>NZ_VUKD01000003.1 GCF_009193155.1 Georgenia subflava
TACTAATTGGCCGACAACTTACCACACACCAAAACACTGTTTTGGAAGAAACAAGAATGCTATGCGTCCACTGTACGGTTCCCGAGATACGCCCCTACAACCAGTTGGTTGGGTCGAACATCTCCATAGAGTTACGGCGGTCATAGCGAGGGGGAAACGCCCGGTCCCATTCCGAACCCGGAAGCTAAGCCCCTCAGCGCCGATGGTACTGCACGGGAGACTGTGTGGGAGAGTAGGACACCGCCGAACACCCATTCCAAGGAGGCCGCAACTTCACAGTTGCGGCCTTCTTGGCGTTTCCGCAGAATTGACTTCGCACCAGCCGGGCCCCAGCGGTTGCGGCCTCACCAAACCAATAGAGGGACTCATGTCGAGCCAGCACGAGGGAGAGGACGCCAAGCGTCCCCGTCGCGAGGAATCCGGTCGCGGAGGCTCCGACAGTCGCCGTTCCGGTGCACCCAAGGGCGAGCCGCGGCGCTTTGACCCGCAGCAGCCAGCCTCGTCTGCGTTCCGTGAGCGAGCGGAGCGTCGTCAGGCGAGGGGAGCTGCGCGGCCGTCGTCGCCACGCGACGAGAGCGAGCGCGGCCAGAGCGGGCGATCGGGCGGCTATCCGCGCCGTGACGGTGAGCGCCGAGGTGGGCACCAGGGCGGAGAGCGTCGCGAAGCGCCGCGTCGTGATGGCGACCGTCGTGAGGGGGGTTATCCCCGTCGTGATGGTGAGCGTCGTGAGGGCGGTTACCAGGGTGCTGAGCGTCGCGGCGCCGCGCCCCGTCGTGATGCTGACCGTCGTGAGGGCGGTTATCCACGCCGCGATGGTGAGCGCCGAGGTGGTTACCAGGGCGGCGAGCGTCGCGGCGACGCGCCCCGTCGTGATGGCGACCGTCGTGAGGGTGGGTATCCCCGCCGGGATGGTGACCGTCGTGAGGGTGGCTACCAGGGTGCTGAGCGTCGTGGTGGCGCGCCCCGTCGTGATGGTGACCGTCGTGAGGGTGGGTATCCCCGCCGGGATGGTGACCGTCGTGAGGGTGGGTATCCCCGCCGGGATGGTGACCGTCGTGAGGGTGGGTATCCCCGCCGGGATGGTGACCGTCGTGAGGGCGGATACCAGGGGGCGGAGCGTCGTGGTGGCGCGCCCCGTCGTGGCGGTGACCGTCGTGAGGGTGGGTATCCCGGTCGTGATGGTGACCGTCGTGAGGGCGGATACCAGGGGGCGGAGCGTCGTGGTGGCGCGCCCCGTCGTGATGGCGACCGTCGTGAGGGCGGGTATCCCCGTCGGGATGGCGACCGTCGTGAGGGTGGCTACCAGGGGGCTGAGCGTCGTGGTGGCGCGCCCCGCCGTGACGGTGACCGGCGTGAGGGGGGCTATCCCCGCCGCGACGGTGACCGCGGCTTCCAGGGCGGCGGGCGCAGCGGCGGACCCCGTCGGGACGCTGAGAGGCGCGGAGGCGGCTTCTCGCGTCCGGCCGACGGACACACCGAGCGGTTCGACCGCAGGGACGACCGCCCCGACGAACCGAACATTCCCGAGGACGTCGAACCTCAGATGCTCGACCGGGGTGCGCGTGCCCGCCTGAGGACCCTCGGCAAGAACAACGCCGACCTCGTGGCGCGGCACCTCGTGATGGCCGGACGCCTCATCGACCACGAGCCGGACGTCGCGTACGAGCACGCCCAGGCTGCCATGCGTCGAGCGGGTCGCGTGGACGTCGTGCGCGAGGCGCTTGCCCTGACCGCCTACGCCACGGGGAACTACGCGGAGGCTCTCCGTGAGCTCCGCACCGTGCGCCGGCTGTCGGGGATCGATGCGCACCGCCCCATGGAGGCAGACTGCGAACGCGGGCTGGGCCGGCCCGAGCGCGCGCTCAGCATCGTCGCCGAGACGGACCCGAAGTCGCTGTCCGAAGAGGATCGCGTCGAGCTCGCCATCGTTGCGAGCGGTGCCCGGGCCGACCTCGGCGAGCACGAGGCCGGCTTGCTGGTCCTCGAGTCCGCCCTCGTCGGTCGGATCACCCAACCAGAGCTCGAACGCCGTGTTTCCCTGGTCCGCGCCGAGCGCCTCGACGAGCTCGGGCGCGCCGATGAGGCGCAGGCCGTACGCGCCGCGGCCGGACCGGAGCCCGAGGAGGACATCGTCGTGATGGACCTCGGGGACGACGAGGACCTGGCGGCCGACTCCGCGACCGCCGTAGGACCCGCCGGGAATACCGACGAGTCTGACGACGCTGCCGACGAGTCTGACGGCGCTACTGATGAGTCTGACGGCGCTACCGATGAGTCTGACGAGACCGGATCCGAAGGCGCCGCGGACCTCGACGAGCCGGACTCCGACCCCGCGCGTACCGCAGAGGAGGCCGACGACGCAGCGGAGGCCGACGACGAACCGGAGACGGAGCCGTCGGAGCAGCTCGAGCCGGGCCTCGGAGAGGCCGCGCCGGAGGAGCGGGCATGACTGAGGCACGGGGCCTGCTGGCCTCCACCGAGCCCCTCGCCGCGGCCTACGACGTCGCCCTGATGGACCTCGACGGCGTCTGCTACCGCGGGGACCAACCCGTGGACGGTGCGGACGAGGCGGTCGCCACCGCACGCGAGCTCGGGCAGCGCATGATGTTCGTGACGAACAACGCGGCGCGCGAGCCGAAGACGGTGGCAGACCAGCTCGTCGGGCTGGGGATCCCCGCGCGCACGGACGAGGTGATGACCTCGTCGCAGGCCGCCGCCGCGATCCTTTCCCAGGACCTTCCTCGGGACTCGGTCGTGCTCCCCGTCGGGGGAGCCGGCCTGCGTTCCGCGCTCGTCGAGGCCGGTTTCCGGCTCGCCGAGAGCGCGGCGGACGACCCCTCCGCCGTCGTCCAGGGATTCTCCCCGGACGTCGGCTGGCGCGATCTGACCGAGGCGGTCTACGCGATCCGTGCCGGGGCCCGGTTCGTGGCGACCAACCTGGACGCCACCCTGCCCACAGAGCGCGGGATGGCCATGGGGAACGGGTCTCTCGTCGCCGCCGTCACCAACGCCACCGGCGTCGTCCCCGTCTCCGCGGGCAAGCCGGAGCCGGAGATCTTCCACCAGGCGGTCGCCCGAGCCGGCAGCAGCCGTCCGCTCGCCGTGGGTGACCGTCTCAACACCGACCTCGCCGGTGCGCGTGCGGCCGGGATCCCGGGACTGCACGTGCTCACAGGCGTCAGCGACGCCCGGGACGTGGTGCTGGCCGTGCCGGAGGAGCGTCCGAGCTTCCTGGCGCTGGACCTGCGCGGGCTCGTCGAGCCGCACCCGGCGCCCCTCCGTGACGACGACGGCTGGTGGCGTTGCGGTGCGGCGGCCGCCCGGATCGCCGGCACGGAGCCGCACCTGGAGATGCGCGTCGGTGAGCGCACCATCGCGCTGGAGGCCGACAGCTCGCCCGTCACCGTCTCGCTCGACGCCTGGCGCTGCCTCGCTGCGGCGGCGTGGGAGGCGGCGGACGGAGGGACCGGACTCACAGCCGAGCAGGTGCCAGCGCTGGAGGTCGTCGCGCCGCGATAGCCTTCCAGTGCGCGACCCGAGCACGAGGAAGGAACGAGGGATGGAAGAGACCTCCGCCGAGCGGCCCGGTGCCGGCCTGCCCACGGAGGACCCGCTCACGCTCCTGGACGACATCGACAGCTCCGCCCTCGCCGATCAGGTCGCCGTCTTCGACGCCATCCACGAGCACCTGTCGGACCGCCTGAGCAGTGCCGAGAGCTGACGTGGCCCGACTCGTCCGCATCGATGCCGAGCTGGTCAGGAGGGGGCTCGCCCGGTCGCGCCAGCACGCTGCCGAGCTCCTTGCCGCCGGGCACGTCCTGCTCGACGGCCAGGTCGTCACCAAGCCCGCCCGGCAGGTCGACCCCGCCCAGGCCGTCCGGGTCGACACCCCGTCGCTCGACGACTACGTCTCCCGCGGCGCCCACAAGCTCGCCGGTGCGCTCGACGCGCTCGGTCCTGCCGCGCCCGTCGTGACCGGGCGCCGGTGTCTCGACGCCGGCGCCTCCACGGGGGGTTTCACCGACGTGCTCCTGCGCCGGGGGGCCGAGCACGTCGTCGCCGTCGACGTCGGGTACGGCCAGCTCGCCTGGACCCTGCAGTCCGACCCGCGTGTCACGGTCCTGGACCGCACCAACGTGCGCACCCTCGAGCCCGAGCAGGTGGCGCCGGCGCCGGAGGTCGTCGTCGGCGACATGTCCTTCATCTCGCTGACGCTCGTGCTGCCGGCGCTGAGTCGCTGCGCCGCGCCCGCGGCCGACCTGCTGCTCATGGTCAAGCCGCAGTTCGAGGTCGGCAAGGAGCGCCTCGGCCACGGCGGGGTGGTCCGGGACACCGCCCTGCACGAGGAGTCGGTGCTGAACGTCGCGGCAGCCGCCGCACAGCTGGGGCTGGACACCTGGGCCGTCGTGCCGAGCCCGCTGCCGGGCCCGTCCGGCAACGTCGAGTACTTCGTCGCCCTGCGGCGTGAGCATCCGCGCGCGCTGCGCGGCCAGGCACTCGCCGACGCCGTCGCCGACGCCGTCCGCACCGGTCCCGCCGGGCGGTCGCACGAGCCCGAGGGGGAGGGGCCATGAGCAGACGCATCCTCGTCATCACGCACGAGGGCAGACCCGAGGCTGTCACCGCTGCCGACAGGGTCAGCGAGGACCTGCGCCAGCACGGCATCGAGGTGGTGCGCGACGGCGCCGCCGAGGGGGCCGAGCTCGTCATGGTGCTCGGCGGCGACGGCACCATCCTGCGCGCCGCGGAGGTCGCCCGCGTCCACGACGTGCCGCTCCTCGGCATCAACCTCGGCCACGTCGGCTTCCTCGCCGAGGCGGAGCCCGAGACGCTGCCCGACGTCGTCGCCCGCGCCGTCGCCGAGGACTACACCGTCGAGGAGCGCATGACCATCGACGTGGTGGTCACCACCCCAACGGGTGAGGAGCGCGGCGGGTGGGCCATCAACGAGGCGGCGGTGGAGAAGAGCGCCCGAGCCCGCATGGTCGAGGCCGCCATCGGCGTCGACGGGCTCGGGGTGTCGACCTTCGGGTGCGACGGGGTCGTGCTCGCCACCCCCACCGGCTCCACCGCGTACGCGTTCTCCGGCGGCGGACCCGTCGTGTGGCCGGACGTGGAGGCGCTGCTCGTCGTCCCGATCGCCGCGCACGCGCTCTTCGCCAGGCCGATGGTCGTGGGGCCGGCGTCCGTGCTCGAGGTCGAGGTCCTGCCCTACGGCGACGCCGGCGCCGTGGTGTGGTGCGACGGCCGCCGGACCATCGACGCCCCGCCGGGCTCCCGGATCACCGTCTGCCGCGGTGCGCACCCGGTGCGCCTCGCCCGGCTGAACGAGGTTCCCTTCTCCGGCCGGCTCGTCGCCAAGTTCGACCTGCCGGTGCAGGGATGGCGAGGCGGCAGGGAGCGGCCGTGATCGAACAGGTACGGATCGAGAACCTCGGCGTCATCGCGGCCGCCGAGCTGGACCTGGCGCCCGGCTTCACCGTCATCACCGGCGAGACCGGGGCCGGCAAGACCATGGTGCTCACCAGCCTCGACCTCCTCCTCGGCGGCAAGGCCGACCCGGTCCTCGTGCGCACGGGCGCCGAGCGGGCCGTCGTGGAGGGCACCTTCACCGTCGACCCCGCCGGACCCGCCGCCCGGCGGGCCGACGAGGCCGGCGCCGCCGTCGAGGAGGGCGAGCTCATCGCCGCCCGCACCGTGCCCGTCTCCGGCCGCTCCCGCGCACACCTGGGCGGGCGTACCGTGCCGTACGCGGTGCTCGCCGAGATCGGTGAGCAGCTCGTCACCGTCCACGGGCAGTCCGAGCAGCTCCGGCTGCGCGCACCGGCGCAGCAGCGCGCGGCCCTGGACGCCTTCGGCGGCGAGCCGCACGCCGCACTCCTCGAGACCTACCGACGGGCCTGGGCGGACCTCGTCGCCGCGCGCGAAGAGCTGGCCCGGTGGGAGCAGGCCGCGGGTGAGCGCGAGCAGGAGATCGAGCGCCTGCGCTCCGGCCTCGAGCAGGTCGACGCCCTCGAGCCCCAGCCCGGGGAGGACCACGCGCTGCGCGACGAGGCGGCCCGGCTCGGCAACGTCGAGGAGCTGCGGGCGGCCACCGGACGGGCCCACCAGGCCCTCACCGGCGGGGACGACGCCGGCGGCCCCGAGGTGCTCGACGCCACCACCCTGCTCGACGACGCCCGGCGCAGCCTCGAGCAGGGCGCGCGCGACGACGCCACGCTCGACGGCTGGGCGTCGCGCCTGGCCGAGGCGTCCTACCTCGTCTCCGACGTCGCGACCGAGCTCTCCTCGTACCTGACCTCCCTCGACGCCGACCCGAA
Organism: Georgenia subflava; assembly: GCF_009193155.1. GTDB lineage: Bacteria > Actinomycetota > Actinomycetes > Actinomycetales > Actinomycetaceae > Georgenia > Georgenia subflava. The sequence goes on from NZ_VUKD01000003.1 coordinate 6,321, forward strand.
CCGCCTGGCCTGGGTGCACGAGCGGCGGGCCGCGCTGACCGAGCTCACCCGCCTGCACGGGCCCGACGTCGACGCCGCCCTGGCCTGGGCCGAGCAGGCCCGCGAGCGGCTCGCCTACCTCGACGGGCCCGAGGACACGACACAACGCCTGCGCGCGGAGCTGGGCGGGGCGGAGGGCGAGGCCGTCGAGGCCGCGGCGGCCCTGAGCGCGTCCCGCGCCGCCGTCGGCGAGCGCCTCGCCGAGGAGGTCGACGCCGAGCTCGCCGGGCTCGCCATGACCGGTGCCCATCTGAGCGCACGCCTGACCCCGCTCGACGAGCTCGGTCCCCACGGCGCAGAGTCCGTCGAGCTCCTCCTCGCCGCCCACCCCGGCGCGCCCGCCCGGCCGCTGGGCCAGGGTGCCTCCGGCGGTGAGCTCTCGCGTGTCATGCTCGCCATCGAGGTCGCGCTCGCCGGGGCCGCACCGGCCGAGGGGACGGGACGCACCTTCGTCTTCGACGAGGTCGACGCCGGGGTCGGCGGCCGTGCCGCCGTCGAGGTCGGACGCCGCCTCGCCCAGCTCGCGCGCGGCGCTCAGGTGGTCGTCGTCACGCACCTCGCGCAGGTCGCCGCCTTCGCCGACCGGCACCTCGTGGTGAGCAAGAACACACCGGGCTCGCAGGACGTCGTCACGGCGACCGACGTGATCCGCGTGGACGGCGAGAACAGGCTGCGCGAGCTCGCCCGGATGCTCTCCGGGCAGGACGAGTCGGACACCGCCCGTCGGCACGCCGCTGAGCTCCTCGAGAGTGCGGCCGTGCAACTATGAGGCGGTGAGTGCACTCTTCCGGCGTCGGCGCGACGTCGTCGACGGGTCCGGGACCACCGGGCCTGCCCGGGTGGACGCCCGCACCAAGAACCTGACGAAGCGGCTGAAGCCCGGCGAGATCGCCGTCATCGACCACGAGGACATCGACCGGGTCTCGGCCGAGGCGCTCGTCGCCTGCCGGCCGCTCGCCGTCCTCAACGCCGCGAGGTCCACCTCCGGGCGATACCCGAACCTCGGCCCCGGCATCCTGCTCGAGGCCGGCATCCCGCTCGTGGACGACCTCGGCCCGGCGATCATGTCCGTGCGCGAGGGCCAGCTGCTCAGCGTCGAGGGGGCCGAGGTCCGCTCCGGCGCGACGCTCGTGGCCGAGGGCACCGTGCAGGACGCCGAGGTGATCGAGGCCAACATGGCCGAGGCCCGGGAGGGCCTGTCCACCCAGCTCGAGGCGTTCGCGGCGAACACGATGGACTACGTGCGCCGCGAGCGGGAGCTGCTCCTCGACGGCATCGGCGTGCCGAAGGTACGGACCTCGTTCGAGGGGCGGCACGTCCTGGTGGTGGTGCGCGGGTACCACTACAAGGAGGACCTCGCGATGCTGCGGTCCTACATCCGCGAGTACCGCCCGCTGCTCGTGGGCGTCGACGGCGGTGCCGACGCGATCCTCGAGGCCGGCCTGCGGCCGGACATGATCGTCGGCGACATGGACTCCGTCTCCGACAAGGCCCTGTCCTCGGGCGCGGAGATCGTGGTCCACGCCTACCGGGACGGTCGCGCCCCCGGCCAGAAGCGCATGGAGGACCTCGGCGTCGAGCACGTCGTGTTCCCCGCCACCGGCACGAGCGAGGACATCGCGATGCTTCTCGCCGACGACTCCGGCGCCGAGCTGATCGTGGCCGTCGGCACCCACGACACCCTCATCGAGTTCCTCGACAAGGGCCGCTCCGGCATGGCGTCGACGTTCCTCACGCGGCTGCGGGTGGGCGGCAAGCTCATCGACGCCAAGGGCGTCTCGCGCCTGTACCGCACCCGGATCTCGACGTGGCAGCTCGTCCTGCTCGCCCTGGCCGGTCTCCTCGCGCTGTTCGTCGCCCTGGCGGCGACGAACGTGGGGCAGACGATCTTCGGCCTCTCCGGCGCCTGGTTCGACGACGTCGTCAACTTCTTCCGGTCGCTGGTGGGGCTGGCCCCATCCGCGCCGACGACCTGACCCTGCTCGAGAGAAGAACCGATGATCGACTTCCGATACCACCTCGTCTCCCTCATCGCCGTCTTCCTGGCGCTCGCCGTCGGGATCGTCCTCGGTGCGGGACCGCTGCGGGACACCATCGGCGACACCCTCACCGGCCAGGTCCAGGACCTGCGTGCGGACCGTGAGCGGCTGCGCAGCGAGCTCGAGGCCGCGGAGGTCAACGTCACCGAGCGCACCACCTACCTCGAGGCCTCGGCCCCGGTCCTGCTCGAGGACGTGCTCACCGACCAGCGGGTGGCGATCGTGACGCTGCCCGGCACCGTGGGCGACGACGTCGAGAACCTGCGTGACCGTCTCGGCCAGTCCGGCGCGGAGGTCGTCGGCGAGGTCGCCGTCACCGAGGCGTGGACCGACCCCGAGACCGAGTCGTTCCGTCAGACCTTCGCCGGCCAGCTCCTCGGCTACCTCGACCCGGCCCCCGCCGACGACGCCGGCACCGAGACGATCTTCGGCCACGCACTCGGGCACGCACTGACCGACAGCGAGGGTGAGGACGCGCTCAGCAGCGACGCCGCCACCCTGCTCGACCTGCTCACCTCGGCAGAGGCGCCGCTCGTCACGCTGACGGCCGAGCCGTCCGCCCCGGCGGACGCCACGGTCCTCGTCGGCCCCAGGCCGGCCGAGGTGCCCGACGAGGAAGCCGACCCCGACGAGGCTGAGGCCGCCGCCCGTGTGCTCGCCGCCCACGTGGACCTGGCCGAGGCCCTCGCCGCCACCGGCCGCGGGTCGGTCACCGTCGGCTCCGCCGTCACCGACCTCGACCTCGTCACGGCCCTCCGGGCGGACGAGACGGCCGCGGGCACGGTCACGACCGTCGACTCGGTCAGCGAGATCACCGCCGCCATCTCCGGCCCGCTGGCCGTCGCCGTCGCGATATCCGGCAGCGTCAACGCCTACGGCTTCCAGACCGGGGCGGAGGAGCCGGTGCCGCCGCGGGTCGACATCTCCCCGGAACCCGTCGGACCGACGGAGGAGGAGACGGCCGACGGCGCAGAGACCGAGCCGGCCGACGGGGAGACGTCGGGGGCCGAGCCGGCCGACGGCGAGACGGCGGCCGACGGGGGGGCAGCGGCCGCCGGCGAGCCCGCCACCGGGGAGCAGGCCGACGGTGCGGCATGAGCCGACTCGCTGAGCTGATCCCGCCTGCCCTCCTGGGCGCCGCGGCCACGAGCGTGGCCGCGGCGGCGCTCGAGTCCCGCCCGCCCGGCGGCCGAGCACGGTGGGACCGCACGAACTACGCCGGCCGGACCGTCACGCTGCTCGGGGGTGCAGCCGTCGGGGCCGGTGCCGTGGGGGCGGGCGCCGCGGCGGCCGGGATCTCCGGCGGTGCGACCGCGCGCACCTGCGCCGCGGGCGCCGTGGCGGCCGCGGCCGGGGCGGCGATGGGGCTCGTCGACGACCTCGGCGAGGACACGACCGCCGAGCGCACCAAGGGCCTGCGCGGGCACCTCGGCGCCCTCGCCCGGGGCCGGGTGACCACCGGCGCGCTGAAGATCGCCGGCATCGGAGCCGGCGCGCTGCTCGCCGCCGCCCTGGCCACCCCGCGCCGCTCGGGCCCCGTGCTCCACGCCGCCGAGACGCTCGCCGGAGCGGCGATCGTGGCGGGCACGGCGAACCTGCACAACCTCTTCGACCTGCGGCCCGGGCGCGCCCTGAAGGTCGCCACCCTCATCTCCGGCCCGCTCGCCCTGACCGCTCCGAGAGGCTCCGCAGCCGTCGCCGCGGCAGCTCTCGGGGTGGCCGGGGCCGCCCTGCCCGACGACCTCGGCGAGGTCACCATGCTCGGCGACACAGGCGCCAACGCCGTCGGCGCCCTGGTGGGCACCGCACTGGCCGCCCATCCCTCCCGGACGCTGCGGGTGGGCGCGCTGACCGGCGTCGTCGCCCTGACGCTGCTCAGCGAGAAGGTCAGCTTCTCGCGGGTCATCGAGACCACCGGGGCGCTGTCCCGGCTCGACGCCCTGGGCCGCCGGTCCTGACATGAGGATCCGCGGGCTGGCGGGCGGGGTCCTGGGCGCCGCCGGCATGATCGCCGTGCTCACCCTGCTCTCGCGCGCGGTCGGCTTCGTGCGCTGGCTCGTCCAGTCCTGGACGCTGGGCGCCTCCGCCTCCGCGCAGGCCTACGAGACGGCGAACCGCATCCCCAACGTCCTCTTCGAGGTCGCCGCCGGCGGGGCGCTGGCCGGCGCCGTCGTGCCCCTGCTGGCCGTCCCGCTCGCGCGGCACCTGCGGGCCGACGTCGACCGGACCGCCTCGGCGCTGCTCGGGTGGGCGCTGCTCGTCCTGCTCCCGCTGGCCGCGCTCGTCGCCCTCACGGCCGGCCCGGTCGCCGGGCTGCTCCTCGGCGGCGACGGCGATCCCGCCGTGCGGCAGCTGACCGAGAGGTTCCTGCGGGTCTTCGCGCTCCAGATACCGCTCTACGGCGTCGGCGTCATCCTCTCCGGGGTGCTCCAGGCGCAGAAGAGGTTCTTCTGGCCGGCGCTCGCGCCGCTGCTGTCCTCGGTGATCGTCATCGGCTCGTACGTCGTCTTCGGTGCCCTCGCCGCCGGACGGCAGGACGACCCGGCCGCCCTGGCCACGAGCGCCGTCGCCTGGCTCGCCTGGGGGACCACCGCCGGCGTCGCGGCGATGAGCCTCTGCCAGCTCCCCGCGGTGCTGCGCACGGGGGTGCGCCTGCGACCGGCCCTGCGCTTCCCGCCCGGCGTGGCCCGGCGCGCCCGGCACCTCGCCGCCGCCGGCCTCGGTGCCCTGCTCGCCCAGCAGCTCAGCGTCCTGGTGGTCCTCTACCTCGCCAACACCTACGGCGAGACCGGCACCATCAACATCTACAGCTACGCCCAGGCGGTCTACTTCCTGCCGTACGCCGTGCTGGCCGTGCCCCTGTCCACGGCCGTCTTCCCACGGCTGTCGGAGCGGGCCGGCACCGGGGACCGCGGCGGCTTCGCCGTCATGGCCGCCGGCTCCACACGGCTGGTGGTGGCGGCCTCGCTGGTCGGCCTGGCGATCCTGGTCGCCGTCGCCCCGGCCGCGACGGCGGTGTTCTCCCTGCGTGACGACATGGCCGGCATGACCTCGGCGATCACCTGGTTCGCCCCCGGCATCGTCGGCTACGCCCTGATCTTCCACCTCAGCCGAGCCCTGTACGCCGTCGACCAGGGGCGCGCCGCCGTCCTGGCGACGGCGACCGGCTGGGGCGTGGTCTCCCTCGCCTCGTGGCTCGGTGTCCTCGTCCTCGCTCCCGACGGCGGCGACGGGCCCGCCACGCTGACCGCCCTGGCCGCGGCGTCCAGCATCGGCATGGTCGTGGCGGGGCTCCTGCTCCTCCTCGCGCTGCGGCGCGCCGCCGGGCCGGGCGTCCTGACCGGCATGGCACGCACCATCGGCGTCGCCGGCGCCGGTGCCGTGCTCGGCGCGGTCGGGGGCCGCCTGGTCGCCGACGCCGCCCTCGACGCGGTGGGGACGGGCCTCGGTGGCGGGGTGGTCGGCGCCCTGGCCGGTGCCCTGGTCGGGGCCGCACTGCCGGCGGTGGCCGTCACCGTGCTGGACCGGGGCACCTGGCGGGTGCGGGGATGGTCCCACGACGCGTCGCCCCAGGAGCCCGGCGCGACCGCCAGGAAGGGCTGAGCGATACTGAGGCCTGCCGAAGGGAAGAGGACGAGCATGCGGGTGCTGCAGGTGACCGGGTCGAGCGCCGGGGGCGTCGCACGCCACGCGCGGGAGATCAGCGCCCTCCTCGCCGCCGGCGAGCAGCCGCCCGGTGCCCTGCCCAGCACGACGTCGACGAGGGTCGTCCTGGCCGGTCCCGCGGAGGTGCTCGCCCCGCTCGGCCACAAGGGCACCCGCGGCGCCGGCCGGGTCCGCACCGCGGTAGTGGACATCGCCGACCGGCCCCGCCCGCAGGACCTGGCCGCCGTCGCACGGCTGCGGGGGCTGGCGGCGGGGGCGGACGTCGTCCACGCCCACGGGCTCCGCGCCGGCGCGCTCGCCGCCCTGGCCGTGCGGACCCTGCCGGACCGCCCGAAGCTGGTCGTCACGCTGCACAACCTCCCCGTCGGCGGCGCGAGGGTGCAGCGCGTCTCCGCCGTCCTCGAGCGCGTCGTGGCTGGCGGTGCCGACGTGGTCCTCGGCGTCAGCGGCGACCTCGTCGCCCGCATGCGGGACCGCGGCGCCCGCGAGGTGGACCGCGCCCTCGTCCCGGCGCCGGTCCGCCCGCCGGCCGGGGTCGACGCCGCCACGGTGCGCCGGACGCTCGGGCTGGCCGACGGAGAGCGGCTCGTGCTCACCGTCGCCCGGCTCGCCCCGCAGAAGGGCCTGGGCACCCTGCTCGAGGCCGCAGCACGCCTCGCCGCCCCCGGGCCCGAGGGCGCCGCCCGTCCGGGCCGTCACGCCGCCGCGACCGCCGGGTGGCGCTGGGTCGTGGTGGGGGACGGGCCGCTGCGCGCCGAGCTCGACCGGCGCATCCGGGCGGAGGACCTCCCGGTGCTCCTCGCCGGCCGCCGCGACGACGTCCCGGAGCTGCTCGCCGTCGCCGACGTGGTGGCCTCCACCGCCACGTGGGAGGGCCAGCCCATCGCCGTGCAGGAGGCGCTGCGCGCAGGAGCGGCGGTGGTCGCCACGGACGTCGGCGGCACGGCCGAGGTCACCGGTGACGCCGCGGTGCTCGTCCCCGGCGGGGACGCCGCCGCGATGGCCGCGGCGGTGCGGGACGTGCTGGCCGACGACGACCTGCGCGCCCGCCTGCAGGACGCCGCCCGCGCGCAGGCGGCCCGGCTGCCCGGCCCCGCGGACGTCCTCGCCCAGCTCCACGCCGTCTACTCCTGACGTGGGCGAGGGCACAGCGCCCCTAGGCGTCCTTCCCGGGCGTGTCGTGGGTCCGGCCTGCTAGTGTCGAAGTCCGTGGTCAACCATTCCGCCCGGCTTCCCGGGAACCAGGCCAGCATCCCCCGCCAGATCTTCGTCACCGGCGGCGTCGCGAGCTCGCTGGGGAAGGGGCTGACGGCGTCGAGCCTCGGCCACCTGCTCCGCGCCCGCGGTCTGCGCGTCACGATGCAGAAGCTCGACCCGTACATCAACGTCGACCCCGGCACGATGAACCCGTTCCAGCACGGCGAGGTCTTCGTCACCGACGACGGCACCGAGACCGACCTGGACATCGGCCACTACGAGCGCTTCCTCGACGTCGAGCTGTCCGGCAAGGCGAACGCCACCACCGGCCAGGTCTACTCCACCGTCATCGCCAAGGAGCGGCGCGGGGAGTACCTCGGCGACACCGTGCAGGTCATCCCGCACATCACCGACGAGATCAAGGCGCGCATGCGCGCCCAGGCCGAGCCCGCCGACGGCGAGGAGGCCCCCGACGTGATCATCACGGAGATCGGCGGCACGGTCGGCGACATCGAGTCCCTGCCGTTCCTGGAGGCCGCCCGCCAGGTCAGGCAGGACATCGGCCGCGAGAACGTCTTCTTCCTGCACGTCTCGCTGATCCCGTACCTGGCCGCCAGCGGCGAGCTGAAGACCAAGCCCACCCAGCACTCGGTGGCCGAGCTGCGCTCCATCGGTATCCAGCCCGACGCCGTGGTGTGCCGCTCGGACCGTGAGCTCCCCGAGGGCGTCAAGGCCAAGATCGCCTCGATGTGCGACGTCGACCGCGAGGCGGTCATCACCTGCCAGGACGCCCCGAGCATCTACGAGATCCCGGCCGTGCTGCACGCGGAGGGTCTGGACGCCTACGTGGTCCGCCGCCTGGCCATGAGCTTCCGCGACGTCGACTGGACCGTGTGGGACCGGCTCCTCGAGCGGGTCCGTCACCCCAAGGACCACGTCGAGATCGCCATGGTCGGCAAGTACATCGACCTGCCCGACGCCTACCTCTCCGTCACCGAGGCGCTGCGCGCCGGCGGCTTCCACCACCGCGCGAAGGTCCACATCCGCTGGGTGCCGTCCGACACGTGCGACACCCCCGAGGGGGCTCGCGCGGCCCTGGACGGCGTCGACGCCGTGCTGGTGCCCGGCGGCTTCGGGGTGCGGGGCATCGAGGGCAAGCTCGGCGCCCTGCGTCACGCCCGCGAGAACCAGGTCCCCACCCTCGGAATCTGCCTCGGCCTGCAGGCGATGGTGATCGAGATGGCCCGCAACGTCCTGGGGCTGACGGAGGCCAGCTCCACCGAGTTCGAGCCGGGCACCCCCGACCCCGTGGTGGCCACGATGGAGGAGCAGCTCGCGATCGTCGGCGGCGAGGGCGACCTGGGCGGCACCATGCGCCTGGGCCGCTACGAGGCCGTCCTGTCCGCCGGGTCGCTGGCCGCCGAGGTCTACGGCTCCGAGCGCGTCACCGAGCGGCACCGGCACCGCTACGAGGTCAACAACACCTACCGCGACGCGCTGGAGGAGGCCGGATTGCTGGTCTCCGGGCGCTCGCCCGACTCCTCGCTGGTCGAGTTCGTCGAGCTCGACCGCGCCCAGCACCCGTACTACATCGCCACCCAGGCCCACCCGGAGTTCAAGTCCCGGCCCACGCGTGCGCACCCGCTGTTCGCCGGCCTGGTCGGGGCGGCCCTGGAGCGTCAGCGGGCCACCCGCCTGCTCGAGGTCGAGACGCCGGAGCACGGCGAGGGTGAGCACGAGGTGCCGGTCGGCGCGGTGTCGGAGACCGAGGGGGCATGACCCCGCAGGACGTCCGGGACGCCTCCCGGGAGGTGGTCGCGAGCACCCGCCTGCACGAGGGCCGGGTCTTCGACCTCGTCGCCGACGAGGTCCGGCTGGACCCCGGCGACGGCGCCCCGGTCGTGCGCGAGTACCTCGCCCACCCCGGCGCGGTGGCGATCCTCGCGATGCGCGGCGAGCCCGGTGCCGAGGAGGTCCTGCTCATCCAGCAGTACCGCCACCCGGTCCGCGCACTGCTCTGGGAGATCCCGGCCGGGCTCCTCGACGTGGCCGGCGAGGACTACGAGGCCGCAGCCGCCCGCGAGCTCTACGAGGAGGCCGACCTGCGCGCCGCCCGCTGGGACGTGCTGGTGGACTACTTCACCACGCCCGGCGGGTCGAGCGAGTCGCTGCGCGTCTACCTCGCCCGCGACCTCACCGACGTCGGCGACGACGAGCGCCACGCCCGCGAGGACGAGGAGCGGGACATGCCGCTCGTCTGGGTGCCCCTGGGCGAGGCGGTCACCGCCGTGCACGCCGGGCGCATCCACAACCCGAGCGCCGTCGTCGGGATCCTCGCCGCGGCCAGCGCCCGGGCCCAGGACTGGGCCCCGCTGCGCGCTGTCGGCTCCGACTGGCTGCGCTGAGCAAGCCAGGCGACTGGCTGCGCTGGGCTGGGCAGGCGACTGGCTGCGCTGGGCTGGGCAGGCGACTGGCTGCGCTGGCCTGCGTCGGCGAGGTCGCTGATGTGGTCGCCATAGCAACCACTTCAGCGACCTCGCCGGCTGCGGATGCCGCCTGCGCCGGGCTGGCAGCTACGGGTGCGAGACACCCGAGCGGGGCTCAAGACCGCTCCCGGCGAAGGTGGTCTGTCACCCGTGGATGATTCGATCGGTCCATGAGCACCCAACGCATCCTGCTCACCAGCGGAACTGGCACTATCGGCCGACGGGTGGTGAACCAGCTCCGCGCCCGCGGGTCCGAGGTCGCGGTCGCGTCCCGCACGGGCCCCGTGCGCTTCGACTGGACGGACCCGGACACGTGGGACGCAGCCCTGACAGGTTGCCGGACCGTGTTCCTGCTGGCGCCGGACGGCGTCGAGGTGGACCCGCGGTTCGTCGGCCGCGCCGTCGAGCAGGGCGCGAGACGTCTCGTGCTGCTGTCGAGCAAGGCCATCGACGTCATGGGCGACCAGCGCCTGCTCGACGCCGAGGCAACCGTCAAGGCCGCCGGCGTGGGCTGGACCGTCGTGCGCGCGGACTGGCTCGACCAGAACTTCGACGAGGGCTTCCTGCGGGACGCGGTGGCCGGTGGCGAGGTCGTGCTCCCGCTGGGCGACGTGCGCCAGACCCTCAACGACGCCGACGACGTCGCCGCCGTCGCGGTCGCGGCGCTGACCGAGGAGGGCCACGAGGGCCGCACGTACGAGCTGAGCGGGCCGGAGGCCCTGAGCTTCGGCGAGGCGGTCGGGATCGTCGCCGAGGCCGTGGGCAGGCCGGTTCGGTACCAGGGCGACGCCGAGGCCTACGTCGACGTCATGACCGGGCTGGGGCGGGACCGCGCGGAGGTGCTCGCGGAGGTCGCTGCCTTCGACGCGCTGCGCCGGAGCGGTGACGCGGTGGCGGACGACACGGTCGAGCGGGTCACCGGCCGCCGACCGAAGGACTTCCGGACCTACGCCGCCGAGGCGGCCGCGGCCGGCGCGTGGGACTCCGAGCGGGAGTAGAGGCCGCTGCAGGCGAACGTCGCCGTGGTCACGACCAGCGCGGCGCCGAGCATGTGCAGACCGACCAGCACCTCGGGCAGCCCGGTGAAGTACTGCGTGTAGCCGATCACGCCCTCGGCAAGGGTGACGGCCAGCAGCCACCACCACGCTCGACGGGCGCCGTCGAGGCTCGGGTCCGTGCGCCGACGCAGCAGCAGCACGGCGCCGGCCACGGCGACGGCGACGAACAGCCACACCGACAGGGCGTGCGCGCGGGTGACGATCAGCGGGTCGAGCGCGTAGCGGAACGCCGCGTCCTCGTCGCCGGAGTGCGGACCCGTGCCCGTGACGACCGTCCCCAGCGCCACCATCAGCGCGGCGAGCGTCGCGAGCAGCCAGGGCAGGACGCGGGCCGGCCCTGCCAGCAGCGGGCGCGCGGGCCCGTCGGCCGAGCGCAGCCGCACCAGCAGGTACGCGGAGACCGCGACCAGCGCGAGAGAGATCAGCATGTGCGAGCCGACGATCGCCGGGTGGAGGTCCACCCAGACGGTGATCCCGCCGATGACGGCCTGCAGCGCGATGCCGCCGAGGACCACCCAGGCAAGAGCCTTCACACCCCCGGGCCGGGAGGCGACCGGCTCGCGCCGGTACACGGCCCACAGCAGCGCCACGGCGATGACGGTGAGCACGCCCGTGATCGTGCGGTTGCCGAACTCGATGTACGGGTGGATCGACGTCGCCTCGTGGAAGACCGGCGTGAACGAGCCCGGCTCGCACATCGGCCACTCCGAGCAGCCGAGCCCCGAGCCCGTCAGACGCACGGCGCCGCCGGTGACGATGATGCCGATCTGGGCGATCAGGTTGGCCACGGCCAGGCCCCACGTGAGCCGGTCGACCCGGGCGGTGCCGGCGTGGCCGCCGGGCGGACGTCCGGGGCTGTCCGGTCCGGGTTCCCTGCGGTGGGCGGCGTCGGTCGTGGTGCTCACAGGCTCAAGGGTACGTCGGCCACCCCGCGCGCCGGTGGTCCCGGTGCGGCCCCTCCGGTGTGGTCTCGGTCCCACCGGAGGAGCCACGCGCGGGCCGCGGTCGGGCCCGCCCGCGTGAACCGTGCCGACGCCGGCGCGCCCTCCGGGACCTCGTGGACGGATCGGCCTTCTAGTCCCAGCGGAAGAACCGGGCCGCGAGCCAGGTGCCGGCCGCGGCCCAGACCGCCAGCACGGCCACCGCGGCCAGGTCGAGGACGCCGGTGGTGGCCAGCGTGCGCAGTCCCTCGCCCAGGGCGCCCGAGGGGAGCAGGAACACGATCGTCGGCAGCGGTCCGGGCAGCGTCGACACCGGGAGCAGGAGCCCGCCGCCGGCCGCCATCAGCACCCACAGGAGGTTGGCGACGGCGAGCACGGCCTCCGGGCGCAGGGTGCCGCCCACGAGCATCGCCAGCGCGACGAACGCCGCCGCGCCGAGCAGCATGAGCAGGACGACGCCCAGCACCAGTCCCAGGCCGCCGTGGGGCCGCCAGCCGAGGACCGCTGCGACGACGACCAGCACGATCGTCTGGACGGCGAGCACGCACAGCACCGCGCCCACCTTGCCCGCCAGCAGGCCGCGCGGGCCCAGGGGAGTGGTGGCCAGCATGCGCAGCACGCCCCAGCGGCGGTCGAACGCGACGGCGATCGCCTGGGAGGTGAAACCGGTCGAGGCCACGGCCAGGGCCAGCACCCCGGCGAGCGCGGCCGGGGGCCGCTCGGCACCGGGCAGGTCGACCACGTCGGTGCGCACCAGCACGACCAGCGCGATGAGCGGGAGGACGAAGGTCAGCAGCAGCTGCTCGCCGTTGCGCAGCACGGCGGCGGTCTCGAACCGGGTCTGCGCCAGCACACGACGCAGGACCACGCCGCGGCCGGCGGCCGGGCGGGACGCTCGGGTGGTGGTCGGCGTGGTCATGACGGCTCCTCGGCCTCGCGCAGCGCACGTCCGGTCAGGTCCAGGAACGTGTCCTCCAGGGTGCGCCGGTGCCAGGACACGTCCGCGTCGCCGTGCCCGGTCGCGGCCAGCGCGGAGGCCACGACGGCGAGCGTGCCGGCGTCGAGCCCGCGTCCACCGGCGTCGGCGGTCGAGACCTCCACCCACTCCGGGCCGGTCCGTACGGTCAGCGTCCGGTGCCCGGCCAGCACCGTGGCGAGCGCGTCGCCGACCTCGGCCACGGAGCCGGCCGGCGCCGGGGACACGCGAACCTGGGTCCCGCCGGTCAGCTCGGCCGGGGAGCCCTCGGCGATGACCCGGCCGGCGTCGATGATCACCACGTGGTCGGCGAGCTCCTCGGCCTCCGTCATCAGGTGGGTCGTCAGCACCAGCGACGTGCCGGCGGACCGCAGCTCGCGCAGCAGCTCCCACACCGCCAGCCTGGACTGCGGGTCCAGCCCGGCCGAGGGCTCGTCCAGGAAGACCAGCTCCGGCCGGCCGACCACCGCGCCGGCCAGGGCGAGGCGCTGGCGCTGACCGCCGGAGAGCTGGCGCACCCGGGTGCCGGCGACGTCGGAGAGCCCGAGCCGGGCGAGGAGCGCCGTCGGGTCGAGCGGGTCCGCGTGCAGCCGGGCCAGGTGGCCGAGGACGGCGCCGGCCCGCGGTGCCATGGGCAGCCCGCCGTCCTGCAGCATGACGCCGACCCGCTCGCGCAGCTCGGCGTCGGCGCCCCGTGCCGCCCGGTCGAGCCCGAGGACCTCGATCGTGCCGCCGTCGGGGCGCCGCAGGCCCTCGCAGCACTCGATGGTCGTCGTCTTCCCGGCCCCGTTGGGGCCGAGGACGGCGGTGAGCTCGCCGCGCCGGGCGGTCAGCGAGAGCTCACGGACCACCTCGCGGTTACCGTAGGACTTGCGCAGGCCGCGCACGGCGAGCGCGGTCCCGGCGGTGGTGGCGCCCGCGGGCTCGGCACCGCGCGCGGCGCCTGCCGTCGGGACGGCGTCGTGGGGAAGTGGCACGCCCACAGCGTAGGCTGCCGATGACGGCCGCCCGTCGTCCGGAACCGCGCCCGCCCCGGGCCGGATCGAGGTGCCGCCTGGCCTGCGCGGCCGCCGTCGTGCCCATGCTCACAGTGCTGGTGAGGGTCGCCTTCCTTGCGGGAACCCATTTAAGGAAGGACACTGTTACCTAATGCGATAGGCGTGACCGCGCCCGTCTCCGCGGCCGGACCGCTCCGCCGCACGACACCCGCCGAAGCGAGGGAGGACCCATGGGCTCGTCCCACGACCGTCCTGCCCACGGCGACGTCGAGGCCACCACGCGCGAGCGGGTGCTCGAGCTCGTAGTCGAGCAGGGACCGGTCAGCGCCGCCACCCTCGCGCGGGTCCTGGAGCTGACTCCGGCCGCCGTGCGCCGCCACATCGCCCACCTCGAGGAGCAGGGCCAGATCGTCGTGCACGAGCCCGGCGGCCCCGGGCTGCGCCGCCGCGGCCGCCCCGCGCGCCACTACGTGGCCACCGACGCCGGACGGGCCGTCCTCACCGACGCCTACTCCGACCTGGCCACCCACGCCCTGGACTTCCTCGTCGAGGTCGCCGGGCCGGAGGCGCTCGACCGGTTCGCCGAGGCACGCATCAACGAGCTCGAGCGCCGCTACCGGCCGCTGGTGCAGCAGGCGGGCACCACCACCGCCGACCGCGTCCACGCGCTCGCCGGGGCACTGACGGCCGACGGCTACGCCGCCACCACCCGCACGATCGGCACGCAGGGAGTGGCCCTGCAGCTGTGCCAGGGCCACTGCCCGGTGCAGGACGTCGCCGAAGGGTTCCCCCAGCTGTGCGAGGCCGAGACCCAGGCCTTCTCGCGGCTGCTGGGCGTGCACGTGCAGCGCCTCGCCACCCTGGCGGGCGGCGGCCACGTGTGCACCACCCACGTCCCACTCGCACCGGTCCCGGTACGCACCCCCCAGGTGCGCCCCGGAGCCACGACCGGTCTTCCACGGACCACCACGTCGCCGGCCGGCGACGTCACGGAAGGAAACTGATGACAAGTCCCACCCAGCAGGACGTCAGGGTGCCCGACGCACCCATGACCCAGGACGAGACGATCGCCTCGATCGGCAACTACGCGTACGGCTGGTCCGACGCGGACGACGCCGGCGCCAACGCCCGGCGCGGCGTCGACGAGGACGTGGTGCGGAACATCTCCGCACTGAAGGACGAGCCGGAGTGGATGACCAAGCGCCGGCTCAAGGGCCTGCGGCTCTTCGACAAGAAGCCCATGCCCAGCTGGGGCGCCGACCTGAGCGGCATCGACTTCGACAACATCAAGTACTTCGTGCGGTCCACGGAGAAGCAGGCCACCAGCTGGGAGGACCTGCCCGACGACATCAAGAACACCTACGACCGGCTGGGCATCCCGGAGGCCGAGAAGCAGCGCCTCGTCGCCGGCGTCGCCGCCCAGTACGAGTCCGAGGTCGTCTACCACCAGATCCGCGAGGACCTGGAGCAGCAGGGCGTCATCTTCCTCGACACGGACACGGGCCTGAAGGAGCACCCGGAGATCTTCGAGGAGTACTTCGGCTCCGTCATCCCGGCCGGTGACAACAAGTTCGCCTCGCTCAACACCGCCGTGTGGTCCGGCGGCTCCTTCGTGTACGTCCCCAAGGGCGTCCACGTGGAGATCCCGCTGCAGGCCTACTTCCGGATCAACACCGAGAACATGGGCCAGTTCGAGCGGACGCTGATCATCGCCGACGAGGGCTCGTACGTGCACTACGTCGAGGGCTGCACCGCCCCGATCTACCAGTCCGACTCGCTGCACTCGGCGGTCGTGGAGATCATCGTCAAGAAGGACGCCCGCGTCCGGTACACGACGATCCAGAACTGGTCGAACAACGTCTACAACCTGGTCACCAAGCGCGCCACGGTCGAGACCGGCGGCACCATGGAGTGGATCGACGGCAACATCGGCTCCAAGGTCACCATGAAGTACCCGGCCGTCTACCTCATGGGCGAGCACGCCCGCGGGGAGACCCTGTCGATCGCCTTCGCCGGCGAGGACCAGCACCAGGACACCGGTTCCAAGATGGTCCACATGGCGCCGAACACCTCCTCGTCCATCGTGTCGAAGTCGGTGGCCCGGAGCGGCGGCCGCGCCTCCTACCGCGGGCTGGTGCAGGTGCTCGAGGGTGCCACGCACTCCAAGTCCAACGTGCTGTGCGACGCGCTGCTGGTGGACCAGATCTCCCGCTCGGACACCTACCCGTACGTCGACGTTCGCGTCGACGACGTCGAGATGGGCCACGAGGCGACCGTCTCGAAGGTGAGCGAGGACCAGCTGTTCTACCTCATGTCCCGGGGCATGGCGGAGACCGAGGCCATGGCGATGATCGTCCGTGGCTTCGTCGAGCCCATCGCCCGTGAGCTGCCGATGGAGTACGCCCTCGAGCTCAACCGCCTGATCGAGCTGCAGATGGAAGGGGCCGTCGGCTGATGACCGCCACGACTCAGAACTTGTCCACCGACCACTCCCGCGCGACCGCGGACTCCGCCCACACCCACGGTCAGGGCGGCGTCCCGGAGAGCTCGCGCGGCGACCGTGCGACGTCGTTCGACCTGGCGCACTTCCCCGTGCCCACCGGGCGCGAGGAGGACTGGCGCTTCAGCCCCGTCGACCGGCTCCAGAAGCTCTTCGCGGGCTCGCTGACCGGTACCGGCCCGGCCGTGACCGTCGAGACCGACGACGCCGTGCGCGTCGAGCACGTCGGCCGCGACGACGAGCGCCTGGGGAAGGTCTCCGCACCCGGCGACCGCATCTCCGCCGTCGCCTGGGAGTCCTTCGGCGAGGCGCTGGTCGTCACCGTCCCGAAGAACCACACCGGCGGCCGCCACACCATGGTCTCCGTGAACGGCGACGCCGCGACCGCGGCCGCGCCGGCCGCCCAGCACGTCCTGGTCGTCGCCGAGCAGCACAGCGAGTCCCTCGTGGTCCTGGACCACCGCGGCTCGGCCGAGCTCGCCCAGACGGTCGAGATCGACGTCCACGACGGCGCACACCTCACGGTCGTCTCCGTCCAGGACTGGGACGCCGGTGCCGTGCACGTGTCCAACCACCGCACGCAGGTGGGCCGCGACGCCAAGCTCAAGCACATCGTCGTCACGCTCGGCGGCGACCTCGTCCGGATCACCCCGGACGCCGTCTTCACCGCCCCCGGCGGCGACGTCGAGCTGCTCGGCCTGTACTTCACCGACGCCGGCCAGCACCAGGAGCACCGCCTCTTCGTCGACCACGCCGTGCCGAGCTGCAAGTCCCGCGCCACCTACAAGGGCGCGCTGCAAGGCGAGGGCGCGCACGCGGTGTGGGTCGGCGACGTGCTGATCCGTAAGGAGGCAGAGGGCACCGACACCTACGAGCTCAACCGCAACCTGGTGCTCACCGAGGGTGCCCGCGCGGACTCGGTGCCGAACCTGGAGATCGAGACCGGCGAGATCGAGGGGGCCGGGCACGCGTCCGCGACGGGCCGCTTCGACGACGAGCAGCTGTTCTACCTGCGCTCGCGCGGCATCCCCGAGGCCGACGCCCGCCGGCTGGTGGTGCGCGGCTTCTTCGCCGAGCTCATCAACCAGATCGGCGTCCCGCTCGTCCAGGAGCGGCTCATGGCCGCCATCGAGGAGGAGCTGGACCGCACCATGGAGGCAGCCGCCCGATGATGGAGCACGTCGCCGACGTCGCGGATCTCGAGCCCGGCGAGGCCATGCGCCTCGAGCTCGACGCTCCCGACGGCTCACCCCTGCCGGTCGCGCTGGTGCGCGACGAGGACGGGGACTTCCACGCCATCTCGGACATCTGCTCCCACGGGCAGGTGAACCTCTCCGACGGCGAGGTCGAGGGCCGCACCATCGAGTGCTGGCTCCACGGTTCGACCTTCGACCTGAGCACCGGCCGACCGCTCAGCCTGCCCGCCACCCAGCCCGTGCCCGTCTACCTCGTGACCCTGGACGGCGAGCGCGTCCTGGTCGACGTCGACGCCACCGCCGACGTCTCCGCCTGACGCCCCGCCGCTCCGGCCCCAAGCCCCAAGGAAGAGAAGAAACCTAGATGTCCACCCTTGAGATCAAGAACCTCCACGTCTCCGTCGAGACCAACGACGGCCCGAAGCCGATCCTGCGCGGCGTCGACCTGACCATCAACTCCGGCGAGATCCACGCCATCATGGGCCCGAACGGCTCCGGCAAGTCCACCCTGGCGTACTCCATCGCCGGGCACCCGAAGTACACCGTGGTCGACGGCGAGGTCCTCCTCGACGGCGAGAACGTCCTCGAGATGAGCGTGGACGAGCGCGCCCGCGCGGGCCTGTTCCTCGCCATGCAGTACCCCGTCGAGGTCCCCGGCGTGACCGTGTCGAACTTCCTGCGCACCGCCAAGACCGCGATCACCGGCGAGGCCCCCGCCCTGCGCCAGTGGGTCGGCGACGTCAAGGACGCCATGGGCGCCCTGCGCATGGACCCCGAGTTCGCCCAGCGCGACGTCAACCACAACTTCTCCGGCGGTGAGAAGAAG
Organism: Georgenia subflava; assembly: GCF_009193155.1. Classification (GTDB taxonomy): domain Bacteria; phylum Actinomycetota; class Actinomycetes; order Actinomycetales; family Actinomycetaceae; genus Georgenia; species Georgenia subflava. Next base: position 24,243 of record NZ_VUKD01000003.1, read on the forward strand.
CGCCACGAGATCCTCCAGATGGAGCTCCTCGCCCCGAAGTTCGCCGTGCTCGACGAGACCGACTCGGGCCTCGACGTCGACGCGCTGCGCGTGGTCTCCGAGGGCGTCAACCGCGTCCACGGGAACACCGGGCTCGGCGTCATGCTCATCACGCACTACACGCGGATCCTGCAGTACATCAAGCCCGACCACGTGCACGTGTTCGTCGAGGGCCGCGTGGCCGAGCAGGGCGGCGCCGAGCTGGCCGACCAGCTCGAGGCCGAGGGCTACGACAAGTACCTGACCGCCACGGTCTGAGACGGACGGGACCCTTCATGACCGCAGCCGGACCCACGACGGTGACCGGCCTCGCCGCACCCGCCGCCGGCCCCGCCCGCTCGTTGAGCGCGGCGGAGCTGGCGGCCGTGCGCGCGGACTTCCCCCTGCTGGGACGTACCGTGCGCGGGGACCGGCCGCTGGTCTACCTCGACAGCGCCGCGACCTCGCAGAAGCCGCAGTGCGTCATCGACGCCGAGCAGGACTTCTACGAGCGCAGGAACGCCGCGGTGCACCGGGGCGCCCACCAGCTCGCCGAGGAGGCCACCGAGGCCTACGAGGCCGCCCGGGCCGCCGTCGCCGCCTTCGTGGGCGTGGCCGAGGACGAGATCCTCTGGACGAAGAACGCCACCGAGGGCCTCAACCTCGTCACCTACGCCATGTCCAACGCCTCGCTCGGGCGGGGCGGGGACGCCGCGCGCGAGCTGTTCGGGCTCGGTCCGGGCGACGAGGTCGTGGTCACCGAGGCCGAGCACCACGCCAACCTCGTGCCGTGGCAGGAGCTGTGCGCCCGCACCGGGGCCACCCTGCGCTGGCTGGGCGTCACCGACGAGGGCCGGCTCGACGAGAGCACCTTCGACGTCATCACCGAGCGCACGAAGGTCGTGGCCCTGACCCACGCCTCCAACGTCACCGGCGCGCTGAGCCCGGTGGCCGACGTCGTCGCCCTGGCTCGCCGGGCCGGTGCGCTGGTCGTGCTGGACGCGTGCCAGTCCGTGCCGCACCTGCCGGTGGACCTGAAGGCGCTCGACGTCGACTTCGCCGCGTTCTCCGGGCACAAGATGCTCGGGCCGACCGGCATCGGCGTGCTCTACGGGCGGCGCGAGCTGCTCGCCGCCATGCCGCCGTTCCTCACCGGCGGGTCGATGGTGCAGGTGGTGACCATGGAGTCCACCACCTACGCCGAGGCACCCGCCCGGTTCGAGGCGGGCACGCAGATGGTGGCCCAGACGGTCGGGCTGCACGCCGCGGTGGACTACCTGTCCGAGCTGGGCATGGACGCCGTCGCCGCGCACGAGCACGACCTGACGGTCCGGCTGCTTGACGGCATCGCCTCGGTGCCGGGCGTGCGGGTGCTCGGTCCGGCCGACCCGGTCGACCGCCTCGCCGTCGTCGCGTTCTCGGTCGACGGGGTGCACCCGCACGACGTCGGCCAGGTCCTCGACGACGCCGGCATCGCCGTGCGGGTCGGGCACCACTGCGCCCAGCCCGTGCACCGCCGGCTCGGGGTGCACGCCTCGGCCCGCGCGTCGGCGGGGCTCTACACGACCGCCGAGGAGATCGACGTCTTCGTCGACAAGCTCGGCCAGGTGCGCCGCTTCTTCGGGGTGGACCATGGCTGACGCGATGGAGCAGCTCTACCAGCAGGTCATCCTGGACCACTCGCGCGAGCAGCACGGGGCGGGGGAGATCGCCCTCTTCGACGGCGAGTCGTTCCAGGTCAACCCGACCTGCGGCGACCAGGTCACCCTGCGGGTGCGGATGGAGCACGGCGACGGCGCACCGACCGTCGCCGAGGTCGGCTGGGTCGGCCAGGGGTGCTCCATCTCCCAGGCGTCGCTGTCGATCCTCAACGACCTGGTCACCGGCCAGGACATCACCACGGTGGACCGCCTCAACGAGACGTTCCGCGAGCTCATGCACAACCGCGGCAAGGAGCTCGACGCCGAGAAGCAGGACTCCCTGGAGGACGCCGCGGCGTTCGTGGGAGTGGCCCGATACCCTGCCCGCATCAAGTGCGCGCTGCTCGGCTGGATGGCCCTGCGCGACGCCCTCGCCCACGCCCTGACGGCAGAGCCGTCGCAGAAGGAGGATTCATGAGCGAGACGATCAACCCCTCGCCGACCACGGCCGCCGACGTCGAGGAGGCCATGCGCGACGTCATCGACCCCGAGCTCGGGATCAACGTCGTCGACCTCGGCCTGGTCTACGGCATCACGCTCGACCAGAACAACCAGGCCATCATCGACATGACGCTGACCTCGGCCGCCTGCCCGCTGACCGACGTCATCGAGGACCAGACCAGCCAGGCCCTCGAGGGGCTGGTCGAGGGCATGCGGATCAACTGGGTCTGGATGCCGCCGTGGGGCCCGGAGAAGATCACGCCCATCGGCCGTGAGCAGCTCCGCGCCATCGGCTTCAACGTCTGACACTCGCACCCGTCGGCCAGCCCGCCGACGACGCGACGCGGCCCGGTGCCTCACGGAAGACACCGGGCCGCGGCGTGCGTCCAGCTTCCCGAACCTGCACGTCCGGCCCCACCACGAGCGAGCGTCGAACGATTCGGCCCCGGCCAGGAAGGCGAACGTCGGCCCGCTGAAGCAGGCGCCGCGCCGAGTGACACGTCTCGGCCGTCGCACCGCCCCAGAACCGGTGCGCAACGTGTCAATCGGCGAAGTCCCGCGGAGACGGGACAAGTCGTGTCTCAGTTAGTGAGACGTACGGCGCCCATCCTGACCGTGATGTTTTCGCTCAGCGGAAACGCACTTTCGATATTTGCCCCAAACCTCTTCTGATCGAGGCCGCGCTGGTGTACGTTCGCCGCACTGCCCGGCTTCAACGAGGAGGTCATACATGTCCAACGCCGCGGTCGACAAGCATCCGGTCGACGAGATCCCGAAGCTCGCTCGGCTCTTCCCGCTGGGGCTCCAGCACGTGCTGGCGATGTACGCCGGTGCCGTCGCGGTCCCACTGATCCTCGGCAGCGCGCTCGGCTACTCCGCCAACGACATCGCCTTCCTGATCAGCGCCGACCTCTTCGTCGCCGGCATCGCCACGCTGATCCAGTCGATCGGGTTCTGGCGGTTCGGCGTCCGCCTGCCGCTCATGCAGGGCGTCACCTTCGCGGCCGTCGGTCCGATGATCGCCATCGGGAACCAGTACGACATCACCGCCATCTTCGGCGCCACCATCGCCTGCGGTCTCTTCATGATCGCGCTGGCGCCGGTGTTCGGGTCGCTGCTGCGTTTCTTCCCGCCCCTGGTGACCGGCACCGTCATCATGATCATCGGCCTGTCGCTCATGGGCGTGGCCGCGGGCTGGATCACCAACAACCAGGAGTCCGCGGAGCCCAGGGACCTCGCTTTCGCCGCCGGCACGCTGCTCTTCATCATCCTGCTCGAGAAGTTCGCGCCGCCCGCGCTGGCGCGCATCTCGGTGCTCCTCGGCCTGGTGGTCGGAACGCTGATCGCGATCCCGTTCGGCATGGTCGACTGGTCGGGCGTCGGTGACGCCGGCTGGTTCGCCATCATCACGCCGCTGCACTTCGGCATCCCGACGTTCCCGATCGCCGCCGTGATCTCCATGCTCGTCGTCGGCCTGGTGATCATGACCGAGACCACCGGCGACATGATCGCCGTCGGGGAGATCGTCGACCGGCCCGTCGGCCGCAAGCAGCTCGCCGACGGTCTGCGCGCGGACGGCCTCTCCACGCTGCTCGGCGGGTTCTTCAACACCTTTCCCTACACCGCGTTCGCCCAGAACGTCGGCCTGGTCAGCCTCACCCGCGTGAAGTCCCGCTATGTCACCGCGATGTCCGGCGTCATCCTGATCGCGCTCGGGCTGGTGCCCAAGGTCGCCGCGATCGTCGAGGGCGTGCCGCGCGCCGTGCTCGGCGGGGCCGGGATCGCGCTGTTCGGCATGGTGGTCGCCGCCGGCGTGCGCACGCTCACCCGCGTCCACTTCACCAACACCAACGTCCTGGTGGTGGCGATCTCGGTGGGCATCGCGCTGCTGCCCACCGTCTCGACGGGCATCTACGCCGAGTTCCCGGACTGGTTCCAGCTGATCTTCCACTCCGGCATCAGTGCCGGTGCGATCGCCGCGATCCTGCTGAACCTGCTGCTCAACCGCGAGCAGCTGGTTCACACGGAGATCTCGGGGGATCACCACGCACGGGGTATCCCGCAGTCTCTCACCCGACCTGACGAGGTCCGTGCGGCACTGGAGCGCCAGGGGCAGAACCGGGGTGGCGGCAACGGTCGTGCGGGCGAGGGCCGGGAGGCCGAGCTCGCCGTCGAGGGCGAGCACGACCCCGGCAGCGGCCGGTAAGACGCACAGCCCGGCTCGGCCGGGACCATGTCAGAGGCCCCGGGGCGGTTCGTCCGCCCCGGGGCCTTGTGTGTCGAGCCACCTCGCTCTGACCCCGAGCCACGCGAGGGCCAGAGTCTCTCCGCGTCGTGGCGTTCGGGCGGGGCGAGTTCAGGGCCGGCGTTTCCAGGGGACCCGGACCCGGCGTCAGAGCCGGCCGGCCGAGAACGTGTCGCAGGCGGCCATCGAGCCCTGCTCGTAGCCGGTGGTGAACCAGCGCATGCGCTGCTCGGCCGAGCCGTGCGTCCACGCCTCGGGGTTGACCTCCTGGCCGGCGCCCTGCTGGATCCGGTCGTCGCCGACGGCGGCCGCGGCGTCGAGGGCGTCGGCGACCTGCTGCCGGGTCGGCGGCTGGATGAAGGTCTCGCCCGAGTCGGGGTCGACCACCGTGGCGGCCTGGCCCACCCACATCCCGGCGTAGCAGTCGGCCTGGAGCTCGAGGCGGACGCCGTCCGACGTCGGCCCGGTGTCCTGCCGATCGATCGCGTCCATGATGCCCTGCTGGTTGGAGATGTGGTGCCCCCACTCGTGGGCGACGATGTACATCTGCGCCAGCGGCGCGTTCTCCGCCCCGAGCCGGGTCTCCAGCTGGTCGAAGAACCCGGTGTCGAGGTAGACGCCGGCGTCCGGCGGGCAGTAGAACGGTCCGACGGCGGAGGTGGCGTTCCCGCAGCCGGTGCCGACGGAGTTCTCGAAGACGGTGAAGGCGGGCTGCTGGTACTCGATCCCGGCCTGCTCGGGCAGGGCCGCCACCCAGTACTGGTCGAGGGCGTCGGCGGTGAACACCATGCGGCACTCGACGAACTCGTTGGCGTCGGCGCCGGTCTGGCAGTGGGAGAAGTCGTCGCCTGGCTGCGACGCCACCTGCTCACCGCCGCCGAGGATGCCCGAGACGTCCTGGCCCGTGAAGAGGAACACGAGCAGCGCGATCACGCCCGCCCCGCCGCCGATGGCGGCACCCTTGGCCCCGCGTGAGCTCCGCACTCGCCCGGGATCGGCCCGGACACCCTCGTTGAAGGTCATGAGCACAACGTATTGCGGGTCCGTGGCAGGGGCACTCGGGGCGGCGCCCGGACCGACCGCTCGGACCGACCGCTCGGACCGACCGCTCGGACCGACCGCCCGGACCGACCGTCTGGCGATCGGGGCCTTCGACCCGACCACAGGGCAGACGTGGGTACCGCCATCCCCGCTCCAGTCGCTGATCTGGTCGCTGTCGCGACCATCGGAGCGATCTCGTCGGCGCAGGGAGCGGTAGGCGTCCGCTGCACGTGGGGGTGAGAGCAATTTCTCTCGGCGGGCTCAGGCCCGCCCCGTAGACTGGTCGGCGCACCGCCTCGGTGCCCCCATCCCCACATCCGTGTCTTGAGGTCTGCCCTGTGATCACCGCCCACGACGTCTCCATGCGCATCGGCGCCCGGGAGCTCCTCCACGAGGCGAGCTTCCGCATCGACGCCGGCATGCGGATCGGCCTCGTCGGACGCAACGGGGCCGGCAAGACCACGCTCACGAAGCTGCTCTCCGGCCAGGACGAGACCGCCTCGGTGGTCCAGCACACCGGCCAGATCGTGCGCTCCGGCGACATCGGCTACCTCCCGCAGGACCCGCGCACCGGCGACCTGCACGTCCTCGCCCGCGACCGGGTGCTCTCCGCCCGCGGCCTGGACGAGATCGTGCGCCGCGTGCGGCGGGCCGAGCAGAAGATGGCCACCACCGAGGGCGACGAGCAGCAGAAGGCGATGGAGAAGTACGTGCGCCTCGACGCGGAGTTCGCCGCCCAGGGCGGGTGGGCCGCGGAGTCCGAGGCGGCCCGCATCACCTCCAACCTGGGGCTGCCCACCCGTGTGCTCGACCAGCCGCTGGAGACGCTCTCCGGCGGTCAGCGCCGCCGCGTCGAGCTCGCCCGCATCCTCTTCTCCGGGGTCCAGACCCTGCTGCTCGACGAGCCGACCAACCACCTCGACCACGACTCGATCGTCTGGCTGCGCGAGTACCTGAAGAACTACTCCGGCGGCTTCGTCGTGATCTCCCACGACGTCGAGCTGCTGCGCGAGACCGTCAACCACGTGTGGCTGCTGGACGCGAACCGCAGCGTGCTCGACGTCTACAACATGGGCTGGGACGCCTACATCAAGCAGCGCGAGGCCGACGAGCGCCGGCGCCACCGCGAGCGCGCCAACGCCGAGAAGAAGGCCGGCCAGCTCATGGCCCAGGCCGACAAGATGCGGGCCAAGGCCACCAAGACCGTCGCCGCGCAGAACATGGCCCGCCGCGCCGAGCGCCTGCTCTCCGGGCTCGAGGACGTGCGCCGGGCGGACAAGGTCGCCCACCTGCGCTTCCCCGACCCCGCGCCCTGCGGCAGGACGCCGCTGACGGCCGAGGGGCTGAGCAAGTCCTACGGCTCGCTCGAGGTCTTCACCGACGTCGACCTGGCGATCGACCGTGGTTCCAAGGTCGTCGTCCTCGGGCTGAACGGCGCGGGCAAGACCACGCTGCTGCGCATCCTCGGCGGCGTGGAGGACCCGGACACCGGCGAGGTCATCGCCGGGCACGGGCTCAAGGTCGGCTACTACGCGCAGGAGCACGAGACCCTCGACGTCGAGCGCACCGTGGTGGAGAACCTGCGCTCCGCGGCCCCGGACCTGGACGACACCGGCGTCCGCAGCGTCCTCGGGTCCTTCCTGTTCTCCGGCGACGACGCCGACAAGCCCGCCAAGGTGCTCTCCGGCGGCGAGAAGACCCGCCTGGCGCTCGCCGTGCTGGTGGTGTCCTCGGCCAACGTGCTGCTGCTCGACGAGCCCACGAACAACCTCGACCCGGCCAGCCGCGCGGAGATCCTCGCCGCGCTGCGCTCCTTCACGGGCGCCGTCGTCCTGGTCACCCACGACGAGGGCGCGGTGGAGGCGCTGAACCCCGAGCGGGTGCTGCTGCTGCCCGACGCCGACGAGGACCTGTGGTCCGACGCCTACCTGGAGCTCGTCACCCTCGCCTGAGCTGCGCCTCGACGATCGCGTCCTCCTCGGCCTCTGCGCTCAGGCGCGGCTTCCGGGCCGGCACGGCGTCCTCGGAGCCGGCCCGGTCGCCGGCGTCCTCGGCCGCCTCCCGCCTGGCGAGGATCACGAGGGCGGCCAGCGCACCGGCGGAGAAGAACCACCACTGGAACGCGTAGGACATGTTCGTCGCGTACCTGAACGTGGGCCGGCCGTAGCCGGGCAGGGCCGTCGTCGCCGCCGGGTCCTCCGCGACGGCGGCGACGTAGCCGTCGAGCACGGGCAGCCCGGCGGGAACCGCGTCCGTCACCGTGGCGACGCCGGCCATCACCTGCTCGGGGGCCAGGGTGTAGATCTGCCCGGCCGGGGGAACGCGGTCGTACGGCTCTTCGGCGACCCGCAGCCGGGCCGTCAGCGTGACCTCGCCGGCCGGCGGCTGCGGCAGCTCCGCCCCGGCGGTGTCGGCCCGGGAGGCCTCGACCCAGCCGCGGTCGACGATCACGAGCACCTCGCCGGCGTCGGTGGTCGCCACGAACGGGGCGACGACGTGCACGGCGGGGGTGCCGTCCACCGGCCGGTTGCGCAGGAGCACCGTGCCGCCGTCGACGTAGCGCCCGGTCAGCTCCACCGTCCGCCAGGCCTCGTCGGTGCCGACGGGCCCGGCGAGGGAGTCCAGCGCCTCGGTGAGCGGCACCGGCTCGGCGTCGTGCACCGCCTCGACCTGCCTGGCCTCGGCGTACCGGGACTCGTACCGGCCCCACTGCCACACCCCCAGCAGGGCGCACGTCACCGAGACCACGACCATGGCCGCGATGAGGCCGGCCCAGCGTCGGGTGCGCAGGAAGGCGTAGCGCCTGGCCGGGGACGTCGACGGGCTCACCCGTGCGTCTCGTCGAGCTCGGACACGGCGACGACGTCGCGCAGGAAGTCGCGCGTAGAGAGGAAGCTGCTCAGGTGCTCGCGGTGCGCGTCGCAGGCGAGCCAGACCTTGCGGCGGCCGGTGGTGTGCAGGCGTGGGTTGTTCCAGAGCAGCGCGTGGACAGCCTCGGCGCCGCAGCCCTTGGCGCTGCAGCGCAGCACGCGCTCGTCCGATGTCATCGCAGGTACTCCGTCGTCGGGTCGTAGGGCAGCTGCTTCGGCGGCGTGTCCTGGGGGGTGAGGTAGGTCGTGGGCGGCTCAGGCCGTACGCGCCCGGCGTTCGCCATGAGCACCGCGATGCCCGGCAGGATGACCGCACCGGCCACGCACACCCACTTCCACCACCCCGGGACCACGAGGAGCAGCAGGAAGCACGCGGTGCGGATGCCCATCGAGACGAGGTAGCGAACGGTGCGGGCGTGCACGTCCTCGGCCAGGGCGCGCGGTGCCGAGGTGATCGCCTGGACCTGCGACCCCCTGTGCGACCGGCCGGGAATCCTCACCCCTCAAGGCTACGCTTCAGGGCCGCCCGCGGCGGCGCCGGTTCGGCGCTGCCGGCATCGACTGTGGGCGGTGCCACGGCCGCCGCATGGGCGCTCGTCGCCCGCGGCTGCACGCGTCGGCTACGGTTTCCACGCAACGCAGGCGGATGAGACGGAGACGATCGTGACCGAGCAGGGTGGGCGCAGCGTGCTGGTGACCGGGGCCAACCGGGGCATCGGACGAGCCATCGCCGAGCGCTTCGTCGCCGCGGGCGACAAGGTCGCCACCATCTACCGCTCCGGGGAGCTGCCCGACGGCGTCCTCGGGGTCGTCGGCGACGTGCGCGACACCGCCTCGGTCGACGCCGCCTTCACCGCCGTCGAGGAGCAGCACGGCCCCGTCGAGGTGGTCGTCGCCAACGCCGGCGTCACCCGCGACCAGCTCCTGATGCGGATGAGCGACGAGGACTTCGAGACCGTCGTCGACACGAACCTCGCAGGTGCCTTCCGCGTGGCCCGCCGCGCCAGCAAGGCCATGATCCGTGCGCGCCGCGGGCGCATCGTTCTCATCTCCTCGGTCGTGGCCCTCTACGGCGGGCCCGGCCAGGTCAACTACTCGGCGTCGAAGTCCGGGCTCGTCGGTATCGCGCGCTCCATCACCCGCGAGCTGGGCGGGCGCGGCATCACCGCCAACGTCGTCGCCCCGGGGTTCATCGACACCGCCATGACCCAGGCGCTGCCCGAGAAGCAGCAGCAGGCCTACCTCGGCGCGATCCCCGCCGGCCGCTTCGGCTCCGTGGACGACGTCGCGGCTGCCGTCCAGTTCCTCGCGAGCGAGGACGCCGCCTACATCTCCGGAGCCGTCGTCCCCGTGGACGGCGGGCTCGGGATGGGCCACTGACCACCTGACCCGACGGCGCCCCCACGGGCGCCGCACGCTCACGCAGGGCGCACCGCGCCGCGAGAAGAAGGAGAACCGATGGGACTGCTCGAGGGCAAGACGATCCTGGTGACCGGGGTCCTCAAGGACAACTCGATCGCCTTCCACGTGGCCCGGCTGGCCCAGGAGCAGGGCGCCACCGTGATCCTGACCTCCTTCGGCCGCCAGTTCCGGCTCACCGAGGTCACCGCCCGGCGCCTGCCCTCGCCCGCGCCGGTGGTCCAGCTCGACGTCCAGAGCCAGGAGGACCTCGACGGCCTGGCCGACGCCGTCCGTGAGCACGCCGACCACCTCGACGCCGTCGTGCACTCCATCGGCTTCGCACCGAAGGAGGTCATGGGCGGGAACTTCCTCGCCGGCACGTGGGAGGACGTGGCCACCGCCGTGCACGTCTCCGCGTTCTCCCTCAAGGCCCTGGCCGTCGCCGCCAAGCCGCTCATGGCGCCCGGCTCCGCCGTCGTGGGCCTGACGTTCGACGCCTCCTTCGCGTGGCCCGTTTACGACTGGATGGGCGTGGCCAAGGCCGCCTTCGAGTCGACCTCGCGCTACCTCGCCCGCGACCTCGGGCCGCAGGGCATCCGGGTCAACCTCGTCTCCGCCGGCCCGGTGCGCACCACCGCGGCGACCTCCATCCCGGGCTTCGACCAGGTCGAGGGCGGCTGGGACGAGCGCGCGCCGCTCGGCTGGGACGTCTCCGACGCCGAGCCCACGGCCCGCACCGTGGTGGCACTGTGCTCGGACTGGTTCCCCAAGACCACCGCGGAGATCGTCCACGTCGACGGCGGCGTCCACGCGATGGGGATCTGATGGCGCGCACCCTCGTCCTCGTGCGGCACGCCAAGGCCGAGCCCGAGGGCGACCTCGGCGACGCCATGCGGCCCCTCGCCGCCAAGGGCCGCACGCAGGCCGGCGCGCTCGGCGAGCGGATCGACGCCGTCACCGGGGCGGTCGACGTTGCGCTGGTCTCCGGCGCCCTGCGCACCACCGAGACCTTCAAGCTGCTGACCCAGGGCCTGACCGTGCGCGAGCACGAGATCCGCGAGGAGCTCTACCAGGCCGGGCCGCGGCAGGTGCTCGCCATGCTGCAGGAGATCGACCCCCGGACGTCGACCGTGCTGGTCGTCGGGCACGAGCCCACCATGTCGGGTCTCGCCTCCCTGCTGCACGACACCCGCGACGACCTCGCCCAGCAGGTCAGCCTGGGCGTCCCGACGGCCTCGGCGTGCGTGCTCGACCTGAGCACACCCTGGGCCGAGCTCGACCGGTCGACCGCGCACCTGACCCGGCTGGTCCGGGTCGCGGACTGACGGCGTAGCAGGACCGACGGGGGGCGCGGTGACCCGTCAGCGGCCGAGCAGCCCCAGCACGGCGTCCAGCCGGGGGAAGCCAACCGCTGCGTCGGCCTGCTCCTGCACCACCGGCTTGGCGCAGAACGCCACCCCGAGCCCGGCTGCGCGGATCATGTCCAGGTCGTTCGCGCCGTCGCCGACGGCGACCACCCGCTCGAGCGGGACGCCGTCGGCCGCGGCCCACGCGCGCAGGTGCGCCTCCTTGGCCGCCCGGTCCACGACGGGGCCGGTCGTGCGGCCGGTGAGGCGGCCGTCCGCCGTCTCGAGGGTGTTCGCGACCACGTGGTCGATGCCGAGCGACGCGGCGAGCGGGGTGACGATCTCGGCGAAGCCGCCGGAGACGACGCCCACCTTCCCCCCGCCCGCGTGCACGGCGTCGACGAGCTCGCGCGCGCCGGCGCTGAGCTCGACGGCAGCGCGCACGGCCTCGACGACGGCGACGTCCAGACCCGCGAGGGTCGCGACCCGCTCGCGCAGGCTGGCGGCGAAGTCTAGCTCGCCGCGCATCGCCCGCTCGGTCACCGCCGCCACCTCCGCGCGGGTGCCGGCGTGCTCGGCGAGCAGCTCGATGACCTCCGCGGTGATGAGGGTCGAGTCCACGTCCATGACGAGCAGGCCGACGCCGTCCGACGCCAGGGCGCCGGTCGTGACCGCCGCGTCGACGCCCAGCGCCGTGGCCGGACCGCGCAGCTCGGCGGCGAGCCCGTCGGCCGCCGCCGCCGGTCGCAGCGTGCCCCGCAGCGCATGGGCGAACACCCCGGGCCGGGTGGTCTCGCGCTCGGTCACGTCGTCGGCGACCAGGCCGAGCAGGGCGCGGGCGTGCTGCAGCAGGCTCTGGGGGATCGGGCGGGGGGCGACCAGGCCGACGGAGACCGCGGGGTTCTCGCTCACGATGGGCAGCCTACGGGCGGGGGCCACGCCGTCGTCCGAGCGTCCGCGTGACGGCGTCGCGCCCCGGTCTCCGACCGTGCGTGACGGCGTCGGCCCCCGGTCTTCGAGCGTGCGTGACGGCGTCGGCCCCAGGTCTCCGGGCAGCGGGTGATAGCTCCAGGTTCCGCTTGGCGGGTGGTGCTCCGAGGGCTGCGCTCAGCGGTCGACGACGCCGCCCTTGGGCACCACGGTGATGCCCGAGTCGGTGACGGTGAAGCCGCGGGCGCGGTCGTGCTCGGCGTCGATCCCGATCTGCGCGCCCTCGCGCACGTGGACGTTCTTGTCCAGGATCGCCCGGTTGACGGTGGCGTTGCGGCCCACCTGGACGCCGTCGAAGAGGACGGAGTCGCGCACCGAGGACCAGGAGTTCACCCGGGTGCCGGGGGAGAGCACGGAGCCGACCACCTCGCCGCCGGAGATGATCACCCCGGGGGAGATCAGCGAGTCCAGCGCGTGGCCGAGGCGCTCGCGGTTGCCGTACACGAACTTCGCCGGCGGCAGGCCGGTGTAGCCGGTGAACAGCGGCCACTCGTCGTTGTAGAGGTTGAAGACGGGGTAGACGGAGATCAGGTCCTGGTTGGCGTCGTAGTAGGCGTCCACCGTCCCGACGTCGCGCCAGTAGTTCCTGTCGCGGTCGGTCGAGCCGGGCACGTCGTTGAAGGTGAAGTCGTACAGGCCGGCTGCGCCGTCGGCCACGAACGCCGGGACGATCGAGCCACCCATGTCGTGCTTGGAGCTCGCGTCCTTGGCGTCGGAGCTGACCGCCTCGATCAGCGCGTCGGCGTCCATCACGTAGTTCCCCATCGAGGCGAGGACCTCGTCCGGGGAGTCGACGAGCCCGACGGCGTCCGTGGGCTTCTCGAGGAACTCGGCGATCTTGTGGGGGTTGTCCTTGTCCGCCTGGATCACCCCGAACTGGTCCGCCATCGACAGGGGCTGACGGATCCCGGCCACCGTGAGCGGGAAGCCCGAGTCGATGTGCTGCTCCACCATCTGGGAGAAGTCCATGCGGTAGATGTTGTCCGCGCCGACCACGACGACGATGTCCGGCCGCTCGTCGTCGAGCAGGTTCAGCGACTGGTAGATCGCGTCGGCGCTCCCCAGGAACCAGTTCTTGCCCACCCGCTGCTGCGCGGGCACGGGGGCGACGTAGTTGCCCAGGAGGTTCGACATCCGCCACGTCTTGGCGATGTGCTTGTCCAGGCTGTGCGACTTGTACTGCGTCAGCACGACGATCCGCAGGAAGTTGGAGTTCACCAGGTTGGACAGGGCGAAGTCGATGAGCCGGTAGATCCCGCCGAACGGCACGGCCGGCTTGGCCCGGTCCGTCGTCAGGGGCATCAGCCGCTTGCCCTCGCCACCGGCCAGGACGATTGCCAGAACTCGTGGAGCTGCCATGCCCCGACCTTAGGGCCGAAGCGTCGCGAGAGGCTCGCGATGGCAACATCTTGCACGGTGTTGCTCCGGCCCCGGTCCGGACGGGCATGCTGGACCCGGTGGTCGCGCCGACGCGACCGACAACGTGCGGCACCGCCGCCGACCGGCCACAGGGAGCAGATGATCATGAGGGTCGACCTCCTCACTCGCGAGTACCCGCCCCACGTCTACGGCGGCGCCGGCGTGCACGTCACCGAGCTGGCCCGCGTGCTCCGCAAGAGCGTGGACGTGCGGGTGCACGCCTTCGACGGGCCGCGCCTGACCGGCGACACCACCGGCGACGTCGAGGTTCCCGTGACCGGGTACGACTACCTGGCCGGCCTCGAGGGCGCCAACGCCGCGCTGCGCACGTTCGGCGTGGACCTCGCCATGGCGGCCAACCTCGCCGGCACGGACCTGGTGCACTCACACACCTGGTACGCCAACCTGGCCGGCACCGTCGGCGGGCTGCTGCACGACGTGCCGCACGTGCTCTCCGCGCACAGCCTCGAGCCGCTGCGGCCGTGGAAGGCCGAGCAGCTCGGCGGCGGGTACGCGCTGTCGAGCTGGGCCGAGCGCACCGCCTACGAGGGCGCCGCCGCCGTGATCGCCGTCTCCGGCGGCATGCGCGAGGACATTCTGCGGTCCTACCCGCACATCGACGCCGACAAGGTGCGCGTCGTCCACAACGGCATCGACCTCGACGGCTGGCGGCGGCCCGGCACCCCGGGCGAGGAGGAGGCAGCGGCGGCCACGCTCGCCCGCCTCGGCATCGACGCCACCCGCCCCACGGTCGTCTTCGTCGGCCGCATCACCCGCCAGAAGGGCCTGCCCCACCTGCTGCGCGCCGTCGAGCAGCTGCCGGCGGAGGTCCAGCTCGTGCTGTGCGCGGGCGCCCCGGACACCCCGGAGATCGCCGCCGAGGTCACCTCGCTGGTGGAGAACCTCCAGGACCGGCGCGACGGCGTGATCTGGATCGAGGAGATGCTTCCCCGTCCCGAGCTCGTCGCGGTCCTGGCCGCCGGCACGGTCTTCGTGTGCCCCTCTGTCTACGAGCCGCTCGGCATCGTCAACCTCGAGGCCATGGCCGTCGGCCTTCCCGTGGTGGGATCCGCCACCGGGGGCATCCCCGAGGTCATCGACGACGGCGTCACCGGCACCCTGGTCCCGATCGACCAGGTCGCCGACGGAACCGGCGCGCCGGTGGACCCCGAGACGTTCGAGCGCGATCTCGCCGACGCGCTCACCGCCGTGGTCACCGACCCCGAGCGGGCCGCGCGCATGGGGGTCGCCGCCAGGCAGCGGGTGGAGGACCACTTCTCGTGGGACGCCATCGCCGAGCGCACGCTCGAGGTCTACCGCTCGGTGCTGCGCGGCTGAGCCGGGGTACCCGCCGGCGCGACGACGTCCCGGCCGCGGCTCCGGCGATCGGTGAGGAAACGATGCATCTGCTGCACCGATTCCTCACCGATCCGGCTCGGGCGGACCTGGCGCGTCGGTGGGAGGGGCATGCGGCGGTCCGGAGCGGGGCGTCAGCGGCGGGAGGTGACCACGCGCCGCCTCACAGCGGGCTGCGGGTCGCGCTCGCGGCCGCCAGCGCGTGCCGGGCCGAGCGCTCCACGTTCGCCAGGGCAGCCGCCCGCGCACCCGCCTGCCCGGCGGTGACCGCCGCGCCGTCGTCCGACGTCGCCAGGTCGACGATGGCCAGCAGGCGTGCCGCCCGCTCGAGCACGTCCAGACGGCGCGGCTCCAGCCCCGGCGGCAGGAGCCGGTCGGGCACCGTCGCCAGCGACAGGTCGAGCAGGTCCTCGGCCAGGTCGGGCCGGTCCCGGGCCACGTCGAGCGCCTCGAGCGCCTCGACCGCCTCGGAGAGCGCCAGCTGGATCTCCCGCCGGGCGTGGGAGAGCGACTCCACCCCGGCGAGCAGCAGGCTCGGCGCCGGCAGGTGGTCGGTGACGTCGTGGTCCACGGTCCACGTGACGAGCTCGCCCTGCTCGAAGATGCTGCCGTAGCGCTCGCGGGCGGGGACGAGGACGCCGCACCGCTCGCCGCCCGGGTCGCCCGGCCGCCGCACCAGCACACCCTCGCCGGCGTCGAGGAGGTCCGCCGACCGCACCGCCGGGGCGCCCATCGGGTCGCCCGGACGGGGCAGGATCGCCGCCACCTCGCGGACCGGCGCGAGGTGCGGCAGGAGCTCGGCCAGCGTGCCCGCCCCGGAGGCCAGCGCACCCCGCTCGTGGACCAGGTGCGGCTCGCCGGTCCCGGTGACCGCGCGCGACGCCCGCACCGCGTCGCTCCCGTTGCGCACCGCCGGCAGCCAGAGCGCGAGGATCACCGAGAGGGGAAGGGTGAGGATCGCGGGCCCGGCCATAGGGGCAACGATACGGAGCGTCGCAACGGTCCGCGCCGGACGAGCCGGCCCTGACGGCTCCGCACCGTCCGTCCCCGGCGCGGGGACGCGGACCCCTACCCGGCACGGCCGGCGCGCGATCCGCACCGTCCGTCCCCGGCGCGGGGGCGCGGACCCCCACCGGACACGGCCGGGGCGCGATCCAGACGTCCGTGCACGGCACGGGACGCGCCCCCCGACACTGCCCGGGCGCGATCCGGACGTCCGTCCCCGGCGCGCGGGCGCGGACCGTGCCTCGGGGTGTTCTAGGGTCGTCGCATGGGTGATGTGCTCGAGCTGGCAGAGGTCTCCGTGCGCCGGGGGACCAGGACGATCCTGGACGACGTGAGCTGGTCCGTGAACGAGGGAGAGCGCTGGGTGGTGCTCGGGCCCAACGGAGCCGGCAAGACCACCGTCATCCAGCTCGTCGCCGGGCGGCTGCACCCCACCTCGGGCAAGGTCACCATCATCGGCGAGGAGGTCGGCAGGACCGACCTCAGCGAGCTGCGGCCGCTGGTCGGGCTGGCCTCGGCGGCGCTGGACCAGCGACTGCCGGCGGGGGAGCGAGCCATCGACGTCGTCGTCACCGCCTCGTACGGGATCACCGGCCGGTGGCGCGAGCAGTACGAGGAGCTCGACCTCGACCGTGCCCAGGTGCTGCTGGACGTCTTCGGGGTCGGTGACCTGGCCGAGCGCACCTACGGCACCCTCAGCTCGGGCGAGCGCAAGCGCGTCCAGATCGCCCGCGCCCTCATGCCCGACCCGGAGGTCCTGCTGCTCGACGAGCCGGCGGCCGGCCTGGATCTCGGCGGCCGTGAGGAGCTCATGGCGGCCCTGTCCGAGCTCGCCGGCGACGGCCGCTCCCCGGTGATGGTGCTCGTCACCCACCACGTGGAGGAGATCCCCGCCGGCTTCACCCATGCGCTGCTGCTGCGCGACGGCAGGGTCGAGGCCGCCGGACCGATCGAGGAGGTCCTCACCCCGCAGCACCTCTCCGCGGCGTTCGGGCTCGACCTGGAGGTCGAGCGCCACCGCGACCGCTACAGCGCCCGCGCCGCCGGCTCCGCCCGGAGCTGACCCGTCCGCCCACCGGGTCGCCGGGTCCTACGACCAGCGGGCACCGCATCCCCGGGCCTGCGACCTGCGGCGTCGCGGTGATCGGCGCGTGGTGATGCCCGTGACCGCAGCCGAACGCCGGTAGGATCGAGATCACATCCGGCAGCGTCGGCACCCCGCGGCAGCTGCCCGTCCGCCGGACGAAGGAGTGGAGGACCATGGCCTGGCTCTGGTGGCTCGGCGCGGCGCTGGTGCTCGGCGTCGTGGAGATGCTGACCGTCGACCTGATCTTCCTCATGTTCGCCGGCGGCGCGCTCGCGGCGGTGGTCGCGACCATGCTCGGGGCGCCGTTCTGGGCGCAGGTGCTCGTCTTCGCCGTCGTCTCGGTGGTGCTGCTCTTCGCCGTGCGTCCCTGGGCGAAGGACCTGCTGCTGCGCTCGACCCCCGACACGCTGACCAACATCGCCGCACACGTCGGGCGCGAGGCCACGGTGCTCCTGGACGTCACCGACCGGGCGGGCCGGGTCAAGCTCGCCGGCGAGGTCTGGACCGCCCGCGCCGCGCTGCCCGGCGCCGTCCTGGCGACCGGCACCACGGTGCGCGTGGTGCGCATCGAGGGCGCCATCGCCGTCGTCGAGTCCACCGCCGACAACACGCTGTACAGCTGACACCGAACCACGCACCCGCCCCCGAACAAGGAGCAACATGCCAGAGAGTGCCGGCGGCATCGTCCTGACCATCATCCTGATCCTGGTCGGCATCTTCGTGATCGTCGCGATCTCGCGCGCGGTCCGGATCGTGCCGCAGGCCGTGGCGCTCATCGTGGAGCGGCTGGGCAAGTACCAGACCACCATGTACGCGGGCCTGCACTTCCTCATCCCGTTCGTGGACAAGGTGCGCGCCGGCGTCGACCTGCGCGAGCAGGTCGTGTCCTTCCCGCCCCAGCCGGTCATCACCTCCGACAACCTCGTGGTCAGCATCGACACGGTCATCTACTTCCAGGTCACCGACCCCAAGTCGGCCACCTACGAGATCGCCAACTACATCACCGGTATCGAGCAGCTGACGGTGACCACGCTGCGCAACGTCATCGGCTCGATGGACCTCGAGCAGACCCTGACCAGCCGCGACCAGATCAACGGCCAGCTCCGCGGCGTCCTCGACGAGGCGACCGGGCGCTGGGGCATCCGCGTCAACCGCGTCGAGCTCAAGGCCATCGACCCGCCCGCCTCGGTGCAGGGCTCCATGGAGCAGCAGATGCGCGCCGAGCGTGACCGCCGCGCCGCGATCCTCACCGCCGAGGGTGTCAAGCAGTCGCAGATCCTCACCGCCGAGGGTGAGAAGCAGGCAGCGATCCTGCGCGCCGAGGGCCAGGCGCAGTCCGCGATCCTGCGGGCCCAGGGCGAGTCCCGCGCGATCCTGCAGGTCTTCGACGCCATCCACCGCGGCAAGCCGGACAGCAAGCTGCTCGCCTACCAGTACCTGCAGATGCTGCCGGAGATCGCCAACGGCTCCTCCTCCAAGATGTGGGTCATCCCGACCGAGCTCACCGCTGCGCTCAACGGCATCACGCGCGGCTTCGGCGGTGTCGGCGGTGGTGGCGGCGGCAAGGGCGGGCCCGGAGGCCCTGGCTCGGACATCGACGACGGCGAGCACCCCACCGTCGACTTCGGCGACTACGGCCAGGGCATGGCCAAGAACCTGCAGGAGACGACGCTGCAGGACCCGGACGAGGCGTTGGCCCAGGCCCGCGGCGAGGCGCAGCGCGCCACCTCCGAGGCATCGACGGCCGGCGAGGGGTCCGGCGTGCCCTTCTCCCGCTCCGCTGCCCGCGGTCAGGAGCCGGCCGAGTCGGCGCCCACCCGCGCCCAGCGGCGCGCCGCCTCGGAGTCCCGTATCGACGAGGCGCTGGAGGAGGGCGGCGAGCGGGCCCGGCGGGAGGCGCAGCGCAAGGCCGAGGAGCTGAGCGAGCGCACCAAGTCCGGACCCGGCGCCGAGGGCGGCTACGGCTACGAGCCCGGTCAGGGCGAGGACACCTCCCGCTTCGCCCCGCCGCGCCAGGACGACGGCGGCGAGGAGCAGGGCCCGCGCCAGCAGTAGCGGCGGCCACGACGCCGAGTCGACCGATGTCGACAACGGGGATGATCACCTTCTCCTGCGGCAGGTGATCATCCCCGATCCAGGCGGCAGGGTCCCGGTGGCTGCGCATCGTGGTCGTCGTCGCGCTGTCCGAAAATGTAGGTGACCGCTCCCGACGACGCGGCGTAGTGTTGACCGGCTGCCGCACCCGGCGGTCGGCACCCGAGAAGTAGGTCTGATGCTCATCCGTGTCCTGCGGCGCTTTCTGCGTCCCTACCGGCGCGACGTCGTCATCGTCGTCGTCCTGCAGCTGGTGCAGACCCTCGCCGCACTGTCGCTGCCGACCTTGAACGCCGACATCATCGACAACGGCGTGGTGCTCGGCGACACGGGGTACATCCTGCGCATCGGCGGCGTGATGCTCGGCGTCACCGCGGTGCAGGTGGCATGCGCGATCGCGGCCACCTACCTCGGCGCCCGGGTGGCGATGGCCGTCGGCCGTGACCTGCGCGCCGCCGTCTTCGACCGGGTGCAGCGCTTCTCGGCCGCCGAGATGGGCCGCTTCGGTGCGCCGTCGCTGATCACCCGCAGCACCAACGACGTCCAGCAGGTCCAGATGGTCACGGTGCTGACCTTCACGATCATGGTGATGGCGCCGATCATGATGGTCGGCGGGGTGTTCATGGCGCTGCAGCAGGACGTGGCGCTCTCGGGCCTGCTGCTCGTCGTCGTGCCGGTGCTCGCCGTCGTGATGGGCCTGGTCGCCGCGAAGATGGGTCCGCTGTTCAAGCAGATGCAGCGCCGCATCGACCGCATCAACCTCGTGCTGCGCGAGCAGATCTCCGGCGTGCGCGTCGTGCGCTCGTTCAACCGCCAGCCCACCGAACGGACCAGGTTCGTCGAGGCGAACACCGAGCTGATGACCACCGCGCTCGGCGTCGGCAAGATCTTCGCGGTCGTCTTCCCGGCCGTGCAGCTGATCATCGGCGCGTCCTCGGTCGGCGTGATCTGGTTCGGCGGGATGCGCATCGACGCGGGGAGCATGGAGGTCGGGGCGCTCATCGCCTTCCTCAACTACCTCATGCAGATCCTCATGTCCGTGCTCATGGCGGTCATGATGTTCATGATGGTGCCGCGCGCCGAGGTCAGCTCCGAGCGCATCAAGGAGGTCCTCGACGTCGTCCCGCAGATCGTGGTCCCCGACTCGCCGGCCGCGCTGCCCCGAGCCGCCGACCAGGCCGCCCGGGGGCTGGTCGTCGAGCTCGACGGCGCCACGTTCGGCTACCCGGGTGCCGAGGAGCCGGTCCTGCGCGACGTGCACCTGCGGCTCGAGCCGGGCCGTACGACGGCGGTCATCGGCTCCACCGGTGCGGGCAAGACGTCCCTGATCAACCTGATCCCGCGCCTGGTCGACGTCACCGCAGGTGCGGTGCGCGTCGCCGGCGTCGACGTGCGCGACCTCGACCCGGGCGAGCTGCGCCAGCGCATCGCCCTGGTGCCGCAGACCGCCTACCTGTTCTCCGGCACCATCGCCTCCACCCTGCGCCACGGCCGCCCCGGCGCCACCGACGACGAGCTGTGGGACGCGCTCGACGTCGCCCAGGCACGCGACTTCGTCGAGGCGCTGCCCGAGGGGCTCGCCGCGTCCGTCGAGCAGGGCGGGCGGAACTTCTCCGGCGGGCAGCGCCAGCGTCTGGCGATCGCCCGCGCGCTCCTGCGGCGCGCCGACGTCTATCTCTTCGACGACTCCTTCTCCGCACTGGACTTCGCCACCGACGCCCGCCTGCGCGCCGCGCTGCCCACCGCCACCGCCGGGGCGGCGGTGCTGATCGTCGGCCAACGGGTGGCCTCCATCAAGGACGCCGACCAGATCGTCGTGCTCGACGACGGCCAGGTCGTCGGGATCGGCACCCACCACGAACTGATGGAGACGTCGGAGACCTACAACGAGATCGTCCTGTCCCAGCTGAGCGCGGCGGAGGCGGCATGAGCCCCCACGGCCCCGGTCCCGGCCTGCCCCCGGGCCAGAAGTCGATGAACTTCGGCCCCTCGCTGCGCCGGCTGCTCCAGCACCTGCGCGTCGAGCGGCCCTGGATGATCCTCGTCGTCGTCCTCGGTGCCGCCGCCGTCTCCCTCCAGGTCCTCGGCCCCAAGCTGCTCGGCGACGCCACGAACATCGTGTTCAACGGCGTCGTCGGCCGGATGCTGCCCGAGGGGATCACCCAGGACCAGGCCGTGCAGGGCCTGCGCGCCGCCGGGGAGGACCAGGTCGCGGACATGGTCTCCGGCATGGACGTCGTCCCCGGCCAGGGCATCGACTTCGGTGCGCTCGGCACCACGCTGCTCACGGTGCTGGCCGTCTACCTCGTCTCCGCGCTCTTCCTGTGGGGGCAGGGCCTGATCCTGGCCTACGTGGTCCAGCGCACCGGCTACCGGCTGCGCCGCGACGTGCAGGCCAAGATCGACCGGCTCTCCCTGCGCCACCTCGACTCCCAGGCCCGCGGCGACACCCTCTCGCGGGTCACCAACGACATCGACAACGTCACCCAGTCGCTGCAGCAGACGCTCTCGCAGCTCATCACATCGACGCTGACCGTGCTCGGCGTGCTGGGCATGATGTTCTACCTGTCCTGGCAGCTGGCGCTGATCGCGCTGGTCACCGTGCCGCTCTCGGCGGTGATGACCATGGCCATCGCCAAGCGGGCCCAGCCGGAGTTCGTCGCCCAGTGGACGTCCACCGGCACCCTCGGCGGGCACGTGGAGGAGGCGTTCACCGGGCACGAGCTGGTCACGGCCTTCAACAGCCAGGACAGCTTCACCGAGACCTTCGACGCCGAGAACGACAAGCTCTACCGGGCGAGCTTCAAGGCCCAGTTCATCTCCGGGACGATCATGCCGGCGATGGCGTTCGTCTCGAACCTCAACTACGTGCTCGTCGCCGTCGTCGGCGGGCTGCGCGTCGCCTCCGGAGCCCTGACGCTCGGCGAGGTGCAGGCGTTCATCCAGTACTCGCGCCAGTTCAGCCAGCCGCTGGCCCAGATCGCCTCGATGGCCAACCTCGTCCAGTCCGGCGTCGCCTCTGCGGAACGGATCTTCGAGCTCATGGACGCCGAGGAGGAGATCCCCGACCCGGCGCCGGGCAACGCCCCGGCGCACCTGCGCGGCAAGGTGGAGTTCGATGACGTCAGCTTCCGCTACGAGGCCGACACCCCGCTGATCGAGCACCTGGACCTGGTGGTGGAGCCGGGGCAGACCGTCGCCGTCGTCGGCCCCACCGGAGCCGGCAAGACCACGCTGGTCAACCTCATCATGCGGTTCTACGAGATCGACGGCGGCCGGATCCTCCTCGACGGCGTCGACACGCGCGAGATGACCCGCGAGGAGCTGCGCGCCCGGATCGGCATGGTGCTGCAGGACACCTGGCTGTTCAAGGGGACCATCGCGGAGAACATCGCGTTCGGCCGCACCGACGCCGACGAGCAGGACGTGCTCGCCGCCGCTCGCGCCACCGGCGTCGACCGGTTCGTCCACTCGCTGCCCGAGGGGTACGAGACTGTCATCGACGACGAGGGCGGCGGCGTCTCCACCGGCGAGAAGCAGCTCATCACCATCGCCCGGGCGTTCCTGTCCGACCCGCAGATCCTCATCCTCGACGAGGCCACCTCCTCGGTGGACACCCGCACCGAGGTGCTGGTCCAGCAGGCCATGGGCGAGCTGCGCAAGGGACGCACCAGCTTCGTGATCGCCCACCGGCTGTCCACCATCCGTGACGCCGACCTGATCCTCGTCATGGAGTCCGGCCGGATCGTCGAGCAGGGCACCCACGCCGGGCTGCTCGAGGCCGGCGGTGCCTACGCACGGCTCTACGAGTCCCAGTTCGCCGCGCCGGTCGTGGAGGAGGCCTGATGCCGGTCGTCCGCATCACCGATCCCGAGGACGACCGGCTCACCGACTACACCAACCTCACCGACGTCGCGCTGCGCTCCAAGCACGAGCCCGCCAAGGGGCTGTACATCGCCGAGAGCTCCAACGTGATCCGCCGCGCCATCGAGGCCGGGCACCGGCCCCGCTCGTTCCTCATGGCGGAGAAGTGGCTGGACTCGATGCGCCCGGTGGTAGCGGCAGCGTGCGGGGGAGCGGACGACGGCGGAGCCGAGGTGCCAGTCTTCGTCGCCGAGGAGCCGGTGCTGCGCGCCATCACCGGGTTCCACCTGCACCGTGGCGCCCTGGCTGCCATGCACAGGCCGCCGCTTGCCGGGGTGCGCGAGCTGCTCGCCTCCGCCCGCGGCGGCGCGGGGGCGCGACGGGTCGCGATCCTCGAGGACATCGTCGACCACACGAACGTCGGTGCCATGTTCCGCAGCGCCGCCGGGCTCGGGGTCGACGCCGTCCTGGTGACGCCGCGCTGCGCCGACCCGCTCTACCGGCGCAGCGTGCGCGTGTCCATGGGCACCGTCTTCCAGGTGCCGTGGACCCGGCTGACCACCTGGCCCGGGTCCGTCGAGAAGCTCCATGACGCCGGGTACACGGTCGCGGCGCTCGCCCTGAGCGACGATTCCGTGAGCCTGGACGAGTTCGCCGCCTCCGACGCCGTGCAGGCCGAGCACTCCCGGGTGGCGCTGGTTCTCGGCACCGAGGGTGACGGCCTGGCCCGCAGCACGGTGGAGGCCGCCGACGTCGTCGTACGCATCCCGATGGCGGGCGCGGTCGACTCGCTCAACGTCGCCGCAGCCTCCGCCGTCGCGTTCTGGGCCACGCGGGTCTGACGCCGCCGGCTCTGCGGCGGCGCCCCCGCGTGCCGGACCTGTCAGGTGCGGGCCGTCGCGTACTGGTCGGCGATTGGTGCCAGGCACCATGGGGTCGTCGTCCGGACGGCGAGGAGCCCCAGGCCGAGCGCGAGCGCCGTGGCAGTCATGGTCAGGCCGGTCCAGGTGTCCAGACTCGCCGTCACCCACCACGCCACCCCGCACGCAGCCGCCACCGGGAAGATCTGAACCACGAGACCCGTCGCCCGCCTGCTCAGGCGGAAGTGGCGCCCGACAAAGGCCAGCGTCGCGGTGATCACCTGAGTCACGCCGCCGAGAACCAGCCCGAACACGGCGCCGAGCATCACGCCGGTCAGGATGCCGGGCACCGCACCGGTCGGCGCGTAGATCAGAGCGCCGGTCGTGCCACCGATCACCGCACCGGCTGCCAGGCCCACTGCGAGGAGGCGGCCGAGCGTGCGGAACCCGCCCATCGGGTCGCCCGGCATAGTGCGGGCCGCCACTCGATCGCGCATCCGGCTACTCAAGCAGATCGGCGGCGCGGGCGATCTGGTTCGGTTCTCAGTGCAGTGCAGTGCAGTGCAGTGCCGTGCCGTGCCGTGGCGGTGGCGGTGCAGTAGGGACCCGCTCCGAATGTCAGCGTCGGACGTCCAGGACCATCGAGTCCGGCACGTGGAGGATGCCGAGGATCTGTCGGACGACAGGCGGTGCCCAGGAGCGGTCCGCGTCATGAATCAGGCGCGGCTCGACGAGCTCGACGGTGCGACCACGGATGATGACTGTGCAGCCACCCGCCGCCAGGACGTTACGCACCCAGTCTGTCTCGGTGCCGTAGGTCAGTGCGATCCGGTAACCGGCGCCCGAGCGGAAGATGTTGACCGGCGTGGTGTGCTCGGTACCCGTCCGGCGGCCGCGGTGCCGGACGAGGGCGAAGCCGGGCGCCCGCGGTGCGAGGACGCGCATCACGCGGTTGAGGGCGATCCGGTTGACGCGGGCGATGCCGCGGGGAAGTGGACTCATGGTCACCATCGACGCTACGCCGGTCGGCAAGGTGCGGGAGTCTCGTGATGGTGCCCGTTACCGGCTGGCCGGATGGGGACCGGCCGGGCGAACCGTCTTCTCCGAGGCGTCACTCACGGTCCAGGAGCGGCCCGCGTCATCGGCGTGGATGCTGCGCCATAGGCTGTTGGGCACGCTCGAGGACGAGAGGAGACCCATGGTCCACCCGCAGATGTTCGACGACGACGATCCCTACCTCGCCCGGCTGCGCACCATCGCGCTCGGATTCCCGGACGCCGAGGAGACTGTCGCACACGGCCGGCCCAACTTCAGGGTCAGCAAGGTCTTCTGCGTGTACGGCTCGAGCACCAAGGGTTCGGCCGCGGTCCGCACCGAGTACCCGCGCGGTTTGCTCGTGCTGCCCGAGGAGTCCGACCGGCTGGCCCTCGCTGAGGACCCGCGCACCTTCGCTCCCGCCTATCTCGCACCCTCGGGCTGGATCGGCCTGGATCTGGCGGCTTCCGGCGACGGCCCGGAAGAGGTCGACTGGCAGGAGGTCGCCGAGCTTCTGGACAGCTCCTACCGTCAGGTCGCTGGCGTACGACAGATCGCCCAGCTCGACGCTGACGGCGGGCCGGCCGCACGCGGGACATGAGTGGTGGCGGGGCTGCCTTCCGGCGAGGATGACGCCGCTCCCTTCTGGGCACCGCCTGGCCGTCGGTGACGGCTACGGCACTGGCGACGGTCATGGCTTCGGCACAGCGAGCTCTTCTCCTGGTCGGGCGCTGATGGCACGCTGGACCTATGTGCCGAAACATCCATACCCTGCACAACTTCGCCCCGCCAGCTACCGAGGACGAGGTCCACGCGGCCGCGCTGCAGTACGTGCGCAAGGTCGCCGGGATGACCAAGCCCTCGCAGGCCAACCAGGACGCATTCGACCTCGCGGTCGAGCGGGTCGCCAACGCCACCGAGGAGCTGCTTGCGGCGCTGGTGACCTCCGCACCGCCCAAGGACCGGGAGGTCGAGGCCGAGAAGGCCCGGGAGCGCGGCCGGAAGCGCTTCGCCGCCCAGGCCGTCTAACCGACCCGCGGGCGGGCGCACTCCAGCGACCACAGCCCGCCGAGCTCGTGGCGCACGTGGTTGCGGGCGTGGGCGACGGCCGCACGGAGATCGTGGAAGTAGTGGTCCTTGGTGCCCAGCGACTGCAGCACGCCCACCGAGGACGCCATCCGCAGCTGGTCGGCGTCGAGGCCCTTAAGCAGGACCGTGATGCCGCGCCGCTGCAGGTCCCTGACGATCTCCTGCAGCGCGTTCGCGCCCGAGGTGTCCATCACCCGCACCTCGGTCAGCACCAGGACGATCACGTGGACGTCCCGCACCGTGGCGATCTCGTCGAGGAACTGCTTCGTGGCGCCGAAGAACAACGCGCCGTGGAAGCGGTAGACGGCGATGTGCTCGTCGAGCAGCGCGTCCTCCTCGGCGGCGTCGAGCTCCAGGGGCGCGCGTCGCAGTCCGGAGACCCGGGACATCGCCCGCAGCGAGAGGAAGGCCGCCACGGCCACGCCCACCTGCACGGCCACGATCAGGTCGAACACGATCGTCACGCCGACGGTGACGAGGTACACGGCGGCGTCGGAGCGGGTGGCGCGCAGGATCGAGCGGGCGGTGCCCAGGTCGATCATCCGCAGGGCCGTCACGATGAGCACGCCCGCCAGAGCGGACATCGGGATGAGCGCCACGACCGGCGTCGCGACCAGCACCACTAGCACCAGCACGAGCGCGTGGCTGGCGGCGGCCGCCCGGGTGCGGGCACCGGCGCGCACGTTGACGGCTGTGCGCGCCAGCGCCCCGGTCGCGGGCATCCCCCCGAACAGGCCGCTCGCCGCGTTCGCCAGGCCCTGCCCGACGAGCTCACGGTTGGCGTGGGTGTGGCCGACGCCCTCGACCATCCCGTCGGCGATCCGGGCCGAGATGAGGCTCTCCAGCGCCGCAAGCACCGCGATCGCCATCGCCGAGGGGAACATCGTGGCGAGCGCGGACGCGTCGAAGGCGGGCACCGACGGCGAGGGCAGCGCCGCAGGCAGGGCGCCGATCCGGGCGATGTCGAGGTCGACGAGCTCGACGACCACCGTGGCCGCCGCGACGGCGATCAGCGACGCCGGCAGCGAGCGACGGATCCGCGTGAGCACCAGCATGAGCGCGATGACGCCAACGGTGACCACCAGCGGCGTCAGCGCCCGGTCCCAGTAGGTGACACGAAGGGTGTCCAGGGCGACGACGGCGGCGTTCTCGCCGTCGGGCTTGGCGGTGTCCAGGGCGAGCGGTACCTGCTGGAGGAAGATGATGACGCCGATCCCGAGCGTGAAGCCCTCGATGACCGGCCAGGGGATCACGGAGAGCAACCGGCCCATCCCGGTGAGCCCCATGAGGATGACGAGGACACCGGCCAGGATGGCCAGGGCGTAGACGGACTCGGCGCCGTAGCGCGCGACGACGGGCACCAGGACGACGGTCATCGCCCCGGTCGGGCCGGAGACCTGGAAGTGGGAGCCGCCGAAGACCGCCGCGACGAAGCCGGCGACGATCGCGGTGATCAGGCCGGCGGTGGCGCCGACGCCGGAGGCCACCCCGAAGCCGAGCGCCAGCGGCAGCGCGACGATCCCGACGGTGACGCCGGCGACCAGGTCCTTGCGCCACGAGCTCGGCAGCTCGGTGTAGTCGCTGCGCCGGGGGAGCGCGAGGTGTGCGGCCGAGCGCAGAGCGCCGCGCCAGGTGAACCGGGGCGTCAGAGCGGAGAAGGTGCTCATGCCTGCTCGGGGGTCTCGGCCAGATCGGCCAGCGCGTCGTTGGTCTCGCCGAGGCGGTGCAGCAGGAAGGAGCGGGCCGCGGAGAGCAGGTCGGCCACGCACGGGTCGGCGAGCGCGTAGGTGACGGTGTTGCCGGCGCGGACCTTGGTCACCACGCCGGCACGGCGCAGCACGGCCAGGTGCTGGGACAGGTGTGAGGCCTCGAGGCCGAGATCGGCGAGCAGCGCGCTCACCGGCTGCGCACCGGTGACGAGCAGCTCCAGCGTGCGCACCCGCACGGGGTGCCCGAGCGCCTTGAACAGCTCGGCCTTGATCTCGTAGATCGGAGTCTCGACGACGGCGCGTTCGGGCACGGTGGGCAGCTCTCCTCGGGGATGATGACTTGATAACTCTATCAAGTCATCATCCGGCTGTGGCTGTGGCTGTGGCTGTGGCTGTTTTGCCATGGACGGCCGGCCACTTGTTGACTGTCGCCGTGAAGTATCCGGCCAAGGCTGTCCCGGGCGACAAGGTCGCCGTGCTCTCCCCGTCGTTCGCCGCCCCCGGCTTCGCGCCGGAGGTGCACGAGCAGGCGATGGAACGGCTCGCGAGGCTCACCGGCCTGGTGCCCGTCGAGTACCCCACCACGCGCCAGCTCGGGGCTGCCCCGCGCGAGCGCGCCCGAGACCTCAACGCGGCCTTCGCCGACCCGCAGATCCGGGCCGTGCTCGCCACCATCGGCGGCGAGGACCAGATCACCGTCGTGCCGCACCTCGATCCCGAGCCCGTGCTCGCCGACCCCAAGCCGTTCCTCGGCTACAGCGACAACACCAACATCTTGAACTGGCTCTGGACCAACGGCGTCGCCGGATACTACGGCGGCTCGACCCAGGTGCAGCTGGGCCCCGGCCCCGCCGTCGACGACGTCCATGCGCGGTCGCTGCGCGCCGCCCTGCTCACCGGCGAACGCCTGGAGGTGACCGAGCCGGGGGAGTCCGAGGACCTCGGCAAGGACTGGAAGGACCCGGCGGCGCTGACCGACTACGGCGACCGCGAGCCGACGGAGCCGTGGACCTGGGCCGGTCCGGCGCGCACGGTGACCGGCCGGACCTGGGGCGGCTGCATCGAGGTCCTGCAGTGGCTGCTGACCGCTGGACGGTTCCCGACCGACCCGGCGGTCCTCGACGGCGGCGTGCTCCTGCTCGAGTCGTCGGAGGAGCTGATCCCGGCGCGGGAGTTCGGCCTGATCGTGCGCTCCCTGGGCGAGCGCGGTGTCCTCGAGACGGTCGACGCGGTCATGGTGGCCCGGCCACCGACCTCGAGCTTCGAGGTGCACCCCTCTTCCGCCGAGCGGGCGTCCAAGCGGGCTGAGCAGCGGGACGTGGCGATCGAGACGGTGCAGCGGTACAACCCCGACGCGGTCGTCGTCGTGGGCGTGCCGTTCGGCCACACCCGACCGCAGTGGATCCTGCCCCACGGGGGCCTCGTCACCGTGGACGGGACAGAGCAGCGCGTGTGGGCGGACTACTCCTGACGGGCTCTGTCACACCCCACCGGCATAGCCGTGCTGGCGCCAGGCCTCGTACACGGCGACGGCGGCCGAGTTGGACAGGTTCATCGAGCGGACTCCGGGGAGCATGGGGATCCGCACCAGCGCCTCGATCCGTGGGTCGGCGAGGACGTCGTCCGGCAGACCGGTCGGCTCCGGACCGAAGAGCAGGGCGTCGCCGGCGGCGTACTCGACGTCCGCGACGTAGCGGTCGCCCTTGCCGGTGAAGGCGTAGACGCGGCCGGGTGCGACGGCGTCCAGGGCGGCGTCGAGGTCGGGCTGGACGACGACGTTGGCGAGGTCGTGATAGTCGAGGCCCGCGCGGCGAAGGTTCGCGTCACTGAGGTCGAAGCCCAACGGCTCGACGAGGTGGAGCGTCGCCCCGACCCCCGCCGTCATCCGGATCGCGTTCCCGGTGTTCGGTGGGATCCGGGGCTCGTAGAAGACGACGTGGAACACGGGGACATCGTGCCAGTACCGGGACGCCGGACCGGAGGAGGCCGAGGGAGGACTCGCGGTCGACCGCCCGTCACTGTCCAGACGGCTGCGAGACGTCCTCCGGCGTCACCGTGCGGTCGCCCGCTGCCGGCGCGCGCGCGGCCTCCCGTTCGGACGGCAGCGCACGCCGAACCTGGAGGGGAAGCGCCCCGGCGTGCAGGGCAGCGCCCTGGCGCGCCTGCGGGGCAGCGCCCTGGCGCGAGTCTCGAGCGCTACAGCGCGCCGCCGGCCGCCGCCGGTGCGTCGGCGGACTCGCCGGAGTCCCCGATCTGCTCGCGGGCGACGTAGTTCTCCAGGTCGAAGAGGTTGTCGCCGGCACGCTCGGCCACCGTGAGCAGCGTGGTGGCGGAGGCGACCTCCTCCACCTGCTCCTTGAGGAACCACAGCATGAACTGCTCGCCCAAGGCGTCACCCTCCTCCCGGGCGGCCCGGAAGATCGCCTCGATCTGCGCCGTCACCTGCTTCTCCTGCTCCAGCGCCAGGGTCATCGGCTCGGTGACGGAGGTGAAGTCGTTGCGCACCGGTGAGCCGGCCGGGATCTCGATCGCCAGGTCCCGGTCGAGCATGTACTGCACCAGCATCATCGCGTGGTTGCGCTCCTCGACGGACTGGCGGTAGTAGTGCCGGGCGAGCTGGGGCAGGTCGCGCGCGTCGAACCACACCGCGATGGCGATGTACTGCTGGTGGGCGTCGAACTCGTGGCCCACCTGCTCGCGCAGCAGCTGCAGGAACGTCGACGGCGTCGTCTCGGTCATGCACCCACGCTACGCGCCGGCTGTGTCCTGGTCGATGGTCACGGCCAGTGCCAGGCCGGGCGGTCCAGCGGCCCCTCCTGGCCGACCACCACCGTCTCGCCCGCCTCCTTCGCCAGCTCGACGGCGACGACGCGGCCCGCGTCGTCCTCGCCAGCCGCCGTCGTCGCTCCACCCCCGCCGGTCACGCGCGTCGCACCGGTCGTGGGAGTCGCGCCGGTCGTGCCCGCGGTGCCCGCCGTCCTGGTCGTGCCGGCCGAGCCGGCCGTGTCCGCGGCCGCCGCGGCGACGGCCTCGGACAGCGCCGTCGAGTGGGTGACCATCACGACCTGGGTGCGCCGCGCGGCCCGCACCGTCATCCGGGCCAGCGCAGGCAGCACGCTCGGGTGCATGGACTGCTCCGGCTCGTTGAGCACGATCAGCTGGGGCGGGCGCGGCGTCAGCAGCGCCGCCGCGACCATGAGGAAGCGCAGCGTGCCGTCGGAGAGCTCGGCGGCGTGCAGCGGGCGGAGCAGCCCCGGCTGGTGGAGCAGCACCTCGAAGACGCCCTCGTGCGCGGAGATTCTCAGGCGCGACCCCGGGAAGGCGTCCTCGAGCGCGGCGGTCAGCTCGCGGTCGGCCCCCATGTCGGCGGCGCTGGCCAGGGCGGCCGCCAGGTCGGCGCCGTCGGCCGCGAGGGCGGAGGTCCGTGATCCGGGCCGCGGCTGCCGGGCCGGCGCCCCGGGGTCGGTGCGCAGGTGGTCGTACAGCCGCCAGGAGCGCAGCTCCTCGCGCAGGGTGACGAGCTCGGGGGAGCGGTTGGGGTCGGCGACCACGTCGAGCATGGACTCGTGCGGGCGTGCGGCGGTGGTGAGCGTCGCCCAGCCGTCGTCCGTGCGGGTGCGCACGTGCGGCCCGCGGCGCTCGGTCAGCACGCTCGCCGGCCGGGCGAGCGGGCCGGCCCAGACCGTCTCCGCCTTGATCTCCGGGTCCCGCGCGAACGGGCTGGGTGGCTCGGGGGCCACCTGCGGCAGGCCGAGGGTCAGCGCGTACCCGGTGTCGTCGCCGGTGACGCCGAGCTCGACCCGAACCGGGCGACGGCGCACCGTGCCCTCACCGCCGCCACCCTGCTCGGGCCCGGCCCACAGCGCCGAAGCCAGCCCGCCCTCGCGGGCCAGCGCGGCCGGCGCGCCCTCCCGTGCGGTGGCCGCGAGCAGGTGCAGAGCCCGGTAGAGGTTCGACTTGCCGGAGCCGTTGGGCCCGGTGACCACCGTCAGGGCACCCAGCGGCAGCACGACGTCGCGCAGGGAGCGGTAGCCGCGGACGGCGACGGCGGTGAGCACTCAGCCCACCGGCAGGCCGAGGCCCTCGACCACCTCGACACCCGGCAGGGACACCAGCACCTCGCCGGGCAGCAGCAGCTTCGAACCTCGGACACCTGAGCCGATGATCGCCTCCCCGACGCCGACCGCCGGGTCGACCAGCACTCGCCACCCGGCGGGCAGACCGACAGGCGTGATCGCGCCGTACTCCATGCCGGAGGCGGCCACCGCCTGCTCGGTCGGCCAGAACGACGCCTTGCGCACGTCCAGCAGCCGCCGCACCGTGGTGTTCACGTCCGCCCGGGTGGTGGCCCGGACCACGCAGGCGGCCACCCGCTCCTCGGCCGCCCGTCGCCCGGCGACGAGCACGCAGTTGGCCGAGGCCGACAGCGGCAGGTCGTAGGCGTCGGTCATCGCGGCGGTGTCCGCAAGCTCGGGGTCGATCTCGGTGACCAGCACCTGACTGGCCGCATCGGGATGGTGGGCGGCCAGCTCGGCCAGGGCAGTGCGCACCGGGCCGGCGAGCAGGTCGGCCCGCTCGAGCGCGGGCACCCACAGCAGCGTGCCGTAGGTGACGGCGCCGTCCTCGCCGAGGGCCGCTGTCGGCTCGGGGACGTGCTCGTCGCTCATGCCTGGAAGGTGACCGTCAGGGTCGCGCGGGCCAGGGTGTGGAAGACGGCCGTGAAGGCGACCTTGGTGGGGGAGTGGTCCTCCTCGAGCTCCAGGGTCTCGGTGTCCAGGGCGTGCACGGCGAAGACGTAGCGGTGCGGGCGGTCCCCGGCCGGCGGGGCGGCGCCCTCGTAGGCGTGCTCGCCGCCGTCCGTGCGCACGTGGAAGGCGGCACCGGGGAGCATCAGGTCCGACTCGCCGGCGCCCTGCTCGAGCTCGGTGATGTCCGCACCCAGGTCCAGCACCGTCCAGTGCCAGTAGCCCGACGGCGTGGGCGCGTCGGGGTCGAAGCAGCTCACCACGAACCCCTTTGTCCCCTCGGGGAACCCGGACCACGACAGCTGGGGCGAGACGTTGCCGCCGCTCAGGCTGTGGGAGCGCGGCAGCTGGGCGCCGTCGGTCAGGTCGGCGGACGTCAGCGTGAACGATGGGACGGCAGGGAGCTTCTCGTAGGGGTCCTGGGCGATCGGGCGGTCAAGGTCCACGTCGGTCCTCCTTCGGCTCGGTGCGGGGCCGCGCGGCCCCCTGCCGCCAACTTATGCCCTCGGCGCCGGGCATGCCCTCCCGCCCCGGGGTGTGTCCGTGGACGGCTGCGGGCGTCGTCGCGCTGGTGGCGACGCCGGAGGTCGGGGCGGACGGCCCGTGTGGGTGGTCGGGACCAGACTGCGAGGGTCCGGGCCTGGCGCGGGCTGCAGCGAGCGGCCCGCGCGGGTTGCGGGGCGGGCGTCCGCGGACAGGTGGTGCTCGCCGGTGCGCCGAGAGCGTCGGAGCCCGGTTGACAGCGGGGACGACCGCACGAACACTGAGGTAGAATCGAACAGTTGTTCGACAGGATTTGTCGAACGGTTTCATGGATCCGGACGGTCAGAGGAGGGGGCATGAGGCTCGCAGTCGCCCCGGACGACCTCAGGCTCGCGTCGGACGTCATCACGA
This sequence comes from Georgenia subflava, assembly GCF_009193155.1. Lineage (GTDB taxonomy): Bacteria > Actinomycetota > Actinomycetes > Actinomycetales > Actinomycetaceae > Georgenia > Georgenia subflava. The sequence goes on from NZ_VUKD01000003.1 coordinate 57,452, forward strand.
TCCCTGATGAGTCGGTTCTTGACGAGTCGGCACCCGCCGCTGCCGACCGGCCGAACCCGCAGGACCTGGTGGCCGACCGGCCCCACCCCCAGGACCTGGCGGCCGACCGGCCGGACCCGCAGGCCCGTCTGGCGGCTGCCCGGGCGGCGCTGGGCAGGGCAGAGCTGGCCGCCGGGTTGCGCACCCGCCTCGGCGGACCCGGTCTGAGCACCAGCCCCGCCCTCACCTCCGGGCGCACCGACCCGGCGCCGGTGTCGCCGTTGCCCGGCGCCGCGCCGCGGACCGTGGAGGAGCCCGCGGCGGCCACCGACCGCACCCTCCCCGTCCCGGCTGCGCTCGCCCCGCTCTTCCCCGGCGGGGCCGTGGCTCGCGGCAGCGTGGTCCAGGTGGGCGGGTCCACCTCGGTGCTGCTGGCCCTGGCCGCCGCGGCGAGCCAGGAGGGCGCCTGGTGCGCGCTCGCGGCCATGCCCCACATCGGGTGGCGGGCCGCCGCCGGGTCCGGGCTCGCCCTGGACCGGGTCGCGGTGGTGCCGAGCCCCGGACCGGACGCCGCCTCCGTGGTCGGGGCGCTGACCGACGGCTTCGACGTGCTCGTGGTCGGTCGCTGCCCCGCCCTGAGCGAGCGCGACCGACGCTCGATCGCCGCCCGGGTCCGCACCCGCGGTGCCGTGCTGCTGAGCACCCACGCCTGGCCGGGGGCGCACCTGGTGCTGCGCGCCGCCCGGGCGAGCTGGGAAGGGCTCGGCCAGGGCTGGGGCCACCTGGCGGACCAGGAGCTGACCGTGCGCGCCACCGGCCGAGCCGGCGCCGCCGGGGTGCGCGAGGTCAGCGTCCGGGTGGGCCCGGACGGGCTGCGAGCACCCGCCGGTGCCCCCGTCGTGCAGCGGGCGCCCGACGGACAGACCGCACCGCTGCTGCGGGCGGTGTGAGGTGGCAGCCGTCGAGCCCGGTCGCGCGGCGCGCCGGGCGGTGCTGTGGGTCCCCGACTGGCCGGTGGCCGCCGCCGTCGCCGAGGGGCTGGTCGACCCGCAGGTGCCGGTCGCGGTCCACGACAACCGTGGTGTCGTCGTCGCCTCCGCGCCGGCCCGGGCCGCCGGGGTGCGCCGCGGCATGCGCCGGCGCAGCGCCCAGCAGCTGTGCCCCGAGCTGGTGCTGCTGCCCGCCGACCCGGTGCGCGACGCCCGCGCCTTCGAGCCGCTCGTCCAGGCGGTGGAGACGGTCGTCGCCGACGTCGAGGTGGTCCGTCCCGGCATGGTGGTCTTCCTCGCTCGCGGCCCGGTGCGGCACGTGGGCTCGGAGGAGATCCTCGCCGAGCTGCTCGTGGGGACGGTGGCCACCGAGACCGGCGCCGAGTGCCAGGTGGGCATCGGCGACGGCCTGCTCGCCGCCATGCTCGCCGCCCGCGCCGGGGTGCTCGTGCCCGCCGGCACCACCCCCGCCTTCCTCGCCGGGCAGGACGTCGCGGCGCTGACCCTGGCCGCGAGCACGCGGCAGGCCACGGCCGAGACCGCCGAGCTGGTCGACCTGCTGCGCCGCCTGGGCCTGCGCACCCTGGGAGCCTTCGCCGCGCTGGCCACCGGTGACGTGGCCGCCCGCTTCGGCACCCACGGCCTCGGCGCGCACCGCCTCGCCCGCGGGCTGGACGTGCGCCCGCCGGTCAGCCGCCGCCCGGAGGACGACGTCCTGGCCGCCACCGAGCTCGACCCGCCCGCCGAGCGCTCCGACGTCGCCGCCTTCGCCGCCCGATCCCTGGCCGAGCAGCTCGCCGAGCGGATGCTCCGCCGCGGGGTGGTGTGCGCCCGGCTGCAGGTGGCGGCCCGCACCGAGGACGGCACCGAGCTGGTGCGCACCTGGAGCATCGACGACGCCCCGACCGCCGCCGAGCTGACCGACCGGGTGCGCTGGCAGCTCGAGGGGTGGCTGTCCGGGCGCAGCGGCCGCCCGCCGTCGGCCCCGCTCACCCACCTGGAGCTGGAGGCCCAGGAGGTCAGCCCCGCCGGGGCGGTGCAGGACGGGCTGTGGGGCCGCTCGCGCCGCGGCGAGGCCCAGGCCTCCCGGGCGGCCCTGCGCGTGCAGGGCCTGCTCGGCGCCGAGGGGGTGCTCGTCCCGGTCCTGCAGGGTGGTCGCGACCCACGTGCCGCGGCCCGGCTGGTGGCCTGGGGCGACGAGGCGGCCCCGCTGCGCCGTACCGACGCCCCATGGCCGGGCCAGGTGCCCGCTCCCTGGCCGGCCACCGTGCCCACCGAGCCGGTCCCGGCACGCCTGGTGGACGCCGTCGGGGCGGAGGTCCGGGTGGACGCCCGGGGGACGACGAGCGGTGCCCCGGCCCGGGTCGTCGTGCTCCCGCACGCCCCGACGGCGGCGCCCGGTCCGGTCGAGCCGGGGGAATACCCGCTGCTCGCGTGGGCCGGCCCCTGGCACGGCACCGAGCGGTGGTGGTCCGGCCAGGGCCGCCGTCGTGCCTACGTCCAGGTGGTGCCCGACGGCGCACCCGCCCTGCTCCTGGCGCTCGAGCAGGGGGCCTGGCGGGTCGAGGGCGTCTACGACTGATGTGCGCCAGGGCCTGGCGCCGCCGGCACGAGAGAGGGGACCATCGAGTCATGACCGTCTGGATCTGCCACACCTGCGCCGTCGAGCACGCCGACACCGACGTCCCGCCCACCATCTGCCGGATCTGCACCGACGAGCGCCAGTGGGTGCCGGCGACCGGGCAGGCCTGGACCACCCTGACCGAGCTGCAGGAGCTCGGGCACCGGACCGTGGTGCGCGAGGTCGAGCCCGGACTGCTCGGCGTCACCGCCGTGCCGCAGGTGGGCATCGGGCAGCAGGCGCTCGTGGTCACCACGCCCGCCGGCAACCTCCTGTGGGACCCCATCGGCTTCCTCGACGACGACGGCGTGCGCCGGGTCCGCGAGGCCGGGCCGGTGGTCGCGATCGCAGCCAGCCACCCGCACATGTTCGGGGTGCAGGTCGCGTGGAGCCGGGCGCTCGGCGGCGTCCCGGTGCTGGTCAACGAGGCCGACAGGGAGTGGCTGGCCCGTCCCGACGACGCCGTCCAGTACTGGTCCGGCCGCACCGAGCCGGTGCCCGGCGTCGTGCTGCACCAGATCGGCGGGCACTTCCCCGGCAACACGGTCGTCACCTGGACCGGGGCCGACGGCACCGGCGTGCTGCTCTGCGGCGACACGATCGGCCCGAACCCCGACCGGACGACCGTCGCCTTCATGCGCAGCTACCCCAACCGCATCCCGCTCTCGGGGGCCGTGACCGAGCGAGTCGCCCGGAGCATCGAGGAGCTCGATTTCGACCGCATCTACGGCAACTTCGGCAACGCCATCCCGCGCGACGGCAAGGCCGCCGTGCGTCGCAGCGCCGACCGGCACGTCGCCTGGGTGCGGGGCGACCACGACGACGAGACCTGATCTCTCGGCGCTCGCCAGGTCCTGAAATCCGATGCGGTCCAGTCCGGAAGGATCGGTAGGTCTCCCGCTGGAAGCATCGGGTCAGGTCCTTGCGGCACCTCGGCTCTCAGGTCTGGCCGTCGTCGAGAGTGTCGAGGCAGCGAAGCTCAGGGGCGACGGACGCGAGGCGACGAAGGTCGCGGTCGCGGCGGACCAGGACTGCCCCGTGCCGCAGGGCAACGGCCGCGATGAGGCAGTCCATGGCCGATCGGACGGTGTGACCGGTACGGCGGACGGCGCGGTCGAGGTCGGCTGCGACCTCGAAGTCGGTGTGCGGCTCGACGTCGAGGTGGGGAATCTCATGAGCGCCGCGCGGGTGCGTGGTTCGATGTCCGGTGGCGCACCCATGAGGATCTCCATGACAACCGGCTGCGTCAGGCACAGGTCGGCGGGTTCGGCACGGAGGCGACGGAGCGTGACCGTCGATCGTGACCCGGTGCCACGCAACCACTCCAGCATGGCCGACGTGTCGGCGCACCTCGATCCTCGTCGGGCCTCGAGCGAGGCTCAGGCCGCGAGGAGGAGCGCCGCTCCGACCAGCATGACCACCACGGTGGTCCCGTGGATCCCGAGGGCGGCGGCACGGGACCCGCCGGCACGCAGAACCGTGACCGCGTCGCCGAGAGGGATGAGGGCGAACGCGATCACCGCCCACGCCAGGACGTGCGGGTCGGCGAGGACGAGAAGGACCAGGGCGACGACGCCGGTCGTCAGGTCGCGGATGCCCTTGAGCCGCAGCCAGGGCGTTGCGTCGGCCTCGGGAAGCGTCGGCAGGCCGAAGCTCGCCGCCATCGCTCGCGGCGTGGCGAGGTAGCAGAGCCCGACGATCAGTATCCCGACCCCGGCCAGGCCCGCGATGGCCATCCCGGCCGCCGTCATGCTCATCACCTCGATCTGTCGATGAGGAAGCTGTCACCGACAGACTGCGCGCATGCCCGCGTCGGGCACAAGGCTGCCGCCCGGCGCCGTCGGCCGTCTCAGCCCGGCGGCGCGTCCAGCATGGCCTCCAGCGCATACCGCTCGCCCACCGCCAGGTCGTACTGCACGAGCCGGTAGTCGGCGAGGAGCTCGCGGGCCCGCGGCGAGAGGTCCGTCTCGGTGACCGCGCGGCCGTCCGGGTCGAGCATGATGCCGCGCTCGGCGGCCGGCACCTCCTCGGCGATGGCCGCCAGCAGGGCCGCATACGGGGTGACCGGGGCGTCCGCGGCCGTCAGGACCTGGTTCATCAGGTGGTTCGGGCCCAGCAGCTCGGCCCCGGCGTCGACCTGCTCGGTGTCGAAGTTCGCCCAGACCAGCCACGGCGTCTGGTACATCCCCTGACCGCCGTTGGCGGCCTTGACCTGCTCGGACCAGATCGCGGGGAAGTGGTCGCCGTAGTAGAGCACGATCGTGCGCTCGTCGAGCGCCTCGAGGTCGCCGACGAGATGCTCGAGCGCCTCGTCGCTGTAGCGCAGCCCGCGCAGGTACTGCTCGACGTTCCGGCGCTCGAAGAACGACATCGCGCCGTCGACGCCGATCGGGTCGGCGTACTTGCCGGCGTACGGACGGTGGTTCTGCATCGTCACGACGTTGACGAACATCGGGTCCTCGGACGTGCGCAGCTCGCCGAGGACGCGGTCGAACGTGACGGCGTCGGAGATGAACGGGTTGTTCTCCACCGGCTCGGTGCCGACCATGTCCCGCTCGAACGCCGCCCGGGTGAAGCCGAGGGTCGCGTAGACGTCGTCGCGCCGGTAGAAGTTGTGCTGGTAGGGGTGGATCGCGATCGCCTCGTGGGCCGCCCCGACCGAGCGCAGGAACGAGGGGAAGCGTTCCTGGAACGGCACGAGCATCTGGTACGGGGTGTGCATCTGCGGCCGGAAGTGGTCGAGCGACATGCCGGTGAGCACCTCGAACTCGACGTTGGCCGTGCCGCCGCCGTAGTCCGAGCTCAGCATCGTGCCCGAGGTGGTCCGCTCCATGAGGGAGTGGATGAAGGGGATCGGGTCCTCCTCGACCTCGAGGCCCCGCAGCCGTGTGGGGTCGGTCAGCGATTCGCTGAGGATGACGAGGACGTTCGTGTCGGTCAGGGCGCCGGTGCGGCCGGCGTTGGTCTCGGCGGCGACGGCCGCGTACTTCTCGCCGATCTCGGCCATCCGCGCCGCCGAGTACCCGGCCGGGGTCTCCATGGCCGTGCCGGGCATGTTGTAGAGCACGCCGGAGACGAACCCGTTCTCGGCGTAGTTCTCGACCTGGTTCCACCGCGCCCACGTCGCCTCCCCGCGGTCCCACAGGGCGCGCAGCGGGTTGCCGTCCTCGTTGAACGTCACCGCTCCGGCCAGCACGGCCGCGGCGACGGCGCCGCCCACCACGCGCGCGAGCGTCTCGGCACGCCGCTCGGACCACGGTCGGCGCCCACGACGGCGGCGGGCGCGCAGCGCGGCCGCGACGACGCCGGCCGCGAGGACGATCAGCCCGGCGAGGACGAGCGCCGGGTTGATGCCCAGCCCCTCGAGGAGCAGGGGCGCGTCGCGCAGGTGCTCGAGGTCGGTGGGGTAGAGCGGCTCGTTGCGCGCCAGCATCTTCTGGTAGTCGGCGAAGGCGATGACCGCGGCGAGCGTCCCGACGACGACGGCCGCGACCCACAGCCGGCCCACCACCGCCTGGACCAGGCCGACGACCGCCCAGACGACGATCAGCTGCAGCGCGAGCAGGTCCGTCTGCCAGGTGCGGACCCGCTCCATCGGCTCCAGCCACGTGTCGGTCTGGACGTGGACCAGCTCGACGCCCATCGTGATGACCACCGCGACGGCGAGGCTCAGGCACAGGGTGGGCACGGCGCGCACGACCAGGTCCGCCAGCCGGCCCGCCCGGCGGCGCGCACCAGGGTGCCTGCCCGAGAGGCGCACCTGGGGTCGGCTCTCGACGGACTCTCGCGGTTCGGCGGTCTGGAGCATCGGGACCCTGCGTCGGTGCGTGGTGTGCGGGGACGCGCACACGCGGTGGCGTCGGTAAACGTTAGTCGAACCGCGCGTTAACACGGAATTGATTCCGGCGACCGGGCAGGGTCTCCACCCGCCCGCACCGGCCAGCGGATCGAACAGTCGTTCGATATGCTGGTGGGGTGTCGGTCCCGTACGCCGAGCTGCACGCGCACTCGGCCTTCAGCTTCCTCGACGGCGCGAACCTCCCCGAGGACCTCGCCGTCGAGGCGGCCCGGCTGCGCCTGGACGCGCTGGCGCTGACCGACCACGACGGTCTCTACGGCGTGGTGCGCCTGGCCGAGGCGGCCCGCGCCCTCGCCCTGCCCACCGTCCTGGGGGCCGAGCTGAACCTCGGCACCGCCGGCCGGGCCGGGGCGCACGAGGGTCCCGGTGCGGTGCCGGGGATGAGCGGGCGTCCCGACCCCGACGGCACCCACCTGCTGGTGCTGGCCCGCGGCCCCGAGGGCTACCGGCGCCTCTCGCGCGCGATCGCCCAGGCCCACCTGTACTCCGGCACCAAGGGGTGGGCCGAGTACGACCTCGAGGACCTCGCCGCCCAGGCCGGCGGGGAGTGGCTGGTGCTCACCGGCTGCCGCAAGGGCGCCGTGCGCCAGGCGCTCGACGGCGCGGCCCCGGGCTCCGCCGTCGACCCGGGCAGAGCCGCCGCCCGCGCCGAGCTGGACCGGCTCACCGCCCTGTTCGGGCGGGACAACGTGGCCGTGGAGATCACCGACACCGGCTCGCCCACGGACTCCGCCGTCGCCGACGCCCTGGCCGACCTGGCCGACGCCGCGCACCTGCCGCTGGTGGCCACCGGCGGGGTCCACTGCGCCCGGCCCGCCGACCAGCGACTGGCCGACGTCCTCGCCGCCACCCGCGCCCGGGCGTCCCTGGAGGAGATCGACGGCTGGCTCCCCGTCGCACCGGCCCACCTGCGCTCCGGCGCCGAGATGGCCGCCCGGCACCACCGCCACCCCCGCGCCGTGCCCACGTCCGTGGCGCTCGCGGCCGAGTGCGCCTTCGACCTGCAGCTCGTCGCCCCGAACCTGCCGCCGCACCCGGTCCCGCCCGGGCACACCGAGGCCACCTGGCTGCGCGAGCTGACCTACCGCGGCGCCGCCGAGCGCTACGGCCCGCGCGGGCACGTCCGCGGCGCCTACGAGATGATCGAGCACGAGCTGAAGATCATCACCGACCTGGACTTTCCCGGGTACTTCCTCATCGTCCACGAGATCGTCCAGTTCTGCCGCGACCGGCGGATCCTGTGCCAGGGGCGCGGCTCGGCGGCGAACTCCGCCGTCTGCTTCGCCCTGGGCATCACGGCCGTCGACGCCGTCCAGCACCGGCTGCTCTTCGAGCGTTTCCTCTCGCCCGGCCGCTCCGGCCCGCCGGACATCGACCTGGACATCGAGTCCGGGCGCCGCGAGGAGGTCATCCAGTTCGTCTACGGCCGCTACGGGCGCACCCACGCCGCCCAGGTCGCCAACGTCATCTCCTACCGGCCCCGCTCGGCCGTGCGCGACGCCGCCCGCGCCTTCGGCTACGACGTCGGTCAGCAGGACGCCTGGTCCAAGAGCATCGAGCGGTGGGGGAGCCTGCGCACCCCCGACGACGGCGGCGACGGCGCACCGGGCCGGGACGGGCCCGCCCCGGCGCCGGCGGACGACCTGGGCGGCATCCCCGAGCCGGTGCTGGACGTCGCCGAGCAGATGCTGCGCCTGCCGAGGCACCTGGGCATCCACTCCGGCGGCATGGTGCTGTGCGACCGTCCGGTCATCGAGGTGTGCCCGGTGGAGTGGGCGACGATGCCCGGGCGCACCGTGCTGCAGTGGGACAAGGACGACTGCGCCGACGCCGGCCTGGTCAAGTTCGACCTGCTCGGTCTGGGCATGCTCACCGCCCTGCGACTGGCCTTCGATGCGATCAACGCCGCGGCGCCGCCCGGCACCGCCGAGCTCGGTCTGCACTCGCTGCCGCAGGAGGACCCAGCGGTGTACGAGCTGCTGTGCGCGGCGGACACGGTCGGGGTCTTCCAGGTGGAGTCGCGCGCCCAGATGGCCACCCTCCCGCGGCTGCGGCCGAGCAACTTCTACGACATCGTCGTCGAGGTCGCCCTCATCCGCCCCGGCCCGATCCAGGGCGACTCGGTCAACCCCTACATCAACCGGCGCCTCGGCCGGGAGCCCGTCACCTACCTCCACCCGCTGCTCGAGCCGGCGCTGTCGAAGACCCTGGGGGTGCCGCTCTTCCAGGAGCAGCTCATGCAGATCGCCATGGACGTCGCCGGTTTCAGCCCGGCCGAGGCCGACCAGCTGCGCAAGGCCATGGGGTCCAAGCGCTCCTCCGAGCGCATGGAGGCCCTGCACGGGCGGCTGCTGTCCGGGATGGCCGAGAAGGGCATCGACGAGGCGGTGGCCGAGCAGATCTACGACAAGCTCAAGGCCTTCGCGGACTTCGGCTTCCCCGAGTCGCACTCCTTCTCGTTCGCCTACCTCGTCTACGCCAGCTCCTGGCTCAAGGTGCACCACCCCGAGGCGTTCTACGCCGCCCTGCTGGCCGCCCAGCCGATGGGGTTCTACTCCCCGCAGTCACTGGTTGCCGACGCCCGCCGGCACGGGGTCGCGGTGCTGCGTGCGGACGTCAGCTCCTCCGCCGCCCAGGCCCGGGTCGAGCCCACGACGGCGGAGCGCCGCGCCGCCGCCACGGCCGGGCAGGTGGTCTCGCCCGACGTCGCCCGCCTGGTCCGTCCGCACCCGGACCTGGCCGTGCGGCTGGGGCTGGCGCCGGTGCGCGGGGTGGGGGAGAAGGTCGCCGAGCGGCTCGTGGCCGAGCGGGAGTCGGGCGGCCCGTTCGCCGACCTGCCCGACCTGGCCCGCCGGGTGGACCTGACGGCCGCCCAGCTCGAGGCCCTGGCCACCGCCGGGGCGCTGGGCTGCTTCGGGCTGGAGCGCCGGGAGGCGCTGTGGGCGGCCGGGGTGCTCGCCGGCGAGCACGGGAGCCGGCACGGGCATCGGCGCACCCGGGGCGCCGGTCGTGACTCGGCGTCACGGCACGGCCGGTCGGCGGACCACCCGCCCCTGGGGGCGTGGAAGGTGTCCCAGGGCGCCCGGGCCGTGGCCGTGCGCGAGTCGCCCGCGCAGGACGAGGGCGTCTGGTTCCAGCCGCCGCTGCCGCTGACCTCCGTCGGGGCCGAGTCCCCCGGTCTGCCGGCGATGGACCGGGTGGAGACCGCCGTCGCCGACGTGTGGGCCACCGGCGTCTCCCCGGACTCCTTCCCCACGCAGTTCCGCCGCGCGGACCTGGCCGCCGCCGGGGTCTGGACGGTGGCGGACCTGGCAGGCGCGGCCCCGGGTGCGAGGCTGCGGGTCGGCGGGGTGGTGACGCACCGGCAGTGCCCGGGCACGGCCGGCGGCGTGACCTTCCTGTCCCTGGAGGACGAGACCGGTCTGCTCAACGTGGTGTGCTCGGCCGGGGTGTGGGCGCGCTACCGGCAGGTCGCCCGCACCAGCGCCGCCCTCGTGGTGCGCGGCACCCTGGAGCGGGCCGACGGCGTGACGAACCTCGTCGCGGACCAGATCGAGGCGCTCAGCCTCAGGGTGCCGACGACCTCGCGCGACTTCCGCTGAGGCGGCCGTGGCGTGCCGTGCCCAGTCACACGCCCGACACGACAACGGCCGCCGTGCCGGGCGACGACGACCTCGGCGCCCGAACCATCACGACAGCATCCGCCTAGAGGAGCTCGGCGCGCAGCGTCTCCGGCGACTTCGGCGAGAGCAGGACCGGCGGCACGTCGAGGACCGTCACGGCACCCACCTGACCCCGGCGGTTGAGCCGGTGCACCGCCCGCGCGTACGCGACGAGCACGCTTGCGGTGAACTCCGGGTTGCTCTGCAGCTGCAGGCGGTACTCCACCACCTGGGCGTTGCCGGCGCCGGTGGTGCCGGAGCGGATGACGAAGCCGCCGTGCGGCATCGCGCCGTGGTCGCGCCCGAGCTCGGCGGCGCTGATGAAGTGCACCTCGGTGTCGTAGTCGGCGAAGTAGTGCGGCATCGTGACGATGGCCTGCTCCACCTCGGCGGCGTCGGCGCCGTCCGCGAGCACCACGTAGCACTCGCGCCGATGCTTCTCACGGGTGCTGAGCTCGGGGCGGCTGCCGCTGCGGACGGCGTCGACCGCGACGTCGGAGGGAACGGTGTACTGCACGCCGCCGGCCACGCCCGGCACGCGGCGGACCGCGTCGGAGTGGCCCTGGCTCAGGCCCTTGCCCCAGAACGTGTAGGTCTCCCCGTCCGGCAGCAGCGCCTCGCCGTAGAGCCGGTTGATCGAGAACATGCCGGGGTCCCAGCCGCCGGAGATCAGCGCCGTCGTCCCGGCCGCGCGGGCGGGCCCGTCCACCGCCTCGAAGTACTCGGGGATGCGGGCGTGGGTGTCGAAGCTGTCGACGGTGCTGAAGTGCGCCGCCAGCGCCGGACCCTGCTCGGGCAGGTCCTCCTTGGAGCCTCCGCACAGGATGAGCACGTCGATGTCGTCGCGCCGGTCGGTCAGACCGTCGACGGGCAGGACAGGCGTGCTCGCATCCGGCGCGTCGATGTCGGCGGGCGCACGGCGGGTGAAGATGCCGACGAGCTCCATGTCCGGGTTCTGCCAGAGGGCGAGGGCGACGCCGCGCCCCAGGTTGCCGTAGCCGACGATGCCGATGCGGATCTTCTCGCTCACTGCCGTGCCTCCCACTTTGCGTGTGCCGTGCCTCTGGAACGGTAGCGGCAGGGCCCACCGGGTGCGGGCCGTGCCCACTGCTCGACCTGGCCGAGCGCAGCAGCGCGATCGACGAGCCGTTCCGCGGCGAGGCGGACCTCTACGACGAGCGCGGGCTTCCCCGGTGATCCTCGACACCTCGGCGATCGTCGCCACGCCTCAACTAGGGTGACGGCTTCTCCTACGCCCTTGCCGCCACCGCGGGTGATGTCCTGCTGCACAAGGGCGACGACTTCCGGCACACGGATATCGAACCGGCAGTCTCCTGACGTCTGGGGTATCGGGGCCTAGCCTCGGGAAGGCAGGGCTGCGATCATGGCAGGGTGGCTGGAGATGTGTTTATCTCTTATGCGCGTGCAGACCAGCTTTATGTCGGTCAATTTGTGACCGAATTGCGTGCCATCGACATCCCGGTCTGGTTCGACGACGATTTAGAACATGGGCGTCGTTGGGCAGAGGACTTGGAAGAGCGCATCAACGGCTGCGCCGCCTTCGTTGTCGTGATGTCGCCTGCCTCAGCGAGTTCGGACTGGGTGCAGAGAGAGATAGCTCAAGCGGAACTCCGGCACCGAGAGATCTTCCCGCTCCTTCTTGCGGGCGAGCGATTCTTTCGGCTGTCGGACCGAGAGTTCGAAGACGTGCGCAGCCGTGCAATGCCTTCGTCCACCTTGATTGACAATCTGAAACGCACTGTGCGGGACTTCCGGCCTTGGATCAAGTTGCTTTATTGCATCAACTGTCACCAGCAATTCTATCGCGACAATTCGGCGAACTGCTCGTATCATCCTTCCGACCCGACCAATGTTGGCAACACCGGGCCGAGGGAGGACTATCGGGAGGTATGGAAGTACCCGTGCTGCGGACAGGTCTTGCTGACGGCGATAGATGATAGTGGGAGCGATCTTCCCCCGCCCCGGTCGCCCGGTTGCGTGAACCGCGCTCATCAAGCTGGCAGGTGGACGTAAGTTTCGGGCTTATACGCCGGCGCCGGTGAGGCCGGGTCGTTGACCTGAAAGCGCTCCTGACCTGCGACGATACGGATTGTCGAGATCCGCGTAGTCGCACTCCAGGGAGCACCTTCGAGGTGAACGTTACGGGATCTGTCCGCGTACCCATGTCGAAACGACGGCCTCTGGCGCGGTGGGCCAGGCCGGGCGGGGTCCTGCTGACCGAACCATCGCCGTGCCGGGGCTCGGGTCACCGCTCTCGTCGGCGCTGGCCCGTGGCGCCATCCGCCCGCGGTTCATGACCTGCCAAGGTGATCACCGACCTTGAGCAGTCGTTGCGGGCACGGGCCGGTCGGGGTCTCGGCCGGGCACGGGTCGGTCAGGAGTCTCGGCCGGGCACCCCGGCCCCTGTGGGGTCGGTGTCCAGGACCGCGACGGCGTCGTCGAGGGTGTCGACGAGGTGGATGTGCTCGCCCATGTCCCGGCCGGCGCCGAGCGCCTGCAGCACCGGCCAGACAGGCACCGTCGTCGTCCAGTGCTCGTGGCCGACGAGGACCATCGGCGCCACGGCCGAGGTGTCCGCGTAGTAGTTCTCGCACGCGTCCTGGAAGATCTCCTGCACCGTGCCCGCGGCCCCCGGCAGGAAGACGATCCCGGCCGTGGCCAGGTGCAGGAGGATGTCCTCGCGGATCGCGTTCTTGAAGTACTTGGCGATGTCCGTGGCGAACGCGTTGGGCGGCTCGTGCCCGTAGTGCCACGTCGGGATACCGACCGAGCGGGCGCCGCCGGGCCAGCGGTCGAGGACGTCGAACGCGGCGCCGGCCCAGTCCTGCACCGACGGGACGAACCCCGGCACCGCGGCGAGGGTCTCGAGCGCCTCCTCCAGCACCGACGAGGGCCACGTGGACAGGTAGGCGCCGAGGTTGGCCGCCTCCATGGCACCGGGTCCGCCCCCGGTGGCCACTGTGAGCCCGGCCCCCGCGAGGCGGTGGGCCAGGTGCGCCGCGGCGGCGTAGGGCGCCGACCCGCGGGCGAGGGCGTGCCCGCCCATGATGCCGACGAGGTTCCGCCCGCCGACGACGTCACGCAGGGCGTCGTCGATCGAGTGGTCGTGCAGCGCCTTGGCCAGGCTCCGGTCGAGGTCCGGCTCCTGCTGCGACCAGGCGTACACCCGCGCGTCCAGCGTGTCCTCGTAGCTCGTGGCCAGCCGGTCGTACAGCTCCTGAGGCGTGTACAGGCTCGCGCGGTACTGGTCCACCGGCACGTGGGGAACCTCCGGGAAGACCAGGGCGCCCCGGGCCCGCAGGCTCTGCTCGTCGCCGGCCTCGAGCGCGCAGCCGAGGAATAGGGCGCCGGTCGGGTCGAGCCGGCGGAGGACGTGCCCGCGCCCGCGCAGGTCGACGGACTGCACGTGCCAGCCGCTCATCTCCAGGGCGCCGTCGGCGATGCGCTCGTCGAACTCCGCCAGGGACTCGACCTCGACGGTCCGACCGCGCTCCTGCTTCACACCGGCGAACCTATGGCCACCGTCGCCGAGCCGCACCCCTCCGGGCGGGACACCCGGTCGACGGCCGGGCTCAACCGGCGCCGTTACCGGTGCCCGGGCCCGGCAGAGCGGCGCGGGACGGAGACTCGGTGGAGGACGCGGCGCGCCGCCCCGGTGGCAGCGTCTCCATCGGCGGGTCGACACTCCGGACCGCCGAGTACACCGCCCAGGTGACGGCGAGGACCGGGATCGCGATGATGGCGCCGAGCAGCCCACCGAGGAACGTGCCGGCAGTGACGCCGACGGCGACCACGACGGGGTGCAGGGACACCTGCTTGCCCATCACGAGCGGCTCGAGGATGTGCCCCTCGATCTGCCCGATCGCGGCGACGCCGATCGTCACGATGAGGGCAGCCAGCGGCCCGACCGCGGCCAGGGCGACGACGGCGGCGACGATCATCGCGGCGGGGGCGCCGATCAGCGGGATGAAGGCGCCGATGAAGACCAGCACCGACAGGGGGGCGGCGAGGGGCACGCCGACGATCGAGAGGAGGATGAACGCCATCACGCCGTCGGCGAGCGCCACGATCATCGTCCCGCGCGCGTAGCCGGAGAAGGTGTACCAGCCGGCCGTCGCCGCAGCATGGGTGCGCTCGCGGTTCTTCGCGGGCAGCTGGTTGAGGAACCACGTCCACATCGACCCGCCGCGCGCGAGGAAGAAGATCGTCAGGAACAGGCTCAGGGCGAGGACGGTGAACACCAGGGCGACCGCCCCGGCGTTGTTGAGGATCTGCCCGGCGAGGTCGGCGGCGTTCTCCTGGACGTACGCGGTGGCCTGGGCGACCGCCTCGTTGATCGCGTCGTTGATCTCGGCCTGCGTGAAGTGGAACGGCAGCGGACCGGTCTCGAAGAACTCCAGGATCGTGTCGATGCCGTTGGTGAAGCGGTCGGCCAGCGTCTCCCACTGCCCCGCGACGGAACGGATCACGTAGGTGAGCAGGCCGGCCACGACGGCGAACGAGCCCAGCAGGGCCAGCACCGTGGCGAGCGGCCGCGGCATGTACTGCGACAGCCAGGTCACCATCGGGTCGAGCACGGAGGTGACCACCAGCGACAGGAAGACGGCGATGAAGACCACCTGGATGCGGCTGGTCGCGAAGACCACCATGCCGACGACGATGACGATCCCGATGAGGAGCCAGGCGATCGTGCCGTACTTGCGGATCCATCGCGGCACGCCGTCGGCGGGGGAGTCCACGTGGGCGACGCGCTCGGGCATCCGGCGGACGGTGAGCCGGCCCGCCACGGAGGGGCGGACGCTGCGCGGCGCGGCGCTGGGCGGCTGGTTCCCGGGCCCGAGCGCGGCCTGGGAGACGACCTGGTCGACCGAGGTCGGGTGCGAGGGCCGCACCTGACGCTGGACACGACGGCCCACCTGCCCCAGCAGGCGTCTGGACCGATCGCGCATGGCACTCATCGTGGCCAGTCTGCCCCAACGAGACCCGCTACACCGCCAGGCGCGACCAGATCCTTGCCTGGTCGAGCTCGGCGAGCGCACCCGTGCGGTCGCCCTGCTCGGCGGCGCGCCACAGGGCGGACTCCGCCGCACGCGCCATCGCCCACGCCGCGACCCGACCGGGGTCGAGACCGGCCGCCGCGCACACCACCCGGGTGCGTCCGCGCAGGAGCGCGACGGGGCTCTCCGCACGGAACGGCTCGGCCACCTGGCTCAGCAACGGCCACGGGTCGAAGTCCGGGTCGCCGACCATCGGCTTGGGGTCGATGGCCACCCACGTACGCGTGCCGGTGGCGTCGTCGGCGACGAGGTTGCCCGGGTTGAGGTCGCCGTGGACGACGACGGTCGAGCGTGCCGTGGCGGGCAGCTCCTCCCACAGCTCGGCGGCAGCGGCGAGGAGCCCTGGGTCGGCGCCGAGGGCGGGGCCGTGGCGCTGGGAGCGCTCGCGGACCAGCTCCGCGGCGGTGGTGGCGCAGGTCGTCAGCGCGGTGACGGCCTGCGACAGCTCTGCGACCGGGGCGGCGTGCAGGCGCCCGAGCAGCTCGGCGGCGACGTCGAGACGTGCCTCCGGCCGCTGCTCGAGCAGCGGCCGGTCCTCCTCGAGCCCGTGCCCGGGACGGTGGCGCCGCAGGAGCAGGGTCCAGGCGTCGGCGTCGTGGTCGAGGAGCTCGGCGCCGCCGCGTCCGGACCACAGCGCCAGCGCGGTCGCCTCGTGGGCGGCCTCGGCGTGCGGGAAGACGATCTTGACGACGGCGTCCTCGCCGTGGCGGGTGCGCGCCGGCGCCGTCCAGGCGGCGACGCCGGACTCGAAGGGCTCGCCCAGGCGCAGGCCCCACCGGGTCCGCGCGCGGTCGACGAGCTCGGGGAGCCGCGCCAGCCAGGCGGGCCCGTCCGCGGTGGGCGACAGCTCGCGCCGCATCGCGTCCGGCACCTGCACGACGTCGGGCGAGCTCACCGGTCCGACGCGGCGTGGGTCAGCCACGCACCACGCCGAGCACGGCGGCCAGCTCGGCGGCGTCGTGCACGACGCCGAAGGCGCCGACCTCCTCGCCGGGCCGGCTGTAGCCCCAGCGCACGAGCACGGCCGGGATGCCGTGCGTCGTCGCGCCGTCGACGTCGTGGTGCCGGTCGCCGACCATCACGGCCCGGGAGGTGTCGATCCCCGCAGCGGTCAGGCCGGCGAGGGCGTCTTCGACGATATCGGCCTTGGTGCTGCGCGACTCGTCGGCCGTGGCGCCGGCGATGACGGTGAAGTACTGAGCCAGGCCGGCGTGCTCGAGGATCGGCACGGCCATGTGCCGCATCTTCGACGTCGCCAGCGCCAGCGGCATGCCGGCCGCGTGGAGCACGCGGATCAGCTCCGGCACGCCGGGGTAGAGGGAGACGTCGAGCATGCGCTCGGCGTAGATGGTCCGGTAGTGCTCGACGACGGCCTCGAGGTCTGTCTCGCTCACGCCGGCAAGCTCCAGCAGGCCGTCGCGGATCGGCGGGCCGACGTGGCGCAGCAGCTGCTCGGGCGTCTGGGCGGGGTAGCCGAAGGCGGCGAGCGACTCGGCGATGGCGCTGGTGATCGCCGGGGCGGAGTCGGTGATGGTGCCGTCCAGGTCGAGCAGGACGGCGGTGGGGCTGAGCTCGACCGGGGCACGGTCGGCGACGGGGGCGGCGCTCGTCAGGGGCGTCACGAAGAATCGGGTCCTCTCGGCACTGGATGGGTCTGGCAACAGGCTAGGCCGTGACCCGCCCGAGAGGCCGTGAGGTCCACCACCGGCGGAACGTGGCATCGGCCACTCGGGTCGGGGACGTGCTGCCGGCCATGCCGGCCGACGCCCGTGCCGAGGTCCTTCCCTTCGTCCCGATGTCCTTCCCTTCGTCCCCACCGAGATCGTGGCGCGCACGGGGAGGCGCTCGATTCGCGCATGGGGAGGCGCTCGATACACGCACGGGAAGGCGCTCGATCACGCGTCGTGCTCGGGCACCGCCCGGCGCCACATGGCACGCTAGCCGCAGAGCACTTCGGGCAGAGAGGACAGGCACGCACATGGGCAAGGTCGGGGCACTCATCAAGGTCGCGGCGGTCGCCGGGCCTACCATCGTGGAGCTGGTCCGGCGCTTCGGCCCGACGCTCACGAAGCTGAAGAAGGAGAACCCCGAGGTCTTCGACGCCGTCGCCGCCCAGGTCCAGAAGCTCGCGCAGGCCCGCAAGAACAGCCGCGGGCCGGAGGGCATCCGCAAGCGGCTGAAGATCCTGCGCGACCAGGTCGCCTTCCTCTACTCCTCGGCTGACGACGCCGCCGAGCGCGACCGGGCCGACGGGTGGCGCGTGCAGCTCGACAGGCTCGAGGCCTCCCTGCCGGTGCTCGCGGCGATGGGCCGCAAGGCCGCCGCCAAGGAGACGGAGCACGTCAACCGGCGGATCGACGAGCTCTCCGAGGAGATCCTCAGCGCCTTCATCGACGAGAAGGAGGAGGACGCTCGCACGATCGAGCCGTGATCCTGCACCGACGGGTGTCCCCGGCCCACCAGGTCTACCGTCGAACCATGACGGAGAGCCTCATCGCGACCGACCTGCCTTCCACGGTGACCCTCGTCGACGGCGAGGGCGGCCTGTCCCGGCTGGACGTGTCCACCCCGGTCGCGACCGCGGAGGTGTACCTGCACGGGGCGCACCTCACCGCATGGACGCCAGCCGGCCAGGACCCGGTGATCTGGATGAGCAGCAAGAGCACCTTCGCTCCGGGCAAGGCGATCCGCGGCGGCGTGCCGATCTGCTTCCCCTGGTTCGGTGCCGGTCGCGAGCCCGGCATGTCGCCCGCCCACGGCTTCGGACGCCTGGCCGGCTGGACGCTCGTCGGCGCGGACGACGACGCCGGCGTCGTCACCCTCACGCTGCGCCTGACCGACGCCGACGTGACCGGCGTGCCGGGGGCGCAGGTCTGGCCGCACCCGTTCGAGGCGACGTACTCCATCACCCTCGGCAGCGAGCTCGGCCTCGCGCTGAGCGTGCGCAACACCGGCACCGACGAGTACTCGTTCGAAGAGGCGCTGCACACCTACCTGCACGTCAAGGATGTCACCGGCGTCACGGTCGAGGGGCTCGACGGCGCCCGCTACGTCGACAAGGTGTCCGGCGCCGAGAGTCGCACCCAGGACGGGCCGGTGGTCTTCGCGGGGGAGACCGACCGGGTGTACCACTCCACCGGCACCGCCACGGTGGTCGACCCGGGCAGTGCGCGCACCATCACCGTCGCCAAGAGCTCCTCCGCCAACACCGTCGTGTGGAACCCGTGGACCGCCAAGGCCGCCGCCATGCCCGACTACGACGACGCCGAGTGGCCCACGATGGTGTGCGTCGAGACCGCCAACGCGCTCGACGACGCGGTGACCCTGGCCGCGGGGGAGACGCACACCATGACGGCGCGCTACGCCGTCGCCAACAAGGCCTGACCGCCAGAACGTCCACCACTCACTACCGACCACTCACCACCGACCACGCACCACCGACCACCCGGCGCCCTGCGCTCCCATCGCCCACCGAGCGACACGAACCGCACCACTCTGCCGCCGCAGACCGGTGCGGTTCGTGCCACTCGGCACACCGTCGCCGGCGAGTGGCACCTTTGGCACCGCCGACGGGCCAGCGGACGACCAGTTCGTGCCACTCGGCGCGCCGGCTGCGGCGAGCCGAGAGGGCGCGTCGAGCTGGGGAGCCTGCACGGGCGGGGTGATCGGACGGAGGCCCGGACGAGCCTTTCCTAAACTTGAACTGTTCCAGATTACTGGTTATAGTGACAACATGTCCGTTACCCACACCGAGCTCCTGCGCGAGGCGCAGCTCCGGGTGACGGCGCCGCGGCTGGCCGTGCTGGCCGAGGTCGCCGACCACCCGCACGCCGACGCCGAGAGCATCCGGGCCGCCGTGCGTGAGCGGCTCGGCACGGTCTCGACCCAGGCGGTCTACGACGTCCTGCACGCCCTGACCGGGGCCGGCCTGCTGCGCCGCATCGAGCCCGAAGGGTCGCCCGGCCGCTACGAGCTGCGGCGCGGCGACAACCACCACCACCTCGTCTGCCGCAGCTGCGGCACGGTCGCCGACGTCGCGTGCGCCGTCGGCCAGGCCCCGTGCCTGCACGCCAGCGAGGACCACGGCTTCGTCATCGAGACCGCCGAGGTCATCTACTGGGGCACCTGCCCCTCCTGCCTGTCCGGAACCGCATCACCGAAGGAGATCTCTTGAGCGAGACCAACGGCTACCAGCCGGCCTCCACCACCCAGTTCGGCGCCCCCGCCGGCTCGGACCGCAACTCCCTGAGCGTCGGGAGCAACGGACCGCTGCTGCTGCACGACGTCCACCTCGTCGAGACCCTCGCCAGCTTCAACCGCGAGCGCGTGCCGGAGCGCAACCCGCACGCCAAGGGCGCCGGGGCGTTCGGCACCTTCGAGACCACCGAGGACGTCTCCCGCTTCACCAAGGCGGCGCTGTTCCAGCAGGGCGCGAAGACGGACATGCTCGCCCGGTTCTCCACCGTCGCCGGCGAGCAGGGCTCGCCCGACACCTGGCGCGACGTCCGCGGGTTCTCGCTGAAGTTCTACACGACCGAGGGCAACTACGACCTCGTCGGCAACAACACCCCGGTGTTCTTCCTGCGCGACCCGATGAAGTTCCCGCACTTCATCCGGTCCCAGAAGCGGCTGCCCGCCTCCGGCGTGCGCGACAACAACATGCAGTGGGACTTCTGGACGCAGAACCCGGAGTCGGCCCACCAGGTCACCTACGTCATGGGTCAGCGTGGACTGCCCAAGTCCTGGCGCCACATGAACGGCTACGGCTCGCACACCTACATGTGGGTCAACGCCGCCGGCGAGAAGTTCTGGGTCAAGTACCACTTCCACACCGAGCAGGGCATGGAGTTCCTCAGCAACGAGGAGGCCGAGCGGCTCGCCGGGTCCGACGCCGAGTACCACCGTCGCGACCTGTTCGACTCCATCAAGGCCGGCGACTTCCCGAGCTGGACCCTCTCGGTCCAGGTCATGCCCTACGAGGACGCCAAGACCTACCGGTTCAACCCCTTCGACCTCACCAAGGTGTGGCCGCACGCCGACTACCCGCTGATCAAGGTCGGCACGATGACCCTGAACCGCAACCCGGAGAACTTCTTCGCCGAGATCGAGCAGGCCGCGTTCGCGCCGTCGAACACCGTGCCCGGCATCGGCGTCTCCCCGGACAAGATGCTGCTCGGCCGCGTCTTCGCGTACGCCGACGCCCAGCGCGCCCGTATCGGCACCAACTACCAGCAGCTCCCGGTCAACAAGCCGATCGTCCCCGTCAAGTCCTACACGTTCGACGGGAACATGACGTTCGAGCACTCCGGCGACGCCCCGGTCTACGCGCCGAACTCCTACGACCGCCCCTGGTCGGACGAGACCGGCCGGGTCGACGACGGCTGGGAGGCCGACGGCGAGATGGTGCGCAGCGCCTACGCCCTGCACGCCGAGGACGACGACTTCGGCCAGCCGGGCACCCTGGTGCGCGAGGTCTTCGACGACGCCCAGCGTGACCAGCTCGTCGAGACCGTCTCCGGCTCGCTGCTCGGCGGCGTCGAGGGCGTCGTCCTGCAGAACGCCTTCCGGTACTGGAAGGCCGTCGACCAGTCCATCGGCGAGCGCATCGAGCTGGCCTACTACGCCGCCAAGGGCGACCCCCAGGTCGGCATGGACAACGAGCTCGTCGAGGAGACGGTCAGCACCCGCTGACCCACCGACCTCGCCGGCCGGCCCGGGACCGTCCCCACGGTCCCGGGCCGTCGTCGTCTCGGAACGTCCCCGCGGTCCGGGCCGTCGTCGTCTCGAGGACTGTTGCCTCGCGGACGCGTTGGTGGTCGGATACCGGTGACCGATCCACCGACCGCGGCGGGCGCAGGCTCGCCGGTGAGGAGCGAAGCATGTCCCGTGTGGTGCACTTCGAGATCCAGGCCGACGACGTCGAGCGCGCCAAGGCCTTCTACGCCGCGGCGTTCGGGTGGACGTTCGAGGACTACACCCAGTTCACCGGCTCGCCGTACTGGGGCGTCGTCACCGGCCCCAAGGAGGAGCTCGGCATCGACGGTGGGCTGCTCCCGCGCCCCGTCGCGGCGCCCGCGCCCGAGCAGGGCACGAACGCGTTCGTGTGCACGATGCAGGTCGAGGACTACGACGCCACCGAGCAGAAGATCCTCGACGCCGGCGGTCAGGTCGCCCTGCCCAAGTACGCCCTCCCGGGCATGGCGTGGCAGGGCTACTACCTCGACACCGAGGGCAACACCATCGGCATCCACCAGCCCGACACCGCGGCGGCCTGAACGTCGTGACCGACGGAGCGGGCGCCGTGCCGGTCGTCACGTACGTGGTCGACGGCGGCGTCGCCACCATCACCCTGGACTCGCCGGCCAACCGCAACGCGCTCTCCGCCGTCGTGCGTCGTCAGCTGGGCGAGCACCTCGCCGCGGCGACGGCGGACGAGGCGGTGCGCGTCGTCGTCCTCACGCACACGGGGCCCGCGTTCTGCGCCGGGGCAGATCTCAAGGAGTCGCGCGGGGCGTCGCCGGTCGACCAGGGCGTCGCCGACCTTCCGGGCCTGCTGCTGGCCGTCATGAGCTGCCCGAAGCCGGTGCTGGCCCGGATCGCCGGCGCGGCGCGGGCAGGCGGCACCGGACTCATGGCCGCCTGCGACATCGTCGTCGCGGCCGACGACGTGACGTTCGCCTTCCCCGAGGTCCGGCTCGGGCTCGTGCCCGCGGTCATCTCGGTCCCGCTGCGCCGGCGGATGCCGGCTCAGCCGATGCGTGCCCTCTTCCTCTCCGGGGAGGCGTTCGACGCCGAGCGAGCCGCGGCGCTCGGGCTCGTCGATGCCGCCGTGCCGATCACCCGGCTCGACGACGAGGTCGATCGGTGGGTCACCATGCTGCTCCACGGCGCGCCCCG
Source organism: Georgenia subflava (assembly GCF_009193155.1). Classification (GTDB taxonomy): domain Bacteria; phylum Actinomycetota; class Actinomycetes; order Actinomycetales; family Actinomycetaceae; genus Georgenia; species Georgenia subflava. Next base: position 79,537 of record NZ_VUKD01000003.1, read on the forward strand.
TGCTCTCGCGGCCACCAAGGCGGTCCTCGCCGAGCCGAGCGAGGAGCTCGCCGCCGAGCTCGACGTCCTCGGCCGCCTGTCCGCAGCCCACTTCTCCTCCGCGGAGGGGCAGGAGGGGCTCGAGGCGTTCGCCGAGAAGCGAGCGCCGGTGTGGACCGCACGCCCCACCCGGTAGTACTGCACGAAGGTGTCGCGCGCACTGGCCCCGATCAGGGCAGGTGGGCCTCCAGGAGGTCCGCCGCCGTCCTGGCGCCGCCGAGGGAGCGCAGCTCGGCACCGAGCCGTGCCGCGGTCGCCCGGTACCCCGGGTCGGCGGCGATCCTGCGGTAGGCGTCGGCGATCGCGGCTGCGCGCGGCGTCCCTGTGCGCAGGTTGACACCGGCGCCGTGCCACCCGATGCGAGCGGCGATCTCGGGCTTGTCGAGGTCGCCGCCGGCGACGACCAGCGGGATGTCGTGCCGCAATGCCTGCAGCACCCCGCCGTAGCCACCGTTCGTGATCATCACGGACGTGCGCGGAAGCAGCTCCGGGTACGGCACCATCGCCGCGGCGCGGGCGTTCGCAGGCAGCTGTCCCGGCGGCTCCGTACGGTGACCGAGGCCGACCACGACCAGCACGTCTTCCTGGGCCAGGGCCTCCAGGGTGGGCATGATCAGGTCCCGCGGGTCCACGTTCGCAGTGCCCTGCGTCACGTGAACGATCGGCACGGTCGCATCCGCCACCTCCTGCCACCACTCGGGCAGCTCGGCGGGTGGCGCCGCCGCACCGTCGTCGGTGAGGTCCCCGACGAACCGGATGTGCCCCGGCAGGTCGTTGCGGGGATAGTCCAGGCCCGGCGAACCCGCCGCGACGACGAGCTGCGGGGAGTACCACATCGTCGCGAAGGTCTCCCGGTCGGTCGACAGCCCGACCTGCCGACGGGTGCGCTGGTACGCGCGTGTCAGCACCGCGGTGCCGACACCGGAGGCGGCGCCGAGCGCCCCGTCCCGTACCTTGCCCAGCACCCCGCGCCCCGGGGTGAGGCCGAGCCCCGTCGGCGGGATGCCCCTCCCGGGCAACCACACCGCGATCGGGGACACGGACGCCCAGCGCGAGTCCCGCTGCTCGGCCACGAACCGGGTGCCCAGGGCCATGGGGTCCCCGGCGATCAGGTCCCACGGTTGCTTCTCGTAGGCGGCGTCGAGGTCGGTGCGCTGCGCCGGTGCGGTGCCGAGGAACAGGTCCTGCAGGTTCACCAGCACCTGCCGGAAGCCCTTTCGCTCCTGCATGCGCGGGAACGTGGCGGCGTAGTCCCGCTCGTCGAAGTCCGGCGCCACCTGCCAGGGCACGCCCCGGGCACCCACCTCCTCGAACATCTCGAGGTACGACCGCCCCGTGTACACCCGCACGTCGTGCCCGCGCCGGACGAGCTCGGCCGCGACGCTGCGGATCGGGCGGGCGTGCCCGGCGAACGGCATCGCCGTCATCATGATCGAGGCCATGGTCCATGATGCCCACCGGCCCGGCGGCTGGGCATGTGAGGGCCGGCAGGGCCCCTCTCAGCCCCGCAGCCGCCGGCCGTCCGGTGCGACGGCGCCGACCTCGCCGTCCAGAGTGCGGAGCGAGGCGAGCGCCATCGAGGTCAGCAGCCCCCGCATCTGGGTCCGGTCGAGCCGGGCGCTGTGGGGGGTGGAGTTGATCAGCCCGAACGTCGCGTGGGCCGCGGCGCGCGCCCGCTCGGCGCCGAGCGCGGGGGAGCGGCGGCGCACGACGTCGACCCACGTCTCCACGTAGTCGTGCTGGAGGCGGCGGACCCGTCGTCGCGCGGGCTCGGCGAGCCGGTCGAGGTCGCGAGACTGGATCGTGATGAGGGCCGGGTGGTCGAGGGCGAAGCTCACGTGCCAGTCGACGAGGGCGGCCAGCGCCTCGTCGGGGTCGGCGGCGGCCGAAACCCGCGCCGTGCCCTCGCGCAGCAGCTCCTCCGAGATGCCGACGAGCAGCTCGGCCAGGATCGCCTCCTTGCTCGCGAAGTGCCGGTACAGGCCGGGGCCGGAGATCCCGACGGCGGAGCCGATGTCACCGACCGACACGCCGCCGAACCCGGCCCGGGCGAACAGGTCCGCCGCGGCGGCGAGGATCTGCTCGCGCCGCGGGGGCTTGCCGTCCCGTGCTGGCACGGGCACGATGGTACTCGCCGAGTTAACGATCGTTAACCGCAGCCGAACCTCACCGCGGAGGGAGCGCCGATGGCACAGCCCGGCACGGGCGAGGGCGGTCTGGCGGGCCTGGCGCACGAGCTGCGGGACCGCCTCGCCGTCGCGCGCCGCGGCGGCAGCGAGAAGGCGCGCGCGAAGCACCTCGGCCGGGGCAAGCTCCTCGTGCGTGACCGTGTGGACCGGCTGCTGGACCCCGGATCACCGTTCCTCGAGCTGTCACCGCTCGCGGCCACCGGCATGTACGACGACGCCGTCCCCGCCGCCGGGATCGTCACCGGGGTCGGGCGGGTCGCCGGCCGGGAGTGCGTCGTCGTCGCCAACGACGCCACCGTCAAGGGCGGCACCTACTACCCGGTCACCGTCAAGAAGCACCTGCGCGCCCAGGAGATCGCCCTCGCCAACCGGCTGCCCTGCCTGTACCTCGTCGACTCCGGCGGCGCCTACCTGCCACTGCAGGACGAGGTCTTCCCCGACCGCGACCACTTCGGCCGCATCTTCTTCAACCAGGCGACCCTCTCCGCCCGCGGCATCCCCCAGCTCGCCGCGGTCATGGGCTCGTGCACAGCCGGCGGCGCCTACGTCCCGGCCATGTCGGACGAGTCGGTCATCGTGCGCAACCAGGGCACGATCTTCCTCGGCGGCCCGCCCCTGGTGAAGGCCGCCACCGGCGAGGTCGTCAGCGCCGAGGAGCTCGGCGGCGGGGAGGTGCACGCGCGCCGCTCCGGCGTCGTCGACCATCTGGCCGACGACGACGCCCATGCGCTGGCCATCCTCCGCGGAGTGGTCGGCACCCTCGAACGACGGACCGAGCCGTCGCTCCGCCAGGAACCGTCCGAGGAGCCGCACGAGGACCCGGCGGGTCTCTACGACGTCGTGCCCACCGACCCACGCACCGGCTACGACGTCCACGACGTCATCCGCCGCATCGTCGACGCCTCGCGCTTCCACGAGTTCAAGGCCCTCTACGGCGAGACCCTCGTCTGCGGCTTCGCGCGCCTGTGGGGGTACCCGGTCGGCATCGTGGCCAACAACGGGGTCCTCTTCAGCGAGTCGGCCCTCAAGGGGGCGCACTTCGTCGAGCTGTGCGACCAGCGCGGGGTGCCCCTGGTGTTCCTGCAGAACATCTCCGGGTTCATGGTCGGCCGCGACTACGAGAACGCAGGCATCGCCAGGGACGGCGCCAAACTGGTCACCGCCGTCTCGACCGCCGTCGTCCCGAAGCTCACGGTCGTTATTGGTGGTTCCTTCGGCGCCGGGAACTACGGCATGGCCGGCCGCGCCTACGACCCCCGGTTCCTGTGGATGTGGCCCAACGCCCGCATCTCCGTCATGGGGGGCGAGCAGGCCGCCGCCGTGCTGGCCACCGTGCGTCGCGACGGCATCGAGGCCGACGGCGGGACGTGGTCCGCCGAGGACGAGGAGGCCTTCAAGAACCCGATCCGCGAGCAGTACGAGCGGCAGGGCTCGCCCTACTACTCCACCGCGCGCCTGTGGGACGACGGCGTCATCGACCCGGTCGACACCCGCCGCGTGCTCGGCCTCGCACTGGCCGCAGCCGCCAACGCCCCCGTGCCCGAGCCGGTGCCGGCTCTGTTCCGGATGTGACGGCAGTGTTCACCACCCTCCTGGTAGCCAACCGCGGCGAGATCGCCCTGCGGATCATCCGGGCCGCCCGCGGTGCCGGGCTGCGCACCGTCGCCGTCTACTCCGACGCCGACCGCGACGCACCGCACGTGCGCGCCGCCGACGTCGCGGCCCGGCTCGGTCCCGCCCCGGCCGAGGAGTCCTACCTCTCCGTCCGCGCGATCCTCGACGCCGCCCGCCGCACCGGCGCGGAGGCGGTCCACCCCGGGTACGGGTTCCTCTCGGAGAACGCCGCGTTCGCCCGGGCGTGCGAGGACGCCGGACTGGTCTTCGTCGGCCCGCCGTCCGCCGTCGTGGAGACCATGGGGCGCAAGGACGCCGCCCGGCGGATCGCGCTCGCCGCCGGCGTCCCCGTCGTGCCCGCCGTCGAGGGCGCCGACGACGCCACGCTCGCCGCGGCGGCGACGGCCGAGATCGGCCTCCCGGTGCTCGTCAAGGCCGCCGCCGGCGGTGGCGGGAAGGGCATGCGCGTGGTCCGCGAGGAGTCCGCCCTGCCCGCCGCGCTCGCCGCCGCCCGGCGCGAGTCCGCCGCCGCCTTCGGTGACGACACCCTGCTCGTCGAGCGCTACGTCGAGCGCGGCCGGCACATCGAGGTCCAGGTCCTCGCCGACACCCACGGCTCCGTCGTGCACCTGCACGAGCGCGACTGCTCGGTCCAGCGCCGCCACCAGAAGGTCGTCGAGGAGGCACCCGCCCGCGCGATCAGCCCGGCGGTGCGCGCACTCGTCACCGACGGTGCGGTCCGTCTCGCGCGCGAGGTCGGCTACGTCGGCGCCGGCACCGTGGAGTTCCTCGTGGCAGGGGAGGAGGCGTGGCTCCTCGAGATGAACACCCGCCTCCAGGTCGAGCACCCGGTGACCGAGGCCGTCACCGGGCTCGACCTCGTCGCGCTGCAGCTGGCGGTCGCGCAGGGCGATCCGCTGCCGATCACCCAGGCGGACGTGCGGGTCTCCGGTCACGCGATCGAGGCGCGCGTCTATGCCGAGGATCCGGCCCAGGGCTTCCTGCCCCAGGCAGGTACCGCCGTCACGGTGCGCTGGCCCACCCGCGCCCGGGTCGACGCGGCGCTCGAGGACGGCCAGACGGTGGGCACCTGGTACGACCCGCTGCTCGCCAAGATCATCACGCACGGCCCCACCCGTGAGGCCGCCCGCGCGGCCATGGTCGCCGCCCTCGACGACACCGCCGTCCTCGGCCTGACGACCAACACCGGGTTCCTGCGCCGGCTCGTCGACTCGGCCGAGTACCGCGACGCCACGATCGACACCGCCTGGCTCGACCGCACACCCGGCGCGTTCCCGCCGCCACCGGCCGAGCTGCCGCTGCTGGCCGCGGCGTTCGCGCTCGCCCGGGCCGGCACCGACCAGCCGGACCATCCGTTCGGAACCGTTGACGGCTGGCGGCTCGGCGGCCCGCCGGCACCGGTCGTCGTCGCGCTCGAGCACGCGGGCGAGCGGCACACCGCGCACGTGCATCTGGACGGCGTGATCCGGGTCGGCGAGAAGGCATGGACGCTCCGCGAGACCGCCTCCCGGCCGGGGGAGACGGCCCTGGAGATCGACGCGATGGTGCACCGGTTCGTGATCCGTACCGGCGGCGCGGGGGCCGTCGTCGCGCACCACGGGGAGTCGTACACCTTCACCGTCCCCGACCGGCTGGGTGCCGATCATGCGGTCGTCTCGGACGGGCTGGTGACCGCACCGATGCCCGGGCTCGTCCGCGACGTCGGCGTGCGGCCGGGTCAACCTGTCAGCGCCGGCGACGTCCTCGGGGTGCTCGAGGCGATGAAGATGGAGACCGCCCTGACCGCCCCGCACGACGGCGTCGTCGAGACCGTGCAGGTCAGTGCCGGCGACCAGGTGGCCCTCGGCCAGCCGCTCTTCGGCATCGCCGCGCGGGAGGAGGCCTGATGCTCGCTCCCACGACGGTGCCGATGCCTGGACTGCCCGAGCGGGTCCGCATCTACGAGGTGGGCCCGCGTGACGGGCTGCAGAACGAGGCCGCCGTCGTGCCGGTCGCAGTCAAGGCGGAGCTGGTCACCCGGCTCGTCGGTGCCGGGCTGCGCACCGTGGAGGTCACCAGCTTCGTCCGCCCAGACCTGGTGCCCCAGCTCGCCGACGCGGAAGAGCTCTGGGCGGGTCTCGCGCGCTCGCCGGGCGTGCGCTACCCCGTCCTCGTGCCGAACGTGCGTGGCCTCGACCGGGCGCTCGCCGCCGGCGTGGAGGAGATCGCCGTGTTCGGCTCGGCGACCGAGTCGTTCGCGCAGCGCAACCTCGGCCGCAGCGTCGAGGAGTCCCTCACGATGTTCGCCCCGGTGGTGGCGACCGCACGTGAGCACGGGGTGCCGGTGCGTGCCTATCTGTCGATGTGCTTCGGCGACCCCTGGGAGGGCGAGGTCCCGCCCGAGCGGGTCGCCGACGTCGCCGCCCGCCTCATGGCGCTCGGCTGCACCGAGCTCTCCCTCGGCGACACCATCGGCGTCGCCACCGCCGGGCACGTGCAGGCGCTGCTCGACGCGCTGGCGGAGGTCGGCCTCGGCGTCGAGCGGCTCGCTGTGCACTTCCACGACACCTACGGCCAGGCGCTGGCCAACACCCTCGCCGCGCTGCAGCGCGGCATCACCACCGTCGACGCCGCAGCGGGTGGGCTCGGCGGATGCCCGTTCGCCCGCAGCGCCTCCGGGAACCTCGCCACCGAGGACCTGGTGTGGTTCTTGCACGGGCTCGGCATCGACACGGGCGTCGACCTGCCCGCCCTGGTCGCCACCAGCACGTGGCTCGCGGCCCACCTCGGCCGCCCCAGCCCCTCGCGCGCCGTCCGGGCGCTCGCCCACCAGCCGTCACCGTCGTAGCCACCCCGCACAGGAGGAGACCAGATGCGCACCGCCTTCACCGACTTGGTCGGCGTCGACCATCCGCTCGCCGGGTTCAACCGCTCACCGGCGGTCGTCGTCGAGGTCTCGCGCGCCGGTGGTCTCGGGGTGCTCGGAGCGACGATGTACACGCCGGAGGAGCTCGACGCACAGCTGGGCTGGATCGAGGAACAGCTGCAGGGCCGGCCCTACGGCGTCGACCTGCTCGTCCCGGCCGCCGTGACGCACACCGCCACGGAGGAGCTCGTCGCCGGCCTGCGCGAGCAGATCCCCCGGGAGCACTGGCGGTTCGTCGAGGGCCTCATGACCAAGTACGGCATCCCGCCGCTGTCCGAGGGCGACGTCCTGGACCGCACCGGCCGGATCGACGCGAGCCTCGAGACCAACACGGACGAACGGCTCGTGACGGGCCTGCTCGACGTCACGTTCTCGCACCGGCCCGCGCTGGTCGCCAGCGCGCTCGGTACCCCGCCCCCCGCGATGCTCGAGCGGGCACGTGCCCACGGGGTGCCGGTCGCGGCACTCGTGGGCAAGCGGTCGCACGCCGAGCGTCAGCTCGCCGCCGGGGTGGACCTTCTCGTCGCGCAGGGCACCGAGGGCGGCGGGCACACCGGCAGCGTCGCCACCATGGTGCTCACCCCGGAGGTCGCCGAGATCGCCGGGCCGGTGCCGGTGCTGGCGGCCGGCGGCATCGCCACGGGCCGCCAGCTCGCGGCCGCGCTCGCGCTGGGTGCCGCGGGCGGGTGGGCCGGGTCGGTGTGGCTCTCCAGCGTCGAGGACCTGGCGAGCGACGCGATCAAGAGCAAGCTCCTCGCCGCCGGCAGCTCCGACACCGTCATCTCCACCACCCGCACCGGCAAGGCCGCCCGGCAGCTGCGCAGTGCCTGGATCGACGAGTGGGACGCTCCCGGGGCGCCCGCGACGCTGCCGCTGCCGCTGCAGCCCATGCTCGTGCGCGAGGCCTGGGAGCGTATCGACGTCGCGGCCGGTCGTGGTGACCCGGCCGCGCAGGAGCTCGAGTCCTTCTTCGTCGGGCAGGTCGTGGGGAGCTTCCGCCAGCTGCGCCCGACCGCCGAGATCGTCCGCGACATCGTCGAGGGCTGCGAGCTCCGCCTGCGGGAGCTGACCACCCTCGTCGCCCCCGGGCAACCGGTCCCGGGACGGGCGGACCCCTGACCGAACGGGGTCAGGGGTCCGTCTGCGCTGCCGGCCCGCCGGGCTAGAACTTCGCGAGCAGGCCCGCGTCCACGGGCACCGAGATGCCGGTGACGAACCGCGACTCCTCCGACGCCAGCCACAGCACCGCGTTGCTCACGTCCTCCGGCTCCACCCACGCCGTCGGCAGCAGGGCAAGACCGCCGAACACCCGGGCGACGTCGTCGGGGGTGGGGTTCTCGACGTCGGGGATGTAGGCCTTGAGGAGGCGCTCGTTCATGGCCATCTCGGTGTTGACCATGCCCGGGTTGACCGTGTTGACCCGGATACTGTGCTGCCCGAGCTCGTTCGCGAGCGTCCCCATCAGCCCCTGGAGGCCGTGCTTGGACGCGGTGTAGTGCGCCTGGTTCGGGGCACCGATGAGCCCGGCGGTCGAGCTGATGATGACGACCGAGCCGCCCCGCCCTCGCTCGATCATCCCCGGCACGACGGCCTTGACCGCGTGCCAGGCACCGACGAGGTTGACGGAGAGGATGTCCTGCCACTGCTGGTCGGTCAGGTCCAGGGCGGGCGTCTGGTTCGAGATGCCCGCGTTGGAGACGAGGACGTCGATGCCGCCGAGCTCCGCGACGCCGTCGGCCACGGCTGTCTCGAGAGCCGCCTGGTCCCGCACGTCGGCGGTCCTCGCCACGATCCGGCGTCCCTCTGCCTCCACGAGCGCGACCGTCTCGGCCAGGTCCTCTGGCGTGCCCTGCCGGTAGTCGATGCTCGGCTCGTCCCGTGCCAGGTCGACCGCGATGATGTCGGCGCCTTCCTGGGCCAGGCGGACGGCGTGCGCCCGCCCCATGCCTCGTGCGGCGCCCGTGATGAAGGCGACCTTGCCGTCGAGTCGTGCCATTCTCGGTACCTCTTTCCCGTTGCGCGGGCCCGACTGCCCGCGGTCGTGAACACTGTGTTCAGGTCAAACGTCATAACGGGCGGAACTAATCCGTAATCGCACGATCGACGCCCGTGAGCTCGTCGACCGGCGGAGCAGGGGGCCTGTCCGACCGCCGGTACACCGGTGGACGCTCAGCCGTTCCCGCCCCGGCCCGGTGAGGGGCAGGTGACGCCGGCGGCACCGCGGGACGACCGTCCCCAGCCGTAGCCGCGAGATCCGGTGAGGGCGGCCCGTGGTCGCCTTCACCGGCGGCCCGCCGGTCACCTTGCCCCCCGGTGGGCCGGGATCGGCGACACCTCACCGGGTGAGGTGGTGGAGGACGGCCAGGACGCGCCGGTGGTCGTCGTCGCTCGGCGGCAGCCCGAGGGCGTCGTAGATGTGCGAGGTGTGCTGCACCACCGCCTTCTCGGAGAGGGTGAGGTGGCGGGCGATCCAGGAGTTGCTGCGTCCCTGCGCCATCAGCTCCAGCACCTCGCGCTGTCGGGCGGTGAGGCGCTGGACGTCGGTGTCGTCGCGGCGTGCCCGGGCCACCAGGAGGGCGACGACCTCGGGGTCGAGCACGGTTCCGCCGGCGCGCACGCGTTCCAGGTCCGCGCAGAAGGTGTCGATGTCGGCGATGCGCTGCTTGAGGAGGTAGCCGATCCCTGCGGGGCGCGCCGCGAGCAGCTCGGTGACGTAGCGGCGCTGCACGTACTGGGACAGCACGACGATCGCGGTCTCGGGATGCGTGCGCTGGATCGACATGGCCGCCACCAGGCCCTCGTCGGCGTAGCGCGGGGGCATCCGGATGTCGGTGACGACCAGGTCCGGGCGGTGCTCGTCGGTCAGCGCCAGCAGCCCGGCGGCGTCCTCGGCCGCCGCCACGACGTCGTGGCCGGCGTGGTCGAGGACGAGCTGCAGGCCCTGGCGCAGCAGGGTCTCGTCCTCGCCGATCACGACGCGCACGGCAGCTCCGCCGACAGCCGGGTGCCCCGCCCCGGCGGGCTGTCGAGCCGGAGCTCGCCGCCCAGCACGTCCACCCGGTCGGCCAGGCCGCGCAGACCCAGCCCGTGGCCGGGGTGCGCACCCCCGACGCCGTCGTCGCCGACCTCGACCTCGAGCCGGCCGTCGTTCACCGCGAGGCGGACCCACAGCTGGTTGGCCCTGGCGTGCCTGACGGCGTTGGCGAGGGCCTCGGTGAGGATGAAGTAGGCGGTGCTCTCGACCGCGGGGGGCACCGTCCGTTCGGTGACGTCCAGCTCGAGGTGGGTGGGCAGCGGGAGCCGGTCGACCAGGTCCTCGGTGGCGGCCGACAGACCTCGCTCGAGCAGCGGCGCGGGCATCACCCCGTGCACGAACCGGCGCACCTCGCCGGCGGCGTCGTCGATGCCCGTCCGCAGCCTGGTGGCCGCCTCGACGGTCGACGGCGTCGCGGCCGGGTCGGCGGCGATGCGCTGGGCGTCCAGCGCCAGCACGACCAGCTGGGCCTGGACGCCGTCGTGCAGGTCCTGCGCGATCTGGCGACGCTCCCGGTCACCGGCCTCGACCAGCCGCTCGCGCGACTCCCGCAGCGCACGCTCGCTCGAGCGCAGCTGGGCGGTGAGCCGCTCTCTGTCCACGGCCAGGGCGACCACCCGGCCGGCCGCGCGGACCGGCTCGGGATCGGCGAGGAGAGTGGCGTCGTAGATGATCGCACCCACGCGGCGCTGCTCCACGCGTACCTCGACGGCCGCCCGCTCCCCGCCGACAAGCGGCAGGCGGACCGGGTGACCATCGGCGTCGACGTACCTCTGCTCGTCGGGGACCCAGAAGGCCACCAGCAGGGTCGGGTCGCCGAGCGTGCGGGCGAGTGCCTCGGTGAGCGTGGTGCGCGCCGTACCGGTGCCGCCGAGCCACGCGCCGAGCTCCTCGACCTCACCGGTGCGAGCGAACCCGCCGCGGAGCAGACCGAGGCAGAACGCCAGCGGCACGCCGCCGATGACGGCGAGCTGCGTCGCGCCGACCGCTTCCGGCGAGAGGCCGAGCACCGGCCGGACCAGGTTGGCGCTGACGGGGATGAACAGCACCGCCACAACGCCGTAGGTGTAGAGCGGCGCGAGAACCCGTCTGCGCGGCAGGTCGGCGCCGCGCAGCCGGTGCACCAGGATCACTGTGGTGACCACCATGACGACGGCGCCAACTGCCGCCTGGACGACAGTGCCGGCGGCGGCGAGCGCCGGGCGGTCGGCGACTGCCAGCAGGTGGTAGGGCGGAGGCGCCGGCGCGAACAGGTACTGCGGCGCCTGCAGCACCAGGGAGACGGTGTAGCCGGCGATCACCGTCCAGCGCGAGACACGGCTCCGGATCCGTCCGGACGGGAAGGCGTGCAGCAGGTGCACCATCACCGCCAGGATCACGGTGGCGCCCACGGTGCCGGCGGCGACCAGCACCGGGAGCGCGGTGAGCGCGAGACCGGCGTTCAGCACGGAGAGGCAACCGACCACCATGATCGCGCCGAGCTGGTTGCTGGGCCGCCACCACCAGGCCAGGATCCCGGCCCCGAGGTAGATGCCGGCGACGAGCACGAACAGGCTCGTCTCCCACGGCAGCTCGGCCGGACCGAGTCCCAGCGCGAGCTCGAGGGCGGCGGCCAGCGCCACGGCCGCAACGAGCAGCACCAGTGCGCGGTGCGTCGAACGGGCCGCGGTGGGAGTCACCGGCGAGCCGGCCATGCTTGAGCCTGGCACGGTGCGGCACGCTGCGCACGTGACCTGGGTCGGGGACGCAGAGGCGACCTGGGTCTATTCCGCCCGGGATGTCGCCGGCCAAGACTGTCGGTGACCAGCCTGGGCGACCCGAGCTCCGGTCGCGGGCAGACCCGAGGAGGACTCCCGATGAACGCGACGATGAGCGCGTCCCAACCACTGGCCGGTGCACCGAGCCGCGGAACGTCCCGGGCCCTGCTCGCGGCCACGCTCCGGCGGGCCATGGCCAGGCGCCGGCGGCCTCACGCCCCGGTCGTCCCCATGACGCTGAACGCGCCCCAGCAGTTCGGCAACAGCTTCCGCTACCCGGACGGGACCTGGTACCACGGCGAGTGACCCAGGGACGAGAAGGGCTCCGTACCGTGGGTCCCCGGGTACGGAGCGTTGATGTAGGGCGCGGCCACGAAAGAGGCTCCGCACCCTGGTTTCCCTAGGTACGGAGCCGTTCCCGTCGCTGTCTCGACGAGTATCCGGAAGGCCCAGCCACTACCGGAACGCGTCCTGGACCTGTGATGTCCCGGCTCAAGGTGCGCGCGTGAGGACGTCGACCTTCATAAAAGCGCACAGGTCGACCAGCCAGTCTCGGTCCGGGCCGGTGGTGAAGACGCGGCCGTAGTCGGGCACCACCCGCAGGTCGTCACCATGCACCCGGTCCCCGAAGAGCACGTACGCGCGGTCGGTGTTGCACCGCGCCGACATCCACACCACCCCGTCGAACCCGGCGGCGTGCGCGGCCTCGCCCCACGCGACCGTGGTGCCGTAGGTGCTCGCCGGCGAGGAGGTCAGCTGTGCGGGCTCGACGCCGAGGCGGCGCAGACCCACCCCGTGGAATGCGGCGAGGCGCAGCTCACGCGTGGTGTCCAGCGCGGCGACCACCGTACGTTCGTACTGCTCCGGCATCAGCCGACCGCCGAAGAGCGGCACGTCGTGCAGCAGTGACTCGCACACCGCAGCGATCTCGGTCTGCGCGGCGTAGAGCACGGCGATCGTCGGGTCGCCGAAGAAGGAGAACCTGTGCGGGCCGCCGTAGCCGGGGTTGAAGGTGGTCGCGTGCCGGTCCGGTGCGGCGGAGAAGCTACGGAACAGCCGAGAGCCGGCAGGCAGCACCTCGATGAGCGGCTCGAACGGGTGGGGCGGGGGCGGTATGGCCACCTCGAACCGCGCCGGGTCCGGCGTGGGTGGGGAAGAGTCGCTCACCACCGCGGCGCCATCGCCGAGCGGGCCGCGTCGATCACCGAGCGGGGCTCCTGATGCAGCGAGTCCACAGGCCGGCCGCCTCCGGGCATCCAGCCCGAGGGGGAGCACAGCCACAAGACGACAGACTCATCGCTCCAGTCGTGCTGGCGCGCGATGCCGACAAGCTCGGAGATGCTCGGGACGAGCGCGGCGTCGAGCTGGAACCCGGGGTAGCGGTATGCCCCGCCGCGCCTCACACCGAGCAGGCGTCCGGCCTTCCGCTGGGCAGACGCCCAGGTGCGGTTGCTGCCGTAGCCCATGTGCTCGGCCGCCTCGGTGCTGGTCAGCAGGCCGAACTCCTGCCCGATCTGGCGCCAGACGTTCTCGGTCGCCTGGGCTGCCCGGGCCAGCTGGGGTGAGACGGAGGTCGCCGCCGCGGCCATCGCGGGGGAGAGGGATGAGAGGCCCAGGGCGGAGTCGCGCGCCCACGTGCGGAACAGCTCGGTGACCCGGTCGCCCGGGCGTTCGACCTCGGGAGCAGTCATCATCGCCACCTCCTTGAGCGTCCTTACGATTCTTACCGTACCCCAAGGTCGTCAGGAGCGTGACTGGGCAAGCAGTCGAAGTGCGCCGGGGCCGGGGGGGTGTGGACGCGTCCGGCCAAGACACGGGCGTCGAGGGGAGGCGGACGCGACACGAAAAAGGCCCCACACCCAGGTTTCCCCGGGGTGCGGAGCCGTTCTCGTCGCTGTCTCAACGAGTGTCCGGAGGGGGACTTGAACCCCCACGCCCGATAAAGGGCACTAGCACCTCAAGCTAGCGCGTCTGCCTATTCCGCCACCCGGACAGGTGGTGCTCCGCCGCGCCGACGGGGCCCGAGGACCTCGTCCGCCCGCCTGGGCAACGCCGTAAAAGATAGCACGGGCAGGCACGCACGTTCGAACCGCGGACCGCGCCACGACGGCGTTCGTGACGGACACCACAGCGGCGTCGGGCGTCAGAAGACGGGCTTGCCGCCGGTCACGCCGAGAACGGTGCCGGAGACGTACGACGCCTCGTCGCTCGCGAGGTACACGAACGCCGTCGCCACCTCGATCGGCTGGCCCGGCCGGCCCAGCGGCGCGTTCATGCCGAAGTCCTTCACGCTCGGCTTCGTCGCGGGCTGCAGCGGCGTCCAGATCGGCCCCGGGGCCACCGCGTTGACCCGGATGCCCTTCGGTCCCAGCTCAGCGGCGAGGTTCACCGTGGCGTTGTTGATCGCCGCCTTCGTCGACGCGTAGTCGAGCAGCGTCTCCGACGGCTCGTAGGCCTGGATCGAGGAGCAGTTGATGACGGACGACCCCTCCTTCAGATGGGGCAGCAGCGCCTTCGTCAGGAAGAAGATGGAGAAGATGTTCGTCTCGAACGTCTGGCGAACCTGCTCCTCGGAGATCTTCTCCAGCCCGTCCTGCGCCATCTGGTACCCGGCGTTGTTGACGAGGATGTCCACACCGCCCAGACCCTCGACGGCGGCCTTCGCCAGGTCGATGTTGGCCTGCTCGGTGCGCTGGTCGGTCGGGCACAGCACGCACGTGCGGCCCGCGGCCTCGACCTGCTTCCTCGTCTCCTCCGCGTCGTCCTGCTCCTGCGGGAGGTAGGCGATCGCGACGTCGGCGCCCTCCTTGGCGAACGCGATCGCCGTCGCCCGGCCGATCCCGGAGTCGCCGCCGGTGACCAGGGCCTTCTTGCCCACCAGCCGCTCCCGGCCGGTGTAGCTCGTCTCGCCGTGGTCCGGGACGGGCTTCAGCTCGTCGGTCCGGCCCGGCCACTCCTGCTGCTGCTCGGGAAGGTTCTTCACTGCCTCGGTGTCGACGTCCATGGCACCAGCGTGCGGGAGGTCGGTGTCCGCCGCACGTCGGCGGCACGGACACACGGGTGGCAGGCGCTACGGTCGGGGACCATGGACCGCTTCGCCCTGCGCTCGCCCGACGGCACCCTGCTGCTCACCGCCCCGACCGCCGACGACGTCGACCGGATCGCCGAGCTCTGCGCCGAGCCGGACATCCAGCGCTGGACCACCGTGCCGAGCCCGTACACGAGGGGCGACGCCGAAGGTTTCGTCGAGCACGTCGTCGGCCCGAACTGGGAGCAGGGCTCACCGACCTGGGCGATCCGCACGGTCGCCGACGGGCACGAGCGTCTCGTCGGGATGATCGGGCTCGACGGCGTCGAGCACGGCAAGGGCGACCTCGGCTACTGGCTCGCCGACGAAGCGCGCGGCAACGGGATCATGCACACCGCCGTCGGCCTGGTGCTCGACGCGGCATTCGGCCGGCTCGGCCTCGGCGTCGTCCAGTGGCGCGCGGACCTCGGCAACTGGCCGTCCTGGCGGGTCGTGTGGCGGCACGGGTTCCGCAAGGAGGGCACCGTCCGCGCCCTGAACCTCTCCCGCGGGGAGTGGAAGGACGGCTGGATCGGCACCCTGCGCCGCGAGGACGCCCGCGAGCCGGTCTCCCCCTGGGACGGTCCCGAGACCCAGTCGAGTCGGGCTGGCGACACCGCACCGGCTGCACCCGTGCCGCCGTCGTCGCGCGACCCCGAGGCGCTGGTCCGTCAGTTCCACGACACCTACGCACTGCCCGTCGTGGCTGACGCGCCGAGCGTCGACCGCGACCGGGTGCACATGCGCATGGCACTTGTCGCCGAGGAGACGGCCGAGCTCGTCGAGGCGGTCTACGGCGAGGCGGCCGGCGCCGAGATGTCCGCCGCGTTCACCCGTGCCGTCGCGGCCGACGACGGCACCCGGGACACCGTCGAGGCCGCCGACGCCCTGGGCGACCTCACGTATGTCGTGTACGGCATGGCGCTCGAGTGCGGCATCCCGCTCGACGACGTCCTCGCCGAGATCCAGGCGTCGAACCTGTCGAAGCTCGGGGCGGACGGCAAGCCGATCTACCGGGAGGACGGCAAGGTCCTCAAGGGGCCGGGCTTCTTCCCGCCGGACATCGCCCGCGTCCTCGCCCGGCACGGGTACCGGCCGCGCGGCTGACCCCGTCCCGGTCGGCCCACGGCACAATGACCGGCATGTCTGACGCGACGGCCACGGCCGCACCTGAGCAGCTCGACCCGGCCAACCCCTTCGCCGCCCCGTCGGGGCTGCCCTACGGGCTGCCCGACTTCGTCGCCGTGCGCACCGAGCACCTCGCGCCGGCGATCGCGGCCGGCATGGCGGCCCAGCGCGCCGAGTGGGAGGCGGTCGCCACCGACGACGCGGTGCCGGACGTCGTCAACACCCTCGAAGCCCTCGAGCGGTCCGGCGAGCTGCTGGGCCGGGTGCTCGTCGTCTTCCACACCCTCGCCGGCTCGGTCGGTGGCGACGAGATCCACGCCATCGAGTCCGAGGTGGCGCCCCGGCTCGCCGCCCACCACGACGCGTTCTGGCTCGACCGCCGCATCTTCAACCGGCTGGAGTCGCTCGCCGGCGCCACAGCACTGCTCGACCTGGACGCCGAGACCGCGTGGCTGCTCGCGCAGTACCGCAAGAACTTCGTCCGGGCCGGCATCCGACTCGAGGACGCCGAGATGGAGCGCCTGCGTGAGCTGAACTCCCGCCTCGTCACCCTGGAGACGGAGTTCTCCCAGCGGGTCGTCAAGGCGATGGAGGCCGGCGCGGTGGAGGTCGACGACCCCGCCCGCCTCGCCGGGCTCGACGAGGGCACGCTCGCCGCCCTGGCCCGCAGCGCAGCCGACCGCGACGCGGGTGCCGACCACCTCGTCACGCTGGTGCTGCCCACCCAGCAGCCCCTGCTGGCCCGGGCCGACGACCGCGAGCTGCGCGCCGAGCTGCTCGCCGCCTCCGAGGCGCGCGGCACCGGCGTCGACGCCGCCTCCGACACGCGCGCCACCCTCCTGGAGATCGCCCGGCTGCGTGCCGAGCGCGCGCAGCTCCTCGGCTACGAGCACCACGCCGCCTACGTCGCCGAGGACGGCACCGCGGCCACCACCGACGCGATCAACGAGATGCTCGCCCGCCTCGCCGCACCCGCCGCCCGCAACGCCGAGCGCGAGGCCGACGAGCTCCGGGCGATGCTCGAGGCGGACCCGGCCGTGCCCGCCGGCACGGAGCTGAGCGCCGCTGACTGGTCCTACTACGCCGAGCGGCTGCGCAAGGAGCGCTACAGCGTCGACGACGCCGTGCTGCGGCCCTACCTCGAGCTCGACAGGTTGCTCACCGACGGAGTGTTCTTCGCCGCCACCGCCCTGTACGGCATCACCTTCCACGAGCGGGACGACCTCGCCGGATACGCCGACGGCGTCCGGGTGTGGGAGGTGACGGAGGAGGACGGCAGCGGCCTGGGGCTCTTCGTCGGCGACTTCTACGCCCGCGCCGGCAAGCGCGGCGGCGCCTGGATGCACCACCTCGTCGACCAGTCCCACCTGCTCGACCGGCGTCCGGTCGTCGTCAACAACCTCAACATCACCCCGCCGCCCGCGGGCGAGCCGACGCTCCTCACCTGGGACGAGGTCCGCACCTGCTTCCACGAGTTCGGGCACGCGCTGCACGGGCTGTTCTCCGACGTCCGCTACCCGACCTTGTCGGGCACCTCGGTGCCGCGCGACTTCGTGGAGTACCCCTCCCAGGTCAACGAGATGTGGATGGCCAACCCGGCCGTCGTGTCCCGCTTCGCCCGCCACCACGTCACCGGCGAGCCGCTGCCGGCCGAGCTTCTCGACCAGGTGCTGGCCGTCGCGGGCTACGGCGAGGGCTTCGCCACCACCGAGTACCTCGGCGCCGCACTCCTCGACCAGGCCTGGCACCAGGTCCGGCCCGAGCGGGTCCCGACCGCCGTCGAAGAGGTCCAGGCCTTCGAGTCCGAGGCTCTCGTCCGGGCGCGCGTCGCCGTGGACCTCGTGCCCCCGCGCTACCGGTCCACCTACTTCAACCACACCTTCGGCGGCGGCTACGACGCCGGGTACTACTCCTACATCTGGTCCGAGGTGCTCGACGCCGACACCGTCGAGTGGTTCACCGGCGACGGTGCCGAGAACGGCGACGGCGGCCTCAACCGGCGGGCCGGCCAGCGCTTCCGGGAGACGCTCCTCTCCCGCGGGTTCTCCCAGGACCCGCTCGCGTCCTTCCGGGAGCTGCGCGGCCGCGACTCGCGCATCGACCCGCTGCTGGTGCGTCGGGGGCTCACCGACTGAGCCGTCCGGCCGGGTCGGCAGCCGCGCCGGCGCAGGTAGCCTGCAGGCATGACGAGCCCCACCCCCGGACCCGACGCCGCCGTGAGCGCACTGCGCCCCGAGGACGAGGTCGTCGCCATCTGCCGCGACCTCATCCGCATCGACACCTCCAACTACGGCGACGGATCCGGGCCGGGGGAGCGGGCCGCCGCGGAGAAGGTGATGGAGCTGCTCACCGAGGTCGGCTGGGACCCCGAGCTCGTCGAGTCCGCGCCCGGCCGCGCCAGCGTCCTCCTGCGCATCCCGGGCACCGACCCGACCCGGCCGGCGCTGGTGCTCCACGGGCACACCGACGTCGTCCCCGCCGCCGCCGACGACTGGACGGTCGACCCGTTCGCCGCCGAGGTGCGCGACGGCATGATCTGGGGCCGCGGCGCCGTCGACATGAAGGACATGGACGCGATGATGCTCGCCGTCGTGCGGGACATGGGCCGCACCGGCTGGCGCCCGCCGCGCGACCTCGTCGTCGCGTTCCTGGCCGACGAGGAGGCCGGCGGCGTCATGGGCTCGCACTGGCTCGTCGACCACCGGCCCGAGGTCTTCGAGGGCGCCACCGAGGCCGTCAGCGAGGTCGGCGGCTACTCAGTGGAGATCGATGGCCGCCGCGTCTACCTGCTGCAGACCGCCGAGAAGGGCCTCGCGTGGTTGCGTCTCGTCGCCGACGGCCGCGCCGGGCACGGCTCCCAGGTCAACACCGAGAACGCCATCACCCGGCTCGCCGAGGCCGTGCACCGCATCGGCGCCCACTCCTGGCCCCTGCACCTGACCGGCACGGTGCGTCAGCTCCTCTCCGGCGTCGCCGACCTCACCGGCACCACCTTCGACCCCGAGGACCCGGACGGCATCGACCGCCTCGTCGCGGCACTGGGCCCGGCCAGGAAGTTCGTCGGCGCCACCCTGCGCACCGGCGCGAACCCCACCCAGCTCGGCGCCGGCTACAAGGCCAACGTCATCCCCGGCCAGGCCACCGCCAGCATCGACGTCCGCACGATCCCGGGCGACGAGCCGCAGGTGATGGAGACGCTCGCCGAGCTCGCCGGACCGCACGTGCGCATCGAGCGGATCCATTCCGACGTCGGGCTCGAGGTGCCGTTCGAGGGCGACCTCGTCGACGCCATGGTCGCGGCCATCGACGCCGAGGACCCGGGCGCCACCGTGCTGCCCTACATGCTCTCCGGCGGCACCGACAACAAGGCCCTGTCCCGTCTGGGCATCACCGGCTACGGCTTCGCGCCGCTGCGACTGCCCGCCGAGCTCGACTTCGCCGGCATGTTCCACGGCGTCGATGAGCGGGTGCCCACCGACGCGCTCGAGTTCGGCTGCCGGGTGCTCGAGCGGATGCTGCGCACCTGCTGACCCAGCCAGGCAGCCGGCCGCGCCCTCGACCCGCGCTCGAGAGCGGGTGGTCGCGGTGGTCGTCGTCATCGCCTTGGTCGTGGCCCAGCGCGGTACCGCGGGCCGTCGCCGACGCGCGGCACCCGCGGCACGTCGCCCAGCGCGGTATCCGCGGGGCCCCTACCTACAGGGTGCTGGGGACCTTCATCGCCCTGCGGCGCAGCCACACCCGCCGGGTGCCCCCGAGATAGATGCGGGTGCGCGCGAGCTCCCACCGGCCGTACTCGGCCTCGTCGGTCAGGAGCTTGCGCACGTCGCCTCGACTCACGGTGCCCGGCAGGGTCACCGTGCGGTACTCGTAGTACGCGGCACCGGCGCCCACCCGCTGGCTCGCGGTCGCATCCTCGGTCTTCCTCGGCATCGCCATATGCTCCCTCGCATCGCCCACATCGGGAAAATTCGGTGCATCCGCGCAGGTCAGGGGCGGGGTGTGTCACCCCTGCGGGGACGCTAGGCTCATGCCATGGCTAACGACCCGCGGGCTGCGCTCGACCGACTCATCGCTGCGTTCGAGGCACACTACGACGCTGTCGTCGCCTCACAGGACAGCGACTCACCGGCCGTGGTGGCAGCAGCGAACACCCTCATGGACGCCTTCGACACCTACGACGACGCCCTGTTCACCGGCTACGGGGTCGACACGCCCTTCGACATCTACTCGGACGACGACGAAGAAGAAGACGACGACGAGGACTACGAGGACGAGGACGACGAGGAGTTCGAAGAGGTCTGAGGCCACACCCGGCGAGGCCTGTGGCCACATCCGGCGAGGCCTGAGGCCATACCGGGCCGGGCGGCCGGGGGCGTTCAGAAGCGTTCGGGGTAGCCCAGCTCCGGCGCGGTGACCTCGTCGAGCACGGCACGGATCGGGTCGGGCAGCTCCAGGTCGGCCGCCGCCAGGACACCGTGCAGCTGACCGGCGCTGCGCGCACCGGCGACGGCGCAGCTCACCCCGGGTGCGTCGCGCACCCAGGCGAGCGCCACCTCGAGCGGCGTGCGGCCCAGCCCGTTGGCCGCCGTCGTGACGGCCTCGACCACGCCGTGCGAGCGGTCGTTGAGGTAGGGCTCGACGAACCCCCTCAGGTGCGGGGAGGCTGCCCGCGAGCTCGCGGGCACGGTGGCCCGGTACTTGCCGGTCAGCACCCCGCGTCCGAGCGGGGACCAGGCCAGCACACCGGCGCCCAACGCCTCGGCGGCCGGCAGCAGCTCACGCTCGACGCCGCGCTGGAGGAGGGAGTACTCGACCTCCACCGCGGCCAGGCCGGGTCCGCCGTCGGACAGGAGGGTCGCCGCCTGGGCGGTGGTCCAGGCCGGGTAGTTCGACAGGCCCACGTAGCGGGTTCGGCCGGTGCGCACGGCGTGGTCGAGGGCGTCGAGGGTCTCGGCCAGCGGAGTGGCAAGGTCAGGCGTCTGAACCAGCCACAGGTCGAGGTGGTCGGTACCGAGGCGGCCGAGCGTGGCGTCCAGGGTGTCGAGCAGGGAGCCGCGCGAGGCGTCGACCACGCCGGCGCCGTCGGGGGTGCGCCTCGTGCGCACCCCGGCCTTGGAGACCAGCACCATGTCCTCGCGGTCGACCGAGCCGTCGAGCAGGTGCCCGATGACCCGCTCGGACTCGCCGTCGCCGTAGGAGGCGGCGGTGTCGACGAGGTTCCCGCCGGCCTCGAGAAAGGCCTCGAGCTGCTCGCCGGCGTCGTGCTCGTCGGTGTCACGGCCCCACGTCATGGTGCCGAGCCCGAGGCTGGACACAGTCAGACCCGTCCGGCCGACCCTGCGCTGCTGCATGTCCGTCACGTTAGCGGGCGCGCGCCGGCCGACGCCCCGTGGTCCAGCGGCGCGGCGGCCGGTCCGTGCGGACGTCCTGCGCCGCGAGCGGCCACCGGCGTCACATCCCTGGGTCGGACGTGAGGCGCCCCACGGTCCGCCCGTGGGGTGACGACCGGCCCGGGCCGGTGCCCTATCGTTTCCGACCGTGACATGGTGGGAAGCAATCATCCTGGGGCTCGTGCAGGGCCTGACCGAGTTCCTCCCGATCTCCTCGAGCGCACACCTGAGGATCGCCGGGGAGCTGCTGCCGAGCGGCGCCGACCCCGGCGCCGCGTTCACCGCCATCACCCAGATCGGCACCGAGACCGCCGTCGTCATCTACTTCCGGCGCGAGATCTGGAACATCATCAAGGCCTGGGTCGGCGCGCTGCCGGTCGGACCGTGGAAGAACACGGTGCCCCGCAGCGACCCCGACGCCCGTCTGGGCTGGTTCGTCATCCTCGGGTCGATCCCCATCGGTGTGCTCGGGCTGCTCTTCGAGGACGCGATCGACCACTCGCTGCGGAACCTGTTCATCACCGCCGCGATGCTCGCGATCTTCGGCCTGCTCCTCGGCTGGGCCGACAAGACCTCGCGGCGCACCAAGACCCTCGACCACATGTCCACGCGCGACGCCGTCTACTTCGGTCTCGCCCAGGCCCTGGCGCTCGTGCCGGGCGTCTCCCGCTCCGGCGGCACCATCACCGCCGGGCTGCTCATGGGCTACACCCGTGAGGCCGCGGCGCGGTACGCCTTCCTCCTCGCGATCCCGGCGGTGATGATCTCCGGGTTCTACAAGCTCTTCACCGACGTCGTCTTCGGTGAGCCCGCCGAGGGCGTCGTCGACGTGCCCGGCGTCCTCATCGTCGTCGCCACCGTCGTGGCGTTCGTCGTGGGCTACGCCGCCGTGGCCTGGTTCCTCAGGTTCGTCTCCACGAACAGCTACGCGCCGTTCGTCGTCTACCGCATCGTGCTCGCCGTCGCCGTCGTCGCGATGATCCTCGCCGGGATCATCGACGCCGTGCCCGCCGGCGAGACAACCGCGGCGTAGGGGCGCCGGGCCGGGTGTGGCGGAGGCCTCGCGGACCGACGCGTTGCGGACCTTCACCGCCGGTTAGAGTCACGGTGTGCGTTCCTGGCCCACCCCGTCCGTCCCCGCCCTGCCCGGGCACGGCCCTGCCGTGCACCTGCACGACACCGCGGCGGACACCCTGAGCCCCACCCGGGACGCGGCGGCGCGGGCCACCCTCTACGTCTGCGGGATCACGCCCTACGACGCCACCCACCTTGGGCACGCCAACACCTACGTCGCCTTCGACCTCCTCCTGCGCGCGTGGCGCGACGCCGGCCGGGACGTGACGTACGTCCAGAACGTCACCGACGTCGACGACCCGCTCCTCGAGCGGGCGAACGAGACCGGCGTGGACTGGCGCGAGCTCGCCGAGAGCCAGACGGACCTGTTCCGGTCGGACATGGAGGCCCTGCGGGTCGTGCCGCCGGACCACTACATCGGCGCGGTCGACGCCATCCCGCTGGTCGTCGACGCCGTCGAGGACATGCTCGCCGCCGGCACGGCCTACCGGGTGCCGGTGCCCGACGGCCCGGGCGGGAAGGACCGCGAGCTCGGAGACGTCTACGCCGACCTGAGCACCGACCCGTTCTTCGGCGCCGGCGCCCACCTCGAGCGCGAGGCCATGCTGGAGGTCTTCGCCGAGAACGGCGGCGACCCGGAGCGGCCCGGCAAGCGTCACCCGCTCGACCCGCTGCTGTGGCGCCGCACCCGCACGGGCGAGCCGGACTGGGACGGCCGGTCGCTCGGCAGCGGCCGGCCGGGCTGGCACATCGAGTGCTCCTGCATCGCCCACGAGTACCTCGGCCCCCTCGTGGAGGTCCAGGGCGGCGGCCGGGACCTGGTCTTCCCGCACCACGAGATGAGCGAGTCGCACCTGCGCGCCATCACGGGCACCCCGGCGCCGGTGCTCCTGCACAGCCACGGCGGCATGGTCGGCTACGACGGCGAGAAGATGAGCAAGTCGCTCGGCAACCTCGTGCTCGTCTCGCGGCTCGTCGAGGCCGGCACCGACCCGATGGCGGTGCGCCTGGTGCTGCTGGGCCACCACTACCGCTCCGACTGGGAGTACAGCGACGCCCACCTCGAGGCCGCCGCCGACCGGCTGCAGACCTGGCGCCAGGCCGTCGCGCTGCCCGCCGGGCCCGACGCCGAGCCGGTCCTCGAGCGGGTGCGCGCGGCGCTCGCCGACGACCTGGACGCACCGGCCGCCCTCGCGGCCGTGGACACGTGGGCCGAGCAGGCTCTCGCGGGCGTCGACGATGCCGACCGCGTGCCCGGTGCGCCGGCCCTGGTCCGAGACACCGTGGACGCCTTGCTCGGCGTCGCGCTCTGACCTGGGCCCGGGTCGAACCACCTGCGGCGTCGGAGGCCCGGTCAGACGGGGACCCTCTCCGCCGCGACGGCGGTGGCACGGGAAGCGAACGTCGTCGGCTGCGGCAGCGGTGAGCTCAGTCAGACCGTGATCATCGCGGCGGCGGCGGTGGTCAGGATCGCCTGGGCGTCGCCGAGCACGGGACGGCCGTGCCCGAAGCAGGCGATCTCGGCCGGCAGCGCCGTCAGCGCCCGGAACGACTCCGCCGCCGCCTCGCCGTCGAGGTTGAAGACGCCACGCATGATGACGCCGTCGTGCTCGGCGACGGTGTCGCCGGTGAACAGGACGCGGGGACGGTCGAGGTAGAGCGCCACGCTGCCGTCGGTGTGCCCCGGCGTGGAGACGACTGTGGCGCCGCCAGCGATGTCCAGGACGTCGCCGTCGCGGACCACGGTGTCGACTCGACAGGCCGGGGCGGGCTCGAGGTCACCAGCCACCCGCGCGTGCAGGGCGCGCTCCGCGTCGCTGAAGCTGGGCGGGGGACCGGGGCGGTCGCCGCGGATGATGGGGGCGTCGCTCTCGTGGGCGATGATCTCGACGCCGCCCCAGCCGGCGACCTCCGCGGCGCCGCCGGCGTGGTCGTCGTGGAAGTGGGTCAGCACGAGCCGTCGGACGTCGGATCGCTCCACCCCGATCTCGTCGAGGGCACGGAGCAGGTCCGCCCCGGATCCGACCGGGCCGGCGTCCACGAGCGTGACGCCGTCCGGGTCGCGCCACAGGTAGGCGGGCCAGCCGCCGAGGGTGAGGAGGAAGAGGTCAGGGTTCAGCTGTTCGGCGATCATCACGTCATCTTTTCGTGACGGGTAGGTCGGCCGGCAACCGAAATCCTCAGAGCCCTCCCGGGCCGGGTCCGCTGCCGCCCTTGTCGCCGCGGATGTCCCGACGACGCAGGTAGCGCTCGAACTCGCGCGCGATGGCCTCGCCGGTGGCCTCGGGCAGCTCGGCGGTGTCCTTGGCCTCCTCGAGCTGGTGGATGTACTCCGCCACGTCCGGGTCCTGCCCGGCCAGCTCGTCGACCCCGGCCTGCCAGGCGCGGGCGTCCTCGGGCAGGTCGCCCACCGGCAGCGGCTCGCCGACCAGCTCCTCGAGCCGGACCATGAGCCCGAGCGTGGCCTTCGGCGACGGTGGCTGGGCGACGTAGTGCGGCACCGCGGCCCACACGCTCAGGGTGTGCATACCGCGCTCGGCCGCGAGGTGGGTGAGCACGCCGGTGATGCCCGACGGCCCCTCGTAGTCGGAGCCCTCGACGCCGAGGAGCGCCTGGACCTGCGGGTCGTTCGAGCTCGTCTGGACCGGGATGGGACGTGAGTGCGGCACGTCGGCGAGCAGCGCGCCGACCCCTACCACAGTGCCCACGCCGAGCCCCTTCGCGACCTCGAGGATCTCCTCGCAGTAGTCGCGCCAGCGGAAGGACGGCTCGACGCCCTGGACGAGCACCACCTTGCGGCCGGAGATCGGTGTGCTGGCCACCGAGATGGTCGTGCTCGGCCAGGTCAGGTCCCGCTTGCCGTCCGCGTCGACGCCGACTACGGGCCGGTTGACCTGGAAGTCGTGGTAGTCCTGCGGGTCGAGCTCGTGGACCACCTCGGCCTCCCAGGCGTCCGCGATGAGCTCGAGGGAGTGCGTGGAGGCGCCGCCGGCGTCGTTCCAGCCCTCGAACGCCGCCAGCAGCAGGGCAGGTGGCAGCTCCTTGCCCGGCTCCGGCGAGTCCTCCCGGGACGCCGCGCCCAGAGGCTCCTCGACGGTCTCGGGCGGAGTCTCCTCCGGGCGATCGGTGCTGCCGGGGTCCGTGCTCGTCATGGACCCACAGTAGGGTGGATATGGTCGGCGGGTGATCAGCCACTCTCTTCCGGATGCCGTCCTGTGGGACATGGACGGCACCCTCGTCGACACCGAGCCCTACTGGATGGCCGCCGAGACCGCCGTCGTCTCCCGCCACGGCGGTACGTGGACGCACGAGCAGGGTCTGCAGCTGGTGGGCAACGACCTGCTGACCTCGGCCCGGATCATCCAGGAGCAGACCGGTATCCCCGGTGCGCCCGAGGCGCTGGTGACGGAGATCCTTGGCGGGGTGGTGTCCCGCGTGCTCGAGCACGGTGCGCCGTGGCGCCCGGGCGCCCTGCGACTGCTGGCGGCCCTGCGCGGGGCGGGGGTGCCCTGCGCCCTGGTCACCATGTCCTACGCCGCCCTCGCCGACGCCGTCGTGCAGGCCGCGCCGACCGGCTCGTTCGAGGCGGTGGTCACCGGTGATCAGGTCACCCTGGGCAAGCCGCACCCCGAGGCCTACCTCACGGCCGCCGAGCGGCTCGGCGTCGATGTGACCCGGTGCGTGGCGATCGAGGACTCCACGGTCGGCGTCACCGCCGCGCTGGCGTCCGGCGCGCGCACCGTCGCCGTGCCGATGATGGTCCCGGTCCCGGCCCGGGACACGTTGTCGCGACTGCGTTCCCTCGAGCACGCCGACGTCGAGCTGCTGAGCCGGGTGCTGGCCGGCGAGGTCGTGGACGAGCTCGAGCCCAGCCACAGCCGGCACTGACTACTGCGGCGCCGCTCGCGCGGTGAGCAGGTGCTCGACGCCCTCGGGCGGCATCGGCGGGACCTCGCCACCGAACTTCGGGCACAGGGACTGGAAGCTGCACCAGTCGCACAGGCGGGACACGCGCGGCTGGAAGTCGCCGGTGGCGGCCGCCGCCGAGATGGTCTCCCACAGCCGGTCGAGGTGCTTCTCCAGCGCCACCAGCTCCGCCTCGACGGGGTCGTGGGTCAGGGTGCGGCCGTTGCCCAGGTACACCAGCTGCAGCCGCGCTGGGACCGTGCCGTTCAGCCGCCACAGCATGAGCGCGTAGAAGCGCATCTGGAAGAGCGCCTCGTCCTGGAAGCGGGGGTTGGGGGCCTTGCCCGTCTTGTAGTCGACCACCCGGACGGCGCCGTTCGGGGCGACGTCGAGGCGGTCGACGAACCCGCGCAGCAGCACCCCGGAGGCCAGCTCGGTCTCGACGAGCATCTCGCGCTCGGCCGGTTCCAGACGCTGCGGGTTCTCCATGCGGAAGTACTGGGTGAGCAGGCTGCGCGCCTGGGCCAGCCACGCACCCAGGTCCTCGGGCCCCGCGAACATGCTCACGACGTCGGGCCGCTCGGCCTGCAGCCGGCTCCACTCCGGATCGAGCAGGGACTGGGCCGCCTCCTCGGTGCGGCCGGCGGCCGGCAGGTCGAAGAGGCGCTCGAGCACGGCGTGCACGAGCGAGCCCTTGACCGCCGCGGCCGACGGTGGCTCCGGCAGGCGGTCCACCGCCCGGAAGCGGAACAGCAGCGGGCACTGCTGGAAGTCCTTGGCGCGCGAGGGGGACAGGGCGGCGCGGCGTCGTCCGTGCGGGGAACCTTCCGGCGTCGACGCCGCCTCCTCGGGGGTGGCCGCGTCCGGCGTCAGCGGCTCGAGGGGGACCGTGCCGAGGGACAGCCCGCCCAGAGCTGGAGTCGTTGCGTCGACCGCCGTCGTCACCTCGGCTCCCGTAGCCATGTCGGCAGCCGGTGCCGCATCGGCCGCGGGTGCCGTATCGAGCGCGGCGCCGGGGCCCGTCATGGTGTCGAGGTCGGTCGTCTGCGTCATGCTGCTCACGTTAACCTCGCCCGCCGACACCGGCGGTCAACCGCGCCACACCTGTGCATGATGCGGAACCTCGGGTGCATCGCCACGGCGGGCAACGCCGCGGAACCGCGGGCGAATGCGTCGCCACGGCGGGGCGACGCCGCAGAACCTCGACGGGTTCGTCGCCGCGGCGGGCGACGTCGCCGAGTGCCCCCGTTGCTCCATGAGGGTGGGCGTCGGCGACGGCGTCCGCTCGAGCCGTGTCGGCGGCTGACTACGCCTGGTGCACCGGGTAGCGCAGGTGGGTGACGCCGTTGCCCGGGACAACTGTGGGGCTGCCGAGGGCGGCCGGCGTCCGAGCGAGGTTGTCGAAGAGCCGGATGCCGGAGCCGAGAAGCACCGCCGCGATGTCGACGTGGATCTCGTCCAGGAGGCCGGCGTCGAGGCACTGCCGAATGGTGTCCGCCCCGTGGACGCCGACGGACTTCCCACCGGCGGCGGCTCTCGCCCGCGCTACCGCGTCCTCGATGCCTTCGGTGACGAAGTGGACGGTCGAGCCGGGACGCGGCCAGCCGTCGGGGACGTGGTGGGTGAGGACGAATGCTGGTCCCCAGGCGTGGTTCCCGCCCCAGCCCTGGGCGACGTCGAAAGTGCGTCGACCCGTCAGCACCGCGCCGAGCTCGGACCACAGTCCTCGAAGGTGCTCGGCGCTTGACTCGGACACCCTGAACGTCATCGGGTCCGACCCTCCGGTGTGGACCTCGACATCCCCCGAGGTGAAGTACCAGTCGAACACCTCGGCCACGCCGTCGTCGGTGTCTGCGACGTAGCCGTCGAGCGACATGGACATGATTGCGACGACGTTCGTCATCCGATGCTCCTCAGCTCCGGGCGGTCCCGATGACCGCCATCTACCCCCACCACGAACCGCATCCGGACGATCCGACAAATGCCTCGACCCACGAACCGCCTCCGGACGACCCGCCAAACCCGGGCGGTCCGATGACTGCCCATGTCCCGGCAGCAGGCGTGAGGATCACCAGGAGCTTGGTGTCGGATCCGGGCAGCGGCGTTCGTAGCAGGAGTGAGAGGCTCCTCACCAGGGCCGAACCCAAGGAGATGAACGACAGATGCAATACCTGGTTTCCGTGATCGACGACACGGCCGGCCTCGCGACCCCGGACGAGATGGAGGCCATCAACGCCTTCAACGACAGGCTCGAGGCGGACGGCCACTGGGTCTTCGCCGGTGGCCTCGCGGCGCCCAGCTCGGCCACCGTCATCGACAACCGCGGCGAGGAGGCGATCGTCACCGACGGTCCCTTCCTGGAGTCGAAGGAGCACCTCGCCGGCTTCTGGATCCTCGAGGCGGCAGACCTCGACGTCGCCCTCAAGCTCGCTGCCGAGGGGTCGAAGGCCTGCAACCGGAAGATCGAGGTGCGACCGTTCCGGTGAAGGTCGACGTCCAAGAGACGATCACACGGGTCCACCACGAGGAGTGGCACCGGGTGGTCGCCTCACTGACCAGGCGTTTCGGTGACCTGGACATAGCCGAGGAGGCCGCTGCCGAGGCGTTCGCGACCGCCGTCCAGCGGTGGCCGGCCGACGGCGTGCCTCCCAACCCCGGCGCCTGGCTGACCACCACTGCCAACCGCAAGGCCATCGACCGCATCCGGCGCGAGAACAAGCGCGACGGCAAGCAGAGAGAGGCTCAGCTGCTGCACGACGACGAACCGCCGGAGCCTCTCGGCGCGATCGCCGACGAGCGGCTCCGGCTGATCTTCATCTGCTGCCACCCGGCGCTCGCGATGGAGACCCGCGTGGCGTTGACGCTGCGCATGGTCGGTGGGCTGACGGTGCCCGAGATCGCCCGCGCCTTCATGGTGACGGAGGCCGCCATGGGGCAGCGGATCACGCGCGCGAAGGCGAAGATCAGGGCCGCTCGCATCCCTTATCGGGTGCCGTCCGCGGAGGAGCTCCCCGCACGGATCTCCGGCGTGCTCGCCGTCCTGTTCCTCGTCTTCAACGAGGGCTACATGGCGACCGGCCCCGACACGGATCCCGTGCGTCAGGAGCTGACCACCGAGGCGATCCGGCTCGCTCGGCTGATCCGTGCCCAGCTGCCGGAGGACGGTGAGGCTGCCGGGCTGCTGGCACTGATGCTCCTCACCGAGGCCCGCCGCACCGCCCGGGTATCGGCGAGCGGCGAGCTGGTCACGCTCGGCGAGCAGGATCGTGGGACCTGGGACACGGAGCTGGTCGCCGAGGGGCACCAGCTGGTGCGCGAGCGGCTGGCCGCCCACGTGGCGCCGGGGCGGTACCAGATCCTCGCCGCGATCAGCGCCGTCCACACCTCCGTCCGCGACGCACGTGACACGGACTGGTCGCAGGTCCTCGCCCTGTACGACCAGCTGGTCCGCCTCGACCCCTCGCCGGTCGTCGCCCTCAACCGGGCCGTCGCGGTCGCCGAGCTCGACGGCCCGGAGCCGGCCCTGGCGGCCGTCGACGAGCTCGCGGACGAGCTGGCCGGCTATCACGCCTACCACGCGACGCGCGCCGACCTGCTGCGCCGCCTGGGCCGCGGCACGAGCTCGCGCGCGGCGTACGACAGGGCCATCGAGCTGGCGGGCAACACCGCCGAGATCGCCTACCTGACGCGCCGCCGCGACCAGCTGGGGTAGCGCCCGCACAGGGCGGGGCCGGGTCGACGCCTGCCCCGCATAGGCTGGGACGATGAGCCAAGCCACCGACCGGCCCCGCCTGGGCATGCGAACCTCCTCGGGCTGGGTGATCGGCCGGGTCGGCGGCGTCCCGGTCGTGCTCGCGCCGTCGTGGCTGCTCATCGCCGCCGTGCTGGTGCTGCTGTACTACCCGGTCGTCTCCAGCTATGTGCCGCGCGCCCCGACCGGCACGGTCGTGCTCACCACGCTGGCGTTCGTCGTCATGCTCTTCGTCTCGGTGCTCGTCCACGAGCTCGCGCACGGACTCACCGCCGCACCGCTCGGCGCCCGCGCACGCGAGTACGTCGTGACCTTCTGGGGCGGCCACACCGCCTTCGACCGGGAGCTGCCGGGGCCTGGTTCCTCGGCCCTCGTCTCGATCGCCGGCCCGGCCGCCAACGCCGCCCTGGCGGGCCTCGCCTGGCTCGTGCTCGAGACGGTCGGCCTGGACCGGCTCGACATCACCGCCTGGCTCGTGCTGTTCGCTGCCGTGATCGCCAACGGCATCGTCGCCGCGTTCAACCTCCTGCCCGGGCTGCCGCTCGACGGCGGCCGGGTCCTGGAGTCGCTCGTCTGGAAGATCACCGGCGACCGGGCCCGCGGCACGGTGGTCGCCGCCTGGGGTGGCCGCGTCGTCGTCATCGGCGTGCTGCTCTGGTTCCTCGTGGTGCCGATGCTGCGGGGCGGCCGTCCGGACCTGACCAGCGTGATCTGGGTGGTCCTGCTCGGCTCCTTCCTCTGGGCCGGCGCCAGCCAGGCGCTGCGCGGCGCCGGCATGCAGCGCGCCGCGGCCGCCGTCGACCTGCGCTCGCTGGCCGTGCCGACCGTCGTGCTGGACGCCACCGCCTCCCTCGCGGCGGCCGACACGGTCCTCTCCGGCGGCGGGGCCGCCGTCGTGCTCGTCCATGCCGGCCGGCCCGTGGCCATGCTCGATCCCTCCGCCGTCGCCGCCGTGCCGCCCGAGCACCGGGCCACCACCTCGCTCGGGTCCGTCGCCCGCACCCTGGCGCCCGAGCAGGTCGTCGCGCCGCTGACCGGCCCGTCCGCCGTCGCCGCGGTGGCCAAGGCCCAGCGTCACGGACCGGCCGTGGTGCTGCACGACGGCGTCCAGGTGCTCGGCGTCGTCGAGGTGGCGGCGGTGGCGCGCGCCATGGGGATCCGCGGAACGTAGACTCGCCCGTCGTGACCAGCGAGCCCGACGCCCAGCCAACCGCCGAGACCGACGCCACCGACGCCGTGACCTCACCCGCCGACGACGCTCCCGACGCGGCGACCGACCTTCCCGGCGGCCCCGCCCGGCGGCGCGGACCGCTCCGGGCGGGGGAGCGGGTGCAGCTCACCGACACCAAGGGCCGCCTGCACACCATCCTGCTCACCACGGACGGCTACTTCCAGAGCCAGCGCGGCTCCTTCCGGCACACCGAGCTCATCGGCAAGCCCGAGG
The DNA here is from genome assembly GCF_009193155.1 of Georgenia subflava. GTDB lineage: Bacteria > Actinomycetota > Actinomycetes > Actinomycetales > Actinomycetaceae > Georgenia > Georgenia subflava. Next base: position 110,856 of record NZ_VUKD01000003.1, read on the forward strand.
GCACCGTGCTGACCACCGCCACGGGGCACCAGCTCCTCGCCCTGCGCCCGCTGCTCAGCGACTACGTGCTCTCGATGCCGCGCGGCGCCGCCGTCGTCTACCCCAAGGACGCCGGCCAGATCGTGCAGATGGGCGACATCTACCCCGGCGCCCGCGTCGTCGAGGCCGGCGTCGGCTCCGGGGCGCTGAGCATGAGCCTGCTCTCCGCGATCGGGGAGCGCGGCCGCCTGCTCTCGGTCGAGCGCCGCGAGGACTTCGCCGAGATCGCCGTCGGCAACGTCGAGTCCTGGTTCGGCGGAACGCACCCGGCGTGGGACGTGCGCGTCGGCGACCTCGCGGACGTGCTGCCCGGCGCCGTCGAGCCCGGCACGGTCGACCGCATGGTCCTCGACATGCTCGCCCCCTGGGAGAACCTCGAGGTCGCCGCGGACGCCCTGGTCCCCGGCGGCGTGCTCGTGGCCTACGTCGCCACCGCCACCCAGCTGAGCCGCTTCGCCGAGGACGTGCGGGCCACCGAGTGCTTCACCGAGCCGCACGCGTGGGAGTCGATGGTGCGCACCTGGCACCTCGAAGGGCTGTCCGTGCGCCCGGACCACCGGATGATCGCCCACACCGGCTTCCTGGTCACCACCCGGCGCCTCGCCCCCGGCAACACCCCGCCACAGCGCACCCGCCGTCCCGCGAAGGGGGCGTACCCGGCCGACGGCGACTGGTCGCCCGAGGACGTCGGCGAGCGGGTCATCTCGGACAAGAAGGTCCGCCGGGTCCGTCGCGACATCGCCCGCCGCGCCGAGATCGAGGAGAGCGGCATGGCCAGCCGGCCGGGCTCGCGGCCGTCGGGCACGGGCGCCCCGGTCACGCCGTCCTCGTCCGGCCCGTCCGCCCCGCCGGACGTGCCGACGGGCGGCGCGGGCGCACCGGTCGCGCCTTCACCCGCGAACGCCCCGACGGCGGTGACGCCGGCGAGCCCCGACGTCGCGGGACCGTGACGGCGTGACCGAACCGACGGCGCCGACCGTGACGCTGCGCCCCCTTCTCGTGCGCGATGCCGACGTCATCGGGTCCTGGGCCGCCGACCCCCAGTTCTGCCGCGAGGCGGACTGGACCGTGGGCCTGTCCGTCGAGCGGCATGTGGACTTCTGGGAGCACGTCGCCCGGACGCCGCCCGCAGGCCTGATCCGCCTTGCCGCGGTCGTCGAGGCCGAGCTCGTGGGCTACGTCGACCTGCACGGTGACGAGCCGGGGCGTCGTGAGCTCGGGTTCACCGTCGGTGGTCGCGAGCGTTGGGGACGTGGGCTCGGTGTCCGCGTGGCTGCTGCCGGCCTGTCCTGGGGATTTCGTGAGCTCGGCCTCGACGAGGTCTGGGCGGAGGCGTACGACGCCAACGAACGCTCGGTCCGCATCCTTCGACGCCTCGGCATGCGGGAGACGGGCCGGGGAGATGCGGGGACGTACCTCGACCGCCCGACGTACTACCGCCAGTTCACGATCACGGCGTCCGACCGGTAGGGCGCCCGGACCGGGCGAGACACGAACAGCGCCGATGGCGCTGAAACCCGCTGCCCGCGCTGAAACCTGCGGCTCGCGCCGAAACCTGCGGTCCGCGCCGGCACACCTGCGGGCGCGACTGCAGGTGTCGGGAGGGAACAGCAGGTGTGACGCGATGGGCGAGGCGCAGCCAGGACGCCGCACCGTGCGGGCCGGCCACGAGCTCGCTGTCCTGAGAGCACCGTCACGTGGACGCCCCCGGTGCGCCGTCGGCGGTGCGGCATAGGCTGGATCGGTACCGAGGAAGGGACCGTCATGGCAGAGGCCGACCGTTTCAGCGAGGCACGCGCACGCGAGCTCGAGCAGCAGGCCATCTCGCTGGCGAGCAAGAACGAACGGCTCGCCCAGGCGCTCGACACCGCCCGTCAGCGGCTCGTGCAGCTGCAGGACCAGCTCGACTCCGTCTCCCAGCCGCCCGGCTCCTACGGCACCTTCCTCGCCGGCCACCTCGAGGAGCGCGAGGCCGACGTCTTCGTCGGCGGGCGCAAGATGCGCGTCGCCGTCTCCGCCGCGGTGCCGCTGGGGGCCCTGCGCCCGGGGCAGGAGGTGCGGCTCAACGAGCAGCTCCTGGTGGTCGGCGCCGGCACCTTCGAGACCACCGGCGAGATCGTCACCGTCAAGGAGGTCCTCGACGGCGACCGCGTCCTCGTCCTCGCCCGCAGCGACGACGAGCGCGTCATGCGCCTGGCCGGTCCGCTGCTGAACACCAACGTGCGCGTGGGCGACGCCCTGACGGCGGACATGCGCACCGGCTTCGTCTCCGAGCGGGTCGTGCGCTCGGAGGTCGAAGAGCTGCTGCTCGAGGAGATCCCGGACACCGACTACTCCGACATCGGTGGCCTGGGCCCACAGATCGAGCAGATCCGCGACACCGTCGAGCTGCCGTTCCTGCACCCCGAGCTCTACCGCGAGCACGGCCTCAAGCCGCCCAAGGGGGTGCTGCTCTACGGCCCGCCCGGGTGCGGCAAGACGCTCATCGCCAAGGCGGTGGCCACCTCGCTGGCCACCACCGCCGAGGCCCGGCGCACCGAGCGCGGCGAGCGGGTCGCGCACGCGGGCGTCCGTGAGCCTGTCGGCCACGAGGCGCTCGGCCACGAGCCGGGGGCGCGCGAGGCGGGCGAGGGGTCGCCGCGCAGCTACTTCCTCAACATCAAGGGCCCCGAGCTGCTCAACAAGTACGTCGGCGAGACCGAGCGGCAGATCCGGGTGATCTTCGCCCGCGCCCGCGAGAAGGCCGCCCGCGGGATCCCCGTGGTGATCTTCTTCGACGAGATGGAGTCGCTGTTCCGCACGCGTGGCACCGGCGTCTCGTCCGACGTCGAGACCACGATCGTGCCCCAGCTGCTCAGCGAGATCGACGGCGTCGAGAAGCTCGAGAACGTCATCGTCATCGGTGCGTCCAACCGCGAGGACATGATCGACCCGGCCATCCTGCGCCCGGGCCGCCTCGACGTGAAGATCAAGATCGAGCGGCCCGACGTCGATGGCGCCAGGGAGATCTTCGCCAAGTACCTCACCACCGAGCTGCCGCTGCACGCCGACGAGCTCGCCCGCCACGACGGCGACCCGGCCGCGACGGTGGACGCGATGATCGACACCGTCGTCGGCGCCCTGTACGACGACGGCCCGGAGAACGAGTTCCTCGAGGTCACCTACGCGGGCGGCGACAAGGAGGTCCTGCACTTCAAGGACTTCGCGTCCGGCGCGATGATCGCGAACATCGTGGACCGCGCGAAGAAGCGGGCCATCAAGGACCTGCTCGCCTCCGGCGGGCGCGGGCTGCGCACCGAGCACCTCCTCGGCGCGCTCGCCGCCGAGATGCGCGAGAACGAGGACCTGCCGAACACCACCAACCCGGACGACTGGGCCCGGGTCAGCGGCAAGAAGGGCGAGCGGATCACCTACCTGCGAACCCTGAGCACCGGCCGCGCCGACCCGTCCGCCGCCGGCGTCCGCGCGCCGGCCACCGGGCACAACGGGTCCGTGCCTGCCGGGGAGCCGGTCACCTCCGGGCCCGGCCGCGCGATCGACGCCGAGGGCATCGAGACCATCACGCCCGCCGCGGGCTACCTGTGAGCGGGAGGATCGCGTGAGCGTGCACCGCCCCATGGGCATCGAGACCGAGTACGGGCTCATCGAGCCCGGCAACCCCGACGCGAACCCGATGGTGCTGTCGGCCCACGTCGTCGCCGCCTACGCCGCCAACCCCGGCAGTGCCGGTCGCGGCGGGCACGTGCGTTGGGACTACGCCGGCGAGGACCCGCTCGCCGACGCGCGCGGCTTCCGCCTCGACCGTGCCGCCGCGCACCCCTCCCAGCTCACCGACGACCCCGCGCACCCGGCCCCGCCCGCCGAGGACGACGGCGTCCGGACCACAAGCGTGCGCCGGCCCAGCGCCGCCGAGCTCGCCCTCCCCACGGCGAACAACGCCGTGCTGAGCAACGGGGCGCGGCTGTACGTCGACCACGCCCACCCCGAGTACTCCAGCCCCGAGGTCACCAACCCCCTCGACGCGGTGCGCTGGGACCGGGCCGGTGAGATGGTCATGCGCGGCGCGATGGACGCCCTGCACGCCACCAGCGCGCTGCCGGACGTGGTGCTGTACAAGAACAACGTCGACGGCAAGGGCGCGGCCTACGGCACCCACGAGAACTACCTCGTGCGCCGCGAGGTCGACTTCGGCGACATCATCCGCTACCTCACGCCGTTCTTCGTCACCCGCCCGATCTTCTGCGGCGCCGGCCGGGTGGGGCTGGGGCAGCGCAGCCAGGTCCCGGGCTTCCAGATGTCTCAGCGCGCCGACTACGTCGAGAACGACGTGGGCCTGGAGACCACCTTCAACCGGCCCATCATCAACACCCGCGACGAGCCGCACGCCGACGCCTCCGCGTTCCGGCGGCTGCACGTCATCGGCGGCGACGCGAACCTCTTCGACGTCTCCACCTACCTGAAGATGGGCACCACCTCGCTGGTGCTGTGGCTGCTGGAGAACGACGCCGTACCGATGGCCCTGGACGCGCTGATGGTCGCCAACCCGGTGGGGGAGACCTGGGAGGTCAGCCACGACACCACGCTGACGCACCGGCTGACCCTCAGCGACGGGCGTGAGATGACCGCGCTGGAGATCCAGCGCGAGTACCTCGAGGTCGTCGCGGACGCCGTGCACCAGGCGGCGCCTGCCGGTGGGGTCGACGTCGCCACCGCCGACGTGCTCGAGCGGTGGGCCGGCGTGCTCGACAGGCTCTCCACGGACCCGGCCAGCGCGGCCGCCGAGGTGGAGTGGGTCGCCAAGCTGAGCCTGCTGGACCGGATGCGCGAGCGCGAGCAGCTGCCCTGGGACCACCCCAAGCTGCGCGCGCTGGACCTGCAGTGGGCCGACCTGCGTCCCGAGCGCTCGATCGTCGGGCGGCTCGCGGCGGCCGGGCGGGTCGAGCGGCTCGTGCCCGACCACGACGTCGCGACCGCCGAGCACACCCCGCCGGCCGACACCCGCGCCTGGTTCCGCGGTCAGGTCGTCTCGCGCTACCCGGGCCAGGTCGCCGGTGCGAGCTGGGAGTCAGTGGTGCTGGACGTGCCGGGCAACGAGCACCTCGTGCGCGTGCCGATGCCCGACCCGCTGCGCGGCACCCGCGAGCACGTCGGGGCACTGCTCGAGCGCTCGGACACCGCCGCCGAGCTGCTCGCGAACCTCACCGCGCCACCGGCGTCCTAAGATCGGATCACTACCCCCTTCGAGGAGGGACACAGAACATGGCAGAGCAGGAACAGCGCCGGACCACCCGCCGCGACGACCCGGGCCCCGAGCCGATCGACCCGCCCGTCGCCGCCGCCGCGCAGGCACGCACCCAGGAGGTCGACAGCCTCCTCGACGAGATCGACTCCGTGCTGGAGGCCAACGCCGAGTCCTTCGTGCAGGGCTTCGTGCAGAAGGGCGGCCAGTGACCGCCAGGCGGATCTTCGGGGTCGAGACCGAGTACGGCATCACCTGCGCCCCGCCCACCGGGCGGGGCGCAGCCGCGAGCGGGGCCGTCCAGGACGGTGACTCCCACAGGACTGCGGCCGACGGCGACGGCTCCGCCGTCGTGACCGCGGACGACGCCGCCCGCTACCTGTTCCGCAAGGTCGTGCAGTGGGGGCGCTCGTCGAACGTCTTCCTGCGCAACGGCGCCCGTCTCTACCTCGACGTCGGCTCGCACCCGGAGTACGCCTCCGCGGAGTGCGACGACGTCCACCAGCTCGTGGTCAACGACCGTGCCGGGGAGATGATCCTCGACGAGATGACCGAGGACGCCAACGACCTCCTCTTCGAGGAGGGCGTGCCCGGCACGATCCACCTGTTCAAGAACAACGTGGACTCCGCCGGGAACTCCTTCGGCTGCCACGAGAACTACCTCGTCCGCCGTCGCCGGGACTTCCAGGCCATGGGCGAGGCGCTCGTCCCGTTCTTCATCACCCGCCAGGTGCTCACCGGTGCCGGGCACATCCGCGTCCGGCCGGGCGGGCGGGCCGCCTACGCCTTCTCGCAGCGCGCGGACCAGATGTGGGACGCGATGAGCTCGGCCACCACCCGGTCGCGCCCCATCATCAACACCCGCGACGAGCCGCACGCCGACGCCGACCTCTACCGGCGCATGCACGTCATCGTGGGCGACTCCTCGGTGGCCGAGACCACCACGATGCTCAAGGTCGGCATGACCGACCTCCTGCTCGGCATGCTCGAGGACGGTGCCAAGGTCCGCGACCTGGCGCTCGCCGAACCGATGCGTGCCATCCGGGAGATCTCGCACGACACCACCGCGAAGGTTCCGGTCGAGCTGGCCAGCGGCCGGCGCATGAGCGCCCTGGACATGCAGGAGGAGTTCTACTCCCGCGTCACCGGCTACCTCGACGACCACGGGCACACGGCCGAGCTGAGCGGAGTCCAGCGGCGGGTGCTGGAGCTGTGGGAGCGGGGGCTGCGCGCGCTGCGGAGCGAGGACCCGACCCTGGTGGACACCGAGCTCGACTGGGCCGTCAAGGCCCGGCTCATCGAGAGGTACCGCGCCAAGCACACCCTCGCCCTGGACGACCCGCGGGTCGCGCGGCTCTCGCTGGCGTACCACGACATCTCCCCGCGCCGTGGCCTGGCCACCACGCTGGCGCAGCGCGGCCTGATGGCCCGGATCACCACCGACGAGGAGGTGGCCGACGCCGTCTCGACCCCGCCGTCGACCACCCGGGCGAAGCTGCGGGGCGACTTCGTCGCGGCCGCCCAGGACCGCCGTCGGGACATCACCGTGGACTGGGTGCACCTGAAGATCAACGACGCCGCCCAGCGCACGGCCGTCCTCAAGGACCCCTTCTCCCCGGTGGACGAGCGCGTCGACGCACTCATAGCGGCGCTCGAGGTCTGAGCGTGGCCGGGCCGGGCACCGGTCCCGACGCCGGCGCCGGTCCGGGCACGCACGTGGGCGGGTACGCCGGACTGGTCGCCGGGCGACGTAGGCTTCCCGCGTGGAGCAGTACCGAGAGCGCACGCGCCGCGCGTGGGGCAGGAGCCGACGACGGATCGCCGCCGCCGTCGCCGCGCTGACGGTCGCGGCCGCTGTCGCGGCCTGCACGGAGGACCCCGTGCGCAACGAGGAGACCCGCGAGGACATCACGGTCTCCGGCAGCTTCGGGTCCGTGCCGGTCGTGACGTTCGACCCGCCGCTGCCGCTGCAGGAGTCCGAGGTCGAGACCCTCATCGAGGGCGACGGGCGCCGGCTCGCGTCCGGCGAGCCCGTGCTGCTGACGCTGACCCCCTACGACGGCGACGACGGTGAGCTGGTCGAGGATCGTGAGATCGGCGTGGCCCGCACGCTGATGCTCACCCCCGAGGACGTCGGCGAGGACCTGTACCCGGTGCTCTCCGGCTCCACGGAGGGCAGCCGGCTGCTCGTGCGCCAGCCCGTGGTGGAGAACGGCGAGGAGCGGATGCTCGTCCTGGTCATCGACGTGCGCTACACCCGGGCACGGGGCGAGCCGGTCGAGCCCCCCGAGGGCCTGCCGACCGTGACCCTGGCCGACGACGGCGCGCCGAGCATCACCGTGCCGGACACCGATCCGCCCGACGAGCTGGTGATCGCCCCGCTGATCCGGGGTGAGGGCGCCCAGGTGCGACCGGGGCAGGACGTCACCGTGCAGTACACCGGTGTGGAGTGGGACTCCGGCGAGCCCTACGACTCGACGTGGGAGACCGGCAAGGTCCCGCAGACGGTCAACATCGACGAGACGATCGACGGGCTGCGCACCGGGCTGGTGGACCAGCAGATCGGCTCCCAGGTGCTGCTGGTCATCCCGCCGGGCCTTGCGCACGGCACTGACACGCTCGTGCTCGTGGTGGACATCCTCGCGGCCTCCGGCGGCGACGAGGACTCCGTGGTCGGCGGCGCGGGAACCGCGGACTCGGGTGACGAGTCCGCTCAAGGCTGAGGAGCCCACCCGGGGGAGGGCCCCGCCCAGGGGTGAGGAGCCAGCCCGTCGAGCGGACGGTCGAGGCCCCGCCCGGTCGATGTGCGGGGGGCGTCGTCACCCCGAGAAGAACGTGGTCAGCTCCGCAGCGACGCGTTGCGGAGCGGTGTCGACACCCTCGTGGCCCACGCCGTCGAGCGTGACCACGGTGGAGTCGGACAGCGTGCCCGTGAGCCGTTCGGTGATGGTGCCGGCCCAGCCGGGGCTGTCGCCGCCGAGAAGGAGCAGGACGGGCTGCGGCACGCTGTCGGCGATCCGGTCGAGGTCTACCGCGGTCAGTGCCTCCGCCTCGCGGGGAAGGGTTGCGGCGACGACCTCGAGCGCGTCCGCGGCGACCGACGTGTCGCGCATGGCAGCAACCGTCTGCGGGCTCAGGCCGATGACCTCGATGAGGAAGCTGGCCATCGCACGGCCGGGCTGCCCGCCGGCCACCATCGCGGTCGCCCTTTCCACCCACTGCCGGGGGACCGTCTCGGGTCCCGGAGGCTCGTAGAGGGCGATCCGCCGAAACGGTGCGCCGGCGGCAGCAGCACCGAGAACGCACACTGCACCGATGCTGTGCCCGAAGGCGTCGACGGGGCCGCCGTGGCGTTCGGCGAGGTCGCGGGCCACGACGGCCACGTCCTGGAGCTCGGAGGTGAGGGAGTACTGATCTCCGTCGCCGCTTCGGCCCCTTCCTCGGCGGTCCATCGCCGACACGGCGTGGTGGAGCGTCAAGAACTGCCAGAGGTGGTGCCAGCGCGTCGAGCTGGTCATCCCTCCGTGCACGAGAAGCAACGGTGGCCCCGCTCCGGCCGAGACGGTCCAGATCGGTGTGCCGTCAGCGCTCTCGATCGTCCGTTCCTTGCCATCGATCATGTGTTTCCCCCGGGGGGTGACGCCGCTAGCCGGTGCGGACCACCAGATCTGCTCTGGTGCGGGCGTCGCGTGCCTCGAGCAGCGCCTGCTCCTGCGCCCGCCAGTCCTCCCACCGGTCCGCCCAGCTCTCGGCGTCGCGTGCCATCGCACGCTCGCGGCGCACCGTCTCGGGGGCGTCGAGCCAGACCAGGAGGTCGACGAACGGCGCACAGACGGCCGAGCCCGCGCCGCAGCCCTCGACGACGAGCACGCGGGGGAGCGGGGCGCCGGCGGCCGGTACCTCGAGGGGTCCGTCCACCTGGCCGGCGTGCCAGTCGTAGCGCCGCACCCGACCGGGGATGCCGCGGGAGAGCGGCTCGAGCACCCCGGCGGCCACGACGCCGAGCCCGACGGCGAGGCCGTGCCACCCGCGGTAGGTCTCCTCGAGCGCGAGGACGGCGACGGCGCCCGGGGCGTCGAGGTCCGGGAGCCCGCGGAGCTGGGCGGCGGTGTCCGCGGCGAGGTCGGACTTGCCCGCCCCGGAGCGCCCGTCGATGCCGAGCACGAGCGGCCCGCGGCGGTCGTGGCCTGCCAGGGCGGTGCGCACGAGACCGCAGACGGTGTCCACGACCGCGGTACGGTCGGCGACGTCCGTGCCGTCCTCGCGACCGGCGCCGGCGGGGCGAGCTGAACCCTCGGTGCCGTACGGACCGTCGGTTCCGTCCGTGCGGCCGCCCGGCACCGTCGACTCCGGTTCGTGGACCGTCATCCTCGCGACGGTACTCCGCAGCTAACCTGATCGGCAGTGGATCCGGTGGGACGGCTGGTGGAGGAGCAACGATGAGTGTCTCGGTGCGGGTGATTCCCTGTCTCGACGTCGCCGACGGGCGCGTCGTCAAGGGCGTGAACTTCCAGGGGCTGCGCGACGCCGGCGACCCCGTCGAGCTGGCCCGCACCTACGACCGCGAGGGCGCCGACGAGGTGACGTTCCTGGACGTCTCCGCCTCCGCCGAGGCACGGGCGACCACCATGGAGGTCGTCGCCCGCACCGCCGAGGAGATCTTCGTGCCCCTGACCGTCGGCGGCGGCGTCCGTTCGGTGGCCGACGTCGACCGCCTGCTCAAGGCAGGTGCGGACAAGGTGGGCGTCAACACCGCCGCGATCGCGCGGCCCGAGCTGATCAGCGAGATCGCCGAGCGGTTCGGCAGCCAGGTCCTCGTGCTCTCGGTCGACGCCCGCCGGTGCACCGGTGACACCCGGACCGAGTCCGGCTACGAGGTCACGACCCACGGCGGACGCCGCGGCACGGGCATCGACGCCGTCGAGTGGGCCGTCCGCGGCGCCGACCTCGGGGCGGGGGAGATCCTGCTCAACTCGATGGACGCCGACGGCACCACAGCAGGGTTCGACCTGCAGATGCTCGACGACGTCCGCTCTCAGGTCCGGATCCCGCTCATCGCCTCGGGCGGTGCCGGCACGGCCGAGCACTTCACCGAGGCGGCGCAGCACGGCGCCGACGCCGTCCTCGCCGCGTCGGTGTTCCACTTCCGGACGCTGACGGTCGCTCAGGTCAAGGAGCACATGCGCCTGGCCGGGATCCCGGTGCGGTAGTCCCGGCCGGATCCCGGTGCGGTGGTCCCGGCCGGAGCCCGGTGCGGTAGTCCCGGCCGGAGCCCGGTGCGGTGGTCCCGGCCGGGATCCAGCTGCGGTAGTCCCCGTCGGTCTCCGCTACCCCGTGTAGACGTCGACCACCATCCGCACGGGATTCTCCAGCCACTCGACGTGGTACGGGCGGACCCGGTCGAGCCCGATGCCGAAGTCGCTGACACCTTCGAAACCGCCGAGGGCCCGCGCCTCGCGGAGCGCGCGGAAGTCCTCCGGCAGGACCCGGCGGGGTCCGGAGAACGGCGGCCGGTCCGCCGGCTCACCGGTGTCCCAGGCACCGAAGACGATGTGGATGAAGGCACCGCCCTCGAACGAGGGCTGGACGGACTCGCCGGTCTCCTCGTTCCGGATCAGGTCCACGTACTGTGCCGTCCAGCCGGGGATCTCACCCGGGCCACGGAACTCGAGGACGACCCGGTCGAAGCACCCGTGCTCGCTGACGCGCATCGAGGCGCCCGTGACCGTGCTGAGGTCCGCGAAGGGGTTGGTCCCGGACGTCTGGTCCGCCGTCGTCCCGACGGGCTGGCAGCTGCCGCGCCGGACCCCGAGGGTGTCGACGGCGTCGGCGTTCCAGTCCCCGGCGAACACGGCGTCGCCGGCGCGTCCGTAGACCGCCTCCCGGTCGGCCGCGCCGCCGCCCAGGGCGTCCTTGAAGAGGTACAGGCTGCCGCGCCGGACCGCCAGCGAGTCGTCACCGTCGCCGTCCCAGTCTCCGACCACCACCTCGTCGGAGACCCGCCCGTACGGAACGAGTTGGTCGGCGGGACCGCCGCTCAGGCTGTTCTTGACGTGGTAGACGTTGCCGCGACGTACGGCCAGCGTGTCCACCCCGTCGCCGTCCCAGTCGCCCACGAGGACGACGTCGTCGGCCCGCCCGTAGGGCACGAGCCGGTCGGCCGGCCCGCCGCTGAGGCTGTTCTTGATGTGGTAGACGTTGCCACGGCGGACCGCGAGCGTGTCGTCTCCGTCGCCGTCCCAGTCGCCGACCAGCACGACGTCCGAGGCGCGTCCGTACACCACCGCGGCGTCCGCGTCGCCGCCCGCCAGGGCGTTGCGCAGGAAGTACTGGCTCTGCCTGCGCACCGCCAGGGAGTCGACGCCGTCGCCGTTCCAGTCCCCGACGTAGGCACGGTCGCTCGACCGGCCGTAGAGGAAGTGGTGGTTGGCCGGCCCGGCGAGCGCGTCGTTGAGGAAGTACTCGCTGCCCGATCCGCCGATCTCGTCACCCTTGGCGTGGGCGGTGCCGGTGATGCCGACGACGCCGAGGAGGGCGGCGACGCCGAGCGTGAGGAACCTCAGGACCATCGTGTTTCGTGCCGCGAAGGGGTTCCTTCGCGCCGAGCGCTTCATCGCGCACCCTCTCTCTCGAGCAGGCCCGCGCGCCCCGAACGGCAGAGGGGCCCACGCGATCAACGGTAGATCCGCGAACGCCCCGTGCACCAGAGTTGCCGCCGGTCTCTCTCGCGCGGCGGGCATTCTCGACGGTCCGGCGGCAGCCCGCTCGAAGCCGGGCGGGGCGAGGTGGTCCCTGGCCTCGGTGGTGGTCAGGGGGCCGACGAGCCGGCCGGAGTCACCGGGAAGTCGTCCTCGAAACGCCGCAGCGTCTCCGGGGCGCCGACGACGTCGACGTCGGCCGCGGCCCGACGGCCGGCGGAGTGCAGCGCGAGCTCGACCGGATCGCCGACGACCACCACGGCGTCGTGCGCCTTCTTCACGACCTTCCGGGGACCGCCCGGCACGGCGAAGACCACCCCGACGGGGCTCGAGCGGTAGCCGAGCCTCGCCATCGTCGGCACCTGCTCCCAGATCGCACGGACCAGATCGGTCGGCAGCACCCGCGGCTCGGCCGGGTCGCTGCCGGCTCGCCGCACGTCCTCGTGGTGGATCACGTACTCGAGCAGGTGCGCGCGGTCGCCGGCCCAGCGCATCGGCGACCGGGGTGACAGGCCCGCCGCGAACCGCTCGACGAGAGCGAGGTAGCCGTCCTCGGTCCGGGCCTCCTCCACCAGCCGGGTCAGGTAGCGCTCGCTCCCCGGTTCCCGGTGCGAGAGCTTGTCCACGGCGTCGTGCAGCGGGCTGTGCTCACGCTGCACCAGGTGCGCGGCGAGGTGCCGCACGGTCCAGCCCTCGCATAGGGTCGGCGCGTCGGGGTCGGCGTCGCGCAACGTCTCCGCCAGCGCTTGGCGTTCGAGCTCCATCCAGGCCATGACCCCTCCACTGCTCACGGTGCGTCCGGTCGGGTGCACCTCGTCCCCACGGTGCCACGTCACGGCGGGTTCGGCTGCCGGGGGGCCGGTCGGGGGAGCGGCCGGCCCGGGCTGTTCCCGCAGCCGCCCCGGCCCGTGCTGCACGCGCAGCCGCCCCGGCCCGTGTTGCTCCTGCAGCCGCCCCGGGCCGGCCTGCTCCCGCAGCCGCCCCGGCCCGTGCTGCTCCCGCAGCCGCCCCGCCCTGGCGTGGCCTCGTGTGGGAAGATCGGGGTGCCGGATCTCCCGGACCACCTCCTCGCCCTGGAAGGACCCAGCTGTGCCTGTCCCCGCGCCCGAGGCCGCGCCGACGCCCTCGCGCGGCGCCGACGGCCGACGGCCGTACACCCTCGCCGGTGGCACGCTGCGGCGCAGCCTCGCCCTGCTCGGCCGCGGCATCGCCGACTCGCCGCGCACGTCGACGATCGCCATCATCGCCTCCGCGGTGTACGGCGTCGGCACCGTCGCCTCGGGCTGGCTGCTCGGGCAGATCACCGACTCCGTCATCGCCCCCGCCGTCGCCGAGGGCACGGTGAGCCCCTCGCAGGCGTGGCGTGCGGGCGCCGTGCTGCTCGTCGTCGGCCTCGTCACCGCCGCCGGCGTGGCGCTGCGACGCATCTACGCCGGCTGGGCGGCGTACGAGATCCAGGCCGTGCACCGCCTGCGCGTGACCCGTCAGTACCTGCGGCTGCCGATGAGCTGGCACCGTCGCCACCCCACGGGCCAGCTCCTCTCGAACGCCAACGCCGACGCGGAAGCCGCCTCCGGGGTATTCGTGCCCCTGCCGTTCGCGCTGGGCGTGGCCGTCATGATGGTCGTCGCCTCCGCCGCGATGTTCCTGGCCGACCCCCTGCTCGGTGCCATCGGCGTGACGGTCCTGCCGCTGATCGTCATCGCGAACGCCTTCTTCCGACGGCGGATGTCCCCGGCCGTCACCCGGTCCCAGCGCCTCCGTGCCGAGGTCTCCGACGTCGCGCACGAGAGCTTCGAGGCCGCCCTGCTCGTGAAGTCCCTCGGCACCGCCGACGTCGAGACCGAGCGTTTCGCCGCCTCCACCGAGGAGCTGCGGGACGCCAACGTGAACATGGGCCGCATCCGGGCGGTCTTCGACCCGGTCATCGAGCTCCTCCCGTCGGCGGCCACCCTCGCGGTGATCGCCGTCGGGGCCTGGCGGGTGCGGACCGGCGCGGCTGTCACCGGCGACGTCGTCACCGTGGCCTACCTGCTCACCGTCATGACCATGCCGATCCGCTCGATCGGCTTCGTGCTGGGCGAGCTGCCCCGCTCGCTGGTCGGTCACGACCGCATCGCCCGCGTCGTCGACGCGACCGGCGCCCTCACCACCGGTCCCGTCGGCCTCGACGGCACCGAGGGCCTCGACGTGCGCGTCGAGGACGTCACCTTCACCGTCCCAGCCCGGCTCGCCGTCGGGCCGGAGGGCGCGGCCGCCGGACGCCCCGGGGAGCAGCCGGGGACCGTCGACCTCCTCCGCGGCGTCTCGATGCACGTCGCACCCGGTCGGACCGTCGCCCTCGTCGGTCCCACCGGCGCCGGGAAGTCCACCCTGGCCGCGCTGGTGGCCCGGCTCATGGACCCCACCCACGGCCGGGTCCTCCTCGACGGACACGACGCCAGCGAGATCGACGCAGAGGGGCGCACCCGTGCGGTGGCCCTCGTCAGCCAGTCGACCTTCGTCTTCGACGACACCGTGCGGGGCAACATCACCCTGGACGACTCCGGCCGCTTCGACGACGACCAGGTCTGGGCCGCCCTGCGCACCGCCCGCGGCGAGGGGTTCGTCCGGGCCCTGCCCGACGGCCTCGACACCGTCGTCGGCGAGCGCGGCGCGACCCTCTCCGGCGGGCAGCGTCAGCGCCTGGCCATCGCCCGTGCCCTCGTCCGCCGGCCCCGGCTGCTGATCCTCGACGACGCGACCTCCGCCGTCGACCCGGTCGTGGAGCAGCAGATCCTCGCCGGCCTCGGCGCCACCGGGGCGGGAGGGCCCACCGTCCTGCTCGTGGCCTACCGGACCTCGACCATCGCCCTGGCCGACGAGGTCGTCCACCTCGACGCCGGCCGGGTGGCGGGCGTCGGCACCCACGAGGACCTCACCGTCCGCGACCCGGGCTACAACGAGCTCGTCACCGCCTACGCCGTCCGCACCGCCGAGCGCGAGGCCGCGAGGGACGCGGGGCGAGAGGCCCACCGGGCCGCCGCCGGGGAGGGACGACGATGAGCTCGCAGATCTCCTCGGCCAGCGAGCTCGGGGTCGTGGCCACCGTGCGGCGCGGGCTCCAGCTCTCGCCCGCGATGGTCGAGGGCATCCGCGTCACGCTGCTCCTGGCCGCCGTCGCCACCATCGGCCGCGTCGTCGTCCCCGTCACCGTCCAGCAGGCCACCGACAACGGGATCCTCGCCGCCGGCGGCCCCGACGTCGCCCACGTCGTCCTCCTCTGCCTGATCGGCTTCGCCGTGCTGCTGGTCACCGGCCGGGTCAGCGCCCTGGTGAACGTCCGGCTCTACCGCACCAGCGAGAAGGGCCTCGCGCAGCTGCGTGTGCGGACCTTCCGGCACGTGCACGACCTGTCGACCCTCACCCAGTCCACCGAGAAGCGTGGCTCGCTCGTCTCCCGGGTGACCTCCGACGTCGACACCGTCTCGATGTTCGTCCAGCGCGGCGGGCTGATGCTCGTCCTCAACGCGGGCCAGCTGATGCTCGCCTCGCTGGCGATGCTCGTCTACTCGTGGCAGCTCGCCCTGCTGGTGTGGGCCTGCTTCCTGCCGATGATCTTCCTCGCGCCCCGTGCGCAGCGGGTTGTCTCGGTCGCCTACGCCGGTGTGCGCGTGCGGGTCGGGGCGATGCTCTCGGCGATCTCCGAGTCGGTCGTCGGGGCCGAGACCATCCGCGCCTTCGGGGCGTCCGAGCGGACCCAGCGGCGCATCGACACCGCCGTGCGCGAGCACCGCGAGGCCGCGGTGCGGGCCCAGACGTACGTGGCCCTCGCGTTCTCCACCGGCGTGGTCCTCTCCGCGGTGGCGCTGGCCGCCGTCGTGGTGCTGGGTACCTACCTCGGGGTGCGCGGCGACATCAGCATCGGCGCGCTGCTCGCGTTCCTCTTCCTCGTGCAGATGTTCACCGGCCCGGTGCAGAACGCCACCGAGATGCTCAACGAGCTGCAGAACGCCGTCGCCGGCTGGCGCCGCGTCATCGCCGTGCTCGAGACGCCGGTCGACGTCACCGAGCCCGACGAGCCGGTCGACCTCTCCCGGGCGGGGCACCGTGGTCGTGGCGGTGCGGACGCGCCGACCGGCGCCACCGCCGCGGACGGGGTCGACGCGGGGCGAGTCGTGGCCGCACCCAGCGACGGCACGCACCGGGCAGCGCGGGTCACCTTCGAGGGCGTGCGCTACGCCTACCCGGGCGGCCCGGAGGTCCTGCACGGCGTCGACCTGACGATCGAGCCCGGCACCCAGGTGGCGGTCGTCGGCGAGACGGGCTCGGGCAAGACCACCCTGGCCAAGCTGCTCGCCCGGCTCATGGACCCCACGGGCGGTCGGGTGCTCCTGGACGGCGTCGACCTGCGGGACCTGCGCCTGCGCGAGCTGCGTTCGCGGGTGGTCCTCGTCCCGCAGGAGGGGTTCCTCTTCGACGGCACCATCGGGTCCAACATCGCCTACGGGCCGACCGCCCGCAGCGCCGAGCAGGTCCGCGAAGCCGTGACGTCGCTCGGCCTCGACGGGTGGACCGACACCCTGCCCGCCGGCCTGGACACCCCGGTCGGCCAGCGCGGCGAGTCGCTCTCCGCCGGTGAGCGCCAGCTCGTCGCCCTGGCCCGCGCCTACCTGGCCGACGCGGACCTGCTGATCCTCGACGAGGCCACCTCGGCGGTCGACCCGGCCACGGAGACCCGGATCAACCGGGCGCTGGACCGGCTCACCCACGGGCGGACCTCGGTGACGATCGCCCACCGCCTGTCCACGGCCGAGGCCGCCGACCTGGTGGTCGTCGTCGACGACGGCGACGTCGTCGAGACCGGCGGGCACCACGAGCTCGTGGGAAGCGACGGGACCTACGCCCACATGTACCGCTCGTGGGTGGCCCAGACCCGGTAGGTCGGTGGACCGTCAGGGCCGTCGCAGTCAGTGGAGACGTCGACGGCCCCGTCCGGCTCAGCCGCGCCGCACCTTCGGCTCCGGCAGCTCCGGCGGCGTCGAGGTGCCCTGCTGCTCCACGAGCGCAAGGGCCTCGGCAATCGCCCGGTCGAGCTGCGGGTCGTCGTCGGAGAAGAAGTCGGCGGGGGAGTGGACCACCTCGATGTCCGGGTCGACGCCGTAGTTCTCCACCGCCCAGCCCTTCCCCTGCAGCCAGGTGCTGTAGCGCGGCTGCGTGACCTTGGTGCCGTCGACCAGCTCGAACCGGCCGTCGATGCCCACCACGCCGCCCCAGGTCCGCACGCCGACCACCGGGCCGACGCCCATCGCCTGCGCGACGGCGTTGACGATGTCGCCGTCGGAGCCGGAGTTCTCGTTCGCGACCAGGACGACGGGTCCGCGGGGTGCGTGCTCGGGGTAGGTGCCCGGCTCGGCGTAGTGCCGGCCGCTCGACCAGCCCACGACGCGGGCGGCGAGCCGGGCGACGACCAGCTGGCTGGTGTGACCGCCGCGGTTGTAGCGCACGTCCGCCACGAGCGCGTCGGCGCTCACCGCGTGCCGCAGGTCCCGGTGCAGCTGGGCCCAGCCGTAGCCCATCATGTCCGGCACGTGCAGGTAGCCCAGCCGTCCGCCGCTGCGCTCGCGCACGTATTCCCGGCGCCCGCGCACCCAGTCCTGGTAGCGGAGCACCTCCTCGTCGGGCAGCGGCACGACCACCACGCGGCGGTCCGCGCCGTCTCGCCGCAGCGTGAGCTCCACGGGCTTCTCCGCCGCCCCCATCAGCTGGGCGAGTGGCCCGTGCGCGGGGTCGACCGGCACGCCGTCGACGGCGACCACCAGGTCGCCGGCGCGGGCGTCCACGCCGGCCGCGCGCAGCGGCGAGCGGGCGTCGGGCTCGGAGGACTCGCCCGGCAGGACCCGCTCGATCCGCCAGCCGCCGTCGGCCGGTGACAGGTCCGCGCCGAGCAGACCCAGCCGCCGGTCCTGGTCACCGGGCGGCTCCTCCGCCATCACGTAGGCGTGCGAGGTGTTGAGCTCGCCGACGGTCTCCCACAGCAGGTCCACCAGGTCGTCGTGGCTGCCCAGCCGCTCCACCAGGGGCCGCCAGCGTGCGACGACGGCGGCGAAGTCCACGCCGTCCATGTCCTCGCGCCAGAAGTGGTCGTGCATGAGCCGCGCGTTCTCGTCGAACATCTGCTGCCACTCGGCGTGCGGGTCGACCTCGAACCGGAGCCGGTCAAGGTCGACCGTCACCTTCTCGGGGTCGTCGTCCTCCACCTTGCGGCCGGACGGGAGGACGGTGACCGCGTCCTTGTGCCGCACGACGACGCGCTCGCCGTCGCCGGAGACGCCGTAGCCGTCCACCGCGTCATGGATCACCGTCACCCGGCGCTGCGGGAACGACCAGTGCTCCAGCGCGTCCGGCGTGGGGTCGCCCGTGACGGCCGCCCGGCGGCTGCCGAGGGTGCCGGTCTCGCCGGCCTCCCGGATCCACAGCACACCGTCCTTGGCCGCGCGCAGCTGCCGGTAGCTGCCGGACGGCACCGGGAACGGGATGATCCGCTCCTCGGCACCCGCCAGGTCGAGATCGGGGCTGCGCGGCGTCTGCTCGGCGCCGCCGGCACCGGGGCGGCCGTCGTCGTCCTGCCGGTCGTCCTTGGGCGTGCTGATCCGCCACCCGTCGGCGCTCGGACCGAACGGCGCCGGCTCGGTCGCGGCGAGCGGCATCAGCCAGGGCCGGGTGGAGCCGGTGAAGGACATCGCGAACTCGTGCGTGTCGTACGTCGGGTCGAAGGTCCGGTCGGAGAGGAAGACCACGTACTTGCCGTCGGCGCTGAACGTGGGGCTGTGGTCGTGGAACTTCCCGGCGGTGAGGGCGCCGGGCTCGCCGGCGTCCGCCGCCAGGTCCAGGATCATCAGCCGGTGCAGCGCACCCTCGCTGTGCGTGGGCTCGGCCCACAGCAGGTAGCGGCCGTCGGGGGAGAAGGACGGTGAGACCGCCTCGCCCTGCCGGGACCGGTGGACCTCGCGCACCGCGCCGTCGGCCACCTCGACCAGTCGGACCCAGCCGTCGTGGGAGACGGTCGCCAGCCGCCGGCCGGCGGGGTCGCCGGCGAGGTGCAGCACCCGGCCCAGCCGGCCGGCGGCCCGCTCCACCGGTGGCGTCGCGCCGGTGAGGCTGCGCACCTCGAGCCGGTCCGCACCGCCGGCGTCGCTGACCATGACGGCGTGGTCGTGGCCGAGCAGGGTCGGCTCGCGGTACCGGGTCGCGGAGTCGGCGGCGACCGCGCGCGCCGGGCCCTCCCGGTGGCTGAGCCGGAAGACGTTCCCGCGCCAGCCGACCAGGCTGGCGTCACCGCCGCGGTCGGGCACGAGCACGTCGAGGTTCTTCGTCGGCCTCGCCGCGAACGTGGCCGGCGCGCCGCCCGGGAGCAGGACCTCGAGCCGGCGCGGCACGCCGTCGAGGTCGTCCAGGACCCACAGGTCGCCGCGGCTGTGCCACACCACCCGCTCGCCGTCGGTCGACGCGTCCCGCACGTACCCCTCGTCCGGCCCCTGCCGGGTCAGCTGCCGCGGGGCGCCCTCGCCAGGGGCGTCCCACACCCACAGGTTCGCCTGCTCGTCGGCGTGGTCCGGGAACGCGGCGGCCCGGTCGGAGACGAACAGCAGACGCTCGCCGAGCCACATCGGGTCGACCAGCGAGGCCGGCTCGTCGGCGAGCAGCTGCTCCCAGCCGCCGTCGCCCGCACGGTCCAGCCACAGCCGGGGCGCGGTGCCCCCGCGGTACCGCTTCCAGTGCGCGGGCGGCCGGCTGCCCGGGGTGGCGAGGGCCACCGCGCCGTCGCCGCGGACCGCGACGCCCGACGCCGGCCCGTAGCGCAGCCGCTCCACCGCGCCGTCGAGCCCGACCGCCTTCACGACGAGGTGGCGGACGTTCGCCTCACCGGCGTGCGAGGCGGCCAGCACCCGGCCGTCCGCGGTCCAGCCGAGCACCAGGGTGTTCTTCGCGCCCCACCAGGTCAGGCGCCGCGGCGCGGTGCCGTCGAGGTCGGTGACCATCACCTCGGGGTGCCCGTCGCGGTGCGAGACGAAAGCGACGTGCGTGCCGTCCGGGGAGATGCGCGGGTTGCGCACCGGCGTGCGGTCGTTGGTGAGGCGCCAGGCGCGCCCGCCGTCGGAGGGGGCGAGCCAGACGTCGTCGGCGGCGACGAACGTGACGAGGTCGTCGTGGACGTGCGGGTAGCGCAGGTACGCGGAGGAGCTCATCGTCCGACGGTAGCGGCACCCTGGCCACGCGTCGCCCGAGAATCCCGGGCCCGTCTCCGGGCCTGCGGGGCGCTCGTGGCCCGGTGCGGTGGCTCTGAGACGTGGGCTCCGCGACGTGGGCGGCGCGACGGTGCGGACGGGCCGCGTGGCAAGATCGTCCGGTGCCCGCGAACAACCTCGATCCCGACGTCGCCGCCCGCCTGAAGCGGGACGAGCACGGCCTGGTCTGCGCCGTCGTCCAGCAGCACGACACCGGCGAGGTCCTCATGGTCGGCTGGATGGACGACGAGGCCCTGCACCGCACGCTGACCTCCGGGCGCGTGACCTTCTGGTCGCGCTCGCGCGGGGAGTACTGGCGCAAGGGCGACACCTCCGGGCACACCCAGCACGTCCGGAGCGTGGCGCTCGACTGCGACGGCGACGCCGTCCTCGTCCGCGTCGACCAGGTGGGTGCCGCCTGCCACACCGGCACCCGGACCTGCTTCGACGCCGGCGGCGACCTCGGCGCCGTCGTCGGGTCCGCCCCCGGGCAGGACCACCCGTGAGCGCGCCGCGGACGGCCACGACCCCCGCACCGGCCGAGGTGGCGTGGGGGCAGACCTGGCCCGCGCTGCCCGAGTTCCGGCAGATGGCCACCGACCGGCGCGTCATCCCGGTGGTGCGGCGCCTGCTCGCCGACGACGTCACGCCCGTCGGCCTGTACCGCCAGCTCGCGGGCGGTCGCCCGGGCACCTTCATCCTCGAGTCCGCCGAGCACGACGGCGCCTGGTCGCGGTGGTCCTTCGTCGGCATCGCCGCCCGGGCGACCCTGACCAGCCGCGGCGGGCACGCCCGCTGGACCGGCGACGTCCCCGTCGGCATCCCGGCCGAGGGGCCCGTGCTGGAGGTCCTCGACGCCACCCTCGAGGCGCTGCGGACCCCGACCATCCCGGGCCTGCCGCCGCTGACCGGCGGGCTCGTCGGCGCCCTCGGCTGGGACGTGCTGCGCCAGTGGGAGCCCACCCTGCGTGCCCTCGCGCCGGTCGAGCACGACACCCCCGAGGTGGCGCTCTGCCTGGCGACCGACATGGCCGCCGTCGACCACCACGACGGCTCGGTGTGGCTGATCGCCAACGCGGTCAACTTCGACGACACGGACGAGCGGGTGGACGCCGCCCACGCGGACGCCGTCGCCCGGCTGGACGCCATGGCCGCCGCCCTGACCCGGCCGGCGGCCAGCGCCGCCGCCGTCCACGTGCCCACCGACGTCCCGCAGCTGCGCTTCCGCACGCCCCGCGCCGACTTCGAGAACGCCGTGCTCGCCGGCAAGGAGGCGATCCGCGACGGCGAGGTCTTCCAGGTGGTCCTCTCCCAGCGGCTCGACATCGACTGCGTCGCAGACCCGCTGGACGTCTACCGGGTGCTGCGCACGATCAACCCCAGCCCGTACATGTACTACCTCCAGCTCGACGGCGGCCCGGTCCCGGACGGGCCGGGCGCCGCCGGGGACACGGCGACCGGGACCTTCGCGGTCGTGGGGTCGAGCCCGGAGACCCTCGTGCGGGTGCAGGACGGGCAGGTCACGACCTTCCCGATCGCCGGCTCGCGCCCCCGCGGCGCCACCCCGGCGGAGGACAAGGAGCTCGCCGAGGAGCTGCTCGCCGACCCCAAGGAGCTCTCCGAGCACGTGATGCTCGTCGACCTCGCCCGCAACGACCTGGCGAAGGTGTGCCGCCCGGAGACCGTCGAGGTGGTCGACCTCATGGAGGTCAAGCGCTTCAGCCACATCATGCACATCTCGTCCACCGTCGTCGGCCGGCAGCGGGCCGACGCCTCGGCGCTGGACTGCCTCATGGCCACCTTCCCGGCCGGCACGCTCTCGGGGGCGCCCAAGCCCCGCGCGATCGAGCTCATCGACGCCCTCGAGCCCGCCCGGCGCGGCATCTACGGCGGTGTGATCGGCTACCTCGACCTCGCCGGCAACGCCGACCTGGCCATCGCGATCCGCACGGCGGTCATCTCCGGCGGGCAGGCGACCGTGCAGGCGGGCGCCGGGATCGTGGCCGACTCCGACCCGGCGACGGAGTACGAGGAGACCCGCAACAAGGCCGCTGCCGCCGTCCGGGCCGTCCAGGTGGCCGCCGGTCTGCGTGCCGCCACGGAGGCGGGACCGACGTGAGTGCCGACCGGTCCCGGCCCGGGCCGCGACGCCTGCTCGAGCGACGTCCGGTCGTGATCGCCGCGCTGGTCCTCGCCGGGCTCCTGCTGCTCGTGGGCTCGCTGCCCTGGGCCGTCGGGGAGGCGAGCACGGTGCTGGGGGCACGGGACGTCTCGGTGCCCGGCTCGGCGGCGGCACCCGGCGTGGGCGCCGCCGCGCTCGTGGTCGCAGCGGCCGCGCTCGCCGCCGCGCTCGGCCGCCGGATCGGCGCCGTGCTCGCCGGCCTGGTCCTCGTCGGTGCGGCAGCCCTGGTGGCCGCCTCGACCGTGGGCTTCCTCTCGGACCCGGCGGCGCCGGTCCGGTCCGCGGCCGCCGAGCTCTCCGGCGTCCCCGAGCTCGACGGTGCCGCGACGACGACGCCATGGCCGGCCCTCGCGATCGTCCTCGCCGTCGCGCTCCTGGTTCTCGGGGTCGTCACCCTGGTGGCGAGCCGGCGCTGGCAGGCCGCCGGGCGGCGCTTCGAGCGCGACACACCGGCACCGGGACCGCGGTCGGCAGCGAGCCGCGCCACCGACGACCGCACCCGGGCGATGGACGACTGGGACGCCCTCGGCCGCGGCGAGGATCCCTCCCAGCCGGCCGGGCCCGGTACCGGCGCGCCCGAGCAGCCATCCTCGGCCACCACGCCGTGACGGTCGCCGTCCCGTCTGCGCGCGTGGGACGGCCGGGGAGTGCCGTCAGCCGATAAGGTGTGGCGATACCGACGAACGCCGCCGAGGAGAACCCCCATGGCCCAGACCCCCGAGCCCCACACCTACACGCTGCCGCCCGCCGCGCCGTTCACCAACCACGGACGCACCCCGGCCGCCTGGGTCCTGATGCTCGGCGCCAGCCTGGGCGTGCTCGTCTTCGGCGTCGGTCTCATCCTCAACCTGATGTGGGTGATCATCGTCGGCATCGTCGTCGCCCTCGGCTCCCTGGTGATCAGCCAGATCCTGCGGAGCATGGGCATGGGCCAGCCGGCGCCCGCGGCCGCCGTGCACGACGAGAACAAGGACTGGTACAGCGCCTGAGGCCGAGGCCGTCCCCGCACTCGGCACGGGACCGGTGCACCTGTCGTGCGTGCGAGGACCGTGGGTCGGACCGCCGCCGCATGAGTCGTTGGGCGTCCGATAACCTGGCCGGGCGTCGAGCAGCCGAGCGCGCCGACGCCCAGCACGCCCGCCCGGAGCACATGTCCGGCACGATCCACGGAGGACCCTTTCATGAGCTCTGACGGCTCCCAGCCCCGCTACGGCCAGAACCCCGAGCCCGGCCAGCAGCCGCCGTTCGGTCAGGACCCGCAGCACGGCCAGCCGGTCCCGCCCGCGCCGCAGTACGGGCAGCGGGCCCAGTACGGCCAGCAGGCACCGCAGTACGGCCAGCAGGTCCCGCCGGCACCGCAGTACGGCCAGCACGCGCCCCAGTACGGGCAGGAGACCGGCCAGTACGGGCAGGTGCCCCGGTACGGAGCCCATCCCGGCCAGGACGCGTACGGCCAGCAGGGCTACGGCTACGCCGCCCAGGGCGTCTTCGGTGCCCCGACCACCGAGAAGGACGGGCAGGCGACCACGTCGCTCGTGCTCGGCATCATCGGCGCCATCGCCTTCTGGATCCCGCTGGTCGCCATCGGTCTCGGCATCGCGGCGACCGTGCTGGGCAGCAAGGCGAAGAAGGCGGCCGCCGAGGGACGCGCGACCAAGGTGGGCCAGGCCAAGGCCGGCTTCGTCCTCGGCATCATCGCCATCGTCCTCGGCGCGCTCGCCTGGATCGGCAACGCCGCCCTGCTCGCCAGCGAGATGGGGCTCTGACCCGCAGCACCACCACCGGCGCCCGGCGCACTCGCTCCCGCGGGCGCCGGGCACCGTCACGCGGGCGCGCTGCCCGCGCGCCCCGACGCCCGCTGCGCCAGTCCTCGGACGGGCGGAGCGGGCATCGTCGTGCCGCGCCTACCATGGACTGGTCCGCAGTCGAAGGGGAGGACGCGTCGTGACCGTGCTGGAAGAGATCGTCGCCGGGGTCCGGGAGGACCTGGCCGAGCGGGAGGCCGCGCGACCGCTGGACGTCCTCAAGGAGCTGGCGCAGCGCCAGCCCGGTGCCAAGGACGCCGTCGCGGCCCTGCGCGGTGAGCACGACGCCGTCACGATCATCTCCGAGGTGAAGCGCTCCAGCCCGTCCAAGGGCGCCCTCGCGGACATCGCGGACCCGGCCGGCCTCGCCGCCGAGTACGAGGCGGGCGGCGCGAGCGTCATCTCCGTCCTCACCGAGCGACGCCGCTTCGGCGGCTCCCTCGAGGACCTCTCCGCCGTGCGCGCCGTCGTCGACGTGCCCGTGCTGCGCAAGGACTTCGTCGTCACCCCGTACCAGGTCTGGGAGGCCCGGGCCCACGGCGCCGACGTCGTCCTCCTCATCGTCGCCGCCCTCGAGCAGACCGTGCTGACCTCCCTCATCGAGCGGGTGCACTCGCTCGGCATGACCGCCCTCGTCGAGGCCCACGACCGCGAGGAGGCCAAGCGCGCGGTCGACGCCGGTGCACGCGTCGTCGGGATCAACGCCCGTAACCTGCACACGCTCCAGGTCGACCGCGCGGTCTTCGGCCAGGTGGTCGACGTCGTCCCGGACCACATCCTCAAGGTCGCCGAGTCCGGCGTCCGCGGCCCGCACGACGTGCTCGACTACGCCCGCGCCGGCGCCGACGCCGTCCTGGTCGGCGAGGCGCTGGTCATCCAGGGCAACCCCCGCCAGGCGGTGGCGGACATGGTCGCGGCCGGCTCGCACCCGTCCATCCGGGCGGTACGCCGGTGAGCGAGGACACCGCGAGAGCGCAGCTGGCCGACGCGCCGGGTCCCTACTTCGGCGAGTTCGGCGGCCGCTTCGTCGCCGAGGCGCTCGTCGCCGCCCTCGACGACCTCACCGCGGCATGGGAGGAGCTCAAGACCGACCCCGGCTACCTCGCCGAGATGGACCGACTGCACCGCACCTACACCGGTCGGCCGAGCATCATCACCGAGGTGCCCCGCTTCGCCGAGCACGCCGGCGGCGCCCGGATCATCCTCAAGCGCGAGGACCTCAACCACACCGGCTCACACAAGATCAACAACGTGCTCGGCCAGGCGCTGCTGACCCGCAAGGTCGGCAAGAAGCGCGTCATCGCGGAGACGGGCGCCGGTCAGCACGGCGTCGCCACCGCGACCGCGGCGGCGCTGCTCGGCCTCGAGTGCACGATCTACATGGGTGCGGAGGACGTGCGCCGCCAGGCGCTCAACGTCGCGCGCATGCGCCTGCTCGGCACCGAGGTCATCCCCGTCACGACCGGCTCGCGCACCCTCAAGGACGCCATCAACGAGGCCTTCCGGGACTGGGTCACCAACGTCGAGACCACCAACTACATCTTCGGTACCGCGGCGGGTCCGCACCCCTTCCCGGCGATGGTCCGCGACCTGCAGAAGATCATCGGCGACGAGGCCCGCGAGCAGGTCCTCGAGCTCACCGGCGCGCTGCCCGACGTCGTGTGCGCGTGCGTGGGCGGCGGCTCGAACGCCATCGGCATCTTCAACGCCTTCCTCGACGACGCAGGCGTCCGCCTCGTCGGCCTCGAGGCGGCCGGCGACGGCGTCGAGACCGGCAGGCACGCCTCGTCGATCACCGGCGGCGAGCCCGGCGTGCTGCACGGCGCCCGCAGCTTCCTGCTCCAGGACGAGGACGGCCAGACCAAGGAGTCCCACTCGATCTCGGCCGGGCTTGACTACCCCGGTGTGGGGCCCGAGCACTCCTGGCTGGCCAGCATCCACCGCGCCGAGTACCGCCCCGTCACCGACGCCGAGGCGATGGAGGCGTTCCGGCTGCTCTGCCGCACCGAGGGCATCATCCCGGCGATCGAGAGCGCCCACGCCCTGGCCGGCGCGCTGCACATCGGCGAGGAGGCCGCCGCCGCGGGGGAGCCCGCCCCGACGATCCTCGTGAACCTCTCCGGCCGCGGCGACAAGGACGTGGAGACGGCGGCCGCGTGGTTCGAGCTTCTCGACGACGACGAGACGCAGAGCGACGCCGAGCACGCCGCCCGGCCGGAGGACCCGAGCAAGACCGGCGCCGTGGACGACGCCCCGTACCGCGCCACCGGAAGCGTCGAGAAGTGAGTGACATGACCACGTCGTCCCCGGCCCAGGCCACCACCTCACGCTCCGGCGCCGCGATCGACGCCGCCAAGGCCCGCGGCGGGGCGGCGCTCGTCGGCTACCTGCCCGTCGGCTTCCCCGACGTCGCCACCTCGGTGCGCGCCGCGAAGACCCTCGTCTCCGCCGGCGCGGAGGTCATCGAGCTCGGCCTGCCCTACTCCGACCCCGGCATGGACGGCGAGGTCATCCAGCGCGCCGCCCAGGCGGCCCTGGACGGCGGGACCCGCACCGCCGACGTCCTCCGCGCCGTCGAGCAGGTCGCCGCCACCGGCGCCGCGGTGCTCGTCATGACCTACTGGAACCCCGTGCACCGCTACGGCGTCGACCGCTTCGCGCGCGACCTCGCCGCCGCCGGCGGTGCCGGCCTGATCACCCCGGACCTCATCCCCGACGAGGCCGGCGAGTGGATCGCGGCCTCCGACGCCCACGGGCTCGACAGGGTCTTCCTCGTCGCGCCGAGCTCGACCGACGCGCGCCTCGCCATGACGGCCGAGGCGTGCCGCGGCTTCGTCTACGCCGCCTCGACCATGGGTGTCACCGGCGCGCGGACGAGCGTGGACACCCACGCCCGTGAGCTGGTCGGCCGCACCCGCCAGGCCGGCGCCGAGCGGGTCTGCGTCGGCCTCGGCGTCTCCACGCGCGAGCAGGCCGCCGAGATCGCCGAGTACTCCGACGGCGTCATCGTCGGCTCCGCGTTCGTGCGCACGCTCGCGCGCGAGGACGGCGACGTCGACGCCGGTCTGCGCGACCTCGCGGCCCTCGGCGAGCAGCTCGCCGCCGGCGCGCACGGCGCCTGAGCGCCTTCGGCTCTAGCATGGGCCGCATGCGGACACTGCAGGCAGCAATCATCGACGAGCTGGGCGTGAAGCCGGAGATCGACCCCCAGCAGGAGATCGAGGCGCGGGTCCGGTTCCTGAGCGAGTACGTCCGGACCGTCGGCGCCCACGGCCTGGTGCTCGGCATCAGCGGTGGCCTCGACTCGACCCTGGCCGGCCGGCTCGCGCAGCTCGCGGTCGAGCGGCTCCGGCAGGAGGGCGGGACCGGGGAGTTCGTGGCCGAGCGCCTGCCCTACAAGGTCCAGCACGACGAAAACGACGCCCAGGCGGCACTGCGGTTCATCGTCCCGGACCGCACCGTCACGTTCGACATCGGTGCGGCAGTGGACGGCTTCGCGCAGGAGTTCGTCCAGGCGACCGGGCAGGAGATCGCCGACTTCAACAAGGGCAACATCAAGGCCCGGGTGCGGATGGTTGCCCAGTACGCGCTCGCCGGCGGCCAGAACCTGCTGGTGATCGGTACGGACCACGGCGCCGAGTCGGTGACCGGGTTCTTCACGAAGTTCGGCGACGGCGCCGCTGACATCCTGCCGCTGTTCGGGCTGAACAAGCGGCAGAACCGGCAGATCCTGCGGGCCATGGGCGCCGAGGAGCGACTGTGGGCGAAGGTCCCCACCGCCGACCTCCTCGACGAGAGACCTGGCCAGTCGGACGAGACCGAGCTGGGCCTGCGGTACGACGAGATCGACGACTACCTCGAGGGACGGGCGGTGGACGACGTCGTCGCCGAACGGATCGAGAACCAGTACCTGCGGACGCGGCACAAGCGGACCACGCCCGTCACCGTCCTCGACGACTGGTGGCGCACCACACCCGGCGAATAATCCGTTGCCCGGTGGGCCGGCGGCCGATCACACTGGACCGCCGGCCGATCGCCGGAGCCGTGCTGTCGGCGAACGCGCTGCTCTGCCGGCCGACCGCAGGACCTGTGCAGCCGCTGCTGCCCGAGGACGAGGAGGTGACCTGATGGACCCCGTCGTGCACACCAACGCGCGCCAGCACCTCTCTCACCTCAGGAGCACCTCCGATGTCTTCCGACGTCTTCGATCACCTGCACCACCTCACTGACACCTCTCGCCCCGACATCTTCGCCGCCGGGACCGACGCGCTCGCCGTCGACGACCTCGGGCCAGGACGGCGCTGGTCCACCTGGCTCGACGTCGAGCGCGGCTGCCGCGGTCCCGAGCCCCGACCCGACTGGGTCGTGACCGAGCAGGCCGCCCTGGACACCGAGCTCGGCATCGTCAAGACCGGCAAGGAGGCCGACGTCTTCCTCCTCGAGCGCGCCGTGCCCGACGACGCCGGCCCGTCCGTCCTCATGGCCGCCAAGCGTTACCGCAGCGCCGAGCACCGCTCGTTCCGCCGCGACGAGTCCTACCTCGAGGGACGCCGCACCCGCCGCAGCCGCGACGCCCGCGCCCTCGAGCGGAAGAGCGCCTACGGACGCGCCGTCGCCGCCGGCCAGTGGGCGATGGCGGAGTTCGCGGCGCTGGGCAGGCTCTGGTCCGAGGGTGTGCCCGTGCCCTACCCGGTGCAGATCGACGGCACCGAGCTGCTCATGGAGTACATCGAGGCCGACGGCGCACCCGCTCCGAGGCTCGCCCAGGTCCGCCCCGACCACGACCTCCTCGTCTGGTACCACCGCCAGATGCTCGATGCCATGCGCGTCCTCGCCCGCGCCGGGCTGGCCCACGGCGACCTCTCGCCGTACAACGTCCTCGCCCAGGGCGAGCGCCTCGTGCTCATCGACGTCCCGCAGATCGTGGACATCGTCGCCAACCCGCACGGCGTCGACCTCCTCCAGCGCGACTGCCGCAACGTCTGCGCCTGGTTCGCCGCCCGCGGGCTGGAGACCGACGACGAGGCACTGCTCGCCGACCTGCTCGGGGAGGCGTTCGGCTGAACCGACGGTCCGACGGCCCGACGCGGCAGAGAGGGAGCGGCCGACCGTCGACGGACCGGCCCTGCCGCGGTCGGAGGTGGCGGACCCGGCCAAGGGCCCGTCGACGCGACGGTGCGACAGTCACCCGGAGCGCCGGGCGCGGACCGGCGACACCGGTGTGCCAAGTACGCTTCGGGGGTGCACCCGACGTCACTGCTGTCCGCGCCCGTGCTCGCCGGGATCCCCAGCCCCTCCCAGGGTGAGTGGTCCCTCGGCCCGGTGCCGGTGCGCGCCTACGCGATCTTCATCCTCCTCGGCATCGTCGCGGCGTGGTGGATCCTCGACCGTAGGTACACCGCCAAGGGCGGCCCCAAGGATGCCGCGCTCGACGTCGCCTTCTGGATGGTGCCGTTCGGCATCGTCGGGGCGCGGATCTATCACGTCTTCTCCTCTCCGGACGCCTACTTCGGCCCCGACGGCGACCCCGTGCGTGCGCTGTACATCTGGCAGGGCGGACTGGGCATCTGGGGCGCCGTCGCCCTGGGTGCCGTCGGCGCCTGGATCGGGCTGCGCCGCCGGGGCCTGCGCATGGCGCCCTTCGCGGACGCGCTCGCCCCCGGCCTCCTCGTCGCCCAGGCGATCGGCCGCCTGGGGAACTACTTCAACCAGGAGCTCTACGGCAGGCCGACGACGCTGCCGTGGGGCCTGCAGATCGACGACGCGCACCTGGTCGGCGACTTCGCGTCGGGAACCCTCTTCCACCCCACCTTCCTGTACGAGCTGGTCTGGAACCTCGCCATGGCGGTCGTGCTGGTGTGGGCCGCGAAGCGGTTCCAGCTCCGCCACGGCCGGGTCTTCTGGCTCTACGTCATGCTGTACACCGCCGGCCGCGTGTGGATCGAGTACCTGCGCATCGACGACGCCGAGATCGTGCTCGGCCTGCGGCTGAACGTGTGGACGTCGCTGCTGATCTTCCTCGTCGCCCTCGTGGCGTTCGTGCTCATCGGACGCCGCACCAAGGACGTCCCCGACAGCGTCTGGCTCCCCGGACGGGCGCCGGCCGACGACGACGCCGTGACCGGCACGGACGACGTGAGCTCCGACGACGTGCGGAAGGCCGAGGACGAGGGGCTCGGGTCCGGCGCAGGCGAGGGGTCCGGGTCCGGCACGGGCGAGGACTCCGACGACGTGCGCACGGACGACGAGAGCGTGTCCGGCACGGGCGAGGACTCCGACGACGTGCGCACGAACCACGAGAGCGTGTCCGGCACGGGCGAGGACTCCGACGACGAGCGCACGAACCACGAGAGCGTGTCCGGCACGGGCACGACGCCGAACCACGGCTGAAGCTGCCACCAACCCTCTGGCCCGCGCGCACATTCGCAGTCGCCCGCGCCAGCAGGCCGTCGACCCTTGACACCGGTGCCCTCGTGGCACTTCGCTGAAGCCCCATACCGGCGACGCCGCGCGGGAGTGTCAAGAATGTGGACACCTTGCGTCACTTCCCGGTCATGTGCGAGTAATATCGCCGCACCAACCAACGGGACGACGACGACCCACCGACATCATTGAGCTCGACGATGCGGGGCGTCCCCGTCAGGGGCTCCCTGCGGTGAGGACAGCACGCGGATGGATGCAGCCCAGGCGATGACCGGCCCCTTCCACGCACGTTCGCGCGAGGGCCTCTACGACCCCCTCAACGAGCACGACGCGTGCGGGGTCGCCTTCGTCGCCACCCTGCGCGGGACGCCGGGCCGGGACATCGTCGACGCCGGGCTCGCCGCGCTGCACAACCTCGACCACCGGGGCGCCGTCGGCGCCGAGGAGAACACCGGCGACGGCGCTGGCCTGCTCACCCAGGTCCCCGACGCCTTCCTGCGCGCGGTCACCGACTTCCCGCTGCCCCCGGCGGGGAGCTACGCCGTCGGCCTCGTCTTCCTGCCCGGACCGGACGCGGACCCCGCCGAGCGGGACTCCGCCGTCGCACGGATCGAGGCCCTGGCGGCCGAGGAGCACCTCGACGTCCTCGGCTGGCGCGACGTCCCGGTCGACGCCTCGATGATCGGCCCTAGCGCGCTCGCCTCCATGCCGACGTTCCGCCAGCTCTTCGTGGCCGGCGACGGCGTCGCCGGCCTCGACCTGGACCGGATGACCTACCGGCTGCGCAGACGGGCGGAGCGTGAGACGGGCACCTACCTCGCGTCGCTGTCCGCGCGGACCCTGGTGTACAAGGGCATGCTCACCACCACGCAGCTCGAGCCGTTCTTCCCCGACCTCTCGCACCCACGGTTCGCCAGCGAGATCGCGCTGGTCCACTCGCGCTTCTCCACCAACACGTTCCCCTCCTGGCCGCTCGCGCAGCCGTTCCGGATCGTCGCGCACAACGGCGAGATCAACACCGTGCGCGGCAACCGAAACTGGATGTCCGCGCGGGAGGGGATGCTCGCCTCCGACGTCCTCGGCGACCTCGAGCAGCTCCTGCCGGTGTGCACCCCGGGCGCGTCGGACTCGGCCACCTTCGACGAGGTCCTCGAGCTCCTCCACCTCGCCGGCCGGTCGCTGCCGCACGCGGTGCTGATGATGATCCCCGAGGCGTGGCAGAACCACACGAGCATGGACCCGGACCTGCGGGCGTTCTACGAGTACGCCTCCACGATCGTCGAGCCGTGGGACGGGCCCGCCGCCATGACCTTCACCGACGGCACCCTCGTCGGCGCCGTCATGGACCGCAACGGGCTGCGCCCGGGCCGGTACTGGGTCACCGACGACGGCCTCGTGGTCCTCGCGTCGGAGTCGGGCGTGCTCGACATCGCCCCCGAGAAGGTCGTGCGCAAGGGCCGCCTCGAGCCGGGCCGCATGTTCCTCGTCGACACGGGCACCGGCCGCATCGTTGACGACGAGGAGATCAAGCGGTCCCTCGCCGACGCACACCCCTACCGGCAGTGGCTCGACCGCGGCCTGGTCCACCTCGAGGACCTGCCCGAGCGCGACCACGTCGACCACTCCCACCTCTCGGTCGTGCGCCGCCAGCAGACCTTCGGCTACACGGAGGAGGAGCTGCGGATCCTGCTCGCCCCGATGGCCTCCTCCGGCGCCGAGGCGATCGGGTCGATGGGCACCGACACGCCGCTGGCGGTGCTCTCCGCGCGCCCGCGGCTGCTGTTCGACTACTTCGCCCAGCTCTTCGCCCAGGTGACCAACCCGCCCCTGGACGCGATCCGTGAGGAGCTGGTGACCTCTCTCGGCGGGGCGATCGGGCCCGAGCCGAACATGCTCGCCGACACCCCGGAGCACACCCACAAGGTGGTCGTGCCGTTCCCCACGATCGACAACGACCAGCTCGCGAAGATCAAGTACATCGACAAGGCCCGGCGCACCGGCGCGGGGTTCTCCGCGGTCACCATCGAGGGCCTGTACTCGGTGTCCGGCGGCGGCGCGGCCCTGCAGGCCCGGCTCTCCGAGATCTGCGACGAGGTCGACAACGCGATCGACGCGGGCGTGAGCTTCATCGTGCTCTCCGACCGGGAGTCCACCGCGGAGCTGGCCCCGATCCCGTCGTTGCTGCTCACCTCCGCGGTCCACCACCACACGCTCCGCCGGCACACCCGTACCAAGATCTCCCTGATCGTCGAGGCGGGTGACGTCCGCGAGGTCCACCACGTCGCGCTGCTCATCGGCTACGGCGCCGCGTGCGTGAACCCGTACCTCGCGATGGAGTCCGTCGAGCACCTCGTCCGTGAGGGCATCGTCAGCGGTGTCACCCCGGACCAGGCCGTCAGCAACGTCATCAAGGCGCTCGGCAAGGGGGTGCTCAAGGTGATGTCGAAGATGGGCATCTCCACGGTGATGTCCTACCGCGGAGCCCAGGTCTTCGAGGCCATCGGCCTGTCCGCGGACCTCGTCGCGGAGTACTTCACCGGCACCCCCACGCCGCTCGGCGGCGTCGGGCTCGACGTCATCGCCGCCGAGGTCGCCGCCCGCCACGCGACCGCCTACCCGCCGTCGGGCATCCCGCCGGCGCACCGGACCCTGCGTGCCGGCGGGGAGTACCAGTGGCGCCGCGAGGGCGAGCCGCACCTGTTCGACCCCGAGACGATCTTCCGGCTGCAGCACTCCACCCGGACCCGCCGCTACGACATCTTCCGCAGGTACACCGACGGCGTGAACACTCAGTCGCGGCGCCTGATGACCCTGCGCGGCCTCATGCGGCTGCGGACCGGGGCGCGCGAACCGATCAGCGTCGACGAGGTCGAGCCCGTGGCCGAGATCGTCAAGCGCTTCTCCACCGGCGCGATGAGCTACGGCTCGATCTCCGCCGAGGCGCACGAGACCCTCGCGATCGCGATGAACATGCTCGGCGCGAAGTCCAACACCGGAGAGGGTGGTGAGGACACGGACCGCCTGCACGACCCGCGACGGCGCTCCGCCATCAAGCAGGTCGCCTCCGGCCGCTTCGGCGTGACCGCTGACTACCTCACCCACGCCGACGACATCCAGATCAAGGTCGCCCAGGGCGCCAAGCCGGGGGAGGGCGGGCAGCTTCCCGCGCACAAGGTCTACCCCTGGGTCGCCCGGACCCGGCACTCCACCCCCGGCGTCGGCCTGATCTCGCCGCCGCCGCACCACGACATCTACTCCATCGAGGATCTCGCCCAGCTCATCCACGACCTGAAGAACGCCAACCCCGCGGCGCGCATCCACGTCAAGCTCGTCTCCGAGATCGGGGTCGGCACCGTCGCCGCCGGGGTGGCCAAGGCCCACGCGGACGTCGTTCTCGTCTCCGGGCACGACGGCGGGACGGGCGCCTCCCCGCTGACCTCGCTCAAGCACGCGGGCGGACCCTGGGAGATCGGCCTCGCCGAGACCCAGCAGACCCTCGTGCTCAACGACCTGCGGGACCGGATCGTCGTCCAGACCGACGGCCAGCTCAAGACCGGCCGGGACGTGGTCGTCGCGGCGCTGCTGGGCGCCGAGGAGTTCGGCTTCTCCACGGCCCCGCTCGTCGTCGAGGGCTGCATCATGATGCGGGTCTGCCACCTCGACACCTGCCCGGTCGGCGTCGCCACCCAGAACCCCGAGCTGCGGGCCCGGTTCACGGGCAAGGCCGAGCACGTCGTCACCTTCTTCGAGTTCATCGCCGAGGAGGTGCGCGAGCTGCTCGCCTCCCTGGGGCTGCGCTCGCTCGAGGAGGCGGTCGGGCAGGTCGACCTGCTGGACACCGCCGAGGCCGTCGAGCACTGGAAGGCCTCCGGCCTGGACCTCTCGCCTCTGCTGGCCAAGGTCGAGCCCAGGGAGGGCTCGGCGCTGCGCCGGGTCCGCGCCCAGGACCACGGGCTCGAGAGGGCGCTGGACAACGAGCTCGTCGCCCGCGCCGCCCCCGCCCTCGAACGCGGCGAGCCGGTGCGCATCGAGGCACCCGTGCGCAACGTCAACCGGACGGTGGGCACCATGCTCGGCCACGAGGTGACCAAGCGGTACCGCGACGTAGGCCTGCCCGACGGCACTATCGACGTCACCCTCACCGGCTCGGCGGGGCAGTCCTTCGGCGCCGTCCTGCCGCGCGGCATCACCCTCAACCTCGTCGGCGACGCCAACGACTACGTCGGCAAGTCCCTCTCCGGCGGCCGCATCGTGGTGCGCCCGGACGAGCGGGCCGTCTTCGCGGCGGAGGACAACGTCGTCGCGGGCAACGTCGTCGCGTACGGCGCGACGTCCGGGGAGATCTTCCTCCGCGGCCGCGCCGGCGAGCGCTTCGCCGTCCGCAACTCCGGCGCCACCGCCGTCGTGGAGGGGGTCGGGGACCACGCCGCCGAGTACATGACCGGCGGGACGCTGCTGGTCCTCGGCCCCACCGGGCGCAACCTCGGCGCCGGCATGTCCGGCGGGACGGCGTTCGTCCTGGACCTCGACCCGGCGCAGGTCAACGCCGCCGCCCTCGCCGGCGGCGAGCTGCTGCTCTCCCCGCCGGACGCCGAGGACGTGGCGATCGTCGCCGACCTCCTGCGCCGGCACGCGGAGCTGACCGGCTCGCCCGTGGCCACGCGCCTCCTGGCCGAGCCGGACACGCTGACCGAGCGGTTCACCAAGGTGCTGCCACGTCAGTACGCCGCCGTCTCCGCCGCCCTGGTCCGGGCGGCCGAGGACGGCCTCGACCCGGCCTCGCCCGACGTGTGGGCCACGATCATGGAGGCCTCCCGTGGCTGATCCGACCGGATTCCTCAAGCACCGCGAGCGCGAGCTGCCGCAGCGCCGTCCGGTGCCCGTGCGCATCCTGGACCACCGCGAGGTCTACACCCGCCGGCAGGAGGACGGCCCCGCGCTGGTGCGCCAGGCCGGTCGCTGCATGGACTGCGGCGTGCCCTTCTGCCACAACGGCTGCCCGCTGGGCAACCTCATCCCCGAGTGGAATGAGCTGACCCGGCGGCAGGACTTCGCCGGGGCGATCGAGCGCCTGCACGCGACGAACAACTTCCCGGAGTGGACCGGTCGGCTGTGCCCGGCACCCTGCGAGACGGCCTGCGTGCTGGGCATCAACCAGCCGGCGGTGACGATCAAGCACATCGAGCAGTCGATCGCCGACAACGCCTGGGACGCGGGCCTCGTCGAGCCGCAGGTCCCGCAACGACTGACCGGGCGCACGGTCGCCGTCGTCGGGTCCGGGCCGGCTGGGCTGGCCGCGGCCCAGCAGCTGACCCGAGCCGGCCACACGGTGACCGTCTACGAGAAGGACGACCGGATCGGTGGGCTGCTCACCTACGGGATCCCCGACTTCAAGATGGAGAAGGACCAGGTCTCGCGCCGCCTGGAGCAGATGGAGGCCGAGGGCACCCGCTTCCGGGCCGGCGTCGACGTCGGCGGCACCGGCGACGGCGCACTGACCGGTGCGGACCT
The DNA here is from genome assembly GCF_009193155.1 of Georgenia subflava. Classification (GTDB taxonomy): domain Bacteria; phylum Actinomycetota; class Actinomycetes; order Actinomycetales; family Actinomycetaceae; genus Georgenia; species Georgenia subflava. The sequence continues at coordinate 147,020 of NZ_VUKD01000003.1, forward strand.
CCTGGAGCGCTACGACTCCGTCGTCCTCGCGGTCGGCTCCACGGTGCCGCGTGAGCTGGACGTCCCGGGGCGCGAGCTCGGGGGCATCCACCCGGCCATGGACTACCTCGTCCAGGCCAACCGGGTGGTGGCCGGGGACGACGTGCCCGGCCAGATCCTCGCCACCGGCAAGGACGTGGTGATCATCGGCGGCGGCGACACCGGGTCCGACTGCCTCGGCACCGCCACCCGGCAGGGCGCGCGCTCGGTCACGCAGATCGACATCAACCCCCTGCCCAGCGCGGAGCGTCCCGCCGACCAGCCCTGGCCCACCTACCCCAAGGTGTTCCGCACCTCGACCTCGCACGAGGAGAACGGCGAGCGCGTCTACGCGACCTCCACCGTCGAGCTGCTCTCCGACGGGTCGGCGGGGGAGGGGCAGGTCACCCACCTGCGACTCACCGACGTCGACCGCAGCTCGGGGCGCGCGGTCGTCGTCGAGGGCACCGAGAGGGTCGTGGCGGCCCAGCTCGTGCTGCTGGCGCTGGGCTTCTCCGGGGTGCCGCAGGGCGGTCTCGTCGACGCGCTCGGCGTCGCCGTGGACGGGCGGGGGCGTGTCGTGCGCGATGAGAGTTTCGCCACCTCCGTCCCCGGGGTCTTCGTCGCGGGCGACGCCGGACGGGGCCAGTCGCTCATCGTCTGGGCGATCGCCGAGGGACGCTCGGCGGCCGCCTCCGTGGACGCCTTCCTGCGCGGGGAGACCGACCTGCCCGCGCCGATCCTGCCCTCGACGGTGTCCGTCTCGGCCTGAGCGACAACCGCCCGGGCCCCGTCCGCCCGGCTCCCGACGACGGCCCGGCCCGCCCCGCACGGAGCGGGCCGGGCCGCCGCGGCAACAGATGGCACCCGGGACCTGCGGCGGCAGCATCACGACGGCAGGCTCTAGGCTAGGGATCATGCGTAGAGCGAAGATCGTCTGCACCATTGGCCCAGCCACCGCGTCTGCCGAGAGGGTCCAGGAGCTGGTCGACGCCGGCATGGACGTCGCCCGGATCAACCGCAGCCACGGGGCTGTCGAGGAGCACGAGGCGGTCTATCAGAACGTGCGCGCCGCGGCGCAGGCCTCCGGCCGCGCCGTCGCCGTCCTCGTCGACCTCCAGGGGCCGAAGATCCGCCTCGGCAACTTCGCCAACGGCAAGGAGGAGCTGAAGGAGGGCGACACCTTCACCATCACCACCGAGGACGTCCCCGGCACCGCCGAGCTGGCCTCCACCACCTACAAGGGCCTGCCGGGCGACTGCAACCCCGGTGACCGGATCCTCATCGACGACGGCAAGGTCGCCGTGCGCGTCCTCGAGGTCGACGGCCCGCGCGTCGTCACCCGCGTCGAGGTCCCCGGCCCCGTCTCGAACCACAAGGGCCTGAACCTGCCCGGCGTCGCCGTCTCCGTGCCCGCCCTGTCCACCAAGGACAAGGACGACCTGCGCTGGGCGCTGAAGGTCGGCGCCGACCTCATCGCGCTGTCCTTCGTGCGCTCCGCCGAGGACATCGACGACGTGCACGCGATCATGGACGAGGTCGGCCGCCGCGTGCCGGTCGTCGCCAAGGTCGAGAAGCCCCAGGCCGTGGACAACCTCGTCGAGATCGTCGACGCGTTCGACGCGATCATGGTCGCCCGTGGCGACCTGGGCGTCGAGCTCCCGCTCGAGCAGGTCCCGCTGGTGCAGAAGCGCGCGATCGAGCTCGCCCGCCGGTCCGCCAAGCCCGTCATCGTCGCCACGCAGATGCTCGAGTCGATGGTCACCAGCCCGCGGCCCACCCGCGCCGAGGCCTCCGACGTCGCCAACGCCATCCTCGACGGCGCGGACGCGGTCATGCTCTCCGGCGAGACCTCCGTCGGTGACTTCCCGATCGAGACGGTGCGCACGATGGCCCGGATCGTCGAGAACACCGAGGAGAACGGTGGCGAGCGCATCGCCCCGCTGGGCACGAGCCCGCACACCCGCGGCGGCGTCATCACCAAGGCGGCCTCCGACATCGGCGAGATGCTCGAGGTCAAGTACCTCGTGACGTTCACCCAGTCGGGTGACTCCGCCCGCCGGATGTCGCGCCTGCGCTCGGCGATCCCGCTGCTCGCGTTCACCCCCGACACGGACACCCGCAACCGCCTCGCCCTGAGCTGGGGCGTCCAGACGCACACGGTGCCCGAGGTCAGCCACACCGACGACATGGTCAACCAGGTCGACCAGCTCCTGCAGACCACCGGTCTGGCCGAGGAGGGAGACCGGGTGGTGATCGTCGCCGGCATGCCCCCCGGCAAGGTCGGCTCGACCAACTCGATCCGCGTGCACAAGATCGGCGAGCACTACACCAAGGCCTGATCGACGCCCCGCTCCGCGCATCGCCGCAGCCCCGCCCGCCCCGTGCCGGCGGGGCTGCGGCGTCCCGGACCTCGTCATTCGGTCCGCGGGCCGGTGCGCCTGCACTCTTGTCCGGTGGCCGGGCAGGGCCGGTGCGTCCAGCACCTTGTCCAGCGTTCAGGACCGCCCTCGGGTCGCGATATCGTGGGCGCCGCCCGCAACACACGCTCCTGTGGTGGAACTGGCAGACACACCGCACTCAAAATGCGGCGCCGAGAGGCATGCGGGTTCGAGTCCCGCCGGGAGCACAGCACGACGAAGCCCGCCGACACGGATCCGGGTGCCGTCAGGCCGGATCGCGGGTGAGGCATGAGTCACGCCGTCTGCGTAGGTGCGCCGTCCGACCCGCGCTATAGGCTTGCGTTCGTGACGAACAACGAGAGCAGCGCCGAGGCTGCCCCCAACGAGGACGCCCCCAGCACGGACACGGCAGCGGTCGACCTGCCCGGCCCCGAAGCCGGTGCGGCACCCGAGCCCACGAGCCGGCGACGGATCGTCGTCGCCGAGGACGAGACCCTCATCCGGCTCGACATCGTCGAGTCGCTGACCGAGGCCGGCTTCGACGTCGTCGGGGAGGCCGCCAACGGCGAGCAGGCCGTGGCGCTGGCCACCGAGCTCGAGCCCGACGTCGTCGTGATGGACGTCAAGATGCCCGTGATGGACGGCATCACCGCCGCCGAGCGCATCATCGGCGCCCGCACCTGCGCCGTCGTCATGCTCACCGCGTTCTCCCAGAAGGAGCTCGTCGAGCGTGCCCGCGACGCCGGCGCGATGGCGTACGTGGTCAAGCCCTTCACTCCGGCGGACCTGCTGCCCGCCGTCGAGATCGCCATTTCGCGCCACCAGGAGATCACCTCGCTGGAGTCCGAGGTCGCTTCGCTGTCCGAGCAGTTCGAGACCCGCAAGCGCGTGGACCGCGCCAAGGGCCTGCTGATGACGAAGATGGGGCTGAGCGAGCCCGAGGCCTTCCGCTGGATCCAGAAGACCTCCATGGACCGCCGCCTGACCATGCGCGAGGTCGCCGACGCCGTGATCGAGCAGGTCGGCGCCAAGTAGCAGACCCGCAGCGCTGGCCCGGCCCGGTTTCCGCGAGGGAGCCGGGCCGTCGCTCTCTTGTCGAGCACCTCGCTGCACGACGACGAGTTACCCTGAGCTGGTCCTCCACCGGCCGGAGATGTCATGGCCCAGGTGGTGGTGCCTCGCCCTACCGCGCGTGCGACGTGACCTCCAGGAGATCGAGCGGGGTCTGTGCGCTCGCCCGGACATCCGGAAGCGCCCTCAGCAGCGGGTAGAAGTGTGGGTCGCTGGTGTGCCCGTCGAACATCACCGGGACGCCGTCCGCCGCGCTGAGAACGCTGGCCATGCAGGCTGCGACGGCTCGCCGAGCATGCGGGTGCTCCGGTAACAAGGCTTCGGTGACGGCCTCGACCGCCGGGTCGTCCGACGTGCCGAACACGAAGCACGCGGCGACCAGTTCTGCACCGACGAGGCTCAGGACGGTCCGCTCGGTATCGAGCTCCTCCGCGATCATGGGCGCGAACTCGGCAAGCAGCGTCGACCGTTTCGCGGTCGGTGCCCACGAGGAGTGCACTACCTCGTACAGCCGCGTCCACGCCGCGTTGAGGTCCTCTGGCGTCCACGTGGAGGCGCGCACGACCGGGGCAGCCCGGTTGTCAGCGCACCAGGCCCGAAGCGATGCCGTTCCGGTGATGACCAGCTCGGCCGGACAGTGCTGGTACCGCGCACCGCCCGCCGCGACCGCAGCAGCGTGCTCCCAGGTCCCGGGCCGAGCCTTGACTGACAAGGGAAGCCCGCCCAAGTCCATGAGCGCATCGAGCAACGCGCTCGATCCACCTGCCGGTAACGCCAGCCACGCGTTGTCGCGAGTCGGGTGCAGCCCGTTCGGACACCGCATCGCCGCGCCCACGACCTGACCGTCTTTCAGCTGGACGAACGAATGCCCGTCGGGTCGCCAGCCGTCCGGCCTCAACCAAGCCACCGGGGACCGGGCGACGTCGTCGGGTGTCGCACGTCGAATCACCGACGTCATGCTTTCAACCTCCTGCACCTCGGCGGCGCTCAGCCCTCCGGGAAGGACGATCTTGGGGCGCATGGCGATGATCGATGCACGCACCCGTCCAGTCGGCGCGCTCAGACAGGGGCCCCCCATCATCGCGCCAGCCCCCGCCTCAGGGCTCGACGTCGAGGATCATGCAGCTCAGCCGCGCCGTGGTCAGCCGGCGGCCGGCGTCGTCGACGACCGCGATGTCATAGACCGCGGTGCGCCGCCCCTCGTGCAGCGGGGTCGCGGTCGCCGTCACGTGTCCCTCGCGGGCGCTGCGGTGGTGGCTGGCACTGAGCTCGGTGCCGACCGGCGCCCGGCCGGGGCCGGCGTGGATCGCCGCCGCGAACGAGCCGACGGTCTCGGCGAGGGCCGCCGTCGCGCCGCCGTGCAGCAGCCCCTGGGGCTGGGTGTTGCCCGCCACGGGCATCCGGGCCACAACCCTGCCGGGCTCGGCCTCGAGCAGCTCGATGCCGAGCCGCTCCATCAGGGTGCCGCGGGCAGCCGCGCTCAGGCGGGTGAGGAGATCGCTGTCAGTCATGACGCTTAGGGTGTCACCCGTGACCGAATCAGCGCGCCCCCGTCTCCTGCTCGTCGACGGCCACTCGATGGCCTTCCGTGCGTTCTACGCACTCCCGGCCGAGAACTTCTCGACATCGACCGGTCAGCACACGAACGCGGTGTACGGGTTCCTCTCCATGCTGATCAATCTCCTGGCCCAGGAGCAGCCCACCCACCTGGCCGTCGCCTTCGACGTCTCCGGCGGCACGTTCCGCACGGAGGAGTACGCCGAGTACAAGGGCAACCGCGACGCCGCACCGGAGCCGTTCCAGGGCCAGGTGCCGCTCATCCAGGAGATCATGCGCGCGATGAACGTCGACGTGCTGGAGAAGTCCGGTTTCGAGGCGGACGACATCCTCGCCACGCTCGCCACCCGCGGCGCCGCCGCCGGCATGGAGGTGCTCATCATCTCCGGCGACCGCGACACCTACCAGCTGGTCACCGAGGACGTCACGGTGCTCTACCCGGTCAAGGGTGTGTCCACCCTGACCCGGATGACCCCGCAGGCGGTGCTCGACAAGTACGGCGTCGGGCCGGAGCGCTACCCGGACATCGCCGCCCTGGTGGGGGAGACCAGCGACAACCTGCCCGGAGTCCCCGGCGTGGGGCCCAAGACGGCCGCGAAATGGATCAACCTCTACGACGGGCTGGACAACGTCGTCGCGCGGGCGGACGAGATCGGCGGCAAGGCCGGCCAGAGCCTGCGCGACAACCTCGCCCAGGTGATCCTCAACCGCCAGATCAACCGGCTGCTGACCGACGTGGAGCTGCCGCTGGGCGTGGACGACCTCGCGCGCCGGGCCGTCGACCGCGAGCAGGTGCACCAGGTCTTCGACGCCCTCGAGTTCGACGTGCTGCGCGAGCGGCTCTTCGCCACCCTGCCCGAGGCGCAGCAGAGCGACGAGCCCGCCCCCTCCCTCGAGGTCGACGTCGTCGCGCTGGCGGACCTGCCCGACGGGCTGGACGGTTGGCTCTCCGCCCGCAACGGCAACCTCCTCGGCCTGGACGTCACCGGCAGCGCCGCCCAGGGCGGCGGGGACGCGTGGGCCTTGGCCGTCGCCGACGACGCCGGCCACGCCGTCACCGTCGACCTCTCGGAGATCGACCCGGCCAGCGAGCAGGTCCTCGCCACCTGGCTCGCCGACGCCACCTCGCGCAAGGCCGTGCACGAGGCGAAGGTGGCTTGGCACGCCCTCGGCGGCCGCGGCCTCGCCCTCGACGGAGTCGTCTTCGACACCTCGCTCGCCGCGTACCTGTGCCACCCCGACCAGCGGCGCTACGCACTGCCGGACCTGACGGTGCGCCACCTGAAGCGTGAGCTGCGCGAGGACGAGGAGACCGACGGGCAGGCCATGCTCTCCCTCGATGCCGACGGGGTGGACCGGGTCGCCGGGCTGCGGGCCGGCGCGGTCGTCGAGCTCGCCGACGTCCTCGGCCAGGAGCTGGCGGACCGTGGTGCCGCGCACCTGCTGGAGGAGCTCGAGCTGCCGGTGCTCCGGGTCCTGCAGGACATGGAGAAGGCCGGCATCGCCGCCGACACGGAGAACCTGGAGTCCCAGCGCCACGACTTCGACCACGCCGTCGAGCGGGCCGCCGCGATGGCCTACGAGGCGATCGGCCGCGAGGTCAACCTCGCCAGCCCGAAGCAGCTCCAGGAGCTGCTGTTCACCGAGCTGGAGATGCCCAAGACCAAGAAGACGAAGACCGGGTACACGACGGACGCCGACGCGCTCGCGGACCTGTACGTCAAGACCGAGCATCCGTTCCTCGAGCACCTGCTCACGCACCGCGACCAGATCCGGCTGCGCCAGACCGTCGAGGGGCTCCTGCGGTCGGTGGCGCCGGACGGACGCATCCACACCACGTTCCACCAGACCATCGCCGCCACCGGACGGCTGAGCTCCACCGACCCCAACCTGCAGAACATCCCCGTGCGCACCGATGACGGGCTGCGCATCCGCGAGGGCTTCGTCGTCGGGGAGGGGTTCGAGTCGCTGCTCACCGCCGACTACTCCCAGGTCGAGATGCGGATCATGGCGCACCTGTCCGGCGACGCCGGGCTCATCGAGGCCTTCAACTCCGGCGAGGACCTGCACTCCTTCGTCGGCTCGCGGGTGTTCGGGGTGCCCACCGACGAGGTCACGCCGGCCCAGCGCTCCAAGATCAAGGCGATGAGCTACGGCCTGGCCTATGGGCTCAGCGCCTTCGGCCTGTCTCGGCAGCTCAAGATCGAGGTGAGCGAGGCCCGCGGGCTGATGGAGGAGTACTTCGAGCGCTTCGGCGGGGTCCGGGACTACCTCACCGGGGTCGTCGACGCGGCCCGCAAGACCGGCTACACCGAGACGATCATGGGGCGGCGCCGCTACCTGCCCGACCTGACGAGCGACAACCGCCAGCGCCGCGACATGGCCGAGCGTATGGCCCTCAACGCCCCGATCCAGGGCTCGGCGGCGGACCTGATCAAGGTCGCGATGAAGGGCACCCGGCGTGCCCTGGACGAGGCGGGCCTTCGCTCACGGCTGCTGCTCCAGGTGCACGACGAGCTCGTCCTGGAGGTCGCCCCGGGCGAGGCCGAGCAGGTCGAGGCGCTGGTGCGCGAGCAGATGGGCGCCGCGGCCGACCTGTCGGTCCCGCTCGACGTCTCGGTCGGCACAGGCCGGTCCTGGCGGGACGCCGCGCACTGAGCGAGGCCGGCCAGGACGCGCGACGGAGAAGGCGGCCAGGACGCGCGACGGCCAGCGCGCCGCAGCCAGTCCTGCCACGCGCCGGGGACGGATTAGGCCGAAGGGTTTGTACCGGTATCCGGTACAAATCGTTCGGTTTGTCGTGGTTGGCGTGCGCTCTTGCGGCGTCCCGTCCTGTCGGCCGTCGGCACGGGCCGGTCCTGGCGGGACGCCGCGCACTGAGCAACGCCGGCCAGGACGCGCGACGGAGAAGGCGGCCAGGACGCGCGACGGCCAGCGCGCCGCAGCCAGTCCTGCCACGCGCCGGGGACGGATTAGGCCGAAGCGTTTGTACCGGTATCCGGTACAAATCGTTCGGCTTGTCGTGGGAGGTCTTACGGCGTCCCGTCGGGGCGGTCTTGCGGCGTCCGGCCCGTGGCCGGCCTTACGGCCTGCGGGTGACGACGATGATCGTGCCCGGCACCAGCGCGCCCCGCACCGGCCCCCAGCCGCCCCAGACGTTGTCGTTGTCGGTCGGCCACTCCGGCTCGACGAGATCCTCGATCACCAGACCCGCCGCGACGACGTCCCGGACGTGGTCGCCGAAGGTGCGGTGGTACTCGGCGTACAACGGCTCGCCCGAGGCGTCGACCTCGACGTAGGGCGTCCGGTCGAAGTAGGACCGGTTCACGGTCAGGCCGTGCGCCGTCGGGTCGTCGGGGAACGCCCACCGCACCGGGTGGGTCACGGAGAAGACCCACCGTCCACCCGGGCGCAGCACCCGCGCTACCTCCGCGTGCACCCGGTGCGCGTCGGGCACGAAGGGCAGGGCCCCGAACGCGGTGAACACGACGTCGAACGACTCCGGCCCGAACGGCAGGTCGCGGGCGTCGGCGAGCACGGTCGGCACCGTGAGAGCCGTCCGGGCGTCAAGCTCGGCGGCCCGCGCGAGCATGCCCGCCGCGACGTCGGTAGCGACGACCTCGACGCCCTGCCCGACCAGCCACCGCGAGCACTGCGCCGCGCCGCAACCCACCTCCAGCACCCGGGCCTCGCGCAGCCGGGCCAGGTCCCCGAGCAGGTGCGCGTCCGCCTCGCGCAGTCCCTCCGGGCACCAGCAGAAGTCGGCGGCACCCAGGAACTCACCGTGCTCGGCGAGGTACTCCGCCGAGGCGGTGCTCCACCACCGGGCGTTGGCACGGGCGGCGGCGCCGCCGTCGACGTTCTCGTAGCCGGCGTGACCGACGCCAGGGCTCTGCGGATCCATACGGTCAGTGTGGCGGTACCTGCTCCGGCGGACGCCGGTGCTGGGGGGCGAGGCCGACACACGGCCGCGGCTCGACCGGTGCTGAGAGGGATGTCACCGCCGACGTCGAGCTGCCCCGGCCGAAGGCGGTTGCCCGTGACGGACGCCGGTCGATAGGATGCCCGTTGGCGCAGTCATGCCTTCCGTGCTGCCTGCACATCAGAAAACCAGAACATCCTGTCCGCACTACTTCCTGTCCCAACGGAGTCCACAGCTCAATGACCACCACTACGCCCACGCAGCCGACGTCCCCCCAGGTTGCCGTCAACGACATCGGTTCGGCCGAGGACTTCCTCGCCGCGATTGACGAGACCATCAAGTACTTCAACGACGGGGACATCGTCGAGGGCACCATCGTCAAGGTCGACCGGGACGAGGTCCTCCTCGACATCGGTTACAAGACCGAGGGCGTCATCCTCTCTCGCGAGCTGTCCATCAAGCACGACGTGGACCCGGACGAGGTCGTCTCCGTCGGGGACAAGATCGAGGCCCTGGTTCTCCAGAAGGAGGACAAGGAGGGTCGGCTGCTCCTGTCGAAGAAGCGCGCCCAGTACGAGCGCGCCTGGAGCACCATCGAGAAGATCAAGGACGAGGACGGCGTCGTCACCGGCACCGTCATCGAGGTCGTGAAGGGCGGCCTGATCCTCGACATCGGCCTGCGCGGCTTCCTGCCCGCCTCCCTCGTCGAGATGCGTCGCGTCCGCGACCTCCAGCCCTACGTGGGCAAGGAGCTCGAGGCCAAGATCATCGAGCTGGACAAGAACCGCAACAACGTGGTGCTCTCCCGTCGCGCGTGGCTCGAGCAGACCCAGTCCGAGGTGCGCTCGCACTTCCTGCAGACCCTGCAGAAGGGCCAGGTCCGCCCCGGTGTGGTCTCCTCCATCGTCAACTTCGGCGCGTTCGTCGACCTGGGCGGCGTGGACGGCCTCGTGCACGTCTCCGAGCTGTCCTGGAAGCACATCGACCACCCGAACGAGATCGTCGAGGTCGGCCAGGAGGTCACCGTCGAGGTCCTCGACGTCGACATGGACCGCGAGCGCGTCTCCCTGTCGCTCAAGGCCACCCAGGAAGACCCGTGGCAGGCCTTCGCCCGCACGCACGCCATCGGCCAGGTCGTGCCCGGCAAGGTCACCAAGCTGGTCCCCTTCGGTGCGTTCGTGCGCGTCGAGGACGGCATCGAGGGCCTGGTCCACATCTCCGAGCTGGCCCAGCGCCACGTCGAGGTGCCCGAGCAGGTCGCCAAGGTCGGTGACGAGGTCTTCGTCAAGGTCATCGACATCGACCTCGACCGTCGCCGTATCTCCCTCTCGCTGAAGCAGGCGAACGAGGGCGTCGACCCCAGCTCGGACGACTTCGACCCGTCGCTGTACGGCATGGCCGCGGAGTACGACGAGCAGGGCAACTACAAGTACCCCGAGGGCTTCGACCCGGAGACCAACGAGTGGCTCGAGGGCTACGAGGCGCAGCGCGAGGCCTGGGAGAACGAGTACGCCCAGGCGCAGGCTCGCTGGGAGGCCCACAAGAAGCAGGTCGCCGCCGCCGCGGACGCCGACGCCGAGGCCGCCGAGACCGGCACCACCTCGAGCTCCAGCTCCGCCCCCGCCGGCCCGACCACCTACAGCTCGGCCCCGGCCGAGGCTGCGGGCACGCTGGCCTCCGACGAGGCCCTCGCCGCCCTGCGCGAGAAGCTCACCGGTCACTGAGCCCTGGCCGCCCGTTCCGGGCAGCCGGTCGGACCGCTGGGTCCGTGTGAACCACCGACGAGGCCCGTCGTCCCCCCAGGGGACGGCGGGCCTCGCCGCATCATCGGCGTCAGCCCGCGGCGTGACGGCGTCAGCCGCGCCGTGACGGCGTCACTCCGGATGGTTCGCCGCCTCGCCACCGAGGAGGAACGGCGTGGTCACTCCGGCGTAGGCGAGGTGCGCGACCATCCCGTCCGCGGCGTGCCGGAGGTCGTGGCAGTGGTCCATCCAGATGCCCGGGTTGTCGGCGACGAACGCGATCTCGTAGGACTCGCCGTCGTGCACGTCGAGGGAGTCCACCCACCACGGGCTCCCGGTCGCCGCGACTCCGTCGCGGGACAGCACCACCACGTGGTGACCGTGCAGGTGCATCGGGTGCACCTGGCCGGAGCTGTTGGTGATCGTCATGACGACGACGTCGCCCTCCTGCACGAGGTACATCGGCACGTCCGGGTAGAGGTGGCCGTTGATGGACCACCACAGCCCGGGCCGGCCGTCGAGGAAGCCGGGCCGGCGCCCGATGGTGTAGTCGAAGCGCCGGTCCGCGTCGGCCGGATCCAGCCCGAGCGGGGCCGGGCTGCCGTAGGTGAGCAGGTCGAGCCGTTCCGCCGGCGGCGCCGCGAGTGCCCGTCCGGGATCATCGGGCCCGACCGCGACCAGGCTGCCCCCGCCCAGGCCGATCAGCACCGCCCCGGACTCCGGCACCGGCACCTCCAGGTCCACGCGACCGCCCCCGGAGACAGGCACCGTGACGTCGTCGAGCGCGGTGGGGGCGTTGAGGTCGCGTCCGTCCACGGCGACGACCCGGAACTGTGCCCCGTCCACCCACACCTGCATCGAGGCGCCGTCGGTGTTGACGACCCGCACGCGGGCCGTCGTGCCGCCGGGCACCTCGTGGAACGAGGTGCCGGAGCTCCCGGCCACCGTGCGCAGCCCGTCGTACGTGTGCACCGGGAGGACGACGTCGAGCTCGCCCTGCGCCTCCGGGCGGACCACGAAGGCCCCGAAGAGGCCGCGGCGGACCTGCTCGTGGGAGACCTGGTGCGAGTGGTACCAGAACGTGCCGGCGTCCTCGACGACGAAGCGGTACACGTGGCTGCTGCCCGGTGGGACCGCGTCCTGCGTCACCCCGGCCACGCCGTCCTCCGCGTTCGGCACGTCGATGCCGTGCCAGTGCAGCGTCACCCCGTCGGGCACCGAGGCGTTGACGAGCGTGATCTCGACCAGCTCGCCCTGCACGGCTTCGATCGTCGGCCCTGGCGAGCTGCCGTTGAGGGTGTAGCCCTCGAGCCGTTCACCGGTGCCGAGCTCGATCGTCCCGGCCTCGGCCGTGAGCGTCATCCGGACGTCCGGTGCGCCGTCGGGCGGGCCCGCGAGGTCCGTCACGTCGACGATCGAGGCCAGGGCTGCGACCGAGGGCTCGTCGTGACCGGCGTGCGCAGCCCCGGCCATGCTCGTCCCGTCCGGCATCTCGTGAGCCACGGGAGGTCCGCCGCCGAGATCCGGGTAGCCCATCGACATGACCGAGACGGTCCCCGGCACGAGCGACGTCACCCACGCCGCGCCGAGCACGGCGAGGAGCCCTGCGAGCAGGACCGCGCCCCAGGTCGCCGGGCGCCGCAGCAGCGACGGCCGCCCGGCAACACCGGTCATCAGGGCCTGACGGGAGCGCGTTGCCGAGCCGCCGTCGGGACGGTCTCGGAGGCTCGCCCAGCGGCCCGGAAGGCGAGCAGGGCGAGCACGAGGATGGCGAGTGCGTTCGCGCCGTGGAGGATCCCGACCCCAGGCACCGAGAAGGCGAGGATCCCGAACACCCACTGCAGGACGACGGCGGCAAAGGTGGCTGCCGCCCACTTCTTCGCGCCGGGGAACCGGTTGAGGAAGGACACGATCAGCAGGAGCAGGGCCAGGGCGGCGACGACCATGGCCCCCATGCTGTGGGTCGCGAGACCCGTGTTCGCCTGGGGGTCGTAGCTCGAGTCGATGACGGCGCCGCCCTCGACCTCGCTGATCATCGTGAACACGCCCCAGGCGATCGCTGCCGCCTGGACGGCCACGCCGAGGGCGGTCAGCAGGGCCAGGGCTCGGTAGAGAGTACGCACGAGAGCCTCCGGAAGGAGACGGGGCATCACCGTTGATGCCCGGGTAGCCGAAAGGTACGCCCATCGGCGCGCGCTGCCTACGGGTTTACCCGGGTGATCTGCGCGGGAAGGGGGCGAGGTCGGTGGACGACGCGCGGCGGCCGTCGAGCGTGCCCGGGCGTGGGAGGGTGGGAGCGTGAGACCGAGAGCTGCGGTCGGTGCCCTCGGGGGCACCATCGCCATGACCCCTGCCCGCTCCGGCGAGGGCGTCACGCCGCACCTGGACGCCGCGACGCTCGTCGCGGTGGTGCCGGGTCTGACCGAGATGGCGGACGTCACGGCCGAGACCCTGCAGCGCCTGCCCTCGGCGTCGCTTCTTCCCGAGCATCTCGTCGCTGCGCTCGGCTGGGCGCGGACCCAGGTCGCCGACGGCGCCGCCGGGGTCGTCCTCACGCACGGCACCGACACGATGGAGGAGTCCGCCTACCTCCTGGACCTCCTGTGGGACCGGCCGGAGCCCCTCGTCCTGACCGGCGCGATGCGTCCGCCGCTCGTCGCCGGCGCGGACGGCCCCGCCAACGTGCTGGCCGCCGTGACCGTCGCCGTCTCGGAGGGTGCGCGTGGGCTCGGCGTGCTCGTGGTGATGGACGACAGCGCCCACCTCGCGGCCGCCGTCACGAAGACCCGCGCCACTGGTACCGGCGCCTTCGCCTCGCCGGGCGGCGGAGCCGTCGGCCGGGTCGTGGAGAGCGAGTACGTGCCGGGTCTGGTCCCGGCGCGGTCGCGACCGCCGGCCCTCCCGCAGCCGTCCCGCACCGCGGTCCGGGTCGCGCTGCTCGAGCCCGGGATCGGCGACGACGGCGGTGTCGTGGACCTGGTCGTCGAGGCGGGGTACGACGGGCTCGTGCTCGCCGGCTCCGGCGCGGGTCACGTCCCGGAGCCCGTGGCCGACGCCGTCGGTCGGGCCGTCCTCAGGCTGCCGGTGGTGGTGGGCTCGCGCACCGGCTCCGGGACGACGGCCACCCGCACGTACGGCTACGCCGGCTCCGAGGTCGACCTCCTCGCACGCGGCGCGGTCATGGCCGGGCCGCTCAGCCCGCGCAAGGCACGGGTGCTGCTGTGGACGCTGCTCGCCGGCGGTGCGGACGGCGCAGCGGTACGTGCGGAGTTCCGGCGCCGGGGCGGTGCGGCCGGCGACTGACCAGGGGCCGCCGTCGTGGTCGAAGACCACTTCAGACACGCCGACGGCGCCACCCGACCCGGGCGGCGCCGTCGGCCTGTCGAGCTCTCCTGCCCGGCTGTCAGGCCAGCGTGGCGTCCAGGGTGATGTCGATGGCCTTGAGCGCCTGGCTCACCGGGCACCCCTCCATCGCGGCGTTGGCGACGCGCTGGAAGTCCTCCTCGGAGATCCCGTCGATCGTCGCGCGCACGATGATGTGGCTGCCGGTGACCTTGGGGCCGCCCTCGGTGTCGAAGGTGACCTCGACCGTCGTCTCCAGCTTCGTCGGGGGCGTGCCGTTGGAGTCGAGCTCGTTGGAGAACGCCATGGAGAAGCACGTCGCGTGGGCCGCGGCGAGGAGCTCCTCCGGGTTCGTCGTCTTCGTGCCGTCCTCCGTGCGGGCCTTCCAGTTGACGTCGAACGTGCCCTTGCCGGAGCTCTCCAGCGTGGTCTGGCCGCTGCCCTGGAAGAGGTTGCCGTTCCAGGTGGTGCTGGCCTTGCTCGTCAGTGTCATGCTCATCTCCCTCGTTGCCCGGCTTCGTGTGTCGTTCCCCATCCTGCCCCGGTGCGGCGAGACCTGCAGCAGATGGGCTGCTGTCCGAGGTTAGGACTGCCTTACCTGGAGGTCGTGGGACGGGCTATGGTGCCGGTATGACCCAGAACCTCGCACACGCGGACCGGACCGGCCAGCGCGTCCTGGTGCGCGACCGCCTGCGCCACCCGCTCGTCTTCCGCCGCCTCACGGTGCTCCGCCGCACCGGCCTCGGCGGCAACCTGCTCCGACTCACCGTCGGAGGAGCGGACCTCGCCGGGTTCGTCGCCACCGGACCGGGCGACCACGTCAAGCTCTTCGTCCCGGACCCGGCGACGGGCGAGCTCCACGTGCCGACGGTCGGGCCCGACGGCGGCATCCAGCGACCGGCCGTCCCGGCCACCGTGCGCGACTACACCCCGCGCGCCGTCCGTCCCGGCGAGCTGGACATCGACGTCGTCCTCCACGAGCACGCCGGCCCCGTCTCCGCCTGGGCGGCGGCCGCCCGCCCGGGCGACCCGCTCGCGATCGGCGGCCCGCGCGGCTCCCAGCTGGTCCCCACCGATGCCGATCACTTCCTGCTCGGTGGCGACGAGACCGCGCTGCCCGCGCTGGCTCGATGGCTCGAGCTCGTCCCGGCCGGTGTGCCGGTGGACGTGCTCGTCGAGGCCTCTCACCCGTCGGCGGGGGAGTACCTCGCCGAGGTTGCCCGGCCCGAGCATCACGTGCAGGTCCTGGACCGCGCCGGTGCCGATCCCGGCAGCACCACCGTGCTCGCCGACGCCGCCCGGTCCGCGGCCGTGCGTCCCGGCACCGGGTTCGCCTGGTTCGCCGGCGAGGCCGGCTCGCTCGTGCCCCTGCGTCGCTGGCTGCGCAACGACTCCGCCTTCGACCGCCGCAACACCAAGGTCGACGGCTACTGGAAGCGTGGCATAGTCGCGCTCGACCACCACGCCCCCATCGACCCCGACGACCCCGAGGACTGATGCTCGTCGTCGGCCTCACCGGCGGGATCGGCTCGGGCAAGTCGACGGTCGCCGCCGAGCTGGCCCGCCTCGGTGCCACGGTGATCGACGCCGACGTGCTCGCCCGCCGGGTCGTGGCACCCGGCACGCCGGGCCTCGCCGCCGTCGTGGGCGCCTTCGGCACCGAGATCCTAGGCCCGGACGGCGCGCTCGACCGGCGGGCGCTCGCGACGCGGGTCTTCGCCGACCCGGCTGCCCGCTCGCGCCTCGAGCAGATCACCCACCCGCTCGTGGCGGCGGAGAGCGCCCGGCTGCAGGCGGAGGCCGGGCCGGGCGCCGTCGTCGTCCACGACGTCCCCCTCATCGTGGAGAAGGGCCTCTCGGACCGCTACGACCTCGTCCTGGTCGTCGGTGCCGACGAGGACACCCGTGTCGCGCGGCTCGTGAACCACCGCGGGATGTCCGAGGCGGACGCACGGGCGCGGGTCCGCGCCCAGGCGGACGACGCCGCCCGGCGGGCCGTCGCGGACGTCTGGCTCGACAACTCCGGCACCGCCGAGGAGCTGGTCGACGCCGTCGGCCGGCTGTGGCGCGAGCGGCTCGTGCCCGAGCGGGACGCGCGCGTCCGCGGCTGACGCGCCGGACAGGGGCCCGAGGCCGGCGCGGCCGGGCCTAGGTCTCCGTCGGCGACCTGGGTCCCCGGTCCAGCGGCCCGTCGGCCGTCGGGTCGGCGAACGGGACGTCGGACGGGACGGCGATGGCCTGGCGGACCGGTGCTGCCCTGCGCAGGCGCAGGGGGTCCCGGCGGAGGTCCACGTAGAGCGAGACGCACAGTCCGACCATGATGAGGACGAACGGCGTGGCGGCGAGGATCGTGAACGTCTGGAGGGCACCGAGGCCGCCGACGAAGAGCAGGACTGCGGCGACCGCGCCGGTCAGGATGGCCCAGACGATCACCACCGGGGTCCAGGGAGTCTCGCGTCCGTAGGAGGACAGCGTGCCCATGACCAGCGAGCCGGCATCGGCGCCGCTGACGAAGAACACCGCCGTGAGCACCATGACGACGAGGGCGGCGCCGGTGAAGAACGGGTACTCGGCGAGCATCGCGAAGAATCCGGCGGCCTCGCTGCCGGTGCCTGCGATGTCGACGCCGTTGATCTGCAGGTCGATGCCCGCCCCGCCGAAGACCGCGAACCAGATGACGCTCACGCCGGTGGGCGCGAGGAGGACGCCGAGGACGAACTCGCGGATGGTGCGCCCGCGGGAGATGCGCGCGATGAACGTCCCGACGAAGGGTGTCCACGAGATCCACCAGGCCCAGTAGAAGATCGTCCAGCTGGCGAGCCAGTCACCACCGCCGAAGACGGCCGAGTGGAAGCTCATCGGCACCAGGTTGGCGAAGTAGGTGCCGAGCGAGGCGGGCACGAGGTCGAGGATGAAGACGGTGGGACCGACGACGAAGACGAACACCAGCAGGGCGGCGGCGAGCACGACGTTGGTGTTGCTCAGCCACTTGATGCCGCGCGAGACCCCGCTCGCCGCCGAGATGATCACCCCGACGGTCAGGACGCAGATGATGATGACAGGGAGGCGGGCGCTCGGGTTCTCCTCGAACTCACCGGTGCGCAGCAGCGAGAGCCCCGCGGCGATCTGCAGGGCCCCGAGGCCGAGCGAGGTGGCCGAGCCGAACTTCGTGCACAGGATCGCCAGGATGTCGATGGGCCGGCCCCAGCCCCGGTCCTCGATCCGCTCGCGCCCGAGGATGGCCTGGAACGGCGCACTCATGAGGTTGCCGCGGCCCATCCGGTGGGTGGAGTACGCCAGCGCTAGACCGACCACCGAGTAGATGGCCCACGGGTGCAGGCCCCAGTGGAAGAGCGTGTAGGCCATGGCCGACTCGGCCGCCTGGGCGCTCTCCGGCGCGGCGTCGACGAACGGGGGCGGCGAGGCGAGGTGGGTGACGGGCTCGTACACACCGAAGAACATCAGGCCGATGCCCATGCCGGCGCTGAACATCATGGCGATCCACGACATCCGGGAGAACTCGGTCGTCTCGCCCTCCTGGGAGATCGGGATGCTCCCGAACCGACCGAACGCGAGCACCACAGAGAACGCGACGAAGCCCGCGGCCGCGAGGATGAACACCCAGCCGAAGGTGGTGGTCACCCACCCGAGCGCAGCGCCCGCCACCTCACCGACCGTCTCGGTGAACAGCACGCCGAGGAGACAGATGATCACCACGAGCCCGACGGCGACGAAGAAGACCGGCTTGTCGACGGTCGACCATCCGCGCGGCGCCTCGGACGGTTTCGCTGGCATCCCGGGTAGATCCTCCGGCGGCTGGGTGACCATGCGATCGGGTTTCCTTCCGTCAGGTGAGGCCGGACCGACGACGGTGCACCGGCTGCCTCTGCGGTACCGCCTGCGGTCAGTATCGTGGCACCCATGAATGACGACGGCGACCCAGGACCGGCCGAGCACCTCGGCGACACCGGGCGGATCTTCTTCGGGAGCCACGGCGAGCTGCCGAAGTCGGACGCCCGGGTGACGGCGTACGCGGAGGTCGACGCGGCGAACGCGGCGATCGGGGTGGCCATGGCCGCAGCCCCGTTGGAGCGGGAGATCGCTACGACCCTGCTGAGCGTGCAGAACGACCTGCTCGACCTCGTCACCGACCTCGGGGTGTCGACGTTCGGTGACGAGCCGGTGATCACGATCGTGCCCGGCTACGTCGAGCGGCTGGACCGGGCGATCCAGTACTTCGAGGAGCGCTCCGAGAACCTCGGCGGGATGGTGCTGCCCGGCGGCACGCTCGGAGCGGCGCTGATGTACCAGGCACGGGCCGCCGTACGACGTGCCGAGCTCGCCGTCTGGCGCGCCGTCGAGGCGTACCCCGAGGTGGTCAACCGTGAGGCGGGTCGGTACCTGAACCGGCTGTCGACCCTGCTCTTCGTCACCGCCCGGGGCATCAACGCCGACCAGGGCGACGTCTCCTGGGTCCCCGGCTCCTCGGTCCAGGCGATCGGTCAGGGGACCGCCGACGTGGCGGACGCCACCGGTTGAGCTCTCCGCCTCAGTGAGCCGCCGACTCGTCCGCCGGCCGGCCGGGTGACCCGGGTGCGGCGCCGACGAGCAGCGGACGTGCCGGCGCCTGGGTGAGCCCGGCAGCGGCGTAGGCCTCCGTCTCGTCGAGCGTCTCGTGCTCCATCAGGGCCGCGACGATCGCGTCGTGCCGGTCGCGGTTGTCCCGCAGGAGCCGGCGCGCCTCGTCGTAGCACTCGTCGACCAGCGCCCGGACCTCGGCGTCGACGGCCTCGAGCAGCGACTCCGAGGCGCCGTTCTGCCGGGCGTCGCCCTCGTCCGGGTACACCTGGACGGCTCCGATCGTCGGGGACATGCCCCACCGGCCGACCATCTGGCGGGCGATCGCCGTCACGGTCTGCAGGTCGGACTCCGCGCCGGTGGTGGTCACGCCGAAGACCTCCTGCTCCGCGGCCATGCCGCCCAGGGCGCCGATGATCCGGCCCTTGAGGTAGGCGACGTCGTAGCCGTAGCGGTCCGTCTCCGGCGTTGACAGGGTCACGCCGAGGGCCCGGCCGCGGGGGATGATCGAGATCTTGCGGACGGGGTCGGCGCCGGGCTGGAGCATGCCGAGGAGTGCATGGCCTGCCTCGTGGTAGGCGGTGCGCAGCCGTTCCTCCTCCGGCATGACCACGGAACGCTCGGAGCCCAGCTGGACCTTCTCGAGCGCGTCGGCGAAGTCCTTGGCGTGAATCTGGTCCTGCTCGCGCCGGGCGGCGAGGAGGGCCGCCTCGTTCGCGAGGTTCGCCAGGTCGGCGCCCGTCATGCCGGGGGTCGTCCGGGCGACCTGGGCGAGCTCGACGTCGGCGGCCAGCGGCTTGCCCCGGGTGTGCACGGCGAGGATCTGCTCACGCCCCACCTGGTCGGGTGCCGAGACGGTGACCTTCCGGTCGAACCGGCCCGCGCGGGTCAGCGCGTCGTCGAGGACGTCCGCGCGGTTGGTGGCGGCGATGACCACCACCCCCTCGGTGCCGGAGAAGCCGTCCATCTCGGTGAGGATCTGGTTGAGCGTCTGCTCGCGCTCGTCGTTCCCGCCCATCGAGCGCGAGCTGGACCGGGACCGGCCGATGGTGTCGATCTCGTCGATGAAGATGATGGCCGGCGCGACCTTGCGCGCCTCGGCGAACAGCTCGCGCACCCGTGAGGCGCCGACCCCGACGATCATCTCGATGAACTCGGAGGCCGAGGCGGAGAAGAACGGGACCTGTGCCTCGCCGGCCGTGGCGCGAGCGAGCAGGGTCTTGCCGGTGCCCGGGCCGCCCTCGAGGAGCACGCCCTTGGGGACCTTTGCGCCCAGACGGGTGTACTTGTCGGGGTTCCTGAGGAAGTCCACGATCTCGGAGATCTCGTCCTTGACCTCGTCGATCCCCGCGACGTCGTCGAAGTTGACGCGCACCTCTTCGGGATCGACCGGCTTGGTCTTCTTCCCGCCGAGCAGTCCGCCTGCACCGCCGGCGCCCATCTTCTTGGCCTGGCGGCGGAAGATCCAGACCCAGAAGGCCACGATGAGGACCAGTGGGAGCAGCGAGATCAGCAGGTTGGAGAGCAGCCCGCGCTCCTGCGTGATCGGGGTGGCCTGGACGACGGCGTCGCTCGCCTCGAGCTCGGCGAGCAGATCGTCCTGCGCGAAGGTCGGACGCTCGGTGACGAACTGGCGGTAGGTCGCGTCGCCCTCCGGCAGCTCGGCCGCCTCGGTCAGGACACCTTCGATGCTCTGGCCGCGGGAGAAGACCTCCTCGACGTTGCCCTCGCTCACCTGTTGCGTGAACTCGGTGTACGAGACGGTCGCCACCCGCGAGGTGGCCGCGTCCTGGAAGCTGGCGAGCGCGAAGAACGCCAGCCATGCGACGGCGATCCACACGGCGACCCGGCCCCACCGGGGCGACTCCGGGGGACGACCGCCGTCCGAGAGCCCCTCGGTCCGCCACGGCCGGCCTTCCGGCCGGCGGGAGTCATCGTTGTGCCTGTCCCGCGGGCGAGAGTCGTCGTCGCGCCTGTCCCGCGGTGCGGTGTCCTGCGTCCGATCGACCACGTCGCTCCTCCGTCTGCCGTCAGGTTGGTTGGCCATGCCAAACTAATATAGCGCTGTCATGTTGAGAGTTCAAGAAACTAGTTGGTGTAATCTCACTAACATGTGGCAGGAGCAAGAGGGAGTCCCGGACGAGCGAGCATTGGGCCGGCAGGGCCGGCGTGGGCATGACGAGCGAGCAGCGGCCGGCAGAGCGGCGGACTCCGCGGCAGGCTCCAGGTCCCGTCCGGCGCCGTCCGGTGCCGAGCGCGAGCCTGCCTCGGTGGGCGAGGCCGAGGGCTCGGTGGGCGAGGCTGAAGGGGTGGGTGCCGACCTTCAGGCGGCGTTCGCGACGGTCCTGCGCTGGGCGAGCCGCGCGGCCGTCCAGGCCAGGCTCTGGGCGCACGAGGAGACCGCCGGTCTGACGCCCACCGACGCCTGGCTCGTCGAGGCCCTCGCGACCCAGGGTCCGATGCGTGCCTCCGCGCTGGCCGCGTGGCAGGGGGTGGACAAGTCCACGGTGACGCCCCAGGTCCGTCGGCTCGAGCGCGCGGGTCTGGTCGACCGCACGCCCGACCCGCAGGACGGCCGGGCAGTGCTTCTCCGGCTCTCGGGTCGCGGCCGTGAGGTGCGCGAGCTCGTCCGCCGGGCCGGTGCCGGCGTGATCGAGGAGCAGCTGTCCTCCTGGGACGAGGACGACCGTCGGACCTTCGCCGTGCTGCTCGCCCGCTTCGCCGCCGGGCTGGCTGCCGAGGGGCGGGAGGCGGACCACCGGCCGGCCCCGGCGCCCCGCGTGTGACAGGCCACCTCGAAGCCGTGACGCCGGCACGGGGCGTGCTCCGGAGGACCCCGTCGCCGCAGTTGTCGGTGCCGCGTCGTACCGTTGACCCATGCGTCCTGTGACCGACCTGAAGCGGACCGTCGCCCCGTTCGAGGTGGTCTCCGAGTACAGCCCCTCCGGTGACCAGCCGACCGCGATCGCCGACCTCACCGACCGGCTCACGGCGGGGGAGAAGGACATCGTCCTGCTCGGGGCCACCGGCACCGGCAAGTCGGCGACCACCGCGTGGCTCGTTGAGCAGGTGCAGCGTCCCACCCTGGTGATGGCGCCGAACAAGACCCTCGCCGCACAGCTGGCCACGGAGTTCCGCGAGCTGCTCCCGAACAACGCCGTCGAGTACTTCGTCTCCTACTACGACTACTACCAGCCCGAGGCCTACGTCCCGCAGACGGACACCTACATCGAGAAGGACTCCTCCATCAACGACGAGGTCGAGCGTCTGCGGCACAGCGCGACGAACTCCCTGCTCACGCGGCGGGACGTCGTCGTGGTGGCGTCGGTGTCCTGCATCTACGGCCTCGGCACACCCCAGGAGTACGTCGACCGGATGGTCCAGCTCCAGGTCGGGCAGCAGGTCGACCGGGACGACCTCCTGCGCCAGTTCGTGACGATGCAGTACACGCGCAACGACCTGGCCTTCACCCGCGGGACCTTCCGTGTCCGCGGGGACACGATCGAGATCATCCCGGTCTACGAGGAGCTCGCGATCCGGATCGAGCTCTTCGGGGACGAGATCGACGCGCTCAGCACGCTGCACCCCCTCACGGGGGACGTGGTGCGCAAGGAGGACGCCGTGCACCTGTTCCCGGCGACGCACTACGTCGCCGGGCCCGAGCGGATGGAGCGGGCGCTCGGCACGATCGAGACCGAGCTCGCCGAGCGGCTGGAGGAGCTGGAGCGGCAGAACAAGCTCCTCGAGGCGCAGCGGCTACGGATGCGCACCACCTACGACCTCGAGATGATGCGCCAGATCGGGACGTGCTCGGGCATCGAGAACTACTCCCGGCACATCGACGGACGCGCGCCGGGCACGGCCCCGCACACGCTGCTGGACTACTTCCCCGAGGACTTCCTGCTCGTCATCGACGAGTCGCACGTGACCGTCCCGCAGATCGGCGCCATGTTCGAGGGCGACATGTCCCGCAAGCGCACCCTGGTCGACCACGGCTTCCGGCTGCCGTCGGCCATGGACAACCGTCCGCTGCGCTGGGAGGAGTTCCTCGAGCGGATCGGCCAGACGGTGTACCTCTCCGCGACGCCCGGGCCGTACGAGCTCAGCCAGTCCGACGGCGTGGTCGAGCAGATCATCCGCCCGACCGGCCTGGTCGACCCCGAGGTGGTGGTCAAGCCGACCAAGGGACAGATCGACGACCTGCTGGGCGAGATCCGCGACCGGGTCGACCGCGACGAGCGGGTCCTAGTCACCACGCTGACGAAGAAGATGGCCGAGGACCTCACCGACTACCTCCTCGAGCGCGACGTCCGCGTGCGCTACCTGCACTCCGACGTGGACACCCTGCGTCGCGTCGAGCTGTTGCGCGAGCTGCGGATGGGCACGTTCGACGTGCTCGTCGGCATCAACCTGCTGCGCGAGGGCCTGGACCTGCCCGAGGTCTCGCTCGTCGCCATCCTCGACGCCGACAAGGAAGGCTTCCTGCGCTCGTCGACCTCGCTGATCCAGACGATCGGGCGCGCGGCCCGCAACGTCTCCGGACAGGTGCACATGTACGCGGACACGATCACCCGGTCGATGGCGCAGGCGATCGAGGAGACGACGCGACGCCGGGAGAAGCAGGTCGCCTACAACACCGAGAACGGGATCGAGCCCAGAGCGCTGCGCAAGCGGATCGCGGACGTGACCGACATGCTCGCCCGGGAGGACATCGACACCGCCGAGCTGCTCGAGGGCGGCTACCGCGGCGCCGGGAAGGGCGCGGGTGGGAAGGAGCGACGGAAGGCGGGCGAGTCGGCGCGCGAGAAGCTCGCCGGTGCGGCCGCGAGCGACCTCGCCGGGCTCATCCAGGAGCTCTCGGACCAGATGCACGCCGCCGCCGAGGAGCTGCAGTTCGAGCTGGCCGCCCGCCTGCGGGACGAGATCGCCGACCTGAAGAAGGAGCTGCGGCAGATGGCTGCCGCGAACGCCTGACCCACCTCGACCCGGGCGGTATGTCCAGGTTCGCCGGTGTCGCGTCCCACATCGCGCCACGTTCGCGGCCGGGCTCGTCCTGCCGTATCGTGTCGCCTGCGGAGGGGAGTATTCCCCCAACAGTGGTGCCGTCATCACGGCGGGCGAGTTCGCCCGCTCGGTGCCACCGGCCCGGACACGAGGTCGCCCACATCCCGAACCGGGGACGTGGGCTGCACGGACCAGGCGGAAGAGACCTCCGGTACTCGCCCCTACGTACCGGAGGAACAGTGGAAGTTCACGCCCTTGGCTGGATCGGCCTGATCGCGCTGATCGTCGTGATGATCACCGTCGACATCGTCGGACACGTCCGTACCCCGCACGCGCCCTCGTTGAAGGAGGCCGCCTGGTGGTCGGTCGCCTACGTCGCCATGGCCCTCGTCTTCGGACTGATCGTCTGGGGTGTCTGGGGCTCGACCTACGGCGGCGAGTACTTCGCCGGGTACGTCACCGAGAAGAGCCTGTCCGTCGACAACCTCTTCGTCTTCGTCATCATCATCGCGGCCTTCAAGATCCCGCGGAAGTACCAGCAGGAGGTCCTGCTGGCCGGCATCATCATCGCGATCGTGCTGCGCGCCGTCTTCATCGCGCTCGGCGCCGCCGCCATCGAGAACTTCACCTGGATCTTCTACATCTTCGGGGCCTTCCTCATCTACACGGCGATCGCCCAGGCCCGCCAGGGCGTGGAGAAGCCCGACGAGACGGAGGAGTACCACGAGAACGGGTTCGTCCGCCTCGTGCGCCGCGTCGTCCCCGTCACCGAGGGCTTCGTGGGCGGCAAGCTCATCCACCGCCACTCCGGCAAGACGTTCATCACCCCGATGCTCCTGGCGATCATCGCGATCGGCAGCGCCGACATCCTCTTCGCGGTCGACTCGATCCCGGCCATCTTCGGCCTGACCCAGGAGCCCTACCTGGTGTTCGCCGCGAACGCCTTCTCGCTGCTCGGTCTGCGTCAGCTGTACTTCCTCGTCGACGGGCTGCTCGACAAGCTGGTCTACCTGCACTACGGCCTGGCCGCGATCCTCGGCTTCATCGGTCTCAAGCTGGTCGTCCACGCGCTGCACGAGAACGAGCTGGGCTTCATCAACGGCGGCGAGCCGTGGCTCGCCATCCCCGAGCCGGGCATCGCGGTCTCGCTCGCCTGGATCGTCGGCGTGCTGGCCATCACCGTGATCGCCAGCCTCGCGCGCAACAAGAAGGACGCACGGCTCGCTGCTGCCGAGCCGGCCATCCGGGACCGCGGCGAGGGGGACGGGCCGAGCAGTCCCTCCGGCCCGCCCGTGGACGCCGAACGGCACACGTCGGGCGAATGACATGGCCCGCGGCCAGTAAACCGGCCGCGACCGCCCCCACCGCAGCCGATCAGCTGTCGACCTTCTGACCGCCCGGTCGGGCAGCCCCGCACGGGGCGCCCGGACCGGGCGGTTAGCATGCGGCCCGTGGGAGAACTAGACCAGTCCGAGCCCGACCCCGCCGCGGGGCGCCCCACCGAGACCATCCGGTCCCTGGAGCGCGGCCTCTCGGTGATCCGGGTCTTCGACGAGGACCATCCCCGTCTCACGCTCAGCGAGGTGGCAGCCCGCTCGGGCATGCCGCGCGCGGGCGCCAGACGCGCGCTCCACACGCTCGTCGAGCTCGGCTACGCGGACCAGCGCGGCCGTGAGTTCATCCTCCGGCCGGCCCTCCTCGAGCTCGGGTTCGAGCAGCTCGCGGAGCTGACGCTCGCCGAGGTCGTGACCCCGCACCTGAAGGAGCTGTCGAGCCGCGTGGGCGAGTCGGTATCGGCGTCGGTGCTCGAGGCCGGCCAGATCGTCTACGTCGCCCGCGTCGCCACCCGGCGGGTCATGCGGGTGAGGATCCGTACAGGCACCCGCTTCCCCGCCGAGTCGACGTCGATGGGGCGAGTCCTGCTGGCAGGCCGCACGGACGACTGGCTCGAAGGCTTCGTGGACTCGGTCCGCGTCGAACGACGCTCACCCTTCACGACCACCGACACGGGTCGCCTCCGCGAGATCCTCGCCGAGACCCGCGAGCAGGGCTATGCGCTGGTCGACCAGGAGCTCGAGGAGGGGCTGCGCTCGCTCGCCGTGCCCGTCCATGACGGCGAGGGCACGGTCGTGGCCGCCATCAACGTCGCGACCGCCGTCGGCGACGAACCGCCGTCGGCGCTGGTCGACCGCGTGCTGCCCGAGCTGCGTGCGGCCGCGGCCGCCGTCGACGCGGACCTGGTCCACCTCGGCCACGTCGTGGCCTGAGCCGACGGACGGATACCCTGTCCGGACCACGGTTCGGCAGGAGGGCGACGATGCTGAGCGACCATCTCCCGGCCTACGAGGCGAGCGGTCCGGACGGCGCACCCGTCGTCGTGCTGGGCTCCTCGCTGGGCACCGACCGGCACACGTGGGACGAGCAGGTGCGCCTGCTCGAACGGCGCTATCGCGTGGTGCGCTACGAGCTGCCCGGCCATGGCGGCTCGGCCACCCGCGCCCCGGGCGCGACGATCCCGGTCGAACCTGCCACCACCGGGGCGGGCGGGAGAACGATCGCGGACCTGGGCTCCGGCGTCCTGCGCCTCATGGACCACCTCGGGGTGCCCGCCGCCCACCACGTGGGTCTGTCGGTGGGCGGCATGGTCGCGACGTGGCTGGCGGTGCACCACCCCGAGCGCGTGAACCGCCTCGCGCTCGTGTGCAGCTCCGCGCACCTGCCGCCTGCCGAGAAGTGGCTCACGCGGGCGGCGATCGTGCGTGAGCAGGGCATGGGTGCGATCTGGGAGAGCGTCGTCGCCGGCTGGTTCACACCGGCCTGGCACGACCCGCAGCGCCTGGCCCGGATCCGTGAGACGTTCCTCGCCGTCGAGCCCGAGGGGTACGCCCAGTGCTGCGAGGCCATCGCGAGCACGGACCTGCGGCCTGGGCTCGGCGACATCACGGCGCCGGTGCTCGCGGTCGCCGGCGCCGAGGATCGCTCCACGCCGCCGGAGATGTCCGAGGAGCTCGTCGCGGCGGTCCGCGCCGCCGGCGGCGACGCCCGGCTCGAGGTCGTCGACGGGGCCGCCCACCTCAGCGCCGTGCAGCAGTCGGCGACCGTCACCGCCCTGCTGCTCGAGCACCTGGATGCCGACCGGGCCGGCCACGCCGCCGGCATGCGGGTCCGGCGCGAGGTTCTCGGTGACGCCCACGTGGACCGTGCGCAGCTCGGCACCACGACGCTGACCGTGGACTTCCAGGACTTCATCACCCGGTACGCGTGGGGCGACGTGTGGGCCCGTCCGGGGCTCGACCGGCGCACCCGCAGCGCGATCACGCTGGCGCTGCTCGCCGCGCTCGGGCACGACGGCGAGTTCGCCATGCACGTGCGCGCCGCCCTGCGCAACGGCCTCACCGTCGACGAGATCCGCGAGGTGCTCCTCCACCTCGGCGTCTACGCGGGGATCCCCGTCTCGAACCACGCCTACGGCATCGCCCAGCGCGTCCTCACCGAGGAAGGGCTCGGGTGACCGTGCCGAACACGACGCCGCCCGGCCGGCCGGCGCCGCCGACCACGACGCCGCCCGGCCGGCCGGCGCCGGCCGCGCGCTCCCGGCACGACGTGCCAGCGCCCACCGGGCAGCCCGCCTCTGAAGGACTCCAGGCTCTCGCGCGCGGGCTGGCGGTTCTCCGCGCGCTCGCCGGGGCGCCCGGACCGATGACCCTCGCGCAGGTGGCGCAGGGGGCCGGGCTGAACCGCGCGGTCGCGCGTCGGGTGCTGCTCACCCTCGCCGAGGCCGGGTACGTGCTCGGGCGCGGTCGAGACTTCAGCCTGCGCCCACGGGTGCTCGAGCTGGGGGAGGCCTACCGGTCGGCCCTGCGGCTCCCGGACCTCGCCGTCGGCGCGATGCGGCGGCTCAGCGCCGAGACCGGCCACTCGATCTCGCTCGCTGTGCTCGACGGCGCCGACATCGTCTACGTGGAGCGGGTGCCCGGCTCGCGGATCATCGACACCGTCCTGCCGGTCGGTACTCGCCTGCCCGCGCTCAGCACGGCCATGGGCCGGGTGCTGCTCGCGGGCCTGGACCCGGCCGAGCTCGACGCGCACCTCGGCTCCCTGCCCCCCGGGACGGGGCCGGTGGACGGTCGGGCGCTGCGCGCCCAGCTCGACGAGGTGCGGGACGTGGGCCACTGCCGGGTGGACGACGAGCTCGAACGCGGACACATCGCCCTCGCCGCCCCGGTGCAGGTCACCGACGGCCGGGTGGTCGCCGCCGTGAACCTGCCCCTCACCGTCGCCGCCCTGCCCGGCGGGCACGTCCGCACCCGGCACGCCGAGGCGGTGACGGCGTGCGCGCGGGCGGTCAGCGCGGCGGTCGCGCGTCACCAGCTGCGAAGGCCCGGCCCCTTCGGCTGAGCACGAGTCTCTCGCCTGCGTGCGCCGGGGGTACCCGCCCGCGGCCGCTCCGGGAGACCGTCGGCGCGTCGCCCGTGCGGGACGCGTCGCCCGGCGGCTCGGGTACGGGCCCGACGGCGGCCTCAGGCCGACGCGCGCCGCGCGAGGCGCCGCGCCAGCACGGCGCACACCACCAGCTGCAGCTGGTGGAAGACGATGACCGGCACCGCGACCGTGGCCGCCGTCGCGACCGGGAACAGCACGGCAGCCATGGGCAGCCCGGTGGCGAGGGACTTCTTCGAGCCGCACATCAGCAGCGCGACACGGCCCGGCAGCCCCAGCCCCAGCGCACGCCCGCCCCACCACGTCGCTGCGAGCATGGCCGCGAGCAGCACGGCGCACAGCGCCAGCAGCGCGACGATCGTCCCCGCTGAGACGGTCTCCCACACGCCGGCGGCGGTCGCCGCCGCCACGGCGCCGAGCACCACGACCAGGATCGTGCCGCGGTCGACCGTGAGCGTCAGCCACCGCCGCGCGCGGACCCAGCCGCCCACCAGCGGCTGCAGCAGCTGGCCGACGACGAACGGCAGCAGCAGCTGCAGCAGCACGTCTCGCAGACCACCGAGCCCCACCGATCCCGAGCGGTCCATCACGAGCAGGACCAGCAGCGGCGTGAGCACCATGCCGAGCACGTTGGAGACCGTCGCGGCGCAGATCGCACCGGCGACGTCGCCGCGCGCGATCGACGTGAAGGCCACCGACGACTGCACCGTCGACGGCAGGAGCGTCAGGTAGAGCAGCCCGGCGGCCAGCGCGGCACCCACCAAGGGGTCCGCGACGGCGTAGAGGATGATCCCCAGCACCGGGAACAGCAGGTACGTCGACGCCAGGATCGAGCCCTGGAGACGGACGTTGCGGAGGCCGCCCAGCACCTCCCGGGTGGACAGCCGCATCCCGTAGACGAGGAACAGGACGGTGACGGCGACGTCGCCGGCCACCGTGAGCACCTGGCGCGCGTACGCAGGCACCGGCACGACCAGACCCACCACCATCGTGGTGAGGAGAGCGACGACGAAGGGGTCGAAGGTGCGCAGCACCCGGCCCATCAGCCGAGAGAGCCGATCACCGGGTTCCAGGCGCGGGCGGTGCGGCGCACGATCAGGTGGGCACGGTGGAAGGGGTCGGCGTCGAGGACCTTCAGGACGGCGTCGTGGTCGGCCGCCCTCACGAGCAGCAGCGCCCCGGGGGTCGCGGCGTCCGACCACGGCCCGGAGGCCACGAGCGTGCCCTCGTCGTGCAGCCCGGACAGGAAGGCGCGGTGCTGGGGACGGAGCTGGTCGAGGTCCCCGGTCCGGCCGATGTCGTAGACGTACTCGACGGCGAAGAGGGTCATACGAGCCAGCGTAGCGGCCTGCGGGCCGACCGCGGCCGGTGGGCCGGGCACCGGCGGGGACGCGCCGCGCGGCCGCCCGGTGACTCCGCCGCCGCCCGTGCTCTCACCAGCCGCGGGCTCGCCACCGACCGAGGTGCGGGCGCTCGGCCCCGAGGGTGGTGTCGTCGCCGTGCCCCGCGTAGACGCGTGCGTCGTCGCCGAACCGGGCGAAGACCCGCTCCTCCAGATCGTCCATGAGCGAGGTGAAGCTCTCCGGCGACGTGGTCCGCCCAGGGCCGCCCGGGAAGAGCGAGTCGCCGGTGAAGAGGTGCACGCGACCCGGGCGGTCGCCGTCGTCGCCCTCGCGCAGCGCTAGCGCGACGGAGCCGGGGGTGTGACCCCGCAGGGCGATCACCTCCACGACGAGGTCCCCGACGGCGATCGTGTCGCCGTCGGCCAGGCGGCGGTCGACCGGCACGGGCAGGGCGTCGGCGTCCTCCGCCCCGGCGAGCACCTGTGCACCGGTGGCCGCGACGACGGCCGGCAGGGCGCGGTGGTGGTCCCAGTGCTGGTGGGTCGTGACGACGGCGGCCAGGGAGCCGCTGCCCTCCGCGACCAGCGCCAGGACCCGGTCGGCGTCGTCGGCCGCGTCGACGAGAAGCTGCGTGCCGTCCGGCGCGGTGACGAGGTAGGCGTTGTTGTCCTGCTCGGAGACGGAGGCCTTGCGCACCGTCGTCGCGCCGAGCCGGTGTGCGGCGCTCGGGCCGCCGTAGGTGACGTGGGCGTCGTCGAGGGGGTCAGTCATGGTCGCCTCCCTCCGGGCCGGGGTCGGCGTCCTCCCGCGCGACGGGGGCGTCGTCGACGGCCTCCATGTCGTCCGGGCGGGCCTGCGCGCCCAGCGGCTCCGCGCTCTTCTCGGCGGCGTGCAGGGCGTGCGCGGCCCGGACGAGGGTCAGGTGCGAGAAGGCCTGCGGGAAGTTCCCGGTGAAGCGCTCGCCGTGGGGGTCGTACTCCTCGGACAGGAGCCCGACGTCGTTCATCACGGCGACCAGCTGGTCCATGTGCTGCTTGGCGGTGGTGACGTCCCCGATCCGGGCGAGCGCGTCCACCAGCCAGAAGCAGCAGGCGAGGAACGGGTGCTCGTCGCCGGCCAGGCCGTCCACCCCGCTCGCGGTGAGGTAGCGGTGCACCCACGGCCCGTCCGCGAGCTCCTCGCGGACCCGCCTGACGGTGCCGTGCAGGCGCTGGTCCTCCGGCGGGAGGAAGCCCACCTGGACGAGCTGGAGCAGGGACGCGTCGGTGGTCTTCGACCCGTAGTACTGCACGAAGGAGCCGAGCTCCTCGTCGTAGCCGTGCTCGAGGACGTCGGCCTTGACCTCCTCGCGGACCTCGCGCCAGCGTTCCACCGGCCCGTCGCAGCCCTCCTCCTCGACGGCGCGGACCGCACAGTCCAACGCCGCCCAGCACATGACCTTGGAATGGGTGAAGTGGCGCAACGGGCCGCGGATCTCCCAGATCCCGTGGTCGGGCAGCCGCCACTTGTCGATCATGTTCTCCACGAGGACCCGCTGCAGCGCCCAGGAGTCGCCGTCGGCGGCCAGCCCGGACCGCCGCGCGAGGTCGAGGGCGAGCATGACCTCGCCGAGGACGTCGTTCTGGTGCTGGTCCACGGCGCCGTTGCCCACCCGCACCGGTGTGGAGCCCGCGTAGCCGGTGAGGTGCGCGAGCTCGCGCTCGGGCAGCTCGCGGGAGCCGTCCAGCCGGTACATGATCTGCAGGTTCTCTGGGTCGCCGGCGACGGCGCGCAGGAGCCAGGCGCGCCACTCCTCGGCCTCCTCCCGGAACCCGACCTCGAGCATGGCCTCCAGCGTCAGGGCGGCGTCACGCAGCCAGGAGAAGCGGTAGTCCCAGTTGCGCTCGCCGCCGATCTCCTCCGGCAGCGAGGTGGTGGCGGCGGCGGCGATGCCCCCGGTGGGCTCCTGGGTCAGGAGCCGGAGGACGAGGAGGGAGCGGACGACCTGCTCGCAGTAGTCGCCGTCGTAGGAGTTGGCTCGCGCCCAGTCGCCCCAGACCGTCTCGGTGTGGCGCAGCGCCTTCTCGACGTCGGGGCGGGTGGGGATGCCCTCCCACGACTTCGACCAGGTCATCACCAGCTCGACGGTCTCCCCGCCCGTCACCTCGAAGCCGTCCTGGTGCCGGCCCTCGACACCCTTGGGCAGCCGGTCGCCGGCGAGCGTGATGGCGTCGGGACCGGCGACGGCGCGGATCACCTCGGCCCCGTCGGGGTCCGTGTCGCGGTGCACCCACGGCCGGGTCTTGCCGTAGCCGAAGCGCACGACCCACTCGTGCTCGAAGGTCACGGTGCCGGTCAGTCCCTCCACCCGGCGGATGAGGTCCGACCGGCCGTCCGCCACCGGCATGGCGTCGATCACGCGGGCGGTGCCGGTGGGGGTGGTCCAGGTGGTCTCGAGCACGAAGCTGTCCCCGACGTATCGACGGGACGCGGTCACGCCGTCGTCGTTGCCGCTGTTCGCGCCGCCGTCGTTGCCCCGGCTGGTGCCGGTTTTCGCGCCGGCGTCGCGGCTGCTGGTGCCGTTGTTAGCGCCGTCGTCGTCACGGCTGCTGGTGCTGCTGTTCGCGCCGTCGTCGGTGGTGGCGCCGCTTTTGTCAACGCCGTCGTCGTCGGTGCCGCCTTCCGCGTCGTTCGCGCCGCGGTCCGTGGCGACGGCGGCCAGCAGCCAGCGGCCGTTCTCCGGGGTACCGAGCAGCGCGGCGAACAGCGCATGCGAGTCGAGCCACGGCAGGCACAGCCAGTCCACCGAACCGCGCCGCGAGACGACCGCCACCGAGCGCGCGTCCCCGACAACGGCGTAGTCCTCGATAGGCGTGGGTCCGGGCTGGTCAGCGGTCTCCTGCCGCTCGGCGTCGGCCTGCTGCTCCGCGGTGGCCTGCTGCTCGGTGGCCTCGTCCTTTGCGTCGGTCGCCGCATCGGCTGCTCTGATGTCGCTGGGTGCCGTCATCTTTCCCATCCTGGCAGAGCACGCGAACCGGGACGCGGCGAAGGCCCGGCGTCGCGACCGCCGGGACCGGGGCGGCCGCGTCGCCCACTCCGTCGACTCCCGATCGTCGGCGGGCAGGACCGGGCGACGGGGGAGTGGCGTATCCGGAGCGTGACGAGCAGAGGGCGCGCGGATCCGGACCGCCCGAGGAGAAGGGGCGTGCGGATCCGGACCGACGGACGGGCAGGGGGGCGCGCGGAACCGGGACCGGCCGACGAGCAGGGGCGTGCGCAGCCGGAACATGTGACGAATCGAACAGTTGTGCGGCTGTGGGTGCGGGCGCATATCATCGCCGGGTGAGTGATCAGCTTCTCGTGCGCGGCGCGCGCGAGCACAACCTCCGCAACGTCAGCCTCGAGCTCCCGCGCGACCGGCTCATCGTCTTCACCGGCCTGTCCGGCTCCGGGAAGTCGTCCCTGGCGTTCGACACGATCTTCGCCGAGGGGCAGCGGCGCTACGTGGAGTCGCTGAGCTCCTACGCGCGCCAGTTCCTCGGGCAGATGGACAAGCCCGACGTCGACTTCATCGAGGGGCTCTCGCCCGCCGTCTCCATCGACCAGAAGTCCACCAACCGGAACCCGCGGTCGACGGTCGGCACGATCACCGAGGTCCACGACTACCTTCGGCTGCTGTTCTCCCGGGCCGGCACCCAGTACTGCCCCGTGTGCGGCGAGCGGGTGACCGCCCAGACACCCCAGCAGATCGTCGACCGCCTCAGGGAGATGCCCGAGGGCACCCGGTTCCAGCTGCTCGCACCGATGATCCGGGGCCGCAAGGGCGAGTACACCGAGCTCTTCCGCGACCTCCAGACGCAGGGGTTCGCGCGTGCCCGGGTCGACGGCACGGTCGTCCCGCTCAGCGAGCCGCCGGTCCTGGAGAAGAAGCTCAAGCACGACATCGACGTCGTCGTGGACCGCCTCGTGATCCGGGAGAACGTCCGCCAGCGGTTGACCGACTCCGTCGAGACCGCCCTGCGCCTGGCCGACGGCCTGGTGGTCGTCGAGCTCGTCGACCTCGACGCGAACGACCCGGGTCGCGAGCACCGCTTCTCCGAGAAGCGGGCGTGCCCCAACGACCACCCGCTCTCGCTCGAGGAGATCGAGCCGCGCACGTTCTCCTTCAACGCCCCCTACGGCGCCTGCCCCGAGTGCACCGGCATCGGCTCGCGGCTCGAGATCGACCCCGAGCTCGTCGTTCCGGACGAGGAGCTGAGCCTGGCCGAGGGCGCCGTCGCGCCGTGGGCCGCGCAGAGCGAGTACTTCCTGCGCCAGCTGCGAGCCCTGGCCGAGCAGCTCGAGTTCTCCGTCGACGTGCCCTGGCGCGCCCTGCCCCAGCGTGCCAAGCAGGCGGTGCTGCACGGCAAGGACTACGAGGTCAAGGTCCGGTACCGCAACCGGTGGGGACGGGAGCGCTCCTACACGTCCGGCTTCGAGGGCGCCGTCGACTTCATCAAGCGCAAGCACGACGAGACCGAGTCCGACTGGTCGCGCGAGCGCTACGAGGGCTACATGCGCGAGGTGCCGTGCCCGGTGTGCCGGGGCGCCCGCCTCAAGCCCGAGGTGCTGGCCGTGCGGGTCGGCGAGCTCAACATCTCCCAGCTCAGCGACCTCTCCATCGCCGAGGCCAAGGCGTACCTGGACGGCCTGCACCTGGGCACCCGGGAGTCGGCGATCGCCGGCCAGGTCCTCAAGGAGATCCACGCCCGCCTGCAGTTCCTCCTCGACGTCGGCCTGAACTACCTCACGCTCTCGCGCGGGGCGGCCACGCTCTCCGGCGGCGAGGCGCAGCGCATCCGGCTCGCCACCCAGATCGGCTCCGGCCTGGTGGGTGTGCTGTACGTCCTCGACGAGCCGAGCATCGGGCTGCACCAGCGGGACAACCGGCGGCTGATCGACACCCTGACCCGGCTGCGCGACCTCGGCAACACCCTCATCGTCGTCGAGCACGACGAGGACACCATCCGGATGGCGGACTGGATCGTCGACATCGGACCGGGCGCGGGCGAGCACGGCGGCCGGGTCATCCACACCGGCGACCTGCCCGGGCTGCTGACCGCCGAGGAGTCGGTGACCGGCGCGTACCTGGCGGGTCGGCGCTCCATCCCGATGCCGACGAAGCGGCGCAAGGTCGACAAGGGCCGCCAGCTGACCGTCGTCGGGGCGAAGGAGAACAACCTCAAGGACGTCACGGTCTCTTTCCCGCTCGGCACGCTCGTCGCCGTCACGGGTGTCTCCGGCTCGGGGAAGTCCACCCTGGTCAACGCGATCCTGTACAAGGTGCTCGCCGCCGAGCTCAACCGGGCGCGCTCGGTGCCCGGGCGGCACAAGAGGGTCACCGGCCTCGACGGGCTGGACAAGGTCGTGCACGTGGACCAGTCGCCGATCGGCCGGACCCCGCGCTCGAACGCCGCGACGTACACGGGCGTGTGGGACCACATCCGCAAGCTGTTCGCGGAGACGACCGAGTCGAAGGTGCGTGGGTACGGCCCCGGCCGCTTCTCGTTCAACGTCAAGGGCGGACGGTGCGAGGCCTGCAAGGGCGACGGCACCATCAAGATCGAGATGAACTTCCTGCCGGACGTGTACGTCCCGTGCGAGGTGTGCCAGGGCGCGCGGTACAACCGCGAGACCCTCGAGGTGCATTTCAAGGGCAAGACCGTCGCCGAGGTCCTCGACATGCCGATCGCGGAGGCCGTCGACTTCTTCGGCGCGGTCCAGAAGATCACCCGCTACCTGCAGACCCTCGTCGACGTCGGCCTGGGGTACGTCCGCCTCGGTCAGTCCGCCACGACGCTCTCCGGCGGCGAGGCGCAGCGGGTCAAGCTCGCCTCCGAGCTGCAGCGACGCTCGACCGGTCGCACCGTCTACGTGCTCGACGAGCCGACCACCGGGCTGCACTTCGAGGACATCCGCAAGCTCCTCCAGGTGCTGCAGGGCCTGGTCGACAAGGGCAACACGGTCATCGTCATCGAGCACAACCTCGACGTCATCAAGAACGCCGACTGGATCATCGACATGGGCCCCGAGGGCGGTTCCGGCGGCGGGACGGTGGTCGCGGCCGGCACCCCGGAGAAGGTGGCGAAGGTCCCCGAGTCGTTCACCGGGCAGTTCCTCGCAGAGATCCTCGCCGCGCGCTGACCTGCGCGGCAGACGGTGAATCCTCGCCCGGGCACCGGCGGACGGCTAGCGTGTGGTCATGGGAGCACTCCAGACGTACAACGTGACAGTCGACTGGACCGGGGCCGACGAGCGCGGCACGTCGAGCTACACCAGCTACTCGCGCGACCACGAGGTGCGGGTGGAGGGCAAGCCCACGCTGCTGGCCACCTCGGACCTCAAGGTCCGCACCGACGTGAGCCGGTACCGCGCCGAGGAGCTCTTCGTCGGCTCCATCTCCCAGGCCCAGATGCTGTGGTTCCTGCGCACCGCCGCGAGGCACGACGTCGTCGTGCTCGGCTACGCCGACAAGGCGACCGGGACGCAGCGCGTGGAGGGCGCCGGCTCGGGGCCCTTCGTCGAGGTCGTGCTCCGCCCCCGGGTGACGTTCGCCGACCCGGGCGTCAGCGAGGAGCTCGCCGCCCGCCTGCACCACGAGGCCCGTGAGTACAACCACGTCGCCCGGTCAGTCGGCTTCCCGGTCCGTG
The DNA here is from genome assembly GCF_009193155.1 of Georgenia subflava. GTDB lineage: Bacteria > Actinomycetota > Actinomycetes > Actinomycetales > Actinomycetaceae > Georgenia > Georgenia subflava. The sequence continues at coordinate 183,107 of NZ_VUKD01000003.1, forward strand.
TCGAACCCGCGCACACCACGGCCCACACCACCGCCTGACCACCGCGCGACCGGCGGCAGCGCCACCGGCCGAGTGGGGTCCGGATCCGACGCGACGGCGCCGCGAGGCGTCCCCGTGCTGACGTAGGCTCGAGGGCATGGCCGACCCGTCCACGTACCGACCCCGGCCGGGGGAGGTGCCCGACCAGCCGGGCGTCTACCGCTTCCGCGACCCGCACGGCCGCGTCGTCTACGTCGGCAAGGCCAAGAGCCTGCGCAGCCGGCTCGCCAGCTACTTCCAGGACATCGCGGCGCTGCACCCACGGACCCGGCAGATGGTCACGACCGCCTCCTCGGTGGAGTGGACGGTCGTCGGCACCGAGGTCGAGTCGCTCGCGCTCGAGTACGCCTGGATCAAGGAGTTCGACCCGCGGTTCAACGTCAAGTACCGCGACGACAAGTCCTACCCCTTCCTCGCCGTCACCATGGGGGAGGAGGTGCCCCGCGTCCAGGTCATGCGCGGCGCCAAGCGCAAGGGCACCCGCTACTTCGGTCCCTACACGCACGCCTGGGCGATCCGCGAGACAGTCGACCTGCTGCTGCGGGTCTTCCCTGTGCGCACCTGCTCGCCGGGCGTGTACCGGCGCGCGGAGTCCTCGGGCCGGCCGTGCCTGCTCGGCTACATCGACAAGTGCTCGGCGCCGTGCGTGGGGCGGATCTCCAAGGAGGACCACCGCGAGCTCGCGGACGAGTTCTGCCGCTTCATGGAGGGCGAGACCGGTCCGCACCTGCGCCGCGTCGAGCGGGAGATGCGCGCGGCCGCGGCGGAGCAGGACTACGAGCGCGCCGCCCGCCTGCGTGACGACGTCGCCGCCCTGCGCAAGGTGGTGGAGAAGAACGCCGTCGTCCTCCCCGACGGCACCGACGCGGACATCTTCGCCCTCGCCGCCGACGAGCTCGAGGCGAGCGTCCAGGTGTTCCACGTGCGCGGCGGCCGGATCCGCGGCCAGCGCGGCTGGGTGGTCGAGCGCGTCGAGGAGCTCGACGAGGCGGGCCTCGTCGAGCACCTCCTGCTGCAGGTGTACGGCGACGCCCCGGCCGCCGTCGCCCCGCACGATGCGAACTCGGTCGGCAAGTCCCGTGCGCGCCGGGCCGACGGCGAGGCGACGAGCGTCGACGACGTTCCCCACACCCCGACCACGGCCGTGCCGCGCGAGATCCTCGTGCCGGTCCTGCCCGCCGACCTCGAGGGCGTGACGGCGTGGCTCTCGGGTCTTCGCGGTGCCCGGGTCAGCATCCGGGTGCCGCAGCGCGGCGACAAGAGGAAGCTCGCCGAGACGGTGCACGCCAACGCCGAGCAGGCGCTGACGCTGCACAAGACCCGCCGCGCCGGCGACCTGACGTCCCGGTCCAAGGCCCTCGGCGAGCTGCAGGAGGCGCTCGGGCTGGCGGAGTCCCCGCTGCGCATCGAGTGCTACGACATCTCCCACACCCAGGGCGCCCACCAGGTGGGCTCCATGGTCGTCTTCGAGGACGGCGTCGCCAAGAAGTCCGAGTACCGCCACTTCGTCGTCCGCGGCGAGGACGGCGAGGGGGCCCGCGACGACACCGCGGCCATGGACGAGGTGCTGCGCCGGCGCTTCCGCCGCTACGTCGCCGAGCAGGAGGCGCTCGCCCAGGCCCGCGCGGACGCGCCGGGTCTCGCCGACGCCGCGGCGCTCGCGGTCGGCGCCGCCCTCGCCGGCGACGACCCCGACCGCCAGGACACCCCCGTCGTCGACCTCGACGCCGTGGACGACGACGGCGTGCCGCTGCGATCCGGACCGGTGGACCCCACCACGGGACGGGCACGCCGTTTCGCCTACCCGCCCAACCTGGTGGTGGTCGACGGCGGGCAGCCCCAGGTCGCCGCCGCCCAGCGGGTCCTCGACGAGCTCGGCATCGACGACGTCGCGCTCGTCGGTCTGGCCAAGCGTCTGGAGGAGGTCTGGCTGCCCGGCGACGACTTCCCGGTGGTGCTGCCGCGCACCTCGCCGGCCCTGTACCTCCTGCAGCACCTGCGCGACGAGTCGCACCGCTTCGCCATCAGCCACCACCGCTCCCGGCGCGCCAAGGCCATGACCCGCTCCGTGCTCGACGACGTCCCCGGCCTCGGCCCCACCCGCCAGGCGGCCCTGCTCAAGGCCTTCGGCTCGGTCAAGAACATCCGGGCCGCCTCCGTGGAGGAGGTCGCCGCCGTCAAGGGCGTCGGCCCGCGCACCGCCCAGGCGGTCCTGGACGCGCTGGCACCCGGCGGGCGTGACCACCTGGCATCCTGAGGGCATGACGAACGAGGGCACCGACGACACGCGTCCGCAGACCGTCCCCGAGGGGATCCCGCTGCTGGACGCCGAGTCGCGGCTGCCCAAGAACGACCCGCCAGAGCTGCTCATCATCACCGGCATGTCCGGCGCCGGCCGCTCGCGCACCGCCGCCGCGCTGGAGGACCTCGACTGGTACGTCGTCGACAACCTGCCGCCGCGGATGCTCGCCGCGCTGGCCCGGATGATGACCCCGGCCGAGGGTGGCGTGCACCGCCTCGCCGCCGTCGTCGACGTGCGCAGCCGCGAGTTCTTCGCGGACCTGGTCAGCGTCCTGGACCAGCTGCGCATGCAGGGCACCGACTACCGGATCGTCTTCCTGGACGCCGCCGACGACGAGCTCGTCCGCCGCTACGAGTCCGTCCGCCGCCCGCACCCGCTGCAGGGCGAGGGCCGCCTGCTGGACGGCATCGCCGAGGAGCGCCAGCTGCTGGCGCACCTGCGCCGCCGCGCCGACGTCCTGATCGACACCACCGACCTGTCCGTGCACGACCTGGCCCGCAAGGTCCGTGAGGTCGTCGCGGGGGAGGGCGACCGGCCGCTGCGGCTGACGGTGGTCTCCTTCGGCTTCAAGTACGGCCTGCCGCTCGACGCCGACCACGTCGTGGACGTGCGCTTCCTGACCAACCCCTACTGGGTGACCGAGCTGCGCCACCTCACCGGCCGCGACGAGCAGGTGCGCGACTACGTCCTCGGCCTCGAGGGGGCCGAGGAGTTCGCCGACCGCTACGTCGACGCCATCGCCCCCGTGCTGGACGGCTACATCAACGAGCTCAAGCCCTTCGTGACCATCGCGGTGGGCTGCACCGGCGGCAAGCACCGCTCCGTGGCGATGACGGAGGCGATCGCCGAGCGGCTGCGCGACCGCGGCCAGTCGGTGCGCACCCTGCACCGGGACCTGGGGCGCGAATGAGCGTCCTCGACCCGGGAGGCGTCCCCGACCGCGGCACGGGCCTGCAGCCCGGCGCGCGCGGGCCCGCCGTGGCCGCGCTCGGCGGTGGGCACGGCCTCGCCGCGACCCTGGGGGCGCTGCGCCACATCTCGCAGAACCTCACCGCGGTGGTGACGGTCGCAGACGACGGCGGATCGTCCGGCCGCCTGCGCCACGAGCTGAGTGTGCTCCCGCCGGGGGACCTGCGCATGGCGCTGTCCGCGCTGTGCGACGACGGCGAGTGGGGCCTGACCTGGCGCGACGTGCTCCAGCACCGCTTCGTCTCCGAGGGGCCGCTGAACAACCACGCCGTCGGCAACCTGCTCATCGTCGCGCTCTGGGAGCTCCTCGGCAACGAGGTCGCCGGGCTCGACCTCGTCGGCCGGCTGCTCGGCGTGCGCGGACGCGTGCTGCCGATGGCCGCGGTCCCGCTGGAGATCGAGGCCGACGTGTGCTCCGACGGCGTCGTGCGCACCGTGCGCGGCCAGGCCAACGTCGCCGTCTCCGAGGGGCGGGTCGAGCACGTGCGGCTCGTGCCCGAGGACCCGCCCGCGTGCCCCGAGGCGCTCGAGGCCGTGCGGGCCGCGGACTGGGTCGTCCTCGGCCCCGGCTCCTGGTACACCTCCGTGATTCCGCACCTGCTCGTGCCCGAGCTCTACCGCGCGCTCCACGAGACGACGGCGCACCGCGCCCTGACCATCAACCTCACCGCCCAGGTGGGGGAGACCAGCGGCATGACCGCCGCCGACCACGTGCGCAGCCTCCACGAGCACGCCCCCGACCTGCGGCTGGACGTCATCCTCGCCGACCCCACCGCCGTCGAGGACATCGACGACCTCACCGACGCGGCCTCCGGGTGCGGCGCCCGGGTGCTGCTGCGCCAGATCGGCGGCGGGGACGCCCGCGACCGGCACGACCCCCTCCGGCTGGCGGCGGCCTACCGGGACGCCTTCGAGGGCGTCCTGGGCGACGTCGCGCCGGGCGCGGGAGGAACGTCGGCGCGATGAGTGCGAAGATGACCGGCATGTCGTTGACCTCCGCCGTGAAGGATGAGCTCGCCCGTCTCCGGGTGGACAAGGTGTCGGCCCGCAAGGCGGAGGTGGCCGCGACGCTGCGGTTCGCCGGTGGCCTGCACATCATCTCGGGCCGCATCGTGGTCGAGGCCGAGCTCGACGCCGGCATCGCCGCCCGCCGGCTGCGCCAGACCATGCAGGAGGTCTACGGGCACTCCTCCGACATCATCGTCGTCTCCGGCGGCGGGCTGCGCCGCGGCAACCGCTACGTCGTCCGCGTCGTCAAGGACGGCGAGTCCCTCGCCCGGCAGACCGGGCTGCTCGACAACCGGGGCCGCCCGGTGCGGGGCCTGCCGCCGCAGGTCGTCTCCGCCGGCGTCGCCGAGGCCACCGCAGCGTGGCGCGGCGCCTTCCTCGCGCACGGCTCGCTCACCGAGCCGGGCCGCTCCAGCTCCCTCGAGGTGACCTGCCCCGGCCCCGAGGCCGCGCTCGCCCTGGTCGGCGCCGCCCGCCGCATGAACGTCGCCGCCAAGGCCCGCGAGGTCCGCGGCATCGACCGCGTCGTCATCCGCGACGGTGACGCCATCTCGGCGATGCTCACCCGCATGGGCGCCCACGACGCCGTGCTCGTGTGGGAGGAGCGGCGGATGCGCCGCGAGGTCCGCGGTACGGCCAACCGGCTCGCCAACTTCGACGACGCGAACCTGCGTCGCTCCGCGCGCGCCGCGGTGGCCGCCGGCGCCCGGGTCGAGCGGGCCTTCGAGATCCTCGGCGACGAGGTGCCCGAGCACCTGATCCAGGCCGGGCGGCTGCGCCTCGAGCACAAGCAGGCGAGCCTGGAGGAGCTCGGTCAGCTCTCCACGCCGCCGCTGACCAAGGACGCCGTCGCGGGACGCATCCGGCGCCTCCTCGCGATGGCCGACAAGCGCGCCCACGAGCAGGGGATCCCGGACACGGAGGCCATCCTGACCCCCGACATGCTGGACCTGTGACCAAGCCCTAACCTCGTTGTGAGAGCACTCACAGATGGGGCCCCGCGGACCATGGTCCTTGGGTGGTTTGTCCCAGCGGTGGGTAAACTCGGCAGTGCTGGTCGGGCAGGTCCCCGCCGCGCACCGCGCGCGGACCGACCCGGTCAGGAGCACCCTTTAGCGGTGCTGACGAATCCGGACAATGCGTGCGCCGAGCGGCGCACTCCAGGAGGACATAGTGACCATCCGCGTCGGCATCAACGGCTTCGGCCGTATCGGCCGTAACTTCACCCGCGCCCTGCTGGCCTCGGGGGCTGACATCCAGATCGTGGGTGTCAACGACCTCACCGACAACAAGACCCTGGCGCACCTGCTGAAGTACGACTCGGTCTTCGGCGTCCTCAAGGAGGACGTGTCCTACACCGAGGACTCCATCTCCGTGGGCGGGCAGACCTTCAAGGCGCTCGAGGAGAAGGACCCCGCCGCGCTGCCGTGGGGCGAGCTGGGCGCGGACATCGTCATCGAGTCCACCGGCCGCTTCACCGACGCGACCAAGGCCAAGGCGCACATCGACGCCGGCGCCAAGAAGGTCATCATCTCGGCCCCCGGCAAGAACGAGGACGCCACCTTCGTCGTCGGCGTGAACCACACCGACTACGACGCGGCGAGCCACCACATCATCTCCAACGCCTCCTGCACCACCAACTGCCTCGCCCCGATGGCGAAGGTGATGGACGAGGAGTTCGGCATCGTGCGCGGCCTGATGACCACCATCCACGCGTACACCGCCGACCAGAACCTGCAGGACGGCCCGCACAAGGACCTGCGCCGCGCCCGCGCCGCCGCCGTGAACATCATCCCGACGTCGACCGGCGCCGCCAAGGCCGTCTCGCTCGTCCTCCCGCAGCTCAAGGGCAAGCTCGACGGCTACGCCCTGCGCGTGCCGGTCCCGACCGGCTCCGCGACGGACCTGACCTTCACCGCCTCGCGCGACGTCACCGTCGAGGAGGTCAACGCGGCGATGAAGAAGGCCTCGGAGACCGCCGAGCTCAAGGACGTCGTCGAGTACACCGAGGACCCGATCGTCTCCTCCGACATCATCGGCAACCCGCACCCCTCGATCTTCGACGCCGGCCTCACCAAGGTGATCGGCGACCAGGTCAAGGTCGTCGCCTGGTACGACAACGAGTACGGCTACTCCACCTCGCTGGTGACGCTCACCGAGTACGTGGGCGCGCGTCTCTGACCGGCTGACCGCCAGACCCCGACGGACGTCCGCGTGCGCAGCTCCTGGCTCGTGCACGCGGACGTCCGCCTGTGAGCACACCGAGGAGAACCATGAAGACCATCGAGGACCTGGGCGACCTGCGCGGCAAGCGCGTGCTCGTCCGCTCCGACTTCAACGTCCCGCTCGACGGGACGACGATCACCGACGACGGCCGGATCCGAGCCGCGCTGCCCACCCTGCAGATGCTCGTCGCCGCCGGCGCGCGCGTCATCGTCACCGCGCACCTGGGCCGGCCCAAGGGCACCCCGGACGAGAAGTACTCCCTCGCCCCGGTGGCCGACCGCCTGGGCGAGCTGCTCGGCGCGAAGGTCACCCTCGCCAAGGACACCGTCGGCGAGGACGCCAAGGCCGTGGTCGCGGACCTGTCCGACGGCGAGATCGCCCTCCTGGAGAACATCCGGTTCGACGCCCGCGAGACCTCCAAGGACGACGCCGAGCGCGGCGCGCTGGCCGACGAGCTGGCCGCGCTGGCCGACGCCTATGTCTCCGACGGCTTCGGCGTCGTCCACCGCAAGCAGGCCTCGGTCTACGACGTCGCCGAGCGGCTCCCGCACGCCGCAGGCAAGCTCGTCCTGAAGGAGATCGAGTCCCTGCGCCGCGCGACCGAGGACCCCGAGCGTCCCTACGTCGTCGTGCTCGGCGGCTCCAAGGTCTCCGACAAGCTCGGCGTCATCGCCAACCTCCTCGGCAAGGCCGACCGCCTGCTCATCGGCGGCGGCATGGTGTTCACCTTCCTGGCCGCCAAGGGCCTCGAGGTCGGCTCCTCGCTCCTCGAGGAGGACCAGCTCGACACCGTCCGCGGCTACCTCGACGAGGCCGAGGCCAAGGGCGTCGAGATCGTCCTGCCCACGGACATCGTGGTGGCGCCGGAGTTCAAGGCCGAGGCGCCGGCCACCGTGGTGGCCGCCGACGCCATCCCCGCCGACCAGATGGGCCTGGACATCGGCCCGGAGTCCCAGCAGGCCTTCGCGGCGAAGATCGCCGACGCCAAGACCGTGGTGTGGAACGGCCCGATGGGCGTGTTCGAGTTCGAGGCGTTCGCGGCCGGCACCAAGGCCGTCGCCCAGGCGATGTCCGACGCCGACGGGTTCACCATCGTCGGCGGGGGCGACTCCGCCGCGGCCGTGCGCACGCTGGGCTTCGACGAGGCCACCTTCTCCCACATCTCCACCGGCGGCGGCGCGTCGTTGGAGTACCTCGAGGGCAAGACCCTCCCCGGCATCGCCGTCCTGGAGGACTGACATGGCAGACCGCACCCCGCTGATGGCGGGCAACTGGAAGATGAACCTCGACCACCACGAGGCCATCGCGCTGGTCCAGAAGCTCGCGTGGACGCTGAAGGACGCCAAGCACGACTACGCCTCCGTCGAAGTCGTCGTCGTGCCGCCGTTCACCGACCTCAGGTCGGTCCAGACCCTGGTCGACGGCGACAAGCTCGACATCCGCTACGGCGCCCAGGACGTCTCCGCGCACGCCGCCGGCGCGCGCACCGGGGAGATCTCCGCCGCCATGCTGGCCAAGCTGGGCGTGAGCTACGCCGTCGTCGGCCACTCGGAGCGGCGCGAGTACCACGGCGAGTCCGACGTGCTCGTCGGCGCCAAGGCCAAGGCCGCGCTGGGCGCGGGCATCACGCCGATCGTGTGCGTGGGTGAGGGGCTGGACGTGCGCCAGGCCGGCGAGCAGGTGACGTACTGCCTCGCGCAGCTCGACGGCGTCTACGCGGAGCTCTCCGCCGAGGAGGCGGCGAAGACCGTCGTCGCGTACGAGCCCGTGTGGGCCATCGGCACCGGTGAGGTCGCGACCCCGGAGGACGCCCAGGAGGTCTGCCAGGCGGTCCGCGCCCGGCTCGCCGAGCGGTACGACCAGAGCGTCGCGGACGCCGTGCGCGTGCTCTACGGCGGTTCCGTGAAGTCCTCCAACGTTGCCTCGATCATGGCCAAGGAGGACGTCGACGGCGCGCTCGTGGGTGGCGCCAGCCTCAAGGCCGAGGAGTTCGCGGCCATCGTGCGCTACCAGGACCACCAGGTCGGCCTCTGACCCAGGAGCACCGGCTCGGCCTGTGACCCGGGAGCACCGGGTCGTGACGCAGGATCACCGGGCCGCGCTGTAACCCCTGGCCCGCCGTGCCGTGTGCCGCCGTCGCTCCGACGGCGGCACACGCGTGTCGGCACACGCGTGTCGGCACACGCGTGTCGGCACACGCGTGTCGGCACGGATGCGACCGGCCCGGGCGGGTTACGGACCTGAGGACGGTCGGGATCGCTTATCCTTGTCGGGGCGCCGCGGCGCCGGCACAGCTCGAGACGACGAACGGACTTCCCTTGGACGCACTGCGGATCGCACTCCAGGTGCTGCTGATCCTGACCAGCTTCTTCCTGATCCTGACCATCCTCATGCACAAGGGCAAGGGTGGCGGTCTGTCCGACATGTTCGGCGGAGGGATCTCCAGCTCGGTCGGGTCCTCGGGAGTCGCCGAGCGCAACCTCAACCGGATCACCGTCGCGGTCGCCATCGTGTGGGGCGTCACCGTCGCGCTGATCGGGCTGATCCAGAAGTTCGAGTTCTGAGGAGATCGTCGTGGCTGGTGGAAGTGCGATCCGCGGCTCGCGCGTCGGTGCGGGCCCCATGGGCGAGGCCGAGCGCGGGGAGGCCGCACCCAGGGTCTGGGTGAGCTACTGGTGCTCCCAGGGGCACGAGGTACGTCCGAGCTTCGCAAAGGAGCCGGACATCGTCATCCCGGAGACCTGGGACTGCCCCCGGTGCGGGATGCCCGCCGGGCAGGACCGGGAGAACCCGCCGCTGCCCCCCAAGAACGAGCCGTACAAGACCCACCTGGCCTACGTGAAGGAGCGCCGCTCCGACGAGGACGGTGCCGCCCTCCTCGACGAGGCGCTGGCCGCGCTGCGCGAGCGCCGCGGCGGCTGACTGCCCAGCGGTCAGACCCGACCGAGGCTGCGCACCACCACCACGCTCGCCACGCACCTCGCACCGCCGACTGACACGTTCGGCACCGTCCGAGCGCCGTGTGGGCGACGCTTTCGTGTCACTGGGCGCTAGCGGGCGTCGCGTGACACTTTTGGCACCGTCGGAGTGGCGTACGGGGGACCGGTACGTGTCACTCGGCGATGAAAGCGCGAGCGAAGGTGCTCCGTCCCCGGGTTGTCAGGCCTGGGAGAGCTCGCGCAGCCCCTTGGTCAGGACCCGGCCATAGGTGACGTCGGGGTCGAGCCGGCGCAGCTCCTCGATGAGCGTGTTCTCCGTGCTGCGCTTGGGCAGGTTGAGCCGCTGGTCCGGCCGGCCGGGGCGGGAGAGCACCGCCACCGTGGACCCCTCCGGCCGGGTGATGCTCACCGGTCCCGAGGCGCGCTCGAGCACGACCTTGCTGATCGCGTCGTGGCCCTCGTTGACGACGGTGGCGGGCACACCGAGGCTCACCCGCAGCCAGGCGGCGAGCAGGTCCACCGAGGGGTGCTCGGCGGACCCCGACACCTGGGCCGAGAGCACCGGCTCCTGCGGCGGCTCGTCCAGCGCCGCGGCGAGCATGCCGCGCCAGAGGGTCAGCCCTCCCCAGGCGAGGTCGGTGTCGCCGGCGGCGTAGCCGTCGGCCAGGACGTGCAAGGTGGCGACGGGGTCCTCGCAGCGGATCGCCTCGGTGATCCGCCGCTGGGCCATCGCGCCGATCGGGTCCTCGGACGGGCTCGCCGGCGGCTGGCTCGGCCACCACGCCACGGTCGGGGCGTCGGGCAGGAGCAGCGGGGTGACCAGGGTGTCCGGGTTGGCGCCGGCGCCGCCACGCGGACGGAGCACGACCACCTCGGAGGCCCCGGCGTCACCGCCGACGCGGATCTCCGCGTCCAGGCCCGCCGGTGCGGCGTCGTCGTCGGGCAGGACCACGATGACCCGCATGGGGTGCTCGTGGGAGGCGCCGTTCGCCGTGCGGATGGCCCGCTCGGCGGTGGCGTCGTCGTCCGGCCGGATGATCAGGGTGAGGACGCGACCCAGGGCGACGGCGCCGCCCTCGTCGCGCAGGGAGACCATGCGGGCGCCGACGTCCGCGGAGGTCGTGGAACGCATCGTGACGATCATCGGTGCTCCTTCGTCGTGGTCCGGTTCACGGCCGGCGCCAGCTGCGCCCGTCGCGTGCCAGCATCTCGTCTGCCCCGGCCGGTCCCCAGGTGCCCGGCGCGTACTGCTCGGGCTGGCCGTTCTCGGCCCAGTGCTCCAGGATCGGGTCGAGGATCTTCCAGGACAGCTCGACCTCCTTCTGCCGCGGGAAGAGCGGCGGGTCGCCCAGCAGGACGTCGAGGATGAGCCGCTCGTAGGCCTCGGGGGAGTCCTGGGTGAAGGCGTGGCCGTAGCCGAAGTCCATGGTCACGTCCCGCACCTCCATGGCGGTGCCCGGGACCTTGGCGCCGAAGCGGATCGTCACGCCCTCGTCCGGCTGGACCCGGAACACCAGGGCGTTGGCGCCCAGCTCCTGGGTGGCGCCGAGGTCGAACGGCAGGTGCGGGGCCCGCTTGAACACCACGGCGATCTCGGTGACGCGCCGGCCCAGGCGCTTGCCCGCACGCAGGTAGAACGGCACCCCGGCCCAGCGCCGGGTGTCGACGTCGAGCCGGACGGCGGCGTAGGACTCGGTGGCCGAGTCGGCCGGGATCCCGTCCTCCTGCAGGTAGCCGCGCACCTGGGCGCCGCCCTGCCAGCCCGCGGCGTACTGCCCCCGGGCGGTGGCGGCGTCCAGGTCCGCGGGCAGCCCGACGGCGGAGAGGACCTTCTCCTTCTCGGCGCGCAGCGCGTCGGCGTCGAAGGAGACCGGCTCCTCCATGGCGGTCAGCGCCAGGAGCTGGAGCAGGTGGTTCTGGATGACGTCGCGCGCCGCCCCGATACCGTCGTAGTAGCCGGCGCGCGAGCCGATCCCGATGGACTCCGCCATGGTGATCTGCACGTGGTCGACGTAGTTGGCGTTCCAGATCGGCTCGAACAGCTGGTTGGCGAAGCGCAGCGCCAGGATGTTCTGGACCGTCTCCTTGCCGAGGTAGTGGTCGATCCGGAAGACCGAGTCGGGCGGGAAGACCTCGGAGACGACGGCGTCGAGCTCCTGGGCGGAGGTGAGATCGTGACCGAAGGGCTTCTCGATGACCACCCGGCGCCAGCTGTCCGGCTCCGAGCCGGACAGGCCCGAGCGGGCCAGCTGACGCAGCACCAGGGGGAAGGCGTTGGGCGGGACCGAGAGGTAGAAGGCGTGGTTGCCCCCGGTGCCGCGCTCGGCGTCGAGCTCCTGGACCGTGGTGGCCAGCCGGTCGAAGGCCTCGTCGTCGTCGAACTCGCCGCGCACGAACCGGAAGCCGGAGGCGAGCTGCTGCCACGTCCGCTCGTCGAACGGGGTGCGCGCGTTCTCGCGCACCGCGTCGTGCACCACCGCGGCGAAGTCGGCGTCGGACCAGTCGCGCCGGCCGAACCCGGTCAGCGCGAACGACGGCGGGAGCAGGCCGCGGTTGGCGAGGTCGTACACCGCCGGCATGAGCTTCTTCTTCGCCAGGTCGCCCGTGATCCCGAAGATCACGAGGGACGACGGTCCGGCGATCCGCGGGAGGCGACGGTCCAGGGGGTCGCGCAGCGGGTTGTTGTTCGTTCCGGTCATGACGGTGCGGGTCCCCCCAGAAGGCCGGCGAGCCACGACAGCGCGTCCGGGCTGGTCACGTGCAGGCGAAGCACCGGCCGGCCGAGCTCGGCGAGCACGCGGGCGTCGCCGGCGGCCTGCGCCGAGATCAGGGTGGTGAAGTCGAAGTCACGGCCGGGGATGTCCACGTGCGCGCGCGGCGACGCGGTGATCTGCAGGAACACCCCGACGGCCGGGCCGCCCTTGTGCAGCTGGCCGGTGGAGTGCAGGAAGCGCGGACCCCAGCCGAAGGTGACGGGACGACCCGTGCGCGCGGCCAGGCCGGCGCGGGTGTCGTCCAGGACGTCCGCCGCGCGGCCCTCGCGGTCGAGGTAGGCCATGACGGCGAGGTAGCCGTCCTCGCCGATCTCGGCGAGGAGCCGCTCGACCGCCTCGCCCACCGACGAGGCGCCGGTCAGGAGGCCCTTCGAGGCGCGCACCTCGACCCCGGAGTCGGTGAACGCGGGCGGCGGAGGCCCGGGCGTCTCGTCAAGCAGGGTCCGGGTGGCGGCCTTGGCGGCCTCCACGTCGGGCTGGTCGAACGGGTTGATGCCGAGCAGGCGCCCGGCGACCGCGACGGCGTGCTCCCACAGCAGCAGGGTGCCGCCGAGCGTGCCCGAGACGGTGACCTCGGTGGTCGCCGCGGCCGCCTCGTCGGCGTCGCTGTCGTCCTCGTCGGCGAGCGGGGTGAGCAGGACGGGCAGGACGTCCGGCGCCGGGCTGTCGAGCTCGGGCGCCCCGGTCTCGGCGACGACCGGCAGCAGCCCCGTCCCGGCCTTGCCGGTCGACTCGGCCACGAGCTGCTCGGCCCAGTCGCCGAGGTGGAACAGGCCTGATCCGGCGTCGACGATGACGACCTTGTCCCGCAGCGGCTCGGTGCCCCCCAGGGCCGCGCCGAGCACGAGGGCGGGGTTCGCCTCGGAGTCCTCGGCGAAGAACGGCGCGACGGCGGCCGCCTCCTCGAGCAGCTCCTCGACGTCCACCCCGGCCAGCGCGCTCGGCACGAGGCCGAACGCGCTGAGCGCGGAGAACCGTCCGCCGACCGTGGGGTCGGCCTCGAAGACCGCGCGGTAGCCGGCCTCCGCGGCCTGCTGCTGCAGTGGTGAGCCGGGGTCGGTGACCACGACCATCCGGCGCGCGGCGTCGATCCCGGCCGCGGTGAACGCGGCCTCGAACGTGCGGCGCTGGGAGTCGGTCTCCAGGGTGGTGCCGGACTTGGACGACACCACGACGACGGTGCTGCGCAGGTCGCCGTCGAGGGCCCGCCGCACCTGGCCGGGGTCGGTCCCGTCGAGGACGACGAGCTGGGCGCCGTGGGTGCCGGTGATGACCTCCGGCGCGAGGGACGACCCGCCCATGCCGCACAGGACGACCCGGTCGATGCCCTCGGCCAGCAGCTCGGCGCGCAGCCTCGCCAGCGGCTCGAGCAGCGACCGGGAGGTCTCGTGCAGGGCGGTCCAGCCCAGCCGCACCTCTGCCTCGGCCTGCGCGTCGGCGCCCCACAGCGTGGCGTCCTGCGCGCTCAGCCGGCTCGCGACCTTGTCGCTGACAAGAGTCGGCAGGTGCGTCCCGACGGCGCGGGCGGCGTCACCGGTCGCGCTGACCTCGATGACCGCGCCCTCCTCGGGCCCGGCCCACGCGATCGTCGCGGAGGGTGTGGTCACTCGGCCGCCTTCTGCGTGGCGGTATCGCCCTTGAGCGCGGCGTCGACGGTCTCGACGAGCTCGGCCCAGCTCCTCTCGAACTTCACAACGCCCTCCTGCTCCAGGGTGTCGGTGACGTCGGTGTAGCTCACGCCCAGACGCTCGAGGCTGTCGAGGACCTGGCGGGACTCCGCGTACGTGCCGTGCACCGTGTCGCCGCGCAGCTGGGCGTGGTCACCGGCGGCGAGCAGGGTCTTCTCCGGCATGGTGTTGACCACGCCGTCCACGACCAGCTCGTCGACGTACATCGTGTCCGGGTAGGCGGGGTCCTTGACACCGGTGGAGGCCCACAGCGGACGCTGCGGGTGCGCGCCCGCGGCGGCGAGCTCCTCCCAGCGCGGGGTGGAGAAGATCTCCTCGTAGGCCTGGAAGGCCAGGCGGGCGTTGGCGATGCCGGCCTTGCCCTTCAGCGCCTTCGCCTCGTCGGTCCCGATGGCGTCGAGCCGCTTGTCCACCTCGGTGTCGACGCGCGAGACGAAGAAGCTCGCCACCGAGCGGATGGTGCTCAGGTCGATGCCGGCGCGGTGCGCCAGCTCCAGGCCGTCGAGGTAGGCCGCGGCCACCGCGCGGTAGCGGTCCAGGGAGAAGATCAGCGTCACGTTGATGCTGATGCCCTCGCTGATCGCCTGGGTGATCGCGGGCAGCCCCTCCATGGTGGCGGGGATCTTCACGAAGGCGTTCGGGCGGTCCACGGTCGACCACAGCACCCGGGCCTGCTCGATCGTCTTCTCCGTGCTGTTGGCCAGGCGCGGGTCGACCTCGATGGACACGCGGCCGTCCTCGCCGCCGGTGGCCTCGTAGACGTCGGTGAACAGGTCGCAGGCGTGGCGGACGTCGTCGGTGGTGACGGTGATGACGGCGTCGTCGATGCTGGTGCCCTGCTCGGCGAGGTGCGCCATCTGCTTGTCGTAGGCGGAGCCCTCGGCGAGGGCGGCGGCGAAGATGGTGGGGTTGGTGGTCACGCCCACCACGTGGAGCTCCTTCGTGTGGGACATGAGCTCCCCGCTGGTCAGGGCCTCGCGGGAGAGGTCGTCCAGCCAGATGGAGACGCCGTGCTCGCTGAGCTCGCGGAGCCGGTCGTTCGTGGTGCTCTCACTCATGGTTGCTGCTCCAGACGTGTCGGAAGGGTGGTGGGCGTGACCGTGGTCGTTACTTGGGCAGGTCGCCGGTGCCGGCCTGCGTAGGGACGTCCGTCGCGCCGGCGCCCCCGTCGTGCCCGGAGGCGGCGGCGATGGAGTCCTTGGCGGCGGCGGCGACGGCCTCGGCGGTGATCCCGAACTTCTCGAAGATCACCTTGTAGTCGGCGGAGGCGCCGTAGTGCTCGAGCGAGATCGCCCGGCCGGCGTCTCCGATCAGGTGCTGCCAGCTCATCGCGATGCCGGCCTCGACCGAGACGCGGGCGCGGACGGCTGCGGGCAGGACCTGCTCGCGGTAGGCCTCGTCCTGCTCGGCGAACCACTCCTGGCTCGGCACGGAGACCACGCGCGCGTTCACGCCCTCGGCGGCGAGCTGCTCACGGGCCGCGAGGGCCAGCTGCACCTCGGAGCCGGTGGCCATGAGGATGACGTCCGGGGTGCCCCCGGCCGCCTCGGCGAGGATGTAGGCGCCCTTGAGCGTGCCCTCGGCGGAGGCGAGGGTCTCGCCGTCGGCCGCGCCGGTGCCGCGCTCGGGGTTCGGCACGTCCTGACGGGTCAGGACGATGCCGGCCGGGCGGTCGGTGCGCTCGAGGATGCCGCGCCAGGCGTAGGCGGTCTCGGCGGCGTCGGCGGGTCGGACGACGTCGAGGCCCGGGATGGCACGCAGCGCGGTCAGGTGCTCGACGGGCTGGTGCGTCGGGCCGTCCTCGCCGAGGCCGATCGAGTCGTGTGTCCACACGAACGTGGCCGGGGCCCCCATGATGGCGGCGAGCCGCACGGCGGGGCGCATGTAGTCGGAGAAGGTGAGGAAGGTGCCGCCGTAGGGGCGGGTGAGGCCGTGCAGCGTGATCCCGTTGAGGATCGAGCCCATGGCGTGCTCACGGATGCCGAAGTGCAGCGTGCGGCCGTACTCGTTGCCCGGGAACATCTTGCTCGAGCGCTCCACCGGCAGGAAGGAGGGCTCGCCCTTCATCGTCGTGTTGTTCGAGCCGGCGAGGTCGGCGGAGCCGCCCCAGAGCTCGGGCAGGGGGTCGGCCAGCGCGGACAGCACCTCGCCGGAGGCCTTGCGGGTCGAGACCGCCTTGCCGCCCTCGAAGGTGGGCAGGGACTCCGTCCACCCCTCGGGGAGGGCGCGCTCGCGCAGCCGGTCCAACAGGGCTGCACCCTCGGGCGAAGCGGTGCGCCACGCGGAGTACGCCTGGTCCCAGCCGTCCCGGGCGGCAGCGGCTCGGGCCTTGGCGTTCTCGCGGGTGTGGCTGAGGACCTCGTCGGTGATCTCGAAGGTCTTCTCCGGGTCGAAGCCGAGGATCTCCTTGACGGCTCGGACCTCGTCGTCGCCCAGGGCCGAGCCATGGATCGCACCGGTGTTCTGCTTGGTGGGCGCGGGCCAGCCGATGATGGTGCGCAGGGAGATGATCGAGGGCTTGCCGGTCTCGGCCTTGGCGGCCTGGATCGCGGCCCAGAGGGCGTCGACGTCCTCGGAGTACTCGCCGCCGCCGTGGGTCCAGTCCACCCGCTGGGTGTGCCAGCCGTAGGCCTCGTAGCGGGCGAGGACGTCCTCGGTGAAGGCGATGTTGGTGTCGTCCTCGATGGAGATCTCGTTGTCGTCGTAGATGACGACGAGGTTCCCCAGCTCCTGGGTGCCGGCGAGCGAGGAGGCCTCGCCGGAGACGCCCTCCTGCAGGTCGCCGTCGGAGGCGATGACGTAGATGTGGTGGTCGAACGGGCTGGTCCCGGCCGCTGCGTTCGGGTCGAGCAGTCCGCGCTCCTTACGGGTGGCGTAAGCCATGCCGACGGCGGAGGCGATGCCCTGGCCGAGCGGTCCGGTGGTGACCTCCACGCCGGTGGTGTGGCGGTACTCCGGGTGCCCGGGGGTCTTCGAGCCCCACGTGCGCAGCGCGGCGATGTCCTCGAGCTCGAGCCCGATGCCCGCGAGGTAGAGCTGGATGTACTGGGTGAGCGAGGAGTGCCCGGCCGAGAGGACGAACCGGTCGCGGCCCAGCCACTGGTCGTCGGCCGGGTCCAGACGCATGACCTTCTGGTAGAGCATGTATGCGGCGGGCGCGAGCGACATGGCGGTGCCGGGGTGCCCGTTGCCGACCTTCTGGACGGCGTCGGCGGCAAGCACGCGGACGGTGTCCACCGCGCGCCGGTCGAGGTCGGACCACTCCAGGGCGGGGGTGGCGGGCGTTGAGTTCACAAGTCCTCGTTTCCGTCCCGGTCCGCCCGGGACAATGTCGACCGTCGGCTCCACCGGTCGAGGTGACCGCGGGCAGCGCGTAATACTGTGCGACCTTACCGCCGGGCACGCGACCCGGCAGGCGGGGTCCATTTGTTGCCGCGGGCCGGCGATCTGTAGCCAGGACCACGGCGAGGAGTTCCGTCCGGACGGGCGGGTCCACGTACGATGGAAGGCGGACGGAGCGGCGAATGTTCCGCCCTCCCAGCGGTCCGTGACCGACGTCACGGGCAGATCAGGAGCGACGATCCACGTGCACAGCGCCCACCCGGCCGCCGACCGGCCGCTCGAGCAGGCCGCCGCCGCCCACCCGCAGGGGCACCCGGAGCCGGCGCGTGAGGCGGGCAGCGCACGTGCGGCGGAGGCAGCGGGGTCGCTGGACCCGCAGGCGGCCGCGGCCGGGCCGCTGCACCCGCAGGCGGCGGCGACGCCCACGGCGCGGTCGAAGTTCTGGGCGTATGTGGCACTGACCAAGCCGCGCATCATCGAGCTCCTGCTCGTCACCACCATTCCGACGATGATCCTGGCGGCCGACGGGTGGCCCGGCACCTGGCTGCTGCTCGCGACGCTCGTCGGCGGCTCCTTCGCCGCCGGCTCCGCCAACGCGTTCAACATGTACCTGGACCGGGACATCGACCGGGTGATGAACCGGACCAAGCAGCGGCCGCTGGTGACCGGCGAGCTGCGGGACACCCAGGCGCTCGTCTTCGCCGCCGTCCTCGGGGCCGTGTCGATCCTGTGGTTCGGCCTTCTCGTCAACTGGGCGTCGGCCGGCCTGACGCTCGCCGCGATCCTGCTCTACGTCGTCTTCTACACGATCCTGCTCAAGCGTCGGACCTCCCAGAACATCGTCTGGGGCGGTGCGGCCGGCTGCATGCCGGTGCTCATCGGCTGGTCGGCGGTGACGGGCACCGTCGGCTGGGCACCGCTCGTGCTCTTCCTCATCATCTTTTTCTGGACGCCGCCCCACTACTGGCCGCTATCGATGAAGTTCAAGAACGACTACGCCCGCGCCGGGGTGCCGATGCTGCCGGTCGTCGCCGACGACGTGCGCGTCGGCCGGCAGATCCTGGTCTACTCCGCCGCGATGGTCGCGGCCACGCTGGCCCTGGTCCCGGTGGCCGGCATGGGCTGGCTCTACACGGTCGCGGCCGTCGCCGCCGGCGCGTGGTTCCTCTGGTCCTGCGTGCAGCTCTACCGCCGCGCCCTGCACCCCGAGCGGGGCAAGCTCGCGGCGATGAAGGTCTTCCACGGCTCGATCACGTACCTGACGGTGGTCTTCGTCGCGGTGGCGGTCGATCCCTTCCTGCCCTTCTGAGCCGCGGGACACTGATCGACGATGACGTCACGCACGGCGGCCGAACGCGCGCTGGGGGAGTACCTGGCGCACCTGGCGATCGAGCGCGGCGTCAGCGAGCACACCCTCGCCGCGTACCGGCGCGACCTCGACAGGTACTGCGCCTTCCTCGCCGGCCTGGGGCTGACCGAGCTCGAGCGCGTGGCCGAGGCCGACGTGCTCGCCTACGTCGAGGCGCTGCGCAGCGGCTCGGACGGGCGCTCGCCGCTCGCCGCCTCGTCCGCGGCGCGCGCCGTCACCGCCGTGCGCGGCTGGCACCGCTTCGCCCTGGAGGAGGGCACGACGACGGCGGACCCCTCGGCCGCCGTCCGGCCGCCCGCGTCGGCGAAGCGGCTGCCCAAGGCCGTCGCCGTGGAGCGCGTCGAGGCGCTGCTCGAGGCCGCGTCGCTGGGGGACGGGCCGGTCCCGCTGCGCGACCGCGCCCTGCTGGAGGTCCTGTACGGCACGGGTGCCCGGATCAGCGAGGCTGTCGGCCTGGCGGTGGACGACCTGGACCTCGACGGCGATGTGGCTGCCGTGCGTCTGTTCGGCAAGGGGCGCAAGGAACGGGTGGTCCCGGTGGGCCGGTACGCCGTCGAGGCGCTGGAGGCTTATCTCGTGCGCGGCCGGCCCGAGCTCGCCCGGGCCGGGCGCGGCAGCCCGGCCGTCTTCCTCAACACGCGCGGCAACCCGCTGAGCCGGCAGAGCGCCTGGGCGGTCCTGCAGGCGGCGGCCGGTCGGGCCGGTCTGAGCGAGCACATCTCGCCGCACACCCTGCGCCACTCCTTCGCCACCCACCTGCTGGCCGGCGGCGCCGACGTGCGCGTGGTGCAGGAGCTCCTCGGGCATGCGTCCGTGACGACGACGCAGATCTACACCCAGGTCACGGTCCAGACGATGCGCGAGGTCTACGCCGCCGCGCACCCCCGCGCCCGGGCCTGAGAGCCCCGCGCCTGGCGGGCAGGCGACCGGCCACGGCGCGCCGGGACCGGCGTCGTGGAGCGCGCGAGGCTGCCCGCGCTGTGCCCGATCCGGTCGAGGGGCGTCGGCCCCGGCGCGGGGGTACGGTCGGCCACATGCCGCCCACCGAGGTGCCGAGCGAGGGACTGGCGCCGGCGCACGACCTCCTTCCCGGGAACGAGCTCGTCTGGCCTGTCGTGGCCGTCATCGCCGTCGCCCTCGCGGTCGTCGCGCTCGTCCACGTGGGCCGGGAGCGGCAGAAGCTGGGCCCTCTCGCCGTGCTGTGGGTGGTCATCGTCGTCGCGGCGCCGGTCGTCGGTCCGCTGCTGTACCTCTTCACGCGGCGTCGGGTGCGGCTCGTCCCGCTCGAGGCCGGCCCGGCGACGACGGCGCCCGAGTCCCCGTAGACGACGGGCGATCCTGCGCCACGCAGGGCGATGGTGTTGGGCGGCCGGACGGCGTCGACTAGCGTGGCGCCGTGAGCACCGAGCAACCAGGCCTGACCCGCGACGCCGCCGTGGGCACCGTCAGCGACGCGGTCGAGTTCCCGGTCCCCGCCCCGCTCGAGGGTCACGGGCCGGCCCGCATCATCGCCATGTGCAACCAGAAGGGCGGCGTCGGCAAGACGACGACGACCATCAACCTGGGTGCCGCCCTGGCCGAGTACGGCCGACGCGTGCTCATCGTGGACTTCGACCCGCAGGGCGCCGCCTCGGCGGGCCTGGGCATCAACGCCCACGAGCTCGACCGGACGATCTACAACCTCCTGATGGAGCCGCGCGGCGACGTGCGCGAGATCATCGAGGAGACGGCCGTCGAGGGCCTGGACGTCGTGCCCGCAAACATCGACCTCTCCGCCGCCGAGGTGCTGCTCGTCAACGAGGTGGCGCGCGAGCAGGCGCTGGCCCGTGTGCTGCGCCCTGTCCAGGACGACTACGACGTCATCCTCATCGACTGCCAGCCCTCGCTCGGCCTGCTCACGGTCAACGCCCTCACCGCGGCGCACGGCGTGATCATCCCGCTCGAGGCCGAGTTCTTCGCCCTGCGCGGCGTCGCCCTGCTCGTCGAGAGCATCGAGCGCGTCCAGGACCGGATCAACCCGCGTCTGCGCATCGACGGGATCCTCGCGACCATGATCGACCTGCGCACGCTGCACTCGCGCGAGGTCATCGAGCGTGTGCGGGAGACCTTCGGCGAGAAGGTGTACGACACGATGATCTCCCGCACGGTGAAGTTCCCCGACGCCTCCGTGGCCACCGAGCCGATCACCACCTACGCGCCCAGCCACCCGGGCGCCGAGGCGTACCGGCGTCTGGCCCGTGAGCTCGTCGCCCGTGGCGATGCCGCCTGAACCAACCCTGCCCGCAGCGCCGGCCGCGGACGTCCCCACCCCCGACGGCGCCCCGCTCGACGTCTCGACGCCCGACGGCGCACCACGCGACGGTGCGCCAAACGACGGCGCACCAGACGACGCTCGTACGCACGACGGCGCACCGCACGACGCTCGTACGCCCGACGCCGCCCCGGCCATCGCGCGGACGGGTGCGGGCACCTTCGCCGTCACCCTGACGAACTTCGAGGGTCCTTTCGACCTGCTGCTGTCGCTGATCAGCAAGCACCGCCTCGACATCACCGAGGTGGCGCTGGCCGAGGTCACCGACGAGTTCATCGCCCACATCTCCGGCCGGCCCGACTGGGACCTCGGCCAGGCGAGCGAGTTTCTGGTCATCGCCGCCACGCTCCTCGACCTCAAGGCCGCCCGGCTGCTCCCGCGGGGAGCCGTGGAGGACGACGACGACCTCGAGCTGCTCGAGGCCCGGGACCTCCTCTTCGCCCGGCTGCTGCAGTACCGCGCGTACAAGGAGGTCGCCGCCTACCTCGGGGAGGGGTGGGCGACCAACGCCCGCACCTTCCCGCGCAGCGTGCCCCTCGAGCCGCACCTCGCCGCGCTGCTGCCCGAGCTCGTGATCCGGGTCGGCCCGGACGAGCTCGCCCGGCTCGCCGCCGGCGCGCTCGCCCCGCGCCCCGGCGCACCCACCGTCGAGCTCACCCACCTGCACAACCCGGTGGTCCCGGTGCGCGAGCAGGCCGCGCTGCTGGTGGAGAAGCTGCGCCGCACGCGCAGCGCCACCTTCCGCGCCCTGACGGAGGACGCGACCTCCACCGCCGTCGTCGTCTCCCGGTTCCTGGCCCTGCTCGAGCTCTTCCGCGAGGGGGCGGTGGCGTTCGAGCAGGCCGAGGCACTCGGTGAGCTCACCATCCGCTGGTCCGGCGCCGAGGAGGGGGAGATCGCCGTCGGCGAGGAGTACGACGGCACCGCCCCCGTCGAGCCGGGTGCCGACCACGCGGTCGACGACACCGACCACGTGGTCGACGACACCGACCACGTGGTCGACGAGACAGACGCCGCCACCGCCGAGCACGAGGAGAACGATGACTGAGCCACGCGACGAGGCAGTGGGTGACCACATGGCGTCCGGGCCACTCGACGAGGCGGTGGGCGACGAAATGCAGTCCGGGCCGCGGGCCGTGGCGGTGGGTGAGGACCTGCACTCCGGACCGCGCTACGAGCCGGTGCCCGACGACGTGCTGCCGGAGCAGCACCTCAGCGCCATCGAGGCGGTGCTCATGGTCGTCGACGAGCCGGTCCCGGCCACCGACCTCGCGAGCATCCTCGGCCTGCCCACGGGTCAGGTGCTCGAGCTGCTGGCCGAGCTCGCGGCGGACTACCGCGGCGAGCGCGGCTCCCGCGCACGCGGCTTCGAGCTGCGCGAGGTCGCCGGCGGGTGGCGCGTCTACTCGGCGCCCGTCCATGCCGACGTCGTCGGCCGCTTCGTGCTCGACGGGCAGACCGCCCGGCTGACCCAGGCATCCCTGGAGACCCTCGCCGTCATCGCCTACCGCCAGCCGGTCTCACGCGGACGCATCGCCGCGATCCGCGGTGTCAACGTCGACGGGGTGGTCCGTACCCTGGTGGCGCGGGGCCTGATCGAGGAGGCGGGCCACGACGAGGAGGGTGGCGCCATGCGCTACCGCACCTCGCCCTACTTCCTCGAGCGGATGGGGCTGTCCTCCCTGGAGGATCTGCCGCCGCTCGCCCCCTACCTGCCCGAGATGGGCGCACTGGACGACGTCGACGGAGAGCTGAGATGAGAGACGAGCACGTGCCCGACGGGGTGCGGCTGCAGAAGGTGCTCGCCGGGGCGGGCCTCGGCTCGCGCCGCGCCTGCGAGGAGATCATCGCCGCCGGCCGGGTGACCGTGAACGGCGAGAAGGTCCGCGAGCTCGGCACCCGGGTGGACCCGGCGACCGCCGTCATCCACGTCGACGGGCTGCGGGTGCAGCTCGACGACTCCGTGGTGACGCTCGCGCTGAACAAGCCGGTCGGCGTCGTGTCCACCATGGACGACGACCGCGGCCGGCCGTCGCTGGCGCAGTACGTCGCGGACCGCCCGGAGCGGCTCTTCCACGTCGGCCGCCTCGACGTCGAGACCTCCGGCCTGCTGCTGCTCACGAACGACGGCGAGCTCGCGCACCGGCTCGCCCACCCCTCCTACGAGGTCCTCAAGACCTACGTCGCCGCCGTCGAGGGGCGCGTCCCGCGCGGCCTGGGCCAGCGGCTCAAGCAGGGCGTCGAGCTGGAGGACGGCCCGGTGAAGGTCGACGCCTTCACCGTCAAGGAGACCAGCCCCGACGCCTCCCTGGTGGAGGTCGTGCTGCACGAGGGCCGCAACCACATCGTGCGCCGTCTCATGGCCGAGGTCGGGCACCCGGTCGTCCAGCTCACCCGCACCCGCATCGGCCCGGTCAACCTCGGCAACCTGCGCCCGGGCCGCACCCGGGTCATCGGCGGCACCGAGCTCGGCACGCTCATGAAGGCCGTAGACCTGTAGGTGAGGCGGTGCCCTCGCGCGCTGTGAGCGCCCCCACCGCGCCGCGCCCCGGCGGGCCCCTGCCTTGGCGGTACCCTCACCTGGTGCCCGAGACCCCTCCCGCCACGCACCCGGTCGCCACCTCGGGACCGGTGAAGGTCGTCGGCACCGGGCTCCTCGGTGCGAGCCTCGGGCTGGCCCTGCGGGCCGCGGGGGTCCCCGTCCAGCTGGCCGACGCCTCCCCGTCCGCCCTGGCACTGGCCCGCGACATCGGCGCCGGCAGCCCGGCCGCCGGCACGGACCGCGAACCCGCCCTGGTCGTCGTCGCCACGCCGCCCGACGTCGCGGCCGTGACGGTGCTGGCCGAGCTCGCCCGGCACCCGGCCGCCGTCGTGACGGACGTCGCGAGCGTCAAGGCCGCGGTCGCGGCCGAGGTCGAGGCCGACGCGGGGGAGGGCGCCGCCCGGTACGTCGGCTCGCACCCCATGGCAGGCCGGGAACGCTCCGGCGCCGCCGCGGCCGACGCCGACCTCTTCGCCGGCCGCCCCTGGGTCATCGTCCCCGGCGCCGCCTCCGACGCGGCAGCGGTGCTCGCCGTGCGCTCCCTCGCGGTGGACGTCGGCGCAGCTCCCGTCACCCTCGGGGCGCAGGAGCACGACGACGCCGTCGCGCTCGTCTCGCACCTGCCCCAGCTCGCCGCCTCGCTCGTCGCCGCCCGGCTGCGCGAGACCCCGGAGGCGGCCCTCGCCCTGTCCGGCCAGGGACTGCGCGACGTCACCCGCATCGCCGCCTCCGACCCCCAGCTCTGGGCGACGATCCTGGTCGGCAACGCCGCGCCCGTGGCCCGGGCGCTCCGTGAGGTCCGCACCGACCTCGACACGCTGCTCGCGGCCCTCGACCGCGCCGCCACCGAGGGGCCCGACGCTCCCGGCGCCACCGGCCCGCTCGCGCAGGTGGTGGCCGCCGGCCGCACCGGGGTGGCCCGGATCCCCGGCAAGCACGGTGGCGCGCCCCGCCGGTACGGGGAGGTCAGCGTCCTGGTGCCGGACAGCCCCGGCGAGCTGGGTCGACTCTTCGGCGAGGTCGGCGAGGCGGGCATCAACATCGAGGACCTCCAGCTCGAGCACTCGGCCGGCCAGCGCGTCGGACTGGCGATCCTGTCGGTCTTGCCCTCCGCGGTCGCACCGCTGGAGGCGGAGCTGGACCGTCGCGGCTGGCGCGTGGTCGCCCGATGACAGCAGCACCCGCCGGCCGACGGGCCGGGACGACAGGCGCCACGGCGCGGCAGGAGGACACGGTGGAGCAGGCAGCACAGGCAGACGGGGGGCGCGGCGTCGTCGTCGCGATCGACGGGCCCTCGGGCTCCGGGAAGTCCACCGTCTCCCGGCGGCTGGCCGCCGCGCTCGCGCTCGCCTACCTCGACACCGGTGCGATGTACCGGGCCGCCACCTGGTGGTGCCGGCGCCGGGAGATCGACCTCGACGACGCCGCAGGCGTGACGGCCGCCGTCCGCCGCATGCCCCTGGAGATGGTCACCGACCCCGCCGAGCCACGCGTGGTGTGCGACGGGGTCGACATCACCGCCGCCATCCGCGAGGCGGACATCACCGCCGTGGTGTCCAAGGTCGCCACCAACCTCGACGTGCGCGCCGAGCTCGCCCGGCTCCAGCGGGAGCTGATCGCCGCCGAGTCCGACCCGACCGTCGCGGGCACACGCTCCGGCGGACGCGGCATCGTCGCCGAGGGCCGCGACATCACGACCGTCGTCGCCCCGGACGCCGACGTACGGATCCTCCTGATCGCCGACGAGGCCGCCCGCCTGGCCCGCCGCGCGAAGGAACGGCACGGCACCGCCGACGAGGCGACGCTCGCCGCCACCCATGACGAGGTCGTGCGCCGTGACGCCGACGACTCCACCGTCTCGACCTTCCTCACCGCGGCCGACGGCGTCGTGACGGTCGACTCCTCGTCCCTGGGGATCGAGGAGACGGTCGAGACGGTGCTCGGGGTAGTGACCGCGGCCCAGGGACGACGCTGATGGCCGGCCAGAGCCGAGGGCAGCGGATCCGCGCCGAGGACATCTACCGGTGGGGCCCGGTCTGGTCCCGGCGCGTCGGCTGGGTCCTGGACCACGTCTGGTGGAACACCGAGGTCCACGGCGCCGAGAAGGTCCCCGCCACCGGCCCGGTGATCATCGCCTCCAACCACACCGGGGTCATCGACGGGCCGCTGCTGCACGGCGCCCTGCCGCGCGGCTCGCACGTGCTGGTCAAGCAGGAGTTCTTCGACGCGAAGATCGGCTTCCTCATGACCTGGGCCGGGCAGATCCCGGTGGACCGCAGGGCCGGCCGCGCCGCCCTCGCCGTGGGGAAGACCATGCTCGAGGAGGGGCGCGTCGTCGGGATCTTCCCCGAGGGCACCCGGGGCCGGGGCGACGTCAGCTCCGTGCGCGCCGGCGTCGCCTGGCTCGCCGTCCAGTCCGGCGCACCGGTCGTGCCCGCGGCCTGCCTGGGCACGCGCCGCACCGGGGACAGGCGCGGCTACGTGCCGCCCCCGCGCAGCCGCCTCCACGTCGTCTTCGGCGACCCGATCCACCTCGACATCCCGGCCGGGTCCACCGGTCGTGAGGCCATGGCGACGGCGATGTCCGCCATCAGCACCGGCCTCACCGCCCACGTGCGCGACGCCGTCGCACTGACCGGCGTCGACCTGCCTGCCGACAGCGGACCCGGGGCACCGCCCGCGGGCCCGGCGGCCGGGCCTGGTCGTGACGGGACCACCGACAGGGGAGAATGACCCCCATGAGCACCGACCCAGCGCGCGAGCCCGCGGCCGAGACGGACCTGGACGCCCCCGCCGAGGAGAACGACGCACGGGCGGAGGCCCTGCGCAGCCCCGAGCACCGCACGGCCGACCCGGTCGAGGAGGAACGCCGCGCCGAGGCGTTGCGGGCGGGCCTGGCCGACTACGTCCTGGAGGACGAGGACCTCGCCGTCCTGGAGGAGGCCGAGGGCGAGACCGAGGAGCGCGGCCCGTCCGGGCTGCCGGTCCTGGCCGTCGTCGGCCGCCCCAACGTGGGCAAGTCGACCTTCGTCAACCGCGTGCTCGGCCGTCGCGAGGCGGTCGTCCAGGACACCCCGGGCGTGACCCGCGACCGCGTCAGCTACCCGGCCGAGTGGGCGGGGCGCCGCTTCACCCTCGTGGACACCGGCGGCTGGGAGACCGACGTCGCGGGCATCGACGCCTCGGTGGCGCAGCAGGCCGAGGTCGCCATCGCCATGGCCGACGCGGTGATGTTCGTCGTCGACGCCACCGTGGGACCCACCGACACCGACGAGCAGGTGGTGCGGCTGCTGCGCCGCTCGGGCAAGCCGGTGGTCCTGGTGGCCAACAAGGTCGACTCACCGGTGCAGGAGGCCGACGCCTCCCTGCTCTGGTCGCTGGGGCTCGGCGAGCCCTACCCGGTCTCCGCCCTGCACGGCCGCGGCTCGGGCGACGTCCTCGACGCCGCGATGGCCGTGCTGCCCCGGGTCTCCGCCGTCGCCGGCAGGATCCCCGAGGGCGGCCCGCGGCGGGTGGCCCTCGTGGGACGGCCCAACGTGGGCAAGTCCTCGCTGCTGAACTCCCTCGCCGGCGCCGAGCGCGTGGTGGTGCACGAGACCGCCGGCACGACCCGTGACCCGGTCGACGAGCTCATCGTGCTCGGCGACAGGCCGTGGTGGTTCGTCGACACCGCCGGCATCCGCCGGCGGGTGCACCAGACCTCCGGCGCGGACTTCTACGCCTCGCTGCGGACCCAGGCGGCTCTGGAGAAGGCCGAGGTCGCCGTCGTCCTCGTCGACGCGTCCGTGCCGATGACCGAGCAGGACACCCGGGTCATCCAGCAGGTCATCGACTCCGGCCGGGCGCTGGTGGTGGCGTACAACAAGTGGGACCTCATGGACGAGGACCGCCGCCCGTTCCTCGAGCGGGAGATCGAGCTCGACCTGGTGCAGGTCCAGTGGGCGCCGCGCATCAACGTCTCCGCGAGGACCGGCTGGCACACCAACCGCCTCGTCAAGGCGCTGGAGACGGCGCTGGACTCCTGGGACACGCGCATCCCCACCGGACGCCTCAACGCGTTCCTCGGCGAGCTCACCGCCGCGCACCCCCACCCGGTGCGCGGCGGGAAGCAGCCGCGGATCCTGTTCGCGACGCAGCCGTCCAACCGGCCGCCGCGGTTCGTCATCTTCGCCACCGGCTTCATCGAGGCCGGCTACCGCCGCTTCATCGAGAACCGGCTGCGCGAGCACTTCGGCTTCGAGGGCAGCCCGATCGAGATCAGCGTGCGGGTCCGGGAGAAGCGGCGGCGCTGAGGGTGGCACCGGTCCGGTCTCCCGCGGAGCGGCCGCACCGGCTGCTGCGCTGGGGGCTGCCGCGCGACCCGCGGGCGTCGGAGCACGTGCTCGGCTTCGCGGTCACCACCGTGCTCACCATCGCGGTGACCCGCGGCATCCTCCAGCTGTCAGGCTTCCCGCAGATCGGGGGCGACAGCCTCCACGTGGCCCACGTGCTGTGGGGCGGGCTGCTGCTGGGCGTCGCGGTGGTGCTGGCGGTGTCCTTCGCCGGCCCGGTGGTGCGGCCGCTCGTCGCGTTCGTCGGTGGCATCGGCTTCGGCCTGTTCATCGACGAGGTCGGCAAGTTCCTCACGCAGGACAACGACTACTTCTTCCGGCCCGCACCGATGATCATGTACGTCACGCTGGTCGTGGTGATGATCGCCGCCGACACCCTGCACGGCCGGCGTGCCCACCACCCCACGGAGCACCTCGCCGCGGCGGCCGACCACGCCGTCGCCGGGCTGGCCGGCGGGCTGAGTGCCGAGCGCCGGGCGGTGGCCGAGGAGCTGCTCGCCAAGGGCGGGCGCGCGCCCGGGGCCGACCAGACCGCGGCGCTGCTGCGGGTGATCCCCGACGACGACGCCGAGGCGCCCGACCCGCTCGACCTCGCCGGCCGGCGCATCCGCGGCCTGCTGCGCACCATCGTCACCCGGCGGTGGGCGACGCGCACGACTGCAGTGCTGCTCGTCGTCGTCCTGGTCGGCACCCTCGCCACCGTCGCGCTCAGCTGGGAGCCGGGGGAGCGCGGCGAGCCGGCGTGGGCGCTCGTGGGGGCGCTGCTGACGGTGGCGCTGTCCCTGGTGGCCGCCGTGCGCGGGTGGACGCTGCTCGGCAGCGACCGCTTCCGGGCCTTCCAGTGGCTGCGCCGGGCGGTGCTGGTGAACCTGCTCCTCACCCAGGTGGCGCTGTTCCGGATCGCCCCGTGGCCGGCGACGCTCGGCCTGTTCCTGGCGCTGGCGGCCCTGGGGGTCATCGGCGTGGAGAAGCTACGGCTCGAGCGGCTGCACGAGGCCGAGGTCTGACGCGGTCAGCTCGTCGCCGGCCGGGCCGCGTGACGCTCGCTCAGGTCGTCGCCCACGGGCGGCGTGACGCTCGCTCAGGTCGTCGCCGGCCGGCCCGCGCGACGTCGCGCCACGCTTGCCAGCTCGACCCGGCTCGCGGTGCCGGTCTTGCGGAGCAGGTTGGAGACGTGCACGCTCACGGTCTTCTCGCTGATGAAGAGCGCCTGTGCGATCTCGGCATAGGTGCGGCCCGCCACCACCTGCGCCAGCACCTCCCGCTCGCGCGGGGTGAGGTGGGGCAGCCCCGACGTCGTGATGGTCTCCTCCGGTCCCGGCGGCTGGTCGCCGGGCGACGAGCCGCCGGGCGGAGCCAGCGGCAGCCGGGCGCTGCGTGCCAGCGCTTCGAGGTCCGCGAGCAGCGGCTCGGCGCCGAGCTCGGTCGCGAGGGCATACGCGCGGCGCAGGAGCGATGCGCCGCCCCGTCGCCCCGAGCGGTGGCCGAGGAAGGACTCGGCCGCCCGGACGGACGCATAGGCCTCCGCCCACGGCATCATGGCGGCACGGCACCCCTCGGTGGCCTGTACCCACGCCTCACGGACGGCTGTGTGATCGGTGCCCTCGGGTGGGACGGCACCGAGACCGGACCGGAGGCTCTCGGCCCGGAAGAGCGAGAGCGTGGCACGTGTCTTGACGGCCTCGTGCGCGGTCCCCGTCCTGGGCCACGCGAGCGGCTCGGCGTGCTGCGACTTCATCGTGGTCAGCTCGCTGCGTAGTAGGCCGAGCTCGTGGCTGTCGGTGCGGGACTCGGCCAGGTCGGCGACCGCCCGGGCGGCCAACGGGAGCAGGGACCTGAGTCGGTCCCGATCACCCTCGCCGGTGTCCAAGCCGTCGCGGGCGGCTCGCAGGGCGCGCTCGGGGTCGCTCTCCGCGAGCGCGACCAGTGCCCGTACCTCGTCGAACGGCAGCGCCAGGAACCTGGACTGCTCGGCGAAGATCTCCTCGGCACGGTGCAGATGGGCGCGGCCCTCCGCCGGGCGGCCCTGCAGCGCGGCGAGCCGCGCTGCCGTCAGCCTGGCGTTGACCTCCGTCATCGGCGATGTGCTCGTGCCGAGCGCCACCCGGAGCAGGGCGTCGCACTGCTCCGCCCGGCCGAGCTCCAGGCTCAGGTCCGCCTCCCAGGCGCTGAGGAGCCCGACGTAGGTGTGCGGGGCTCCCGAGGAGCTCAGCTCGCGACGGCGCCGTTCGAAGTAGTCGAGCGCGCGGTCGGGGGAGTCCAGCAGGAGTGCGTTCGTCACCCAGGCGGTGGCGCTGGTGTAGGTGTACAGGTCGCCGGCCGTGCGTGCTGCGGCGACCGCCTCGTCCGCGAGATCGGCGCCACCCGGCCGGTCCTGCAGGGTCCACGCCATCGAGGCGGCCACGAGCGCCGGGCCGAGGGCTCGGGAGTCTCCGGAAGCTCGTGCCAGCTGCAGCACGAGCCGCGCACGGTCGGCCGCGCCGGGAACACCGTGCCAGAGCTCGTTCCCGGCGAGGTCGGCGAGCGACCTGAGGTGCTGCCAGCTGTCGGGGCGGTCGGCCGTGATGCGTACCGCCTCGGCGACGTCGTCGATCTCCCGGAAGCCGCGCCCGGTCGCGTGCCGCAGGAGCATCCGTCGCAGGAGCAGCTCGGAGACCGCGAGGGCGTCGGCGTGGGACAGCTCGGCCAGGAGGTCCTCGACCAGCGAGAGCTCTGCCTCGTGGTCGCCCGACCGCTCTGCCGCGGCACGGGCTGTCCGCAGCAGCTCTACCCGGGACTCCGGTGCGTCCACGGAGACCCGCAGGGCGATCGCCCGGCGCAGCAGGCGGAGCTGCTCGGACCGTCCGGAGACCTCGCCCACGGCCGTGGCAGCGACCAGCGCGGCCCGGTAGGCCTCGTCGAGGTCGCCCGCCCGGGCGTGGTGGTCGGCCAGCGCCACGAGCTGGGAGACGGTGCGAGCCTCCGGGGTCGTGCGGCCCGCCAGCCGGCGCGCGTGGGCACGGTGCCACAGCTGGCGCTCGTACGGCGGGGTGACGGCCTCGAGGACCTCGGCCTGCAGCGGGTGGTGGAACCAGTACGGGCCAGACGCGTCCATCTCCAGGACCCCGCCGCGGAGGGCCTCGTGGAGCAGGTCGACGACAGGCAGCGACAGGCCGAGCGTGCCTGCGACCGCAACGAGCTCGTCCGTGTCGACGGGGTGCCCGCCGACCGCGATGAGCCGGGTGAGTGTGCGTGCCCCGCTCGACAGGCCGTGCCAGGAACGCAGCAGCGCCTCCCGGAGGGTTGCGGGGAGCTCCTTGGGAAGCTTGGCAGCGTCTGGCGGGAGACCGTCGAGCAGGAGCCGGTTGAGGTACGGGTTGCCATGGGTGTGGGCGAAGACGTCATCCACCAGCGACTCCCGTGCCGGGCCACCGAGGAGGTTTGCGATCTGCTCGGACGTGGCTGTCCGGTCGAGCGGCCTCAGCGGGATCGTGGTGAACCCCGGCATGCGGGCGGCGTCGGCGAGCCACCGGTGCAGCCGGTGTCCCTCGGTCACCTCCGTGGACCGGACGGTGAGGAGGATGGCGAGGTGCCGGTCGGCCCGGCCCGCGAGGAGGTAGGTCAGCACGTCCAGGGTGGACTGGTCTGCCCAGTGCAGGTCGTCGATCACGAGCAGGACGGCGCGCTCGGCGGTCCGGCTGTCCAGCCACTCCTCGAAGACCTCGGGCAGGCGGTCGTAGTCGCTCCGGGAGAGGGCCGGTCCAGGTTCGCCGTGCGCGTTCTGCCACGCCCGCAGCGCAGCCCGAAGGGGGAGGAACGGGAGGGAGAGGGAGCTCAAGGGCAGGCAGGCCCCGAAGAGCTGGTCCGTCCTCTCGGCCGTCCGGGCGCAGATCTCGCCGACCAGCGAGGTCTTGCCCACGCCCGGCTCGCCAGGGAGGAGCGACATCGCGAAGTGGCCCGCGACCGCTTCCTCTATCACTCGGAGAAGGCGGCCGAGCTCGGCCTCACGCCCGGCAAGCAGGGACCGTGGGGGGACCCCGTCGTCCACCCGTCGAGTGTGACACCGCGACTCCTGAGGGAGAAGTGCATAAGAGGCTCGGGCGCCTGCGTTGCGGGGAAGCGAAATCTGAGGGTGGGCACCTGATGTGACTAAGGGGTACGCGGCCGGAGGGTGAACCCATCAGAACCTGTTGGAGGTGCTCATCATGAATCCGCGCAAGAACCTCGCCCGCCGCCTCGCGGCGGTCGCACTGGCAGGCATGACGGCGCTGGCACTGGCGCCGGCGGCCATGGCGAGCCCCGACGACGCCTCGCTCGGCGACCTCACCGGCGTCGAGCGGCCGTGCCCGCTCACTCGGCTCGATGACCAGTACATGCGGTGCGACAACTACACCGGTGGCGGTGTCAGTGCGCCGTCCTACGTGCCCCAAGGAGCAGCGATCACGACGATGTCGCGCTGACCCGCCGCGTCGTCAGGCTGATTCGGCTGCGTCCATCCGGACCTCAAGGCTGCGGGGAGGGTGCTTGCTGCGCCTCGGCGTACCTCCGCAGCCCCTCCGCCTCACCCCGGCTCGGCGTGCGCCGCAGACCGCAGAAGGTGCAGTCGATCGTGTGCTTGGTCGACACGGCGAAGAGCGGGACGAAGAACAGCGTGAACTTGTTGACCATCCGGACAAGGCGGTGCGCTGCCGGGTTGTGGCACTGCGGGCAGACCAGCGTGGGTGTCGCGAGCAGCGTCGTGTAGGGCTTGAGCCCGAACAGGATGATCATCCGACCAGCCTACGGAGTTCGGTCAGGACGCCGGCGGGCCGGGCATGAACCGGGTGTGGTCCACGGAGTCCGTGCCCTCGTCGCCCGGCCCGTCGGTCGGCGGGGCTGACGGACCGGGTGCCGCCGGTGACTCGGGGCCGCTGGAGGTTTGCTGACCGACGGCATGCCAGACCTGCGCGAGCGCCCGCTGGTGGACCGACACGAGCCACACGGTCAGCTCACGCCTGTCAGCCTTGAGCTGGGCAGGCAGCGCGACGGACGGTCCCTGGGTGAGCCTGCTGTTGGCCCTGTCGAGGAGCCGGGTGAGCGGGCCGTACTGCTGCTGGACGGCGACGGCGCCCTCGTCGGTCAGGCGCAGGACGGCGAACGTCTGGCCGCTGATCGCGCCGTACTCCACACGGAGCACCTGGTTCCACGGGACCGTGGCGTTCCTCAGCCGTACCTCGGTAGGCGTGACGACGACGTCGCGAGGGCGGAAGAGCTGCACGACCAATGCCGGAATCCCGATGACGCCGAAGAAGACCACCGCGGCGTACCCGACGATGGTCCGGACCACCGAGGAGTCCGCACCGATGAGGGCCAGCCCCACGACGGCGAAGGCCAGGCAGCCCAGCAGCGCGAGGACGTTCTTGCCGTGGTTCGTGCGCAGCCGCACCTGACCGGTGCCGGCCAGCTCGGACTCCCAGAGCTCTGTATCAGACACGTTCCTCCCGTTTCGTCGCATCCCGGGGTGACGGTATCGGCCCAGCGGCGGACCTCGGCCGAAGGGCCGGCCGTGGGATCTGTCGCAAGGGTCACACTGACGCGCTGCGCGACGGATTCGGAGACGGTCCCGCCGCTGGGGTAGCATCGTCCAGTCCCGATCGGCCTGTGCTGGACGGCGACGGGCTGTGGCGCAGCTTGGTAGCGCACCTGACTGGGGGTCAGGGGGTCGCAGGTTCAAATCCTGTCAGCCCGACACAAGAGCCGTGGTGAGACAGCGAATCTCACCACGGCTTCGTCATGCTCGGGTCCGGCCCGGTGTCTGCGCGCCTCAGACGGTCGGACACGGTCGCCAGACCCCTCATGGTCACCCGCCCCACCCACCTGAGCGGAGGCGGTAGCAGCCTCGATCGACCTTCCGGTGAGATCAACGTCAGCGCCACGGCCGCCGCCGCGACGGTGACGGCCGTGCACCGGAAGAACCCCTCCAGCGGCGAGGAGTCGTGGGACGGCCACATCATCAGCGTGATGAAGTACTCGGGGAAGGGCTGGGTCGCCGTCATCGCCGCCCAGAACACCGCGAGCTGCCGCCCGTCACGCGCCGTGCCCGGCTTCCGGACCGCGGCGTCAGCCTCGCCGCGCCGCCGGGCAAGAACGGCAAGGCCGATAGTGACCCACGGCATGAGCCAGATCAGCGGCGCCAGGGGGACCGTGAGGTCTGCCTCGACCGGCTCGCCGGCCTGCCCGCTGAGCAGCGTCGACAACCCGGTCACCACCCACATGGTGCCGAGAGCTCCGCCGGCGGCCACGGTGAGCAGCCAGATGTACCAGCGGTCCACCACCGTGAGGGAGACGAGCACGACCACCGCACCCAGTGCCAGCAGACTAACCCCCTCCCGCTGCGCCGCGTCGGCGATCGGCACCCACGGGTCCGACGGCAGGGTGTAGTCGTACAGGTGGTCCTGCAGGTAGAGACACCAGTCCGCCGCCCGGTCCGCGGGCAGTCCGTCCACCGGCGGATCGCCACCGACGAAGCACACCGCCCAACGGGACCATGCCGCCTGAGAGCCGGCCACGGCCGAGACCACCAGCAGCAGCACGGCCACGACGCGCAGAACCACGATGACCACGTCGGCGAGCGCGCGGGCCCCCGCAGCGCGCCTGGTGAGCGAAGGGGCACCGGTGACCATCGTCGCTCCTTCGAGGTGGAGGAACTCACATCGTGCCCGCTGCAGCGACGTCGCGCCGGCAAACGGGACACCTGATGCGGCTTGTCGAGGACGCGGCCCCGACCTCGCGTGCGTTGTCGAGGACGCCACCCCGACCTCGCGTGCGCCGGTCCCGGTGCCGCGGACTGCCTCCGGCTCGACGCCGTGCCGGCCGGTGCCGCAGCGCGCTCCGTGCGGGTCGGGCCGTTCACGGCTTCAGTAGTGACGCTGCTGCTGGCGCCTGCGGCCGCCCGGCGCGACCTTCAGGTCGATGCCCAGACGCCGCGTGACCGCGCGCACCTCGTCGAGCGGAAGAGAGCCGAGCCGCTCGAGGACCACCGTCGGGCGCGAGGTTCCGGCCTGGTGCGTCCCGATGCCGAGGACCGTGACCGACATCGGCGCATGTCTTGGATAGGCGCGCAGCGCCGCCTCCTCGTCGGCGTGCTCGAGCACCACCAGGCGCGGCTCGTCGGCGAAGGCGGCCCTGATCTCAGCGGCACGGTAGTGCGCTGGCTCTTCCGGTGCGCCGGTCGCATGGTGCGACGGGTTCGCCGAGGTGATGTGGAGGTGATCGGTGCCGCACAGGTGCAGGCACTGTGCGAGGAAGGCGTTCGAGGGGCACCGGTATCCCGGGACGATCGCCTGCACCCACCGATCACCTGCAGCGTCCCGGACGGTCAGGTGGTCGGGGAGGTGCTCGGCTGCTGGGCCGCGGAAGCCCACCGGACCGAGACACAGGAACTCGTCGATGAGGCCCAGCACGTCGGCGGCGCGGAGTCCTCCGCCCAGTCGGCCCAGGTCGAACAGCCCGCTCAGCCGGGCCGGCGCCGTCGTCACGCTTCCTACCTGCGCCGTCGGGCGACCCTTGAACAGGTTCGCCGCGCGCACGCTCGGAGCGTCGCCGCGCGTCGTGAACGCATAGACGTTGGCGAACGCGTGGACGACGAAGGCACCGTGGGCGAGGGCGGTGGCTGCGGCGGTCACGTCGGCGGGATCCGAGACCCGCAAGCTCCGCACTCCGATACCGACCATGGCGTCCCCCCGCGAACGGCATACGGCGACACGCTCGATTCTCCGCCCGGAGGGCCGGCCGCGTCTCAGGATCCTGGTGCCTCGCCGTCATGCCGCGGCCGATCCCGCGCGAGCCGCTCGCACGTAGGCTGGTGAGGTGACTGACACGTGGACCCCGCCGCCCGACTGGGACGAACCGCCTCCGGACGAGCTGAGCGAGTGGGACCTGCACGACCACGAGGTCGCCGAGGCCGTCGCCGTCGACCCTGGCGGCGCCGCGCCGCTGCAGGCCGCCGCCGCGGCTCGCGCGTCGGCCTCGTCACCGCTCGAGGCGCTCACCAGCGTGTGGGGCTACGACGCCTTCCGCGGCGAGCAGGCCGAGATCATCGAGACCGTCTCCCGCGGCGGGGACGCCCTGGTCCTCATGCCGACCGGCGGCGGCAAGAGCCTGTGCTACCAGATCCCGGCGCTGGTCCGGGAGGGCACCGGCGTCGTCATCAGCCCGCTCATCGCGCTGATGCACGACCAGGTCGACGCCCTCGAGCAGCTGGGCGTGCGCGCGGCCTACCTCAACTCGACGCAGTCGGTCGACGAGCGACGCACCGTGGAGCGACAGCTCCTCGACGGCGAGCTCGACCTCCTCTACATCGCCCCCGAGCGCCTGCCCGCCGCCGCCGGCCTCCTCGACCGGGCCCGCGTCGCGCTGTTCGCCATCGACGAGGCCCACTGCGTGGCCCAGTGGGGCCACGACTTCCGGCCCGACTACCTCAGGCTCTCGATGCTCCACGAGCGCTGGCCCGACGTCCCGCGCATCGCACTCACCGCGACGGCCACCGAGGGGACCCGTGAGGAGATCGTCCGCAACCTCGACCTCGACGACGCACGCGTCTTCGTCTCCAGCTTCGACCGGCCGAACATCCAGTACCGCATCGCGCCCAAGCAGGACGCCAAGGGGCAGCTCCTGCAGATCATCGACGCCGAGCACCCCGGCGAGGCCGGCATCGTCTACTGCCTCAGCCGCGCCTCCGTCGAGCGGACCGCCGAGTGGCTCGCCGGCAGGGGCATCACCGCACTGCCGTACCACGCGGGTCTGCCCGCCGAGACCCGCTCCCGCAACCAGGCACGCTTCCTGCGCGAGGACGGCGTCGTCATGGTCGCCACCATCGCCTTCGGCATGGGCATCGACAAGCCCGACGTCCGCTTCGTCGCCCACCTCGACCTGCCCAAGAGCATCGAGGGCTACTACCAGGAGACCGGTCGCGCCGGCCGGGACGGCCTGCCGTCGACGGCGTGGCTCGCCTACGGCCTGCAGGACGTCGTCCAGCAGCGGCGGATGATCGCCGACGGCGAGGGGGACGCCCAGCGCAAGCGAGCGCAGACCCTCCACCTCGACGCGATGCTCGCGCTGTGCGAGACGGTCCGGTGCCGCCGGCAGCAGCTGCTCGGCTACTTCGGGCAGGCGAGCGAGCCGTGCGGCAACTGCGACACCTGCCTCGCCCCGCCCGAGGCCTTCGACGGCACGGTCCCCGCCCAGAAGCTCATGTCGACCATCGTGCGGCTGCAGCGCGAGCGCGGCCAGCAGTTCGGCGCCGGGCACCTGGTGGACATCCTGCTCGGCCGGGAGACCGAGCGGACGGTGAAGCTCCGGCACACCGAGCTGACGACCTTCGGCATCGGCACCGAGCTCGGCGACCAGGAGTGGCGCGGCGTCGTGCGTCAGCTGCTCGCGCAGGGGCTCCTCGAGGTCCAGGGCGAGTACGGCGTGCTCGCCCTCACCCCCGCCGCCGGCGAGGTGCTCGGGGGCCGCCGCGAGGTGCTGCTGCGCCGGGAGACCGAGCGCACCCGCGCCCCGCGCCGGGCGCGTGCCAAGGGGTCCGCCCGGGCCGAGCTGGACGAGCCGCAGCAGGAGCTCTTCCAGCAGCTGCGCGCCTGGCGGGCCGGCGTCGCGAAGGAGCAGGGGGTGCCCGCCTACGTCGTCTTCAACGACGCCACCCTCGCCGGCATCGCCCAGACCCGGCCCGCGACACAGGCCCAGCTGCGCGGCGTCGCCGGCGTCGGAGACGCCAAGCTGGAGCGCTACGGCGCCGCCGTCCTCGACGTGGTCGGCGCCACCGGCTGAGGGCCGGCGATCTTCCGGTGGCTGGACCGGACCGGGATCGCTGGTGAGCCAACGCCGCCGTCGACATCGAGCCGACGACGGCGAGCCGACGACGTGCGGCCGACGCCGGTCTCTCGAGGGTGCGCGGCCGACCGGCGTCAGGCTGGGGGTGCGATCGGCAGGCTCACCCGGAAGACCGTGCGCCCGGGCTCGGACTCCGCCGAGATCGTGCCCGCGTGCTCCTTCGTGACGATGCGCCAGGCGACGTCGAGGCCGAGACCGGTGCCCTGGCCCTGCGGCTTGGACGTGAAGAACGGCTCGAAGATCCGCCTGAGCGACTCGGCCGGGATCCCGACGCCGTCGTCCTCGATCTCGACGACGGCGCGCCCGTCCTCCGACCGGGTGGTGATGGCGATCCGGCCCTTGCCCCCGACGGCGTCGATCGCGTTGTCGAGGATGTTCGTCCACACCTGGTTGAGGGTGTTGCCGTACACCCGCAGCGGCGGCAGCGAACGGTCGTACCGCTTCGCCACGTCGACGTCCTTCAGGCGGTGCGCGAGGATCACCAGGGTCTGGTCCAGGCCGTCGTGGATGTCCGTGTCGCGCTCGGTGGCACGGTCCATGTGCGAGTAGCCCTTGATGGCCTGCACGAGCTCGTCGATGCGCCGGGTGCCCTGGGCGATGGTCTCGGCCGACTCGTTCAGGGCAAGCGTGCCGGAGGTCCAGTCAATCGCGTCCGCGAGCACCGGGGCGGGGACGCAGGCCGCGATCCGCTCGAGGTCGGCGACGGCGAAGCCTGCCTCCGAGAGCGTCGCGGCGTGCTCCCACGCCCGGTCCACGCCGCGGGACTCGAGCCAGGACTCGATCGCCTCCTCGGCCTCGCCCACGGCCACCGGGTCCGCCGGCCCCGCCGCCGCCGACGCCTGCACCTCGTCGAGGACCTCCGTCAGGAGCCGCCAGCCCTCGGCGGTCAGGCCGGCGTCGGTGAGACGCTGCAGCGTGCGGTCCCGACGCTCGATGGTCTCCCGCAGACCCGCGTTGGCGCGCTGCACCGCGGCGGCCGGGTTGTTCAGCTCGTGGGCAAGACCGGCCGCGAGCTTGCCGAGGGCCGCCATCTTCTCGAGGTACATCGCCCGCTCGTCGCGCTCGAGGCGGGCGTTGCGCTCCTCCAGCTCCTGCGCGTGCAGCCGCTCGGTGATGTCACGGATGAAGGTGTGCGTCGCGACCACCTCGTCACCGACCAGCCGGGAGGTCGCGTTGCCCTCGACCGGCACGGCGCGGCCGTCCTTGGTGACGAACGTGGCGGTGAAGTACTCCAGCGGCTGTCCGCCGATGGCCTTGCTGAACTCGACGCGGCAGTGGTCGAGGGAGTCGGGGTGGATGATGTCCCACACCGTCATGCCGGCGACGTCGTCGGCCGTGTAGCCCAACGTGTCTGCCCACGAACGGTTGACGAACTCGAAGGTGCCGTCCGGTCGCACGCTCTGAATCATGTCCGAGGCGTTCTCGATCACCGCCTGGTAGCGCTGCTCGCTCTCCAGCAGGCGCAGGTCGGCCGGGTCCTTCTCGACCATCAGGGACTCCATCCTTGGCTGGGCCGAAGCCTGTGCAGAACAGGGGTTGAGCGGAGGTCCGTCCCTGTAGTGTGGCACCAGATCCCGGGCAGGTCGTGGAAAGTGCGCCCGCCGTGTGTACCCGCCCGTCCCGACGTGGGGACGTGGCAGCCGTGGCACCGGTTCGATAGGAGAGCGACGTGGCCACGAAGCCGATCATCCTGACGGTCGACGACGACACGCAGGTGCTCCAGGCGATCGCACGGGACGTCCGGCACGGTTTCGGTGAGCACTTCCGGGTGATCCGCGCCGAGTCGGGGCAGCGGGCCCTGGACGTGCTCGAGCGCCTGCGGGTCGCCGACGAGACCGTCGCCCTCATGCTCGTCGACCAGCGCATGCCAGGCATGTCCGGCCTCGAGCTGCTCACCGCGGCGAGGCGTCTCTTCCCCGAGGCGAAGCGGGCCCTGCTCACCGCGTACGCGGACACCGACGCCGCCATCACGGCGATCAACGAGGTACGGCTGGACCACTACCTGGTCAAGCCCTGGGACCCGCCCGAGCAGCGGCTGTTCCCCATGCTCGACGAGATGCTGGACGACTGGCTCGCCGACCACCCCCCGGAGTACCGCGGCATCCGGGTCATCGGTCACCGGTGGTCGCAGGAGTCGCACGCCGTCCGGGAGTTCCTCGCGCGCAACCTGGTCCCGTACCGGTGGATCGACCTCGACTCCGACGCCGAGGCCCCCGAGCTGCTCCGGCTCACCGGCGGCGCCGACCGCGACTTCCCGCTCCTGCTGTTCCCCGACGGCGCGGTCCTCGAGCGCCCGACGACCCAGGAGGTCGCCGAGAAGGCGTCGCTGCGCGGCCGCGCCGAGGTGCCGCTGTACGACCTCATCGTGGTCGGCGCCGGTCCGGCCGGCCTCGCGGCGGCGGTCTACGGGGCGTCGGAGGGCCTGCGCACGCTGATCATCGAGCGCGACGCCGCCGGCGGGCAGGCGGGGCAGAGCTCGCGCATCGAGAACTACCTCGGCTTCCCGAGCGGGCTCTCCGGTGCCGACCTCGCCAGGCGTGCGACGGCGCAGGCCCGGCGCTTCGGCGCGGAGTTCCTGCTCACGGACGAGGTGGTGGCGATCGACGGCCACGCCGGCGTCATCGGTGTCTCGCTCGGCAACGGCACCGAGCTGCGGGCGCACTCGGTCGTCGTCGCCACCGGGGTCGACTACCGGCGGCTGGACGTGCCGGGGGCGGACCGGCTGACCGGGCGTGGGGTCTACTACGGCGCCGCCGTCTCCGAGACGTCGTCCGTGCGGGGGGAGGTGGTCCACCTCGTCGGGGCCGCCAACTCGGCCGGACAGGCGGCCCTCCACTTCGCCGCCGCCGCGGAGCGGGTGACGATCCTCGTGCGGGGCGCCGACCTCTCGGCGAGCATGTCGCACTACCTCGTCCAGCGCATCGCGGCGACGCCGAACATCGAGGTCCGCTACAGCACGGCTGTCGAGGAGGTGCGCGGGCGGGACCGCCTGGAGGAGATCGTGCTGCGCGACACCGCTGACGGGCACCTCACCACCGAACCGGCGAACGCGCTCTTCGTGCTCATCGGAGCGGTGCCGCGCACCGACTGGCTCGACGGCGGTATCGCCCGCGACGACCGCGGCTTCGTCCTCAGCGGGCCGACGGTCCGTAGGGCGGGCGCGGGACGCAGCTGGCCGCTGGAGCGGGACCCCTACCTCATGGAGACGAACGTGCCGGGGGTGTTCGCCGCGGGGGACGTGCGACTCGGCTCCGGCAAGCGGGTGGCGACAGCCGTGGGCGAGGGCGCGACGGCTGTGATGTCCGTCTGGCAGTACCGGGCCGGGACGGGTCTGTGAGGCGGAGACCGGCACAGGCGGTAGCATGGTCGTGCACCGACGGATCGGCTCGCCCCGACGGCGGCCCGTCCGCTCGGTGATCGGCCCTCGAGGGTCGGTCGTTCCTGGGTAGCAAGCGGGACCGTTCGAGTCCGACGCGTCGATCCGTAGGTCCGCGAGGCCGGCTCAGCCCCGGTGCGGTCGTCACGGCCGCTCCACCCGGCCTGTCGCCCCGTCCGCGGGGCTGTGTCCGCGTCTCCCTCGGGGGGTGCGGTCGGAAACACAAGAGGAGGACTCTGTGGCTCGAGGAGCCCAGCGCCAGTCGGGCGCGCGCCGGACCGCTCCGGAGAACGGACGACGGCCCCGCAACCGCGACGAGGAGGGCATCATCCCGGTGCTCGCGAAGGTCGTGCGCGAGGTCGAGGCGGCCGTGCAGCGCGGCCGCGTGTCACCGTCGGTCCGGACCAGGTTCCAGGTCGTCGCCCTGCTGGTGCGCGAGGAGCGCTCCCGGCAGAAGGCGGACACGACCATCACCGAGGCCCGGCGCGCCGAGCAGCTCAAGCGCCTCGACGGCATCGCCGTCATCCTCGCCAAGACCGCCGCCCGGGACACCTCCCTCCTCAGGCTGCTCGACACCGACGTCGTGCCCTCCGACGCGGCCCGCGACCTGCGCCGCAAGCTCCTCGAGGACGCCGGCATCGAGGTGCCCCCCGAGGAGCCCCCGGAGCCGGAACCGGCGGCCGCCGCCGCGCCCGCCCAGCGGCAGGTCGTGCCGCAGTCGGTCGTGTCGCGGCAGCTCGCCAACCCGTTCCTCGCGCCGGACTACTCGGCCGCGGAGAAGCGGCGGGTCCAGCCGCGCCGGCTCGCCGGCTGGGAGCTGCTCGGTCCGCTGTTCCGGTCGTTCGAGCTCGGCGGGGCCTCGTCCTGCATGGACCTGCCGGCCCCGTCCTCGTTCCACGCGCAGACCGACCTCGAGCTGATGCCGCACCAGGCGCGGATGGTCGCCGCGGCCGCAGCCGGTCACCGCACCTTCCTGCTCGCGGACGAGCCGGGGCTGGGCAAGACGGCGCAGGCGCTGCTCGCCGCGCAGGCCGCGAACGCCTACCCGCTGCTCGTCGTCGTGCCGAACGTGGTCAAGATGAACTGGGCGCGCGAGGTCGGCCTGTGGACCCCGAACCGCCGCGCGACGGTGGTGCACGGCGACGGCGACACGGTCGACGCCTTCGCCGACATCGTCATCGTCAACTATGAGATCCTCGACCGCCACGTCGGCTGGATCAGCGACCTCGGGTTCCGCGGCATGGTCGTCGACGAGGCGCACTACATCAAGAACAAGAAGTCCCAGCGCTCGCAGCACGTCCTGCAGATCTCCGAGCAGATCCGCCTGCGCACCGGCAGCCCGCTGCTCATGGCGCTCACCGGCACGCCGCTGATCAACGACATAGAGGACTTCCGCGCCATCTGGCAGTTCCTCGGCTGGATCGACGAGAAGAAGCCGCTCGGCGCGCTCATGGAGGATCTCGAGGAGATCGGCCTGACGCCGGCCGACCGCGGCTTCTACCCGGCGGCTCGTTCCGCCGTCATCGAGCAGGGGATCGTCCGGCGTCGCAAGATCGACGTCGCCGCCGACATCCCGGCCCGCCGCGTGGCGGACCTGCCGGTGGAGCTCGACGACGACGCCGGCCGGTCGATCCGCGCGTCGGAGCAGGCGCTGACCCGGCGTCTGGTCTCGCGGTACGAGCGGGCGCTCGAGGCCCGCGGCCCCGACGTCCCCGAGGGGATCGACCACGAGCTCGTCCGCCAGATCGCCAGGTCGGAGCTGTCCGGCAAGACCGCGGCGAAGTCCGAGGAGAACGTCTTCTCCATGATGCGACGCATCGGGCAGGCGAAGGCCGGCCCCGCGGCGGACTACGCGGCGCAGCTCGTGCGCAGCGTCGGCAAGGTCGTCCTGTTCGCCAAGCACGTCGACGTCATGGACGCCGCCGAGGAGACCTTCGCCGGGCGCGGGATCCAGTACGTGTCGATCCGCGGCGAGCAGTCGACGACGGCACGGCAGAAGGCGATCGACGCGTTCACGAACGACGCCGACGTCGCCGTCGCCGTCTGCTCGCTGACCGCCGCCGGGGTGGGGCTGAACCTGCAGGCCGCCTCCAACATGGTGCTCGCCGAGCTCTCGTGGACGGACGCGGAGCAGACCCAGGCGATCGACCGGATCCACCGGATCGGCCAGAAGGAGCCGGTCACGGCCTGGCGGATCATCGCCGCGCAGACCCTCGACGCGCGGATCGCGGAGCTGATCGACAGCAAGGCCGGTCTCGCGGCCCGGGCGCTCGACGGCTCGGACGAGGAGATCTCCGCCTCGGGCGACGTGCAGCTGGAGGCGCTGGTCGCGCTCATCACCGACGCGCTCACGGAGCTGGCGGTCACCGCGTAGCGGCGGGTGCGCTCTACGTCCGCGGCTCGCGCCCGGCGGGCTGCGTCGGCTCGGCCAGCAGCGGCGCCGGCTCGCGCAGCGGCACGTGCACCGGGCGGCCCGGGCCGACGTCGTACGCCGCGCCGTCGACGGTGACGGCGAGCGGCCCGTCGCCGCGCCGGAGCGTGATCGTCGTGCCCTCGCGGGTCGTCTCGACGTGCAGCAGCGCCCCGCGCCAGGTGACGTGGTAGGCGGTGCGGGTGATCGTCGAGGGCAGCAGCGGGGAGAGCTCGAGGGTGGCCTGGTCCTCGCGCAGCCCGCCCAGGCCGGCGACCAGGGCGAGCCACGCACCGGCGACCGAGGCCAGGTGCAGCCCCTCGGCCGTGTCGCCCTGGACGTCCAGCAGGTCCACCAGCGCGCTCTCGCGCAGGTAGCGCAGCGCCAGGTCGGGGTGGTCGGCCTGCGCGCAGACGACCGCCTGGATCGCGGCCGAGAGCGAGGAGTCGCGCACCGTCCGCGCCTCGTAGTAGTCGAGGTCGCGGGCGACCTCCTCGGCGGTGAAGTCCTCGCGGCACCACCACAGCGCCTGCACCAGGTCGGCCTGCTTGACCACCTGACGCCGGTAGAACTTCGCGTAGTGCTGGTGCTCCTGCACGGGGTAGGAGTGGCGCTTGTCCTCGAACCGCCACTCGCGGTAGGTGGTGAAGCTCTGGTTCGCCGGGTGGACCCGCAGGCCCTCGTCCCACGGCACATAGACCGCCGCGGCGGCGGCGCGCCACCGGGCCGTCTCTGTGTGGTCCACCCCCAGCTCTGCCGCGTCCGACCGTTGGGCCTCGCAGGCCTCGGCGGCGCGGATCAGGTTGCGCCGCGCCATGAGGTTGGTGAAGACGTTGTCGTCGACGACGCCCGTGTACTCGTCCGGCCCGGTCATGCCGAACAGGTGCCAGCCGCCGGCCGCGTCCTCGTGGCCCATCGACATCCACAGCCGCGCCGTCTCCACCAGGACCGCCAGCCCGCCGACGGCGTCCAGGGACTCGCCCGTGACGTTGCCCCAGAGCCAGAACGCCCGGGAGACGTCCGCGTTGACGTGCATCGCCGCCGTGCTGGCCGGCCAGTAGGCGGAGACCTCGTGCCCGTCGATCGTGCGCCACGCGAAGGACGCGCCCTGCAGGTTCAGGACACCGGCGCGCTCGCGCGCCATGTCGAGCGTCGAGGCCCGCCACCGCAGCAGACGGGCGGCGGCGTCCGGCGCCAGCAGGGTGAGCGCGGGCACGACGAACCCCTCGATGTCCCAGAAGGTGTGGCCGCTGTACCCCGTCCCGGTCAGGCCCTTCGCCCCGACCGGGGCGCCGGAGATGGCCGCGGCGGAGCAGAACAGCTGGAAGACGTCGTACCGCAGCGCCTGCTGGAGC
Organism: Georgenia subflava; assembly: GCF_009193155.1. Taxonomy (GTDB): domain Bacteria; phylum Actinomycetota; class Actinomycetes; order Actinomycetales; family Actinomycetaceae; genus Georgenia; species Georgenia subflava. Next base: position 227,940 of record NZ_VUKD01000003.1, read on the forward strand.
TGGGGGTCGCCGTCGATCTCGACGTCGGCGGTGGCCCACAGCTCGTCCAGCACCGAGCGCTGGGCGGCGAGCAGCCCGTCCCAGCCCCTGTCGCGGCCGGACCGCACGGCGGCGCGGGCCTGCGCGAGAAGGCTCTCGGCCTCGGCGTCGCGCGACCACGCGTACCCCAGCGTCTTGGTCAGCGTGAGGCTCTCCCCGGCGGCCAGGTCCGCGACGACGGTGGTGACGACGGCGTCGTCGTCGAGGTCGGTGCCGATGCGCGCGGCGCCCTCGACGTCGTGGTCCACCGCCGAGGCGACCGTCAGCCGCGACCCGTGGGTCCGCACCGCCAGCACCCCGCCGCGGGGGTCCGCCGCCCGGGCGAGGGTCTCGAAGGGGTGGTCCAGCGCCTCGGCGACGCGCGGGTCGTCGTTCTTCACCTCCGGCGGGGTGGCCCCGACCACCAGCTCGGAGCGCAGCACCACGTGCGCCGGGCCGTCGAGCGCGCGCACCTCGTAGCGCACGGCGCAGACCGACCGCTCGGCCAGGGACACCAGCCGTCGCGTGCGGACCTCGAGCGTGGTGCCGGACGGGGCCGTCCAGCGGACCTGCCGGTCGAGCGTGCCCGCGCGCAGGTCGAGCGTGCGCGAGTGCACGTCCGGCTCGGCCTCGCGCACGTCCAGCGGGCGGCCGTCGACGAGCAGGCGCACCGGCGTGCCGTCGGCGACGGAGATCATCGCCTGCCCCCGCTCGGGGTGCCCGTAGCCGCCTTCCGGGTAGGACAGCGGGTGCGTCTCGTAGACGCCGGAGAGGTACGTGCCGCGCGAGACGCACGGCTCCACCTCGTCGAGCGTCCCGCGGATACCGACGTAGCCGTTGGTCAGGCTGAGCACGGACTCTGCGACGGCGAGGGTCCCGGTGTCCACGTGCGGCTCGGTCAGGAGCCACGGGTCGACGTCGAAGGCCGGTGCGGTCACGGCGGTCCTCCACAGGTGCGCGGCGGGCGGGGCGCGGCTGCGTCCGCAGCACGCCTCTTCCTACCCCCTGGCGCGCCCGCGCGCGATCCGGGGACGCCGCCCGCCGCACTGCGGGTTCGCGACGCATCACCGGTCGACGGCCGTTCCCGACCACAACCTTCGATGCATGCGGCCTCAGCCGGACGACCGATGCCACCGGTGCGCCGCGTTCCTAGGGTCACCGTCATGGACACCTCGCCACGGAGCACGAACCAGCCCTCCGGGAACGACGATCGCACAGCGCCCATGGCACGCCCACAGCCGGATCCCCGCACGCCGGCCGATCGGCCCGGGCGGTGGGCGCCGTGGTGGATCTATCTCGTCGTCCTTCTCGGGGCGAACTACCTCCGCTCCTGGCTGATGCCCGTCGGGACGGTTCCCGAGGTCGCCGTCGTCGCCATCGGGCTGGCCCAGGCCGCCGTCCTGTTCGTCGTCGTCACGGCGCTGTGGCGGGTCGCCCGTCGCCCACGGCGCTGATCGGGCCGGCCGCAATCACTCGCTCGCCCACGGCGCTGATCAGGCCGGCCGTGATCACTCCGTCTGCCGGCGGGCACGGGTGGCCTCGCGGACGACCGCCCACGCGTCCGCCACCGGCCCGAGGTGGCCGAGCTTGTCTGGGTTGATCACTGTGCTGATCGTCTGGATCCGGCCCTCGAGGATGTCGAGGGCCCACGTGTTGACCACCTTGCCGTCGCGGTCACGGAAGATGGCACCCGGCTGGCCGTTCACCACGTGTGGCTCCACGACGCCACCGATCGTGGCGAACGACGGGGCGAGCGCCGCGAGCAGCCTGGCCACCTTCTCGACGCCGGCGACGCTCTCGCTCCACTGCGGGGCCTTCCCGCCGCTGTCACCGACCATCTGGACGTCGGCGGCGAGCAGCTCGCGCAGAGAGTCGACGTCGCCCTCGCGGAGCGCGTCGAAGAACCGTGCCGTCAGCTCCTCCTGGGCTCGCCGGTCCGCCTCGAACCGCGGGCGCCCCGCCTCCATGTGGCGGCGTGCGCGCACCGCCAGCTGGCGGCACGCCGCCTCCGAGCGCCCCACGGCCGAGGCGACCTCGGCGAAGCCGAATCCGAACACCTCCCGCAGCACGAAGACCGCGCGCTCGAGCGGGCTGAGCCGCTCGAGCAGCAGCAGCGCGGCCATCGACACCGAGTCGGCCAGCTCCGCCGATCGCGCCGGATCCTGGTACGGATCGCTGACGAGCGGCTCGGGCAGCCACTGCCCGACGTACCGCTCGCGCCGGACCCGGGCCGAGCGCAGCACGTCGATCGAGATCCGGGTGACCACTGCCGAGAGGAACGCCTTGACCGACGAGGGCCGGGTGGGGGAGGCGTCGAAGCGCAGCCAGGTCTCCTGGACCGCGTCCTCCGCCTCGCTCACGCTGCCGAGGATGCGGTAGGCGATCGCGAACAGCAGCGGGCGCAGGTCCTCGAACTCCTCCGCCGGGGTCACGCCAGCTCCTCCCGGAACCCGTGCCGCCACGACGGGTACCGCAGTACCCACCCGAGCTCGCGCTTGGCCTTGGCGTTGGAGAAGCCACGGCCCTCGGTCATCATCGTCACCACCCACTCTCCGGCGAGCAGCCGGGCGAGCCACGTCGGGACCCGCATCGGCGGCTTCGCCCCGGCGCGCTCTGCCAGGTACGGCAGCCACTCGCTGACCGGGGCCGGTTCGTCGTCGACGATGTTGAACACCCCGGTCGCGCGCTGCTCCACTGCCAGCACGGTAGCGCTCGCAGCGTCGTCGAGATGGACCCACGAGGTGTGGCCGGTGCCGCCGCCGACGAGGGGGAACTGTCGCTTGCGCACGGGGGCGACGAGGGCCTCGGTGGCGCCCGGTCCGTAGAGCCATCCGTACCGCAGGACGGCGCCGCCGGCGCTGCCGACCGCGTCCTCGACGTGCCGGATCGCCCGGGCGCCCTCGGGTGCGCTCCTGGGGCCCGGGTCCAGGGGTTCCTCCTCGGTCTTCACCCAGCCGCCCTCGCGGATCCCGTTCCAGCTGGCGTAGCTCTGCGCGACGACGTGGGCGACGCCGGTCGCCTCCGCCGCCGCCAGCAGGTGGTCCGTCCCCTCGGTGCGCAGCCGGTTGGTGGTGGCGAACCACCTGTCGGGATGCTTCATGTCGGGTCTGGGCGCGATGGCGGTCATCTGGTGCACGACGACGTCCGGCCGGGCCGTGGCCACCGCCTCACCGACGGAGTCCGCCTTCAGGCCGTCCATGACCACGCCCTCGGCGCCGAGCCGCTCCAGCAGCCCCAGCTTCGCCGGGTTGGTCGTCGTCGCGACCACCTGGTGACCGCGGGCGACCAGCTGCGGCACCAGCCGCTGTCCCAGCACTCCCGCACCGCCTGCCACGAACACACGCATGTCCTTCACCTTCCCTCGGTCCTCGTTCACCAGGGCACCGGGCCGTTCTCGTCGAAGAACCCGCCGGTCGGGCCGTCCGGTCCCAGGGTCGCCAGCCGTACCAGGACGGCGGACCCCTGTGCCGGGGTGAGGTACCCGTCGTGGTTGTTGCTGTCGGTGTCGACGTAGCCGGGGTCGCCGGCGTTGACGAGGATGCCCTCCTGGCGCAGCTCGTTGGCGTACTGCACCGTCAGCGCGGTGAGCGCGCTCTTGGACGGCGCGTACGCCGCCGACGCGGGCAGCGCCGCCAGTGGGCCCGCCGGGTCGCCGGCGGCCGTCAGCGACGCGATGCCGCTGCTGACGTTGACGATGCGCGGCGCCCGTGAGCGCCGCAGCAGCGGCAGCATGGCGTTGGTCACCGCGATCACCCCGAAGACGTTCGTCTCGAACACCCTCCGGACCATGTCCAGGTCGACCGAGCTGGGGACCTGGTCGAGGGCGTCAGCCGGAGCGACCTGACCGGAACCGGTGATGCCGGCGTTGTTGATCAGCACGTCGAGGTGGCCGAAGCGTTCCTCGACCGCCTGTGCTGCCGCCTGGACGGTGGCCGGGTCGGTGACGTCCACGGTGATCGCGTGCGCGCCGTGACCCGCGTCGCGCAGCGTCGCTGCGGCGGTCTCGCCGCGTCCGGGGTCCCGGGCGCCGAGCAGGACCGTCATGCCCAGTCCGGCAAGCTGCTCGGCGGCCGCGCGGCCGATGCCCTTGTTCGCGCCGGTGACCAGCGCGACCTTCGGCCGTGTGGTGTGCTCGTTCATGTCCAGCTCCCTTCTGTCGCGTCGGGGGTTCGTCGCAGAACCTTGCTTCATGACCATGACGAGACAGCCGGGTCGGTCTGTGACATGGGAAGCTCGGGCACCGCACCGTGCGCGGTGGTGCCGCGACCTGGCTCCGGGACCGCACCGTGCGGGGCGGTGCCGCGACCTGGCTCCGGCACCGCACCGTGCGCGGCGGTGCCGCGAGCCTGGCTCCGGCACCGCTACGTGGTCTGGCGCAGCCGCAGTCCTGCGCTTCGGCGCGGCGTGGTCTGGCGCTGCGCAGTCTGGACACCGCGGGGCGGGAGTGTGAGCGGGGATCGGGGCGGAGGGGCTGTCAGGACGCCCGGGCGATGACTGCCTCGACCACCCGGTCCAGCGAGCCGGGAGCGACGTCGAGGTAGAGGTTGGGCTCGACCGCCTCGAGCTCCATCACCACCGGCCTGCCGTCGGGGCCGGCGACGAGGTCGACGCGGGCGTACAGCGGCACGTAGTCGAACCTGTCGGTGACGTGGTCGAGGACTGCCGTCGCGACCTGCAGCTCGGCGTCCGTCGCGTCGCCGGCGACCACCAGGTCGGGATCGAACATCGCCGCGGCCGCCACGACCCCGTTGTCGAGCACCGGGGCGACCTCGTCCGCGCGGAGCACGGCACGCTTGCGCAGGATGTGGCTCGGCGTGCCGTCGATGCAGACCACGGCGGTCTCGCCCCGGGTGTCGACCGAGGCGAGGTACGGCTGGATCATCGCCGTCCGGCCGCCGGCGTGGATGTGCGCGACGAGGTCGGCGGCGAGGTGGTGCGTGCGGGGGCTGAAGCGACCGGTGTCGTTGCCGCCCGCCGACACGGCCGGCTTCACGACGATCTCGCCCGTCAACGGCGGCAACGGGTCGCCCGGCAGGACGTAGGTGGTCGGGACGACGCCGATGCCGGCCTCGGCCAGATCGGCCAGGTAGTGCTTGTCGCTGTTCCAGCGCACCAGAGCGGCGCTGTTGTGCAGGCGCGGCCCGACGGCGTCGGCCCAGGCGACGAACTCGTCGCGGCGGGTCGAGTAGTCCCAGGTGGAGCGGATGACGACGGCGTCGAACGAGCTCCAGTCGACCCCGTCCGCGTCCCACGGGACGCGCCGGACCTCGACGCCGCGGCGGCCGAGCGCCTCGGCCAGGCGCTCGTCGTCGCGGAACTCCGGGGGCACGGCCACGATCGTCGCAATGGCTACTCGCACGCCCAGACTGTACGTCGCACCTCGGCCACCGACGGGTCGGCCCGCCGCGGATGGGGCATGCTGGGGACGCTGCGTGCCACCCAGCCCGTGCTGATCGAAGGAGATCACCATGACCAGCGACACGACCGCGTCAGCCCCGACCGGGCGCCCGTGGAACGACCTGTCCCGCTCCCCGAGGGAACGTGCCGAGCTCCTGGTGAAGGCCATGACGCTCGAGCAGAAGATCGCCCAGCTGCACGGGTCGATGCAGACGATCGACATCTACTCGCTCACGGCGGACATGGGCTCGCTCAGCGGCGAGGAGATGGAGCAGCTGGCTGCCCAGATCCGGGTCGAGCGGCACGTCGCGGGGATCGAGGAGCTGGGCATCCCGCGCTTCCGCATCACCAACGGACCGGTCGGCGTCGGGATGGGCGACGGGCACCCGAGCCCGCCGGCCACCGCCCTGCCGATGACGATCGGGCTCGCCGCCGGCTTCGACGCCGCGCTCGCGCACGAGTACGGCTCGGTCATCGGCTCGGAGACCGCCACGCTCGGCCAGCACGTCCTCGAGGGGCCCGGGGTGTGCCTGCACCGCCTGCCGACGGCGGGCCGCAACTTCGAGTACTTCTCCGAGGACCCGTACCTCTCCGGCGTGATGGGCGTCGCCGTCACCCGGGCGATCCAGGGCCACGACGTCATCGCGATGGGCAAGCACTACGTCGTCAACGACCAGGAGTACGAGCGGTTCCGCACCAACGTGGAGGTGGACGAGCGGACCCTGCGCGAGCTGTACCTCCTGCCCTTCGAGATGCTCGTCAAGGACGCCGGCATCGCCGCAATCATGAGCGCGTACAACCGCGTCCGTGGCACCTACGCCACCGAGAACCGCTACACCCTGCACACGATCCTGCGCGAGGAGTGGGGCTTCGAGGGCTACGTCCAGTCCGACTTCTGGTCGACGCGCTCGGCGGCGCCCTCGATCAACGCCGGCCTGGACCACGAGATGCCGGACGCGAAGTGGCTGGGCGAGGACAACGTCAAGGCGGCGCTGCAGGACACCAGCCTGGAGATCGAGACGGTCGACCGGGCGCTGGTGCGCCGCTACACGCAGATGATCCGCTTCGGCCAGCTCGAGCGCCCCTACGCCCCCGGGGAGATCGACGCCGAGGCGCACGGCGCCGTCTCCCGGCGCATCGGCGAGCAGATCGCCGTCCTGCTCAAGAACGAGAACGGGACGCTCCCGCTCGACCCGGGCGTCGGCACCATCGCGGTCATCGGGCAGGCGACGTACGTCGACCAGGCCTGCCTCGGCGGCGGCGGCAGCTCGAAGGTCGACCCGCTCTACACCGTCCCGCCGGTGCCGGGCCTGCAGGACGTCCTCGACGGCCTCGGCTCCTCGGACGTCATCACCAAGGTCACGGTCGCCGACGACCTGTCGAACCTGGCGGAGGCGAGGTCGGCCGCCGAGAGCGCCGACGTCGTCGTCATCATGGCTGGTCTGGTGGCCACCGAGGGGGCGGACCAGGCGGACGCCAACATGCTGAACGACCAGAACCGGATGATCGCCGAGATCGGGCCGGTCAACCCCAGGACCGTCGTCGTCCTCAAGGACGGAAACCCGATCCTCATGCCGTGGATCGACGCCGTGCCCGCGGTCCTGGAGGTCTGGAACCAGGGGAGCGAGGACGGGCACGTCGTCGCCGACCTGCTCCTCGGCGTCGTCAACCCCTCCGGCAAGCTGCCGACGACCTACCCGAGGTCGTGGGACGACACGCCGTTCGCCGGCCACCCGGAGCGGTACCCCGGCACCGACGAGGGCGCCGGCTACCCGGTGATCCGCTACACCGAGGGCCTGCGGATGGGGTACCGCTGGTACCAGTCGGAGGGCATCGAGCCGCTGTTCCCGTTCGGGTTCGGGCTGTCCTACTCGACCTTCGACATCTCCGACCTCACGGTCGGGCCGACCGAGACCGACGGCACCGCGCCGCTGAGTGTCGAGGTGACCGTCACCAACACCGGTGACCGTGCCGGTGCCGAGGTCGTGCAGGTCTACCTCGAGCTGCCCACGTCCGCGGGCGAGCCGCCCAGGCGCCTCGTCGGCTTCGCGAAGGTCCGCCTCGAGCCGGGCGCGGCCGAGCGTGCCAGCGTGCGGATCGACCCGGCCGCGACCAACCACCCGCTGTCCGTGTGGGACGACGGCGCGCACGACTTCGTCGTCGTGCCGGGGGAGTACACCGTCCACGTCGGCACGTCCAGCGCGGACACACCTCTGACGGCGGCCGTGACCGTGCGCTGAGCACGGCTGCTGCCGCAGCACGTACCGCCCCCGGACGGCGGCCGTGACGGTGCGCTGAGCGCGGCTGCTGCCGCGGGACGTACCGCCCGCCGACGGCGGCCGTGACCGTGCGCCGGGCACCGGCCGCCGTCGCGGCACGTACCGCGCAGCAGTCGAACTCCTACCGCCTCGTCAGGACGAGGACTCGAGGTTGAGGATGTTGCCGTCCGGGTCCGTGAACCACACCGCCTTCGCATCCATCCCCGACACTGTCGCGACGCCGTCGTCCCAGGTCATTCCGTCCATCTCGAAGGTCTGGAACTCGACGCCGGCGGACCGCAGCGCGGCGACCTCGTCGTCGAACGCGTCGGCGGGGACCTGGAAGGAGACGGCGGTGGCCTTGTTGGTGCCGGCGTAGGCGGAGACATAGACCATGAGCTGACCCGCCCCGGCCTTGTACATCAACCCCTCGCCCTCGAAGGTCTCGCCGGCGGCGAACCCCAGGGTGCCCTCGTAGAACTCCCGCGCGGCGGCGAGGTCCTTCACGGCGAGCGCCGGGACCGGGTTGTAGGTGGAGAGCATGACGACCTCCCGCGCGGACCGGGCGACCGTCGACCGGTCGGCACCTTGACGATAGGTCTCGCCGAGGCGCCGGTCAACGGTCCGTCAGGCACCGATCACCGCGGCCTACGCACCCGCGAAGAACGCCGCCACGGCCGCCCCGAGCGCGACGAGGTCGGCCACGTGCGCGAGCTCGCGCGCCGAGTGCATCGACAGCAGCGGGACCCCGACGTCGACCGTGCGGATGCCCAGCCGGGTGGCCGTCAGCGGGCCGATCGTGGACCCGCACGGGATCGTGTTGTTGGAGACGAACGGCTGCGACGGGACCCCGGCGCGCTCGCAGGCGCGCGCCCACAGCGCGCTGCCGTGCGCGTCGGTGGCGTAGCGCTGGTTGGCGTTGATCTTCAGCAGCGGACCCGCTCCGAGGGTGGGGACGGTGACCGGGTCGTGCCGCTCCGCGTAGTTCGGGTGCACCCCGTGCCCGGCGTCGGCCGAGACGCACCACGAGCCCGCGTAGGCGCGCAGCCGTTCGTCGGCGGTCCCGCCGGAGACGCGGGTGAGGACGTCGTCCAGGAAGGGCCCGCTCGCGCCGGACCGCGACTGCGAGCCGAGCTCCTCGTGGTCGAAGGCCGCGAGCACGCTGACGTGCCCGGCGTCGTCGGGGGCGCCGAGCAGGGCCGTGAGCCCGGCGTGCACGGCGGTGAGGTTGTCCATCCGGCCGGCCGCGAAGAGGTGCTCGTCCAGCCCGAAGCGCCGCGGTGGCTGGGTGTCCGCGGCGAGCACGTCGTGGCCGACCACGTCGTCGGCGCTCAGCCCCGCGGAGGCGGCGAGGCGCTCGAGGACGTCACCGTGGTCGCCGATCCCGAACACCGGGTTCAGGTGCCGCTGCCGGTCGAGCTTCAGGCCGTCGTTGACCTGCCGGTCGAGGTGCACGGCCAGCTGGGGGATCCGCAGGTACGGTCCGGTGCGCACGAGGTGCTCCGCGCCGTCGCGCGTGACGACCCGCCCCGCTAGCTCGATCTCCCGGTCGAGCCAGGAGTTGAGCAGGGGGCCGCCGTACACCTCGACGCCGGCCTGCAGCCATCCGTGGCGCGCGTGCGTCGGGTTCGGCTTGAGCTTGAACCCGGGGGAGTCGGTGTGGGCGCCGAGGATCCGGAACGGGGTGGTGGCCGTGGCGGACGCCGGACGCGCCCAGGCGATGACGGCGCCGTCACGCAGCACGAAGTGCCGCCCGGGGGCCGTGAGGTCCTCGGTCTCCGCCAGCTGGTCGAACCCGGCGGCGCCCAGGCGACGGGCCACCTCCGCGGCCGCGTGGTACGACGACGGCGAGGCGGTGATGAACGCGGCGAGGTCGTCGGAGTGGGCGTGGACGTCGGGTGCGGCAGGGTTCTCGGGCACCGCCCCATCCAAGCATCCCGGGACCACGCCCCTCGACACGACGACCGCCCGGGCCCGCCCCGGGCGCTGTCGGGCGGTGCGCGGCGGCAGCCCGGTCAGCCTCCGCAGTGTGGGTGCGGGCCGAAGTGCGGGGACGGGGCGGCGTCGACCCGTCCCCGCAGTGGCTCACGGCCCGGTGATCCTCCCCTCGACCGTCGGCGCCACCGGGGAGCTGGCGGTGATGTGGTCGATCGTGACGAGGAGCAGGTCGTCGCCCGGCTGGAGGACGTCGGTGCCGCCGGCGAGCGCGGTGTAGCCGTCGCCGCCGGTGAACATGAAGTCGTTCGTGACGAGGCGGACGGTGTCTGTCGGGCCGATCGGCGTCTCCGGCCCGCCGACGCCCTCGGGCGTGAGCCACATCCCGGTGACCTCCGGCGTCGTGCCGTTGCAGGTGAACGTCAGGCGCAGACCGGAGACCTGCGGGAAGCGCCCGGTGTGGATCAGGCTGTCGCACACCGGGGAGAAGCCGTTGAGCAGCGCCTCCTCGAGCTGGGCGCCGGTGTACGTGGCGATCACCGTGCGGTTGCTGAACGGCAGGACGGCGAACATCTCGCCCCAGGTCACCTCGCACGGCGCCTCACCCGCGCTCGGCGGGCTGCACGTGAGATCGGCCCGCAGGCCGCCGGAGTTCGTCAGGGCGGCGTCGACGTCGGGGTACCTGGCGCGCATGGCGTCCGTCACGAGGTTGCCCATGGCCGACTCGGACAGCCGGTCGGGGTCGCGGAGCACGTCGGCCGCCTGCTCGCCGATGACCTGGTTGCGCAGCACCTCGGTCTCGGCGTTGGCCGCGTCGATGATCTCCTGCACGTCGGCCCGCGGGGTGACACCGACGGTCTTGGCCACCCGGGTCGCGCCGCCCGCCCACCTGACGTCACCGCCCCTGACCATGAGCTGGAGGACCGAGTAGCTCGCTCCCGCGTTGATGCCCTCGGTGATGAGGATGCCCTTGTACTCGAGGTTGGAGATGCGGTGGGTGTGCCCGACCACCATCGCGTCGACGGTCGTGCCCTCGAGCGCGTCGGCGATCTCCAGCACGGGGCCGGCCCACGGCTCGCCCGGCGTGGTCCCGACGGTGTTCGTGCCGGTCGACGTGCCCTCGTGGACGACGACGATCTGGACGCGCACGCCGTGCCGGCGCAGCCGTTCGGACTCCGCCCGCAGCGCGGGTCCCTCGGGCAGGAACTCCAGACCCTCGGTCGCGCCGGCCGCGACCAGCTCGGGGGTGTCCTCGAGCCCGGCACCGATGACGCCGACCTTGACGCCGTCGATCCGCAGCACGATCGAGGGGGTGACCCAGTCGGGCCGCTCACCGGTCGCCGCGTCCACGATGTTGGTCGCGAGGAACGGGAAGTCGGCCCGCTCCTGGTGGGCGAGGAGACGTTCGACGCCGTAGTCGAACTCGTGGTTGCCGTAGGAGGTGGCGTCCAGCCCCCACGCGTTCTCGACGTCGATGGCCGGCCGGTCCTCCAGCAGCCCGGAGTTGGCCGGCGAGGCGCCGACGTTGTCCCCGGCGGCCACGATCAGGCCCTCGCCGGGCAGCGCCGCGAGCTCCTCGTCGAAGAGCGTGGCGAGGAACGCCGCACCACCGACCGGCGCGTTGATCGCGTTGTCGAACGCCATGGTCGTGGGTTCCAGCTGTCCGTGGAAGTCGTTGATGCCGACGACCGACAGCGGCTTGTAGGAGCTGCCGCCGCGGACGGCGTCGAGGAGCACCGTCCCCTGGCTGTGCTGGGGCTGGGGGATGTCGAGGAGGAACGCCAGGGTCGGGGCCAGGTCGATCGAGCGGGCGGTGACCTCGCCCCTGGCGATGCCGGTGCCGCCGGCGATGAAGGTGGCCCGCATGTTGACGTTCGCGTCGAGGTCCTGCACGTCCGGCACGTAGCCGTGCTGACCGAAGAAGTGCGACGGCGACACCAGGGTGCCCGGGGTGGCGGCGTCGAACTGGTAGGGCGGGGTGGCGAAGACGACGAGGTCGCCCGTGCGGGTCGGGTGCGCCATGTCGGTGGTGGAGTCGGGCCCGTTGGGGATGTACCGCGCCTCGGCCCGGGTGAAGGCGCGGTCGATGACCGGCCAGTCCTCCGGGGCGCCGTCGTGGGTCCAGTCGTTGGGGTCCGTCAGTGCGAGGAAGGCCTCCTCGATCGCCGCGACCGTCGCAGCCTCGTCGGCCGCCGCCACCTGCTGGAAGTCTGGGACGTCGTCCGCCGGGTCGGCCGCGGGGTCGCGGCCCTCGAGGTTGAGGTAGATCTGCACCGTGCCGCCTGCCCAGCAGGCCTTGGCCATGCCGATCGTCTCACCGGTGGCGGGCCGGCAGTTCGAGGTCTGCGGGGTCGAGAGCAGGCCCAGGTCGACGAGCACCTGGCTGGCGTCGACCGCGAGGAACTGCGGCGCGAAGCCGTGGTCCGAGGCGACGAACGTGGTGGGGTTGCGCCCGAGGAGGTCCCTGGCGAGCTCCAGGGTCTCGTCGGACTCGGCGTAGGCCTGCCGGATGAAGCCCTCGCGCGCGTCGACGCGGCCGTCCGCGACACCGTCGAGGTCGACGTCGTCGTAGGCGGGGTTGGGCTCCCCGTTCATCAGCTCGGGGCTGACGAGCCCGAGGAACTGGTGCTGGAACTCGTCGGTGGTCGGCATGCCGACGAGGAAGAGGTCGGGATCATAGGTGTCGGCGACGTACTCCATCATCGGGTGGTGCGCCGTCGACCAGTACAGGCCCTGCTCGACGTAGGTCTCCTCGCTGGTGATGCCGGCCTCCAGGATGGCGAAGTCGGCGGCGGTGGACGTGGGGAACTCCGCAGCGAGGAACTCGTCGAACTCGGTGTAGCCCGGCTCGCCGGGCCAGGTGGGCCAGCTCGCGATCGCCCGGCTGACCGAGGTGTGGAAGAGGCGGACCCGGCTCAGGTCCGCCTCGAGCTCCTCGACCTTGACGAGCATCCCGGCGGTCGCGCCGTCCAGGTCTCCGCCGTCGACGGTCACCTTGACGTCGGCCCACTCGCCCTCGGCGAGGTCCCCGACGGCGTCCCCGCCGTCCTTGGTCCGCGAGAGCAGCACCCGGTCGTAGCCCGTCGTGCCGTCGTCGGTGCTGTCGTAGAGGTAGGCGTTCAGGCCGTACTTGTCGACGCCGCCGTCGAGCACCCGCAGCCGCATCTCCATCGCGGGGCTGTGCGACTCGGGCACGTCGGTCCACCCGGTCGCGGTCGTCGGCTCCGCCCCGGGGAACGGGTCCTGCCCGGCGAAGCCGTCGGGGTGGTCGAACTGCAGCCCGAAGGCGGTGATGAAGCCGACGTCGTCGAACAGGACGTCGCCGGGGCCGCCCGTGAAGTTCGTCGCGACGCCGCGCCCGGAGAGGAAGGTCCGGAAGTCGATGGTGGGACCGTCGATCGAGGCGTTGCGCCCGCCCGCCCACTCGACCTGCGCCACCTTGAGGCCGCCACGCTCGGCGGACTGGGCGATCGACTCCGCCTGGAGCACCCCGGGGTCGAAGGCGGCGGTGCGGTTGCCGAACGGGTCGCCGAGCTTGTGGAAGGTGTTGTTGGTGGAGCCGTGCACGCCCGGCCAGGCGCCGGTGGCGAGGGTGTACCAGCCGGCCCCGGTGTTCGGCGGCGCCTGGGTGAGCAGGCCGCCGTCGGCCGCCCGGGTGCCGTGGCGGAGCAACGAGCGCATCTCGGGCATGAGCCCGTCACGCGCGTACTCCTCGACCAGGTCCTGCCGCAGCCCGTCCGAGGCGAAGAAGACGGCCTTGTCGACGTCGCGGGATCGGTGCTTGTCCCGGTGGTGTCCGTCGCCTCGACGGCGGTGGTCGTGACCGTCGTCCTGTCCTCCGCCGCCGCGGCGGTCCTCCCGGTCGGTGCGTCGGTCGTCGTCGCCGTCAGCGCGTTGCGCCGTCGCAGCCTTGACCGTGGCCGTGTCGGGACCTGGGGGTGCGGCGGTCGCAGGTACCGCCAGGAGCGAGAGAGCCGCGGCGAGGGCGGCGGCCGGGACGAGCGCGGGCTTGCGGGGCCTGGACATCTGATTCCTCCTGAACGCGCGGGGACGCACCGTCTGGGGTGGCGGCGTCGGTGCCGCGCGCTGCGGCCCGGGAGAAGGGGCACGCCAGACCAGGATGGTCGGAAGGTAGCCCGGCCCCCAGGGCGTGCCAAGAGTGCCGGGCACCCGAAAAGTCGGGCCTCACCGGGTGATGCCGCAAAGGACCACCGAGCGCGCGCGGGCCACCCCGGTGGCACGATGCGGGCGACGGTCGAACCTACGGACGCGGGGTGGGCAGCACGATGAGCGACCTGACGGACGTCGCCTCGGAGCTCTACGGGCGGCCGCCCGGTGAGTTCACCGCTGCCCGCAACGACCGGGCGAGGCAGCTCCGGACGGCCGGCGACGCCGAGCTCGCCGCGGCGGTGAAGGCGCTGCCGAAGCCGTCCGCCGCGGCCTGGCTGGTCAACACCATGGTCCGGCACCTGGGCGAGCCGGTCGCCGGCCTGCTGGAGCTCGGCGCCACGCTGCGCCAGGCCCAGGACGATCTCGACGCCGCCCGCCTGAAGCAGCTGAACAAGGACCGCCGGGCCCTGGTGGCCGCGGTGGTCCGGCAGGGGAGCGCGCTCGCCGCCGACCACGGTCAGAAGGTCAGCGCCGCCGTGGCCGGGCAGGTCGAGGCGACGCTCAACGCGGCGATGACCGACGCCGGTGCGGCGGCCGCCCTGCGCACCGGTCTGCTCGTCGAGGCCATGACCGCGAGCGGCCTGGGACCGGCCGACCTCGACGGCGTCCTCGCGGTCCCCGAGGCGATGGGCGAGCTCTCGCCGGCGCCCCCGACGAGGCGCAAGAAGGGGAAGAAGAGCGAGGGGTCGAAGAGGACCACGGGGAAGGCCGCGGGACCGGACGAGGACGAGCGGGCGGCCCGGGACGAGCGGGCGGCCCGGGCCGCGACGGCGAAGGCGCAGGAGGAGCTGGAGGCCGCCGAGACCCGGGCCGTGCGAGCGGACGACGCGCTGGCGGAGGCCGACGCGGCGGTGCAGGAGCTGGAGGCCAACGAGCTCCGGCTGCGGTCCGAGCTGGAGGAGCTGCGGCGGCAGATGCACGAACGCGAGCACGAGCTCGACCGCAACGAGCGCGCCCTCACCAAGGCGGAGAAGGAGCGGTCCACCGCCCGGCGTCGGGCGGAGGACGCCACGGCCCGGGCCGACGTCGCGCGGGGCGAGCTGGATCGGCTGCGGGGCCCGCGCGCACGGTGACGGGCCGTGGTGCGCGCCGCCCGACCGGCCGCTAGGCGCCGTGCGGATGGGGCCGCGGGCCGTGGTGCGCGCCGCCCGACCGGCCGCTAGGCGCCGTGCGGACGGGGCCGGGAGCCGTGGTGCACGCCGCTCCGACCGGCCGCGGGCGCCGCGCGGAGGGGGCCGTCTCGCGGTGCGCCGCCGTCGCCCGGCAGACTGCACGGGTGCCCGACCCCATCGCGAGACTGCTCGCCGACCCGCCGGACCTGCCGGTCCGCCGCGGCCTGCCCGCGCTGGTCGACGCCGTCCGGGCGCACGGCACGGCGGTGGTGCACGCGCCGCCCGGCACCGGCAAGACCACGCTCGTCCCACCCGCGCTGGCGGCGACCGTGACGGGGACCGTCGTGGTGACCCAGCCCCGCCGCATCGCCGCGCGCGCGGCGGCCCGCCGGCTCGCCCAGCTGCTCGGCGAGCCGGTCGGACAGAGCGTCGGCTACTCCGTCCGCGGCGACCGGCGCACCAGCGGCGCCACCCGCATCGAGGTGGTGACCACCGGGGTGCTGCTGCGTCGCCTGCAGCGCGACCCGGACCTGCCCGGTGTGGGCGCCGTCGTCCTGGACGAGGTGCACGAGCGCCACCTCGATGCCGATCTCGCCCTCGCCCTCCTGGTCGACGTCCGGACCAACCTGCGCGAGGACCTGCCGCTGGTCGCGATGTCTGCGACCGTCGAGGCCGAGCGCACGGCGGCGCTGATCGGCGGGACCCGACCGGCGCCCGTGGTGGCAGTCAAGGGGGCGCTGCACCCGGTGGACCAGGTGTGGTGCCCGCCGCCCGCGCAGGTGGCCCGCGCAGACGACCGGGGCGTGACCCCCTCGTTCCTCGACCACGTGGCCGCCTGCACGCGCCGCGCGCTGGCCGAGCGGGAGGGCGACGTGCTGGTGTTCGTCCCGGGCGCGGGCGAGGTCGCCGGCACGGCCCGCCGCCTCGCCGGGGTCGACGCCGACGTCCGCCCCCTGCACGGCCGCCTGCCCCACCGTGAGCAGGACCTCGCCCTCACCCCGGGACCCCGGCGCCGCGTGGTCATCGCCACGGCCGTCGCCGAGTCCTCCCTCACGGTGCCCGGGGTCCGGGTGGTCGTCGACGCCGGGTTCTCCCGCGAGCCGCGCGCCGACCACCGGCGTGGCCTGGCCGGCCTGGTCACCGTCTCGGTCAGCCGGGCCGCCGCCGAGCAGCGGGCGGGCCGGGCCGGCCGCGAGGCGCCGGGTGCCGTCTACCGCTGCTGGTCCCAGAGCGACCACGCGAAGCTCCGCGCCCACCCGCAGCCGGCGATCGCCACCGCCGACCTGACTGCCTTCGCCCTCGAGCTCGCCTGCTGGGGCAGCCCGGACGGTACCGGGCTCGCGCTACTCGACCCACCACCGCAGGCCGCGATGGACGCGGCCCGCACGACGCTGGTCGGCATCGGGGCGCTCGAGCCCGGCGGCACGGTGACGCCGAGGGGCCGGAAGATCGCCGGCATCGCCACCGACCCGCGCCTGGCCCGTGCCCTGCTCGACGCCGCGGCCGAGGTGGGGCCGCGACGGGCCGCGGAGGTGGTGGCCCTGCTCTCGGAGGACGTGCGGGCACCGGGCGGGGACCTGGTGGCCGCGCTGCGGGCGCTGCGCCGGGGCGGGCCGGAGTCGGCCACCTGGTCCGCGCAGACCCGGCGGCTGCGCGAGTCGCTACCCCGCGACGAGGGCGCCGGCACGGGCAGCGCGCCCCTGACGGACGACCTCGCCGTCGGCCTCGTGGTCGCGCTCGCGCACCCGGACCGGGTCGCGCGCCTGCGGCCGGGCGGGAGCACCTACCTGATGGTCTCGGGCACGGGCGCCGTCCTCCCGCCGGGCTCGGCCCTGGCCGGGCTGCCGTGGCTCGCCGTCGCCGAGGCGGACCGCGGGGCCGGACGGCGCGACGCGACGATCCGGTCCGCCGCGCCGATCGACGCGGACCTGGCGGTCGAGGCCGCACCCGCGGCGCTGACGGAGGAGGAGCAGATCGGCTGGGACGACGGACGGGTGGTGGCCCGGCGGACCACGTCGCTCGGGGCCATCGAGCTCTCCTCGACGACGATCGCCGACCCGCCCGCCGGCCTCGTCGTCGCCGCGGTGCGCGAGGGCCTGGACCGCGAGGGACTGGGGCTGATGCCGTGGACGCCGGCCGCCGTGGGGCTGCGGCAGCGGCTCGCGTTCCTCCACGCTGCGCTCGGCGCGCCGTGGCCGGACGTCTCGGACGCCGCACTGCTCGCGGACCTGGACGGCTGGCTCGGTCCCGACCTGGCGCGCATCCGCGGGACGCGCGACCTGCGCCGCATCGACGTGCTCGCGGCCCTGCGCCGGCTGCTGCCGTGGCCGCAGGCGGGGCGACTGGACGAGCTGGCGCCGGAGCGGTTGCAGGTCCCCAGCGGCTCGAGCGTCCGCGTGGACTACGACGGCGAGCAGCCCGTGCTCGCCGTGCGCGTGCAGGAGGTCTTCGGCTGGCGAGAGAGCCCCCGCGTCGCCGACGGCAGGGTGGCACTGCTGCTGCACCTGCTCTCTCCGGCCCGGCGACCGGCGGCGGTCACGGCTGACCTGGAGTCCTTCTGGCGCAGCGGGTACCCCGGTGTCCGGGCCGAGCTGCGCGGCCGCTACCCCAAGCACGACTGGCCCGAGGACCCGCTCGCCGCGACGCCGGTCCGCGGGGTCCGCCGTCGCTCGGGCGGCTGAGAAACGCAGCGCGCCGGCCTTCAGACCACGAGCTCGGCGAGGGTGGCGACGACGTCGACGAGGGCACCGCGCCGGTAGAGCGTGACCGGGAACGGTGCGCCAACGGACGTGCCGAGCATCAGTCGTTGGAGGTCCTGCGCGGTGGTCACCGGTGTGGCGCCCGAGGCGATCACGATGTCGCCGAGGTAGATGCCGGCGCGGGCCGCCGGGCTGCCGGGGACCACCTCGGCCACGTGCAGGCCGGTGCGCCGCCCGAGCCGCTCCGCCAGCGCCGGCGGGACCGCCAGGGTCACGCCGCCGACGCCGAGCCACGCGCGCCGCACCCGCCCGGAGGCGATGAGCTCGGAGACGATCCGCCGGGTCGTGGAGTTCACCGGCACGGCCAGGCCCAGGCCAAAGCCGGCGACCGCGGTGTTGATGCCGACGACGGTGGCCGACGACTCGGCCAGGGCGCCGCCGCTGTTGCCCGGGTTCAGCGCGGCGTCGGTCTGGATGACGTCGTCGATGGAGTGCGCGCCCCGCGCGGTCCGTACCGGCAGGGACCGGCCGAGGGCGCTGACCACGCCCGCGGTGACGGAGCCGGCGAGCCCCATGGGGTTCCCGACGGCGACGACGAGCTGCCCCACGCGCAGGCCGTCGGCGTCGCCGAGCTCGGCCGGCGGGGTGAGGTGGCTGCGGGTGCGCAGGACGGCGAGCTCGGAGAGCCGGTCCACGCCGAGGACGTCGAACGGCGCCTCCTCGCCGCCGGCGGTGACGACCCCGCCGCCGGTCACGTCGGCCACGACGTGGGCGCTGGTGAGCAGAGGCCCGTCGTCGGTGAAGGCGACGGCGGAGCCGGCCCCGCTGCCGCGGCGGCTGCGCACGAGGACGGACAGCACGGAGGGCTGCAGGGCGGCCGCGACCGAGCTGACGACGCTCGAGTAGGCGTCCATCGCCGGGTCCATGACGGCACAACGACACGGCCCGGCCCGGGCATGCCCGGTCGGGTTACGCCGACGGCGGACGGCACGGGTGCGCCGGCTCGGGCCGAGGACGGGCGGGGGACGGGGCCCGTGCGGCGGCTGACACCCCGCCGTTACCTGGCCAGGCCTCCCGCCGTCACCCGGCCACGCCTCCCTGCCGTCACGCTGCCGGGCTTCCTGTCGCGGGCGCTACGAGACGGAGACCCAGGTGCCGTCGAGGCCCTCGTGCGCCGGACACCCACCGGAGGCACCGACGGCCTCGGTATCCCAGCTCCACGCCGGTCCCGTCGCCTCTCCGTCCGCCTGCGCCAGCTCCCCGCCCAGGGTGACCAGCGCACCCGCTGGGCAGCTCGCCGACCCGGTGCTGGTGAGGGTGACCGTGCCCGCCTCGTCGATGGTGACGGTTCCGACGTCGTCAGGGTCGGTGAACAGGTCGCCGTCGTCGTCGAGCGCGTAGCGGGCCGCCTCGGCTGCAGTGTCGTAGCTGATCAGCATCAGGTGCCCGGACTCCTGCTGCCACCATGCGTGACTGACGTGGATCAGCTCGGACGGTGCTCGCGGGGCAGGGTCCGACCTGGTCTCGAGCACCAGGGTGGCGACCCCAGGCGCCGGCGACAGCTTTGCCCACTCCCACGACTCCCCGTCGGGGCAGTCCTCCACCCCGTCGACGGTGACGCCGTACATCGATCCGTCGGCCCAGATGTCCATCTCCCACGTGCAGAACGGCGTGCTCATCGTGCCCGACTCCAGCTCGAAGGTCGTGCTCTCGTAGGGTGCACCGTCGTCGGTCGGCAACGGATTGACCCAGGTCACGCTCCCGTCGGCGCTGAACGACCACAGCCACCCGAACTGGTCCGCTGTCACCCAGGTCCCGACGATGTTCTCGACAGTGATTGGCAGGTACTCCGAGCCGGTGGCCGGCCCGGCCGAAGAGTCCGGCTCGAGCGGGTCGGGAGAGCTTGCCGTCGGCGGCTCGGTCGGCACAGACGGTGCTGTCGGCACGGATGGTGCTGGGCCCGGATCGCTCGTGCACGCCACCAGGAGGAGCAGTGTCGCTCCGCAAGCCGCGACCAGGCGTCGCGGCGGTGTCATCGCAGCCATGGCCGGCTCCTGCGACCGTCGGCGATCACGGACGACGTGGGTTCGCGGGAGGCGGCCCGAAGTGCCCGGGCGCCATTGGTTCGCGAGTCCCCACCGGTCCCGGCGGCGCTGGTCAGATGCTACCGCCGCCGGTCGACGGCGGGTAGAGGCAGTCGGTTGTCAGCTGGACGGCCGTCGGACCTGCTGGTCGTCGGCGGGCACGATCTCCACGACCCGCTGCCGGGCGGCGGGCGGTGACGGCTCCGCACCGCAGCTCGCGCCATCTCCGGGGCGTCGGGCCGCTCGGTGTGCACCACCACCCGCCAGGAGGTGCCGTCGTTCGCAGTCCAGTGCGTCGTGGTGCGGTCCTCGGCGCCGTCGACGGAGTCCAGGCGCAGGCCGGAGGAGCCGCGGATACCGGTATGCCTGCGCAGCGCGATCTCGGCGGCCTGAGCGGGTTGGGGCAGGGCCGCCCGGCCGCGGAGGGACCGGCTGAGGACCGCGCCCTCGGTGTGCGCCGAGACCAGGGAAGGGACGTCGTCCGGTCCGAGACGGCCGTAGACCACCCCGTCGGGCAGCACGAGGGCGGAGGCGGCGAGCCGGTGACCGCCCAGGTGGCTGACCTCCCAGGTCCGTCCCGGGTCCCGCGTGCCGAGCGCCGCCACGAGGGGGCGGCCGAGCTCGCCGCAGCAGGCGTCGCGCCGTGCGTGCGTACACACCAGGTACTGCGTGTCGAGCCGGTCCCACCCCGCAGGGACCGCACCGCCGAGCAGCCGAGCGAGCAGCTCGGGGAGGTCCCAGGAGAGGATCTCGGAGATGCCGCCGACGGTCGTCCGTGCGCCGTGCCCGCCGGCGGCGTCGACCGCGACGAGCATGACCGTGGCGGGGAACGGGATGCCGTGCCGCGAGCCGGTGCGTCGGGCCAGGAGGGTGGTGACACCGAGCGGGGCGAGGACCCGGGCGAGGTGTTCGCCGAGGGCGACAGGCGTGCCGTCGTGGTCTGCGAACGGCGCGTCCCGCAGCACCTTGGCACCCCACGGGCCGCCGTGCTCGACGACGAGGTAGCCGTTCGCGGTCGAGGCGCTGCCGGCGAGCGGCTCGCCGGCGTCGAGGCTGAGCCGGCTGCAGGCGCTCGGCCGGGTGCTGGTCATGGCGGCGCGCTCGGTGGGCAGGGGCACGCCCCGAGTGTAGGTGGGGTCCATGCACCTCGCTCCGGGCGTCACGCCCCGGGCGTCACGCACCGGGCAGCGGCGCTCACGCGCCCGGACGCACCGGCCGGCGCGCACGTCCGAGGTCGGCCACCCGCGTGGCCATCGCCCGGATCTGGTCCCGGCCGCTGCGCGGCCACCACCACGCTCGCAGCCGGGCCCGCCACGGCAGCGCCGACCTGACCTTGGCGACGACCAGCCCCACGTCCTGCGCCATGGTGCCGACCTCGGTGGCGCCGGGGGCGTACCGCGCCCGCTCGAGCCGCGCGGCCGCCCGGCCCATCGCCGTCGCCGGCGCTCCGGAGAGAGCGGCGGCGTCGCGGTAGTGCTCGGCGACCTGGCGCGGCGTGGCGCCGACCGGCGGGGGCAGGCCGAGGTCGGTGAGCGTCAGGACGAGGCTGCGCCAGTGCCCCTCGACGCGGCCGCCGTCGTCGCGGGCGGCACGGGTGCCGGCCTCGCGCCGCCAGCGCCCGGCGGACGGGACGACGAGGGCCAGCAGCAGGAGGATGGCGAGCGGCGGGGCGACGTCGGCCAGGAGACCGAGCACGTCGTCGAACCAGCTGCTGCCGGTCGACCCGCCCACGGCGTTGTCCATCCGAGGGTCGGTCACAGGCGGCTCGGTGGCCTCGACCGTCGGCTCGGGGGTGGCCGGGGTCAGGCCGTCCATGTCCGCCTCGGTCAGGTACACCGGCGCAGCGCCGGACCGCCCGCCGGGGGTGGGCTCGAAGCGGGTCCAGCCCAGACCGTTGATGTAGAGCTCGGGCCACGCGTGCGCGTCGGCCCGGACGATCGTGCGCGACCCGTCCGCCTCCCGGTCGCCCGGGAGGAACCCGACCGCCATCCGGGCGGGGATCCCCACCGCGCGCGCCATCATGACCATCGCCGAGGCGAACTGGGTGCAGTAGCCCTGCTTCGTCGTGAGGAAGTGGCTGATCGGGTCCAGGGTGCGCCCGTCCTCGCCGACGACGGGGTCCGCGAGGGTCAGCGAGTAGAAGAACTCGGGACCGCGCAAGTAGCCCTGGATCGCCCGGGCGGCCTGGATCTGGTTCTCGGCTCCGGCGGTCAGCTCGGTGGCGAGGGGCACCACCAGGTCCGAGGAGAGCACGTCGACCTGCAGCAACGGCTCCTCGACGACGTCCGGCGGCGGTCCCTCGCCGATGCCCTCGGGCAGGGGGCCGGCGGGACGCCACGCGGTGGCCTCGTAGGTCTCGGGACGCTCGCGCACGTAGGCGACGCCGGTCTGCGGGTCGAGGTCCCAGTCGATCTGGCCGAAGTCGGCTTCGACGAGCGGGTGGGGAAGCGCCACCTGGGGCGACTTGAGCTCGTTGAGGACCACCGTGAGCGACCACTCGTCGCGTTCCACCTCCGGTCCGCCGACCGGCTCGAGCGGCGGCTCCGCGGTGGTCGTGCCGGGGCTCCGGACCACCGGCCACCACCGGCCGTCGGAGTACAGCGGCGTCACGCGTACCCGCAGGGGCGCCGAGCGCGCGTCGTCCGTGCGGTACCTCAGCACCGGCTGGTTGCTGCGGCTCCCGAGGTCGGCTGCGAGGTCGAGGGTCTCCGTGAAGGTCACCTCTCCGGAGGCGACCTCCGGCCCCCGGCCCAGCCCCTGCAGGACGGTCGTCGGCGAGAGGTGGGGGAGGAAACCGGGAAGGAGCACGGCGAGGACGACGGTGACCACGCCGAGCGACGTCGCCCACGTGCGGTGCCGCCGGGTGCTGCGCTCCACCACCGTCTCGGCCGGCCCCGTCACCGTGGTGGTGCGCGACCAGGCGTGCTGGTTCGACCAGCTCCGCACGGTGGAGATGCTCTGCCGGGCGACCAGCGGCAGCCACACGGCGGCGGTCGCGAGGAAGTACTGCGGCGAGAGGGCCTTCCCGGTGCCGGAGGCGGTCACCGTCAGGACGACCAGGAGCGGCAGGCCGGCCAGGGCGGGGGAGCGCAGCGTCACGCCGATGGCGTCCACGGCAAGGCCCACGGCGACCATGGAGGCGACGACGACGAACACCAGACCGGCGGTCGCTGGCGCGGGCACGGACTCCTCCTGGATCGTCACGACGCCCTGGCCCAGCAGGGCGCGCAGGGTCTCGAGGCCGGAGGTGCGCGGGAGGCCGAACCAGTGGTGGCCCGGCGCGAAGATCCAGGTCAGCACGATGCCTGCCAGTGCCGCCTGGGCGGTGACCACGGCCCAGGCGGGCAGCCGCACGGCGCGCGCCAGGATGCCGACCGCCGCGACGACGGCGAGCCCGGTCAGCATCGGCCAGACCCACTCCCGGCCCTGGAGGAGCCCGGCCACGGACCAGCTCGCCACCGCCGTGGCCAGGGCCGCGAGCAGGGCGTCGAGGATGCGGCTGCGGCTGATCACCGGACCGTCTCCCGGGACCGGGCGAGGTGGTGCCAGACCGTCCGGACGCTCGTCTCGGCGTCGACCGCCTCGGTGCGCCAGCCGGCCTGCCGGGCGATGCCGACCAGCTCGGCGGTAGGCCGCGGCTCGGTGCCGGGGGCGAACGTGTCGGTGCGGAGCACGAGGAGGATCCCCGTCGTGCCGGAGCCGCGCGCGCGGGCCAGCTGGTGGAGGGCTTCGGCGTCCTCGTCGGCGACGACGGCGATCAGGGCACCAGGTGCGCTGGAGCGGGCCGCCCGCAGCACGGGCTCGAGGTCGCCGGCCTCGGGCAGCGCCACGGCCAGGTACCGCAGGACGACGTCGACGCCGAGAACCTCGCCGGCGCGACCGTCGCGGACCGTCTCGGTGGAGACGAGCTGGAGGGAGTAGCCCTGGGCGGCGAGGTGGACGGCCACCGAGGCGACGGCGCTGACGGCCCACTCGAACGAGCTGCCGTCGCCGTGGCCGCGGTGGGCGGTGCGGCGCGAGTCCAGCACGAGGACGGCGCGGCGCCGGGCGGGCCGCTCCTCCTGCCGGACCATGAGCTCGGCGCGGTGCGCCGTGGCCGGCCAGTGGATGCGTCGCAGGTCGTCGCCGACCCGGTAGGTGCGGGTGCTCACGTCGTCCTCGCCCTGGGTCGCCACCATGTGCGGCACCGGCCAGTCGCCGGTGCCGCCCTGACGGCGGAGCCCGGGTCCGTCGATGGGCTCCACCCGGGGGAGGACGAGCACCTCCGCCGTCGGGCGCAGGGTGAGGACGGTGCCGGCCATGCCGAACGGGTCCGTCAGGCCGAGGCGCACCGGACCGAGGTGGTAGCTGCCGCGGACGGTGGCGTGCAACGGGTAGGTGAGGGTCTGGACCTCCTGCGGCGCCATCCGGGGCAGCACGAAGCGCGCGGGCGCCCCGAGTGCTGGGTCGACGTGCTCCTCGGCGAGGTGGGGGAGGGTCGCGCGCCGCCCGTCGTTGCGCAGCTCGAGGCGCACGTGCGCGTCCTCGCCCCGCTGGAGGTGGACCGGGGCCACATGACGTGCGACGGCGAGCCGCGGCGCCCGCCGCCAGATGGACAGGCACGCGAGCAGGGGCAGCACGGCGAGCAGGACGCCGATGCGGGTGACGTCGGGGAAGCCGAGCAGCGTCGCGGCGACGACGACGAGCACCCCGGCGGCCAGGAAGGTCCGCCCCCGCATCGTCAGCCGGGGTGCGTTCATCGCGGTCGGTCGGGGACGGGGACACCGGCCATGAGGGAGGTCAGGACCTCGTGAGCGCCGGCGCCGGAGAGCTCGGCCTCGCCGGTCAGGAGGACCCGGTGGGCGAGCACGGGTGAGAGGAGGTGCTGGACGTCGTCGGGAAGCACGTGGTCACGGCCCTCGAGCGCGGCGTGCGCGCGGGCGGCGCGCAGGAGGTGCAGACCGGCGCGGGGCGAGGCGCCCAGGCGCAGGTACCGGCTGCTGCGGGTCGCGGTCACCAGGTCGACGACGTACTGGCGCACCGCCGGGGAGGTGTGCAGCCGCTCGACGGTGCCCACGAGCGAGGCGACGGTGGCGGCGTCGGTGACCGGCTGCAGCGTGGCCAGCGGGGAGCCGGAGCCGTGGGTGTCGAGCATGCGCAGCTCGGCGCCCGCCGCCGGGTAGCCCATGGAGATCCGGGCCATGAACCGGTCGCGCTGCGCCTCGGGCAGCGGGTAGGTGCCCTCCATCTCGAACGGGTTCTGGGTCGCCATGACCATGAACGGGTCGGGCAGCACGTAGGTGCGGCCGTCGACGGTGACCTGGCGCTCCTCCATGGACTCGAGCAGCGCGGACTGGGTCTTGGGCGAGGCGCGGTTGATCTCGTCGCCGACCACGATGTTGGCGAAGATGGCGCCGGCACGGAACTCGAAGGCGTGGCTGTCCTGGTTGAACACGCTGACGCCGGTGATGTCGCTCGGCAGCAGGTCCGGGGTGAACTGGATGCGGCGCACCGTGCAGTCGATGGTGCGGGCCAACGCCTTGGCGAGCATCGTCTTGCCGACGCCGGGGACGTCCTCGATGAGGAGGTGCCCGCCGGCGAGGAGCACGGTCAGTGCTGTCCGGACGACGTCGTCCTTGCCCTCGATCACTGTGGTCATCGCCTGGTGGGCGTCGCCCACCACGGAGTGCAGGCGCTCGAGCGAGACGTCGACGTCTTCGGTGACTACCGGATCCATCTGCCGATGATCCCTCATCCGAGGGGCACGGGGGAACACTTGGGCCGGTGACGTGCAGGGTGACCTGCCCGGAGCCTGACGGGTGACCCGGCCGGAGCCCCGACGGGTGACCCGGCCGGAGCCCCGACGGGTGACCCGGCTACCGACTCGGGGAGCGACCCGGCCGGAGGCCCCCGGGGGAGACCCGGCCGGAGACCCCGGCGGGCGTGGGCGTGCGCGGCGGAGAAATCGGCATGACGTCCCACCTGCCGGCGCGTAGCGTCCGTGCATGGACTTCCGACTCGAGCTCGTCCAGGTGCCCGTCAGCGACGTCGACCGCGCACTGGCGTTCTACACGGAGAAGGCCGGCTTCGTCCTCGACCACGACCACGACGTCGGTGGCGGGATCCGGTTCGTCCAGCTCACACCACCGGGATCGGCGGCGTCGATCGCCATCGGCGAGGGCCTGTCGGGGATGACGCCCGGCTCTGTCGAGGGCCTCCAGCTCGTCGTCAGCGACATCGAGGAGGCGCACGCCGAGCTGGCGGACCGCGGTGTCCCGGTGAGCGAGGTCCAGGACTTCCCGTGGGGTCGGTTCGTGTTCTTCGCCGACCCTGACGGCAACGGCTGGGCGGTCCAGCAGATCGTCCAGGCATAGCGGAGCGCCGGCCGAGCTCCGGCCGAGCGGGTTGGCGCGCGCCACCTCGTGCTCCCTACCTCGTGCTGCACACGTCGTGCACCCCCCGGTGCCACGGTCGTGTCCACAACGGCGACGGCGCCCGGGAGTAGCGTGGTGGTGCGGCCTGCGCCGGCGGGCCCGGCGGGCCGCGGTGGAGAGTGCGATGTCCGTGGTGGAGAAGCGGGACCGAGGACGTGAGGCGTTCGCGCGCCGTAGGTGGGCCGACGCGTACAGCGAGCTGGCCGCCGTCGCCCAGGACGCACGGACCGGACCGGAGGACCTGGACCTCCTCGCCACCTCCGCGCTGCTTCTCGGCCGCGACGAGGAGGCGGTCGACCTCATCGCCCGCGCCTACCAGGGATTCATCGCCGTCGGCGACGGCGACCGTGCCGCGCGCAGCGCATTCTGGGCCGGTCTGACGATGTTCGAGAGCGGCAACCCGGCCCAGGCGGCCGGCTGGTTCGCACGCGTGCAGCGACTCGTCGACGACGGGGTCGGTGGATCGGCCGCCGCCGGATACCTCGAGGTCGCCCGGGCGCGCGGGGACATGGTGGCCGGCCGGACCGTGGAGGCCATGACGGCCGCGACCGCCGCGCTGGCCCACGGCGAGCGCGCCGGCGACCAGGACCTGGCCGCCCTGGGGAAGATGGCCCTCGGCGCCACCCAGGTGATGCAGGGCGAACGCAGTGCCGGTCTCGCTGTGCTCGACGAGGTCATGGTCGCCGTCACCTCGGGAGAGGTCTCCAGCATGCCGGCGGGGATCATCTACTGCGGCGTGCTCGGGGTCTGCGCGGCGGCCCTCGACGTCGGACGTGCGCGGGAGTGGACCGAGGCGCTGACCCGGTGGTGCGAGTCGCAGCCCGACCTCGTCCCCTTCCGGGGGGAGTGCCTCGCCCACCGCTCGCTCGTGATGCGCCACCGTGGCGCGTGGCAGGACTGCATGGCCGAGGCGGGGCGGGCGCTCGAGCGGCTCACCGGTCTGGGCGCCGCCCGCGTCGCCGGGGCGGCGTGGTACCAGCAGGCCGAGGTGCTGCGGCTGCGCGGGGAGACGGCGGCCGCCGAGACGGCGTACCGCACGGCTGCCGACTACGGCGTCGACCCGCAGCCGGGGTTGGCGCTCCTCCGGCTGGCGCAGGGGGCCGTCGACGACGCCGCCGCCTCGATCCGCCGCGCGTGCGACGAGCCCGGCGACCTCGCGTCACAGAGCGCGACCCTGGCCGCCGCGGTCGAGATCCTGCTGACCGCCGGGGACGCCGAGGGAGCTCGTACCGCGGCCCAGACGTTGGCACAGGTCGCACGGACGGCAGGTGCGCCGGTGCTCACCGCGCTGGCCGGGCAGGCCCGTGGTGCAGTGCTCCTGGCGGCCGGCGAACCGCGCCCGGCGCTGGAGTCCCTCCGCGCCGCGTGGGCAGCGTGGCAGCGGCTCGACGACCCGTACGAGGTGGCCCGCACCCGAGTGCTGCTCGCGCAGGCGTGCCGGGCGCTGGACGACCGGGACGGGGCCCGGCTGGAGCTCGACGCCGCCCGTCGCACGTTCCGACGCCTCGGTGCAGACCCCGACCTCGTCCGGGTGGACCAGGAGCTGGCCCTGGTGACGCCGGATGCCGACGCGCCCGGCGGACTGACGCCTCGCGAGGTGGAGGTGCTGCGCCTCGTCGCGACGGGTCGGACGAACCGGGCCGTCGCCGCCCAGCTCTTCCTGAGCGAGAAGACCGTGGCGCGGCACCTGAGCAACATCTTCACCAAGCTCGACCTCACCTCCCGCTCAGCGGTGACCGCGTACGCGTACGAGCACCACCTCGTGTGAGTCCGCACGGTGCGTTGGCAGTACGGGCCTGGGCGCGCTCGTGACGACGTCGGTACGGCCTGCGCGGACGGCCAGGGGCAGCCGGCGGCCAGCATGCTAAACCTCGCTCCATCACCCTTGAGCGCGACGACGTCGGTGCGGCATGCGCGGACGACCCGCGCAGCCGACGGCCGGCAGTAGACCTCGCTCCATCGCCCTTGGGTACGTCGACGCCGCGGCTTGGCCGCCTCCGTGCAGTGTTCGTGCAGGTCCGGGCGCGTACCGGGTGGCGCCCGTGTGCCCGGTTATGTCTCGGGCTCGTCGGGTTCGCGAGGGCGCACAGGACGTTCGATGTACGCGACGTTGTCGTCGAGGTCGATCCCGAACGGCGGCGCCGCGTCGCCCGGGATCTGCACCTCGTGGCGCTGGCGCTCCCGCTCGGCGTTCAGGTGCTTGAGACCGGGCTCGAAGATCTCGAACAGCTCCGTCATGCCGCCAACCTACGCGTGAGATGACGCGGCTGCAGGAGGAACGCTCACCGCGTTCCGTCGGGTGCTGTCCGAGGTGGGTCGGCCACCCCATCACGGGGTGCTGTCTGAGGTTGGCCTCTGCAACCGCATCTCGCGCGGCGCTGCCTGCGGTAGGTCGTGTACCGCATCTTGTCGGGTGCTGTCTGCAGCAGGTCGGCCGCCGAATCTCGTCGGGCTGCTGCCCACGGACCGGGAACAAACCGCCGGCCAGCTGACGTTGAGCATTGGCCCGGAGTGCCGGGTGCCGCCGCCGTGGAGAGGACCGCCGTTGCCTACCGTCATCGTCAGCCACCCCGAGAACCTGCCCACGCTCACCGCGCCGGTCTCGCCCACCGCCCGCTCCTACGACCCGAAGGCCGACGGCGGCGCCGAGCTCGACCGCCAGGTGCAGACCTACGTCGACCTCGGATTCCCCGAGCTGCTCGGCCTCGACGAGCCGGCCTTCCGGGCGGCGCTCCTGCCGCTGCGCGGCCTGGTCGCCGACCTCCGTCTGGACGCGCACGACAGTGCCGTCCCGGAGGACGACCACGTCCCCTTCGTCGTCGTGCTCGACCACGCCGCACGGCGACCCAACGATGCGGTGCCCGCGATGCGACGCGGGACCAAGCACGGTGTCAGCGTGATCGACGACGAGGAGATCGAGACCTACCGTCCGGTCGACGGCGTCGACCTGCCGGACGGCGTCGCGTACCTGCTCGGCGGCATCGACGTGGGCTCGCGTTACGTCAACGTCACGCCCGAGACCGCCCTGGCGTCCGTCGTCGAGGCCGGCCGCAGCCCGCTGACGATCGCCGAGGGTCTCGCCGTCGTGATCCTGCGGCCGGACATGCTCCGGCCGAACCGGTGCTTCTCCCTCGCAGCGTCGCGTACGGGCACCAACCAGCGCGTCCCCGCGATCTGGATCAGCGAGCGCCGTCCGAAGCTGGGCTGGTGCTGGGACCGCAACCCGCACACCTGGTTGGGCACCGCGTCGGCCGGCTACCGACGAGCGATGCCAGCGGTCTGATCGGGTGCGGGCGGCCGCAGAGATAAGCGACTCCGTGCCGCCCGAGCCTCGGCGACGTTGGGAGCGGTCAGCAGAGGTCACCGGGAGTGGCGGGGCAGCCCGAGCAGCCGGGGCGTGTGGGCGGCGTAGTCGCTGTAGGCGTCGCCGAAGCGCTCTGCCAGTGCGTCCTCCTCGAGCCTCGCCTTGGCCGTGAGGACGACGGCGAGCACGCCGGCGGCCACCAGCGGCAGCGGGCGGCGGCGCAGTATCGCGACGCCGGTCGTGGCGAGCGCCAGACCCGCGTAGATCGGGTTGCGGGTCACGGCGTAGGGCCCGGTGGTGATCAGGTGGGCGCCGGCCGGCGGGCGGACCCGCGGGCTCACCCGGCCCTGGTGCGGAACGACACCGGCGAGGGCGAGCGCGCCGCCGCCCACGACGAGGGTGCCGGCCGCCACCGTGAGCCCGGTCGACAGCCGCCAGCGCGGCCGGCCGCGCGCCGCCACGGCGACCAGGGCGAGAGCCTGGGCGGCGACGAGCGCATCGGAGCGGTCCATCTCGGAAGCATGACACGCGTGTTCGCTCTGCTACGGGTGGACGGCGTGCCCCGACAGCGAGGGCAGTCGGGATGCAGACGGTGGTCGCGCCCACGTGATGTCAGTCGAGCTCGGTCCCTCGCTCGAGGTCAGGCCCTCGCTTGAGCTCGGTCTCGCGCTCGAGGCCGGTCCCTCGCTCGAGGTCGGTCTCTTGCTCGGGCACGGTCGCCGCCGCCCTCCCGGCCATGACGTCCGGCTCGGGGTCCGAGGCCGGCACCGACACGGTGCGTACTGTCGCGTCGGCCGCCTCGGCGTCGTCGACGGGAGCACGAGGTGCGGTCGCGGGTGTGCGGGCCGGGACGTGTCCCACCCGGAACAGACTGTGCGGGTCGTACCGCTCGGCCAGGTCGGTCAGCCGGGACATGGTCGGGGCGTCGTAGCACCGCGCGAAGCTCTCGACGCCGGCGTCCGCGCCGAAGTTGGGAAGCCTTCCTCCCGTGGTCCACGGAGCGAGCACCTCGGCGACCATGGCGGCGTGCGAGAGCACCGCCTCGGCGATCGGCGGTGCGGGCACTCCGATGAGCAGCACCGAGAAGGCCGCGTCCCGTTGGCAGAGTGCGCTGGATACCGGTCCCGGTCGTGCCAGGGCACCGCCGAGCTGGCGAATCTCCACCATCAGCTGCGGCGAGCCTGTCCCCGGGCCCGCGACGGCGAGCAGTGCGTCGACGGCCTCACCGGGCAGCTCGTTCAGTAGGTGGCTCGACTCGTGGACGGGTAGCGGGTCGACCGGGTCGGAGTGCACGAACCCGATCTGGCTGAACGGCAACGGTCCGACTGCGTCGATGATCGGTTCGGCCACGGCGCGGATCGGTGCGAGGACCCGTGCGCCGTCGCGGTGGTCCCCGGTCCAGACGAACCTGACGGCGACGCTGAAACGGCCCGCCAACGGCGGGGGAACTCCGGGGACGCCGTCGGGCAGGTTGAGCAGGGCGAGCGACGTCGTCGCCTCGGGCGGCAGGTCCTCGCACCACGTCCGCCAGCTGTGGAGTACCGCAGTCGTGTGCTCGCTGTCGAAGTAGAGACCGCCGCCGTAGATCTCGGGCTGCTCGACCAGGTCGAACTCGACGGCGGTGACGACGCCGAGTGCCCCTTTGCCACCGCGCAGCCCCCAGAAGAGGTCAGGTTCCTCGGTCGCGGTGGCGCGGCGGACGACGCCGTCGCCGGTGACGACGTCGACGGCGCGCACCCGGTCCGAGGCGGCGCCCCAGGTCCGGGCCACGGGTCCGATACCACCGCCGGTCGTGTAGCCGACGACCCCGACGTCCGGCGCCGAGCCGACCAGCGCGGCGAGACCGTGCACGGCCGCCGCGTCGAGGACCGTCTGCCACTTCACGCCGGCGCCGACGCGTGCCCATCCCTCGGGGTGCACGGTGCACTCGTCCAGGGCACCGACGTGGACGAGGAGTGCGCCGTCAAGGTTGTCGACGATTCCGTGACCGGTCGACTGGACGGCGACGGGAAGCCCGACCGTGGCT
The DNA here is from genome assembly GCF_009193155.1 of Georgenia subflava. Lineage (GTDB taxonomy): Bacteria > Actinomycetota > Actinomycetes > Actinomycetales > Actinomycetaceae > Georgenia > Georgenia subflava. Next base: position 259,356 of record NZ_VUKD01000003.1, read on the forward strand.
GCGAAACGGAGCACCTCGCCGATGTCGGCGGCGTCGGCGACGGCGACGACGGCGGACGGCGTGGGCTGGACAGCCAGGTTCCAGGGAGTGGTAAGAGCTGTGTACGAGTCCTCGCCGGGCAGGTGCACGCGGCCGGTGAGCCGGTCCTGGAGCGCGGAGAAGTCGACGTCGAGCCTGGGAGTGCCGGTCATGGTGACCTCCGCGGCGCAAGGATCCGACGAGCCTGCACTGCTTGGCCAGGGCGCCGTCGACCCGGCCGAGCGCACCCCCGCTAGTCCGGTCGCGAGAAGTCTAGGTCTGCGCATGGCGCCGAACAATGGTCGGACCGTGACGTTCGACCATCTTGCCGGGCCGGGATCGCCGGGCAGGTCCGGACGACCAGGGTTGGTCGTCTTGGTGCCTCCTGCCGGCATCACCGCTGGTGAGCGACGTGCCCGCCGGAATGTCAGTGCCTCGAACTAGTGTTGGAGCATGTTCAAGGACGAGCGGGATCGGTCGGACGACGAGGCGATGACGCCGCCGTCGGCCCCGGCTCGTCCGCACGCCCAGTTGCCCGATGCCGACGAGTGTTGTGATCTCGCGACCGCGGGTGGGGTGTGCGAGCACATGGTTGCGGTGGTCGAGGAGGCGCTGGCGGCCGAGCGGGTCCTGGTGGCTGCCCAGGTGGCTGAACTGAAGGCTGCGGGTCCGGAGAAGCTGGCGGTGCTGGCTGCCGAGGGGTATCCGGTGGCATGGGAGCTGCTCGACGACTCGGGCAGCGACCACGACGATGACGACATCGTCGGTGACACAGAGGGTGACGAGGACGGCCGCGGTGTCGTCGATGCCACCGGCGCTGGCGGTGCCCGACGCGGTCCGGCGGGCCGACATTGTCTGGATATGCCGGTGGATGTGCTCGCGGTGCTTGAGCCGGGGCAGGCGTTGGCGGCGGAGCTGGACGGTCTGGATCTGGCCTCGTTGGACGACTACGCGTTGGTGGAGGTGCTGGCGGCGGCGCGGCGGGTGGAGTCGTGGGCGGCCTCGGTCACGGCGCGGGCGGCGGCGCAGCTCTCGCATGCGGAGGTCTTTGATCCGGCCCGGTTCGGGTCGCGGGATCCGGAGGCGGCGGCGGTGCCGGAGGAGATCGCGTTGCGGTTGGGGATCACCAAGGGGGAGAGCAAGAAGCTCATCGCCCTGGGGCGGGGGATCGAGGGGTCGTTCGGTGCGACGGGGCGGGCGTTGAGCAGCGGGCGGATCGATGCGCGTAAGGCGGCGGAGATCGTCACGACGTTGGCGCACCGGCCTGGTGCGGTGGCCTGGTTCGTCGAGCAGGAGGTGCTGGGTCAGGCCGGGGAGCAGACGGTGCACCAGCTGACGCGGGGTCTGGCCAAGGCGTTGATCGCTGTGGACGCGGAGGATGCTGCGGCTGCGCATGCGCGGGCGAGGCGGGAGCGTCATGTGACGCATCCGCGGCCGTTGCCCGATGGGATGGCGTCGATGTATGTCGTGGGGGCGGCGCAGGATCTGGTCGGTGTTGATCTGGTGCTGGACGCGGTCGCGGCGGCGGCGAAGGCCGGTGGGGATCCGCGGAGCAGGGATCAGTTGCGTGCGGATGCGTTCTTCACCTTGTCTGCGGGTGCGATGGAGAGCCGGTGGGTCGGCCAACCCCCGCGCAGCAGCACCGGCCCACCCGGTGAGACACGCCCCGGCTCCCTGCCCGGCGAGGCGCCCGGCGCGACGGCCGGCGCGACGGCCGACTCCGTGCCCGGTACGGCGGCAGGCTCCGAGCCCGGTGCGGCGGCTAGCTCCGTGCCCGGCGCGGCGGCTGGCGGTGGCGGTGCTGTGTCGGCGGGCGGTCTGGAGACCGATGGTTCGGCGGCATCCGCCACGAGCGGGGTCCCGGACTGCTTGGCATCACCGGCACCGTCGACGTCGGCCGCGGCAGAGCCTGAGTCTGACCCGGCTGGCAGCACCGTAGTGGTCTCGACGGGACCTGAACCCGGCAACGAGGGGACAGCTGCGCCTGCTGCCGGTGATCAGGGGACGGCTGCGCCTGCTGCCGGTGAGGGGGACGGTGCGCCTGTTGCCGGTGTGGGGACAGGTGCGTCTGCCACCGGTGAGGGCACAGCTGTGGCCGCCTCCGACGAGGCGAGTGGTGTGCCTTCGGTGCCGTGCTGCGGCACTGCGGACGGCGATGGGTGCGGATGCGTGGCCGCGGCGCTGGGGGTGCTGCCAGAGCTGCTTCGCCGGCTGCGTTTCGGGCCGGCGATGCGGCTGGGGGATGCGCGCACCAACCGCACCGAGATCCGCCTGGTCGTCCCGCTCTCGGTCGCCCTGCCACCGCACGAGCCCACCGGAGCCGGCACGGCCGCCGACACTGGTGGCACGCGCGTCGTCGGCGGCACCGACACCACGGTGACCGCCGGCGCGGACGGCAGCGGTACCGCCGCCGCGACAGCCGATCGCACCGACGCCGCCGATTCCGCCGGCGAGGCCACCGCGGTAGCCGGCGTCGATGCCGGTACCGCGGCGGAGAGCCCCGGCGCCCGGTTCTGGGACGATCCGCCGTTGTCGGAGGTCGCCGAGCTCGTCGGGTACGGGCCGGTCACCGCGGACGTGGCGCGGGCGATCGCTGCTGGTGGGACGTGGCGGCGGATCGTGACGGACCCGCTCTCCGGTGCGGTGCTTGATGTCGGCCGGCGTCGGTACCGGCCTCCGGCGGACCTGGCCGTGTATGTGCGTGAGCGGGACAAGACGTGTATCCGGCCCGGGTGCTCGACCCCTGCGACCAGGTGCCAGCTCGATCACACCGTGCCGGCCTCGCAGGGCGGTGCGACCAGCGCGGAGAATCTCGGTCCGGCGTGCGTGCGCGACCACAGTGTGAAGACCAACGGCCAGGCCCAGGTCACCCAGCCCGAGCCCGGCGTCTTCGAGTGGATCACCCCGACCGGGCACGCCTACCGCCGCAACATCGACGGCACCATCACCCGCCTTCCCGGCTACTACGCGACCCATGCCGGCGACCCACAATTCTGACGACGTCTGCAACGTTGTACGTCGCTGAACCGCCGACATCACTCGGGACAGCACTCCTCGGAGCGGTTGGCACTACCTTCGAGGTGTGGACCAACGTCTCAGTCTCGTGACTCTCGGCGTTCGCGACCTCGAGCGATCGCTGACGTTCTACCGCGGGTTGGGGTGGGAGCCAGACAGGATCGTCGAGGGGACTGTCTTCTTTCAGGCAGGAGCGATCGTCGTCGCGCTGTGGGACCGGGAACTCCTGGCCGAGGACAGCGTCGCCGTCGACTCGGGCGGATGGGGCGGGATCACGCTCGCGCACAATGTGAGCACCCCGGCGGAGGTCGACTCGATTCTCGATTCGATCGAAGACGCAGGCGGCCAGGTGCGCCGTCGCGGGGCACCGACGGAGTGGGGCGGCTACTCGGGTGTCTTCACCGACCCGGACGGGCACGCGTGGGAGATAGCTCACAACCCGTTCTGGCGGGTGACGGAGGAAGGCGCGACCCTTCTCGACTGACCCAGCAACGTCCACGACGGCGGTAAGCCGCCGGTCGTGTCGACGACAGGGCGACGATGGGAAGGTCGAAACGTCACGTCTGCGGTCGAACCTCCGCGGTCGAAAAGTCCGCGGTGGCTCGGCTCAGTCGCTCGGCCGGCGGCGTAGCTGCTTGGTCCGACTGTGCCGCTGCTTCGCCTCGGTGCGGCGCCGCAGCGCCCCGCGCGACGGTTTGGTCGGCCGCCGCGCCCGTGGTGGGGGAGCGAGGGCCTCAGCCAGGAGTGCCACGAGCCGGTCCTGGGCACTGCGCCGATTCTGCAACTGCGAACGCCGTTCGGACGCGGTGACCGTGAGGACGCCGCCGACGAGGCGGCCACCAAGGGCATCCAGCACCCGGCCACGCTGGGCGTCTGTGAGCGCCGCGGAGACCCCGATGTCGAAGGAGAGCTCCACGCGGGAGTCGGTGGTGTTCACCCCCTGACCGCCCGGGCCGCCGGAGCGCGAGAAGCGCCACTGCAGCTCTGACGGGTCGATGCTCACCCCGGCAGCCACCCGGACCGGCTCACGAACGACCATCGCCGCTCAGCCCGCGTCGCTGCGGCGTCGCGCGAACACGAACGGCACGACGATCCACCCGACGACCAGCAGGAACAGGATTCCACCGGCGGCGTAGAGGGCGCCCTCGCGGCTGACGACGACGTCGAAGATGAGCAGCACCGTTCCGGTCACCACGAGGGCCAGGCAGCCGAGCCCCACCATGGCGACCCGGTGCCCGGTCCGCACGATCTCTGCCTTGAGCCGCCGCTGGAACAGCAGGCGGTGCATGGTCACCGGCGCCGTCAGCAGCACGGTCGCCGCTGCCGCCAGCACGACCAGCACGAGGTAGATGCCCACCTGGTCCGGTGCGAGGTCGGCGAACCGGCTCTGGAATGGAAGGGTGAGAAGAAACCCCGTCAGCAGCTGGACGCCGGTCTGCGTGACGCGCAGCTCCTGGAGGAGCTCGTTCCAGTTGCGGTCCGACCGTTCCTCCGGTGTCTCACGGCGGCCTTTGCTCTCGCCGTCGGCCACCTGCTCGCCGTCGCCCGGCCGGGCGACGGCGGTAGTCCGCCCATCGTTGGCAGAGTCGTCGGTCGTTCGGCCACCGTCGGCGGAGCGGTCGGTCCTCCGGCGACCGTCGGCAGAGCGGTCGGTCGTCCGCCCACCGTCACCTGATGGGCGCCCGCCGGTCGCCGCGCGCACGCGCTCGTCGCGCCGATGACCTCGGCGCGCTTGCTCGTCGTCGGTCACGGGCACCTCCCAGCTGGTCGGAACTCAGCGTAGGGCCGGCCGATCTGCATGGCCCACCAGGACCGGTCCACCGTGCGGTCCCGCCCACGGCGCGTCGCCGGCTCGGCTATGTTCCCGAGCACCACCACACCCGCGCCGTGCGCGCCGAACCCGCTGGAGCAACGATGCCCGTGCTGACCGACCTCCTCACCGCCCTGTCCGCCGGATCCGTGCGGGTCGTCGACCTGACCGCGCCGCTCTCCGACGCGACGCCGCTGCTCGAGCTGCCCGAGCAGTTCGGGCAGACCGCGCAGTTCCAGCTGGAGGAGATCAGCCGCTACGACGACCGCGGCCCGGGGTGGTACTGGAACAACTTCCGCACCGGCGAGCACACCGGCACGCACTTCGACGCACCGAGTCACTGGGTCACCGGCAAGGAGCTGCCCGACGTCGACGCGGTGCCCGTCGGGGCGTTCGTGGCGCCCGCCGTCGTCCTCGACGTGACCGACCGTGTCGCCGACGACCCGAACTTCCTCATCGAGGTGGCCGACGTCGAGGCCTTCGCGGCCGAGCACGGCCCGCTTCCCGACGGCGGCTGGCTCCTGTGCCGCACCGGCTGGTCCTCCCGCGCGACACAGGAGGAGATGATCAACAACACCGAGACCGGCCCGACGAGCCCGGGACTGTCCGCCGAGTGCGCCCGCTGGGTCGCCGAGGAGTCCCCGCTGCAGGGCATCGGCGTCGAGACCGTCGGCACCGACGCCGGCTCAGCACACTCCTTCGACCCCGCCTTCCCCTGCCACGCGCACCTGCTCGGCAACGGCAAGTACGGCCTCGCCCAGCTGCAGAACCTCGACCAGCTCCCGCCGACGGGTGCCGTGGTCCTCGCCGCGCCGCTGAAGATCGTCGGCGGCTCCGGCTCACCGGTGCGGGTGCTCGCCCTCGTCGAGGACTGACGGTGCGGGTGAGCGAGGCGGTCGGCCGCGCCCTGGTCGACCTCGGTGTCGATCATGTCTTCGGCGTCGTCGGATCCGGAAACTTCCACATCACCAACGCGATGGTCGACGCCGGCGCGCGGTTCGTCGCAGCCCGGCACGAGGGCGGCGCGGCCACCATGGCTGACGCGTACGCCCGCACGGCCGGCGCCGTGGCCTCGCTGAGCGTGCACCAGGGCTGCGGCCTCACCAACGCGATGACGGGCATCGCCGAGGCAGCCAAGAGCCGCACCCCGCTCGTCGTGCTCGCCCCGGAGGCGACCTCGCCGACCTCGAACTTCGCCGTCGACCAGGATGCCCTCGCCCGGGCGGTCGGAGCGGTGCCGGTCCGGATCACCTCCCCGGAAACCGCCGTCGGCGAGACCGTCGACGCCGTGGCGACGGCGCTGCACCAGCGCCGTACCGTCCTCCTGAACCTGCCGCTCGACATCCAGGACCGGCCAGCCCCGGAGCACGGCCCGGTCCACCTCCCCGTCCCGCCGGAGGCTCTGGTGCCGCCGGGCGACCAGCTCCACAGGCTCGTCGAGGCTCTGGGCACGGCGGCCCGTCCGGTGTTCGTCGCCGGGCGTGGTGCCCGCTCGCCCGGGGCACGCGAGGCGCTGATCTCGCTGGCCGACCGGTGCGGAGCACTGCTGGCCACCTCCGCCGTCGCCAAGGGACTCTTCCACGACCAGGACTTCTCGCTCGACGTCTCCGGCGGGTTCTCCTCACCGTTGGCCGCCGAGCTCATCCACGGCGCCGACCTCGTCATCGGCTGGGGCTGCGCCCTGAACATGTGGACTATGCGCCACGGCAGGCTCATCGGCGACGGCGCCACCGTCGTCCAGGTGGACGACACCGCCGATGCACTCGGCACCCACCGTGAGCTGACCTTCGGGGTCCTCGGCGACGTCACGGCGACGGCGCAGGCTGCGCTCGCGCGGCTCGACGGCGGTACGGGTCGTGACGGCGGTACGAACCGTGACGGCGACACGGGTCGTGACGGCGGCACGAACCGTGACAGCGATACGGGTCGTGACGGCGATCTACGGTTCGACCGCGGTGTGCGCCTCGACGGCGATGCCGGCGTCCCTCCCGGTCGCGGCGGTGGCGACGTCGGCACCGGGTACCGCACCCGTGAGGTTCGTGACCGCCTGGCCACCTCCTTGCGCTGGCGCGACGTGCCCTTCACCGACGTAGGTGGCCCCGACGACACAGGCGAGAACCGGATCGACCCACGCACCCTCACCATCAGGCTCGACGACCTGCTGCCTGCCGAGCGGGTCGTCGCCGTCGACTCGGGCAACTTCATGGGCTACCCGAGCATGTACCTCCAGGTCCCCGACGAGGCGGGGTTCTGCTTCACCCAGGCGTTCCAGTCGATCGGGCTGGGCCTGGCCACCGCCGTCGGCGCCGCGCTCGCCCGGCCGGACCGGCTCCCGGTGGCTGCCCTCGGCGACGGCGGGGCGCTGATGAGCACCGCCGAGCTCGACACGGTCCGGCGTCTTGGACTGCCCATGGTGGTCGTCGTCTATAACGACGACGCCTACGGCGCCGAGGTGCACCACTTCGGTCCCGACGGCGACGATCTGGGCACCGTCGTCTTCCCGCCCACCGACATCGCCGCGATCGGCCGCGGCTACGGCTTCACCGCAGTGACCGTGCGTTCCGTCGCCGACCTCGCCGGCGTCAGCTCCTGGCTCGACGGGCCGCGGGACACCCCGCTGCTGATCGACGCCAAGGTGCGCGCGGACGAACCCTCCTGGTGGCTCGCCGAGGCCTTCGGCCACTGAGCCGGCTCTGCTCGAGAGCCCGTGGCACCGGTCCCTGTTGCGGCCCGGGCCGTCCGTCGAGACCGTGGGGCTGTCGACGAGGATGCTGGGAGGAGCCGGACGTGCTCCTCGAGGGTGGACCCTCGACGTCGAGGCGAGCATGGCCTGTCCGGTCGACGCTGGTGCCGGGGCGGCGTCAGTCCATGGAGGTGGGGAACCGGTGGGCGCGACCACCCGGCGAGGCGTGTGGTTGAGTGCCACGGTGACCACGACGACCGAGAACCTCAGCCGCTCCGAGGCCGCCGAGCGGTCCGCGCACCTTGACGTCCGCGGCTACCGCGTCGAGCTCGATCTCAGCGGTGCGACCGACCCCGGCCGGCCGACGTTCACCTCGACGACGACCGTGCGCCTCGCCTCCACCACGCCGAGCACCTTCCTGGACTTCGTCGGCCCGGCGGTGCGCTCCGTGGTCGTCAACGGCCGTGCCCTCGACCCGGACGCGTGCTACGACGGCGCCCGGATCAGCGTCGACCGCCTCGTCGACGACAACGAGGTCATCATCGTCGCCGAGGCCGCCTACTCCCGCACCGGTGAGGGCCTGCACCGGTTCGTGGACCCCGTCGACGGGCAGACCTACCTGTACACGCAGTACGAGCCCGCCGACTCGCGGCGCGTCTTCGCCGTCCTCGAGCAGCCCGACCTCAAGGCGGCCTTCACCTTCGTCGTCACCGCGCCGTCGGGCTGGCAGGTCCTGTCGAACCAGCCGGCCGTCGCCGTCGAGGACCGCGGCGACGGGACGGCGACCACCGAGTTCGCCCCCACGCCGCCGCTGTCGAGCTACCTGACGGCCGTCGTCGCCGGTCCGTACCATCGCGTCGACGGGCACTGGTCGGGACCCCTGCCCGACGGCGGCACCCTCGAGGTCCCGCTCGGCGTCCTGTGCCGTGCGTCCCTCGCCGAGCACCTCGACGCCGAGAACCTCCTCACCGTCACCGCGCAGGGCCTGGACTTCTTCCACGAGCACTTCGCCTACCCCTATCCGTGGGGCAAGTACGACCAGGTGCTCGTGCCCGAGTACAACCTCGGCGCCATGGAGAACCCCGGCTGCGTCACCTTCACCGAGTCCTACGTCTTCCGCTCGGCGGCCACCCGGGCTCAGCACGCCGGCCGCGCCAACACGATCCTGCACGAGATGGCCCACATGTGGTTCGGCGACCTCGTCACCCCGCGGTGGTGGGACGACCTGTGGCTCAAGGAGTCCTTCGCGGACTACATGGGCGCCCACGCCTCGGTCGCCGCGACCGAGTACACCGACGCGTGGGTCGCGTTCGCGAACCGGCGCAAGGCCTGGGCCTACACGCAGGACCAGCTGCCCACCACGCACCCGATCGTCGCCGACATCACCGACCTCGAGGCGGCCAAGCAGAACTTCGACGGCATCACCTACGCCAAGGGCGCCGCCGTCCTCAAGCAGCTTGTCGCCTACGTCGGCACCGACGCCTTCTTCGCCGGGGCGCGCAGCTACTTCCGCGAGCACGCCTTCGCCACCACCGCGCTGCCCGACCTGCTGCGGGCGCTCGAGGCCTCCTCCGGCCGGGACCTGGGGGAGTGGGCCCGGTTGTGGCTGCAGACCTCCGGCACCCCCGAGCTGACCGCCGAGCTCCAGGCCGACGGCGACCGGATCGCGAGCCTGCGGGTGCGCCAGGACGCCACCGACCCGCTGACCGGCCGGACCGTGCTGCGCCCGCACCGGCTCGCCGTCGGCCTCTACGACCTGCGGGACCGCCGCGACGACGAGACGGTCGAGCTGGTGCGCACCCATCGCCTCGAGCTGGACGTGACCGGCGCGGTCACAGACGTCTCCGAGGCCGCGGGGCTGCCCGTGCCTGCCCTGGTGCTCGTCAACGACGACGACCTCACCTACGGCAAGGTCCGGCTCGACCCGCGCTCGCTCGCCACGGCCACCGAGCATCTCGGCGCACTGTCCGACCCGCTGGCCAGATCCCTGGTCTGGTCCGCGCTGTGGAACGCCACCCGGGACGCGCTGCTGCCGGCCGAGCACTTCGTCGAGCTGGTGCTGCGCCACGGCGCGACCGAGGACGACAGCGCTGTGCTGGTCGGACTGGTCACCGACGCGCGCACCGCCGTCGAGCGCTACGCCCCGCCCGAGCAGCGGGAGGACCTGCGCGCCAGGCTCGCCGGGGGCTCGTGGGCCAGGCTGCACGAGGCCGAGCCGGGCTCCGACGCGCAGCTGGTCTGGGCGCGCTCGCTGGCACGCGCCGCGGCGACGACCCCTGCCGTCGCCCCCCGGTTGCGCGGACTCCTGCAGGGCACGGAGCCGGTGGCCGGCCTGCCGATGGACCCCGAGCTGCGCTGGGCGCTGTGGCAGTCGCTCGCGGCGGTCGGTGCGGCCAGCCTCGAGGATCTCGACGGCGAGCTCGAGCGGGACCGCACGGCCGACGGCGCCACCCAGCACCTCGCCGCGGTGTCGAGCTTCCCCGACGCCGACGTCAAGGCGACCTCGTGGGAGACGCTGCTGACCCCGCGCTCGCTCAGCAACGACCACGTCGACGCCACGATCAGCGGGTTCACCCAGCCCTGGCACCGCGAGCTGACGGCGCCCTACACCGAGCCGTACTTCGAGGCGCTCCGGCAGATCTGGGCGCGGCACAGCATCGAGATCGCCGGCCGGCTCGTGCGTGGGCTCTACCCGAGCCACCAGGACGTGGAGCCCGGCCTGGACCCGGCCGACCACCCGGTCGCGGCCCGGGCGTCCACCTGGCTCGCGGACAACGCCGACGCACCCGCCGGGCTGCGCCGTCTCGTGCTGGAGGGCCACGACCACCTGCTCCGCTCCTTGCGGGCCCAGGCCGCGGCGCGCCCCTGACCGGCCGGGAGGCTCCGGCGACGTAGGCTGTCGGGTCGCCGGCACCGCGTCGGCACCGCGCCGGACACCGCGCTCGGCACTGCGCCGGACCCACCCGGAGGAGAGACGTTGGCAGCGAAGACCTGGTCCACCCAGACCGAGCTCGGCACCCGGTTCGGGCTCACCGCCCGGCAGATCGGTGTGCACCTGAGCGAGCTCGGCCTCAAGGACGGCTCGCGCGCCACCGAGAAGGCCCTCGCCGAGGAGCTCGCCACCGACCGGACCATGCGCGACGGGACAGTCTTCTACGTGTGGCACACCGACCGGGTCGTGGCGCTGCTCGCCGCCCGTGGTCTCGAGCCTGACGCTGCCGCGGCCGGGGCGGGCAGGCCGAAGAGCCGGGCGAAGACGGACGCCGCCCCACGGGACACGTCGGCTTACGGCAAGGTCGTCGCCACCGACGGCTCCGCGCTCGGCAACCCCGGACCGACCGGGTGGGCATGGGTGGACCAGACCACGGGCGAGACCGGCTCCGGCGGGCTGCCCCACGGCACCAACAACATCGGCGAGCTGCTCGCGCTGCTCGAGGCGCTGCGCCACGCCGGGCGCGAGGTCGACCTCCTCGTCCGGGCCGACTCGCAGTACGTCATCAACATCGCCACCACGTGGGCCAAGGGGTGGCAGCGCCGCGGCTGGCGCAAGGGCGACGGCAAGGTCCCAGAGAACCTGGAGATCGTCCAGGCGATCATGGCCGAGCTCGAGGCACGCACGGGCCTGACGGACTTCGAGTGGGTCCGCGGTCACAACGGCGACGTGCACAACGAGCAGGCCGACGTCCTGGCGGTGGCCGCCGCGCGGGCGGCCACCGCGGCCGGGGTTCGCTGAGCGGTCAGCCGGTCACCCGGTCAGCCTGTCAGCCTGTCAGCCGGCCAGGGCCGGCATGACCTCGCGCTCGAAGAGCGCGATCGTCTCGGTCGTGTAGGCGGCGTCGGGGAAGTAGAAGATCCCGTACGCCAGGCCCTGCTCACGCAGCGCCGTGAGCTTCTCGACCACCTGCTCGGGGGTGCCGAAGGCCGGCATGTCGCGGAAGCCGCGCAGCTGCTTCTCGACCTTGTCGGAGTCCATGTGGGAGGAGAGCCGGGCCGCGTGGGCCTCGAACTTCTGCGCGACCTCGGCCTCGCTGGCGCCGAGCATCACGTTGTAGTTCGACGTGCGGGTGATCTGGTCGAAGTCGGCGCCGACGGCCTCGCAGTGCTCGCGCAGGAGCGCGCTCTTGCGGGTGAATCCCTCGAGGGTGCCGTCGAAGTTGGTGTAGCGGGCGTGCTCGGCGGCGATGCGGAGCGTGACCTTCTCGCCGCCGCCGGCGATCCAGAGCGGGACCCCGCCCGGCTGGAGGGGCAGCGGCCGGCAGATGGCGCCGTCGACGTCGTAGTGCTCGCCGTGGAAGGTGGCGACCCCGTCGCGCCAGGCCTGCTGGAAGATCTGCACCCCCTCCTCGAGCATCTTCAGCCGCACCCCGGCACGCGGGAAGCCGTAGCCGTAGGCGCGCCACTCGTGCTCGTACCAGCCGGCACCGATCCCCATCTCCAGGCGGCCGCCGCTGATGTGGTCGACGGTGGCGGCCACCTTCGCTAGGTACATCGGGTTGCGGTAGGCCATGCACGTGCACATCTGCCCCAGGCGCACCCGGTCGGTGCTCGCGGCGAGCGCGGCCATCAGCGACCACGCCTCGTGGGTGGCCTCCTCGCTGGGGACCGGTGTGGTGTGGAAGTGGTCGTAGACCCAGACCGACTCCCACAGGTCCTGGCCGTCAACCCTGCGGGCGAGGTTCGAGATCGTGGGCCAGTGCTGGGACTCGTCGATGCCGACGAGGTCGAAGCGCCAGCCCTGCGGAAGGAACAGTCCGAATCTCATGGGAGTCATGGGCGACAGCGTAGGGGCGGCGGCGCCGCGGGGCAGTTCCAGTCTCAGAGCAGGTCAGCGCCGGTCCGGCCGGCCCTCGGAGGCGCCTGGGGCGGTGTAACGCGGCGGCGTGGATCGGGCGGCGAGCCGCCGCCGCACCGCGAGGACCAGGAGCACGAGCACGACGACGACGAGCAGCCCCACCAGCACCGGCAGCAGGACCGAGGCGATGACCAGGCCGACGGCGGAGGCGTCCTCGGCGGTGGAGACCACGGGGGCGCCGACCCCCACGGTGGCGGTGTTGACCACCGGCCGGGAGAGCGTCTTGGTGGTGTGGGTGGTGAGGGCGAGCAGGACGCCGAGCACGACCGGCACCCACCGCCAGTCCTGGAGCAGGCTCGCGGGATCCGTGACCGCCGTCGTCTCCGAGGACGAGCCGGCGGCGAACACCATGCCGCCCGACACCGGCCGCACCGCCGTCTGCAGGACGTCGTTGACCGAGTCGACGGCGGGGATCTTGTCCGCCACGACCTCCACCAGGAGCAGGACGGCGAGAACGGCGAGCGCCGGGGTGCTCTCGAGCCACTGCCATCCGGCGGGCAGCGACAGCAGGTCGGTGAAGCGCGAGAGCAGACCGAGCCCCAGCAGAGGGATGTAGGCGTTGAGGCCGGCGGCCATCGCCAGGCCGGACCCCGTCAGCAGCTCGAGCACGGGAGCAGGGTCCCACGCGGGTGCGACACGCGCCCACGGAGCTGTGACCCGCGCCCACGGAGCTGCGACCCGCACCTACGAAGCTGCGTCACGCGCCGACGGACCTGGCAGAACGCACCGGTGGATCCGGCTCGTGTCGGCCCTCGACAGGCCCGGCCGCTGCGTACCCTGGGACGGTGAGCACCCAGGCGCCCCAGGACAGCAGCGCGGGCCGGGCCGTCTCGGACCGTGTCTGGACTGTGCCGAACATGATCTCGTTCCTGCGGCTGCTCCTCGTGCCGGTGTTCGGCGTCCTCATCTTCACCGAGCGGGACACCGCCGCGCTCGTGGTGCTCGTGGTCGCCGGCGTCACCGACTGGCTCGACGGGGTCGTCGCGCGGATCTTCGACCAGACCAGCCGCCTCGGCCAGCTCCTCGACCCGGCGGCCGACCGGCTCTACATCTTCGTGACGATCATCGCGCTCGCCTGGCGCGACCTCGTGCCGTGGTGGCTCGTCGCGCTGGTGGTGCTGCGCGACGTCGTCCTCGCCTGCCTGATGCCCATCCTGACCCGCCACGGGTACGGGCCGCTGCCCGTCCACCTCGCCGGCAAGGCGGGCACCTTCGCGCTGATGTACGCGTTCCCGCTGCTCCTCCTGGCGAACGTCCCCGGACTGGTCGGGAGCCTGGCCTGGACCTTCGGCTGGGCGAGCGCGCTGTGGGGCGTGGGCCTGTACTGGTTCGCCGCGTTCCTCTACGTCGAGCAGGTGGTGCAGATCGTGCGCCGGGACCGACGGGCCGAGCCGGGCACCGCGTGAGCGCGCAGCCTGGGGGGCGGCGCCCGGACGAGACGATGTCCCTGCTCCGCGAGATGCAGGAGCACCCGCTCGACGTCGGGTACGCCGGCGTGGCGAGGAACCGGCCCCGGCCGGTGCGCTCCCTGGCCTGGTGGCGCCAGGGCGTCGTCGTCCTCGCCTGCGCGGCGATGGCGCTCGGCGGGGTGTGGGCGACGCGCGAGCTCCGGGCACCCCAGGAAGGGGTGCTGCCGGCCCGCGCCCTGCTCGTCGAGGAGATCGAGGACCGCAGCGCCACGGGCGATCGGCTCGCGGCCACCAACGCCGAGATCCTCGCGGAGACCGAGCGGCTCCGCAGCGAGGCCCTGGCCGGTCAGGACGCCAAGTACCAGGAGAACGTGCGCCGCCTCGGCGTCGCGTCGGGCAACACGCGGGTCACCGGTCCGGGCCTGGTCATCGAGCTCGCCGACTCCGCAGCCGCCCAGGCGGGGCAGCCGGACACCGACGACGAGCGTGTGCACGACGTCGACCTCCAGGTGCTCGTCAACTCGCTGTGGTCCGCCGGCGCCGAGGCCATCGCCGTCGACGGGCACCGCCTGAGCTCCACCAGCGCCATCCGAACCGCCGGCCAGGCCATCTTCGTCAACCTCGACCCGGTGCTCTCCCCGTACGTGATCGAGGTCATCGGCGACCCGGCCCAGATGCAGACGGACCTCACCCGCACCCCGGCCTCGACCCACCTCGGGGTGCTCCGGACCGCCTACGACATCACCGTCGAGATCTCCACCAGCGACGAGCTCGAGCTCGCCGCGCTGCCGACGGGCAACCTGCGCTTCGCCGAGCCGCTCGAGGAGGCGCCGGACGGCGAGGACGTGGCGCGTGCGCCCGCGGATGTGTCAGGCTCGGGCCAGAATGCCGCCGCCGGTCGCGGGTCGGCCGACGACACGGAGGTGAGCTGAGTGCTAGCGGTGATCGGCCTCCTCATCGGTGTGGTCGCCGGCGTGCTGCTGGACCCCACGGTGCCGGTGGCGCTCCAGCCCTACCTCCCCATCGCGGTCATCGCCGCGCTCGACGCCCTGTTCGGCGGTCTGCGGGCCCGCCTCGACGGCGTGTTCGACGACCGGGTCTTCGTCGTCTCCTTCGTGTTCAACGTCCTCATCGCCGCCTTCATCGTCTTCCTCGGCGACCAGCTCGGTGTCGGGACGCAGCTGAGCACGGCCGTCGTCGTCGTCCTGGGCATCCGGATCTTCTCCAACGCCGCGGCGATCCGCCGCCACGTCTTCCGGGCATGAGCGGGCGGCACGGGGCAGGGCAGGCCGGCGAGGGCGAGCAGCCGGTCGGCGCGGCCGACGACGCCCCCCGGGACGACGGCGCACGACGCGACGACGCACCCCGGGGCGACGCACCCCGGGACGACGCACCCCGGGACGACGCTCCCCGCGAAGGCGCCACGGCGCCGTCCGAGGAGCGTGCCGCCACCTGGCGGGAGATGCTCGGACCGAAGCTCTCCCTCGCCCACGTCGTGGTCGCCCTGCTGTGCGCCGGCCTCGGGTTCGGCGTGGTCGCCCAGGTGCGTCAGACCCAGGGCGACGCGCTGGCAGCGATGCGCCAGGACGACCTCGTGCGCCTCCTCGACGAGCTCACCCAGCGCAACGCCGAGCTCGGCGAGGAGCAGGTCGACCTGCGCCAGGACCTCGCCGAGCTGCGCAGCAGCTCCGACACCCGGCAGGCGGCGCAGGAGGCTGCGGCGGCCCAGGCCCGCACCCGCGGGATCCTGGCGGGGACTCTGCCGGTCCACGGGCCGGGCATCGAGCTGACCGTCCACGACCCCGGCGGCGGCGTTCGCGCCCAGACGATGGTCACGATCCTCGAAGAGCTGCGCAACGCCGGCGCCGAGTCCGTCGAGCTGTCCGGGCAGCGGCTGACCGCGAGCAGCTGGATCCTGGACGACGAGGTCGACGGCATGGTCGTCGACGGCACCGAGATCTCACCGCCGTACGAGTGGACCGCGATCGGCGATCCCGAGACCCTCGCCGTGGCGCTGAACATCCACGGCGGGGCGCTCGCCTCCGTGCGCAACGCCGGCGGGACCGCGACCGTGGAGGAGTCCGACGACGTGCAGATCACCGCCGTGCGCACCCTCGAGGAGACCGAGCACGCCGTTCCCGTGCCGCCCGAGGAGGCGGCGGAGTGAGGGACGGTCCCGCCACGGGCCCGCGGACCTCTAGAGTGGACCTCAGCACAGCGGGCATCGGCCCCACGAGCGAGCAGACCCAGGAGGCAGGCGCATGACCAGCACCCCGGAGCAGCCCGAACGCGTCGGCGCGGGCAGCACCGAGCGGCCGGACTCCACGAGCACGGCCAGGTTCGGCGCCATCGGCCAGGAGACCGAGAGCGACCTCGTCGCCCAGGGGCTCAGCGTCGACGACGCCGCCGCCGTCGAGGCGCTGCCACCTGCGTCCGCCCTGCTCATCGTCCAACGGGGCCCGAACGCCGGGGCGCGCTTCCTTCTCGACGCCGAGCGCACCACCGCCGGACGCCACCCCAACTCGGACATCTTCCTCGACGACGTCACGGTCTCGCGCAAGCACGCCGAGTTCCTGGCCGTCGACGGCGGGTTCTCCGTGCGCGACGTCGGCAGCCTCAACGGCACCTACGTCAACCGTGAGCGCATCGACACGGTGGTGCTGCGCGCCGGGGACGAGGTCCAGATCGGCAAGTACCGGCTCACCTACCACCCCAGCCCGCACCGCGGCGGGGCAGGTGCAGGTGCTGACGAGCGGTGAGCCCCGCCGTACGACGCCACCCCGCCGAGCGTGACGCCGGGAGGGTCGACCACGACGCCGCGCCGGCAGACCGGTCGGAGGCCGTCAGCTGGCCGCCGGAGGTCTCGCACGAGCCGTCGATGAGCATCGGTGGCGTGCTCGCCGTGCTCAAGCCGGAGTTCCCGGCGGTCAGCATCTCCAAGCTGCGCTTCCTGGAGGAGCAGGGGCTGGTAACGCCGCGCCGGACTGGTTCCGGCTACCGGATGTACTCGCGCGCCGACGCCGAGCGGATCCGCTTCGCCCTGACCGCCCAGCGTGACAGCTACCTGCCCCTGCGTGTCATCCGGGACCAGCTCGCCGACCTCGACGCCGGGCGCGCCGTCGAGCAGCCGTCGCGCGCCCGTGTCGTCACCCGCGACGGCGAGCTCGTGACACCGCCGAGCGGGGCGCGTGTCAGCGCGGCGGAGCTGTGCGAGCTCACCGGGGCGAGCGAGGCCGAGCTCGACGAGATGGCCCAGGCCGGGCTCGTGCTTGCCGACACGCGCGGGCGTTTCCCCGGACGGGCGGTGCAGGTCGTCCAGGCCGCCCTGGCGCTGGCCCGGCACGGCATCAGTGCCCGCCACCTGCGCACCGTGCGCACGGGTGCCGAGCGCCAGGCCGACGTCATCGACCAGGTCGTCGCACCGACACGCTCGCAGCGCTCCGGCGTCGCGCGGGAGCGCAGCGCCGCGCAGGCCGCGGAGCTGGCCGAGCTGTACGCCCGGCTGCACGCCGAGCTGCTCCGGACCGCCGTCGACCAGCTCGGCTGACCCGCTGTTCCAGGGGCGCGGGCCCGGCGGGGGACGTACCGTTGCCGCATGCGCGAGATGGTGGTGCTCGGCGTGCGGGTGAGCGTGCCTGGCAACGAGGTGGTCGTCGTGCTCGGCGAGCCCGGGGGCGCCCGTGTGCTGCCGATCGTCATCGGCCCGCGGGAGGGCGCCGCGATCGCCTCCGCGCAGGCCGGGCTGGTGCCGCCGCGGCCGCTCACGCACGACCTCCTGGTCTCGATCCTCGACCGCCTCGGCGTCACGGTGAGCGAGGTGCGGGTGACGCAGGTCGTCCACGGGATCTTCCACGCCGAGCTCGTGCTGAGCGGGGGACAGATCGTCGACGCGCGTCCCTCGGACGCCATCGCGATCGCCCTGCGGGCCCGGTGCCCCGTGCTGTGCGAGGAGACCCTGCTCACGCTCGCGGGCGTCCCGGTGGAGGAGGCAGGCCTCGACGAGGCCGAGGAGGAGCAGCCGCAGGCCGACCTGACCGCGCAGGGCGCACCGGAGGTCATGGAGGAGTTCCGTGCGTTCCTCGAGGACGTCGAGCCCGAGGACTTCGCCGCGCCGGGGGAGAACGACGACGACGGTCCGGGACCCGGCTCGCGGGGTGGCGGCGCGGGTTGAGCGACGGACGCGCGCCGCGGGTCTCGACCTGAGGTCGAGACTCAGACATGCGACCTGCGACACGCCGGAGGTTGCCGCGGCCAGCCTCGTTGACCTGGGTGGGGTGCGGTCATAGCGTGTCACCCATCAGCAGCGAGGCAGCGGTATCCTCGTGACCTGAAGGCTGGGGCACGAGGGACGCGGACGAACGGAGAACCCTGTGAGCGGCACTGATGCGACGGCCGACGCCGTCACCGGCGTCCCCCAGCGCGCCCAGGGCATGCTCTTCGGTGACACGCTGCCCGACCTGGACCAGGACACCGGCTACCGGGGGCCCACGGCGTGCAGTGCCGCCGGCATCACCTACCGCCAGCTCGACTACTGGGCCCGCACGGGGCTGGTCGAGCCGAGCATCCGTGGCGCGAAGGGCTCGGGGAGCCAGCGGCTGTACAGCTTCCGCGACATCCTCGTGCTCAAGGTCGTCAAGCGGCTGCTGGACACCGGCGTCTCGCTGCAGCAGATCCGCAGCGCCATCACCCACCTGCACGAGCGCGGCGTCGAGGACCTCGCGCAGATCACCCTCATGAGCGACGGCGCGTCCGTGTACGAGTGCACCTCCGCGGACGAGGTGATCGACCTGGTCCAGGGCGGTCAGGGCGTGTTCGGGATCGCCGTCGGCCGCGTCTGGCGCGAGGTCGAGGGGTCGCTCGCCGAGCTGCCCACCGAGCGCGCCCACGATGAGGAGCCGGCCGTCGAGGACGAGCTGGCCCGTCGGCGCGCCGCGCGCCACGCCGGCTGAGCTCAGCAGCGACGCTCAGGCGTCCGCCGTGCCCGGCGTCGTCGACGCCGACGTAGAGCACCTTGCCCTGGCGAACTGCTCGGGGCACTGGGTGGCCGCGCGCCACGCCGGCTGAGCTCCGGCGGTAACGCTCAGGCGTCCGGGCACTCGGTGGCGGTCGCGCCGTCCTGGGTCGGCTGCCCGCCCGCGCCGACCCAGGCCTCCCAGAGCTGGCGGGAGCGGCCGCTCTCGTCCTCCCAGGCCTCCGCACAGCTGGCCGAGTAGAAGCCGCCCACGTCGGCGTGGCCCTCGGCGCTCGCGAGCGTGACGTCCAGCATCGCCTCCGGCCCGTCCATGACGAGCGCCTCCGCGAGGTGCTCGGCCGCGGCGGTCACGACGTCGTCGCCGGCGCGGTCGGCGAGCTCGTCCTCCGGCGCGTCGGCCAGGTCCGCCGGTGTGAGGCGGGCGTGCACGGAGACGTACCAGTCGGCCGGGTCCGCGCCGTAGCCGCCCGTGCTGACCGAGAGATCGGTGGCGCCGTCCCACCCGCGCGGCTCGGGCGAGCGCATGATCCGGTCGACGGCGGCCACCACCGGTGCGGGGGCCCGCGCGTCGATGCCCACCCGTCGTCCGTCGCGCGGACCGTCCGCGCTGTAGTCGTGGTAGCTGATGTCGAAGCGGGTGCTCTGCTGCTGGTCGGGCAGCTGAGCGTGCAGGGCGTGGAAGATCCGCACGAGCGCCCGGTCGGGGGTGCCCGGTGTCACGGTGACGTCGATGTCCCGGCCGTACTGGGCGCCGTCCTCGCCGTACTCGTCGACCCACACCCGCGTGCTGCCGAAGTCGTGCTGCATGAGCTCGGCCATCGCTGGAACCTCGTTGCCGAGCGCCCCGAGCAGGCGCACCTGGCCCATCATGCCCATCTCGTAGGAGCGCTCCCCGTCCACCCAGTCGATGTACACGATGAGCTCGGTGTCGACGTGCTCGGAGGCCTCCACCGCAGCCTTGGTGGCCTGGACGACCGGGGTGACCTGCCCGGCCCGCGCCCCGGGCGTGAGACCGAGTTGCAGGCTGACGTACCCGTCACCGCCGGTCTGGAGACGGACGCGGGCGTCCTCGACGTCCGGGATGGACGCGAGCCGGTCCTCGAGGGCGGTCGTCGACCCGTCTTGGGTCGTGGTGTCGTCGCACGCGGCGAGGCCGAGCGCGAGCAGCGCCACGGTCAGGATGCCGGCCACCCGTCCGGCCGTGCGGCGGAACGGGGCGGGGGAGCGGGGCACGTCGACAGGGTAACGGGGGAGCGACCGGGGGTCGCGCGGCGTCCGGCGCCCGCACGCGGCCACGCTCGGGACGGACGCCGGTGGCGTTTCGGGACGGAAGCCGATGGTGTTTGGGACGGACGTTGGTGGCGCTCGGGACGGACGCCGGCCGCGTTCGGGACGCACGTCGGCTGCGTTCGGGAGGGTCGTCGGCCGCGCTCGGGACGGACGCAGGCCGCGCTCGGGGCGGACGTCGGCCGCGTTCGGGACGGCTACGTCCGGTTACCGGCGTGCTCACGACGCGCGAGCCGGTAGATTGGCACGGTGCCGCACGACCGGAGCCTACTGACGCTCCTCGACCTCCGACGCCCCGACCTGGAGTGGCTGTGGCTCGCCTCCGCGGGGTGGAAGGACGAGCGCTCGCGCCGTCGGAGGCGGTTCGCCGACCGTCGGGTGGCCACGATCTTCGACGGCCCCGCCTTCCGGAGTCGGCTGGCGTACGACACCGCGATCGACGCAGTCGGCGCCCACCGCGTGGACCTGCCGGTGGTGCTGGGCGAGCGGGAGCCGATCGCCGACACCGCCGCGATCCTCTCCGACGCGGTGGACGCCGTGGTGGTCCGCGCGCGCGACCACGCCGCCGTCACCGAGCTCGCTGCGGCGTGCCAGGTGCCGGTGATCAACGCGATGACCGATGCGGGGCACCCGGTGGAGGTCTTCTCGGAGGCGTTCAGCGTGCTCGAGCGGCGCGGACACCTCGACGACGTCACCCTGACCTTCGTGGGGGAGGACAACAACGTGCTGCGTTCGTGGTGCGAGCTGACCGTCAGCTTCGAGCTCGAGGTCCGGCACGTCTGCCCGCCCGGGCACTCCCTCGACGAGCAGTTCCGCGAGGACCTGGTCGACCGCGGGCAGCGGGGACGGGTGACCGTGATGCACGACCTCGCCGAGGGTGTGGCCGGCACCGACGTCATCTACACCGACGCCTGGCCGGCGTCCGCCCGCGTACCGGGCCGTCGCCGGACAGCGTTCGAGCCGTACCGGATCGGCACCGAGACGCTCGACGCGGCAGGGGAGAACACACTGCTCATGCATGCGATGCCGGTGCACCGGGGTGACGAGGTCACCGCCGAGGCGTTCGCCGACCCGCGGTCGATCAGCTTCGCCGCCAAGCGGAACCTCGCGCCGACGCACGCCGCGATCGTCGAGCGCGCGCTCGGCTGAGGCGTCACATCGTCTCGCCCGGGAGCCGGCTGGCCTGCTCGACCCAGGACCGGAGCTGCTCCTCGTCCAGCTCGTCGTCCTCGTGGATGTCGAGGTAGCGCACCTCGTCGTGCTTGGACGCCTTCGGCGGCACGGGGTCGAGCGAGGTGCCTCTGAGGAACTGCACCTGCACGTACCTGGTGTAGCAGCGGAACGACAGGAACCAGCCCTCGCTCTCGCCGCCGTAGAACGGCTGGTTCCACCTCACCGCCTTGCGCACGTCCGGCACGGTGCTCACGACGACGTCGTCGATCCGCTGCCCGACGTCCCGCTTCCAGCCGGGCATCGCGGCGATGTAGTCCCGCACCGGCCCGGCGCCGTCGCCCTTGGGGATCTGCGGGTTGCCGCCCGAGAGCAGCTTCGGGGCGTTCTCCTTGCGGTCGGTCATGGGGTCCTCCTCGGTGCACGATCACCGGCGCCAGAGTGCACGCTGACCTGACGACCGTACCCCGGCCCGTGCGCGCGGCCTCGGCGGGCGACGCGCCTGGGCTGGCCTTGATGTCGTAGGTGCCTGCCATGCTCCGTACAGAGGTTCGAACCACCCGGGTTCGGGCCGGATGCTGGGGGAGAGGTCCCATGACTGTCGACGACGGGGTCCGCACGCTGGAGATCGAGCTGGCGAGCCTGGCCGAGGACCTGACGACGCCGCTCTGGCGCGAGTGCGTCCTCTGCTTCGCCAACCGGATGATCGTGCAGTTCGGCTGCGACAGCACGCTGCGCTGGGCCAGGCGCTGGCGGACGGCGCGCGCTCCGCAGGCGACAGCGCTCGAGCGCCGGCTCGGTCGCCTGGGGGCGTACTGCGACTGCGAGATCTACACGAACGCCTTCGACGTCACGGTCGAGACGGTGCGTGACCCGGACACCGGCGCGGAGTGCTGGCCGGAGCACGTGAACGGGTGCGACGGTGTCCGGGCGGGCTCGACCCAGCCGTGCTCGTTGTGGGCGCCGCGGACGTCGCGCCCGTGGTGGTGAGCCCCGGCCGGCTACCACCGGCGGCGAGCCGTAGTTCACCGACGGTCGCGCAGATCTTGAGCCGCTCGACGGGCGTCCGGGAGCGACGGTGGTGCTCCTGCGTCACGGCGCGCTAGCTCGTCGGCTCGTCGGGGGAGTTGGGGCGGACGGTCCCGTCGTCGAGGACGATGCGCTGCCGGGTGCCCCGCTCGGACGGCTCCTGCACCGGGATCGCAGAGAGCAGCGCCTGGGTGTAGCGGTGCTCGGGCCGGTCGAAGATCTGCTCGCGGTCGCCCGTCTCCACGATGTTGCCCTGGTACATCACCGCGATGCGGTCGCAGATGTGCCGGACCACGTCGAGGTCGTGCGCGATGAACAGGTAGCTCAGCCCCATCTCCTCCTGCAGGTCCCGCAGGAGGTTGATGACCTGTGCCTGGACGGAGACGTCGAGTGCGCTCACCGGTTCGTCCAGCACGAGCAGCTGCGGTCCGAGTGCCAGGGCCCGTGCGATGCCGATGCGCTGGCGCTGGCCGCCCGAGAACTCGTGCGGGTAGCGGTTCGCGTGCTCCGGCTTCAGACCCACCAGGTCGAGCAGCTCCCGGACCCGTGCCGCACCGCCGCGCCGGTAGCGGCCATGGATGCGCAACGGCTCGGCGACGATCTCCTGGACCGTGAAGCGGGGGTCCAGGGACGCGTACGGGTCCTGGAAGACCATCTGGAGGTCCTGGCGGACCCGGCGCAGCTCCCGCTTGCCGATGTCCGCCAGGTCCTGGCCACGGAAGTCGACGCGCCCGGCGGTGGGGCGCTCGAGCCGGACCACGCACCGGGCGATCGTGGACTTCCCCGACCCGGACTCGCCCACCAGGCCGAGGGTCTCACCGCGGCGCACCGTGAAGCTCACGTCGTCCACCGCACGAACCCGCTCGGTGCGCCCGTGCAGTCCCCGACGGGCGCCGAACTCCTTGACCAGGCCGTCGACACGCAGGAGAACCTCGTCGTCCACCGCCATCACCTCCGCCCCTCGGCGGCACTCTCGCCGGCGGGGTCGTGCGCGAGCTCTTCGTGGTAGTGGCACCGGCTCGCCCGGTTCTCGTCGATGACCCGAAGGGCCGGTTCCGTCTCCCAGCACGGCGCGCGCCCGTGGGACTGGTCGCACCGGGGGTGGAACGTGCAGCCGGTCGGCATCGCCAGCAGGCTCGGCGCCTGCCCGGGGATCGCCGGCAGACGGTCGCCGCCCTCCAGGCCCGGCCGGCTCGCCAGGAGGCCACGGGTGTAGGGATGGCGGGGCTCGCGGAAGATGTCGTGCACGAGCCCGGTCTCCACCACCCGGCCCGCGTACATGACGACCACCCGGTCCGCCATCTCCGCCACCACGCCGAGGTCGTGGGTGATGAAGATCGTGGAGCTGCCCAGGTCCTGCTGGGTCTTCGCGAGGAGCTCGAGGACCTGGGCCTGGACCGTGACGTCGAGCGCGGTGGTGGGCTCGTCCGCGATGAGGAGCTTGGGACGGTTGGCGATCGCGATGGCGATCATCACGCGCTGGCGCATGCCTCCGGAGAACTCGTGCGGGTACTGGTTCACCCGCTGCTCGGCACCGGCCACGCCGACGGCGGTCAGCAGCTCCGTGGCACGGTCGAGGGCCTCCTGCCGGCTCACGTCCCGGTGGGTGAGGACGGCCTCCGCGATCTGGTCACCGACGGTGATCACCGGGTTCAGCGACGTCAGCGGGTCCTGGAAGATGATGGAGAGCTCGTCCCCGCGGATCCGCCGCAGCTCGTCGTCGGTCATGTCCAGCAGGTCCCGCCCGTCGAAGACGGCACGTCCGTGGACGACCCGGCCGGCGCCGGAGAGCAGCCCCATGAGCGACATCATCGTGACGCTCTTGCCGGAGCCCGACTCACCGACGACGGCCACCACCTCGCCGTGGCCGACGTCGAAGCTCACATGGTCGACCGCGCGCACGAGACCGTCCTGGGTGTCGAACTCCGTCACCAGGTCCGCGACGGACAGCAGCGGCTCGCTCATGAGCTCTTCCTCCTCTTCCTGCGCTTCCCGCCGCCGGAGGAGGGATCGAGCGCGTCGCGGAGCCCGTCACCGACGAAGTTGACCGAGAGGGACAGGATGACGATGGTCAGGCCGGGCATGAAGACGAGCCACCACTGGGTCAGCATCGAGCCCTGACCGTCGGAGATGAGCTTGCCGAGGGCCGGGGTGGGCGGGTCGATGCCGAAGCCCAGGTAGGACATCGTCGACTCCAGCAGGATGGCCTGCGCCACGACGAGCGTGGCGTTGACGATGATCGGTCCCATGGTGTTGGGCACCATGTGGCGGAAGATGAGCCGCAGGTCGCCCGCACCCAGCACCCGGCCGGCCTGGACGTACTCGGCCTCGCGCAGCGCCAGGCACTGCCCTCGCACGATGCGGGCGATAGTCGTCCACATCACGAGGCCGAGGATGAACGCGATCCGGATGGGGGAGCCGCCCCCGAGGAATGCCGCGAAGACCAGGACGATCGCGAGGAACGGCAGGGTCATGATGAAGTCCACGACCCGCATGAGGATGTTGTCGACGAGTCCGCCGTAGAAGCCCGCGACGGCGCCGACCACGGTCCCGATGACGGTGGAGAGCACCGCCACGAGCAGCGCGACCTGCACCGACGTCCGGGTGCCGTGCAGCACGCGGCTGAAGTAGTCCCGCCCAACCTTGTCCGTGCCGAAGAAGTGGCTGTCCTCGAAGGTCGGAGGCTGGCTGACGTTCTGCAGGTCCAGCTCGTCGTAGGCGTACGGCGCGATCCAGTCGGCCAGGAAGGCGGCCACGGTGATGAGCACGAAGACGGCCAACGCCGTCATCGCGACCTTGTGGTGGAGGAAGCGGCGCAGCGCGCGGCGTCCCTGGGACTGCAGCGCCGGCGGCTCCTGCTGCGGCGGCCGCTGCTGCGCCGGCTCACCCGGCGGGGCGTCGCCGACGGGGTGCTCCTGCTCCGGCAGGGGGGCGTGGCTCATGTCCGGCTCCTGGGATCGAGGTACCCGTAGGAGAGGTCGGCCAGCAGGTTGCCGATGAGCACCAGCACGGCGGTGACCATGAAGAAGGCCATGACGCTGTAGACGTCGCGCGAGTTGAGCGCCTCGATGAAGAACAGGCCCATCCCGTCCAGGCTGAACACCGTCTCGGCGACGATGGAGCCGCCGAAGGTGAGGCCGATGTTCAGGCCGACCACTGTGGCGATGGGGATGAGCGCGTTGCGCAGCGCGTGCCGCCGGATCACGAGCTTCTCGGCGACCCCCTTGGCGCGCGCGGTCTGCAGGTACTGCGCGTTCATGACCTCGAGCATCTCGCTGCGCATGTAGCGGCTGTAGGCGGCGACGTTGACGTAGGCGACCGCGACGATCGGCAGCGCGAGGTGCTGGAGCCGGTCGACCAGGAAGGCGAGACCGGTGCCCGGGTCGACGGAGTTCAGCCCGGACGTGTAGAAGACCCGGACGCCGGTCTCGAGGTAGAGGTTGGTGAAGATCACCTGGAGCATGAGGGCGAACCAGAAGACCGGGATCGAGTACCCCAGGAAGCTGATGCCGGTGAGGCCGTAGTCGAAGAAGCTGTACTGCCGGCGGGCCGAGATGACGCCGATCGGGACGGCGATGACGAGGGCGATGAGCTCGGCGGCGATGACGAGCTGGAGGGTGTTGACGGCGGCCCGGGAGAGGTCGGGCCAGATCTCCTGCCCGAACGTGGTGGTGCCGAACGCGTTGGTGACCGCGTCCTGCACCCAGTACAGGTACTGCAGCGGCAGCGGCTCGTCGAGGTGCTTTGCCTCGACGATCGACTGGATGGTCGACTCGCTCACGTTCGGCGAGCGCCGGACCTGCGCCAGCGGGTCGCCGATCGAGGAGATGCCGAAGAAGACGACGATGCTCGCCGCGATGATCACCGGGACGCTGTTGAGCACCCGCCGCAGGACGTAGCCGATCATCGCGGACCCCACTCCTCGATGTTCCAGAAGGGGCCCCAGTCGGTCGGGTTGGTCTGCGGCCCGACGACCTGGGAGGACCAGGCGAGGAACACCGGGCTCTGGTAGAGGGGGAGGGCGGGCAGGTCCGCGGCCATGAGGTCGTCGGCCTCGTGGAGGAGCTCGGCCCGGCGGGCCGGGTCGAGCTCGGTCCGGCTCGCGGCGATGAGCTCGTCGACCTCCTCGTTGCAGTACGAGCGGAAGTTCATCGACCCCTCGCACTCCCAGAACCCGAGCGAGGGGTTGGGGTCGGCGGTGTTGAGCCAGGCCTGGTTGAACAGCTCCCACGCGCCGTCCACGCCGCTGGGCCACAGGTCGCCGAAGAAGGTCGCGGCGTCCTGGGTCTGGGAGTTCAGCTCGATGCCGATGTCCTTCATGTAGGACTGGATGATGACGAACTGCAGCTCGCGCAGCTCGTTGCCGGAGGTGTAGGCGTAGTCCACTGACAGCCGCACGCCGTCGCAGGAGTAGATGCCGTCGTCGCCCTGGACGCAGCCGTTGTCCTCGAGCAGCGTGCGCGCCCCCTCCGGGTCGAACTCCCACCGGTCGAAGGCCGGCTCGTACTCCGGCTGGCTGTTGACGTAGACGAGGCTCTGCAGCGGTTCCGCGTCCGGGTTCATCTGGCCGATGAGGACGTCGGTGAGCTGGTTGCGGTCGATGCCCATGGCGATCGCCTCACGCACGAAGTCGTGCTCGAGCGTCTCGACGCCGTGGTTGAACTCGAAGAACTCCCACACCCCGCCGGCGACGACCTCGTGCTCGACGCCGTCGAGCCCGCCGACCTGGTCCACGAGGTCGATCTGGGGCTGGGAGCTGAGCATGTCGATCTCCCGGCCGCGCAGGGCCTGGACCTGGACGGTGGAGTCCTCGATGAACCGCAGGACGACCCGGTCGAAGCCGGGGGTCTCCTCGCCCCAGAAGTTCTCGTTGCGGGTGAGGGTCATCTGCTGGCCCCGGTTCCAGGACTCGAACTCGTAGGGGCCGCTCGCGACGGTGAGCCCGTCGTCCCAGACGTCGTCGAAGTCCTCGCCCTCGAGCACATGGGCTGGGAGGATGGAGCCGGCGGCATTGCTGAACAGGGAGCGCCACGGGGCGTACGGCTCGGTGAAGACCATCCGGAAGGTCTTGTCGTCGACGACCTCGGAGGCCTCCATGTCGACCTTCTCGCACCCCGCGCGCACGGCGATCG
The DNA here is from genome assembly GCF_009193155.1 of Georgenia subflava. Taxonomy (GTDB): domain Bacteria; phylum Actinomycetota; class Actinomycetes; order Actinomycetales; family Actinomycetaceae; genus Georgenia; species Georgenia subflava. The sequence continues at coordinate 286,733 of NZ_VUKD01000003.1, forward strand.
CGAAGTCCTCGTTCAGGCATGTCTCGAGGGTGAACCTGATGTCCTCGGCGGTGATGGGGACCCCGTCGCTCCACGTCGCCTCCTCCTTGAGGCGGTAGGTCACGGTGAACGGGTCCTCGGTGACCTCCGGCTCTCCATCCAGGAGCAGCGGCTCGTACTCGAACTCGGGCGTCAGCCGCCAGAGCGGGTACAGGACGGGGAGCGTGAGGGAGTGGGTGGCCTGCAGGTTGCCCTCGCTGACCCACGGGTTCATGATCGCCGGTTCCTGGGACAGCCCGACGATGAGGGTGCCGTTCGCCAGGCGGTCCTGGCTGCTCGGGCCGGCGCCGCCGCACGCCGCGATCAGGAGGCCGACCAGGGCAAGCGCGATGACCCTCGCCGGCCTGCCCATCGGCACCACTACCCCTCGAAGCGTTAGGTCGACCACCGCGAGCCGCCGCTCCGGCGACTCGTCGCCTCCCTCGCCGGGAGACGCTTCCGCGGTCGCCACACTGACACAGAAGCCCCTGAGGCGCAGGTCAGAGGTGCAGCGGCTGTCGCTCTGGGCGCCGGCGTGAGCTGTCGCGGTCGCTGCCCGACCGAACGAGCACCGCGCCGATGACTGCCTGGAGGACGGGGACGGACGCGAGGAGGGTCGTGGCTCCCGCCCACGAGCCCAGTGCTTCCTGCCCCGCCGCGAGGGTGAGCGGTCCGAGCGCGGCAAGAGTGACGCCGAGCGTCTGGCTCATCGAGGACAGCGCGGCGGCATGCTGCGTCGAGCGGGCGCTGACGATGACGAGCGCGTAGGCGATGCCGACCGAGGCGCCCTGCCCCGCGCCGATGAGGACGGCGCCGAGGATGCGCGCGTCCGGGACGAGGGCGACGACGACGAGACCTGCGGCGATCGGGGTCGGAGCGAGGACGGCGAGCGTGCGGGTCGTCGCTCGACGTCGTGTGGCGAGGGGTGCGAGGAACGAGAGCGGCACCGCGACGATCCCCGCGAGAGCGGTCACCGCCCCCGCGGTGGTGGCCGCTGTGCCGCCCGCCTCCAGGATCGTCGGGAGCCAGGCCGCCGTCGTGTAGAACAGCAACGAGGTGAGCCCGAGGTAGGCGGTGAGCAACCAGGCGGCGGGGTCCCGCCAGACGCTCGCCGGTCGTGGAGCGGTCGTCGGCTCCGGCGTGTCTTCGTCTGGGTGAGGTCTCGCGGACGGGCCCGCGCCTCTGTGCGTTGTCCTCGACCCTGCGACACCCAGCCAGCAGGCGAGCGCCAGCAGCGGGAGCACCGCCCACGTGGCGAGGGCGGTGCGCCAACCGCCGCCGAGCAGTGCGCCCAGCGGGAGGGTGAGACCTGCCGCGAGGGCAGGCCCGAGACTGAGCCCTGCCGTGTACAGGGCCAAGACCGCCCGCGAGCTCCCCGGCCGGGCAGCACGGACGACGGCAGGCGCGAGCACGCTGGCCACCGCGACGGCGAGCCCGAGGAGGACGGTTCCGAGCCACAGCAGACCGGGCTGCGGCAGGGATCGCACGAGGACGCCGAGACCTGCCGCGAGGAGCGCGCAGGCGATGAGCGTGCCGAGGGAGATCCGACGGAGCAGGAAGGGGACCGTCGGGGCCATCACCACGAAGCACAGCAGCGGCACGCTCGTGAGGAGGGCGAGCACCGTCGGGTGCCGGCCCGTCGTCGCCTCGATGGCCGTGAGCACCGGCCCGACCGCCGTCGTCGGCGCACGCAGCGTGAGCGACAGCAGCAGGATCGACGCGCCGACCAGAAGGACGGGGGAGCGGGGGGCCGCACCCGGCGACGGGCGCTGACCGACTCTCGTCGCCGCGCTCCGCGGTTGCTTCTCGCTCATCCCGTCCCTGCACACGGCGAGCACGGGGGTCCGACGTGCGTGGTGCACGACCGTGCTCCGCGTCGTGCGTCGGGCAGTCCCTTGGCGTCGGCGACGCTATCAGTGGTCGTCCGCAGCCACGACATCCGCTCGCTCCGCAGCGCGAGCCGGTGAGAACCGGGTCGGGCGGCCGTCGATTGACGTGCGGCGGCGAGGTCTCGCCGCGACGCGCCGGGCGCGGTGCGTGATTCGGGGTCGGCCCGTCCGTACTGTGGTGACGCACATACGGGGGAGTGCGCGCACGAAGTCAGACCAGGCAGGGCGAGGATGCCCACCGCGACCCCGAGGAGGCCGACGGCGATGGCCACGACCACCGAGCAGTCCACACTCACCTACGCCGAGGCCGCGTACCTCGTGTGGCTGGAGTGGGAGGAAGAGCGTCACCGGGACGGCGCCCCGGCGATGATGGCGTGGGACGAGATGTCGGAGTCCTTCCGTCGGCTCCTGGTTCTCAGGCGTCACGGCCACCGCGTGTCGGTCTGAACACGTGCGCGCAGGAGGTGCGTGCGTCCAGGACGAGTCCAATAGCTGACGCGCGCGGATGCCGGCTGGGTCCGAGAGTCCTTGCGCTGCCGGCGGTTCTCTGACAGCGCTGCGGCTGCATCGAATATAGGCTCCCGTCCATGGACATGCTGACGGGCGAGCAGATCGCTGCGGCCGGCCTGACCGACTGGCGCAAGCTGGCCCAGGGACTGCATGCCCGCTACGTGGTTGAGGACTTCAGCACCGGTGCACGATTCGTCGCCGCAGTGGGGGAGGCGGGCGACGCGCTCGGACATCACCCGAGCGTGTCGATCGGCAACGGGTGCGTCGACCTCAAGCTGACCAGCGACGACGCCATCTACCGCGACGACGCGGGAACCGAACACGTCGTCGAATGGGTGACCCAGCAGGACGTCGACCTCGCGCGACGGATCACCGAGATCGCCGCCGACCACAAGGTCGACGCCGATCCGGCCTCGGTCAGCGTCATCGAGCTCGGCCTCGACACGGCACATTCCGCGACCATCGCTCCCATGTGGGCCGCCCTGCTGGTCGGCAGCGCCGAGGCCCAGGGGCATGGGTCGCCTAGCGACGAGATCCGGGACGCCACGGGACGGGTACCGAACCTGTGGTTCGGGGACGCCGATGAGCACGAGACCCCGCGCCAGCGGTTCCACATCGAGGTCTATGTGGCGCCTGAGGTTGCCAAGCAACGGATCGCCGCCGCCCTCGCCGCGGGTGGGACCGTCGTCGATGACAGCAACGCGCCCTCGCTCACCGTGATCGCCGACCAGGACGGCAACCGGGGAGTCGTGTGCGTCGACGTGTCTGCTGCTAAGAAGGATTGATCTACCCAGCGCGACCGGAATGACATAATGTACATTATCGGATCGGAGGGCAGGGGCTCAGTCGCAGCTCAGGGGCTCACGAGAGCTGCACCAGGTCGCGAACCCCGTCCCGGGTCGAGATCGGGATCTCCGTCGAGATAGGCGTCGCCGCGGAGGAACATCGGCGTCGCCGCGCGAGGGAACATCGACATCGCCGCTTGACGGAACGGCAAGCTGCTCTGCACTCCTGCCGATCCGCCGGTCGAGCGGTCAGCGCTTGACCTCGTACCTGGTCAGGACGACGCCCTCGGGAAACGTCCGGGTCTCCACCAGGCTCAGGTTCACCCAGGTGTCCAGCTCCGTGAAGAACGGCGTGCCGCCGCCCACCAAGACCGGTGCGGTGGCGAGCACGTACTCGTCGATCAGCCCGGCCCGCATGGCCGCCGCGGCGAGGGTGGCGCCGCCGATGTCCATGGGGCCGCCGTCCTCGGCCTTGAGCCGGGTGATCTCGGTGACCGCGTCGCCGGTGACCAGCCGGGTGTTCCCCTCGACCGTGCTCGTCGTCGAGGAGAACACCACCTTCGGCATGTCCCGCCATCGGCGGGCGAACTCGATCTCCGCCGGTGTGACGCCAGGCTGCTGGTCGGCGGTCGGCCAGTGCGAGCTCATCGTCTCCCACAGCTTGCGCCCGTACAGCGCCAGGCCCGTCTCACCCACCCGGTCGGACCACCACTGGAACAGCTCGTCGCTCGGCACGCTCCAGCCGATGTCGTCGCCCGGCGCGGCGATGTAGCCGTCCAGGCTCACATTCATGCCAAAGGTCAGCTTCCGCATGCGGTCAGCCTCCCGTGAGTCGGTGCTCGGCGTACAGACAAATACGGCGCGGAAACTCATCGGCACGACCACACCGAGGGCCGGCTGACCACCACACCGAGCGCGTGGGCGGCTACCTCGTGTGGGGCTGAGGCGAGGCGTCCCGCCGTCGGTCATGGACCTCCGGGAGCGGCTCGAAGCCGGCCGCTCGGTAGGTCGCGACCCCGCCGACGTTGGAGCTCGGGGTGGCGACGATCGCGCTCGACGAGCCGAGCTCCTGGAGTGCGGCCGCCGCCGCGACGGTGATCGCCTTGCCGTAGCCGTGACCGCGATGGTCACGGTGTACACCCATCGGCTCCAGCAGCCCCGGCCGCCCCGGACCGGCCGACCAGACGGTGACCGTTGCGACGGCGCGGTCCTCGTCGTCGTAGGCCACCAGGCACCGCGCGTCCGGGTAGAGCGGTCCGCCGGCCATCGCGTGCCAGCGCTCGTCCGTGAACGTCGACCTCTCGAACGCGGCCCGCTGGACGGCGGACCGCTCGTGGATCCGCTCCGGACCGATCTTCTCGATCCGCACCCCCGGGTCCTGCACCGGCTCGGCGAGGTCGCGGCGCAGCGGCGTCCACGGCTCGTCGGTCTCCCAGCCGTCGGCGAGCAGCAGCTCGTGGACCAGGGCGTCCGTGGGTGCCTCGAGGTACACCTTCCCCGGCGGGAGGACCCCACGCTCCGGCTCGGTCATGTCGGCGACCACCTGCTGCGCCAGTTCCGGGTCACGGCGGGCATCCGGCGCGATCGTCAGCCGCAGCAGCCCGGGACCGTCGAGCAGTCCGACCGCGAGAACCTCACCGTCCCGGCTCCAGGTCCGGACCGCCGCGGCCGTCGCCTCTGCCCCGAACCGCCAGAACCAACCCAGATCCCCCGGATGCAGCTGCATTGGTGCGCCGTCGTACTGCCAGTCTCGCAGCGCATCTATGGGCTCCCGGAGCCCGTCGGCCTCCGGCGTCCTCAGTAGGATCGTCATGCCTCGATCACACCACGGCACGGCACGGGGCCGCGCCTCATTATCGGGAGCACAGCGTCCTCTCCGGCCCGGGCGGAGCCCGCAAGCCGGTGAACGGAGTCGTCCGCTACCCCTCGGTCCTGAGGCGGACGGTGGTCCCCCAGGGGTCGTCCAGCACCAGGCCACCATCGACCGTCATGTACTCGTACCCGGCCGCATCGAGGCGGGCCGCTGCATCCTGGATATCGGCCTGAGCCGGCACCATGACGGTGAACGACCCCAGTCCCAGGGTGGCAGGCCGCTCCCCCGCTCCCGCCGAGGTCCACGTGTTCACTGCCAGGTGGTGGTGGTAGCCGCCGGCCGCCATGAAGAGCGCCCCGTCGGACTCGGCGGTGACAGCGAAGCCGAGAAGGTCGACGTAGAAGTCGCGGGCGGCGTCGAGGTCACCGACCTTGAGATGCACGTGCCCGGTCGTGACCTCCCCGGACGTCGTGCCGTACAGGTGCTCGGAGATGAACGCATTCGGGTCCAGCGGTGCGGATCCCATCTGGACCTGACCGTCGTCCCACACCCAGTCCTGCCGCGGTGTGTCGATGTACAGCTCGAGGCCGTTGCCCTCGGGGTCGGAGAAGTAGAACGCCTCCGACACAGCGTGGTCGGCCGACCCGCCGTACAGGTGTCCGGCGGTGCTGAACATGCCGACCAGGGCTCGCGCGAGGGCGGGGCCGTCCGGGTACAGGATCGCGGCGTGGTAGAGGCCGGCGTCGGCAGGGCTGGTGGAGGGCCCGTCTGCGGCGACGAGCCGGATGATCTCCTGCCCGTCGGCGCCGAGGGCGACCGCGCCGTCGCTCTCGCTCAGCACCTCCAGACCCAGCGAGCTCGTGTAGAAGGACCGCATGGCGTCGACGTCCGCGACGGCGAGCTCGACACCACCCATCCGGGTGTCGGCATCGATGACCGAGGCGGGGATGCGCGCGTCGTCAGCGTCGGCCCTGAGTGCCCAGAAGGCGGCGGCAGCCACGGCGACGGCGATCACGACGACGATTCCGACGGTGCGGCGACCGGGTGCGGTGGTGGTCATGAACAGGGAACCTCTGCGCCGACGCACGCTATTTCGTGTGCATCTGTGACGTTCCGGACAACCGCGTTCCGCCGTGGAGACGGCGGAGGACACCCGCTCCGCCGTGGCGACGGCGGAGGACACCCGCTCCGCCGTGGCGACGGCGGAGGACAGCTGGGTGTCAGTCGGCGTCCTCGATGGCCAGGAGCATCGTGCCCTCCGGGTCCCGCAGGTAGGCGACCCGCTCACCCCACGGCATGTCCGCCGGTGGTACGACGACGTCGGCGGCGGCCGCCGCGGTGACGGCGTCGAGGTCGGGCACGTACAGGCAGACGTCGACGGCGTGCCCGGTCGCCGGAAGGGGCGTCTCGCCGTACATGGCGGGTCCGGTACCCCGGCCGAGGGCGATCTGACCCGATCCGATGCGCAGCGTCAAGTAGTCGGCGTCGCCCTCGTCGGGGAACTGGTACGCGACCTCCCCGGCCAGCACACGCTCGTACCAGTGCCGGGTCCTGGCCAGATCGGCACAGTTGATGATCGGGAAGACCTCACCTCTCGCCATGCTCCAGCGTATTCGCCGCGAGTGCGGGCGCGGCGGATCACCCTGGACCGGGAGTCACCTCCGCGGATGTCGAGAACTCCTGCGCGGCTTCGTCCCCGCAGTGAGCACGGCCACAATGGGCCGTACCCGAGGAAGGAGAGAACGATGGCCAAGTACCTGCTTCTCAAGCACTACCGCGGCGGACCGCGCCCGCTGTACGACCTGCCGATGGACCGGTGGACACCCGAGGAGATCTCCACCCACGTGAAGTACATGGACGACTTCGCCGCCCGCCTCGAGACCACCGGCGAGTACGTCGACGGGCAGGCCCTCTCCCCCGACGGCACCTTCGTCCGTTACGACGGCGAGGGACGCCCACCCGTCACCGACGGGCCGTTCGCGGAGACCAAGGACCTCATCGCAGGCTGGATGGTGATCGACGTCGACAGCTACGACCGTGCGCTGGAGCTGGCCGCCGAGCTGTCGGCGGCGCCCGGCGCCGGCGGGGAGCCGCTGCGCGAGTGGCTCGAGGTGCGTCCGTTCCTGACGGCGCCGCCGACCGTCACGGAGTGACCGGGGTGGACGAGGGCCTCGTACGGAGGCTGACGCCCGCCGTCATCGGGGTCCTCGTCCGCCGCGGCGCGGGCTTCGCGGCGGCCGAGGACGCCGTCCAGGACGCGCTGGTCGAGGCGCTCCGGGCATGGCCGGACGATCCCCCGCGAGACCCCAAGGGCTGGCTCGTCACGGTGGCGTGGCGGAAGTTCCTCGACGGCGCACGCGCCGAGTCGTCGCGGCGTCAGCGCGAGGAACGCGTCCTGGAGTGGCCGGCCCCCACCCCCGGCCGGGAGGCGGACGACACGCTCGCGCTCTACTTCCTGTGCGCCCACCCCTCACTCACGCCGGCCTCGGCGGTGGCGCTCACCCTGCGCGCCGTGGGCGGGCTGACGACGCGGCAGATCGCGCAGGCCTACCTCGTGCCGGAGGCGACCATGGCCCAGCGCATCAGCCGGGCGAAGCGCACCGTCTCGGACGTCCGGCTCGACCGGCCCGGCGACGTCGCCACCGTGCTGCGGGTCCTCTACCTCGTCTTCAACGAGGGCTACTCCGGCGACGTCGACCTCGCCGCCGAGGCGATCCGGCTGACCCGCCAGCTGACGACGATGACCGACCACGAGGAGGTCGCCGGACTCCTGGCGCTGATGCTGCTGCACCACGCACGGCGTCCGGCACGCACCCGCGCTGACGGCAGCCTCGTCCCGCTCGCCGAGCAGGACCGCACCCGGTGGGACACGGAGATCATCGCCGAGGGGGTCGACGTGCTCCAGCACGCGCTCGCGCGGCAGCGGATCGGTGAGTTCCAGGCCCAGGCCGCCATCGCGGCGCTGCACGCCGACGCACTGACCGCCGCGGAGACCGACTGGGTCCAGATCGTCGAGTGGTACGACGAGCTCGTGCGACTCACGGACAGCCCGGTCGCCCGCCTCAACCGTGCCGTCGCGGTGGGCGAGGCCGACGGCCCACGGGCCGGGCTGGCCGCCCTGGCGGAGCTCGACGGCTCCCTCCCCCGCCACAGCGCCGTCGCGGCGTACCTGCACGAACGCGACGGAGACACGGTCGTTGCCGCCCGGCTCTACTCCGAGGCGGCCCGGCTCGCCTCCAACGCCGCCGAACGGGACCACCTGACCCGGCAGGCCGCCCGGCTCAACGCGACGAGCTGACTGCGGCCGGACGGTGCGAGGCAACCACCTGCCCGAGCGCCAGCGCCAGATGGATCGACTTACTTGTGAAACAGATCGAAGAACCATAGATTCATGCCGTCAATCGATCACAAGGGGTTGTCATGGGCAGACTCGCCCTCGTCGCGCTGCGCATCGCGCTCGCGCTTATTCTCGCCGGCACGCTGTACGTCCAGCTGATGATCGTGCCGCTGCTGGCGCTCGACCTCCAGAGCTCGGAGGGAGTCACGCTCGGGGACGTCCAGCTGCCGCCGCTGGCTGTCGTCTTCCTCGTGATCGTCGTCCTCGGCATGGTGACGGTCCAGGTCACGGTGGTGTGCGTGTGGCGTCTGCTCACCATGGTGCGCCGCGGCACGGTCTTCTCCCACGCCGCCTTCCGGTACGTCGACATCGTGATCGGCGCGATCGGTGCCGCATCGTTGCTCGTCCTCGGGATCGCCGTCGTCCTCGCGCCGGGAGGGGTCGCCCCGGGCATCGTCCTGCTCATCTGCGGTGCGGCCGTGATGGTCGCCGGGGTCGCGCTCATCGTCTTCGTGATGCGCATGCTCCTCGCCCAGGCGGTCGCGCGCGACGCCGAGGCGAACGACCTGCAGGCGCAGCTCGACGAGGTCATCTGATGGCGATCGTGGTGGACATCGACGTGATGCTGGCCCGGCGCAAGATGGCGGTCGGAACGCTCGCCGACCGGGTCGGCATCACCCCCGCGAACCTTGCCGTGCTCAAGAACGGACGCGCCAAGGCCGTCCGGTTCGCCACTCTCGCCGCGCTGTGCGAGGTGCTGGACTGCCAGCCCGGCGACCTGCTCCGGTGGGAGCCCGAGGAGCCGGCGGGGCTGGTCGGAGCGGGCGGCGACGGTGAGCCGTTGCCCCGGGCGGCCGACGGCTGAGCGAGCGTCTCCCCGCGGACCTCGTCGCGTCGCGGGAGGAGGTCGGGCGACGGCGGGAGAAGGTCAGCCGACGTACGCCGCGAGGTGCTTGCCCGTGAGCGTCGAACCGGTGGCGGCGAGATCGGCGGGCGTGCCCTCGAAGACGATCTGTCCGCCGTCGTGGCCGGCGCCGGGACCGAGGTCGATGATCCAGTCCCCGTGTGCCATGACCGCCTGGTGGTGCTCGATGACGATCACCGACCTGCCGGAGTCCACGAGCCGGTCGAGCAGGCCGAGCAGTTGCTCGACGTCGGCGAGGTGCAGGCCGGTGGTCGGCTCGTCGAGGACGTAGATCTCGCCCTTCTCCCCCATCTGCGCAGCCAGCTTGAGCCGTTGCCGCTCACCGCCGGACAGCGTGGTGAGCGGCTGCCCCAGCGTGAGGTAGCCGAGCCCGACGTCGGCGAGCCGGGCGAGGATCTTGTGCGCGGCCGGGATGCGGGCCTCGCCCTCGGCGAAGAATGCCTCCGCCTCGCTCACGGGCATCGCGAGCACCTCGGCGATGTTCTTCCCGCCGAGCGTGAACTGAAGGACCGCCGCCTGGAACCGCTTCCCCTCGCACTCCTCGCAGGTGGACTCGACGGTGGCCATGACACCGAGCTCGGTGTAGATGACGCCCGCACCGTTGCAGGTGGGGCAGGCGCCCTCGGAGTTCGAGCTGAACAGCGCGGGCTTGACGCCGTTCGCCTTCGCGAACGCCTTGCGGATCGGGTCGAGCAGCCCGGTGTACGTGGCGGGGTTGCTCCGCCGGGAGCCGCGGATCCCGGTCTGGTCGATCACCACGACGCCGTCGCGACGGGCGAGCGAGCCGTGGATGAGCGAGCTCTTGCCGGAGCCGGCGACCCCCGTGACCACGCAGAGCACCCCGAGCGGGACGTCGACGTCGACGTCCTTGAGGTTGTGCGTGGCGGCGCCGCGGATCTCGATGACGCCGGAGGCCTCCCGCGCCTTCTCCTTGAGCGAGGCGCGGTCGTCCAGGTGCCTGCCGGTGACGGTGCCGGAGGCGCGCAGCTCCTCGACCGTCCCCTCGAACACCAGGTCCCCGCCCGCCGTGCCGGCACCCGGCCCGAGGTCGACGACGTGGTCGGCGATGGCGATGGCCTCGGGCTTGTGCTCGACGACGAGCACCGTGTTGCCCTTGTCGCGCAGCTGCAGCAGCAGGTCGTTCATCCGCTCGATGTCGTGGGGGTGCAGACCGATCGTCGGCTCGTCGAACACGTATGTCACGTCGGTCAACGATGAGCCGAGGTGGCGGATCATCTTGGTGCGCTGCGCCTCTCCCCCGGACAGCGTGCCGGCCGGGCGGTCCAGGGAGAGGTAGCCGAGCCCGATCTCGGTGAAGGAGTCGAGGAGGTGCTGCAGTCCTTTGAGGAGCGGCGCCACCGAGGGCTCGTCCAGACCTCGGACCCATGCGGCGAGGTCGCTGATCTGCATGGTGCAGACGTCGGCGATGCTCTTGCCCCTGATCGTCGACGAGCGGGCCTCGGGGCTGAGCCGGGTGCCGTCGCACTCGGGACAGGTCGTGAAGGTCACCGCCCGGTCGACGAAGGCGCGCACGTGCGGCTGCATCGCCTCGCGGTCCTTGGAGAGCATCGACTTCTGGATCTTGGGGATGATGCCCTCGTAGGTGAGGTTGACCCCCTCGACCTTGATCTTGACCGGCTCGCTGTAGAGCAGCTTGTGCTGCTCCTTCGCGGTGAACTTCCCGATCGGCTTGTCCATGGGCAGACCTGCGCCGGCGAAGATCCGGCCGTACCAGCCGTCCATGCTGTAGCCGGGGACGGTGAGGCCGCCCTCGCTCAGCGACTTCGACTCGTCGTACAGCGCGGTCAGGTCGAAGTCGTTGACCCGGCCCATGCCCTCGCAGCGCGGGCACATGCCGCCGAGCTGGTGGAAGGTCGCCTTCTCGGCCTTGGTCTTGTTGCCTCGTTCGACGGTGATCGCCCCGCTGGCCTTCACCGTGGGCACGTTGAACGAGTAGGCGTTGGGCGAGCCGATGTGCGGCTGCCCGAGCCGGCTGAACAGGATCCGCAGCAGGGCGTTGGCGTCGGTCGCCGTGCCGACCGTGGAGCGCGGGTTGGCGCCCATCCGCTCCTGGTCGACGATGATCGCCGTCGTCAGGCCGTCCAGGAAGTCGACGTCCGGCCGCGGCAGGTTGGGCATGAAGCCCTGGACGAACGCGCTGTAGGTCTCGTTGATCATCCGCTGGCTCTCCGCGGCGATCGTGTCGAAGACCAGCGAGCTCTTCCCGGAGCCGGAGACACCGGTGAACACCGTGAGCCGACGTTTCGGGATGTCGACGGTGACGTCCTTGAGGTTGTTCTCGCGTGCGCCCTGCACGCGGATCAGGTCGTGGCTGTCGGCGACGTGCGTCGAGGGTGCCTTCGTCTCCGTCGTGGTCATGCGCGTGTCTCCATCTGCCGGCTGCCGGCGCCCTCGTCGTCGAGGCGCCGGTCGTGATGTTGTCAGGAGGTGGTCGTGCTCGTCACCCCCGCGTGCGCCGTCAGCGCACCTCGAAGATGCGGATCATGTTCCCGGCCGGGTCGCGCAGCGCGCAGTCGCGCACGCCCCACGGCTGGTCGGTCGGCTCCTGGACGATCTCGACGTCGCCGGCCTGGAGCTTCTCGAACGTGCCGTCGAGGTCCGGGGTGGCCAGGTTGATGCCCGCGTAGGTGCCCTTGGCCATCATCTCGGCGATGGTCCGGCGCTCGTCGTCGGTGATCCCGGGGTCCGCGGCCGGCGGCGTCAGGACGATCGCCGTGTCGGGCTGTCCGGCCGGGCCGACGGTGAGCCAGTGCAGGCCCTGGTACTCCACGTCGTTGCGGACCTCGAACCCCAGGGTGTCGCGGTAGAACGCCAGGGACGCTTCGTGGTCGGTGTGCGGGAGGTAGCTCTGGTGAATGGTGATGTCCATGACGGTCACGCTAGCTGCGGCTCTCCGACAGGCGCTTCTCGATTCCTGATCGGTCTGGTCACCTGCTTCGCGACGCACGGCGGCATCCCCGCGGCCGCGCCCGCCTCCCGACGGCGGTACTCGCTCGGCGACATGCCGACGAGCTCGGAGAAGCGGGTGCTGAAGGTGCCCAGCGAGGAGCTGCCGACGGCGAAGCAGACCTCGGTGACGCTGAGGTCGCCGCGGCGCAGCAGCGCCATCGCGCGTTCGACCCGGCGGGTCATCACGTACGCGTACGGCGACTCCCCGTAGGCGAGCTTGAACTGGCGGCTGAGGTGCCCGGCAGACATGTGGACGCCGCGGGCGAGCGCCTCGACGTCGAGCGGCTGGGCATACTCCCGGTCGATCCGGTCGCGGACACGGCGCAGGAGCGCGAGGTCGCGCAGGCGCTCCGTGGGTGCGGGCTCGCTCACACCCGAGATCGTACGTCCGGGTCGGCCTCGACGTCGCGAGCCTCGACGCCGCGAGCCTCGGCGTGCGGGGCCGCGACGTCCTCCCGGGCGACCCGGCGCACGAGCGTGCAGAGGGTCTCGCGCTCGCCGGCCGTCAGCGGCCCGAGCACGGCGTCCTCGGCGACCTGGACACGCCGCTCGAGCGCCGTCAGGGTCTGCGCGCCGGCCGGGGTCAGCACGACCCTCCGCCGGCGCCGGTCGGCCGGGTCGGGGCGACGTTCGACGAGGCCGGCACCGACGAGGTCGTCGATGAGGTACGTCATCACGGTCCGGTCGATCCCGAGATGCCCGGCGAGAGAGAGCTGGCTCGGTTGGTCGCCGCGCGCCACGGCGCTGAGGATCTGGTAGCCCCGGTGGGCGTGCGGGACGTCCGCCAGGGCCGCCGCCACCGATTCCTGGTAGCTGCGGAACAGGGCGCCGAGGGACCATCCGAAGTCGTCCGGCTCATGCCGGTGGTCATCCGGCCCACGCCCGTGGTCATCGGGTCCGCGGTCGGTGTGCTCGCCCGTCGTGCTACCCATGCCGGAATGCTAGCCACCAACCCGTGGTTGTCCAACAGGTCGGGGCAACATATCGTCTGTCCTGCAACGTATCTGTGGCGCTGAGGAAGAAGGAACATGCCGGACTACGGACACGACCTCCTGTTCGGGTCGTTCATCACCCCGACGAACGCCGCACCGGAGAAGGTGGTCGGTCTGGCGCAGCTGAGCGAGCAGGTCGGCCTGGACCTGGCGACCTTCCAGGACCACCCCTACCAGCCGGGCTTCCTCGACACCTGGACCCTGCTGAGCTGGATCGCCGCGTCCACCGAGCGGATCCGCGTGGCACCCAACGTCACCAACCTCCCGCTGCGCCCGCCCGCGGTCCTGGCCCGGGCCGCCGCGAGCCTCGACCTGCTCTCCGCCGGCCGCCTCGAGCTGGGCCTCGGCGCCGGCGGGTTCTGGGACGCCATCGAGGCCATGGGCGGACGCCGGCTCACACCCGGCCAGGGCGTGGACGCGCTCAGCGAGGCGATCGACGTCATCCGCGGCATCTGGGACACCTCGACCCGCGAGCGCCTCGTGGTCGACGGGACCTACTACCGCCTCGACGGCGCCAAGCGCGGCCCCGCCCCGGCGCACGACATCGGCATCTGGCTCGGGGCCTACAAGCCCCGCATGCTGCGTCTGACCGGCCGGAAGGCGGACGGCTGGCTCCCGTCGCTCGGTTACGTCAAGAGCCTTCAGGAGCTCGCGGACGCCAACGAGATCATCGACGGCGCCGCCGCCAAGGCGGGCCGCTCCCCCGGCGACGTCCGACGCCTGCTCAACATCAGCGGACAGTTCACCCAGACCGCGAGCGGGCGGCTGCTCGTCGGCCCGCCCGAGCAGTGGGTGGAGCAGCTCGCTGCGCTCACGCTGCAGTTCGGGTTCAGCGGCTACATCATCACCGGTGACGACCCCACCAGCCTCGCCCTCCTCGGTCAGGAGGTCGCGCCCGCGCTGCGCGAGCTCGTGGCTGCCGAGCGCGGTGCCGACAAGCGCGGTGCCGACACCCGGCGACGCGACTCCGACGCCGTCGCGTCCACCTCCCCGACCGCGAGCTGAGCGGGGGACGGACAGTGGACTACGGACACCCCCTGCAGCTCGGCACCTTCATCACACCGACCAACGACCGGCCGCAGGCACCGGTCGAGCTCGCCGTACTGAGCGAGCAGCTCGGACTCGACCTCGTCACGTTCCAGGACCACCCCTACCAGCCGCGGTTCCACGACACCTGGACGCTGCTGAGCTGGGTCGCCGCGAAGACGTCCCGCATCCGTCTCGCCCCCAACGTGGTCAACGTCCCCATGCGCCCGCCCGCCGTCCTCGCGCGGGCCGCGGCGAGCCTGGACCTGATGTCCGGGGGCCGGGTCGAGCTCGCGCTCGGCGCCGGCGCGTTCTGGGACGCCATGGGTGCGATGGGCGTCCCGCGGCTCCGGCCGGGCGAGGCCGTCGACGCGCTCGGCGAGGCCATCGACGTCATCCGGGGCATCTGGGCCGCCGACGGCACCATCACGGTCCCCGGCGAGCACCACGAGCTGCGGGGAGCCGCCTCGGGACCGGCGCCGGCGCACAACATCGGGATCTGGGTCGGCGGCGGCAGGCCCCGCATGCTCGGGCTGACCGGGAGCCAGGCCGACGGCTGGGTGGTCCCGGGCGGCACGGCGGGCCTGGAGGCGCTCGCGGCCGGCAACGCCGTGATCGACGACGCCGCCACCGCCGCCGGTCGCGACCCGCGCGAGATCCGCCGCATCGTCAACGTCGCCGGCCGCTTCGCCGACCCGTCGGGCGGACCGGCCACGGGCCGCGGCCCGCTCGCCGGGCCGCCCGCACAGTGGGTGGAGCAGCTCCTGCCCCTGGTCGTCGAGGACGGCGCCGGCACGATCATCCTCGCCACCGACGACGCGGACGATCTCCGCCGGTTCGCCGGCGAGGTCGCCCCGGCGCTGCGCGAGGCCGTCGACGCCGAGCGGGGAGCCCGCGGCACCCGCGTCGCCGAGATCCCCAGCATCCGCATCAGGGCCGCACGCCGGGACCAGATCGACTACGACCTGGTCCCCGCCTCCCTGCGGCGCGGCGCCGTCGAGCCCGGCGACGCCCGCTACCCCACCGTGCGGTCCGGCTACATGCGCGGCGGCTCCCCGGGCCTCGTGCTCCAGGTGCGCGACAGCTCCGAGGTCGCCACCGCCCTCGCCTTCGCCCGCACCCAGCCCGTGCCCCTGTCGATCCGCAGCGCCGGCCACGGCATCAGCGGCCGCTCCACCAACGACGGCGGCATCATCATCGACGTCTCCCGGATGAACCGGATCGAGATCCTCGACGAGCCCTCGCGGCTCGTGCGCATCGAGCCCGGCGCCCGCTGGGGCGAGGTCGCCGCCGCGCTGCAGCCCCACGGGTGGGCGCTGAGCTCGGGCGACTACGGCGGCGTCGGGGTCGGCGGTCTCGCGACGGCCGGCGGCATCGGCTTCCTCGGCCGCAAGTACGGCCTGACCATCGACCACCTGCGGGCCGCCGAGCTGGTCCTCGCCGACGGCACGTCCGTGCGGGCGAGCGCGACGGAGAACCCGGACCTCTTCTGGGCCGTCCGCGGTGCGGGTTTCAGCTTCGGCGTCGTCACGGCGCTGGAGTTCGTCGTCGACGAGGTCGGCGACGTCGGGTTCGCCCAGCTCGCCTACGACGCCGGCGACACCGCCGAATTCCTGCACGGGTGGGGGGCGGCGGTCGAGGCCGCGCCGCGTGACCTGACGAGCTTCCTGATCATGGGCCGGCCCCGCGGTGAGCAGGTCGTGGCCCAGACCATGACGATGATCGACTCCGACGACGCCGACACGATCCTGCAGCAGCTGCAGCCGTTCGCCGCGATCGGACCGCTCGTCGGTCAGCAGGTCCAGATCGCCCCCTACGCCGCCGTCGTCAGCCCGCCGGAGGCGCTGCACGCCAGTCAGGGCGAGCCGGTCAGCCGCAGCGGCCTGCTCGAGCACATCACGCCCGAGTTCGCCGCCGCGGCCGAACGCCTCATCAGGAGCGGCGCGACCTACTTCTTCCAGATCCGCTCGCTCGGCGGCGCCACGGCGGACGTCGCCCCCGACGCCACCGCCTTCGCGCACCGCACCGCGAACTTCTCGGTGGCCGCGATGGGCGCCAGCCGTGCCCGGCTCGACCAGGCCTGGGAGGCGCTGCGGCCCCACTTCTCGGGCCTGTACGTCAGCTTCGAGACCGACACCCGCCCGGAGCGAGTCCACGAGGCCTACCCGGCCGGCACCCTCGAGCGGCTCCGTGAGCTCAAGCGACGCCACGACCCCGACAACGTCTTCCGGGACAACTTCGCCATCGCCCCGGCCGAACAACCGGTGCTGCCGTAGCGCACCGCACGAGCGGCATCGGCTGACGCTCGTGCGAGGGCGTCGCCGTCGCCGTCGCCGTCGCCGTCGCCGTCGCACGAGCGGGACGCCTTGCGGCGCCCCGTGACCCCGGTGACGGCCGCGTTCCTCTGGGCAGGGCGGTTCGGCGCTCTGTAGTGTCGGCGTCCGTGCCTGACATGGACGACCACGGACGCACCGACCCGCCGACGGCGGCCGACGAGGCGGCGACCCTCCTCGGCTTCCTGGACTACCACCGCGACACTCTCGAGTGGAAGTGCTCCGGTCTCGACGAGACCGGGCTGCGCTCGACGGTCGGGCCGTCGCCCATGACTCTCGGCGGGCTGCTCAAGCACCTGGCCTATGTCGAGGACAGATGGTTCTCCGTGCGTCTGCTCGGGCAGGACCCGCGGCCGCCCTGGGACACGGTGGACTGGACGACCGACCCCGACTGGGACTGGCACTCGGCGGACGAGGACTCCCCCGACGACCTCCGCCAGCTCTGGCGCGACTCCGTGGCCAGATCCCGTTCGCTGGTCGTGCGTGCCCTCGGCGACGGCGGCATGGACCGTCCCGCCGCACTCGCCCTGGCCGACGGTCGGGTGCCGAGCGTGCGGTGGATCGTGTGCCACATGATCGAGGAGTACGCCAGGCACAACGGGCACGCCGACCTCCTCCGGGAGTCGGTGGACGGGCAGACCGGGGAGTAGCCGAGCGCTGATGCACACCGGCCAGGTGGATGTCCCGGTCGAGGTCGTGGCCGGCCTCGTCGCGGAGCAGTTCCCGCGGTGGCGCCGCCTCTCGGTCCGGCCGGTCGCCTCGGACGGCACGGTCAACGCCCTGTTCCGCCTCGGCGACGACGTCGTGCTGCGGTTCCCCCTCCGGCCGGCTCCCGACCTGGTCGACGAGCTCCGTCGCGAGCAGGACCACGCCCGGCGGCTCGCTGCCCTGCTGCCGGTGGCGGTGCCCGAGCCCCTCGGGCTCGGCGCCCCGGGCACGGGCTACCCCGGCCCCTGGACGGCCTACCGCTGGCTCCCCGGCGCGCCGGCCGACCCCAGAGCCGTCGGTGCGGACAGTCACTTCGCCCGCGACCTCGCCGCCGTGGTCGACACCCTCCACGGCATCGCGACCGACGGGCGCCGGTGGGACGGCCGCAGCCGGGGTGGACCGCTGGCGACCATGGACGCCGCCGTCCGGAAGGCACTCGCGCGGAGCGGCCACCTGGTGGACGCCGCGCACCTCCGACGGGTCTGGGAGAGCAGCCTCACCGCGCCGCACCCGACGGTCGAGTCTTGGCTGCACGCCGATCTCATGCCCGGCAACCTCCTCGTCCGGGACGGGCGGCTGGCGGCTGTCATCGACCTCGAGACCGTCTGTGTCGGCGATCCGGCCGTCGACCTCATGCCGGCGTGGAACCTGCTCCGCGGTGCCGCACGGCAGACCTTCCGGCAGCGGCTCGGCGCCGACGACGCCATGTGGGAGCGAGGGCGTGGATGGGCGCTGGCCCAGGCGGTCGTGGCGCTGCCCTACTACGAGCACACCAACCCACCCATGGCCCAGACGGCTCGGCGGACACTCGAGGCGCTGCTCGAGCCGGCGCCGGGGCAGACCCGTCGCTGAGTCGTCGCTCCGCCTCCGACCGGCCGCTCCGGCTTACCGGTCACTCCCGTCCGGCCACCACCCGCGACCAGCCACACCGACCGGGCGCACCGCCTCACCGGGCGGGCCGATCACCGCGACCTGGCGACAACGACCGTCGCGCCGAGGTGCCCTGAGGTCTCGATGCGGGCGTCGAGCCCGCCGCGCGCAGCGGCCTCGACCGTCCGTCGGGCCTGCTGCGCGCTCGTCTCCACCAGCACGTGCCCACCCGGCGCCAGCCACTCCCCCGCCGTAGCCAGGACCCGGCGCTGCACGTCGAGGCCGTCCGGTCCGCCGTCGAGCGCGGCACGTGGCTCGTGCAGCCGGGCCTCCGGAGGCATCAGGGCGATCGACGCCGTCGGGACGTACGGGGCGTTGACGACCAGGATGTCGACCCGACCCCGCAGCGCCACGGGAACGGGCTCGAAGAGGTCACCGAGGTAGACCGCGCCACCGAACGGCTCGACGTTCTGCCGGGCACAGACCACCGCCACGGGGTCGATGTCCGCGGCGTGCAGCTCGATGCCCGCGGCCCGCGCGGCGACCGCAGCGCCGATGGCACCGGTGCCGCAGCACAGGTCGAGGACGACCGCCCCCGGTCGGGCGACGGCCGCCGCGAGAGCGACGACGTGCTCGGTGCGACGGCGCGGCACGAACACGCCCGGCGCCGTGGCGATGCGGAGGCCGCCGAACTCGGCCCATCCGAGCACCTGCTCGAGCGGGACGCCCGAGATCCGGCGCGCCACCAGGGCGTCCAGCTCGCCCGCAGTGCGCGCGGCGGCCACCAGCAGCAGTGCCTCGTCCTCGGCGAACACGCAGCCGGCGGCCCGC
The DNA here is from genome assembly GCF_009193155.1 of Georgenia subflava. Lineage (GTDB taxonomy): Bacteria > Actinomycetota > Actinomycetes > Actinomycetales > Actinomycetaceae > Georgenia > Georgenia subflava. The sequence goes on from NZ_VUKD01000003.1 coordinate 305,740, forward strand.
AGCCGCCCCACCAGGTCGGGGCGTCGCTCGGCCGCGGCGGCCGGTGCATCGGTCATCCGGCGGCCCCGTCGGCCGCTGCCTGCGGGACCACGATCCAGGTGGCGCGGGCCACGCCCAGCGTCCGACCGTCCTCGCCGTAGACGGACGTGGCGGTGAAGACCTTGCGCCCCTCGCCGCCGAGCACCTGTCCCATCACCACGCACTCCTCCCCTGCCGCCGGGGTCGCCCGCACGTGAGCGGTCATCCGGCCCAGCACCATGGGCCGGCCCTCGATCGGCGCCGCCCACCCGCCCGGGCAGTCCAGCGCCGCCCAGACCATCTCCGAACGGCCGGCGAGGTCCGGATCGGGCACCCAGAGGCAGGCGGTCCGCCCGTCGCCGAGTCGTCCCGGCGTCAGGCGCATCCCGTCACCGGGTCGGCGGGCGGGACCGCAGACGAAGCACTCCGGGAAGGGGTGCCGTTCGCGGCCGCCGTACGCGGCCGCAGCCTCCACGGCGCGGCCCGGGTCGACCGGTTCGACCGGGACCAAGGACTCCTCCGGCGTGCGCTGCGCCTCGGCGACCGTCGCGCCGTCGTGGACGAGAGTGACGCCGTCGCCCTCGTCGCCGCTCGTCGCCAGCTCCTCCTCGAGCGGAGGTGGTCGGCGCAGGGTGACGGTGACGACGCCCGGACCGACCAGCGCGGCGAGACGGCCCGCCACCCAGCCCCCGTTGCCCGAGGTCGTCGGGCCGCGGAAGCGGTGGGGCACGGTCAGCGTCATGCTGGGACGGTACTGCGCGATGTGCGCCGTCGTCGCCTACCGGTTGGAGCACCTGTGTCCACGTCATCGTCTCCTGTCACGCCGGAGCTCGGCCGCCTCGGGCTCTGGCGGGGCGGAACGCTGCTCACGCCCGAGACGGCCGCCGAGGTGGAACGGCTCGAGTACGGGACGATCTGGATCGGCGGCTCCCCCGACGCCGATCTCACCATCGCGGAGCAGCTCCTCGATGCGACCGAGAACCTCACGATCGCCACCGGCATCGTGAACATCTGGAAGTCCCCGGCGGCAGAGGTCGCTGCATCGTTCCACCGCGTCGAGCGGAACCACCCGGGGCGGTTCCTGCTCGGCGTCGGCATCGGGCACCGCGAGTCGCTCGGGGACCGGTACCGCAAGCCGTACTCCGCGCTCGTCTCCTACCTCGACACCCTGGACGCCGAGGGCGTTCCCGCGCACCGCCGCGTGATCTCGGCGCTCGGGCCGCGCACCCTCGCACTCGCCGCCGAGCGCGCCGCCGGCACCCACCCGTACATGACCACGCCCGGGCACACACGCTTCGCCCGCGACATCCTCGGTCCCGGCCCGATCGTGGCACCCGAGCAGCGGCTCGTCCCGACCACCGATGCCGCGGCCGCACGCGACGCGGCCCGCACCTTCCTCTCCCGGTATCTCTCGCTGTCGAACTACCGACGCACGCTCGAGTCCCACGGGTTCACCGCCGCCGATCTCGACGACGGCGCCACGGACGCCGCGGTCGACGCGTTCGCTCCCCACGGCACCGCGGCCGACCTCGCCGCCGCCGTGCAGGGACATCTCGATGCGGGAGCGGACCACGTCTGCGTCCAGATGCTGCCGGCGCGCGAGGATCCGCTCCCCGCGCTCGAGGTGCTGGCGGGCGAGCTCGGACTGCGCAGCGACGTCCCGTCCGGCCCGCCCGGGAGCGTTCGCCGGTGAGGCCGCGCGTCTGGTCCCACGGTGCGCGGAGCACGGGATCGGGCTGCCCTCGCCTCTCGCGCGCCAAGCTCCCTCACCCCGTGGGCGGCTCGATGACGTCCCACTTGTTGCCGTAGAGGTCCTCGAGGATGACCACCCGCCCGTGCGGCTCCTCGCGGACCTCCTCGGTGGCCACCGCACCGTGGCCCAGGGCGGCGGCCAGCACGGCGTCGAGGTCGGTCACGTGCAGGAAGAAGCCGACGCCGTCCCCGTTCTGGCGGCCCACGAGCTCGCGCTGCCCGGGCTTCGCGACGGCGAGGCGCAGCCCGGCGCCGCGGCTGCGTGAGCCGACGACGACCCACCGCTTCCCGCCGCCCTGCGGGCTGTCCTCGAGGAGCTCGAGGCCGAAGGCGCGGGTGTAGAAGGCGATCGCCTCGTCGTAGTCGCGGACGAGCACGTTGACCAGGGCGACGTGACTCATGCGCCGCTCCCTCGCCGGAGCGGGAGCCAGGCCAGCACGTCCTGGATCTTCTCGTCCCAGTAGCCCCACTCGTGCTCGCCCGGGCCGGTGGTGTAGGTCAGCGGTGCCCCGACCTGCTCGGCCTTCTGCGCGAAGACCTGGTTGCCGTCGAAGAGCGGGTCCTCGGTGCCGCAGCAGGCGTACAGCGCCGGCAGCGCGGCCGGATCCGCCCGCTCGAGCAGGGCCAGCAGGTCGTTCTCGGTGCCCCGGACCGGGTCGGGCCCGTACACCCGGCGGTAGAGCTCGTCGCGCTCCCCCGACTCGTGCAGCGCGGCGACGTCGAGCACCCCGGACAGGCTCGCCGCGGCGGCGAACCGCTCCGGCCGGGACAGGGCCCAGCGCATCGCCCCGTAGCCACCCATCGACAGCCCCGCCACGAACGTGCCCTCCCGGGCCGGGGAGACCCGGAAGAAGCCCTGCACGATCTCGGGCAGCTCCTCGGTGAGGAAGGTGCCGTACCGGTTCCCGTGGTGCTCGTCGACGTACATGCTGCGGTCGACCTGGGGCATGACGACGGCCAGGCCGAGGTCGGCGACATACCGCTCGACCGAGGTGCGGCGCAGCCAGATCGTGCAGTCGTCGCTCAGCCCGTGCAGCAGGTACAGCACCGGGGCGTCGCCGGCCGGCCCCGCACCGGCCATGCCGATCTGCCCCTCGGACGCCTGGGGCAGGATCACTGTCATCGATGTGCTGACGCCGAGCACCTCGGAGAAGAAGTCGCAGCGGACCAGTGCCACGGCTCAGCGCCCGCCGGTGACGGTCCCGCGCCCGCCGAGCAGCGCCCAGGTGCCGGGCAGCAGCAGTGCGGCGGCGACGGCCTTGATCGCGTCCCCGACGAGGAAGGGCAGCACCCCGAGGACCAGCGCCTCGACCAGCCCCACGCCCAGGAACACCATGAGCCACGGCACCCCGACCACGTACACCAGGGCGCTCGCGAACAGGGCCCCGACGGCGGTGCGCCACGGCGAGCGGTCCGCGCCGCGCCGGGCGAGATGCCCGAGCAGCACCGCCCCGGGCAGGTAGCCGAGCGCGTAGCCGAACGAGGCCATCGCCCACCCGCTGGCCCCACCGGCGAAGACGGGGGCACCGAGGAGCCCTGCCGCCAGGAGCACCAGGATGCTCAGCGCGCCGCGCGCCGGTCCGAGCGCGGCGCCGACGAGGAGGACGGCGAACGTCCCGAGCGTCAGCGGGACAGGGGTGAACGGCAGCGGCACGGCGACCTGCCCGACGGCGGCGACGAACGCGGCGCCGCCGAGGACGAGCGCGGTGTCGCGCACGCGGGCGCCGGGCAGGATGTCGGCGAGCACGGCGCGGGCGGACGGTGCGGGCAGGGGGACGACGGCGGTCATCTGCACTCCTTCGGTGGTTCGGCGTGCCCAGCATGCCGCATCACCGGCGCCGGGCCTACGTGGCGTCTCACGGGTCCCACCCGGCACACCCGGGGTGCACGCACGCCGCACCTGCGGTAGACCCATGTCACACAACTGCCGCGTCCTCGATGGAACACCGGCGCACCCGCCGGCGTTGGACAGGGTGGAAACACAGCGGGTGGTGGGCCCACGTGCCCCCACTATCCGGGCGGCGCGCACCAGCCACCGGACCACTCACGAGCGAGGGAGATGCTCATGGCAGAACGCTCACTACGCGGTATGAAGATCGGCGCCAACAGCATGGAGTCGGACGAGGGCGTTGACTTCGCCCCCCGGATCAAGGCCGAGTACACCTGTCCGGACGGGCACAGCTTCACGCTGCCCTTCTCGGTCGACGCCGAGCTCCCCGCCGTCTGGGAGTGCCGGTGCGGCAAGGAGGCGCTGCTGCGTGACGCCACCCGGCCCGAGCCCAAGAAGCCGGTCAAGCCACCGCGTACCCACTGGGACATGCTCCTCGAGCGTCGCAGCATCGCGGACCTGGAGGTCCTGCTCGACGAGCGCCTGACGCTGCTCCGCAGCGGCGAGCTCCGTCGTCGCAGCGCCTGAGCCCGCTCACCTCGGCCCGCCCGGTCCTCGGACCCGGCGGGCCGTCGTGCGTCCGGGGCCGGCGGCCTGCCCACGCCGGCGGGCCAGACCGCGGACGGCCCGGACCAGCTGGGCGCCCCGGTGCGCGGCGCCCCACGCGGTGGTGCGCCACAGTGCCTCCACCACGATCGCCCGGCTCATCTTGGACTGGCCCTCGGCCCGCTCGACGAAGCTGATCGGGACCTCGACGATCCGGCCGCCGCCACGGTGCACCCGCCACGTCATGTCCACCTGGAAGCAGTAGCCCTGCGACTCGATGTCCGCCAGCGGCAGGGCCCGCAGCGTCGCGGCCCGGTAGACCCGGAAGCCACCGGTGGCGTCGCGCACCGGGACCCCGAGGGCGAGGCGCACCCACACGTTGCCGCCGCGGGAGAGCAGCTCGCGGTGGGCGGGCCAGTTCACCACCTCCCCGCCGGGTACCCAGCGAGAACCCAGCACGAGGTCCGGCGCGTCGCTCTCGGCGGCCCGGGCGAGCAGCCGCGGCAGGTCCTCGGGGCGGTGGCTGCCGTCGGCGTCCATCTCCACGACCAGGTCGTAGCCCCGCTCCAGCGCCCACCCGAAGCCGGCCACGTAGGCGCGCCCCAGCCCCTCCTTGGCCGCGCGGTGCAGCACGTGCACGGACGCGTCGCGGGCGGCCCGGTCGTCGGCGAGGGCGCCGGTGCCGTCCGGGCTGGCGTCGTCGACCACGAGGATGTCGGCGTCGGGAACCGCCTCCCGCGTGCGACGCAGGGCGTGCGGGAGCGCCGCCCGCTCGTTGTACGTGGGGATGATGACGAGCGTCCTCATCGGCGTCCCCTGCCCCTCGGCCGGCGTGCGCCCCGTCGTCGCTCGCGGGCCCGCCCGACGGAGGCGACGACGCCCGCCAGCACGGCCGCGGCAGCGAGGACACCGACGGCGAGGGCGGGCCACTGGCCGAGCCGGTCGGACACGGTGAGGGACGTGCGCAGCGGCAGCCGCTCGATCATCTGCTCGGCGGTGTAGTGCCCGGTGCTCTCCATCACCACGCCGTTGGGGCTGATGATGCCGCTCACGCCGACGGTGGAGACGTGGACGACGGCGCGGCCGTGCTCGACCGCCCGGAACCGGGACATGGCCAGCTGCTGGCTGGACTCCTGCGTCAGTCCGAAGGAGGCGTTGTTCGTCGGGATGACGATCAGCTCTCCCCCGGCGACCACCGACTCGCGGATCAGCTCGTCGTAGGCGACCTCGAAGCAGATCCCGACGGCGATCGGGACCGTGCGGCCGAGGCGCTCGATCTGGACGGGTACCAGTCCCATCTCGGTACCGGCCAGCATGTCGACGGTGATGAGGTCGACGGCGGAGGTGAACGTGCGGAAGAAGTCCCGGTGCGGCATGTACTCGCCGAACGGCACGGGGTGCTGCTTGGCGTAGCTCACCTGGCTGCCGGCGCCGGGCTCCCACAGGATCATCTCGTTGTACCGCTGGCGGACGTCGGGGTCCTCCGGGTCGGTGAGGTAACGCTGGGTGCCGAGCAGGATCGGGGCGCCGATGCTCTGGGCGGCGGCGTCGACCGTGGCGGCGACCTCGGCGTCGGTGCGCGGGTCGATGTCCGCGGCGCTCTCCGGCCACAGGACGAGGTCGAGCTCGCCGGGGGCGACGTGGTCCAGCAGCGCCTGGGTCCCCGCCGCGTGGTTCGCCGTGACGGCGCGCGCCTGGGACACGGCCTCGGCCCCCTGCTCGGGCACGTTGCCCTGCACGGCGCCGACGCGGATCGTGCCGGACTCGGCGCGGGTGCCCAGCGGCACGAGCCACGGGGCGAAGGTCAGGGCGGCCGCGAGCAGCAGCACCGCGCTGGCGGACCCGACGCGCCAGCCGCGCAGGTGCACCAGCGCCTGCGCGAGGAGCGCGCCGATGACGACGACGGCGGCGCTGACCAGCACGGTCGAGCCCACCGAGGCCAGCCGCAGCAGCGGGGCGTCGGTCTGGGAGAAGGCCAGCGTGCCCCAGGGGAACCCGCCGAAGGGCCACCGGGCCCGGACCTGCTCGACGGCCACCCAGAGGACCGCGACGGCGAGCACCTGGAGCACTCGGCTCCGTGCCACCGCCGGGATGCGGCGCACCAGCACCCAGGCGGCGCCGAACACCCCGACCATCGCTGCCTCGGCCACCGACAGGGCGATCCAGCCGATCGGTTCCCCGACCGCCTCGTTGGCCCACCACAGGTGGGGCAGGAAGAAGCCGAGACCGGCCAGGAAGCCGGCGAACCACCCCCACGGCACCGAGTCGCGCCGCAGGGCCAGGAGGATCAGCGCGATTCCGACGTAGGCCATCGGCCACCACGACTTCGCCGGGAACGCCGTCTCCGTGGCGAGCCCGCCGGCGACGGCGAGGAGCACGGTCCACCGGCGTGAGGGGAAGGGGCGGGGCACCTGCCCAGTCTAGGTGGGGCTCGCACGGGTCCGGCCCGCGGCCGAGAGCGCTTGCAGCGACAGACCCGCGTACCCTTCGGACCGGACGGGCCGCGGGGCGGCGCCGCCCGTTTTCTATCGGGTACGCGGGTCTGGTCACTGTGATCCCGAGAGCCGGTCGACGCGCAGCGGTGGGCCGCTACGGGTGGCCTGCTCGCCGGGGGACAGGGCACGAACCTAGCGCCACCCCGGGGACCTTTACAAGCCGTTGACTGTGCAGGTCAACGGCGTTCCTGCTGGTCAGCCGCGATTACCGAATCCAGATGTCCCAAAACTTTCCCGGCGTGTCGCGAGGGTGTGTCGGGCTGGTGGGGCGGGTGTGACGCCCCTCACACGCTCGACCACGCCACGACGCCGCGCCGCACCAGGCCCATCGCCTCGTGGGCGCGCACCGCGAGCGCCCCGCTCGGCGCGGCCGACGCGAGCTGGTCGAGGACGTCGAGGACCTGCTTGCACCACCGCACGAAGTCGCCGGCGCCCAGGTCTGCCGCACGCAGCGCGTCCGCCAGCGGCGCGCCGCCGGCCCAGAGGTGGACCGCGGAGACGAGGCCGAGGTCCACCGGCTCGGTGGGCGCCACGCCGTGCAGCCGCTCGAGCTCGGCGAGGTCGTCGCCGATGCTCGTCGTCGCCGCGAGAGCCTGGCCCAGCTGGCCGTGCCGCCCGCCCGCCAGCGGACCGAGCGTGCCGGGCTCCGGGCTGCGCGCCTGGTAGACGGTGGTGGAGACGACGGCGGCGAGCTCGGCCGCGCTGAGCCGGTCCCAGGCGCCCGAGCGCAGGCACTCCGCCAGCAGCAGGTCCTTCTCCGCGTACAGGCGTGCCAGCCAGCGGCCGTCCTCGCTCACCTCCGCGGCGCCCGGCTCCCCGGTGAGGTAGCCCAGCTCGTTCAGCACCGCGCAGACCTTGTCGAAGTCCTGGGCGATCGTCCCGGTGCGGCGCTGGATGCGGCCCAGGAGCTCCTCGTGCTCGGTCGTGGCGTGCTCCCACCGCACCGCCCACCGGGCGTGGTCCTCGCGCTCGGCGCAGCCGTGGCAGGGATGCGCCCGCAGCGCCTCGCGCAGGCGGGACAGCTCGGCGTCACCGCCGGCGACGGACGGCGTCCCACGGCGCGCGGTGCGCCGCTCCCCCGCCGGCTCGGTGCCCAGGCGCCCCTCGGCGAGCGCGTTGCGCAGCGAGGAGGCGAGGTCGCGCCGCTGGGCCGGGTTGCGCGGGTTGAAGTTCTTCGGCACGCGGACGCCGCCGACCACCGACACCCCGTGCGGGAGCTCGGCCTGATCCATCGTGCGGACCTGCCGCTCGTCGGTGAGCAGGCGCAGCGACGGTCCCTCGAAACCGCCGTCGAGGCTCTCGAGCACGACGGCGTGAGCGGTGCGCCGCCCGCGCGGGTAGGCCACCACCTGGCCGCGGCGCAGTCCCTCGAGCGAGCGGCGCACGGCCTGTCGTCGATCGGCGGAGCGCTCGCGGGAGAGGTCGGCCTCGCGGTTCTTGATCTGCCGGCGCAGCTCGGCGTACTCGGTGAAGTCGCCCAGGTGGCAGGTCATCGCCTCGGCGTAGCCCGCTACGGCCTCGGCGTGCTTGCGCGCCTGCCGCGCGAGGCCGACCACGCCGCGGTCCGCCTGGAACTGGGCGAACGACGTCTCGAGCACCTCCCGCGCCTGCTCCTGGCGCATGGTGCCCAGGAGGTTGACCGCCATGTTGTACGTCGGGTGGAAGGCCGAGCGGAGCGGGTACGTCCGCCGGGAGGCGAGACCGGCCACCCCGACCGGGTCGACCTCGTCGGTGTACAGCACGACGGCGTGGCCCTCGACGTCGATCCCGCGGCGCCCGGCCCGGCCGGTCAGCTGGGTGTACTCCCCCGGGGTGAGCTGGACGTGCGCGGAGCCGTTCCACTTCACCAAGGACTCCAGCACCACGGACCGGGCAGGCATGTTGATACCCAGCGCCAGGGTCTCGGTGGCGTAGACGACCTTGACGAGCCCCGCCGTGAAGAGCCTCTCCACGGTCTCCTTGAACACCGGCAGCAGGCCGGCGTGGTGCGCGGCGACGCCGTGCTCGAGCGCCAGGGACCACGTGTCGTAGCCGAGGACGGCGAGGTCCTCGGGCGGGATGCCGGCGCCGGCGTCCTCGACGACCTCCCGGATGATCGCGGCCTCGGCCGCCGTCGTCAGCCGCGTGCCGGCGGCGAGGGTCTGCTGGACGGCGGCCTCGCAGCCGGCGCGGGAGAAGATGAAGACGATGGCCGGCAGCAGCCCCTCGCGGTCGAGTCGCTCGACGACGACCGGGCGCGGCGCCGGCCGGACCCGGGCCGGGAAGCGCCCCGAGCCGCCGCGACCGCCCTGGTGCCGGTCCTGGCCGCGCCCGCCGTGGCCCCCGCGACCGCCGCCGCGCCGGCCCGAGCCGCGCCCCGTCCCGGCGTGCCCGCGGCCGCGGCCCGGCAGGTCCCGGGCGCTGCCGGTGCGCTGGGCGCGGCGGATCGCCTCGACGAGCTGGGGGTTCAGCGGCGGGTCGACGCCGACGTCGGTGGGGTCCACGTGCGCGGAGTACAGGTCGAGCAGCCGGCTGCCGACCATCATGTGCTGCCACAGCGGGACCGGGCGCCGCTCGGTGACCACGACCTCGGTGTTGCCGCGCACCATGGTCAGCCAGTCGCCGAACTCCTCGGCGTTGGACACCGTCGCGGACAGGGAGACCACCTGCACGGCGGCGTCCAGGTGGATGATGACCTCCTCCCAGACCGGCCCGCGGAAGCGGTCGGCGAGGTAGTGGACCTCGTCCATGATCACGAAGCCCAGGCCGGCGAGGGTGTCCGACCCGGCGTAGAGCATGTTCCGCAGCACCTCGGTGGTCATCACCACGACCGGGGCGTTGCCGTTGATCGTCGTGTCGCCGGTGAGCAGCCCGACCGCTGCCTTGCCGTGCACGGCGACCAGGTCCACGTACTTCTGGTTGCTCAGCGCCTTGATCGGCGTGGTGTAGAAGACCTTGCGACCCGTGGCCAGCCCCAGGTGCACGGCGAACTCGCCGACGACGGTCTTGCCGGCGCCGGTGGGCGCCGCCACCAGCACGCCGTGCCCGGACTCGAGCGCCTCGCAGGCGCGCACCTGGAAGTCGTCCATCTCGAAGGCGAGACGACGGCGGAAGGCACCCAGCGCGCTGCGCTCGGCCTGCTGTCGTCGGCGTGCGGCGGCATAGCGTTCGGCCGGGGAGCTCATCCTCCGAGCGTACGGGCCAGCACGCCCACCGCACGCGGGTGCAGGTCGCACTGCAGGGGCAGCGCGTCCAGGCGCTCGCCGTCGGCGAAGGCGACCGGAGGCTCGCCGCCGGCGGAGGGCAGCGGCTCGACGAGCACCGAACGCGCACGGCGCACGTGCACCGCCGGATGGCTCAGGTGCGTGCCGCGGTAGACCCGCGGGAAGATGCGGAGCAGCTCGGACCGGGTGAGCCCGTCGGCGATGACCACGTCCAGCAGGCCGTCGTCGGGCTCGGCGTCGGGGGCGATGTGCATGCCGCCCCCGAACCGTCGGATGTTGGCCACGGCGACCAGCGTCCCGGGGCCCTCCCACACCTCGCCGTCCATCGTCACGCGGTACCCGTACGGCTCGAACGAGCCCAGCTCGGCGAGCAGCGCCCGCACGTACCGGCCGCCCCCGGGTGGCCAGGTCATCCGGTTCGCGCGGTCGTTGACGGCGGCGTCGATCCCGCACGAGAAGACGGCGAGGTACCAGTGGTCGGGCAGCTCGCCGGGGCGGGAGACGGCGACGGCGTCGAGCATCCGGGTGCCGGCCGCCCCGGCGGGCGGGCCGCCGGGCGTCGGGGACGCCGACCAGGCGGCGGCCGCCAGACCGTCGCGGATCACCGCGACCGAGGCGTCGACGTCGTGGACCGGCAGAGCGAGGTCGCGGGCGACGTCGTTGCCCGAGCCCACCGCGACGATGCCCAGAGGCACCCCGGTGCCCGCCACGACGTTGACGCCCAGGTGGGCCATGCCGTCCCCGCCGACGACGACGAGGGCGTCCAGGCCCTGGGCGAGGCCGGACCTCGCCCGCGCGACGGCGCTGTCCAGGTCGGCGCCGGAGAGGTCCACCGCGCGCAGGCCGGCGGCGGCGAGGCCGCCCAGCACCCGGTCGCGGACCTTGCCGCCGCGTCCGGTGCCGGCCGTCGGGTTGACCACCAGGCCAACGCGGCCCGTGGGGCGCCGGTGCGAACCCGGGAGCGTCATATTCCGAGGGCGGCGTCGTGCGCGGCCCTGCGCCGGGCGACCTGCCGGTCCCGCACGAAGCAGATGCCGACCGCGAGGAAGAAGAGGAGAGAGATCGCGCCGCCCATGATGACCATCGACCAGGCGTCGGGCAGCGGGTTCGCGATCGCGGTGAAGGCGAACGCCGCGAGCACCGCCCACCGCCACGCCTTGAGGTAGGTGCGGCCGGAGACGACGCCGAGGAAGTTCAGGCCGACCATCGCCAGCGGCAGCAGGAACGCGATCCCGAAGACGAGGATCACGCGCATGAAGAACGCGAAGTACGTGCGCGCGTCGAGCAGGTTCAGCGCCTGGGTGGGGGTGAAGGAGGTGAGGATCTGCACCGCGTGCGGCAGGACCCACCAGGCGAGGGCTCCGCCGCCGACGAAGAGGGCGGCGCCGGCCAGGATGAACGAGATCGAGTACACCCGCTCCTTGCGGGTCAGGCCCGGGGTGACGAACATCCACAGCTGCCCGATCCACCACGGGCTGGTGAGGAAGAGCCCGAGGAAGATGGCGACCTGGATCCGCAGGTCGAAGGCCTGCCCGACGGTCGTGAAGTTGAGGCTGCCGATCGCCTCGAGCGGGGCGACCATCTCCTCGAAGAGCGGCTCGTACAGGAACCACCCGCCGACGGCACCCACGAGGATGCCCGCTGCGGCGAGCATGAGGCGTCTGCGCAGCTCACGGAGGTGGTCCCCCAGCGGCATCCGCCCCTCGGGGTCCTTCTTGCGGGAGCGTGCGCCTTTGTCAGCGCGCACGCGTCAGGACTGCGGCGGCTGCCCGGAGCCGTCCCGGGGCTGGCCCGGCTGGTCCGGGCTCTGTCCCTGCCCGGGCGCGGGTGGTGGCACGGGCGGCTCGTACTGGCCGTGGCCGGGCTGCTGTCCGGGCGGATTCTGGGACCCGGGCGTCGGCGGCTGCTGGGCGCCGGGGTAGGGCGGGTAGGTGGTCTGCTGGGGCGGCTGGCCACCGGTCGCGGTGTACGAGGAGGTGTCGGCGTCGTCGTCGCGCAGCTCCTTGACCTCCTTCTTGAAGACCTTCATCGACTTGCCGATGTTGGAGGCGATGTCGGGAAGCTTCGAGGCTCCGAAGATCAGGATGATCACCAGTACGAGGATGATGATGTGCGAGGGCTGCAGGCCATTGCGGAACATCGGTGACACCTTCAGTCGTTGGAGGACGTACGGTGAGGATACCCAACGGGAAGGCCCTTACCGACAACCGTGGGGCGACGGCGGCCGTCGGCTTGCGCGAGACGGACGGTTAGAAGAGGCGGGGCGGGATGAGCGGCTCGCGCGAGACGGACGGTTAGAAGAGGCGGGGCGGGATGAGCGGCTCGAGCACGGTCGGGGCGGGATGAGCAGCTCGGGCGCGGTCGGGCCGTGGCACCGGGGCGCGCTCGAGGTGACCGGCCACCGTGGCGCTCGCGGTCACGTGGTGGAGAACACCGTCGCCTCGTTCGTGCGTGCGGTCGAGCTCGGTGCGACCACGCTCGAGCTGGACGTGCAGGTGACCGCCGACGACCAGGTCGTCGTCTGGCACGACCCGGTGCTGCTGCCGGGCAAGTGCCTCGACACCGCTCCGGCCGTGCCCGCCGACCCCGCCTTTGCGTACGTCGGCCGCAACCTGGTCGAGCTCACCACGGACCAGCTCTCCACGGTCGACGTCGGGAGCCGGACCCAGGCCGAGTTCCCGCTCCAGGAGGCACGGCCAGGTGCCCGCATCCCGCTGCTGACCGAGGTCCTGCGGACGGTGCGGGAGGTCTCGCCCGACGTGTGGTTCCTCGTCGAGCTCAAGCTCGACCCCACCCGCCCGGAGCTCGGCGTCGGCCCGGCCGAGATGGTTCGGGCCGTTCTCGCCGCCGTGACCGCGGCCGGCGCCGAGCACCGGGTCGTGCTGCAGTCCTTCGACTGGCGGGCGGTGGCCGAGGCTGGCCGGCAGGCTCCGGACCTGCCGCGTGCGGCTCTGGCCGTCGACGGGCTCTCCTTCTCCCCCGGCAGTCCGTGGCTCGGGCAGATCCGGTTCGAGGACCACGGCGGCGACCTGGTCTCGGCGGCCGCGGCTCTCGGCGTCGGGGCGATCACCCCTGCCTGGGCCACCCCGTACGGCGCCACCAGCACCACCGAGGGATTCCGGCTCGTGAGCGACCACGCCTTCGTCGAGCGGGCCCACGCGGCCGGCCTGGCCGTCGTGCCGTGGACCGTCAACGACGAGGCGGACCTCGAGCTGGTGGTCGGCGCCGGCGTCGACGGCGTGATCACGGACTATCCCGACCGCGCGGTGCGGGCGGCGGGCCGGCTGCTCGATCCCCCCGGGGCTCTCGGGGGATGACCAGCCCGTGACGCTCGCGACGGCGTGCGCGCAGGTATGAGAGCCGGCGGGGGTGTGGCGCGGCCGTGCGGTGCTGGCCGGCGGGGTTGTGGCGCGGCCGTGCGGTGCTGGCCGGCGGGGTTGTGGCGCGGCCGTGCGGTGCTGGCCGGCGGGGTTGTTGCGCGGCCGTGCGGTGCTGGCCGGCGGGGTTGTTGCGCTGCCGTGCGGCGCTGGGCCGGCGAGGTTGTTGCGCGGCCGTACGGCGTCCGCCGCGCTACCCGGCCACGTCGGGGGTGAAGGTCTCCTGGAGCAGGCCCGCGGCGCGCCAGCGGGCCGCGGAGCGGTCGAGACGTCCCTGGCGCTGCCGGGCGCGGGCGGCCTTCACGCGCTCGCGGGTGCGGCGGGCGGTCTCCAGCGTGCGGTCCTCGCCCAGCGCGCCGGGGACGTACCGCTGCGAGGCGGTGCTCTGGTCCTCGTCAGCGGCGCTCGAGAGCCGCTCGGCAGCTTCGCCGAGGCCCGCCACCTCGCGACCCAGCGCCTTGACCTGGCGCCAGAGCCGCAGCACGAGCAGCGCCCCGGCGCCGAGCGCACCGAGGACGAGAAGGATCCAGATCAGCCACCACACGGGCTCAGGATAGGTGGTCGTACGCGTCGAGGGCGCGCCGCGCGCGGGTGGCGACGTCGCGGGCGAGCTCCGTGGGCGCCACCGCGCGCACCGACTCCCCCAGGGAGAGCAGCAGGTTGGTGACCCAGGCCGGGTCGCCGGCCCGCAGCACCACCCGGAGGTCGCCGTCGGGCAGGTCGGTGACGGACTCCACGGGCGCGTGCTCGGCCACCCACCGCGCCTGCGACGCGAGCTCGAGCGTGACGGTCCGTCCGTCGCCCTCCCAGCCGGTCGCCGGCCCGCTCACGATCTCGGGGTGCTCCGCCGCCCCCTCGTCCAGGACCGCCAGGTCGAGGATCCGGTCCAGCCGGAAGGTACGGGCTCCCTGGGCGCGGTGGCACCACGCCCGCAGCGCCCAGGTCACACCGTCCGAGCGCAGCTCCACCGGGTCGACGTCGCGCTCGGTGACCACGTCCGCGGCGGAGACGTACCGCAGGTGCACGCGCCGTCGTGCCTCCACGGCGCCCTGCAGCGTCGCGAGGGTCGCGGCCGGGGCCTCGGCGTGCACGCGGACCTCCACCGAGGCGGCCTGCTCGGCAGCCCGGCCGGTGGCGGCCGTGAGCTTCCCCAGGGCCGACTCCAGGGCGCCGGCGCCGGGGTCGAGGCCCGGCTGGCGCTCGGCGAGCTCACGCAGGGAGCGAAGTGCCAGCAGCAGGGCCAGCGCCTCGGAGCTGGACAGCCGCAGCGGCCGGTCCATGCCGCGCGCGTCGGTCAGCGTCAGCCGGCCGTGGTCGAGAGCCTCGGCCGAGAAGTCGATCAGGTCGTCGGGGAGGTAGCCGGGCGTCCCGGAGACCCAGAGGAGGTTGACGTCCGCGAGCACCTGGGCCTCGGTCGCGGAGAAGTGCTCGGCGACGTCGGCGACCGGGGCCCCGGGGTGCTCGTTGAGGTAGGCGACCAGGGCCAGCAGCCGGGTGACCCGCTCGGCGGTGTTCTCAGCCATCCGACCCGCTCCCGTCGAGAGTGGCCGCCGCCCGCAGCCGGCGCAGCACCGCGGTGCGCAGGTCGGCGGGCTCGAGCACGAGGACGGCCTCGGCGTAGGCGGCGATCTCCTCGGCGAGGTCCTCCAGGTCGTAGAACGGCACCACGACGATCTCCCGGTCGGCCAGCGGGCCGGGGAGCCCGGCCACGTCGTCGCCGTCGGGCTCCGAACCCGCACGTGCGCGCAGGGCGGCGGCGCGGCCCGGCAGCACGGCCAGCCGCGCGGTGCCGGACACCGGGCGGGCGCCCCCGACCAGCGCGGCGACGTCGACGTCCACGGGCACGTCGAAGGCCTCGGCGCTGCCGGTGGGTCGCACCCGGCCCTGGATGCGGGAGAGGCGGAAGGCGCGCGGGGCCGCCCGGTCGACGTCCCGGCCGACCAGGTACCAGCCGCGGTCCTGGCTGAGCAGGCGCCACGGCTCGACCCGCCGTCGGGTGAGCTGCCCGGTGCTCGCCGCGCGGTAGGTGAAGGTCACCACCTGGCGGGTGTCGATCGCCTCGAGCAGCGGGGCGAACGAGGCCTCGGGGCCGCGGACCCGCAGCGCGAGGCCGGCGTGCGCGGCCGGCTCCGCGGCCGGCCCCACCGCCCGCAGCTTGGTCATCCCACGCCGCGCGGACGAGCGCAACGAGGCGTCCTGCCACAGCTCGGCGGCCAGCGACAGCACACCCACCTCGGCGGGTGTGAACGCGACCTCCGGCAACGTGTAGCCGGCCGTGTCGATGCGGTACCCGACGTCGTCCTCGTGCACCTGGTCGTGCTCGACGACGAGCGGCACCCCCATCTCGCGGAGCAGGTCCTTGTCGCGCTCGAACATCCGCTCGAAGGCCGCGTCGCTGGTGGCGTCGGTGTAGCCGTTGACCCGCTCGCGCACCTGCTGCTTGGTCATCCACCGGCGGGTGTGCGAGAGCGCGATCACCAGGTCGAGCAGCCGCTCGGCCGCCTGTACGCGCTGTGCCACGTCCCCACGCTACCGGGCGTCAGGCGCTGCTCGTGGCGCCACGCAGGCGTCGCAGCGCGAGCGCGGTCGCGACGGCGGCCTCCGCCGCCTCGGCGCCCTTGTCCTCCGCGGACCCCGGCAGCCCGGCGCGGTCGAGCGCCTGCGCCTCGTCGTCGGTCGTGAGGAGGCCGAACCCGACCGGCACGCCGGTGGTCACCGCGACGTCGGTGAGCCCCGCCGTCGCGGCCTGGCAGACGAAGTCGAAGTGCGGCGTGCCACCCCGGACGACGACGCCGAGCGCGACCACCGCGTCCGCCCCGCCCCGTGCGGCCGCCGCCGCGACGACCGGCAGCTCGAACGAGCCGGGGACGCGCACGACCGTCGGGGTGACCTTGGCGCGCGCCAGCGCGCGTGCGGCGCCGTCCAGCAGGCCGTCCATCACCTGGGTGTGCCACTGCGCCGCCACGACTACGACCCGCAGGCCGGTCCCGTCCACGGTCAGCGCCGGTGCTCCGGCTCCGCTCATCTGTCGGTCTCCTCCGAGTCGGCCCGGGTGTCGCCGGCGGTGTCCGGCGTCGAGGACCGCCCCGGGAGCCGGTCCCCCCGCGTGGGACGCCGGTGGACGTCGGTCGCGGGGTCGTGGGCGCTTCTCCAGGCACGCAGCTCGTCGATGGTCAGCAGCACGAGCCCCTCCCGGCCGGCGAGCTCGCGGGCGGCGTCGAGGCGCACCATCGTGCCGTCGTCGTGGACGAGCTCCGCGATCGCGGCCACCTCGCCCGCACCTGCCAGGCGGCACAGGTCCACCGCGGCCTCCGTGTGTCCCGGCCTTTCGAGCACGCCGCCGGGCACGGCTCGCAGCGGGAGCACGTGCCCCGGCCGGACGAGGTCGGCGGGCCCGGTCGCCGGGTCCGCCAGGGCGCGCAGCGTCGTGGCGCGGTCGGCGGCCGAGATGCCCGTCGTCACACCGCCGGCGGCATCCACGCTGACCGTGTACGCGGTCCGGCGCGGGTCCTGGGACTCGGCCACCATCAGCGGCAGGTCCAGCGCGTCCGCCCGGGCGCCGGGCAACGGCGCGCACAGGTAGCCGGAGGTGTGGCGGACCGTCCACGCGACCCACCGCTGGTCGGCGGTCGCTGCCGCGAGCACGACGTCCACCTCGTCCTCGCGGTCGCGCGAGTCCGCGACGAGGACCGGCCGACCGGTGCGCAGCGCCGCCAGCGCGTCGGCGAGGGGCGTGGCCGTGGCTGTCGTCGTCATCTCACCGCCCCCGCCGTGAGCCGCTCGAGGTACTTCGCCACCACGTCGACCTCGAGGTTGACCAGGCCGCCGGTGACGAGGGTCCCCAGGGTGGTGACGGCGAGCGTCGTCGGGATCAGGGCGACGCCGAAGCTGTCCTGCGTGACGTGCGTGACCGTCAGCGACACACCCTCGACGGCGATCGAGCCCTTCTCCGCCACGTACCGGGCGAGGGTGGCGGGTACGGCGATCTCGACCTCGTCCCAGCGAGGTCCCGGGGTGCGCCGCAGCACGGTGCCGACGCCGTCGACGTGTCCCTGCACGAGGTGGCCGCCCAGCCGGCCGTCGGCGCGCACGGCGCGCTCGAGGTTGACCGGTGCGCCGGGCCCGAGAGCGCCGAGGGTCGTGCGGGCGAGCGACTCGGGCATGACGTCGGCGGTGAACCCGCCGGCGTGGTGGTCCACGACCGTCAGGCAGACCCCTGCCACGGCGACCGAGTCGCCGTCGCTGAGATCGACCGTCACGGCGGTCGCGGCCACGTGGAGCAGCACGGCGCCGTCGACCTGCTCCCGGTCGCGCACGGTGCCCACCTCCTCGACGAGTCCGGTGAACATCAGCTCTCTCCTTCTGGACGTAACGCGAGGAACAGGTCGTCCCCCAGCCGTTGGGTGCGCACGGTCCGCCAGCGCAGCGCGTCGGCGATCGTGCGGATGCCGAGATCCCCCACGGCGCCGGGGCCGGCGCCGAGCAGGACCGGGGCGACGTAGGCGTGCAGCTCGTCGACCAGGCCGACCTGCAGGGCCGCCGTGAGCACGGTCGGGCCGCCCTCGAGCAGCACGTGCCGGGCGCCGCGGTCGTGGAGCTCGGCCAGGACGGCCGCCAGGTCGCGGGTGGGGCGGTGGAGCCACTCCCCCGGGCCGCGCCGGATCCGGGCGTCGGGCGGTACGGGGCGCTCGCCGACGACTACGCGGAGGGGCTGGTGATCGGCCGGGCCGGAGGCCGTGCGGGCGGTGAGGGCGGGGTCGTCGGCGAGCAGCGTGCCGGTGCCGACGACGATGGCGTCGACGTCGGCGCGAACGGTGTGCGCGTGCGCGCGGGACTCCGTGGAGGTGATCCAGCGGCTGGTGCCGTAGGTCGCAGCGACCCGGCCGTCGAGGGTCGTGGCAGTCTTCGCGACCAGCCACGGCCGCCCGCGCCGTACGGCGGTCGCCCAGCTCGCCGCCACGTCGCGCGCCCGGGCGACGACGACGGGGTCCAGTCCCGCCTCCTCGGCGGTCGAGACGTCGACGCCCGCCGCGCGCAACCACTGGGCGCCGCCGGCGGCACGCGGGTCCGGGTCGGCGACGGCGTGGACGACCCGGGCGAGCCCGGCGGCGTGCAGGGCGTGCGAGCACGGCGGGGTGCGGCCGGTGTGGTGGCACGGCTCGAGCGTGACGACGGCGGTGCCACCGACGAGCGCGCCGCGACTCTCCGGCGGGACCCTTGCGAGCGCGTCGGCCTCGGCGTGGACGGTGCCCGCGCCGCGGTGGCGGCCCACGGCGAGCACCCGGCCGTCGGAGTCCAGGAGCACGCACCCGACCCGCGGGTTGCCGCCCGCGAGCGGGCCTGTCTCGGCGAGCTCGACGGCGCGCGCCATGGCGTCGTTCTCGATGGCCGTGCGCCGGGCCGCGGTGGTGGCCGTCATCTCTCGCTGCTCCTGCCTCTCGGCACGGGCGGCCGGGCGGGAGGGGGCGACGACGAGTGGCGCCACACGACGGACGGGTGTCCGCAGGCGGCGCCACGTGCTTCCTCCCATCCGGACTTTCACCGTCGGTCCCGGAGTTCCACCAGGTCAACCGTCCATCCATTGCGGACGAACGGGTCGCGGACTGTCACCGCCGGCTCGGAATTACACCGACCCCGGAGCACGTGCTGCTCTACGGCCATCGTGCCACACCGCTGCGCTCCCGTCGTGCCCGGTACCGTGACGGGCGTGATGATCTGGCGCGACGGCGTGGTGCGTGGTGTGCGGGCCGCCTGGGACGGTGCGGTCGAGCTCGAGGTGGAGATCACGGGTCCTGCGCCCGGCGCGGCAGGCGCCCCGTCTCCCCTGTCGCCCGGCACTGCGGTCAGCGGCCCGACTCCCCTGTCGCCGGGCACGGCGGTCCGCGCGCTCGCCTATCCGCACCTGGTCGGCGAGCCTGCGGTCGGCGACCGGGTCACGCTCTCCGCCGCGGCGCTCGCCCGCGGGCTGGGCACCGGCGGCTACGCGATGGTCGTCGCGCTGCCCGACGCGCTGCCGCCCGACCCCGGAGCCGGTCCGGGCCACCTCGTCAAGGCCCGGTACACACCGCTCCAGACGATGGTGCTGGGCGTGGACGAGCAGGAGTCCGCGCACCACGAGGTGCTCCGTGAGGCCGACGACCTCGGCGGCATGCCCGTCGTCGTCGCCGATCTCCACTCCGCCCTGCCGGCCGTTCTCGCCGGGATACGGAGCGTCGACCCCGAGCTGCGGGTCGCCTACGTGATGACCGACGGCGGGGCGCTCCCCGCGTGGTTCTCCCGGTCGCTCGCCGGGCTGCGTGACGCGCACTGGCTGGTCGGCTCCGTCACGGTCGGGCAGGCCTTCGGCGGCGACCTCGAGGCGGTCAACGTCCACACCGGGCTGCTCGCCGCCCGCCTGGTTGTCGGAGCGGACGCCGTCGTCGTCGCGCAGGGCCCGGGCAACCTCGGCACGGGCACCCGCTGGGGGTTCTCCGGCACCGCGTGCGGCGAGGCGGTCAACGCCGCCGCCACGCTCGGCGGTGCTCCCGTGGCCTCCCTGCGAGTCTCCGGTGCCGATCCTCGCGAGCGTCACCGAGGCGTCTCGCACCACTCGCTGACGGCCTACGGACGGGTCGCGCTGGCACCGGCGGACGTCGTCGTGCCCCGCTACGACACGGGCGACGCGCTCGAGGCGTCGCTCCCGCCCGGGTTCGGCGACCGGGTCGCCGAGCAGGCTAGGGCGCTCGCCGCCCCGGCGGGCATCCACCGCCTGGTGGAGGTCTCGACCGCCGGCCTCGGGCAGGCGCTCGCGGGCTCGCCGGTACGGCTGTCGACGATGGGGCGCGGGCTGGAGCAGGACCCCGCGGCGTTCCTCGCGGCCGCCGCCGCCGGCGTCCACGCGGCCCGCCTCGCAGGCCGCCCGGTCGGCAACGTGCCGGCCTAGCCGCGGGCCGGTTCGAGGAGCGGAGCCGTGCCGGGCCCTTTCCTACGGGCGCGGCCGCGTGCCGTGGTGACGCCGCATGCCGCAGGTGACGTCACGTGCCGGGGACGGGACGCCTGCCGTGGAGATGGGCTGGCGTGGACGAGACGGCCTGCCGTGGGTGAGACGGCCTGTCGTGGACGAGACGGCCTGCTGCCGCATGCGGTTTCGTCCACGACATGCGTGTTCGTCCCCCGGCGGTGCCGGACCGGCCTTTGCCCGCCGGTTCAGGCCGACGGGCCCTCGTGGAGGGCGACCAGGGTGGCGAGGCGGCTCGCCTCGGCAGCCGCGCGTGCGCCGTCGGCCCGCTGGACGGCCATCACGGCGAGCGTGCCGCCGTCGGAGAGGTCCAGCTGGACCCAGGGCGAGCCGTCGCCGAAGTTCACCGAGACGATCTCGGCCCACTCCACCTCGCGGGTGTGCACGAGGTTGCGGACGACGAGCCCCCGCTCCCCCGGCACGGCACGGACGCCGCCCTGGCGCCACAGGCCCCAGCAGATGCCGGCGGCGATCAGGACCGTTCCGAGCTGGTCTGCCGCGCCGAACGTGACGTTGGCCATCCGCGGCACGGCGATGACGATCACGATCGCCCCGACGACGGTGAGGACGCCCAGGACCAGCGTCACCGCCCGGGCCGACCGGGGCCGGAACGGGGCGTGCAGGTCCTGGTAGTCGCTCATCAGAGGCGGCAGGCGTGGATGGAGGTGACGAGGATGGCCCGCGCGCCGACGTCGTAGAGCTCGTCCATGACCTTGTTCGTGACCTCGCGGCGGACCATCGCCCGGACCGCCACCCAGTTGCCGTCGTGCAGCGGGGAGACCGTCGGCGACTCCAGACCCGGGGTGATGGCGATCGCGCGCTCGGCGTGGGTGACCGGGACGTCGTAGTCCATGAGGACGTACTGCCGGGCCACGAGCACGCCCTGGACGCGCCGGTCGAGGACGTTCAGGCCGTTGGACACCTCGTGCCCGGCGGAGTGGATGAGCACGGCCTCGGAACGCAGGATCGGGTCGCCGAAGGTCTCCAGGCCAGCGGCCCGGAGCGTGGTGCCGGTCTCGACGACGTCGGCCACGAGGTCCGCGATGCCGAGGCGGACGGAGGACTCCACCGCCCCGTCGAGGTGGACCACCTCGGCGTCGATGCCCCGGTCGGCGAGGTAGCTGCCCACCAGGACGTCGTAGCTCGTAGCGACCCGCTTGCCGGCGATCTGGTCGACGGAGGTGATCTGGCCGGCCGGGGCGGCGAACCTGAAGGTGGAGCGGGCGAACCCGAGCCCGCGGTGCTCGACGGCCTCCACCCCGGAGTCCAGCAGCAGGTCACGGCCGGTGATGCCGACGTCCACGGTTCCGGAGCCGACGTAGACGGCGATGTCCCGCGGACGCAGGAAGAAGAACTCGACGTCGTTGGCGGGGTCCGGGAGCACGAGCTCGCGGTTGTCCCGGCGCTGGCGGTAGCCCGCCTCGGTGAGGAGCTGGGAGGCGGGCTCGGACAGGGAGCCCTTGTTGGGCACGGCGATACGCAGCACTGCTAGCTCCTGGGGCGCGGGGCAGGGTCGGACGGGACGGGGCGTACTACAGCGGCGGTGGTCACAGGTGGCGGTAGACGTCCTCGAGCGTGAGCCCGCGCGCGACCATCATCACCTGCAGGTGGTAGAGGAGCTGGCTGATCTCCTCCGCCGCGGCCTCGTCGGACTCGTGCTCGGCGGCCATCCAGACCTCGGCGGCCTCCTCCACGACCTTCTTGCCGATGGCGTGGATCCCCGCGTCGAGCTGTGCGACAGTGCCCGAACCCTCGGGACGGGTGGCGGCCTTGTGCTGCAGCTCGGCGAAGAGCTCCTCGAACGACTTCACGCGGGCCAGCCTAGTTGTTCCCGGCGGGCAGGAACTGGTCGGTCCAGGCGCTGGCCGGGTCGACGTCGCCCTCGAGCAGGCCGTGCTCGTCCAGCAGCTCGACCATCGCCGTCCAGGTGTCGGGGCTGTGGGTCCCGAGCTCGGCGCCGCTGCCGTACAGGGGGACGGTGGCCTCCAACGTCGCCAGCGCGGCGGCCTGGGCGTCCGCGCGGCCGAGGTCGGGCACGTGCGCCGCGGAGAGCTCGACGGCGGCCTGCGGGTCGTCGACGACGTCCTGGACGCCGCGCAGGGTCGCCTCGACCATCGCGGCGACGGCGTCGGGCTGCTCCTCCGCGGTGCCGTCGAGTACCCCGAGGCTGATGCCGACCAGCGGCGCGTCGCCGTCGGCGACCGGGATGCTGCGCACCTCGAGGCCGGCGGCGTCGAAGCGGACGGCGTCGTTGTTGACGAAGCCCATCACCGCGTCGACGTGCCCGGCGGTCAGTGCTGCCTGCTGGGTGTAGCCGATGTGCTCGACCTGGACGTCGTCCTCGGTGAGACCGGCGTCGCCGAGGAGGGCGAGCAGCCCGAAGTAGGTCTCCCCGAACGGCCCCGGGATGCCGACGGTGCGGCCGGCAAGGTCCTCGGCGGCCTCGATGTCGGAGTCTGCCGGCACGATCAGGGCCACCGGGTACTCCTGGTAGAGGGTGGCGATTGACTTCAGCGGGACGTCCTGGGAGCGGGCCTGCAGCATCTCGTCGCCGCCGGCGACGACCACGTCCTCCTCGCCGCCGGCGACGGCCGTGAACAGGCCCTCGCTGGCGCCGTGGTGACGCAGGGTGACGTCGACGCCCGCGTCGTCGTAGTAGCCCTTCTCGAGGGCCACGTAGAAGGGGGCGAACTGGATGTCGGGTGTGTAGGTCAGGCCGATGGTCAGCTCGGCCGCGGGCGCCTCCGGACCCGGGTCCGAGCCAGTCGTGCCGTCTCCCGGGGCCGGGGCGGTGGCACCCGTGGTGGGGGTGCCCTCGGACCCGGCGGCGCAGGCGGCAAGGGTGAGGACACCGGCCGAGAGGACGGCGAGGCGGCGGAGGTAGGACATGGTGCTCCTTCGAGGGTCAGCGCTGCTCGAGGCGGCGCTCGATGAGGTTCAGGACGCCGTAGACGGTCATGGCCAGGACGCACAGGACGACCAGGGCGGAGAACAGGCCGGTGGTGTCGGCGGAGTCGGCGCGCGTCGCCACGAGCATCCCGAGGCCCTGCCCGCCCATGACGAACTCGCCGACGACGGCGCCGGTGACCGAGAGGGTGAAGCCGTTGCGCAGGCCGGTCAGCAGGCTCGGCAGGGCTAGCGGGAGCTCGATGTGGCGCAGGAGGTCCCAGCCGCTCGCGCCGTCGAGCCGGGCGGCGTCGACGACGTCGGGGTCCAGGGTCCGCAGGCCGAGGACCGTGGCGAGCAGGATCGGGAAGAAGACGAGCAGAGCGCACAGCACGACGATCGGGACGAGGCCGTACCCGATCCAGAGCATGAGCAGCGGGGCGAGCGCGACCGCCGGGACGGCCTGCGAGGCTGCGATGTAGGGCTCGAGCGCCGCGGACGCGCGGTGGCTGCGGAAGACGAGATAGCCCAGGGGCAGGGCGACGACGGCCCCCACGAGGCAGCCCAGGGCCGCCTCGACGAGGGTCGGCAGGACGAAGCCGAGCAGGCCGCCGGTCGCCAGGTCTTCGCCCAGGCGCACGGCTACCGCCGTCGGCGCGGGGAGGAAGAACGCCGGGACGGCACCGGAGCGGGCGACCACCTCCCAGACGATCAGCCCGACGAGGCCGAGCAGCAGCGGTGCGGCGACCCGGCGGGGCGCGCGGTGGGGCCGGGCCAGCCGGCTGGGCGCAGGGGTGGGCAGCATCGTCGCGGTCGCGTCACGATGCTCGACGTCGGTGCTCATCTCGTCCCTCCCGGTCGGCACGCTGACCGGGGGCGACGGGCACGGCCGAAAAGCCGTGGCTCGCGCTCGGCGACGCACCGCAGGGGTGCGCGCCGCGTGCTTCCTCCCATCCGGACTATTACCGTCGGTCCTGGAGTTCCACCAGGTCAACCGGCACCTTGCGGTGCGCGGCTCGCGGACTGTCACCGCCGGTTCGGACTCTCACCGACCCCGGAGCACGTGCTTGCTACCCGGGCATCATAACGCGCGGCGCGTGCGGAGGCGGGGCGGCCGGCGGTGAGGTCGGCCACCGGCTGTGGTCAGTGAGCCACCGCGGCTGCTCAGGGGGCAGCCACCGCCTGTGCTCGGGTCAGCCGCGCGGGACGTCCGCGGTGCTCTTGCTGCCCGAGGTCATGATCCGCATCGTCTCGTCGAACTCGGCGGTGACGTCCGAGCTGGCCCGGTGCGTCAGCTTGCTGATGATGATGGCGAGGACCAGGTTGACCACGAAGCCGGGGAGGATCTCGTAGAGGTCGAAGATGCCGCCGTCGATGTTGCCCCACACACCGACGGTGATGGCGCCGGCGACCATGCCGGTCAGGGCGCCAGCGGCGCTGAGTCCACGCCAGTAGAGCGAGAGGATGACGGTCGGGCCGAACGCGGCGCCGAAACCGGCCCAGGCGAAGGCGACGAGCCCCAGGATGGTGTCGTTCTGCGTCCAGGCCATCGCGCCGGCGACGAGGGAGATGACGAGCACGGCGGCACGGCCGAGCATGACCTCCTGGCGGTCCGTCGCGCGTCGCTTCAGAACAGCCTTGAAGAGGTCCTCCACGAGAGCCGACGCGCTGACGATGAGCTGTGACGAGATCGTGCTCATGATCGCGGCCAGGACGGCGGCGAGGATGAAGCCGGCGATCAGGGGGTGGAAGAGGATCTCGCCGAGGACGAGGAAGATCGTCTCCGGGTCCTCGAGCGCGATCCCGTTCTGCTGGACGTAGGCGATGCCGACGAGAGCGGTGGCGATCGCACCGCCGACCGCGAGGATCATCCAGCCGATGCCGATGCGGCGGGCAGACTTGGCCTCCTCCACGGACCGCAGCGCCATGAACCGCACGATGATGTGCGGCTGGCCGAAGTAGCCCAGGCCCCACGCGAGGGCGGAGACGACGACGATCGCGCTCGTACCGGCACCGAGCATCCGGAGGAGGGCCGGGTCGACGTCGCGGATCGTGGCCGCGGCCTCACCGGGACCACCGACGGCGAAGACCCCGACCAGCGGGACGGCGATCAGGGCGAGGAACATCATCGTGCCCTGGACGAAGTCGGTGTAGCTCGCGGCGAGGAACCCGCCGCCGAGGCTGTACAGGACGGTGACGCCGGCGACGATCAGCATGCCCGTGCGGTAGTCCATCCCGAATGAGCTCTCGGCGAACACCCCGCCGGCGACCATCCCGGAGGAGACGTAGAACGTGAAGAAGACGAGGATGATGATCCCGGCCGCGATGCGCAGGAGCCGGGACCTGTCGCGCAGCCGGTTCTCGAAGAAGCTGGGGATGGTGATCGAGTTCGCCGAGACCTGGGTGTAGACGCGTAGTCGCGGCGCGATGAACAGCCAGTTCAGCCACGCGCCGATCGTCAGGCCGACGGCGATCCAGGCCTCCACGAGACCTGTCGCGTAGATCGCACCGGGAAGGCCCATGAGGAGCCAGCCGGACATGTCCGACGCTCCGGCGCTCAGCGCGGCGACCGCTGGCGGGAGGCCGCGACCGCCCAGCATGTACTCGTCGAGCGAGTTGTTCTTCCTGACGAAGTACCAGCCGATGCCCAACATGGCGGCGAAGTAGATGATCAGAGCGAGGATGTTAAACGCCTGGTCGCTCACGGGAGTGCCGTTCTCTAGGGTGCCTGGATCCTCAGCACGGTACTCCACGCGTCCGGAACGGCCTGATCTGTCCGCTTCAGGGGCGGCGGGGTCGGGCCGCGACGGGGGCGGCGAGGTCATGCCGCGACGGGGACCGCGTGGTCATGCCGCGACGGGGGCGGCGAGGTCATGCCACGACGGTCTGCGCTCTGGGAGCGGCAACGTCAGGCCACAGCGATCGTCCGTTACGGGGCGGGCCGAGCCGTGGCGCTCAGTCCGCTCCAGGTAGCGCGGAACGGGCCGAGCAGACTCGGGGGCTGTGTGGGATCAGTGCCTGTGGGCCTCGGTCGCGAGACTTCGCAGAGCGTCGACCTCCGCCGCGGCGTCGTCCGCCTTGTAGACGGCGGACCCGGCGACGAAGACGTTGGCGCCGGCGTCGGCGGCGCGTTCGACGGTGTCGCGGGAGACCCCGCCGTCCACCTGGAGCCACACGTCCAGCCCGGCGGCCGAGATCGCCTCGCGGGTGCGCGTGATCTTCGGCAAGGTCCCATCGATGAAGGACTGGCCACCGAAGCCGGGCTCGACGGTCATCACCAAGATCATGTCGAACTCGGGGAGGAGGTCCAGGTACGGCTCGATGGGGGTCGCGGGGCGCAGGGCGAGGCCCGCGCGCGAGCCCTGGGCTCGGAGGTCGCGCGCCAGCTTGACCGGTGCCGTGGCGGCCTCGGCGTGGAAGGTGACCGAGGCACATCCGGCCTCGGCGTAGGCCGGGGCCCAACGGTCGGGATCCTCGATCATGAGGTGTGCGTCGACCGGCACGGGGCTGACCCGCAGGATCGACTCCACCACGGGCAGACCCAGTGACAGGTTGGGCACGAAGTGGTTGTCCATGACGTCCACGTGCGCGTAGTCCGCGCCGGCAATCTTCGCCAGCTCCCCGCGCAGGTCGGAGAAGTCGGAGTTGAGGATGCTGGGCGAGATGACGATGCTCACGCACGCCAGCCTACTGGGACGACGTGCGCCTGCCCGGGGACGGCGGCTCACCGGTGGCGCAACGACCTGGGGTTTCCGAAGGTGGTGGGCCGCCCGCTGGGCGCCTGACGAGGCGGGTCACCCGCTCGTCGGGTATGGGGCGGCCTGTCCCGCTGGTCACGGACGGGGCGGGCTGTCCCGCGGGTCGCGGACGGGGCGGGCAGCGCCTTGCTGGTCGCGGACGGGGCGGGCAGCGCCTTGCTGGTCGCGGACGGGGCGGGCCGCCATGCTGGTCGCGAGGCGGCAGCCTTGCTGGGCGAGCGCAGGGCGCCCCGCTCGAGGGGAGCTCCGGCCTCCACCCGATGTGGTCAGGAGCTGGTCCGGCGCAGCAGCGCCAGGAACATCGCGTCGGTGCCGTGCAGGTGCGGCCAGAGCTGGACGAACGGGCCGTCACCGAGACCTGGCGGGGGTTCGAGTGCCAGCGAGCTCACGACGGCGACGGCGTCGATCAGCTCGACGTCGTCCCGGTGCCGGAGCGTGTCCTCGACCACGGCTCGTGTCTCGGCGACGTGCGGGGAGCAGGTGACATAGGCGACCACTCCCCCGACACGGGTGGCGCTCAGCGCGGCGTCGAGGAGGTCGCGCTGGAGCGGGCCGAGCTGCGCCAGGTCGGCGAGGCTGCGCCGCCAACGAGACTCCGGCCGGCGTCGTAGCGCCCCCAGCCCGGTGCACGGCGCGTCGACCATGACGCGGTCGAAGGGTCCCTGGCCCGCGTCGGCGATCTCCCGTCCGTCGCCGGTGCGGACCTCGACCGTTCCCGCCGGGACGGCCGCCACGGAGCTGCGCACCAACCGGGCCCGGTGCGGAGCGACCTCGTTGGCGAGGAGGTGCGCGCCGCGTTCGTGTGCCAGCGCACCCAGCAGGGCAGCCTTGCCGCCAGGCCCGGCGCACAGGTCGAGCCACCGTGCGTCTGGGGACGCCGAAGCGGCGTCGTGGGGTCCGAGCGGCGCGGCGTCGTCACGACGGAGCGGTGCGCCGTCGTCGACGCCTCGCGACTCGATGTCTTCGGGGCCGAGCCGTGACGCGCTAGGACCGAGCAGTGCGGCGGCGAGCGCAAGGGCGACGAGCTGGGAGCCCTCGTCCTGGACTCCTGCCGCGGCGCGCCGCACCGACGGCAGCCGTGCCGGGTCGCCCCCGACCGTGAGCAGCGCGTAGGGCGACCAACGACCGCGCGCAGGCGGCTCGCCCGACTCGTTCTCGATCTCGGTGGCGAGACGTGCGGGTTCTACCAGTCCCGGTCGGGCCACGAGCGTCACCCTCGGAGCGAGGTTGTTCGCGGCCAGCACGTCGGGCAGCTCGGCGGCCGGGCGGTCGTTCGCGAGCAGCGACTGCCGGAAAGCGCGGACGATCCACTCGGGGTGGGACGCGGTGGCCGCGAGGCGGGCGACGTCGTCCCCAGATCCGCCGACCTCCTCGAGCCACTGCTCGGGCGATCGCCGGGCCACCGCCCGCAGGACGGCGTTGACGAGTCCGGAGGGGCCCTGCCCGGTGACGGAGCGCGCGAGGCTCACGGTCTCGGACACGGCGGCGTGGGTGGGCACCCGCATGCCGAGGAGCTGATGAGTGCCCAGGCGCAGGAGATCGAGCACCTCGGGGTCGAGCTGGTCGAGCGGGCGGCCGTTGGTGCACCGGGCGATCACGGCGTCGTACCGTCCACGCAGGCGCAGGGTGCCGTAGGTGAGCTCGGTGGCGAAGGCGGCGTCTCGGCCGACGATGCCGCGCTCGCGCAGGAGCGGGGGCAGGACGAGGTTGGCGTAGGCGTCGGAGGCGGCGACCTGCCGGAGCACCTCGTAGGCCGCCTCTCGTGGCGCGTCCGGCTTCTCGCGGCGGGGCCGGTAGCCCGGCCGGCGTCGTGGTGCGCCGCTGCGGGTGCCTCGTCCGCCGTCGCCCCCTCGTCCGTCACCTGAACGGCCGCGTGCGTCTCCGCGCTCCGCTCTCACGACTGTGTGCCCAGGACCGTGGTGTCGTCGAGCCGTGCGCCGCGGGCCCAGGCCTCGGCCGGCATCCAGCTCTTCCCGGCCGGGGCGACCTCGCCGAGAACGACGGCGTGTGAACCGGTGCCGACGAGCACCTCGTGCTTGCTGGCTCGCACCTGACCGGGAGCGAGGTCCGTGACCTCGCTGCGCACGGTCACCGGGCGAAGCTTCAGCCGGGCGCCGTCGGGAAGAGTGGTCCAGGCGCCGGGCGCGGGGGTGCAGCCGCGAACGAGCCGGTCGATCGCGAGGGCAGGGTCGGCCCACCGCACGGCGGCGTCCACCACCTCGAGCTTCGGCGCCAGACTGACTCCCTCCGTAGCCTGTGGCTGGGGTCTGGCGCTCCCCTCGGCGATGGCGTCGAGCACGGCGATCATCAGCCCGGCGCCCGACTCGGACAGGCGGCCCAGCAGATCGCCGGAGGTGTCGCGGGGACGGACGGCTTCGGTGAGGGTGCCGTAGACGGGCCCGGTGTCCAGCCCGGCCTCGAGCTGGAAGACGCTCGCCCCGGTGATCTCGTCGCCGGCGATGACCGCGCGCTGGACCGGCGCTGCGCCGCGCCACGCGGGCAGCAGGGAGAAGTGGAGGTTGACCCAGCCGTGGGTCGGCAGCTCGAGCAGGTGAGCAGGGACCAGACCGCCGTACGCGACGATCGGGGCGACGTCGATCTCCAGCGCGGCCAGCTGCTCGGCGACTCCGTCCTCACGGAGACTGCGCGGCGTCAGGACCTCGATCCCCTCGGTGCGGGCGAGCTCTGCCACCGGGCTCGGGTGAAGGGTGCGACCGCGTCCCCTCCGGGCGTCGGGCCGGGTGAGTACGGCGACGACCTCGTGCTGGGAGGCGAGCAGGGCCTGGAGGGTGGGCAGGGCCACCTCGGGGGTCCCGGCGAAGAGCAGACGCATGGTGCTCGAGTCTATGCGGTGCCTGCCGCGGAGGCCGTGCCGGAACTGTGGCCTGCGAGCTACGTAGCCCAGGAGCTACTACCGGATGCGTCGTGGGCGGCAGGCCCGCACGCTGGAGAGCTCCGCGCCTCGCCCCAGGCGATGTTATGGCCACGCCCGTCAGGCGTCGACGCTTCGGCCCCCAGCCCAGGACCATGAGCGAGATTCCCACAGCCTTGACGCCGGACGAAGTGGATGTCGTACCCCTCGGATAGTGTCCGAACAACAGTCCAACGAGGTGCTGGAGGGGGTGGGTGCGATGGCACAGCCGAGCAAGCCGGTTCGTTCGGGCGTTGCGGAACAGTCGTCGCCGATCGCCCTGGTCGTGGAGGTGCGGACGGCGACGACGCTTCGGCCCCCAGCCCAGGACCATGAGCGAGATTCCCACAGCCTTGACGCCGGACGAAGTGGATGTCGTACCCCTCGGATAGTGTCCGAACAACAGTCCAACGAGGTGCTGGAGGGGGTGGGTGCGATGGCACAGCCGAGCAAGCCGGTTCGTTCGGGCGTTGCGGAACAGTCGTCGCCGCTCGCCCTGGTCGAGGAGGTGCGGACGGCGTCGACGGCGTTGCGCGGTCGGGCTCCGCACTCAGAGGCGAACGGTTGGCAGCACGCTGAGCGTGAGGCCGTGATCGCTGTGCTCGACGGCCTGATCCAGGAGCTGACGCGGTATCGCGGTGGTGTGCTTCTCGCGCACCGTGAGGACGGGCGGTGGGGTTCGGCGCGGGATAGGGACTTCACGGACTGGCGGGCCCGGACCAGCGGGACGGGGCGGGGTTCCGCGATGGGTGAGCTGATGGTCGCCGAGGGTCTCGAGGCGATGCCCGAGGTCGCGGAGGCGGTCGATGCCGGTGAGCTCACGCTGGAGCACGCCAAGGCGTTGTCCCGGCTGCGGGCCGGCGCGTCCGCAGAGGTGAAGGAGGCGTTGGAGAACGGCGCGGCGGGTGAGCTGATCGAGCGGGCCAAGGCCAAGGACCTCACTGCTCCGGAGCTGGCCAAGGCCGCCAAGCAGGTCGCGGCCACGATCGACACGCAGGCCGCCCAGGACTCCTTCGAGGCCACCTGGCGGAGGCGTTCGCTGACCACGGGCAAGACGGCCGGGGGACGGTCCGGGCAGTGGGTCCTGGACGAGATCTCCGGCCGGGTCGTGGAGACGGCGCTCGAGACGATCATGGGCAAGCCCGCGCTGGATGATGAGCGCACGCGCGGGGAGCGCATGGCCGACGCGCTGGTGACCATGTCCTCGCGGGTCCTGACGGTGGGCGCCGACCTCAACGGTGCCCAGGTCCGCCCGCACCTGGCGCTGCTGGTCGATCAGGAGACCTGGGCCGCGGCCCGGCGCCACCTCGGCGAGGTCGATGACACCGTCGCCGCGGCGGTCGAGGCCACCCACGGCACCGGTGCCGCCTTCGGCCTCGGCCCGGACGGGCAGCCGCTGCGGGTCGCCGACCTCGAGGCCGACCGCACGGCCGGGCCGTGCGGTGGACCGGCCGGCGCGGGCGCCGACGGAGCCACCGTGCCCCCGACGGGTGTCGTGGCGGGGAGGACCACCCGGGGCGGCATGGGCGGCTGCGAGGTCACCGCGTTCGGGCGGGCCGCTGTGCCGCGGCTGCCCGATGTGGCTCCGGCTGAGCTCGAGGACGGCACCCTTGTCCCGCTCGGTGAGCTTCAGCGGATCATGTGCGACTGCGAGATGACCCGGATCGTGCTGGACGCCGACTCCGTCCCCCTGGACGTCGGCATGACCCAGCGCACCTACACCAAGGAGCTGCGCCGCGCCGTGACCACGCGGGATCGCCACTGCCAGTGGCCCGGCTGCACCATCAAGGCGTCCTGGACCGAGGTCCATCACGTCATCTGGTACTCCCACAACGGCCCCACCTCGCTCGAGAACGGCATGTGTGCCTGCACGTACCACCACCACGTCATCCACCGAGACCACATCCGCGTGGTACCGCTCGCGGACGGCTTCGCGTTCTACCGCCCGGACGGAACCATGGTCGGGACCACACACCGCCGACCCCGCCGACCCCATCGAGGCAGCACCGCCGGCCAGGCCCCCGCCACCGACGAGCTCACCCCGCCGAGCACCGGCGAGCACGAGCAGCTACTGCGCGACTGGCAACAGGTCGTGAGTAGCAACGGACGGCACCCACCCGAAACGCCACCACCAACCCGGTCCGACGGCACAGCCCTGCCCATTTCGAGCAACCGTGTAGGCGATCCGCCCGATAGGCCCGCGCTCTCCGACCCGCCTGTTGGAGCAGCCCTTGCCAGTCCGCCTGTTGGGTCAGCCCTTGCCGACGCGCGTGGGGGGTCAGCGCCTGCGGGCCCGCGTGCGGGGTCAACGCCTGCCGGTGCGTCTGTGGGGTCACCGGCTGCCAGCCTGCGTGCGGGGTCAGCGCCTGCCGATCCTGGGATGGCAGCGCAAGAGCCGCTACCAGAGGTGAATCGCGTGCCTGACGCTGGTGCACTCTTCACGCGCGAGCCCGCCGCGACGCTCTGGGACGACTCCCTGCTCGAGCAGTCCCCCGAGCCGCCGTTCTGACGTCGATGGCTCATCGACGCATCGGAGTGTCAGCGGCGGCCGAAAGTTGACCTTTGTGCGGCGGTCGAATACCGACCCCCCTCGCTGGTTCGTTTGTAATGTGGCCATTCCAAGGATCGGTGAGGCGGAAGCCCTCGGGCCCGCCGGTCAAGCTGCCCACCTGTCAAGCGACAGCAGATGTCCTGTTGAGCTGCCGTGGTGCAACGACCTGGCCAGGTCGAGCAGACGTGGACGGCGGCCGCGGTTCGCCACCGTGGTTGCGAGATCGAGCTCAGGCCCTCCGGATCGGGAAGCCGAGGTCGTGCAGGTCGGCCCGGAGACGCCGAGCGTCTGTGAACTGCAGCGCGGTCAGGCCCGCGTCGGAGGCGCCGCTGACATTGGCCGGGGAGTCATCGACGAAGACGGTGCTCTCGGCCTTGAGCGCGTGGCGGTCAAGGAGAATCCGGAAGATCTCAGGATCGGGCTTGACGTAGCCCTCCACGCCGGAGACGACGACGTCGTCGAGCAGCTGGATCGCCGGGGCCGCCGGTGCGGCGTGCCGGAAGGTCTCGGCAGACCAGTTGGTCAGACCGAGGAGCCGTACGTCCGCGGCGGCCAGCTCGTCGATGATCTCGGCGGTGCCCGGCATCGGCCCGGTCAGGCTCGCGGCGAAGTTCTCGCAGTACCGGGCCAGGATCTGTGCGTGCCCGGGACGCTCCGGGTGCGCCGCCGAGACGCGGGCGACCGCCTCGGCGTGCGTGAGGCCGCGGTCCATCTCGAGGTTGATCGCCGGGAAGTCGATGGCGTCCGAGAACTCCTGCCACTCGGCGCGGGTCAGCCGGTCGGCAAGGGCGCCGTACGGGTCCCAGCCCACGACGACCTGACCGAGATCGAGGACGAGAGTCAGATCAGTGGTCACCGGCCCATCGTGCCTGCTGGAGCGGAACGCTGCCCGCCCCGTCCAGCAGGTGCAGTCGGCGCGGTCGCAGCCCCCGTGGTGCTGGTGCTGGGTACCTCACCACAGGTCGGGCGGGTCGACCTGGAGGCGCAGCGTTCCCTCCTCCTTGCGGGCCGTCCGGGCGGCGTTGGCGTGCGCGAGCCGTTGGGACAGCAGCCCGCCGAGCCGTCGCTCCACCCGCAGGAGCGCCCGCACATCGCCGTCCTCGACGTCGACCGGCCCGAGGATCTCGAGCCCGTCCAGTGGTTCCAGGTGCGCAAGGAGGGACCGGACAGCAGTCGGCGCGCCCTGCGCGGACGCCATCCGGACCGCGGGCGGGAAGGCGAGGTCGGCACGCTCGGCGAGCTCACGGGCAGCGAACCCTGCCGGGTCCCAACGGACAAGCGCCTGCGCCGGCACCGGCGCGGGCTGACCCAGCAGCATGACCTGTCCGCCGTCGGCGGCACCGCGCACCAGGGCGGCGGCGCCGAGCCAGCGTCGCAACGCCTCCGCCGAGGCCCAGAGCTCCGGGCGGGAGGTCGCAGCGGCACCGTCGAGCAGCAGCGCAGCGGCGTAGCCACCGTTCGCCACGGGCTCCGCCCCTGGGGTGGCCACGACGAGACGGGGACGGTGGTCGACCGTCTCGACCACGCCGTGGCTCGCGGTCGTTCCGGACACGACGACGGGCACGGACGGGAATGCGCGGCCGAGCTCTTCGGCCGTGCGCCCGGACCCCACCCGGACGGCCCGCAGGGCGGTGTGGCGGCAGACCTGGCAGGACCAGTCCACGGCATGGCGCCCGCACCACGAGCACGTCGGCGCGGTCCCCCGCCGGTCCAGGCGCAGCGGACCGTGGCAGGCCGTGCAGCGTGCGGGTTCACGGCATCTGGCGCACGCCACCATGGGCAGGTAGCCACCGCGAGCCACCTGCACCAGCACCGGGCCGGACTCGAGTCCGCGGCGGGCGAGCTCCCAGGCGGGGCGCGGGATGCGCGCCGCCGCCGCGGCGCCCTCACGGGCGAGGTCGACCTCCGTCGGGGCGCTCACGCGTGGGGTCGCTCGACGGACGACCTCGCGGGATGCCTGGACGGGCTGCGCCCAACCCTCCTCGACGAGGAGCTGTCCCTCCGACGAGCGTGCGAAGCCACCCAGCAGGAACGCTGCGCTCTCCTGCTCGGCGCGCAGAGCGAGCACCTGCCGCGCATGCGGATACGGCGTGCGCGGCTCGGCGAGCCGGTCGTCACCGTCGTCGAAGCAGACCAGCAGGCCGAGGTCGTTGACCGGTGCGAACGCGGCCGCCCGCGTGCCCACGACGACGCGCACCTCGCCCAGCAGCACCCGAAGGAAGGCGCGGTACCGGCGCGAGGGGCCGTCGTCGGCGACCAGTCGCACCACAGGCTCCCCGGGGAGCTCGGCCGCCAGTGCGGCCACGACGAGGTCGACCTGCCGAGTGGTGGGCACGACGACGAGGACACCCCGCCCGGAGGCGCGTGTCGCGCGGGCGGCCTGGGCGACGGCGGCCGGCCAGGGTGCGACGTCGCCGGTGACTGCATGCGTGCGCGGCTCCGCTGGACCCGTTGATCCTGCCGGAGTGGCCGCCTCGGTCGGACTCGATGGTCCTGCCGGAGCGGGCTGCTCCGTCGGACGGGTTGGTGCTGCCGGGGTGGGGGGCTCCGTCGGACGGGCTGGTCCTGCCGGCGCGGGCTGCTCCGTCGGACCTGCTGAGCCCTCGGTGCGGGGGTTGGACGGCAGTGCGGTCCAGACGGCGCGAGGGCTCTTCCCGGCGCCGAGGTGGCGAAGGAAGGCGGGCCCACCCGTGTAGGCCGCCCAGGCCTGGCCTGTCGGGGGCTCCACGGGCCGCGACACCAGCGGGGCGGTGCCGTGCTTCTCCAGCACTGCCTTCTCGGTGCTGGCGTGACGTGGCGGCACGGCGAGGCGGACGACGTCCATGAGCGTTCCGGCGTACCGGTCGGCCACCGCGCGGCACAGGCGCAGCACGGCCGGGGAGAGCACGGGCACCGGGGAGACGGCGCGCCGCAGCGGCGCGAGCGACCCGCCGTGGTCGGTGTCCGACCGTCGCTCGATGACGAACGCCGAGCGGTCCTTTCCCGCGAAGCGGACCTGCACGCGCGCCCCGGGCAGCGCCGTGTCGGCCATGGCGGGCGGTACGAGGTAGTCGAAGGGGTGGTCCAGGTGCGGCAGAGGCACGTCCACCATCACCCGCGCGACCGGATCGAGAACGCCGCCGCCGTCGACCGCAGCCGGGGCCCGGGCGGGCAGATCCAGGAGCGCGCCCTGCTCGGGTCGGGAGCCGCTGGTCATGACCTCATCTCACCACGCGACGCAGACGAGCCGATACGCGGCCGTGGACGGCTTCGACCAGATGGTGCGCCCGGTCGACCTTCAGGCCCCGACAGCTGACTGGAGGTCTGCGGTGCGGTCGGTGCGTTCCCAGGTGAAGTCGGGCAGCTCGCGGCCGAAGTGGCCGTAGGCGGAGGTGTGCCGGTAGATCGGGCGCAGCAGGTCCAGGTCACGGATGATCGCGGCCGGTCGCAGGTCGAAGACCTCGCGCACCGCGGCCACGATCCGCTCCACCGGTACCGTCTCGGTGTCGAAGGTCTCCACGAACAGCCCCACCGGGTGCGCCCGCCCGATGGCGTAGGCGACCTGGACCTCGCACCGGCGCGCGAGCCCGGCAGCGACGACGTTCTTGGCGACCCAGCGCATCGCGTACGACGCCGAACGGTCCACCTTCGAGGGGTCCTTGCCCGAGAACGCGCCACCACCGTGACGCGACATCCCGCCGTAGGTGTCGACGATGATCTTCCGACCGGTCAGACCGGCGTCGCCCATCGGCCCGCCCACGACGAACTTTCCCGTCGGGTTCACCAGCAGCTCATGACCCTCCGTGTCGAGGTCCAGCCCTGCGGCGGCGAGCACCGGGGCGACGACCTCCTCGGCGACGGCGCTGTGCAGCAGGTCCTGGCGGACCCAGTCGTCGTGCTGGGTCGAGACCACCACCGTGTCCAGGCTCACCGCCCGGTCACCGTCGTAGCCGATGGTCACCTGGGTCTTGCCGTCCGGGCGCAACCCCGCCACCACCGCCTCCTTGCGCACCAGCGCCAGCCGCTCGGCCAGCCGGTGCGCCAGATGGATCGGCAACGGCATCAGCTCGGCCGTGTCGTCGCACGCATAGCCGAACATCAGCCCCTGGTCACCGGCGCCCTGGTGGTCCAGCTCGTCGTCCCCACCGGTGTCGGTGCGCTCCTCCAACGACTTCGACACCCCGGCCGAGATGTCCGGGGACTGCTGCCCGATCGAGACCGACACCCCGCACGAGGACCCGTCGAAACCGATCGCCGAGGAGGTGTACCCGATCCGGCGGACCTCATCACGCACCAGCTGCGGGATCTCCACGTACGCATCGGTGGTCACCTCACCGATGACATGGACCAGACCGGTGGTCACCACCGTCTCCACCGCCACCCGCGCCGCCGGATCCTGCTCCAGCATCGCGTCCAGGATCGTGTCCGAGATCCGGTCGCACACCTTGTCCGGATGCCCCTCGGTCACCGACTCGGACGTGAACTGACGCAGTGCGGGAGAAGTCACCGCTCGATCGTAGTGGTAGCCCGCAGGCGCTCCGCGACGGCGTCCAGCAGGGCGTCGGCGACGTCGGCCTTGCTGCCGCTCCCCTGCCCGACGACCGCGCCGTCGGCGTCGAGGACGGTGACCTCGTTGGGCACGTCGCCGAAGCCGCGGTCGGTGCCGACCTCGTTCACGGCGAGCAGGTCGGCACCCTTGCGGCGGGCCTTCGCGCGGCCGTGCGCGAGGACGTCGCCGGTCTCGTCCCCGGTCTCGGCGGCGAAGCCGACGACGACCTGCCCCGGTCGCAGCCGGTCGGCGGCGAGCTCGGCGAGGATGTCGGGGTTCTGCGCGAGCTCGATCGGCTCCGGCCCGGCGTCGGACTTCTTGATCTTGTGCGCGGTGCTGGCCACGGGGCGGAAGTCGGCGACCGCGGCCGCCATGACGATCACGTCCGCGCCCGCTCCGGCCGCGCGCACGGCGCTGCGCAGCTCCGCCGTGGTCTCGACCCGCTCGACGGCGATCGCTGGGTGGTCGGGCAGCAGCGACTCGTCGACGTTGGCGGCCGCGAGAGTCACGGTCGCGCCGCGCCGGGCGGCGGCCACGGCGAGGGCGATGCCCTGCCGGCCGGAGGAGCGGTTGCCGAGGAAGCGCACGGGGTCCAGCGGCTCGCGGGTGCCGCCGGCGGAGACGACGACGGTGCGTCCGGCGAGGTCCTGGACGTCGTTCCAGCCGTGCGCTGCGCTGTCACCGGAGGTTGCGCTGCCGCCGGCGGGCGTGCGGCCGCCGGGCACGGCAGCGTCGTCGACGAGCGCGAGCGCGGCCGCGACGATGGCCTCCGGCTCGGGCAGCCGGCCCGGGCCGGTGTCCTTGCCGGTGAGGCGCCCGGAGTCCGGCTCCAGGACGTGCACGCCGCGCGACCGGAGGACCTCGACGTTGGCCCGGGTGGCGGGGTGCAGCCACATCTCGGTGTGCATGGCCGGGGCGACGAGCACCGGGCAGGTCACGGTGAGCAACGTGGCGCCGAGCAGGTCGTCGGCCATGCCGGCCGCCGCGCGGGCGAGCAGGCTCGCCGTCGCGGGGGCGACGACCACGAGGTCGGCGCTGCGGCCCAGCGCCACGTGGTCGACGTGCTCGGCGTCGTCGAAGACGGAGGTGCGCACCGGCTCGCCGGACAGCGCCTCCCACGTGGGGGCGCCGACCATGCGCAGCGCCGACTCGGTGGGGACGACCCGTACGCGGTGTCCCGCCTCACGCAGCAGCCGCAGCACGTAGGCAGCCTTGTACGCGGCGATGCCACCGGTGACGCCGAGGATGATGCGCAGAACGCCGCCAGACCCCTCGGTCGTGGCGGCGCGTGCGTCGGTGCCGGTCATGCCAGCGCCGGCTCAGTCCTCGATGCGGGTGAGGGTCAGCATGCCCTCGTTGATCTCGCGCATCGCGATGGAGAGCGGCTTGTCCTCCTGGGCGGCCGGGACGAGCGGGCCGACGAACTCGAGGAGGCCCTCCTGGAGCTGGGCGTTGTAGGTGTTGATCTGGCGGGCGCGCTTGGCGGCGTAGATCACCAGGGCGTACTTGGAGTCGACGTTCTCGAGCAGCTCGTCGATGGGCGGGTCGGTGATGCCCTCGGGGGCGGCGACGGTTCCGTACATGGGTGACCTTCTCCAGGATCGATGGTTCTCGGGCAGGTGCACGGGTGGGCTCCGGGACAGCTCGTACGGGCGCACCGCACGCATGCAACGCCCTAGTCTACCCGTTCGGTCACACCCATGAGCGACAGCAGCTCGTCCGTGGCGCGTCCCACCTCGTCGTTGACGATGACGTGGTCGAACTCGGCGACGGCGGCGAGCTCGTCGCGGGCGGTGTCGAGGCGACGCTCGCGCTCGGCCGGGCCCTCGGTGCCGCGTCCGGTGAGACGGCGCACGAGCTCGTCCCACGAAGGCGGGGCGAGGAAGACGAAGTTGGCCCCGGGCATCGCACGACGCACCTGGCGCGCGCCCTGGAGGTCGAGCTCGAGGAACACCGGCCGGCCGGCGGCGAGCTCCCGCTCGACCGGCTCGCGCGGAGTGCCGTAACGGTTGCGTCCGTGCACGACTGCCCACTCGAGCATGCGGCCGGTGGCGACGAGGTCGTCGAACTGCGCGGGGGTGAGGAAGTAGTAGTGCACGCCGTCGATCTCCCCCGGCCGCGGCTCGCGCGTGGTGGCCGAGACGGAGATCAGCAGGTCCGGGGCCCGACGGCGCATCTCGGCCATGATGGTTCCCTTGCCGACCGCGGTCGGGCCCGACAGGACGGTCAGACGGGCGGGGTCACGCGGTTCGTACGGCGGTGCGTCGAGCGGCGTCGGGTCGCTCGAGGGGGCGGCGTCGGTCATCCCGTCATCCTGCCAGGTTGCCGCGGGCGGGTGCAGTCGGCGTCGGCGTCGCGAGCTCGTGCGGGCGTAGGGATTCGCGACTCCCGCGCGCTGCGGTGCGCGCGGCCCCGTGCCGGTGCGCGGCCCCGTGCCCGGCTAACCGAAGCGCTCCACGAGCGAGGCGCTCTGGTGCGGTCCGAGGCCGCGCACACGGCGTGCCTCGGAGATGCCGATCTCCGACATGAGAGACCTGGCCGTCGCCTTGCCGATCCCGGGCAGGGACTCCAGCAGCGAGACGACCTTGAGCTTGCCGAGGGCCTCGTCGGTGCGAGCGGCCTCCAGAACCTCGGAGAGGGTGACCTGGTTGTACTTGAGCTTGTTCTTCACCTCTGCCCGGGTGGTTCGGGCCGCGGCAGCCTTGGCCAGGGCGGCGGACCGCTGCTCAGGGGTCAGGGGCGGCAGTGCCACGTCGGTCACCTCGTCAGCTCACGGATGGGTAGTCCCGAAGGTAGTGACCCATGACGCTACCGGCAACGGGTGGTCGGCGGGCGGTGGGACGACAGATCGATCGCAGCCGGTGCCGCGCCGGACTGGCCCACGCTGCTGGTCGAGTGCCGGGGCCGATCCGCGCCGTGGCAGGACCGACTCCGGACGGTGCCGGAACGGCGCGGCGTCGCGACCGGACGGGGCCGTCAGCGGGGAGCACGCGACGGGACGGGGCTGTCAGCGGGGAGCACGCGACGGGACGGGGCTGTCAGCGGAGAGCAGCAGCGGCGCTGTCGACGGCGGAGCCGAGGGCGTCGCGCAGGGCCGACGCCGACGGCCCGGCGGCCAGCACGCCGCGCGAGGTGCTGGCGAGGACCTGGCGGCGGGCGTCGCCGAAGACGTGGACGAGCTCCCGAGGACCTGCCCCCTGCGCACCTACGCCGGGCGCCAGCAGCGGCCCGCGCGTCGCGGCGAGGTCGAGGCCGAGATCGGCGGCGGCCGCGCCGACGGTCGCCCCGACCACGAGCCCGACCGAGCCGAGAGGTGCCTCGGCGTCGATGTCGTTCTCCGCCCGCGCGCCGTCGACCATCTGGCGTGCCACCGGGCCCGCCGCGGCGACGGCGTGCTGGACGTGGTGGCCCTCGGGGTTGGACGTGAGAGCGAGCACGAAGACCCCGCGACCGGTCGACCTGGCGAGGTCGAGAGCGGGGCGCAGCGACGCGAAGCCGAGGTACGGCGAGAGGGTGATGGCGTCGGCCGCGAGCGGAGCGCCGTCGCGCAGGTATGCGTCGGCGTAGCCGGCCATGGTCGAGCCGATGTCGCCGCGCTTGACGTCGAGGACGGTCAGCGTGCCCGCCGTCCGCGCCGCCGCCAGGACCTCCTCGAGGACGGCGATGCCCGCGGAGCCGTGCCGCTCGAAGAACGCCGACTGTGGCTTGAGGGCGGCGACCCGCCCGCCGAGCGCGTCGACGACCGTCAGGGCGAACCGCCGCAGCCCCTCAGGGGAGTCGGTGAGGCCCCACGTCTCGAGGAGGGCAGGGTGCGGGTCGATGCCCACGCACACCGGCCCGTGGGTGTCCATCGCGGCGGCGAGCCGGGTGCCGAAGGGCACCCGGGCACCCTCGCCGGCCGGCGACCCGCCGGCAGGTGACCCGTCGGCCGGTGACCCGTCGGCCGGCGTCAGGCCGGCGGGCGACGCACCGACAGGCGAGACGTCTCCGGCCGGGGCCCCGGCCGCCCCGCCCATCACGCGCCCCCGGCGGTCGCGGGCACAGCCTGGCGCGCGGACCGGTCGGCGTCGTGGGCCTGCAGGCTCCGGACGCCGAACGGGCCCGCCGCGACGGCCTCGATGGCCTGGACCGCAGCCCCGAACTCCTGCACGGTCGTGATGATCGGCTTGTCCGCGGCCGTGGTCGACGCCCGGATCTCGTAGCCGTCGGCCCGCGCCCCCTGGCCGCTGGGCGTGTTGATGACCATGTCGACCGCGCCGTCGGAGATGAGGTCGATGATGGTCGGCTCCCCACCCTCGCCGCGCCCCTCGGAGGCCTTGCGCACCACTGTGGCGTGCACGCCGTACCGGCGCAGCACCCCCGCGGTGCCGCTCGTGGCGAGCAGCTCGAAACCGAGCTCGACGAGCCGGGCCGCGGGGAAGACGATGGAGCGCTTGTCCCGGTCGGCCACGGAGACGAACACCCGGCCGGTCGTCGGCAGACCGCCGTACGCAGCCGCCTGGGACTTGGCGAAGGCGCGCGGGAAGTCGACGTCGAAGCCCATGACCTCGCCCGTGGAGCGCATCTCCGGGCCGAGAAGGGTGTCGATGATCTTCCCCTCGCCGGTGGCGAAGCGCTTGAACGGCAGGACGGCCTCCTTGACGGCGAGCGGCGCGTCGAGGTCGACGACGGAACCGTCGGTGGCCGGCAGCAGGCCCCGCTCGCGCAGCGAGGCGATCGACTCCCCCGCCATCACGAGCGACGCGGCCTTGGCCAGCGGCACGCCGGTGGCCTTGGCGACGAACGGCACCGTGCGAGAGGCACGCGGGTTCGCCTCGATCACGTACAGGACGTCCGAGACGAGCGCGTACTGGATGTTGATCAGCCCGCGGACCCCGACCCCGGCGGCGATGGCCTCGGTGGAGCGGCGGATCCGGTCCAGCTCGCCGGCGGACAGGGTGACCGGCGGCAGCACGCACGCCGAGTCGCCGGAGTGGATGCCGGCCTCCTCGATGTGCTCCATGACGCCGCCGAGGAACAGCTCGGTGCCGTCGTAGACGGCGTCGACGTCGATCTCGATCGCGTCGTCGAGGAAGCGGTCGATCAGCAGCGGTGCGCCGGGCCGGCCGGCGTCGTGCCCGGTGCCGACGCGCTCGAGGTAGTCCTGCAGCCCCGGCTCGTCGTAGACGATCTCCATGCCCCGTCCGCCGAGCACGTAGCTGGGGCGCACGAGGACCGGGTAGCCGATCCCGCCGGCCACCTCCAGCGCCTGCTCGGCGGTCGTGGCCGTCCCGAACGCCGGGGCGGGCAGCCCGGCCGCGCCCAGGACCGCCCCGAAGGCGCCCCGGTCCTCGGCCAGGTCGATCGAGGCGGGCGAGGTGCCGAGGATCGGCACGCCGGCGTCGGCCAGCCGCTGGGCCAGGGACAGCGGGGTCTGCCCGCCGAGCTGGACGACCATGCCCGCGACCGGGCCGACGGCCTTCTCGGCGAGGTAGACCTCGAGGACGTCCTCGAAGGTCAGGGGCTCGAAGTAGAGCCGGTCGGAGATGTCGTAGTCGGTCGAGACGGTCTCCGGGTTGCAGTTGACCATGACGGTCTCGTACTTCTCCGCCAGCGCCATGGTGGCGTGCACGCACGAGTAGTCGAACTCGATGCCCTGCCCGATCCGGTTCGGCCCGGACCCGAGGATGATCACGGCCTCGCGCTCGCGCGGGCGCACCTCGGTCTCGGTGTCGTAGCTGGAGTAGTGGTACGGGGTCAGCGCGGG
Organism: Georgenia subflava; assembly: GCF_009193155.1. Taxonomy (GTDB): domain Bacteria; phylum Actinomycetota; class Actinomycetes; order Actinomycetales; family Actinomycetaceae; genus Georgenia; species Georgenia subflava. The sequence continues at coordinate 348,396 of NZ_VUKD01000003.1, forward strand.
GAACTCGGCGGCGCACGTGTCGACCGTCTTGTACACCGGGCGCAGCCCGTACGCGTGGCGCACCTCCCGGACGGCGTCCTCCCCGATGCCGCGCAGCTGGGCGACCTGGACGTCGGAGAACCCGTGCCGCTTGGCCAGGCGCAGCACGTCCTGCGTGAGGGCCGGGGCGGTGCGCACCGCCTCGGCGACCTCCTCGACGAGCACGAGCTGGTCGAGGAACCACGGGTCGATCGCCGTCGCCTCGTACAGCTCCGCGACGCTCGCGCCGCCGCGCAGCGCCTGCTGGACGTCGACGAGCCGGTCCTCCGTCGGCGTGCGCACCGACTCCAGCAGCGCGGCGACCTCGTCCTCGCCGGGGGCGGGGCCGTCCCAGTGGAACGTCGTCCCCTTCTTGTCGATGGAACGCATCGCCTTCTGCAGCGCCTCGGTGAAGTTGCGCCCGAGCGCCATGGCCTCGCCGACCGACTTCATCGTCGTGGTCAGGGTCGGGTCGGCGGCCGGGAACTTCTCGAACGCGAACCGCGGCACCTTCACGACGACGTAGTCCAGGGTCGGCTCGAAGCTCGCCGGGGTGGAGCCGGTGATGTCGTTGGGGATCTCGTCGAGGGTGTACCCGATGGCCAGCCGGGCGGCGATCTTCGCGATCGGGAAGCCGGTGGCCTTCGAGGCCAGCGCGGAGGAGCGCGAGACCCGCGGGTTCATCTCGATGCAGACTAGCCGGCCGGTGGTCGGCTCGACGGCGAACTGGACGTTGCAGCCGCCCGTGTCGACGCCGACCTCGCGGATGATCGCGATGCCGGCGTCGCGCATCGTCTGCAGCTCGCGGTCGGTGAGGGTGAGCGCCGGGGCGACGGTGACCGAGTCGCCGGTGTGCACGCCCACGGCGTCCACGTTCTCGATCGAGCACACCACGACGACGTTGTCCGCCCGGTCGCGCATGAGCTCGAGCTCGAACTCCTTCCAGCCGAGGATCGACTCCTCCAGGAGGACCTCGGTGGTCGGCGAGTAGTGCAGGCCGGCGCCGGCGATGCGGTGCAGGTCGTCCCGGTCGTAGGCCATGCCGGAGCCCAGCCCGCCCATGGTGAAGGAGGGGCGCACGACCAGGGGGAACCCGAGCTCGTCGGCGATCGCGTCGGCCTCGGCGAGCGTGTGCGCGACGGCGGAACGGGCCGACTCGGCGCCGCAGCGCTCGACGACCTCCTTGAACGCCTGGCGGTCCTCGGCGGCGCGGATGGCGTCGACGCTGGCACCGATGAGCTCGACGCCGAACTCCTCGAGCACCCCGTTCTCGTACAGGGAGATCGCTGTGTTCAGCGCGGTCTGCCCGCCGAGGGTCGGCAGGAGGGCGTCGGGGCGCTCCTTGGCGATGATCGTCGCGACGACCTCGGGGGTGATCGGCTCGACGTAGGTGGCGTCGGCCAGCTCGGGGTCGGTCATGATCGTCGCCGGGTTGGAGTTGACGAGGATGACGCGCAGGCCCTCCTCGCGCAGCACCCGCACCGCCTGGGTGCCGGAGTAGTCGAACTCGGCGGCCTGCCCGATGACGATCGGGCCGGAGCCGATGACCAGGACGCTGGAGATGTCGGTCCGCCTGGGCATCAGCTGTTCTCGCTCTCGTCGGTGGTGCGGTGCGCGTCCGTGGTGCGGGGCGCATCCGTGGTGCGGTGCGCCTCCGTGGTGCGGGGTGCGTCGGTGGTGGGGTGCGCGTCGCCGGCACGGTGCTCGTCGATCATCCGGACGAACCGGTCGAAGAGGTGCTCGGCGTCGTGCGGGCCCGAGGCGGCCTCGGGGTGGTACTGGACCGAGAAGGCGGGCAGGTCCAGCGCTCGCAGCCCCTCCACGACGTCGTCGTTGAGGTTGACGTGCGAGACCTCGACGTGCCCGTACCGGCCGCCGTCGAACGGGGCGAGGGAGGGGGCGTCGGTCGGGGCGTCGACGGCGAACCCGTGGTTGTGGGCGGTGATCTCGACCTTGCCCGTGGTGCGGTCCAGGATCGGCTGGTTCACGCCGCGGTGGCCGTAGGCGAGCTTGTAGGTGCCGTAGCCGAGCGCCCGGCCGAGGAGCTGGTTGCCGAAGCAGATGCCGAAGAACGGCAGGCGTGCGTCCAGGACGCCGCGCAGGAGCTCGACCTCGTGGGTGGCGGCCTCGGGGTCGCCGGGGCCGTTGGAGAAGAAGACGCCGTCGGGCGCGAGCGCGAGGAGCTCGGCGAGGGACGTCGACTGGGGCACCACGTGGACCCGGACCCCGCGCGCGGCGAGCTGGGCGGGGGTGCGGGACTTGATGCCCAGGTCGACGGCGACGACGGTCGCGACCGGGTCCTTGCCGGCGAAGTCGCCGGTAGGCTCGACGACGTAGGTGGCGGGTGTGGAGACCTCGCGGGCCAGGTCCGCGCCGGCCATCTGCGGCGCCTGGCGCACGATGTCGAGCAGGACCTCGACGGCCTGGTCGGTGAGGTGCTCGGCGCCCGCCGGGAGCGCCGCGCCGGAGAAGATGCCGGCGCGCATGACGCCGCGCTCGCGCAGGTGCCGGGTCAGGGCCCGGGTGTCGACGTCGCAGACGCCGACGACGCCCTGGTCGGCCAGCTCGTCCTCGAGCTCGCGCTCGGCGCGCCAGCTCGAGGCCCGCCGGGCGGCGTCGCGGACGACGACGCCGGCCACCCACACCTTCCCCGACTCCGGGTCCTCGTCGTTGACGCCGGTGTTGCCGATGTGCGGGGCGGTCATCACGACGATCTGCCGGTGGTAGCTCGGGTCGGTGAAGGTCTCCTGGTAGCCGGTCATCCCGGTGGAGAAGACGACCTCGCCGACGGTGCGACCGGTGGCTGCGTAGGCGCTGGCCCGCATGACGAGCCCGTCCTCGAGGACGATCAGCGCCGGTTCGCGCAGGGCGCCGCGCAGGGCCGTCCCGGTGGCTGTTGTGGGGGCGCTCATGCGCCGACCTCCTCCCGCGCCACGGGGGCGCCGTCGTACGCGGTGGCGCGTCCCCGCAGGAACGTCGCCATGACCTGGCCGGGCAGCTCGGTGCCGGCGAAGGGGCTGTTGTGGCTGCGCGTGGCCTGCGCGGCCGGGTCGACCACGCGGCGCACCGCGGGGTCGACGAGGGTGAGGTTCGCCGGCTCGCCGACGGCGAGGGGCCGGCCCTGGTCGGCGACGCGGCCGATGCGGGCAGGGGCGGTCGACAGCACGCGGGCGACGTCGGGCCAGCTCAGCCGGCCGGTCTCGACCATCGTCTCGATGACCACCGGCAGGGCGGTCTCCAGGCCCGTCATCCCGAACGCGCCGGCGGGCCACTCGCAGTCCTTGTCCTCCGCCGAGTGCGGGGCGTGGTCGGTGGCCACGATGTCGATGGTGCCGTCGGCCAGGCCGGCGCGCACGGCCTCGACGTCCTCGGCGGTGCGCAGCGGCGGGTTGACCTTGTAGCGCGGGTCGTAGCTGCGGGCGAGCTCGTCGGTGAGGATGAGGTGGTGCGGGGTGACCTCGGCGGTGACGTCGATGCCGCGGGCCTTGGCCCAGCGGATGATGTCGACGCTGCCGGCGGTGGACAGGTGGCACACGTGCAGCCGGGAGCCGACGTGCTCGGCGAGGAGCACGTCGCGGGCGATGATCGACTCCTCGGCGACCGCCGGCCAGCCGGCGAGGCCGAGCTCGGCGGAGACGGCGCCCTCGTGCATCTGTGCGCCCTCGGTCAGCCGCGGCTCCTGGGCGTGCTGGGCGATGACGCCGTCGAACGCCTTGACGTACTCCAGCGCACGGCGCATCAGGACCGGGTCGGCGACGCACCTGCCGTCGTCGGAGAAGACGCGGACGCGGGCGGCGGAGGTGGCCATGGCGCCCAGCTCGGCGAGGTGCTGCCCGTTGAGCCCGACGGAGACGGCGCCGACCGGGTGGACGTCCACCCAGCCGGCCTGGCGCCCGAGGTTCCAGACCTGCTCGACGACGCCCGCGGTGTCGGCCACCGGGGTCGTGTTGGCCATGGCGTGCACGGCGGTGAAGCCGCCCGCGGCGGCGGCCCGGGTACCGGAGAACACGGTCTCGGTGTCCTCTCGGCCGGGCTCGCGCAGGTGGGTGTGCAGGTCCACCAGGCCCGGCAGGGCGATCAGCCCCTCGGCGTCGAGGACCGCCGCGCCGGCGGCGTCACGGGCGGCGTCGGCGCCGGTGGCGACGATGAGGCCGTCGCGCAGCAGCAGGTCGGTGGGCTCCGCGCCGAGGGGGCGGGCCCCACGGATGAGGTGGTCGGTCATGAGATCCCTCCGGTGGTGGTCTCGCCGCCGGCGAGGAGCAGGTAGAGGACGGCCATCCGCACGGAGACGCCGTTGGCGACCTGCTCGACGATGGTCGAGCGGGCCGAGTCGGCCGCCTCGGCGCTGATCTCCAGACCCCGGTTCATCGGGCCGGGGTGCATGACGATGGCGTCGTCGGGCAGTACGCGCAGCCGGGCACCGTCGAGGCCGTAGCGGCGGTGGTACTCCAGCGGCGAGGGGAAGAAGCCCCCGCCGGTCGAGGACATCCGCTCGCGCTGGACGCGCAGCATCATGACGGCGTCGGGCCGGGCCTCGGCGAGCGCGGCGTCGAGGTCGTAGCCGACGGCGCAGGGCCAGGCGCCGATCCCCACGGGCAGAAGGGTGGGCGGGGCGACGAGGGTGACGCGCGCGCCGAGGGTGTGCAGCAGCTCGACGTTGGAGCGGGCCACGCGCGAGTGCAGCACGTCGCCGACGATGACGACGCTCGAGCCGGTGAGGTCGGTGCCCTCAGGTGCTGGTGGCGCGCCGGCCGAGGCGTCGCGGTGCGCGCTCCCCCGGCCGTGGAGGTGCCGGCGCATCGTGAACGCGTCCAGCAGGGCCTGCGTCGGGTGCTGGTGGGTGCCGTCGCCGGCGTTGAGGACCGGGACGTCGATCCAGCCCGAGTGGGCCAGGCGGTGCGGGGCGCCGGAGTCGTGGTGACGGATGACGACGCCGTCGATACCCATGGCCTGCAGCGTGAGCGCGGTGTCCTTGAGCGACTCGCCCTTGGAGACCGAGGAGCCCTTGGCGGAGAAGTTGATGACGTCCGCGCTGAGCCGCTTGGCGGCCGCCTCGAAGGAGATGCGGGTGCGGGTGGAGTCCTCGAAGAAGAGGTTGACCACGGTGCGCCCGCGCAGGGTGGGCAGCTTCTTGATGGTGCGGCCCTGGGTGGCGGCCATCGCCTCGGCGGTGTCGAGGATGCGGACCGCGTCGGCGTGGCTGAGCTCGGCGGCAGAGAGCAGGTGCCTCATCATCGCGCCTCGCCGTCGGAGGTCGTCGGCGCGTCGGAGGTCGTCACCGTGTCCGAGACCGTCACTGCGTCGGAGATCGTCACGGCGTCTGCTGCGCCGTCGGTCTCGGTGAGCTGGACGCGGACCCGCTCGCTGCGCGAGGTCGGCAGGTTCTTGCCCACGAAGTCCGCCCGGATGGGCAGCTCGCGGTGGCCGCGGTCGACCAGGACGGCCAGCTGGACGGCGGCGGGACGGCCCAGGTCGTTCAGGGCGTCCAGCGCGGCGCGGATCGTGCGACCGGAGTAGAGCACGTCGTCGACGAGCACGACGACCTTGCCGTCGATGCCGCTCGCCGGGAGCGTGGTCCGCCCGAGCGTGCGGGTGGGCTGCCCGCGCAGGTCGTCGCGGTACATCGTGATGTCCAGCGCGCCGGCGGGGATGTCGGGACGCCCCTCGGTGGCAGCGATCCGGGACGCGATCCGCTCGGCGAGCGGGGCGCCGCGGGTCGGGATCCCCAGCAGGACGACGTCGTCGCTGCCGTGGTTGCGCTCGAGGATCTCGTGGGCGATCCGGGTCAGGGACCGGGCGATGTCGGACTCGGAGAGCACCTGGCGCTCGGCGCCGGTGCCCATGGGCATGGTGGCCACTGGAGGACCTCCTTCCCCGCCTCACTGGACGGGCCTTAAAGGATGTCGGACGCGGCGATGCTACCGCCCCGCCGAGGGGCCAGAACCTGCGCGCCCCGCCCGTGAGACGGAATGTGACCGGGACCTCACGGACGAGCCCGACCGACGTGATCGGGCCCGGTCGGGATCATCTCCAGGAGCAGCGTCAGCGCGCGGAGCGTGGTCTTCGCGAGGATCTCCTCGGGTCCGCCGTCGAGCTGGTGGTGCTCGGTGGTGGAGCGCGCGCCGGCGCAGGCACCGATGTACACCGTGCCGGCCTCCTTGCCCTCCTCGGGTCCCGGCCCGCCGACGCCGGTCACCGCGACGGCGATGTCCGCGCCGGTCAGCCGGGCGACACCGGTGGCCATCTGCTCCGCGCAGCGCGCGGTGACGACCGGTCCGCGCTCGACACCGAGGACCGAGTACTTCACCTCGTTGGTGTAGGCGACGACGCCGCCGGCGAACCACGTCGACGAGCTGGGCGCGGCGCCGAGGTGGCTGGCGATCTTCCCGGCCGTCAGCGACTCGGCGACGGCGATCGTCCGGCCCGAGCCGTCGAGCCGGGCGGCGATCTCGTCGAGGAGGGGGTGGGCGGCGTCGAGGATGCCATCGGTCATGATGGGGATCTTCGCGTGCTCGGCGCCCGAGCGCGACCGCGCCACGGGCGGAGCGGCGGCACGCCGCGGCGCCGTGCGGTCGGGCGGAACCCTCCGGAGCCGGTCCGTCCTGCCGGTGGTCGCCGTCTGGCTAGCCGAACGCGAGCGAGAGCCCGCCGACGATGCCGTAGAGGCTGACCGCCCCGAGGATCGCCGCGAGGGTGCGCCAGCCGGCCCGACCGGTCAGGCAGATCGAGCTGCCGAGGATCAGGGCGAGTCCGAGGACCACGTAGCCGAGCACGTCGTCCTCGAGGGGGCTCTCCGCGACGACCCCGGTGAGGCGCCGAGCCACGGCACCCAGCGTGAGCACGATGCCGGCGAGGGCGATAGCGACCAGACCCGCCCGGGCGACGCCCGTGGGGCCTGCGGCCCCGGACGCACCGCCCCGCAGGACGAGGCGCCGCTCCGGGTGCAGGAGCACGAACGGCACGGCAGTGAGCGCCACGGTCGCCACGGCCTGCACGAGTGCACCACCGACGCCCTGGTGCTGCTGGAGGATCACGGAGACCCCGCTCGACATCCCCACGACGGTGAGCATCGCCGCGACCCATGCCACGAGCGCCGAGCGCCCGACGGGCCGCAGCGCGAGGACGAGCGCACCGAGACCGACGGCAGCCATCGCGGCGGCCGAGGCGCTGTCGGTGTAGCGGTGCAGCTCTGGCGTGCGGGTCCACCCGTGGTCGGTGGCGTCCGGGAACGTCACCCACGGCGTCAGGATCGACTGCCACACGCCGAAGACCACGAGGAACGCCAGGGCGATCAGCACGGCGACGATCCGGAAGGGGATGTGGCGGCGCCCGGTGGTGCGGGCGCGGCGTGCGGCGGTCGTGGTGGTCATGACGATCGTCCTCTCTTCTCCCGGGAGGAACACCCGCCCGGTGGTGGCAGGAGGCTGCCGCGCCCGCCGACGGTCGGGACAGGGGCACAGGTCCCGACCTGCCGGGCAACCTGCCCGGGAGGTCGGGCGCCCAACGGGCACCCCGGCGGGCGCACAGGGCCCAGAATGTCGCCATGCGAGCGCGAGCGGTGGGCACCGGGCTGCTTGCCGTCAGCCTGGTCGCCGCCGTGTGCGGTGGCTGGGCGGAGGCCCGGGGAGGCCACGGAGCCGCCCTCGACGTGACCGTCCTGCACGTGGCCCTGACCGTCGTCGGACTCTCGTGGGCGGTGGTCGGCGCGACGCTCACCTGGCTGCGTCCGCGCAACGTGCTGGGTTGGCTGTTCCTGGTCGTCGGCACGACGACGCAGCTGAGCCTGAGCGCGGACGCCCTCGCCCGACTGCGCGCGCCGGGCGCCGAGTCGTCCTGGATCCGGCCGGGCGAGCTCCTCCTCAGCGTCGCGGGCGGCTTCCTCATCTTCGTCCTGCTCGGGCTGCTGCCCGTGCTGTACCCCTCGGGGCAGCTGCCCCGAGGGGTGTCGCGCGTGGCGGCCGCCGTCGTCGTCGCGGGCGCGGCGATGATGCAGACGCAGTGGCTGCTGTCCCGGCTCGACGACGCCTGGGCGTGGCCGTTCTCGCCCGCACCCGGCTCGACCCAGCCGGCGTGGCTCGTGTGGGCACCGGCGGCCGTGTATCTCAGCGCGACCGTGGCGGTCTGGGTCCTGTGCGTGGTGCGTCTGGCCCGGGCCCGGCGCCCGGAGCGCCAGCAGCTCGCGTTGCTCCTGACCGCGGTCGTCGTCGTCATGCTCACCCAGGCTCTGGGGTCCTCGACGACGGCGCAGTGGCTGCAGGCCGTCGGTCTGTACCTGCTGCCGGCCGCGACCGCCGTCGGCATCCTGCGCTACCGGCTGCTGGGCATCGAGATCGTGCTGCGGCGCGGGCTGGTGTACGCCGTCCTCACCGCGGGCATCGTGGCCGCGCATGCGCTCGTGGCCGCAGTGACCGGCGCACGGCTGACCGGTGGGGCGCTGCCCGGCGTGGTCGCCGCAGCCGCCGTCGCCGTGGGGCTCACGCCCCTGCGGGACCGGCTCCAGCTCGTGGTGGACCGCGTGCTCTACGGCCGGCGTGCCGACCCGTTCGGCGCGGTCGCGGACCTGGGTGACCGGGTGGCCACTGCCGGGCCGACCGAGCTGCTCGACGCCGTCCTCACCGGGGTGCGCGAGGCCGTGCGGGCGACCGGCGCCCGCATCGACCGGCCGGACGGCACAGTCCTGACGGCGGTGGGCGCGTCGCACGCCGCGGACGCGCTCGCCGTCCCGCTCACGGTGGGCGGAGAACCCCTCGGTGTCCTCCGTCTCGCGGCGCGCAGCCCGGGCGAGCGGTACTCCGCCGCCGACGAGCGGCTGCTCGTCGTCCTGGCCACCCAGGTTGCCGTCGTCGTGCGTGCGTTCGACCTCGCCGCGGAGCTCGAGCACCAGCGCAACGCCGTCCTCGACGCCCGGCTGCAGGAACGGGACCGGTTGCGCCGCGACCTGCACGACGGCCTGGGGCCGGCACTCACCGGTATCGGGCTCGGGCTGCAGGCGTTGGAGGACCTGGCGGCGCAGGACCGCTCGCGCGCCGAGCTCACCAGCACGCTGCGCGGCGAGGTCGCCGACGCCATCACCGACGTCCGCCGCATCCTCCAGGACCTGCGCCCGGCCCCGCTCGCCGAGCGTGGGCTCGCGCGCGCCCTCAGCGACCGCATCGGTGCCACACCGATCCCCGTCGACGTCGCGGTGGGTGCGCTCCCCCGGCTGCACGCTCCGGTCGAGGACGCGGTCTACCGCGTCGCACTCGAGGCGGTCACGAACGTGCTGCGCCACTCCGGGGCCACCCGAGCGTCCGTCGACCTGTGGGCCGACGGCTCGGAGGTGACTCTGCGGGTGGCGGACGACGGTGCCGGGTTCACCCGCGGGGCTGTCCCCGGGATCGGGCTCACCTCGATGCGTGAGCGGGCCGACCTGCTCGGCGGACGGCTCGACGTCGGCACCGGTCCCAGCGGGACGACGGTCACGCTGGCGCTCCCGCTCGCCGTCCTGGCGGCGGCCCCGGGAGCCGCGTCATGACCCCACCGGTCCGCGTGGTGATCGCCGACGACCACCCGATGTTCCGCTACGGGCTGCGGGCGGCTCTCGAGGCCGTGACCGAGATCGAGGTGGTCGGCGACGCCTCTGACGGCGGGACGCTCGTGGCGCTCGTGGACGAGCTCCGACCGCACGTCGTGCTCACCGACCTGACCATGCCCAACGTCGGCGGAGAGACCGCCATCGCACTGATCCTCGCCCGGTTCCCCGAGGTGGCTGTGCTCGTCCTGAGCATGCACGCCGACGACGACGCCGTGCTCGGCGCGCTACGCGCAGGTGCGCGGGGCTACCTGCTCAAGGGCGCCGACCGCGACGAGATCGCCCGGGCGGTCCTCACCGTGGCGGGCGGGGGCACGGTGTACGGCCCCGAGGTGGGACGGCGGCTCAGCGAGCTCCTCGCGCTCCGCGGCCCAGCGGTGCGTCCCTTCCCCGATCTCACTCCGCGGGAGGAGCAGGTGCTCTCCCTCGTCGCCACCGGTCTCGGCAACCACGAGATCGCCCGGCGCCTCGGTCTGTCCGAGAAGACGGTGCGTAACAACGTCGCGGCGACCCTCGCCAAGCTGCAGGTCCGTGACCGGGCCGCCGCGGTGGCACGGGCGCGGGACGCGGGCATGCGTGCGCCGTCGTGATTCGCCTCAAGACCGCATGTTTGCCCGCGTCGCGCGACGCGTCGTGACGCGCCTTGAGATCGCAGGTCTGCCCGCGTCGCGCGAGGGGCTCGCGGCCCAGTGGCCCTCAGAGCGTGGGCTTGAGCTCCAGGAGCCGGGCGAGGAGGCCGTTGACGAAACCCGGCGAGTCGTCGGTCGACAGCTCGGCCGCCAGGTGGACGGCCTCGTCGACGGCGACGGCGTCCGGGACGTCGTCGTTGTGCAGCAGCTCCCACGCGCCCAGGCGCAGGATGCACCTGTCGACCGTGGGCATGCGGTCCAGGGACCAGCCCTGGGAGTAGGTGCTGAGGAGCTCGTCGAGCTCGGCCCGGTGCGCCGCGACCCCCTCGACGATGTCGACCGCGTACTGGGGGAAGGACCCCTGTGCCACGGTGACGTGCATGCGCTGCTCGAGCAGCTCGAGGAGCTCGTCGGCCGAGTCCTTGCCCTTCTGGTCGGCCTCGAACAGGACGTCCAGCGCCCGGCGGCGGGCCTTGGTGCGTGCGGCCACGGAGGTCCTCTCTCGATGCCGCGCCGGTGGGCGCGGTTGGGTCGGCGTGCCGAGGTGTCGGTCGGCGTACTGACGTGTCGGTCGGCGTGCTGGCGCGGGGGGCCGCTCCCCCGCCGGGGCGGGTGGAGCGGCGCGGTCGCGGTGGGTCAGTCGTTGACGCGGCCGAGGTAGTCCCCCGAGCGCGTGTCGACCTTGACCTTGGTGCCGGTCTCGAGGAACAGGGGCACCTGGATCTCGTAGCCGGTGGCGATGGTGGCGGGCTTGGTGCCGGCCGAGGAGCGGTCGCCCTGCAGGCCGGGCTCGGTGTAGGTGATCTCCATGACGACGGAGGCCGGCATCTCGACGAAGAGGACCTGGCCCTCGTGCATGGCCACGATGACGTCCTGGTTCTCCAGGAGGAAGTTCGCGGCGTCGCCGACGGTCTCCGGCGGGATCGGGATCTGCTCGTAGGTCGAGGAGTCCATGAAGACGAAGTCGGTGCCGTCCTTGTACAGGTACTGCATGTCACGGCGGTCCACCGTCGCGGTGTCGACCTTGACGCCGGCGTTGAAGGTCTTGTCCACGGTCTTGCCGGACAGGACGTTCTTGAGCTTCGTGCGGACGAAGGCTGGCCCCTTGCCGGGCTTGACGTGCTGGAACTCGACGACGGACCAGAGCTGTCCGTCGATGTTGAGCACCAGACCGTTCTTCAGGTCGTTGGTCGAAGCCATGCGTGGGCCGTCCTTGAGTATCGGGTTCGGATGGGGCGAACGGCCGCGCGGTGACGCGGCGGTCCCAGGGGCCGTTCGGCGGCGCTCAGGATACCGCGCCGAGCCACAGGACGCCGACGACGCCGGTCAGCCCGGCCCAGGTGTAGCTCGCGAGCGTGCCGATGATGAAGCGTTCGGCGGCCGGGCTGCGGCGGTCCGGATGGGCCTCTCGCAGCTCCGGGTAGCGGCCGAGGCCCTTGACCGCGAGGACGACGGCGACCGCCTCCGGGAAGCCCGCGAGCACCGAGCCGGTGATCGCCAGACGCTCGAGCATGCCGATCCAGGTGCCGCCGCGCAGCACGCCCGCGACGGCGGGGCCGGGCTCGACGCGGCGCAGCACCGCCCAGACGAGCAGCCGGCCCACGGCGACCGAGACGGTCAGGACGGCGAGGACGACGCCGACGACGGCGAGCGTGTCCGATGTCACGCGTCCTCCCCTCCGCGCTCCCCCGCGGCACGGGCGATCAGCCCGGCGGCGAGCGGGCGCACCTGCAGCTCCTCCTCCAGCAGGGCCGACCGTACCCGTTGGCTGACCGCCTGCTCGGAGATGTCGAGCGTGTTGGCCACGTCCTTCTGCCGCACGTCGGGGCGGAGGAGGTCGGCGGCCTCCCAGCCGGCGGCGGAACGGCGCCGGACCACTGAGGCGAGCAGCTGGACGAGGGCGGTCGCCTCCCGTGCGGCGGCCTCGTCGTCGCCGGCCACGACGACAGGAGCCGGTTCGCCGCGTCCACGGGCGCGCTCGACGGCGGCGCGGGCATGGACGAACGCAGGTCCGGAGCTTGCGCGCGAGGACGTCCCGAGGGGCTCGTGCACCTGCCCGGCACCGATTCCGACGGCCCACTCGCCCAGGCGCATCAGATGGAGGGCGAGGTCCAGAGCGGCGTCGGCACGGGTCAGCACGGTCTGTACCTCGTCGCCGACCGTGCGCTCGAGCGGGAGTGCCAGCGCGTCGGCGTGCTCTGTCGACCACGTACCGAGGGAGGCGAGAAGGTCCTCGACCTTGTCGCCGTGGCGCGTGCTGGCGTTCTGATCTGCCGTGAGGACGAACATGCCTGTAAGGCTACAGACTTGATCCTCATGTATCAAGGCTGCTGACTTGACCAAACGTGATCAAGGACGCGCCACGGATCTTGGAAAGCCGGATGCCTTGTGAGTGATCTGGCATCTCGTGGTCGAGCCGCCAGGTCACGCCATGTGCTTGGGGCAGGTATCCGCCGCAGTCAGGACGGGCACCGCGGCCCGGGACTGTCCTTGTGGGTCTGGACGGATCAGTTTCGCGGCCGCTCGAGCACCGCGAGCACCGCGTCGGTGGCGTCACCGACATCGGTCCCGGAGGTGTCCACCACCGCCGCGGCCACCGCCTCGTAGGCAGGGCGGCGCCGGGCGGCCATCGAGGAGAACTGGGAGCGAGGGCTGCCGAGGGCGACCGAGCGCGGCGCGTTCAGACCGACGCGCGGCATGCCCGCGGCCAGGGAGACGTCGAGGAAGACGACGGTGCCCCCGTCGGCCACGTACCGCTCGAGGCGGGAAGCCGCCCGTTCGACGGCACCGCTGCCCAGGGCGACCACGCCGTCCGCGGCGAGGGCCTCGGCCACGATCTGCTCCTCCAGCTCCCGGAAGCGTTCCTCGCCGAGGTCGACGAACAGCTCTCCGACGCTGGTGCCGGACCGCTCCGCCAGGACGGTGTCGGTGTCGACGAAGGGCACGGCGAGCCGCTGGGCGGCCTCGGCTCCGACGGCCGACTTACCGGCGCCGGGCGGACCGACGAGGACGAGACGCGGGATGCTCACGCCCACACCGTAACCGCCGCCCGCGCGACCATCGTCGTTCGTTCCTGCATCCCGGTGGATGTGTGCACTGCCGCTGTCATGTGCACTGCCGTTCCCGTGTGCACTGCCGCTGTCATGTGCACTGCCGTTCCCGTGTGCACTGCCACTGTCGTGTGCAGTGCCGTTGCCTCGAGCATCGCCGCTGTCGTGTGCAGCGTCGCCCATGTGCTCCCCGTCGCTCATGCGCTCACCGCAGAGTAGGCGGCCCGGAGCTGCTCGGGGGTCGGTGCGCGCAGGACCGTCGGTTCGGCGATGTCCGTCAGCACCACGAACCGCAGCGCGTCGTCGCGCACCTTCTTGTCCCGGGCCATGGCGTCGTGGAGCTCCGGCCAGCGGTCGCCGCGGTAGGTCGTGGGTAGCCCCAGGAGGCTGAGCACCTTGCGGTGACGGTCCACCACTGCTGCGTCGAGCATTCCCGCGGCGTGGGCAAGCTCGGCGGCGAACACCATCCCGACGGCGACGGCATCGCCGTGGCGCCAGGAGTAGGCCTCGGTCCGTTCGATGGCGTGGGCGAGCGTGTGCCCGTAGTTGAGGATCTCGCGCAGCCCGGCCTCACGCAGGTCCTCCCCCACCACCCGCGCCTTGACGGCGACGGCACGCTGGACGAGCTCGCGCAGGACCGGTGACGCGGGGTCCTGGGCGGCCGCGCCACCGTCCGCCTCCACCAGGTCGAGGATCCTCTCGTCGGCGATGAAGCCTGCCTTGACCACCTCGGCGAGCCCGGCGCGCAGGTCCGCGGCCGGCAGGGTCGTCAGCGCGGCAAGGTCGCAGACTACCCCGGCGGGCGGGTGGAACGCACCGACGAGGTTCTTGCCGGCGGCCGTGTTGATGCCGGTCTTGCCGCCGAGCGCGGCGTCGACCATGCCGAGGAGGGTGGTGGGGACGTTGACGAGACGGACACCGCGTAGCCAGGAGGCGGCCACGAAGCCGGCGACGTCGGTCGTGGCACCGCCGCCGACGGCGACCACCACGTCCTGCCGGCCGAAACGGTGCTCGCCCAGCCGGTCCCAGCAGCGGGCGACGACGTCGATCGTCTTGGCCGCCTCGGCGTCGGGCACCTCGTGGAGGACGACCTCGCGGCCGGCCGCGCTCAGGGCGTCGCCCAGCCGTCGGGCCCGGTCGACGGTGGCGGGGGCGTGCACGACGAGCACCCGGGACGCGTCGGAGCCGACAAGGTCGACGACCTCGGCGCCGAGATCGTGACCGACGACGACGTCGTACGGGTTCGCTCCGGCGACGCTGATGCGGCCGGGCGCTCCGGGGACGCCGATGCGGCCAGGTGCTCCGGGGACGCCGATGCGGCCAGCGGTCTCCGCGTCGCTGGTGCGACCCCCCGCGTCCCCTGCCGTGCCTGCCGGCACGGTGCTGCCGGCAGGTGTCGGGGTGTCCGCCGGTGCGGGGTCGCCGACCGGTGCCGGGCTGCCGGCCGCAGCTGTGGTCGAGGCGGTGTGCCGCGCACGGGCGGACAGCAGAGCGAGGATCTCCTCCGCCACGTTCTGCGGGCTGCGGTCGTTCGTACGCACGACGGCGGTCGCCACGGCTTCGTAGACGGGACGCCGTTCGGCGACGAGCGCGGCGAGCCGCGCGGCGGGGTCGCCGGCGAGCAGGGGCCGCTCCTCGGACCGGGACACCCGTACCAGGGCCTCCTCCACGTCGACGTCGAGGTAGACCACCGTGTGCCCGCGCAGTGCCTCGCGCGTGCCGGGGTGCAGCACGGCACCGCCGCCGAGCGAGACAACGGCGTCGGTGGCGAGCAGCCGGGTGACCGTCTCGTGCTCCAGGTGGCGGAAGTGCTCCTCCCCGTGGGTGCGGAACAGCTCGGGGATGGTGGTGCCCGCGGTGCGCTCGACCTCGGCGTCGGCGTCGTACAGCTCGACGTGGAGGGCGCGGGCGAGCAGCCCACCGACGGTGGTCTTGCCCGCACCGGGCGGGCCGACGAGGACGACGTGGGGACTGGTCACGCGGTCACGCTACCGCCGCGGCGCGGGGCCGGAGCCGACGGTCTCAGTCCCCAGTCGGCAGGCTGCACTCATGATCGCGCGTGCACCGCCGGGCGAGGTCGACGCACCGCGTCCGGCCCGCGGCCGGGCTCAGCGGCGCGTCTCGGGGATGGCGTCGAGGTAGCCGCGCAGGTTGCGGGCCGCCTCCCCGACGGAGTCCCCGCCGACCTTCTCGAGCAGCGCCTGGGCGAGGACGAGGGCGACCATCGCCTCGGCGACCACGGCAGCGGGCGGCACGGCGCACACGTCCGAGCGCTGGTGGATGGCCTTCGCCGGCTCGCCGGTGGTGACGTCGACGGTGGCCAGGGCGCGCGGCACGGTGGAGATCGGCTTCATCGCCGCACGCACGCGCAGCACCTCGCCGTTGCTCATGCCTCCCTCGGTGCCGCCGGCACGGTTCGTCGCACGGCGCAGCCGACCGTCGGCCGAGACGATCTCGTCGTGCGCGACGCTGCCGCGGCGGGCTGCCGTGCGGAAGCCGTCACCGATCTCGACGCCCTTGACAGCCTGGATGCCCATGACCGCGCCGGCGAGGCGCGAATCGAGCCGGCGGTCGCCCGAGACGTGCGAGCCGAGGCCGGGCGGCAGGCCGTAGGCGAGGACCTCGACGACGCCGCCGACGGTGTCGCCGTCGCGCTGGCACTGGTCGATCTCGGCCACCATCGCGGCCGAGGAGGCGGGGTCGAGGCAGCGCACGGGGTCGGCGTCCAGGGCGGCGACGTCGTCGGGCCCGGGCAGCGGTGCGTCCTCGGGCGTGGCGACTGGGCCGATCGCGACGACGTGCGAGACGAGGCGGACGCCGGCGACCTGCTCGAGCAGCGCGGCCGCCACCGTTCCCAGGGCGACCCGGGCCGCGGTCTCACGGGCGCTGGCCCGCTCGAGAACCGGGCGGGCGTCGTCCAGATCGTACTTCTGCATGCCGACGAGGTCCGCGTGGCCGGGACGGGGACGCGTGAGCGGCCGGTTGCGGGCGACCTCCCGCTCGTCACCGGTGCCGGCGTCGATCAGGAGGGACTCGGCGGGGACGGGGTCGGCGGACATGACCGTCTCCCACTTGGGCCACTCGGTGTTGCCGATCTCGACCGCCACGGGGCCGCCCATGGTCTGGCCGTGCCGCACGCCGCCGAGGATGCGCACCTCGTCCTGCTCGAACTTCATGCGCGAGCCGCGCCCGTGGCCGAGTCGCCGCCGGGCGAGGGCGGCCCGGATGTCGGCGGAGGTCACCTCCACGCCGGCCGGCACGCCCTCGAGGACGCCGACGAGGGCGGGGCCGTGCGACTCACCTGCGGTCAACCATCTGAGCATGGCCCCGATCCTGCCACGGCGAGACACGTCGCCCGGATGGCGTCCACGATCGGCAACCCGATGTCGTCGGGACGGCCACGTTGTTGGGACGGCCTCGTTGTGGGACGGCGGCCACGTCGTCGGGACGGCCAACGGACGCTGTCGGGACAGCCGACGACTTTGGTCGGGACGGATGCTGTCGGGACGGCCACCGACGCTGTCGGAACGGCCGACGACGTTGTCGGGACGGCCACCGCCGGTGCGAATTGGAGGGTGGATGTGGGTTGACGCCAGGAGGCTCGTGGTGAGGCCTGTTCGTACCGGGCGCCGCGCTGCGCTGCTGGTGCGCCACTCAGTGCAGCAGGTGGCCGCCGATATGCAGCGCGGTGGCCGCAGCGGCGCCGAGGAACAGCCACGGGCCGAGCGCGACGGCGCTGCGCCGGTGTGCCCGCCGCGTCAGCAGCAGCACCGCGGCGAAGACCCCACCGAGGATGAACGTGGCGAGCACGCCCGCCACGACGGCTGTCCATCCGAACCAGCCCAGCCACACCCCGACGACGGCACCCACCTTGACGTCACCGAGGCCGAGCCCGCCGGTGCGCAGCAGCGCGAGCGCGAGGTACACCAGCCCTGAGACGGCGCCCGCGAGTCCGGCCCGGCCGAGCGCCGGCCAGCCCCCGGTCAGCACGGCAGCGAGCGTGAGACCGACGGCGACGATCGCCAGCCCCACGAGCACCAGGCGGTCCGGGAGCCGGTGGGTGCGCACGTCGATGACGGCGAGCAACGTCGCCGCCGCGGTCAGCGCGGCGCCGGTCAGCACGACGGACCAAGGCTGGCCGGTCAGACCGACGGCCGCGAGGATCATCAGGAGGAGGGCGATCGCTCCGTCGAGCGGGCGCAGGTTGGCGCGGACGCGTGCCCGTCCAGGCGCTGCTGCAGAGATGCCGACCTTCTTTGCCGGCGCCTCGGCCGCCGTGCCGACCTTCTCGGCCGCCGCCTCGGCCGCCGTGTCGACCCTCTCGGCCGACGTGTCGACCTTCTTGGCCGGCACCTCGGCCGACGTGTCGACCTTCTTGGCCGGCTCAGCCGGCATGCCTGTCCTTGCGGTCCGCGGGCAGCGTGAACGGTGGTGGCGAGCTCAGCACCTCTCCCCCGGCGGAGCGCCGCGCCAGCTCGCCGACGAGAGCGTCGCGCATGACCTCCACGTCGGGGGTCCTGCCCGTCATCAGCCGGACCTGCGCCTCCGCCTGGTGCAGCAGCATCCCCCACCCCGGGGCGACGGTGCCGCCGGCCTCCTGCCATGCCTCGTCGATAGGGGTCGGCCACGGGTCGTAGACCACGTCGAGCAGGACCGCACCGGACAGCGCGTTCGGCGAGCCGGCCAGCCGGTCGCGCATCACGGTAGAGACCGGGTCCGCGATCCCGGCGGGCACGGTGGAGATCACCACGTCAGCGGCGAGGACGGCGTCGGCCGCCACGTCGGGCGTGGACCAGGTGACGTTTTCGGTCGTGACGCCCATGCGGTGGGCGGCGACTGCGGCGCTCCCCGGGCCGGCGAAGCTGCGTGCCACGAGGGTCGTGCGTGTGCAGCCCAGCTCGCCGAGCGCAGCGAGGGCGGAGGACGCGGTCGCGCGGGCGCCGAGCACCACCGCCCGCTGCGGACGCCAGCCGGCCGGTGCCGCCTCGCGGAGGGTCGCGACGATGCCGTGGACGTCGGTGTTGAACCCGGACAACGGCCCGGCGCGCCCCGCGCGCCCCGGCTGGACGACAAGGGTGTTCACCGCTCCGGTGACCTCGGCGAGCGGGTCGACGGCGTCCAGGAGCGGCATGATCGCCTGCTTGAGCGGCATCGTCAGCGACAGGCCGCCCCAGCTCGCGTCGAGCTGGTCGACGACGGCGGGCAGCTGGTCGGCCGTGACGTCCTGGAGCCCGTAGCCCCAGTCGTCCAGACCCAGCTGTGCGTAGGCGGCCCGGTGCAGCGTCGGCGAGAGCGAGTGACCCACCGGGTGGCCGAGCACGGCGCAGCGTCGGTCGATACCGGGCGCGGCGAGGTCCTGTCCGACGGCCATGCGGGTCGGTCCTCCAAGTCGGTGGTGCTGTCGATCGCGACCGTCCGGCCGCCAGCCAAGTTCTACCAGCCGGGGCCGTGGGACGGTGCCGAGGTCCACAGCCGGCTCAAGGCGCTCGTTCGCCGGACCTGCTCGTCAGCTCGTGCCCGATGGCACGGCCGATGGCAGCCTCGACCGCCTCGGCGACCTCGTCCGGCGCACGGCCCAGGAGACCACCGGTCAGGAGGTGCTGACTCGTGTCACCCCTCGGGGTCACGGTTTGCAGGTGGTCAACTCGTGTCCCCTGCCGGGGCCACCGGTCAGGAGGTCCTGACTCGTGTCACCCCGCGGCGGCCTCCGGTCACGAGGTGCCGACTCCTGTCACCCGTCGGTCTGCGGGTTCTCCGCGAGCCAGGCGCGCAGCTCGGCGACGTTGGCGTTGTGCTCCTGCAGCGTCGCGGCGAACTTCGTCTCACCGGTGTCGAGGTTGACGGTGGCGAAGTAGAGCCAGTCCCCCTCCGGCGCCGTCAGGACGGCGTCGATGGCGGCCGCTCCCGGCGCACCGATCGCCGTGGGCGGCAGTCCTGCGTGGAGATAGGTGTTGTACGGGTTGTCGTCGTCCAGGTCCGCCTGGGTGGGAACGCCGCCGACCTTGCCGACGCCGTACAGCACGGTGGAGTCCATCTGCAGGCGACCGTTCACCTGTCCGGTGTCCTCGAGCCGGTTGTCGATGACGCGCGCGACCTGGCCGTAGTACTCCGGCAGGTTCACCTCACGCTCGACGATCGAGGCCTTGGTGAGCACCTCCTGGCGCTGGTCCTGCGGGACGTCGCGCTCGTCCAGGCGGGCCACCGTCTGGGCGACCATGGTGGAGAGGATCGTGGCGGCGTCGTCGCTCGGCTGGAACGAGTAGGTCGCGGCGGCCAGCCACCCCTCGGGGTTGCCGCCGGCCTCGGCCGGCAGGCCGATGAGCTCGGGGTCCTCGGCGGCGGCCTGGACGTCCTCGAGCGGGATCTCGGCGACGTTCGCGATGCGTTCGTACACCTGCATCGCCTGGAAGCCCTCGGGCACCGTGATGGTGACCTCGGCCTTGTTGGCCGGGTCGAGCAGGGCGGCCACGGCGTCGGCCGCCGCCATCTCCTGCAGGAGCGTGTACGTCCCGGGCTGGATGCGCGGGGCGTTGACGTTCTCCGCGAAGGCTGTGGTGAACGCCCGCACCGAGGCGACGACGCCCTCCTCCTCGAGCACCGAGCCGATCTCCTGGCCCGACGCACCCGAGGGGATCACCACCTCGACCTCGCCCGAGCCAGGACCCGGGTAGTCCTCCGCGGCGGTCGTGGGGCGGCTGGTGACCATGTCCCGCACCTGCGGGAACGCCCAGATCGCCAGGACGGCGACGACGACCACGGTCAGAGTGAGCACCACCGCCGAGCGGCGGCGCCGCTGCTTGCGCCGGACCTCCCGGGCACGCCGGTGCTCCCGACGCTCGCGCCGCGGCTCCGACGACGCCTCCCCAGGGGCGCCGTCGACAAAGAGGTCGTTCACTCGCTCTCCTCGTTCCCAGCGGGCACGTCGGGCACGACCAGCTCACCGGCGGGGGCTCCGGTGCGTCGCTCGACCTCGAGTGCCTGCTCCACGATCATGACCGCGGCGACCTGGTCCACCACGTCCCGGTGCCGGCGTCCCGGGCGACCGGAGGCGTGCAGCGCCTGGTGGGCGCTGACGGTGGTCAGCCGTTCGTCGACGAGGCGCACGGGTAGAGGGTCCAGGGCGGCCGCAACCCGGACAGCGTACCCGCGCGCGGCATCCGCGGCGGGACCTTCGCGTCCGGAGAGGCTGCGCGGCAGCCCGACCAGCACCTCGACGGCCTCGTGCTCGCCGACGAGAGAGACGATCTCGGCGAGGTCGGCGCCGTCCTTGCGCCGGGCGACCGTGCGCACCGGCGTCGCGAGGATCCCCGCGGCGTCGCAGCGTGCCACGCCGATGCGCACGGACCCCACGTCGATCCCGATCCGGACGCCGCGGCGCAGCGCGGCCGGCCCGTCGGCCGGGTCGCCGCCCGTCATGCGGTCAGCAGGGACGCGACCTCGTCCCGGACGGCGGCGAGGGCCTCGCTCAGCCTGGCGGCGTCCGTCCCGCCCCCCTGGGCGACGTCGTCCTTGCCACCACCGCCGCCGCCGAGGGTCGTGGCGGCGGTCCGGACGAGCGCGCCGGCACGCACGCCGGCGGTGCGGGCGTCGGCGTTGGTGGCGACCACCACGAGCGGGCGGCCCTTCGCGACGCCGCCGACGGCGACCACCGAGGCGGCGGCGTCACCGAGCCGGGAGCGCACGTCCAGTGCGAGGGTGCGCAGGTCGTCGGCCGAGGCGACCTCGCCGGCGTCGTGCGTGACGACCCGGGCGGTGCCGACCTGGGCCGCCTCGTCGGCGACCCGGCCCGCCTGGGCGAGCAGCTGGCCCTGGCGCAGCGAGGCGAGCTCCTTCTCGGCGGCCTTGAGCTTGCTCATCAGCGAGCTGACCCGCTCGGGCAGCTCCTCGGGGCGTCCGCCGAGCAGCGTGGTGACCTGGCCGACGAGGGCGTGCTCCTTGGCCTGGAATCCGTAGGCACCGGCGCCTACGAGGGCGTCGACGCGGCGCACGCCGGAGCCGATGGAGGCCTCGCCGAGGAGGGTGACCAGCCCGAGGTTGCCGGTGGTGGGCACGTGGGTGCCGCCGCACAGCTCCTTCGACCAGTCGCCGCCGATGGAGACCACGCGTACGTTGCGGCCGTACTTCTCGCCGAACAGGGCCATGGCGCCGGCGGCGCGGGCCTCGTCGATGTCCATGATCTCGTCGGTGACCTCGAGGTTCTCGGCGAGCTGGGCGTTCACCCGCTCCTCGATCTCGCCGAGCACCGGCGCCGGGACGGCGGAGCCGTGCCGGAAGTCGAACCGCAGGCGCGAGGGCGCGTTCTCGGAGCCGGCCTGGGTGGCCTGCTCGCCGAGCTGCTCGTGCAGGGCCTTGTGCACCATGTGGGTGGCCGTGTGGGCGCGCGCGATCGCCTTGCGCCGGGTGGTGTCGATGGCCGCGACGCCCTTCTCGTCCAGCGTCAGGCTGCCCTCGGTGAGCCGGCCGCGGTGCACGGAGAGCCCCTTGATGGGGGCCTGGACGTCCGCGACGTCGACGATCCCGCCGCCGGCGAACGCGATCGTGCCCTGGTCGGCCAGCTGGCCGCCGGCCTCGGCGTAGAACGGGGTCCGGTCGAGGACGACCTCGACGTCGGCCGGCGCGGTCGCGGCCGGGGCGGGGACGCCGTCGACGAGCAGGCCCACGACCCGGGCCTCGGCGGTGGCGTCGGTGTAGCCGAGGAACTGCACCGGGCCGTCCAGGCGCTGGCGCAGGTCGGCGTACAGCGAGGTGTCGACGTGGCCGGTCTTCTTGGCCAGGGCGTCGGCGCGGGCGCGCTGGCGCTGGTCGTCCATGAGCGAGCGGAAGCCCGTCTCGTCGACGCTCACGCCGTGCTCGGCCGCCATCTCCAGGGTCAGGTCGATGGGGAAGCCGTAGGTGTCGTGCAGCGCGAAGGCCTCGGCGCCGGCGAGGACCGGCGCGGCGGACGAGGTCTTCTTGGCCTTGGCGACGGCGGTGTCGAGGATCGTGGTGCCCGCGGCGAGCGTGCGGCGGAACGCCTCCTCCTCCTCGTAGGCCACCTGGGAGATGCGGGCGAAGTCGGTCTCCAGCTCCGGGTAGGAGGCCTTCATGGCGTCCTTGGAGATGGGCAGCAGCACCGGCAGGGTCGCCTCGTCGACGCCGAGCAGGCGCATGGAGCGCACCGCGCGGCGGATGAGGCGGCGCAGCACGTAGCCGCGACCGTCGTTGGCGGGGCGGACGCCGTCGCCGATGAGCATCAGCGCCGAGCGCACGTGGTCGGCGACCACGCGCATCCGCACGTCGTCGGCCGCCTGGCTGTTGGCCCCGAGGGTGTAGGTCTTGCCGGAGAGCTCCTCGGCGGCGGAGACGACGGGGAAGACCTCGTCGATCTCGTACATGTTCTCCTTGCCCTGGAGCAGGTACGCCACCCGCTCCAGGCCGAGGCCCGTGTCGATCGACTTGTGCTCGAGCTCGCCGAGCAGCGGGTAGTCCTTGCCGCGGCCCTCGCCGCGGAGGAACTGGTCGAAGACGAGGTTCCAGATCTCGAGGTAGCGGTCCCCGCCGGGGTCGACGGTGCCGCCGACGGCGTCGGGGCCGTACTGGGGGCCGCGGTCGTAGTGGAACTCCGCGCAGGGGCCGGCCGGTCCGGGCTGGCCGGTGTCCCAGAAGTTCTCCTCGCGGGGCAGGCGGACGATGTGCGCGGGGTCGACGCCGACGCGCGTGAGGGCGTCGAGGGCCTCGGCGTCCTGGTCCCAGATGGTCACCCACAGCCGGTCGCCGTCCAGGCCGTAGCCGCCGTCGGCCTGCGACCCGGTGAGCAGCTCCCAGGCGAGGTCGACGGCGCCGTCCTTGAAGTAGTCGCCGAAGGAGAAGTTGCCGTTCATCTGGAAGAACGTGCCGTGCCGGGTGGTCTTGCCGACGTTGTCGATGTCGTTGGTGCGGATGCACTTCTGCACGCTCGCCGCCCGCGGCCACGGGGCCTTCTCGGTGCCCACGATGTACGGGATGAACGGCACCATGCCCGCGATCGTGAAGAGGATCGACGGGTCGGGCGAGACCAGCGACGCGCTCGGCACGATCTCGTGGTCGTGCTTGGCGAAGTAGTCCAGCCAGCGGGTGCGGATCTCAGCGGTGCGCATGGTTCCTCAGGTTACGTGTCGGTGTCGGCGGGCCGGCGGTCGCGGTCCGCCGGCGGCAGGTCGGGCGGCTCGCCCGGGTCAGAACTCGTAGGGCAGGTCGTCGGCGTCGTCGGGCGAGACGGCGCCCGACGGCACGGCGCCGAGGTGACGCCCGGCGCTGCGCCGGGCGGCGACGTCGGCGCGGGCGGCGGCCACGGCGGCGTCGTCGGGCAGCAGGGCGGCGCGGAGCTCGGCCTCCCGCTCCCGGTAGGCGGCGGTGAAGTCCTGCGGCAGGTTGCGCAGCCGGTCCAGCACCGAGGGTGCCCTGCCGGCGGCGAGCACGACGGCGGTGCCGGCGACGGCGACCCCGAGCAGGCCGAGGCCGATCAGGAGCTTGGGGCTCACCGGGACCGGTCCTTCCTGCCGAGCACGCTGCGCACCGCATAGGAGAAGGCCGAGAGCTTGATGAGCGGGCCGCCGACCGTCGCGGAGACGAGCGTGGTGAGGGCGGAGACGTCCTCGGTGACCTGGGCGGCCGACGTGGTGATGGTGTCCACCTTCGCGAGCTGGCCGTTGGTCGCGCGGATCGTCTGGGCGGCCTCGTCGATCGCGGGCAGCGTGTGGTCCGTCAGCTGCCTGACGGTGCCCCGCGCCTCGTCGAGGACCTTGCCGAGCTTGAGCAGGGGCACGGCGAGGAAGATCACCAGCGCGACGAACGCCAGCGCCGCGACGAGACCGGCGATGTCACCGACGGACATGAGGGCTCCTTTTCGAGGGACGTGGGCGAGGGCCGGGCAGGCCCGCGACCTGGACGGATGCGCCGTCGGGAAGAATCTACCCGCAACACGGCGGCGCCCCGGGAACCGGCACAGGCCGGCTGCCCGGGGCGCAGCGTCCGTCAGAGGTGGAGCAGGTCAGCGCGAGTAGTACTCGACGACCAGCTGCTCGTTGCAGGTCACGGGGACCTCGGCGCGGCGCGGGCGGCGGACCAGCTCGGCGCGCAGCTTCTCGACCTGGACGTCGAGGTACTCGGGCACCTTGGGCAGCACGTCGCGGTGGGCGCCGGCGGCGGCGACCTGGAACGGCACCATGGCCTGGCTCTTCGGCTTGACCTGGATGACCTGGCCGGGCTTCACGCGGAAGGACGGACGGTCGACGAGCTTGCCGTCCACGAGGATGTGGCGGTGCACGACGGCCTGGCGGGCCTGGGCGATCGTGCGGGCGAAGCCGGAGCGCAGGACCAGGGCGTCCAGGCGCATCTCGAGGAGCTCGACCAGCGACTCACCGGTCAGGAACTGCTCGCGGCGGGCCTCCTCGAAGACGCGCTGGATCTGCGCCTCGCGGATGCCGTACTGGGCGCGCAGACGCTGCTTCTCCTTGAGGCGGACGGCGTAGTCGGACTCGGTACGGCGACGGGCGCGGCCGTGCTCGCCGGGGCCGTAGGGGCGCTTCTCGAAGTACTTGACGGCCTTCGGGGTGAGCGCGATGCCCAGGGCGCGGGAGAGGCGCACCTGACGGCGCGTGCGGGAAACTGCCATGAGAGAACTTCCTGTCGTGTTGACGTCACACCGGCGACGGCGGCTGCCGTGCGGCGTGGGGTCGACCCGTTGGCCATGACCCCAGGTGGTGGCCCGGTGCGCCGTCGGGAGTGACGGGGTCGGCCGGGCAACCGGGAAAGCCTATCACCGGCCGCCGGCGAGCAGCTGCCTGATCTTCTCGAGGCGGAGTGTGATGTCGCGCTCGTGCCCGCGCCCGGTGGGTTCGTAGTACCGGGCGCCGACGAGATCGTCGGGTACGTACTGCTGGGCGGCGACGGCGTGGGGCTCGTCGTGGGCGTAGACGTACCCCGCGCCGTGGCCGTGGCCCTCGGCACCGGCGTAGTGGGTGTCGCGCAGGTGCACCGGCACGGGCCCGGCCTTGCCCGCTCGCACGTCGGCCATGGCGGCGCCGATGGCCTTGTAGGCCGCGTTGGACTTCGGCGCCGTGGCCACGTGCACCACCGCCTCGGAGAGCACGAGCGCCCCCTCGGGCATGCCGATGAGCTGGACGGCCTGGGCCGCGGCGACCGCCGTCTGCAGCGCGGAGGGATCGGCCATGCCGACCTCCTCGGCGGCGGCGATGACGATCCGCCGGGCGATGAAGCGCGGGTCCTCCCCCGCCACGATCATCCGGGCGAGGTAGTGCAGGGCGGCGTCGACGTCGGAGCCGCGCATGGACTTGATGAAGGCCGAGGTGACGTCGTAGTGCTGGTCGCCGGCCCGGTCGTAGCGCACGGCCGCGACGTCGACCGCCCGCTCGACGGCGCCG
This sequence comes from Georgenia subflava, assembly GCF_009193155.1. Lineage (GTDB taxonomy): Bacteria > Actinomycetota > Actinomycetes > Actinomycetales > Actinomycetaceae > Georgenia > Georgenia subflava. Next base: position 374,065 of record NZ_VUKD01000003.1, read on the forward strand.
AGGGTGATGACGTCCTCACCCGCCGCGTCGGCCGATCCCGCCGCCGCCTCCAGGATGGTCAGCGCCTTGCGGGCGTCGGCCCCCGCGAGGCGCACGAGGTGGTCGGCCGCGTCCTCGTCCAGCGTGAGGGCGCCTCCGAGGCCCCGCTCGTCCGTCACGGCCCGCGCGACGAGGTCGCGCACGTGCTCCTCGGCGAGCGGGCGCAGGGTGAGCAGGAGCGAGCGGGACAGCAGCGGCGAGATGACCGAGAAGCTGGGGTTCTCCGTCGTGGCCGCGACGAGGGTGACCCATCGGTTCTCCACGCTGGGCAGCAACGCGTCCTGCTGGGACTTGGAGAACCGGTGCACCTCGTCGATGAAGAGGACCGTCTCCTCCCCTGAGGTGACCAGGCGTCGTCGGGCATCCTCGATGACCGCCCGGACGTCCTTGACGCCGGCGGTGACCGCGGACAGCTCGGTGAAGCGCCGGCCCGAGCCGTGCGCGACGAGATAGGCGAGGGTCGTCTTGCCGGTCCCCGGCGGCCCCCACAGCACCACCGAGGAGGGAGCGATGCGCCGCCGGCCGGGCTCGGCCGGCTCCACCAGGCGCCGCAGCGGCGAGCCCGCCTCGAGGAGGTGGTCCTGGCCGAGGACCTCCTCCAGGGTCGCCGGACGCATCCGCACGGCGAGCGGTGCGCCGTGCCCGACGGCGGGCACCCCGGCGTCGTCGGCCCCGGCCGCCTCGAAGAGATCCACCCCTGAAGGCTACGACGCCGCGGGGACGGAGCCGGACGAGGCACCTCCTCGTGCACCGCCTCGTGCACCGCCACGTATGCCGCGTGCGGTGAGGGGCACCACGACGGCTGGTGGCACGAGCGGTGGCCGGACGGTGCGAAACTGTGGGACGTGTTCGACCTCATCGGCCGGTTCGTCGCCCGCCATCCCCGCGTCGTCGTACTCGTCTGGGCCCTGCTCGCGGTGGTGTGCGGCACGGCCGCGCTGACCGGGTTCGCCGGTCCTGGCCTGTTCGAGCGGCTGCAGACGGGCGCCCCGGTCGTGCCCGGCTCGGAGAGCGAGGAGGGGCGCGAGATCCTCACCGCGGAGGGCGAGTCCCCCGAGCAGGTGTCGATGGTGGTCCAGGGCGTCGACCTCGCCGACCCGGCCGCCCTGCCCGAGCTCGCCGCCGCACTGGAGCCGGCGCACACCGACCTCGCCGCCCTCGACGGCGTCGAGTCGGTCGTGGACCCGTTCGTGCTGCCCGACATGCTGGCGAACCCCGCCGCGGCCGGGCTGGTCTCGGCCGAGCAGGACGGCTTCCTCATGGTGGTGGTGCTGGCGGACGACGCCGAGGAGGGCGTGCACGACGCCGTCGTCGAGCGACTGCGCGAGGTGCCCGCCGAGCTCGCCGGGACGGCGCCCGGGGCGAGCGGCATCGTCAGCTCGAACACGCTGTTCGCGGACGCGATCGTCGAGCAGGTGCAGGAGGACCTCGTCGCCGGCGAGGCCGTCGCGCTGCCGGTGGCGCTGCTGATCATGGTGGTCGTGTTCGGCGGGTTCCTGGCCGCCGGTCTGCCGCTGATCGGCGCCGTCGTCTCGATCGTCGGCGGGCTCGGCATCCTCCTCGCTCTCACCTACTCGATGAACGTCGACTCGTTCGTCGTCAACGTCGTCACCGTGCTGAGCCTCGCGCTGTCCATCGACTACGGCCTGCTCGTGGTCTCGCGCTACCGTGAGGAGATCCACCGCCTCGAGCGCGACCGCCCGGCGGAGGCCGCGCCGGCCGGCCGGCGACGCCGCCGGCGGGCCGGGCGGGACCCGGTGCTGCTCGAGGCCGTGCGCACCACCGTGGCCACGGCCGGACGCACCGTCATCTTCTCCGCCCTCACGGTCACGTTCGCCGTGGCCGGCCTGCTGCTCCTGCGACCGGAGGTGCTGCGCGCGATCGCCTCGGCCGGCATCGCCGCGGTGCTGCTCGCCGTCGCGTGCGCCGTCACCCTCGTCCCGGCGCTGCTGGTGCTCCTCGGCGACCGCATGCGCCGGCCGTCGGTGCTCTCGCGGGTGCCCGGACTACGCGCGTTCCTGCGCGGCTTCGGTGACATCGCACCGAACGAGGGGGTCTTCTCCAAGCTCGCCCGCCGGGTGCACGCCCACCCGTGGCTGGTGCTCGTCGGGTCGCTGGCCGTTCTGCTCCTGCTCGCCTCGCCGGTCACGGGGCTCACCATGCGTAGCTCGACCACCGAGCTGCTCCCGCCCGACTCCGACCAGCGGGACTACATCGCCGTCCTCGCCGAGGACTACCCCGGCTCCCGCACGCCCGACCTCACGGTCGTGGCCGACGCCGGGACCGCCGACGCGGCCGAGCTCGGCGCGGAGATCGCGACGCTCGACCGTGTGGAGACGGTGACGGGCCCGGTCGAGTCCGGCGACCACACGGTCCTGTCGGTCTTCCTCGACGTCGACGACCCGGCCGGTGCGGAGGCGACCGCCGCCGTCGAGCAGGTCCGCGCACTCGACCCCGGGTTCGAGACCTGGGTGCTCGGGCAGGCGGCGAACCAGCTCGACTTCAACGACGCGCTCGTGGACGGCCTGCCCCTGGCCGCCGTCGTCGTGGTGCTCGCCATCTTCGTCCTGCTGTTCCTGATGACCGGCTCGCTGCTGGTGCCGCTCAAGGCCCTCCTGGTCAACCTGCTCTCGCTGACCGCGTCGCTGGGCGTGACCGTGTGGATCTTCCAGGAGGGGCACCTGACCGGACTGCTGGACTTCGCACCGGTCGCCGGCCTGGAGTCCTACGTGGTGGCGATCGCCGTCGCGTTCGGCTTCGGCCTCGCCATGGACTACGAGGTCTTCCTGCTCTCGCGCATCAAGGAGTACTGGGACGCCGGACGGGACAACGACGAGGCGGTCGAGCGGGGGCTGCAGCGCTCCGGGCGCATCATCACGTCCGCGGCCCTGATCATGGTCGCGGTCTTCGCCGGATTCGTCACGGGCGAGCTGATCGCGATCAAGCAGGCCGGCGTCGCCCTCGCGGTGGTCGTGCTCGTCGACGCCACCCTCGTGCGCATGCTCCTGGTGCCCGCCACCATGACGCTGCTCGGCAGGTGGAACTGGTGGGCGCCGGCGCCGATGCGCCGCTTCTACTCGAAGTTCAAGATCGTCCACTGAGCCGCGTGCCGTGCGCAGCCGCGGCGCGCACGGGACGCACCGGTGCCTCGGTCGGTGCCCGACGGACCACCGTCGGCGGCGCCGCCCGCGTTCACAGGAAACGGTCCGCGCCGCCCGCGTTCACAGGAAACGGTCGGGATCGCCCGCACCGGTGCGCAGGACCTCGGGCACTCCGGACGTCAGGTCGACCACCGTGGTCGGCTCCGAGGAGTCGACGGCGGAGTCGACGATGACGTCGACGAGGTGGTCGATCTCGTCCTTGACCACCCAGCCCTCGACCATCGGCGTCTCCTCGCCGGGCAGGATGAGGGTGCTCGACAGGAGCGGCTCCCCCAGCTCGGCCAGCAGCGCCTGGGTCGTGCGGTGGTCGGGGATGCGTGCCCCGACCGTGTGCTTCTTCGGGTGCAGCAGCCGGCGTGGCACCTCCTGCGTGCCGCGCAGGATGAAGGTGTACGGCCCCGGCGTCGCGGACTTGATGAGCCGGAACATCGCGTTGTCGACCACCACGAACTGGCCGAGCTGGGCGAAGTCCGCGCACATGAGGGTGAAGTGGTGCTTGTCGTCCAGCCGGCGCAACGCCTTGATGCGGTCCAGCCCCTCCTTGTTTCCCAGCGAACAGCCGACGGCGTACCCGGAGTCTGTGGGGTAGGCGATCAGACCGCCGTCGCGGACGACGTCCATCGCCTGGGTGACCAGTCGCGGCTGGGGGTCCTGCGGGTGGATGTCGAGGTAGCGGGCCATGGCGGCAGTCTTGCGTACCGCCCGCGGTCCCGTCCTGCGAAGCACGGGGCGCGCCGGCAGCTCGGCGCGGCCGATACCGCGCCTTCCGACGCGTGGCACTGAGGGCGGGGACGGTCCCCTGGCGGCCGGGGATGGTCGCTGCTGACGTCGGGGACAGCCGCCAAGGACGCCGGGGACGGCCGCCAATGACGCCGCGGATGGCGGCCGAAGATGCCGGGGACGGCGCCGAAGACGCCGGGGACGGGCGCTACCGACGTCGCGGTCGCCGGGCCCCCGCTTAGTGCTGCGCGGGAACCAGGTTCTCGATCTCCGCGCCGACGCGGAAGCCGAGCCGGAGGTACAACGTACGGGCGGCGTCGTTGTCGGACCAGATACCCAGGTGCACCAGCGGTCCTTGCGCCAGCCCCCAGCGCGTGGCCGCGGCCGTCAGCGCCGACGCGATACCGCGACGCCGGTGCTCGGGCACGACGGTGACCGCGGAGAGGTGGACGCCCGAGCCGTCGGCCGACGCCAGCCTGGCCGCGAGGACGGCGACGAGCTCGCCGTCGGCGGTGCGCCAGCCCCACCACGTGCGCGTGGCGTCGTCGTCGCGGTCGGAACGCTCGGGGTAGCCCCTGGCGAGGACCGCGCCCGCGGCGGCCAGCGCACCGGTGCCCGTGCCGAGGATCTCGGCGCGGTCCTCGCCGAGGCGCTGCTCGGGCTGGGAGTCGCAGGCCAGCCAGTCCCATGACCCGCCCGGGACCAGCGCGAACCGCTCGCGGACCTGGGCCGGCACGTGCGTCCAGGTGCCGCGCGGCAGCAGGGCGTGGACGAGGCCCCCGGGGAGCTCGGCGGTGCCGAGCACGCGTGCGAGCGCCTCCGGCTCGCCGAGCCCGACCAGCGCGTCGCCGCCGTGACGTCCGACGAGTGTCAGCGCCGCTGTGGGCTCCGCCGTGTCGTCGGTCCAGACCTCGCGGGCGGCGAACCTGGCGGAGTTGGCGCGCCAGAACGGCCAGCGTGCGAGGAGCTCCTCCTCGACGCCGGCCGTCCGGACGGTTCGGCTCGTCACCGCGATGCTGCTGTCACGCCTGACCGGGGTCGGCGGAGGCGTCGCCCTGGGCCGCTGACTGCCCGGCCGACACACCCTGCGCCGTCTGCCCGGCTCGCTCTGCCGGGGCGTGCTGCCCGGCGGTGTCCGTCTGCCCGGACCGGCCCCCCGTCGCGTGTCTCGCGTCGTCCGGGTGTCCGGCCTGGCCGCCGGCCGGCCTCGGCTTGGTGTCCACGCCGGCCTCCTTGCGCTGCTGGGGCGTGATCGGCGCCGGCGCCTGGGTCAGCGGGTCGTAGCCGCCGCCGGACTTGGGGAACGCGATGACGTCGCGGATGGAGTCCGAGCCGGTCAACAGCGAGACGATGCGGTCCCAGCCGAACGCGATCCCGCCGTGCGGCGGGGCGCCGTACGCGAAGGCGTCGAGCAGGAAGCCGAACTTCTCCTGCGCCTCCTCCTCGCCGAGACCCATCACGGCGAAGACGCGCTGCTGGACGTCCTTGCGGTGGATACGGATGGATCCGCCACCGATCTCGTTGCCGTTGCACACGATGTCGTAGGCGTAGGCGAGGGCCTCGCCCGGAGACTCCTCGAAGCGGTCGATCCACTCGGGCGTCGGTGCGGTGAAGGCGTGGTGGACGGCGGTCCACGTGCCGTGGCCGACCGCGACGTCGTCGTCCTCGCCGGTGGGCTTGAACAGCGGCGCGTCGACCACCCAGACGAAGGACCAGGCGTCTTCGTCGATCAGCCCGACCCGCCGGCCGATCTCGAGGCGGGCGGCGCCGAGCAGTGCGCGCGAGTCCGAGGCCCTGCCGGCGGCGAAGAAGATGCAGTCGCCCGGCTTCGCGCCGACGGCCGCGGCCAGTCCCTCGCGCTCGGCCTCGGAGATGTTCTTGGCGACCGGGCCGCCGAGGGTGCCGTCCTCGCCGACCGTCACGTAGGCGAGCCCCTTGGCGCCGCGCTGCTTCGCCCACTCCTGCCACGCGTCGAAGGTCCGGCGCGGCTGGTCGGCCCCGCCGGGCATGACGACGGCGCCGACGTAGGGGTTCTGGAACACCCGGAACGGGGTGTCGGCGAAGTACTCGGTCAGGTCGGTCAGCTCGAGCCCGAAGCGCAGGTCCGGCTTGTCCGTCCCGTACCGCTCCATGGCCTCGCGGTAGGTCATCCGCGGGATCGGGCGTTCGATCTTGTGGTCGATGAGGGCCCAGATCTCGGCGAGGACCTCCTCGGCGACGGCGATGACGTCCTCCTGGTCCACGAAGCTCATCTCGACGTCGAGCTGGGTGAACTCGGGCTGCCGGTCGGCCCGGAAGTCCTCGTCGCGGTAGCAGCGGGCGATCTGGTAGTACCGCTCCATGCCGGCGACCATCAGCAGCTGCTTGAAGAGCTGCGGGGACTGCGGCAGCGCGTACCAGGAACCCGGCGACAGGCGCGCGGGCACGAGGAAGTCGCGGGCGCCCTCCGGCGTGGAGCGGGTCAGCGTCGGCGTCTCGATCTCGACGAAGTCCTGGGCGTCGAGGACCCGGCGGGCCGCGGCGTTGACCTTGGCGCGCAGTCGCAACGCGTGCGCGGGTGCCTTGCGGCGCAGGTCGAGGTAGCGGTACTTCAGGCGGGCCTCCTCCCCCACCTGACCGGCGTCCTCGGCGTGCTCGGAGACCTGGAAGGGCAGCGGCGCCGCGGTGTTCAGCACGACGACGTCGCTGGCGATGACCTCGATCTCGCCGGTCGGCAGGTTCGGGTTCGCGTTGCCCGCCGGGCGCTCGGCCACCTCGCCGGTGACCTGCAGGACGAACTCGGCCCGCAGCTCGTGGGCGACGTCCTCGTCCCGGATGACCACCTGGGCGATGCCGGAGGCGTCCCGAAGATCGATGAAGGCGACGCCTCCGTGGTCGCGGCGGCGGTCGACCCACCCGGTGACTGTGACGGTGGTGCCGATGTCGCTGGCGCGCAGGGAGCCAGCGGTGTGTGTGCGGAGCACGAGGGTCCTTCCGGTCGTGTGCGGGGCGCACCGCTAGACGGGCGGGCGCACCGACGATCCTAAGACCTGGCCGGGACGCCCTGCCCGGGCCGGCCCACGCGTCCCTGCGGAGCGGGTGTCGCCGCTGTGGCGGGTTGGCTGGACGCGTGCGCGGCGGTCCATCATCAGGGGGTGAGCGAACGACCCTGGACGACGGGCACCGACGGCACGTCGTCGCCGGACGGCGTGACCCCCGCGCCCGACGGCGCGCGGGCAGCCTCGCCCGGCGGCGTGGCCCCGCGGGTAGCCCCGCCCGGGGGCGCGGCCGCGCCGACAGCCCCGGCCGACGGCGTGGCACCGGCGGCAGCCCCGCCCGATCTCGTCCGGCTCCTGCTGGTCGCCTCCGTCGCGCTCATCACCCTCGTCGCCTTCGAGAACCTCGCCGTCAGCACGGCGATGCCCGCCGTCGCCGAGGACCTGGGCGGGCTCCGCCTGTACGCGGTCGCCTCCGGTGTCCCCCTGGCCGCGGGGCTCGTCGCCACCGCAGTCTCCGGCGCCTGGTCCGACGCGCGCGGCCCGCGCGGCTCCCTCCTCGCGGGCATCGTCCTCTTCAGCACGGGCCTCGTGATCGCGGGGCTGGCGCCGTCCATGGAGATCCTGGTCGTGGGCCGTGCGGTTCAGGGCTTCGGCGGCGGGCTGCTCGTGGTGCCGCTGTACGTCCTCGTCGGGGCGATGGTGCCCGCCGCACGCCAGCCGGCGTTCTTCGCCGCCTTCTCCGCCGCCTGGGTGGTGCCCGCCCTCGTCGGCCCCGGGGTGACCGGCCTCGTCGTCGACCACGCCTCGTGGCGCTGGATCTTCCTCGGCGTCCCGGCGCTGACCCTCGGGGTGAGCGCGCTGCTCCTGCCCCTCCTGCGGCACATCCCGCCGCACGGGTCGCGGTCGGACCCGGCGGTGCGGCACAGTCGCCTGCTGCTGGCTGCCACAGGTACCGGCGCAGCCGTCGCGGTCCTCCAGGTGGCCGGCTCGCAGACCGGCTCCGAGATGGCTGCCTGGGTGGTTCCGGCAGCCATCGTCGCCGCAGCCGTTCTCGTGCTGTGCCTGCCGCCCCTCGTCCCGGCGGGCACTGTCCGGCTGCTGCGCGGGGTGCCGTCCGCCGTCGCCTGCCGGACCCTGCTCAACGCCACCTTCATGACGGCGCAGACCTTCCTGCCTCTGCTGCTCGTGCGAGAGCACGGCTGGCCGGTCTGGCAGGCCGGTCTCGTGCTCACCGTCGCCTCGGTGGCGTGGGCGACGGGAGCCGCGATCCAAGGGCGAGTGACCTCCACCGCCGGCCGCGACCGGCTCAGCTGGCTCGGGCCGCTGCTGCTCGCGGCCGGGACGTTCATCACCGCCGGTGCCACGCTGGAGGCCGTGACACCGTGGATCGTCGTGGTCGGCTGGGCGCTCGGCGGCACGGGCATGGGCCTGGCGTACCCGGCGCTCTCCGTGCTGGTGCTGCAGGCCACCCCGCCTGCCCGGCACGGGCGGATCAGCTCCTCCTTGCAGGTCGCCGACGCGCTGGGCGCCGCCATGGGACTGGCCGCCTCCGGGGCGTTGTTCACGGCCCTCGTGGGGACCGGCGGCACGGACGCCTACCTGGCCGGCCTCCTGCTCGCCTCCGGGCTCGGCCTCGTCGCGTCGGTCGCAGGAGCGCGTGCGGCGGCACCGGTCGTCGGCTGACGGCTGACGGCTGACGCCATGACGGCTGACGCCATGACGGCTGGCGCCCGACGGCGTGGGCCCGACGCCATGACGGCTGACAGTTGTGTAGCCCGCCGATCCCTGTGCGGAAGGTCACCGGGGTCACCGATATCGCCCCGTGCGGGCCACCGGTAGCCTGGAGGCTCCTGGAGTGCACGTCACCGCCCAGGCCCAGAGCGGAAGTTCTCGCTGCAGACCGGGCCCACGAGCGGAAGGTGCTTCGCCGACCCGGCGCAGTCAGCCACACTCCGCCCTCGTGAGACGGGTTCTTCTTTCGTGACCACAGCTGTGACCTCTGACGCCTCCACGCGCCCCGAGGACGAGACCGCACCCGCGGTCGACGTCGTCGCCGAAGCGTCCTCCCGCACGTTCGCCGACCTCGGCCTGCCCGAGGACATCCTCGCCGCCGTCGAGGACCTCGGCTTCATCACCCCCACCGACATCCAGGCCGAGGCCATCCCGGTGCTGCTCTCCGGCCGCGACGTCGTCGGCATCGCGCAGACCGGTACCGGCAAGACCGCCGCCTTCGGCCTGCCGCTCCTCGAGGCGGTCGATGCCTGGGAGCGCTCGGTCCAGGCCCTCGTCCTGACGCCCACCCGCGAGCTCGCGATGCAGGTCTCGGACGCCATCGCCTCCTTCGCGCACCGCACGAAGAACCTCACGGTGCTGCCCGTCTACGGCGGTTCCAGCTACGTGCCGCAGCTGCGGGCGCTCAAGGACGGCGCCCAGGTGGTCGTCGGCACGCCGGGCCGTGTGATGGACCTCATCGAGCGTGGCAGCCTCAAGCTCGGCGGCGTGCGGTTCCTCGTCCTCGACGAGGCCGACGAGATGCTGCGGATGGGCTTCGCGGAGGACGTCGAGCAGATCGCCTCCCAGCTTCCCGCCGAGCGGCGCACCGCGCTGTTCTCGGCGACCATGCCGGCCGCGATCAAGCGCGTCGCCGCCACCCACCTGACCGACCCGGTGCGTATCGCGACGTCCCGTCCCGCCTCCACGGTCGCCACCGTGCACCAGACGTACGCCGTGGTGCCCTTCCGTCACAAGATCGGCGCGCTCTCCCGTGTGCTGGCCACGTCCGACGCCGAGGCCGCCATCGTCTTCGTCCGCACCAAGGGCACCGTGGAGGACGTCTCGATCGAGCTGTCCAACCGTGGCATCTCCGCGGCGGGCCTGTCCGGCGACGTCCCGCAGAAGGAGCGCGAGAAGCTCGTCGAGCGACTGCGCAGCGGCTCCCTCGACGTGCTCGTCGCCACCGACGTCGCCGCCCGCGGCCTCGACGTCGAGCGCATCGGCCTGGTCGTCAACTTCGACGTGCCCCGCGAGGCGGACTCCTACGTGCACCGCATCGGTCGCACCGGGCGCGCCGGGCGGACCGGCACGGCGCTGACGTTCCTCACCCCGCGCGAGCGAGGCCAGCTGAACCAGATCGAGCGACTCACCGGCAGCCGGCTCGAGGAGGTCACGCTGCCCTCCCCCGCGGACGTCTCGGCGCACAAGGCGCAGCAGCTCTTCGCCAAGGTGACCGCCCGGCACGAGGCCGGCCGGCTGGAGATGTACCGCGAGGCCGTCACCGGCTACGTCGAGTCCACGGGCGCGGACCTGACCGAGCTGGCCGCCACCCTCGTGGCGCTGGCGGTCGGCGACGACGGCCCCCGCCCCCGCGACGACGAGGACGAGCCGCAGCGGCGCGTCCGTCGTGAGGAGCAGGTCGACGGCGACGGCACCTTCGTGGCCGCCACCTTCGACGAGGGGCACACACCCCGCACGCACGGCTCCCGTGGCCCCGCCGAGCGCGGCGGTCGCCGTCCCCGTGTGGCGGGCACGCGCTACCGCGTGGAGGTCGGGCACAAGGACGGCGTCCAGCCCGGCGCGATCGTCGGTGCGATCACGGGCGAGGGCGGCCTGCGCGGCTCCGACCTGGGCAAGATCGACATCTTCCCGAGCTTCTCCCTGGTGGAGATCAGCGGGGACATGACACCGGAGACGACGCGCCGCATCGGCGCCGCCCGGGTGGCCGGCCGTCCGCTGCGCATCCGCCCCGACGAGGGACCGCGCTCCGGCGGCGACCGCAAGCCGTTCAAGGGCGGCAAGAAGTTCGGCGACCGTCCCGCGCACGGCGACCGCCCGTACCGCCCGTCCCGTCCGGTGGGGACCTCGCACCGCCCCCGCTGACGATCCGTACTTGGCGTGGCTGAAGACTTCCCTGCCGAAACGGTCGCTATAGCGACCGTTTCGGCAGGGAAGTTGCTCGTTACGGGGGTCTTGGCAGCTCGCGCGCCCGACGGTCGCCTGACACCGGTCGGATCGGCTCACGAGGCGGCTCGCGAAAGCCCGGCTCAGTAGGAGCGGCTCGCGGTGCGCGGTCGCGCCGTGCGGCTCACGACGCGCCGGTCACGAGGCGTAGCTCACGAGGCGCGGGTCGCGAGGCGTAGCTCACGAGGCGCGGGTCGCGAGGCGCAGCTCGCGACGCGCGGCTCAGGAGGTGCGGGTGCCCGACAGGACGGTGACGGTCTCGTAGAACTGGGCGAACTCGTCCAGCTGGACCTCGACCGGGTCGACGACCTGGGTGCGGACGGTCTCGTCCACCACCGCGCGCAGACGCTGCTCGACCCGGCGCGCCCGCCGGCGGGCACCGAACCGGGCCAGCAGCGAGCCGAGGAGCGCGAGCAGGAGCCCGACGACGAGGCCGCCGACGAGCAGCACCGTGGGCCACGGCAGCGGTCCGGCCATCGGTGTCACCGGCTGGGGCAGCTGCAGGTACGCCATGCCGGCGAGAACCCCGAGCCAGGCCCCGCCCACGACCGCGGTCGCGAGGAACAGCCACTGGAGCACACCGAGGAAGCGCCACCAGCCCGGGCGCCGGGTCTGCTCGAGCTCGGCGCTACCGACCTGCTGGTCGAGCGTGTCCACCAGCGGCGGGATCCGTGCCTCGACGTCCTGCAGGACGTCGTCGCGCCAGGACCCGGGTAGGTGCGTGGTTGAGGAGCTCACCAGCGCGTGCGCGGCGGACCGCACCGCCGCCTCCTGCACCGGCGTGGGGCCGGGCAGGGAGGTGCGCACCAGGCGGGCGTCCTCGCCGCGGGTGCCGAGGTGCAGACGCCGCAGGGGGTCGGGACGCAGCCTGGCCAGCCAGCGCAGGGGCGGCCAGCCAACCTGGCTGCGGGCAGCCCGCACGTAGGAGCCGCGCACGGCCTCGCGGACCGCGTCGACGCCGGCCGCCTGGGCCGCGGCGGCGCTGAGCCGGGCGGCGGAGCGCTCGTGGACCTCGGTCGGCGGCCTCGCCTCTCCCGGCTCGATCTCGGCCGCCCGGGCGAGGTGGTCGGCGGTCGTGCGCACGTCGGCCGCGAGGCGTACCCGCGCGGCCCTGGCGGTGGCGGCGACCGAGCCGATGCGCTCGCGCAGCTCGGCCACCCCCGTGCCGGCACGTGCCGAGGTCGCGAGGATCTCGACCCCGCGCAGACCGTCCCGCTCGAGGAGCGTGTCGAGGTCGCGCAGCACACCGACCCGCTCGGCCGGGTCCAGGGTGTCGACCTGGTTCAGCACCACGAGGGTGACGTCGGCGTGCGCGGCCATCGGTGAGAGGTAGTCACGGTGCACGATCGCGTCGGCGTACTTCTGCGGGTCCAGGACCCAGACCAGCACGTCCACCGTGTCGGCCATGCGCCCGGCGATCTGACGGTGCACGAGGGCGGTGGAGTCGATGTCGGGCAGGTCGAGCAGGACCAGGCCGGACAGGTCGTCCGCGCGTTCGTGTGCGCGAGTCGGTGCTGCCACCGGGTCGACGTGGGTGCGCTCGGGGATCTCGAGCCAGTCGAGCAGCTCGGCGGCGTCGTCGTCACCCCACACGGCGGCCAGCGGCCGGGTGGTGGTGGGGCGCCGGGCCGCGGCGCGGGCGATCTCACGACCGACCAGCGCGTTGAACAGCGAGGACTTGCCCGAGCCGGTGGCACCGAGCAGGGCGACGACGGTCCGGCCTGTCGCGAGGTTCTGCCGCTCGGCCGCGCGCCTCACCAGCGCCTGTGCCGCCTCGACGGCGGGAGGGGGCAGATGCCCCTCGGCGAGGTCGACGGCGCGGCCGAGCCGCTGGAGGTCGTCGGGCAGCGTCGCGGTGGGGTCGGCGCGGCGACGGCGGAGCAGGCTCACAGACCCGCCTCCGCCCGTCGCGCGGCCCGGACGGCGGTGATCGCACCGTTGATGCGGTCGGTAGCGGAGGGGTCGATCCCGAGTGCGGCGAGCGCCTGGCGGTAGGACTCCGCCTGGTCCGCCAGCAGGGAGCCGGCGCGGCGGTGCAGGTTGCTGCGCGCCGAGGCTGCCATCTTGCGTACCGCGTCGTCGCCGAAGACGGCCTCGAGGATCTTCTGGGCGACGACGGCGGTGCCACCGGCGATGGCGACCTCGGCGCCGGTCAGGCCGGCGGTGGACGCGAACATGACGATCATCAGCGCGATGCCGAGGCCGTTGACCCCGAAGGAGAGCATGCGGGCGGTCATCCGCTTGCCGGCGCCCTCGGCACGGACGAGCTGCAGCAGGTCGTCCTGCCAGCCACGGACCTGGTCGGCGGCGGCGCCGGCGAGCTGCTCCTCGCTCGCCAGGGTGGAGGTCGCCTCGGAGAGCACACCTCGCGCGCCGGGCTCGCGACGCCAGTAGTGGTCGACATCTGCCGCGGCGCGCTCGGCCTCGGCCACCAGGAGCGTCTGGAGGCCCGTCTCGATGGCCACCTCCACCTGCTCGGTCGGCGCCGGGCGCCCCTTGAGGAAGCCGCCGATGCGGTCACGGATCCGGCCGACGTACGCCTCGACGGACCGGAAGAACTCGCCCGTGCCGACGAACTCCTGCCAGCGTGCGAGGACCTCGCCACGCAGCATCGCGCCGTCGGCGGTGGCCGCCATGACGCGCTGGTGCGCCTGGGCATACGCCTCGTCCACGTGCCCGGCCAGGGTGACCAGCGCCGCCGTCTGGTTGTGGCAGCCCTCGGCGACCAGCTGGGCCCGTCCGAGCGCGGCGTCGACCGCGCCGCCGAGGGTCTGGCGGGCGACCGAGGCGCGGGACCCGGCGTCGGCGGCGATCCCGTGCAGCCAGGCCTGCAGGGAGCTGACGTCGGCCGCGGGCAGCAGCCCGTCATCGCCGAGCGTGGTCTCGCCGATGACGAACAGCGGTGCGCGGCCCAGGCCCTCGTCCTCGAGCCGGGTGGCGAGGTCGTGCCGGACCTCGGCGCTGACCCCGCTGGGCACCCGGTCCAGGACGACGGCGACGACGATGCGCCGTTCGGCGGCCTCGGTCAGCAGGTTCCACGGCACGGCGTCGCCGTAGCGGGCGGCGGTCGTGACGAACACCCAGAGGTCGGCCGCCGCGAGGAGCTGGTTGGCCAGCGCACGGTTCTCTGCGACGACGGAGTCGATGTCGGGTGCGTCGAGCAGCGCGAGGCCGCGCGGCAGCGCCTCGCTGGCGCGCAGCTCGAGCTCGCTGTGCACCGCCGTACCTGCGGCGGGCGGGGTGGGCGGGGCGCCGGCGGCGACGGTGACGCGTGCCAGGCCGGGCAGGATGCGGTCGTCGGCGAACCACGTGGCGTCGTCGGGGTGATGGACCAGCAGCGGGCGGCGGGTGGTGGGCCGGATCGCGGAGGTGGTGGTGACCTGCTCGCGCAGGAGCGCGTTGACCAGAGTCGACTTCCCGGCGCCGGTCGAGCCGCCCACGACCGCCAGCAGCGGCGCCTCGAGCTGCTCGTAGCGGGGGATGATGTAGTCGGCGAGCTGGTCGAGCACCTCCTGGCGGTCGGCGCGCGACGGTGCGGCGTCCTCGATGTCCAGGGGCAGCGTCACCGACTCGAGCACCGAGCGCAGGTCGCCCAGGGCACCGAGGACGGCACGGGCCCCGTCGCCCGTCCCGGACGGGATGGACAAGGTCACCGCTCCCCCGCGGCGCCCGCGGAGCCCGCGGCGACCACGCGCGGCCAGCGGTCCTCCTCGGGCGGCTCCCAGCTGCCGGCGTCGGCCGCTTGCTGCTCACCGGAGCGGATGTCCTTGACCTCGTCGCCGTCCTCCCCGGGGAACCAGACGAACGGGATGCCCCGTCGGTCCGCGTACCGGATCTGCTTGCCGAACTTGGCCGCTGTCGGGGCGACGTCGACGGGGATGCCGCGCGCCCGCAGGGCCTGGGCGGTGCGGTCGCTGGCGGCGCGGTGCTCCTCGTCGGTCACGGCGACCAGGACGGCGGTGGGGACGCCGCGGCTCGCGGTGGCGAGCCCGTCGCCCAGGACGCGTGCCAGCAGACGCGAGACACCGATGGACAGCCCCACACCGGGATAGGTCCGCCGCCCGTCCGACGCGAGGGAGTCGTACCGGCCGCCGGAGCAGATGGAGCCGAGATTCTCGTGGCCCACCAGCGTCGTCTCGTACACGCTGCCGGTGTAGTAGTCGAGCCCCCGGGCGATCTTCAGGTCTGCCACGACCGTGCCCGGGGAGCGCTCCTGCGCAGCCTCGAGCAGTGCCACCAGCTCGCCGAGCCCCTCGTCCAGCAGCGTCGAGCGTGCCCCCAGTGCCAGGACCTGGTCGGCCACGGCCGCGTCGGTGCCGCTGATCGCGGCGAGGCGCAGCGCCTGGTCGGCCTGCTCGGCGGTGGCACCCGCCTCGCGCTGCAAAGCTTCGGCGACCGCGGCCGGGCCGATCTTGTCCAGCTTGTCGATCACGCGCAGCGCGGACTCGACGTCGGCAAGACCGACGGCCTCGTAGAAGCCCTGGGCCACCTTGCGGTTGTTGACACTGATGCGCACCTCGGGGACCGGCAGGGCGGCAAGTGCCTCCGCCATCACCAGCGGGAGCTCCACCTCGTAGTGGAAGGGCAGGGTGTCCGCCCCGACGACGTCGATGTCCGCCTGGGTGAACTCGCGGAAACGGCCGTCCTGGGGCCGCTCGCCGCGCCAGACCTTCTGGATCTGGTACCGCTTGAACGGGAAGGTCAGCTGGCCGGCGTGCTCGAGCACGTACCGGGCGAACGGGACCGTGAGGTCGAAGTGCAGGCCGAGCTGCTTGTCGGGGTCGGCGTCGTCGCCCTCGGTGTCCTCCTGCAGACGGCGCAGGAGGTAGACCTCCTTGGAGGTCTCGCCCTTGCGGAGCAGCTGGGACAGCGGCTCGACCGCACGCGTCTCGATGCCGGCGAACCCGTGGAGCTCGAAGGTCCGGCGCAGGGAGTCGAGCACGTGCTGCTCGACGACCCGGCCGTCGGGCAACCACTCGGGGAATCCGGACAGTGAGGACGCGCGTGCCATGCCGCTGATCCTTGCACCCCGGCGCCGCAGCGTGCGATTCGGCCCGCCGGAGAGGCACCGGCGCCGAGGGGACCGAGCCCCCGACCGCCGACCCGTCCCTCGGACGCCCCAGAAGGGCCGTGCCCCTCAGCCGGTGCGTCGAGGGACGCGCATCAGGACCGTAGGTGGGGATTGGTCGCGAGCTCGTGGGACAGGACGGTGCCCGGACCGTGGCCCGGAAGGAGCACGGTGCTCGGTGGCAGCGCACGGACGAGCGTTCGCAGCGTCGCGGCCATCTCCCGCTCGTCACCGCCGGGCAGGTCGGTGCGCCCGACGGAGCCGGCGAAGATGACGTCGCCGCAGAACGCGACGAGGTGCTCGGCGGCCGCGGCGGGCGCCGCTCCCGGCAGCTCCGGCAGCACGTCGGGAGCATCCATGTCGCCGCGGACCAGCAGGATCGTCGATCCCTCGGTGTGGCCCGGTGCCGGCACGGCGCGGACGACGACGCCCGGAACCAGCTCGGCACCGCCCTCGCGCAGACATCCGGCCGGGAAGGGGGCTGCCGTCGCTGGACGCTGCCAGCCGGTGGCGGCTAGGCCGGTGAACATCGACCCGAGCGGCTCGCCGAGGGCGGCGGCCGGGTCGTCGAGCCGGTAGTGGTCCGGGGACGCGAGGTAGACCGGTGCCGCGCCTGCCACCTCCGCGGCGTCCCAGAGGTGGTCCGCGTGTCCGTGCGTGAGGACGACAGCACCGACGCGGAGCTCGTGGGCGTCCAGGAGCTCGCGCAACGCACCGGCGGAGCCCGCTCCGGGATCGACGACGACGGCGTCGCCGCCGGTGTCCGGCGCCACCACGAAGCAGTTGGTGTCGAGGACGGTGCTGGTGGTCGCGAGAAGCTGCATGGCGCCAGGCTATCCGGCGGGTGCGAGGGTGGTTCCGCCATGCACGTGCAGGGGGAGGCGGTGCGGGCGCGGGGTAGAGGCACGGGGGCTCGGCAATCAGGTGGGAGACGGTTGCGCGTGTCTCTAGACTGAGAACCTCGTCACGCGCCCGGATCCACCAGGCTCCGGGAGATCGCGTCCCGGACGCGTGCGGCGTGGAGCGAGACCTCGGTGAGCAGGTGGCCGGGGAAGTACCGAGAACGGTGTGGCGAACGCCTACCCCGTCATCCCGAAGGAGTGACCTCGAAGTGACCGAGCAGCCGACCCCGCGCGAGAGCCAGAACACCACGACCCCGGCGGACGGGGGCAGCCCGGGAACGACGGAGCAGGAAGCGCCGGTCGGCGCGCCGACAGAGGGCCTGCCGACTGACGCGGCGCCGGAGACGGCTGCTGCAGCCGCCCCGGCCCAGGGGTCGGGCACGCCGGTCGAGCCCGGCGCGCCGGCAGCTCCTGGCGAGGACAAGCCGGTCGCCGACCCCGTGGATCCTTGGGCCGTCGAGGCGGAGGTGCCCGCGCCTGAGCGGGCCGAGGTGCCCCCGTCTGAGGGAGCCGAGGTGCCCGCGCCTGAGCGGGCCGAGGTGCCCGCGCCTGAGCTCGCCGCGGTACCCGGGTCTCAGGACCCGGCACCTGCTGAGACTGGGACGAGCCGCCCTACTGCGACCTCGACGGGTGCGCCGGGAGGCGACGCGCCTCTCGGGTTTACGGGTGCTGGCACGGGCGAGGTGTCCTCCGGTTCACCGGATGCGGCCGCGGTCGAGGAGCCTGCCGCGCCTGCCGAGGAGGCGCCGCCCTCGACGCAGGACTCGCCGGTGGGATCCGAGCCTGCCGAAGGGGCACCAGCGACGCGCGAGGAGGTGCCCACCGCGGCTCCCACGGCGCCGGCTGCGACTCCCGCCGAGCCGACTGCGACTCCCGCCGAGCCGGCCGGGTCCGCCGCGACGACGAGCGAGGCCGCCGCACCGGCCGAGTCCACTGCACCGGCCGACTCCGCCGCACCGACCGACCGTGCCGAACCGACCGACGGCGCCCCATCGAGCGAGGCCGCCGCACCGGGTGAGGCCGCCGCACCGGGCGAGGCTGCCGCAGCGAGCGAGGCCGCCGCACCGACCGACGGCGCTGCACCGACCGAGTCCCCCACCCCGACGCCGGGTCCACGGCCTGCTCCCAGCCCCTCACCACGGCCTCGGCCCACACCGCGCCGGCAGGTCCCCACGCCGGCGGCCGTCGCGCCGGCGGCGGCAGCACCTTCCGTGGTCGCGCCGGTCGACGCTCACGACGCCGCCGAGGCCGCCGCCTGGGGGCGGGTGGACGACGACGGCACCGTGTACGTCCGGGAGGCGACGGGCGAACGAGTCGTCGGTCAGTACACCGGAGCGGACACGGAGGAGGCCCTCGGCTTCTACGTCCGTCGGTTCCTGGACATCCAGGCGCAGCTCGCGCTCTTCGAGGCCCGCCTGGCGCAGATCACCCCCAAGGAGATCGACCAGACGCTGGCGACCCTGACCGAGGCGCTGGCCGAGCCGGCCGTCGTCGGGAACGTCGACGGCCTGCGCGAGCGGCTCGAGAAGCTCCGTTCCGCCGCCGGCGAGCGCCGCAAGCAGGCCGCCGCCGAACGGGAGGCCGCCCGCGCGCAGGCGGTCGCCGAGCGCACCGTCATCGTGGAGAAGGCCGAGCAGATCGCGGAGCAGGACCCGGCCCGCACCCAGTGGAAGCAGTCCGGCCAGCGGCTGCGGGACCTGCTCGACGAGTGGAAGACGGCGCAGCGCACCGGACCGCGGCTGGATCGCCCGACCGAGGACAAGCTCTGGAAGCGCTTCTCGCACGCCCGCACGGCGTTCGACCGGCACCGCCGTCAGTACTTCTCCGAGCTGGACGCGACGCAGGACCAGGTGAAGGCGGCGAAGGAGAAGCTCATCGCCCGCGCAGAGTCGCTCTCCACCTCCACGGAGTGGGGCCGGACGGCCGCGACCTACCGGGAGCTGATGGACGAGTGGAAGGCGGCGGGCCGGGCGTCCCGCAAGGACGACGACGCGTTGTGGGCACGCTTCCGGGCGGCGCAGCAGAAGTTCTTCGACGCCCGCAGCGCGCAGAACGCGGAGATCGACGCCGAGTACGGCGAGAACCTGAAGGCCAAGCTCGCCCTGCTCGAGCAGGCCGAGGCGATCCTCCCGGTGACGGACATCAAGGCCGCGAAGGCGGCGCTGCGTCCGATCCAGGACAAGTGGGACGAGGCGGGCAAGGTGCCGCGCGCCGACGTCCAGCGGGTCGAGGGGCGCATGCGGGCCGTCGAGCAGGCGGTGCGCGACGCCGAGCAGGCCGCCTGGAAGCGGTCGAACCCGGAGACGAAGGCGCGTGCGGAGGGGGCTGCCGCCCAGCTCGAGTCCGCCATCGCCCAGCTCGAGGAGGACCTGGCGAAGGCGCGCAACGGCGGTGACGCCAAGCAGATCGCCGACGCCGAGGCGGCGCTCGAGGCCCGTCGCACGTGGCTCGACCAGGTCCAGCGCGCTGTCCACGAGTAGCCCGGCTGTCGCCCCTGGCGACCGCAGCTGGCGGTCACCAGGGGCGCCGCGGGGCGTGGCCGCGCCGGTGCGGTCACCAGGGGCGCCGCAGGGCGTGGCCGCGCCGGTGCGGTCACCAGGGGCGCCGCAGGGCGTGGCTGCGCCTGTGACGTCGCCGGATCCACTGCGCAAGGGCGCGGAGGACCCCTGCTCAGGGCCGCAGAGGCCGGCGCCGGGGCGCGCCGGAGGCCCACGGTGAAGATCGACCTGAGGAAGCAGATCGAGACCTACCGCGCCCCGCGGGGCAGGTTCGAGGTCGTCACGGTCCCTGCGGCGCAGTTCCTCATGGTCGACGGTCGCGGTGACCCCGACGCGTCCGCGGCCTACGGGGACGCGCTCGGGGCGATCTATCCCGTCGCGTACAAGCTCAAGTTCTTCAGCAAGGTCGAGCTCGGCCAGGACTACGCGGTCATGCCGCTCGAGGCGCTCTGGTGGGCCGACGACATGGACTCGTTCACGACGGCGCGGGACAAGTCGCAGTGGCAGTGGACGCTGATGACCATGGTGCCCAGCTGGATCACGCGCGGACACGTCGAGGCGGCCCGGGAGGCGGCGGCGCGCAGGGGCGCCGCGCCGGTCGACGTCGTGCGTCTCGAGCGGCTCGACGAGGGCCTGAGCGTCCAGACTCTTCACGTCGGTCCCTACGACGACGAAGCACCCGTGCTCGACGAGATGCACAAACGGTTCATACCCGACCGAGGGCTCCGGATGACGGGGCGGCACCACGAGATCTATCTGAACGACCCGCGCCGGACCGCGCCCGACAGGCTCAGGACCATCCTCCGCCAGCCGGTGACCCGCACCAGCGGATGACGACCCCGGCGCCGACGTGTGCGGCACCTCCGCCGCGCGAGGCGTCCGCCTCCTCGCGGTGGGCCTGGAGCGCTCGCGGGAGAGGTCGGCCTCGCGGTTCCGTGTCAGCCGCGTCAGCCGTGGGGCTTCAGTGCTGCGGCTCGGGCGTCGGGGTGCGGGCGTTCTTGGTCCCCGTGACGCGGTAGGCGTCGAAGACGCCGTCGATCTTGCGGACGGCGCTGAGCACGTGGCCGAGGTGCGACGGCTCGGCCATCTCGAACACGAACTTGCTGAGCGCGACGCGGTCGCGGGACGTGCTCACCGAGGCGGACAGGATGTTGACGTGGTTGTCCGAGAGGACGCGGGTCACGTCCGAGAGCAGGGCGCTGCGGTCGAGCGCCTCGACCTGGATCTGGACCAGGAACGTGCTCTGGGCGCGAGACGCCCAGCTGACGCCGACCATCCGCTCGGGCTGCGACCGCAGCCCGTCGAGGTTCCCGCAGTCCGTCCGGTGCACCGACACCCCGGAGCCACGGGTGATGAACCCGACGATGGGATCGCCGGGGACCGGGGTGCAGCACCGGGCGAGCTTGACCCAGATGTCGGTGTCGGACATCCCCTCGACGACGACTCCGGAGTCGCCGCTGCGGTGCCGGGCGCGCTGCTCGCCGGGCATGGTCGCCTCGGCCAGGGTCTCCTCCGCGCCCGACTCCCCACCCATGGACTGCACGAGCCGCTGGACGACGTTGGACGCCGAGATGTGGTTCTCCCCCACCGCGGCGTACAGCGCCGAGACGTCGGCGTAGTTCATCTCCGTGGCGAGCGCGGAGAGCGACTCGTGGTTCATGAGCCGCTGGATCGGCAGGTTCTGCTTGCGCATCGCCTTCGTCAGCTGCGACTTGCCGAGCTCGATGGCCTCCTCGCGGCGCTCCTTCGTGAACCACGACTTGATCTTCGTGCGGGCGCGCGGGCTCTGGACGAAGCTGAGCCAGTCGCGGCTCGGCCCGGCGCCCTCGGAGCGGGAGGTGAAGACCTCCACCGAGTCCCCGTTCTCCAGCGTCGAGTCCAGGGACACCAGCTTGCCGTTGACCCGTGCGCCCACCGTGCGGTGACCGACCTCGGTGTGCACCGCGTACGCGAAGTCGACGGGCGTGGCGTCGGCGGGCAGGGCCAGGACGTCGCCCTTGGGCGTGAAGACGTAGACCTGCGCACCGGACATCTCGTAGCGCAGCGAGTCCAGGAACTCGCTGGGGTCGGCGGTCTCGCGCTGCCAGTCGACGAGCTGGCGCAGCCAGCCCATCTCCTCGGCGCCCGGCGGGGCCTCGGCGACCTTGCCGCCCCGGGCGCTGGGGTTCTCCTTGTACTTCCAGTGCGCGGCGACGCCGTACTCCGCGCGGCGGTGCATGTCGTGGGTGCGGATCTGGATCTCGACCGGCTTGCCGCCGGGTCCCACCACTGTGGTGTGCAGCGACTGGTAGAGGTTGAACTTCGGCATCGCGATGTAGTCCTTGAACCGCCCGGGCAGGGGGGTCCAGCGGGCGTGCATGGCGCCGAGCGCCGCGTAGCAGTCGCGTACCGAGTCCACGAGCACCCGCACGCCCACGAGGTCGAAGATCTCGTCGAAGTCCCGGCCGCGCACGATCATCTTCTGGTAGATCGAGTAGTAGTGCTTGGGGCGTCCCGTCACCACGCCACGGATCTTCGCCGTGCGCAGGTCGCCCTCGATCTGCATGCGCACCGTGCCGAGATACTCGTCCCGGGCCGGCGCCCGCTCCGCCACGAGGTGCTCGATCTCCTCGTACACCTTGGGGTACAGGGTCGCGAAGGAGAGGTCCTCGAGCTCCCACTTGATGGTGTTCATGCCCAGCCGGTGGGCGAGCGGGGCGTAGATCTCGAGCGTCTCGCGGGCCTTGCGCTGGGCCGAGGCCGCCGGCACGTACCGCCAGGTGCGCGCGTTGTGGAGCCGGTCCGCCAGCTTGATCACCAGGACGCGGATGTCCTTGGCCATCGCCACGACCATCTTGCGCACGGTCTCGGCCTGGGCGGCCTCGCCGTAGGTGACCTTGTCCAGCTTGGTGACGCCGTCGACGAGGAGGGCGATCTCCTCGCCGAACTCGCGCCGCAGCTCGTCCAGCGGGTAGCCGGTGTCCTCCACCGTGTCGTGCAGGAGCGCGGCCGCCAGCGTCGGCGGCGTCATCCCGA
Organism: Georgenia subflava; assembly: GCF_009193155.1. Lineage (GTDB taxonomy): Bacteria > Actinomycetota > Actinomycetes > Actinomycetales > Actinomycetaceae > Georgenia > Georgenia subflava. Next base: position 396,403 of record NZ_VUKD01000003.1, read on the forward strand.
GCTCGGCGAGGATGGTCGCCACGGCCACCGGGTGGGTGATGTAGGGGTCGCCGCTCTTGCGCTCCTGCCCGCGGTGAGCCTTCTCGGCGACCTCGTAGGCGCGCACGAGCAGCTGCGTGTCGGCCTTGGGGTGGTTGGCGCGCACCGCGCGCAGCAGCGGCTCGATCGCCGGCGGGCTGGTGTGCCCGCGCGAACCGAGCCATACCAGGCGGGAACGCACGCGCGAGCCCGGCACCACCGTCTCGGTGCTGCCACCGTCGCCCGTCACCGGGACCCGTTCACCCGCCATTGGTCGATCCTACGGCGTGTCGCGCCGGGGGCTGAATCGGGTCGTGCCGGGGGTCAGTACACGAGCACCGACTCGACCGCGTAGCCGTCGAGCTTGCGGCGGCCGCCGAGCGCGGCCAGCTCGAGCAGCATGGCGAGGGCGACGACCTCTCCCCCGCTGCGCTCGACGAGCTCGACCGCGGCCGCTCCGGTGCCACCGGTGGCGAGCACGTCGTCGATGATCAGGACACGCTGTCCGTCGGCGACGGTCTCCGGCCGCAGCTCCATGCGGGCGGTGCCGTACTCGAGCGCGTAGTCGACGCCGATGACCGGCCCGGGCAGTCGCCCGGCCTTGCGGACGGTGATCATGCCGACGCCGAGCTCCAGAGCCAGCGGCGCCGCCAGGATGAAGCCGCGGGACTCCAGCCCCGCGACGGCGTCCACGCGGCCCCGGTAGGCGTCGGCCAGCCCGCGGACGAGGCCGCCGAAGGCGGGACCGTCGGCGAGGAGCGGCGTGATGTCGCGGAACAGCACGCCCGGGGCAGGGAAGTCGGGGATCTCGCGCACGTGCGAGCGGACGAGCTCGGTGAGCGCGGAGGGGAACGCGGTACTGGGTGCGGCGGTCATCGGCGGCCCTTCTTGCGTCGTCTCGGCTGGGCGCTGGTGCCCAGGTGGTGCCCGGCGACGATCCCGACGCCGGTGAGGTCCTCCGTGCGGGCGTCCAGGTCGACGTCGACGCTGTCTCCCTCGGCGGCGCGGCGACGGGCCCGGCGGTCCAGGACCATCTTGGTGTGCTTGATGATCGGCTCCTTGCGCTCACGCAGGGCGACCTCGATCGGCGCCGCGAGGAACACCGACGACAGCGACGAGAGCAGCATGCCGACGAACAGCGCCAGGGCGATGTCCCGCAGCGTGCCGGCCCCGAGGAGGAACGAGCCCACGAAGAGGATCGACGCGATGGGCAGCAGGCCGGTCACGGAGGTGTTGATCGAGCGCACCAGGGTCTGGTTCACGGCGAGGTTCGAGCCCTCGGCGTAGGTGCGCTTGTCCTGCGTGAACAGGTCGTCGTTGTTCTCCCGGACCTTGTCGAAGACCACGACCGTGTCGTAGAGCGAGTACCCCAGGATCGTCAGGAAGCCGATCACCGAGGCCGGCGTCACCTCGAAGCCGACGAGCGCGTACACCCCGACGGTGACCACCAGATCGTGCAGCAGCGCCCCGACCGCGCCGACCGCCATCGTCCAGGTGCGGAAGTACAGGGCCATGCCGACGGTGATGAGGACGAGGAAGATCACCAGGCTCTGCAGGGCCTTGGCGGTCACGTCCTCGCCCCAGGTCGGGCCGACGAAGGTGGCTGCGACGTCCTCGGGCGGGACGTCGTAGGCCTCGGCGAGCGCGTCCTGCACCTGGGAGGTCTGCTCGTTGGTGAGCTCGGCGGTCTGGACGCGCAGGGAGTCCGAGCCGACGCTCGACACACGAGGCGACTCGCCGGCGCCGAGCTCGGCGATGACGTCGTTCGCCGGCTGCTGGTCCAGCGTCGAGGCACCGGAGACGGTGAACTGCGAGCCACCGCGGAACTCGATGCCGAGGTTGATGTCCTTGACGAGGACGAGGGCGACCGAGGCGACCATCAGCACGAGGGCGGCGATGAACCAGGTCTTGCGCCTGCCCACGAAGTTGATGGAACGGCGCCCGGTGTAGAGCTCGTTGCCGATCTGGGAGAACGACGCCATCACCGCTCACCTCCTGTGGTCGAAGGGTCGGTATCGCCGGCGGGGCCCGTGCCCGTGTCGGTCGGGTCCGGGCCGGACGCGCCGGACGCCTCCGCGTCGTCGGTCTCGGCGGCGAGCCGTGCCGCCTCCGCGCGCTCCGCGGCGCGCCGCTCGGCGATGGTGAGCCGTCGCCCGTTCTCGTCCACCTGCGGCACGTCGGGCCGGACGGTCCTGGCGGGCGATGCCGGCCGGGCCCCCGGCGCCGTCGTCTCGTGCGACGTCGCGTCGTCCTGTTCGTGCCCGACGTCATGGACGCCCTGCCGCTCCGGGGTGGTCCCGGAGCTGCCCACGCCGGCGCCGACGAGGGTCTTCGCGCGCCGCGGGGCCTTCTCGGCGGGCGACTCCTCGGTGACCGAACGCGGCAGGCGGACCTGGCCGCGGCCGCGGTAGGTCGCCGACGTCGCGCCGAGGCTCTCGGGGTTCAGCCCGGACAGGCGGTGCCCCTGGCCGAAGAACTTCGTCCGGACGAGCAGCTTCATCATCGGGTGGGTGAAGAGGACCACCACCACGAGGTCGATCAGGGTGGTGAGGCCGAGGGTGAAGGCGAAGCCCTGCACACCGCCGACGGCGAGGAAGTACAGCACCGCGGCGGCGGTGAAGTTCACGGCGTCGGAGGCGAGGATCGTGCGCTTCGCGCGCGGCCAGCCGTGCTCGACTGCGGACGCCAGGGTGCGCCCGTCGCGCACCTCGTCGCGGATGCGCTCGAAGTAGACGATGAAGGAGTCCGCGGTGATGCCGACGGCGACGATGAGACCGACGACGCCGGGCAGCGAGAGCCGGTAGCCGATCAGCCAGGACATGAGCGTGATGACGCCGTAGACGATGACCCCGGCGAGGGCGAGGCTCGCGACCGAGAGGAGGCCGAGGCCCCGGTACTGCCAGAGCATGTACAGCACGACCAGCCCGGCGCCGATGATCCCGGCCAGGAGACCCTTCTCGAGCTGCTCGGAACCCAGCGTCGCGGAGATCTCCTCCTGCGACTGGACCTCGAAGTTCAGCGGCAGCGAGCCGAAGTTGAGCTGGTTCGCCAGCGTCGCGGCCGTCTCGGGGGTGAAGTTGCCGCTGATCTGGGCGCGTCCGTCGTAGATCGCCGCCTGCATCTGCGCGTTGGAGACGACGAGTCCGTCCAGCACGATGGCGAACTGGTTCTGCGGCGGGTTCATCCCCAGGAGCCGCTCGCTGAACTCCGCGAAGATGTCGGTGCCCTCGTCGTCCATCTCCAGGGAGACGACCCACTGGCCGGTGCTCACGCCCTGGGAGTTGGCGCCGATGCCCGAGGTGGCCGAGACGATGTTCGTGCCCTCGAGCGCGGTGGGCCCGAGGATGAACTTCGAGGTGCCGTCCTCCGAGCACGCGACGAGGGGTGCGTTGGTGTCGTCCTGCGCGCCGCCGGTCCGGTTGGCGGGGTCGGTGCAGTCGAGGGTGTAGAAGTCGTAGCTGACTTGCTCGGTGACCCAGTTGAGGTCCGAGGAGCTGGTGGGCTCGGTCTCCGGCTCGGTGGAGAGCTCGCCGTCGCCGTTGACGTCGGCGGCCTGCAGCGCCGCCGCCTCGATCTCCTCGCGGGTCGGCGCGGTGGTGGACTCCTCGGTCGGCTCCTCGGTCGGCTCCGCGGTGGCGCCCTCGGTCGGGTCCGCGGTGGCCTCCTCCTCGAGGTCCGCGAGGGCGGCCGGGTCGATCGGACCGGGCCCCGCCACCGTCAGCACCGGGCGGAAGCGCAGCTGCGCGGAGCGGCGGACGAGGTCCAGCGTCTCCTCGTCCGGGGTGCCGGGCAGCCCGACGACGATGTTCGACCCGCCCTGGCTGGTGATCTCGGCCTCGGCGACACCGGAGGCGTCGACACGCTGGCGGATGATGGAGATCGCCTGCTGGACGTCCTCCTCGGTCACCTCCGACCCGTCGGTGGTGCGGGGGGTGAGGATCAGCTGGGTCCCGCCCTCGAGGTCGAGCGCGAGCTTCGGCGTCATCGCGGCGTCCTCGGTGAGCTGCGAGCCGGCGAACAGCGAGCCGAACAGGGCGAGGACGAGGACGGCGAGGAAGCCGAGCGTGCGGCCTGGACGTGCTTTCTTCGGGCGTTGCGCCACCGGGTGTCTTCTCTCGTGCCTGGCGCCCGCGGGGCGGGTGCGCTCGGAGGTGGTCGGTCGGGCGTCAGGCCCGCGGGGTGGTTCCGGGCTCGCGGCCGTCGTCGTCCGACCCGGGCTGGGTGGCGTCGCGCTCGACCCCGGGTGCGCGGACGTCCCTGGCCGGGGCGTCGGTCGCGTCGGGGGTCAGCGCGGAGGCGTCGTCCGGCACGATGACGGCCTCGCCGTCGGACCGCTCGTCGGACTCGTCGGTCTCGACGGCCGCGAACGGGGGCTCCTTGACCTCCTTGATGGCGGTACGCATCCAGATCGTCTCCACGCCCGAGGGGCTCTCGAGGGTGATGACGTCGCCGTCGATGTCGACGATCCGGCCGAGGAAGCCGCCGATGGTCATGACCGAGGCGCCCGGGACCAGGGTCTCCTCCAGCCGTGCCCGCTCTGCCGCGACGCGCTTCTTGCCGCGGCTGGTCATGAACCACATCATGCCGATCATGAGCAGCAGGAAGATGATGAGTGTGGGATCCATCGGGAAGGAGCTCCGGTCGCAGTCGAGGTCGAGACAGTAACCACCCGAGTCTAGGTGAGGCTGGGGTGTGCTCCAACCATCATGAGAAGAGGGTGCCGTCGTCGGGGCGCCGCAGACCGAGGTGGTCGTAGGCCGCAGGGGTCGCCATCCGCCCTCGCGGGGTGCGCACGACGAGCCCCTCGCGGACGAGGAACGGCTCCGCGACGGTCTCGACGGTCTCCGGCTCCTCCCCCACGGTCACGGCCAACGTGGTCAGTCCCACCGGGCCGCCGCCGAAGCGCGTGCAGAGGGCCTGCAGGACGGCGCGGTCGAGCCGGTCCAGGCCGAGCCGGTCGACCTCGAAGACGTCGAGGGCGCCGTGGGCGGCGGCGAGGTCGAGCACCCCGGTGCCGCGCACCTGCGCGAAGTCCTGCACCCGGCGCAGCAGCCGGTTCGCGATCCGCGGCGTCCCGCGCGACCGCGAGGCCAGCTCGGCGGCGGCGTCGTCGTGCAGCGTCGCGCCCAGCAGGCCGGCGCTGCGGCGCAGGACCCGCTCGAGCTCGGCCGGGCTGTAGAACTCCAGGTGGCCGGTGAAGCCGAAGCGGTCGCGCAGCGGCGCGGGCAGCAGGCCGGCCCGGGTGGTGGCGCCCACCACGGTGAAGGGCGGCAGGCTCAGGGGGATCGACGTCGCACCGGGCCCCTTGCCGACGACGACGTCGACCCGGTAGTCCTCCATCGCCAGGTAGAGCATCTCCTCGGCCGGACGGGCCAGGCGGTGGATCTCGTCGATGAAGAGCACGTCGCGCTCCTGCAGGGACGACAGGATCGCCGCGAGGTCGCCGGCGTGCTGGATGGCCGGCCCCGAGGTGAGCCGGAGAGATCCGTCGACCTCGGCGGCGATGATCATGGCCAGCGTGGTCTTGCCCAGACCCGGCGGGCCGGAGAGCAGCACGTGGTCCGGGGGCGTGCTGCGCGCGTTCGCGGCGTCCAGCAGCAGGGAGAGCTGGTCGCGCACCACCTCCTGGCCGACGAAGTCCGCCAGCCGACGGGGCCGCAGGGCCGCCTCGGCCGCGCGCTCGACGTCGTCGGCGCCGGCGTCCATGACCTCCTGCTCCTCAGCCACGGGCGTGCCCGCCGAGGTGCTGCAGGGCGGCGCGGAGCACGCCGGGGACGTCCTGTGGTGCGCCGTCGCCGGACAGCACCGCCTCGACCGCACCCCCGGCGACCTTGTCGGACCAGCCCAGCTGCACCAGGGCGTCCACGACCTCGGGCGCCGAGCCGGCGGGTGCGGCGACGGCCGGGACGGCGCCGTCGGTCGGTCCGCCGAGCTTGTCGCCGATCTCCAGCACGATGCGCTGGGCGCCCTTCCGGCCGATGCCGGGGACGCGCTGCAGCGCGGCGAGGTCCTCACCTGCGACGGCGCGGCGGAGTCCGTCGGGGGTGTGCACGGCGAGCATCGCCAGAGCCAGCCGCGGCCCGACGCCCGAGACGGTCTGGAGGGTCTCGAAGACGCCACGCTCGTCGTCGTCCGCGAAGCCGAACAGCGTGAGCGAGTCCTCCCGCACCACGAGCGCCGTGGCGAGACGCGCGGCCCGCCCGACGCTCAGGCCCGAGAGGGTGGTGGGCGTGGCGTGCACCAGCATGCCGACGCCCCCGACGGTGACGACGGCGTGGTCGAGCCCCACCGACTCGACGGTGCCCGTGACTGAGGCGATCATCCCTGCGGGTCTCTCTCCCTCGGCCTGCGGCCGACGTTCGCGAACAGGTGTACGACTGAGGTCAACCTACCCCCTGGGTGCGACAGCCCCCGCCCGGCGCGCCGACCGCTCGGCCTCCGCCCACGCGCGCTGCGCGGCAGTGAGCCCGGACCCGGTGGACCGGGGCAGGGTGTCGGCCCCGCCGTACTGGGCGCGGACGGCGCTGCCCGCTCCGCCCCCCCGCCACGCGTGGCAGATCGCGAGGGCGAGGGCGTCGGCGGCGTCCGCGGGACGTGGTCGGTCCGCCAGCCCGAGGATGCGCCGGACCATCTCCTGGACCTGGGGCTTCTCGGCGCGCCCGTTGCCGGTCACCGCGGCCTTGACCTCGCTGGGGGTGTGCAGGGCGAGGGGCAGGTGGGCGCGCGCCGCGGCGAGCATCGCGACGCCGGCGACCTGCGAGGTGCCGGTGACGCTGCGGACGTTGGCCTGGGCGAAGACGCGCTCGACGGCGACCACGTCCGGCCGGTGCCGCTCGAGCCAGCTGTCGATCTCCTCGGCGACGGCCAGCAGCCGCAGGTGCGGGGAGAGCTCGGCGTGGCTGCGCACCACGCCCACCTCGACGAGGGAGACCTTGCGCCCGGCCGTGGAGTCCACGACGCCGAGGCCGCAGCGGGTGAGGCCGGGGTCGACTCCGAGGATGCGCACGCGTCTACTCTCGCACCGACCGCCGACGTCTCGGTGCAGCCTCGCCCGTGGCGGGTCGGTGGATCAGTCCTCGTCGTCGAGCGCGGCCATGACCTCGTCGGAGGCGTCGAAGTTGGCGAAGACGTTCTGCACGTCGTCGCTGTCCTCGAGCGCGTCGATGAGCCGGATGACCTTGCGGGCACCCTCGACGTCGACCTCGACCTCCATCGAGGGCACGAACTGCGCCTCGGCCGAGTCGTACTCGATGCCGGCCTCCTGCAGCGCGGTACGCACGGCGACGACGTCGGTGGCCTCGGAGAGGACCTCGAAGGTCTCGCCGAGGTCGTTGACCTCGTCCGCGCCGGCGTCGAGCACCGCGGAGAGCACGTCGTCCTCGGTGAGCCCGTCGACCTTGGGGAGCACGACGACGCCGCGCCGGTTGAACAGGTAGGAGACGGAGCCGGGGTCGGCCAGGTTGCCGCCGTTGCGGGTGAACGCGACGCGGACGTCGGAGGCGGCGCGGTTGCGGTTGTCCGTGAGGCACTCGACCAGCACGGCTACACCGCCGGGTGCGTAGCCCTCATACATGATCGTCTCGTAGTCGGCGCCGCCGGTCTCCAGGCCGGAGCCGCGCTTGACGGCGCGGTCGATGTTGTCGGCGGGCACCGAGGACTTCTTCGCCTTCTGGATGGCGTCGAACAGGGTGGGGTTGCCGGCCGGGTCGCCGCCGCCGGTGCGGGCGGCCACCTCGATGTTCTTGATCATGCGGGCGAAGAGCTTGCCACGCTTGGCGTCGATCGCCGCCTTCTTGTGCTTGGTGGTCGCCCACTTGGAGTGGCCGGACATGTGTGCTCCTAGCTGCTCGGGTGATGCGTACGCGCCGCGTCACGGTTCTCGCGGACCATGGCGACGAAGAACCGGTGAACCCGCGTGTCTCCGCCGATCTCCGGGTGGAAGGCGGTCGCGAGCAGACTGCCGTGGCGAACTGCGACGATCTTACCGCCGCCGGCCGATCCCCCGCCGGTACGGGCGAGGACCCGCACGCCCGGTCCGGTGTCCTCCACCCACGGGGCCCTGATGAAGACGGCGCGGAGGGGGGCGCCGCCGCCCGCGAGGTCCGGCGCGTCGAGCGGCCCCTCGAAGGAGTCGACCTGGCGGCCGAACGCGTTGCGCCGCACGGTCATGTCGATGCCGCCGAGGGTGCGCTGGTCCCTGGTGCCGTCCAGGACCCGGTCGGCCAGGAGGATCATGCCGGCGCAGGAGCCGTACACCGGCAGGCCCGCTGCGATGCGCTCGCGCAGGGGTTCGAAGAGGTCGAAGGTGCGCAGCAGCTTGTCGATCGTGGTGGACTCCCCGCCGGGCAGCACCAGACCGTCGACGGCGGCGAGCTCGGCCGGGCGGCGCACCGTCATCGCGGTCGCGCCGGACGCCGTCAGCGCGGCCAGGTGCTCGCGGACGTCCCCCTGGAGGGCCAAGACCCCGATGGTGGGACCGGTCGGGTCGTCGACGACGGCGTCCCGGGTGGCGGTGTCACCGACGACAGTGTCCCCTACGGCGGTGTCGCCGGCGACGGTGTCCCCGGCGACAGTGTCCCCTACGGCGGTGTCGCCGGCGACGGTGTCCCCGGCGACAGTGTCCCCTACGGCGGTGTCCCCGACGACGGTGGCACCGGCGAGAGGATCGGTCACGGCTGGGTCGGTCACGGCTGGGCAGCCTACGTGCTCGGTCCGAGGACCGAGGACTCGTCCAGGTGCGGCGTCGTGCCGTCCCACCCGTCGAGGAGGGCGCGCACCAGCTCGGGCAGCGTCTCGGGATAGACGACGGTGCCCTCGGCGACCGCGGCCGCGAGCTCGTCGACGTCCCACCAACGCATCTCGTCCAGGACGTCGCGCTCGAGGTCGGTCCACCCGTCGTGGGAGAAGTCGTGGCCGGACGGCACCCGGGCGAGGAAGAACTCCTCGTCCTGGCGGCAGGTCACGCGCGCGAAGTCGAAGACGGCGCTACGGGTCAGTACCGGTCCGACGAGGTCGGCCGGCCGGACCACGAGCCCGGTCTCCTCGAAGACCTCGCGTGTGGCGCCGTCGCGCACGTCCTCCCCCGCGTCGAGCCCGCCGCCGACGGTGAACCACCAGCTGCGGGTGACCTCGCCGGCGTCGTGGCCGCGCACGAGGAGCAGCCGGTCGTCGTCGTCGAGGACGACGACGCGGGCGGCCCGCCGGAACGGCAGGCCGTCCTCACCCGGCTCCCAGTCGGGTCCCAGGCCGTAGGTCAGCGCGTCAGCCATCCGCGCCGTGTCACCAGCCGCGCTCGGCCAGGCGGTGCGGCTGCGGGATCTCGTCGACGTTGAGCCCGACCATGGCCTCGCCCAGGCCGCGGGAGACGTCCGCGATCACCGACGGGTCGTCGTGGAAGGTGGTGGCGCGCACGATAGCCGCGGCGCGCTGGGCCGGGTTGCCGGACTTGAAGATGCCGGAGCCGACGAAGACGCCCTCGGCGCCGAGCTGCATCATCATGGCGGCGTCGGCCGGTGTGGCGATGCCACCGGCGGTGAAGAGCACCACGGGGAGCTTGCCGGCCTCGGCCACCTCCTTGACGAGCTCGTAGGGGGCCTGGAGCTCCTTGGCGGCCACGTAGAGCTCGTCCTCGGGCAGGTTCTGCAGGCGCCGGATCTCCTGACGGATGGCGCGCATGTGGGTGGTGGCGTTGGAGACGTCACCGGTGCCGGCCTCGCCCTTGGAGCGGATCATCGCCGCACCCTCGGTGATCCGCCGCAGGGCCTCGCCGAGGTTGGTGGCGCCGCAGACGAAGGGCACCGTGAACTGCCACTTGTCGATGTGGTTCGCGTAGTCGGCCGGGGTGAGGACCTCAGACTCGTCGACGTAGTCCACCCCGAGGGACTGCAGCACCTGGGCCTCGACGAAGTGGCCGATGCGGGCCTTGGCCATCACCGGGATGGAGACCGCGGAGATGATGGAGTCGATCATGTCCGGGTCGGACATGCGCGAGACGCCGCCCTGGGCGCGGATGTCCGCGGGCACGCGCTCGAGCGCCATGACGGCGACCGCGCCGGCGTCCTCGGCGATCTTGGCCTGCTCGGCGGTGACGACGTCCATGATGACGCCGCCCTTGAGCATCTCGGCCATGCCGCGCTTGACCCGGGCGGTGCCCTGCTGGGGGACGTCGACGGCGAACTCGTTCTCAGACACTGTGACCTCTGCGGGAGGGAGCGGGACGGACGCACACAGTCTAGTCGCGCCGGATCGGCCCCAGGTACGGCGGTCCCGCCTGCCGGCCCGACGCTGGGACCAGGTGCCGTGCAGTGTGCGCGTGCGTGGCCCGGCGTCCAGTGTGCCCGTGCGTGCGCCGGCGTCGGACTGCGGCCCGGTGCTCCGGCTCAGGCCCGCCGTGCGGGCGGCGCGGTGAAGCCGTCCCGGGCGCGGGTCACCGCGGCGAGCAGCTCCTTCTCGTCGCGACGCGTGCCGACGTCGTAGCGGCCGGAGAGCGCACGCTGGCGGGTGTAGGCGAGCGAGGTCGCGGCCTCCTGGAAGTCCTGCATGGCGTCCTTCGCGCGGGCGCCGCGGGCAGCGGCCCACCGGCGGGCTGCGCGGCGGCCCTGGAACGAGGTGAGCATCTCGACCTCGTAGGGCGCGAACCAGCCGGCGCGGGCGTACTCGGTCAGGCGGTTGCCGATGGTCGCCTTCTCGTCGTTGCGCAGCCAAACGACCAGCACGATGCCGGCCGCGAACAGCGGCACCTGGAACACCCAGTAGAGGACGTCGTAGAGGGCGAGCACCGCGGAGCCGTTCCAGACGGCGTGGAGCATCGTCGCGGCGAGCCAGCCCACCGGGAACATCCAGAGCCAGGCGTACCTGCTGCGCGCGCGGGAGGCGAAGCCCAGCGCGATGCCGATCAGGGCGGTGAAGGTGACGTGAGCGAACGGGGACTGGATCGCGCGGCTGACGAACACCTCGGTGAGCATGTCGTCGAACTGGACGAAGTAGAGGATGTTCTCGGTGAAGGCGAAGCCGGCGGCCACGACGGCGGCGTAGACGATGCCGTCGACGGGTCCGTCGAAGTACCTGCGGCGGAGCAGGAAGATCAGGAGCACGCCGACGCCCTTGGCGGTCTCCTCCACCAGCGGCGCGCCGATCACCGTGCCGAGCACGGAGGCGTGGACCGCGCTGCCGGTGGTGGTGAGCACCGAGAGGGCGAAGAGCTCGTTGAAGACGAGCGAGACGGCGGTGGAGACACCGATGCCCCAGGCGAGCGCGGTGACGAGCAGCATCCGCGGCTCGGGTTCCCAGCGGTCGACCCACATGACGGCGGCGACGACGCCCACGAGGGGGACGAAGGCGAGCAGACCTGCGACGACCGTCGAGGCCGTCCCGCCCTGGCTGAGGATGAGCGAGAGCATCCACACGACGCCGGCGAGCCCGAGGGCGATCCCGACGATCTCGACGACGAGGGTGGTCGTCCGTCGCTGCACCGGCTGGGGCCATCCGGGGCCCGTCACGGCCGGTGTCGTGGCGAACGGGCCGGTCACTGTCGGTGTCGTGGCGGACGGGCCCGCCGTCGGCGGTCGGCCGGACGCGTCCCACGGCTGCGGCCTACCCGCCGACGACGGCCCCTCGTGGGGAGCGGCGGGACGGTGCTCGTGCGGTGGCCACGGGCCGGTCGAGGACATGAGCGTCACCCTAGAGGCTCGGGTGTGCGCGGCGTCGCGGACGTTCGGGATGTGCCGTGCGGCGCCCGGCGTCTTCTGCCTGACCGTCGAGGCCGACGCGGACCTTGAGCGCCGGATCCGCGAACCGCCGTCGCAGGACACCGCCGCCGGACACACCGCCGTCTCCGGACACTGCGGCCAAGGTCAGTCGTGCGGCGGCGCGTCGTCCATGTCGAACGGCTCCGGCACGGGCGCGTGCCCGGCGAGGTGGAACAGGCGCACGAGCGGTGTGGCGCGCACGCGGCGCACCTGCACCACGCGGGCGTTGTGGAACCGGCGGGCGAGCTGGAGCCGGTACCAGGCCTGCTCCAGCCGGACGAGCACGTCTGCCGCACGCGGGTCTTCCGCCAGGTCGGCACGCTGCCCCTCGGCCCCGAGCACCGCGCGCAGGGTCCGGCTCAGCTCGCTCTCGACGACGGCACGGTCCACGCCTGCACGGTCCACGCCGGGACGGCTCGCCGGCGGCTCCTCCCCCAGCGGATCGCCGTCGGGCCGGCCCTCGAGGCCGTCGGCGACGAGCCCGCCGGCGGCCGCGTCCGAGGCCCGCAGCGCCACGTCGGTCACCAGCAGGGCCTCGACCGGGTCGAGCGCACCGGTGGCCGCCAGCTCGTTGGCCGCGGCCGCCCGGGCGGCCAGCTGCGCCTCGAGGGTGGCGCGGGAGCGCAGGACGGTGCGATGCAGCCGGTCGACGCGTACCGCCTGGCGCCAGAGCACGACGACCGCGACAGCGAGGACGGCGACGGCGATCAGCACCCACTCGGTCACCCCCACGGACGATCTCCGCCCTGGGCGGCGGCGCGGATGCGGCCGAACATCGTGCGTGAGCGTGGGTCCTCGCGCACCGGTGCGTGCGCCGTGGACAAGACCAGGTCGTAGACGGCGAGCACCTGGCTCGTCACCGTGCCCCAGTCGTAGCGGCGCACCGCCGCGGCGGCCCGCTCGCGCAGCACGGCGTTCGCCTCGCGCCGGCCGAGCACCTCGACCAGCGTGCGGGCCAGGGAGGCGGCGTCGCCGCGGTGGAAGAGCCGGCCCAGCGCGCCGTCGTCGAGGACCGCCTGGAAGGCGGGGATGTCCGCCGCGACCACGAGGGCGCCGCCGCTCATCGCCTCGACCAGGACGATGCCGAAGCTCTCGCCGCCGGTCTGGGGCGCGACGTAGACGTCGACCGAGGCGAAGAGGCTGGCCTTCTCCGCATCGCTGATCCCGCCGAGGAAGGTGACGGAGTCGCCGTGGCGGGCGAGGAGCTCGCGCTCCTCGGTGGCGTCGCCGCGGCCGGCGATGAGGAAGCGGGCGCCGGGGAACTCGGCGAGCACGGGCGCCACGGCGTCGGCGAGGATCGGCAGCCCCTTGCGCGGCTCGTCGAGGCGCCCGAGGAACGCGATGGTGGGGCGCTCGTCGGTCCCCACCCAGCCCGGGTCCTTCGGGGCGTCGGCGAAGCGGTCGACGTAGACGCCGTTGGGGACGATGACGGCGTCGCCGCCGAGGTGCTGGACCAGGGTGCGGCGGGCCTCCGCGGAGACGGCGATGCGTGCGGTGAGCTTCTCGAGCATCGGGACCACGATCGGGGAGATCGCCTGGAGGCCGCGGGAGCGTTCCATCGAGGTGTGGAAGGTGCCGACGACGGGACCGTCGGCGGCCCACAGCGCCAGCATGCTCAGCGACGGCAGGAACGGCTCGTGCAGATGGAGCAGGTCGAAGTCGCCCTGCTCCACCCAGCGGCGCACCCGGGCCCCGACGACGGGCCCGAAGTTCAGCCGGGCGACCGAGCCGTTGTACGGGATCGCGACGGTCTTGCCGCTCGAGACCACGTACTCGGGCACCGGGGTGGACTCCTCGGCCGGGGCGAGGACGCTCACCGTGTGACCGCGGCGGATCAGCTCCTCCGCGAGGTCGCGGACGTGGAACTGCACCCCGCCCGGGGCGTCGAAGGAGTACGGGCAGACGATGCCGACGCGCATCAGCGCGCCTCGTGCGCGCTGGCGGACGGGGCGGCCAGCCGGCCGGCGTCGAGGTCGTCCAGGAAGACCTTCTGGAGCATGTGCCAGTCTGCGGGGTGGCGTGCGATCCCGGCGCCGAGGGCGTCGACCCACCGCTGGGTGAGGGTGGCGACGTCGAGCGGTTCGCCGTCGGGCGTCTCGCCCGCGACGTCGAGACGTTCGGAGAACTCGATGACGATCCCCCAGCGGGAGCCCGCCGCGCGGCGTCGGGCGCCGGTGAGCCGCTCGTGCCGGATCATCGTCGCGTGCAGCGGGGCGCCCGTGGCGAGGCTCAGTGCGGCGGGCCCTGCGGCCACTCTGGCCCGATGGCCGAAGAGGTCGACCTCGACGCCGGACGCCGACAGATCACGGTCGGCGAGCAGCGGCACGATGCTCGCGGAGCCGCGCGTGTGCCGGATGAGCTGACGGAACACGCCGCTGCCGCGGTCCATGGGGATGATCGTCATGCCCAGCGACGTGCGGAAGTCGAGGAAGTCCTGGAAGAGCTCCTCGGGCTCGAGGTGCTCGGCGACCGTGACGACCGGCGCGAGCTCCTTGGTCGCCCAGGCCCCGGCGAGGTCCCAGTTGCCGTTGTGGCCGAGGGCGGCGACGACGGATCCGCCGTCGGCGAAGGTCTCCCGCAGCGGTCCGTCTCCGGTGGCACGCACCCGCGCCCGCAGCTGGTCGGCGGAGAGCCGCGGCAGCTGGAAAGCCTCGCAGTAGTAGCGCAGGTAGGCCCGGATGCCCGCGCGGGACAGCTGCCGCAGGCCGCGCCGGTCGAGGTCCGGGCGCACGCGCGCGAGGTTGCGCTCGAGCTGGGCGAGCCCACCGGTCCGGGTCAGCCACACGACGTCGGCGACGGCGGTGAACAGCCCTCGGGCCACCGGCTCGGGCAGGTGCTCCACGCCCGACTTCGCGAGCATGAAGACCTTCGTCATGTCGATCCTCACGCGGCACCGCCCGGTCGGGACTGGGTGTGGACCGTGCGCATCCGCTGGAGGACGGTGTACGCGCTGGCGAGCGCGAGCAGTGCCAGCGCCACGGTGAGGACGGCTGCGGGCAGCCCGAGACCGACGAGCAGGACGGCGACGAGGACGACGAGCAGCCGGTCGGCCCGCTCGGCGAGCCCCACGTCCGCCGTCATCCCGAGGGACTCGGCGCGGGCCTTGGCGTAGGGCACCACGCCGCCGAGGACGAGGCACACGAGCGCCAGCCCGGCGGTGAGGTTGCCGAGGGCGCCGTCCAGGTACCGCAGCGCCCACACGGCCACCCCGGAGAAGACGGCGGCGTCGGCGAGGCGGTCCATGGTGGAGTCGAGGAAGGCGCCCCAGCGCGACTCGGTGCCGGTCAGGCGGGCCATCTGCCCGTCGAGGTTGTCGAAGAGGACCAGGACGCCGAGCACGAGGGCGCCGGCGGTGAGGTGTCCGGTCGGCAGGAGCGTCAGGGCCGCCGTCGAGCTCAGGACGGTGCCGGTGACCGTGACGGTGTCCGGGCTGACGCCCAGGCGCACGAGCAGGCGCGCGGCCGGGCCGAATGCGGCCTGGGCGAAGCCACGGGCGTTGGTGCTGAGCACTACTTCTCCTCGGAGATGGTCGCCTGGTCCGCCGTCGAGGTGGGCGCGCCCGTCGTCGCCCACTCCCGGGCGAGCAGGTCCCTGGTCTCGCCGAGGACCTGGGGCAGGGCCTTGGTGCGTGCCACGACGGGCAGGAAGTTCGCGTCGCCCGCCCAGCGGGGGACGATGTGCTGGTGCAGGTGCGCGGCGATGCCGGCGCCGGCGACGGCGCCCTGGTTCATCCCGAGGTTGAAGCCGTGCGGCGCCGAGACGGCCCGGACCACCGTCATCGCCGTCGCGGTGAGCACGCCGAGCTCGTCACGCTCCGCCGCGGTGAGGTCGGTGTAGTCGGCCACGTGGCGGTAGGGGCACACGAGCAGGTGGCCCGGGTTGTACGGGTAGAGGTTGAGCACGACGTAGGCGCTCTCGCCGCGGTGGACGACCAGGCCGTCCTCGTCGTCGCGCCCGGGGGTGCGGCAGAAGGGACAGGCGCCGGCGCCGTCGTCGGCCGGCTTGTCCTGCCCGCCGACGTAGACCATGCGGTGCGGGGTCCACAGGCGCTCGAAGGCGTCGGGCACGCCGGGGTGGTCCCGCGGCGTCTCGCCGTTCCCGGCGTCCGGACCTCCCGGGTGCTCGGGGCGCAGCGTCACACCTGCTCCCGCGCGGCGATCTTGGCGACGATCTCCTCGACCGCCTCTGCGACCGGCACGCCGTTGCGCTGGGAGCCGTCGCGATAGCGGAAGGAGACGGCACCGGCCTCGACGTCCTCGCCGCCGGCGATGAGCACGAAGGGCACCTTCTCCTTGGCGGCGTTGCGGATCTTCTTGCCGAACCGGTCGTCGGAGGTATCCAGCTCGACGCGGACGCCACGGGCGCGCAGCTGGTCCAGCACACCGGCGAGGTAGTCGTCGAAGACGTCGGCCACGGGGACGCCGACCACCTGCACCGGGGAGAGCCAGGCGGGGAACGCGCCGGCGTAGTGCTCGAGGAGGACGCCGAAGAAGCGCTCGATGGAGCCGAACAGGGCGCGGTGGATCATGACCGGTCGCTGCCGGGACCCGTCGGGGGCGGTGTACTCCAGCTCGAAGAGCTCCGGCTCGAAGAAGTCGAGCTGGATCGTGGAGAGCTGCCAGGTGCGGCCGATCGCGTCCTTGGCCTGCACGGAGATCTTCGGCCCGTAGAACGCCGCGCCGCCCGGGTCCGGCACGAGCTCGAGGCCGGAGGCGGTGGCGACCTCCTCGAGGGTGCGGGTCGCCTCGTCCCAGGTGGCCTCGTCACCGACGGACTTCTCCGGGTCGCGGGTGGACAGCTCGAGGTAGAACTCCTCGAGGCCGTAGTCCTTGAGCAGGTCGAGGACGAAGCCGAGCAGGCCGGCGAGCTCGTCCTTCATCTGCTCGCGGGTGCAGTAGATGTGGGCGTCGTCCTGGGTGAACCCGCGGGCCCGGGTCAGCCCGTGCACGACGCCGGACTTCTCGTACCGGTAGACGTGCCCGAACTCGAACAGCCGCAGCGGGAGCTCGCGGTAGGACCGGCCGCGCGAGTTGAACACCAGGTTGTGCATCGGGCAGTTCATGGGCTTGAGGTAGTAGTCCTGGCCCTGCTTGGTGATGTTGCCCTCGGGGTCGCGCACCTCGTCCAGGTGCATCGGGGGGTACATCCCGTCGGCGTACCACTCCAGGTGCTTGGAGGTCTCGAAGAGCTGGGCCTTGGTGATGTGCGGGGTGTTGACGAAGGAGTAACCGGCCTCGACGTGGCGGCGGCGGGAGTACTCCTCCATCTCCATCCGGATCATCGCGCCCTTGGGGTGGAACACCGGCAGGCCGGAGCCGATCTCGTCCGGGAACGAGAACAGGTCCAGCTCGGAGCCGAGGCGGCGGTGGTCGCGGCGCTCGGCCTCTGCCAGGCGCTCGGTGTACGCCTTGAGCTCGTCCTTGGTGGGCCACGCGGTGCCGTACACGCGCTGCAGCTGGGGGTTCTTCTCGCTGCCGCGCCAGTAGGCGGCTGCGGAGCGCATGAGGGTGAAGCCGTTGCCGAGGAGCTTGGTCGACGGCAGGTGGGGGCCGCGGCACAGGTCCTTCCAGGCGACCTCTCCCCCGCGCCGGACGTTGTCGTAGATGGTGAGCTCGCCGCCACCGACCTCCACGGACGCACCCTCGGCGACCTCGCCCTCGGCCGAGCCGCCAGGCCCCTTGAGCCCGATGAGCTCGAGCTTGTAGGGCTCGTCGGCCAGCTCGGCGCGCGCCTCGTCCTCGGTGACGACCCGACGGCGGAAGGTCTGGCCTTCCTTGACGATGCGGCCCATCGCCTTCTCCAGGGCCTTGAGGTCCTCTGGGGTGAAGGGGGTCTCGACGTCGAAGTCGTAGTAGAAGCCGTCGGTGATCGGCGGGCCGATGCCGAGCTTGGCGTCGGGGTTGACCTGCTGGACGGCCTGGGCCAGGACGTGAGCGGCGGAGTGGCGCAGGATCGACAGGCCGGCGGGGCTGTCGATGGTCACCGGCTCGACCTTCGCCCCCGCAGGAAGGTCGGTCAGGTCGGTCTCGAGGTCCTTCAGCTCTCCGTCCACCGCCAGGGCGACGACGTCACGCCGGTCGGCGTAGTGCTCGGTGCCCGTGGTGCGACCGGTGACCGTCCGTTCGACGCCGTCGATGGTCAGGAAGTGGTCGATGGTCACGGATGCTCCTTGTGGGCGCGGACAGGACCTGTCGATCGTACCGACGCGGGAACCTGGCCAGGAACGCGGAGTCGGTGCAAGCCGATCAGAACGGTGGCGGGTCGCCTTCCTCGGCGTCGCGGCCCGTCCAGGGATCGTGGGAGCGCCCGTGAGCAGCGGCGGTGTCCGAGCCGCTCGCCGCCGAGTCGGGGCCGCTCGGAACCGCAGACGTGGCGCTGTTCTGAGTCGCATGCTGAGGCTGCCGTGAGTCGTGGGTGGTGTGCGTCGGGCGGGGAGCATGGTGATGGTGCCGTCGGTCTCGCGTCGGTAGACGTGGCCGGTGGGTGTGGTCCATTCGAAGATGCCGGGCTGGGGTTGGACGACGGTGAAGGCACCGATGGTCTTGAGGGTGTGGTCGCGGGTGCACAGGGGTCCGTGGTTGGTGTCGGCGGTGTGCCCGCCCTGGGACCACGGGATCGTGTGGTCGATCTGGCAGCGCTGGGCCGGGACCGAGCAGCCCGGCAGCACACAGGTGGTGTCGCGTAGACGGACGTGCTCTTGGAGGTCCTCCGGGGGCCGGTACCTGGTGCGGCCGTGGTCCAGGACGGTCCCGGTGACGGGGTCGGTGATCAGGCGCCGCCAGGTGCCGCCGGCGGCCAGGGCGCGGGCGACGTCGCCGGTGATCGGTCCGTAGCCGTGCAGGACCGCGACCTCAGGAAGGGGGTCGTCGAGCGGCTCAGTGGCGGTGGTCGGGTCATCGCCGCGGTCGCGCCCGTCGACCAACCCACCGCAGCCGCTGCCGCTCTCTCCGGTGCCGTTGCCGTTGCCGTTGCTGCTGGTGGCGCCGCAGGTGCAGCTGTGGCCGTTGCGGGCGTTGCCGCTGTCGTCGGCGCCGGTGTGATCGGCGGTGGAGGTGCCATCGGTGGTGCACTTGCGGCCGTCGCTGGCGCTGCTGGCGTCGCCCGAGCTGCCGTCGCCCGTACCGGCGCGGTCGGCATTCTGGCCGGCGAGGAGGACGTTGAGGGGGACGGTGACCTTGATCTGGGTGTGGGTGGTGGCCGGGCTGCCGCAGCGCATCGGCTGACCGGTCTGGAGGAAGGGCCACCACGGCGGCACCACGGCTTCGTCCGTCGGTGGGTCGGTGTTCTCGGGCTCGTCAACGTGCCCGTCGGGCGGTTGACCGGCTACCGGTTCGGCGTTGGCGTCCTCAACCGGGGGCCGTGGTGGCCCGGTGGGCACAGCTGTCCCGTCAGACCCCGGTCCTGGCCTGTCCGCTACGGCTGTGCGCCCGGACCCGGGGCTCTGTCCGGTCTCCTCAGTGTCGGGAGGACTGCCGACAGCCCCCGCGCTGCCTGAGGCGTCACGGTCGGTGCCGCCGGAGGGGTCGGTGTCGACGGGCCTGTCGGGGGCTTGAGGTGGTGCGTCACCGGCTGGCGGGTCGACCGCGGCTGTCGGTGGCGGCGCCGGCGACGCGGCGGGCGGCAAGATCGTGCCGAGACCGGTCGCTGCGGAACTGGTCGGGCCGCTCCGGTCCGGGGCCGTCGTGGTGGCGTGGTGTGGTGGTGGGCCGGTCCAGCCGGTGTGGATGGTGCCGCGGGCCATGGCGGCCATGGCGTCGGCGCGTAGCTGGGTCATGGTGCGGGTATCGCCGGCGGCCTTGGCGGTGGTCGCGATCGCGTCCAGGGCGAGGTCGACGGTGACACAGTCCTCGGCGGGCAGGACGGCGTAGAGGGAGGCCATGCCGTCGGGCAGGGCCTTGGTGTGGTTGACGTGCCGGCCTGCCCGGGCCCGGGCATGGCGGTCCTGGGCGTCTTCGGGGTCCACGGCGATCAGGGCCTTGTTCAGGTCGCGCTGGAGCTGGGAGGGGGTGCGCCCGTCGGCCTGGTGCAGGACCTCGGCCTCGACCTCGGCAGCCACCGGGCCCGGGGCGTGCTGCAACGTGGTGACGATCTTGGCCGCTTTGCGGAAGTCGATCGCCCCGGCCGCCAGTGCGGCACCGGTCTGGGTGAACGCCCGGGTCAGGCCGTGTCCGACGGTGACCAGGTCCCTGGCCTCGGTCTTGGAGATTGCCAGCCGCAGCGCGATCTCCTCCCCGGTGGCGTCGATCTTTTCCGGCAGTGACGGGTGGTGGAACGTGGTGGCCTTGTCCGCCAGTGTCGAGGCGGTCCGTGCTGCGGCGGCGGCGGCCCAGGCCTCGATCCGTTTGTACCCGGCCAGGATCTCCAGCGTCGCGAACCGGTCGATCTGGTCCTGGTCCACCCCGGCCAGCAGCGCGGCCAGGACCGGGCCCGCTTTCGCCTGCCCCAGCGCGGTCAGGCTGATCCCGAGATTACGACCGGACTCGGCCTCGACCTGCGCGAAGACCTCCGTCAACGGCCGGTCCAGCACCCGCGACCACGACCCACCGACGTCGCATGTATCGGTGTCGTCGATGTCGATGTCGATGTCGATCTCGATCACGGTGTCGGCGCTGTCGCTGGCGGTGGTACGAGCGGAAGCGGCGCGAGTGCCGACTGCGTCGTCGGTGGCGCAGTCGATGGCGCCGGTACCGGTCGGGTGGCCCTCGCCGTCTTCGGGGAGCGGGTAGAACCGTGGGTCGTCGGCCAACGGGTCCGCGCTCGTGGGCGGCGCGCTGCCCGCCCAGTCGTCTTCCGGGCCGTCGAGGAGTACCTCCAGCGCCTCCAGCGCGGCCGGGTCGCCCTCGTCCGCCGCCTCGACCAGCCCTGTGAAACCTAGCCGGGACAGTCGCCGCGTGCTCTCGATGCGTTCCTGCGCCGCTACCGCGAGCGCGAACTCACGCAGGTGCGAGCACGGGCGACCACCGTAACCGTCCTGCTCGCAGCAGAACCCACCGGTGTCACCACCCAGCGAACCCGTCCACCTCGACATGTATCGAACCTATGTGCGACCACTGACATCCAGGTCTCAGGCCTGTCGAAATACATGCACCCACCCAACGACGAAGGCCCAGGACCGCACGGTCCTGGGCCTTCACTGGTGGGCGATACTGGGTTCGAACCAGTGACCTCCTCGGTGTGAACGAGGCGCTCTACCACTGAGCCAATCGCCCGCGTCCGGTGCTTCCGCCGTGGCGGCCGCTCCAGTTGCGAGATGTGATCGTAGCGAATCCCACGTCCGATCGTGAAACTCGCGGCGTCCGTGGCGGTGAGAGGAAGGCCACAGGCCACGTCAGCGGCCGGTCTGGAGCCGGGGCAAGTCACGGGTCCGGAGTGAGCACGTGCCGACGCGTGTAGATCTCCGCCACCTGCTGCGTGAGCGGTCCGGGCTCCAGTGCGCGGCCGTCGACGGCGACCACCGGCACCACCCCGCGGGTGGACGAGCTCAGGGCGACGTGCTCGGCCTCGTGGATCGCCTTCAGCGGGATCGTCTCCTCGCGGGCCTCGATCCCCTCCTCGCGGGCCCACTCGAGCACCACCGCGCGGGTCACGCCGGCGAGACAGCCGGAGTCCAGGGGCGGCGTGAGGAGCGCACCGCCGTCCTCGATGAAGATGTTCGTGCCCGTCCCCTCGCACAGCTCGCCGCGGGTGTTGGCGAAGATCGCCTCGTCCCCGCCGTGCTCGTGCGCCCAGGCGAGTGCACGGACGTTCTCGGCGTACGAGGTGGTCTTGAGCCCGGCGATCGCCGAGCGTTCGTTGCGCACGAACGGTACGACCGCGACGCTGACCGCGTGCGGGGCGCCGACGGCGGAGGCGGCGACCAGCAGGGTCCCCGGGCCCCAGGCCGCCTCCGAGCCGAGCGGTCCCGGTCCCCCGGTCCACAGGATGCGGATCCGCGCGAGCTCGGTGCCCCAGGCGTCGGCCACCTCGTGGACCGCGCGACGCACCACCTCTCGGTCCGGGATCGGCAGGCCGAGTCCGGCGGCCGAGCGCTCGAGCCTGTCGAGGTGCCGGCTCAGCGCGAAGGGGCGTCCGTCGAGCAGCTCGCAGGCCTCGAAGACGCCGTCGCCTACCGTCAGACCGTGGTCGGTCGCAAGCACCACGGGCTCGGCGTGGTCGCGCAGCCGCCCGTCGAACCACAGGATCACGCGGTTCTCGGCGCTCATGAGGGCACTGTGTCACTGATCACCCGCCTCGACCACCCCCACTGTTTGGACTTTGGCCGCGACGGTGGTCTAAAGTTCTGGACGCACCACCGAGAGCGGAAACGTCCTCGGCGGAGCGTGCGGATGTGGCTCAGTTGGTAGAGCATCACCTTGCCAAGGTGAGGGTCGCGGGTTCGAGTCCCGTCATCCGCTCGGAGGCTCCACCCCGGTGGGCATCCCAACCTCAGGGTGGCGTGGCCGAGAGGCGAGGCAGCGGCCTGCAAAGCCGTATACACGGGTTCGAATCCCGTCGCCACCTCTCAGTACAGCAAGACCCGGGCGATTGGCGCAGCGGTAGCGCGCTTCCCTGACACGGAAGAGGTCACTGGTTCGATCCCAGTATCGCCCACCAGCACGGCCGGAGGGGCTGTCCGGACCAGTCCGGACGGCCCCTCCGGCCGTTTCGGGTTCTCCCGCCGTGCGGCGGGCCGTTCACTCCTCCATGCGCTCCACGTCGTCCGCCACCGTCGGGATCGAGGGGGCCGTGTCCGGGGCGACAGGGGTCGTCGGTGTCAGGAGAGATGCGTAATCGTGCTCGCTGGAGTAGCGCAGGAACGACAGGTGCGCCTCGTAGCGGTCCAGGACGTCGTTGATCACCTGCTGCTGGGTCAGCCCCATGAGGTCGTAGCCCTCGGTGCCGGTCTGGGTGAAGACCTCCACCTTGTAGTAGACGTCGTCGCCGTGTGACATCGGCCGGCCGCCGAGGCGGGGTACGGCGGCTTCGACGGCGGCAGCCTGGTAGTGGAAGTCGCGGTGCCCCGGCATGTGGACGACCAGCGTGCGTTCGTCGACGCCGGTCTCCGCGTTCGGGGCGACGGACAGCGTCGCGTCGTAGCCCTGCTCACGGAACTCGTCGGCGACGGCGGTGAGCGCCGGGTGCACGGTCCGTTCCACGAAGAGCGATACAGCCTTCTGCGAGGGGTAGGACCGCAGCTGCGCCAGGCGCTGCTTCCACGTCTTCTCCGGCACCTGGCCGCCGTGGGCCGCAGCCGAGCGGCGACGGATGATCTGGCCCTCCCGCTCTGCCCGCTCCATGCGGAGGACCTTCGAGAACGACGCCATGACGAGGTAGGCGATGATCGTCACCGGGAAGGCGAAGATCAGCGTCGCGTACTCCATGGTGGTGACACCGCCGGCGACCAGCATGGCGACCGTGAGCAGTGCGGTCAGGAGTGCCCAGAAGATGCGGAGCCACTTCGCGCCGTCCTGGGCGGGGTCCGGGATCGTGGACGAGAAGTTCGCCATCACCATCGCACCCGAGTTCGCGCTGGTGAGGTAGAACAGCAGGCCGGACAGGGTCGCCAGCCCGATCAGGAACGCCGCGCCGGGAAACATCTCGAGGAGGGCGTACCAGCCCTGCTCCGGCTGCTCGATGGCGAGCTCGGCGAACCCGGGGTTCTCGCCTCCCATGACGACAGACAGGGCAGAGTTGCCGAAGATCGAGACGATGATGAAGTCGCACAGCACCGGGGCGGTGATGGCGGCGACGACGAACTCGCGGAGCGTCCGTCCACGGGAGATCCGGGCGAGGAACAGGCCGACGAACGGCCCCCAGGCCAGCCAGAACGCCCAGAAGAACAGCGTCCAGCCGCCCATCCAGTCGGCGCCGCCGGGTTCGTAGGCGAACGTCTCCAGGGTCCGCTCCGGCAGGGTGCCGACGAACCGGCCGATGTTGGTGACGAGGGCGTTGAGCAGGAAGGCGGTCTGGCCCGTGACCAGGATGTAGAGCATCATCGCGGCCGCGATCCAGATGTTCAGCTCGGACACCAGGCGGATGCCCTTGTCCACGCCGGACAGGCAGCCGGCGACAGTCATGACGACTGCCACGAGGACCAGGGCGATCTGGAGGGCCAGTCCCTCGGGGAGGTCGAACAGCCACGCGAAGCCCACGTTCAGGAGCACGACGCCGATACCCATCGACGTCGCGACGCCGAAGACGGTCCCGATGAGGGCGAAGATGTCGATCGCGTCGCCGGCGGCACCCCGTACGCGCTTGCCGAGCAGGGGGTAGAGAGCCGCCCGGATCGACAGCGGCATCCCCCACCGGTAGGCGAAGTAGCCCATGGCCATGCCCAGCAGGGAGTACATCGCCCAGCCGGAGATGCCGTAGTGGAACATCGTCCACACGACGGCGTCCTGCGCCGCCTCGGCGGACTGCGGGTCCGCCGCCGGGGGCATCATGAACTGCGTGATCGGCCCGGTCACCGAGTAGAACAGCATGTCGATGCCGACGCCGGCGCCGAAGAGCATGGCGACCCAGGTGAACAGCTTGTACTGGGGCCGTGAGTGGTCGGGGCCGAGGCGTACCCGGCCCTCCTTGGAGAAGGCGACCCAGACCACGAACAGGATCACCAGCACGATGGTCACGACGTAGAACCAGCCGAGGTTCGTGGCGATGTCGAGGACGAGGTCGCGCATGACGTTCGCGGCGTTGTCCGGGGCGAGCATGGCCCACAGGGAGAACGCGACGATCACGGCGGCCGAGACGGTGAACACCCGCCAGTTGACCCGTGCCCCGCGGTGCTCGGCGAGCTCGGTCGGCCCCTTGCTCAGCTCAACGCTGGAGATGGGCGCCCGGTTCTCGTCGATCCGGGGCCGGCGCCGCTCCGTGGCGCCGAACCGCACACGATCGATCGTCACGTCGGTCGGGTCGGTGCCCGGTGTCACTTCGTGGTCAGAGGGCGTCACTCGCCTCACCTTCTCTTTCGGGGCCATGATGCTCTGGCGAGAGGGTGCGCGCGCGTCGCAGTCGGAGCTGGACCGAAGTCGTCAGCAGGACGAGGCCGGCGGCACGGGCACCATGCTGTGCGACCGCCGTGGGAACACTCGCCGCGCCCACCGTACGACAGGCGCCGGTCGCACGGAGGACCCGTCCAGTCGGGCGCGGCCTCACTGATCGACGGCCGACGCCGTGAGGAAGCGCCACGGGACGACCGGATCGTGACCAGACCGTGTCCGTCGGCGCCCTTGACACTCCGTCGGCGGGCGGAGAAACATGAGCCTCGATTCGGTCAGAGTCGACCGGGCCCAGGGTGCCCATGCGCCCAGGGGGATGGCACGACGGCCTGACCCGGCTGGTTGAGGATGCGGCGCGTGATGACGATGCGACGCGTGACACAGACCCGTCTGCGCGGGTCGGCCACCTTCCATCGCTGCCACGCGCGCCGCGCGCCCACCCTCCGACCTCTCGTCACACCCCTCGGTACCGCCCGTCGGCTGTCAGGACGCGCAGCCTGCCGGCTGTCGGCGGCACCCGCCGCCCTGCCCGGCGCACGTCGGACCCGGTACCGAGGATCCCCTTCATCGATGGTCTGCCGGCACGACCGGCGGCCGAGCACAGGAGGACGACCATGAGAGCGACCACATCACGGGCCCGGGCCCTGGGCGCCGGCGTCGCCGGCCTGGCCCTGATACTCGCCGCCTGCGGCGGTGGTGACGGGGACGGCGACGGCGGCGGTGGCGGCGGCGACGCCGGTACCGGCGGCTCCGAGGACATCAGCGGCGAGACCGTGAGCTTCATCGGGTCGTGGTCCGGCGACGAGCAGGACTCCTTCCTCGCCATGGTGGCCCCCTGGGAGGAGGAGACCGGTGCGACGGTGGAGTACACGGGCACCCGCGACCTCAGCCAGCAGCTCACGACCGGCATCGCGTCGGGCAACCTGCCGGACGTCGCCGGTCTGCCCGGTCCGGGGCCGATGAGGGACTGGTACGACCAGGGCGCGCTGCAACCCCTGGACTTCGTGGACTTCGAGACGTACGCCGGCGCGACCCCTGAGGGCTTCGCCGATCTCGGCAAGGCGGAGGACGACACCCTCATCGGCGTGTTCACCAAGGCGGCGGTCAAGGGCCTGATCTTCTACAACACCGCCGTGTGGACGGGCGACGCACCGGCCACCTGGGACGACCTGACCGCCCAGGCGGGTGAGCTCGCCACCGGCGACACCACCACATGGTGCATCGCAGTGGAGTCGGGAGCGACCTCCGGCTGGCCGGGCACCGACTGGATCGAGGACATCGTCCTGCGCCAGGCCGGTCCGGACGCCTACGACGCCTGGGTGGCGGGCGAGCTGGAGTGGAGCTCACCCGAGATCACCGCGGCGTTCGAGACGTTCGGCGAGGCGCTCGAGAACTCCTACGGCGGCTCGGACTACATCGTCAACACGGCGTTCGGAAGCGGGGGCAACCCCATGTTCGACGACCCGCCGGGGTGCCTCCTGCACCACCAGGCCTCCTTCATCACCGACTTCTTCGTCAACGAGGCCGGCGTGACGCCCGACCAGTTCGACTTCTTCCCGTTCCCGGACATCGACCCCGAGTTCTCCGGCGGCGTCACGGGCGGCGGCGACCTCATCGGCATGTTCAACGACACGCCCGCGGCACGCTCGCTCGTGCAGTACCTCCTCACCCCGGAGGCCCAGCAGATCTGGGTCGAGCGCGGCGGGTTCATCTCCGCCAACTCGGGCGTTCCCCTGGACGTGTACCCCGACGAGACCTCCCGGCGCTCCGCCGAGATCCTGCAGAACGCCCAGACCTTCCGCTTCGACGGCTCCGACACCATGCCGGCGGCCATGACCGACGCGTTCAACCGCGCGATCGTCGCCTTCGCCCAGAACCCCGGCGACCTCGACTCGATCCTGTCCGACCTGGACCAGACCCAGTCCGACGCCTACAGCGAGTGACCTGGGGGCCGGGCCGTCGCAGCCCTCGGGCGACGGCCCGGCCCTCCCGGTAAGGAGGTCCGTGTGCTCGTCGACCTGTTCGAGAACCGGCTCGCCCTGGCGATCATCGTCGTCGTGGGTGTCCCGGCCGCGCTCGTCGCCTACGTCATGCTCGTCGAGGCGATCATCTCCCGGCTCTCCCGGCGGGTCTCCGCCGCGATCCGCCCGTGGCTGTGGCTGGCCCCCGCGCTCGCCTTCCTCGGGGTCTTCCTCGTCTACCCGACGCTGGCCACGGTCTACCGCAGCTTCCAGAACCGGCGGGGCGACGCCTTCGCCGGCCTGGAGAACTACCAGTGGTTCTTCACCCGAAGCGACACCCTCAACGCCCTGCGCAACAACGTCCTGTGGGCCGTGCTGCTGCCCCTGTTCGTCGTCGGCCTGGGGCTGCTCATCGCCGTCCTCGTCGACCGCGTGAAGTACGAGGTCGTCGTCAAGTCGGTGGTGTTCCTGCCGATGGCGATCAGCTTCGTCGCCGCCGGGGTCATCTGGCGCCTGATGTACGACATCAACCCCGAGACCGGCACGCTCAACGCCGCCCTCGACCTCGTCGGCGGCCCACGTGTGGGGTGGCTGAGCACCGCCCCGTGGAACAACCTCATGCTCATCATCGTCGGGGTGTGGATGCTCACCGGGCTGGCGATGGTCATCCTCTCGGCGGGACTGAAGGGCATCAGCGCCGAGCTGCTCGAGGCGGCCCGCATCGACGGCGCGAACGAGCGTGAGGTCTTCCGCCACATCATCCTGCCGCTGCTGGCCCCCACGATCGCCGTCGTGGCGACGACGGTCATCATCTTCGCGATCAAGACGTTCGACATCGTCTACGTCATGACGAACGGCAACTTCCAGACCGACGTCATCGCCAACACCATGTACAAGGAGCTCTTCGCCAACGGCCAGCCGGCGCGCGCCGCCGCGGTCGCCGTCGTGCTCCTCCTCGCGACGGTGCCGGTGATGGTGCTCAACGTCAAACGGTTCAAGCAGCAGGAGGAGGTCCGATGACGCAGGCACAGGCACCGGTCGCCGTGGGGACCGAGCTGCCGTCGACGCGCGAGCCGAGAGGGCGCGAGCACGACACCGGGCGAGGCCCGGGTCGGCCGTTCCTGCACATCGTGCTCGTCCTCATCATGGTGCTGTGGGCGGTCCCGGCAGTGGGGCTTTTCGTCGCCTCCTTCCGCACCGCGGAGGCGACGAACGCCTCCGGCTGGTGGACGGCGCTCGTGCCGCCCTGGGACTTCACGTTCGCCAACTACGACTACGTCCTCAACCGGGCGGGCTTCTGGGACTCCTTCCTCAACAGCCTGTTCATCACCATCCCGGCGACCGTCCTCGTCGTGATGGTCTCGGCCTTCGCCGCGTACGCGTTCGCCTGGATGAGCTTCCCGGGGCGCAACGTCATCTTCGTCGTCGTCGTGGGCCTCCTGGTCGTCCCTCTCCAGGTGACCCTCATCCCGGTCCTCACACTGTTCCGCGACGCGAGCATCGGCGGGTACGAGCTGGCGGGGACGATCCTCGCGGTGTGGCTGGCGCACACCGGCTACGGCCTGCCCTTCGCCGTCTACCTGCTGCGCAACTACATCGGCGGCCTGCCCCGCGAGCTGTTCGAGGCCGCCGAGATCGACGGCGCCGGGCACGCCACGATCTTCTTCCGGCTCGTCCTGCCGATGTCCGTACCGGTCCTGGCCTCGCTCGTCATCTTCCAGTTCCTGTGGGTCTGGAACGACCTGCTCGTCGCGCTCGTCTACCTGGGGCCGGTCCCCCGCAACCATCCGCTGTCCGTGACCCTGGCGAACCTGACGACGAACTTCGGCGGGAACTGGCAGTTCGTCACGGCAGCTGCCTTCGTCTCGATGATCATCCCGATCATCGTGTTCTTCATGCTGCAGCGATACTTCGT
This sequence comes from Georgenia subflava, assembly GCF_009193155.1. Taxonomy (GTDB): domain Bacteria; phylum Actinomycetota; class Actinomycetes; order Actinomycetales; family Actinomycetaceae; genus Georgenia; species Georgenia subflava. The sequence goes on from NZ_VUKD01000003.1 coordinate 425,021, forward strand.
CCGCGGCATCACCGGTGGCGCCGTCAAGGGCTGACCACCCGCCGACGGATGACGACGGCGGGAAGAGGTAACGGCACCGTCGACGGGTGACCTCGCAGCCGACGGATGACGACGGCGCGAAGGGGGTGACGACACCGTCGACGGGTGACCGCGCCGTCCGGGGGACCAGGCCGTCCCTGGGTGACCACGCCGTTCGGGGTGACCACGCCGTGCGGGTCGCCACGCCGTCCCGGGCGACTACGCCGCCGCGAGCTCGAGCTCGAACCGGTCACCCACCCGCGTGAAGCCGATGCGCGCGTAGTACGGCTCCCGCACGCCCGGGGCGCTGACCACCTTGCGGTAGCCGTCCTCGCGGAGGATGTCGGAGGACGTGAAGACGAACTCGCCCGGCGTGAAGTTGCGGTACTTCTCCACCACGTGGTCCAGGTCCACCTGCGCGACGCCGTCGCCGGCGTCGTGGAGGAGGACGTAACCGACGGTCTCCTCGCCCTTGACGATGAGGTACGCCGCGCCGTCGGGCACGGGCCTCTCGAACGAGGGCGTGAAGCGTTCGATGTCCTCCCGGTGGCGCACCAGCAGGTGATGCAGGTACTCCCCCGCCGGGTCCACCCGCAGCACCTCGTAGGCCTCCTCGGAGTGACGGGTGCGCAGCAGGCGGTAGAGGTTGACCACCTGGATCAGCGCGAGCACGGCGTTCAGCGCCACGACCGGCCAGACCCCCAGGACGCCGTTGTAGACGATCTGCAGCAGGCACCCGACGAGGTTGATCAGCCGCAGCCGCAGGATCTGCTGCTGCATCATCGACCAGACCACGACGGCGGTGCCGACCCACCCGATGATCTCCAGCACTGGCATCACTGCCTCCTCCGCGGTCCGACCGCCCGACCGGCGTGGGCCGGGCCCGGCACGCCGATCCTCCCAGGAGCGGCGCCCGCGCGCGGGACGAGGACGGCCCGGCCGGTGTGCTGCCCACCACACCGGCGGCTGCGGCCGAGCCGGTTCGCCGACGTCGTGGGAACCTGTCCCAATGCAGATCTGGCCTGGACGTCCCTACCCCCTGGGCGCCACCTTCGACGGTTCCGGAACCAACTTCGCGCTGTTCTCCAGCGTCGCCGAGCGGGTCGAGCTGTGCCTGCTCGACGACGACGGCGGCGAGGAGCGGCTCGAGCTCACCGAGGTGGACGCCCACGTCTGGCACGCCTACCTCCCGACCGTCCGGCCCGGGCAGCGCTACGGGTACCGGGTGCACGGCCCGTTCGACCCCGCCAACGGGCACCGCTGCGACCCGTCCAAGCTGCTGCTCGACCCCTACGCCAAGGCGATCGACGGCCAGATCGACGCCGACCCGTCGCTGTACTCGTACCAGTTCGACGACCCCGCGGAGCGCAACACCGACGACTCCGCCGCCCACACCATGGTCGGCGTCGTCATCAACCCGTTCTTCGACTGGGGCTACGACCGGCCGCCGAACCGGGAGTACCACGAGAGCGTCATCTACGAGGCCCACGTCAAGGGCATGACCCAGCTCCACCCGGACGTCCCGGAGGAGCAGCGCGGCACCTACGCCGGCATGTCGCACCCGGCCGTCATCCAGCACCTGGTGGACCTGGGCGTGACCGCCCTCGAGCTCATGCCGGTGCACCAGTTCGTCAACGACCCGCACCTGCAGGAGAAGGGCCTGAGCAACTACTGGGGCTACAACTCCATCGGCTTCTTCGCCCCGCACAACGCCTACGCGGCCTACGGCACCCGCGGGGAGCAGGTCGACGAGTTCAAGGTCCTCGTCAAGGCGCTGCACGAGGCGGGTATCGAGGTGATCCTCGACGTCGTCTACAACCACACCGCCGAGGGCAACCACCAGGGCCCGACGCTGTCCTTCCGAGGCATCGACAACGCCTCCTACTACCGGCTGGTCGAGGGCGACGAGGCGCACTACTTCGACACCACCGGCACCGGCAACTCCCTGCTGATGCGCTCGCCGCACACCCTGCAGATGATCATGGACTCGCTGCGGTACTGGATCGAGGAGATGCACGTCGACGGGTTCCGCTTCGACCTCGCCTCCACCCTCGCCCGCGAGCTGCACGAGGTCGACCGGCTCTCCGCGTTCTTCGACATCATCCAGCAGGACCCGGTGATCTCCCAGGTCAAGCTGATCGCCGAGCCGTGGGACGTCGGCGAGGGCGGGTACCAGGTCGGCGGCTTCCCCCCGCTGTGGTCGGAGTGGAACGGGCAGTACCGCGACACGGTCCGCGACTTCTGGCGCGGCGAGCCCTCCACCCTCGGCGAGCTCGCCAGCCGCATCACCGGGTCGGCCGACCTGTACGAGCACACCGGGCGGACCCCGGTGTCCTCGATCAACTTCGTCACCGCCCACGACGGCTTCTCGCTGCGCGACCTCGTCTCCTACAACGAGAAGCACAACGAGGCCAACGGCGAGGGCGGCGCCGACGGCGAGTCGCACAACCGCTCCTGGAACTGCGGCGTCGAGGGCCCCACCGACGACCCGGAGATCCTGGCCCTGCGCGCCCGCCAGCAGCGCAACTTCCTCACCACCCTGATGATCAGCCAGGGCGTGCCGATGCTCCTGCACGGCGACGAGCTCAGCCGCACCAAGGGCGGCAACAACAACACGTACTGCCAGGACAACGAGCTCTCCTGGATCGACTGGGAGCTGGACCCCGAGAACGCGGAGCTCCTCGAGTTCACCCGCTCCCTCATCGCGCTGCGCGCCGAGCAGCCGGTGCTCCGCCGTCGCCGCTTCTTCGCCGGCGCCCCGCAGCACGGCGGGGAGTCCGAGATCGGCGACATCGAGTGGTTCACACCGGCGGGCGAGCACATGGACGACGAGGACTGGGACACCTGGTTCGCCAAGTCCGTGATGGTGTTCCTCAACGGCAACGCCATCCCGGAGCCGGACGTGCGCGGCGAGAAGATCGTCGGCGACTCCGTGCTGGTGCTGCTCAACGCGGCCGCCGAGCCGATCGACTTCGAGCTGCCCGGCACCGACTACGCCGAGCTCTGGACCACGGCCCTGGACACCTTCGACACCTCCGCCGTCGGCAAGGAGCACGACGCGGGTGCCGCGCTCACCGTCGCGGGTCGCGCCTCGATCGTCCTGGTCAGCGGCGGGCAGGAGCAGCAGTGACCGCACCCCAGGGCAACCAGGGAGGCCAGGGCGCGGGCAGCGGGCACCTCCCCTCCCCCGGCCGCCGCCTGCCCGTGAGCACGTACCGCCTCCAGCTCGGCCCGGACCGCACCTTCGCCCACGCCGAGGCGGCCCTGCCGTACCTCGACTCGCTCGGGGCGACCGACCTGTACCTCTCGCCCGTGCTGCAGGCGGCGCCCGGCTCCACGCACGGCTACGACGTCGTCGACCACAGTCGCATCAGCGACGTGATGGGTGGCCGCGCGGGCCTGGAGTCCCTGGCGGCCGCGGCGCACGCGCGCGGGATGGGTGTCGTCGTCGACGTCGTGCCCAACCACATGGCCGTGCCGACCCCCGTGTGGCACAACCAGGCCCTCTGGTCGGTCCTCAAGCTCGGGACGGCCTCGCCCTACGCGGGCTGGTTCGACGTCGACCTCGACGCCGGTGACGGGCTGCTCATGCCGGTGCTCGGCTCGCGCATCGGGGACGTGCTGGCCTCCGGCGAGCTCACCCTGGACCGGCGCGTCGTGCCGTCCGAGCCCGAGCTCGGCGAGCAGGCGGTGCTGTGCTACTACGACCACGTCTTCCCCGTCCGGCCGGAGACCGAGCAGCTCCCGCTGGCCGACCTCGTCGAGCGTCAGCACTACCGCCTGGCGTACTGGCGGGTGGCCGACGAGGAGCTGAACTACCGCCGCTTCTTCGACGTCGGCACCCTCGCCGCCGTCCGCGTGGAGGTGCCCGAGGTCTTCGACGCCACGCACGCCCTGCTGCTGGAGCTGTTCGACGCCGGGGTGATCGACGCCTTCCGCATCGACCACCCGGACGGCCTGGCCGACCCGCGCGGGTACCTCCGCCGCCTCCACGAGGCCACCGGCGGCGCGTGGATCGTGGCGGAGAAGATCCTCGAGGGCGAGGAGGAGCTCCCCGACGACTGGCCCGTGGCCGGCACCACCGGCTACGACGCCGCCTGGCGGCTGCACGCCCTCCAGGTCGACCCGGGCGGCGCCGTCCCGCTGGCCTCGCTCATGCAGGAGATCACCGGCGACGCCGCCAACCTCCCCGCCATGATCGAGGAGGCCAAGCGCCAGATCGTCTCCACGGCGCTGTACGCCGAGGTCCATCGGGTCACCACCCTGCTCGCCGACATCTGCCACGACGACGTCCGGCTGCGCGACCACACCTTCCGGTCGCTGCAGGACTGCGTCGTCGAGCTGGTGGTCGCCCTGGACCGCTACCGCGCCTACGTCGTGCCCGGCGAGGACGCGCCCCCGGGCGAGCAGCGGGTCCTGCGCGAGGCCGCCGAGGTGGCCCGGACCCGGCTGGAGCCGGACCGGCACGACACCCTCGCCGTCGTCGTCGACCTCCTCCTCGGGCTCGAGGTGGGCAGCGCCGGCCGCACCCACGAGGCCCGCCGCGCCGAGCTGATGGTCCGCTTCCCGCAGGTGTGCGGGGCCGTGATGGCCAAGGGCGTCGAGGACACCGCCTACTACCGGTGGACGCACCTGGTGAGCCTGTGCGAGGTGGGCGCGGCACCCACCCGGTTCGGCATCGACCCGGACGAGCTGCACACCTGGGCGGCCGCCACGGGGGCGGCCTGGCCCGCCACCATGACCTCCGGGACCACGCACGACACCAAGCGCGGCGAGGACGTCCGCTCCCGCATCGGGGTCCTCTCCGCGCACCCGGAGGCGTGGGCGACGCTGGTCGCCGACCTGCGCAGGGCGACGGCGGACCTGCGGCCCGGCGACCTGGACGGACGCACCGAGAACCTCCTGTGGCAGACGCTGGCAGGCACGTGGACGCAGTCCGGTCCGATCGAGGCCGAGCGGCTGCGGGCATACCTGACCAAGGCGGCCCGGGAGCAGAAGACGTGGACCACCTGGACGGCGCCGGACGAGGCCCGCGAGGCGGCGATGCTGGACTACGCCACGGCGCTGCTCGAGCACCCCGCGGTGGTCGAGGGGTTCACCGGCTGGCTCGAGCGCAGCGGCCCGGCCGCGCGGCGCTCGATCCTCGGCACGAAGCTGCTCCAGCTCACCGTCCTCGGCGTGGCCGACGTGTACCAGGGCTCGGAGATCACCCAGACCTCTCTCGTCGACCCGGACAACCGCCGCCCCGTCGACCTCGACGCGCTCGCCACGACCCTGGCCGAGCTCGACGCCGGCCGGAACCCGGTCGGCCTCGACGAGGAGAAGCTCTGGCTCACCGCTGCCGCGCTGAGGCTGCGCCGCACCCACCCGGACGCCTTCGTCGGCGCCGAGGCCGGCTACCGGCCGCTGCCCACCACGACCGGGCACGCCGTCGCTCTCGCCCGCACCGACGCCGACGGCCCGCGGGCGGTCGCCGTGGCCACCCGCCTCGTCGCGGACGCACAGCCGGCTCCCGGGCTGCCCGACGCGACGGTGGTGCTCCCCGAGGGCACCTGGCGGGACGTGCTGACCCGGGCCGAGCACCCCGGCGGGCCGGCCCGGCTCGGCGACCTGCTGCACAGCTACCCCGTCGCCCTGCTGGAGCGCACCTCATGAGCGTCCCCGTGAGCGTCTGGGCCCCGGCCGCCGGCGAGGTCGTCCTGCACCTGCCGGCCGCGGGGACGACGGCGCCCATGGTCGCCGGGGAGGGCGGCTGGTGGCACTCCCCCGAGCCGCTCGCCCCGGGCACCGACTACGCGTACGCGCTCGACGGCGGTGCCGTCCTGCCCGACCCGCGCAGCCCCTGGCAGCCGCACGGCGTCCACGGCCCCTCCCGCACCTTCGACACCGGGGCCCACGAGTGGGCCGACGCCGGCTGGGCGGGCCGCTCCGTGCTCGGCGCCGTCGTGTACGAGCTGCACGTGGGCACCTTCACGGCCGCCGGAACCCTCGACGCCGCGGTGGACCGGCTTGACCACCTGGCGGCCCTCGGGGTCGACATGGTCGAGCTCATGCCGGTCGCCGCCTTCCCCGGCTCGGCCGGCTGGGGCTACGACGGCGTCGCCCTGTACGCGGTGCACGACGTCTACGGCGGCCCGGCCGCGCTGCAGCGGTTCGTCGACGCCGCCCACGCCCGCGGCATCGCGGTGTGTCTCGACGTCGTCTACAACCACCTCGGCCCGTCCGGGAACTACCTCGGCGCGTACGGCCCCTACTTCACCGACGCGCACGAGACGCCCTGGGGCTCGGCCGTCAACCTCGACGGCGCGGACAGCGCCGAGGTGCGCGCCTTCATCATCGACAACGCGCTGCGCTGGCTGCGCGAGTTCCACCTCGACGCGCTGCGCCTCGACGCGGTGCACGCGCTGATCGACGACTCCCCCACGCACATCCTCGCTGAGCTGTCCGACGCCGTCGCCGCGCTCGAGGGCGAGGTGGGCCGGCCGCTGTCGCTGATCGCCGAGTCCGACCTCAACGACGCGGTGATGGTCACGCCCACGGCCGAGGGCGGCCTGGGGATGACGGCGCAGTGGGCCGACGACCTGCACCATGCCCTGCACGCGACGGTCACCGGGGAGCGGCACGGCTACTACGTCGACTTCGGCCCGGCGGAGGTGCTCGCCAAGGCCCTGACCGACGTCTTCGTCCACGACGGGACGTTCTCGACGTTCCGGGACCAGGTCTGGGGTGCGCCCGTGCCGCCTGACGTCGACGGTCGCCGCTTCGTCGTCTTCGCCCAGGACCACGACCAGGTCGGCAACCGGGCGCTCGGCGACCGGCCGAGCCGGGTGCTCGCTCCCGGACAGCTGGCGATCAGCGCCGCGGTCGTCCTGCTCGGCCCGGGCACACCGATGCTGTTCATGGGTGAGGAGTGGGGCGCGACCACGCCGTTCCAGTACTTCACCGACCACAGCGAGGCCGAGCTCGCGCGCTCGGTCAGCGAGGGCCGTCGTCGCGAGTTCGGCACCCACGGCTGGGCGGAGCTCTACGGGCGCGACATCGAGGTCCCGGACCCGCAGGCACCGCAGACCCTCGCGGCCTCGCGGCTGGACTGGGACGAGCCGGCGCGGCCCGACAATGCCCGGCTGCTGCGCTTCTGCACCGACCTGGTGCGGCTGCGGCACACCGAGGCCGACATCGCCTCCGGGGACCGGTCGGCCACGGCGGTGCGGGTGGCCGACGACGGCACCTGGCTGGTGCTCACCAGGGGCGCGATCGACGTGGTGCTCAACCTGGCGCAGACGCCGGCGCGCGTGCCGCTGGAGGGCGTGGGCGAGGTGCTGCTGGAGTGGGAGCCCGTGCGCGGCACCGACGGCCCGGACGGCACGTGGGCCGACGTGCCCGGGCACGGCGTCGCGGTGCTGCGCCGGTCCTGACCCGTCAGTGGTAGTAGACCCCGATGCGCCGGCCGCCGATGGTCTCCACGGCGACCTCCATGTCGTAGATCTCGCGCAGCTGCTCGGTGGTGATGACGTCCTCGGGGCCGCCCTGGCAGTGCACCCGTCCGTCCTTCATCGCCACGATGTGGTCGGAGTAGCAGGAGGCGAAGTTGATGTCGTGCACGACGACGACGACGGTCTTGCCGAGCTCGTCGGCGGTGCGGCGCAGCAGCTTCATCATCGCGACGGCGTGCTTCATGTCGAGGTTGTTCAGCGGCTCGTCCAGGAGCACGTAGTCGGTGTCCTGGCACAGCACCATGGCCACGAACGCCCGCTGCCGCTGGCCGCCGGAGAGCTCGTCGAGGTAGCGCGAGGCGAACGGCCCGAGGTTGAGGTAGTCCATCGCGGCGGTGATGTGCCGGCGGTCCTCGATGGTCAGCCGGCCCCGTGAGTGCGGGTAGCGGCCGAAGGCCACGAGGTCCTGCACGGTCAGCCGGACCGCCAGGTGGTTGTCCTGGCGCAGGATGGACATGCGCTTGGCGAGCTCGGCGCTGGGGGTGCGCGAGACGTCGAGGCCGTCGATGCTGACGGTGCCGCCGTCCATGTCGAGCAGCCGGGAGATCATCGACAGCACCGTGGACTTCCCGGCGCCGTTCGCGCCGATGATCGAGGTGATCCCGCCGGCCGAGAGGGAGAGGTCGACGCCGTCGACGACGACCGACCGGCCGTAGCGCTTGGTCAGGGCCTGGGTGCGGATCATCGCCGGCCTCCCCGGACGAGCAGCAAGATGAACACGATCCCTCCGAGGAACTCGATGATGACGCTGAGCACGGTGTCGAGCCCGAACACGTGCTCGAGCACGGCCTGCCCGCCGACCAGGGTGATGACGGCCAGCAGGGCGGCGGTGGGCAGGACGACGGCGTGCCGGTGGCTGCCGGCCACCTGGTAGGCGAGGTTGGCGACCAGCAGGCCGAAGAAGGTGATGGGGCCGACCAGGGCGGTCGAGACCGAGACGAGCACGGCGCAGACGAGCAGCACGGACATGGTGCGGCGCCGGTGGTCGACGCCGAGGGTGACGGCGTTCTCCCGGCCGAGCGCGAGCACGTCGAGCTCGCGGTGGCTGCGCCAGACCCACACGCACGTCCCGGCCACGACGGCCGCGCACAGCGCGAGCAGCGTGGGGTCGACGGCGTTGAAGGACGCGAACAGCCGGTCCTGGACGACGAGGAAGTCGTTGGGGTCGATGACCCGTTGCATGAAGGTCGAGATCGAGCGGAAGAACACGCCGAGCACGATGCCGACGAGCACGACGAGGTAGAGGCTGCGCCGGGGTCCGCCGAAGATCCAGCGGAAGAGCAGGAAGGACATCACCAGCATCGCGGCGACCTCGATGGCGAAGCGCAGCGGCGGCGCGACCCCGATCACCGCGGTGGTGCCGAGGAAGAAGATCGCGGTGGTCTGGATCAGCGCGTACAGGGAGTCGAAGCCCATGATCGCCGGCGTGAGGATCCGGTTCTCGGTCACGGTCTGGAACAGGACCGTCGAGACGGCGATCGCGATGCCGACGAGCAGCATCGAGGCCACCCGCTGGGCCCGCATGGGCGCGATCAGCGCGAACGCGTCCAGGGCGCCGATGGTGAGGTAGGCCAGGACGACCCCGACGGCGGCGAGCGCCAGCAGGGCGAGCCGCACGCGGGGACGGGTGGTGCGCCGCTCCGCCGCGACGAGGGTCGAGGCGTTGTCAGCGAGCACCGGAGGGCCTCCGCAGCAGCAGGTAGAGGAACAGCCCGGCGCCGACGACGCCGACGACGATGCCGATCGGGATCTCGGCCGGGTGGATCACCAGCCGGCCGATGATGTCGCACACGAGCACGAACGCGGCGCCGAGCAGCGCCACCCAGGGCAGCGAGCGGCGCAGGTAGTCGCCCATGGCGAGCGAGACGATGTTCGGCACGACGAGCCCGAGGAAGGGCAGGCCACCGACGACCACGACGACGACGGCGCTCGTGACGGCGACGATCCCGAGGCCGAGCGCGAGGACCCGCCGGTAGTTGAGCCCCAGGTTGGTGGTGAACTCCTCGCCCAGGCCGGCGACGGTGAACCGGTTCGCGGCGAGGTAGGCGACGACGGCGCACCCGGCCACGATCCACAGCATCTCGTAGCGGCCGCGCACCACGCCGGAGAAGTCGCCCGTCATCCAGCTGGACAGCGTGTGCAGCAGGTCGTTGCGGTAGGCCAGGAAGGTCGACAGCGCGCCGATGACGCCGGCGAGCATCATGCCGACCAGCGGTACCACCACCACCGAGCGCAGCTGGATGCGGCGCAGGATCGTCAGGAAGAGCATGGTGCCGGCGAGGGCGAACACCGCGGCGACGCCCATCTTCCCGGCCAGCGGCATCGCCGGGGCGAGGAGGGTGACGACGAGCAGACCGAGCCCCGCGGACTCCGTGGTCCCGGCGGTGGACGGCTCGACGAACTTGTTCCGCACCAGCAGCTGCATGACGAGGCCGACGACGGCCATCGCCGAGCCGGCCAGCAGGATCGACACCGTGCGCGGCACCCGCGAGACCAGCAGGGTCTGTGCGTCCCGGGCACTGAGGTCGCCGCGCAGGATGTCGGCGACGCTGAGGTCGGACACGCCGACGAACAGGCTCACCAGGGCGAGCACGACCACGACGGCCGCGCCACCGACCAGCGCGAGGCGGTGCCGGCGGTTGCTGGGGCGCTCGGGCGCCGTCGGAGTGGAGGTCGGCGCGGACGGCGCCGGAGCCGGCCGGCGCTCCGCCGGCCCCGTCGACGTGCGAACGCCGGACGCGGGGGTGGAGACCCCGCGCCCGGCGACCGCGTGCGGCGTGGAGGTCACCGGCCCAGGGCCTCGCCGACCTCGTCGAGCATGGCGGGGACGTTGCTCAGCCCGTGCATGACGATGTACCAGCGCTCGCCGTCGAGGTAGACCACCTGGTCCTCCTGCCACGCGGTGGTCGCGCCGACGAGCTCGTTGTCCAGGATCTGCTCAGCGGCCTGGCCGGAGCCCTGGCCGATCGCGGCGTCGCGGTCGTTGACGAACAGCCAGTCGGGGTTCGCGTCGCGGACGAGCTCGAACGAGATGACCTCGCCGTGCGAGGCGGTGTCGACGTCGGTCTCCGCCTCGGTCACACCGAGCTGGGAGAAGATGATGCCGAAGCGCGAGTCGACGCCGTTCATCGTGACCTCGCCGCCGGAGGTCTGCAGGACCATCCCGGTGCCGGCGGCCTCGCCCAGCGGGCGGATCTCCTCGATCTGGCTCTCGATGCCTGCCAGCGCGTCGGCGACCTCGGCCTCCTTGCCGAAGATCTCACCGAGCATCGTGGCGCTCTCGCCGAAGTTCTCGACGTAGTCGCCGGTCCACTCGAACGTCGCGTCGACGGTCGGGTACGTCTCGGCGAGCTCGGGGTAGGCCGCGGCGGAGCGGAAGCCGACGATCACCAGGTCCGGGTCGAGCCGGGCCAGCGCCTCGTAGTCGGGCTCCTGGAGCGTGCCCACGTCGGTGTACTCGTCGGAGGAGTACTCGCTCAGGAAGGAGGGAACGCTCGCCTGCGGCAGCCCGGCGACCTCGACGCCCAGGGTGTCGAGGGTGTCGAGCACGCCCATGTCCAGGACGACGACCGTCTGCGGGTCGGCGGGCACCTCGGTGGTCCCCTGCGCGTGCTCGACGGTGACGGTGCCACCAGCAGCGGCCTCGTCGGTCGCGTCGTCGGTGGCTCCCGAGCTGGAACAGGCTGCGAGGACGGTGGCCAGGGCGAGGGTGCCGGCGGCTGCGGTGACGGTGCGGCGGGTGCTGAGGCGCACGAGGGCTCCAGGTGAGGAGTAGAAGGAAGGCTTACCTAACGAAGGCGAGCCTAACCGACATATACGAAAGAGTCACGTTCCGTAATTCGATGGTAAACGGTCTGAGCAGCGCGGAGGCGGTGCGCTGGTGGTGGTCTGCCGCACACGTGGCCCGGCTCCCTCCATACACCGCTCGGCTGCCCCCTTCCGCGCACCGCTGGGGCCACCCTGTTCCGCACACCGCTCGGCCGCGCCGTCCGCGCCGAGAAGCGGTGCGGACGGCTCTGCGTCACTCGTCGCGTTGCTCAGCGCCTCCCGTGCCCCGGAGCCGGCCGGCAAGCGTGCGCGCCCGGCCCGGTAGCTCCCGTGCCGTGGCGACCGCCCGCCGCTTGGCTGCCAGGGCCGCCACGAGCACGCCGTACCAGGTGGGATGGACGGGCACGTCCCACGCGCCGTCGACCTCGGTGACCTCCTCGGAGAACTTCGTCTTGAAGTCCCGCACGCCGGTGAGCTGGGGGGCCCGGTCGGAGTCGATGCCCATGAGGTCGAAGGTGTGCACCCCGCTCGCGCGCAGGGCGCACGTCATGTGCCAGACGAGCAGGTCGGCAGCGCCCGCCCGCCGCCCTTCGGCGTTCGAGGCGGCGTAGTAGTACGTGGCCCGCCCGTCGTTGACGGTGACGATGCCCCAGGCCAGGGCGCGCCCCTCACGACGGGTGACGAACAGCCGCGCGTGCTCGGGCCCGAGCGCCTCGAGCATGGTCCAGTAGTGCTCCTCGGCGGAGATGCCGAAGCGGTCGCGCCCGCTGGTCTCGACCAGGAGCTGGTAGAGCTCGGAGAACGCGGACCGGTCCAGCCCGGTCTCCTCGCCCGCGGTGAGGGACGTCTCGCGCAGCGCCTTGCGCACGTCGCGCCGGCCGCGCTTCTTCATCGAGGCGAGGATCTCCTCCTCCTCGCGACCGAGGTCCAGCACCACCGTGCGGTCGTAGGTGACCGTCTGCAGCAGCTCGCGCAGGTCCGGTGCGCGGTGCCGGGCGTGCAGCCGGACGAAGACGACCTTCGGCTCCGCGGCCCGCACGGCGGCGACGAGCGCGCGGCGCAGTGCGAGCTCGAGCTCCGCCGTCGGCTCCACCAGCCAGACCGGCCCGTGCTTGGCCCAGAGGAACGTGAACCCCCGGCCGGTGAAGTGGGTGAGCGCGATCACGGCGGTCGGCACGCCGTCCAGACGCCAGACCAGCCGGCGCCACGGGCGGCGCCCGGGGACGGCGTCGTCCATGCGGTCCCAGGCGGGTGACTGCTCGACCGGGACGGTGACGCCTGCAGCGGCGGCGAGCCGGTCGAGCTCGGCGGCGTCGACCGGGGTGATCTGAGAGCTTCTCACGCGGTTCCTCCTCGGGGTCTGCCCCCAGCGTAAGGACTGTGGCGGCCGGCTCCCGCCGGGCGTGCTCGCTGAGCACCGGCGCGCCCGGTCCGTGCGGCCCGCCGGGTGGGCCGGGAGCGCCCTGGTTACGATCGAGGCTGCCCTGCCCCAGCCATCCCGAGGTGAGACCGTGGTCCTGAAGCTCAGTCCCGTCGACGACGCGCGGTACCGCGTGGTCACCGCGGGCGCTCCTATGCCGATCGAGCAGACGGTGGACTGGGACCGCTACGACCGCACGGTGGCCGGTCGGGAGCCGTGGGGCCGGCTCGTGCTGGAGGAGGACGGTGAGGCCGTCGCCGCCGTGTCATTCGCCAAGGTCGACCTGGTGCCGGGCGCGCACTTCCTGTGGGCGAAGTTCGGTCCGGTCTGGCTCGTCGAGCCCACCGCGGAGCGTGAGCGCGCCCTGCGCGACCTGCTGGTCGGTGCGCTGCGTCGGGCCGAGCCGTCGGTCGTCTTCGTGCGGCTGCACACCCGCCACGGTGCGACGGACCTGCGCCCGGTGATGCAGGGCATCACCTTCGACTCGACGGTGATCGTCGACCTCGACCGCTCCGAGGACGAGATCATGGCCGGGATGAAGAAGCGCGGGCGGCGCGACGTGCGCAAGGCGCAGCGCGACGAGTCGCTCGTCGTCACCGAGGAGACCGGGCTGGACCGGGCCGCGTTCGACGAGCTCTACGCGATCTTCCACGAGACAGGCGAGCGTGCCGACTTCGGCATCTATCCCGCTGCCCGCTACTTCGACATGATCTCGCTCGTCGGACCCGAGCTCATGCGCATGTTCGTGGTACGCCGCGACGGCCGTGCGCTGGCGTGGGCGCAGGTCAACGTGGTCGGCTCGCACGCCACCTACTCGATCGGGGCGTCCGGGCACGAGGCGCGCACGGCGTGCGCGCCGGACCTGCTGCAGTGGGAGATCATGACCCGGCTGCGCGCCGAGGGCGTGCGCACCTACGACCTCGGTGGCGTGGGCTCGGACGAGTTCCCCGGCCTCGCCGGCCTGACGATGTTCAAGACGAAGTTCGACCCGGAGATCGTGCCGGCCGCCGCCGCGCGCGACCTGCCGGTGCGTCCGGGGCTCTACACCATCCTCGCCAAGGGACGGGACCTGAAGAACGCCGCGCGGCGCGCGCTGGCGGGCCTGCGCGGCGCGGACGAGCGCCCCGAGGAGCCCGAGACGACGGCGGAGCCCGGCTCGGCAGCGAGCTGAGCCCACCGGCAGCCGGCTGAGACGTCTCGCTCGGCGGGGGGACGGCCGGCTCGGCAGGGTGGCCGTGAGTCTTGGCGGAAGGCCCGACGGCCCCGGGCCTCAGAAGCCCGAGCTCGTCGGGCGTGGGTAGTGCCGGGCCAGGGCGAGGAGCTGGTTGACGGCGGCCTGCCGGCGGTAGAGCCAGCGGCGCAGGTTCCGGTCCGGCGCATAGCGCAGCGGGTGCACCGGGCGCCGCCGGGCGAGCACCGCGAGGACCTCGCGCAGCAGCGCCCGGTCTCGCACGTACCACCCGATGGTCGCCGTCGGCACGAACCCGAACACGCCCCGGCGCCGGGCGACGGCCGGTGTGAGCGCGCGGCCGTCCACCAGGTCCGAGACCATCGCGCGCACAGGATTCAGCCCTCCGACGTTGACGTAGTAATTCCCCCGGCCGATGCGTGGGTTGAGGTCGAGGAACTTCGCGACGCCGTCGCGGGGGTCGATCTTGACGTCCAGGCTGACGAAGCCGCGTAGTCCCACCGCCTCGACGAGCCGGCGCGCCTGGTCGATGAGCTCGGGGTTCTCCTTGACGAAGATGATCCCGGCGTTTCCGATGAAGCCCGGCTGGTGCAGACCGAGCAGGACCACGCCCGAGGCCGCCACCGTCATGGTCCCGGACCGGTCGACGTAGCCGTTGACCACCCAGCTCGTCGTGTCGTCCCCGGGGACCAGCTCCTGGGCGAGCATGACGCCGTCGAAACCGCCGTCGCGCACCAGACGCATGGCGGCCAGGGCGGCCTCGACGTCGTCGACCGGGTAGGCCTTCTTCCGCCCGGGGAAGAAGAGCGTGCCGTAGACCGTGCCACCGTCGACCGGCTTGAGGATCGCAGGGAACGGCACGTCGGCGAGCCGCTCCCGCCAGACCTGCTCGTCCGCCGTCGTCTCGAGGGGGACGGAGAGCGGCGTGCCGATGCCCAGCGAGCTCGCCACCTCGCCCAGGTGGGCCTTGTCCGACGCGCCACGGACCGCCTCGGTGGTGGCCAGCGGCACGAGGTAGTGACGCTCGAGCCGCTCGCGGTGGCGCAGCACCATCTCGACGTCCTGGTCCATGTTGACCATCAGCACCAGACGGCGGCCGGCGTTCTCCTCGGCGATGCGTATCAGCGTGGCGACCATCAGCTCCTCGTCGAGCGTGCCGCCCTCCCCCACGTAGACGTTGTCGATGATCGAGGAGTGGTCGATTGGCCCGCGGGACTGCCCGGACACCACCACCGAGCGCACACCGAAGGCCTCGTGGAACGAGCGGGCGATGGAGTAGACACCGATGTCGGTCCCCAGGATGACGGGTAGCAGCTCCGTCCGGGGGCTGTGCGGCACGGTCTCTCCTTCGGCTGGCGGGCGGGCTGCACCCACGGTACTCGGCGCGCCCCCACCCGCACGGGGCGCGCGCGACCTAGCCTGGGTACGTGAGAGCGGACGGGCCGGTGGCACCACCGGACTTCGAGGATGCGCTGCTGAGTCTGCGCGGTCACCGCCTGCGCCCCGAGCTGCACCTCGAGGAGGTGCCGGCGCCGACGCGGATCGCGCCGTACGCGCTGGCGCTGACCGCCGAGGTCAACGCCTCCCCGCGGACGATGGACCCCGAGTCCTTCCTCGGGTCCGGCCGCTTCGTGGTGCTGCACGACCCCGAGGGGCAGGACGCCTGGCACGGCACGTTCCGCGTGATCGTGCTCGCGAAGGCCAAGCTCGAGGAGGAGATGGGCTCAGACCCCCTGCTCGGCGAGGTCGGCTGGGCATGGCTGACCGACTCCCTGGTGGAGGCGGGTGCGGGCTTCCACAACCTCTCCGGCACCGTGACCCGGGTGCTCTCGGAGACCTTCGGCGGTCTCGAGCTGCGGGGCGGCGAGGTCGAGATCGAGATCAGGGCCTCCTGGACGCCCACCACCACGGACCTCGGGCCGCACCTGACCGCGTGGGCGGCACTGGCGTGCACCGCCGCCGGTCTCGAGCCGCTCCCCGAGAATGTCAGCTCCCTCACCCGTCGGCGCTGAGCGCGGCGCGGGCGCCAGGAGCCTTCCGGGTCGTACGGTGGAGGCCGTGCCAGCCACCGCCGACGCCGACCCTGCCAACGGGACAGACGCGCCCCCCGCCACGAACGCGCCCGAGGAGCTGCCCCCCGCGGCCGCGCACGGAGCGCCCGCCGCACCGGCCGGGCACGAAGCGCTCGCCGCACCGGCCTCGGACGGAGCGCCCGCCGCACCGGCGACGCAGCCGCTGACGGTCCCGGCCGACGGCGTCCCCCCGGTCACCGCCACCCCCGACGAGCTCGACGCCGTGGTCGCGGCGCTGCGGGCGTCCGGCGGGCCGATCGCCGTGGACGCCGAGCGGGCCTCTGGCTTCCGCTACGGCCAGAGCGCGTACCTGGTGCAGCTACGTCGCGCCGGCGCCGGCACGGTGCTGCTCGACCCCGTGCCTCTGGACGACCTGACCGCGCTGGCCGAGGTGGTGAACCCCGCGGAATGGGTGCTGCACGCCGCCGACCAGGACCTGCCTTGCCTGCGGGAGCTGGGACTGACCCCGGCCGCGCTCTTCGACACCGAGCTCGCCTCACGGCTGCTGGGCAGCGAGCGGGTCGGTCTCGCCGCCGTCATCGCCGAGAACCTCGGCTACGCCCTGGCGAAGGAGCACTCCGCGGCCGACTGGTCCACCCGTCCGCTGCCTGAGTCGTGGTTGCGGTACGCGGCGCTGGACGTCGAGCTCCTGCTGGAGCTGCGCGACGTGCTGACCGCGCGCCTGGAGCAGGCGGGCAAGCTGGAGTGGGCGCTGGAGGAGTTCGAGCACGTGCGGACCGCCCCGCCGGCCGAGCCGCGGGTCGACCCGTGGCGACGCACGGCCGGCCTGCAGAACGTGCGCAGCCCGCGCGGCCTCGCCGTCGCCCGCGAGGTCTGGCTGGCGCGCGAGGACCTCGCCCGACGGCGCGACCGCTCTCCCGGCCGGGTGCTGCCCGCCGCCGCGATCGTCGCCGCGGCCCAGGCTCAGCCCAGTTCCGTCGAGGAGCTGGTGAAGGTGCGTGAGTTCGGTGGAAAGGGCACACGCCGGCACGCCGCCTACTGGCAGGCCGCCGTGAGCCGGGCGCTCGCCCTGCCCGAGTCCGAGCTCCCACCGCGGCGGGCACCCCACGCGCCGGGCGAGCTGCCGCCGCCACGGTCGTGGGCGGAACGGAACCCCGAGGCCGCGGAGCGCCTGGACGTGGTGCGCGCCAGCGTGCGAGCGCTGGCCGAGGAGAACGCGCTCCCCCAGGAGAACCTGCTCTCTCCCCGGGTACAGCGCAGGCTCGCCTGGGAGGTCAAGCCGCGCCCGAGCACCGGCCATGTCACCGACCGTCTCCTGGCGCTCGGCGCCCGGCAGTGGCAGGTCGGCGTCGTGGCGGAGCCGCTCACGCAGGCGTTGCGCACGGTCTGACCGTCGTGCAGCGCCCGAGGCGCACGTGCCGGGCGCAGGCGCCCACCGGGATCCTTATGGCGCAGGCGCATCGGCCCCCTGTAGCACAGGGGCATCGGCCCCGTATGGCACAGGGCATCGGCCCCCCTATGGCACAGGCGTTATCGGCCCCCATCGCACGGGCGCCGTCGGCCCCCGCACGGCACAGGCGTCATCGGGACCTCTGGCCGACCGAGACCACGGGGCGCCGCAGGCGGCTCCCGCCCGGTAGGCTCGGCACAGGTATCTGATACCGACAGTGTCGTCTATCTGGTTGGAGATCCCGTGCCCGCTGCATCCACCGCCCCGTACGCCGAGCGCGTCACCGGGGTCCACCCGACCGACGTGGAGGTTCCAGGTCTGGGCACCGTCCTCGTGCTCACCCTCGCCCCGGAGGACGGGTCGGAGCGGCCGTGCACGCTCGGTCCGGCCGGTCTGGCCAACGTCGCGCGGGCCGTGGCCGACGCCGGGGCGCGAGCGGCGTCGTCGGAGGTTGCGGCCGTCGTCCTTACCGGCACCGGGCGCACCTTCCTCGCCGGGGCGGACCTCCACCTCATCCGCTCCGCCGACCACGCCGCGCAGGTGCGCGAGCTGGCGGAGGGGGGTCACGAGGTGGTCGCCGCGATCGCCGACCTCCCGGTACCCACGCTGGCGCACCTGAACGGCTCAGCGCTGGGTGGCGGGCTCGAGCTCGCGCTCGCGTGCGACTACCGGACCGCCGTCGCCGGGGTGCGCGCGATCGGTCTGCCGGAGACCTACCTCGGGCTCCTGCCCGGCTGGGGCGGGTGCACCACCCTGCCGCGGCTCGTCGGACCGGACACCGCGCTGACCGTCATCGTGGACAACCCCGCGAGGAACAACCGCCTGCTGGCGGCGGCCACGGCCCAGGAGGCAGGACTCGTCGACGCGGTGCTCGACGTCGACGGCGGACCCGCCGCCGCCGTCGACTGGCTGCGCCGGGTGGTGACCGGTGAGGTGGCCGTCGAGCGGTCGAGCGGTGACTTCACCGACGAGGAGTGGCTGGCCGCCGTCGAGGCCCGGCACCCGCTGGCCGAGGCGAAGGCCGCCGGCGGTGCCCCCGCGCCCGCGCGGGCGCTGAAGACCGTCGCGGCGTCCCGCACGCGGACCCGGGCCGAGTCCTTCGCGGTCGAGGACGACGCACTCGTCGACCTGGTGATGACGGACCAGCTCCGTGCCGGGCTGTACGCCTTCGACCTGCTGACCCGGCGCGCGAAGCGCCCGGCCGGCCGGCCGGTGGACGTCGGACCGCGCGAGATCGGATCCGTCGGCGTGGCGGGCGCGGGGCTGATGGCCGGACAGCTGGCCCTGCTCCTCGCCCGCTCGCTCCGCGTACCGGTCACCATGCGCGACCTCGACGACGAACGCGCCGAGCGTGGCCTAGCCGCGGTGCACGCCCAGATCGACCACGCCGTGACGCGGGGACAGCTGCGGCCGGCGGAGGCCGAGCAGCTCAGGCCGCTCCTGAGGGTGACCACGCAGCTCGCCGACCTGGCCGGGACCGACCTCGTGGTCGAGGCGGTCTTCGAGGAGCCGGCGGTCAAGCAGCAGGTGTTCGCCGAGCTCGAGCAGGTCGTCGGCCCTCAGACGGTGCTCGCGACCAACACCTCGGCACTCTCGGTCAGCGACATGGCCGAGCACCTGGCCCATCCCGAGCGGGTGGTCGGCCTGCACTTCTTCAACCCGGTCGCGCAGATGCCGCTGGTGGAGGTGGTGCGCGCCGCCCGCACCGACGACGAGACCTACGCGACGGCGTTCGCGGTCGCCGAGGCGTGCCGCAAGAGCGCCGTCGCGGTCGCCGACGCCCCGGGGTTCGTGGTCAACCGGCTCCTCGTACGGCTGCTCGGTGAGGTGCTCGGCGCCCTCGAGGAGGGCACCACCGTCGCGGACGCCGACGCCGCACTGGTGCCCATGGGGCTGCCGATGGGGCCCTTCCAGCTGCTCCAGCTCGTCGGCCCGGCGGTGGCCGAGCACGTGCTCGTCACCCTCAGGGAGAACCTGGGCGAGCGGTACCCCGACTCCCCCGGCCTCGCTCGGGTGGTGGCCGAGTGCCGGTCCTTCGTGCTCGGCGAGGGCCGTCCCTCGGCGACCTCGCCGGTCGACCCGGCCGTCGCCGAGCTCTTCGGTTCCCGGCCGCTGGCCGAGCCGCGGGACGCGGCGGGGCTGCTCGCCAGGGTGCAGAAGGCTCTCGCCGAGGAGACCTCGCTGCTGCTCGGCGAGGGCGTGGTCGGTGACGTCGGGGACGTCGACCTGGCGATGATGCTCGGTGCCGGCTGGCCGCTGCACCTGGGCGGCCTCAGCCCGTACCTGGACCGAACCGGGGCGGCCGAGGACGTCACCGGCAGCCGGTTCCACGAGCCGGGCGTGGCGAGCCTGCCGGTCGACGCGACGTAGGGAGCGGCTCCTCGCGGGCGTGATCCGCGACAAGAGTGCGCCGCCCGTGGACCAGGTGTGGAACGTCCGTCAGGGAGTCCTGACGGATCTTCCACATACTGCGAGGGCAGGCGGGACCGGGCAGACCCGCGAGGCAGGCGCGGACCCGGAGGCGATCGGCGGTCGGGCGCAGCGCCCTCAGTGTTCGGTGGGCAGCGACGTGGGCTCGGTCGTGCGGACGAGAGCCGCGACGGCCGACGCCGTCTCCCGGGCGATGTCCTGCCCACGCAGGTGGAAGGCCTCCACCAGCTGAGTACGGGACGCGTGCTCGAGGAACCGCAGCGGCACGCCGTGGCAGCGGACGGGCACGTCGGTGCCGGCCGCCGCAAGGGCGTCACGCAGCGCCGACCCGACGCCGTTGCTCGCCAGCCCGTCCTCGACGGTGACGACCAGGTCGTGCTGGCGGGCGAGGTGGAGCAGGTCCGCGCTGACGGGCAGCACCCAGCGCGGGTCGACGACCGTCGAGCCGATCCCCTGGGCGTCCAGCGCCGTGCCGACCTCGACGGCGGTGTGCGCCATGGGGCCGACGCCGATGACGAGGACGCGCGGGACGCCGCCGTGCCGGGCGAGGACGTCGACGCTCCCCTGGCGTGCGACTGCGGGCAGGGCGTCGGGCAGCGCACCCTTGGGGTAGCGCACGACGGTGGGTGCGTCGTCGATCGCGACGGCCTCGCGCAGCTCGGCACGCAGCGTGTCCTCGTCACGCGGGGCGGCGAGGCGCAGGCTCGGGACCGTGCGCAGCAGTGCCATGTCCCACATGCCGTTGTGCGAGGCGCCGTCGTCGCCGGTCAGGCCGGCACGGTCGAGCACGAAGGTGACGCCGGCACGGTGCAGCGCCACGTCCATGAGCACCTGGTCGATCCCGCGGTTGAGGAACGTGGCGTACAGGGCGATGACCGGGTGCAGCCCGGCGAAGGCCATGCCGGCAGCCGACGTGACGGCGTGCTGCTCCGCGATGCCGACGTCGAAGACCCGGTCGGGGAACTCCTCCGCGAACGGCGCGAGCCCGACCGGCGCGAGCATGGCGGCCGTGATGGCGACGACGTCGCTGCGCCGTCGTCCGATCTCGACGATCTCCTCCGCGAACACCGACGTCCAGCCGAACCTCGACGGCGCGACGGGCAGGCCCGTCTCGGGATGGATGACGCCGACGGCGTGGAAGCGGTCCGCGACGTCGGTCTCGGCGGGCGTGTAGCCGCGGCCCTTCTCGGTGATGGCGTGGACGATGACCGGTCCGCCGAAGGCCTTGGCCCGCGAGAGCGCGACCTCCATGGCGGCGATGTCGTGGCCGTCGACGGGGCCGATGTACTTGATGCCCAGCCCCTCGAAGAGCCCCTGCGGCGCGATGACGTCCTTGAGCCCCTTCTTCATGCCGTGCAGGGCGTCGAAGGCCATCCGGCCGGGCGGGCCCGAGCGCTGCAGCGTCCGCTTGCCCCAGTCGAGGACCTTCTCGTAGTGCGGGGTCGTGCGAAGCGCGTCGAGGTGGTTGGCGAGCCCGCCGATGGTCGGTGCGTAGGAGCGCCCGTTGTCGTTGACGACGATCACGAGCGAGCGGTCCTGGCCGTCGGCGATGTTGTTGAGGGCCTCCCAGGCCATGCCGCCGGTGAGGGCGCCGTCCCCGATGACCGCCACCACGCTGCGATCGCCCAGGCCGCGGAGCTGGTTCGCCTTGGCGATGCCGTCGGCCCAGCTCAGTGCGGTGGAGGCGTGGGAGTTCTCGACGACGTCGTGGTCGGACTCGGTGCGCGAGGGATAGCCGGACAGGCCGCCGCGGCGACGAAGCTCGGTGAAGTCCTGACGCCCGGTCAGCAGCTTGTGCACGTAGGCCTGGTGGCCGGTGTCGAAAACGACGTGCTCGGCCGGGGAGTCGAAGACGCGGTGGACGGCGATGGTCAGCTCGACCACACCGAGGTTCGGACCCATGTGGCCGCCCGTGCGCGCGACGGACGTGACCAGGAAGTCGCGGATCTCCTTGGCCAGCACCTCGAGCTCCGCCGTCGACATCCGGCGCAGATCGGCCGGGCGACGGATGCGCTCCAGGTGACTCATGCTGCTTCCTCCCTCGCGCGCACCCGGGTCGGTGCGCCAGCGCCCCACTCTAGAACGCCGGAAGAACGGGTGCAGTCCGGGCAGGCGGGCCGGCGTGGCGGTCAGGCGCCGATGCTGCGCAGCCCCGCGGCGGAGCGGGGGGTGAGCCGACCGCCGTCGTCCCGCGTGAGGTCGAGGGCGGCCCCGCCCGCCCGCAGGCCCTCCACGGCCAGCCCACGACCGAGCGCGCCGGGGACGGGACGGACGCTGACCGTGCCCGCGGGCACGTCGACGTCCAGGCCGAGCGCCGTCGAGAGGACGACGACGGCGGAGGCGGCCGACCACGCCTGCGGCCGGCACGCCGCCGGGTACGGCACCGCGGCGGGAACCGTGCCGCGGGCGTCTCCGGCGAAGAGCTCAGGCAGCCGGAAGTCGAAGTCCGCGGCTGCCTCCAGCAGCGCGGCCCCGAGGCGACCGGCCTCCTCGGCGAAGCCTGCCCGGGCCATCGAGGAGATGACGATCGCGGTGTCGTGCGGCCACACGGCGCCACCGTGGTACCGCAGCGGCCAGTACCCGCCGGAGCGTTCGGACAGGGTCCGCAGGCCGTAGCCGGAGCTCATCGACGGTTCCGTCAGGCGCCGCACCACACGCTCCTCCTCGTCGTGGCTCAGCAGCCCGGTACCGAGCAGGTGCCCGACGTTCGACGTCAGGGAGTCGACCGCGCGTTTGCGGCCGTCGAGGGCGATGGCCGGGTAGTCGCCGTCGTCGTCCGCCACCCAGAAGGCCGCGCGGAAGCGCTCGGCCAGAGAGGCCGCCCAGTCGCGCCACCGCTGGGCGCCGGGACGTCCGAAGTGGTCCAGGAGCGCGGCGCCGCCCACGGCCGCCTCGTGGGCGTACCCCTGCACCTCGCAGAGCGCGATCGTTCCCTCGGCCAGCGTGCCGTCGCGCCACTGGACGGAGTCGCCGGAGTCTTTCCAGCCCTGGTTCGCCAGGCCGGTGCCCGACTCGTCCACGTACTCGAGGAAGCCGTCTCCGTCCGCGTCCCCGTGCTCCGCCATCCAGGCGAGGGCGGCCTCGAGGTGCGGGAGCAGCGCCGCGACCTCGTCCTCCGGCATCCCCCACCTCCAGGCGTCGTGCAGGAGGCACACCCACAGCGGGGTGGCGTCGATCGTGCCGTAGTACGTGGGAGGCAGGACGGTGCGCTCGTCGACGACGAGCGCGGCGCGACGGACCTCGTGCAGGATCTTGCCCGGTTGCTCCGCGCTGGCCGGGTCGGTCCTGGTGCCCTGGGCCGCGGCGAGCGTGCGCAGCGTCCCGGCTGCCAGCTCCGTGCCGAGCGGGAGCAGCATGCGGGCCGCCCAGATGGAGTCCCTGCCGAAGAGGGTGAAGAACCATGGCGCGCCGGCGGCGAGGAACGTGTCTTCGGGTGACAGGTCGGACGTCATCCGCAGGGCGGAAAGGTCGGCGAGGCTCTGGTCCACCCATGCCGGGAGCCGCCGGTCGGTGGCGGTGACGGTCGGCACCGACCACTCCGGCCGGACGGCGGCCGGTTGCCGGACCACGCTCGCGGGATCGGTGACGGTGAGAGTCCAGCCGACCGCTGCCGGGCGGCCGGCGCTCGCGACGACGTCCCAGCGCAGTACCGGAGACGTGACCGTGCCGACCACCTGCGCGCCGTCGACGACGACGGTAGTTGTGATGCCGTCGGGGCCGGTCCAGGTCACCTGCGTGGGCGAGATGTCGGCGGGTTCCTCCTGGCTCGGCAGACCCTGCTTCACCGTCTCCAGGGTCGCCATGTCGCTGCCGAGCGAGAGCTCGAGCCTTGCCCGCACCGGTTCCGCCGTCGCGGCCGAGAGGACGATGTCCTCGACGACGGCACCTGGCTCCACCCGACGGCGCCGCACGACCCGGGTCGTGGGGTCGGCGCCAGGTCCGTCGACCGCCCGGGCCGCAGCGACCACGACCAGGCCGTCGGCGCCCTCGCTGCCGCCGGACAGGTGCTCGGGCTCCTCGCCGCCGACCGTGAGCAGCGCGCGGGACAGGACCCGGACGTCTGCGTGCATCACACCGTGCACCCCGGAGCCACGAAGCTGGCCGTCCGCACCGGACCACACCTGGGTCGGTGCCTGGAGGCAGACGAGAAGGTCGTGGAGGAAAGGCTGTCGAGCCATGGCTGTCTCCGTATCCGTTCCGTGATCTGCGGCGCTTGACAGCAAGTGTGACCTGGCGCACTCTTACCGTAGATTGGATCGATCCAAAACGAAAGTGCCACGGCGCCGGGAGGTGATCGACATGCCTGTCGACTCGCGCGCGACGCTGTCCACCGTCGCCCACCGCGCGGGGGTCTCGCGCCAGACGGTGTCGAACGCGATGAACTCTCCCGAGATGCTTCGGCCGGAGACGCTCGCGCGCGTCCAGCAGGCGATCGCCGAGCTCGGCTACCGCCCGTCGCGTGCAGCCAAAGCACTGCGGACGGGTGCAGCGCGGGCCATCGGGCTAGCCCTGCCCCCCAAGGCTGAGACGGGAGCGGGTGGCGTGGGAGACCGGTTCCTGCACGCAGTGGCGACCGCTGCGCGGAACCGCGGATACCGCATCTTGCTCCTGGCCGCCTCGTCGGACGACGACGAGCTCGACCAGTACGAAGAGGTCCTCGCGGCCCGGGAGATCGAGTCCGTCCTCCTGACCGGCACGCACCACGGCGACCCGCGCACCGCGTGGCTGAGCAGAGAGGGCGTCTCCTTCGTCACGTTCGGGCGGCCCTGGGGGGCCCAGGAGGAAGGGACCACGCACGCGTGGGTAGACGTCGACGGTGCTGCCGGCACCGACGTGGCCGTGACCCACCTCGCCGCCCTCGGCCACACCAGGATCGGATTCGTCGGCTGGCCGGCGGGCTCCGGTGTCGGGGACGACCGGCGTGCGGGGTGGTTGCGGGCGGTGCACCGGCTGCGCCTGGCGCCGGCCGAGCAACCGTCCGCCTGGGTCGCGCGCACCGACAACGACGTCCGTGATGCCCGGTCGGCCGCCGCGACGCTCATCGCCGAGCGCAGCGCCACCGCCGTCGTGTGCGTCTCGGACACGGTCGCCCTGGGGGCGCTGCGAGCTGCGTCGGAGCACCCGCACACGGTTGCCGTGGCGGGCTTCGACGACACCCCCGTTGCGGCCGCCGTGGGACTGACGAGTCTGGCCCAACCGCTGGAGGTGGCGGCGGAGAGTGCCGTCGCCCTCCTACTCGACGAGCGTCCGGCAGGCACGACTCCGCCCCCGACCCACATCCTGCTCGACCCCGACCTCCAGGTCCGGGAGTCCACCGGTTCGAGGGTCGCCACCGCCTGAAGCGGCCGGCCCACCACGCGAAGGAGAGATCGATGTCCACGAAACGTCCCAGTGGCCGCCGCTACGGCGTCCTGGTGCTTGTCGGCGCCATCACAGTGGCGCTCAGCGCGTGCGGTGGTGGATCCGGCTTCGACGACGGCGGGGACACCGCCGGTACGGACGGCGGCTCCGAGGGTGGTTCCGGCAGCCTCGATGTGCTCATTGCCTCCAGCGGCGATGCCGAGACCCAAGCGGTCGAGGAGGCGGTGGCCGCCTGGTCCGAGGAGTCGGGCACGGAGGCGAGCGTCAACGTGGCGGCGGACCTCCCGCAGCAGCTGAGCCAGGGCTTCGCCGCAGGCTCGCCGCCCGACGTCTTCTACGTCAGCACCGACCACTTCCCCGGATACGCCGCGAACGGTTCCCTCGAGCCGTATGCCGACCAGCTGGAGAACGTCGACGACTTCTACCCCGAGCTCGTCAACTCCTTCACCTTCGAGGACCAGCTCTACTGCGCACCCAAGGACTTCTCCACGCTCGCGCTGATCATCAACGACGAGGCGTGGTCAGCGGCGGGACTCACCGAGGACGACTACCCCACGACCTGGGAGGAGCTTGCCGAGGTGGCGGCGACGTTGACCACAGACACTCAGGTCGGACTCTCGTTCGGGCCGGAGTGGCAGCGGATCGGTGTGTTCATGGCGCAGGCCGGCGGCGGACTGGTCTCGGAGGACGGCTCGGAGGCCGTCGTGGACAGCCCGGAGAACGCCGAGGCGCTGACCTTCGTGAAGGAGCAGCTGACGGCAGGCAACGTGAAGTACCCGTCCGAGGTCGGAACCGGCTGGGGCGGCGAGGCCTTCGGCACGGCAGCCGCAGCCATGACGATCGAGGGCAACTGGATCACCGGCGCCATGCAGAACGACTTCCCGGACGTCGGCTACACGGCCGTCTCGCTCCCGGAGGGCCCAGCCGGTCCGGGGACGCTGCAGTTCACCAACTGCTGGGGCATCGCCGCCGACTCGCAGAACAAGGAAGCGGCCGTCGCGCTGGTCGAACATCTGACCACCACCGAGCAGCAGCTGGAGTTCGCCCGGGCCTTCGGTGTGATGCCGTCCGTGCAGTCCGCGGCCGACAGCTACCTGGAGGAGTTCCCGGAGATGGAGGCGTTCCTCAGCGGGGTCGACTATGCCCAGGGTGTGCCGCCGATCGACGGGGTGGCGGCCGTCGTCAGCGACTTCAACGCGCAGCTCGAGGGGCTCGCGGGCGCCGAGCCGCAGGCGATCCTGACATCGGTGCAGTCGTCGATGTCCGCAGCCGTCGCCGAGGCGAGCTGAGCCGGCCGACCAGGGAGAGGCCGGAATCATGACGGCGACAGACGTCGTGGGGCGCGCCCCGGCGCCCAGGCGGCGGAAGAGCGCCGTGCGCGGCAGCGAGCCGGTGGCCGGATGGATCTTCATCGCGCCGATGCTCGTCATCCTCGGCCTCTTCCTGGTCCTGCCCATCGGCATGGCGCTGTGGGTGAGCGTCTCCGACTGGCAGGGCCGGGGCAGCCCGTTCGCCGGCGGGGCGAGCTTCGTCGGCACGCAGAACTACCAGGAGCTGCTGAGCGGAGGCGGGCTGGCGCAGCGTGACTTCGCCACGTCGCTGCGGAACAACCTGTACTACGTGGCACTGGTCGTGCCCGTCCAGACCGCGGTGGCGCTCGGGCTCGCGATGCTGGTCAACCGGAAGGTCCTCAGGGGCAGGGGGTTCTTCCGGACAGCGTTCTACTTCCCGTCCGTGACGAGCTCGGTGGCCATCACCGTGCTCTTCCTGTTCCTGTTCAGCGCCTCCGGCGCCGTGAACAAGCTCCTCAGCTACCTCTCCATCACGGGACCGAACTGGTTCAACGACCCCCGCGGTGTGCTCCACATCCTGCTCGCAGCGGTCGGTGTGGACGCTGCACCCGCCGGGCTCCAGGCCGCACCGTTCCTGGGCATCAGCTGGTGGCAGTGGCTCGCCGGACCGTCGGTGGCGATGTCGGTGTTCATCATCATGGCGATCTTCACCACCTCCGGGACGTTCATGCTGCTGTTCATCGCAGCGCTCCAGAACATCTCCGGCGAGGTCGACGAGGCGGCGATGATGGACGGCGCCAACGCCTGGCAGCGGTTCTGGCACGTCACGCTGCCGATGCTCAGGCCGACAGTGTTCACCGTGGTCACCCTCGGTCTGATCGGCACCTGGCAGGTGTTCGACCAGATCTACACGGGCACCCAGGGCGGCCCCGGGAAGACGACGCTCACGCCGGCGTACCTGTCCTACCAGACCTCCTTCGAGGGCCAGAACTGGGGGGAGGGTGCTGCCATCGCCTTCATCCTGTTCGCGATCATCGTCGTGCTGACGATCTTCCAGCGGCTGCTCCTGAGCGATCGTGACTCACGGCCGTGGCGGCGACGGCGACGGCGGCGCCCGGTGGTGGCCGGCGGTGCAGCGGCTGCTACCGGAGCGCCGGGCTCGGTGGGAACCGCGAGCGACGTGCCAGCCGCGGGACCTGACGATCGACCACGGAGGCAGTCGTGAGCACGACACAGACGGCACGGCCGGCGGCGAACCGTCCGCGTCGCACCCCCGAGCGGAAGCGCATGATCGCGACGTCGCTGACTTACGCCGTCCTGGTGAGTCTGGCGATCGTCTACATCTATCCCTTCCTGGTGGAGGTGGCGACGTCCTTCAAGAGCAACGCCGAGGCGGCGCAGAACCCGCTCTCCCTCGTCCCCCAGACGGCCACCACCGCGGCGTACGAGCGCCTGTTCCAGAACTCCGACTTCCCGCTGTGGTTCGGCAACTCCGTCATCGTCACGGTCCTGGTCACGCTCGGTCGGGTGTTCTTCAACTCCCTTGCCGGCTACGCGTTGGCCCGCCTCCGGTTCCCGGGCCGGAGCCTGATCTTCGCGGGGCTCGTGGCGGTCATGGCGGTGCCGACCGTTGTGCTGCTCATCCCGAAGTTCCTCGTGATCAACCAGCTGGGCATCTACGACACCTACGCGGCTCTCGTGCTGCCCCTCCTGGTGGATGCGGCCGGGATCTTCATCATGAAGAACTTCTTCGAGTCGATCCCGCCCAGCGTCGAGGAGGCGGCCCGCATCGACGGGGCCGGCGTGTTCCGGACCTTCTGGTCGATCGTGCTGCCGATGGCGACCCCCGCCGTCGTGACGATCATCATCCTGTCCTTCCAGGGCTCGTGGAACGAGCTGTCCCACTTCATCGTCGCCTCGCAGAGCCAGGAGCTCTTCACCCTGACCAAGGGCGTGGCCCAGCTCAGCTCCGGCGCACTCAGTCAGGGGTCGCAGTACCCGATCAAGCTCGCCGCCGCCGCGCTCATGACCATTCCCGTGGCAGTGCTGTTCTTCATCTTCCAGAAGCGGCTGATGAATGTCGGGGAGGGGGCGGTCAAGGGCTGAACGCCCATAGGGTGACGACCATGATCGATGACCGTGGCGCAGAGCCATTGCCCTGCGGCACCTGGCCGTCGCCGGTGCTCGCGCAGACCCTCACCGAGCGTGCGGTGTCGCTGTCGCTGCCGCAGATCGACGGGGCGCACGTGTACTGGCTCGAGGGACGGCCCGAGGAGGGTGGTCGGACGGCACTGGTGTGCCGCTCGGCGGACGGTGAGCCCGCCGACGTCGTCGCGACCATGCCCGACGGCTCACCCGCCGACGTCCGATCGCGAGTCCACGAGTACGGCGGCGCCGCCTACACGGTCCTCGCCGGGACCGTCGTGTTCTCGCACGGCGGTGACGGCCGCCTGTACCGGCTCGAGACCGGCCGTGGCGGTGGTCGGCACGCCGGTCCCCCGTCGGACCCGGAACCCGTTGGTCTCACGCCCGAGGCGCAGTGGCGGTTCGCGGACCCGGTCATCGACGTCACGCGTGGCGTCGTCTACGCCGTGCGCGAGGACCACAGCTCGGCGGCCGACGGTGGCGAGCCGGTGAACGAGCTGGTGTCGGTCCCGCTCGACGGCTCGGCCGCGGACGACGTCTCACGGGTCACCGCTCTGGTCACTGGCCATGACTTCGTGACCTCGCCGGTCCTGAACGAGGACGCGACGCGGCTGGCGTGGATCACCTGGGAGCACCCGCACATGCCCTGGACGAGCTCGCGGCTGCACGTCGGTGCGCTCACCACGGAGGGCACGCTCGCGGACGAGGAGGTCATCGCCGGTGGTGACGGCGTCAGCGTCGCCCAGCCGGTGTGGACACCTGGCGGCGACCTCCTGCACGTCGATGACTCCTCCGGCTGGTGGAACCTCTACCGCACCGAGGGGGTCGGGCCCGGTCGGGACGGTCCGCCGCGCAGCCGGGACCTGCACCCGAGCGAGATGGAGTTCACGCCGCCACAGTGGCGCCTCGGCCCGCGCACGGTGGCGGTGCTCGACGAGGACCACGTCGTCTGCAGCTGGACGAGCGAGGGCCGCTGGCACATGGGGACGGTGCGGCTGGCCAACGGTGAGCTCGAGGAGTGGCACACCGGCTGGGAGCCCGTCGGAGACATCGCCGCTTCCGGAGGACGCGTCGTCCTGGTGGCGGCCACTCCGACCAGGACGCCTGCCATCGTGGAGATCGATCTCGAGGCACGTGACGTCGGCGTGCTCAAGGAGAGCTGCGCGGTGCGTCTCGACGACGGCGACGTGTCGCCCGCCCGGCCGATCTCCTGGTCATCGACCGACGGCGCCGAGGCGCATGGCTTCTTCTACGCGCCCCGCTCGTCCCGGTTCGTCGGACCCGAGGACGAGCTTCCGCCGCTCATCGTGATGACCCACGGCGGACCGACGTCTGCGACGCTCGGCGTGCTCTCGCTCGGCGTGCAGTTCTGGACGAGCCGGGGTTTTGCGGTCCTGGACGTCAACTACGGCGGGTCCACCGGGTACGGCCGCGCCTACCGGGAACGCCTCGACGGCGTGTGGGGCGTCGTCGACGTCGCTGACTGCGCGAGCGGCGCCGAGCATCTCGCGGCTTCAGGAATGGTGGACCGGAGACGGATGGCCATCCGCGGCGGGAGCGCGGGCGGGTTCACGACACTGGCCGCACTGGCTTTCACGGATGTGTTCACGGCGGGCGCGAGCCTGTACGGGATCGGTGACCTGGCGGCTCTCGCCCGTGACACGCACAAGTTCGAGTCGCGCTACCTGGAGGGCCTGGTCGGCCCCTACCCCGAGGCCGAGGAGGTGTATCGCGAGCGGTCACCCGTGCACCACACCGACCGGCTCTCGGCGCCGCTGGTGCTGCTCCAGGGCTCCGACGACAAGGTCGTGCCACCCAACCAGGCGGAGCAGATGGCCGAGGCCGTTCGCTCGAAGGGCCTGCCAGTCGCTGTGGTGATGTTCGAGGGCGAAGCGCACGGCTTCCGCAGGGCGGAGAACATCCAGGCAGCCGTGCTCGCCGAGCTCAGCTTCTACGCCCAGGTGTGGGGCTTCGAGCCGGCCGGTGACGTCCCGCGACTCGCAGTAGAGAACCTCGCGTAACCGCACGGGCGCCCTCGTCGGGGTGGGTGCGCATGCTGAGGGGGAGCAACCGGCTGCTCAGAACGGCGGGGTGTCGTCAGCGCTCTGCTGGGGGTCGGGTGGGCTGGCGCCGCCGCTGTTTCCGCCGCCGGTGCCGCTGGTCCCGCCGGCACCGTTCCGGCGGCTCCCGGCGCCGCCGCTGCCCCGGCCGCCGGCTCCACCACCACCTGGACCGCCGCCACCTCCGCCACCTCCGCCGCCTGCGGCGCCACCGCGGGTGGGTGTGCCGGGGATGGGTTCGGGTCGGCGTCGGTAGGTGTGCCCGGTGGGTGCGGTCCAGACGATCGACCCGTCCGCAGCCCGCCTCGCGCCCCACTTCTTGTTCGTCTTGAGGTTGTGATGGCGCCGGCACAGCGGGTGGAGGTTGACCTCGGTGGTCTGCGCGATCCGCGCCGCACACGCCGGGTCGTAAGCGACGATGTGGTCCAGGTCGCAGCACACCGCCGGCTGGCGGCACCCCGGGAAAGTACACGTCACATCCCGGGCGACGATCGTGCGGGTCAGGTCCGCGCCGGGGCGGTACTTCTTCGTCCCCAGGGCACGGAACTGGCCATCGGCATCGGTGAACAACGCCCGCCACGTCCCGTCCTGCGCGATCTGCCGGGCCAGGTCGGCCGGGATCGGCCCGTACCCACCCAGCATGCCCGGCTCGTCATCAACACCCAGCAGGGTCCCGGCCCCGACGGTGACCTGCACCGACACACCCGCGGTGCCTGTGCGGGTGGGCAGAGGCTGGCCGGTGAGGTCGACGCCCTTGGCGGCCAGGGCGGTGAAGACGTCCACGAACGCATCCGCCCGCACCTGGTCCAGGGACCTGGGGTCGATGTCCTTGTTCCCTTTCGCGGCCTTGGCGACCGCGTCCAAGATGGTGCGGACCCGGGCGGCGTCCTCGGCGCGCACGTACGCGCTGATCCAGGCCATCGCGTCCGGGGCCGGGTCGAAGACCACCCGCCGGTCCGCGTGCTCCGCCACCCGACGTTTCGCTCCCGCGTCGGGGTCGATGGTCAGCGCGGCCTTGCGCAGCCTCGCCTTGAGCGCGGTCCCGGACAGCTCACCGGCCTGGTCCAGCAGCTCGTCCACGGCCTTGCGGTGGTCCTCGATGCTCATCCCCGGCTCCCGCGAGGACAGGATCCCGGCCTTCTTGGTGTCGATGGTCCCGGTCGTCAACGCGTCGGCGACCTTGGGGAACAGGCACAACCCGGAAGCGAAGTGGACCTTCGCCTCCCCCGCCTTGGTCGTGGTGCCCAGGCGGGCGCCGATCTCCGCACCGGCCTCGGTCAACGCGTTCGAGCCGCTCCCGCGCCGGTCGGTCAGCTCCGCGACGAACCTGGCCTGGGCCGACATCGCCCACGACGCCAGACGCTCGAACCCCGCGATCGCCTCCACAAGTTCTTGCTCGCCGACCCCGGCGGGCTCGAGCGCATCCAGCACGTGCGCCAGGACCGGACCCCCGGACTGGTCCTCCAAGAACCGGGCGGCGACCGAGACAAGCCCGTGCGGCGACCTCCGTGCATCGACCTCGTCAGGGTCCAGGACCATCGACTCCAGCTCCCACACCCCCGGCGGCCGAGCGAAGTCCACCCCGGACCCGCCGGCCGTGCAGCCGGTCACCGTCACACGCCCGGCGTCCACGCACACCACGCCGGCCGCCCGACGATAAGACGCCACCCGTCCACGCACACACGCCTCGAGCGGCGAGAACTCCACGGCGGCGCTCGGCCCGTCGACCGGTGCACCACCGGCCGACCCCGACACCTCGTCCTCGAGCATGTCTCAAACACTAGTTCGGGCCACTGACATCTGACCCAGGCTCGGACACGGGCATGCTTTCCCGCGTCAGCCGCGGGGGTCCTGGACCGCACCGAGGAACAGCGGCCAACCCGTCTCGATGTGCACGACTCGGATCGCGAAGGGCCTGTCAACCGTCATCTCGACGGGCTCGGTCGGTTCGGGAGCGGCACCCGCCTCGGCCCCGATCTCGGTCACCGCGGCCGCGACGGTGCCTTCCTCATCCATCGTCAGGGTCGCCTGGTGCGCGACCGCGGAGACGAACAGGTCCGGCGCGATGCCGGTCAGGTCGGCGCGTCCGAACGTGAAGAGGCTGGTCAGACCCAGGGCCTCGAGCGGTTCGAGCAACGATGTGGAGGTGGCCATGTCGACCTTCGGCAGAGCAAGCAGCACCTCGCTCTGCTGCGGCGTGGCGAACGCCGCATCGAGCGTCGCCCAGTCGTCGGCAGTCAGCTCCGTCGGCGCAGTCCCCTCGGTCGGCAGGACGACGTCCATGGCGAAAGCCTCCGTGTAGGGCAGCCGCACGGCCTGCCACGGGCCGTCATCGGCGTAGACCATGTCTCCCCGACGGACCATCGTGGCGAGCTCGATCTCGTCACCCGTTCCGAGCGTGAAGGGCAGGTCTCGGGTCATGCCCGCCTCGAAGGGAGCCTCCCAGCGGGCGGCGAGCACCACGGCGTTCTGGAGCACGAGATACAGGTCGGGATCGGGCCTGATGGCGGAGGCCTCGACCCGACCACCGGTGTGCTTCCGCACCCACGCGTCGAGCGCCGCCTTCCCGCTCGCATCCGAGAGCTCGGCGACCCTGACGCCCGCGTCGTACCCAGCGGCGAGCCGGTCGAGGAACTCGTCCTCGACGGTCCTGTCCTCGTCGACCACGATCCCGTTGGCCAGGTGCAGCAGCGGGACGTCGGGCAGGTCGTCGTCATCGACGTCCGGGGCACCGTCGTACTCCTGCATGGCCGACTGGAGCGCGTTGAAGGCATCGGTGCGGTCCTGACCGGCAGCGCCGAGCAGGCGGTCGAGCTCAGCGGCGCTGTCGCCCCGCGCCCCCTCGGCGAGCATCGACAGCGCAACGGCGACCGACGCCGGCGAGATCAGCTGGTTCTCGGTCGAGTCCGGGGCGAGCAGACCGACACCGAGCGCGGTGGTCGCCTCGACCACTGACACCACGTCCGATGTCTCTGACAACACCACGGCGTCGCGCTCGACATCGGAGCGCAGCTCGACCCCGGCGTCCGCAGCGGCACATGCGCCAAGCACGACGGCGACCACGACGCCCGTCGCCACGGTTGCCCTGCGACGACGGCGGCCCGCACCAGGTCCCATGGCCAGACTCTATGAGTCGCTGCGCCGCCTGGCCCCGGTTCATGGGTCACGATCGGGCAACGGGCGGGACGACGGTGGTGCCGTGGTGCCGAGGACGTCCGCCGGAGCAGTGCCGACGACGACGTCCCCTTGGGCCGTGCCGACGACGACATCCCCTCGAGCCGTGCCGCCGACGACGTCCGCTCCGGCCGTGCTGCCGACGACGTCGCTCGAGCGGTGCCGACGATCTCCCCTCGAGCTGTGCCGACGACGTCCGCCCGGGCCGCGCCGACGACGTCCGCCCGAGCGTGATGCCGGCAGCGTCCGAACGGCCGCCGGCCCCGCCCACACGAAGGTGGACGGGGCCGGCAGCGGCGCGGTGCGCCGTCGTCATGGTTCGTCAGGCGGCGACGAGCTGACGCAGCACGTACTGCAGGATTCCGCCGTTGCGGAAGTAGTCCGCCTCGCCGGGGGTGTCGATGCGCACGACGGCGTCGAACTCGACGACGCTGCCGTCGGTCTTGGTGGCCGTGACCTTGACGGTGCTCGGCGTGGTCCCCTCGTTCATGGCGGTCACACCGGTGATGTCGAAGGTCTCCGTGCCGTCCAGCCCGAGGGACTCGGCGTTCTGGCCTGCCGGGTACTGCAGCGGCAGGACGCCCATGCCGATGAGGTTCGAGCGGTGGATGCGCTCGAAGCTCTCGGTGATGACGGCCTTGACGCCCAGCAGTGCGGTGCCCTTCGCGGCCCAGTCGCGCGAGGAGCCCGAGCCGTACTCCTTGCCGCCGAGGATGACCAGCGGAACACCGGCCTCGGCGTACGCCTCGGCGGCGTCGAAGATGGTCTGCTGCTCACCGGTCAGCAGGTTCTTGGTGAAGCCGCCCTCGACGCCGTCGAGCAGCTGGTTGCGCAGCCGGATGTTGGCGAAGGTGCCGCGGATCATGACCTCGTGGTTCCCGCGGCGCGAGCCGTAGGAGTTGAAGTCGCGGCGGGCCACGCCGTGCTCGGCCAGGTACTTCCCGGCCGGGCTGTCGGGCTTGATCGAGCCGGCCGGCGAGATGTGGTCCGTGGTGACCGAGTCCCCCAGCTTGGCCAGCACCCGGGTGCCGGTGATGTCCTCGACCGGCGTGAGCTCGAGCTTCATGCCCTCGAAGTACGGGGGCTTGCGCACGTAGGTGGAGTCGTCCTGCCAGTCGAAGATGTCGCCCTCCGGGGTCTCCAGGGCGCGCCACCGGTGGTCGCCGGCGAAGACGTCGGAGTAATCCTCGGTGAACATGTCCCGGTCGATGGAGGAGCGGATCGTGGCCTCGACGTCGGCCGGCGAGGGCCAGATGTCGCGCAGGAACACGTCGGCCCCGTCCTTGTCCTGCCCGAGCGGCTCCGTCTCGAAGTCGAAGTCCATCGTCCCGGCCAGGCCGTAGGCGATGACCAGCGGCGGGGACGCCAGGTAGTTCATCTTCACGTCCGGGTTGATCCGGCCCTCGAAGTTCCGGTTGCCGGACAGGACCGAGGCGACGGCGAGGTCGTGGGTGTTGACGGCCTCGGAGACCTGCTCGGGCAGCGGCCCGGAGTTGCCGATGCACGTGGTGCAGCCGTAACCGACCAGGTGGTAGCCCAGGTTCTCCAGGTACGGCCACAGGCCGGCCTTGTCGTAGTAACCCGTCACGACCTTCGATCCGGGTGCCATCGAGGTCTTGACCCACGGCTTGACCTTCAGGCCCTTCTCGACGGCGTTCTTCGCCAGCAGCCCGGCGGCCATCATCACCGACGGGTTGGAGGTGTTGGTGCACGAGGTGATGGAGGAGATGACGACGGCGCCGTGGTCGAGCGTCGTCTCCCGCCCGTCCTCCATGGTCACCGGCACGTTCGCGTGCGGGCGCCGGTACCCGGCAGGCGCCGCCTCGGAGTGCGTGGGCTGCCCGGCCGCCGCGGACTCCTCGAGCGCGTCGTGGGACGGCGAGTCCGAGGCCGGGAAGGTCTGCATGAGCTCCTGGTCGACGGCGCTCTTGGCGATGCCGTGGCCGTTGAGGACGTAGTTCTTCAGGTCGTTGACGAACTGGTCCTTGGACTCGGTCAGCGCGATCCGGTCCTGGGGGCGCTTCGGGCCGGCGATCGACGGCACGACCGTGGACAGGTCGAGCTCGAGGTACTCGGAGAAGGCGGCCTCCTTCGAGGGGTCGTGCCACAGGCCCTGCTCCTTGGCGTAGGCCTCGACGAGCTCGACCTCGTCATCGGCGCGGCCGGTGAGCCGGAGGTAGTCCAGGGTGACCTGGTCGATCGGGAAGATCGCGGCGGTGGAGCCGAACTCTGGGCTCATGTTGCCGATGGTGGCGCGGTTGGCCAGCGGGACCGCTGCGACGCCCTCGCCGTAGAACTCGACGAACTTCCCGACGACTCCGTGCTCGCGGAGCTTCTCGGTGATCGTCAGCACGACGTCGGTGGCCGTGGCGCCCGACGGGATGGAGCCGGAGAGCTTGAAGCCCACGACCCGCGGGATGAGCATGGAGACGGGCTGGCCGAGCATGGCCGCCTCGGCCTCGATGCCGCCGACGCCCCAGCCGAGCACCCCGAGGCCGTTGACCATGGTGGTGTGCGAGTCGGTGCCGACGCAGGTGTCGGGGTAGGCGCGGGTGACGCCGTCGACGTCACGGGTCATGACGGTGCGGGCGAGGTACTCGAGGTTGACCTGGTGCACGATGCCGGTGCCCGGGGGGACGACCTTGAAGTCGTCGAACGCCGACTGGCCCCACCGCAGGAACTGGTAGCGCTCCCGGTTGCGGCCGTACTCGAACTCGACGTTGCGCTCGAAGGCGTCCTCGCGGCCGAAGACGTCGATGACGACGGAGTGGTCGATGACGAGCTCGGCCGGGGCGAGCGGGTTGATCTTGTCCGGGCTGCCGCCGAGCTCGGCGACGGCCTCGCGCATGGTGGCGAGGTCGACGACGCAGGGCACACCGGTGAAGTCCTGCATGACGACGCGTGCCGGGGTGAACTGGATCTCCGTGCTCGGCTCGGAGTCCGGCACCCACTCGGCCAGTGCGCGCACATGGTCGGCAGTGACGTTCTTGCCGTCCTCGGTACGCAGCAGGTTCTCCGCGAGGATCTTCAGGCTGTACGGGAGGCGGTCCAGGCCCTCGACCGCCGACAGGCGGAAGATCTCGTAGCTCTTCCCGCCGACGTCGAGCGTTCCTCTGGACTTGAAGCTGTCTGTACTCACATGTGCTCCTCGGCTCGTGCTGACCTTCGGGCGCGGCGGCGCGACCGGCGCCACGTCGCGTACAGACCTCATGGTCCCACGGCGTACGCACCCGTGATATCTCGATATCAAGATACTTTGCGGGGCGCGGGTGTGTCCACCGACACGCAGAGCGAGCGTGCTTCGTTGCCTGAACGAGATCGCTGAAGTGGTTGCTATCGCGACCACTTCAGCGACCTCGGCCGCCGTCCCGCGCGGCCAGGTCCTTCGCGGTCGAGGACAGCCCCTACGACGCAGCTCGAGGGGCAACCCGTCACACCCGCTCGAGGACCGCCACGACCTCGAAGTGGTGGGTGTGCGGGAAGAGGTCGAACGCTCGCACCCCGGTCGTCACGTACCCGGCGGCCCGGGCGGCGGCGAGGTCGCGCGCCAGCGCGGCCGGGTCGCAGGCGACGTGGACGATGCGTGACGGCGCCAGCTCGGCGACGGCGGCCATCACGCCGGCACCCGCGCCCGCTCGCGGCGGGTCGAGCACGACGACGTCCGCCTCCGCACCCCCCTCGGCGATCGTGCGCGGCTCGACAGGTCCGTGCCCGATCGCCACGTTGGGATGGTCGTGCAGGTTTCGCCGGGCATCCCGAACCGCACCGTCGGCGCCCTCGAGGGTGACGACCGTGCCGGACTCCCCCACCGCGCGCGCCAGCGGCAGGCTCAGCAGGCCGGCGCCGGAGTAGAGCTCGAAGACCTTCTGCCCCGGCTCGACCGCCGCGGCGGCGAGCACGGCCGCCACGAGCGCCTCCGGCGCCCTGCGGTGGACCTGCCAGAACCCGCTGCCGGACACCCGGTAGGACAGCTCACCGACCGGCGACGCCACGACCTCGCGCACGGCGCGGCGGGCCGGCCCCTTGCCCCGCCTGCCCAGCGGGACCGGCTCGCCGTCGACAAGGACCATCGGCTCGCCCGCGGACGGCGCCACGGCGCTCACCCGGGCGCCGGGGTGCCAGGTGCGCCGCCACGGCGAGTCAGGTCCGAGCAGACCGAGGTCGACGAGCGACTGCTCGGCCAGCGGCATCGAGGAGAGAGCGACCACCTCGTGGCTGCGGAACCGGTGCATGCCGGCGACGCCGGATGGGTCCACGGTCAGGTCCACCCGCGTGCGGGTGCCGAGGCCGCCGGCGTCGTCGTCGCCCGCGAGCGCCTCGACCACGACCCCCTCGGGTGCTACGGACGCGACGTCCTCGGCCACCTGCTCCCCGCCGATCCGCCGCAGCGTGTCGGCGAGCACCCGGGCCTTCCAGACGCGCTGGGCCGGCAGCGCGACGTGCGCGAGC
The DNA here is from genome assembly GCF_009193155.1 of Georgenia subflava. Classification (GTDB taxonomy): domain Bacteria; phylum Actinomycetota; class Actinomycetes; order Actinomycetales; family Actinomycetaceae; genus Georgenia; species Georgenia subflava. Next base: position 463,303 of record NZ_VUKD01000003.1, read on the forward strand.
TCGCCGCCACCGACCCCGTCCGGCCCCGCCTCGGGCCACACCGAGGGGACCCGGTCCGAGGAGGGGCGCAGGATCTCGACGGCGTCCGCCCGCCAGAAGCGCGAGCGCCGGTCCGTCACCCGGAGCCGGATCTCCTCGCCCGGCAGTGCGTGGCGCACGAACACGACGCGCCCGTCCAGACGCGCGACGCAGTGCCCGCCGTGCGCGGGGTCGCCGATCTCGACGACGGCGCCGTCCCCCTCGCCGTCGGCGTCGACCGGCGGTGTCTCCTGTGCGTGCGGGTCAACGGGCATGTGAGTCTCCTGGTCCGGCCTCGAGGTGGTCGACCTCGTGGAGCTGGAAGGGCACCGAGGCCATGACGACTCCCGGGGTGAACAGCAGCCGTCCCTTGAGCCGCAGGGCGCTCTGGTTGTGGAGCAGCTGCTCCCACCAGTGGCCCACGACGTACTCGGGCACGAAGACCACGACGAGGTCCCGGGGCGAGGCACGGCGTACCGAGCGTACGTGCTCGACCACCGGTCGGGTGATCTCACGGAACGGGGAGTCGAGGACCGTCAGAGCCACCGGGATCTCTGCCTCGTCCCACGCGCGGCGCAGCGCGCGGCTCTCCGCCGGGTCGACCTCGACGGTGACGGCCTCGAGCGTGGAGGGGCGCGTGGCGCGGGCGTAGGCGAGCGCACGCATGGTGGGCTGGTGGAGCTTAGAGACCAGGACGATCCCGTGCACCCGCGCTGGCAGCGCACGAGCGGCGGTGAGGTCGGGGACGGCGAGGTCGCGGGCCACCTGGTCGTAGTGCCGGCGGATCGCGTTCATGACGGCGTACAGCACGGCCATCAGCAGCAGGGTGACCCAGGCGCCGTGGGTGAACTTGGTGACGAGCACGATGACCAGCACGACGCCGGTCATGGCCAGCCCGAACGTGTTGACCACCCGCGAGCGGCGCATCCGCGAGCGCGTCCTCGGGTCGGTCTCGACCCGCAGGTGCCGCGTCCAGTGCCGCACCATGCCGAGCTGGCTCACCGTGAACGAGATGAACACCCCGACGATGTAGAGCTGGATGAGCCGGGTGACCTCGGCGTCGAAGATCACCACGAGGGCGACGGCGGCCACCGCCAGGGCGAGGATCCCGTTGGAGTACGCGAGCCGGTCGCCGCGGGTGTGGAGCTGGCGCGGCAGGAAGCCGTCGCGCCCCAGGATCGACCCCAGGACCGGGAAGCCGTTGAACGCGGTGTTCGCGGCGAGCAGCAGGATCAGGCCCGTCACCACGGTGACGACGAAGAACATCACCGGAGCGCCGTCGAACACCGTGGCGGCGATCTGCCCGATGACCGGGTCCTGCTGGTAGTCCTCGCCGACGGGAGCGCCGTCGAGGAGCAGCTGGGTGGTGGGGTCCTGCACGTAGCGCACCCCGGTGGACCGGGCGAGGGCGAGCACCGACATGAGCATGACGGCGGAGATCAGGCCGAGCAGCAGCAGGGTCGTGGCGGCGTTCTTCGACCGTGGGCGCTCGAACGCGGGCACGCCGTTGCTGACGGTCTCCACACCGGTCAGGGCCGCCGCCCCGGAGGAGAACGCGCGCAGCACGAGGAAGGCGCCCGCCAGTCCGACCAGCCCGGAGTCCAGCGCGGCCTCGGGGACGACGTCGAACGCGGCCGAGGCCGCCGGCTCGAGCGTGCCGGCGGCGTGCTGCAGCAGCCCGACAAGGGCCATGACGCCGATGGCGCCCATGAAGAGGTAGCCGGGGATCGCGAGCACGCGACCGGACTCGCGCACCCCGCGCAGGTTGACGAGGGCGAGCACGACGACGACGCCGACGGCGATGACCGTCTGGTACCCCGCCGTGGCAGGCACGGCCGCGGCGAGGTACTGCACGCCGGAGGAGATGGACACCGCCACGGTGAGGACGTAGTCGACCAGCAGGGCGCTGGCGACGGTCAGCCCGGCGCGCGGGCCGAGGTTGGTCGTGGTGACCTCGTAGTCGCCGCCGCCGGAAGGATAGGCGTGCACCGTCTGGCGGTAGGACGTCACCACCGTCAGCATGACCACGACGACGGCGAGGCCCACCCACGGCGAGACCGTCACCGCCGCGAGCCCGGCGAGGGAGAGCGTGAGCAGGATCTCGTCGGGGGCGTACGCGACCGACGAGAGCGCGTCGGAGGCGAAGACCGGCAGCGCGATCCGCTTGGTGAGCAGGGTCTGCCCCACCCGGTCGCTACGTACCGGCCGCCCGACCAGCACCCGCTTGAACGCCTCTGCGATACCCGGCACGAGACCTCATGCTAAGCCCGCGCACGGACAGCGCGCGGCGGGCGGCAGCGGCCCGGCCGGGCGTCCGGCGGTCGAGGCGTCCGCTACCCCGGCCGGGCGTCCGGCGGTAGCGTCACGTCCCGTGCACTTCGTCATCATGGGCTGCGGCCGCGTCGGTGCGTCGCTGGCCGAGCAGCTCGAGGCCAACGGCCACTCGGTGGCGGTGGTCGACCAGAACCCCGACGCGTTCCGCCGTCTGCCCTCGAACTTCGGCGGGCGCCGCGTGACGGGGCTCGGGTTCGACCGGGAGGCGCTCGCCCAGGCCGGGATCGAGGAGGCGCACGCCTTCGCCGCCGTCTCCAACGGTGACAACTCCAACATCATCGCCGCCCGGGTCGTGCGCGAGACGTTCGGCGTGGACAACGTCGTCGCCCGCATCTACGACCCACGCCGGGCCGAGGTCTACCAGCGGCTCGGCATCCCCACGGTCGCGACCGTGCGCTGGACCGCCGACCAGGTGCTGCGCCGGATGCTCCCGCTCGGCGCCGTCTCGGAGTACCAGGACGCCTCGTCGAAGGTCTCCCTCGTCACGTGCGACGTGCACACCGACTGGGTCGGCGAGTCGGTCGCCCGCGTCGAGCGCGCGACCGGGGCGCGGGTGGCGTACCTGACCAGGCTCGGCCGCGGCCTGGTGCCCGAGCCCGGCGCCGTGGTGCAGGAGAACGACGTCGTCCACCTCATGGTGGCGACCGACCGGATCGGCGCCGCGCAGCGTGTCCTCGCCACTCCCCCGCCGAAGGAGGACTGATGCGCGTCGTCATCGCCGGGGCGGGCTCCGTGGGCCGCTCCATCGCACGCGAGCTCCTCGCCCACGGTCACGCCGTGACGCTGATCGACCGCAACCCCGCCGCCATGCGGGTGGCGAGCGTGGCCGAGGCGGACTGGCTCCTGGCGGACGCCTGCGAGCCCAGCGCCCTCGCCGAGGCCGAGGCGTCCGGCAGCGACGTCGTCGTCGCCGCCACCGGCGACGACAAGGCCAACCTCGTGGTCTCCCTGCTCGCCAAGACGGAGTTCGGCGTGCCGCGCGTGGTCGCCCGGGTCAACAACCCGAAGAACGAGTGGATGTTCGACGACGCGTGGGGGGTGGACGTGCAGGTCTCCACGCCGCGGATCATGACGTCGCTCGTGGAGGAGGCCGTCAGCGTCGGCGACCTCGTGCGGATCTTCCGCTTCCACCAGTCGGGCGCCAGCATGCACGAGCTGACCCTGCCCGCAGACTCCCCGGTGGTCGGCCGGCGCGTGGGGCAGGTGAGCTGGCCCCCGGCGACGGTGCTCGCCGCGGTCATCCGCGAGGACCGCCCGTTCGCCCCGAGCGCGGACGACACGCTCGAGGCCGGCGACGAGTTGCTGCTCGTCGTCTCCGCGGACGCCGAGGACCAGCTCAGCGGGCTGCAGCGGCTGCTGGCTCCCGCACCAGGACCCACGTCGCCCACAGCGTGAGGCCCCACAGCGGCAGGCCCATCACGAGGCGGGCGGTGCCCAGCCAGGCGACCTCGGCGTTGACGTAGAGAGGCACCTGGACGGCCAGGCGCAGCACGAACATCCCGACCCACAGCCAGGTCGCGAGGCGGTAGCGCGCCCGCCGAGCGGACTGCGCCGGGTCGGTGCGCCACGAGAAGTCCTGGCTCTTCAGCAGCGAGACCACCACTCCTACCGCGGGCCAGCCGACGAGGAGGGCCACGGTGAGCGCGACGGCGTAGGCGCCGTTGGTCCACAGGCCCATCGCGAAGTAGTTCTCCGCCTCGCCGGAGCGCCAGGCCCACACCACGCCGATCAGCACACCGACGAGGCCGCCGGCGGCCTGCGTGAGCGGGGTGCGCGCGACCAGGCGCAGGACCATCGCGAGGACGGCGACCGCAAGGGAGGCGACGAGCGGCGGCACGAGCTCCCGGGTGGCGATGAACACGACGACGAAGACGAGCCCAGGCGCCATGGACTCGACGAGACCGCGCACGCCGCCGATCGTCTCGGCGACGGAGAAGTCCTCGCCGGCGAGACCGCGCAGCCTCGAGCCCTGGGCGGCGTCGGCGGCCGCGTCCTCGACGCGGTGCTGCTCCTCGACTCGATGGTGCTCCTCGACGCGGTGGTGCCCCTCGACGCGGGGCTGCTCCTCGACGCGGGGCTGCTCCTCGCCCCCAGGCGCGCCGTGGTCGGCGCCGGCGGCGCTCATGCGTGGGCCGCCCGCGGGGCGAGCTCGTAGGCGGGGTTGTACATCGCCGGTCTCCCGTCGTCGTCGTAGACCATCCCCTCGGCCACGAGACGGCGGCCCAGCTCGATGCCGGCCACCTCCCGGCGCCCGAGGAAGATCAGGTCGATGGTGCCCGTGCCGTCGTAGAGCCGGGCCACGAGCGCCGGTGTCTGGGTGCGCGGCCGGTACGTCAGCGCGGTCAGGACGCCCGAGACCGCCGCTCGCCGGCGCGGCACGAGGTCCGCGACGGCGACCGAGCCGGGGGCGTGGCTGGTGCGGCGCTCGTCGGCGGCCTCGAGCTCCTCGCGCGACGCCGTGAGCCGGTGCAGCGCCTGGCCCAGGCGCGTGCTCATCTGACTTCCGTGATCTCCGGGCCGCGGCGCAGCGGGTCCAGCCCGGGCTCCGCCTGCTCGGTCGCCCGCGGCGCGGTCGGCTTGCCCGGCGCGTGGAGGAGCAGCACGTCGCGCGGCGCCCGGGCCTCCGCGCCGCGCACGACGACGACGTCGGCGAGCACGGCCTCGAGCTCGGCCGCGACGGCGGGGTCGACGGCGGACCTGCCGGTCAGCACCGCGCGCAGGAACCAGCGGGGACCGTCGATGCCCAGGAACCTGGCGGGGCGGTGGGCCGGCTGACCCTCCGGCGTCTTGACCGGCAGGCGCGTGATCAGCTCGCGGCCGAACGGACCGGTCACCTCGTCGCTCGTGCCACCCTGCTTGGACACCGACGCGCTGATCTCCTCGCGCAGCTCCGACCAGATCCCGGTCGAGCGCGGCGCCGCGAAGACCTGCAGCTGCATCGCCGAGCCGGACAGGGCGAGCGTGACCGCGACGACGTTGCGCGACTTCTTCTCGATCTCCAGGCGGAGCTGCATGCCGGCCCGGGGCGGGATGCGTAGTGCGCCGAGGTCCAGCCGCGGGCCGAGCTCGGGGACGTCGGCGACGTCGTGCGGGCCGCCGCCGGTGGTGGTCGCCTCCTCCGCGCCGTCGGTGCCGGTCGCGTCGGTGGCCGCCGCGTCGTCGGTACCCTCGGGCTCCGGCGTCTCGGCTGCGCGCTTGCGGCGCGAGAACAAGCTCATCTGTGGATCTCCTCGGCGGTCTCGGACCTGCACGCTCGGGCGGGCAGGCGCGCGGTCGACTGTACCCGCGCGGCCGGGGCGCCTGCAGGTCCCTCGGCCCGCGGGGGCAGATGCCACGGCTCGCCGGCCTGCCCGCGACGGCGCACGGGGCAGGTGCGCCGCAGGTGGCAGAGTTGAGGGGTGGAGAAGACCTCGACCCGGCCCGGCACCGCGCTGTTCGAAGAACGGCTGTCCCCCTCGCCCGCGGTGCACCTGCTCTCGTTGCTGGTGGGCGGCGGCGCAGCGCTGGCGGCCTCGGCGTGGGGCGTGGTCCCGGCCGTCGTCGCGGGCGTGCTCGGGGTCGTCGGCACCTCGGTGCTGCTGGTCCTCAGCTCACCGGTGGTGCGGGTGGTCGCCGGCGGCGACCCGGCAGACGGCGGCGATCCGCGCTCGGTGCGGCTGCACGCCGGCCGCGCGGTGATCCCGGTCGAGGCGCTGGGGCCGGCGGAGATCCTCGACGCCGACGGGGTGCGTCGGGTGATGGGGGTCGACGCGGACCTGCGCGCCTGGGTCTGCCAGCGCTCCTGGGTCCGCTCGGGGGTGCGTGTGCCCGTCGTCGACGAGAGGGACGCCACGCCCTACTGGTTGGTGTGCACACGCCGGCCCGCACAGCTCGTGGCCGCGCTGGGCCGGCGCTGAGTGGGTCAGGCGGCGCACTCGGAGCAGACCAGCTGCCCCTTGTCCTCGTAGGCCAGCTGGCTGCGGTGGTGCACCAGGAAGCACTTCGCACAGGTGAACTCGTCGGCCTGGCGCGGGAGCACCCGGACCGAGAGCTCCTCGCCGGACAGGTCGGCGCCCGGGAGCTCGAAGCCCTCGGCAGCCTCTGCCTCGTCCTCGTCGACCGCGCCGGAGTTCTTCTCGGCGCGACGAGCCTTCAGCTCCTCGATCGAGTCCTCGCTGAGGTCCTCTTCGTTCTTGCGCGGTGCGTCGTAGTCGGTCGCCATCTCGGCGTCACGCTCCGGTTCTTCGTCTTGACATGAGTGGGATGCGGCAGGTCCTGCCGGTACCCCGGAAAACGTCCGGAAGCCGGCTTTGTTCCCGCGGTCAACGGATTGTGCACCACCGGAGCAGATTTCGCCCAGCAGCACGGCGTTCTGAGACGCCCGCGTGAGGGACCTCACAGCTCTGGAGGCCTCCGCCGCCGAGCCACAGGAGGGTTGCACGTCAGTCCGCCACCTGGCCGTCGGACGGCTGCACGCCGGCCGGCTACCGAGCCGTCGCAGGATGCGCGCCCCCTCGAGCGGGGAACCACCGGCCGATGCGGTCGTCAGGAGACTCGTTCGGTGCTGTCATTGGGGGTGCTCGCGGCGCGAGACCTGCTCGACGTGTCCAGGAGGTCGGCATGAGGGCGCACGACCGGATGTACCGCCTCGGGTACACGCTGGCCTACCGCTTCGGCGTCACCCCCTGGGAGACTCACGCCACGGCCACCCGTGCGGGGGTCGAGGCGCTGGTGGACCGGGAGGTGGCGGAACGGCCGCACCCGCCCGGTCGGGCCCTGGACCTCGGCTGTGGGCGCGGACTGCACACCGCGGTGCTCGCGAAGAAGGGCTGGGAGGCCGTGGGCGTCGACGCCGTCCCGCAGGCGGTCGACGCGGCGAGCCGCAGGGGCATCCCGGGCGCCACCTTCGCGGTCGGCGACGTCACCGCCCTCGAGGGGGCCGGGCTCGGCACGTTCGACTTCTTCCTCGACGTCGGATGCTTCCAGGGCCTCTCGCCCGGGCAGCGCACGGCCGAGGGCCGGGGTGTCAGTGCACTGGCGAACCCGGGTGCGACGCTGCTGATGCTCGAGTTCCAGGCGACCAGGATGCGCTCCGTGGTCGGCGGCGTGACACGAGCGGAGCTGGAGGCCGCCTTCGCCGGGTGGCAGGTGCTCTCGGTCGAGCCCGCCGACACGACGAAGCTGGGGTGGCCGCTGACACGTACCGCGCCGCAGTGGTACCGGCTCCGCCGGGCGGGACGTGCCTGACCGGCGACGAGGTCCGTCCCGGGTCCGTCCCGGGGCCCGCCTTCGGTGGATCCGGGCTCAGGCGATGACCAGCTCGAGGGCCGCGACGAGCTCGGCGGCCAGGGCCGGGGCGGCGGCGACGGTCATCGCCGGGGACGCCGGCGCACCGCCGAGCCCGGTCATCGTCCCGCCGGCCTCGGTCACGACCAGCGACCCCGCCGCCATGTCCCACGGGTTCAGCCCGGTCTCGTAGTAGGCGTCGAGGCGTCCGTCGGCGACCAGGCAGAGGTCGATGGCGGCCGACCCGATCCGGCGGATGTCGCGCACCTGCGGGAGCATCCGCGCGACGACGGCGGCCTCGCGGGTGCGCTGGGCGACGGTGTAGCCGAACCCGGTGCCGACCAGCGCCTGCCCCAGCGGGACGGCCGGGCGGACCGTCAGAGGCTCCCCGTCGCGCCACGCGCCCCGCCCCAGCCCGGCGGTCCACGTCGTGCCCCCGGCGACGGCGTGCACGCAGCCCGCGAGCACGGTCCAGCGCAGCGGGTCCGCGCCACCGGCCACCACGGCCACCGAGACGGCGTAGGACGGGATCCCGTACAGGAAGTTGACGGTGCCGTCGATCGGGTCGACCACCCAGGTGAGACCGGAGGTGCCGGCGACGACGCCGTCCTCCTCGCCCAGCACGCCGTCGTCGGGGCGGGCCGCCGCGATCCGTTCCCGCAGCAGGGTCTCGACCTCGGTGTCGACGGCGGTGACCACGTCGTTGACCGACGACTTCGTGGCCGCCACCCCGCCGTGGTCGCCCGTGCGGGCGCGCACGTGGTCCCCGGCCGCGCGGGCGAGCTCCTCGCAGAGCGTCATCAGGGACTGCGCGTCCGTGCCGTCGGGGAACGTGGCGGCTTCGTGCCGGACGGGTTCGGTTGCACCGCGGGCGTGCGGCTCGGAGCGCTGGTCGTTCATGGTCCTCCCTGGGTGGCGCCGGTCACAGGCCCGGCTGCCACCATTGTCCGACACGCGAACACACCTCCACCAATCCCTCACGGCGGGCCGTGCAGGTGGCACCCTCGTGCTGAGAACCTCGAGGAGGAACCATGGTTGAGCTCGAACTTCTCGGGCTGCACGGTGACGGCGAGCACCTCACGCTCACGGACGAGGACGGCCGGCGGTACCGGCTCGACATCGACGACTCGTTGCGTGCAGCAGTCCGCCGGGACCGCCCCGGGCTCGAGGCGCTGCGCGCCGCCGGTGAGTCCGCGCTCCGGCCGAAGGACATTCAGGCGCTCATCCGTGCCGGCGCGTCCGTGGCGGAGGTGGCCGAGCAGTCCGGCCTGCCCGCCGAGCACGTGCGCCGCTACGAGGGCCCCGTCGTCGCCGAGCGCAGCTGGGTGGTCCAGCAGGCCCAGGCCCAGCGCCTGGGGCACGAGTCGGACGCGCCGCGGCTCGGAGATCTCGTGGTGGACCGCCTCGCCGCGCGCGGGGTGGAGGCCGGCTCCCTCGAGTGGGACGCGGTGCGGCGTCAGGGCGCGCCGTGGGAGGTCATGGTCACCTTCGTGGCCGGGGAGCGTGAGCGCGAGGCCCGCTGGCAGGTGGACCTCGCCGCCAGGACGATGCACGCCGTCGACGACGAGTCGCGCTGGCTCTCCGAGACCGATGTCGGTCCCGGGGCGCCCCAGCGCCGCCACCTGAGCCCGGTCGGCGCTCGCTCCCGGGTGTTCGACGTCGAGGCCGAGGAGGAGCGGCGTCGGACGAGTCCGGCCGCCGCATCGACCACGTCGGCCGCGTCGGCGAGCAGCGCACCTGCCGCCGGGGGGCCGGACGGCTCGCCGACGGAGACGTTGCTGGCCGAGCTCGCCGCCCACCGCGGCACCCGCGGCGAGCTCCAGCCCGAGCTCGAGCCGGAGGACGAGGACGGCGAGGGCCTGTGGGGCGCCCACCCACCCGCATCCCGGCCCGAGGAGGCGACGGACGCGCACGTGCTGGCGCTCCCGCGGCGTGAGCCGGCCGCGTCGGTCGCGACCGACGAGCCGGGCACCACTCCCGCGCTGCCCGCCGAGGACGCACCCGCGGCGCTCGAGCGGGCCGGCGCGAGCGAGCGGCCGACCGCCAGCGACCGCCCGACCCGGGGCACCGACCGCCCGACCCGGGGCACCGACCGCCCGGCCGGCGGCACCGACCGCCGGTCCGCGCGGGAGGCGGCGTCGTCGGAGAGCGCCGCGGAGAAGCCTGCCAGGCGGCGCCAGCGCCGTACCGCCCGCCGGAGCGTCCCCAGCTGGGACGAGATCGTCTTCGGGGCTCGCCCCGAGTAGAGGCCCGGAGCAACCGCCTGGGGCAGGCTCCGGTCAGTCCGCCGAGGTGCCGAACGGCAGGGTGTCCGGGCTCAGGCTCGCCGCCCGTGCCGCGGCGGCGGTCTCGCGCCGCACGTGGTGGCGCCGGCACAGCACCTCGTACCCGACCTCGGCCGCCCGGTCGGTGTCGCCGATCACCACCTGCTCCCCCTCGGTGACCATGAGGCCGTCGAGGGTACGGGCGTTGTGGGTGGCCCGGGCGCCGCACCAGCACAGCGCCTCGACCTGGAGGCGCTCGACCCGGTCGGCGAGCTCGAGCATGCGTGCCGAGCCGGGGAACAGCCGGGTGCGGAAGTCGGTCGTGATGCCGAAGCCGAAGACGTCGACGCCCATCTCGTCGACGAGCCGTGCGAGCTGCTCCACCTGGGTCGGCGAGTAGAACTGCACCTCGTCGCAGATGAGGTAGTCGACGCGGCCGCCGCGGGTGCGCCGGCGCACCACCTCGTCCCAGAAGTCGGTGCCGTCGGTGACCTCCACCGACGGCACCGCCAGGCCCAGCCGGGAGGACAGGATCGCCTCGCCGGCCCGGTCGTTGCGGGAGAAGATCAGTCCCTCCCGGCCCCGGGCGGCGTGGTTGTGGTCCATCTGGAGGGCCAGGGTGGACTTGCCCGAGTCCATCGTCCCGGAGAAGAAGACGAGCTGGGCCACCTACACCACCCGCCCGCGGGTCCGGAGCTCGGTCACCTACACCACCGTCCTGAGCAGCGGGACGGCCATCTCGTCCTCCGTGAGCGCGCCGTGCATGCCGACCATCTCCAACGACGCCGGCGGCTGGGTGCGCGAGTCGACGACCGCCTCCCGGCCGCGCATCACCGCGACGACGTCACCCACCGTCGCCACCCGGTCGGGGGCCACCTCGCCGAGCAGCCCCGAGGCGACGAGCTCGTCCCGCTGGACGACCCACGCCGTCTCCCCCAGCTCCGCCTGCCAGCGCAGCGCCACGTCCGCGGCGGTGCCCGGCGCCGTGTAGACGTGGCTCGCGCGCGGCTCGCCGGCAACGAGCTCGACGTCCTGCGCGAGCGCGGGGGTGGTGGCGACGTCCGTGCGGGTCGTGACGTCGACCATGCCGTGGTCCGCCGTGACGAGCAGCAGGGTGTCCCTCGGTAGCGACCGGGCCAGGCGGGCCAGCTCGCCGTCGGCGGCCGTGACCTCCTCGCCCCACTGCCACGAGCCCCAGCCGTGCTTGTGGCCGATGTGGTCCACGTCCCCCCAGTAGAGGTAGACGGCGGCGACGTCCGGGCGCCGCAGCTGGGCGGCGGTCACGTCGACCCGGTCGGCCAGCGACTCGGCGGAGACGGTGCGCATCCCGCGCAGCGCCGCCTCGGTGAGGCCGGAGCCTACGAAGCGGGCGGGCCCGACGCTGACGACCTCGGGCAGGTCCTCGCCGGCCCCGCGCCGGCGGGCGAGCTGCTCGAACAGCGTGTCGCGGCGCTGCCAGGCGCGCGGGGTCAGCCCGGTGCCCTCCCAGCGGATGAGGTTCAGGACGCCGCCGTGGCCGGGGTCGCGGACCGAGTAGCCCAGCATCCCGGTGACACCCGCCAGCTCGCCCGTCCCGACGGCGGTGACGGCCGTGGCGGTGGTGGACGGGAAGGTGCTGCGCAGGGTCACGGCGTCCGGCAGGTGCGAGCGCAGGAAGGGCGCGTGCCCGCCACGCTCGGTCAGCATCCGCATCCCGAGCCCGTCGACGAGCACCACGCACACTTTCGGGGCGGTGGGCAGGCCGAGCTCGGCCCGGTCGTGCGCGCCGGTGGTCCCGTTCGAGGCCGTGGTCAGCCCGACGGCGTCCAGGGCCGCGGACATGACGGCGCGTACCTGCGGAGCATGCTCGATCACGCCTGGCTGCCCCGGCTGCCGGCGGTCGCGCCGGACAGGGCCCGCGCGAAGCCGAGCGCCCCCGCCAGCGCCCCCGAGCCCTCGGCGTGGGCGCTGACCCGCACCTCCACGCCCTCCGGAGTCATGGTGCCGGTGTAGCCGTGGTCGGCCTCGCAGTCGGGGTCGCCGCAGGTGGCGGGCACCAGGTCCATGCTCTGCGCGGTCCCCCAGCTGATGGCGACCGTCAGCTCCTGGGTCTCCATGCCGCGGGACCGGGCTGGCTCGCTGACCCCGTGCGTGAGGGCGACCGAGCGGACCTCCGACAGGGCGACCGACTCGGTGGTGGCGAGCGCGGCGGGGCGGCCGTCCGCCCCCGGCGCGTCGTCCACGTGCGCCACGACCAGGCGGGTGGGGGTCAGCACGAGGGCCGTGAGGTGCCGGAACACCTCCGTCTCGTCGAAGGTGGTCTCCGGGTGCACGAGGAAGGACGACACCGGCTCGTCGGCCAGGGCGACGTCGATCACCCCGGCGACGACGTCGGGGTAGTACCCGGCGAGATTGAGGTCGGAGCGCAGCTGCTTGGCGAGGTTCGTCACTGGCACCCGGTCATTCTCCCACCCCGGGCGCGTCGGCGTCGTCCCTCTCCCCAGCGGGTCCCCGGACACCCGGCTCGTCCGGCAGCAGCGGTGCCGGCAGCGCGCGTCGGCCCGCGTCCTGACGCACCGGGTGGGCGATCTCCACGACGGCAGAGGTGATCGCGGTGCCCCGCTCCCCCACGATCACGGGGTTGAGCAGCACCTCGGCGACCTCCGGCAGGTCGTCGGTCAGCATCGACACCCGGGCGACGACGTCCTCCAGGGCGGCGACGTCCGCGGCCGGGAGCCCCCGGTGCCCGAGCAGCCGCGGCGCGGCGCGGACCGAGTGCACCATCTCGCCGACGTCCGCCGCGGTGAGCGGCGGGATCCGGTAGGACACGTCCCCCAGCAGCTCGGTGGCGTCCCCGCCGAGACCGAAGGCGACGACGGGGCCGTACAGGTCGTCCTCGGTGCCGCGCACGACGCACGCCACCCCGGGCGCCGCCATCGCCTGCACCTCGTACGCCGACTCGCGGCCGAGCACCGCCACGGTGCGTGCGCGCATGTGCGCCATCGCGTCCCGCAGGGCGTCGGAGTCGTGCAGGTCCAGCCGCACGCCCCCCAGGTCCGCGCGGTGGCGCAGCACCTCGTTCCCGGACTTCAGCGCGACCGGCCAGCCGAGCGTGTTGGCGGCGGCGACGGCGGACGCCTCGTCGGTCACCGTGGCGGCGGGCAGCAGCTCGATGCCGTAGCAGGCGAGCAGTCTCGCGGCGGTGGCGCCGTCCAGGCGTTCCCGGCGTCCGGGCGGCAGCTCCTCCAGCGTGGCGGCCAGGACGTCGCGGGCGCGGACCGGGTCGATCCCCGACGGGGAGACGAGCGGGTCCCCCGCCCCGGCCCGCCACCCGGCGTGGCGCACGGCTCCGGCGAGGGCGGCGACGGCGTCCTCCACGGTCGTGGTCGACGGCACCGTCCGACCGTCCGCGGTCAGGGCGGCGGTGAGCCCGTGCAGGCCGTGCGCGCTGGCCACCCAGGTGCGGGTGTCGTGCGCGGCGGCCCGGGCGATCGCCGCGGCCACCTCGGGGTCGGTCCGGCCCAGGGGCGGGGAGTGCGCCACGACGACGGCGTCCCAGTCGTCCCGGGCCGCCAGCTCCGTCAGCGCCGCGGCGTAGGCGGCTCCGCCGGACAGGGGCTCGAGGACCACCGGCCGCCCGGCGACCGCGAGCCCCTCGGCGGCGGCGACGTCGGTCACCAGGGCGGCGAGGGAGGCCGAGGACGAGACGACGGCGGTGCGGGGCCCGGCGGGCAGCGGCTGGGCGAGCAGCAGCGCGGCGATGTCGAGCATCTCGCGCGCGGTCCTGGCGCGCACCACGCCGGCCTGGCGCAGCATCTCGGTGAGCACCCGCTGCGGCTGGGTCGAGGTGCGTACGGCATGACCGGGCGGGGTGGCCTGGCCGGTCTGCCCGGAGACGACGGCGACGAGCGGTTTCGTCGCGGACAGCCGCCGGGCGATCCGGGAGAACTTGCGTGGGTTGCCGATGGACTCCAGATAGACCGCCCCGACGGCGGTGGGGTCGTGGGCGGACCAGAACTGCAGCGTGTCGTTGCCGGAGACGTCGACCCGCAGCCCGGAGGAGAGGAAGCTCGCAACCGGCAGCCCGCGCCGGGCGGCCGTCGAGCGCAGCGCGAGCCCGGCGGACGAGGACTGGCAGAACAGTCCGACGCCACGCTCGGCCGAGGCGTCGGCAAGGGCGCCCGGCTCGCCGGCGTCGGGCGCCAGGCCGACCCGCTCGGTCCACAGCGAGGCGTTGTAGCGGCCGGCCGGGCCGTTCCCGACGACGCCGTAGCTCGCCGGGCCTACGAGCCGGATGCCGGCGGCCCGGGTGCGGCGCAGCAGCTCGCGCTGGTGCGCCATGCCGGCCGGCCCCTGCTCGCCGAAGCCGTGCGAGAGGACCACGAGGGCGCGGACGCCCGCGGCGTCGAGCGCGGGCACGGCGGCGACGACCTCCCGCGCGGGCCCGGCGACCACCGCGAGCTCGACCGGTCCCGCCACCTCGCCCACGTCCGCGTGGTTGACGGCCTGCCCGCCGGCCGCGTCCGGCAGCCCGACCAGGTGGAGCGGTCCGGTGAAGCCGCCGGCGAGCACCGAGCGGGCGGCCGCGGTGGCGAGCACGTCCCCCTCGGCGCCGTCCGGGCCGAGGCGGGCGACGAGGAGGGAGCCGGCGGACAGGACCGTGCGCATGCTCAGCGCCTCCGCGTGCCGCTCCCGCTCGGCCATCACGCGCCAGGAGCGCTCGGTCTCCTCGATGCTGAAGGCGACGGCCAGGACGCCGTCGTCGACGGACTGGTCGACGTCGTATCCGGCGTCGGAGAAGACGCGGATCATCCGCGCGTTGGCGGGCAGCACGTCGGCGACGAAGCGGTGGATCCCCCGCTCGCGGGCGGCCGCGGCGAGGTGCTCGAGGAGCACCGAGCCGAGCCCGCGACCCTGCTCGGTGTCGGCCACGTAGAACGCGACCTCCGCCTCGCCCCGGCCGATCGCGTCGAAGCGGCCGACGGCGCGGATATCGCTGCCGTGGGTGAGCACGAGGGCCACCCGGTCGTGGTGGTCGACGTGGGTGAAGCGGTGCAGGTCCTTGTCCGTCAGCCGGGCCATCGGGGCGAAGAAGCGGAAGTACACCGACTGCTCGGACTGCGCCAGGTGCATGCGCTGCAGCGCCTCTGCGTCGCCCGGCAGGATGGGGCGGATGTGCATCGTGGCGCCGTCGCGCAGCACCACGTCGGCCTCCCACTCGGCGGGGTAGGCCTCCCCCGGACGTCCGTGCGCCGTCGTGCCCCTGTCCATGACCAGCGAGCCTATCCAGCACCCCGACGCCGGCACCTCCAGGCGGCACCCGACGGCGGCACTCCCCGACGGCACCCAGCGACACCTGCCGGCGCACCTGGCGGCGGCGTGCTCAGGTCCGCCCGCGCCGCTGCACGGGTTCGGCCCGATCGTCAGGGACAATCACCCCATGGCCCGGAAGACCCCGACGACTCCCCCTGCGGTCGACGAGAAGATCGTCGACATCGACGTCTCCAACGAGATGCAAGGCTCGTTCCTGGAGTACGCGTACTCCGTCATCTACTCGCGTGCCCTCCCCGACGCCCGTGACGGGCTCAAGCCCGTGCAGCGCCGGATCCTGTTCCAGATGGACGCCATGGGGCTGCGGCCGGACCGCGGCCACGTGAAGTCCGCGCGCGTGGTCGGCGAGGTGATGGGCAAGCTCCACCCGCACGGCGACTCCGCGATCTACGACGCCATGGTGCGGATGGCCCAGCCCTTCTCGCTGCGCCTGCCGCTGGTCGACGGCCACGGGAACTTCGGCTCCCTCGACGACGGCCCGGCCGCCTCGCGGTACACCGAGGCGCGGCTGACCCCGGCCGCGCTGGCGATGACGGCGGACCTGGGCGAGGACGTCGTCGACTTCGTCCCCAACTACGACAACCAGCTGACGCAGCCGTCGGTGCTGCCGGCAGCGATCCCGAACCTGCTGGTCAACGGCGCCACCGGCATCGCGGTGGGCATGGCCACCAACATGGCACCGCACAACCTCGTCGAGGTCGTCGCCGCTGCCCGGCACCTCATCGCCAACCCCGACGCGAGCCTGGACGACCTCATCCGGTTCGTGCCCGGCCCGGACCTGCCCGAGGGCGGCAAGATCGTGGGGCTCGAGGGCGTGCGCGAGGCGTACGCGACCGGTCGCGGCAGCTTCCGCACCCGGGCCACGGCGCGCATCGAGAACATCACGGCGCGCAAGAAGGGCATCGTCGTCACCGAGCTGCCCTACATGATCGGGCCCGAGCGGGTCATGGAGAAGATCTCCGACCTCGCCAAGGCCGGCAAGCTCCAGGGGATCAGCAACATCCAGAACCTCACCGACCGGCACCACGGGCTACGCGTCGTGATCGAGGTGAAGAACGCCTTCAACCCCGAGGCCGTGCTGGAGCAGCTCTACCGGCTCACGCCGATGGAGGAGTCCTTCGGCATCAACAACGTGGCCCTCGTGGACGGCCAGCCCCGCACCCTTGGCCTGCGGGAGCTGCTGCAGGTCTTCGTCGAGCACCGTCTGACGGTGGTGCGCCGGCGTACCACGTACCGGCTGAACCGGGCCACGGAGCGGGCGCACCTGGTGGCCGGCCTGCTCATCGCCATCGCGGACATCGACGAGGTCATCGCCGTCATCCGGACCTCCGACGACGCCGAGGCCGCCCGCGTGCGTCTGATGGCCGTCTTCGACCTCTCCGAGCCGCAGGCCGACTACATCCTCGCGCTGCGCCTGCGACGGCTGACCAAGTTCTCCCGTCTCGAGCTCGAGGCGGAGCGGGACGAGCTGGCCCGCCAGATCGAGGAGCTGCAGGCGATCCTCGACTCCGAGCAGCGGCTGCGCACGGTCGTCTCCGACGAGCTGGCCGCGGTGGCCAAGGAGTTCGGCACGCCGCGGCGCACCGTGCTGCTGGAGCACGCCGGCGGCCCGGCCACCCAGGCCGCGGCGGGGCAGCCCGCCGGACGCGGCGCGGTGCCGCTGGAGGTGCCGGACGACCCGTGCTGGGTGCTGCTCTCGGGCACCGGACTGCTCGCCCGCACGGCCGACGGGGACGCGCCGCTGCGCGCCGGTGCCCGCGTCGCCCACGACGCCGTCACCGCGGCCGTGCCGGCGACCGCACGTGGGCACGTGGGCGTGGTGACGTCCGCCGGGCGCATCGTGCGGCTGGACGTGCTGGACGCGCCGGGGCTTCCGCCGACCGGGTCCGCGCCGGGGCTCTCCGGCGGTGTGCCGGTGACCGAGCTCGTGACCCTGGAGAAGGGTGAGGAGGTCGTCTCCCTGGCACGCCTGGACGCGGACGCGGCGCCGCTGGTGCTGGCCACCGCGCAGGGCGTCGTCAAGCGCGTGACGGCCGACCGGCCCTCGAACAAGGACAGCTGGGGCGTCATCTCCCTGCGGGAGGGCGACCGGGTGGTCGGCGCCGGGCACGCGGCCGAGACCGACCGGCTCGTGCTCATCAGCTCCGACGCCAGCCTCCTGCGCTTCGACGCCTCCGCCGTGCGCGCCCAGGGTCGCTCGGGGCAGGGCGTGGCCGGCATCCGGCTCGCCGCGGACGCGTCCGTCATCCATCTCGCCGTGGTCGCCGCCGACGACGTCTCCGCCTCGGTGGTCGTCACCGTGGCCGGGACGACGGGTGCGCTGCCCGGGACCGTGCCCGGCAGCGCCAAGGTCACACCGCTGGACCGCTACCCCGCGAAGGGGCGTGCCACCGGCGGCGTCCGGGCGCAGCGCTTCCTGCGCGGCGAGGACTGCCTGCAGCTGGCCTGGGTGGGCCCGGAGCCGGCCCGTGCGGTGGGCTCGGGCGGCCAGGCGGTCGCGCTGCCGCCGGTGGACGAACGCCGGGACGGCTCGGGCCACGCCCTGCCGGCACCGGTGGCCGCCATCGGCTGAGCCGCGGTCCTCGCGCGCCGGGGCAACGGACGGCATCGCACGTCGCGCCGCGTCGCACGGCCGGCCGGCGCCGCGGAGATCGCCCGGCGGTCGTCGCTCTCAGATCTCGATGGTGTACATCGCCGAGCCGCGGGTGCGCTCGTAGCCCAGGCGCGCGTAGAGGCCGGCGGCCCCGGTCGGGTTGTCGGTGTCGACGTCCAGGCCGGCGTACTCCATGCCGTCCGCCGCGTAGGCGCGCATCGCCCGCACGAGCAGCGCGGAGGCGACGTGGCGGCCGCGCCACTGCGGGAGGACGCCGACCATCTC
This sequence comes from Georgenia subflava, assembly GCF_009193155.1. GTDB lineage: Bacteria > Actinomycetota > Actinomycetes > Actinomycetales > Actinomycetaceae > Georgenia > Georgenia subflava. The sequence continues at coordinate 481,372 of NZ_VUKD01000003.1, forward strand.
CGTGTACCCCTCGGTCCAGCCCAGCGCCGGCCAGTCCTGGTCGTAGCGTCCGGACATGAGGTAGCCGGCCACCCGCGTGCGGTCGGACGTGCGGTCCAGGGCCACGAAGCTCCACCCGGGGGCGAAGTGGGAGCGGCCCTGGTTCCAGGTCTCCGGCGTGTGCGGCTGCGAACCCCAGTGGTCGCCGAAGGCCTTGTTGTGGGCGCGGCGGACCGCGTCGTCCAGCTCTTCCGTCCACGGCTCGACGCTCAGGTGGGTGTCCAGCGGCACCTCCGGGATCGGCTGCGCGAGGTCCCGGCGCATCTCGGAGTACCAGCGCCGCGGGGCGAAGCCGCGCGCCAGCAGCTGCCGGGCGAGGACCACCATGTCGTCGTCGACGTGCACGACGATGCGTGCGGGTGCATCCCTGCCCGCCTCGACGAGCATCTGCCGGGCGCGGGCGCACTGCCAGTCCAGCAGAGCGCCCCCGGCCCGGCGGCCGCGCCAGAGCGGGTCGACGCCGCCGGAGCAGAACGCCCGCAGCAGGGTGATGTCACTGTGCCGGACACGGACGAAGCCGAACGCGCGCAGGGTCCCCGCCTCGTCCCAGCCGCCGACGGCGCTCCAGGCGTGGCCCGTGTCGAAGTACTCCAGCACCTCTTCGTCGGACGTGCGGTAGGGCGGGTTGTCGGCCGCCTCGATGCGTGCCACGAGATCCCGGAGCGCGGGGCCGTCGGCCGTCCCGAGGGCGCGCCAGCCCAGCCCCGGGCTGGTCGGCGGGTCGACCGTCAGGGGCGCCTGGGCGCGTACGGCGAGCGGAGAGTGCACGCGCGCGGGCGCGGCGTCGTCCGGCTCGATCACGGGGGTGGACACGCCGTCGACACTACGTGGTGCGCGCCTTCGCCCGCATATCCCCTGGTCAGCGAGGTCAGATCTCGATCGTGTACAGGATGCGCGCCCCCGCGCGCGTGTAGCCGAGCCGTTCGTAGAAGCCGTGCGCGCCGGAGGGGTTGACGGTGTCGACGTCGAGCCCGGCCGAGTCGATGCCGTCCGCCGCGAGGGCGTCGATCACGTCGACGAGCAGCGCGCGGGCGATGCCGCGTCCTCGGTGGGTGCGGCGCACGCCGATGAGCTCGGTGTACCCCTCGCTGAAGCCGAGGCTCTCCCACGCGGACTCGTGCCGGCAGGTCATCGCGTAGCCGACGACCGTCTCGTCGGGCGCCGCACCGAGAGCGACCTTCGACCAGCGCGGCTCCAGCTCGCGCAGCACCACCGCCCATGACTCCGGGGCGAGCGGCTGCGAGCCCCAGTGGTCGGCGAACGCCTCGTTGTGCGCCAGCCGGACGGCGTCGTCGAGCTCGGGCGTCCAGTCGACCAGGCGTACCCCGGCGGGCAGCTCGACGTCGGGCACCGGTGCCCGGACCGGGCGACGCATCTCCTGGAACACCCGCTTGGGGCTGAAGCCCGCGGCGACGTAGAGCTGCCGGCGGTCGGCGAGGTGCTCGTCCACGTAGGCGGCGATCCGCGCCGGCAGGTCACGCCCGTCCGCGGCGAGGAGCTGGCGGGCACGGCCGTCCTGCCAGTCCAGCAGGGCGCGCCCGATGCCACGGCCCCGCCACGACGGTGCGATCGTGGCGGTCAGGAAGGCGCGCAGGATGTCGGTGTCCCCCGGCGGCAGGTAGACCACCGCCAGCGCCTGCAGCTCGCCGTCGGCCGAGAACCCGCCCAGGGAGTCGGTGACCATCTCGTGGCGCGGGTCGAACGCGGCGGCAGCCGTCGCCGGGCTCAGGGAGGCGACCGGACGGTCGACGGCGGCGCACCGGGCATGGAGGTCCAGCACGGCCGGCACGTCGTCGGCCCCGAGGGCACGCCACCGCAGCCCCAGATGGGCCGCCGGGACCTCGACGGTCCCCGGTGCACGCAGCCGCTTGGTCAGGCGGGCGGGACGGTCCGGTGCAGACGAGGCCATGAGCCGATCCTATGGCGGCCAGGACCTTGGCCCCTGGCGCCGCCGCGGGTGACGTCGCGCACCTCCGGAGCCGTCCTCAGGCGTCGATGCGCTCCCGGTCGACCTGCTCCGCGCCCGCGACGATGAAGTCCTTGCGCGGGGCGACGTCGTTGCCCATGAGCAGCTCGAACACCCGCTCGGCCTCGAGCAAGGAGGCCTCGTCGGCCATCGAGATGCGCCGCAGGGTCCGCCGCGCGGGGTCCATGGTGGTCTCGGCGAGCTGGTGGGCGTCCATCTCGCCCAGGCCCTTGTACCGCTGGATCGGCTCCTTGTACCGCTTCCCGCTGCGCTCGAGCTTCTTCAGCAGGGCGATCAGCTCGGCCTCGGAGTAGGTGTAGACGATCTCGCCCTTCTTCCCGCCCGAGCCGGCGATCTCCACCCGGTGCAGCGGCGGGACGGCCGCGAAGACGCGCCCGGCCTCGACGAGGGGCCGCATGTACCGGAAGAAGAGAGTGAGGAGCAGGGTCCGGATGTGGGCGCCGTCGACGTCGGCGTCGGTCATCAGCACGACCTTGCCGTACCGGGCCTGCTCCAGGTCGAAGGTCCGACCGGAGCCGGCGCCGATGACCTGGATGATGGAGGCGACCTCGGCGTTCTTGAGGATGTCTCCCGGCGAGGCCTTCTGGACGTTGAGGATCTTGCCGCGGATGGGCAGCAGCGCCTGGAAGTTGCTCGACCGGGCCAGCTTGGCGGTGCCGAGCGCGCTGTCCCCCTCGACGATGAACAGCTCGGAGGTCTCGACGTCGTCGCTGCGGCAGTCCGCCAGCTTGGCCGGCAGGGTAGAGGTCTCGAGCGCGTTCTTGCGCCGGGAGATCTCCTTGTGCAGCCGCGCCGAGACACGCGCGCGCATCTCGCCGATGACCTTCTCGAGCAGCCCGCCGGCCTGGGTCTTCTCGTGCCGCTTCGACGACGTCAGCAGCGCCGTGAGCTCGGTCTCGACGACCTTGGAGACGATCCCGCGCACCGGTGCGGTGCCGAGCACCTCCTTGGTCTGGCCCTCGAACTGCGGCTCGGGCAGCCGGACGGTGACGACGGCGGTCAAGCCGGCGAGCACGTCGTCCTTCTCGATCTTGGGCTCCTTGGCGGAGACCTTGAGGCGGCGCGCGTTGGTCTCGATCTGCTTGCGGAGCGTCTTGAGCAACCCCTGCTCGAAGCCGGCGAGGTGGCTGCCACCCTTGGGGGTGGCGATGATGTTGACGAACGACCGGACGGTGGTGTCGTAGCCGATCCCCCAGCGCAGCGCCACCTCGACCTCGCAGGTGCGCTCGACCTCCTGCGGGCGCAGGTGGCCCTTGCTATCGAGCTGCTGGATGGTCTCGGTGAAGGTGCCCTGCCCACGCAGCCGCCACGTGTCGGTGACCGAGGTGTCCGCGGCGAGGAAGTCGGCGAAGTCGACCACACCGCCGTCGTGCCGGAAGACCTCCTCCACGGGGCCGTCGGCGCCGGGCGTGCCGGGCAGGCGACGCTCGTCGCGGACCGTCAGTGTCAGACCGGGTACCAGGAACGACGTCTGCCGGGCCCGGCCGATGAGCTCCTCGTAGGAGAACTGCGCGGTGACGGGGAAGACCTGCCGGTCGGCCCAGTACCGCACGCGGGTGCCGGTGCGCCCGCGCGGCACCTTGCCGGCGACAGTGAGCTCGGAGGAGCTGGTGAACGGCGTGAACGGCGAGTCGGGTCCGACGCCCTTGCGGTCGTCGAAGACGCCGGGCTCGCCACGGTGGAAGGTCATCCGGTGGGTCTTGCCGCCGCGGTCGACCTCGACGTCCAGCCGGGCCGAGAGAGCGTTGACGACGGAGGCGCCCACGCCGTGCAGGCCGCCCGACGCCGCGTACGAGCCGCCGCCGAACTTGCCGCCGGCGTGCAGCTTGGTGAAGACGACCTCGACGCCGCTCAGCCCGACCGACTCCACGGTGTCCACCGGGATGCCGCGCCCGTCGTCGCGGACCTCGACCGAGCTGTCGGGGTGCAGGACGATCTCGATGCTGCCCGCGTGGCCCTCGAGCGACTCGTCCACCGCGTTGTCGATGATCTCCCACAGGCAGTGCATCAGCCCGCGCGAGTCCGTCGAGCCGATGTACATGCCCGGTCGCTTGCGCACCGCCTCGAGCCCCTCCAGGACGGAGAGGTGGCGGGCGGTGTAGCTGGATGCGGTGGCAGTCGCGGTCACCCGTCGATCTTAGGTTTCCTACGGCGCCCGGCGGCGCACCGACCCGCGGCAGTGTGTACGGGCATGCTCCTCGCCGACCCGCGACGAACGTGTGCGCGCCGCGCACCGACCTGGCGGCGGTGTGTGCTGGGCTCGCACCGCGTACCGAGCCGCGACGGCGTGTGCGGGCTCACGTCCAGGCGCCGGGGCGCGTGAGGTCAGTCACGACCTTGCGACATTCGGGGCATTTCCGGATACGCCGGGAGCGAACCGCCGTGTCCCGGGGGCATGCCGGCGAGGGATCGGTGGTTACATGCTGATGTGACTGCTACGACCACGACACCCGCCATGACCGCCCTGGACCGGTGCGACGCCTGCGGCGCACAGGCCTACGTGCGTGTGCAGCTGGAGTCCGGTGAGCTGCTGTTCTGCGCCCACCACGCCCGCAAGCATGCCGAGGCCCTCGAGAAGGTCGCCACGGACATCCACGACGAGACCGCCCGCCTCCACGAGGAGGAGGGCACCGCGGCGCGCTGACGCTCGCCGCCCGACCCGGCACGCTCGCCGGACCGGGCATACGCCCACGACGGCCACCACCCTCTCGGGTGGTGGCCGTCGGTCGTGGTGCCCACGGACCCGTGCTCCTCCCGGCCCGAGTCGCTGGCGCCGACGGACGGCCGCCGCTAGAGCTGGACGCCCTCGACGCGCGCACGACCGACAGCAGGCCCTCGATAAGTCCACGCCCTCGGCAGCAGGCCCTCGACGAGCGAACGCCCTCGACGAGCGCACGACCGACAGCAGGCCGAAGCTTTTGTACCGGATATCGGTACAAAGGCTTCGGCCTGTCGCAATCCGCTGCGTCGGGGTCTGGTGGGCCTGGTGCGCAGCGGGGCCGGCGTCTGGTGGGCCCGCTGCGAGCGGCGGCGTGGCGACGGTGCTCCGTGCGCGCTCGACGGGCCCCGGCGCCCGCCACATGGTTCTGTGTGCACCATGGGACCGATCGACCGCAACACCCGCAGCGCGACAGCCACCGCCCGCTCCTCGGCCGACGGCGGGTGGATCCACACGCTCGGCAAGGTCGGGTACGCCGCGCTGGGCATCGTCTGGCTGCTGCTCGGCTGGCTCGCGCTCCAGCTGGCGCTGGGCTCCGGGGGCGGCTCGGAGGCCTCGAGCAGCGGTGCGCTCGAGCAGCTCGCCGGCAGCCCCCTGGGCCGCGTGCTCCTCGTGATCATGGCGGTCGGGCTCCTCGCGTACGCCGTGTGGCAGGCAGTCGAGGCAGCGTGGGGGTATCGCGACGAGGCGCCGAAGAAGCGTGCCGCCCGGCGCATCGGGTCGGTCGCCAAGGCAGCGTTCGCGGTGGTCCTGCTCGTCACCGCGGTCCAGCTGGCGACGGCGTCGGGCGGCGGCAGTGGTGGCGGCACGGAGGAGGAGGCGACCGCGGCGCTGATGGCCGCACCGGGCGGCGTCGCGCTGGTGGCACTGGTGGGCGCGGGGATCCTGAGCCTCGGTGGCTACTGGGTCTACCGCGGGGTGACGGCATCGTTCCGGGAGAAGCTCCGCGGTGACGTCCCGGAGCGGGTGGTGACCTTCGGTCGTGTGGGGCACGTCGCGCGCGGCGTGGCCGTCGGCGTGCTTGGCGTCCTCGTGGGGGTCGCGGCCCTGCGGCATGATCCTGAGCAGGCGGGCGGAATCGATGCTGCCCTCACGGCGCTGCTCGAGCTGCCGCTCGGCAAGCTCCTGCTCGGCGCTGTGGCACTGGGCCTGATCTGCTTCGGCGTCTACCAGGTCCTGGCCGCGCGCTACGTCGAGAAGGGGTGACGAAGGTCGGTGGTCGGCTTCACCGCGACGGAAGGGCCGGTCGGGTCGCCAGGGCCGGTCGGGTCGCCGGGGCTGCGCAGGTCGGTCGGGGCCGGTCAGAGGTCGTCGCCGGGTGCGGGGCGACGCAGTCCGAGGTAGGTGGTGCCACCTCGGACGCCGCGGCGACGCGGGGTCAGGCGCGTCCGGCGGCCGCGGAGCATCTCGTCCATCGGCACGCCCAGGCTGCGTGCCGTGAAGGCGTCGATCAGGCTCGGGTCCATCAGTTGTCCCTCCCTTCGGTGGTCGCGGTGGTCGTGCTCTCGGTGTCGTCGGCGGGTGCCCCTGCCGGCGGGGCGGGCGTGGCCGGGGCGGCGCTGGCCGGCACAGCGGCCTCGTCCGCGGCCCGGTAGCGCGGGAACGCACGGAACTGCACCTCGATGGTCCGGCTGCCGGCCGGTCGGTCGTGCTCGGTGCGGCCGCTGAGCCGCTTGGCCCACTTCTCGCCGATCGCCTCGAAGTCCTTGACGAACTCGGCGAGCTCCTCCGGGGTGCCGTAGAAGTAGGAGTCCATCTCCGTGGCAGCGTTCGACCACTCCTCCTCGAGGCCTGCTCGCTTGCGCTCGTGGTAGCGCGCGGCCGAACGGAAGCGCAGCCGCAGCCACTCGTCGCCGAAGATGGACATCGCCTCGCGGCTCGCGGGTGAGGTCGCCTCCTCGTGCGAGATGCGCGTGTTGCCCTCGACGATCCGCCAGAACCGTTCTCTCGCGGTCCCGCGGCCGGGCACCTCCTCGATGAAGCCGTGCTTCGCCAGCTGGCGCAGGTGGTAGCTCGTCGCACCGGAGGACTCCCCCAGCTGCTCGGCGAGCTGGCTGGCGGTGGCCGGTCCTGTCATGAGGGCGTCCCACAGCTGGGTGCGAAGCGGGTGGGCCAGCGCCTTGAGGGCGACGACGTCGAGCACACGGGTGCGGATCTCCCTGTCCGGAGTCTCGGCCGTCGTGTCGTCCGTGCTGCTCATGCTCGAACTCTAGCGATGCAAAGCTCTCTTTGCAAGGGATCGTTTGCAACTGAATCTTTGGAAGCCAGCCTCCGCGATTGTGGTCAGTCGCAACTGTTGCCTCGGCGTGACTGGCAAGGTCAAGGCGGCGAAGTCGGAGACGCCGGATATCCCCTCGCAGGAGCGACGGCCCGGTCCATAGGCTCGGACGCATGAGAGCGGAGACCACCGGCGAGGAGATCGTGCTGCACGTGCCTGCGGAGGGTGAGCCGATCGGCACCGGCCAGGACGCACTCGACGTCATCGGCGAGGCGTGGGGCGTCGAGGCCACCGTGATCTCCATACCCGCGGCCCGCTTCGTGCCGGGGTTCTTCGACCTGCGCACCGGGTTGGCCGGTGAGTTCATCCAGAAGATGGTGAACTACCGGCAGCGCCTCGCCGTCATCGGCGACATCTCCGCGCACGTCGCTGCCAGCGACGCGCTCGGGGCGTTCGTCCGCGAGTCGAACCGCGGCACTCAGGTCTGGTTCCTGGAGAGCCACAACGCCCTGACGGAGCGTCTGACAGCCGGCTGAGGACGGGCCCGGCACGCCGTCCCGTCCCGAAGGCCCAGCAGGTGACGACCGCTGAGGAGTCGTTGCTCAGACGACCTCGAAGGCCCTCGACGCCGGCACTCTCGGGGGCCCTCGCGCCGAAGCCCTCAGAAGCCCTCAGAGGTCCTTGACGTAGGCGATGCTCCGGCGTTCGGGCTCGTATCCGAGCCGGGTGTACAGGGCCAGCGCTCCGGAGCCGTTCTCGGTGTCGACGCCCAGGCCCGCACGCTCGATCCCGTCCGCGGCGAAGGCGCGCATCGACGCCACGAGGAGGGCCGGTGCGATCCTGCGCCGACGCCATGCCGGGCGCACGCCCAGCAGGTCCGTCCATCCCTCGGTGTACCCCTGCGCGGCCCAGTCCTGCTCGTAGGCGGACGCGATGGTGTAGCCTGCGACCTCGTCGCCGTCGAGGACCACGAAGCTCCAGGCAGGGCGGAAGTCACGGCCGCCCACGGTGTAGCGCTCCCAGTCCTCCCGTGCGCGCGGCTCGCTCCCCCAGTGGTCGGCGAACGACTCGTTGTGGGCGAGGCGGAGCGGCTCGGCCAGCGCGGCGTCGTACGGCACGAGCCTCAGGCCGCCGTCGAGCGTGACCTCGGGAACCGGATGGTCGGCGTCGAGCCGTCTGGTCAGGTCCACGAACCACCGGGTCGCGACGAAGCCGGCGTGCTCGAGCAGGTGGCGAGCGTCGGTGAGGTGGTCCTCGGTGTGGGTGCGGGCGTAGGCCGGCACCCCGCACCGCGCCTCCCGGACCTTCTCCCGGGCACGTTCCTCCTGCCACCGGATGACCTCGCGGCCGAGCCCCCTGCCCCGCCACTGCGGGTGGACACCGCCCCAGCAGAAGGCGCGCACCGTGCGGGTGTCGCCGGGACGGACCTCGACCAGCCCGAACGCGCGCGCGACCCCGTTCTCGTCCAGGCCGACGACGGAGTCCGTCGCCGGGTTCTTCCACGACCCGTCCGTGAGCGCGTCGGTGAGGTCGTCCCGGGTGTACCGCTCCGACGGGTCGTCGACGGCCTCCATCGCACGGACGAGGTCGTGCCACAGCGGGACGTCCTCGACGGTCAGGGCGCGCCAGGTCAGCCCGGCCGTTGCGGGGGCAGTCGGTGTCATGGCTCGTGAGCGTAGAGCCGGGCGCCGGGCGGGCGCACCCGCATTTCCGGGCCGGTGCGCGGACAGCAGAAGACCCGCGGCGTTCCGAAGAACGCCGCGGGTCCGGGTGTGCGGGCTGTCAGTCCAGGTAGTCGCGCAGGACCTGCGAGCGGCTGGGGTGACGCAGCTTCGACATCGTCTTGGACTCGATCTGGCGGATCCGCTCGCGGGTCACGCCGTAGACCTTGCCGATCTCGTCGAGGGTCTTCGGCTGGCCGTCGGTCAGGCCGAAGCGCATGGAGACCACGCCGGCCTCGCGCTCGGAGAGGGTGTCCAGCACGGCGTGGAGCTGCTCCTGCAGGAGCGTGAAGCTCACGGCGTCGGCGGGCACCACGGCCTCGGAGTCCTCGATGAGGTCACCGAACTCGCTGTCGCCGTCCTCGCCCAGCGGGGTGTGCAGGGAGATCGGCTCGCGGCCGTACTTCTGGACCTCGACGACCTTCTCGGGCGTCATGTCCAGCTCCTTGGCGAGCTCCTCCGGGGTGGGCTCGCGGCCCAGGTCCTGGAGCATCTGGCGCTGCACGCGGGCGAGCTTGTTGATGACCTCGACCATGTGCACCGGGATGCGGATGGTGCGGGCCTGGTCGGCCATGGCGCGGGTGATCGCCTGGCGGATCCACCACGTGGCGTACGTCGAGAACTTGTAGCCCTTGGTGTAGTCGAACTTCTCCACCGCACGGATCAGGCCGAGGTTGCCCTCCTGGATCAGGTCCAGGAAGAGCATGCCGCGACCGGTGTAGCGCTTGGCGAGGGAGACGACGAGGCGCAGGTTGGCCTCGAGCAGGTGGTTCTTGGCGAGGTGACCGTCGTTGGCGATCCACTGCAGCTCACGGCGCAGCTTGGGCGCGAGGCCCTCCTCGGTGGCGAGCTTCTCCTCGGCGAACAGGCCGGCCTCGATCCGCTTGGCGAGCTCGACCTCCTGCTCGGCATTCAGCAGCGCGACCTTGCCGATCTGCTTGAGGTAGTCCTTGACCGGGTCCGCGGTCGCACCGGCGGTGACGACCTGCTGGACCGGCGCGTCGTCGTCGTCGGCGTCCGAGACGACGAAGCCGGTCTCCTCGGGACCCGTCGCCTTCTCGTCCTCGACGACCTCGGGCTGCGCCTCGGCGTCGGGGACGGCCTTGAGGGCCGGCTTCTTCTCGGCGGTCTTGGTGGCGGCTGCCTTCGCCGTGGTCGACGCCTTGCGGGCCGTCTTCGGCGCGGCAGGGGTCTCGGCCTCGACGGCGTTCGCGGCCTTCTTGGGGGCACGTGTCTTCTTGGCCGCCGACGTCGCCGGGGTCTTGGCCGGCTGCGCCGCGGCGCGGGTGCTGGGGGTCTTGGCGGCAGACTGGGACACAGAGAACCTTTCGGCGGGGGTGCGGAGGGCTGACGATCAGATCGATCAGACCGTCGCAGCCCTACAATTATAGCCTCAGCCGACGCTTTCGGGCACGACGAACGGCGCGCCCGAGGTCCTCGCCGTCGCCCGGGACGGCCCCTTCCCGGGCGACGGCGGTGGTCGGCAGCGGGCGGGTGCTCCGCCTCGCTGCCTGTGTCAACGTCAGGAAGCCGTCCCGTATGCCCCGACCGGTGGGCAGGCGCAGACGAGATTTCTGTCACCGTACGCGCCCTCGACCCGGCGCACCGGCGGCCAGTACTTGCCGTCGACCGTCCCGGGCACGGGGTAGACCGCCTCTGCTCGGGTGTAGGGGTGGTCCCACTCCCCCGTGAGCATCTGCGCCGTGTGCGGGGCGTTGACGAGCGGGTTGTCGTCCGCCGGCCACTCGCCGTCGGCGACCTTCCGCGCCTCGACGGCGATCGCCGCCATGGCCTCGCAGAACCTGTCGAGCTCCGCCAGGTCCTCGCTCTCGGTCGGCTCCACCATCAGGGTGCCGGCCACCGGGAAGCTCATGGTCGGCGCGTGGAACCCGAAGTCCACCAGCCGCTTGGCGACGTCGTCCACGGTGATCCCGGTCTGCGCCCGGAGGGGACGCAGGTCGAGGATGCACTCGTGGGCAACGTGCCCGCTGGTCCCGCGGTAGAGGACCGGGTAGTGCTCCTCCAGCCGGGCAGCCACGTAGTTGGCCGAGAGGACGGCCGCGCCGGTGGCCGCCCGCAGGCCCTCGCCGCCCATGAGCGCGACGTAGGCCCAGCTGATCGGCAGGATCGACGGAGAGCCGTACGGCGCCGCGGAGACGGCCCCCGCGCGGCGCTGCCCGTCCTGGGCCAGCGGGTGGCCGGGCAGGAACGGCTCGAGGTGCGCCCGCGCCGCGACGGGCCCGACGCCGGGGCCGCCACCGCCGTGCGGGATGCAGAAGGTCTTGTGCAGGTTCAGGTGCGAGACGTCGCCGCCGAACGCACCCGGACGCGCGTGGCCGACGAGGGCGTTGAGGTTCGCGCCGTCGATGTAGACCTGTCCGCCGGCCGCGTGCACGGCGTCGCAGACCTCCCGGACCTCCTCCTCGTACACGCCGTGCGTGGACGGGTAGGTGATCATGATGCAGGCGAGGTCCTGGGCGTGCTCGGCGACCTTCGCCCGCAGGTCGGCGAGGTCGACGTTGCCGCCCGCGTCGGTCGCGACCACGACGACCCGCAGACCCGCGAGCACCGCGGAGGCGGCGTTCGTGCCGTGTGCCGACGCCGGGATGAGGCAGACGTCGCGGGCCGACTCGCCGCGCGAGTCGTGGTAGCCCTTGATCGCGAGCAGCCCGGCGAGCTCGCCCTGGGAGCCGGCGTTGGGCTGCAGGCTCACGGCGTCGTACCCGGTCGCGGCGCCCAGCCAGCCCTCCAGCTCGTGGACGAGCTCGAGGTACCCGGCGACGTCCTCGGCCGGCGCGAACGGGTGCATCCGCGCGAACCCCGGCCAGCTGATCGCGGCCATCTCGGCTGCGGCGTTGAGCTTCATCGTGCACGAGCCCAGCGGGATCATGCCGCGGTCGAGGGCGTAGTCCTTGTCGGCGAGGCGGCGCAGGTACCGCATCATCGCCGTCTCGGTGCGGTGGGTCGAGAAGACCGGGTGGGTGAGGTAGTCGGTGGTGCGCACCATGTCGGCGGGCAGCGCGGAGCCCTCGGTGAGGCTCCAGCCCAGGGCCTTCTCGTCGACGACGTCCAGCGCACGGCGGACCGCGGCGACCAGCAGCAGCACCGTCTCCTCGGTGGTGGCCTCGTCGACGGAGACCCGGACGCGGTCGGGGCCGACGACCCAGACGGTGATGTTGGCCTCGAGCGCCTCGCGGCGCACGCGCTCGGCGTGCCCGGGCACGACCAGCTCGAGGGTGTCGAAGTAGTGCTCGTGGCTGAGCTCGACGCCGCTCGAGCGCAGCGCCTCGGAGAGCTCGCGGGCGCGCAGGTGGACCCGCTCGGCGATCGCGCGGATGCCGTCCGGACCGTGGTAGACGGCGTACATCGACGCCATGACCGCCAGGAGCACCTGGGCGGTGCAGATGTTGGACGTGGCCTTCTCGCGGCGGATGTGCTGCTCGCGGGTCTGCAGGGCGAGCCGCAGCGCGGGTGCGCCGTCGGCGTCGCGGGAGACGCCCACGAGGCGCCCGGGCAGCTGGCGCTCCAGCCCCTTGTGCACGCTGAGGTACCCGGCGTGCGGTCCGCCGAAGCCCATCGGTACGCCGAACCGCTGCGTGGTGCCCACCGCGATGTCCGCGCCGAGCTCGCCGGGCGAGGCGACGAGCGCCGCGGCCAGGAGGTCGGCCGCGACGACCACGAGCCCGCCGGTGTCGTGGACCGCGGCGACGACGGCGTCGAGCGTCGTCCGGTCCGGGACCCGGCCGGAGGCGCCCGGGAGCTGGACGAGCGCGCCGAAGACGTCCGTCAGGTCCAGGTCGCCGAGACCTCCACCGAGGTCCGCGAAGACGAGCTCGATGCCGACCGGGGCCGCCCGGGTCTCGAGCACGGCCCGGGTCTGGGCGAAGGTGTCGGCGTCGACCACGAAGCGCCTGCCCCGGTGCTTGGTGGCGCGGCTGGCCAGGAGCATCGCCTCGGCGGCCGCGGTCGCCTCGTCGAGCATGGACGCCCCGGCGATCTCCAGACCGGTGAGGTCGATGACCATGGTCTGGAAGTTCAGCAGCGCCTCCAGGCGGCCCTGGGAGATCTCCGGCTGGTAGGGCGTGTAGGCCGTGTACCAGGACGGGTTCTCGAGGACGTTGCGCTGGATCACCGGCGGGGTGAGGGTGTCGTAGTACCCCTGGCCGATCATCGAGGTGCGCACGGTGTTCTTCGCGGCGATCGCCCGCAGCCGGCCGAGGACCTCGTGCTCGCCGGCCGCCTCGGGCAGCCCGGCCGGCGGGGCGCCGTCCTGGATGGAGTCGGGCACCGCGGCGCGGACGAGCGCGTCCAGGGAGGGCATGCCGACGGCGGCGAGCATCGTCTCCTGGGCGGCGGCGTCGGTGCCGATGTGGCGGGTGGCGAAGCCCTTCACGCGCCCTGCCCCTCGACGAGCGCGGCGTAGGCGTCGGCGTCGAGCAGGTCCTCGGGCAGCTCCGCGACCCGGAGCGTGTAGAGCCAGCCGTCCTCGTACGGGTCGGCGTTGACCGTCTCCGGCGCGTCCACGGCGCTCTCGTTGACAGCCAGGACCTCGCCGTCGGCCGGCGCGATGAGGTCCGAGACCGACTTCGTGGACTCGATCTCGCCGCAGGTCTGACCGGCCGTGACGCTCGAGCCGACCTCGGGCAGGTCGAGGTAGACGACGTCGCCGAGGGCCTCGGTGGCGTAGGCGGTGATGCCCACCCGGGCGGTGTCGCCGTCGACGACGATCCACTCGTGGTCGGCGGTGTACTGGCGGTCCTCGGGGTAGCTCATCGCTTCTCCTTCTCTTTCGGGGCGGGTGGTGGGGTCAGCGGGGACGCCGGTAGAACGGCAGCTCGACGACGGTCATCGGCATGCGGCGTCCGCGTACGTCGACCTCGAGCCCGGTGCCGACGGCGGCTCGCGCGGACTCGACCAGCGCCATCGCGACGGGGTGGCCGAGGGTGGGCGAGAGCACGCCCGAGGTCACGGTGCCGAGCTCGCCCTCGGCGTCGTGGACCGTGCTGCCGGACCGGGCCGCCCTGCGGCCCTCCCCCGCGAGGCCGACCAGACGTGCGCCCGAGGGCGCCTCGTGCCGCGCGGCGAGGGCGTCCCGGCCGACGAAGTCGTGGTCGAGGTCGACGATCCGGCCCATGTTCGCCTCGTACGGGGTGATCTCGCGGCTGAGCTCCTGGCCGTACAGCGGCATCCCGGCCTCCAGGCGCAGCGTGTCCCGGCACGCGAGGCCGCAGGGCACGACGCCGGCCGGGGCGCCGGCGTCGAGCAGCGCCTGCCACAGCCGCACGGCGGAGGAGGCCGGGACGCTCAGCTCGAAGCCCACCTCGCCGGTGTAGCCGGTGCGGGCGAGGAGCACCGGGATCCCGGCGACGTCGGTGGTGACCGCGGCGTAGTACCTCAGCGTGGACAGGTCGTGCTCGGTCAGTCCGGCGAGGACCTCGGTGGCCGCGGGCCCCTGCAGGGCGATGAGGGCCCGGGCCTCGGTGCGGTCGGCCACGTGCACGTCCGCGCCGGACCGGCCGGTCAGCTCGTCCAGGACCACTGTGCGGTTGGCGGCGTTGGCGACGACGAGGAACTCGGTGTCCGCGAGCCGGTAGACGATGAGGTCGTCCAGGATGCCTCCGGCGGCGTCGGTCAGCATCGTGTAGCGCGCCTTGCCGACGGCGAGGGTGGAGCTGCGCGAGACCAGCGCACCGTCCAGGGCGTCGGCGGCGCGCGGGCCGGAGACCTCGATCTGCGCCATGTGCGAGAGGTCGAACAGGCCGGCGCGCTCACGGACCGCGGCGTGCTCGGCGAGGTCCGAGGTGTAGCGCAGGGGCATGTTCCAGCCCGCGAACGGGGTCATCGTGGCGCCGCTGTCGCGGTGCACCTGGAAGAGCGGGGTGCGCAGGGCTTCGGTCGTCATGCGAGGAGCTCCGTGGGGTCGTCGGGCCGGTGCGCTGGTGCGCACGTCGCGTTCCTTGGCTCCCCCTCTGTGCTGGGACCTGAGAGCTTCGTCCTCGTGGGACTTGCACCGTGGGTGAGACCCGGCTCGCTGCCGGACCTGCTTTCCAGAGCGGCCTGATCAGCACGGTCCGGGGACCTGAGAGATTGCCGGGGCGGTTGCTCCTTCGGTGCGCGGCCCAAGACCGCGGCTCTCCCGTGCTGACTGGTGACGGCCCGATATGTAGTTGGCGGCCCGCCGGAGCGCTCCGGTGCGGCCTCGTCGGCTGCACGCTACCACCGGGTTCCGGTGCGGTCCGGTGCGGTCCGGCGCGATCTCGGCCGACGCGGCGGGCGGGTCAGGCCCGGGCGTCCGACGGCTCGGGCTTGACCGCGAGCACGGGGCACGGCGCGTCGAGCAGGATGCGCTGGGCGTTGGAGCCGAGGATGAGCTTGCCCACCGGGGACCGGCGGCGGAGCCCGATCACGATGAGCTCGGCGCCCACCTCCTCGGCGGTGGCGACGAGCGACTCTGCGATGTCGTCGGCGCGACGGAGCTGACGGACCTCGAAGGCGATGTCGGCGTCGTCGAGCCGGTCGCTGACGGCGTCGGCCTCCGAGTCGAGCGTGGACTGGTCGTCGCCGCGCGAGCGACGGGCCAGGACGACGACGAGCCGCGTCTCGCGCCGGCCGGCCTCGGTGACCGCGGCGCGCAGGGCGGCCTCGCCCTCGTTGGTGCTCAGGTAACCCACGACGACCGCCATCTTCGCTCCGTTCCCGGCCGCCGTGCGACCCCAGGTGACCTGTCCGGGCGACGCTACCCGATGACCCGGCCGGGCCGCGGCGGATGGCGCGGCGGATGGCGCGGGCCGTTCAGCTGGCGAGGGTGCCGCCCGGCGCGCCCGCCCACATCGGCGGCATCCCGGCGTCGAGCGCACCGACCACGAGCTCGGCGAGCCGGTGCCCGGGTTCCTCGGCGAGGGCCTGGCCGGCGACGACGTCGGCGCGTGCGCCGTCGTTGCCCCACCAGGCGACGAACGCGAGCAGCCCGAGCGCCGGCGCGCCCTCGCCCGGTGGCGAGTGAGCGGCGACCGTGGCGGCCAGTGCGATCGTCCGGTGGAGCACCTCGGCGCGCGGGAGGAACGGGCAGTCGAACGTCGTCCCGATCAGCTCAGGGTCGAGGAACCGTGCCGTGGCGTCCTCCACCCCGGCCATGGTGGCGGCGACCACGGCGTCCCGGACGATCCTGTCCTCGAGGAAGGCGAGCAGCCGCCCGAGCGTCCCGGCCGGGGGCGTCCCGCCGTCGCCGACCGTCCGGACCGCCTCGTCCCACAGGTCGGCCCCGTCCGCGCGCCACCCGAGCAGGGGACGCTGGTCCTCCGCGGGCGTCGCACCCGGCGCGCCGAACGCCGCGCCGCGCACGAGCGGTGCGCCGCCGCAGACCTTGCCGACCTCACGGCGCCGGAGACGCTCTTTCCGCGCGGCCCGCCGGGCCGACGTCGTGCGCGAACCCGGGGCGAGCCGCACCACGGCGAGGTCCTCGCGCCGAGGTGCCGCCGTCATGCCCTCGACCACCATGCCGGCGGCGGCAGCGCTGGACGTCAGGTCGGTCAGCGGGTGCCCGCCGGGTGGGCAGCACGCGCACGGCTCGAGATGGCCCCAGCCGTCCGCGCCCACGACCCACGGCTCGATCTCGTGCTCCAGCGCGTCGGCCAGGTGCGCCGCCGCTCGGGCGAGCCGGCCGTTGCCGTGACGCGCGCGCCCCTCGACGTCGGTGTAGAGCACCGCGAGCACCCCGTGCGGGGCCTGGGTGCGCAGGTGGTGCGCGAGGTGCTCGGCGGCGGCACGTCCGTGGCCGGCGTGCGCGAGGTCCGCCAGGTCCATCCGGGCCGTGAGGCCGAGCTCGGTCGTCCCGCGCGCCGTGCGGTGCGTGGCGATGACGACGACCGAGTCGGTGGGGTGGAAGCCCAGACGGTAGGGGACGACGGCGAGGAGGTCGCGCGGCTCCTTCAGGCGGATGACTGGTGTGGTGGTCATGGGGCCATCAAGCCGCGTCCGGGCGGGGTGCGGCGGGCGGCCTGTGCACGAGCCGGCGTTCAGGACCCTGTGGACCGACGCCCGCCGGCAGGGGCCGGAAGGGGACGGACCGCCGTCGTAAGGTCGTCCCATGCAGAGCACCCTCACCGACCTGCGCGACCGCGTGTCCGACCGGCTCTCGGCCGCGCTGGAGGAGCACACGGCGCCGTTCGCCGACCTGGGTGAGCCGATGACGCAGTTCCGGGACCCGGCGCAGGCCCTCCTCGGCGGGGGCAAGCGGCTGCGGGCCCAGCTCTGCGCGGCCGGCTGGCTCGCCGCCGGGGCGACCGAGACCACCGCCGACGCGGTCGTTCTCGCGGGCAGCTCGCTCGAGCTCTTCCAGGGCGCTGCGCTCGTGCACGACGACGTCATGGACGGCTCGCTCACCCGTCGGGGGATGCCTGCCGCCCACCGTCATTTCGCGGCCGAGCACGCGCACCGGGCCTGGCTCGGTGACCCGGACTCCTACGGCGAGGCCGGTGCCATCGTGCTGGGCGACCTGCTGCTGGCGCTGTCGTCCATGGAGCTGGAGCGCGCCCGCGAGCTGGTGCCGGCCGCGCCCGGCGCCCGCGCACGACGCATCTACGACGTGATGGCGGCCGAGGTGGCGCTCGGGCAGTACCTGGACATCCGCTCCCAGGACATGCCCTGGCAGGACGACGGCGCCGCCGCCCTGGACCGGGCGCTGCAGGTGGTGCGGCACAAGTCCGCCAGGTACTCGGTCGAGCACCCGATCGTCCTCGGTGCCGCGCTGGCCGGCGCCGGCGACGAGGCCTTGGACCGCCTCCGGGCCGTCGGTCTGCCGCTCGGCGAGGCGTTCCAGCTGCGCGACGACGAGCTCGGCGTCTTCGGCGACCCCGCGGTCACGGGCAAGCCGGCCGGGGACGACCTGCGCGAGGGCAAGCGCACCCCGCTGCTGGCGATGACCATGATCCGCGCGGACGGGCCCGCCCGGGCGTTCCTCCGTGAGCGGGTCGGGGCGGCCGACCTCAGCGCGGAGGAGGTCGGACGGATGCAGACGATCATGGACGCCACCGGTGCCCTGGCCGCGCACGAGCAGCTCATCGCCGAGCGCTACGAGCGGGGCCTGTCCGCGCTGGGCGGCGCCGGGCTGCCCGACCACGCCGTCGAGGCGCTCACCTCTCTGGCCGAGGCGCTCACCCGGCGCACCGCCTGACGTCGACGGCGCGGCCGACGGCGCTCAGCGGCGCCCAGGACCACCATGCCCGGGCCCGGTCGGCGAACGACCACTCCGCGGCGGCGCCGGCGGTCGGGCGCGGCGAGACGTGCGGCCGGGGTGCATGGACGCGACTGCCTCGGCCCGGCTCAGAACGCCAGGGTCTGGGCGACCCGGCGCACGGCGTGCGTGCGGCGCTCGCGCAGGGCGGCGACCGGCGTCGAGCCGAGCTCGTCCTCGACGGTGAAGAGCCATCTGAACGCCTCGTCGTCGTCGTAGCCGGAGTCGGCCAGCAGCATCAGCGTGCCGCGCAGGTTGGGCAGCGGTCCGGGACCGTCGGGGTGGTCCGCGGGAACCAGCAGCTCGGCGGGGACGGACAGCGCACGGTTCGGTCCGTGGGGCACGGCGAGGAGCTTCTTGTCGCGCAGCATCGCGCGGACCTCACGCTGGCGCAGCCCCAGCAGATCGGCGACCTCGGGCACGGAGAGCCAGCCGCTGGGCTCGGCGGGGACAGCAGTCACGTCACGAGCGTAGGCCGAGATTTTCGGACAGGGGTGGCGACACGCCACAGGAATCGCTACTGTCACACGCGTTACTTCAGTCACTGGGTCACCAGAAAGCGCACCAGCCACAGCAGTCACATCCCGTGGGGGCTCGGGGAGTCGACTCGGCAGCGTCCGAGGAACCCGCCCACGCCCGTTCCGTTGGAGGTTCGATGTCGAAGGTCGAGCAGCGTTCTCGCACCACTGCCCGCACGCACGCCGGGCGCGCCGGCGTCGGCCTGGCGCTGGCGGCGACGACCGCCGTCGGCGTGGCCGTCCCGGCCGCCCAGGCGTCCGCCGCTCCCCCACAGCCCCACACCACGCTGCACGGGGGTTCCGTCGGAGCCACCGCCCTGGCCGCCCGTCCGGTCGCCGCGGTCCCGGTGATGACCTACCGCGTGCAGGCCGGCGACACGGTCTCCCACATCGCCCTGCGCACGGGCTCCTCCGTCGCGGCGATCGTCAAGGCCAACAGCCTCGACTCACGGGCCCTGATCCGGGTGGGCCAGATGCTCAAGGTGCCGTCGGCGGCCTCGACCTCCGCCGCACCGGCCGCCGCGAGCCCGGCGCCCGCGTCGCCTCGCGTGTCGACGACGACCACCACGCACACCGTGCGCGCGGGCGACACCGTCTCGGCGCTGGCCAAGCAGTACGGCACGACCGTCAGTGCGATCGTCAAGGCGAACAACCTGCGCTCGGCGGGCCTGATCTACGTCGGCCAGAGGCTCGCCGTGGGCGCCACCGCCGTCTCGTCCTCGACCAGCGCCGCCGCACCTGCCGCCGCGGCGCCCGCGACCCCGAGCGCCGTCGGCACCCACACCGTGCGGTCTGGCGACACGCTCTCGGCCCTGGCCAAGCAGTACGGCACCACGGTCGGCGCGATCGTCAAGGCCAACGACCTGCGCTCGGCGGGCCTGATCTACGTCGGCCAGAGGCTCGCCGTGGGCGCCGCCGCGTCCGCACCCGCCGCACCGAAGCCCGCGGCCGCCGCCACGCCGGCCGCCACGGTCGCCAGCGGCAACCACACCGTGCGGGCCGGGGAGACCGTGTCCGGCCTCGCCAAGAAGTGGGGCACGACGGTCGCCGCCGTCATCGACGCGAACAAGCTGAGCAGCTCCGGACTCATCTACGTGGGCCAGAGGCTCACCGTCCCCGGAGCGCCCGCACCGAGCACCTCGCCGACGCAGCAGCTCGTCCCGAACAGCTTCCTCGGGCGCACCTACCCCGAGGCGACGGTCGCCTCGGCCAACGCCAACAAGGCGACCCTGCTGGCGATGGGCGTCCCGTCCCGGGCCGAGATGCAGGCCCTGGTGGTCAGGGTCGCGCGCGAGATGGGCGTCGACCCCGCGCTCGCCCAGGCGCACGCCTACCAGGAGTCCGGGTTCAACCACACGGCGGTCTCCCCCGCCAACGCGATCGGCACCATGCAGGTCATCCCGACGTCCGGCGACTGGGCCTCGGACCTCGTGGGCCGCAAGCTCAACCTGCTCGACCCGTACGACAACGTCGTGGCGGGCGTGGCGATCATCCGCCAGCTGCAGCGCACGAGCCCCGACCTCGAGACCGGCATCGCCGGCTACTACCAGGGCGCCGGATCGGTGAAGCGCAACGGCCTCTTCTCCGACACCGAGTTCTACGTCGCCTCCATCAAGGCGCACATGAAGCGCTTCTGACGCCGCGACACGACGGGGCCGGACCGGGACGGTCCGGCCCCGTTCTGCGTGCCCGCGGCGCGACACGGCGCCCAGGACGGCGGGGTGGCCGGTGTGCGCGGCTACGCTCGATGTGTGGATGCGACGACCCTCGACCCGATGATCGGCCGCCTGGTCGACGATCGGTACGAGGTGACCGGTCGGGTGGCGCGGGGCGGCATGGCGACCGTCTACCGGGCCGTCGACCGGCGTCTGGACCGGACCGTGGCCGTCAAGGTCATGCACCCGCACCTGGCCGAGAGCGCGGACTTCGTGGCGCGCTTCCGCCGGGAGGCCCGGGCCGCGGCCCGCCTCGCCCATCCGGGAGTCGTCGCCGTGCACGACCAGGGACTGGCCGGCGAGGCCAGCTACCTGACGATGGAGTACGTCGCGGGCCCGAACCTGCGGACGGTCCTGCGCCGTCGTGGTGCGCTGCCGCTCGGCGAGTCGCTCTCCCTGGTCGAGCAGGTCCTGGACGCCCTTGCCTGCGCCCACCGGGGCGGGCTGGTCCACCGTGACATCAAGCCGGAGAACGTCCTGCTGACCCCGGACGGACGCGCCAAGGTGGCCGACTTCGGCCTCGCCCGGGCGGTCACGGAGGCCACCGCGGCGACGACCGGCACCGTGCTGGGCACCGTCGCCTATCTCGCGCCCGAGATCGTCACCGAGGGCCGGGCCGACCCGCGAGCCGACGTCTACGCCGTCGGCGTGCTCCTCTACGAGCTCATCACCGGGCGTCAGCCGTTCTCCGGCGAGGCGCCCATCCAGGTGGCGTTCCAGCACGTGAACGGGCGGATCCCGGCACCGTCCGCCGCTGTGCCGTGGCTGCCCGTCGAGGTCGACGAGCTGCTCGGTGCCCTGACCGCCCGCGAGCTGGACGAACGCCCCGTCGACGCCGACGCCGCCCTCGACCTGGTCCGGCGGTGCGCCGCCGCTCTCGACCCGGCAACCCTGGCACGGCGCGCCGACGTCGCCCCTGCCGAGGAGGCCGACGGGCGTGCCGGGACGGACACCGGCGACGTGGACGCCGACGCGACCCGGGTCACGGACGTCCAGCAGTCCCACGGCACCGTGGCGCTGCCCATCGGCGCCATCACCCGCGACGAGGCACGGCCGGAGCCGCAGACGCGCCGACGCCGCACCTGGCCGCGGGTGGTGGCGGTGCTCCTCGTGCTGCTCGTCGCGGTCGGCGGCGCGGCCCTGTGGTGGTTCCAGGTCGGTCCCGGTGCCACAGTGCCCGCGCCGGCAGTGGTCGGCATGGAGGAGGACGCGGCGGTCGCCGAGCTGACGGCGGCAGAGCTCGTGCCCGACGTCGAGCGCACCCACCACGACGACGTCCCCGAGGGAGTGGTGATCGCCGCCGACCCCGGGGCCGGCGACGACGTCCGCAAGGGCGGCACGGTGGAGCTGACGGTCTCGCTGGGCATCCTGATGCTCGACGTCCCGGAGCTGCCGGGCAACGACCTCGGCGCCGCGACCGACCTCCTCGCGGCGGCCGGGCTGCCGCTAGGCAGCACCGAGGAGGCGTACCACGACTCCCTGCCGGCGGGCACCGTGATCTCCTCCGACCCGGCGGCCGGGGAGTCGGTGCCGCACACCCGGGCCGTGGACCTGGTGGTCTCCGCCGGGCGTGAGCCGGTCGAGCCGCCGGACGTCACCGGGCAGGCACGAGACGACGCCGCCGCGACGCTCGAGGATGCGGGGCTGGGCGTCGGCGAGACCTCTGAGCAGCACTCCGACACGGTGCCCGCCGGAGCCGTCATCAGCCAGCAGCCCGCAGCCGGGGCGGCCGAGGTCTACCGCGGCGACACGGTGAACCTCGTGATCTCCCTCGGTCCGGAGCTCTTCGAGGTGCCGGACGTGCGTCGCATGCAGCTCGGCCCGGCGAGCGAGGCGCTGAGGGAGGCCGGCTTCGAGGTCGCGGTGGAGGAGGTCCTCGGCGGGATCTTCGCCATCGTGCACAGCCAGGACCCGGCAGGCGGCACGATGCTCCCCCGCGGCAGCGTCATCACGCTCACGGTGGTCTGAGCGGGTCGAGGTCGCCGGCCGACCTGCGTCCGGGATGACCGACCCGATCGCGGCAGCAGCGTCTGGAGCGGCCAATCTGCGGCCGACCTGCTCGTGGGGGCCGAGGGCTCGCCGACCTACTCCTGGTAGGAGTAGCGCTCCTCGCGCCAGGCGTCCCCGCGCAGGTGGTAGCCCCGCTCCTCCCAGAAGCCGCGTTCGACGTCGGTGAGGTAGTTCCAGCCGCGGAGCCACTTGGGCCCCTTCCAGGAGTACAGGTGCGGGACGATCAGCCGCATCGGACCGCCCCGCTCCGCGCTGAGCTCGGCGCCGTCCCGGTGCGTGGCCAGGACGGCGCGCGGCGAGACGAGATCCTCCAGGCGGACCGTGGCGGCGTAGCCGTACTCCGCGAAGACGAGCACGTGCTCGACGTCCGTCCGCGGCGGGACGAGGTCCACGACGGCCCGGGCGGTCACGCCCGCCCAGGTCTCGTCCACCGAGGACCAGCCCGTCGCGCAGTGCAGGTCCGCCACGACCTCGAGGCGCGGCAGGGCGAGCACCTCCTCGTAGGTGAAGGCGTGCTCGGCCCCGTCCGCCGTCGCGCCGCCGACCGTGAACCGCCAGCGCTCCGGCCGGGGCCGCGGCACCGGCCCGTAGTGCATGACGGGTGCCTCGACCACCGGGCGCTGGCCGGGCGGGAGGAAACGGTCGGCGGGCAGGCGCGGCGGCTCGGCGAGGCCCTCGCCCATGCTCGGCGTCGGCCCCGGCACGTCCCCCCGCTCCCAGCTCACGATCAGTGGTCGCGCAGCATCTCGGCGACGTCGAAGGCCATCTCGAGGGACTGCTGGTGGTTCAGCCGTGGGTCCACCAGCGTCTCGTAGCGGCGGGCCAGGGCGGCGTCGTCGACCTTCTCCGAGCCGCCGAGAACCTCGGTGACGTCGTCACCGGTGAGCTCGACGTGCAGGCCCCCGGGCACGGTGCCGAGCGCCTGGTGCACCTCGAAGAAGCCGCGCACCTCGTCCAGCACCGTGGCGAGCTCGCGCGTCTTGTAGCCCGACGGCGAGGTGATGGTGTTGCCGTGCATCGGGTCGCACACCCAGGTGACCGGACGGCCGTCCGCGGTGACCTGCTCGACGAGGCCGGGCAGGTTGTCGCGGATCTTCCCCGCGCCCATGCGCGTGATGAACGTGAGCCGGCCGGGCTCGCCGTCGGGGTTGAGCCGGTCCATCAGCGCCAGCGCGTCGTCACCGGTGGTGCTGGGGCCGAGCTTGACCCCGATCGGGTTGCGCACGCGGGCGAGCAGGTCCACGTGGGCGCCGTCGATCTGCCGGGTGCGCTCACCGATCCACAGGAAGTGGGCGGAGGTGTTGTAGGGGTCGCCGGTGCGCGAGTCGATGCGGGTCATCGCCGACTCGTAGTCCAGCAGCAGCGCCTCGTGCGAGGAGTAGAAGTCGACGGTCTTCAACGCGTCGAAGTCCACGCCGGCGGCGCGCATGAACCGCATCGCCCGGTCGATCTCCGCGGCCAGGACCTCGTAGCGCGCGTACGCGGGGTTGGAGGTGAACCCGCGGTTCCACTCGTGCACCAGGCGCAGGTCGGCGAAGCCGCCGTAGGTGAAGGCCCGGATGAGGTTGATGGTGGTCGCCGAGCGGTGGTACGCGCCGAGCAGCCGGGTCGGGTCCGGCGTGCGGTCCGCCTCGGTGAAGGGGTGGCCGTTGACGGCGTCGCCGCGGTAGCACGGCAGGGTGATCCCGTCCCGCGTCTCCAGCTCCGAGCTACGCGGCTTGGCGAACTGCCCCGCCATCCGACCCATCTTGATGACCGGGAGGCTCGCGCCGTAGGTCAGCACGGCCGCCATCTGGAGGATCGTGCGGATCTTGTTGCGGATCCGGTCGGCGGTGGACTCGGCGAAGGTCTCCGCACAGTCGCCGCCCTGCAGGAGGAACGCCTCGCCCCGGCTCGCTGCCGCGAGCTTCTCGCGCAGGCTGTCCGCCTCGCCGGCGAAGACGAGGGGCGGGGACTGGCGCAGCTCCTCCGTGACGGACCGCAGGACGGCGCGGTCCGGCCACTGGGGCTGCTGGGCGGCCGGCAGCTCGCGCCAGCGCTCCAGACCGGACAGGACCTCCTGGGATGCCTCGATACTCACCGGCCCAGGATAGGTCCCGCCGACTGGTGAGACGGACGCCGTCCAGGGAGCGGGCCGGGCACCCCGGACAAGTCCGTCAGTGCGCGGCCTTCTCGGCAGCCACGACGTCCTGCCCGATCCCGGACATGAGGTCGCCGAACCAGTCCTGGGTGATGTCGAACGCCTTGCCGCCGGCGATGCGCGGGAACTCGATCGCTCGCAGCCGGTCCTCGTTCTCCTCGTCGTGGCCGATCACGCCGGAGGTCCCCTCGAACGCGGACTGCACCGCCAGGTCGGTCATCGACTGGATCAGGCGCAGGTCCTGCGCGTTGGCCCGCGAGGAACGCGAGAAGTAGCCGGACTTCTGCACCATGACCTTCTCGGCGCCGATGAGCTCGGCGAACTGCTCGGCGAACCACTTGCCGGGGTTGATCTCGTCGAGGCGGACGTGACCGAACGGGTCGCGCTCGACCACCTCCCCCTTCGCCTCGAGCTCGGCGATGATCTCCGGCACGCCGGCACCCTCGGAGAGGAAGATGTTGACGTTGCCGACCGTGTCCATCACGCCCCGCAGACGCTCCGCCTCCGCGGCGATGTCGATCTTGAGCTCGGGCAGGAAGACCGCGTGGATGTCCCAGCGCTCCTTGCTCAGGCCGATGCTCGGCACCCACTCCTGCGTGTCGAGCCACCCGCGGTAGGACTTGGCGGCCGCCGCGGTGAGCCAGCCGCAGTGCCGGCCCATGACCTCGTGGACGATCAGCTGGCGCGGCCCGGAGCGGTGCTCGCCGAGAACGTTCTGCGCGAACTCGCTGGCCTCCTCGGCGGCGGTCCAGGCGCCGAGCGACTGCCGGATCGGGACGATGTCGTTGTCGATCGTCTTGGGCAGGCCCACCACTGTGAGGTGGTAGCCGTTCTCCTCCAGGTACGCCGCGAGGTCGGCGGCGGTGGTGTTCGTGTCGTCGCCGCCGATGGTGTGCAGCACGTCGACGCCGTCCGTCCGCAACTGCTCGGCCGCGACGGCCAGCGGGTTCTCGCCCTCCTTGACCAGCCCACGCTCGACGAGATCCTTGGCGTTTGTGAGCTTGACGCGCGAGTTGCCGATCGGGCTGCCGCCGAAGCGGTGCAGGATCCCGGCACGCCGGCGCGCCTCGTCGTCGACGACGACCTTCGTGCCGGTCAGGAGGCCGTGGTAGCCGTGCTGGTAGGCGATGATCTCCACCTCGGGGGCGATCTCGGTGTAGCGCTCGATCAGGCCGCCGACGGCGGAGGACAGGCAGGGGGCGAAACCGCCCGCGGTGAGCAGGGCGACACGACGGACCGACATCGAGAACCTTCCGTTGAGCTCTTCAGCTGCGCCGCCGACGGGTGCCGGCGGGCCGGGCCGATCCCCCACCGTCCGGCGGTGCCGGCCCGCACCCATCCTAGTTGTGGTGGTCGGGGCGCCAGGCAGGCGGTCCGCGTCAGGCGGTCGGTGGGGCCGCCGTCGTCTCCGGCTCGGGCTCAGGGACGACGTGCGGGGGCACGGGACGCCCGCCCGGCGCGCCGACGGGTGACGTCGCCGTCACGGTCGGGGGCTCGCCGCGGCCGGCGTCCTTCCGGCCAGCCTCCTTCTTGGCGGCGGCGATCCGGTTCTTCATGGTGGCCGCGTAGACGTCGACGTACTCCTGCCCGGAGAGCCGCATCAGCTCGTACATGATCTCGTCGGTGATCGCCCGCAGCACGAAGCGGTCGTTCTCCAGCCCCCGGTACCTGCTGAAGTCCAGCGGCCGGCCGACGACCACTCCGATGCGGTGCATCTTCGGGATCCGCTTGCCGATCGGCTGGGCGATGTTCGTGCCGATCATGGCGACCGGGACCACCGGCGCTCCGGACTCCAGCGCGAGGCGGGCGACGCCCGTCTTGCCGCGGTACAGCCGGCCGTCCGGGCTGCGCGTGCCCTCGGGATAGATCCCGAACAGGCCGCCCTCGCGCAGCCGTCGCAGCCCGGTCTGGAGCGCCGCCTCGGACGCCTTGCCGCCGGCCCGGTCCACCGGGATGGTGCCGACGCCGCGCATGAACGCCGCGACCAGCCTGCCCTTGATCCCGGTGCCGGTGAAGTAGTCCTGCTTGCCCAGGAAGACGACCTCGCGCGGGATCATCAGCGGCAGGAAGAACGAGTCGATCACCGCGAGATGGTTGGAGGCGAGGATCGCCGGACCGGAGGCCGGGATGTGCTCGGAGCCGCGGATCCACGGCTGGTAGAAGACGCGCAGGATCGTCCCGAGGGTCGCCTTCATCAGCCGGTAGAACACACGATCACTCTAGAGTGATCGGCATGGCCGGACCTACCCGCGACGAGTCCCCCGACGGCGACGACGCCCCCGGGGACGCCCTCGACGACGCCGCGGTGGACGCCCGCTGGGCGGAGCTGACGGCCGCGCTCGGCGAGCTGCGGATGCCCGAGGCGCCCGAGCCGGAGGTGGGCGCCGCCGAGTCCGCCGACCGACCGGTCCACCGCCCGGCGCCGCCCGGTCCGCGCGACTACTCGCCGGAGGACGACGACGAGGACGACCCGGCCTCGGGCATCGACGGCTTCGAGGCACCCGACCCGGGGCCGCTGGACCACACCGACCCGGCGCTGACGCTCGGCTGGGTCGGCGTGGTGGGTTCCGTCGTCGTCGGCCTGCTGCTGGCGATCTTCTGGTCCCCCGTGCCCACGCTGGTGCTCGTCGGGCTCGGCGCGGCCCTGGTGGGCGGGGTCGCGCTCCTGCTGTGGCGGATGCCTACCGAACCCGACGACAGCGGTCCCGGGGACGGCGCCGTCGTCTGACCCGGGGGCGGCGGCGCAGTCCCCGGTCGGGCTCGGCCGGCACCGCTCCGGTGCCGGCCAGGTCGGCCCCGTCAGTGACGGGCGAGGTCCGCGGCGCCGACCATCCCTGCCTCGTTGCCCAGCTCGGCCTGCTCGATCGTCAGCTCCCCGCGGAACCCCCGGGCGGTGAGGTTGCGCCGGAAGGACTCGCGCGCCGGCTCGAGCAGCAGGTCGCCGGCGGAGGCGACCCCGCCGCCGACGACGACGAGCTCGGGGTCGACGATCGCGGCGAGGTCGGCGATGCCGGCGCCGAGCCAGGTGCCGAGCTCGCGGAAGAGCTCGACGGCGAGCGGGTCGCCCGCCCGGGCCGCCTCCGTCACGTGCGGGCCCCTGATCTTCGCGCCGGGGCCGCCCGCGGCCTCGACCAGCGCGACGGCCCGGTCCGGGTACGCCACCGCCGCGGCGCGGGCCGCCCGGGTCAGGGCGCGCCCGAGGCGTACATCTCCCAGCAGCCCTCGTGGCCGCACCCGCAGTAGTGCCCGCTCGGCACCATCTCCATGTGGCCGATCTCCCCCGCGGCCCCGAATGCGCCCCGCAGCAGGCGCCCGTCGGCGATGATCGCGCCGCCGAGGCCGGTGCCCACGGTGGCCATGACCATGTGCTCGACGTGCCGGCCCCGCCCGAAGCGGAACTCGGCCCAGCCCGCGGCGTTCGCGTCGTTCTCGACGACCATCGGCAGGTCGATGCCGTGCGAGAGCCGCTCCCGCAGCGGGTAGTCGCGCCAGGCGATGTTGGGGGCGAAGACCACGCCGTCGCGCCGCGGGCTGATGTAGCCGGCCGCGGCCACCCCGACGGCGCCCACGTCGTGGCCGTCGCGCAGCTCCGCCACGGCGGCGATCACCGCCGCCTCGATGGCCGCGGGGTCGGTCGGGTCCGTGTCGTGGCGTGTCTGCGCCCTGAGCGTGCCGTCCTCGCCCACCACCCCGGCGGCGATCTTCGTCCCGCCGATGTCCACACCGATCGCGTCCATGACCCCTCGTTCGTCGTCCGTCCCTGGCGTCGATCCTCGCGCCCACGGTCGCGAACCGCCCGCGCGCCGCGCCGATCCGTGCCACTCTGCCGATAGTCTGGGCCCCGCGGGCACCCGGACCGCCGCGCGGACACCCCCCACTGCCGATGGAGACAGCATGGAAGAGTTCACCACCCCCCGCCGCGTCGAGGTCGACCCCTCGCGCAGCATCACCGACTACCTGGTCGACCACGCCCGTGAGCGTCCGAACCAGGTCCTCTACGAGGAGAAGGTCGGCGAGACCTGGGTCCGGCACGACGCCGCGTGGACCCTGGCCCGGGTGGAGGAGCTCGCGAAGGGGCTCGTCGCCAGCGGCGTGGCGCCCGGCGACCGGGTGGGGATCATGTGCCGCACCCGCCTGGAATGGACCCTGCTCGACCTCGCCGCCTGGCACGCCGGCGCCGTCCCCGTGCCGATCTACGAGTCGTCGTCGCCCTCGCAGGCCCACTGGATCCTGTCGGACTCCGACACCGCGATCGTCTTCGCCGAGACCGCGGACAACGCCGCCGTCGTCGAGCAGGCACGGTCCGAGGACGACGGCCTGCCCCACCTGCGCGAGGTCCTCACGATCGACGACGGCGCGCTCGACACCCTCGCCGAGCGCGGGCGGGACGTCTCGGACGCCGAGCTCGCCGCCCGCCACGACGGCGTCGGTCTGGACGACCTCGCGACGATCATCTACACCTCTGGCACCACCGGGCGTCCCAAGGGCGCGGAGCTCACCCACGGCAACTTCGTCCTGCTCAGCGTCGAGGCCGTGGACGCCCTCGCGGTCGTCGTGCAGCCGGCGAACGCGCGGACCCTGCTGTTCATCCCGCTCGCCCACGTCTTCGCCCGGTTCGTGGAGGTCCTCGTCCTCGTGGCCGGCAAGCCGATGGGGCACACGCCGGACACCAAGCAGGCGGTCGCCGACTTCGCGACCTTCCGGCCGACGTTCATCCTCTCGGTCCCGCGCGTGTGGGAGCGGGTCTACAACGGTGTGGAGGCACGCACCGGCGGTGGGCTCAAGACCAAGATCTTCCGGTGGGCGGCCAAGGTCGCCATCAGCTACTCGCGGGCGCTGGACAACCCCGCCGGCCCCTCGGCCGCGCTCAAGGCCCAGCACCGCGTCGCGGACAAGCTCGTGCTGTCCAAGATCCGCCACGCGCTCGGCGGTCAGGCGCAGTACGCCGTCTCCGGCGGTGCGGCGCTGGGTGAGCGGCTCGGCCACTTCTACCGGGGCGTGGGCCTCATCGTCCTGGAGGGGTACGGCCTGACGGAGACGACCGCGCCGACGAACGTCAACCGCCCCGAGAAGGTCAAGATCGGCACGGTCGGCCCGCCCCTGCCCGGCACGTCCGTGCGGATCGCCGAGGACGGGGAGATCCTCACCAAGGGCATCCCGGTCTTCCGCGGGTACCACAACAACCCCGAGGCGACGGCGGAGGCCTTCGACGACGGCTGGTTCCGCACCGGTGACCTGGGCTCGATCGACGAGGACGGGTACCTGCGGATCACCGGGCGCAAGAAGGAGATCATCGTCACCGCCGGCGGCAAGAACGTCGCGCCGGCCCCGCTCGAGGACTCGATGCGGGCGCACCCGCTCATCTCCCAGTGCGTGGTCGTCGGTGACCAGAAGCCCTTCATCGGCGCACTGATCACCCTCGACGCCGAGATGCTGCCCGGCTGGTTGTCCAACCACGGCAAGGAGGCGATGACGGTGGAGCAGGCCGCGCGCGACGAGTTCGTGCGCGAGCACCTCCAGATGGCGGTCGACCGGGCCAACGCCAAGGTCTCCCGGGCGGAGTCCGTGCGGGCCTTCCACGTCCTCGACGAGGACTTCACCGTCGAGAACGGCTACCTGACCCCGTCGCTGAAGGTGAAGCGCAACCTCGTCCTCGCCGACTACGCGCAGACCGTGGAGGAGTTCTACGCCGGCGCCGCCGCGTCGCGCGCCACGGGCGCCGGCGCCGCCTGACGCCACGCTCCACCGCGGGCCCGGAACGTCGACGCACGTGCCGGGCCCGCGGTGCGTCCGGCGGCACCGCCGCACCCGGACAGGTGGGCTCCGACCGGCCGCACGACGGCGCTTCCGCCCGGCCCGCACGACAGGTGCGCTTCCGACCGGCCCGCACGACAGGTGCTCCGCGACCGGCCCGCGTGCCGAGCGGTGCTCGGCCACCGCAGCCACGGCGGAGGCGCTGGCGGGTCGCTCAGCCGATATGTGGGTGCCCGCCCGTACTGTCGCGCCCATGGCCAGCACCACCCTCCTCGACGCCGCACCCGGCGCCCGGCTGAGGCTCGACGACGTCACCCGGGCGGCCGACGGTCGGGGCGTCCCGGTCCAGCTCGGCCTGGACGAGATCGGGACCCCGCTCCACGAGGTCACGTTCGTCGTCGTCGACCTGGAGACGACCGGCGGCTCCCCCGCCGGCTCGGAGATCACGGAGATCGGCGCCGTCAAGGTCCGCGGCGGGGAGGTGCTCGGCGAGTTCCAGACGCTCGTGAACCCGGGGCTAGCGATCCCGCCGATGATCACCGTGCTGACCGGCATCACCAACGCGATGGTGATGGCGGCGCCTCCGATCACCGAGGTCCTGCCGGCCTTCCTCGAGTTCGCCGGCCTCGGCCACGGCACCGTGCTCGTGGCGCACAACGCCGGCTTCGACGTCGACTTCCTGCGGCACGCGACCGAGCGGATGGACCTGGAGTGGCCGCGCCCGCAGGTCCTGGACACC
The DNA here is from genome assembly GCF_009193155.1 of Georgenia subflava. Lineage (GTDB taxonomy): Bacteria > Actinomycetota > Actinomycetes > Actinomycetales > Actinomycetaceae > Georgenia > Georgenia subflava. Next base: position 512,164 of record NZ_VUKD01000003.1, read on the forward strand.
GTCGCCCTGGCCCGACGAGTCGTCACCCGGGACGAGGCGCCCAACCACAAGCTGAGCACCCTCGCCGCGCTCTTCTCCACCGCCGTCACCCCCGACCACCGGGCCCTGCACGACGCCCGCGCCACCGTCGACGTCCTGCACGCGCTGCTCGGACGGGTCGGCCCGCTGGGGGTCACCCACCTGGAGGACCTGGCCACCGCGACGGACCCGGTCCCAGCGCGCCGACGCCGCAAGGTGAGCATGGCCGACGGCCTGCCCGACACCCCCGGGGTCTACCAGTTCGTCGGCCCGGGCGGCGAGGTGCTCTACGTCGGCACGGCGGTCAACCTGCGCCGCCGGGTCCGCCAGTACTTCACCGCGGCGGAGAAGCGTGCCCGCATCGGCGAGATGCTCGACATCGCCACCGGGGTGCGCACCGTCCCGTGCGCCACCGCCCTGGAGGCCCGTGTGCGCGAGCTCCGCCAGATCGCCGAGCTCGACCCCCCGTACAACCGCCGGTCCCGCCGGCCGGAGCGGCGGCCGTGGCTGCGGCTGACCGACGAGGCCTTCCCCCGCCTGAGCGTGGTGCGCCGGGTGCCCGCCACGGACCTGCACCGAGCGCTCGGCCCGTTCAGCAGCCGGGGCTCGGCAACCGCCGCGATGGAGGCGCTGCAGGAGATCGCCGGGCTGCGACGGTGCACGCCGCGGCTTCCCGCAGTCCCGCGGGCGGGGGCCAACGCCTGCGTGCTCGCCGAGATGGGTCGGTGCGGGGCGCCTTGCACCGGTGGGCAGGACGGCCGCGCGTACGCCGTCGCCATCGCGCCGGTGCGGGCCGCGCTGGCGAGCGACGTCGACCAGGCCGTGGCGACCATCCGGGAGCGGATCGCCGGGCTGGCCGCGCAGCAGCGCTACGAGGAGGCCGCCACGGAGCGGGACAGGCTCCGCGCCCTGCTGCAGGGCGCCCGCCGCACCGAGCGGCTGCGACCGCTCGTCACCACCCCGGAGATCGTCGCGGCCCGCCGGCGCGACGAGGGCGGCTGGGAGATCGTCCTGGTCCGCCACGGTCGCCTGGCCGGCACGGCCGTGAGCCCGCACGGCGCGGACCCCATGGCAGTCGTGGCGTCGCTGCGGGCCGGCGGCGAGGCGGTGCCACCACCCGCGGACGCCTGCGGCGCCGCGCCGGTCGAGGAGAGCGAGCTCGTCGCCGACTGGCTGGAGCAGGCAGGCGTGCGCCTGGTCGACGTCGTGCCGGGACCCGAGCCGCTGGCGTGCCCGGTGCGCGGGGCTGCGCGACACGAGGTGCCCGGCAGGGGATGATGTGCGTGCACCGGTCCTCCCCCGCCCGCCGGCGGGCCACGGATCACCCCACCGCCGAGGAGACCAAGACATGCTGACCGCCATCGTGCTGATCGACGCCGACGCCGCCCGGATCCCCGAGGTCGCCCAGGAGGTGGCCGAGCTGGACGGCATCAGCGAGGTCTACTCCGTCACCGGCGACATCGACCTCATCGCCCTGGCGCGGGTGGCCCAGCACGAGGACCTGGCCAAGGTGGTGGCCGACAAGCTCGGGAAGGTCGAGGGCGTCGTCCGGACGCAGACGTACATCGCGTTCCAGGCCTACTCGCGCCACGACCTCGAGCAGGCTTTCCACATCGGGCTGGACTGAACGAGCGGCCCGGGCGGGCGAGGGCCGTCGCCGTCTGGGCTTGCGAGATGGACGCGAACGAGGCCCTACCGCGTGAGGGCCACCCAGCGCTCCAGGAGCCCGGTGGCCGAGCCGGAGTCGACTGACCGGGCCGCGTGGTCGAGCCCGGACCGGAGCCGCTCGACCAGCGGGCCCGCGGTCGCTTCCGTCCCCGGCAACGAGGCCTCGGCCACGAGCGCCGCCGCTGCGTTGAGCAGGACCGCCTCGCGCACCGGCCCCGGGTCACCGGCGAGCACGCCGCGGGCGACACCGGCGTTGTAGCCGGCGTCCTGACCGCGCAGGTCGGCCACGGTCGCCGCGGCGAGGCCCAGCTCGCCGACGGCGTCGAGGGTGTGCTCGACGACGGCGCCGTCGCGGACCTCCCACACCTCGTTGATGGCGGTGGCGCTGAGCTCGTCGAGGCCGTTGCGGCCGCGGAACACCAGCGCCTGCGTGCCGCGCCCGGCGAGGACGCCGGCGACCAGCGGCGCGGTGCGGGCGTCGGCGACGCCGATCGCCCCGGCGCGCGGGCGGGCCGGGTTGGTCAGGGGCCCGAGGACGTTGAAGGCGGTCGCGACCGGCAGCTCGCGCCGCGTGGGGGCGGCGTGGCGCATCGACGGGTGGAAGAGGTTGGCGAAGCAGAACGTGATGCCGACCTGCTCGAAGACCTGCTGCACCCGCGGGATCGGCAGGTTCAGGTCCACCCCGAGGGCCTCGAGCACGTCCGCCGAGCCCGAGGACGAGGTGGACGCACGGTTGCCGTGCTTGACGACCCCCACACCGGCCCCGGCGATCACGAGCGAAGCCATCGTGGAGATGTTGACCGTGTGCATCCGGTCGCCACCGGTGCCGACGATGTCGACGACGTCGCGCGAGACCGTGATCGGTTCGGCGTGCGCCAGCATCGCGTCCGCCAGGCCGCGCAGCTCGTCGACCGTCTCGCCCTTGGTGCTCAGGCCCACGAGGAAGCCGGCGAGAATGACGGGCGTGGTCCGGCCGGTCATCACCTGGTCCATCACCCAGCCCGTCTCGGCCGCGCTCAGGTCCTCCCGATGCACCAGCCGGGCGATGAGGTCCGACCACGTGGGTGCCGCGTCGCCGGGCACCACGGTCTCCGTCGCGCTCACCGTGCCTGGCGTGCGCGCAGGAGTGCGGCCACCGCCTCCTGCAGGGCGACGGGGTCCAGCGGTGCCTGGACGACGGCGTCCGCGTCCGCCCACACCGCGAGCCAGGCGTCCTGGGGGCGGGCGGTGAGGATCAGCACCGGCGGGCAGTTGTAGATCTCGTTCTTGAGCTGGCGGGAGACGGCCATGCCCCCGACCTTGCCGGTCTCGCCGTCGAGGACCAGCAGGGCGAAGTCGCCCTCCTCGACCTTCTTCACCACTCCGGCGTGCGTGGCCGACTCCGTCCAGCGCACCAGCGGCAGGCCCTTGCCGGGTCGCCTGCCCACTGCGGCCATCACGGCCCGGCGGGTGTCGACGTCGTCGCTGTAGATCAGCAGGTCGACCGTCTCCGCCTTGTCCGCCGTGCGGGCGGTGCCGATCTCGGTGGTGGCCATCGTCGTCCTCCAGGGCAGTGGCACGACCGGCGTGGGACCGGGCGTGGGGAATCGGTGCACGGACGGTGCGGTGACCCCGCCGTCCTTTCCCGTCATCGTAGTGCTGACCCCGCCCCGTGGTGGAACCGCCCGCCCGTCGAGCGCGTTGGACGAGGTACTCCCGCCCTGCGGGCACCCGGTGCACCTCGTCAGGGTGATCTCGGCCACGTCCGGGACGCCGGATGCCGACATTTCCGGCGGATCCGGCACCGGGCACGCCGGAACCGGCCGCACCCGGGCGGGACCTTTCGGCGGAACGGCGCTGGATGGTCGGCCGGCCACGGACTCGCGCACGGACTAAGTGGCCAGATCGGGGTCGACCTGCGCCATAATGACAGCGTGTCGTCATCTACTGCTGCCCCGAGCACCTCCGTCGTGCAGGTGACCAGGCCGAACACGCTGTCGGTCGGGGTCATCGTCTGGCTGTCCAGCGAGCTGATGTTCTTCGCGGGCCTCTTCGCCATGTACTTCACGCACCGCTCGGTCGCGGGGCCGGAGGCGTGGGCGGAGTCGTCCAGCGTGCTGAACTTCCCGTTCGCCCTCGTGAACACCACGATCCTGGTGCTCAGCTCGGTCACCTGCCAGATGGGCGTCTTCGCCGCCGAGCGCTTCCAGGGGCGCCGGACCGGGTCGCTGCTCAACGTGGCGCGCTGGGGCATGCAGGAGTGGTACACGCTGACCTTCATCATGGGGTCGGTCTTCGTCGCCGGTCAGGTCACCGAGTACGCCGAGCTGATCCAGCACGGCATGACGATCTCGGCGAGCACCTACGGCTCGGTCTTCTACATCACCACCGGTTTCCACGCGCTGCACGTCATCGGTGGCCTCGTCGCCTTCCTGTTCGTCCTCGGACGCTCGTTCACCGCCCGCAAGTTCGGGCACCTGGAGGCCGGCAGCGCCGTCGTGACCTCCTACTACTGGCACTTCGTCGACGTCGTCTGGATCGGTCTCTTCTTCATCATCTACGTCCTGGACTACGTGCTGGTCCAGTAAGTAGCCCGTCAGCTTCCCCTAACCGCTCCGACCCGAACGAGGACGTCCATCGTGAAGGCACTCGCCGCAAGCAGGAGAAGCCGGTACGCACCGGCCGTGCTCCTGCTGCTCGCCCTGATCCTGACCGGCGCGCTGTACGCCGTGCTGGCCCCCAAACCCGCCACCGCCACCACCGGCGACACGGCGGACGTCGAGGCCGGTGCCGCGCTGTTCCGGGCCAACTGCTCCACCTGCCACGGCCTCGAGGCCGAGGGCACCGACCTGGCGCCCTCGCTCATCGGCGTCGGGGCCGCCTCCGTGGACTTCCAGATGGCCACCGGCCGCATGCCGATGGCCAACAACTCCCCGCAGGCCGAGGCCAAGCCGCCGCAGTTCGACGCGGAGCAGATCAGCCAGGTCGCCGCGTACGTCGCCTCCCTGGCCCCCGGCCCGGCGATCCCGGACGCCGACCAGGTCGACCCGGCCGGCGGTGACCCGGTCAACGGCATGGCCCTCTTCCGCACCAACTGCGCCATGTGCCACAACGCCGTCGGCGCCGGCGGTGCGCTGAGCGAGGGCAAGTACGCGCCCGCGCTGTACGACTCGACCCCGACCGAGATCTACGAGGCCATGCTCACCGGCCCGCAGTCGATGCCGGTCTTCAACGAGGCGAACATCGACCCGCAGGGCAAGCAGGACATCATCGCCTACCTCGTGGAGCAGCGCGAGACCTCCGTCGGGGGCATCACGCTCGGCTCGCTCGGCCCGGTCGCCGAGGGCCTGTGGGTGTGGATCGTGGGGATCGGCGGCCTCATCGGCGCCGCCGTGTGGATCGGAGCGAAGTCGTCGTGAGCACTGAGCAGCACCTCGCGCCCCCTGCGGCGCAGCAGCCCGAGCTCTTCGAGAACCCGGGGCTCGAGGAGCACCGCGGCCGGCTCTCGGACAAGGACCCGAGGGCCGCCAAGCGGGTCGAGCTCCAGATCGCCATCCTCTTCGGCATCTCCGTCCTGGGCTCGATCGCCGCCGTGGTGGGGTACTTCGCGATCCCGCTCGACAGCACCCTGGGCAACGTCCGCCTCTCCAACCTCGTCCTCGGGGTCGGGCTCGGCCTGGGCATGCTCGGCATCGGCGTGGCGGCGATCCACTGGGCCAAGTCGCTGATGTCGACCGTGGAGTACATCGAGGAGCGACACCCCCAGCGCTCCTCCGACGAGACCCGCGCCACCGCCGCCGCCATGATGAAGCACGGGGTCGAGGACTCCGGCATCGGGCGTCGACCGGTGCTCAAGGGCGCCGTCGCCGGCGCCGCCGCGCTGGCCCCGCTGCCGTTCCTGGTCCCGCTCGTCGGCAACCTCGGCGACGACTGGAACGTCAGCAAGTTCCGGCACACCCTCTGGGGCGAGACGCCGGAGGAGTTCTCCGGCCAGCTGCCCGACGGCGGTCTCGGCCGCCGGCTGGCCATCGACCCGACCGACACGCCGATCCGGGCCGCCGACGTCACCATCGGCTCGGTCTTCCACGTCATCCCGCACGGCCTCAACGAGGCGGAGCACTTCTACGAGGAGAAGGCGAAGGCCGTCGTCCTCCTGGTGCGGCTCGACCCGACCCTGCTGAAGGAGCCGGACAACCGCAAGGACTGGTCCTACGAGGGCATCGTGGCGTACTCGAAGATCTGCACGCACGTCGGCTGCCCGGTGGCGCTGTACGAGCAGCAGACCCACCACCTGCTGTGCCCGTGCCACCAGTCCACCTTCGACATCACCGATCAGGCCAAGGTGGTCTTCGGGCCGGCCAAGCGTCCGCTGCCCCAGCTGCCGATCGCCGTCGACGACGAGGGCTATCTCGTCGCCCGCAGCGACTTCGACGAGCCGATCGGCCCGAGCTACTGGGAGCGTCTGAAGTGAGCATCTCGTCCACCGCACCCACGGCGTCACCGTCCGGCGAGTACAAGCCCTCCAAGGCGATGGGCGCCACCGCCGACGTCCTGGACAGCCGGGTCGGCATCGCCGGCGTCGTGAAGTTCATCTCGCGCAAGATCTTCCCCGAGCACTGGTCCTTCCTCCTCGGTGAGATCGCGCTGTGGAGCTTCGTCGTGCTGATCCTGACCGGGATCTTCATGACGATGTTCTTCGAGCCGTCGATGACCCACACGACCTACCCCGAGGACGCCCTCCCGGTGTCCCACCAGGGCATGGAGATGTCCGCGGCCTACGCCTCGACGGTCTACATGTCCTTCGAGGTCAAGGGTGGTCTGCTCATGCGGCAGATGCACCACTGGGCCGCGCTGCTGTTCATGGCGGCGATCGTCACCCACGCCTTCCGGATCTTCTTCACCGGCGCCTTCCGCAAGCCGCGCGAGATCAACTACCTCGTGGGCTTCACCCTGATGATCCTGGGCCTGGCCGCGGGCTTCTCCGGCTACTCCCTCCCCGACGACGTGCTCTCCGGCAACGGCCTGCGCATCGCCGACGGCGTCGCCAAGTCGATCCCGATCATCGGCTCCTACGCGAGCTACGGCTTGTTCGGCGGCGAGTTCCCCGGCACCGACATCATCCCCAGGCTGTTCACCGTGCACATCCTGCTGGTCCCCGCCGCCATCGTCGCGCTGGTGACCGTGCACCTGATCCTCATGGTCGTGCACAAGCACACCCAGTACCCCGGTGTCGGCCGGTCGAACAAGGTCGTGGTCGGCTACCCGGCGTTCCCGGTGTACGCCGTCAAGATGGCCGGCTTCTTCTTCATCGTCTTCGGGTTCCTGGCGATGATGGGCGCCTTCATGGCGATCAACAACGTCTGGAACTACGGCCCGTACGACCCCTCCCCCGTCTCCGCCGGCGCGCAGCCGGACTGGTACATGCTCTTCCTCGAGGGCTCGCTGCGGCTGATGCCGGGCTGGGAGATCGTCATCGGCGGCTACACGCTGTCGCTGAACATCCTCATCCCCGGCGTGGTCATCCCGGGCCTGCTGTTCACCTTCCTGGCCCTGTACCCGTTCATCGAGGCGGCCGCGACCAACGACCGGCGCGAGCACCACATCCTCGACCGCCCGCGCAACGTGCCGGTCCGGACTGGCCTCGGCGTGGGTTATCTGACGGCGTTCGGCATCCTCGTGCTGGCCGGGTCGAACGACCTGATCGCGACGCACTTCGACCTGTCGATCAACGACATCACCTGGGCGTTCCGGATCCTGTTCTTCGTCGCCCCGGTCGTGGCGTTCATCGTGACGAAGCGGATCTGCCTCGGCCTGCAGCGGCGGGACCGCGAGCTGGCCCTGCACGGGCACGAGACCGGCCGGGTCGTCCAGCTCGCCAACGGCGCGTTCATGGAGGTACACAAGCCGCTCACCGACGAGGAGCGCTGGATCCTCGTCGCCCACGAGCCGCACCGCCCGATCGAGATCGAGCCCGCGACGGACCGGAACGGTGTGGACCGGCCCGGGTACCGGATCGACGCGGTGCGGCAGAAGCTCTCGCAGTTCTTCTACGAGGACCGTGTCGAGCCGGTCACGCCGGCCGAGCTCGCGGCCGCCGGGCACCACCCGCAGATCGAGGAGACCGGTCACCACGCCGAGGGCATCCACGGTGGCGCGGTGGCGCTGGACCACTTCCCCACGACCACGCACGGCAGCGGCGACGAGGAGTCGGCCCGCGGCGGCTCCGTGGCCACCCTGGCACGGTCCGAGCGGCGCTGACCCGGCAGACGACGCGACGCTCTCCCGGCGACGGCCGGCCCTACCCAGGGCCGGCCGTCGTCGTTCGGTCGGTGGTCCTGCCCAGGGCCGGCCCTCGTCGTCGTTCGGTGTGGCCCTACCCAGGGCCCGCCCTCGTCGTCGTTCGGTCAGGACGGTGGCTCGCGGCCGTCGGGTCCGCCGCGCTCACTGTAGGCATGTGTCGCGCCCACTGTCGGAGCACAGGTGTGGTGAGGATTCGGTGCGGATGCTGCACCGAAACCTCACCACACTTCTGGTCGCGCATGTCCTCACCACACCCGCGCCCCCCCATCGCGCATGTCCTCACCACACCCGCGCCCCCCATCGCGCATGTCCGCACCACCCCCGCGCCTCTCATCGCGTATGTCCGCACCACCCCCAGCGCCTCTCCTCACCTCCGCGCCACCTCTTCCGCTCACCGCGCACGTCCCGGCAGCCGGTGAGCGGTCGTCCGAGCGGGATCCTCGCGGCGCGCCGACCCCCTGGACGCGCCCGCCACAGTCTGGACGAGCGGGAACAGAAGCGGACGGATTAGGTTGGACCATGTGAGCGGGTTCATCCCCGATCGACCGAGCAACGCGGTGCCAGCAGCGGCACCGCCCGAGACGCCAGGAGGACCATTCATGGCCGTGTACACGCTCCCCGACCTTCCCTACGACTACAGCGCGCTCGAGCCGCACATCAGCGGCAAGATCATGCAGCTGCACCACGACAAGCACCACAAGACGTACGTGGACGGCGCCAACACCGCGCTGGAGAAGATGGCCGAGGCGCGCGAGAGCGGTGACCTCGGTGCGGTGAACCTGCTCGAGAAGAACCTCGCCTTCAACCTCGGCGGTCACATCAACCACAGCATCTTCTGGAAGAACCTCTCCCCCGAGGGCGGCGGCGAGCCCGAGGGCGAGGTCGCCGAGGCCATCAAGGACTCCTTCGGGTCCTTCGACGGGTTCGTCAAGCACTTCACCGCGAACGCCACCGGGATCCAGGGCTCCGGGTGGTCCGTGCTCGCGTACGACTCGGTCTCCGGCAAGCTGGTGATCTTCCAGCTGTTCGACCAGCAGGGCAACGTGCCGGTCGGCACCATCCCGCTGCTGATGCTGGACATGTGGGAGCACGCGTTCTACCTCGACTACCTCAACGTCAAGGCCGACTACGTCAAGGCGTTCTGGAACATCGTGAACTGGCAGGACGTCGCCGCGCGCCTGTCGGTCGCGACCAGCCAGGCCGGCGGGCTCATCGTCTCCGCCTGAGCGCTGTCGACCCCGTGACGCGGCGGGACGGCCCGGAAGCCCTCAGGAGCGCCTGAGACGCGGTCTGCGCCCCGCACCGCCGCCGTTCGACCGTCAGCCCCCGGACCCTGAGGTCCGGGGGCTTCGTCGTGCCGGTGCGGGTGCGACGCCACCCTCAGGCGTCGGGCAGCACCGTGCCGCCCGCTCGTCGTCGTGCCGGGCCAAGGACGGCGAAGGGCCCGGACATCGAGATGTCCGGGCCCCTCTCCTCGTCGGCCGAGGTGCCTGCTCAGTGCACGTGCTGCCCGCGGGAGAACTCGAACAGCTGGCCGACGAGACCGACGATCCCGACGGCGAAGCCGAGACCGGTCATCCACCAGCCGATCGCGATGCCGGCGAACGCCAGCGTCACGGCGACCCCGAGCACGAGGGGCCACCAGCTGTGCGGGGAGAACACCCCGACCTCGCCGGCCCGGTCCTCGATGTCCGCGGTGGGGGTGTCCTCCGGCCGGATGTCGATGCGCCGGGCCGTGATCCACATGTAGCCGCCGGCGAGGGCGAACATGCCGCCCAGGAGCAGGAAGCCCACCGTGCCGACCGCCTCCCAGTCGGCCACGTAGCCGTAGATCAGGCCGATCGGTACGAAGAACGCGACGCCGGCACTGAACAGCCACGCCTCGACGCGCAGCGGCTTCACCTGCTCCGGAACGTCACCGTGTCCGTGACTCATCGCTGGGTCCCTTCCTCGTCGTTGCGCTCGACGCGCTGCTGCAGCACCTGCTGGCGGCCCTTGGCCTCCGGGCTGGCGTAGAGCGAGTCGAGCAGGTCGCGGTTCGGCTCGGGGTGATCCATCGCCGCGACCTCGGGGTGGTGCAGGTCGAACGCCGGGCGCTCGGACCGGATGCGCGGCAGCGACGTGAAGTTGTGCCGCGGGACCGGAGAGGCCGTGGCCCACTCCAGGGAGTTGCCGAAGCCCCACGGGTCGTCCACGAAGACCGTGCGCGGGCCGCGCTGGGTGACGTAGACGTTCCACAGGAACGGCAGGGTGGACAGCGCGATGATGACCGCGCCGACCGTGGAGATCTGGTTGTAGAGCGTGAAGCCGTCCTCGGGCATGTAGTCCGGGTAGCGGCGCGGCATGCCCTGCACGCCCAGCCAGTGCTGGACGAGGAACGTGGTGTGGAAGCCGATGAACAGCAGCCAGAAGTTGATCTTGCCCAGCCGCTCGTCGAGCATCCGGCCGGTCCACTTCGGCCACCAGAAGTAGAAGCCGGAGTACATCGCGAACACCACGGTGCCGAACACGACGTAGTGGAAGTGGGCGACGACGAAGTAGGTGTCGTGCACCTGGAAGTCCATCGCCGGGCTGGACAGGATGATCCCGGTCAGCCCGCCGAACAGGAACGTCACGAGGAAGCCGAGCGAGAACAGCATCGGCGTCTCGAACGTGAGCTTGCCGCGCCACATGGTGCCGACCCAGTTGAAGAACTTCACGCCGGTGGGCACCGCGATCAGCATGGTCATCAGCGAGAAGAACTCGAGCATCACCCCGCCCGTGGTGAACATGTGGTGCGCCCACACGGTCACCGACAGGGCAGCGATCGCGATGGTCGCGAACACCAGGCCCTTGTAGCCGAACATCGGCTTGCGGGAGAAGACCGGGATGACCTCGGAGACGATCCCGAAGAACGGCAGGGCGATGATGTAGACCTCGGGGTGGCCGAAGAACCAGAACAGGTGCTGCCACAGCAGCGCACCCCCGGCCTCCGGGTTGAAGACCTGGCCACCCAGGGACCGGTCCACCACCATGCCGAAGAGCGCGGCCGCCAGCACCGGGAAGGCCATCAGCGCGAGGATCGAGGTGATGAGGATGTTCCAGGTGAAGATCGGCATCCGGAACATCGTCATGCCCGGGGCGCGCATGGTGATGATCGTCGCGATGAAGTTCACCGAGCCGAAGATCGTGCCGAAGCCGGTCATCGCCAGGCCGAGGACCCACAGGTCGCCGCCGAGTCCCGGTGAGAACGTCGCGTTCGCCAGCGGGAAGTAGGCGGTCCAGCCGAAGCTCGCCGCACCCTTCGGGGTCAGGAAACCTGCGACGGTCACCAGGCCGCCCAGGGAGAACAGCCAGAAGGCGAACATGTTCAGCCGCGGGAACGCGACGTCCGGCGCACCGATCTGCAGCGGCACGAGGATGTTGCCGAACGCCGTGAACAGCGGCGTCGCGAACAGGAACATCATGATCGTGCCGTGCATCGTGAACAGCTGGTTGTACTGCTCCATGGACTGCAGCAGCATGCCCGGCTCGAAGAGCTCGGCGCGCACCAGCAGCGCCATCAGCCCGCCGACCATGAAGAAGATGAAGGCGGTGATCAGGTACATGTACCCGATGACCTTGTGGTCCGTGGAGGTGATCCACGAGACGATGATCCGGCCCAGGCTCTGGCGCTGGGGGCGCAGCCCGGGGACGACCTCCGGTGCGGTCTCGACGGTGGTCGCCATCAGTTCAGGTCCTCCTCAGCGACGTGGTACTGGCGGTTGAGCTCGTCGCCCTGGCGCCCGGTCTGGCCGGCCTCGCGCAGCGCGGCCATCTCGTCGTCGTAGGTCGCACGGTCGACGACCTCGACGTTGAAGAGCATCTCGGAGTGGAACTCGCCGCACAGCTCGGCGCACTTGCCCGAGTAGGTGCCCTCGCGCTCCGGGGTCACCTGGAAGGTGTTCGTGCGGCCGGGGATGAGGTCCACCTTGTACAGGAAGGCGGGGATCCAGAAGGAGTGCGCGACGTCGCGGGACTTCAGCGTGAACTCGACCGTCTCGTCCACCGGGAGGTACAGGGTCGGCAGGGTCTCCTCGACGCCCACCTCACCGGTGAGCTGGACACGCTCGCCCGAGAAGTAGACGTCGTCGCTCAGGTAGTTGAAGTCCCAGCTCCACTGCTTGCCGTAGACCTCGATCTCGACGTCCGGCTCAGCACTGACGTCCTGGAACTCGCCCGTGACCTTGGTGGAGAAGAAGAACAGGACACCGATCATGAGGATCGGGATGACGGTGTACATGAGCTCGAGCGGCACGTGGTAGCGCAGCTGGACGGGGAGCTGGTCGTCGTTCTTGCGCTTGCGGTAGACGACGATGCACCAGATGGTCAGGCCCCACACCACGGCACCGACGGCCAGCGCGGCGATCCAGGAGCCGTTCCACAGGTCGATCAGGCCGCCCGTGCGGTCGGTGATCCCGTGGTCGCTGGGCAGGAAGCCGACGTCGACCCCCTTGCCGGGCTCGCTGGGGAACTGGTCCGCCGGCGCGCAGGCGGCGACGACGAGGGCCACCAGGCCGGCGAGCGCGAGGGATCGCACGACGGGGCGCCTGCCCTGGTTGAGAGACGGGGTACGCACGGGATTGACCTTCCGACGCGGTGCTGTGCTGAGTCCTACGGGTGGAGATCTCCGGCGCCTGCGGCCTGCGCCGTCGCCCGGTGGCGCGCGCAGAGCCAGGACCGTCGTCCTCCGCGCTCACCCTACCGGTGAACCCGGCGCGAGGACGCCCACGCTCGCCGGTGCGGACGTCGGATGTTGACGGATCGTCAGATCGATCGTGGCGGATCGTCAGGTCGATCGTGCCGGATCGTCCGATTTGTCCGTCACGTCCGCGACGCGGGTGTGCGGCACGCCACAGCCCCGGCGACCGACACCCGTGACGGGCACCGGACCGGGGCTGTGCCGGACCTGTCGTACTGCGGCGGTCAGCCGGCCTCCGGCGCGGGGACCGCCCCGAGGATGTCGACCACGGCGGCCACGGAGGGCTGGGCCTCGGCGGTGTCGGTGGCGGGGGCGCCGGGCACCAGGAACGCGACGCGGGACCCGACGGGGATGTCCGCGAGGAGGTCGAACACCGTGCCCTGGCCGATCGGCACGGCCGTCGCGCCGCTGGTGGCCCACGTGGAGGACTGCTGGCTGTTGTCCCACAGCGACTCGGCGAACTGCACGACCACCGACGCGCCGGCGGTGGCCGGCACCGGCTCTCCGGTGCCGGTGGCCAGGGTCTCCACGACCGGCTCCGTGGGCTCCGGGGCGCCCTCCTCGACCGAGATCGTCGCGGGCTCGCCGAGCCCGCCCTCGATGATCACCGGGAGCTCGGGTGCCGGCTCCACCGGGACGGCGTCGGCCTGCCCGTTCGCGTCCGGCGCGAAGGTGTCGACGACGTCGACGACGAACACGAGGGTGTCCCCCGGCTGGATGACGTCGCCCGACGGCGAGTCGCCGTAGCCGAGCTCGGCGGGGATCGACAGCAGCACCCGGTCGCCGACCTGCGTGCCGGTCAGCCCGTCCTTCCAGCCCTGGATGACGTTGTTCAGGCCGAACCCGGTGGCCGCGCCGCGCTCGAACGAGCTGTCGAAGACGTCGCCGTCCCAGACCTGGCCGTGATAGTTCGCCACCACGTAGTCGTCCGGGCCGACCTCCGTGCCGTCGCCCTCCTCGAGCACCTCGACCTGGAGGTCGGCGGGCGCACCGGTGCCGGGGAAGGTGATGGTCGGCTCCTCGCCGAACGCACCCTCCACGGTGGGCAGCTCGGTTCCGGCGGGGGTGGCCTCCGCCGCGGCGGTGCTGGTCTCCGCGCCCTCGGTCGGCTCGTCCTGCGCGCCACCGGAGCACGACGCGAGAGTGAGGGCCGCGGCGGCGGCGAGGGCGGTCAGGACGGTGGGGCGACGACGCACAGAGAGCTCCAGGCAGGTGCAGGTTCAGGAAGGTGGGACCGGGCAGAGCGACGGCCCCGGCCGGTCGGGACCGGCGCGGGGCCGCGCGGGCGAGCGGGGCTCGCCGGACCGATCAGTGGAAGGAGTCGCCGCAGGCGCAGGATCCGCCGGCGTTCGGGTTGTCGATCGTGAAGCCCTGCTTCTCGATCGTGTCCGCGAAGTCGATGGTGGCACCCTCGAGGTAGGGCACGCTCATCCGGTCGACGATGACCTCGACGCCGCCGAAGTCGCGGACCGCGTCACCGTCGAGGAGCCGCTCGTCGAAGTAGAGCTGGTAGATCAGGCCCGAGCAGCCGCCGGGCTGCACGGCCACCCGCAGACGCAGGTCGTCGCGGCCCTCCTGCTCGAGCAGGGTCTTGACCTTGGTGGCTGCGACGTCGGTCAGCTCCACGGCGTGCGTGGTGATCTGCTCGGTGGTCTCGCTCATGGGTTTCTCCGCTTCGTCGTGGGACGGCCGTCTGAGATGACAACTCGGCCGGGCGCCGCCTTGTTCCTGATGCAGCGTACGTCTTCGCGGTGCGGTTGTGCACGGGGCGCCACCTGTTGTCGCGCTCACGCGCGGCTGGTCGTGCGTGTCGTGCACCGGGGGTGCGCGGTCCGTCAGGCGGTCCGTCAGGCGGCCGGTCAGACCGACCAGGTCCGCGCGACCCGCACCGCGCGCGCGGCCAGCGCCTGGGGCAGGTCGCTCGCGGCGGCGCCGTCGACCGCCTCCTCGACGTGCGTGTCGGGCCCGGGCTGCGTCACGCGCACGGCGGTCCGACGACGGTCGCGCACCTCGTAGGTCCCGGAGATGCCGAGCGGGGCGATCTCGCGCCTGCTGGTGCGCACCTCCTCCGCCACCACGACGACGGGCAGCGCCAGCGGCAGCGCCTGGCGCGCGACGGTGGCGACGACCGACTCGGTGAGGCTCGGCGCGTCGAGGATCCTGGCGCCGGTCACCACCAGGTCGGCCTCGGCGACACGGCTCCGCAGGTCCACGGCGTCGGCGACGACCTCGGCACCGGGCAGGTGACGGGCGCCGAGCAGCTGGAGCATGAAGCCGGTCCCGCCGCCGGCCCCCGAGCCGGGGCTCCGCGCCGGGCGCGCGGCGGTGCGGGCGTGGCTGTGCCCCGCGCCGCCGGCACCCGAGAGGGACAGGCCCGCCCGCGGCGCCGGCAGGACCGCCGCGCGCTGCTCGAGCAGGTCCGTGGCGTGCCCGAGCGCGCGCTCGAGCTCCTGGGCCAGCACCGGCCCCACCGCCGGGTCGTTGCCGAGCAGCGCCCCGGCGCCGTGCAGGCCGAGCAGCGGGAGGTCGTCGGCGACGGCGAGAACGACGTCGAGGTCCTCGAGCCACGCGCGCACCGCGTCGAGCACCTCGACGTCGGCGGGAGCGAGTGCGCCCAGACCGGCGGCTCCGCCACCGAGGACGTCGCCGGGCACGGTCGCGCCGGCCTGCTCGGCGAGCGCCGCGAGGAGGCCGGTGCCGCCGTCGTGCACGGCGCTGGTGCCGGCCAGGCCGACAACGATCCGGCGCGCGCCGGTCGCGCGCGCAGCGGTGAGGAGGTGGCCCACGCCCGCGCTGGTGCCGGTGCCGGCGGCCCGCGCCCGGTCCTGTCCGCGCACGAGGTGCGCGCCGATCACCTGGCCGGTCTCGACGTAGGCGGTGCCGCCCGCCGTGCCCGGTACGTGGAGGACGGCGGCGGGACCGGTCTCGCCCAGGGGGCCCGGCGCGGCCACGGTGACCAGCTCGCCGCCGCGGGCCGCGGCGACGACGTCGAGCAGTCCGCCCGAGCCGTCGGACAGCGGGAGCTGCGTGACTGTGTCGTCGGGGGCACCGGCGTGCCAGCCGTCGGCGAGCGAGGCGGCGGCCTGGACGGCGGTCAGGTTCCCGGTGAACCGGTCGGGGGCGAGCAGGATGTGCACCCGTCCATCATCGCCGACCGACGTGCCGCGCCCGCACCCGCGCCTGTGGGACGATCAGCCGTCCACGACCCGTGCCGCACCGAGGAGCCAGCGATGAGGCGACCTGCCGACTTCCGCCGCCCGGGAGCACTGCTCGTCCTCACCGGCGCAGCCGTCCTCCTGCTCACGGCGTGCGGCGCGCAGCAGGTGGAGCCGATACCGGCCGACCTCGTCGCGGAGCGGATCGCCGACGCGCTGGAGGAAGAGGTGGGTCAGCGTCCGGTCATCGAGTGCTCGGAAGAGCTGCCCGCGGAGGTAGGGGCCGAGGTCGTGTGCGACCTCACCACCCAGGTGGACCCCGAGACGATCTACCCGGTCACGGCGACCGTCACCGCCGTCGACACCGACACGGGCGAGGTCGACTTCGACGTCGTCGTCGCCGACGCGCCGGCCGGCAGCGAGGGCTGAGCCGGACCGAGGCGACGGCGCAGTCGCAGCGCGCCTGCGCCGGCCGGCTCGGACCTTCCGGCTCACACCAACCGGCTCAGACCTGGCCGCCGAGCCGGGCGAGCAGCAGCGCCTCCGCCAGGACCACCCGCTCCAGCTCGCCGAGGTGCACGGACTCGTCCTCGCTGTGGGCGCGGGAGTCGGGGTCCTCCACCCCGGTGACGAGGATCTTCGCCTGCGGGAAGACCTCCTGGAGCTCGGAGATGAAGGGGATGGACCCGCCCACGCCGATGTCGACCGGCTCGTGGCCCCAGGCCTCGGCGAAGGCCCACCGCGCGGTCCGCATCTCCGCCGTGTCCTCGGTGGCGTCGAACGCCTGGCCGCGCTCCCCCGGTGTGACGGTGACCTGTGCGCCGAACGGGGCGTGGGCGAGGAGGTGCTCGTGCAGCAGCCGCTCCGCCTCGGCCGGGTCCTGGCCGGGTGCGATGCGCATGGAGAGCTTCGCCCGGCACACCGGCGCGATGGTGTTGGAGGCGTGGGCGACGTCGGTCGCGTCGATGCCGATGACCGAGATGGCCGGCTTGGTCCACAGCCGGGCGGCGAGGGCGCCCGTGCCGGCCATGCGGTAGCCGTCCACGACGGCGGCGTCCGCGCGGAGCTCGTCCTCGGGATAGTCCACGGCCGCCTCGTCCTGCGCGACGAGGCCGGCGACGGCGACGTCGCCCGCGTCGTCGTGCAGCGTGGCCACCAGGCGTGACATCAGGGTGACGGCGTCCAGGACCGGGCCGCCGAACATGCCGGAGTGGACGGCGTGGCCGAGGACCCGGACCTCGACCTCGCAGTCGACCAGTCCGCGCAGGGAGGTCGTGAGCGCCGGCACGCCCACCTTCCAGTTGCTGGAGTCCGCGACGACGATGACGTCGGCCGCCAGCCGGTCCCGGAACGTGCGCAGGAACGGGGTGAAGGTCGGCGAGCCGATCTCCTCCTCACCCTCGACGAAGACGGTGACGCCGACGCCGAGCTCGTCCCCGAGCACCCGGAGCGCGCCGACGTGCGCCATGATCCCGGCCTTGTCGTCGGCCGCGCCGCGCCCGTACAGGCGCTCCCCGCGTCGCGTGGGCTCGAACGGGTCGGACGTCCAGCCGGCCGCCTCGCCCGGGGGCTGGACGTCGTGGTGGGCGTAGAGGAGCACCGTGGGCGAGCCGGCGGGCCCGGGCCGGTGCGCGACGACGGCGGGACGGCCGGGCTCGCCGTCGGGCACCTCGACGGAAAGGACGTCGACCTGGGGCATGCCGACCCCGCGCAGGAGCGCGGCGACGGCCTCGGCGCTCGCGCGCACGTGGGCCTGGTCGAACGCGGACGCGGACACGCTGGGGATGCGTACCAGGTCCTCGAGGTCGGCACGCACCTGGGCGAATGCCTCGTGGGTGCGGTGGGCGAGGGTCTCGACGGTGATCACGAGGGCGAGGTTACCGATGCCGTCCCCCTGCCGGGCAGCGGCGGGCGGGGGCTGGGCGGCGCCTCGATCGGCGTTACCCTGCTGGGGTGATCGGACGTCGTAAGAGCACCCCCGTCGAGCCCGAGCCGCAGCCCGTCGAGGAGGTGGCCGCGGGCAAGGGCCGGCCCACGCCCAAGCGCAAGGAGGCCGAGGCGCGCAACCGTCGCCCCCTGGTGCCGGACGACCGCAAGGAGGCCAAGCGGATCGCGCGCGAGCGGCGCAACGACGCCTACATGCGCCAGCGCGAGGCGATGAACACCGGCGACGAGCGCTACCTGCCGATGCGGGACAAGGGACCGGTGCGCCGCTACGCCCGCGACTACGTCGACGCCCGCTGGTCGATCGCCGAGTTCTTCATGCCGCTCGCGCTGCTGATGATCGTCGCGATGCTCTTCGCGGGCTCCTACCCGCAGCTCGCCAACGCCCTGGTGCTCGGCATGTACGGCATCCTGCTCGTCGCCATCGTGGACTCGCTGATCATGGTCCAGCTGCTCAAGCGCAAGCTGCGCAAGAAGTTCGGAGCCGACCAGATCCCGGGTTGGACCGGTTTCTACGCGTTCGGGCGCAGCTTCTACTTCCGGCGGATGCGCCAGCCCAAGCCGCAGGTCAGGCGGGGCGAGTACCCGGCCTGACGCCGCCTGCTCAGGTCGGCGAGTCCCCCGTTCGGGCCGGCGAGGCCCGCTCAGGCCGGCGAGGCCCCGCTCAGGCCGGCGAGGCCAGTGCCCGGTTCATCCGGCCCGGCCACGCCGGCCCCTGGTAGATGAAGGCCGAGTAGGCCTGCAGCAGGTCTGCCCCTGCCGCCACCATGGCGCGGGCGTCGGCCTCCGTGCTGATGCCGCCCACCCCGATGATCGTCGGCCCGGGACCGAGCTGCGCCCGCAGACGCCGGACGACCGCGAGCGAGCGCGTCCGCAGGGGCTCGCCCGACAGGCCGCCGGGACCGAGGTCGTGCCCGATCGTGGTGTTGGTCGCCACCACGCCGGCCAGGCCGAGCTCGAGAACGAGAGCGGCGACGGCGTCGATGTCGGCGTCGGCGAGGTCCGGGGCGATCTTCACGAAGAGCGGGACCGCACGTCCGGCGGCGGCGTCCGCCGCGTCCTGCACCGCCGTCAGGATGGGCCGGAGCGACTCCACCGCCTGCAGGTCGCGCAGCCCCGGCGTGTTCGGGGAGGAGACGTTGACGACGAGGTAGTCCGCCCAGCGGGCCACCGCGCGGGCGCTGGTGGTGTAGTCGGTCACGGCCTCCGACAGCGGGGTGACCTTCGACTTGCCGATGTTCGCGCCGACGACGACCGCGCGTCCCCGGCGGGTCGCCCGCAGGGCCCGCAGCCGCTCCCCGGCCGCCGCCGCGCCGCGGTTGTTGAAGCCCATCCGGTTGCGCAGCGCCCGCAGCTCGACGTGCCGCCACAGCCGGGGACGGTCGTTGCCGGGCTGCGGCAGCGCCGTGACCGTGCCGACCTCGACGAAGCCGAAGCCGAGCATGTCCATGCCGAGGACCGTGTCGGCGTCCTTGTCCATCCCGGCCGCGAGACCGAGCACGCCGGGGACGGGCCGCGCGAGAGGGCCGCCGTCGTCGACCGACGGGACCGTGCGTGCGGGACGCCGCCCGAGGGTGGCGCGCACGGCGTCGGAGAGCACGGGCACGCGGGCGACGGCGCGGATGAGCCGCATGGCGCCCAGGTGTGCGCGCTCCGGGTCGAGACGGACGGCGAGCGCGCGGAAGAGCAGGGGATACACGCCGCGAGCCTACCGGCGCGCCGGCAGCGTCCTTCCGGCCGGACCGGTGCGCGCCCGGGGGTTCAGGGCCGCTCGGAGCGCGCCGACACGCGTGCCGGGCTGGAGTGCCAGAGCCAGGCGATGCCGAGCAGCGGGAGCACGGCCGGGACGTAGCCGTAGCCGCTGCCGAACTGCGACCACACGGTGTCGTCGGGGAACAGGTCCGGCTGCAGCAGGCTGAGCGTGCCCACCGTCACCACGCCCAGGAGCTCGAAGACGACGGCGAACCAGCCCGTGCGGCGCATGCGCCGGCCGTTGTGGGCGAGCGCGATCGTCGCCACCAGGTAGACGGCGCCGGCGAGCGCGGAGAGGGAGTACGCGAGGGGCGCCTCCGCCGCGTGGGTGAGCAGCTGCACGCTCGCCCGGGCCGTGGCGGCGACGGCGAATATCCCGTAGACCAGGATCAGGACGCGCCCGAGGCCGTAGGCCGGGCGGCGGGTGTCCGTCGTCGGCGTGGTCACGACCCGTTCGTGGGTGGTGCCGGAAGTGCTCATCTCGTCCTCCCTCATGCCGTCCACACCTGCCACATCCGTGCCTGCATCGCGAGGATCGCGACGCAGACCACGACCAGTGCGATCGAGCTGGTCCGCGTCCGGTCGGCCATCGCCCATACCGCCGCCACCGGCAGCAGGAACAGCGCGGTGACGAGGTAGCCCCAGTACGTCCAGGGCTCGGCGAGCGGGTGCCCGCCGACGACGCCGACCAGCGCGACGACGCCCTGGACGACCAGGGCCGCCTCCACGACGCCCCCGGCGAGGAGCTGCTTGAAGATCACCGGGCGGCCCCGGACCGCGAACCACGCCGCCCACAGCCCCAGCAGGCCGCACAGGACCGCGGTGACGTAGACGCTGATGAGCACCCCGGGAGATTACCGCTCCGCGACCGCCCGGCTAGCATCGTGCCCTGTGACCGATCTCAAGCTCAGCACCAAGGACCCTGCCCGCACCGACGCCGACGCGATCGTCCTCGCCGTGGCCTCCGCCGACGGCGGCCCGCGCCTCCTCGCCGATGCCCTGCCGAAGAAGGTGGCCGACGCACTGGCCGCCCTGCTGCCGGCCCTGGGCGTGAGCGGGAAGGCCGACGAGGTGCTGCGGGTACCGGCCGGCGACGGCCTGGCCGCGGGCGTCGTCGTCCTCACCGGGGTCGGCGCCGTGCCGGACACGGTCGCCGTCGAGCCCCTGCGCCGCGCCGCTGGCGCGGCCGTGCGCGCCCTCGCGGGCACCGGTGACGTCGTGCTCGCCCTGCCCGCCGAGGACGCCGCCCAGGTCGGCGCCGTCGCCGAGGGGGCCCTGCTGGGGGCCTACCGCTTCGACCGCTACAAGACCTCCGACCCGGCACCGGTGGCCCGCCTGACGCTGGCGACCCCGGTCGCCCGGGACAAGGACGCGAAGGCCGCCGTCGCCCGCGCCCAGGCGGTCGCCGACGGTGTGCGCGGCGCACGGGACCTCGTCAACACCTCGCCGCGGCACCTGTACCCCGAGTCCTTCGCCGAGGCGGCCCGCACGGCCGCCCGGGGCACGAAGGTCAAGGTCACCGTGCTCGACGAGAAGGAGCTGGAGGCCGGTGGGTACGGCGGGATCGTCGGCGTCGGCCAGGGCTCGACCCGTCCGCCGCGCCTCGTGAAGGTCGCCTACTCCCCCGCCCGCGCCAAGGCGCACTACGCCCTCGTCGGCAAGGGCATCACGTTCGACTCGGGCGGGCTGTCGCTGAAGCCCGCCAAGGGCATGGAGAACATGAAGGACGACATGGCCGGCGCGGCCACCGTCCTGCACACCGTCCTCGCGGCCGCCGCCCTCGACCTGCCCGTGAAGGTCACCGGCTGGCTGGCGCTGGCGGAGAACATGCCCGGCAGCTCGGCGCAGCGGCCCTCGGACGTCGTCACCATGCGCGACGGCACCACCGTCGAGGTGCTCAACACCGACGCCGAGGGGCGGATGGTCCTCGGCGACGCGCTGGTGGCGGCGCGCGAGGAGAAGCCCGACACCATCGTGGACATCGCCACCCTCACCGGCGCGCAGATGGTCGCGCTGGGCGCCCGGGTGGGCGGCGTGATGGGCACCGACGACGCACGCGCCGAGGTCGTCGCCGCGGCCGAGGCGGTCGGCGAGCAGATGTGGCCGATGCCCCTGCCCGTCGAGCTGCGCGAGTCCCTGAGGTCGACGGTGGCCGACCTGTCCAACATCGGCGACCGGTTCGGCGGCATGCTCGTCGCCGGGCTGTTCCTCAAGGAGTTCGTCGGCGAGACCCCGTGGGCGCACGTCGACGTCGCCGGCCCGGCGTACAACGAGGGCTCGGCGTACGGCTACACGCCGAAGGGCGGCACCGGCATGGGCCTGCGCACCCTGCTCGGCGTCCTCGAGGCCGCGGCGCGGCGCTGAGGCGCACTCGGGCGGCGGGTACCGGGGACGGTGCCCGCCGCCCGGCCCGTTCCGGACGTCGTCGTGCACGGTCTCGGGCCGTCGTCGTGGACGGTCTCGGGCCGTCGTCGTGGACGGTCTGGGCCCGTCGTCGACGTCCGGGGTTCGTGCCCGCCCTGCCCGACGGCGCCCGGCGTGCCAGGCTGGGCGCCGTACGGCACGCGACGGGGTGTGACCGGCGCGGCAGCGGACGGAATGGGCCTGGACGAGGGATGAGTGAAACAATGACCGCGGACCTGACCCACCCGGGGTCGATCGAGCGCGCTCAAGGAGAGGTACGTGGCTGAAACGCAGGAGTACGACATCGTCATCCTGGGAGCTGGAAGTGGCGGGTACGCGGCTGCGCTGCGTGCCGCACAGCTGGGCCAGAAGGTCGCCCTGATCGAGGCCGACAAGCTCGGCGGCACCTGCCTGCACCGCGGGTGCATCCCCACCAAGGCCCTGCTGCACACCGCCGAGGTGGCCGACACCATCCGCGAGAGCGAGGGCGTGGGCGTCAAGGGGTCGCTCGAGGGCATCGACATGAACGGCGTGAACTCCTTCAAGGACGGCGTCGTCGCCCGCCTCTTCAAGGGGCTGCAGGGCCTGGTCTCCTCCCGCAAGGTCGACCTCATCAACGGCTGGGGCAAGCTCGTCGCCCCGGACACCGTCGAGGTGGACGGCACCCGCTACAAGGGCAAGAACGTCATCCTCGCGTCCGGCTCGTACTCCAAGTCGCTGCCGGGTCTCGAGATCGGCGGCCGGGTCCTGACCTCCGAGCAGGCCCTGGAGCTCGACTACGTGCCCAAGAGCGCGATCGTGCTCGGCGGCGGCGTCATCGGCGTCGAGTTCGCCTCCGTGTGGAGCTCCTTCGGAGCCGAGGTCACCATCGTCGAGGGCCTGCCGAACCTGGTCCCGAACGAGGACATCGCGCTGTCCAAGGGCCTCGAGCGCGCCTTCCGCAAGCGCAAGATCGCCTTCCACACCAAGACCATGTTCTCCGGCGTCGAGCAGACCGCCGACGGCGTGAAGGTCACGACCCAGGACGGCAAGGAGCTCGAGGCCGAGCTGCTGCTCGTCGCGGTCGGGCGTGGCCCGGCCACCGCGAACCTCGGCTACGAGGAGAACGGCATCCCGATGGAGCGCGGCTTCGTCCTGACGAACGAGCGGCTGCACACCGGCGTCGGCAACGTCTACGCCGTCGGCGACATCGTCCCTGGCCTGCAGCTCGCGCACCGCGGCTTCCAGCAGGGCATCTTCGTCGCCGAGGAGATCGCCGGCCTCAACCCGGCCCCGATCGTCGAGTCCGGTATCCCGCGTGTGACCTACTGCGAGCCGCAGGTCGGTTCGGTCGGGCTCACCGAGGCGGAGGCCAAGGAGACGTACGGCGCCGAGAACGTCGAGACCGTCGACTACAACCTCGCCGGCAACGGCAAGAGCCAGATCCTCCAGACCACCGGCTTCATCAAGCTGGTCCGGGAGAAGGACGGCCCGATCGTCGGGGTGCACATGCTCGGCGGCCGCGTCGGCGAGCTCATCGGCGAGGGGCAGCTCATGGTGAACTGGGAGGCCTACCCCGAGGACGTGGCCGCCCTGGTCCACGCCCACCCGACGCAGGACGAGGCCATGGGCGAGGCTGCCCTGGCCCTGGCCGGCAAGCCGCTGCACGCCCACAACTGACCCGATCGAAGGAGACGCCAGGACATGTCTGAGTCCGTGAAGATGCCCGCGCTGGGCGAGTCCGTCACCGAGGGCACCGTCACACGGTGGCTCAAGGCGGTGGGCGAGTCGGTCGAGGTCGACGAGCCGCTGCTGGAGGTGTCCACCGACAAGGTGGACACCGAGGTCCCGTCCCCCGTCGCCGGGGTGGTCGAGAAGATCCTCGTCGAGGAGGACGAGACTGTCGAGGTCGGCACCGAGCTCGCCGTGGTCGGGGACGGCTCGGGCGCGTCCGGCTCGGACGAGGCACCCGAGGCCGAGGCTCCCGAGGCCGAGGCCCCCTCCGAGGCGCCCGCCTCCGAGGAGGTCGAGGCCGCGCAGCCCGAGTCCGAGGCTGCCGAGCCCGCCGAGGAGGCGAAGGAGGAGGCCACCGAGTCCGCACCGGCGAGCGGCTCGTCCGAGGCCTCCGGCGACGCCGAGGGCGAGGCCGTGAAGATGCCCGCACTGGGCGAGTCCGTCACGGAGGGCACCGTCACCCGCTGGCTGAAGGCCGAGGGTGACACGGTCGAGGTCGACGAGCCGCTGCTCGAGGTCTCCACCGACAAGGTCGACACCGAGGTGCCCTCCCCGGTAGCCGGCACCGTCGTGAAGATCCTGGTCGGCGAGGACGAGACCGTCGAGGTCGGCACCGACCTCGCGATCGTTGGTTCCGGGGCCGCTGCCCCGAAGGCCGAGGCACCCAAGGAGGAGCCCAAGGCCGAGGAGCCCGAGGCCGAGAAGGCCGAGGAACCGAAGGCTGAGGCGCCCAAGGAGGAGCCGAAGGCCGAGGAGCCCCAGGAGGAGCCCAAGCCCGAGGCGCCCAAGGAGGAGCCCAAGGCTGAGGCACCCCGGGAGGAGCCCAAGGCCGAGGCACCCAAGGCTGCCGCTGCCGCCGGCACCGCCTACATCACCCCCCTGGTCCGCAAGCTCGCCGGCGAGAAGGGCGTGGACCTGTCCACCCTCACCGGGACCGGTGTCGGCGGCCGGATCCGCAAGCAGGACGTCGAGGCCGCGGCCGAGAAGGCAGCGGCGGAGAAGGCCGCCGCCCAGGCACCGGCAGGCGCACCTGCCGGTGCAGGAGCTGCCAAGCCGGCTCCGGTCGAGGTGTCGCCGCTGCGTGGGACCACCGAGAAGATGTCCCGCCTGCGCAAGGTCATCTCCAAGCGGATGCGCGAGTCCCTGGACACCTCCGCCCAGCTGACCTCGGTCATGGAGGTCGACGTCACCCGGATCGCCGCTCTGCGGGGTCGGGCGAAGGGCTCCTTCCAGGCGGCCGAGGGCACGAAGCTCACGTTCCTGCCGTTCTTCGTCAAGGCCGCCACGGAGGCGCTCAAATCGCACCCGAAGCTCAACGCCACGATCGACGGCGAGCAGGTGGTCTACCACGGCGCCGAGCACATCGGCATCGCGGTCGACACCCCGCGCGGTCTGCTCGTGCCCGTCATCAAGGACGCGGGCGACCTGACCATCGGCGGCATCGCCAAGCGGATCAACGACCTGGCCGCCCGCACCCGGGACAGCAAGGTGACCCCGGACGAGCTCTCGGGATCGACGTTCACGATCACCAACACCGGCTCGGCCGGCCTGCTGATCGACACGCCGATCATCAACCAGCCCGAGGTCGCCATCCTGGGCGTGGGCACGATCGTCAAGCGGCCGGCGGTGGTGAAGGACGCCGAGGGCAACGACACGATCGGCATCCGCTCGATCATCTACCTGTCGCTGACCTACGACCACCGTCTGGTGGACGGCGCGGACGCCGGCCGGTTCCTCCAGACCGTCAAGGCACGCCTCGAGGAGGGTGCCTTCGACGCCGAGGTCGGTCTCTGACCGTCTGACGTGGTCCCGGCGGGGCCCAGCACCGGTCCGGTGCTGGGCCCCGCTGCATGTCCGGAGCCTCCCCGATAGCGTGCAGCATGGCCACCGCCGCGACGCAGAGTCAGCCCAGTTCCCCGAGTCAGCCCAGTCCCCAGAGTCAGCCGAGTTCTCAGACTCAGTCCCGTGCCCCACGAACCGTCCTGGTCGCCGGTGCCTCCGGCTTCCTCGGCAGACACCTGGTGCGGCACCTCGAACGTCGCGGCGACGTCGTGCGGCGGCTCGTGCGCCGGGCGCCCGCCACGCCGTCGGAGTTCCGCTGGGACCCCGACACCGGTGCGCTGGAACCGACCGCGCTGGCGGGGGCCGAGGTCGTCGTCAACCTCGGCGGCGCGTCGATGGGCCGGGTGCCGTGGACGCGCGCCTACAAGGACGAGATCCGGTTCTCGCGGATCCGCGGCACGCATCTGCTCGCTGAGGCGATCGCCCGTATGCCGCGTCCCGAGGGCCGTCCCGTGCGGATGCTGCAGGCCGGCGGGGCCGACGTCTACGGCGACCGAGGCAACGAGGTCCTGGACGAGACCAGCGCACCCGGGCCTGGCTTCTTCGCCGAGATCTGCCAGGACTGGGAGGCGGCCACCGAGCCGGCGCGCGAGTCCGGAGCGGAGGTGGTCGTCCTCCGTTCCGGCGCGGTACTCGCTCCGTCGGGCGGCGCACTGGGCCCGCTCCTGCTGCTCCTGCGTGCCGGACTCGGCGGACGACTCGGCAGCGGTGAGTCGTGGTGGCCGTGGATCACGCTGGTCGACCACGTGCGCGCACAGCTCCACCTCATCGACTCGCGCGTGACCGGCCCCGTCAACCTCGTGGCACCGGACACCGCGCGGCAGATCGAGGTCGCCCGCGCTCTGGCCAGGGCCAGGAGACGTCCCGCACCGATGGTCGCGCCGAAGTCGCTCCTCCGGCTGGCCGGGGACGACTTCGCCGACTTCCTCACGTCCTCCCACCGGGTGGTGCCCCGGGTGCTGCAGGACGACGGCTTCACCTTTCGCCACCCGGACCTCACGAGCGCTGCCCGCTGGGTCGCGCAGTAAGGCCGCGGCCACCACCGCGTCCGCGCTGGTAGGACCGTTCGGTCCGCCGCGGTGCCTCGGTCGCGGCGCCGCTGAGCCCTCCTGGCCGTCTGCCTCACTCGCCGCACGGGCCGGTGCTGCTCACGCGCCACGGCGCCGGCCCGGCCAGCACCAGCCGCACGCAACGGTCCCCCTGCGGTGCCACCGGGGTGCTCGGCACGTCAGGGTCCGGCGCGGCGTCTGCTGGGACGAGGACGTACGGCCCCTGGTGGCTGACCACGTCGACGACGACCTCGGGTCCGGGCCCGTGCCTCACCACCTCCACCTCGACGGCCCCGGTCTCGAGGCCGTCCACCCGCAGGCCGGAGCCGCGGAGTCGCGCGAGCAGCGCGGCGTCCGCCTCCGCCGCCGCAGAGCCCGGGACGGTGAGATCGGCGAGGGCCGCGGCGTCCGCGTCCATCAGGGCGGCATCCCGCCGCTGCAAGAGGTCTGCGGCGACGGCGGAGGCCTCGGCGGCAGCCAGCGGCGCGTCGTCGTCCTCCCCGCCGACGGCGAGCACTGCAGCGCCGGTACCGATCAGCAGAGCGACCACTGCCGTCCCGACGGCGACCCTCCGGCCGGTGCGGCGGTGCCGGCGGCGGGGGCGACGCGTCCGGGCCAGCTCGGTGGGGGTCGTTCCGGCACCGGCGCGGAGCTGTGCCTGCGCGAGGTCGGCGTCGTCCGGCAGAACGATCTCCGCGGCGTCCGCCAGACCCGGCGCCATGGCGGCGAGGTCGCGAGCACCCGGCCTGGCGGCCGGGTGCTCGGCAAGTGCGGCCTCCACCAGCCGGGCGCCGGTGTCCGGCGCCGCGGCCCAGCGCAGCACCTGCCCGAGGGCCCAGACATCTGCCGCCCGGCTCGCCGGCGCACCACGGGCGCGCTCGGGCGCGACGAACCCCGCGGTGCCCTTCTCGTGGGAGACCTCGCCGACCAGGTCCACGAGCACGGGCACGCCTCCGGCGGCGATGATGACGTTCCGCGGCGCGACGTCGCCGTGGATGATGCCGCGGTCGTGCAGGTACCCGAGCGCCGAGCCGAGGGCACCGAGCAACGTGGCGAGCTCAGGAGCCGGGAGACCGCCGCGGGCCGCGTGGACCGTCGCGAGCGTCGGCCCGGCAACGACCTCGGTGACGAGAGCGCACCGCCCCTGCGCCAGGCCGACGACGTCGAGCACCCGCGGCAGGTGCGGATGGATGCCGGAGCGTAGCGCGCCGAGCCGGCGGAGGGTGGCGCTGCCCCGCTCCCCAGCCGGCAGGGCGACGAACGACACGGCGACGGGTCGTCCGGCGCCGTCGCGGGCGGACCAGACCGCACCGCCAGCCCCGAAGCCGACCGGGGTCAGCAGGCGGTACCCCGGCACGCGTGGTCCCGGCGTGGGACGGGAGCGGCGACGTCGGAAGGGCACGGCTCGAGCCAAGCACCTGGTCGGGCGCCGCCGCCGACGCCATCCACAGGGCATGCGGCGCTCAGCGGGTTGTGGACGGACGGCACGGGGCGGTCCCGCCTCAGTCGTGAGGCACCCGCCGGTGCCAGGGCCACCAGGCACGACGCCCGATGTCGTGGATCAGGCCCGGGACGAGGAGAGTACGGACCACGAAGGTGTCGACCAGCACGCCGGCCGCCACGATGAACGCCAGCTGCACGAGGAAGAGCAGCGGGATCACCGCGAGGGCGCTGAAGGTCGCGGCGAGCACGAGCCCCGCGGACGTGATCACCCCACCGGTCACGGCCAGGCCACGCCGCACACCGGCGCGGGTGCCGTGCTGGAGCGACTCCTCACGGACGCGCGTCATCAGGAAGATCGAGTAGTCGATGCCGAGCGCGACGAGGAAGACGAACCCGTACAGCGGGACTGTCGCGTCCGCACCGGGAAAGCCGAGCACGTGGTTGAAGACGATCGCGCTGAGCCCCATGGTCGCGCCGAACGAGAGCAGGTTCGCGGCGAGCAGCACCAGCGGCGCCACGACGGAGCGCAGCAGCAGGACCAGCATGAGGAAGATCGCCACCAGCACCACGGGGATGATGGTTCGCAGGTCCTGCGCGGCCGTCTCCTGGGTGTCGAGCCGCTGCGCCGCGGCACCGCCCACCAGGGCGCCGGGATCGACGTCGTGCACGGCCTCGCGCAGTGCGGCGACGGTGGCGAGGGCCTGCTGGCTCTCCGCGGCGTGCTCGGTGACGACCTGGATCTGGACGTTGCCGTCGACGACGATCGGGGCGGCGTCCTCGGCTGGCGCACCCCCGGAGGGCATCCCCTCGGCGGGCGTCTCTTCGGCGGGCGCACCCTCGCCAGGCGTCTCTTCGGCGGGCGCACCCTCGCCAGGCGTCTCTTCGGCGGGCGCACCCTCGCCAGGCGCCTCCTCGGCGGGCGCACCCTCGCCAGGCGTCTCCGCGGCCGGCCCCCCGGCTCCCGACCCCTGAGTCAGCACTGACGCTCCGAGAACACCGTCGACGCCCTCGGCGGCGCCGCGCACGTCGTCGGCGGTCTCCTCCGAGGTGATGACGACGGCGGGCTGGACCGTTCCCTCGTCGAAGTGCTCGGCGAGGACCTCCTCGCCGGCGACCGACTCGGTCGCGCTGAGGTACACGTCGGTGTCGCTGGTGCCCTCGGCACGAAGGGTGGGCACGAAGGCGACGCCGATCAGCAGCACGACGGCGGTGGCCACCCACACGGGTCGGGCGTGCGCAGCGACGAAGTCCGCGACCCGCTGCCACAGCCCGTGCGTCGGCTCGGCACGGACGGGCCCGCCCGCGCGGTGCGCCGCCTCGCGACGGTCGGGGTCGACATGGCGCGGCACCCGCGGCCAGAAGATGGCGCGCGAGCGGCGTCCGCCGACGAGCAGCAGCGCCGGCAGGAACGTCAGTGCCGCGAGCACCGCGGACGCGATCCCGATGGCCGCTACCGGCCCGAGGCTGGCGTTCGAGCCGAGGTCGGAGAGCAGCAGGCAGAGCAGTCCGACGATGACCGTGCCCGCGCTGGCGGCGATGGGCTCGAGCGACGCCCGCCAGGCCGCCCGCATCGCCGCGGCGGGATGCGCGTGGTGGGCGAGCTCCTCGCGGTAGCGCGCCACGAGCAGGAGCGAGTAGTCGGTCGCCGCGCCGATGACGAGGATGGAGAGGATGCCCTGACTCTGCCCGTTCAGGAGGAGGAGCCCGTTGCCGGCGAGCGGTTTGACCACGAGCGCCGCGGCGCACAGGGCGAACACCGCGGTCAGGAGCACCGTGAAGGGCAGGATCGGCGAGCGGTAGACGATGAACAGGATGATGAGGACGACGACGAGCGCGACGCCCAGCAGGATCCCGTCGATCCCGCCGAACGCGGCCACCAGGTCGGCCACGAAGCCTGCCGGCCCGGTGACCCAGGCATCGAGCCCGGAGTCGACGAGCTCCGAGTCCACGAGGAGGCGCAGCTCGTCGACGACGACGTTGACGAGTCGTTCCTCGTCCGCGCCGACGAGCTCGTTGGCTCCCTCGGCATCGAGGGGCACCGGCACCAGCAGCGCCTCGCCGTCCTCGGAGGGCACGGTGACGACGGGCGCGGTCAGCGACTCCTCGAGAGTGCCGCCGTCGGGCAGGGCGATGCCAGGTACCGCCTCGGCGAAGTGCTGTGCGGCGGTGAGGTGCTCGTCCGTGACGGCGCCGCCGTCGGCGGGCCGGAGCACCACGAGGGCCGGGAGCGAGGCGCTGTCGGAGAACTCGGCGGCGATCTCGTCCGCGCGCGTGGACTCCGCACTGGCGGGGAGGAAGGCTGCGTTGTCATTCTCCTGGACCTCGGACAGCGAGCCCTGCGCCATGCCACCGAGTGCGCCGATGCCCAGCCAGGCGACGAGTGCGAGCAGGATGAGCAGACCGCGGACGACGCCGGAACGGCCGGTGCCCGCACGTCGTCCTGCGGTCCGGGTGTCGCTTCGACGGTTCACGCGGTCCTCCGGTGATGATGCGTGCGAGACTCCTCGCCGATTTACTAAGCGTGCTGAGTAATAGTGTGGGTGGGACGCTCGAGGCGCAAGTTCGCACCGACCGGGCTCCGGCCCCTGAGAGGACCATGTGACGACCGACAGCCCGGACCTCGACGAGGCCCCACGTGCGGACGAAGCCTCCCACCGGCTCAGCGGTCCCGGCGTCTCGGACCCGCCGGCCCAGTGGCCGACCGGCCGACTCCTGTCGGCGGCCGCGCGCCGTGCGGAGCGGGCCTGGGACGCCTACCTGGAGCGATGGTCGCTCACGCACGCCTCGCTTCCCCTCCTGGCGGTCCTGGCCGGCGGGCCGCGCTCCCAGCGTGAGGTCGCCGAGTCGCTCGGGGTCACCGAGCAGACCGTCAGCCGGATGCTCGCCGGGCTCGAGCGCTCGGGCTACGTCGCTCGTCGACGGCACGCCACGGACCGTCGCCGGCAGGCCGTGAGTATCACCGAGACCGGCAGTGCTGCCCTTGCTGCGCTCGACGACACCGCCGCCGTGGAGGCACTGGTCGCGGGCCCGCTCACTCCCGACCAGGTCACCATCCTGCGAGAACTGCTCGTCCTGCTGGTCGAGCAGGGACCGACCCGGAGGCCCGGGGGTGCCGCTGCCGAGCGTTAGGATCACGACGTGGAGCTGGAGCGCGTGGACCTGGGGACACGGCTGGTCGACTACCGGTGGGCCTGGGACATGCAGCGACGCGTGCACGCCGACGTCGTTGCCGGCGAACGTGGCGACAAGGTGCTCCTGCTCGAGCACGACGACGTCTACACCGCCGGCAAGCGGACGGCGCGGCGCGACCGGCCCGGCGACGGCACCGAGGTCATCGACGTCGACCGGGGCGGGCGCATCACCTGGCACGGTCCCGGGCAGCTCGTCGCCTACCCGATCGTCCGGCTGCGCGAGCCTGTCGACGTCGTCGCCTACGTCCGTGCGCTGGAGCAGGCGGTCATGGACGTCGCCGCGACGTACGGCGTGCGGACCGCCCGCGTGCCCGGCCGCTCCGGGGTGTGGGTGCTGGCCGACGACCGTGGTCGGGACCGCAAGCTCTGCGCCGTCGGGGTGCGCGTCGCCCGAGGTGTGACGATGCACGGCATCGCCCTGAACGTCTGCCCCGACCTGGGCGTCTACGACCGGATCGTCCCGTGCGGTATCGACGACGCCGATGTCACCTCGCTCGCTGCCGAGACCGGCAGACCGCTCGGCGTCCTCGACGTCGTCGACCTGCTGGGGCGTGAGCTCCAGGCCACGCTCGGCCCGCTCACGAGGGCCGGCGTGCCCGGCGTCGCCGCTCGTGGTGCTGGCCACGGGCAGGCGCTCGTCCCACCCGTCGAGGTGACCGCCGCGCCGGCGTCGTAGGATCGAAAGCGCACCACACGCCACCAAAGGACGGACCAGACGTGACGATCGCTCCCGAGGGCCGCAGGATGCTGCGAGTCGAGGCCCGGAACGCCGAGACCCCAATCGAGCGCAAGCCCGAGTGGATCAAGACCAAGGCCGTCATGGGGCCGGAGTACCGGGAGCTCAAGCAGCTCGTGCACGGCGGTGGCCTGCACACCGTCTGCGAGGAGGCCGGCTGCCCCAACATCTTCGAGTGCTGGGAGGATCGCGAGGCCACGTTCCTCATCGGCGGTTCGGAGTGCACCCGCCGTTGCGACTTCTGCCAGATCGACACGGGCAAGCCGTCGCCGCTGGACCGCATGGAGCCGCTCAAGGTGGCCCGGTCGGTCAAGGAGATGGGCCTGCGGTACTCCACGATCACCGGGGTGGCGCGCGACGATCTGGAGGACGGCGGAGCCTGGCTGTACGCCGAGACCGTGCGCCAGATCCACGAGCTCAACCCGGGCACCGGCGTCGAGCTCCTCATCCCTGACTTCGACGCCGACCCCGACCAGCTCGCCGAGGTGTTCTCGTCGCGGCCGGAGGTGCTCGCGCACAACCTCGAGACCGTGCCGCGGATCTTCCGCCGCATCCGTCCGGGCTTCCGGTACGAGCGCTCGCTGCGGGTGATCACGGCGGCGGCGGACGACGGCTTCGTCACTAAGTCGAACCTCATGCTCGGCATGGGAGAGACGTTCGAGGAGGTCGTCGACGCGATGCAGATGCTGCGCGACGCCGGCTGCGACCTCCTGACGATCAACCAGTACCTGCGTCCCTCCGTGCGGCACCACCCCGTCGAGCGCTGGGTCAAGCCGCAGGAGTTCGTCGAGCTGTCGGAGATCGCGGACGAGATCGGCTTCCTCGGCGTCATGGCAGGACCGATGGTCCGCTCCAGCTACCGCGCGGGCCGCCTGTGGGGCAGGGCGATGGTGAAGAAGGGTCTCGAGGTGCCGGCCGCGCTGCAGCACCTGACGGAGGCCACCACGTCGCGCCAGGAGGCCGCCGCCCTGGTGGGCTGACAGCGACCACCGGCTCCATGCGCCCCAGCGCGCCCGGCGCGCCCCTGCACAGGGGCGGGTCGGAGCCTGGAGGGCCGGTATCCTTGTTGATCATGGTCCGCAAGAAGAAGAGCGCCGGCGTCGAGGGGTCCTCCGCCGCGCCCAAAGAGAAGAAGCAGCGCTGGTACCACAACGTCCGGGACGCCTACCGGCTGACGCGTGAGGTCAACCCGACCATCACCTGGATGCTGATCGGGGTCTTCGTCCTGGTGATGGGCGTCGCGCTCGTCATCGGGTTCGCATGGGGACACCCGTGGTACATGGGCTTCTTCGGGCTCCTCCTCGCGCTGATGGTCATGATGATCGTGCTGGCCACGCAGACGCGGAAGGCCAGCTACTCGCAGATCGACGGCCAGCCCGGGGCTGCCGGCGCTGCGCTCGGCCAGATCCGCCGGGGCTGGACGATCGAGGAGCAGCCGGTCGCCGTCAACCCGCGCACCCAGGACCTCGTCTACCGCCTGGTCGGCCGACCGGGCATCGTGCTCGTCTCCGAGGGGCCCACGCACCGTGTCAAGCGGATGCTCGACGACGAGAAGCGCAAGGTGTCCCGCGTCGCCCCGAATGTGCCGGTGCACTTCGTCCAGTACGGCAACGCCGAAGGCCAGGTGCCGATCGGCAAGCTCGTCCGCACCGTGCAGAAGCTGAAGAACACGCTGACGACGGCCGAGGTGGCACAGGTCTCCAAGCGTCTCCAGGCGCTCGGCTCCGCGCGGATGCCTATCCCCAAGGGCGTCGACCCGATGAAGGCTCGCCCTGACCGCAAGGGCATGCGCGGCCGCTGACCCAGCATCGCGCCCCGCGGCACCGTCTCTCGCGCGGCGGTGCCGTTCGCCATTGCGGCGGCGCAGCGGTGTGAACCGGACGGTCGTCAGCGCGGGGACGGCACGGCCGTCATCGCGTGAAGGACACGCACGTCAGCGTGTGAAGGACAGGGTCGTCAGGGCGAGAGCGGTGTCGACAATCGGCGTGAGCACGGCACTGTCGTCAGGGCGAGAGCGGCGGCATCAGCGCGTGGATGGAACGGTCATCGGCATGAGGACGGCACGGTCGTCAGCTCGCCGCGCGGTTCACCGGATTCTCGTGATGACAGTTCCCGCCCACATATCGTGAAGACCCCGGCCGTCGGGTCCCCAGATTACCGCCGGAATCACCAAGCAGAGCGCGACCGTCCGAACCAGTGCGCGTAACGGACCGGCAGGTCCGCGGCCGGGGGTTCGCACACCGAGCCCGAGCACCACATGCCCTATGGATGCGCTCAGGGTGGCGAGCATCAGCCAGGTCATCACGGCGAAGACTCCGAGCGTGGCCAGGGGGTCGTAGGCGAAGAAGCCAGCGCTGATCGCGGAGGCGATCGCCCAGTCGACGGCCAGCGCGACGAGCCGTCGGCCCAAGCCCGCGACGGGGGGCAGCTGGGGATTCTCGGGCACCCAGCGAGCGTACCTATCCGGAGCCGGTGCTTCGGACGCCGTCCGTCGAACGGCCCGCACTTGCGGCCCACGTCTGCCGGCCCACGTCTGCGCACTAGCGTCGCCAGGCGTCAGCAGTCGTCGTACACCGGACTCAGAAAACACAGCCTTCGAGGGGAATGGCTGTCAGAACGGCGGGGTGTCGTCAGCGTTCTGCTGGGGGTCGGGTGGGCTGGCGCCGCCGCTGTTTCCGCCGCCGCTGCCCCGGCCGCCGGCTCCACCGCCATCTGGACCTCCGCCGCCGCCGGCGGCGCTACGGCTGGTGGGTGTGCCGGGGATGGGTTCGGGGCGGCGTCGGTAGGTGTGGCCGGTGGGTGCGGTCCAGACGATCGTCCCGTCCGCTGCGCGTCTGGCGCCCCACTTCTTGTTGGTCTTGAGGTTGTGATGCCGCCGGCACAGCGGGTGGAGGTTGACCTCGGTGGTCTGCGCGATCCGCGCCGCGCACGCCGGGTCGTAGGCGACGATGTGGTCGAGGTCGCAGCACACCGCGGGCTGGCGGCATCCCGGGAAGGTACACGTCACATCCCGGGCGACGATCGTGCGGGTCAGGTCCGCGCCGGGGCGGTACTTCTTCGTCCCCAGGGCACGGAACTGGCCATCGGCGTCGGTGAACAGCGCCCGCCACGTCCCGTCCTGCGCGATCTGACGGGCCAGGTCGGCCGGGATCGGCCCGTACCCACCCAGCATGCCCGGCTCGTCATCGACACCCAGCAGGGTCCCGGCCCCGACGGTGACCTGCACCGACACACCCCCGCCGGTGCGGGTGGGCAGGGGGTGGCCGGTGAGGTCGACGCCCTTGGCGGCCAGGGTGGTGAAGACGTCCACGAACGCATCCGCCCGCACCTGGTCCAGGGTCCTGGGGTCGGTGTCCTTGTTCCCTTTCGCGGCCTTGGCGACCGCGTCGAGGATGGTGCGGACCCGGGCGGCGTCATCGGCGCGTACGTAGGCGCTGATCCAGGCCATGGCGTCCGGGGCCGGGTCGAAGACCACCCGCCGGTCCGCGTGCTCCTTGACCCGACGTTTCGCTCCCGCGTCGGGGTCGATGGTCAGCGCGGCCTTGCGCAGCCGGGCCTTGAGCTTCGTCCCGGACAGCTCGCCGGCCTGGTCCAGCAGCTCATCCACGGCCTTGCGGTAGTCCTCGATACTCATCCCCGGCTCCCGGGACGACAGGATCCCGGCCTTCTTGGTGTCGATGGTCCCGGTCGTCAACGCGTCGGCGACCTTGGGGAACAGGCACAACCCGGAGGCGAAGTGGACCTTCGCCTCCCCCGCCTTGGTCGTGGTGCCCAGGCGGGCGCCGATCTCCGCACCGGCCTCGGTCAACGCGTTCGAGCCGCTCCCGCGCCGGTCGGTCAGCTCCGCGACGAACCTGGCCTGGGTCGACATCGCCCACGACGCCAGACGCTCGAACCCCGCGATCGCCTCGATCAGCTCTTGCTCGCCGACCCCGGCGGGCTCGAGCGCGGCCAGCACGTGTGCCAGGACCGGACCACCGGGCTGGTCCTCCAAGAACCGGGCGGCGACCGAGACGAGCCCGTGCGGCGACCTCCGTGCATCGACCTCGTCGGGGTCCAGGACCATCGACTCCAGCTCCCAGACACCGGGCGGCCGAGCGAAGTCGACCCCGGACCCGCCGGCGGCGCAGCCGGTCGCCGTCACACGCCGGGCGTCCACGCACACCACGCCGACCGCCCGACGATAAGACGAGACCCGCCCGCGCACACGCGCCTCGAGCGGCGAGAACTCCACGGCGTCGGCCGGCCCGTCCACCGGCACCGCGTCCCGCCCGACGACCGGCACGCCGCCGTCGACCGGCACGCCGTCCGGCCCGACCGGTGCACCACCGGCCGACCCCGACACCTCGTCCTCGAGCATGTCTCAAACACTAGTTCGGGCCACTGACATCCGACCCCGAGGGGGTGGGACAGGCGGGCGAGCCACCCTCGATGAGGAGCCAGTAGCCCAGCTTCTCGCACAGCTGACCATCCGCCTGGCGGAGCCGCCGGCCCGGCCGGATCTCCCACATGTGGCCGGTTCTCTCTGCCCGACCGTTCAGCGCTGTGACGCGTCTGACACCGCGCCGCCCGGGCGTAACATGCCCGACACATTCAGGTGACACCGGAGAAACGGCGCCGCACTAGTTTCATGGGTGTTCCCATCCGGGCAGCGAGTCCACAACAAGGAGTTCACGGATGTTTTCCAGCGCCGAGGAGGCCATCGCCTTCACCAAGGAGCAGGACGTCAAGTTCGTCGACGTCCGCTTCTGCGACCTGCCGGGGGTCATGCAGCACTTCAACATCCCGGTCGAGGCCTTCAACGAGGACGCGTTCACCGACGGCCTCATGTTCGACGGCTCCTCGATCCGCGGCTTCCAGGCCATCCACGAGTCCGACATGAAGCTCGTCCCCGACGTCACCAGCGCCTTCGTGGACCCGTTCCGCAAGCACAAGACCCTCGTCGTCAACTTCTCGATCGTCGATCCCTTCACCGACGAGGCGTACTCTCGCGACCCGCGCAACATCGCCGCCAAGGCCGAGGCCTACCTCAAGAGCACCGGCATCGCGGACACGGTGTACTTCGGCGCCGAGGCCGAGTTCTACGTGTTCGACGACGTGCGCTTCCAGACCACCCAGCACTCGAGCTTCTACTACCTCAACTCCAACGAGGCCGCCTGGAACACCGGCCGCGAAGAGGAGGGCGGGAACCTCGGCTACAAGACCCGCTACAAGGGCGGCTACTTCCCTGTCTCACCGAACGACCAGATGGCCGACCTGCGCGACGAGATGGTCCGTGTCATGCAGCAGGTCGGCCTGGAGGTCGAGCGGGCTCACCACGAGGTCGGGACCGCGGGACAGCAGGAGATCAACTACCGCTTCGACACACTGCGCGCAGCGGCCGACGACGTCATGAAGTTCAAGTACGTCATCAAGAACGCGGCCTGGGCGGCAGGCAAGTCCGCCACCTTCATGCCGAAGCCCCTCTTCGGGGACAACGGTTCCGGCATGCACTCTCACCAGTCGCTCTGGAAGGACGGCAAGCCGCTGTTCTTCGACGAGCGCGGGTACGGCGGACTCTCGGACCTCGCTCGCTGGTACGTCGGCGGCCTGCTCAGGCACGCGCCGTCCCTGCTCGCCTTCACCAACCCGTCGGTGAACTCCTACCACCGCCTCGTCCCCGGCTTCGAGGCGCCGGTGAACCTGGTCTACTCGGCCCGCAACCGCTCTGCCTGCATCCGTATCCCGGTCACCGGGTCCTCACCGAAGGCCAAGCGCGTCGAGTACCGGG
This sequence comes from Georgenia subflava, assembly GCF_009193155.1. Classification (GTDB taxonomy): domain Bacteria; phylum Actinomycetota; class Actinomycetes; order Actinomycetales; family Actinomycetaceae; genus Georgenia; species Georgenia subflava. Next base: position 549,847 of record NZ_VUKD01000003.1, read on the forward strand.
TGCCGGACCCGTCGTCCAACCCGTACCTCGCCTTCTCCGCGATGCTCATGGCCGGGATCGACGGCATCAAGAACCGCATCGAACCGGCGGACCCGATCGACAAGGACCTCTACGAGCTGCCGCCCGAGGAGCACGCCCAGATCGCCCAGCTCCCGGACTCGCTCCCCGGCGCCCTCGCCGCCCTCGAGGCCGACCACGACTATCTCACCGAGGGCGACGTGTTCTCCCCCGACCTGATCCAGACCTGGATCGACTACAAGCGCACGAACGAGATCGACCCGCTGCGACTGCGGCCGCACCCCCACGAGTTCGAGATGTACTACGACCTCTGAGCATCGGGGCCGCTGCCAGCCCTCCCCCGCGGCTCCGGCATGGGCTTGAGAGGCAACCGCCGGAGTTCCTCTCCCCACGTCTCCCGGCATAGGCCCGAGAGGCGACCGTCGGAGCTCTTCTGCCCGAGTCTCCCGGCACGGTCTCAGAGACGACCGTCGGAGTTCCTCTCACCATGTCTCCCGGCATGGCCCTGAAAACGTCGGAGCTCCTCCCGCACAGGGAGGAGCTCCGACCTTTGCTGCTGGTGCTCGAGCCGGTCCGGTTGGGGTCAGACGTCGCGGCGGCGCAGCACCACGCCGGCGGCCACGAGCGGGACGACAGCATAGGCAGCGACGACCGCCAGCCCCGCACCGGCGCTCAGATCGGCGCCGCGGACCGAGGTCTCCGCAGCGGTGACGAAAGCCGCGGAGGCCGGGAGCGGGAGGTAGCTGACGATCGTCTCCACCCAGTCCAGGCTGATGAAGCTGAGAATGCCGGGCAGCAGGAGCAGGACGGTCAGCGAGACAGTGACAGCCCCGGCGGTGGAACGCAGGAGAGTTCCGACGCCGAGGGAGAACAGCGCGGACGCGACGAGGAAGTAGACGGTGCCGCCGACCACCCGCCAGGTCACGGCGTCGTCGAGGGCAGGTACGAGGCCGTACTCGGACAGCTGCGGCAGGGTGACCAGGTACGAGAGCGCAACGCCGACGACGGTCACGGCGGTCGTGAGGACGACGAGTGCGATCGCCTTGGCCAGCAGCACCGGGGTGCGGGTGGGGACGGCGGCGAACGTCGATCGGACCATGCCCGTTGAGTACTCCCCCGTGATGAGGAGCGCGCCGAGCACCGCGATGGTGAGCATCCCGATCTGGAACTCGCCGGAGATGACGTCGGCACCGTGCATCTGGGCGACTGCCTGGGACATCGCTGGGTCCTCGGTCATGGCGTCCAGCGACATGGCTGCCGCGAGGGAGACGAGCGCCATTAGCGCGACGGTCGCGCCGAGGGACCACCAGGTCGACCGGAGCGAGAGCAGCTTGATCCACTCCCCGCGCATGACGCCGCGGAAGCTGCTGCGGGCGTCGACGGTGGGACCCGCGGTCCGCGTCGGAGTGCCGGTGATGATGGTGGTGGTGGTGACGGCGGTACTCATCGTTCCTGGCCCCTTTCGGAGGTGGTGCGCGGACGTGCTGCGGTCGGCTCGGAGCGGTACTCGACCGCGTCCTGGGTGAGGCTCATGTAGGCCTCCTCGAGGCTGCCGCTGCGCGGGCTGAGCTCGTGGAGCGGGATGGCGTGGGCGAAGGCCAGGTCACCGACCCGTTCGACGCTCGTCCCGACCAGGTCGAGCGTCCCGGCCTCTGGGGACGTCACGGCAATGCCCTCGGCCTGCAGCAAGGCCTGCAGCTCGGCGGCTCGTGGCGAGCGCACACGCACACCCGCGCCGGACACCGAGTCGATGACCTCCTGCACCGGGCCGGCCGCGATGATGCGGCCGCGGCCGATGACGAGGAGCTGGTCGGCCGTCTGCGCCATCTCGCTCATCAGGTGCGAGGAGAGGAAGACGGTGCGTCCCTCGGCTGCGAGGCCGCGGACGAGCTGCCTGACCCACTGCACCCCTTCGGGGTCGAGCCCGTTGACGGGCTCGTCGAGGATCAGTGTGCGTGGGTCGCCGAGCAGCGCTGCGGCGATGCCGAGCCGCTGGCCCATGCCGAGGGAGAAGCCGCCCACCCGCTTGTCCGCGACGTTGGCGAGCCCTGTCATCTCGATGACCTCGTCGACGCGGTTCTTGCGGATGCTGTGGGTGGCGGCCATGGTCCGCAGGTGGGAACGGGCGCTGCGACCGGGATGCACCGCCTTGGCGTCGAGGAGTGCCCCCACCTCGCGCAGCGGCGAACGGTGCCGGTCGTAGGGCCTGCCGTTCACGGTGACGGTGCCGGCGGAGGGGCGGTCGAGTCCCACGATCATCCGCATCGTGGTGGACTTGCCTGCGCCGTTCGGACCGAGAAAGCCGGTGACCGAACCCGGGGCGATGGTGAAGCTGACGGTGTCCACGGCGGTCTTCTCGCCGTAGCGCTTGGTGAGTGCGTGTGCCTCGATCATCGGTTCAGCCTCTCTGGGTGGGAGCCGGACGCCGCGCGGAGCGCTGCGGACGCCGGTTCGGCGTGATCGTGCCGACGCGGGCCGCCGTCCGAGATCCGCAGGATGACGTTGGCCCGCTTGCCGGCGTCGACGTGGCGGTGTGCGGCGGCGACGTCGGAAAGGTCGAAGGTCCGGTCGTGCACCGGCCGGTAGTCGCCGGACTCGGCGAGCGCGACCAGGTGGGCCAGGTCTTCTACGCGCCATGGGCCCGGGGTGGTGATCACCGGGTGTCCCGAGCGGCGCGTGTACCAGCCGGCCGAGAGGACCCCGCGCAGGTCGGAGACCACCAGCAGCAGTGCTCCGCCCGGGGCGAGCAGGTGCCGGCTTCGCGGGAAGGAGGCGTTTCCGACGCAGTCGACGACCACGTCGTACGCGGCCTTCTCGGCGAGGAAGTCCGCGCTCGCGTAGTCGATGACCCGGTCGGCCCCGAGTGCGGTCACCATGTCGATGTTGCGGACGCTGCAGACGGCGGTGACGTGAGCACCGGCGTACCGCGCGAGCTGGACGACGGCCGTGCCGACCGCCCCGGCGGCTCCGTTGACGAGCACGGTGGTGCCGGGGTGGACGTCGACCTGGCCGAGGTAGCCCCTCGCCGTGATGCCGCCGAAGACCAGGGTGACCGCGTCCTCGAAGCCCATGGTGGAGGGCTTCGTGGTGACGGCGCCGCTCTCCGGGACCACGACGTACTCGGCGTGCCCGCCGAAGCGGCTGCCGAGCATCGCGACGACCTCGTCGCCGGGCGCGAACCGGGTGACGTCCGACCCGACCGCGGCGACCACCCCCGCCACATCCATCCCGAGCACGGGGCGCCTCGGCCGCAGCACCCCGAGGGTCAGGGCCGACGGTATCCACAGCCCTGGTGGGACGTCGCGGCTGCGGGCGCGGCGGTCCGCCGAGCTGACCGTGCTTGCGCGGGCCTCGATCAGGACCTCGCCGGGCCCGACGGGCGGAAGAGCGACGTCCGCCACCTGCACGACGTGCGGCGGGCCGAACCGCCGGTAGACGGCGGCCCTCATCGGGGCACGCTCACGAGGTGCACGCGAGGCGGCGTCGGCAGCGTGGGATGGGTAGGCATGGGGTCTCCTTGATGGGTCAGGAACTGCGGGATGTGGTGCCGCGGGCCGGACCGGCGGGAACCCGGACCACGGAGATGACGGACAGCCCGGTGTCGCGCAGCTTCTGCAGCACGCCGTGCAGCGCGGCCTGGTCGACGACCGGCCCGTGGATCGTCGTCGTCCCGTCGCCGTCGCTGGTGAGGTCCAGGCCGTCGAACCAGGCCGACCACCGTTGATCCAGACGGCCCTGGACGCGGATCTCGTACCGCTGCTGCTCGGGCCGCTCGGGGTTCATGGCACTCCTTCAGGTCTGCGTCCGTCCGTGTGCTCGCACGCTAGGGACCGGTGTGGTGAGGACGGATCCCCAGATGTGGTGATCTGTAGGGTGATCCTCGGCAGACCCCGCTGCGAGGACGGCGTCGTGCCGGCGTGGGGTCGCCCGCACAGAAGTCCCAGGTCAGGGCTCGGGCGACGACGCCCGGGGTGCGCAGGTCCTCAGCAGGTCCTGGCGTCGTCGAGACCCTCGTTCCTCAGGGTCTGTCGTTGCCCCGCGAGAGGAGGTCGAGCTCGCCGGCTCGGCGGACGGCCGCCCGACGGTTGTTCACGCCCAGCTTGGCGTAGATGTTCTTCGTGTGGGTCCGCACGGTGTTGAGCGTGACCACGAGCTCGCGGGCGATCTGGGGCCCGTCGAGGTCCGTGGTGAGCAGCCGCAGGACCTCCAGCTCGCGGGCGCTCAGCCGCTCGACGACTCCGGCCGCCCGGGGTGTCGCTCGTGGACCGGGCGCGAGAGGGGCGGCCGCCGCGGCCAGCCGGTGCGCGTAGTGCCCGGCCGGGGCCCGCCGCACCAGTGCGCCGAGCAGGGCCGAGAGAGCGTCGCCCTCGTCGAGGAAGAGGCGCACGTACCCCTCGGGCTCCGCCAGCCGCGCGGCCCGGTCGAGCGCGTCGACGGCAGGATCTGCGTCGCCGGCCGCATGGTGGGCGAGGGCCTGGAGCACGAGAGCCTCGACGACGGCGCCCGTGCGTCCGCCGTCCTCGGCCGAGCTCTGCAGGCGCGTCAGGAGGCGCCTGGGGTCGGGATGGCCACGCGGGCGCCCGGCGCGGGCGACGGCCAGGAGCACCCGGGCCAGGGTCAGGTGCTCGAACTCCCGGACATAGGTCAGGTCGTCGTCCGCGGAGAGCCCCTCCCGCCGCACCCACTCGAGCGCCTCGTCGACCGCGCCGAGCGCGACCAGCACGCGTGCCCGCACGGCCGCGAGCGGGCGGACGTCGGGCGAGTAGTCCGTGGTGAAGACCGCCTCGGCGTCGTGGAGGAGGTCGAGCGCGCCTTGCGGGTCGCCCTCGGCACGGCAGAGCCGCGCGCTCTCCAGGCACCACCGGTACCGGTTCTGCGGCAGTCCGAGAAGCTCACCCAGCTCCTCGCTCGCGCGCAGGTGGTCACGTGCGTCGTCGAGCCGGTTCTGCTCGATGAGGAGCCTCGCCATACCCACGTGCATGTCGCCCGTCCCCCGCGGCGGCGGGGAACCGTGCTCGGCAGCCATCGCGAGCCCGCGTTCGAAGGTCGCCATGGCGTCGCGGAGCCCGCCACGCGCGACCTGGACGTCGGACAGGCCGAGGCGGCAGCCCAGGACGTCGGCGTAGTGACCGGCCCGGGCGAGGCTCCGGACCGCCTCGGTGTACCAGCGTTCCGCAGCCGCCAGGTCACCGCTGGTCCAGCACGCCAGCGCCAGGAGGGCCTGCGCCGCCCCACGGTCGACGTGGTCCTCCGGCCCGGCCAGCTCGAGGACCCGCCCGGCGTGCGCCATGGTGCCTGGCACGTCACCGGTGACGTGCGCCTGGCCCGCCCGGTAGACGGCGATCGCCCCCGGCAGGCGCCGGAACGCCTCGGCGTCGACGACGACCATCGGTGTCGTGGGCACCGATTCCCCGGAGCGCGTCGGGCGCAGCCACTGCTCGGCGTCGCGCAGACGCTGCTCGACCCCCTCGACCTCGCCGCGGACCATCAGCGCACCGGCGTAGGCGACGCTGAGCACGGGTCTCGTCCGGAGGATGTCGTCGGGGATCGCCTGGATCCACGCCCGCATCGTCACCTCCTGCCGGTCGCGGCTCAGCTCGGGCAGCACGACCTCGAGCAGGTCCGCGGCCCGGGCGGCGTCCCCGCCGGCCAGTGCGTGGTGGATCGCCAGGCTCCGCGGGCCGTTCGTCTCGTACCAGGCGCTGGCACGCCGATGGAGCGCGGCGACAGCCTCCGCCGGCCGCTCGCCCACGAGCCGGGCCCGCAATACGTCGGCGAACAGGTGGTGGTACCTGTACCAGCGGCGCCGGTCGTCGAGGGGCACCACGAACAGGTTGCGCCGGTCGAGCGTCTCCAGCAGCCCCGCGGAGCCGTGCCCCTCGGTCACGGCGTCGCAGAGCGAGCCCGACATCTGGGTGAGGACGGAGGTCTGCAGGAGGAAGTCGCGGACGTCGACCGGCTGGCCCTGGAGGACCTCCTCGGCGAGGTAGTCCACCACGTGGCGATCGTCGCCGGCGAACTCCGCGACGAACCCGGCGACGTCGCCCCGGCCCCGTATCGACAACGCCGCGAGCTGCAGCGCGGCGATCCATCCTTCGGTGCGTTCGTCCAGGCTCGCGATCTGGTCCGGGGTGAGCGTCAGGCCCATGACCCCGGTGAGGTAGGAGGCCGTCTCGGCGGTGGTGAAGCGCAGGTCGTCGGCACGGACCTCGACGAGGTCGCCGCGTGCCCGCCACCGCGCCAGCGGCAGGGCGGGGTCGGCGCGGCTCGCGATCACCACGTGCAGCGTCGGCGGCTGGTTCTCCAGCAGGAAGGCCACGCCGTCGCGGACCTCGGGCGAGTCGATCACGTGGTAGTCGTCGAGGACGAGAGTCAGATCGTCCGCGCGGGCACCGACGTCGTTGACGAGGGTGGCGAGAACGCGCTCCGTGGTGGTCCGGCGGGACTGCAGGAGGGCCTGCGCCCGGGCCCCGGCGTCCGGCGCCGCCGCATGGACGGCCGCGACGACGTAGCGCCAGAAGACGGCGGGGTCGTTGTCACGCGTGTCGAGCGAGACCCAGGCGACGCAGCGGCCGGCGACGGGGTCCGTCGCGAGCCACTCGGTCAGCAGGGTCGTCTTGCCGAAGCCCGCCTGTGCGGAGAGGAGCGTCAGGCGGGCGTCCGGGAGCCCGGAGAGGACGTCGAGCAGCCGGGTGCGGTCGACAGTCCCGGTCCGTCGCCTCGGGATACGGACCTTGGTGTCGAGCACCGGGACGGTCACCTGCCACCTCCCGTCGGGAAGCGGTCGGCGTCGGACGGGTCGACGCGGCCCGGCGGTGCCGGGTGGGTCGACGGTAGCGCGTGCCGGCGGACTGCGGCAGGCTCCTCAGGCGTAGAAGAGCTCCTCGACGACGGTGCGGGCCCGCCGTGCGGTGCGCAGGTAGTGCTCCTCGAGGTCCAGCCGGCCGCCGGGCTCGAACCCGAGCAGCCGGGCGACCACCTCGAGCTCGACCGGTTCGTGCGGCAGCACGTCGGTCCGCCGGCCGGTGGTCCGGCCGGTCCCGAGGACGATCGCGTCGCGGACCCGCGAGGCCAGCTGCCAGGCGTCCGCCAGCCGCTCGGCCTCCGCCACACCGACCAGACCGGCCTCGTGCAGCGCGTGGAGGGCGTCGAGGGTGACCGGGGTACGCAGCTCCGGCACCGCGCCGGCGTGCTGCAGCTGCAGCAGCTGCACGGTCCACTCGACGTCGCTCAGCCCGCCCGGGCCCAGCTTCAGGTTCCGGTTCGGCGGCACCCCGCGCGGCATCCGCTCGGACTCCACCCGCGCCTTGATGCGGCGCAGCTCACGCAGCTGGCTCTCCGAGAGCCCCTCCTCGGGGTAGCGCAGCGGCGCGATCAGCGCCTCGAAGCGCCCGGCCAGGTCGTCGTCGCCCGCCACCGGCCGCGCCCGGAGCAGCGCCTGGCGCTCCCACGGCTCGACCCATCGCTCGTAGTACTCCGCGTAGGCCGCCAGCGTGCGCACCAGGGGGCCGTTGCGGCCCTCCGGGCGCAACCCGGCGTCGACCTCGAGCGGCGGCTCGGGCCCCGTCGAACCCAGGAGGCTCCGCACCGCCGTCGCGACCGCCAGCGCCGTCCGCGTGGCGACCCCCTCGTCGACCCCCGGCAGCGGGTCGTGCACGAAGAGCACGTCGGCGTCGGAGGCGTAGCTCATCTCCTGCCCGCCGAGGCGTCCCATCGCGACCACGAGGTACCGCGACGGCGCCTCGTCCAGCCCCGCCTCCGCCGTCGCCTGCGCAACGGCCACCCGCAGCGCCCCCTGGAGCGCGACGTCCGCGGCGGTGGTGATCATCGCCGGGGCCCGTCTGTCCCCACCCGTGCCTGCCGCGAGCACGTCGCCGATGGCGGCCCGCAGCAGCTCCCGACGGCGCAGGTAGCGTGCCGCGAGGACGGCCTCCACCGGGTCCTCGCGCCTGGCCTGCAGCGCGGCCAGCTCTGCCCCCAGCGCCAACGCCGTCGGTCCGCGCAGGTCGGCGGCGTCGTCGAGCCACGCGACGGCCTCGGGCAGCCGGGCGATCGCCTCCGCGACGTACCTGCTGCCGGAGAGCAGCGTGGCCAGGCGGCGGGCGGCGCCGCCGGAGTCGCGCAGCAGCTTCAGGTACCAGTGCGTGGTGCCCATGGTCTCGGAGAGCTTGCGGAACGCGAGCAGACCGGCGTCCGGTTCGGGCCCCTGCCCGAACCACCCGAGCATCACCGGAAGGAGGTGCCGCTGGATCGTGGCACGGCGGGAGATCCCCTCGGTGAGCGCCGCGATGTGCCGCAGCGCCCCCTCGGGGTCGTGGTACCCGATCACGGCGAGCCGGGCGCGCGCCGCCTCGGGCGTGAGGGCGACGTCGTCCGCGCTCAGCTGGGCGGTGAGCGGCAGCAGCGGACGGTAGAAGATCTCCTCGTGGAGGTGGCGGACCTCGCGCCGGACCTGTCGCCACCGCTCCTCCAGGCTGCCGGCGCCCTCCACCCCGTCGACCCGCATGGACCGCCCGAGGCGGCGCAGGTCGGCCTCGCCGGTCGGCACCAGGTGCGAGCGCCGCATCCGATGGAGCTGGATGCGGTGCTCGAGCACCCGCAGGAACCGGTAGTGGTGGTCCAGCTGCTGCGCGTCGTCCCGCGCGACGTAGCCGCCCGCCGCCAGCTGCGCGAGCCCCTCCAGCGTGCTGCGCGAGCGGATCTGTCCGTCCGTGCGCCCGTGCACCATCTGCAGCAGCTGCACCGTGAACTCGACGTCGCGCAGCCCGCCCTTGCCGAGCTTGAGCTGGCGGTCCGCCTCGGCGGCCGGCACGTGCGCCTCGACCCGCCGGCGCATCGCCTGGGCGTCCTCGACGAAGTGCTCCCGCTCGACGGCGGTCCACACCAGCGGCGCCAGCGCCGCGCAGTACGCCTCCCCCAGGGCCAGGTCCCCGGCGACCGGGCGCGCCTTGAGCAGCGCCTGGAACTCCCACGCCTTGGCCCAGCGCTCGTAGTAGGCCACGTGCGAGGCGAGGGTGCGCACGAGTGGCCCGTCCTTGCCCTCGGGGCGCAGGTTCGCGTCCAGCGGCCACAGCGCGGGCTCGGGACCGGGGGCCGAGACCGCTGCCGCGAGCGCGGTGGCGAGCCTGGTCCCCCGGGCGACGGCGTCGTGCTCGGTGGTCGCGTCGGCCGGTTCGACGACGTAGACGACGTCGACGTCGGAGATGTAGTTGAGCTCGCGCCCGCCCGTCTTCCCCATGCCGAGGACCGCCAGCCGCACCTGCGCCGCCTCGGGGTTGTCCGCCCGGACGACCGCGAGCGCGGCGTCCAGCGCGCCGGCCACGATGTCGGCCATCGCGGCAGCGACCTTCGGCAGGTCGGCCAGCGGGTCCGGGCTCGTCAGGTCGGCAGCGGCGATCTCGAGGAGGCGACGGCGGTACGTGCGACGCACCGTCGCCGCGCCCTCCGCGCCGCCCACCTGTGCGACCGGGACGTCGTCACCCGGATCGGCGCCGACGGCGCGCAGTGCGCGCTCGCGCTCGTCCGCCGGCAGCAGGTCCAGCACCGGGACCTCGTCGGCGCGGTGGGCGAGGAGCCCGGCGTCCTCGGGCCGCGCCACGAGCATGTCCCCCAGCGCGGCCGAGGCCCCCAGCACGGCGAGCAGGCGGCGCCGGTGGACACCGTCGTCGGCCAGCACCGTCGTCAGGTCGTCGGCGGTCCCGGCCTCGGCCGCCGCCTCGGCGAGCCGCAGCAGGGTCAGCAGGGCACGGTCCGGGTCCGCCGTCGCCCCCAGGGCCTCGGGCAGCGGCGAACCGGCCGCCGCGGCCGCGACGGCGGGGGCGAGGACGGCGTCCTCGAGGCGCGCGGCCGCGACGCCCGGCTCGGCGAAGCCCAGCCGGCGCAGCGCCGACGTCGTCGAGACCTCACGCACCACGCCCCCTCACCTCCCGGTCCGGAACCGTCGCGGAGCCCCGGCTCACAGCGAGGGGATGAACCGCTGCAGCTCGAAGGCGGTGACCTGGTTGCGGTAGTCCTCCCACTCGGAGCGCTTGTTGCGCAGGAAGAACTCGAAGCTGTCCTCGCCCAGGGTCTCGGCGACGAGCTCGGAGCCCTCCATGAGCTCGACCGCCTGGCGCAGCGAGTTGGGCAGCGCCTGGATGCCCAGCGCCTTGCGCTCGGCACGGCTCATCGCCCAGACGTCGTCGCCGGCCCCCTCGGGCAGCTCGTACCCCTCCGTGATGCCCTTCAGGCCCGCGTTGAGAAGGACGGCGAAGGCGAGGTAGGGGTTCGCAGCCGAGTCCAGGGCGCGGTACTCCACCCGGGCCGACCCGCCCTTGTCCGGCTTGTACATCGGCACGCGGACCAGGGCCGACCGGTTGTTGTGGCCCCAGCAGACGTAGCTGGGTGCCTCCCCGCCGCCCCACAGCCGCTTGTAGGAGTTGACGTACTGGTTGCACACGGCGGTGATCTCCCCGGCGTGGTGCAGCAGGCCCGCGATGAACGCGCGGCCGGTGGCGGAGAGCTGGTACTCCCCCGACGGGTCGTAGAACGCGTTGCGATCGCCCTCGAACAGCGACATGTGGGTGTGCATGCCCGAGCCGGGGGCGTCGACGAGCGGCTTCGGCATGAAGGTCGCGAGCACGCCCTGCTGGAGGGCGACCTCCTTGACCACGGTGCGGAAGGTCTGGATGTTGTCGGCGGTGCTCAGCGCGTCGGCGTAGCGCAGGTCGATCTCGTTCTGCCCTGGACCGGCCTCGTGGTGGGAGAACTCGACCGAGATGCCCATCGACTCCAGCGTGGTGATCGCGTCGCGGCGGAAGTCGTGCGCGGTGCCGCGGGCCACGTGGTCGAAGTAGCCGCCCCGGTCGATGGGCACGAGCGGCTGGTCGGGCGAGGAGACGCTCTCGAAGAGGTAGAACTCGATCTCGGGGTGGGTGTAGAAGGTGAACCCCGCGTCGCCCGCCTTGCTCAGGGCGCGCTTGAGCACGTTGCGCGGGTCGGACCTGGCCGGCTCGCCGGTGGGGGTGAGCACGTCGCAGAACATCCGCGCGACGCCGTTCTCCTCGCCGCGCCAGGGCAGCACCTGGAACGTGGCCGGGTCGGGACGGGCGAGCATGTCCGACTCGTACACGCGCGAGAGACCCTCGATGGACGAGCCGTCGAACCCGATGCCCTCGGCGAACGCCCCCTCCAGCTCGGCCGGGGCGATCGCCACGGACTTGAGCACGCCCAGCACGTCGGTGAACCACAGCCTGATGAAGCGGATGTCGCGCTCCTCGATCGCCCTGAGCACGTACTCCTGCTGCTTGTCCATCCATCGGCTCCTGACTGCGTGGCGATCGGAGGTACCGCCGAGGGCCGGCGGCCGGGTCCGGCGGGCTCGCCCGCCGCAGGCCCCATCATGTCGCACGGGCGCCGTCGCGCGGCACCGGCACCCCGACTCGGGCGGCACGGGCTGCGCAGGTGCAGCCTCGCACGGCACAGTCGCCACCTCTCGGGCGGCACGGGGTGTGCCGGCGCACCCGCCGCACACGGGCCGGCGGGACGGGGCAGGTGCGCCGGGCACACGTACCGGCAATAGGGTGTGCCCCATGGCACCGCCGACCGGGGACGCGTCGAAGCGAGCACCCGACGGCGTCCGGCCGTGACCGCCCGCCGAACCTTCGCCGTCGAGACCGGCGTCCGCCAGAGAACGCAGGAGCAGAACCGATGACCCAGAACACGCCACCGGCGGACCCCGACACCGGTACCACCACCAGTGACGGCACAGCCGGAACCCCCACCGACGCCGCGGGCGGGGTGCCGGTGCCCCGCCGGGTGCGCGTGCACCACCTGCGCCAGTCCAAGGAGCGTGGCGAGCCGCTCACGATGCTGACCGCCTACGACGCGGTGACCGCCCGGATCTTCGACGAGGCGGGCATCGACATGCTGCTCGTCGGTGACTCCATGGGCGACAACATGCTCGCCCACCCGACCACCATCCCCGTCACCGTGGACGAGATGATCCCCGCGGTACGGGCCGTGTCGCGGTCGAGCCGGCGCGCGATGGTCATCGCGGACCTGCCCTTCGGCTCCTACGAGGCATCCCCCGCGCAGTGCCACGCCAGCGCCGTACGGATGCTCAAGGAGGGCGGCGCGCACGCGGTGAAGTTCGAGGGCGGGGCGCACCTGGCCGAGCACGTCCAGCTCCTCACCCGCTCGGGCATCCCGGTCGTGGGGCACCTGGGGTTCACCCCGCAGTCGGAGAACATGCTGGGTGGCAAGCGCGTGCAGGGCCGCGGGGCCGAGGCCGCCGACCAGCTCGTCGCCGACGCCCTGGCGCTGGCGGAGGCAGGAGCCATCGCCGTCGTCCTGGAGATGGTGCCCGCCCCGGTGGCCGCACGGGTCACCGAGGTGCTCGACGTGCCCACCATCGGCATCGGTGCCGGCCCCGACTGCGACGGCCAGGTCCTGGTGTGGACGGACATGGCCGGGATGACCGGCTGGTCGCCGCGGTTCGCCAAGCGCTTCGGCGAGGTGGGTGCCGAGCTGTTCGCCGCCACCCGGAACTACGCGCGGGCCGTGCGCGAGGGCACCTTCCCCGCCGCCGAGCACAGCTACGAGAAGTAGCCGAGCGCGGACCTACTGCTCGTCCTCCCACGCCTCGTCCTCGGCGTCCCACTCCTCGTTGCGGGCCTCCGCCCTGCTGAACGCCTGGGCCGCCGCCTCCGCCGTCGGGTAGGGCCCCATGCGGTCCGAGGCGCCGGTGACCTTGCCCTCCTCCACCTGGCCGGTGCTGAGGTTGTAGTAGAACTCGCGCTCGCTGCTCTCCATGAACGTCCCTCCAGTGGTCGGCCCGGTGATCCGTAGACTCCAGCCTATGCTCGCCGATCGCGCTCCCCGGGGCACCCTGGCCCCCGGGACCGTCTCCCCCGTCCGCGACGTCCCGGCCTCCATCCCGCGGCCCGAGTACGTCGGCCGCACCGGCCCGGAGCGGGTGACGGCGTCGGAGGTGAAGTCGCCGGAGACGATCGAGCGGATCCGGCGGGCCTCGCAGATCGCCGCCCGCGCGATGGTCGAGGTCGGCCGGGCTGTGGCGCCCGGGGTGACCACCGACGAGCTGGACCGGGTGGGCCACGAGTACCTGGTCGACAACGGCGCCTACCCGTCGACCCTGCACTACATGGGCTTCCCCAAGTCCCTGTGCACCTCCGTCAACGAGGTCATCTGCCACGGCATCCCGGACTCGACGGTGCTGCGTGACGGCGACATCCTCAACGTCGACATCACCGCCTACGTCGACGGCGTGCACGGTGACCTCAACGCCATGTTCGAGGTCGGCGAGGTCGACGAGGAGTCGCACCTGCTCGTCGAGCGCACGAAGACCGCCATGGAGCGAGGAATCAAGGCGGTGAAGCCCGGTCGCGCCGTCAACGTGATCGGCCGGGTCATCGAGGCGTACGCACGCCGCTTCGACTACGGCGTCGTCCGTGACTTCACTGGTCACGGCGTCGGCGAGGCCTTCCACTCCGGCCTGGTGATCCCGCACTACGACTCGGCCCCGCGCTACGACGACGTGATCGAGCCCGGCATGGTCTTCACCATCGAGCCGATGCTCACGCTCGGCGACATCGACTGGGAGCAGTGGGACGACGGCTGGACCGTGCTGACCAAGGACCGCTCGCGCACGGCCCAGTGGGAGCACACGCTGGTCGTCACCGAGGACGGCGCCGAGATCCTGACCCTGCCCTGACGCACGTCCACCCCGATCCTGCAGACCCTGAGCCTGCAGATCCCCGAGCCTGAGCCACCGACGAGGAGCACCATGACCGCCCCGACCACCTCTGCCGTCGGCTTCGGCATCGACATCGGCGGATCCGGGATCAAGGGCGCGCCGGTCGACCTCGCCACGGGCGAGCTCATCGGCGAGCGCCTGCGGATCCCGACGCCGCAGCCCTCGAAGCCGCGCGCGGTGGCCGCCACGGTGGCCGAGCTGGTCGCGGCCTTCGACATCCCGGCGACGACGCCGGTCGGTCTCACCTTCCCCGCGCCCATCAAGCACGGCGTGGTGCCCTTCATCGCCAACCTGGACGAGTCCTGGCAGGGTGTCGACGTCCCCGAGCTGATGAGCGACGCGACCGGCCGGGAGGTCATCGGGGTCAACGACGCCGACGCCGCGGGGATCGCCGAGGTCGCTTTCGGTGCGGCGAAGGACGTTCCGGGCGTCGTCCTGGTGACGACCCTCGGCACCGGGATCGGCTCGGCCCTGGTGGTCGACGGCACGCTGGTGCCGAACACCGAGCTGGGGCACCTCGAGATCGACGGTCACGACGCCGAGGACCGGGCCGCGTCCTCGGTGAAGGAGGCGGAGGACCTCAGCTGGGAGGAGTGGGCCGGGCGGCTGCAGCGCTTCTACGACACCGTCGAGATGCTCTTCTCCCCGGACCTGCTCGTGGTCGGTGGCGGCGTGAGCAAGAAGCACGAGAAGTTCCTGCCCCTGCTGCGCACCAAGGCGCCCATCGTGCCCGCCGGCCTGCGCAACACCGCCGGGATCGTCGGCGCCGCACATCTCGCCGCGCACGGCTACCGCTGAGCGGTCGGGGTGCGTGCGCTCGTCGAGGTCGCGCCCGGCGTCCACGTGGCCACCGCGACCACCTACACCACGACGTCGACAGTGCTCGTGGCCGGCGACGGCGCGTGCCTCGTCGTCGATCCGGCGCTGACCGCTGGAGAGGTGGGCGCGCTCGCAGCGGCGCTGGCGCACCGCGGCTGGCACCCGGTCGCCGGATTCGTCACGCACGCGCACTGGGACCACCTGCTGTGGCATCGCGACCTGGGCAGCGTCCCGCGCTGGGCCACGGCCGACGCCGCACGGTATGCCCGCGAGCACCTGCCGCGGCTGCGCGTCGAGGCCGCCGCGGACGTGCCGGGCACGGCACCGACGACCGACAGGCTCGCCGCTCTCGCGTCCGGTGCGACGGCCGTGCCCTGGTCCGGCCCACCGGTGGAGGTGGTCGAGCACCCCTCGCACGCCGCTGGACATGCCGCCCTCGTGGCGGGGCCGGTCCTGATCGCCGGCGACATGCTCTCCGACGTCGAGGTGCCGCTGCTCGACCTCGACGTCGCGGACCCGGTCGCTGCCCACCACGAGGGCCTCGACCGCCTGGCCTCGGTGCTGGTCCGACCGTCGACGACCATGCTCGTCCCTGGCCACGGCCACGTGACAGACCGCGCAGGCGCGCTCGAGCGGCTCGCCGCCGACCGGCGCTATGTCGACGCGGTCGCCGCCGGCCGGGATCTCGACACGGCGGAGGAGCCGCGGCTGGCGGACCACTGGGTGAGGGACGAGCATGAGCGGCAGCGCGGGTTCCTGCGCCACGGTCGAGCCTGAGCCGGGGTCCGCCGCCACAGCCGTGGATCAGGGAGATATCAGGGCGTTCACTGATGGTGCGGGCAGGACCGATGCGGCACCGTTGTGGTTGACCCCAAGAAGTGAGGAAACCATGAGCTCCATCCGTCAGTCCGTCGGCCGCAACGGCCTCGTCCGGCCCCGGCGTACCCGCATCTTCGCCGGCGTGTGCGCCGGCCTCGGCCAGCGCTTCGGGCTGAGCCCCTGGACCGCTCGGCTGCTCTTCGTGCTGCTGCTGATGGTGCTGCCCGGCAGCCAGTTCCTCGTGTACTTCATCCTGTGGGTCCTCATGCCGAACGAGTACTGAGGGCTCCGCGCCGTCGGGCCGACCGTCTGGCGGTGAGGACGACGCGGCATGCTGGCGGGCCTGCCGGCCGACACGGCGAGGCCGGCAGGCAAGGGGGCGAGGTCCGGCGGTACGACCGCCCGGACGTGGTCGATGCCACGCCTGGCCCGTCGTCCCTGACCGTGTCCGTTCGAGCCCGACTCCTTACACTGGGCTCAGGTTCGAGAGTGTGAGGAGAGTCGTTGACGTCACGGAATCTGCTGCGGTGGGGCGGGGTCGCCGTCGGAGCTCTCGCGGCCATCACGGTCATCGCCTCCACGGCCATGCCGCGCAACCCGGACGTCCCGCCCCGTATCACCGTGCAGCTCACCGACGCCGGCACCTCTCGGACGACCGACTGCACCGCGACTGCCTACGAGGGCAGCTTCTTCGACGGCGCGACAGTGACGGTGGACGCCGACGAGGCCGTGCTCGGCGAGGCGACGGTCGGTGGTGCCGGCACGTCGTCAGATCGCGGCTGCACCTGGACGGCGGTCTTCGAGGACGTCGAGATCGCCGACGAGTACACGATCACGTTGCGGTCGGCCGGGTCACCTCCCCGCGAGCACGTCTACAGCTACTCCGCCGAGGACCTCGCCGAGCGCGACGGCGCGCTCTCGATCAGCGTCTTCGCCTGAGCCGCACCACGGGGTGAACCCCGCCGAGCTGCGAGCATGCCCGCAGCCTGAGCCCCGCCACGAGGCGAGCACACCCGCAGCCTGAGCCACGTCAGAGGCTGACGCCAGCGGGCGGACGGGGGCCGACGCAGGGCGGATGAGTCGGCCGGTACGCCGGGTTCTGTCCCGCGGTGCCAGGCACCGCGGTGGCGGCCATCCATCTACGACGTGCGTTGCCGCACGCCTCCAGCGACCTACCCGCAGGCTCGGGCGGGCAACCCTCGAACGCCTGCTGTCTGGTCTTGCTCCGGGTGGGGTTTACCTAGCCACGACGGTCACCCGCCGTGCTGGTGGTCTCTTACACCACCGTTTCACCCTTACCCTCCTGGCGGACCAGGAGGGCGGTCTGCTTTCTGTGGCACTGTCCCGCGGGTCACCCCGGGTGGGCGTTACCCACCACCCCGCCCTACGGAGCCCGGACGTTCCTCGGCACCCCGGCCGGAGCCGGAGTGACGCGACCGCCTGGCCGACTCATCCGCGCCGCCGAGTCTACCGGCACGCCGATGGTGACCGACCACGAGCTCGACCACCAGCGCGTCCGCTCGAACCGCCCGGCCACTCCTCGACCAATGGTCGACTCGCTCGAACCCTCGGCCCGCTCGAGCCACCAGCCGGTCGGCACCACGGGTCGGACGGCGCGACGACGCTCCGCGACCCGCGGCTACCATCCCGGGGTGCTTCTGCTGCTGCCGCCCTCGGAGGGCAAGACCGCGCCCACGCGGGGCGCACCCGTCGATCTCAGCGCCCTGTCCGCCTCGGCGCTGACCGGTGCGCGGGAGCAGGTGCTCGGCCACGTCAGCGAGCTCTCGGCCCGCCCGGACGCCCCGGATGTCCTCGGGGTGGGCGCCGCCGTCGCCGACGAGGTCCGGCGCAACACAGCGCTGCTCTCGGCGCCCGCCGCGCCGGCGGCGAAGGTCTACACCGGGGTGCTCTACACGGCCGCCGGCCTCGCAGGGTTGACCGGCACCGCCCGACGGCGTGCGAACCGCAGCGTACGGATCTTCTCGGGCCTCTGGGGCGTCCTGGGTCCCGCCGACCGCGTGCCCGCCTACCGGCTGTCAATGGGCGTCGACCTGCCGGGCACGGGCAAGCTGTCGACGTTCTGGCGCCGGCACCTGCCGGACGTCCTCGACGAGCAGGCGGCCGGAGACGTCGTCGTGGACTGCCGGTCGGCGACCTACGCCGCGGCCTGGCGCCCGCCTGCCGGTGCGGAACACGTGCAGGTGCAGGTGGTCCGCGAGTCCGGGGGGCGCCGTCAGGTGGTCTCCCACAACGCCAAGCACGCCCGTGGGGTCCTGACCCACCACCTGCTGGTGCGGGCGGGCACTCCCCCGCGCACGGCGGAGGAGCTCGCCGCTGCGGCCGAGGAGATGATCGACACGGCGTCCACCGTGGTCGGTGCCGTGCACGCCGTCGAGCTCGACGGCGTCCGCGGGCGGCGCACCCTCACCCTCGTCGAACGGGCGTAGCTCTCAGGCGCCGAGCTCGGCGGGGCAGGCGACCACCGTCAGATCCCCCACCAGGTGGCCGTCCGCGCCGGCCTGGGGCCAGACCCGCACGATCGTGACCGAGGCGGGCGGGATGCGCACGCTCGACCAGTGCGCCGCGGGCAGCTGCCCCACGAGACCGACGGCGGCACGGATCACGACGGTGTGCGCGGCCACGACGACCGTGCTCCCCCGCCGGTCGGCGGCGAGCCGGCGCACCACGGCACCGACCCGGACGCCGACGTCCGCCATCGACTCCCCACCGGGCGGCCGGTGGTCGGGGTCCGTCGCCCACGACAGCAGCTGTCCGGGCCAGCCGGCCTCGATCTCCGGGACCGTGAGGGTGTCCCACGAGCCGAAGCGGCACTCGGCCAGCCGCGCCTCCGTGCCGGCTGTCAGCCCGAGCGGCTCGCCCAGCGCCGCGGCCGTCTCGCGGGTGCGCACCATCGGTGAGGCGACCAGCTGCGACGGCGTCGGCAGGTCGGGCCACAGGTCGGTCCCCACGCGGCGCACGATCGCCGCGGCGCCGCGGACCTGGCGTCGGCCGAGCTCGCTGAGCGGCGGTCCCGGGGTGTCCCCGCCGGAGTACCTGCCCGACTCGGTGTGGGCGGTCACGCCGTGCCGGACGAGCACCACGGTCACCGGCTCGCCGTCGTGCCGGGGCAGCGGGGTGCCGGAGGAGCGCGGGGCGTTGGCCTCGGCGGCGGCAGCCTCCTCGGCGTCGTCGTGCGCACCGGACCAGCCCGCTTGCTGCCCGTCCGCACGGCCGGCGCGGCCTGGACCGCTGACGGCCGACGACGGGACGCGGTCCTCGGTGTGGTCACGGGCGATCGTCCCGCCGGAGTCCATCACGGCGTTCGCGAGGGCGTCGGCGGCGGTGTTCTGCGCCCGCGGCACCCACGTGTAGCGCACCTGGCCCGGCGGCAGGGCCTGGCGCGCCTGCTCGGCGAGGGCCGCCAGCTCGGCGTGCTTGATCTTCCAGCGGCCGCTCATCTGCTCGACGACGAGCTTGGAGTCGGCGCGGACCTCGACCACCGCGGCCGTGTCGATCTCCGCGGCGGCCCGGAGCCCGTGGACGAGGCCCGAGTACTCGGCGACGTTGTTGGAGACCACCCCGAGGAAGGCCGCGCGCTCGGCGAGCACCTCGCCGGACTCGGCGTCGCGGACCACCGCGCCGTAGCCGCCGGGCCCGGGGTTGCCGCGCGCACCGCCGTCGGTCTCGACGACGAGACGGCGCCCGGGCGCGGCCGGCACGTCGACCGACGCCTGCCCGTCCGGCGCCGGCGGCTCCTCCGGTCCGAGGTCGAACAGCCCGGGCTGAGCCGGCCCGTCGCCGGTCGCCGTCACTGCTCGTCCAGGCGCACCAGGATGTAGCCGTGCTCCTCGGACAGCAGGACCTCCTCGGGAGCGGCTGCGTCGATCGCGGCGAGCTCGCTGAGCGAGAAGTCGATCTGGGCGCCCTCGCTGCGGTGCCCGTGCAGCCCCACCACCCCCAGGCCGCCGGTGCGCGAGCGGGCGTACTCGTAGAGGTCCAGCAGGTCGCCGTCGATCCGGCCGGCGACCTCCGCCCGCTCCGCGGCGACCTTCTCGGCCTCGGCGTCGAGGTCGGCGAACGCGGCGTCCCGCTCGGCCGTGTGGCGCTCGACGTCGGCGGACAGCGCCTTCTCCTGGGCGTCCAGCTCGGCGACGCGTGCCTCCGCGGTCTCCATCCGCTCCATGATCTCCAGCTCGATCTCCTCGAGCACGCCCTGGCGCTCGGCGAGCTGGCCGAGCTCGTTCTGGAGCGCGACGAGCTCGCGGGAGAGCCCCTGCCCGGAGTCGAGCTGCTTCTGGTGGCGCGCCGCCCGGGACCGCACCTGCTCGACGTCGCTCTCGGCCTTGGTGAGCTCGCGGCGGGTGTCCGCGGCGACGGTGCGGGCCTCGACCTGAGCACGGTGCAGGTCCTCGGCGCGCCCGTCGAGCTCGGCGAGGGTGGCCAGGACGGGCAGGGTGCGGCGCTGGTGCGCGAGCTTGGCGATGCGGGTGTCGAGGGCCTGGAGGTCGAGCAGCCGGCGCTGGTCCTCCACGGGGGCTGTGGTCACTGGCGTGCTCCTTCGGTGGTCGGCGGCTCGCTGCTGTTCTCTTGTCCGAGGTGCAGGTCCCACGGGTCGGTGACGAGCGTCGAGACGTGCAGGTCCAACCTAGCGCCGCGCGCGGCCGCGCCGGAACGCAGCACCTCTGCCGCCCGGGGCAGCCAGGGCCACTCGCTGGCCCAGTGCGTGGCGTCCACCAGGTAGGGGCGCCCGCCGTCCAGGTGCTCCGCCGCCGGGTGGTGGCGCAGGTCGGCGGTGAGGTAGACGTCGGCGCCGAGCGAGCGCACCCGCGCCAGCAGCGAGTCGCCGGCGCCACCGCACACCGCCACGGTGCTGACGTCGGCGGACAGGTCGCCGCCCACGCGCAGCCCCTGGGGGGTGCGCGGCAGCACCGCGGCCACGCGGTCGGCGAAGTCCCGCAGCGTGAGCGGTCGGGGCAGCCGCCCGATCCGGCCGGTCCCGACGGCGGAGTCGGAGCGGGGCTGCTCGATCAGCGTCAGCGCCGGCTCCTCGTAGGGGTGGGCGGACCGTAGCGCGGCGAGCACCGCGTCCCGGCGCTCGCGCGGCAGCACGACCTCGAGGCGGTCCTCGGCGACCTCCTCGACCGTGCCGACGGCGCCGATGGTCGGGTCGGCGCCGGGCAGCGGGCGGAACGTCCCGGTGCCCGGGGAGGTGAAGGCGGCGCGCTCGTAGTCCCCCAGCCGGCCCGCACCGGCCGCCGCGAGCGCGTCGAGGAGCGTCGTCGTGCTCTCGCGCGGCACGAAGGTCACGAGGGTGTCCAGGGCCGGCGCCGGCAGCGGGTCGATCGGGCGCACGTCCTGGAGGTCGAGGAGGTCCGCCAGCGCGTGCGCGACACCGTCGACGGCGGCGTCGGCGTTGGTGTGCGCGGTGTAGAGGCCGCACCCGCCGGTGATCAGCGAGTGCACCGCCCTACCCTTGGGAGTCGTCGCCGCGACGGAGGACGTGCCGCGCAGGTACAGCGGGTGGTGCGTCAGGAGGAGGTCGGCGCCCCGGTCCAGCGCCTCGGCGACGACCTCGGGTGCCGGGTCGACGGCGAGCAGCACCGTGCGCACCGGGGCGGAGGGGTCTCCGGCCACCAGCCCGACGGCGTCCCAGTCCTCGGCCGTCCCCGGCGGGTAGTGCTCCTCGAGCAGGCCGATCACGTCGCCCAGGGTCAGGTCAGCCATGTCCGCGAGCCTACGGCGTGGTCTGCCCCTCGTGCCGCGTCACGGTGCCGGGTGAGCCGCCGGCACCGCCCGGGCGAGCAGGCCGTCGACGAGGGCCGCCAGGCCGTCCGGATAGGTGTCACGCGCTGCCAGCTCCGGCCACCGGTCCCCGATCGCGGCGAGGTGCGGGAGCCGGACCGCGTCGATCCCGCCGACGAAGAAGCCGTCACGGTCGACGGGCACGACCCGGGCGCTGGTGCGCCTGGACCGCGCGCGTACGAGGATCTCACCGACCGTGTAGTACCAGACGTCGCGGAACACATCGACCGCCTGCTCCGGCGTGCACCCGTGCTCGACAGCGCCGCCCACGATGCTCTCCACGACCCGGAGGGCCGGCTCGTCGAGGCGGCCGAGGAAGCCGTCCACAGTCAGAACCTCCGCCGCCCACGGCCACGCGGCGAGGGCGTCGTGGATCGCGGTCGCCGCTGCGACGATGCGGTCCCTGGGCGCGCTCGGCAGATCGGGGTGCACCGTCTGCTCGACGTGGTCGTTCAGCAGCTGGATCAGGAGGTCCTCGCGGTCACGCACGTGGTGGTACAGCGTCGTCGTCCCGACGCCGAGCTCGCCGGCGATCCGCCGGACGGTCAGCTTGTCCCAGCCGTCCCTGTCGATGATCTGCCTGGCCGCGCTCAGGATCTGTGCGCGGGAGGTGGTCGGCGGCCGGCCGGTGCGGCCGGGCGAGGCGTTCGATCTGGACACGTCCCCATCATTCCCTGCTCCGCCCGCGGCGCGAGGGACCCCCGGCACGACGAATCCCGTTGACCGACCCCGCGGACGGCGGTTACTTTCGGAACGCATTCGATAAGTCGCGGACCACAAGAGAGGACTGCCACCGCATGACTGCAACCCACTATCCCCGTTCGGCCGTCGGGGCGATGTACGTCGGCCTGGCGCTCGCCGTCGTCGCGACGCTCGTCGTCTACCTCGACCAGGCCAGCTCCGACGTGCTGGCGGGTCACATCCGTGCTGGCTATCCCTCGTACAGCCAGGCGCGCATCGACACGGCGGCCATGACCTACGTGATCTACCTGTCCGTCCTCGGGGCGCTCGGCGTCGCCGGGTGGCTCGGCTCGATCTGGGCGGCGCGCACCGGCAGGCGGTGGGCACGCTGGGCGGCGGCCGGGATGTTCACCCTCGGCACGAGCGTCGCACTGTTCAACCTGCTCGTCCGCGACACCTCCGGCGACACCGGCCTGCCGCCGCTCCTCGGCTGGGCGGGCATGCTGCCCTGCGTGGCCGGGCTCGTCGCGGTCGTCCTCCTGTGGCGCCGTCCAAGACGGAGCGGCGAGGCCTGAGCCGGTCCGACCCTGCGCAGGTCCGTCCACGCGGCGCTCGTGCGAGACGTCCGTGCACGCGGGGATCGTGCGAAACGATCGACGTTCTGGTGGGCCCGGCCGGTCTCGAACCGACGACCTCCGCGGTGTAAACGCGGCGCTCTGACCAACTGAGCTACAGGCCCCTGCGCACGTCGTGCGCCCGCACAGCGTAGAGCAGGTCGCACGACCGGTGGCGCGCCGCGCGGCGCGTCACCGGTCGGCGAGTGCGGTCAGGGCCTCGCGGTAGGCGTCCAGGTCACGGGCCACGCCCCGCGGGTTGACGACCGCCCAGCGGACCACCCCGTCGGCGTCGACCAGGAAGCTGCCGCGCAGCGCGTGGCCGTTGCTCTCGTCCAGCACGCCCCAGCTCCGGGCGACCTCGCCGTGGGGCCAGAAGTCCGAGAGCAGGTCGAAGCCGAAGCCCTCGGACTCGGCCCAGGCGCGCTGGGCGAACATGGCGTCGGTGGAGATGGCGAGCAGGCGGGCGCCGTGGGCTGCGAAGTCGGCGATGTTGTCGCGCAGCTCGCACAGCTCGGTGGTGCAGATCCCGGAGAACACGAACGGGAAGAACACCACGACGACCGGCCCGCCGCGCAGCGCGGACAGCCGGACCGGGGTGCCGTGGGTGTCGGGCAGCTCGAAGTCGGGGGCCTGCTGCCCGACGGCGAGGGTGAGCGTCGGCACTCAGCGGCCCCTGCTGCGGACGGCGATCCGGATGCCGGACCACGTCTCGCCCGCGGAGACCGCCGAGGTGGCGTTCATGCCGGCGGTCCGCACGGCCTCCTCGATGTCGCCGGGGCGCACGTGTCCCGGCCGGCCCGGCTTCGGCGACAGCACCCAGATGAGGCCACCGTCGTCGAGGTTCTGCTGTGCGTCGACGAGCAGGTCCGTGAGGTCCTCCTGCTCGCCGTCGTCCGCGCGCCACCAGATCAGCGTCCCGTCGCAGACGTCCCCGTAGTCCTCGTCCACCAGCTCGGCACCGGTGGCCTCCTCGACGGCGCCCCGCACGTCGTCGTCGACGTCGTCGTCGTAGCCGAACTCCTGGATCACCTGCCCGGTGGTGAAGCCGAACCTGGTGCCGGCTCCCGCGCCCGCGCTGCCTGCCACGTGTGTCCTACCTTTCCCTGGGTGGCTCGCTGCCACCCGTGCTCGGCCGCCCGGTGATCCGGCAGCGGCGTGTGTGCCCAACCTCACCGTAGTGCGAGCCCCGCGCGCAAGCGCGCAACACCGGCCGCGATCGGCCGGGATGTGGCTGTCGGCAGTATCACAGTGCCAGCAGCGGGCCAAGGTTCGCCTGCTGGTGGGTCAAGGGACGACAATGGTCCTAGTCTGAATGTGCGCCAGAGCCCAGCGTCGTCACAGTCGACGCCACGAATCGAAAGAGGGAACGCGTGAGTTCACGAGACGAGTCCTCGCCGCTGATCAACGGACTCCTCAGCCAGGTGAAGGACATCGATGCCGAGGAGACCCAGGAGTGGCTGGAGTCCCTGGACGGCCTCATCGACGAGCGCGGCGGTCCGCGCACGAGGTACATCCTCCTCAACATGCTCAAGCGCGCTCGTGAGCGGTCGGTGTCGATCCCGAACCCGATCACGACGCCCTACGTGAACACCATCGGTGTGCACGAGGAGCCCTACTTCCCCGGCGACGAGGCGGTCGAGCGCAAGTACCGCGGCTGGATCCGCTGGAACGCGGCCGTCATGGTCACGCGCGCCCAGCGCCCGGAGATCTCCGTCGGCGGCCACATCTCCTCCTACGCCTCGCTCGCGACCCTGTACGAGGTGGGCCTGAACCACTTCTTCCGGGGCAAGCAGCACCCCGGCGGCGGCGACCAGGTCTTCTTCCAGGGGCACGCCTCCCCCGGTAACTACGCCCGCGCCTACCTCGAGGGCCGGCTGTCCGAGACGGACCTGGACGGGTTCCGTCAGGAGTACTCCCACCCGGAGGGCGGCCGGGGGCTGCCGTCCTACCCGCACCCGCGCCGGATGCCCGACTTCTGGGAGTTCCCCACCGTCTCGATGGGCCTCGGGCCCGCCCAGGCCATCTACCAGGCGTGGGTCAACCGCTACCTGCACGAGCGCGGGATCAAGGACACCTCCGAGCAGCACGTGTGGGCGTTCCTCGGCGACGGCGAGATGGACGAGCCGGAGTCGCGCGGCATGCTGCAGCAGGCCGCCCAGCAGAACCTGGACAACCTCACCTTCGTGGTCAACTGCAACCTGCAGCGCCTCGACGGCCCGGTGCGCGGCAACGGCAAGATCATCCAGGAGCTCGAGGCCCAGTTCCGCGGGGCCGGCTGGAACGTCATCAAGGTCATCTGGGGCCGCGAGTGGGACGCCCTGCTCAACGCGGACAAGGACCGGGCGCTCGTCAACCTCATGAACGAGACGCTCGACGGTGACTACCAGACCTACAAGGCCAACGACGGCGCCTACGTGCGCGAGCACTTCTTCGGTCGCGACCCGCGCACCAAGGAGCTCGTGAAGAACATGAGCGACGACGAGATCTGGGCGCTCAAGCGCGGCGGGCACGATTACCGCAAGATCTACGCGGCGTACAAGGCGGCGACCGCCCACACCGGTCAGCCGACGGTCATCCTGGCGCACACCGTCAAGGGCTACGGGCTGGGTCCGAGCTTCGCCGGGCGCAACTCCACGCACCAGATGAAGAAGATGAAGACCACGGACCTGAAGATGCTCCGTGACGCGCTGCGCATCCCGATCTCCGACGAGCAGCTCGAGGACCCCTACAACGCGCCGTACTACCGCCCGGACCCCTCCGACGAGACGCTGCAGTACATGCTCGAGCGGCGCAAGGCGCTCGGCGGGTTCGTCCCCGAGCGGATCACCGAGCCGCAGACGCTGACGCTCCCGGGCGACAAGCCCTACGAGATCCTGGCCAAGGGCTCGGGCAAGCAGGAGATCGCCACCACCATGGCGTTCGTCCGCCTGCTCAAGGAGCTCATGAAGGACAAGGAGATCGGCCGGCGGTTCGTGCCGATCATCCCCGACGAGGCGCGCACCTTCGGTCTGGACTCGATCTTCCCGACGGCGAAGATCTTCAACACCAAGGGGCAGAACTACACCTCGGTGGACCACGACCTGATGCTCAGCTACAAGGAGTCCGAGCAGGGGCAGATCCTGCACACGGGCATCAACGAGGCCGGCTCGGCCGCGGCGATGCAGGTGGTGGGCACCTCGTACGCGGTGCACCACGAGCCGATGATCCCGGTGTACATCTTCTACTCGATGTTCGGCTTCCAGCGCACCGGCGACCAGTTCTGGGCGGCCGGCGACCAGCTGGCCCGCGGGTTCGTCATCGGGGCCACGGCCGGACGCACGACGCTCGCCGGTGAGGGCACCCAGCACATGGACGGGCATTCCCCCGTGCTCGCCTCCACCAACCCCGCGTTCGTGCACTACGACCCGGCCTACGCCTACGAGATCCGCCACATCGTCAAGGACGGTCTGCAGCGGATGTACGGCGAGGACTCCCGCGACCAGAACGTCATGTACTACCTGACGGTCTACAACGAGCCGATGACGCAGCCGGCCGAGCCGGAGAACGTCGACGTCGACGGCATCATCAAGGGCATCTACCGGGTCGCCGAGCCCGAGGGCGACGGTCCGCGCGCCCAGCTGCTCGCTTCCGGCGTCGGGGTGCCGTGGGCGCTGCACGCCCGCGAGCTGCTCGCCGAGGACTGGGGCGTGCGGGCCGGCGTCTGGTCGGTGACCAGCTGGTACGAGCTCCGCAAGGACGGTCTGGCCGCCGAGCGCCACAACTTCCTGTACCCGCAGGAGGAGCGCCAGGAGGCCTACGTCACCACCAAGCTCCGCGACGCCGGCGGCCCGTACGTGGCCACCAGCGACTACGAGCACCAGGTGCAGGACTCGATCCGGCAGTGGGTCCCGGGCGACTACTACACCCTCGGTGCTGACGGCTTCGGCTACTCCGACACGCGACCGGCGGCCCGCCGCCAGCTGCTCATCGACTCGCACTCCATGGTGGTCCGGGCCCTGCAGGCGCTGGCCGACCGTGGCGAGATCGACAAGGACGTGCCGCGCCAGGCCATCGAGAAGTACGACCTGTTCAACGTCCACGCCGGTGAGTCCGGCACGGCGGGCGGCGACTCCTGACCGTCGCCGCCTGACCGCACAGCGCCCCGCCGTCCGAGAGGACGGCGGGGCGTCGTGCGTTCCACGGACACCGTTTCGCACCAGCCCGACGCCGAGCCTCCACCCGACGCAACCGCACCCCCGTCGACACACACAACCCACCCACCACACCGCCGCCGACTGGCACGTTGTGCACCGTTCGCGAGCGGGATTATGGACGCGAACGTGTCACTCGACGACCGGGCGGGCTCCAGCGCCGCCGACTGGCACGTTGCGCACCGTTCACGGGCGGGATCATGGACGCGAACGTGTCAATCGACGACCGGGCCGGTTCCAGCGTCGCCGACTGACACGTTCCGCACCGTTCGCCAGCGGGATCCTCGACGCGAACGTGTCACTCGGCATGGCTGATGCGCCGAGCGACACCTTTCGGTGGCTTCTTGGCGTCCGAGAGGGTGCGCGACGTGTCACTCGCCGGAGCCCACGGCGTGGGTCTCTCGGTATTGGGGTGGTGTCGGGCGCGCTCGGTACGGGCTCACAGGGTGGGCGTCGCCACGGGGGCGCGTCTCAAGGGTGGCTTCGCCTCGACGGCTGCGCACGGGTGGGCGGCGCCGCTGGGGCGACTCAGGGGGCGGGCGTCGCCTCCCCGGCCGCGACGGCCGGCTCGAGCTCGGCCACGACGGCCTCGGCCGCCGCGCGGTCGGGCGCCTCGGAGAGGGCGTTGAGGTGACGGCGGGCGTCGAAGGGGCGCCCGGCCTCGAGTGCGGCGAGCACCACCTGACGACCGGCCTCGACGACGTGGTCCTGGGGCGCCCAGTGGCCCACACCCAGGCCGAGGGCCTCGCCGGGCATGCCGGCCTCGCGCAGCATCCGTACGCTCTCGGCGACGGCGAGGCCGGTGTGCTCCCGCTCGCAGGCGCCCGCCAGGCGACGCATGGCACCCTCGTGGTCGTCCTCGAGAGAGAGGCGGCCCAGCTCGACCAGCGCGTACCAGGACCTCGGGTTGCCGGCGATCTCCTCGGCGAGGGACCACACCGCGAGATCCTCGGCGCGGGCCTGGTCCGCCGGCCGCTGGTCGGCGGTCAGCGGGTCGGCCGGGCCGACCCCGGCGGCGCGTCGGCGGACCAGCTCCGCCAGGGCGGCGAAGGCCTCGATGTTGTTCGGGTCGTCGATGAGCTGCGCACGCAGCGCGTCCTCCCGAGGTGCGTCGGCGGCCGGAGCGGCGGCTGACGGGCGGCGGGTACCGACGCGCGTGACCGGCTTCTTGCGCGAGAGCAGGGAGCGAAGGCGTGCGATCAACGACATGTGCCCGACCTTATCCGGTGGCGGCGCACGCCGCCGGGTGACACTGGTCCGCTGACAGGGGCGGCTCTGCGCCGCGCCAGCGCTCCCGCACGCCCACGCGGCGGCCGCGGCGCGGTGCTGCCACGATGATCCGCACGAGCCCGGCGCCCACGGGGACGTGCGTCCGCCGGCTCCTCGCCTTTGTAGGCATCTGACAAGAACCGTCCCGGTCCTGACCTATGCTCACCCCCATGACAGCCAGCGAGCGGACCGGTCGCGAGGTGGGCAGCTCCGACGTCGTGCGCCGCCTCCGGGGCGGGTCGGACATGCTCACCTCGGCGGCGATGCGGCGTCTGGACGCCGAGCTGGACTGGTACCGCTCCCTCGCGGCGGAGGACCGCTCGTGGATCGGCCTGGTGGCTCAGGCCGGGATCGCCGCGTTTATCAGCTGGTACGAGGAGCCCCGCGCCGGCTCCTACAACGCCCAGGAGATCTTCCGCGCCGCCCCGCCCGAGCTCACCCGCTCCATCTCGCTGCAGCACACCCTCCAGCTCGTGCGGATCGTCGTCGAGGTGGTGGAGGACAACGCCGTGCAGCTCGCCGAGCCCGGGCAGCAGCGCGACCTGCGCGAGGCGGTGCTCGTCTACTCGCGCGAGGTCGCCTTCTCCGCCGCCGAGATCTACGCCCGCGCCGCAGAGACGCGCGGTGCCTGGGACGCGCGGCTCGAGGCGCTGGTGGTGGACTCGCTCGTGCGCGGCGGCGACGAGTCCCTGCGCTCGCGGATCGCTGCCCTCGGTTGGTCCGGGCGCGGGTCCACGCTGGTGATGGTCGGCCAGTCGCCCACCGACATGGACGAGCGACGCACGGCCGACCTGCGCCGGGCCTGCCGTCGTGCGGCCGCGGACGCCCTGGTGGGGATCCAGGGCGAGCGCGTGGTCGTCGTCCTCGGTGGCGAGGGCGACCTGCGCGAGGCCGCCGTCTCGCTCCTGCCGCGCTTCGACCCGGGCCCGGTCGTGCTGGGTCCGGAGGTGCGCGAGGTCGGGGACGCCGGCCGCTCGGCCCGTGCCGCGCTCGCCGCGCTCCTGGCCGTGCGGGCCTGGCCCGGCGCACCACGCCCCGTCGCCGCCGACGAGCTGCTGCCCGAGCGCATGCTCAACGGCGACCCGCTCGCCCGCCGCACCCTCATCGAGGAGCTCTACAAGCCGCTCGTCGCGGGCGGTGCACCGCTGGTGCAGACCCTGGAGGAGTACCTCGCCCAGGGCCGCTCCCTCGAGGGCGCCGCCCGCGCGCTGTACGTCCACCCGAACACCGTGCGGTACCGGCTGCGGCGCATCGGCCAGCTCGTCGGCTGGGACCCTACCGACGCCCGCGAGGGGTTCGTCCTCCAGGTCGCCCTCGCCGTCGGGCGGCTCGCGGGCAGCTCCGCCGGGCACAGCGGGCTGTAGAGGAGACGTGGCTCACCCGATTGTGGGAACCCCACAAACGCCCGGACGTGACTGTGTAGGCGTCGTGGCCGAGGGCGGAACGCCCACGGTTGGCATTGTTGAGAGGTGCTAGCCCTCCTCTGCCCTGGACAGGGCGCCCAGACCCCCGGCATGCTCTCGGCCTGGCTCGAGCTCCCCGGCCTGCGCGACCGCCTCGAGAACTACGCCGCCGTCACCGAGCTCGACCTTCTCGCCCTCGGCACCACCGCCGACGCCGAGACCATCCGGGACACCCGGGTGGCACAGCCGCTCCTCGTCGCCGCGTCGTTGCTCAGTCTGCACGCACTCTCCCTCGACGGGCCCGTCCCCGCGGCCGACGTCACGGCGGGACACTCCGTCGGCGAGCTCGCCGCCAGTGCGGTGGCCGGGGTGCTCACCGACGACCAGGCCCTGGTCCTGGTCCGTGAGCGCGGGCGCGCCATGGCCGAGGCGGCCGCTGCCCGCCCCACGGGCATGACCGCCGTCGTCGGCGGCCGCCCGGAGGAGGTCGACGAGGCGATCGCACGCCACGGACTGACGGCGGCGAACGTCAACGGCGGCGGCCAGGTCGTGGCCGCCGGCACTACCGAGCAGCTCCAGGCGCTTGCCGACGAGCCGCCCGCCCGTGCCCGGGTCATCCCGCTGCAGGTCGCCGGGGCGTTCCACACCGAGCACATGGCCCCCGCCGTCGAGCATGTGCGCGGCGCGGCCGCCAAGATCGCGCCGGCGGACCCGGCCGTGCCGCTGCTTTCCAACGCCGACGGCGCCGTCGTCGCCTCCGGTGCGGACGCCCTCGCCCGGCTCGTCACCCAGGTCGCCAACCCGGTGCGCTGGGACCTGTGCTGCGAGCAGCTCCTCGCGCTCGGCGTCACCGGCGTGGTCGAGCTGTGCCCCGGCGGAGTCCTCACCGGGCTCGCACGCCGTACGCTGCCCGGTGTGGAGACCGTGGCCCTGAAGAGCCCGGACGACCTGCCCGCAGCACGCGAGCTCATGACCCGCCACGGAGGAACCCGATGACCCGTACCGCCCTGCGCGCCGCGCAACCCGTCCAGCACGCCGGAATCCTGGGGGTCGGCGGCGTCCGCGGTGAGCAGGTGGTGGTGAACGACGACATCGTCGGCCCGATCGACTCCTCCGACGAGTGGATCCGGCAGCGCACCGGGATCGTCTCGCGCCGGCGTGCCGGCGAGGACGTGTCCGTCGTCGACCTCGCCGAGGGTGCCGCGCGCGCCGCGCTGGAGGCAGCCGGCCTGCAGGGCTCGGACATCGAGGCCGTGATGGTCTCGACGGTCACCTGGTTCGAGCAGACCCCGTCTCTCGCCGCCGTGGTCGCGGACCGCATCGGCGCCACGCCTGCCGCCGCCTACGACATCTCCGCCGCCTGCGCCGGGTACGCCTACGGCATCGCCCAGGCCGACGCCCTCGTGCGCGCGGGCACCGCCCGCCACGTGCTCGTGATCGGCGTGGAGAAGATGTCCGACTTCATCGACCCCACCGACCGCTCCATCAGCTTCCTCCTCGGCGACGGCGCAGGTGCCGCCGTCGTCGGCCCCACCGACGAGCCGGGCATCGGCCGCACGGTGTGGGGCTCGGACGGCTCGGCCGCCACGATGATCCGCCAGACCCACTCCTGGCTGGACTACCGCAACGCCGAGCCAGGCGCCGAGGTCGAGTGGCCGACCCTGCGCCAGGAGGGTCCGTCCGTGTACAAGTGGGCGGTCTTCCAGATGACCCCGGTGGCCGAGCAGGCCATCGAGGCCGCGGGCCTGCGCCCGGAGGACATCGACGTGTTCCTCCCCCACCAGGCGAACATGCGCATCATCGACCACATGGTCAAGAAGCTCGGGCTGCGCGACGACGTCGTGGTGGCCCGGGACATCGCCGAGACCGGCAACACCTCGGCGGCGTCCATCCCACTGGCGACCGAGCGCCTGCTGCGCGAGGGCCACGCCAAGAGCGGCGACGTCGCGCTGCAGATCGGCTTCGGCGCGGGCCTGGCCTACGCCGCGCAGGTCGTCGTACTGCCGTAACCCTGGGCCGAGCCCGGCCCGCGTGCCTGCGTGGCACTCGGACGTCGACCCCACCAGACTGTCAACCGACAATGCAGGACCCAACGAAACGGAGAACACCCATGGCTTTCAGCGAGCAGGAGATCCTTGCCGGCCTGGCCGAGATCGTCAACGAGGAGACGGGCCTGCCCACCGACTCCGTCACCGCCGAGAAGTCCTTCACCGACGACCTCGACGTCGACTCCCTGTCGATGATGACGATCGCGACGCTGGCCGAGGAGAAGTTCGAGGTCCGCATCCCCGACGAGGAGGTCGGCAACCTCAAGACCGTCCAGGACGCGGTCAACTACATCAACAGCGCGCAGCAGGCCTGATCCGGCCGGGGGTGCACCCACGCGGTGCACCCCCGCCGCGGCGCGCACCGCGCCCGCACAGCCCGCTGCGCCCGCACAGCCTGCTGCGTCCGCACAGCCTGCTGCGTCCGCACAGCCCGCGCCGCACCAGAGCCGCGGCACCTCGCCCTGACCGACATCGACGCCGGACCCCCGGCCCGAGCCCCTGGAGCACCTCATGGCACAGCCCACCGTCGTCATCACCGGTCTGGGCACCACGAACCCCGTCGGCGGTGACGTCGCCTCCACCTGGGAGGCGATCCTCGCCGGCCGGTCCGGCGTGCGCACCCTGGACAACGACTGGGCCGAGCGCTACGAGATCCCGGTGAACTTCGCCGGCCAGCTCGCCGTGTCCCCTGAGACGGTCCTGTCGCGTCCCGAGACCCGCAAGATGGACCCCTCGGCGCAGTACGCGGTCGTCGCCGCCCGTGAGGCGTGGGAGGACGCGGGCAGCCCCGAGGTGGACGGTGAGCGCCTCGGCGCCGTGGTCGGCTCCGGCATCGGCGGCGTCTGGACCATCCTCGACGCGTGGGACGTCGTCAAGGACAAGGGGGCGCGCCGCGTCATGCCGCTGACGGTGCCGATGCTCATGGCCAACTCCCCCGCGGCGAACGTCTCGGTGAAGTTCGGGGCCAAGGCCGGAGCGCACGCCCCGATCTCGGCCTGCGCCTCGGGTGCGGAGGCCATCGGCTACGGGGTCGAGATGATCCGTAGCGGTCGTGCGGACATCGTCATCGCCGGCGGGACCGAGGCGGCCATCCACCCGCTGCCGCTCGCCGCCTTCGCCAAGATGCAGGCGCTGTCCACCCGCAACGACGACCCCGAGGGCGCCTCGCGCCCGTACGACGTCGCCCGCGACGGTTTCGTCATGGGCGAGGGCGCCGGCATCGTCGTGCTGGAGTCCGCCGAGCACGCTGCCGCGCGCGGGGCCCGGGTGCACGCGGTGGTCGCCGGCGTCGGCATGACCGCCGACGCGTTCGACATCGCCCCGCCCGACCCCTCCGGCGCCGGGCAGGAGCGGGCCATGCGCGACGCGCTAGCAGATGCCGGGCTCACCGGCTCTGACGTGGTGCACGTCAACGCCCACGCCACCTCCACGCCTGCGGGCGACGGGGTCGAGGCCGCCGCCATCGGCCGCGTGGTCGGCGACGACACCGCCGTCTCGGCGACGAAGTCCATGACCGGGCACCTGCTCGGCGGCGCCGGCGCGCTCGAGACCGTGCTGACGGTGCTCGCGGTGCGCGAGCGGACCGCTCCGCCGACCATCAACGTGGTCGACCTCCAGGACGGCATCACCATCGACCTGGTGCGCGACGACCCGCGCGAGCTCCCCTCGGGTCAGATCGCCGCGGTCAACAACGCCTTCGGCTTCGGCGGGCACAACGTCGCCCTGATCGTCACCTCCGCCTGACCCGGTCAGCCCACGTGCTCGAAGGAGACGACCTCGAGCTTGAAGCCGTGGGGGTCGAGCCAGTACGTGGCGTAGTGGTCCGGGTGGTACTCCGGGAAGGTCCGCGGCGCGTGCAGGATCTCGTCGCCTCGTTCGTGCGCCCACGCGTGCGCGGCCTCGACCTCCTGGCGGGAGCCGACCCGGAAGCACAGGTGCTGCAGGCCCGGCAGGCGCCGGGAGTAGGACCCCACCTCCTGGGCGGTGTAGAAGAACAGCTGGGTCCCGTCTCCGCGGGCCGGGGCGTAGGAGAACCAGTCCTCTCCGGCGACGAACGGCTCGAAGCCGACCAGCGGCATCAGCGCGTCGTAGTAGCGGCGGGCGGGCGCCACGTCGGGGACGTTGATGCCGAGGTGGTCGAGCGGCATGCCCCCGAGCCTAAGACGCCTGGGAGGTTCTCGCGCTCCACCGGACAGCACCGGATGGAGTCGTCGGGCACGATCGCCTGGCCGCCACGAGTCGAGGTGCACGACTGGACCTTTCGCGCCGAGAACACGCGCCGTCACCGCGGCGGCCGCGCATGCCCACCGGCGCCGCCGTCTTGCGGTGCGCGTCGAGCACCGGCAGCCTGAGGCGCACGAGGTGCCTGGGGCGGAGGCTCGCGATGCCCGACATCGTGCTGGTGGACGACCATCCGGTCGTCCGCCTGGGTGTGCGCGCGGTCCTGTCCGGCCACCCGGACCTCGCCGTGGTCGCTGAGTCGACGACCGTCGCGCAGGCGGTGCACGACGTCGCGGTCCGCCGTCCGCGCCTCGTCGTGCTCGACGTCGTGCTCGGGGGCCGGCCCGTTGGGCCCGCCCTGTGCCGGACGATCAAGGACGAGGCGGCACCCGCCGTCCTCGTGCTGACCGCCCGCACCGCACCGGCGGAGGTCACCGCCATGTACCTGGCCGGTGCGGACAGCCTGGTGCACCGGACGAGCCCGCCGGCGACCCTGCTGGCCACCGTCCGGGCCACCATCGAGGGCCGGCGCGTGTGGGCGCCAGCGCACCACGAGATCGGCCCGCCGCCCGGCGACGGACATCACGACCCTGCCGAGCAGCTCGCCCCCGAGCACCTCACGCCCCGTGAGCGGGAGGTGCTCGGGCTGCTGCTGCAGCACTGCCCGAACGCCGACATCGCCGCCGCCCTCCACCTCGGGCTGCCCACGGTCAAGACCCACGTCCGGGCCGTGCTCCGCAAGCTCGGGCTCGCACGCCGGCAGGACCTCTTCCGCAACCACGCAGCATGACGCGTCACGGCGGTCGCACCGGAGCGCCCGTGGCCGCGACCGCTCAGGACCGCCAGTGCTTCAGGACCGTCGCGCTGCCACCACCGAACCGGACCGGCTCCGCGGCCGCCAGGAGCCCGTGCCGGCCGAACTGGATGCCGTTGGCATTGCCGATCGCGTCACCGATGGGCGACGGCGTCGGAGGCACAAGCATGTGACCGTAGGCAGCCAGGACCTCGCGGGTCGCGGCCGGCACCTCCGGTTCCGCCGGTGTGGTGGGGCTGTTGGCGTTGAGCAGGCGCGGCGCGGCGATGGCGTCGGGCAGGTCCATCCCGAGGTCCATCACGTTGAGGCCGACCTGCAGCACGGTGGTGATGATCGTGGCTCCGCCCGGGGTGCCGTACGCCAGGAACGGGTCGCCGTCCTGGAAGATCATGGTCGGGGCGATGCTCGAGCGCGGCCGCTTGCCGCCGTCGGGCGAGTTCGCCTCGCCCACCGCCGTCGAGAAGTCGGTGAGCTCGTTGTTGAGCAGGAAGCCGTAGCCGTCCACGGCGATGCCGCTCCCGCCGATCTGCTCGATGGAGAAGGTGAGGGCGACGACGTTGCCCCACCGGTCCGTCGTCGTCAGGTGCGTGGTGTTGCTGGTCGACGCGGGCACCACGGCCGGGACTGCGTCATTCTCGGACGCACCGACGACGCCCCCGGCGGCGGGCGCACCCGCCGGGATGACGTCGGCTGCGGGTGCACCCGGCGGGACGCCGAAGGGCACGGGCCGGGGCGCCGCCTGGAACGGCTGGAGGATGAGTGCGGCGCGCTCGTCGGCGTACCCCTGGTCGAGCAGCCCCTCGACCGGCACGGGTACGAAGTCGGGGTCGCCGAGGTACCTGCCCCGGTCGGCGAACGCCAGGGCCTCGGCCTCGAGCATGAGGTGCAGCGCGTCGGCCTCGGGCATCGCACCGAGATCGAAGTTCTCGAGGATGTTGAGCGCCTGCCCGACGGTGGTGCCGCCGGACGACGGCGGCCCCATGCCGAACACGGTGAAGTCGCGGTACTCCACCCGGGTCGGGTCGCGCCACTTCGCCTCGTAGGCGTCGAGGTCGCCGAGCTCCATCAGCCCCGGTCGGACCGCAGGTCCCGTGTCGCCCGGGACGAGCGGCGGGCTCTGGACCGTGTCCACGATCGCCTCGGCGATCTCGCCGCCGTAGAACGCTTCGGTGCCGTGGCGGGCGATGAGCCGGTAGGTGTCCGCGAGGTCGGGGTTGCGCACCACGTCGCCAGGCTCCGGCGAGACGAACGCCGGCGCACCCGCGGCGTCCTCGCCCTCGACGAGAAAGAGGTCGCGCGAGGAGGTGAAACGGTTGAAGATCTCGGCGTTCGCCGTCGTGCGGATCTCGTACGTCTCGTCCGCGACGAAGCCGCGCTCGGCGACCTCGACCGCCGGACGCAGCAGCTTGTGCAGGGGCATCCGGCCGTAGCGCTCGGCCGCGAGCTCCCAGCCCGCGACGAGCCCGGGCACGCCCTGGGAGAGGCCGGAGACGCGCCGCTCGGGGAAGGGGGTCTCGACGCCGTCCTCGAGGAAGACGTCCGGCTCGGTCGCGGCCGGCGCGGTCTCGCGGGCGTCGATAGTGGTGACCTCGTCGCGCCTCGCGTCGTAGATGACGAAGAACCCGCCGCCGCCGATGCTGCCGTCGTACGGTCGGGTCACGCCGAGCATCGCGGAGGCAGCGATCGCGGCGTCGACGGCGTTACCCCCTCTCCGGAGCACCTCCATCCCGGCGGCCGTGGCGTAGGAGTCCAGCGCCGTCACTGCGCCGCCGTACCCGACGGCGGTGGCCGTCTCCTCCGGCCGCGGCACCGCATCGTGGTGCCCGCCCCGGCCCTTGCCGTGCGCGTC
This sequence comes from Georgenia subflava, assembly GCF_009193155.1. GTDB lineage: Bacteria > Actinomycetota > Actinomycetes > Actinomycetales > Actinomycetaceae > Georgenia > Georgenia subflava. Next base: position 586,149 of record NZ_VUKD01000003.1, read on the forward strand.
CGCGGGTGAGGCACCCACGACGAGCGCGGCGAGAAGCGCCATCGCCGTCAGCAGCAGTGCGACCGGTCGCGTCCGTCCCAGCGCGGTCTCAGACATGTCCAACCCCCTCGTTGGAGCCGGGCTCGCCCGGCGGTGGTGGGCCGAGGCTAGCCGCGAGACGCCTCGGCGCGGATCAGCCCTGTGGGATGAGGTGCCTCTCGCTCACTTCGGCATGGGCACGTGGGCCTGACCGCGCTGCGTGCCGTGGCCTGGAAGGCGGGGCACTGACGCCGGACGGATCTTCACACAATCTCCACAGCCGCCCGGCGGGAGCGACACACCGCCGCTCCTAGGCTCGGGGCATGACGCAGAACCCGACCACCAAGGCCCGGACGTTGCTCGTCGTCGAGGACGACGTGACGATCAACCAGGCGCTGTCAGACCGGTTGGTGGCCGAGGGCTTCGCCGTCGTCCAGGCCTACGACGGTCCCGGCGCCGTGGCCGCGCACGCCGAGCACCAGCCAGACCTCGTGGTCCTGGACGTCATGCTGCCCGGGTTCGACGGGATCGAGGTGTGCCGACGCGTCCAGGCCACGCGGCCCGTCCCGGTGCTGATGCTCACCGCCCGCGTCGAGGAGACGGACATGCTGGTCGGGCTCGCAGTCGGCGCCGACGACTACGTGACCAAGCCGTTCCGGATGCGTGAGGTCGTCGCCCGTATCCGCGCCCTGCTGCGCCGGGTCGACCGCGCCCAAGAGCTCGCGGCGTCGCGAGAGCCCAGGATGGAGCTCGGCGACCTCACCATCGACCGGGCGGGTCGGCGCGTGAGCGTTGGCAGCGCAGAGGTCCACCTGACGCCGCTGGAGTTCGACCTCCTCCTCACCCTGGCCGCCGCGCCGGGCACCGTCCGCTCCCGCGAGGACCTCATGCGGGAGGTGTGGGGCTGGGCGGACGCCCGCGGCACCCGCACCCTCGACAGCCACGTCAAGGCGCTGCGCGCCAAGATCGGCCCCGACCGGGTGCGCACCGTCCACGGCGTCGGCTACGCCATGGAGACCGGACGGTGACCGGCCCTGCCGTCGGCCCGGACCGCCCGCTGGACGGGATCGGGTCCGTCAAGCTCAAGTTCGGGATCCTCGTCGGCCTCAGCATCGTGGCCGCGGTCCTCGTCTCCGAGATCGGCAACCGTGCGGGGGTGCCGTGGTGGCTGACCGTCCCGGTCACGGTGGCGGCCGCGCTCGGCGTCACACAGTGGCTGGCCCGCGGCATGACGTCGCCGCTGCGGGAGATGACGCGGGCGGCCGCCCGTATGGCCACCGGCGACTACTCCGAGCGGGTCACCGCCACGTCGGCCGACGAGGTCGGACGCCTCGCCCGGGCGTTCAACACGATGGCGGCAGACCTCGCCGCGGCGGACCGCCAGCGCCGCCAGCTCCTCGCCACCGTCTCGCACGAGCTCCGCACACCGCTCGCCGCCCAGCGGGCGCTCCTGGAGAACCTGGTCGACGGCGTCGTCACTCCCGACGACGCCACCCTGCAGAGCGCGCTGGCCCAGTCCGAACGGCTGAGCGACCTGGTGGGCGACCTGCTGGACCTCAGCCGGGTCGACGGCGGCGCCGCGTCGCTGCAGCTCGGCCCGGTCCGCGTCGCGGACCTCGTGCAGCAGGCGGTGGCCGAGGCCGGCGTGGGCGGGCGGGACGTGCGCTACGCCAGCCGGGTGAGCCCGCCGGACCTGGAGGTCGAGGGCGACGCCGCCCGGCTCAGCCAGGTGGTGGCGAACCTGCTCGACAACGCGACGCGCCACTCCCCGACCGGTGGCGAGGTCGTCGTCCGCGCGGCGGCCGACGGCCCGGACCGGTGGCTCCTCGAGGTCACCGACGAGGGGCCGGGCATCCCCGCCGACCGCGCCGAGAGCGTCTTCACCAGCTACTGGTCGGACAGCGACGGCGGCGGCGGAGGGACCGGCCTCGGCCTGGCGATCGCCAGCTGGGTCTGCGAGCTGCACGGCGGCTCCATCGCGTCGCTGCCGCCGGCGCCGGGGGCGTCGGGTGCGCGCATCCGTGCGGTCCTCCCGCGCCGACCCGCACCGCCGAGCGGGAGCGGCGCCGAGCCCGCCCCGTCCCCCGTGCACGTCGCCCCAGCCGCACCCTCTCCCACCCCTGGGCCGGCAGCGGCCGCACCGGCCACCGTCGCGGAGTCGGCCACCCAGCGCCCGGCTCCCTCGCACCGACCCCCCGGTTCCGTCCATCGTCCCGAGGAGCACGCCATGTCCACGACCACGTCCGTCCCGCCGTCGGTTCCCTCCGGGGGCTCAGCGGCCCTGTCCGTGCAGCGGCCCTCGTTCGCCGAGGCCGTCTTCGGTGGCCTGTGGCCGGAGCGCGGGCCGCGCACCGCACCGGTCGCGCTCCTCGCGTCCCTGGCCGTGGGCGCCGTCGCCGCCCTCGTGCTGCCCGAGCGGCAGTGGGGCGTGGGAACGCTGCTGGTGCTGCTGCTGGCCGGCGGCGTCGTGCTGGCCACCTCGGTGCGCAGGAGCGGCCCGTGGACGTCGTTCTCGGTCCTCTTGTGCCTCGGGCTCGGTTCGATGGTCGTGCTCCGGGCCGCGGAGTGGCTGGCGGTCCTCTCCATGCTGGTCGTCGCCGTGCTCGTGACGACCGCGCTGACGGACGCCCGACGGGTCCTGCCGATGGCGGCGGGAGTCGCTGCCTGGGCGTTGTCGGCCCTGCGCGGGCTGCCCCTGCTGGGCCGGACGATCACCGCGACGAGCGGGCACCGCCTGCTCTGGCCCGTACTGCGGACCGCGGCCATCTCCCTGGTCGCGCTCGTCGTCTTCGGCGGGCTCTTCGCCTCCGGCGACGCCGTCTTCGGCTCCTGGGCCGCGGCGGTCGTGCCCGACCTCGCCTGGGACTCGATGATCTTCCGCTCGTTCGTGCTCGTCGCCGTCGGCGGGGTCGTCCTGGCCGGGTGCTACCTGGCCCTCAACCCGCCGCGGGTGGAGCAGGTGGGTCTGCCGGAGGCCCGACCGGTCACCCGCAGGTGGGAGTGGCTGGTCCCGGTGGGCGTCGTCGTCGCGGTCTTCGCCGGATTCGTCGTCGCGCAGGCGTCGGCGATGTGGGGCGGCCACGACTACGTGCGTCGGATGACGGGGATGAGCTACGCCGACTACGTGCACCAGGGTTTCGGCCAGCTGACCCTCGCGACCACGCTGACGCTGGCAACCGTCGCGCTCACGGTCCGCAAGGCGTCGGCGGCGACGTCGCGCGACCGGCTCGTCCTGCGGGTGGTGCTCGGTCTGCTGTGCGTGCTCACCCTCGTCGTCGTCGCCTCCGCCCTGTTCCGCATGGCGGTGTACCAGCAGGCGTTCGGCTACACGGTGCTCCGGGTGCTGGTGGATGCCTTCGAGCTGTGGCTCGGTGTCGTCGTCGTGCTGGTGATGGTCGCCGGGATCCGCTGGTCGGGCGCGTGGCTGCCCCGTGCCGCCCTCGCCTCCGGCGCGGTGTTCCTCCTGGTGATCGGGCTCGCGAACCCGGAGGCGTGGGTCGCGGAGCGGAACATCGAGCGCTACGACGAGACCGGGAAGATCGACACCTGGTACCTGGCGACTCTCGGGCCCGACGCCGCACCGACGATCGTCAAGGGTCTGCCGGCCGACCTGCGCCGCTGCGCCCTCCCCGACGGCCCCGAGGCGCCCCCGCGGGACCTCCTGGAGTGGAACCTCGGTCGGGCCGAGGCCGCCGACGTGACGCCGGCGGTCGTGGACGACCGGACCGACTGCCCGTGACCCCCGACGGCGGCGCCTCCCCTTCCCCGGTGGAGGCGCCGCCGTCGGCCGGCCGTGGGATCAGCCGACCCGGTGGAGCCAGCGCACCGGCGCGCCCGCCCCGGCGTAGCGGAACGGTTCGAGCTCGTCGTCCCAGGCCTGCCCCAGCGCCAGGTCGAGCTCCGTGCGCATCCGGGCCGGGTCGGCGGCGTGCTCGAGCGCTGCACGGATGCGGTCCTCCGGGACCACCACGTTGCCGTGGGCGTCCGTCTGCGCGTGGAAGATCCCGAGCTCGGGCGTGTGCGACCAGCGTCCGCCGTCGCAGCCCGGGCTCGCTTCCTCGGTGATCTCGTAACGCAGGTGGGTCCATCCGCGCAGCGCCGATGCCAGACGCGCCCCCGTGCCGACCGGGCCGATCCAGGAGAACTCGGCACGGAACAGGCCGGAGGCGGCCGGCTGCGCCGTCCACTCCATGGTGGCCCGTGCGTCGAGCACCGTGCCGGCTGCCCATTCGATGTGAGGGCACAGCGCACGGGGTGCAGAGTGCACGAAGATGACGCCGCGGGTGTAGGCACCATTCATGTCGACTCCTCCTGGTCTTGTTCGAGGTGCGTCTTCCCCAACGACCTCGGGCCTGACCAGGCGTGACATGTTCGCGCGGCGAACTCGGTCACATCATGCCCGATACCGGGCGGCGGCGCCACCACCAGCGGCGGCGGGCGTGGCGCGAGCGGCTCAGAGCTGCTCGCGGATCGCCTTCATCGCCTTGCGGCGGACGGCCTTGTCGAGGCGGTCCAGGTACAGCATGCCGTCGAGGTGGTCGACCTCGTGCTGGATGCAGCGAGCCATGAGCTCCTCGCCCTCGACGATGACCTGCTTGCCGTCGAGGTCGATCCCCTCGGCCCGCGCGTACCAGGCGCGCTTGGTCGGGAACCAGAGGCCCGGCACGGAGAGGCAGCCCTCGTCGCCGTCCTGGTACTCGTCCTCGGAGACCTCGACGATGCGCGGGTTGAGGATGTAGCCGACCTCGTCGTCGATGTTCCAGGAGAACGCCCGGAGCCCGACGCCGATCTGGTTGGCGGCCAGGCCGGCGCGGCCGTCGGCGTCCACGGTCTCGAGCAGGTCCTCCACCAGGGAGCGGACTCGGGCATCGATGTCGGTGATCTCCTCGCACGGGGTGCGCAGGACGGGATCGCCGACGACTCGGATCTCACGCATGGCCATGGGCGTATGTTTCCACGCTCGGCGGGGTGGTCCTAACCGCCGGGCCGCCGTGGGCACGGCCCGGCTGCCCCGCCAGGCGCGCCGGTGACGGCTGAACTACCGTGTGATCGGTCGGGGCCCACCGTGCCCTGGCCGGCTGGAGACGACGATGCTGCGGTCCCTGCGCGCGTGCGCCACCCTGGCGAGAGCCGCGGTCGCTCTCGGAGCTGCCGCGCTGCTTCTCGCCGGTGCTGCCACGCCCGCCGCGGCCGCGCCCGAGGACCCGTCCGGGCAGCAGTTCGGGTTCTTCCTCAACGATGCGTGGGACACCACGGCGAACCATGTGTTCATGTACGGCCGGTTCGCTGACGAGGTCCTCATCGGTGACTGGGACGGTGACGGCACCGACTCCATCACGGTCCGTCGCGGCAACGTCTTCTACGTCAACAACGCCCCGCGTGGTGGTGAGGCGGAGCACGTCTTCGTCTACGGCCGGCCCGGTGACACGGTCCTGGTGGGCGACTGGGACGGCGACGGCGTGGACACCCTGGCGGTCAGACGCGGCGCGGAGTACCACGTGAAGAACGACCTGGCCGGCGGTCCCGCCGACCAGGTGGTGGTCTACGGCCGCTCGGGCGACCAGGTGGTCGTGGGCGACTGGGACGGCGACACCCTGGACACCTTCGCGGTGCGCCGCGGTGCGCAGTACTTCGTCAAGAACACCATCGCCGCCGGCCAGGCCGACCAGGTCGTGGTCTACGGCCGAGCCGGGGACATCACCCTCGCCGGTGACTGGGACGGCGACGGCGACGACACCTTCACGGTGCGTCGTGGTGCGACGTACTACGTGAAGAACACCATCGCCGCCGGCCAGGCCGACCTCGTCCTGGTCTACGGCCGCGCCGGTGACGAGGTCTACGTCGGTGACTGGAACGGTGACGGCGAGGACACCCTCGGCATCCGCAGGCACCCCGGTTTCCAGGTCTCGATCGTGCCGGTCACGGCCGCCGACATCGGGGCGTCGTGGCGCCCGGGCTGCCCGGTGGCGCCCGCCGGCCTGCGCACGGTGGTCGCGAGCCACTGGGACGACGGCGGGAACGTGCGCACCGGACGCGTCGTGGTGGCGGCCGCCCTGGCAGGCGACGTGGCGGACGTGCTGGAGGACCTCTACGACGCCAGGTTCCCGATCCACCGCATGGTGCCCGTCGCCGAGTACGGCGCCGACGACGACGCCAGCATGGCCGCGAACAACACCAGCGCCTTCAACTGCCGGGCCGTCACCGGCGGATCGTCGTTCTCCGAGCACTCCTACGGGCGCGCGATCGACGTCAACCCGCTGGTCAACCCGTACGTCGTCGGCTCGACCGTGCTGCCGCCCGCCGGCGCGCCGTATGCCGACCGGAGCCGCGACGCGGCCGGCATGATCCACGCGGGCGACGAGGTGGTGCGTGCCTTCGCCGCACGCGGCTGGAGCTGGGGCGGGGCGTGGAGCAGCCCGAAGGACTACCAGCACTTCTCCACCACCGGCCGCTGAGCACGACGGTGCCCCCGGCGGGGCTTGAACCCGCGACCGACGGATTATGAGTCCGCTGCTCTGACCGGCTGAGCTACAGGGGCGCACGTGGCGCGACCGCACCACGACGGCGTCCAGCGTACCGTCGCCCGGCGGGCTACCGTGTCAGCCATGATCCTCGGTCGTCGTCATCCCAGGATGCCCAAGGGCGTCACGGCTCGTCTCGACCGGCGTGACCAGCCGCTCGCCGCCGCCGAGCTGACCGACGGCAGCTGGGCCGTCGTCGCCGCCGGCGCACTCGTGGTCGTCGGGGCCGGTGGCGTGCAGGACCGGCATCCCTGGCACGAGGTGGAGCACGGCTCGTGGGACGGTGACGCCCGCGAGTTCACCGTGACCTGGGTGGACGGGCGCGTCTCGCCGCTGGTGCTCACCACTGCCGACGACGAGGTCGCCGACTTCACCGCGGTGCTGCGCGAGCGTGTCCAGTCCTCCGTCGTCCACACCGAGAGCATGGACACCCCGGGCGGGGCGTTCGTCCGGGTCAACATCCGCCGGGACGAGGCCGGGCAGCTCTTCTCCCAGCTGACCGCGCAGGGTGCGCTGCGTGGCGATGCCGCCGAGCGCGAGCTCATCGACGACCTCGAGCGTCGGGCCCGTGCCGCTGTGGGACTTGCCACATGAGCGGCTCGCCCTCCGGGGGCCGGGCGCCTCGAGAAATTTGCTAGAGTCTCATCTCGCGATCCCGCGTAGCTCAACGGCAGAGCATCCGACTGTTAATCGGACGGTTACTGGTTCGAATCCAGTCGCGGGAGCCGATAGGCCCGGAACCACAGCGGTTCCGGGCCTCTGTCATTCCCCGCGACGCCTCTGGCGTCATTCCTGCGCCGTCGTGGGTGTCCGGAGCCGCCGTCGTGGGTCGTCCGGAGCGCGTGGACGCCTGGACGCCTGGACGCCTGGACGCCTGGACGTTACTCCACGGCGAACGCGACCCGGCTGGTGTAGTTCTCCGCCGGCCGGACGATCCAGGACCCGTCGGCGACGGCGTCGCCGGGGACGGCCTGGCACACGCTCCCGGACACGCTCTCGCCCGGGCCGATCTCGCCGACGTCCAGGAGACTCTCGTCCGCGAGGCAGACCCCGCCGTTCAGGACGTTGTACTCCACGCCGTCGGCGCCCAGGAAGCCGGTCAGGAGGTCCAGCCCGGGATCGAGCGGCTCGTTCGCGGTGTTGGTGACCGTGGCGGTCGTCAGGACGAGCACCTCGCCGTCCGCGAGGCCGTCGTAGAGCGGGTTGTCGCCGGCGTCGATCGTCGCCTGGGCGTCCAGGTCGGTGGCCTCGAGCGTGATCTCCCAGCTGCCGACGGTGGCGCTCTCCCCCACCGGGACGAGCTCGGAGGCCGGCGGCACCGTGGCGTCGACGTCCGGCGCGCCAGTACCGTCGCCGCCCGGGGCCGTCGGGACCGGCGGGTCGGGAGTGGGCACGGGCGCCGCGGTGCGCGACGGTGCGCTCGGGTTGCTGATGGCCTGGGCCGCCGGGTCGTCCCCGCCGGTCAGGGCGACGACCACCGCCCCACCGGCGACCGCTGCCCCGACGGCGCCGCCGACCGCCCACGGCACCCACCGTCGCCGGGACCGCTGCGGGGTGCCGACGTCAGATGCCGCGGCGCCACCGCCCGCGAGGTCGGCGGACTCGCCGCGGTACGTCGTCGCCGGCGAGTAGTCGCCATAGAGCGAGAAGGCCGCACGCGGCGGGTCGTCGCGGCGCTCGAAGAGCTCCTCGTCCTCCTCCTCGAGCGCGTCCGGCACCTCCTCGAGGCTGGAGGCTGCGGCGCCCGGCTCCGTCGGTGTCTCGGGCCGCGGCGGGTCGTGCTCGGTGCCGGGGCCTCCCTCGGCGAGGCTCCCGCCGGGGCGCGAGGCGGCGTCACCGGCGTCGGAGGGCGGGACGCGGAAACGCTCGACCACGACTCTTCCCTCCCCTCGGCCGGCCTCCCCCTGTGTCGGCCACCACCGGCGACGCTACAGAAATCTGGCCTGCGCGCGACCTGCGGGGCACGTCGTGGACAGCGGTGCCCGGAACCGGCTCAGTCGCGGCTCAGGGCTCGACGGCGGTTCTCGAGGGTCATCAGGTCGGTGAAGATCTGCGCGTAGCCCGGGTCGTTGGGGTCCGCACGCTGGAGCCGGCCCTTGACGTCCGCGATCTCGCGGGTCAGGCCCATCCGGATGAGGGCGACGAGGACGCCCTGCGCGTAGCCCGCCAGCGCCTCGGCGCGGTCCTCGGGCAGCGGCGCGACGGCCAGCTCGGTGATCACCCCGGCCACCGGCCCGACCGCGTTCTCGCGCACCTGCTCGGCCCACCAGGCCGCGGCGTGCCGGGCGGCGTCCGCACTCGCCGCCTGGGCGGCGAGCCGCTCGACCTGCTGCCCGTACGCCGTCGTGCCGCCCGCCGCGCGGATGGCGTCGTGCACACCACGGTAGGCCGGCACGGTGAAGGTGTCCGGGGCGAGCGTGTCGAAACCGGCACCAAGGGCGTGCTGCGGCAGCTGGAGGACGACCTCGAGCACCTGTCGCTCGAGCTTGGCCACCGGGTCCTCCCGGTAGGCGCCGGGTCGCCCGCTATCGCTGTCGCGGCCGTACGAGGGGCCGGCGCCGCGTCCCTCGGGGCGCCGGGCGGGGTAGCCGTTGCCCTGGGCCCGCTCGCCACGGTCCGGCGCGTCCGGGCCGCCGCTGCGCCCGACCGAGCGCTCGGCGGCCTGCACCGCGCGCCGGACCGTGGGCTCGTCCATGCCCAGCCAGCCGGCGAGCTCACGCGCGTACTCGGCGCGCAGCGCCCGGTCCCGGATCCCGGCGACCACCGGTGCCCCCGAGCGCAGCGCCGCGACCCTGCCCTCCGCCGTCGCGAGGTCGAGCTGCGCGAGGACGGACCGGATCGCGAACGCGAACAGGGGCTGACGGGAGGACACGAGCTCGCGCACGGCGGCGTCCCCGCGCTGCAGCCGCAGGTCGCAGGGGTCCAGCCCGTCCGGACCGACCGCCACGAAGGTCTGCGACGCGAAGCGCTGGTCCTCCTCGAAGGCGCGCAGGGCGGCCTTCTGCCCGGCGGCGTCCCCGTCGAAGGTGAAGATGACCTCGCCGCCGCGGGTCGCGCCCGAGGAGAACATGACGCCGGCCGCCGCGTCGGCGGAGTCGCCCAGGAGGCGGCGCACGATGCGGACGTGGTCGGTGCCGAACGCCGTGCCGCAGGTGGCCACCGCGGTGCCCACCCCGGCCAGGTGTGCCGCCATGACGTCCGTGTAGCCCTCGACGACGACGACGCGTCGCTCCTTGGCGATCGTCCGCTTGGCCAGGTCGAGCCCGTACAGGACCTGCGACTTCTTGTAGATGGGGGTCTCGGGGGTGTTGAGGTACTTCGGCCCTGGGTCGTCGTCGAAGAGCTTGCGCGCTCCGAAGCCGACGGTCTCGCCGGTGATGTCGCGGATCGGCCACAGGAGCCGGCCGCGGAACCGGTCGTAGATGCCGCGGTTGCCCTGCGAGACGAGCCCGGACAGCGTCAGCTCCGCCTCCGTGAAGCCCCGTCCGCGCAGGTGCCGGACGAGGTGGTCCCAGCCCTGCGGGGCGTACCCGACGCCGAACGTCGCTGCCGCGGCACGGTCGAAGCCGCGCTCGGCGAGGAACTGCCGGCCGGTGGCGGCGCCCGGGGAGTCGAGCTGCGCCGCGTAGAACTCCTCGGCGACCCGGTGCGCCTCGATCAGCCGCTGCCGGCGGCCCGGCTCCTCGCGCGGGCGCCCGTTGCCGCCGTCCTCGTACCGCAGCTGCACCCCGGCCTTCGCCGCGAGGTGCTCGACGGCCTCGGTGAACGGCAGGTGGTCGATCTTCTGCACGAAGGAGATGACGTCGCCGCCCTCGTCGCAGCCGAAGCAGTGCCACAGGCCGAGCTGCGGGCGGACGTGGAAGGAGGGGGTGCGCTCGTCGTGGAAGGGGCACAGGCCCTTCATCGATCCGACGCCGGCGGCCTTGAGGGTGACGTAGGTGCCCACGACCTCCTCGATCCGGGCGCGTTCGCGGACGGTCGCGATGTCCTCGCGTCGGATCAGGCCTGCCATGGCGCCAGTGTAGGTCGCCCGGCGGCCGCAACTGCGCGCCGCCGGGGAGGGCGGCGGGAGGCGACGGGCCTGTTGATCAGTACACCTCGGAGAGCATCCCGCACAGCCGTGCGTGCCACTGCTGGGCCGAGGTGTCCGTGAGCGAGGCGATCTGGTCGACGACCGCGCGGAGCCGACCGGCGTCGTCCCCCGCCTCGTCCCAGTCCGCCGCGAACGGACCCTCGAGGTGGCGCGGGGAGGCGACCAGCGCGTCGGCCAGGTCGAACAGGATCGTGCGCTGGGAGAGGTAGAGCGGCTCCTGCTCGCGCGGCGCCATGACGTACAGCGCCGCGACCCCCTTGAGGACGAAGATCTCGGCGACCGTGCGGTTGGGCACCACGAGGTCGGCGGCGTACCGGGTGAGCCGGCCCGGTCCGTAGGCGTCCCGGGTGGCGTCCTCGGCGGCCCCGCAGAAGCGGCCGATGAGCTGGCTCGTCATGTCCTTCAGCCCGGCGAGGTCGCGGCGGGAGCCGTCGTGCGAGCGCCGCCAGACCGGGCTCGCCACGATCCCCTCGAGGGCGGCCCCCAGCTCGTCGTCGTCAACCGCGGGGTCGTACCAGCGGCGCACCTGGTCGACCACGCGCTGCTGCTCGCCGGGCGTGCGCAGCCCCTCGAGGTCGACCCGTCCGCCCACGATGGCGTCCTCGACGTCGTGCACCGAGTAGGAGACGTCGTCCGCGAGGTCCATCACCTGCGCCTCGAGGCAGCGCCGCCGCTCGGGGGCGTCCTGCCGCAGCCAGGTGAACACGCCGAGGTCGTCGGGATAGACGCCGAACTTGGCGGTCGTGGACCCGTCGGGCCGGTGCGGGCCCTCCCCCGGCAGCCACGGGTACTTCGTCGCCGCGTCCAGGCTCGCCCGGGTCAGGTTCAGGCCGACGCCGGTGCCGTCGTCGGTGAAGGTCTTGGGCTCCAGCCGGGAGAGCAGGCGCAGCGTCTGGGCGTTGCCCTCGAAGCCGCCGATGTCCGCGGCGACCTCGTGCAGGGCGCGCTCGCCGTTGTGGCCGAACGGGGGGTGGCCGAGATCGTGTGACAGGCAGGCGGTGTCGACCACGTCCGGGTCGCAGCCCAGCGCCTTGCCGAGCTCGCGCCCCACCTGCGCCACCTCGAGCGAGTGCGTGAGGCGGGTCCGCACGAAGTCGTCGCTCGAGGGCCCGAGCACCTGCGTCTTCGCCCCCAGACGGCGCAGCGCCGAGGAGTGCAGCACTCGGGCGCGGTCCCGCTCGAACGCGGTCCGCCGAGGGCTCTTGGCCGCCTCCGGCCACCACCGCTCGCGGTCGCGGTCGGTGTACGGGTCGTGCTCGCCTGCCGCGCGTGCCGCCTCGTACGTCCGCACCTCGCGGTCGAAGAGGTCTGGGTCCGTGGGCACGCCGCGAGCCTACGTGATCTCGTGTGCCCGGGTAGGTCTTGGGTCACAATGACGAGATGACCGAGACGACGAGGGCCGAGTCCGCCGAGGAGACCGCCGAGGCGGCGCGTCCCGCGACCCGGCTCGGGGAGGTCACCACCACCACGCTGGTGCACCGGCGCAGCCGGGGGGCCGTGCCGTGGTGGCGCGACGCCGTCGTCTACCGGGTCCCCGGGCCGGTGGACGAGGCCGGGCTGCTCGCCCTTGCCAAGGAGGTCTCCCACGTGGCGCGGCTCGGCGCGAACGCCGTCCAGGTCCGGGTGCCTGACGTCGATCCCCGCACCGAGTCGGGCGGCGCGGCGGTCGACGAGCTCGTCCGACGTGTCGGTCAGCGCAACCTGCGGCTGATCGCCGGCGTGACTGGGGACGACGCCCCGGACGACGTGGTCGACCGCGCCGCCTGGCACTTGGACCGGGTGACAGCCTGGCTCGACCGCGGCGCCGACGGGGTCGACCTGCAGGGGGCGGGCGTGCCCGAGGGGCCCGGCCCGCACGAGCATGCCGGCGTCGACATCGGTGCGCTGCACGCCCTGGTGGCCGAGCGCGAGGAGCGGATCATCACGGGTGCCGTAAGCTCGGTCGACCCCGAGGACGTCGCCGCGCACCTCCACGAGGACTGGCTGCACATCAGCCGCGACGACCGTCTCGCCCGCGTCGCGTGGCGGGCGGACGAGCTGCGGGCGACGATCTCCGACGCCTATCTCCAGCGGGACGCCGTCGGCGCTCCCGCCGGGTGGACCCTCTCGCGCGTCACGGGCCACACCGAGGCCACTGACGCCGGCCCGCAGGCGTGGGACGCCCCGACCCCGGCCGCGCTGCGGCGCCGACTGCACGCGGCGACCCTGCTCATGATCGCGCTGCCCGGGGTCGTGTACCTCCGGCAGGGCGAGGCGGTGGACATGGTGCCCGGCGGCGTCGATCCCGCCACGACCGTCGAGCACGTCTCGCGCGAGGCTGCGCAGCAGCGTGGGCGCGCCGGCTCCCTCTTCGAGCGGTACCGCCACGCGCTGCGGCTGCGGCGCGAGCTCGGCCTCGGCACCGGGCACCTCGCCTGGGTGGACGACCCGCCCGGCACCGACACCCTCGCCTTCATCAGCTCGAAGGTGCTCGTCCTCGTCAACCTCGGTGGCGACGACCTGTACGTCCCGGCCGACCGGGACCTGCTGCACGCCAGCGAGGACCTCCCGATGCCGCTCGACGAGACCGTCATCGTCCCGCCCGACACCACCGTGTGGATCGCTCTGGAGTGAGCGCCGGGCGTCAGCCCTTGACCGAGCCGGCCGTGAGCCCGCCGACGATGTAGCGCTGGAGGAACAGGAACAGCAGCAGCACCGGGATCGCGGAGATCACGGCACCGCTGGCGAACAGCCCCCAATTGGCGTCCAGGCGGTCCGAGACGAACCCGTACATGCCGACGGCGAGGGTCCAGTTCTCCTCGGACTGCAGGATCACCCGGGCGAGGATGAAGTCGTTGAACGAGGCGATGAACGAGAGCAGGCCGACGACGGCGAGGATGGGGGCCACGAGCCTCAGGATGATGGTGAAGAAGATCTGGGCGTGGGAGGCGCCGTCGATCTTGGCGGCCTCGTCGAGCTCCTTCGGGATCGTGTTGAAGAACCCGTACATGAGGAACGTGTTCACGCCGAGCGCACCACCGAGGTAGACGCAGATCAGGCCGATCTGGCTGTTCAGGCCCAGCACGGGAACGACGTTGCCGAGGCCGAGCAGCAGCAGGAAGATCGCCACGAACGCCAGCAGCTGCGGGAACATCTGGATCACCAGCAGGGCCATGAGGCCGAACCGACGCCCGGTGAACCGGAACCGGGAGAACGCGTAGGCGGCCGCGGAACCCATGAGGACCGTGCCGACGGCGGTGACCACACCGATGAACAGCGTGTTGAGCACCCACGTCCAGAACAGCGTGCCGTTGAGGTCGGCGTAGTTCGCGGAGCTGATCGTGCCGAAGAGGTCGTTGGAGCCGGTCAGGGTGCCGCTGGGGTTCAGTGCGGCGGAGATGACGTAGACGATCGGGAAGGCCGCGTAGACCACGGCGACCACCCCGACCACGTGCTTGATGCCGACTTCCGTGAACCAGCGCTTCCGGCTCACCCGGTTCTGCGTGACGGGCTGTGCTGTCTGGGTGGTCATGTCAGTTGATCTCCTCGAGCACGCGGGTCTTGCGGAAGCTCAGCACCGAGATGGTCGCGACGATCACGAAGATGACGATCGACAGCGCGCTCGCGAGCCCGTAGTTCTTGGCGGCCGTGCCGTCGAGCCCGGAGATCGAGTACACCATCGAGATCAGGATGTCGGTGTGGCCGATCGGCACCGACGCGTCGGTCATCGGCGGTCCACCGCCGGTGAGCATGTAGACGAGGTTGAAGTTGTTGAAGTTGAAGGCGAACGAGGAGATGAGCAGCGGCGCCGTCGAGACCATCAGGAGCGGCAGCGTGACCGACCACCAGGACCGGATCTTGCCCGCGCCGTCGATCGTCGCCGCCTCGAGGACGTCCTTCGGGATCGACTGCAGCGCACCGGTGCAGATGAGGAACATGTAGGGGAACCCCAGCCAGAGGTTCACGCCCAGGACGGAGAGCTTGGCGAGCCACGGGTCGGTGAGCCACTCGATCTCGGTGCCACCGAGCAGCACCTGGTTGACGAACCCGAACCGGCGGTTGAGCAGGCCGGACCACAGCAGCGCGGCGAGGAACGACGGGAAGGCGTACGGCAGGATCAGCAGCGTGCGGTAGATCTTCCGGCCCCTGACCCGCTCGTCGTTGAAGACCATCGCCAGGAAGAGTCCGAGCAGGAAGGTCGAGACGACCGAGAGGACCGCGAAGGCGAACGTCCACAGCAGCACCTCGACGAACGGCGTGGCGTAGCGCGAGTCGCCGAAGGCCGTGGCGAAGTTGTCGAGACCGACGGCGACCTTCCAGCCGACCGGCAGGACGGTGCCGTCGGCCGCCTCGAACTGGCCCTCGTCGTTGGGTGTGTAGACGGTCCCGGTCAGGGTGTCCGTCATCGTGTCGGCGGCCTCGTCGTAATGCAGCGTGGAGATGTAGACGTACCCGGAGCGTGCGTCCTGGGTGCGGATCGAGCCGTCCTCGGGGTCGTCGGAGACCGGCACCCGCAGCTCGGTCACGTCGCCCTGGCGCTCGAGGATCTCCTGGCGGGGCAGGATCTCGTACCCGGGCACCTCGGTGATGGTGCCGTCCGCGACGACGGCGTCCCCGGCCGTCTCCAGCGGGACCTCGGCGCGGCCGACCCGGACGTCCCCGTCGTCGTTGATGATGCCGAAGGCGAGCTCACCGCCGTCGTCGAGAACGACCAGGGGGTAGGCCGAGGAGCCCTCCACGCGGCGCTCGTTCTGGATGAGCAGCGCCTCGATCGCGTCGCCCTTGGTGGAGTTGTGCCCGTCGCCGTAGTTGGTGAACGCGACGTAGCCGGTGTAGCCGATCACGAAGACCTGGTAGACGAGCAGGAACGCCAGCCCGGGGAGCAGGTACTTCATCGGCAGCGTGCGCCGGCCGAAGTAGACGTAGTTGGCGGCCAGGAGCAGGACCACCATGACGGCGAGGATGCCGTAGGACTCCTCGCCCCACGCCGCCATGACCACGTAGACGCCCAGGGCGTTCACCAGCGCCATGAGGACGAGCTTCACGAAGAAGCCGGGGCCGAACCTGGTGGCGTGGGACTCCGACGTCCGTGGCGGACGCGCGGACTTCCGGGACGGGGCCACCGGCGACTTCACGCTCATCAAGACCTCCGGTCGGCAGCGTCTCGACGCTCCGACACTTCCTCGTGCGGCCGACCGGACGGTGCGCGGTCGGGCTGTGGGACGGGGCGGGCCGCCGGCGGCGTCGCCGTCGTCCCTGTGCGGGGCGCGCAGCCGGACCTGCCGGCTGCGCGCCCCACGGACCGGTCAGGTCCGGCCTGGGGTCAGGCTGCGTCCAGCGCACCCTGGATGTCGGCGACCATCTTCTCCCAGCCGGCGACCGGCTCGAGCGAGCCGTTGACGATGCCGGCCTCGGTGACGCCCCAGAAGGCCCACACGGAGCCCATCTCGGGGATGGAGGGCATCGGGACGGCGTCGGCGCCCACGGTGCGGAACCCGTCGGTGATCGGGTCCGCCGAGGCGGCCTCGGCCGCCGCGGTCAGGGCTGGCGGGCGGTTGCCGGCCTCGTACAGCGCCATCTGGGCGTCCTCGGTCGCCATGAAGTTGACGAGGAAGTCGTTGGCGAGCAGGGCGTTGTCGCTCTGCGCGTTGATGTAGAAGCCCGCGACCCCGGCGAACGGCTGGGCCGGCTCGCCGCCGGCGCTCGGGATCGGGTCGATGGCGAGGTCGAGGCCCTCGAAGGACTCGATCATCCAGGGGCCGCCGATGATGAACGGCGACTCGCCCGCGGCGAACGCCGCCAGCGCGATGTCGTAGGTCACCGCGGTGTCGAGCACCCCGGTCGAGCCCTGCTCCGCCAGCCACTGCGCGAAGGCGTTGCCCGCCTCGCCGCCCAGCGCGAGCTCCGGGGTGTAGGAGCCGTCCTCGTTCTGGGTGAAGACCGGGGCGCCGAAGGAGGTCTGCAGCGGGTACATCGTGTAGGGGTCACCCTCCTCACCCATCTGGATGAGGATCGGGTAGGGGGTGCCGGCGGCCTGCCCGGCGGCGACGGCGTCGTCCCACGTGGCCGGCGCCTCGGCAGCGAGCGCCGTGTTGCGGATCAGGGCGATGTTCTCCACCGCGTAGGGCAGGCCGTAGACCTGGCCGTCCTGGGTGAAGGCCTCGACCGCGACGGTCTCGAACTCGGCCTCCTTCTCGCCCAGCTCGATCGGGGCGACGACGCCGTTGGCCGTCAGCTCGCCGAGCCAGTCGTGGGCGCCGACAGTGATGTCCGGCCCCTCACCGGTGGGGACCTGGGCGTTGAAGTCCGCCCGGATGTCGTCGAAGTTCTTCAGCACCGTCTCGACGGTGGCGCCGGTCTCCTCCTCGAAGGCGGTCGCCGCCTCCTCGACGGCGGCCTGGCGGGTCTCGTCGACCCAGATCGTGAGGGCGCCGCCGGCGCCGGCCGCGGAGGTCTCCTCCTCGGCGGCACCGGTCTCGTCGGTGGAACCGGCAGCGGTCTCGCCGTCGGTGCTGCCGCCCGAGCAGGCGGCCAGGGCCATCGTCACGCCGACCGCGGCCGCGAGGGTGATGCTCCGTCGCATCTTGCATCTCCTGTAAGTAAGAGGGCTGGTGTCTTGGTCATGCCGGTGGTGCGGCGTCACCGCCGACTGTCCGGATGCGACGACAGTAAACCGGGCGCTGGCGCGATTGCAACTACTTGCAGTAACTTTCAGGCAACACTCTTCACCGAGCACGTGCGCACAGCCGCGCACCCGTACAAGAAGGTCGGTAACTGCCATGCAAGGGCGCACCAGGCTGACTGACGTGGCCGAGCAGGCCGGCGTCAGCACCGCAACCGTGTCGCGGGTCCTCAACGCCAAGCCCGGCGTCGCCGGCGAGACCCGCCGCGCCGTCCTGGCCGCCCTGGACATGCTCGGCTACGAACGCCCCGACAAGCTGCGCTCCCGCTCCGCGGGCCTGGTCGGGCTGATCGTCCCCGAGCTGAGCAACCCGGTCTTCCCCGCCTTCGCCCAGGCCATCGAGTCCCTGCTCGCCACGGCCGGCCTGACCCCGCTGCTGTGCACCCAGTCGCCCGGCGGCACCACCGAGGACCAGTACGTCGACATGCTCCTCGAGCACGGCGTCGACGGCATCATCTTCGTCTCGGGCCTGCACGCCGACACCCACGCCGACCCGGCCCGCTACCAGCGGCTGCGCGACCTCGGTCTGCCGTTCGTGCTCATCAACGGGCACAACCCGGCCGTCGACGCGCCGTCGTTCTCCACGGACGAGATCGGCAGCATGGACCTCGCCGTGCGCCACCTCGCCTCCCAGGGCCACCGCAACATCGGCCTGGCCATCGGGCCGGACCGCTTCGTCCCCGCCAAGCGCAAGCGCGAGGGCTTCGTGGAGGCCATGACCACCTACGTGGACGTGCACGACCCGCAGGTGGTCACCACGCTCTACACCGTCGAGGGCGGTGTCAGCGCGACGACGACGCTGATGGACGCGGGCTGCACCGCCGTGATCTGCGGCTCCGACCTGATGGCGCTCGGCGCGGTCCGGGCCGCACGCTACCGCGGCCGCCGGGTGCCCGAGCACCTGTCGGTCATCGGCTACGACGACTCCACGCTCATCCCGTTCACCGACCCGCCGCTGACCACGGTGCGCCAGCCGGTCGACGCCATGTGCCAGGCCGCCGTCACCACCCTCGCCGCGGAGATCGGCGGCGCGTCCGTGCCGCGCACCGAGCTGATCTTCGTCCCCGAGCTCATCGTGCGCGGGTCGACCGACGCGGCTCCCGTGACATTCTGACCCGTCGGCGCCGCCCGGACGCGGCCCGCGGGACGGACGTGCGTCGACGCCGTCCCCCGTGCCACCCTGGCCCACCAGCCCCAGCCACCGACGTAGGAGTGAAGTGACCGCGTCCCCGACCGCCGCGACGACCCCGCAGACCCTGCACGTACCCGCCCCTTCCGCTGCCGGGCAGTGGTGGCGCGACGCGGTGATCTACCAGGTGTACCCACGCTCCTTCGCCGACGGCGACGGCGACGGGATGGGCGACCTGCCCGGCATCACCGCGCGCCTGGACCACCTGGCGCGCCTGGGGGTGGACGCGCTGTGGCTCTCGCCCTTCTACCGCTCCCCCCAGGCCGACGGCGGCTACGACGTCGCCGACTACCGCGACGTCGACCCGCGCTTCGGCACGCTCGCCGACGCCGACGCGCTCATCGCGCGGGCGCACGAGCTCGGGCTGCGCGTGATCGTCGACCTGGTCCCCAACCACACCTCCGACGAGCACGAGTGGTTCCGTGCGGCCCTCGCGGCCGGCGCCGGGAGCCCCGAGCGGGCGCGCTACGTCTTCCGGGAGGGCGACGGCGAGACCGGTGAGGAGCCGCCCAACAACTGGGAGTCGATCTTCGGCGGTGCCGCGTGGACGCGCGTGCGCAACCGTCCGGACGCCCCGGGCAGCGCGTGGGAGCACGACACCCAGTGGTACCTGCACCTCTTCGACACGTCCCAGCCGGACCTGAACTGGGAGAACCCGGCGGTCCGCGCGGAGATGGAGTCGGTGCTGCGCTTCTGGCTCGACCGCGGGGTCGACGGCTTCCGGGTCGACGTCGCCCACGGCCTGGTCAAGGCCGCCGGCCTGCCGGACTGGAGCGGCCACGTCACGATGGTCGAGGGCGCCGAGGAGGATCCCGACGCGCCGTCGGTCGAGCCCGACGGCACCGTCCACCACCACCGGCCGCCGATGTTCGACCAGGACGGGGTCCACGAGATCTACCGGTCCTGGAACCGGGTCCTGGCCGAGTACGACGGCGAGCGGGTGCTCGTGGCGGAGGCCTGGGTGGAGCCGGTGGAGCGGCTGGCCCGCTACGTGCGTGCGGACGAGATGCACCAGGCCTTCAACTTCGCGTTCCTCGTCAGTCCCTGGTCCGCGGCGGACCTGCGCCGCTGCATCGCCGCGTCGTACGAGGCCAACGACGCCGTCGGGGCGCCCACCACGTGGGTGCTGTCCAACCACGACGTCGTGCGGCACGCCTCCCGGCTCGGGCTGTCCCGCACCGGCAAGGGACCCAACGGCATCGGCGCGGAGGACCCGCAGCCGGACGTCGAGCTCGGCCTGGGCCGGGCGCGTGCCGCCACCCTGCTGATGCTCGGCCTGCCCGGTTCGGCCTACCTGTACCAGGGCGAGGAGCTCGGCCTGCCGGAGCACACCGCGCTGCCCGACGACGAGCGCGAGGACCCCGCCTTCTTCCGCACCCGCGGGGCCGAGAAGGGGCGCGACGGGTGCCGCGTGCCGCTGCCCTGGGAGGCGGCCGCACCGGCCTTCGGCTTCTCCGCCACGGGCGAGAGCTGGCTCCCCCAGCCCGCCGGTTGGGCCGAGTTCGCCGCCGACGCTCAGGACGGGGTCGAGGGCTCGACGCTCGAGCTGTACCGCGCGGCGCTGCGGCTGCGCCGCGAGCTGGGCCTCGGCTCCGGGTCGTTGACCACCGAGGCGGAGCACCGGGAGTCCACCAGCGTCGTCGCCGTGCGGAACGCCGCGGCGCACGACGAGCACGACGGACGGCCCGACGTGGTCGTGGTGACCAACCTCGGGCGCCGGTCACTGCCGGTGCCCGACGGGCACCGGGTGCTCATCGCCAGCGGCCCGCTCACCACCGGCCCGGACGGGAGCGTCCGCATCCCGGTCGACACCACCGCGTGGCTCGCGCGCTGACCCCGCCCCGGTGAGGGTTGCGCGCTGATCCCGCGCCGGGACCGGTTGCCCGCCCCGACGGGGTCGCTGAAGTGGTCGGTATAGCAGCCATCTGAGCGACCTCGTGGGCGGCGCCCACCGGTGACGCAGCAGGCGGCGGATCCAGTGATGCGTCCCCTGAAGCCAGCCGCGCGGAGGACCGCTCAGCCGCCGCAGACGTCAGCCGCCGGAGACCGAGAGCTCGGCCTGGGCCAGCATCGCCCGCAGCTCGGCGTCCATCTCCCGGGACGAGAGCCACCCGTCGGGCAGGTGCGGCTGCTTGGGCGTGCCGGCCCGTCCGCGCGGCCCCTCGGCGCCCTCCCCGGGGTAGGGCTGGTCCAGGTCGAGCGCGGCCAGCCGCTCGTCGAGCTCGGCTAGCGAGGAGACGAGTCCGAGGTCGTGGCGGGCCTCGCCGCCGACCACGTAGCCCTTGAGGTACCAGGACATGTGCTTGCGCATCTCCCGCAGCGCCCGCGCCTCCTCGCCGAAGTGCTCGACCATGAGCTCGGCGTGGCGCCGGACCACCGCCGCCACCTCGCGCAGCCCCGGCGTCACCCGCCGGTCGGAGTCGTGGGCGGCTGCCACCAGGTCGGTGAACAGCCACGGACGCCCCTGGCAGCCACGACCGACCACGACCCCGTCGCACCCCGTCACACGCATCATCTCGGCCGCGTCCTCGGCGGACCAGATGTCGCCGTTGCCGAGGACGGGCACCGTGGTGACTGCCTCCTTGAGGCGGGCGACGGTCTCCCACTGCGCCTCGCCCGAGTAGTGCTGGGCGGCGGTGCGCGCGTGCAGGGCGACGGCGGCCACGCCGGCCCGCTCGGCGAGGCGCCCGGCGTCGAGGTAGGTCAGGTGGTCGGCGTCGATGCCCATGCGCATCTTGACGGTGATCGGCACCTCGTGGTCGCGACCTGCCGAGGCCTCGCGCGCGGCGCCCACTGCCTGCGTGACGATGGCGTCGAAGAGCTCGCGCTTCCACGGCAGCGCGGCGCCGCCGCCCTTGCGGGTGACCTTGGGGACGGGGCAGCCGAAGTTCAGGTCGATGTGGTCGGCACGGTCCTCGGCCACCAGGATGCGCACCGCGGCGGCGATGGTGGCGGGGTCGACGCCGTACAGCTGGACCGAGCGGACCGGCTCGTCCGGGTCCGGGGTGATCATGCGCATCGTCTCTGGGGTGCGCTCCACCAGCGCACGGGAGGTGATCATCTCCGTCACGTACAGCCCGGCGGGGGCGTGCCGTCCCGGCACGGAGAGGTCAGCGTCCTCGGGCAGACCGTCGAGGCCGGCCTCGCGGCACAGCCTGCGGAACGGTGGGTTCGTCACCCCCGCCATCGGGGCCAGGATCACGGGGCTGCCCAGGCTCACCTGGCCGATCTGGAGGGTCGTCATCGGACCATTGTCCCTGCCGTGGCCGCCGGGGCGCAGCCGGCGTGGCTGTGAGATCGCGCGCTCGCGCCACCGGTGCCGCCGTGGCGGCGGTTCCGGTGGCCGGCCCCAGGGCGGAACCGAGCGGTGGCGATCCGGTGCACCATTCTCCTCCGGCCCGGACGGTGGCAGGACTATCTTTCCTGCATGGACGGGGGCGCGACGCGGCGTAACGGTCTGATCCTGGCCGGGGCGCTGGGCCTCGTCGTGATCCTCGTCGTGGTGGGCGTGCTGGTGTGGGGGGTCCGCCGTGCCGACGCCCCGGAGCAGGCGGCCTCGGCCCCGGCGCCGACCAGTGCCGCAGCCTGCGACGCGCCGGTCGACGTCCGGGTCACCACGACGGCCGACTTCGCGCCCGTCGTCGAGACGGCGGCAGAGCGCCTCATGAGCGACGACGGCTGCACGACCTACACCGTCACCGCGGCCACCTCCGCCGACGCGGCAGAGCTGATCAGCACCGGCGCCGACGTGCCGCACGTGTGGATCCCGGACTCCGACGTCTGGGTGGCACGGGTGAACCTCGACCGCGAGGAGCCTGCGCTCGTCGTCGGTCCCACGCTGGCCACCAGCCCCGTGGTCCTCGCCGTCCCGACCTCGATGGCGCGGTCGACGCGCATCACCGGCCCGCAGCCGTGGCAGGCCATCCTCACCGGCCCGCTCGAGCTGCGCCTCGCCGAGCCCGACGAGTCGACCACGAGCCTGCTGCTGCTGTACTCGGCCAGCGCGGCCCTGGGTGCCACGCCCCAGGGCGAACAGCTTCTCGGCGCGCGGATCATCACGATGTCACGGCAGACCGCTCCGGAGGACGAGCTGCTCACCTGGGCGAGCACCGACGACGAGGGCGCACCCGCGCTCCCCGCCACCGAGCAGCAGATCCTGCGTCAGCGCGGCACGAACTCGGACACCCCCCTCGAGGCGGTCGTCCCGGCCGAGGCGGCCGCCGCGGTCACCTACTCGTGGGTGCCCATCCCCGGCCCGGACTTCGACGACAGCATGCAGCTCGCCGTGTCCGAGCTCGAGGAGTCCCTCACCGGGGAGGCGGGCCAGGCGGACCGGGAGGAGGCAGGGTTCCGCGGGCCCGACGGCACGGAGATACCGGGCGGTGCGAGCCTCGCCACCGGCGCGGTGACCACGATGCCGGGCCCGTCAATCGATGCGGCGGAAGCCGTGGCGACGACCTGGAGCACCGTCTCCGTCGACATGCGCATGCTCGCGGTCATCGACGTCTCGGGATCGATGCTGCAGCCCGCCGGGGACCAGACCCGGATCGCCCTCGCGGGGGCCTCGGCCCAGACGGCTCTGAAGATCTTCCCGCCGACGTCCCAGGTGGGGCTCTGGATGTTCTCCACCGACCACCGCAACGGCAACGACTGGACGGAGCTCGCGCCGATCGCCCCGCTCGCGGTCGACAGCGGCACCGGCACCCATCGCGACGCGCTGCTCGCCGCCGCCGCCACTCTGCCGATCCACACCCGCGGCGACACCGGTCTGTACGACACGGTGCTCGCCGCGTACCGGGAGGTCCAGGAGAACTACGAGCCCGGGTACGTCAACTCCGTCGTCCTGCTCACCGACGGGAGGAACGAGGACGCGGTCGGCATCTCGCTCGACGAGCTGCTCGCGCAGCTGCAGGCCAGCGTCGAGCCGAGCAAGCCGATCCCGATCATCACCGTCGGCATGGGCCCCGGGACCGACGAGGAGGTGCTCCGGCTCATCGCCGCGCAGACCGGCGGCCGCAGCTATCTCGCCCGCAACCCGGCGGACATCAGCACCGTGTTCGTCGACGCGCTGACGCACCGCTTCCGCGCCGGGTAGCCGGCCCCGACGGATCGCTCCGGGGCACCACACCGGAGCGGACACCGATCGAATCACCGGCACCGCCGCATACACCGATCACGCCGCCGGCCACGGCGCGTACCGATCACACCACCGGCACGGCCGTGGCCGTCGGCTCGGCGGACGCACCGCTGTCCCGACGGCCGGGGCGGCTCGTGCGCACCAGCGCGGCCGCGATACCGGTGGTCACCGGGATCGCCAGCACCAGCCCGATCGAGGAGACAAGGGTGCGCACGACCTCCTCGGCGATCTCGCCGGCCATGAGGGTGTCGAGCACCGCCCGGTCCATCAGCGCGGCGACCATCAGCATCGGCAGCGCGGTGCCGACGTACGCGAACGCCAGCGTGTAGACCGTCGAGGCGATGTGGTCGCGCCCGATCCGCATGCCCTGCGTGAACAGCCGCCGCCGGGGCACCGACGGGTTGGCGGCGTGGATCTCCCACACGGCCGACGCCTGCGTGATGGTGACGTCGTTCAGCGCGCCCAGGCCGGCGATGACGATGCCGCAGAGCAGCAGGTCCGCGAGCGAGAGGTTGGGGAAGGTGCTGAGCAGGATGAGCGAGTGCTCGGACGACGCGCCCGTGAGGTTGGCCGCCCGCGTGCCCCACGCGGCCAGCGCGACGGTGACGGCGAGTCCGACGAACGTGCCCAGCAGCGCCGTCGTCGTCCGGATCGAGACGCCGTGCGCGAGGTAGAGCGAGAGGAACATCATCGCCGAGGCACCGACCAGCGCGACGACGAGCGGCGACGCGCCGAGCATGATCGCCGGGAGCACGAAGACGACGATCACGGCGAGCGAGCCGCCGAGCCCGACCATCGCGGCGAGCCCGCGCCAGCGCGCCACGGCGAGCACCACCACGGCGTACCCGAGCGCGAGGAGGCCGACCGGCGCCGTGCGCTCGAAGTCCCAGAACACGTAGGGGCTGCCCGTCCCCATCGCCTGCGGGCTGAACATCAGGCGCACGGCGTCACCTACGCCCATCCCGTTGGCCATCGTCTCGGGCGGGACCTGGACCGGCACGACCTGCCCGGCGCCCGAGCCGGTGGCGAGCTCCACGCGCACCTGGCCCTGGGCGTCGTCGACGACCTCCACCACGGTGCCCGACTCGATCGTCATCCCGGTGCCGGCGAGCGGGACCGACCCGATCGGTGTCTCCCCGCGCGGCCACAGGGCGATCAGCCCGACGACCGTGGCCAGCAGCAGCGGGACGACGAGGGCGGTCAGGATCGTGCGGGCGCGCCGGGCCTCGGAGGGGGCCAGCTCGAGGTCGGCGGCGTGGGAGTGGCTCACCGTGCCATGGTCACCCGTCGGCCCGGGCGGGCCCGGGAGCCCACGCCGAGATGGCCGCACTCGGCGGGCCCGGGCGCGGCGACATCCCCTCGACGACTCCGGCCGCCGCGGCCCGGACGACGACGAGCTCCGCCGTCGTCGTCCGGGGGGTCAGCAGCCGATCAGCCGCTCGCGGGGGTGTCAGCAGCCGATCAGGCGCTCGGCGAGGTAGCTGCGCACCTTGTCGAGGCCGATCCGCTCCTGGGCCAT
Organism: Georgenia subflava; assembly: GCF_009193155.1. GTDB lineage: Bacteria > Actinomycetota > Actinomycetes > Actinomycetales > Actinomycetaceae > Georgenia > Georgenia subflava. The sequence continues at coordinate 611,287 of NZ_VUKD01000003.1, forward strand.
CGTGTCGCGCTCGCGCACCGTGACGGCCTGGTCCTCGAGGGAGTCGAAGTCGACGGTGATGCAGAACGGCGTGCCGATCTCGTCCTGTCGGCGGTAGCGCCGCCCGACGGCACCGGCGTCGTCGAAGTCGACGTTCCAGTACTGGCGCAGCTCGGCGGCGAGGTCCTTCGCCACCGGGGAGAGCTGCTCGTTGCGCGACAGGGGCAGCACCGCCGCCTTGACCGGCGAGAGCCGCGGGTCGAGCTTGAGCACGGTGCGCTTGTCGACCCCGCCCTTGGTGTTCGGGGCCTCGTCCTCGGTGTAGGCCTCGACGAGGAACGCCATGAGAGAGCGGGTCAGGCCCGCTGCTGGCTCGATGACGTAGGGCACCCAGCGCTCGTTCTTGCCCTGGTCGAAGTAGCTGAGGTCCTGGCCCGAGTGCTCAGTGTGGGTGGCCAGGTCGAAGTCGGTTCGGTTGGCGATGCCCTCGAGCTCGCCCCACTCGCTGCCGGAGAAGCCGAAGCGGTACTCGATGTCGACGGTGCGCTTGGAGTAGTGGGAGAGCTTCTCCTGCGGGTGCTCGAAGTGGCGCAGGTTCTCGGCCGCGATGCCGAGGGACGTGTACCACTCGGTGCGCGCGTCGATCCAGTACTGGTGCCAGGTCTCGTCGGTGCCGGGCTCGACGAAGAACTCCATCTCCATCTGCTCGAACTCGCGGGTGCGGAAGATGAAGTTGCCGGGCGTGATCTCGTTGCGGAAGGACTTGCCGATCTGGCCGATGCCGAACGGCGGCTTCTTGCGGGCCGAGGTCATGACGTTGGCGAAGTTGACGAAGATGCCCTGGGCCGTCTCCGGGCGGAGGTAGTGCAGGCCGGACTCGTCCTCGACCGGACCGAGGAAGGTCTTGAGCATCATGTTGAAGTCACGCGGCTCGGTCCACTGACCACGCGTGCCGCAGTTCGGGCACGCGATCTCGGCGAGGCCGCCCTCGGGGGCCCGGCCCTTCTTCTCCTCGAACTCCTCCTCCATCTGGTCGGCGCGGAAGCGCTTGTGGCAGGAGAGGCACTCGGTGAGCGGGTCGGTGAAGACGCCGACGTGGCCCGACGCCACCCACACCTGGCGCGGCAGGATCACCGACGAGTCGAGGCCGACGACGTCGTCGCGCGAGGTCACCATCGCGCGCCACCACTGGCGCTTGATGTTCTCCTTCAGCTCCACGCCCAACGGACCGTAGTCCCAGGCCGAGCGCGTGCCGCCGTAGATCTCCCCCGAGGGGAAGACGAAGCCGCGCCGCTTGGCGAGGTTGATGACGTTGTCCAGGCGTGAGGGGGTTGCCACTTGTCGACTCCAGGTGCTCGGTGCTGACCCGCACCTGGCTGGTGCGGGCGGCAGCGCCGGGCGCCGTCGGGTGACGGCGGTCCGCGCGCTGCGGGGACCAACCTACCCATGCCGGACGCCGGGGCCGATCCGGGCCGCTGGGCGGACCGCCCGTGAGGTGGCTCACCGCACGCTCAGTTGACACTCATTCTCAGGTGCAATGAGAATGATCCTCATGACGCTGCCCCGCCTCCGCACCGGCGCCGCCCCCGCCCTCGCCGCCGTTCTGCCGCTGGCGGCCTGCTCGGCCGCGTCCACGGGGACTGCTGGCGGGGACGACGGCCTCTCGGTGCTGGCCTCCTTCTACCCGCTGCAGTACGTCGCGGAGCAGGTCGGCGGCGACCACGTGAGCGTCGAGTCCGTGACGCCGCCCGGCGTCGACCCGCACGACCTCGAGCTCGCCCCGGCGGACGTCGCGCGCCTGGATGCCGCCGGCCTGGTCGTCTACCTCTCCGGGTTCCAGGCCGCGATGGACGAGGCGGTCGACGCCACCTCCCCCGCCCGGGTGCTGGACGTCGCCCCCGTCGCCGCCGAGACCGCGGAGGAGCACGCCGAGCACGCCGGCGGGTCCGCCTCGGCCGAGGCCGGGCACGAGGACGAGGCCGGGCACGAGGACGAGGCCGGGCACGAGGACGAGGCCGGGCACGAGACCGACGCCGGCCACGAGGCCGAGGAGCACGGCGACGACCACGCCGGACACTCCCACGCCGACGGCGACCCGCACTTCTGGCTCGACCCGACCCGGCTGGCCGAGGTGGCCGACGCCGTCGCGGACGAGCTCTCCGACGTGGACCCCGACAACGCCGAGGACTACGCCGCCAACGCCGCGGCCCTGGTCGCCGAGCTGACCGCTCTCGACGCGGACTACGCCGACACCCTGGAGACCTGCGAGACCCGCACGATCGTCGTCGGGCACGAGGCCTACGGCTACCTCGGCGAGCGCTACGACCTGGAGCAGGTCGGCATCTCGGGGCTCGACCCGGAGTCCGAGCCCTCCCCCGCCCGGCTCGCCGAGATCGGCGACGTCGTCGAGGCCGAGGGCGTCACGACGATCTTCGCCGAGAGCCTGGTCAACCGCCAGGTCTCGGAGTCCCTGGCCGCCGACCTCGGCGTCGAGGTCGCGGTCCTCGACCCGCTCGGCGCCCAGCTCGACCCCGCCGCCGACTACCAGGACGTCATGCGCACGAACCTGCAGGCGCTCGCCGACGCCCTCGCCTGCTCGTGACGACCACGATCTCCCGGCGGCACGCACCGGAGGTGGGAGGATTGCCCGCCATGGACCACCCCGTCAGCACCGACGACCTCTCGGTCGTGCTCGGCAGCTCCACGATCCTGCGCGGGATCGACATGACCGTCACCGACGGCGAGACGGTGGCCCTCCTCGGGGCCAACGGCTCCGGCAAGTCCACGCTCGTCAAGGCGCTCGTCGGGGTCGTGCCGATCACGCGCGGGCGGGCCCGGCTCTACGGTCGCGACGTCACCACCGAGTCCCGCCAGGTCGCCTGGGGCCGGGTCGGCTACGTCCCCCAGCGCGTGACCGCCGGCGGCGGCGTGCCCGCCACCGCCCTCGAGGTCGTGACGTCCGGCCTGCTCGACGGCCGGCGGGTGCGGCCCGGTGCCGCGGGCCGCCGCCGGGCGCTCGAGGCCCTCGACCAGGTGGGGCTGGCCGACCGCGCCCGCGACAGCGTCCAGGTGTTCTCCGGGGGCCAGCAGCAGCGGGTCCTCATCGCCCGCGCCCTGGTCCGCGACCCCGACCTGCTGGTGCTCGACGAGCCGCTCGCCGGCATCGACCGCGACTCCAAGGAGCAGCTCGCCGGGACGCTCGCCACCCTTCACGAGGACGGCCGCACGATCCTCGTCGTCCTCCACGAGCTCGGCGAGCTCGGGCCCCTCGTCGAGCGCTGCGTCGTGCTGCGCCACGGGCGGGTCGTGCACGACGGCGCGCCGCCGCGGCCCGCACCCGGGCACGACGACCCCGAGCACGAGCACGTCCACGCCCACGGCGGCGACCAGGTGCCCGACCACCACGTGCCCGACCTCAACGTGGAGCTGTGATGGACGTCCTCACCACCCTGGGCGCGATGCTCGCGAGCCCGCTCATGCAGCGGGCCCTGATCGTGGCGGTCCTCGTCGGCGTGGCCGCGCCGGTCATGGGCACCTACCTCGTCCAGCGCCGCCTCGCCCTCCTCGGCGACGGGATCGGCCACGTGGCGCTCACCGGCGTCGCGATGGGCTGGCTCGCCGGGTCCGCGGCCGGCCTGACCCCGCACGACGCGCTGGCGGTGCCGGGCGCCGTCGTCGCCTCCGTCGTCGGTGCGCTGCTCATCGAGGTGGTCCGCGAGCGGGGCAAGACGAGCGGCGACGTCGCCCTCGCCCTGCTCTTCTACGGCGGCATCGCCGGCGGCGTCCTGCTCATCGGCCTGGCCGGGGGCACGACGGCGAACCTCAACGGCTACCTGTTCGGCTCCATCGCGACCGTGAGCACCCTGGACGTGTGGCTCACGGTGGTCCTGGCCGTGGTGATCCTCGGCGCGGGCCTCGGTCTGCGCCCCGCCCTGTTCGCCCTGTGCCACGACGAGGAGTTCGCCCGCGCGGCCGGTCTGCCGGTGCGGGCGCTCAACGTGCTCGTCGCCGTCATGGCGGCGCTGACGGTCTCCGTCGCCATGCGCGTCGTCGGCGTGCTGCTCGTCTCGGCGCTGATGATCGTGCCGGTCGCGATCGCGCAGCTCCTCTCGCGCTCCTTCCGGTCCACCATGGCCGTCGCGATGGGCATCGGCGTGGTCGTCTGCGTCGTCGGCCTGTCCGTCACCTACTTCTACGCGCTGTCCCCGGGTGCGACCATCGTCATCCTCGCGATCGGGGTCTACGCCGTAGTATCGATCGTGCGTCCGTTGCTCGGGCGTCCTGCGGCCGGCACCGACCCGCACCTGGACGTCGACGACGACGTCCAGGTACGAGAGGCAGCGTGAGATGTTACGCATGACTCGGCAGCGCTCCGCCATGAGCGAGCTGCTCGAGCAGACCGAGGACTTCCGCAGCGCCCAGCAGCTGCACGAGATGCTGCGCGAGGCGGGCCAGTCGATCGGGCTGGCGACCGTCTACCGGACCCTGCAGTCCCTCGCGGAGGCCGGCGAGGTGGACGTGCTCCGCATCGACGACGGCGAGAGCCTGTACCGCCGCTGCGCCCGGGCCGAGCACCACCACCACCTGGTCTGCCGCGAGTGCGGCTCGACGGTCGAGATCGAGGGCGCGACAGTCGAACGCTGGGCCGCCCGCGTCGCCCAGGACAACGGCTTCGTCGACGTCGACCACACCGCCGAGCTGTTCGGCACGTGCGCCGCCTGCGCCGCCCGCCGGTACGGGGAGAGCGTCCGTGCCTGACTTCCTGTCGTCGATGCCGTTCTGGTTCGTCTTGGCCTTCCTCTACGTCGGCGCCACGCTGCGCGGGCAGGGCATCTACTGGCTGGGTCGTGTCGTGACCGAGCAGACGCTGCGCCGCACCCACCCGCACGAGGGCTGGCGCAAGCGCGTGCACGACTGGCTCCAGGGCGAGGGGACCGCCCGGGGCATCGAGGTCATCCGCCGGTGGGGCCTGGTCGCCATCCCGTTCGCCTACCTCACCGTCGGCTTCCAGTCGATGATCATGGCCGGCGCCGGCGTCCTGCGGATCGGCTGGGGACGATTCTCGCTCGCGCAGGTCCCGGGGGCGCTGGCCTGGGCTGCCATCTACTCCACCATCGGCTTCGCCGTGTGGGAGGCGGCCCTCGCCGCCGCGGCGGGGTCCCCGTGGGGCATCGCGGGCATCGCGGCGCTGCTGGTCGTCGGCGTGGCGACCTTCGCGGTGCACCGCCGCCGCACCCGGCACACGGCCGTGCCCCTGCTCGTCAACCCGGTGGACGAGCCCACCCCGGCCACGGCGGCGACACCGGACACCGCCCGCCGCCCGGAGTAGTCCGGCCGACCTGGCTGGTCCCGCCGACCTACCCCGGCGCCCCGGGAGCCGGTGACGGGCGGTCGACGGCGCCGCCGTAGCGGCGGTCGCGCCGGGCGTAGGTCTCCACGGCCCGCCAGAGGGTGCGCCGGTCGACGTCGGGCCACGCGTCGTCGATGAAGACCATCTCGGCGTAGGCGGACTGCCAGAGCAGGAAGTTCGAGGTCCGCTGCTCCCCGCCGGTGCGCAGGAACATGTCGACGTCGGGCAGGTCGGGCTCGTCGAGGTGACGCGCCAGCGTGCGTTCGGTGATCTTCTCCGGGTCGAGCCGTCCGGCGGCGACCTCGCGGGCCACGGACCGGGCGGCGTCGGCGATCTCGGCCCGCCCGCCGTAGTTGACGCACATCGTCAGCGTGCAGACGGTGTTGTGGCGGGTCTGCTCCTCCGCCCGCTCGAGCTCGCTGACGACGGACCGCCACAGCCGCGGGCGCCGGCCGGCCCACCGCACCCGCACGCCCCATGCGTCCATCTGGTCGCGCCGGCGGTGGAGGACGTCGCGGTTGAACCCCATGAGGAAGCGGACCTCCTCCGGCGACCGCTTCCAGTTCTCGGTGGAGAACGCGTAGGCGGACACGTGCGTGATGCCCAGCTCGATCGCGCCGGCGACGACGTCGAGCAGGGCCGCCTCCCCCGCCTTGTGCCCCTCGACCCGGGGCAGCCCGCGGGCGTTGGCCCACCGGCCGTTGCCGTCCATCACGACCGCGACGTGCCGCGGCACGAAGCGGGGGTCCATGGCCGGGGCGACGGCGCCGGAGGGGTGCGGCGGCGGGTGCACGGGCGTCCTCATGCGGCACCACCAGAGGTGACCGGGAGGTGCGAGCCGTTCATGCGCGCTCGACCATGCGAAGGGAGCGCAACTGTCGCTCGAGGTGCCACTGCAGGTAGGAGGCGACCAGGCCGGACGCCTCCTTCCGGTGGCGGTTCTCCGAGCTGTCGGCCTCGGTCCACGTGCCCGAGAGCAGGGCGCCCAGCAGGGACATGGTCTCCGGGGCCGGGGAGGCCGAGCCGGGCGGCCGGCAGCCGTCGCACACCGCACCGCCGGCAGGGGCGTTGAAGGCCCGGTGCGGACCGTCGGCCCCGCACCGGGCGCAGTCGTAGCAGCTCGGCGCCCAGCCCGCGACGGCGAGCGAGCGCAGCAGGTAGGAGTCCAGCACGAGGGACGCGGCGTGCCGGCGGGTGGCGAGCGCGTGGAGCGCGCCGATGAGCAGCAGATACTGCTGCGGGGCCGGCTCGCGCTCGATCTCGGTGAGCCGGCCGGCGGTCTCCACCATCGCGGTGGCGGTGGTGTAGAGCGAGTAGTCACCGCCCAGTGAGCGCCCGTAGGGGGCGATGGTCTCGACCTGGGTGACGGTGTCGAGGTTCCGGCCGAGATAGAGCTGGACGTCGACGACGCCGAAGGGCTCCAGCCGCGCCCCGAACTTGCTGGAGGTGCGCCGCACCCCCTTGGCCACGGCCCGGACCTGCCCGTGCTCACGGGTCAGGAAGGTGATGATGCGGTCGGCCTCACCGAGCTTGTGGGTGCGCAGCACCACAGCCTCGTCCCGGTAGAGCTTCACCCCGCCATCATCCCAGGTGGCCGGCGCCGCGCCTACCGCCCGCGCCGGGCGAGCCGGTCACGCACGGCGGGTGCCAGGCCGAGGCCGGTCTCGAGGACCACGAGCACCACGTGCGCGGCGAGGTAGTACCAGCCGGCGGCCACGTACCACCACGGCGCCCCGTCGAGCGCCGTCGCCAGCACCAGGCCGCCGAGCGCGGCGGCGGCGACCAGGTACGCGACCAGCCCCCTGGAGCGCGCGGTGCCGGGCAGCTGGGACGGGTCGTAGTGCGCCGGGTCGGTGACGAGCCCGTGCGCCACCGTCCAGGCCCGCCAGACGAGCAGCGCGGGCATCGCCAGGCACAGCGCGAAAGCGGCGAGGATGAGTACGACGCCGACGCCGTCCCAGCCTGCGGCGATGACCCCGACGAGCAGAGCCACAGCGACCCACGCGGTGACCGTGGCGCGCCGGAACCTGCGGGGCCCGAAGAGCCGCCGCGCCACGGCTGTCAACCGGGTCGCGGCGCGCTCCCACGTCCCGCCGGCGCGGGTGCCGACCCACCCGGGCGGCGGGAACGGCTGCCCGAAGGAACGGTCGGCACGCGCCGCCCCGGCCCGTGAAGCACCGGGCGACCGTCCGGACCGGGACGTCCCGGGCGCCCGAGCCGGTCCGAGCTCCACCTCGAGGCCCGCCACCAGTCTCTCGGCGAGCGACTCGAGCACGTCCAGTCCGTGCTCGTCGTCCCAGGTCAGGGTCAGGACGAGCGCGTCGGCCGAGCCGGACGGGACGACGACGGCGACCACGCGCACGTCGGGACCGGTGCGCCCGCCCCACGGGCGCGTCGAGAGCAGGGTGACCGGGCCGTGCGGGGACCCCACCACGCGGTGCCGCGGGAGCACCGGCTGCCCGGGTTCCGCCGGCGGCGGCTGCGCGAGGCGGGTACGGGCGCGTCCGGCGGTGACGGCGAGCGCGCGGCGCTCGACGAGCAGCGTCGGCCGGTGCCGGTCGGGCGTGTCCGCGGCCGCGACGTCTGCCGGGGGCGTGGTGAGGACCGCCACGCCCACCGGCCCGCCGGGCGCCTCGAGCACCTCCCAGGGGTCGACGAGGAGCGGCGGGCCGTCATGTCCGAAGACCGTGACGTCGCGCTGCGGTGTCCATCCCAGCCCGGGCGGCAGGTGCCAGTCGCGGAGGGGTCGTGCGGCTGCCATCGGTCCTCGGTACGGGCGTCGCCGGTGCGGCTCAGCGCCCGGCGCGGTTGACGGCCGAGACGATGGCCTTGAAGGAGGCCGTCATCGTCGACGGGTCGATGCCCACGCCCCACAGCACCTGGCCGCCCACCTCGCACTCGACGTAGGAGGCCGCGGTCGCGTCCCCGCCGGCCGAGAGGGCGTGCTCGGCGTAGTCGAGGACGTTCACCTCGACCCCGACCTCCCCCAAGGCGTTGACGAAGGCGTCGATGGGGCCGTTGCCGGTGGCGGCGACGACCTTCTCCTCGCCGGCGTCGACCAGCGTCACGGTCAGGACGGCGTCCTCGCCCTCGCCGGCGGTCGTGACGGTCGTGCCCTCGAGGGCGAAGCGCCCCCACGGCTCGAGCCCCATGGCCGCGCTGTGGGGCAGGTACTCGTCGGCGAAGATCGACCACAGCTGCTCGGCGTCGATCTCGCCGCCGTAGGCGTCGGTGTGCTTCTGGACGATGCCGGACAGCTCGATCTGCAGACGGCGCGGCAGGTCGAGGTGCCGGGTGGACGACAGCAGGTAGGCGACACCGCCCTTGCCGGACTGGGAGTTGACCCGCACGACCGCCTCGTAGCTGCGGCCGACGTCCTTGGGGTCGATCGGCAGGTACGGCAGCTCCCAGACGACGGCGGACTCCTCGCCCCCGGCGGCCGCGACCCGCTCGTCGCGGGCGGTGAAGCCCTTCTTGATCGCGTCCTGGTGGGAGCCTGAGAAGGACGTGTAGACGAGGTCGCCGCCGTACGGGTGGCGCGGGTGGACGTCCATCTGGGTGCACGCCTCGACGGTGCGGCGCACGCCGTCGATGTCGGAGAAGTCGATCATCGGGTCGATGCCCTGGCTGAACAGGTTCAGGCCGAGGGTGACGAGGTCGACGTTGCCGGTGCGCTCGCCCTGGCCGAAGAGGCAGCCCTCCACCCGGTCGGCGCCCGCGAGCAGGCCCAGCTCGGCGGCCGCGACCCCGGTACCGCGGTCGTTGTGGGGGTGCAGCGAGAGGGCGATGTGCTCGCGGCGGGACAGGTGCCGGCTCATCCACTCGATCTGGTCGGCGTACACGTTCGGGGTCGCGCGCTCGACGGTGGCGGGCAGGTTGAGGATGATCTCGCGCCCGTCCTCGGGCTGCCACACGTCCATGACGGCCTCGCAGACCTCCAGGGCGTAGTCGAGCTCGGTGTCGACGAAGATCTCCGGCGAGTACTGGTAGCCGAAGACCGTGTCGTCGGGCAGGACCTTCTCGGCGTAGGCGAGGACCTCGCGGGTGCCGGACGACGCGAGCTCCTTCGTCGCCTCACGGTCGTTGCGGAACACGATGTCGCGGAAGACCGGGGCGGTGGCGTTGTACAGGTGCACCGTGGCGCGCGGGAAGCCGACGAGCGAGTCGATGGTGCGGTGGATCAGCTCCGGACGCGACTGGGTGAGCACGGACACGGTCACGTCCTCCGGCACGGCGTCGCCGGCGACGAGGGAGCGCACGAAGTCGAAGTCGGTCTGCGAGGCGGCGGGGAAGCCGATCTCGATCTCCTTGTAGCCCATGCGCACGAGCAGGTCGAACATCTGCCGCTTGCGCTGGGCGTTCATCGGCTCGATGAGGGCCTGGTTGCCGTCGCGCAGGTCGGTGGACAGCCACCGCGGGGCGCGGGTGGTGCGCCGGCTCGGCCAGGTGCGGTCCGGCAGGTCGACGCCGTTGGTCTCCTCGAACGGGCGGTACTTGGCCACCGGCATGGCGGAGGGCTGCTGGGCGGTGATGTGGTGCTGCGTCTTCATCGGTCTTCCTCGTCGCTGGTGCGTCTCGATGGCCAGGCACGACGATCGCCGCGACGAGGAGCCGGCCTCAGAAGGCCTCGTCGCGGCACGGAAGGAGCAGCAGGTGCTGCCCAGGGCGGACCATGCGCACGTGGCGAGGTTAGCGCGCCGCGCAGGCGTCGTCACGCCGCGTCCGCGGCCGTCTCAGATCCGGGACTGCTCAGGACTCCCGCAGGACGGTGCTCTCGACGTCGTCGCCGCCGGTGTCAGGCTCCGCGGCGGTGCGGCTGATGACGGTGGCACCCGCACGGATCCGCCCGCCCGGCGGGACCTCGGTCTCCCGCCACGGCTCCAGCCGCTGCTCGCCGTCCGAGGTCACGAGCACTGTCCCGTTCGTCGAGGCGCGGTCGGTGACCCAGACCGACGTGGGCCCGACCCGCAGCGCGAGATGGGTCTTGGACAGCGTCCGGTCGGCGACCGGCACCGTGTGGTCGATCTGCTCGCCCGCCCGCGGGACGGGGCCGCGGCCGACCAGCGAGGTGCCCGGCCGCAGCAGGGTGCCGTCGATGCGGACCTGGGGCGCGGCAGCCCGGGGCGCGGCGGCCCGGGGTGCGGCAGCCCGGGACACCGGCTGCCGCGTCGCCGGTGGCTGGCCGGGGACGGCGCTGATGACGCTGCCGCGCGGCTCCTGAGCCGTCGAGGATGCCGTCGTCGGGGCGTCGGGCGTCGGTCCGGCGCCAGGTGGGGAAGCCGCTTGTCGGTGCGGCGCGGCGGAGACCGGCGCGGTCGGCGCCGGCGGGGAGCCGACCCCGGACGGTGCTGCGGCGGCGAGGCCGGAGCCGGCGGCAGGGCCGGAGGCGGCGGCAGGGCCGGAGCCGGCGACATGGCCGGAGGTGGCGGCGAGGCCGGAGCGGGCGGCATCACCGGAAGCGAAAGGACCGGTCGCGGGGCCCGACGCGAAGCCAGCGGCCTGCCCGTGCAGCTCGGCGAGCACGCTCCGGTGCAGCCGGGGGCCGACCCGGCCGGTCACGGCCGCGCGGACGCGGGCTCGCCCGAGCAGCGTGCAGACGGCGGCGGTCCACGAGACCGTCGCCCCGAGCAGCGAGCCGAGGGCACTCCCGCGGTCGGCGGGGGTGGCGTAGGCGGCCAGCGCCTCGACGCCGTCCCGGACGACGTCGACCGACCAGACCACCGCGACGATGCCGGCGACGGTCCCGGCGAGCAGCCGTGGCACCAGGCTTCCCGCCGGTGCCTGGTCTCCCGACGGCACCGGGCGGCCGGGCGGCGGGGTCCCGGCCGGACGACGCGAGCCGTCCCCGTGCAGCAGGTGCGGCAGCATCGCCCAGAGCGCGGTCCCGCGGGACAGCCGTGCCCCGGCGACGATCACGAGCGCGCCGGTCGCGGCGCCCAGGAGCAGCAGGACGGCGCCCGTGACGACCGCGGGCGCACCTGTCAGGCCGAGGGCGCTCTCACGCCCGGCACCCGCCCGCACGAGCGTGGCGCCGGCGAGACCGAGGACCCAGGCCAGGGTGCCGACCGCCAGCCGTCCGAGGTCGGCGTAGGCCGGGTAGAGGGTGCGGAGCGCGACCTGACGGCGGATCATCATGGAGCCGAAGGTGGTCCAGTCGCGCCGGTAGTCGCCGGGGTCGAGGAAGGGCTGGGCCGGGCCGGGCACGAGGAGCATGGCAACAGTCTGCCGTGCCGTGCGCGCCCCCGGTGTCCCCGGCCCGACGGGCGGCACTTCGGGAGCGGGGGTCCAGGCGGCGGCGTGGATCCGGTTCGCGCCGGAGAGCAGGCTCACGGTCGCGAGCCCCGTCGCCAGCGCGGCGACGCCGGAACCGAGCACCCGGGCCACATCGACCGTGACGCCGGCCTTGGCCTCCGCGCGGCTGAGCTCGTGCACGTCGAGCGGCGTGAGCCCGAGCGCCGCGGCGCTGGGAAGGATCTCCCCGGCCAGGACGGCCAGCACGCCCAGCAGGGCGGCCAGCGCCAGGAACCCCAGGACCGTGCGGGTGGCGATGGCCCGGTGCGGTCGGGCGGCGTCCCGGAACCGCCCCGCCCGGGTGGGGGTCGCGAGCCAGGCCGCGACCGCACGGGAGAGCAGGCTGCCGGCGCGGATCACCAGCAGGCCGAGGACGGCGGCGGAGACGGCGATGAACGTAGCTCCCCCTGCGAGCCACGTCACGACCGCGTCCGCCGCCGCCATCTGCCAGCGCTCGTACGCCGCGGCACCGAGCATCGCGGCGGCGATGCCGAGAAGCCATGCCGCCGCCCCGGCGCCCAGCCGGGCACGGGAGGCGTACGCACGTCCGAGCACGTCCAGCGCCTCGCGCCGAATGGGCGCGAGAGTGTCGTTGGCCGACCACGGTTCGCTGACCTCCGCCGCGGAGAGGTAGGGGCGGGCGACCGTCGGTACGAACGGCAACGTCCCCTCCTCGCCTTCCTCACCGGGCCTGTGCCGCGGAACCCTGGCCGGACGACCGCGGGCACGAGCGCTCGGCCCGTGCCCGCCCCACGCCGGGCGCTGCCCGGCGGGTCGATCAGATACCGGCGGCCAGCTGGCTGTCGGTGTCCCGGAGCGCGTTGGCGGCATTGGTCAGGTACGCCGAGAGGTCCTGCAGGCCTTCGATGGTCGACTGCGCACCCTGGGTGAACTGCTGGTACGACTCGTTGAACCGGACCGAGGCCTGGTCCGTGACGAAGCCGGAGTCGACAAGGCTCTGGATCTGGGACTGAAGCCGGTTCAGGTCCCCGATGATCTGCTCCTTGGCCGTCGCGAGGCTGTTGGCCTCGCGCTCCATCTCGTCGTAGCTGACGTTGATGTTCGACATCTTCGCGTCACTCCCCCTTCGGGTTGGTGGTCCCACCGCCGACCGGCGGGAACCGCTGAGTCATTCCTACCGGGGCGCCCGGTCGTTTGTCGCGTCCCGGCGATGGGGACAACTACCCATCACCGCTCTGACCTGCAGTGATGCGCTCCGGCACGCCCCAGCTGACTGCTCTCCGCGTGGCACCCGACGGCGGCGATCCGGGGTACGCGAGAGGCCCGCGTGGAGCGCGTGACGGCTGCACGGACGAGGTGCCGGTGCAGGGTCGGGCGACGCTACGTCGGCGGCGCCGGCTCAGCCGGTCCGCACGGCTAGCACGAGCGCCCCGACGATCACCGCGGTGCTGACGCAGCACAGCAGCAGGCCGACGCGGCCGAGCCAGGACGACCGGCCCACGGCGGAGCGACGGACGGAGACGATCCCGGGCACCAGACCGATCGGTCCGAGGCCGGCCAGGCCCAGGCCGAGGGCCACCAGGCCGGCGGCGTCCCCGCGGCCGGCGCCGACCACGTCGCGCTCGGCGTCGGTGAGCTCGTCCCGGCGGCCCGCGCGGGTGAGCCGGGCGAGCTCGTTGTAGGACCTCACCCGCTCGCGGTCGCCGCCGTCCGCCCGGGCCGGGTCATGCCTCGGCATGGTCCCAGCTGCCGACGAGCTCACCGTCGGAGTCCTCGAGCCAGAGGTTGTCCGCGAACTCGTCGAGCTCGTCCAGCATCGTCACGGCCTGTGCCGGGTCGAGCGTGGTGAGCACGAGCAGGACCGTCAGGTCCGCGACGTCCCACCGGTAGGTCACCGTGACGAGCAGGTCCTCGTTGGCGGGATGGGCGCGCCCGGCCGAGACCGTCCGGGTGCCACGGCCGAGGTACTGCGCGTCGAAGGTCTCGGTCGCGGGGTCCAGCGGCCCGTGCGCGGCGTCCTCCCCGACCGCGGCGGTGGGCACGAACAGCAGCCGTGCCTTGGCCATCGCGCCGAGGTCCTCGGGCAGGAACAGGTAGGCGTCCCCCTCGTCCCGTCCCCGCTCGCTCTCCGCGACGTCCTGCATCAGCAGGGTGAAGCGCTCGCGTCCCTCGGCGTCGGTCGGGCCGTAGTCCTCGGCCACGGAGCGCGCCCACCCGAGCGGGTCGGTCCCGCGCCGGTCGGGGTAGCCGTTCGGCACGAGGACCCAGACGGCCGGGTCGGGGTGCGCGGTCAGGTTCACGGACTTCATCGTGCGGCCTCCGTCCCCACCCAGCGGAAGGTGGTGAGCATCGCGTCCACGAGCTCGGTGACCGCGTCGGCCACCGCAGCTCCGCCCTCGCCGTCCGCCTCCAGGATCGTGGCCGCGAGGATCACGTACCGGGAGGTGTCGGTGGGGTCGGTCAGGTAGTAGCTGATCTGCCGGCTGGCGACCGGCGAGCCGGACAGCTCCCCGCCGCCGTCGGAGGCGAGCCCCGCGCGCGTCGCACGGACGCAGGGCGTCCCGCCGACCTCGATCACCTCGGCGCCGGGGTGCCGGGCGGCGACGCCCAGCAGCACGTCCATCGGCTCGTCGTCGCCGTCGAGGCTCGGCACGCTCGCGATCACGGACGCCGGCACCGTGATCCCGTGCACCCGCTCCACGGGGAGGTAGAGCTCGACCCCGGACTGCGCCGCCGCAGCACGCAGCTGGCGGTGCAGGGCGCCCTGGATCTGGCTGCGGAGCCTCGCCGCCTGCGGCCCGGAGGTTCCCGCGAACGTCCTGTCGAGGATCTTCTCGACCGCCTCGCGCGATCCCTTGCCGACCGGGATGCGACCCCAGCCCGTCGGCACGACGATCGTGAACGGCACGTGGGCGCGCCCCCTGCTCGTCACGGCGGCATTCATCGGTTCTCTCCCCGGTTCGTCGCGGCTGCGTGGCCGTCCTGGCGCCCAGGCCGCTTGCGAGCCTGCCTGCTCGCCCTCTTGCGCTCGGCGCCCTCACGGCGGCGCCTTGCGCGCTCGCGCCGCTCCCGGCGCCGCAGGACCGCTCCGACGATACCCGTCCCCAGCGCGAGCACGGCCACGCCGATCCACACCCAGAAGGCACCGAAGGCGACCCCGAAGTACTCGCTGCCGAGGAAGGACGACGTCGCCGCGAAGAAGCCCGCGACGGCCCGGCAGGCGCCTGCCAGCGCCACCGCGCCCCAGAACAGCAGCACGATCGGGATGGCCCGCGGGTCCTGGTCGGCGGTCGCGGGCCGGTAGGTCGCCACGGTGCGGACCGCCAGCACGAGCCCCCACCCGGCGAGCAGGTACAGCGCCGGGGCGTGGCCCCAGTAGAGCGCGGCCACGACGAAGGAGTACCAGCGCTCCCCCAGTCCCCCGGCCGTGACGTCGGCGAGCGTGCCGACGAGCCCGCCGCGCGGCATCACGTGCCGCGCGGCAGAGATGTAGAGCGACACCCACGCGAAGACGGCGAGCGTGAGGAGCGCGACCACCTGGAACTGGCGCACGGGGGTGGCCGTCAGGGAGGAGCCCTGGCGGCCACGGGCGGCGTCAGGTCCGCTCACGCACTCACCTGAGGTAACCGCCCACGTCGTCCTGCTGGCGCTGGTCGCCGACCATCGAGTCGAGGACGTTGCCGCCCCAGCTGGCCACCGGGTTGGCGAACCCGGTGGTCCCGTAGATCGACATCGCGCCCTCGGCGTTGGACCAGCCACCCGTGAGCATCTGCAGACGCACGAGCTGGTCGGCGGCCTGGCCACCGCCCTGCCCCTGCACGGCCATGCGCTGGTAGTAGCTCATCTGGTAGGCGTCCGCCCCGCCGCCGGAGCGCAGGACGTTGGCCCAGCCGTTGTCGGCGACGTTCTGCCGGGCCGACTGGAACGGGTTGCGCGTGGTCGGCGGGGTCGTCGCGTCCAGGTACTCCTGACGCGCCCTCTCGCGCCCGGTGCGCGAGCGGCGCCGGGAAGCACGGTTGCCGGCGCGTCCGCGCCGCGGCACGCCGCGCGGACGGGCCGGGGTGAGGACGGAGGCACGGTTGCGGGCCACCTGCGTGGCGCGGGAGGCACGCACGCCGCGCAGCGCCAGGGCGCCGATCTTGCCGACGCCGAGCGTGGCCAGGCCGATGACGTCCCAGGCGAAGTCGCCCCAGCCCTTGTTGCCGTTCTCCGCCAGGGCGAAGTTGATCGCCGCGGCCCCCACCCCCACCACGAGGGCGATCGTGAGCAGGTTCAGACCGGGCACGAAGAGGGAGACGACGGCGATGACCGCACCGATCGCGCCGAGCACCTTGGCGACGCCGTCGAGGAACTCGGCGTTCTTGTTGAGGAACTGCCGCCAGCCCGAGTCGTCCAGGTCGTTGATCTCGAGCGCGTCCTCGATCTTGCCCCGGGCGATCTCGGCGTGCTCGTCGCGGTGGTTCGCAGCGGTCCGCAGCAGGGCGAACGCGGCCTCGAGGCGCCCGTCCGCGGCGTTGTACGCCGTCTGTGCCGCGTCGGCGTTCTCCTCCGCCCTGGTCCGGGCGGCGTCGTCCTCGGCGTTCCACCCGGCGCGGCGGTGCTGCGCCAGGTCCTCCGACGCCGTGGCCATCGCGGTGCGGGCGTCCCGCGCGTTCTCCAGGGCCGTCTCCGACCAGGTCTGGGCGTGCCGCAGGTGCGGGACGTACCCGTTCAGCGCCGTACCGGTGTCTGCGTAGCGGTCCTTCGCGAGCTCGATCTCCGCGGCCACCTCGTTGGCACGCTCGCGGAACTTGTCCACGGCCTTGCTCGTCATCCCGTCCGACGCCGCGATCGAACGCAGGTTCTCGGCGGCGGCCGAGATCGTGCTCGCCGTCGCGACCATGCTGTCGGCGCCGGTCGCCACGGCCTCCGGGTCGCCCGGGACGGGGTCGTCCCACATGTTCAGCGGGCTCCAGTCGGTGGGCCTGGTCATCAGCGCGCTCCCTGCGTGGTCTCGGGGTCCTGGGTGATGGCGCGCGCCAGCTCGCTGTCCCACTCCTCGAACGCGATGCCGACGTTCTCCGAGACGCTGCCGAGGCCGGCGATGGTCTCCACCATCTCCTGGCGGCGGCTCTGCCAGTTGTCGGCGAAGTCCCGCACGCGGTCGGCGAGGCCGCCGTGACCCACGTGGGCAGCGAGGTCCGCCGCGTCCTCCTTGGCACCCTTGAGCGTCTCGACGATGTCGCCCAGCTGTCGGCCGGTGGCCCTGAGCAGCTCGGTGTCCACATCGATGTCCGCCATGTGTCCCCCTCCTTCTGGCGTCGCGCGTCGCGCACGTGGCGCCGGTGATGAGTCGTTTCTACCGCACGGGCACCCCGCGGCTCATCCTCGCGGCATGGGGAGAACTCCCCTGCCCACCCTCATCCGAGCAGCGGGAGCTGGATCCGGTGCACCTTGCCCTTGGCCACGTACATCCCGCGCCCGGGCGGGAACTCCTTGCGCTGGACCCGGGGGAAGGAGGTCCGGAAGAGCGAGTCGCCCTCGACGGCCTCGGGCTGCAGCGCGAGCCCGCGTCGACCGTTGCGGACCTCGGCCAGCAGCGGCCAGGACGAGCCCCAGGTGGACGTCTCGCCGTCGGCGATGACGAGGTGCTCGTTGCGCTTGATGTGCTGGATCAGCTCGGTGACCGGCTTCTCCGCGGGGCTGGAGAGGAAGTCCGCGAGGTTCTCGACGACGAGCACGTGGCCCACCTCGCCCACCTCCGGCGGGGTGGCGAACATCGGCAGGATCTCCTTCGCCTTCTCCGCCACGTCCGCGGCACCCGTCGCCGTGTGCTCCCACAGGTCCTGCGACGCCAGGACCGAGCGGCGGGCGCCCAGGTAGACGAACCGGGTGGCGGGCTCGGTCGTGGCGATCGAGTTGGTGAGCCACCGCAGCGCGTTCGTGCGCCCCGACTCGGCCGGACCGGCGAGCAGGAACGTGCCGACGGGCTCGAAGCCGACGGGCTCGAGGGTGTCGTCGGCCACGCCGAGGACCGGCCGGCCCTCCACGTGCGCGGGCATGTCCTCGGCCGGCACGAGCTCCGGCAGCCGCCGCACGGGCGGCGCCTGCGGCGTCCCCGCACGGCGCAGGGTGCCGCCGAGCTTCTCGATGGCACGCACCTGCTCGGCGAGGTTGGCGGTCCCGCCGAGCACGGCGATCTGCATCTCCAGCCCCGAGGGGGTGATGGCCCGGCCGGGGACCGACGTCGCGTCGAGGACGTCCTTCGGGGCGCCGAGCTGCATGTACGCGTTCTCGTCGGCCAGCCGCATGATCACCCGCCGCGGCAGGGACCCGGTCACCGAGGTGGGGATCGCCCCCGGCCGGTCGGCGGTGACGGCGACGTGCACCCCCGCCGAGCGCCCGTCGACGAGCAGCTGGAGGAAGAGCTGGTACCAGGCCGAGCGGCCGATCGTGGTCTCCCACTCGGACCGGAAGGCCGCGAACCCGTCCACCAGCACCAGGATGCGGGCCTCGTCGCGCCGGCCGGTCAGCTCGCGGTACTCCTCGATGGTGCTCGCGCGGGCCTCCGCGTAGCGTCCGGACCGTTCCTCGACGAGGTCACGGAGCATGCCGAGCAGGCGCTGGACCCGCTCGCCGTCGTCGCCGTCGATGACGGCGCCGACGTGCGGCAGGCTCTCCAGCGGTGCGAGGCCGCCGGAGGAGAAGTCGAGGCCGTACACCTGCACCGGGCCGCCGCGGGGCGTGATGCCCGCGCCGATGGCGAGGGTGCGCAGGGCCGTGGACTTGCCGGACCCGCCGGCTCCGTAGAAGACGATGTTGCCGTCGGTGTCGGGGCGGTAGAACGTCGCGGTCTGGCGCTGGTGGGCGGGGTCGTCGACGACGCCGAGCACGAGCGCCGAGTCGCTCCGCGGCCGCAGGGCGGACAGGTCCTGCACGTCGGCGAGGGTGGGCAGCCACGGCTTGCGCGGCGCGGGCACGCCGGCGGTCTCGGCTGCGGCCCGGACCGAGGCGACGATGCGGGCGATGTCGGTGGGGCCCTCGTCCTTCTCGGCCGCCGCCCTCGCCTCGTCGGGACGCTCGGGCTTCTCCCACCGCACCCCGGCGCCCATGGCGAGGGTCTCGACGTCGACCTGGGCCGTGGGGGCGGCGTCGGTCGTGCGCCCGCCGGCGTAGCCGGCCTGGAACATGGTGATGCGGCCCGGCCCGGTGCGGGCGGCGCCGCGGCCGGGCGTCCCGGGGTCGAAGTGGGCGGCCATCGGCAGACCGAGGACGTCGGTGGAGTCGTTCTCGTCCGCCATCCGCAGGGCCACCCGCAGGTTCGTGTTCGCGCGGAGGTTGTCCTTGATGACGCCCGCCGGGCGCTGCGTCGCGAGCACCAGGTGCAGCCCCAGGGACCGGCCCCGCTGGGCGACGTCGACGACGCCGTCGACGAACTCGGGCACCTCCGTGGCCAGCGCCGCGAACTCGTCGACGATGATGATCAGGCTCGGCGGCGCCTCGGGGTCGCCGGTGCGCTCGAGGGTGATGAGGTCCTTCGCGCCCTTGCGGTTGAGCAGGTGCTCGCGGTGGTGCAGCTCCGCGCGCAGGGAGGTCAGGGCGCGGCGCACCAGGTGCGGCGAGAGGTCGGTGACCAGGCCGACGGTGTGCGGCAGGTCGAGGCAGTCCGCGAAAGCCGAGCCGCCCTTGTAATCGACGAAGAGGAACGTCACCCGGTCGGGGCTGTGCGCGGTGGCCATGCCCAGCACCCAGGACTGCAGGAACTCGGACTTACCGGCGCCGGTGGTGCCGCCGACCAGGGCGTGCGGGCCCTGGGTGCGCAGGTCCAGGGTGAAGGGCTCGGTGGCGCCCTGGCCGATCATGGCGCGGAGGTTGGCGTCGTGGCGGCGCCGCTGGGGCGGGCGCCCGTCGCGCGGAGTCAGCGACCCGTTCTCGGTCCACCGCTCGAGGATCGGCTGGGCGCCCTGGGCCGTCTCTGGGCCGACGAGCGCGAGGTAGGACACCCGGCCGGGCAGGTCGGAGGCGTCGTCCACGGGGGCGCCGGCGTCGGTGACCGCCGCGAGGTGGGTGGCCAGCGCCGCCACCTGCGGCTCGGCGAGGACCTCGAGGGCCATCGGCGTGACGGCGCGGCCGTCCTTGACGTAGCCGGCGACGCCGGCGTCCGTCGACGTGGAGACCGACACGAACGTTCGGCACACGGCGGGCAGCCGCTCGACCGCGCCGGCGCACCAGATCACGTGCACCCCGGCGGCGGGCCCCTCCTCGGCGAGGCGCACCAGGCGGCCGCGCTCGACGGGGGCGTCGTCCTCCACCAGGAGCACGACGATCGGCAGGTGCTGCTGCTCGCGCGCCACGCGCGCGGCGCGGCGCTCGTCGACGAGCCCCTCGAGCCGGGAGACGAGCTGCAGCACCCCGGCCTGGTGGGAGCCGATGTGGGGGCCGTCCAGGGGCGAGTGCACGGAGCCGACGTGCGGGAGCCACTTGGTCCAGTCCCACCGGCGGGCGCTGGCCGCGGAGGTGGCGACGGTGAGGACGAGCTCGGCGGGCGAGTGCGTGGCGACGAGCTGGCCGACCACCGCCCGTGCGGCGTCGTCCAGCACCTGCCGCGGACCGGCGAGGCCCACCGCGCCGCACTCGCGCAGCTGGGCGGTGACCGGGACGCCGTCGACCATGAGGAAGTCGGCCTGCAGGCCCGTGAGCTGGTCCCAGTACTCGTCGGTGCTGCTGCCCCGGTTCGGCAGCTTCACCTCCGTGCGCGAGGGCATGGTGCCGACGCCGAGCCGGAGCGAGAGGAAGGCGTCGTGCTCGGGCCGGCGGGTCCACAGCAGCGGGTCCAGCTCGAGGGCGGCGGCGTGCAGGGCGACGGCGGAGGGGTGCTCCGCCAGGCGCATCTCGCGCTCGGTGGCCCGGCGGGCGTCGAGGTCCTTGCGGACCGAGGCCAGGGTGGCGGTGAACTGCTCGACCTGGGCCTGGAACTCCTTCTTGTTCGTCCACCGCCGGTCGATCCAGGTGCCGACGACCATCAGCGGCATCATCGCCATGAAGGCGAGCATGATCGGGCTGCGCCCGATCATGAGGAACACCGGAACCATGATGAGCGGCACGATCAGCATGATGAGCGGGAACTTCGCCGGCTTCAGCGGGGCCGGCGGCTTCGGCGCCTCGGTCTCCTCGCCCTCGAAGGCCGGGGCCAGGCGCGGGGACCTGTTGAACTCGACCAGGGCGGCGTCGGGGCGGGTGTGCCGGGAGGCCGCGATCCGCTCGACCCGGATCGTCGTGTCGCCGAGGGTGACGGTGTCCTGGGGCAGCAGCGCGGCCCGCTGGACCTGCCCGTCGCCCATGAGCAGGCCGTTCGCGGAGCGGAGGTCGGCGATCTCCACCACGTCGGTGACCGTCAGCCTCGCGTGCTCCTTGGAGACCGTGGGGTCCGCCAGGCGCACGTCGCAGCCCTTGCCGCGGCCGAGGATGGTGGTGCCCTCGGGCAGGTCGACGGTCCGGCCGGCGTCGGGTCCCTCGACGACGGTGAGCCGGGCGACCGGCGGGCCCTGGGGGTCGCGTCGCTCGAACCGGCGGGTGGCCTGGGCGAGGGAGACCACGGTGCCCGGCCGCACGGTCTGCGTGGCGGGGGTGTCCGGGTCGAGCAGCCGGGTCTCGTCGGGGCCCGGCCCGGGACGGGCGTGCCGGCGCAGCGTGAGGTTCTCCAGCTCGTCGGCGGAGAGCGAGACCGGGATCGGGTCGGTCTCGTGCAGGTTGCGGGCGACGTCGCCGACGGTCGCGGTGCCGTCGACGGTGACCGCCAGGTCGACCGGCTCGGCGCTCGTGCGCAGCAGGGTCAGCTTGATCCGCAACGTCTAGTCCTCTCCTCGCCCGGCCTTGGTCCGGGTGCTGGTGCGTGCGCGGCCGTCCTTGCGCCCGCCGGCGCGGCGCAGCGAGCGGGTCGAGACCCTCGAGCGCCACCAGCGTCGCGTGCCGACGGCGGTCTGCAGCCGGCCCAGGGTGGACTCGACCTCGGTCCAGTAGCCGCGTACGTGGTTCTCGTCGGGCAGCGTCGGACCGAAGGTGCCGGCGTCCGTCCGCTGCGCCAGCGCCGTCGCCCGGGCGGTCGAGGCGTCCACCGGGGCGGTGCGCCGCGCCCGCCGGGTGTCCGTGCCGGGGAGGGCCAGCGCCGCGACCACCTCCTCGGCGGCCTGCGTGCGGGTGGCGGTGCGCGAGACGTCCAGACCGAGGTCCTTGGCGACGTCCATGACCTCCGCCCAGCCGCCGGCGACGCGCGCCGACGTGCTACCGCGGGTACGGCGCCGCTTCCGGCGTCGCAGCTTGACCGCGACGATGACCGCCAGCGGCGCGAGCAGGAGCAGCAGCAGGCCGCCCACCGCCGCCGCGACGATCGCGGCGACCGGCAGCTGGGTCTCCTCCTCGGGCTCGTCGTCGTCGATCTCGACGTCCTGACGGTCCGACGGCGGCGCGTCCGGCGGCTCCTGGGCGGGTGGCGGGGGCTGGAGGACCTGCGGCTGGGGCCGGTTCTGCGGCACCGGGGACTCCTCCTGCCAGATGCGGTCCTCGTCCGGCGTCGGGTAGTACGACACCCACCCGTAGCCCTCGAAGGGCACCTCGACCCACGCGGTGACGTCGTCGCCGGTCAGCTCGACGGGGCCGTCCGTGGCGGCGGGCGCCTCGAAGCCCATGACGACGCGCGACGGGATGCCGATGGAGCGCAGGATCAGGGCCATCGCCGCCGCGTACTGCTCCTCGTCGCCGACCATCGCCTCGCCGCCGAGGAGCTCGTCGATGCGGGCGGCCCCGTGCCCGGGGAGCGACGGGGTCTCCCCCTCGAGCCCGTGCGAGAAGTAGCCCTGCTGCAGGCCGCGCTCGATCGCGGTGATGCGCGCGAGGTCCGTGCCGGCCTCCGCGGTGAGCTGGGCGGCCATGACGGAGGCGGCCTCCGGGTACACGGCCTCGGGCAGCGCGACGTCGGCCAGGGGCGCGCCCTCGAGCTGGGTGGCGCTGGGCCGGGACGGCACCTCCGCGAGGACCTGGTACGTGTCGCCCTCGCCGAGGGCCGCCGTCGCGATCCCGGTGCCGGTGGCGCGGTTGAAGTAGAAGCTCCGTGCGAGCTCCTCGGCACCGGCGCCGGTGAAGTCGACGTCGTAGGTGCGCCCCAGGACCGGCACCCACACGCCGGCGTACTCGCCGACCGTGACGGTGGTGCGGTGCAGACCGTCGACGAGCTGCGGCTCGATCCGCTCGCCGATGCGCATGAACTCTCCAGAGCCCGAGGTCGCGGCGTCGGACACGGCCCAGGTGGTGCCGTCGTAGGCGTCGAGCACGGCCAGGCGCACCTGGGCGTCGGCCGGCAGGCCCTCCACGGTCAGGACCGGCTCGTCGCGATGGTCCTTGACGTACTCCCGGAACCCGGCGAGCGGGCTCGCGTAGTCGTGCAGGTCGGGCGGCGGGTCGATCCGCTCGCGCAGCACGAGGCGCCCGTCCGGCGGGGCGAGGACCCCGACGCCGGTCCCGGCCACCAGGCCGGCGAGGACGAGGGCGCCCACGCCGAGCCAGCGTCCGTCGTGCATGCGCCCGGTGCGCCAGCTCGCCCAGACGAGGGCGGCGACGGCGACCACGAGGCCGACGGGGACGGAGGTGGTCACGTCCGCCGTGCCCAGCAGGATGGCGGTGGGCAGCACGAGCAGCGGTGGCACCAGCGCCCAGAGGGGCCGCCGGGTGCGCAGCGCGACGGTCACCGCGGTGCACGTCGCCACCAGGCCGAGCAGGTACGGCGCGGTCAGCATCGCCCCGCCCGCGCCGAGCGGTGGCAGGACGGTGACGATCTCCTTCCAGGACGTCACCACGCCCCGCCCGACGGCGCCGACCGTCTCGGGGGTCGGCACGACGCCGCCCAGGGCCGTCGTCGGGGCGCCGAGGGAGGAGAACACGACGAGGACGACGGCGCCCGCGGCGAGCATGGTCAGGGCGCCCCACCGCCGGACGGCACCGACGAGCGCCAGCGCGGCACCGAGGAGGACCCCGCCGAGCGCGGCGACCACGAGCCGTGCGCTGCCGAACACGGGGACGAACGGGACGAGGGCCACGAGCACGAGGCAGGCGAGGACCGTGACGTCGACCCACCGGCGGGACAGGAGGTCCTTCAGCGCGGCGATCATCGCATCGCCTTCCGCAGGGCGCGGGGCAGCTCGTCGAGGGCGCCGACGGTGACGACCGTGACCACGCCGACGGTGGAGACGCCGGCCTCGGCGTCCGCGTCGACCCGGACGGCCACGGCCCGCACCCCGAGCGGCAGCACGGCGCCGGCGGCCCGGATGCTGTGCGCGGTCACGGCGGAGCCGCAGATCAGGATCGCCATCGAGGCGTGCTCGACGTCGCGGGAGACGGTCTGGGCCATGGACACGACGCCGCCGGGCCCGGTGCCGGGCTCGAGCCGGGTGAGGGAGTCCAGCAGCTGCCGGCGCGAGTGGACCGGCAGGGCCTCGTGGCTGGTGAGAAGGGTGAGGTCCTTCTCCTCCGCGATGGCCTGCAGCCCGAGGGACCCGGCGGTGGAGATCGCGATCTCCAGCTCGTCGTCCTCGGTGTAGTCGGCGGCGTTGCGGCTGAGCGCGACCACGATGTGGGAGCGGCGGGTCTCCTCGAACTGGCGCACCATGAGCGTGCCGGTGCGCGCCGACGAGCGCCAGTGGATGTAGCGGCGGTCATCGCCGGGGATGTACTCGCGCAGGGCGTGGAACGCCAGGTCGGAGCTGGTGATGTCGCGGGTCGTCTGCCCCTCCAGGTCGTGCAGGAACCCGGCGGCGGTGGAGGCGAGGCGCACGGTGCGGGGGTGGACGTAGAGCTCGTGGACGTCCGTCCAGGTCATGGCGCGGCGCACGAGGCCGAGCGGGTCGCCGCGCACTGAGCGGACGGGGCCCACCTCGATGACGGCGCGGCGGGCGGTGGGTATGGCGAAGAGCTCCTCGTGCTCGCCGCCCCGCGCGAGCCCGGGCAGCGCGAAGCTCACCTCCGCGGCACCGACGGGCAGCTCGATGCGGGCCGGCAGCACATGGTGGGCGGCGGTGTTGCGCACGACGACGCCAGCCATGGCCCGCTCCCCCACGACGACCCGGGACTCGGACATCCGCAGGTCCACCTCGTAGGGCTGGCGGCCGAGCGTGAAGGCGAGCGCACAGGCGAAGACGGCGAGCAGCGTGACGCCGCCGGCGACGAGCTCGACCCAGCCGAGCCGCGCACCGGCCGCCCAGGCCACGAGGCCGAGCAGCAGGACGCCCCAGCCGATCGCGCTGACCCAGCGGAGCACCCGCGCGGTGGCCATGCGCTGGCCGCGGGTTCGCTCCAGCGCACCCTGGACGCCGGGGATTGTGCTCAGGCGCTGGGTGAGGGTGGTCCGCCCGGCGGTCGTGGTGGTGCCGGTGGTGCGCTCGGTGGTCACTGACGCGGGGCCTGCTCCTGCGCGCCCCTGCGCACGGCCGGGGGCACGACGTCGGCGAGCACGGCGGCGAGGGCGTCAGCGGCGGTGGCGCCCTCGAACTCGGCCTCCGCCTCGAGGACGAGGCGGTGGGCGAGGACGGGCTCGGCGAGCTCCTTGACGTCGTCGGGCACGACGTAGTTGCGCCCGTGCGCGGCGGCCCAGGTCTTGGCCGCCCGGACGAGGGCTAGCGCGCCGCGGACGGAGACGCCGACGATGACGCCGGGCGCCCGGCGGGTCTCCTCCACGAGCCGGGAGACGTACTCCAGCACGGCGGGGTCGACGTGCACGGTGTCGGCGAGGTCGACCATGTCCGAGACGGCCTGGCCGGTGATGACCGCGTCGAGGGTGCCGGCCCGGTCGCGCACGGAGGCGCCCTGCAGGATGTGCACCGTGGCGGAGTGGTCGGGGTAGCCGACGGAGGTCTTCATGAGGAAGCGGTCGAGCTGGGCCTCGGGCAGCCGGTAGGTCCCGGCCTGCTCGATGGGGTTCTGGGTGGCGAGCACGATGAACGGCTGCCCGACCGGGTGCGGGACGCCGTCGACGGTGACCCGGCCCTCCTCCATGACCTCCAGGAGGGCGGACTGGGTCTTGGGCGAGGCCCGGTTGATCTCGTCCGCCAGCACCACCGACGCGAAGATCGGTCCCTCGTGGAACTCGAACGTCTGGGTCTTCGGGTCGAAGATCGAGACGCCGGTGACGTCGGAGGGCAGCAGGTCCGGGGTGAACTGGATCCTGCTGCTCTTCGCCTGCAGGGTCTGCCCGAGCGCCCGCGCGAGCTGGGTCTTGCCGGTGCCCGGGAAGTCCTCGAGGAGCACGTGCCCGCCGGAGAGCAGGGTGGTGACGACGAGCCGGACCACGTTCTGCTTGCCGAGCACCGCCTGCGAGACGTTGTCGACGATGCGGGTGAACGTCTCGGCGAACCAGGTGGCCTGCTCCTGGGTCATGACGGTGTTGGTGGCAGTGGCGGTCATCGTGTCCTCGGTCGTGTCGATGTGCGGTGGTTCGGCGCAGGCAGGCGCTGGAGCTCGCTCACCCGGGTGGTGCGTCCGGCCAGCGGAGCGAGGCCTTGCGGGTTACCGGCCCCTCGATGAGGACGGTGATGGTCTCGCCGGGGTAGCCGAAGAACATCGGGGTGGTGAGGGTCCCGGCGCCGTTCCTGATCGTGTGGACCTTCTTGTTGTGGATGGAGTCGCTGATCGACGGACCAGTGCCTCTCGGCATGCTCGTGTCGAAGGTGACCTTGTAGTTGCCGGCGGGCAGGTCCCAGTACCGCATGTCCAGGTGCGCGCACGAGCGGTGCACACACCTGTCCGGGTACTGCGCGGGACGGGTCCGGCTCACCGCGACCCGCGGGTTCGCCGGGTCCTTGCCAGAGGTCGCCTGAGCACTGTCCCGCGTGACCTGGCCGTCCGACCGGGTGACCTGGATCTCGCCACGGTAGGTGGTCGAGTAGGCGTCTCCCACGGTGCGGTTGCCGCTCGCGCCGACGCTCTGCCAACCTCCCCAGCCGCCGTTGTCGTTCGTGAAGCGGACCTGGATGGCGGTGATGTCCCGGCCGTTGCCGTCCGGCGCGTTCCAGCTGAACGTCGCGGACTTGGCGTTGCCGCTCGCGCGCATAGAAGGGTTCGCCAGCGGGCCGTACGGGACGGCCGAGGCAGAAGCACCGGACGGGTCGCCCGCGTAGGTGTTCATCGCCCGGACCCGGAAGGTGTAGCTCTGCCCGTTGTTGAGGCCGGTCACCACCCGGTCGGTACGCAGGTTCTGCCAGCCGCCGCCGTTGACGCTTACCTGGTACTGCTTGATCGGGTCACCGTTGGGCTGGGCGTTGCTGAACGCCAGCTCCACCTGGCCGTTCTTCCCGTTCGCGGACGCGCTCGGCGTTCCAGGTGCCGAAGGCTTGACGAAGCTGCGCACCGGCGCGGAAGCCTGGCTCGTCTCACCCCAACCTGCCTTGTTCATGGCCCGTACGGTCGCCGTGTAGCTCGACCCCGCCGGTGCGTCCTCGGTGAAGGTCGTGGTCGAGCCGGGGACGGTGAACTGCCGGAACTGGGCGCCCTCACGCAGGATCGTCACCTCGTACTGGGACACGGCGTCACCGTTGGCGAACGGCGCCTCCCAGCTGCCGGTGATCTGTGCCGCCACCGGTGAGTCCACGCGCTGCACCCGCGGCGCGGCGGGAGCGTCGGGCACGCCGGCCGGGATCTCGCCGGCGGACCAGCCCGACCACTCCGACGGGTCGGGCGCAGCGTTCCGCGCCCGCACCTGCACCTGGTACTCCTGACCGTTGGTCAGCCCGGTCCACGTGTAGCTCGTGCCGCTGACGTTGACCTGCCCGGAGCCGACGGCCGGCGAGATCATCAGGTCGTACGACTCGATGGGCGAGCCCGCGGTGTCCGGGGCCGTCCAGGCGACGTCCAGCTGCCCGTCACCGAAGGTCAGGGTCGGCGGGACCGGCCGCTCGGGCTTGACGTCGGGCCGGGCGACGGCCGACTGGCCGGACGGCTCGGAGTCGCCGACGGAGTTGGTCGCCGTCACCGTGAAGGTGTACTCGACGTTGTTGGTCAGGCCACTGATCGTGCAGGTGGTCGTGGCGCACTGTGTGGTGGACCCGGTCGTCTCGACCGTGTACCCGGTGATCGGGGCACCGTTGTTCGCCGGGGCCTGCCAGGACAGCACCACGGTGCGGTCGCTGACCTCCTCGACCCGCGGCGGGGAGGGCCTCTCCGGGACGCCGATGACGTTCATCGTGATCCGGGCGTCGACGTCCCGGCGGGGGTCACCGGTGGCGTCTCTGACGGTGTACCGGGCGACGACTCGCCCGACGTAGTCTGCGCCCGGAGTGATCGAGACCTGAGACCCGTCGGGAGAGACCGCCGCGTCACCCGTCTCGGGCAGTGCCTCGATCAGCTGCAGGGGCTCGTCCGGGAACGGGTTGTAGGCACCCGCGAGCACGTCGGCCGTGACGGTGTCGCCCTGGTCGACCGTGCCGAGGTCGTGGTCCGTGATCCCGGCGAGCGGCCTGGTGGACTCGACCACCGTGGCGGTGACGGTGCCGAGGACCGGCTCGTTGACCGGGTCGGACACGGCGATCCGGATGTCGCCGACGGTGCCGGCGAGGGTGTCCGCCGGGACCTCCACGGAGAGGAAGGGTCCGTCGAGGGACGCCTCGAAGCCGTCCGGGAGGTTCTCGATCTCGTAGTCGAGGTCGTTGAACTCGCCGGGGTCGGTCTCCTGCACGAGGTTGCGCAGGTTCAGGGTCGTCGGTCCCTCGGCCGGGGCCACCTCCACGGAGCCGCCCGCGAACGTCGGAGGCGTGTTGCCCCCGTCAGGCAGCACCGTGACCGGCAGCGTGAGCACGGAGGCGAGGCCGTCCTGCGCCGTCGTGCCGTCGGTGACGGTGAAGGTGATCGAGGCCGGGCCGGAGAAGCCGTCGGCGGAGGTGAACGTCAGGGTCGTGTCGTCCACCACGGGGCTCGCTCCGTTGGAGTTGGTGGCGCTGACCGAGGCGGCGTCCGTCAGGCGCACGTCGTTGCCGCTGGGGGCAACGACGTAGTCGGCCAGCGGGATCTCGACCGTCTGTCCGGTCAGGACCTCGATGTCGGCGACGTCGGTGCGCAGCACCGGCCCGGTGTCCTCCACGCCGGGCACGTCGACGAAGGCGAAGGCGGTCTGCCCGTCGACGTCCTCCACCTGGTAGGTGATGACCTGGCGCGTCGGCTGCACGGGCGCCTGCACCTGGTTGTCGACCACGCTCACGCCCTCGGGGGCGTCCGGCACGCTCACCCGCAGGGCCTCGGCGGTGCCGTCGAGGTCGTCGTCGTTCTCGAGCACCGGGACGGTCACCGTGTCGTGCTCGATGATGTCGGCGGCCTGGACGAGGTCGTCGCGTGCGATCGGCGGCACGAGCGGGGCGTCGGGCGAGACCGACACCGTGAGCAGCCCGGTGTCCTGACCGCCGCGGGAGTCCGTCACCCGGTACGCGAGGGTGAAGGTGGTGGTCTCCTCGGGCGTGATGATCTTCAGGCGCTGGTCCTCGACGCCGATCTCGACGCCGTCGACCGGGTCGAAGGCCTCGCCGTCGCCCTGGTCCGCGAGGTACAGCGGGTCGCCGTCGGGGTCGGTGTCGTTGGTGAGGACGTCGACCGTGACCTCGCGGCCGGGGCGTGCCTCGATGGCGTCGTCCTGGGCCTGCGGGGAACGGTTGCTCTCCGGCGGCGGGACGACTCCGACGCGGACCGGCGCCGTGGCCACGAGGCCGAGCCGGTCGCGCACGGTGTAGGTGAACTCGTCGGTCCCCGACTCGTGCCCGTACGCCTCGTAGTCGAAGTAGCCCGGGCCGATCTCCGTGATGCGGCCGAGCTGGGGCGCGGCGCCGGTGCCGAGGAGCTGCACCGAGTCGCCGTCGGGGTCGATCCCGAACAGCGGCACCTGGATGCGGATCTCCTCGCCGGCGAAGGCGCGGGTCTCGATCGGTGTGGGCTGGGGGGCGCCGTTGTGCTCGCTGGGCGCGTTGACGTGCACCGTCACCTGCGCCGAGCCGGAGTTGCCGGCCGAGTCGGTGATCTCGTACACGGCCGTGACTGTCTGCGGCTGGTCCGGCGCCCGGAAGCGGATCGTCTCGCCCGAGACGAAGAACTGGCCGCGGGAGGCGTCGGGCTGCTCCGCGAGCTCGTTCTGGAGCTTGAACTCCAGGCCCGAGGGGTGGGAGTCGTTCTGCAGCACCGGGATGGTCACGAAGTCCCCGGCGCGCACGGACGCCGTGTCCGGCTCGGCGACCGGGGGCTGCGGGGCCTCGTCGCTGCCGACGGGCAGGACGACGACCTCGCCGACGGCGGTCGCGGAGCCGTTGGAGACGGTGTACTCGAACCGGGTCGCCTCGGTGAGGGTGGTCTGCGAGCTGATCTTGAGGATCCGGTGCTCCAGGACGGAGACGACGAGCCCGGAGTCCGCGGGCACCGAGACCTGCTGGACGGCGAGGAGCCGGCCGGAGGGGTCCTCGTCGTTGCCGAGGACGTCGACGAGGACGCTGCCCCCGGCGGGCAGCAGCGCCGTGTCGCGCACCGCGACGGGCGGACCGTCGGTGCTCTCGACGACCTCCACCCGCACCAGGCCGGTGGCGTCCTTGCCGGAGTCGTCGACCACCACGTACGTCAGGTAGTACGTCCCCGCCGTCTCGGCGCTGAACCGGAAGGTACCGGCGTCGAGGTCGGGATCGACGGTGGCGTCCCCCGTCGGGTTGACGCGCGCGAGGCGCAGCGGCTCGCCGTCGGGGTCGGTGTCGTTGGCGATCGGCTCGACCAGGACCTCCTCGCCGACCGTGGCCCGCACGTAGTCGAAGACCGGCACGGGCGGGAGCGAGGCGCCGTCGCGGACGTCGACCTCGACGACGACGTCGGTCGTCTCGCGCGCGTCCGAGACGGTGACGGTGACCTGCTTGACGCCGCCGGAGATCCCCAGGTCCTCGAACGTGACGGCGCCGTCCGGGGTGTACCGCACGATGTCCTCGGTGCTGCCGGTCGCGCCGGTGACGAGCATCTCGTCACCGTCGGGGTCGCGCATGTCGGCGAGCACGTTGACCGTGCCGGTCGCCCCGGAGGTCAGGGTGAGCTGGATCGGCCGGACCTGCTCGGGTGCGGAGTTCTGCGACTCCGGCACGACCCGCACCGTGGCCGTCGCGCTCGCCTCGCCGCCCCGGCCGTCGTCGACGGTGTAGCTGAGGGCCCCTGAACCGCCGGCGGCGCCGTCGGGCACCTGGACCTGCAGCGCCCGGCCACCCATGACCGGGCGGACCTCGCCGACCGAGGCGGGCATGCCCTCGAAGCTCGCGACGGCGAGCAGGTCGCCGTCCGGGTCGGTGTCGTTGGCGAGGACCTCCAGCACGGTGGTGGACCCCGGACGCACGCCGAAGTCGTCGTCCTCGGCGATCGGGGGACGGTTCTCGGACTCGCGGTCCAGCGGGATCTCGTCGGTGATGTCCTGCTGGGACTCCTCCTCGAGCTCGTCCGTGGCGTCGGGCGGGGTGACGTCGTCCCAGTTCTCGACGATCGTCATGGACTCGTTGACGAGGTAGACGGTCCCCGTGAGGGTGTCGTTGAGGACCACCAGGTCACGGTTGGTCCGGAACTCGAGTGCGGCGGTGTCGGCCGTCGTCGGGATCGGTGTCTCCTGTGCCTCGCTCCCGCCGCACTGCTGCAGGTAGGTGGGGGCGGCGCCCGACCAGGCGGCGTGCGTGCAGCCGGCCACGACGACCGGCGCGGCCGGGCTCCCACGCCCCGGGGCGCGCAGCACCGTCGGCTCGCCGCCGCCGAGGGGGACGCGCACCAGGGCGTCAGCTGTGGCGAGGACGACGTCCGGGGCGTCCGCGCCCACCTGCTGCAGCCGCACCTCGCTGACGTCGAGGTCGAGGTCGGTGAGGTCGACGGGGTCCGAGCCGGGCCGCAGGACGAACAGCTCGTCCTCGGCGGTCCGGGTGAGGACCACGGGCTCGGTCCCGACCGCGGTGACCTGGTTCGTGGCGCCGTCGAGCACGGCCGGCTCGACGCCGAGCTCGGCGACGTCGAGCTCGACGGCCTCGACCTCCTCGCCGGCCTCGGCCTCGGCGGCCGCCTCGGCCTGGAGTCGCTCGGTGCCCTTGGGCACGGTGGTCACCGTGGCGTCCTGGGTGGAGACGCCGTAGACGGTCCCGTCCTCCCCCACCGCCATCGCGGCGTTGGCGCCGAGGGACGCCTGCGGCGGGCGCTCGTCGTCGCCGAGCTGGCCGGCGGCGTTGGTCGGCGCGGTGTGCAGGTTGCCCGAGCCGAGGTCGAGGAGGCCGAGCACGCCGCCGCCGAGGCCGACCTCGTGGTCGGCGGGGAGCGTGATGCCGCCGGAGGTGGAGACCGTCGCGGGGTCGAGCTGGGACAGCAGGGCGGTGCCGGCGTCGGCGACGAAGACGGTGCTGCCGTCCTGGAGCACGTCGATGTCGTCGCTGGCCGCGGTGACGGAGCCGTCGAGCTGCTGGACCGGGTAGTTCACCCGGCCGACGAGCAGCTCGGAGGAGTTGGTGACCCAGACGCCGCCGTCGTTGAGCTCGACGTCCGCGGTGGCGACGCCGTCGTAGAGCAGGCCGGCCGCGACGACCGTGCCGGCGACGAGGCTCAGGACGGTCGCGCTGGCGACGCGGCGACGGGCCTGGCGCTTGCGCTCCGCGCGCCGGCCCGTGGTCCGGCCGGTTGCGGTGGCACCGGGGGTGCCGCCGCTCTGGCCGCGCTCCGGACGCGTTCTGCCCCGCAATCGCACGCAGTTCTCCCCTGAAAGTCCCTGCCGTGGGTCGAAGGTCCCCGACCGGGACCACTAGCGATGGTAACGCAGGGGTGCGTCCGGAACCTGTCCCGGTCGTGGGGAGAACTCCCCACCGCGGCGGCCCCGTGGGTCAGTCGACCTCGGCGAGGTCCTTCGCCTCGTCGAGCATCGGCAGCTCCTCGGGCACCACCAGCCGCGAGGCCACGGCGTGCTCGACCAGGCGGGCGCGGCGGTTGACGGCGAGCTTTCCGGGGGCGCCGCGCAGCCCGCGCACGCCGTAGCGGTGGAGCTTCTCACACACGTTGTCGAGCTTGCGGTTGAAGCGGGTCAGGGCCCAGCCGAGCCGGGCGGCGGCCTGCGCGGAGGTGGGGATGGTCGCGGTGGAGCCGCGTCCGTTGAGCACCGGCTCGGCCAGGGCGAGGACGAGGAGCCGCTGGCTCTCGGTGAGGGTGACCGGGCCGATCGTGGTCTCGCCCAGCTCGAGCTCCTCCGCGGGCCGGGTGGGCAGGAAGGTGGGGTCGTCGTTCTCGAGGCACAGCTCGTAGGTGGTCGGTCCGGCCGTGAAGAGCACCGTGGTGCGCGCGTACACCACGGGCAGCCGGGCACCGGGGGCGAGCCAGGCCTGGGTGTTGCCCTCGGGGTCGGCGATGGTGGCCGACAGCCGCGAGCCGACGTTCTCCAGCCACCACAGGCCCTCGTGGTGGGAGACCTCGAGGAAGCGCCGGTGCAGGTAGGGGTTGTCGTCGATCTCGAGCGGCCCCTCCCGGCCGATCACGAAGGACTCGTCGTCGCTGACGGTGAACCAGTCACCGCAGAACTCGAGCTGCATCGCCATGTGTTGCTCCTCTCACTCCACGCAGGTCTCGGCCGGCTGCGTCGACGTCCTGCCGTTCTCCAGGCGGGCCTTGACCGCCACGCACACCTGGCCGTCCGCCTCGACGACGGCCGTCGGCTCGTCGGAGGGGTGGACCTGGGTGTCCGCGCCGGGGTCGGTGCGCTGCCAGGTGTAGCTCAGCCCGTCCTCGCCGGCGAGATCCTCCGGCGGCGCCCAGGTGAACGTCACCGTGCCCTCCGAACGGGTGCCGCTCAGGTCGGCCGGGGCCGGGACCTGCTCGGGGATCGGGATCCCGGCACCGGGCTCCGCCGTGGGCTCGGGCGGCGTCTCGCCGCGCAGGGCGCCCGCACCGAGGACGAGCCCGACGACGACGACGAGCACACCCACCGCGGCGGCGACCAGCGGACCACGACGGCGCGGGCCCGCGCTCTCCTCCACGTCCTCGGCCACCTCGCCGCCGCGGAGCTCGGTGGCCCCGAGACTCGCCTCCTCCCAGCCGGCAGACGCCTGCCGCTGGGCACCGGCGACGGTGGTCGCGCCGCGGACGACCGTGCGGTCCTCCTGCTCCGCCGGGCTGCCCGCGCGGTGCGGGTCGACCTCGACGACCTGCCGCACCACCGTGCGGTTGTCGCCCCCGTCCCCGCCGGAGGCGCCGTCGGCCGGGGCGGGTGCGCCACCCATCCACGAGGTGTCCGGCACCTCGATGTCGGTCATCGGCAGCCGCAGCTCCTGCTCGATGACCTGCAGGGCGCGGCCGAGGTCGAGCGCCGAGCCGTACCGGTGCGAGGGGGTCTTGGCCATGCCGCGGGCGAGCACGCGCTCGAGCGAGGGCGGCACGTCGCCGCGCCCGATCGGCGGCACCGGGTCACGGCGGATCCGACGGGTGTAGTCGAGCCGTGTGTTGGGACCACCCGGCCGGGTGAAGGGCGACCGGCCGGCGAGGAGGGTGTAGATCGTGGCGGCGAGGGAGTACACGTCCCCGGTGACGCCGACGGCGGGGTGCCCCTCGACGGACTCCGGCGGCGCCCACGGGATCGAGACGCCGGCGGTCTCCTCGACGGTGGTGCTGGTGAGCCCGGCGATGCCGAAGTCGGTCAGGGCCGGGCGCCCGTACTCGGTGGTGAGCACGTTGGCCGGCTTGATGTCGCGGTGCACGATCCCGGCCCGGTGCGCGGTCTCGACCGCACCGGCCAGCCGGATGCCGATCCCGACGGCCTCGGCCACCCCGAGGGGCCGGACCTTGAGCCGCTCGGCGAGGTTGGGCAGCGGGCAGTACTGCATCACCAGGTACGGCCGGCCGTCCGGGGCCTGGGCGGCGTGGTAGATCGCGACGATCGAGGAGTGCCCGGACAGGCGGGCCATGAGGTTGGCCTCGGCGACGAACTGCTCGCGGGGCTGTCCCTCGGTCGCCTCCCGGGTGAGGACCTTCACCGCCACCTTCCGGTGCGGCATCTGCTGCGTGTAGAGGTAGACGTCCGCGAAGCCGCCCGAGCCGAGCAGCTTCTCGTACGTGTACCCGGCCAGCTCGGGATGCTGGGCCGCGGGACGACGGCTCACGCGTCCTCCCCCGCGCGCACGACCGTGACGCTGACGCCGGAGCCGAGCTCGATCACGCCGCCGGGCGGCACGGGCACGCCGGTGCCGGGGTGGAGCCGGAACGCGGGCTGGCCGGGCAGGTTCAGCACGGTGCCATTGGTGGAGTTCATGTCGGTGACGACCACGTGGTCCCCGGCCGGTCGGATCTCGGCGTGGGTCCCGGAGATGTCGCGCTCCGGGTTCGGGACGGTGACGAGCCGAGGCACCGCGTTGCCGCGGAACCGGGTGGCCTCGGGCGCCCTGCCGAGCAGGACCGGGCGCGTCACCTCCACGCGTGCCCCGGTGGACATGAGCAGCTCGAGGGTGGGCTCCTCCGCGGGCGCCCCCTCGGTCGCGACCGCGGGTACGTCGGCAGCGGCGGGAAGGTCGCCCGCCATCACCGTCTCGCCGTCGTGGTCGCCCGGGTCCGCCGCGGCCACCGGCGCCGGCGCGGGTCGCGGCGCCCAGGGCACGGAGTCGATCAGGCCGGAGGACGCCGAGGAGTCCGCACCGGGGGCCGCTGCGGGCTCGTCGTCCCACCGCACCCGGTGCACCGGTCCGCCGGAGGCGGCGGCGTCCGCCGCGGGCGGTGCGAAGGCGTCGTCGTCCTCGTGCGGGACCTGGGTCGCCTCGAGGCCACCCGGCGGGGTCGCGGGGCCGTGGGCCGCGGGCTCGATGACGGGCTCGCCCGCCGACGGCGCCCCCGCACCCTGGGCGTCCTCGTCCGCGGACGCCGGGCTCGCGGCCGAGGACGATCTCGCGGCGACCAGCTCCTCCGCCGCGGCCTCCGCGTCCTCCGCGGCGAGCTGCTCGGTCGACCACAGCAGGTGGTCGTACTCGGCGTCGTCGGCCGGGTCCTGCTCTGCCACGTCCGCCGGGTCCGCTTCCGACGGGTCGGCGAGGTCCACGTCTGCCGAGTCCGCCAGGTCCGCGTGTGCCGGGTCCGCAACGGCCGCGTCTGCCGACGACGCCAGGTGCGCGTCTGCCGAGTCCGCCAGGTCCGCGTCAGCCGACGACGGCCGGTCCACATCCGCCGAGTCCGTCTGGTCCGCGTCCGCCGGGCCTGCCTGGTACGCGTCCGCCGCGCCGCCGTCGGGCGCGCCGACCGGGCCAGCCACTGACGCCTCCGCCGGGCCGTCGGCGGCGTCGACACCCCTCGTGCTCACCGCCGGCGACGACGGCGCCGGGCGGCCGATCGCAGCGGCGAGGGCAGGCGTGCGCAGGAGGGTGAGCTCGAGGTCCTCCTCGTCCGCGTCGACGGCGTGGTCGGCGAGCTGGAGGCCCGCGTGGTTGTCCTCCCCCGCGGCGACGTCGACGAGCGTGCGCAGCGAGTCCGCCAGGACGATGCCGCCG
This sequence comes from Georgenia subflava, assembly GCF_009193155.1. Taxonomy (GTDB): domain Bacteria; phylum Actinomycetota; class Actinomycetes; order Actinomycetales; family Actinomycetaceae; genus Georgenia; species Georgenia subflava. The sequence continues at coordinate 647,368 of NZ_VUKD01000003.1, forward strand.
ACGACCGGGAGCCACTCCGCGCCGCGACCGGCACCCGCGCCACCGGCAGCGAGCGGGGCCCCGGCGTCCGCGCCGCCCGCCGTGATCGTGAAGCCGGCGCCACCCGGGAGCACCTGCTCGCGCCATGTCGTGAAACCTGCACCGGTGACCTGCTCACCGCCGACGTCGACGGTCAGGTCACCACGCACGAGCACATTGAGCCCGTCGCGGTGCGCCTCGACCATCGCGAACGAGGGCAGTGCGCGGATCCCCCCGCCGGCGAGGTGCTCCACCCAGGTCCCCAGCCGGGAGCCGCTGCGGGTGAGCTCCCACAGCTCCCGGACCGCGGCAGTACCCACCTCGGGGTGCAGCAGCGCGACGGCGCCGTCCCCGACGAGAGCGATCCAGCTCCCTGTGCGGTACTCGTGCACGCTCATCCTCTCCTCGCGCCGCCGGGCAGCGTGGACCCGGTGTCGTCGTCGTCGCTCTCGGCGGGCGTGCCGCCCGTGCGCACGGTCGTCCCGGTGGTGGTGACCTCGGCCGGGGCGTCGACGACGACCACCGTGACGTTGTCGCTCGCACCGCCGTCGACGGCGCGGCAGAGCAGCGTCTGCGCGGCCTGGCCGGGGTCGGCGACGGTGCCGAGGACCTCAGCGATCTCGGCGTCCTCGAGCTCTCCGACCAGGCCGTCCGTGCACAGCAGGATCCGCTCGGCCGGGTGCACCCGCAGCATCCAGAAGTCGACGGCGCAGTCACGGCCGCTTCCGATCGCACGGGTGATGACGTTGCGGCGCGGGTGGGTCCGTGCCATGCCAGGCTCCAGCGTGCCCGCGTCCACCATCTCCTGGACGAGGGAGTGGTCGACGCTGATCTGCTCGAGGCGGTCCCCCGCGAAGCGGTAGACCCGCGAGTCGCCCACGTTGAGCACCAACCAGTACGGGTCACCGTCCTGGGTGGTGAGGATGACGCCGGCGACCGTGGTGCCGGCGACCGGGTCACGGCCGTCGGTCTCCACCCAGCCGGCCACGGTCTCGGCCGCCATGGTGCGCCGGATCCGGGCGGCGGCCTCGAGGACCGCCGCGTCCACGTCCGCGGCGGTGATGTCGCGGGCCGGCCCGCCCGCGAGCTCGCGGAAGACCTCGACGACCGTCTGGCTCGCCATCTCCCCCCGCGCGTGCCCGCCCATGCCGTCCGCGACGACGAAGACGGGTGCCTCGGCAAGGGCCGCGTCCTCGTTGACGCTCCGCCGTCCACCGGCGTCGGTGGCCACGCCCCACTGGGTCAAGATCTTGCTCCCTCTCGTGCCGGTCTGCCCCCATAGGGTGCCATGCGCGCGCCGGGCGGCCGCGCAGACGCCCGCCATCCGGCCGACCTCCGACCGATTAGGCGGCGCTCTCTCCCCCTGCCGGAGGCGGCGCACCGGTGGATCAGAGCACCGCCGGGTACACGCCCCAGTACGCGGCCGCGACCAGCAGGACGAGGCTGCCGGTCACCACGCACAGGACGCTCGCCCAGCCGAGCGCGCCTGTGCGGGACGGGCCGGTCCCCCGGTACGACCGCCATCCGGCACCGACCGTGAGGACCAGCATCACGGCGGCGAGGATGCCCACGACCTGCACGGCGAGCCAGCCGCCCTGGACCAGGAACGCGTCGTGACCGTAGTTGAGGGCCAGCGAGGCCACCCCGAGCAGGTAGGCGACGTAGACGATCCAGGTGGCCAGGGTCGCCATGCCGAGGCCCGCCGTGTAGCGGCCCAGCGGCGCACCCGCAGCACTGGGCCGGCGGCCCCAGAGGCGTGGGAGCTGGCCGGCCAGGGCGAGGACGGGGCCGGCGGCGAGCAGACCGAGACCGACGATGAACGTGACCACGATCATGTCCCCGGTGGCGTACCACCGTGGATGGTCCACCGGGTCGGCCCGGAAGGTCTGGACGGGCTCGGCGCCCGCGACCTGGGGCGCCGCGTCGGCGGTCTCGGGCAGCCCGAGGATCCACCGGGCGACGTCCTCGGTGAAGCCGTCCGCGAGCTGGCCGTCGACCCGGATGCCGTGGTTCGCGCCCTCGTAGTAGCGCAGGGTGAGCTGCTCGTTGCCCGCGACCTCGAGGTCCTCGCGCAGGATCTGCGCGCCCTGGACGATCGGCATCGAGGCGTCCGCGGCGCCGTAGACCATCAGCACCGGCTGGGTCATCCGCTCCTGGTACGGCGAGACGTCGAAGTCGAAGTACTCGAACCCCCCGCCCGGGAAGCTCCCGCCGACCAGTCTGGGGATGGCGCGCAGCAGGCGGTCGGGCACGCCGACCTCACGCAGGTAGGAGTCGGCGGCGAACGCACCCTGCTCGCGGATGGGCAGCACGGGCGCCGAGACCAGCACCACGAAGGCGACGTGCTCGCTCTCGGCCGCGGCGATCGGGGCGGACATGGCCCCCTCGCTCTCGCCGTAGACGCCCACCCGGTCCGGGTCGACCCCGGGCCACTGCCGCAAAACCTCGAGCGAGTCGAGGTAGTCCTCGGCCATGCCGGCGTAGTCGCGGGAGCGGGTGGAGTAGGTGTCGGTGCGCTTGTCGGGCACCATCGTGACGACGCCGGCGCTCGCCAGGTCCGTGGTGATGTCGGCGAAGTTCTCGTGAGTCGCCGTCCCGGCCCCGTGCATGAAGACCAGACCCGGCCGGTCGGGACCGGCGGCCGCGACCGGCGCGGCGATCGTGGCCTGGATCGTGACGTCGTCGGCGACCTGGACGTCGATCACCTGCCGCTGCACCTCGTACGTGCCCACGGGCGCGGTGCGGACGTCGCCGCCGATGGTGGTGTCCGCCGTCGCCGGCACGAGGGTGTGCTCGAGCGGCTGCGGGTTCCATCCCGGCCCGGCGAGCGAGCCGACGAGACCGAGGAGGAGCACCAGCACGATGCTGGCGGCCAGCCTGCGGTATCTCACCGGAACAGGGTAGGCGGTCGCCCTCGTCCGGCCGACCTCGGCCCGCCGCCGCGTACCGCACAGTCCCCGCCAGCCATCACTCGCCGCACCCGACCCGCCGAGCGACACGAAGCGGTCGCCAGCGCGCACCACTCAGCGGTGCGGAACGTGTCACTCGTCGCGGCTCGAACCTCAGAAGCCGAGCCGGCCGAGCAGCTTGGGGTCGCGCTGCCAGTCCTTGGCGACCCGCACGTGCAGGTCGAGGTAGACCCGTGCGCCGAGCAGCGCCTCGATGCCGTGCCGGGCGCGGGTCCCGACGTCGCGGAGCCGGGCCCCGCCCTTGCCGATGATGATCGCCTTCTGCGAGTCCCGCTCGACGTAGAGGTCCACGCGCACGTCGAGCATCGGCGGGCGCTGGTCACCCTCCTCGCGGGGTCGCTCGGTCACCTCGTCCACGAGCACCGCCAGGGAGTGCGGCAGCTCGTGGTGCACGCCCTCGAGCGCCGCCTCACGCACGAGCTCGGCGATCATGACGTTCTCCGGCTCGTCGGTCAGCTCGCCGCGCGGGTACATGGGCGGGCCGAACGGCATCCGCGCGAGCAGCAGGTCGGTGAGCAGGCCGATCTGGTCGTCCTTGACCGCGGAGACGGGCACGATCTCCGCCCACTCCCCCAGGGCCGAGACGGCGAGCAGGTGCTCGGCGAGCCGCTCGCGCGAGACCTTGTCGGCCTTGGTGGCGACGGCGACGACCGGCGTGCGCTGCTGGGTCAGCTCGCGGGCGATGAACTTGTCCCCCGGCCCGACCTTCTCGTCGGCGGGCAGGCAGAACACGATGACGTCGACCTCGGCGAGGGTCTCGCGCACCAGGTCGTTGAGCCGCTGCCCGAGCAGCGTGCGGGGCCGGTGCAGCCCGGGCGTGTCGACAAGCACCAGCTGGCCGTCCTCGCGGTGAACGACGCCGCGCACGGTGTGCCGGGTGGTCTGCGGCCGGCCGGAGGTGATGGCGACCTTCTGCCCGACCAGCGCGTTGGTCAGCGTGGACTTGCCCGCGTTGGGCCGGCCGACCAGGCAGGCGAACCCCGCCCGGTAGTCCGCCGGCCAGTCGCCGGCGTCGATAAGGCCGTCGTCGAGGGCGTTCGGCCCGGCCATCAGCTCGTCGTCGGACGGGAAGCTCATGGCTCCACCTGCGTCTCGTCGTCGTCGGTGGCGGTCCGGGCCGGTGAGGCCAGGAGGGTGGAGACCCGGCGGCGCCGGCCCTCCGCACGCTCGGCGACCAGGTGGATGCCGAGCACGTCCACAGCGGCGCCGGGCAGCGGCACCTTGCCCAGCGCCTTGGCGAGCAGACCGCCGGCCGAGTCGACGTCGTCGTCGTCGATCTCCAGCCCGAACAGGTCGCCGAGCTCGTCGATGGGCAGGCGGGCGGGGACCCGGACCGTGCCGTCGTCGAGGTGCTCGACCTCGGGCTCGGCGCGGTCGTGCTCGTCAATCATCTCCCCGACGAGCTCCTCGAGGAGGTCCTCGATGGTCACGAGCCCGGCGATCCCGCCGTACTCGTCGACCACCATGGCGATGTGCACGCTGTCGGCCTGCATCTCGCGCATGAGGTCGTCCACCAGCTTCGTCTCGGGCACGAACGCCGGCTCGCGCATGACGTCGGAGCACATGAGCCCCTCGGCGTCGGAGCGGCGGTGGACGCGGCGCATGACGTCCTTGAGGTAGAGGACGCCGAGCAGGTCGTCGGTGGACTCGCCGACGACCGGCACCCGCGAGTAGCCGGACCTGGTGAAGAGCGTGATCGCGCGGCCCAACGACTCGTCGCCGTCGATCGTGACCATGTCGGTGCGCGGGACCATCACCTCGCGCACCATGGTGCGGCCGAGCTCGAAGACGGACTGGAGCAGCTCGCGCTCCTCCTCCTCGATCTGCTCGGACTCCGAGACCCGGTCGACCATGGAGCGCAGGTCCTCCTCCCGCTCCTCCCGGGCCTCGCCGTCGGTCTGCGCGGGGCGGGGCGAGAGCGCGCGGCCGCCGCGGACGACCGCGCCGCCCACGGTGGCGAGGGCGTTGAGGACCGGTGCGAGGAGCGAGAGCACCGCCGTCGGGCTGCGACGGCCGAGCCGGCGCGGGCTGACCCCGCCGACGACCGCGAGCAGCAGGGCGGCGAAGGCGACCGAGACACCCAGCACCTGCCACCAGCGGGGCAGCAGGTCCGCCACCGCGAGGGTCAGGCACACGGCGGCGGTCATCTCGGCGAGCACGCGGACGAACCCGGCGGCGGCCACGGCCTCGGGCCGCCGCTCGACGAGCCGGGCGACGGCGTGGGCGTTGCGGCCGCCGTTGCCGGCCATCTCGGCGACGGCGGTGCGGGTCACCCGGTTCAGGGCGGCCTCACCGGCGCTGAGCGTGGCGCCGACGGCGAGGCCGAGCAGCGTCAGCACCAGCAGCCACCACTCGGGGACCTGGTCGATCATTCCCTCCATGCCGGCCTACCGCCCGGCCAGGAACGTGAGGAGGAGGCGGCGCTGGAGCGCGAACATCTCCTTCTCCTCCTCCGGCTCGGCGTGGTCGTAGCCGAGCAGGTGGAGGATGCCGTGCGTGGTGAGCAGCAGCAGCTCCTCGATGGTGGAGTGACCGGCGGTGCGGGCCTGGGCGGCGGCGACCTCGGGGCACAGCACGATGTCGCCCAGCGTGCCCTCGGTGGGCTCCTCGCCGGCGCGGCCCGGCCGCAGCTCGTCCATCGGGAACGACAGGACGTCGGTGGGCCCCGGCTCGTCCATCCAGCGCTCGTGCAGCTCGGACATGACGTCGGTCGTGACGAACAGGATCGACAGCTCCGCCTGCGGGTGGACCCGCATCTCCTCGAGCACGTAGCGCGCGAGCGCGGCGAACTCCTCGCCGTCGACCTCGTACCCGGACTCGTTCGAGACCTCGGTGCTCATCGTCCCTCCCGGTCCTGGCGCCGGCCGGGCCGGTCCGGACGGCGGGCGCCGTCGTGGTGCCGGGTGGTGGCGTCCCAGCGCTCGTAGGCGTCGATGATCTCCCCCACGAGGCGGTGGCGGACGACGTCGGCGCTGCTCAGGCGGCAGAAGGTGACGTCCTCGATGTCGTCGAGGATCTCCTGCACCACCCGCAGGCCGGAGCGGGTGCCGGTGGGCAGGTCGACCTGGGTGACGTCACCGGTCACGACGACGCGGGAGTTGAAGCCGAGCCGCGTCAGGAACATCTTCATCTGCTCGGGCGAGGTGTTCTGGGCCTCGTCGAGGATGATGAAGGCGTCGTTGAGGGTGCGCCCGCGCATGTACGCCAGCGGCGCCACCTCGATCGTGCCGGCCGCCATGAGCTTGGGGATCGACTCCGGGTCGAGCATGTCGTGCAGGGCGTCGTACAGCGGTCGCAGGTACGGGTCGATCTTGTCGTTGAGGCTGCCCGGCAGGTACCCGAGCCGCTCGCCGGCCTCGACCGCGGGCCGCGTCAGGACGATCCGGTTGACCTGCTTGGACTGCAGGGCGTGCACGGCCTTGGCCATCGCGAGATAGGTCTTGCCGGTGCCTGCCGGGCCGATCCCGAACACGACGGTGGAGGAGTCGATCGCGTCGACGTAGCGCTTCTGGCCGACCGTCTTGGGCCGGATCGTGCGCCCGCGCGAGGACAGGATGTTGGTGGTCATCACCTCCGCGGGCCGCTCCGGGCCGGGCGTGGTGAGCATGCCGATCGCGCGCTCGACGGCGTCGGTGCTCAGCGGCTGGCCGGCGCCGGCCACGGAGGCGAGCTCCTCGACGAGGCCCTCGGCGAGGGCGACGTCGCCGGCCGGCCCCGTGAGGGTCACGACGTTGCCGCGCACGTGGATGTCCACGCCGGGGAAGCCACCCTCGACGGCGCGGAGCACCTCGTCGCGATGACCGAGCAGGGTGACCATGGGAAGGTCCTCGGGGACGGTGACCTGGTGCTGGACGTGACCGGCAGGCATGCCGTCGTCGTTGGCAGGGATCTGCGACATGGGGACGGGCCGTTCGGCCCTCGTCACTCCTCGGTGTCGGGTCGGCGCAGCGGTCGCTGCACCGTCTGCAGGATATGGCACGGCCCGGGGGTTCGCCTCAGCCCCACCGGCCGAGCCGCTGGGCGAGCACGGCCAGGGCGGCGGGTCCCGCGGTGGAGGTCCGCAGGACGTGCGGCCCCACCAGCACCGGCTGGCCGCCGGCGTCCGTCAGCGCGGCGACCTCCTCGTCGGTGATGCCGCCCTCGGGGCCGACGACCACGACGACGTCGCTCGCTCCGCTTGCGTCGGCGTCGGCGGCTCCTGGGCCGGGCAGCCGGGCCGCCGCGAGCGGGACCGCGGCCTGCTCGTGCAGGACGAGGACCGCTCCGCCGGCGGCGACCGTCGCGGCGACGTCCGCGGCCAGGCCCGAGGTGCGGACCGGCTCGCGGACGGCGGGGACCCAGGACCGCCGGGACTGCTTCGCGGCGGCCAGGGCGACGGCGGACCAGCGCTGCCGGCCACGCTCCAGCTTCGGCCCGGACCACACGGACACGGAGCGGGCGGCCTGCCAGGGCACGACGGCGTCGACGCCGAGCTCGGTGGCCGTCTCGACGGCCTGCTCGTCGCGCCCGCCCTTCGCCAGCGCCTGGACGAGGACGAGCCGCACGGCGGGGGCCAGCTCCTGGGCGCGGGACTCGACGGCGACGGTGAGCTCGTCCTTGGCGGCCGCCGAGACGGTGCCGGAGACGCGCAGACCCGCACCGTCGACGAGGTCGACCCGCTCGCCGGCCCGCAGGCGCATCACGACGGCGGCGTGTCGGGCCTCGTCCCCGCGCAGCGTCACCGTCGCGCCCGGCGCGGCGTCGTCGAGGACGCCGGCCCCGGCGTGGAAGACGGCCGTGCTCATCGGGTCGTCAGCGCCCGGCCAGCTTCTCGCGGAGCTTGGAGAAGACCCCGGAGCCGGTGGCGGCCAGGCGCGGCTCGGGCTGCTCCTCGCCGCGCAGCTCGGCGAGCTCGGCGAGGAGCTCGCGCTGGCGCTCGTCGAGCCGGGTGGGTACCTGGACGTCGACGTGGACGTGCAGGTCGCCGCGACCGCCGCGGTGCAGGTGCCCCACGCCGAGGTCGCGCAGCGTGTAGACCTGCTCGGGCTGGGTGCCGGGCTCGACGTCGATCTCGCGGACGCCGTCGAGGGTCTCGAGCACCATCACGGTGCCCAGCGCCGCGGCGGTCATCGGCACGGTGAGCGTGCAGTGCAGGTCGTCGCCGCGGCGCACGAACACCGGGTGGGCCTTCTCGCGGATCTCCACGTACAGGTCCCCGGCCGGGCCGCCGCCGGGGCCGACCTCCCCCTGGCCGGTCATCCGGATGCGGGTGCCGGAGTCGACGCCGGCGGGGACGTCGACGCGGATCGTGCGGCGGGTCCGGACGCGGCCCTCGCCGGAGCAGTCCTGGCACGGGTCGTCGATGACGGTCCCGTGGCCCTGGCAGGCGGCGCAGGCGGAGGTGGCCATGACCTGGCCGAGGAACGACCGGGTCACCCGCTGGACGGAGCCGCGGCCGTGGCAGACGTCGCAGGTGCGCGGCGAGGTGCCCGGGCGGCAGCAGGAGCCGTGGCACGTGCCGCACACCACGGCGGTCTCGACCTGCAGCTCCTTGGGCGCGCCGAAGACCGCCTCGGAGAGGTCGATGTCGAGCCGGACGAGGGCGTCCTGACCGCGGCGGCCACGCGGGACGGGGCCGCGCGGGGCGCCGCCGGCTGCCGCGCCGAAGAATGTCTCGAAGATGTCCTGGAAGCCGCCGAACCCGGCGCCGCCGCCACCGCCGCCGCCGAGGGCGGACTCGCCGCCCATGTCGTAGAGCTGGCGCTTCTCCGGGTTGGAGAGGACCTCGTAGGCGCGGGTGACGTCCTTGAACTGGTCGGCCACCTCGGGCCCCGCGACGTCCGGGTGGAGCTTGCGCGCCAACCGGCGGTAGGCCTTCTTGATCTCCTCCGCGCTCGCCTGGCGGGAGACACCGAGGATCTCGTAGTAGTCGTTCACCACGTCACTCTCTGCTGGGGGCTGGGTCGGTCGTCGTGCGGTCGTGGCCCCGCCGCGCCGTGGGGGGCGGGCGGGGCTGGATCTGGGGTCACCCGGCGAGGATGCGGGAGAGGTAGCGGGCCACGGCGCGCACGGCCGCCATGGTCCCGGGGTAGTCCATGCGGGTGGGGCCGAGCACACCCAGACGGGCGACGCCCTCCGACGTGCTGTCCCCACCGTAGGCGCTGGCCACGATGGACGCCTCGACGAGGCCCTCGTGGTGGTTCTCGGCGCCGATGCGCACGGCGACGGCGTCGTCCTCCATCTCGGAGAAGAGGTTCAGCAGGACCACCTGCTCCTCCAGCGCCTCGAGCACCGGGCCGATGGTCCGGGTGAAGTCGATGTCGGACCGGGCCAGGTTCGCCGTGCCGGCCATGACGATCCGCTCCTCGGACTCCATGCGGAGGGTGTCCGTCAGCTCGCCGGAGACGGCCTCGACAAGGGCGCGGTGCGTCGGGGGGAACTGCTGGGGCAGCTCGGAGAGCGGCCCGGTGATCATCGACAGCCGCCGGCCGGCGCACACCACGTTGAGGCGTGCGCGGAGCTCGGCGACCACGCCGGGGTCGATCTCGGCGGCGGTCTCGACGGTGCGCTGCTCCACCCGGCCGGCGTCGGTGATGATCACCACGAGAAGGCGCTGAGGGCTCAGCGGGACGAGCTCGAGGTGGCGCAGGGCCGAGCGGCGCAGCGAGGGGTACTGCACGACGGCGACCTGGTGGGTGAGCTGGGCGAGGAGGCGCACGGTGCGCTCGACGACGTCGTCGAGGTCCACCGCGTCGTCGAGGAGCACCTGGATGGCCCGCTTCTCGGCGGCCGAGAGCGGCTTGATGGTGCTGATCTGGTCGACGAAGGCCCGGTAGCCCTTGTCGGTGGGCACGCGCCCGGCCGAGGTGTGGGGCTGGGCGATGAAGCCGTGCTCCTCGAGGGCTGCCATGTCGTTGCGGATCGTGGCCGGCGAGACGCCCAGGGAGTGGCGCTCGACGAGCACGCGGGAGCCGACGGGCTCACGCGTTGCCACGTAGTCCTGCACGATCGCGCGCAGCACGTCGAGTCGACGGTCGTCACTCACTTGGGCCTCCTCCCGGGTCAGCACTCTCAGGTCCCGAGTGCTAATCCTACGCGCCACGGCCTCGCCTCGTCGGTGGCGGGGCCCACACTGCTTACCCTGCCAGGGTGAACGACCGCTACGGCTCCGACGTCCTGTCCACCGACCCGCACCGCACCGGCGCCTTCGCCCACCGCCCGACCGCCCGTGACCAGGGCGCCGAGCCAGGCCTCGTGGTGGAGGAGGTCCAGACCGGGTGGGTCGGCGCCGTGGTACGCGTGGAGAAGTCCGGCGGCATGCACGTGGTGGTCCTCGAGGACCGCCGGGGCCGCACCCGCACGTTCCCGCTCGGCCCCGGCTTCTGGGTGGACGGGAAGCCGGTGAACCTGACGGTGCCCGTGGCCGCGCCCGCGCGCCGCGGACCGACCACCGCCGGGGGCCGGAAGCTGACGGCGTCGGGGTCCCTGGCGGTCGCGCAGCAGCGTGCCCGGGTCGCCCGAGCCTCGCGCATCTGGGTCGAGGGACGTCACGACGCCGAGCTCGTCGAGCGCGTCTGGGGCGACGACCTGCGGGTCGAGGGCGTCGTCGTCGAGATGCTCGACGGCGTCGACAACCTCGAGTCGGTCCTGAACGACTTCCGGCCCGGTCCGACCCGGCGCGCCGGGGTGCTGGTGGACCACCTGGTGCCCGGGTCCAAGGAGTCGCGGATCGCCGCGAAGGTCACCGCCGGCGCAGGCGGGGCGCACGTGCTCGTGCTCGGTCACCCGTACGTCGACGTGTGGCAGGCCGTGCGCCCCGAGCGCGTGGGAATGCGCCGCTGGCCCGACGTCCCGCGCGGCACCGACATCAAGCACGGCACGCTCGAGGCGCTGGGGTGGCCGCACGCCGACCAGGCGGACATCGCGCGTGGCTGGAAGCGGATCCTCGGTCAGGTCCGCGACTACAAGGACCTCTCCCCCGCGCTGCTCGGCCGCATGGAGGAGCTCATCGACTTCGTCACCGCGGTGCCGGAGTAGGCCCTGCCCGTGCAGGGCACGACGACGGGCCCGACCTCGTGGTCGGACCCGTCGTCGGCCGCGCGAGTCAGTGGCTGGAGCCGGGCACCATGACCGGTCCGCCGGAGAGCTGGCGGTAGACGAACGCCGAGGCGATCAGGATCAGCGGCATGGCGACCAGGAGCCCGACGACCAGGGCGATGGCGCCCAGGATGGCGACGCCGATACCGGCCAGGATCAGCAGGATCGCCGTCCCGACGTGGTCCTTGACGAGGAGCACGCTCTGCTTGATGGACTCGATCGCCGAGAGGTTCCGGTCGACCGCGAAGTGCAGGTAGAAGATGCTCAGGACGATGACGATGAGTCCGGGGATCACCAGGAGGATCAGTCCGACGGTGGTGGCGATGGACACGAGGATGCCGGCGAGGATCACGTGCAGCATGTTCGGGACCCGCAGGAAGTCGCCGAGCTCGACCCTCTTGCCGTCCAGGACCCGCAGCGCGGCGTGGACCAGGGCGGCCCCGATGATGAGGTTGATGATCGTGAAGATGATCCCGATCAGCTCGGCGGCCGGGTCGAAGCTGACCGCCATGAGGGAGTCGCCGGCCCGGAAGTTGGCCTCGCGGATGTTGCGCTCGATCGTCTGGCCGATGGTTCCGACGACGAACAGGACGAGACCGGCCACGATCCACGGCCACGGGCTGGCCTTGAACCCCTGCCACGCGTAGCGGAACGCCTCGCCGACGGAAGCGGTGCGCTGCGGCGCGCCGTAGCCCGGCTGGCCGTAGCCGCCCTGGGCCGACACCGGCGGCGCGACCGGCGGGCCCTGCGGAGGCTGACCGTAGCCGCCCTGGTAGCCGGGCTGCTGCGCACCGTAGGCACCCTGACCCTGCGGCTGGCCGTACGCGCCCTGGCCGTAGCCGCCCTGGCCCGGCTGCTGCTGACCGTACGCACCCTGGCCGTAGCCGGCCTGCTGGCCGTAGCCAGGCTGCTGGCCGTAGCCAGGCTGCTGGCCGTAGCCAGGCTGCTGGCCGTAGCCAGGCTGCTGCTGCCCGTAGGTCGACGGCGCACCGTAGGTCGGCTGCTCGCCGTAGCCGCCCTGCCCCTGCTGCTGGCCGTAGCCGGCCTGCTGGCCGTAGCCGGACTGCTGGCCGTAGTCCGGCTGCTGCTGGCCGTAGGCCGACGGCGCACCGTAGGTCGGCGGCTCGCCGTACCCGGGCTGCGCCTGCTCGTCGGCCGACCCCTGCTCACCGTCGGCGGGCGGCTGCCCGGGCTGCGGCTCCGCTGCGGCGGACTCCTGCGCCGGGTCCTCGCCGTTCGGACGCGGGGGCTGCTGTCCGGACGAGTCCTCCTGCGGGGACTGTCCGTCTGCGGGTTCGTCCGGGTTGAAGGGCGGCGGGCTCTGCGTCACGTGGCGTCCTCTTCGATGTGGTCTCGGCGCCCGTAGTCACGGGCCGCTCGAGCCCAGCCAACCGGAGGGTGCGGCGCGCGTCAACGACGCCACGCTCAGTCGGTCAGGGCACGCACCACCGCGTCGGCCAACAGCCTGCCCCGCAGCGTGAGAACCACCCGCCCGCGGCGGGCCGGGGCGAACTCGATGAGCCCCTGGCCGATCAGATCGGCGACGGCGGAGCGCTGCCGGTCCGGCACCCGACCGGTGCCGGGCTCCAGCTCGATCCCCTCGGCCAGCCGCACCCCCAGCATGATCCGCTCGAGCTCGCGGGTGGCGTCCTCGAGCCGCTCCCGGCCGGCGGCCGGGCTGAGCCCCTGCTCGAGCCGGAAGGCGTACGTGCGCGGGTGCTTGACGTTCCACCAGCGCACCCCGCCGACGTGGCTGTGCGCGCCGGGCCCCACGCCCCACCAGTCGTGCCCGCGCCAGTAGGACAGGTTGTGCCGGCTCGCGTGCCGCGGTGTGCCGCCCTGGTCCTGGGCGTCGGCCCGCGCGAAGTTGCTGACCTCGTACCAGCCGAGGCCGGCCGCGGTGAGCACCTCCTCGGCCAGCTCGTACTTGAGCGCCGCGTCGTCGTCGTCCGGCAGGGGCAGCTCGCCCCGGCGCACCTGCGCGCCCATCTTGGTCCCCGGCTCCACCACGAGCGCGTAGGCGGAGACGTGGTCCGGCTCCAGCGCGACGGCGGAGTCCAGGCTCCTGCGCCAGTCGGCGAGGCTCTCCCCCGGGGTGCCGTAGATGAGGTCGACCGAGACGTCGAGACCGGCCGCCCGCGCCCACCGCACGACGTCCGGCAGCCGGGCTGGGTCGTGGGTGCGGTCGAGCGTGGCCAGCACCTCGGGCACGGCGGACTGCATGCCGAAGGACACCCGCGTGAAGCCGGCCTCGGCGAGGGCCTCCAGGGCGGCGGCGTCGACCGAGTCGGGGTTCGCCTCGGTGGTGACCTCCGCGCCGTCCGCGAGGCCCCAGGTGGACCGGACGCCGTCGAGCATCCGCGCGAGGTCCGCCACCGGGAGCATGGTGGGGGTGCCGCCGCCGACGAAGACGGTGGCGACGTCGCGCGCGGGCATGCCGGCGGCGGCGAGCCGCGGGTCGGCCAGGACGCCGGCGGCGAGCTCGATCTCGCGCAGGGCCGTGTCCGCGTAGCTGTCGGCGTTCGCGCCGCCGCCGAGCTCGGCGTTGGTGTAGGTGTTGAAGTCGCAGTAGCCGCAGCGCACCCGGCAGAACGGCACGTGCAGGTAGACGCCGAGGTCGCGCTCGGCGGAACCCGCGGCGGCGGAGACTGGCAGGACGCCGTCGTCGGGGGGCGTCTCGCCGTCGGGAAGTGCGGGCGCCACGGTTACTGCCCGCGGGCCGCGGCGCGGCCGACGTAGTCGCGCAGGTAGTCCGCCATGGTCCAGCCCGTGGCTCGCTCGTGCGCGAGCAGGGCGCGGGCGTCGGCCGGGTCCTGGCGCGTGAACCAGTCGCGCACGGTCACGCCGTGCCCGGGACGGTGGGTCACGGAGACCTCGTCGCCGGCCGTCACCTCACCGGTGGTGAGCACGCGGAGGTAGACCCCGGGGTGGGCCCGCTCGCTGAACCGCCGCACCCAGCCGTCCTGGTGCAGCCACCGCCCGAAGGTCGCGCAGGGCGTGCGGGGCCCGGTCACCTCGAGCTCGAGCGTCGGTCCGACCCGCCACCGCTCGCCGATCTCGGCGTCCTCCACCACGGCGCCCGCGACGCGCAGGTTCTCCCCGAACCTGCCGGCCGGCACGTCCTCGCCGAGCTCGGCGGCCCAGTGGTCGGCCTCGGCCTGGGCGAAGGCGTACACGGCCTTCTCCGGGCCGCCGTGGTGCTTCCGGTCTGCCTGGACGTCGCCGTACAGGCCGTACGTGCCCACCTTCACCGGTCCGCTCACGGGTCGCTTGTCGATGGCGGTGACCCCGACGGTGCCGGCGTCGGGGTGCAGGTCGGCCACCCGGCACACGTGCGTGACGCGCGCGGTCATCACTTCTTTCCGGTGGGTGCGTCGGAGGTCAGCGCGGCGATGAACGCCTCCTGCGGGACCTCGACCCGGCCGATGTTCTTCATGCGCTTCTTGCCCTCCTTCTGCTTCTCCAGGAGCTTGCGCTTGCGGCTGATGTCGCCGCCGTAGCACTTGGCGAGCATGTCCTTGCGCAGGGCACGGATGGTCTCGCGGGCGATGACCCGCGCGCCGATGGCGGCCTGGATGGGGACCTCGAACTGCTGCCGCGGGATGAGCTCCTTGAGCTTCTCGGCCATCGTGACGCCGTAGCTGTACGCCTTGTCCCGGTGGACGATCGCGGAGAAGGCGTCGACGTGCTCGTGGTTGAGCAGGATGTCGACCTTCACCAGATCGGCCTCCTGCTCGCCCGAGGGCTCGTAGTCCAGCGACGCGTAGCCGCGGGTCTTGGACTTGAGCTGGTCGAAGAAGTCCCCGACGATCTCGGCGAGCGGGAGGGTGTAGCGCAGCTCCACCCGGTCCTGGGAGAGGTAGTCCATGCCGAGCAGGGAACCGCGCCGACCCTGGCACAGCTCCATGATGGCGCCGACGAACTCGCTCGGCGCAAGGATCGTCGAGCGGACGACCGGCTCGCTGATGGAGCTGATCTTGCCCTCGGGGAACTCGCTCGGGTTGGTCACCGGGATCGCGGTGCCGTCCTCGGTGACGACGTCGTAGGAGACGTTGGGCGCCGTCGAGATGAGCGAGAGGTCGAACTCGCGCTCGAGCCGCTCGCGCACGATCTCCAGGTGCAGCAGGCCGAGGAACCCGCAGCGGAACCCGAAGCCGAGGGCCACCGACGTCTCCGGCTCGTACACGAGCGCGGCGTCGTTGAGCTTGAGCTTGTCGAGGGCGTCGCGCAGCACCGGGTAGTCGGAGCCGTCGACGGGGTACAGCCCGGAGAACACCATGGGCTTGGGCTCGCGGTAGCCGCCCAGCGCCGCCTCGGCGGGCTTGGACAGGTTGGTGACCGTGTCTCCAACCTTGGACTGGCGCACGTCCTTCACGCCGGTGATGAGGTAGCCGACCTCCCCGACGCCGAGACCGTCGGACGGCTTCGGGTCCGGTGAGATCACGCCGATCTCGAGGAGCTCGTGCGAGGCGCGGGTCGACATCATCTGGATGCGCTCGCGCGGCGTGAGCTGTCCGTCGATCACCCGGACGTACGTGACCACGCCGCGGTAGGTGTCGTAGACGGAGTCGAAGATCATCGCCCGGGAGGGTGCGTCGGCGTCGCCAACGGGCGCCGGGACGTCCTGCACGATGCGGTCGAGGAGCTCGAGGACGCCCTCGCCGGTCTTGCCGGACACCCGCAGGCAGTCCTCCGGGTCGCCGCCGATGAGACCGGCGAGCTCCTCGGCGTACTTCTCCGGCTGGGCGGCGGGCAGGTCGATCTTGTTGAGCACGGGGATGATCGCCAGATCGTTCTCCATGGCCATGTACAGGTTGGCCAGGGTCTGGGCCTCGATGCCTTGCGCGGCGTCCACCAGGAGCACCGCGCCCTCGCACGCTGCCAGCGAGCGGTTCACCTCGTAGGAGAAGTCGACGTGCCCCGGGGTGTCGATCATGTTGAGCGCGTAGGCCTGCTCCTGGACCTGCCAGGGCATGCGCACGGCCTGGGACTTGATCGTGATGCCGCGCTCACGCTCGATGTCCATCCGGTCCAGGTACTGCGCACGCATCGCCCGGGCCTCGACCACGCCGGTGAGCTGGAGCATCCGGTCCGCCAGCGTCGACTTGCCGTGGTCGATGTGGGCGATGATGCAGAAGTTGCGCAGCAGCTCCGGCGGGGTCGCCGCCGGACGGATCTGCGCGGCCTGGGCCGGGCCGGGGATGGGTGACACTCAGCTACCTCGGGAGACGTGCGGTGCGCGTGGCGCACGGGAACGGAAGTCAGCCCCATGGTCCCACGACGGGGGCCGGAGCGACGACGACGGGTGTTCCACGGGTTCGCCCAGGGGCGGTGTTCCCGTGGTTCAGGGAGGGTGTTCCCCGTGTTCGCCCAGGGGGGAGCGCTCGTCCGCCGTCGGCGCATCGTGCGAACCTTCTTCCATGACTGCGGCCGGCGACATGCTCAACCAGGTCGTTCCCACGCTGGTGCGTGTCGCGCGGCGTCCGGGCGCGGTGCTGCTGACGGCAGCCGGAGCCGGCCTGGCGATCTTCGCCCTGCTCGGCGTCCTCAACGGCATGACGGGCGCCGCGTGGACCGCCTGGATCCCGCTCGGCCTGGCGCTCTTGCTCGCGGTCCCCGTGCTCGTGCTCGCCGTGCGCCGGGAGCGCCTGCAGATCCAGACCGAGGGCCTCGAGCTGCACCGCTCCGTGGGCCCGGGCGCCGGCGAGGTGGTCGTGCTCGACGCCGACGGCTCCGACCCCACCCGCCGCGCGCTGCAGGACGAGGTCGAGACCCTCAACGCGGCCGTGGCCGAGGGCGCGGTGCGCACGGCGCGCTTCCTGCCACGCGTCGAGGCCGCCCAGCGTGCGGCGCGGGTCGCCGCGGGCGGCACCGTCCACGCCCCCTACCTGCGGGACGACCTGCGCGTCACGATCGTGGCGCTGCTCGGCACGGTGGCCGCGATCCCGCTCTCGTTCGTCGGCGCGCTCGTCACGGCCGTGCTCCTGCTCGCCGGCTGACGCGTCGCCGTCTGACGGGTCGCCGTCCTGGGCGCGCGGCCCGAGCCGGATCCACCGGCGCACCGTCGGGCGGACGGGGACGTGCCCCGATAGCGTTGCGCGCCATGAACAGCATCCTGCGCCGCGCGCTCGACATCGCCGGCCGAGCTGCCGCCGGGACCGCCCGCGAGCTCCGGCGTCGGCGCTCGGCCGGCGTGCCCGGGCGCGGCGGCCCGCGCCGCACCAGTCCCGACGCCGGCCGTCGCGGGGCGATCTCGCGGTCGGTCAGCTCGGGCGAGCAGCAGGTCGAGGCCGGCTCGCGGGACACGGTCGAGTACGACGTCGCCCGCATCGGCCTGCCGCAGATCGAGTACGCCCCCCGAGGGGACGATCAGCCCGACCCCGGTGAGGTCGTCTGGACGTGGGTGCCCTACGACGACGACCCGACGCAGGGCAAGGACCGTCCGGTCCTCGTGCTCGCGCAGGAGGGCGCCGGCCTCGTCGTCGCGCAGATGACGTCGAAGGACCACGACGTCGACGCCGCCGACGAGGCTCGGTACGGCCGTCGCTGGATCGACGTCGGACCGGGCGCGTGGGACGCGCGGGGCCGCCCGAGCGAGGTCCGCCTGGACCGGCTGCTGTGGGTCGACCCCTCGGCCGTGCGCCGCGAGGGCGGCGCGCTCGACCGGGCGCGCTTCGACGAGGTCGCCGCCGCCCTGCGCGCCCAGCACGGCTGAGACGCCGCGGACCTGCGCCCCGTCACCGGTGACCCAGCCCCCGGAGAGCCGCCGTTCTAGAGCCGCGGTCCCATCGGAGAACCGCGGTCCCGTCGGAGCCGCCGTCCGACGTCGGTGCGGTCCTGGTTCGGAGCCGGCGCGTCCGGTCCCGGCACGCACCCCGACGAGAGGTCCGTCACGTCGGTGCGGGGCTGCCGTAGCGACGGCCACGGCTGGTAGGGTGGTTGCTTGGGTTGCCGCCCGGTCGGTGGCGGCCCGGCCACCGACCAACCACGCGGGTATCCCCACGCCCCAGTCCCGGTCGCGGCACATCCCTCACGACCGATGACAGATCGCTCAGGCGAACGCAAAGAGAGTGTCCATACGTGGCGAACATCAAGTCCCAGAAGAAGCGCATCCTCACCAACGAGAAGGCGCGGCTGCGCAACAAGGCCGTGAAGTCGGAGCTGAAGACGCACGTGCGTCGGGTCCGTGAGGCCGTCTCCGCCGGCGACAAGGACGCTGCGGCCACCGCGCTGCAGTCCGCCGGCCGCAAGCTCGACAAGGCGGCGAGCAAGGGCGTCATCCACGCCAACCAGGCCGCGAACCGCAAGTCCAAGCTGGCCAAGCAGGTCGCCGCTCTCTGAGCGCACCTGCTCGACCGCGCAGCCACCGGCGGCGCCGTACCCCACGGGGTGCGGCGCCGCCGGTGTTCGTGCGCTCAGAAGCACGGCGTCGTTCGTGCGCTCACACGCTCGGCGTCGTTCGTGCGCTCAGACGCTCAGGGTCGTTCGTGGGCTCAGAAACTCGGCGTCGTCCGTTCCAGATCGGCGACCAGTCGTGAGGCGCGCGCCTCGGCGTGCTCGACCACGTCGGCGTAGTGCCTGAGAAGCGCCTCTCCGAGCGCCTCCCACGAGCGCGGCAGCACCCTGCGTCGGCCTGCCTCGCCCATCCGGGCCCGCATGCCCGGGTCCGCGGCCAGCACCCTGACCGCCTGCGCGAGGGCGGCGTCGTCGTCCGGCGCGTACAGGTAGCCGGTCTCCCCCTCGGCGACGACGTCGAGCGGCCCGCCCGCCGCCGGTGCGACGACCGGCAGGCCGCTGGCCATGGCCTCCTGGAGCGTCTGGCCGAACGTCTCGTGGGTGCCGGTGTGCACGAACACGTCCAGGGCGGCGTAGGCGCGGGCGAGGTCGGCGCCGTCGAGGCGGCCGAGCATCCGGGCCCCGGCCGGACCCACCTCCCGCTCGAGGGCCGCGCGCTCGGGCCCGTCTCCGACGACCACCAGCCGCACGCCCGGCAGGCGCGCCAGCCCGGCGAGCCGTCCCACGCCCTTCTCGGGCGCGAGGCGACCGACGTAGCCGACGAGGACCGTCCCCCCGGGCGCGCCGTCGAGGAGACGCCTGCGCAGCGCCGCGCCCGCCGGGGTGCCGCGGTGCTGCGGGTGATAGGTCTCGGCGTCGACGCCACGCCCCCACCAGGCCGTCCGGGTGATCCCGGCGGCCGCGAGGTCGGCGAGCGACGCGCTGGAGGGGGCGAGGGTGCGGTCCGCGTAGGAGTGGACGCGACGCAACCACTGCCAGATGGCGGGGGCGGTGGCACGTAGCCCGTGCTTGCCGGCGAAGCCCGCGACGTCGGTCTGGAAGATCGCCACGGTGGGTATCCCTCGCCGTCGTGCGGCGACGAGGCCCTGCGCGCCGAGGCCGAACGGTGACGCTGCGTGCAGGACGTCGGGCGCGAGGTCCTCGAGCACCCGGGCCAGGAGCGGGCTCGGGAGCCCGGCGCGGAACCCGCGGTAGGTGAACGCCGGCACGGCGACGACCGGGAAGCCGGCGTACGTCTGCGGGGCCGGCCCGGGGCACACCACGACCGCCTGGTGGCCGTGCGCGGCCAGGTGGTCGAGCACGCGCAGGACGGAGGTGGTCACACCGTTGGCGGACGGGAGGAAGGACTCGGTGACGACTGCGACTCGCACGCCCCGACCGTGCCCGCACACGATGACCGGTCGGCGACGCAGGCGGGTGTGTGCGGTGTCGGGCGGGTGAACGCACCGCCACGGAGGAGCTCGACGACGGCCCGGGGCTACTCCTCCAGGGTGAGCCCGCGCCGCTCGGCGAGCAGCAGCGCCCCGGCAGCGGCGATCCCGAACGCCACGGCGAAGACGGCGAAGACGAGCCAGATCTCGCCGGCGCGGTTGAGCACGGGGACGGACAGCGGAGCGAGGATCGAGGCGATGCGTCCGAAGCCCGCCGCCCAGCCCGAGCCGGTGCCGCGCACCGACGTCGGGTACATCTCCGGCGTGACGGCGTAGAGCGCGCCCCAGGCCCCGAGGGCGAAGAACGACAGCAGGCACCCGGCGGTGATCACGCCTGCCGGCGTGGTCGCGACGGCGAAGAGGTAGGACGCGCCCGCGGCACCGGCGAGGAAGGTGACCAGGGTGGGCCGGCGGCCCCACGCCTCGATCAGGTAGGCGGCGACGGCGTAGCCGGGCACCTGGGCCGCGGTGATGACCACCGTGTACCCGAAGGAATGGACCAGGTCGTGCCCGGAGGCGACCAGCAGGGTGGGCAGCCAGGTGAAGGCGCCGTAGTAGGCGAAGTTGAGGAAGAACCACACCAGCCAGAGCCCGGCGGTCCGCGTCCGCAGCGCCGGCCCCCACACGGCGCGCAGCCCGCCCGTCGCGGCGACGTCCGGCCGCGCGGCCGCCGGCCACGGGCTGTGGTCCGTTGCGGCGGCCTCGTGCGCGTCCGACGTGCGCGAGCCTTCGGCGGCGGCGCCGAACACCGCCGGCGAGGTCTCGAAGGCGCGCACGGCGGCCTCCGCCTCCTCGTGCCGGCCGCGCGACTGGAGGAAGCGCACCGACTCGGGCAGCGAGGAGCGCACGTACAGCGCGTAGAGCGCGGGGACCGCGCCGAGGGCTAGCGCCCACCGCCAGCCGCTCTCCGAGCCGGCGACGACGAAGTAGCCGATCAGGGCCGCACCGAACCAGCCGACGGCCCAGAAGGCCTCGAGGATGACCACGAGGCGGCCGCGGATGCGGGTCGGGGCGTACTCGCTGACGAGGGTGGAGGCGACCGGCAGCTCGGAGCCGAGTCCCAGTCCGACGAGGAAGCGCAGCACGAGCAGCACGCCGACGCCCGTGGCGAGCGCGGAGGCGCCGGTGGCGAGGCCGTAGACCAGCAGGGTGACGGCGAAGACGTTCCGGCGGCCGAAGCGGTCGGCGAGCAGGCCGCCGAGCGAGGCACCGATGGCCATGCCGACGAACCCGATCGACCCGATCCAGCCGAGCTGGGTGTCGTCCAGGCCCCACTGCACCGCCAGGGCCGCCATGACGAAGGAGATGAGGCCGACGTCCATCGCGTCCAGCGCCCATCCGACGCCGGAGCCGACGAGGAGCCGGCCGTGCTCGCGGGTGAAGGGCAGCCGGTCGAGCCGTTCGGTCCGGCTCGGCGCCTGGTCGCTCATCAGAAGCCCAGCACCGTGACAGCGGGCACCGTGCCGTGCCGTAGCGCGTCGAGGACGACGCGCTCGTGCGGGACGACCGGGTCCGGCAGCGCGTCGAGGGCGAACCATCCCAGCGCCGCGGACTTGTGCGGTTCGCGACGGCGCGGCTCACCTGCCCACCGGCTGGGACGGAAGAAGAAGTCGACGCGCTCGTCGACCGGGTCGCCGTTCCCAGCGCTGCGGTGCATGACGGTCACCGGCACGAGGTCGTGCTCCTGCACCGAGATGCCGAGCTCCTCGTGGGCCTCACGTGCCGCCGCCGCGAGCACCGACTCCCCCGCCTCGACGTGCCCGGCCGCGCCACACGCCCAGTGCTCATCCATGTACCCCGTGCCACGGCGCAGCGTCAGCAGCACCTCGTCGGCCATTCCCGGCCGCTCGCGGAGCAGAACGAGGTACGCGGCTGGGATGACCTGGAATCGCTCGACCACGCGCCACACGCTAGTCCGCGGCGCCGAGGTGGACCGGAGCCGTCCATCGCCGCGGACACCAGGCCGTCGACACAGGTGAACAGCCGGACCCGTCCCTCCTCCGGGACTCCGCAGCCCATTGAACATTCAACTTGTATGGCCTTGCTCACAACCGTACTCCGGCGGGAATCACCGGGGCGCTCTATGCATTCGTATGGACGTCACCGGGCGTAACCCGTCCCATAAACCTCCGAAGGAGCACCATGACCAAGATCGCCATCGTCACCGGCAGCATCCGTCCCGGCCGGCAGAGCCTGAACGTCGCGAACTGGGTGAAGTCGATCGCCGACCAGCGCGCGGACGCCGAGTTCGAGGTCGTCGACATCGCCGACTTCAAGCTCCCGGTCTGGGACGAGGCCACCCCGCCGTCGTTCGGTCCCGGGGAGGGCGCCGAGGGGCAGGCCTGGGCCGCCAAGATGGCCGAGTTCGACGGCTACGTCTTCGTCGTCTCCGAGTACAACCACTCGATCACCGGCGCGCTGAAGAACGCCCTGGACTTCGTCTACGGCCAGCTGAACAACAAGGCCGCTGCCTTCGTCTCCTACGGCTCCGCGGGCGGCGCCCGTGCGGTCGAGCACCTGCGCGGGATCCTGTCCGAGATGCAGGTCGCGCACGTGCGCAACGCGGTCCTGATGTCGCTGTTCACCGACTTCGAGAACTTCTCGGTGTTCACCCCGACCGAGCCGGCCGCCGCCTCGGTCGAGCCGATGCTCGAGCAGCTCGTCTCGTGGACCAAGGCCATGGAGGCCGTGCGCGACGGCGCCTTCGCCCCGGTCGGCGCGAACGCCTGATCTCCGCCCGCGGCGCCACCACCCCTCGGCGCCCGAGCGGTTCCCCGCCGGCGTCGGCACCCCACGAGGGTGCCGACGCCGGCGTTCTTCGTCAGGACCTCGCCAGAGCGGCGCCCGGCCCTGCGGGCGGCCTCGCGCCGGTGCGTCCCGCCGGTCGTCGCTCTACGGGTACCCCGCCGCCGGCGTCGCGGGGCGTGCGATCGTCTCGTCAGCGTCCGTGCGCGGCAGCCACGCGCAGGATGGCGCGCTCGACGGCGAACACGGGGTCGCGCCCCAGTCCCTTGACCTCCGCGTCCGCGGCGGCGACCGCGGTGATGGCGCTGGCGAGGCCCTCCGGCGTCCAGCCCGAGAGGTCCCGGCGGGCCCTGTCGATCTGCCAGGGAGCCAGACCGAGCTCACCGGCCGAGACGCCGGAGCGGCCCCGGGTCGCTGCCACCTTGGCGAGGGTCCGCAGCTTGACGGCCAGGGCAGCAACGATCGGCACCGGGCCGGTGCCGGTGGCTACGGCGTGGCGCAGCAGCGCCACCGCCTCGCCGGCGTGCCCGGCCACCGCGGCGTCGGCCACCTTGAAGCCGGTCGCCTCGACCCGGCCGCCGTAGTAGCGCAGCACCACGTCGGTGGTCACGGTGCCGGCGGTGTCGGCGATCAGCTGGCTGGTCGCCGCCCCGAGCTCGCGCAGATCCGCTCCGACCGCCTCCACGAGCGCCTGCACGGCGTCCGGGTCGATACGACGCCGCGCCCTGGAGAAGTCGGCCCGGACGAAGTCGACCTTGTCGCCGTCGCGCTTGATCGCGTCGCAGGCGACGACCGGGTGCCCGGCGGCCGCAACGGCGTCGAGGAGCTTCTTCCCCCGCGCGCCGCCGTTGTGACGGATGACCAGCCACACGTCCTCCGGGACGGAGCCGAGGTACTTCAGGGCGTCGTCGAGGAAGGCGTCGGTCATCGCCTCGGCTCCCTGGACGACGACGCACCGACGCTCGCCGAAGAGCGAGGGGCTCGCGACCATCTCGAGGACGCCGTTCTCGTAGGCGGCCGCCTCCAGGTACGTGATCTCCACCTGCGGGTCCGCCGCTCGGGCCTGCTCGACCAGCCGGTCCACCGCCCGGTCGGCGAGCAGCCCCTCGGTGCCTCGGACCAGCACCACGGGGGCGAGGTCGACGGTGTCCCACGTCAGGGTGGCGGCTGGGCGGCGGCGGGCGGGTGGCACGGGGACAGCCTGCCACGGCCTGCCCACACCCGGTCGCACCGGGCCTCAGCGTGGGCACCGGGCGACCACGGCCAGCCCGTCCCTCGGCGCGGCGGCGCCCACCACGGCGACCGCGCCGCAGAGGTCCGTGCGGAGGACGAGGCCGCCGCCGGCGCCGTAGAGCTCCAGCGCGGACGGCGCGGGGTGCCCGTAGTCGTTGCCCTCCCCGACGCTCACCAGGGTCAGCCGCGGCTGCAGCAGCGCAGCCAGCGCGGGGTCCTGGCGGGCCGAGCCGTGGTGGGACATCACCGTGACGTCCGTGCCGCGGAGGCCGCGGGTGCGCATCTCCCGGACCAGCCCAGACTGCCCGGCGAGCTCGACGTCCCCGAGCGCCACCGCCAGCAGCCGCGGCGAGCTGAGCCGGACAACGAGCGAGAGGTCGTTGACGGCCTCCGCGGCGGGCAGCCGCTCGACCGCCGCCGCGTCGGGCCACAGCACCTCCCACGCCACCGAGCCCGCCGTGCCGGTGGCGTCCGCCCCGCCGGCGAGCGGGCGCCCGAGCGGTACACCGGCGTCGGCGAGCTGGTCGCGGACGGCGGCCACCGTCGTCGCCGGCTCGGCACCGGGCCCGAGCACCGCGGCCCGCACCTCGACGGCGCCGAGCACCTCGGCGAGCCCGCCCACGTGGTCCACGTGGCCGTGGGTGAGCACGAGCAGGTCGACCCGGTGGACGTCGGCGGCGGTGAGGCACCCCGCGGCGTCGCCGTCGGCCGGCCCGACGTCGACCATCACCGCGGCCGACGGACCGGAACGAACGAGGAACGCGCCGCCCTGCCCGACGTCGCACTGGATCGCGACCCAGCCCTCCGGTGGCCAGCCGTCGGGGAGCCGGGCGACGAGCGCCGCGCGCGGCCAGGGCAGCAGCAGGACCAGACCGAGCAGCGCGAGGACCCCGAGCGCAGCGCCCGGCCGCCGCGGCCCGGCCCGGGCGAGCAGGAGCACCGCGAGCACGGTGGCCACGGCCAGGCAGAGCACCCCGGTGAGACCGCCGGGCCATGGGAGCTGCGCCCCCGGGAGGCCGGCGAAGAACCGCGCGACCAGCGCGATCCACGCGGTGCAGACCGAGGCGCCGACCGCGAGGGCGTGCGCCGCGCCCGGCCAGAGGGGTGCGAGCACTGTCGCACCGACCCCGAGGACCGTCGCCGGCGGCACTGCGACGGCGGCGAGGACGTTCGCGGGCACCGCGTACAGCGAGAGCGCGGGCGTGAGGAGCACGACCACGGGTGCGCAGGTGGCCTGAGCGGCTGCGGGCACGGCCAGCGCCGTCGCCAGCCAACGGGGCACCAGACGGCTGAGCCACCGGGCCCAGGGCCGCGCCAGGAGCACGAGCCCTGCGGTGGCGAGCACCGAGAGGGCGAAGCCGTAGGAGCGGGCGAGCCACGGATCCACCAGGAGGAGCAGCACCACCGCCGCCGACAGGGCGGGCAGCGCCCGGGCCGGGCGTCCCAGCAGGAGCGCGGCCAGGACGACGGCGCCCATCACCGCCGAGCGCAGCACGCTCGCCTCCGGTCGCACCAGCCCGACGAAGGCCAGCAGCGCCACCGCCCCGGCCACGCTGCGCCACCGGCGCGGCAGCCACACGAGGGCTCCGAGGACGCACCCCAGCAGGATGGCCACGTGGGCTCCGGACACGGCCGTCAGGTGGGTGAGCGCGGTGATGCGCATGTCCTCCACAAGCGGGGCCGGCAGCGCACGGTCGTCCCCGACGGCGATGCCGGGGACCAGGCCCTGCGCCTGCGGGGAGAGGTCCGCCGTCGCCTCCCGGAGGGCACCGCGCAGCAGGTTGACCACGCGCAGGTGCCAGGGCGGGACGCCGACCACGTCGGGGGCGTTGGTGGTGACGACGAGCGCGAGCGCGTCGTCACCGGGTTCGGTGGCCACGAGGTTCCCGCGGACGCTCACCTGCTCCCCCAGCCGGACCTCGCCCCAACCGGCCGGGCCGAGGAGCACCACGCCGGCACGGGCGTCCGAGCGCTCCCCACGTCCGGCGACCTCCTCGACGTCGAGCTCGAGGCGGTACCGCTCGCTCGAGTCCCACTCGGCCCCGGCCTCGAGAGCGCGCGGCTCGGTGGCGACCCGCCCGGTGACGACGGCGCTCGCGCCGCGCTCCGTGAGCTCGCCGAGCAGGCCGCTCTGGCGCACCTGGACCTGGGCAGCTGTCGACACCAGGACGGCCACGAGCACCGCGCCGGCCAGCAGGGACGCGGCGGTGGGCGGACGCCGGGCGGCGTCGCGGTGCCGTGCGCCGGGCCGTCCCGGACGGGGGCCTGCGGCCCGCTCCCTGAGAAGCAGCCGCGCCGGGGCCAGCAGGAGCACGGCGACGACGAGGGCGGCCATCGTGAGCTGGGAGGGCGTGCGGGCGACCCCGAGGAACGTCGCGGCCCAGGCGGTCAGGGCGGCCGGCACCAGCCGGGCGTCGACGGGGGCGGGCGGTGGCCGGGCGTCCGGTCCGCCGCCCTCCCCCGGGCTTGGCCGTCGGCCGGGCGGGCGCGGGCGCCGATCCCCGGGCCGCCCGCTCACACGGTCACCAGGGGGCGCAGTCGCTCGAGCGTGGCCGGCCCGATCCCGGACACCTCGTCGAGGTCGTCGACGGTCCGGAACGGTCCGTTGAGGTCGCGCCAGTCGAGGATGCGCTGGGCGATCGACGGACCGACGCCGGGGAGCGTGTCGAGCTCGGTCGCCGTGGCGGTGTTCAGGTCGACAGGACCGGCGGCGTCCCCCTCCGCAGGGCCCGGCACGGTCGTGCCCGGCGGTGCCGGCCCTGCCGAGCCGCCGGGCACCTCCTCGCCGGCGCGCGGCACGTAGACCTGCTCGCCGTCGAGCACCAACCGTGCGAGGTTCAGAGCCGCGAGATCCGCATCGTCGGTCGCGCTGCCCGCCGCGGTGACCGCGTCGGTCACGCGCGAACCGGCGGGCAGCTCGACGACACCGGGTGCGGCGACCGCCCCGACGACGTGCACGATCACGGTCCCGGGCGTCGGCCCGCCACCGCCCGGCTCGGAGCCTTGGCCGTCGGGTACGGGCCCGCTCTCGGGCGGCGCCGCGGTCCCAGGTGGCGCCGCGGTCCCAGGTGGCGCCGCGGTCCCCGGTCGCGCCGCGGTCCCAGGTGGCGCTTCCGACGTCGGCTCGTTGGTTCCGGCCGCGCCCGGCGGCGGCAAGGGCACAGGTTCGCCCGGCCGGTGCGCCAGTGCCCAGGCCGTGAGGACGGCGGCAAGGACCATGACCACGACGCCGGACACGACCACCGACCGGACCGTCGGCGCCCAGCGACGGACGCCGCGAGCGTCGTCCTCCTCCGGCTCGATCTCCAGGTGGCCTGCGGTCGCGGTGTACGCGGCGGTGGTCAGAGCACGCAGGCGTGCCCCGCGGTCCCGTCGCCGACTCTCCACGCCGGGACGTTAGGCACCCCGCCGCCTGGCCGGCGGCCGTCGGGCGCGCCGCTGTGGACGGCGGTGGCGCAGGGCGGACCTGTGGGGGCGCTCAGGCACGCTGCTGTGGAAGGGCGGTGGCGGAGGGCGGACCTGTGGGCGCTCAGCGTGCTGCTGTGGACGGCGGTGGCGCGTGGGCGCTCTACGCGCTGCTGTGGACGGGCGCCGGCCGACGCAGGCAGATTCGTGCTCAGCCTGCCGGTGCGACGACGACGCCGACGACGCGCGGACCGGCGTGGGCACCGACGACAGCCGTCAGCTCGCTGCGCAGCGCCCCCGCCACGAGGGCACCGGTGCTGGCCAACCCCTCGGCCAGGTCCTCCTGCAGCGCGAGCGCCGCGTCGTGGTCGCCGAAGTGGTGCACCGCGAGGCGGACCCGGACCGCCGGCGGGTGCGGCACCCGGGCGCGGGGACCGCCGGCCGCCTGGACCGCGCGCTCGAGCACGCGACGCCGGGCCCGGGCGAGGCCGCGTACGGTCTCGACGACGACGATGCGGCCGTCGGCGATCCCGAGCACGGGACGGATCCCGAGGGCCGCCCCGACGAAGGCGGCGCCGGTCCCCATGCGCCCGCCCCGCTGCAGGGTGGCCAGGTCCGGCACCGCGAAGAGGACCGTGGACTTCGCGGCGGTCTCCCGAGCGACGGCGACGACCTGCGGGGCGGTCCGCCCGGCGGCCGCGGCCTCGGCAGCAGCGACGGCGGTCAGACCGGTGCCGCCGGCGACGGTGCGCGAGTCGACGACGTGCACCTCGATCCCCTCGGCGGCGAGCTGCTCGGCGGCCCGCCGTGCGCCGGCGACGGTTCCGGAGAGCTCGGCCGAGAGGTGCACGGCGACCACCGCACGACGGCCGTCCTGCGAGGCGGCGCGCATCGCGGCGGCGAGCTCGGCGGTCGACGGCTGCGAGGTGGTGACGACGGTACGCCCGGCCGCCATCCGCGCCGCCAGATCTGTCGAACCGACGGCGTCGTCGAGGCGGTCGACGCCGTCGACCACCACGTGCAGCGGCACCACGGTGATCCCGAGACCGGCGGCGACCTCGGCAGGGAGGCTGGCGGTGGAGTCGGTGACGACGGCGACCTCAGCTGCTGCCATGCCACCCACCTTAGGTCGCACCGTCGGCACGGGCGGGGACCTACGATCGCGCCATGGCCGACGAACGCACCGACACCGCCGAGCTCGCCCGTCTCAGGGCCGAGGCAGCACAGGCTGCCGCCGACGCCGCGCAGGCGAGGGCCGTGGCGGCCCAGGCCGCGCTGGACGCGGCACTGGCAGCTGCACCTGCCCCGCAGCCTGCGGCGACAGACCGCACCGCTGCCCCGCAGGCTGCGGCGACAGACCGCACCGCTCCCCCGCAGGCTGCGGCGACCGACCCTACGACCGCCGCCCCGCTGGACGGCTACGCGGAGGAGGTCGCCGCGGGCTACAGCTTCGACGGCCCGGTCGTGCCCCTCGGCGCGCTCCTCGTGGACGGCGAGCCCCAGCCGGCCGCACAGGTGGCCCTGCCGCTGGCGATGCTGAACCGGCACGGCCTGGTGGCCGGGGCCACCGGCACCGGCAAGACCCGCACCCTGCAGCTCCTCGCGGAGGGCCTCTCGACGGCAGGCGTGCCGGTCTTCCTCACCGACATCAAGGGCGACCTCTCCGGCATGGTCGAGGGCGGCGAGGGCGGTGAGAAGCTGCTCGAGCGGACGCGTGGCATCGGTCAGGACTGGTCACCGACCTCGTTCCCGGTCGAGCTGCTCTCCCTGGGCGGTGTCGGGACCGGTGTACCAGTCCGCACCACCGTCACGGACTTCGGCCCGCTGCTGCTGAGCAAGGTTCTCGGGCTGAACGAGACGCAGGAGTCGAGCCTGCAGCTGATCTTCCACTGGGCCGACGCACAGGGTCTCGCGCTGCTCGACCTGAAGGACCTGCGATCGACCGTCGCATACCTCACCAGCGAGGACGGCAAGCCGGAGCTCAGGGAGATCGGTGGAATCTCGACGGCCACCGCCGGGGTGATCCTGCGGGAGCTCTCCGCCCTGCAGGCGCAGGGCGCCGACGTCTTCTTCGGCGAGCCCGCCTTCGAGACCGCCGACCTCCTGCGCACGGCCGACGACGGACGCGGCATCGTCTCCGCCCTGCAGCTGCCGGACCTGCAGGACCGTCCGGCGCTGTTCTCGACGTTCGTCATGTGGCTGCTCGCGGACCTGTTCGGCTCGCTCCCCGAGGTGGGCGACCCGGAGAGGCCCGAGCTGGTCTTCTTCTTCGACGAGGCGCACCTGCTGTTCGCCGACGCCTCCGACGAGTTCCTCGAGCAGGTGGTCCAGACCGTGCGCCTCATCCGGTCCAAGGGCGTCGGCATCGTCTTCGTCACCCAGACACCGTCGGACGTCCCGGCGGACGTCCTCGCGCAGCTGGGTGCGCGCGTGCAGCACGCGCTGCGCGCCTTCACCCCCAAGGACGCGGACGCCCTGCGTGACACCGCCCGGACCTTTCCCACCTCGCCCTACGACCTGGAGGAGGTGCTCACCTCGCTGGGCACCGGCGAGGCGGTGGTCACGGTGCTGTCGGAGGACGGAGTTCCCACCCCGGTGGCCGCCACGCGGATGCGGGCGCCGCGCTCCGCCATGCGGCCCGCGCCGGCTGCGGCGATGGCGCAGACGGTCGCCGGCTCAGCGCTGCGAGCCCGCTACGCCGAGGCGGTGGACGCCGAGTCCGCGTACGAGCTCCTCACCGCACGGGTGGCCCAGCAGGAGGCCGCCGCGCAGGCAGCGGCCACCCGGGCGGAGGCCGAGAAGCAGGCGCGTCAGCAGGAGAAGGAGGCGGTGCGGGCAGCCGAGGAGCGCGAGCGTGAGCTGAGGAAGATCCAGGCAGAGATCGAGCGCGAGGAGAAGAGGGCGCGCGCCGCCGCCGAACGAGCGCGGAAGGAACGCGCCAGCGCCTTCGACAGCTTCCTGAGATCGGCGGGCACCCAGCTCGGCCGGGAGATCACCCGCTCGATCTTCGGCACCCGACGCCGCCGCTAGGAGCAGCAGCTCCCGGCCGACGCTCAGCCCCGCCGGTACACGATGTCGCTGACGAGCTGGCGCTGCTCCCCCGGGGCCAGTGCGAGCTGCTCGGCGCAGTCCGGCCGGTTCAGGGCGTCGGCGACGAGCTGGCAGGGCTCGACGGCGAGCGAGGCCCGGGGGCCGCGCCTCAGGCTGTCGCCGGTGAAGACGTGCACCACCTGCGCCTGGAACGGCTCCTGCTCCACGGTCAGGCTCTCGCCGGTTCGCGCAGACCGCAGGACCGTCGCGACCACGCCGTCGTCGTCGGGCACGAGGTCCGTGAAGGCCTGGTCCAGAACCGTCTCCCCCACGGGCGACAGGCGAACCGGTGCGGACACGCCGGCTAGGGCCTGCTCGCCGGCCAGCGGGACGAGGCGGTCGTCGGTCAGCACCCTCGAGCGGGCGGGAACGGTCAGCTCGAGCTCGTCGACGGCGTTGTGCCCGGGCAACCGCAGGTAGGGGTGCCAGCCCAGCGCGACCGGCGCGGCGACCTCGCCGGTGTTGGTGGCCTCCAGCTGGAGGCCGAGGCGCGCCTCGCCCTCCGAGCCGACCCCGAGCGCGTACGTGACCGAGACGTCGAGCGAGAAGGGGTAGCCCGGGTACTGCCCTGGCTCGATCGTGGCGACCAGCCGCAGCGCCAGGGTCGAGTCGCGCACACTTGCCTGCGCACGGACGAACCGGGCGCCGGTCAGGAGCCCGTGCAGCGCCTCGCGGCCGGAGCCGGCGCCGGGCGCGAGGTCGTGGTGCGTGCCCGCGAAGGTGTAGCCGGCGTCGCGCACCCGGTTCGACCAGGGGACGAGGACGGCGTTGCGGTACCCGTCACGCCCGGCGAGCTCGGCCGCTGACGTGTAGCCGTCGAGGAGCTCCACGAGGTCGCCGTCGCGACCCGGCGCCTGCCACGACAGCACCGTCGCCCCGGTCTCCGCGACCACCACACGGGCGCCGTGCGGGTGCGTGAGCACCCAGGTCGGCTCGCCGTCGAGGGTGCTGCGCTCGACGCCGGTGCGCGTGACGGGCTGCGTCTCCATACGTTCACTCCTGGTCCTGAAGGCTTCTCCGCCCAGGGTGACGCATCCGTGCCCGGCGCCGCGGAGGTGTCCACGGACGCGACCGCCGTGCGTCGCGGACAAGACCGCCCGTCGCCGCGGACACGACCGCCCGCGGCCGAAGAGGCGACCGCCCGGCGTCGCGCAGACGTCCTCGGTCGCCACCCCGACGTCGCGCCGGTTGCGTGACGCCGGGTCGTCAGGACCGGCTCGCCTACTTCTCCGGGACGATGTTGACCAGCCTGGGGGCGCGCACGATCACCGTGCGCACGCCCTTCTCGCCCAGCACCCGCCGGACGGCGTCCGAGGCGAGGGCCTGCTCACGCAGGGCGTCCTCGGCGATGTCGGCCGGGACCTCGAGCCGGTCGCGGACCTTGCCCGCCACCTGGACCACGCAGGTCACGGTCTCCTCGACCAGGAGGGCCGGGTCCGCCGTCGGGAATGGCTCACGGGCCAGGGAACCGGTGTGCCCGAGCCGCGCCCACAGCTCCTCGGCGACGTGCGGGGCGACGGGTGCGACCATGAGCACCAGCGGCTCGATGGCCTCGCGCGGCACCTCGGCGAGGGACGTGAGGTGGTTGTTGAGCACGATCATGCGGGCGATCGCGGTGTTCACCCGCATGCCCGACATCTCGGTCTCGACCTCGTCGGCGGTCCGGGCCACCAGGCGGCGGGTCGTCTCGTCGGCCGGGGCGTCCACCACCGTCGTCTCGCCGGTGCGCTCGTCGACGACGTTGCGCCACAGTCGCTGGAGGAACCGCTGCGAGCCGACGACGGCGCGCGTGTCCCAGGGACGGGAGACGTCCAGCGGTCCCATGGACATCTCGTAGACCCGGAAGGTGTCCGCGCCGTAGGTGGCGTACATGTCGTCGGGGGTGACGATGTTCCGCAGCGACTTGCCCATCTTCCCGTACTCGCGGAAGACCTCCTGGCCGCGCCAGGTGTAGGTGGCCCCCGACGGGTCACGGTCGTCGGCGCCCGCCGACTCCTCCACCTCGTCGGCGGGGACGTACTGGCCGCGGGCGTCGGCGTAGGCGTACGCCTGGATGTAGCCCTGGTTGAACAGCTTGTGGAACGGCTCGGCGGAGGAGATGTACCCCAGGTCGTACAGGACCTTGTGCCAGAAGCGGGCGTAGAGCAGGTGGAGCACGGCGTGCTCGACGCCGCCGACGTACAGGTCCGCGCCGCCGGAGGGCCGGCCCTCGCGCGGGCCCATCCAGTACTGCTCCACCTCGGGGTCGACCAGCGCGTCGTGGTTGTGCGGGTCCAGGTAGCGCAGCTCGTACCAGGACGACCCGGCCCAGTTGGGCATGGTGTTGGTGTCGCGGTAGTACGTCTGCACCCCGTCGCCCAGGTCCAGCTCGACCTCCACCCACTCGGGCACCCGGCCCAGCGGCGGTTCCGGGGACGACGACGCGTCGTCCGGCTCGAAGGTGCGCGGCGAGTAGTCGGGTACCTCGGGGAGGTCGACCGGCAGCATCGACGCGGGCAGCGCGTGGGTGCGCCCGGCGGCGTCGTAGACCACGGGGAAAGGCTCGCCCCAGTACCGCTGGCGGGAGAACAGCCAGTCACGCAGCCGGTAGGTGGTGGCGCCGCGCCCGACGCCACGGTCCTCCAACCAGTCGATCATCGTGGTCTTGGCGGTGGCGACGTCCAGCCCGTCCAGCGACAGGTCCTTGCCCGCGGAGTTCACGACGACGCCGTCGCCGACGTATGCCGCGTCGCGGGCGAAGCCCTCGGGCGGGGCGACCGTGTAGACCACCGGCAGGTCGTAGGCCTGCGCGAACTCGTAGTCGCGCTGGTCGCCGCCGGGCACCGCCATGATCGCGCCGGTGCCGTAGCCCATGAGCACGTAGTCGGCGACGAAGACCGGCACCTGGGCGCCGTCGACCGGGCTGGTCGCGTAGATCCCGGTGAAGACTCCGGTCTTGGTGCGCTCGGCGTCCTGCCGCTCGGCGTCCGACTTCGCTGCGGCGGCCTGCTGGTAGGTGTGCACCGCCTCGGCGGGGGTGGCGGCGCCACCGGTCCAGGCGTCCTTGGTGCCCGCGGGCCACGCCTGCGGCACGGCGCCGTCCGCCAGCAGCGGGTGCTCCGGGGAGACGACCATGAAGGTCGCGCCGAACAGGGTGTCCGGGCGGGTGGTGAAGACGGTCAGCGGCCCGTCGGTGCCCGGGACGGTGAAGTCGACGTGCGCGCCCGTGGACCGGCCGATCCAGTTCCGCTGCATCGAGCGGACCTTCTCGGGCCAGTCGATGGTGTCCAGGTCGTCCACCAGCCGGTCCGCGTACGCGGTGATGCGCAGCATCCACTGGCGCAGGTTTCGCTTGAAGACCGGGTAGTTGCCGCGCTCGGACCGGCCCTCGGCGGTGACCTCCTCGTTCGCGAGCACGGTGCCCAGCCCGGGGCACCAGTTCACCGGCGCGTCGGAGATGTAGGCCAGCCGGTGGTCGTCGACCACCTGACGCCGCTCGTCGGGGTCCAGCTCCGACCACGGACGCCCGTCCGGGGTGGCACGGGTGCCGGCGGCCAGCTCTGCCTCGAGCTCGGCGATCGGGCGGGCACGGCCCAGGCCGCCGTCGGGTCGGGGCGCGGCGTCGTCGTAGAAGGAGTTGAAGATCTGCAGGAAGATCCACTGCGTCCACCGCACGAACTCGGGGTCGGTGGTGGCGAAGGTGCGCCGCTCGTCGTGCGCCAGGCCCAGCCGGCGCAGCTGGCTGCGCATGTTCGCGATGTTCTCCTCGGTGGTGATCCGAGGGTGCTGCCCGGTCTGGACGGCGTACTGCTCGGCCGGCAGTCCGAACGCGTCGTAGCCCAGGGCGTGCAGGACGTTCTTGCCCTTCATCCGCTGGTAGCGCCCGACGACGTCGGTCGCGATGTAACCCAGCGGGTGCCCCACGTGCAGCCCCTTGCCCGACGGGTACGGGAACATGTCGAGCAGGTAGAACTTCTCGGCCGGCACGTCGCCGGACAGGTCGCCGGAGGGGTTGTCGGCGTGGAAGGTCCCGGCCTCGGACCAGCGGTCCTGCCATCGTCGCTCGATCTCGTTCGCCAGCTCCGCGGTGTAGCGGTGGCCGGTCTCGTCGGTCGCCGTGCTCGCGCCGCCGGCAGCGGTGGCCTCGTCGTGCTTGCTCATGGGTGCGTTCCTCGTCCCTGGGGGGTGGCTGCTCCTGACAGAAGAAAACCTCCCGGGCAGGGAGGCGAGCCGCGCTGGTGCGGCGCCCGGTGAGAGCGGGCGCCCGCTGGTGTCAGCGCGGCTGGGTAAGGAGCACCACGGCCGTCATGGGTACAGGCTATCGCAGGCGGTCCGCGGGCCCCCGACCTACAGTGACGACGAACGCCGTACCCGACGTCGGCCACAGAGGCCGGAGAGGACCGACATGCCGAACAAGCCGCTCAAGATCCAGGAGACGAGCCTGCAGGAGGCGCTCGTCGACCTCGTCGACCTGGCGCTGCAGGGCAAGCAGGCGCACTGGAACATCCACGGCCCGCACTTCCGCTCCGTGCACCTCCAGCTGGACGAGATCATCGCCCAGGTGCGTGCCGCGTCCGACGAGGTCGCCGAGCGTCTCGTCGCCATCGGAGGCGCACCCGACGCGCGGGCCGCGACGGTGGCGGAGACCTCGGGCCTCGATGCGCTCGAGGGCGGGCGGCTGGCGACGGACAAGGTCGTGCGCCAGTTCGAGGAGCGTCTGCAGACGGCGTCCGACCGCATCAAGGGCCACCTCGACGCACTCGACGAGAAGGACCACCTCAGCACCGACCTGCTCACGGGCATCGCCATCGGCCTGGAGAAGCAGGCGTGGATGCTGCGGGCGAGCACCGAGGACGTCTGAGTCCCGCTGCGCCGACGGCCGCGGCCGGCCCGCTCCCGGGCCGGCCGCCGCCACGCACCATGACCGTGCCACGCACGGTGCCCGGCCTTGCCCGCCGCCGCGTGGCATGACCGCCGCCACGCGCGATGACCGCGCCGCGCACCACGCACCGTGCCCGCCGCTACTCGGCACGGCCGCCGCCACAGAGCCCGATCGCGGGCCGCAGGTCCGAGCGACGTCAGGGCCGGTAGGCGCGCAGCCGGCCGGTCAGCTCCGTCAGGGTGCGCAGCTCCTCCTCGTTGAGCGCCCCGCCGACGTGGCGCCTGATGCTGCGCACGTGCTGCCTGGCCACGTGGCGCTGCAGGGCGAGCCCCTCGGCCGTGAGGACGACGACCAGGCCACGGGCGTCGTCCGTGGCCGGGTCGCGCCGTACCAGCCCGCGCCCCTCGAGCCGCTCGACCATCCGGCTCAGGCTCGGCTGGGAGAGGAGGACGTGCTCGTTGAGGTCGCGCAGCCGCAGGCGCTGCTCGGGTGCCCGGCTGAGGGTGAAGAGCACGTCGTACTCGCGCGACCGGATCGGCGCGAAGTCCCCGGCGGCCTCGAAGCGACGCATCAGGTTGACCTGGGCCCGGAAGAGCGACTCCCAGGCCTCGGCGGCCACGCGCGCGCTGACCCGCTCGTCGGACTGCTCCGCCGGTGCCGCCATCACTCCCCGTTTCTCTGGTCTGTGCCCACCCTAGGGCCGTGCGGCGCCCACCCTGGTAGCCGGGCGGTGCTGCGCCCCGGAGAGCCGGCCGTCGTGGGCGACGACGCGCCGTCGTGGGGGCGACGCCCGCGGTCGCCGTCGTGGGCGACGACGAGACGCCCAGCGCGATCGGCCGTCGAGACCGACGGTGAAGGCCGGCGCCGCAGCTGCGACGCCGGCCTTGCCCGGATGGTCGGTCCCGTCAGGGGGTGGCGATCAGCCCGGTGACCTCCGGCAGCCACAGGGACAGCTGCGGGACGAAGGCGACGACGAACAGGGCGATGCACAGTGCCCAGAAGAAGGGCATGACCCTGGCGATCATCGGCTCGATGCGCACGTTCGCGACGCGCGCCGCCACGAACAGGTTGTTGCCCACCGGCGGCGAGATGTTCCCGAGGCACATGTTGAACACCATCATCGTGCCGAAGTGGATCGGGCTGTAGCCCAGCTCGACGACGACGGGCAGGAAGATCGGCGTGAAGATCAGGATGGCGGGCGTCGGGTCCATGACCGTACCGGCAAGGAGCAGGACGATCATGATCATGATGATGATCAGGAACTCGTTGTCCGTGATCCCCAGCATCGTGTCGGCGATCAGGTCGGGGAGCCGCGCGTAGGCCAGCAGGTACGCGAGGATGCTCGAGACCCCGATGAGCAGCATGACGATCGCCGTCGTCTCGGCCGCCTCCCGGGTGATCCCAGGGAGGTCACGCGGCTTCAGGGTCCGCTGGATCAGCCCGAGGACCAGGGAGTAGAGCACCGCGACGACCGCAGACTCCGTGGCCGTGAAGTACCCGGCGAGGATGCCGCCGATGACGACGACGATCATGAACAGCGCCGGGATGGCGCGCAGGAAGACGATCGTGGCCTGCCGGAGGGTCGGCCGCTCCCCGCTCTTGAGCTCGGGGTGCTTGCGGGCGTAGATCGCGACCATGATGAGGCAGACGAGCGCCCAGAGGAGCCCCGGCCCGACGCCGGCCATGAAGAGCGCGGCGATCGAGGTGCTCGAGACGAGCGAGTAGACGATGAACGTGTTGCTCGGCGGGAGCAGCATGCCGGTCGGGGACGCGGCCGCGTTGACGCCGGCGGCGAAGTTCATGTCGTACCCGCCCCTGCGCATCGACGGCGACAGCACCGAGCCGACGGCGGCGGCGGACGCGACGGACGCACCCGAGACCGTCCCGAACATGGCGTTGGCGACGACGGTGGTCTGGGCGAGGGAGGCGGGGAGCCGCCCGGCGACGACCAGCGCCAGGTCGATGAGTCTCTGCGCGATGCCGCCGGTGTTCATCAGGCCGCCGGCGAGGATGAAGAACGGGATCGCCAGGAGCGGGAACGAGTTCGTGCCTGCGACGATCCGCTGCGCGGACGTGAGGGCGGCGCCCTCCCAGCCGGACAGGACGACGATGGCGAGAGCGGCGGGCAGGCCCATCGAGACGGCCACCGGCACACCCAGGGCGATGCCGATGACGATGCCGGCCAGGAAGATGATGATTGCGAGAGTCACGGGTTCCATGGCGGCCTCAGATTCCTTGAAGGTTCTCGTCGATCTCGGGCATGGCCTCCTCCGTGCCGGCGAACATCCCGACCACGTGGCAGATGGAGAAGAACGTGATCAGCACGCCCGCGACCGGCAGGACGAGGTAGATCTGCCCGACACTGACCGGCATGGTCGACACGTCGAGGTTCCACGCGGTCGTCGCGACCTCGTAGCCGCCGTAGATCAGGACGTACACGGCGAAGAACATGATCGTCGCCTCGACGAAGACGCCGACGACGAGCTGCAGCTTCTCGTTGAACTTGTTGACGAGGACCTCGACGGCGATGTGCCCGCGCTGGGAGAACACCAGTGCCGCACTCAGGAGTGCGAGCACCACGAAGGTGTAGCGCGCGACCTCCACCGTCCACGTGGCGGGCGTCGGCAGGACCAGCCGGGAGAAGACCTGCCAGGACACCACGACGACGAGCGCCGTGAAGAGGACCACGCAGATGATGATGAGGACCTTGTCGATGAACCTCCGGACAGCCTCGAGGCCGGCGACGATCGGCCCTCCTGTGGGGCGACCGCCGTTGCCGGTGGCCCCCTGCTCGGGGGCAGACGGGTCGCCGCCCGAGCCTCCCACGTCCTTGTTACTCATGTGTTCCTCCGCTCAGGGGCGACGGTGTGCGCCGCGTGGGGCACAGCGTAGGGTTTCGCCGACGATTTGTGTTGCGGGCCGTTCGCCGGCTGCCGGCGCGACGGCCGGGCGCAGCGCGGCCGGGGAGGCGCACCGTGCAGAGCTCGGTGCACCTCCCCGGCCGCAGCGGATCACTCAGCGGCTGCCCGTGCGGCGTCGTAGAGCGCCTGCTGGACGTCATTGTTGATGAACTGGTCGGCCAGGGCGAGCAGCGGCTCGGCGAAGGCCTCCTCGTCGACCTCGCTGAAGGTGGCGCCACCGGCCGTGGCCTGCTCGATGGCGTCCTGCGTGGCCTCGTCCCACAGCTGGGTGTGCTCCTCGTAGGCGGCGGTCCACTCCTCGTCGAAGGCGGCCCGGTCCTCCTCGGACATGGAGGCGAGCACGTCGCTGTTGATGATCAGGTAGTCCAGGCCGACCAGGTGGTTGGTGTAGGACCAGTACGGCGCGACCTCGAAGTGCTTCTGGGTCCAGTAGGACACCTCGTTGTTCTCGCCGGCGTCGAGCACGCCGGACTGCAGAGCCGTGTAGACCTCACCGAAGGCCATCGGGGTCGCCGAGGCACCGAGCGCCTCGGCCATCGCGATGTGCAGGTCGGACTCCTGGACACGCAGGTTCATCCCGGCCATGTCCGCCGGGGTCTCCACCGCGGTGGAGGTGGTGTAGACGCTGCGGGCGCCCTGCGTGAAGCCGCCGAGCACGGTGAGGTTGTCGGACTCCTCGAGCGAGGAGTAGAGGTCGCCGACGATCTCCTGGTCGTGCACGACGCTCATCTGGTGCTCGACGTCGTCGAAGACCTTGGGCAGGTTGAAGACGAGGAAGTCCTCGTTGAGGTTCTCGAGCTGCGTGCCGGAGACGATCGCCATCTCGACGCCGCCTTCGGAGACGAGCTGCAGGGACTCCTGCTGCGCGCCGAGGACCTCGTTCGGGTAGACCTCGATGTCCCAGCGGCCGTCGGTGGCCTCGGACAGGCGCTCGCCGAAGTTGTCCAGCGCGATGAACGAGGGGTGCTCCTCGGTCTGGTTCAGGGACAGGCGCATGGTGGTGCCGTCGGCGGCCCCGGTCTCGCCGCCGCCGGCCGTGCCGTCATCGGTGGCGTCGCCGCCGCCGCCGCAGGCCGCCAGGGTCAGCGCGGTGGCGCCGGCCAGGGCGACCATGGAGAGGGTCTTCTTGCGCATCATGGGGGATCTTCCTGTTCTGCTCGTCGACGAGCGGTTCGGTCGTGCACGCCCCGGTTGATCACTCACCGCGGGACATCTTCTCGGTCCTGGCCGGGCCGCGTTCGTTGCGGTTCACGGTCGGTCCGAAAACTCGTGGGGGGACATCGTGCTCTGGGGGGACATCGTGCGGACCGGGGAAGGCACTACTCCCCGTTCCGTTACTTGTGACGTGAAGATTCAGCCACGGCGGCAACCCCGCTGCCAACGAGTTGCCACTCCTTGCCTTCGCCCGGTCACGGTGCGGTAACGACCGGGCGCGCGAAAACCGGACGGGGCGCCGCGACCGATGGTCACGACGCCCCGTCTGCGTTCCTCGCAGGGTCAGTGCCCGGGCCGGGCCTTCGCCGTGCCCTCGTGGGCGAGGATCTCCTCGGACCTGGCGACGACGGCGGCCACCAGCTCGTCGTCGGGCAGGAGATCCGCGCCGAACGTGGTCAGCAGCTTCTCCGTGGCCTCGGCGACCGTGCCCTGGGCGGCCGCGACGACGTCGGACTCACGCGCGTCCTTCACCGGTGCGCCGTGGCCCTGCAGGTGCAGGATCCACGCGGCCAGGGCGCGGACCGGGCCGTCGGGCAACCGGCCCGCGGCACGCTCGAGGCGCAGCGCGGGCAGGATGCGCACCGGGATCTTCTGGGAGCCGTCGGCGGCGATCTGCGCGAGCAGGTGCCGCACCCGGGCGTTGAAGTACCGCTCGAGCAGCGCCGCCCGGTAGGCGGCGACGTCGTCCTGCGGGACGCTCAGGTGCGGCCCGGCGACGTCCCACCACGCCTCGACCCAGCGGCGCACGGTCGGGTCGGCGATGGCGTCGGCGACGGTCTCGTGGCCCACGATGGTCGCCGCGTACGCCATGAGCGAGTGGGACCCGTTGAGCATCCAGAGCTTGCGCTGCTCGAACGGCTCGACGTCGTCCACGATCGTGACGCCCGACTCCTCCCAGGAGGGCCGCCCGGCCGGGAAGTCGCCGGCGACGACCCACTCGCTGAAGGGCTCGGTGGGCACCGGCGAGGCGTCGTCGTACCCCTGCGACTCGGCGACGGCGCCGCGTTCGGCGTCGGTGGTGGCCGGGGTGATCCGGTCGACCATGGACGTCGCCCAGGCGACGTTGTCGTCCATCCATCCCACCAGCGCCGGGTCGACGAGCTCGGCGAGGTCGACGACGACCGTGCGGAACGCCGGGCCGTTCTCGGGCAGGTTGTCGCACGGCAGGACGGTGATCGCCCCGGCGCCGGCCTCCCGGCGGGCGAGGAACCCGCCGACGACCTTGCCCGGCGTCGTCCGTGTCGTGGCCGACGGGTCGGCCTTGAGCGCCTCGACGTCGGCGCGGACGTGCTCGTCGTCGGCGTCGAGATGGCCGTCCGGGCCCCGCATGTACCCGGCCTCGGTCACCGTCGTCGTGATGACGGCGGTCTCGGGGGCGCGGAGGTAGCCGAGGAATGCTTCGGAGTCGTCCGCCGCGTGCACGGCGGACAGGGAGCTGATGACCTCGAACTCGTCGCCGTCGGCCTGCCGGGTGATGAGCGTGTACAGCCCGTCCTGCGGGGCGAGGGCCTCGGCGGTGTCCGGGCGGCGCCCGGTGAAGGCGGCGATCCCCCAGTCGTCGGCGTCCGGTGCGTGCTCGGTGTACCAGGCCTGGTGGGCGCGGGTGAAGTTGCCGACGCCCAGGTGCACGATCCGGACCGGGGCCGCGGGACGGCCGTGGTTCGCGCGGGAGAGGCGGGGCACGTCGCTGGGCTCGGTGTTCACAGCTTGAAGGCCTTCCGGGGGTTGGTGACCACGAGGTCGTGGGCGGTGTCGAGGGCCTCGTCCATGGTGAGCCGGTGGTCGGCGACGAGCTCGGCGAGGAACCCGGAGTCGATCCGCCGGTTCATGTCGTGGCGCGCGGGGATGGACAGGAACGCCCGGGTGTCGTCGATGAAGCCGGAGGTCTTGGTGAACCCGGCCGATCCGGTGATCGCCGCCCGGTAGCGCTTGATGGCCTCCGCCTCGTCGATGAACCACCAGGGCGCACCGACGTAGACCGACGGGTAGAAGCCGGCCAGCGGCGCGACCTCGCGCGAGTAGACGTCCTCGTCGATGGTGAAGATGACCAGCTGGAAGTTCGGCGCGGTGCCGAACGCGGAGAGCATGGGCTGCAGCGCGTTGGCGTACTCCACGGCCATCGGGATGTCGCCGCCGACGTCGGCACCGTACGTCTCGAAGCTCGGCTGGTGGTGGTTGCGCACCACGCCCGGGTGCAGGGTCATCACCAGGCCGTCCTCGGAGGCCATGCGGGCCTGCTGGAAGACG
The DNA here is from genome assembly GCF_009193155.1 of Georgenia subflava. Lineage (GTDB taxonomy): Bacteria > Actinomycetota > Actinomycetes > Actinomycetales > Actinomycetaceae > Georgenia > Georgenia subflava. The sequence goes on from NZ_VUKD01000003.1 coordinate 688,874, forward strand.
AAGTCCCGGCGCAGCGCGTCGCCCTCCTCCGAGGTGATCTCCCCGGCGCGGGCCCGCGCGTAGAGGCGCTCGGCCTCGGAGTCGTCGAGCTTCTCGGCACGGGCGTCGCGGTGGGAATGGTCGGAGGAGACGGCGCCGTTCTCCTTGAAGAACGCGCGGCGGTTCTCCATCGCGGCGATCCAGCCTGCGTAGGTGCCGGTGTCGACGCCGGAGACCTCGCCCAGGGTGTCGACCAGGCCGTTCCAGGCGGGGGTGGCCGGCTCGAGGTACTTGTCGGGGCGGAAGGTCGGGGCGACCTTGCCCTCCCAGGTCGGGTCGTTCGCCAGCTTGATGTGGTGGCGCAGGTCGTCGGCCGGGTCGTCGGTGGTCGCGATGAACTCGATGTTGAAGCGCTTGTACAGCGCGCGCGGGCGGAACTCCGGCGTCGCGATCGCCTCGGCGATGCGGTCGTAGATGGCGTCGGCGCTCTCGGCCGAGGGCACGAGGTCGATGCCGAAGACGTCGGCGAGCTCGGACTCGAACCAGAACTTCATCGGGGTGCCGCGGTAGACCTTCCAGTTCGAGCACAGCAGCCGGAAGGCGTTGCGGGCCTGCTCGGGGCTGAACTCCTGCTGCGCGACGCCGAGGTCGGCCAGGGACACGCCGCTGGAGTGGAGCAGGCGGTTGATGTAGTGGTCCGGCGTGATCAGCAGGGACGTCGGGTCGCCGAACGGGACGTCGTCGGCCAGCCACTGCGGCGGCACGTGCCCGTGCGGGGAGATGATCGGGAGGTCCTTCACCGCGTCGTAGAGCTCTCGGGCGATGCTCCGCAGGCCGGGCTCGGTGGGGAGCAGCCGGTCGGGGTGGACGTGGAGGACTGCGTCGTCAGCGGTGGTCATGCGTGCCATCCTCCTCGCGCTGTCGCGGCCCGGGCAACGTGTTGCCGCCAGTTGCCCGGTCCGTCGGGTCCTGCAGGCGATCGGTCCAGCGCCGACGGCTCGACCTGCCGGCGTCCGGTCGGTCGGGCAGCTGGTTCGACGCCACGGCCCGGGCGGCTCGGCCCGACCTACGCATTCTCCGGCGCCGGCAGGATGTCCGGCACCGTGTGCCCGCCGGAGTGCGGGAGGCGGACGGCGGCACCCGGGGCCTCGGCGGTGCTGGCTCGCTCGACCAGCTTGACCGGGACGACGACGGGCGGCCCGCCGCGTGGGTGCGCACCCTTGATCTGGGCGACGAGGTTGCGCACCGCCGCCGCCCCGAGCGCCCGGCGGGGTGTCGCCACGGTCGTCAGCGCCGGCGAGACGAGGTCGGCCGCGAAGATGTTGTCGTACCCCACGACCGACACGTCCGAGGGCACGCCGATCCCCCGGCCCTGGACGGCGCGGATGAAGCCGATGGCGACCAGGTCGTTGTAGGCGATCACGCCGGACGTCGGCGCGAGCATCCACGCTTTCGCCCCGGCGACCCCGCCCGCGACGTTCGGGGACAGCGGGCCGAGCCGGCGCACGTGCACGGACAGCTCGAGGGAGGCCTCGCGCAGCCCGCGCCAGCGCATCCCGTCCGCCCAGGAGGCCTCCGGCCCGGCGAGGTAGGTCACCGGGTCGTGCCCCAGCTCGCCGAGGTGCTCGAGCGCCCGCCGCACGCCGCGGGCGTTGTCCGGCACGACCGAGGGGATCTCGCGGACGGCCCGGTTCAGGGCGACCATGGGCTTCTGCTTGGCGATCATCCGGATCGAGGCGTCGGACATCCGCGACGTGCCGAGCACGATGCCGTCGACGATGGGCAGCGCCCGCTCGAGGGCCTCGCGCTCCCGCTTGTCCGACTCGCGCGAGTCCACCAGCAGCACCGTGTACCCGGCCTCGGCCGCCTCGTCCTGGACGCCGTTGATGATCTCGAAGTAGACCGGGTTGGTGATGTCCGGGACGACCAGGGCGATGAGGCTGGAGTGCGTGGTGGCCAGGGCCCGGGCCATCGGGTTGGTCCGGTAACCCAGCTCGGCCGCAACCTTGCGGATCCGGTCGGCGGTCTCGGAGTTGACCCGGCCCGGACGCGAGAAGGTGCGCGAGACCGTCGACGGAGCCACACCGGCGGCCTGCGCGACGTCGTAGATCGTGGGCGAGATGCGTCGTCGCTGGCCGCTGGCCACCGCCTCCGCCGGCACGTCTCCTTCCTGGCCTGGCGGGGTCTCGTATGAGTCTTCCGGGACTGCGGCCTGAGCGTCGGGGACGGCGGCGTCCTGCCCGTCACGGATCGCGGCGTCCTGTGCCGGACGGTGCTCGTCGTCCAACGCCTCGACCGGTTCGCGGTCCCCCGCCCCGTCGGTGTCCTTGCGTCCCACAGCGGCCACTCCTCCCTGAATGGCCACCACCGTAACGGAGTCGGGGGCAACCGGCGGCAATCGCTTGCCTCTTCCGGGTTCCAGAGTTAGCTGCCTATGTACGTTCCGGTTAGTTCATGCAATCTCTGGCAACTCCTTGTTGCCACGACGGCTGCGGTCGTCGAATGGCCACATCACAACAACCGCCGCCGCGCGCAGGCGCCGTGACCTCAGGCGTCGGACCGCGCGGTGGCCGGCGGACCGAGGAGCTCTCCCATGACGAGCACGACAACGCGACCGCACCTGTCCTTCAGGACGGTCGCCGGCTACGGCGCCGGCGACGCGGGCAACAACATCGCCTTCCAGATGACTGGTCTGTTCCTGCTGATCTTCTACACCAACGTCGTGGGGATCGACCCGGTGCATGCGGGCAACATCTTCCTCTTCGTCAAGATCTGGGACGCGTTCGCCGACCTGTTCGCGGGCCGCATGGTCGACCGGACGATGACCCGCTGGGGCAAGTTCCGTCCGTTCATCCTCTGGTACTCGGTGCCGCTGCTGGCGGCGAACCTGCTGTGCTTCTGGATCCCCGTCGACGACTACGGCATGAAGATCGTCTGGGCCGTCGTCTCCTACGCCGTCCTCGGGCTGCTCTACTCGCTCGTCAACATCCCGTTCGGGTCCCTGGCCGGTGCGATGAGCCAGGACCCCGTGGACCGCTCGCGACTCGCCTCCGCCCGGATGGTCGGTTCCGGCGCGACCATCCTTCTGCTCTCTCTCGTGCTCGCGCCGCAGATCGCGGGCGCCGACGACCTCTCCACCACGTTCCTCCTCACCGCCGTCGCCTTCCTCGTCGTCGGCACCGCGTTGTACATGTGGACCTTCCTCACCTCGAAGGAGAACGTGTTCCGCGAGGTCGAGCGCGTCACCCTGCGGGAGACCGTCGCCACGGTCCGCCAGAACGGCCCCCTGGTCCGGCTGTGCATCGCGTCGTTCTTCTACCTCACAGGGCAGAACGTGGTCTCGGCGATGGGCATCTACATCGCGAACGACGCCCTCTCGCAGTACGCCGGAGCCGGCAACTGGCTCGCCTCGGTCGTCACGATCATCACCACCGGTGCCGTGCTCTACGTCGGGCCTCTCGGCCCCGGCGTCACGCGCCGCCTCGGCAAGAAGCACGGATTCCTGGCCGCCTGCCTGGTCGCGGTCGCCGGCGGCGTCCTGTTCGGCGTGGGCGACAACCTGCTGGTGAGCCTGTTCGGCCTGTTCCTCATCGGCCTGGGCATGGCGCTGCTGAACACGATGACCTGGGCGCTCGAGGCGGACACGGTCGAGTACGGCGAGCTCAAGACCGGTATCCGCACCGAGGGCGCGACCTACTCGGCGTTCTCCTTCACCCGCAAGGTCGGCCAGGCGGTGGGCGCCGCGATCGCCGCCTACGCGCTCGGCCTCATCGGCTTCGACGGCGCCGCGGACGTCCAGCCGCAGTCGGTGCTGGACGGCATGACGCTGACCGTCGCGGTCATCCCCGCCATCTTCTTCCTGCTGGCGTTCGCGATCATGTGGCGCTACCCCATCACCGAGGACCGCTTCGTCGAGATCATGGACCAGATCGAGGAGAACCGCGCCCGCCGGCACGCCGAGCTGCACCCGGAGGGCGAGACGGCGGCCACCTCGCCCGAGCCGCTGCCCGCACGCGCCTGACGCGCGAGCAACTGGCGGCAACAAGCAGCGCCGCCTCGTTCCGCGCGGCGACCACGACGTAGGGTGACGCCAGGAACGAGGCCCAGGAGGAGACGTGCCCGGAATGACTACCGACCTCGTCGGTGAGCCGCTCGCGCTGGCCGACGCCGTCGCCGCCGAGGTGCGTGGTGCGGCCCCGCTGGGCGTGGCGTACTCGGGCGGCGTCGACTCCGCGCTCCTGCTGGCTCTCGCGGTCCGCACCCTCGGGGCCGAGAACGTCGTCGCGCTGCTCGGTGTCTCACCCTCTCTCGCCCGGTCCGAGCGGGCGCTCGCCCACGAGACCGCCGCCTTCATCGGTGCGCGGGTGGTCGAGATCGAGACCCACGAGGGTGAGAACCCGGACTACGTCAAGAACGGCGTCGACCGCTGCTTCTTCTGCAAGGACGAGCTCTTCGCGAGGATCTCCGACGAGGTCGTGGCCGAGCAGGGGCTCGCTGCTGTCGCGTACGGCGAGAACGCCGACGACGCCCGGCGGCCCGACCGGCCCGGCTCCCAGGCGGCCACCAACCACCGGGTGCTGCGCCCGCTCTCGGTGGCCGGGCTGACCAAGAAGCAGGTGCGCGAGGTCGCGCGGGCGCTGGCGCTGCCGGTCGCGGACAAGCCGGCCGCGCCGTGCCTGGCCTCCCGTATCCCCCACGGGCAGGAGGTCACCGCCGAGAAGCTCAAGCAGGTCGAGCGCGCCGAGGAGGTGCTGCGCGAGCTGGGCTTCTCGGACGGGCGCGTGCGCCACCACGGCGACATCGCCCGGATCGAGCTCCCGACGGCGGAGATCGCCCGCGCCGGAGAGGAGGACGTGCGTCGCGCGCTGGACGACGGCATCCGCGAGGCGGGGTTCCGCTACGTCGTCGTGGACCTGCGGGGGATCCAGTCGGGCGCGTTCACGCTCCCGCTGCTGGCGGTCGGCCACCGTGGCTGAGGTCCGCCGGACTCTCGAGGGCGCGGCCGCCGCTGGGGGCACGGCCCGCGACGTCTTCGCCGAGGACCTCGCCGCTGCCGGCACGGCCCGCGACGACATCGCCGAGGACCTGGCCGACGGCGGTACCGCCGAGGCGGTGGCCCGCGACATCGCCGTCGACGGCATAGCCGAGCTGGACCACGACCGCGCTAGGCGCCGGGGCTACCCGGAGGCGGTCTTCTGCCAGGGCAAGTCGCCGGCCCAGCTGCGGGCCATCGCCACCGCGCTGGCCGAGCGGTACGCCGGCGTGCCGGCCGAGGACGTGCCGGTCACGCTCTTCACCCGGGCCGACGCCGAGCGGGCCGAGGCGGTCCTGGCGGTGCTGCCGGACGCAATGCACGAGCCCGAGGCCCAGCTGCTGGCGTGGCCGGCGACTCCCCCGCGCCCCACGGGCGGCCTGGTGGTCGTGGCCTGCGCCGGCACCTCCGACCTGCCCGTGGCGCGCGAGGCCGAGCTGACCGCCCGCTACCTCGGGCGACGCACCGAGCTCGTCGTGGACGTCGGGGTCGCCGGGCTTCACCGCATCCTCGCCCGCACGGAGACGCTGCGGTCCGCCGCCGCGGTGATCGTCGTCGCCGGCATGGACGGCGCCCTGCCGGGCGTGGTCGCGGGTCTCGTCTCCGCGCCGGTGGTCGCGGTGCCGACCTCGGTGGGCTACGGCGCGGCGTTCGACGGACTGGCGCCGCTGCTGACGATGCTCAACGCCTGCGCCCCCGGCGTCGGCGTGGTGAACATCGACAACGGCTACGGCGGCGGCCACCTGGCCGCCCAGATCGCCGCACCGCGCGCGGACTGAGGTACGGCCGGGCATGCGCACACGTGCCAGGATGTGGGCATGAGCACGGTCTTCACCAAGATCATCGACGGCGAGATCCCCGGCCGGTTCGTGTGGGCGGACGAGGCCTGCGTTGCCTTCGCCACCATCGCACCGATCACGGACGGTCACGTCCTCGTGGTCCCGCGTGACGAGGTCGACCAGTTCACCGACGCCGACGATGCGCTGGTCGCCCACCTCGCGGTCGTGGCACGCACGGTGGGCAGGGCGCAGCAGTCGGCGTTCGACTCACCCCGCGCGGCGGTGCTGGTGGCAGGGTTCGAGGTGCCGCACCTGCACCTTCACGTGCTGCCCGCCTGGGACGAGGCGTCGTTGCGTTTCGACAACGCTCGCCACGACGAGCCCGCTGAGAAGCTCGATGCGGCCGCCGAGCGCGTGCGGCAGGCGCTGCGCGACGCAGGCCACGAGGCCAACGTGCCGGCCAGGCTGAGTTCGGCCGACCTGGGCTGAGCTCGGCCGACCCGCTGCGCTCGGGCCGACCGGGTGCGCTCAGGCGAGCACCAGGAGCCACTGGTCCCAGAAGATCACCGCTGCGGCGACGATCACGACGACGTACCAGACGGCGACGATCAGCCACCGGTCGGCCACGAGGACACGCCGCAGGCGGTCCCCGGCGGGCAGGTGACCGGCCTGCACGCTGCGTGCCAGGACGTTGACGAACGTCGGGATGGTGACGAACCAGACGACGAGGCAGTACGGGCAGAGCATCTCGATGCTGAAGAACGCCTGGTACTGGAACCAGAACACCGCGACGATCGCCCCGGTCGCCCCGGCGGTGAGCGCCACCCAGAACCACCGCGCCGGCCGTGCCCCCGAGAGCAGCATCACGCCGACGGTCAGCAGCGCGGCGAACGCCACGGTGCCGACGACGGCGTTCGGGATCCCGAGCGCGTGCGCCTGCCAGGTGGTGATGAAGCTGCCGCAACCGATGAGCGGGTTGAAGTCACAGGCGAGGGCGGCGTTCGGGTCGCCGGCCACCTTGATCTCGGACAGGACGAGCTCGACGGCCGCCCACACCCCGAGCAGGCCGCTGACGATCAGGACCCAGGCGAGCTCGCGCGGTGCACCGCCGGCCTGCTGGTGGGCGCTCGGACGGGTGCTGTCGAGCGCGGCGAGCTCTGCCTCGATCTCTTCGTCGGTGAGGTCGTCGTCGCCGAGATCGTCGTCGACGAGATTGTCGTCGGTGCGGTCGTCGCGGGTGCCGTCGTCCGCGCCGCGGTCCGGCGCGGGAGTCTCGCCGACGTGGGTCGACGGGTCGTGCGAGCTCATGTGTCCTCCCGTGGTGGTGCCCAGAGCAGTATGGGGCCATCCGGCCCCGCCGTGGCTCATCCGTCCGGGGAGTCCTCCGGACGCGCCGCCGCACCGTCAGTGCCATCCGTGTCGAGCGGAGACGGATCGTCCCCCGCACCGGTCGGGTCGTCGGACGCTCCGCCGGAGGAGTCGAGGTCCACGGTCGGGAAGGTGTACCAGCGGCCGAGCTCGACCGAGGCGTCGGTGCGGACGAGGATGCGTCGGTAGTCCATCGGTTCGCCGGTGGTGCGGTCCACACGCAGGACGGTGAGCTCGGCGTCGCCGGTCAGCGGTCCGACGGTCGCCCCGCCGCCCGCGCCGCCACCGGTCGAGGTGCTCACGTACCGCACGCCGAGGCCCTCGACCAGCGGCCCGACCGTGCGGTGCCAGTGCCCCGAGAGCTGGAGCCGTGCACAGCCCTGCTCGAGGGTCGCGCCCCCGGCGCGCGGGTTGTGGACCAGCAGGATGTCGACCGGGGAGCCGTCCTCGGTGGCGGCGCAGGCAGTCTCTGCCAGGCGCGCCTCCATCTCCGGCACGGTCTCGTCCCGCTCCGGCCGCGTGCCGGCACCGACAGCCGTGAGCGTGGGGTCGGTGTCGCCGAGGATGCTCACGCCGCCGACGTCGACGACCTCGCCACCGAGCACGGTCCAGCCGGCGTCACGCTCCTGCTGGGCGGTGATGACCGAGTCGTGGTTGCCGGTCGAGACCACCACGGGGATGTCGCCGGGCACGGCGCCGGCGAAGGCGTTGATGCAGTACGACTCGACGGAGGTACCGCTCACCACGGTGTCGCCGCCGTCGAGCAGCGCCGCCGCTCCGGTGACGTCCAGGGCCGTCGCGATCACCTTGCTCATCCCGACGTTGCAGTGAAGGTCGGACACGAACAGGAAGGTCATCGGGTCCGGCTCCGCGACGTCGTCCGTGGGCGCACCTGCTGCCGCCTGGTCCGGCCCCGTCGTCCCTGCCTCCACCGACGAACCGGTCTCCGCCGCCGAGGCTTCGTCCGCCGTCGACGGTGCGTCCGACGGCACCCCCGCCTCCGGCGTCGTCCCCGCCTCAGGCGTCGTCCCAGCCGACGCCGCCGGCTCCGGTTCGGCTGCCGGGTCCGGTCCTGCCGCCCGCTCCGGTTCGGCTGCCGGGTCCGGCGCCGCTGACGGCGCACCTCCCGGCGCGGCGCTCCCGCCGCCGACCGACGACGCGTCGTCGGCCTCGTCCCCCGTCCCGGGGCTCGCCTGCCCGCCGGGTGCTTCCTGCGCCGTCGGACCCTCACCTGGCTCTGCCGTCTCCTGCGTCTGCGGCGAGGGAACCGCGGCGACGTCGGGGCCGAGGGTGTCGGCCGCGTAGGCAGCGGCCAGGTTGGCGGACGCGAGGTTGTAGAAGGCCTCGTTCTCCTCGTAGTAGTCCTTGACCACCTGTCCGTAGACCGCGACGACGTCGGCGAGCCGGCCGGTGATGCGGGCACCTTCGAGCGGCGTGCCGTCGAGCACGGCCGGGCTGTAGCCGACCGGGCGGTCCTGCCGCATCGCGGGCACCGCGACGGCGGCGGTGCCGCTCACCACGAGGGCGATCACGAGGGCGGGGACGCCCGGCCGGGCCAGGGCAGCCTTGATCTCGTCGCGCAGCCGCCCGCGGGAGGCGAGCCGGCCCGTGGCCAGGAGGACGAGCATCACCGACCAGGCCACCGCGGTGCGGCCGAGCGCGTCGCTGACCAGTCCCTGGACGGCGTCGGTCAGTGCCGCCTCGGGCGAGCCGAAGAGCTGGCCGTAGGACTGCAGGTCGGCGAGCAGCCCGGGCAGGGGCGACCCGCCTGTCTCGAGGTCGGCGGGGATCTCACGGACGACGACCTCTGCGCCGAGCGGCCACGGCAGCGGGGAGTCGATGATGATCGCACCGAGCGGCCCCATCTGGAGAGCGACCTGCCGGTCGAGGGTGACGGAGTAGTCCGCCGCGTGCGGCCCGAGCGACGAGTGTGTGCTGGCGGTCGTCACGCCGAGGGCGGCCGCGACCAGCCCCGTCACCAGGAGGGTCGCCGCGGTCCGCAGGGTCCGTCGGGTGGTCGGGGTCTGGCGGTGCCACCACGCCCAACGACGCCGGGGCGGTCGCTCTTCTGGCATCTGCATCGCGGTCATTGTCTCCCGAGCCGGGCCCCGACGCGCCCGTCCGACGCACACGGCGCGGTGCCGACACCGGGACGGCATTCACTCCACCACGCACCGGGGTGCATGAGACCTTGTGTCCACGCATGCTGGTGTCGCGCACCGACTGCCGGGGCGCTCGACCGACCGAGCGGGAGGCCCCATGGGCGAGGACGTCAAGTCGAAGGGGTACACGCGCGCCGACCACACCAGATACCGCCGCGCGGTGCGGCGCTGCCTGGACGCGCTGGAGCGGATGCTCGACACGGGTGCCTTCGTGGAGGACGAGTGGCGTACCGGTCTGGAGATCGAGCTCAACCTCGTCGACGCGGACCTGCAGCCCTCGATGAAGAACGTCGAGGTGCTCGAGCACATCGACGACTGGCGCTACCAGACGGAGCTCGGACGCTTCAACATCGAGCTGAACGTGGAGCCGCGGCGTATCGACGGGCAGTCCCTGCGGCAGCTGGAGGCGGCGCTGCGCAAGAACCTCAACCGCGCCCGCGACCGGGCGGGGGACGTCGGCGCCGGCATCGTCATGGTCGGCGTCCTGCCCACGCTCCCCGCGCCGGAGCCGGGACGCTCCTGGTTCTCCGACAACGACCGCTACCGGCTGCTCGACGAAGCGGTGCTGGCGGCGCGCCGGGAGGACGTCGTCCTGGACATCCCGGGCCCGGAACGGCTCCAGATGACCACCGACACCATCGCCGTGGAGGCGGCCTGCACCTCCGTGCAGCTCCACCTCCAGGTACGACCGAGCAGCTTCGCCAGGTACTGGAACGCCGCCCAGGTCCTGGCCGGCCCACAGCTCGCCCTGGGCGCCAACTCCCCCTACCTCTTCGGTCGGCGGCTCATGGCCGAGACCCGCACGGAGCTGTTCCTGCAGGCCACGGACACCCGGCCGCCGGAGCTGCGGAACCAGGGCGTGCGTCCGCTGGTGCCCTTCGGCGACAGGTGGATCAACTCCATCTTCGACCTCTTCGAGGAGAACGTGCGCTACTACCCGGCGCTGCTGCCGGAGACGTCCCAGGAGGACCCCTTCGAGGTGCTCGACGCCGGTGGCACCCCGGCGCTGGCCGAGCTGCGCCTGCACAACGGGACGATCTACCGCTGGAACCGGCCGATCTACGACGTCTCCGACGGCCGGCCGCACCTGCGGGTCGAGAACCGGGTGCTCCCGTCGGGCCCCTCGGTCGTGGACGTGGTCGCCAACGCGGCGTTCTTCTACGGGGTCGCGGTGGACATGGTGGAGGACGAGCGGCCGATCTGGTCCCGGATGAGCTTCGAGGCGGCGCGGGAGAACTTCCGCACCGGTGCCCGCGACGGCGCAGAGGCACGTCTGTACTGGCCAGGATCGGGGCACGTCGACTGGGACGAGCTGGTGCTGCGGACCTTGCTGCCGGCGGCCCAGCGGGGCCTCGAGCGGCTCGGGGTGGCCACCGACGTCGCCGACCGGTACCTCTCGATCGCCGAGGGTCGCGCGAAGCTGCGGGTCAACGGGGCGAGCTGGCAGGTCGCCGCCACCGAGTCGTTCGAGGCGCGCGGCATGGACCGGCGCGAGGCACTCACCGCGATGCTCGGCGAGTACGTCCAGCACATGCACGCCAACGAGCCGGTGCACACCTGGCCCGTTCCCTGACCGACGTCGGTCAGGTTCCGGTGTTCATCAAGCCGCCGATCCACGAGAACACGCTCACCAGGAACACGTTGAGCCCGACGGCCAGCCCGACGAGGGCGGGCCAGCGCGGGTGGCGCCGCTGGGCGATCCCGACCACCCCCAGCACGGCCGCCGAGAGGCCGAGCACCAGGGAGACGAAGAGGGACACCGAGGTGTAGACGTCCTGGCTCGCCGTCGAGACGCCCTGGACGCTGAGGGCATAGACCGCCTGCCAGACGGTGAGGACGGCGGCGACCAGCAGCGCGGTCCAGGCGACCGGGTTGCCCTTGCGCCCGGTGGACGTCAGACCGTCGGCGAGCAGCGCGCCGGAGTTCGGCGCGACCACGGCTGCGTCGTCGTCCCCGCGTCTGCCGCCGCCTCGTCGGCCGGTCCGCCCGAGGGCGCGTCGCTCGCGCCCGGAGCCCCCGACGGCCGGGTCCTCGTCGCGGGACGGCCGGGCGGGGGTCTCGGGTCCGGTCGGGTCGCTCATGGTTCCTCCGGTCATGGCCTGCGTGCACACCCAGCCTGCCAGCACCGGCGACGGCGCACACCCGCACCACGCCCGAGGCCACGCCTCGCGCCGTCGGCTCGGGCCGTCCCTCGCGCCGTCGCCTTGCGCTGCGTCCCACCCGGCGCGGGCCCACCACACGCCAGGGCGCGCGGCGCCCGACCGCGCGAGAGGATGGCCAGATGACCGATTCCCCCGCACCCCGACCCGCGGCTCCCCGACCGGCCGGCGGCAGCGTCGCCGTCGTCGGTGGCTACGTCGTCCCCGTCGACGGCGACCCCGTCGAGCAGGGCACCGTCCTCGTCCGCGACGGCGTGATCGTCGACGTCGGCCGGGACGTCGACGTGCCGGCGGACGTGCCCGTGGTGGACGCGACCGGGCGGTGGGTGCTGCCCGGCTTCGTCGAGGCCCACGCCCACCTGGGTGTCACCGAGGAGGGGGTCGGCTGGGCGGGCGCCGACGTGAACGAGATGACCGGTCCGAACATGGCGGCGGTCCGTGCGCTGGACGCCATCAACATCGACGAGGACGGATTCCGCGACGCGCTCGAGGGCGGGGTGACCTCCGCCGTCGTCAAGCCCGGCTCCGGCAACCCGATCGGCGGGCAGACCGTGGCGATCAAGACCTGGGGCGGCCGCACCGTGGACGAGCAGGTGATCCGGGCGGCGGTGTCCGTCAAGTCGGCCCTGGGCGAGAACCCGAAGCGCGTGTACGGCGAGAAGAGCCAGACGCCGTCGACCAGGCTCGGGGTGGCCAAGGTGATCCGCGAGGCGTTCGTGGCCGCTCAGGACTACGCCGAGGCGCGGGCCCACGCCGCCGCCGAGCGCGAGCCGTTCGAACGCGACCTGGCTCTGGAGACTCTCGTGCGTGTCCTCGACGGCGAGCTGGTGTGGGACCAGCACACGCACCGTCACGACGACATCGCGACCGCCCTGCGCCTCGCCGAGGAGTTCGGCTACCGGCTGGTCGTCAACCACGGCACCGACGGCGCGAAGATCGCCGACGTGCTCGCCGAGAAGGACGTACCCGTGATCTTCGGTCCGCTGATCACCTCGCGCTCGAAGGTCGAGCTGCGGGACCGGTCGATCGCGAACCTCGGTCGTCTGGCTCGGGCCGGGGTGCGGGTGGCCATCACCACCGACCACCCGGTGGTGCCGATCAACTTTCTGGTGCACCAGGCGTCGTTCGCCGTCAAGGAGGGCCTCGACCGGGATGTCGCGATCCGTGCCCTCACGGTCAACCCCGCGTCGATGCTGGGGCTGGACCACCGGGTAGGAGCGCTGCGCAAGGGACTGGACGGGGACGTCGTCGTATGGTCGGGCGACCCGCTGGACATGTTCTCCCGGGCGGAACGCGTGTTCATCTCCGGGAACGAGGTCTACTCCGCCGAGCGCGGGGTGCGGGAGAGGGCGGAGCGTTTCTGAGCGCGGCACCCGACGCGCCGATCGAGCTGTCAACCACTGCGGAGGAGCTGGCATGACCGAGCACGACACCGAGCAGGCCGAGCAGGCCGAGCAGGCCGAGCAGGCCGAGCAGGCCGAGCAGGCCGAGCACCCGGAGCACACCGAGGGCGGGCGGTACACGACCAAGGGCAAGGAGTTCACCCGCGACACCCGGTACATCACCACCCGCATCACGGAGGACGGTCGCGACGGCTACCCGGTCGAGGCGGACCGCTACCGGCTCGTCGCCGCCCGCGCGTGCCCCTGGGCCAACCGCACCATCATCGTGCGGCGGCTCCTGGGGCTGGAGGACGCCATCTCGCTCGGTCTGCCCGGGCCCACGCACGACGAGCGGTCCTGGACCTTCGACCTCGACGACGGCGGCAAGGACCCCGTCCTCGGGATCGAGCGGCTGCAGGAGGCCTACTTCCGCCGCGACCCCAACTATCCGCGGGGAATCACGGTCCCGGCGATCGTGGACGTGCCCACCGGCGCGGTCGTGACGAACGACTTCGCGCAGATGACGCTCGACCTCTCCGGGGAGTGGACGGCGTTCCACCGTGACGGCGCGCCGGACCTCTACCCCGAGCACCTGCGGGAGGAGATCGACGAGGTCAACAAGCGGGTCTTCGCCGACGTGAACAACGGCGTGTACCGGTGCGGCTTCGCCGGGTCGCAGCGCGCCTACGACCGGGCCTACGACCGTCTCTTCTCCGCGCTCGACTGGCTCGAGGAGCGGCTCACCGAGCGGCGGTACCTCGTCGGCGACACCATCACCGAGGCCGACGTGCGGCTGTTCACCACGCTCGCCCGGTTCGACGCCGTCTACCACGGCCACTTCAAGTGCAACCGCAACAAGCTCGTCGAGATGCCGGCGCTGTGGGGCTACGCACGGGACCTGTTCCAGACGCCTGGGTTCGGCGACACGATCGACTTCCAGCAGATCAAGGAGCACTACTACGTCGTCCACACCGACATCAATCCCACGCAGATCGTGCCCAAGGGGCCGGACCTGTCCGGCTGGCTGACGGCGCACGGGCGCGAGGCGCTGGGCGGGCGCCCCTTCGGCGACGGCACGGAGCCCGGGCCGGTGCGCGAGGGCGAGCGCGTGGAGCCTGCGCACACGGCGGCGCAGATGCGCGGCTGAGCCCCGCCGGCCTGAAGGCGCCGTGGCCCATCCGGCTCGCTGCGGGCACCCCTGTCACCAGATTGCCGGGCGGCTACTGGTAGCTGACGAAGGCGGGCCGCGGCTCCACCTGCATGGTCTGCTCGGGGGTGAGCATCGGGACGTCCTCGTCGTAGAAGTTCTTCCAGCCCCACCACGCCACGTTCGGTGCGTTCGCGTGAAGGGTGCGCCAGGTGGCCTGCTTGGCACCCTGGGACCCCTGCCCGTCGACATGGACGACGACGGCGAGCTCCGAGCGGCTCTGGTCGACCTCGTTGACGCCGGGGATCATCCGCACCTGGAACTGGTGGAGGATCAGCACCTTCTGCGGGAGGTTGTTCGCCCGTGTGAGGTCCGCGAGCCAGGTGACGACCTGGTTGACCTCCGCGACGTCGACCTGGCCGATCTGGCGCAGGTGGACCTGGTCGGGACGAAGGCGCCACTCCGGGTCCAGCGCGAGACCGACGTTGGGCAGCCGGAGGAGCTCCTCGTAGCGTTTCGCCTGGGTGAGGAAGTCGGTGCGGCCGGGCTGGAGGTCGAGCACCACGTACTGCCCGTGCTCGTGGGCGAGGTCGATCAGCGGCCGCAGCTGCTCGACCGGCGCCTCGGCGGAGTAGTTGCCGTCGTCGCCCGCCCCGGCCGAGGCCACCGTCGCGATGATCTCGAGCGCCGGGACGACCGTGCTGTCGGTGAGCGCCCGGTACGGCTCCGCGTGCGCGGCGGCGCGCTCGATCGTGGCGGGCGCGTCCTGCTCGCCGAGCACCCCGAGCGCGGGGCCTGAGGGGTTGCCGTACAGCGCGACGTACGTCTTGCCCGGCAGCACCAGCTGGCCGCCGCCGGGCAGCTGCGTGCCGGTCGCCGCGGTGCTGGTGCGCCAGGCGAGGGTCTCGGCGTCACCGAAGACGGTGCCGAGGCCCACGACGACCTCGGGCGTCGCTGCGGCGGTCGCCTCGACACTGGCCGCGGTCGCACGCGGGTCGCCGGAGGGTACGACCTGGACGACGGCGCCTGCGGTCCGGGCGTTGGCCACGGCACCGGCCTGGCTCGGGTCGCCGGAGCTCAGGACGAGGACGCCGTCGGCCGCCGGGTCGGGTCGCTCTGTCGGGGGCAGGCGCCGCTCCGTCGCGTCGGCCGACTCGGGGGCGGCCTCGGGACGGGAGCTACCCGTGGCGGCGGAGTCCGGGGTGGCGCTCTGCGTCCCACCGTTCGCGCTCTCGCCACTTCCGCTGCCCGGTGTCTCAGACGGTGCGGGCGTCGGGTCGGCGGCCTCGGGCGTCAGCAGCACCGGGGCTCCCGGGGCGACGGATGCCAGCATCGTGATCTCCTGCCCGGGCGCGACCGCCGTGACCTCGAGGTCGACGCCGGCATGGGCGTCGAGCATGTCCGCCAGGGCCCTGTCGCCGTCGGGCGCCTGGACCACGTCGACGTCCGGCGCGCCGTCGGGCAGGGTCACGTCACCGACTGCCAGGACCGTCTCGGCACCGAGACGTTCGAGCTCGGCACCGACCGGGCCGGGCAGCGGCTCGGCAGTAGGGTCGCCGCTCGCGGCATCGCTCGGTGCGGCTCCGTCGGTCACGCTCGGCTCGGCGTCGGGCTCTCCGGTGTCGCCGGCCTCCCCCACGAGCAGCGGCACCCCGAGAGTGAGAGCGACCGACGCTCCGTGCAGCACCTCAGCGGGTGCGGCGAGGACGACGACGGGTGCGTCGGCGAAGAAGCTACGGCTCGCGTCGGCGGCGAGCTGGACAGGGTCGTCTGTCCCCAGGACTGCCGGCTCGGCGGGAGCGATCGGCTCGCTGACCAGCGCCGTGGGCGTCGGCGTGGTCGCTGACTCGGACTCCGTCTCCGTCTTCGCCTCTGTCCCGTCGCCCGGGTCGGCGGTGCAGCTCACCAGCGCCAGGACGGCAGCCACCGGTGCGAGCAGCAGCGCGGCGCGGCGTCTCACGAAGACTCCTCGAGGTCGTGGTCAGTGTTCGGTGATCCACCGTACGGGCCCGGTGACCGGCGTGCGCTGTGTGCCCGTGCGGCGGGATGTGCGACTACCGGATCACCGTGGCTAGTGGATCAACGCTCGCAGGTTGTTGAGGGCGAGGTGATCCGGAGGCGCGCCACGCCGCGCGGTGGCGGCGAATGCCCGCGCCGCCCAGCTGGCACCACCCACGCCGTCGGCCGGGCCGGTCGCGGCCGCGCACCTGGCGAGGACGGTGAGGCCGAGCCAGGCCGTGGACTCGCGGGCCTCGATCCACGGCTCGACCCGCTCCGGGTCGTCCGCCACCGCACGGGTCGTGACGGAGGCGAGGTCCTGCATGTCCAACGCCAGCTCGCGCTGGGCGACCCGGCCCGCGGGTCGGGTCGCCGTCCCGGCTCCGACGTGGTCCAGGGCGTCGCCGCAGGACTCGAGCACGAGGGAGACGTACGAGGCGAGCATCGGTACCGGGCTCGCCCGCCCGAGGGTCAGCAGCACGACGACGGCGACCACCAGGCCGATGACGGTGTCGAGGAGCCGCTCGGTGATGAGGGCCCCGAGATCCCCGCCGCCACCCGCAGAACCGATCGTCAGTGCCAGCGGGGTGATGAAGGTGACGGCCACGGCGTAGTTGCGCGGGACGGCGAGCTCGATCGTGCCCTGAAGCACGACGATCAGCACGACGACGGCCCACTGACCCGGGTCTGCGACCGCGACGAGCCAGAAGAGGCCGACGCCGATCACCGTGCCGACGAACCGGTTGCGAGCCCGGATGAGTGAACGGCGCCGGTCCAGCCCCTGGTAGAGGACGAGGGCCGCGACCATCATCGCCCAGTACATGTGGTCGGTGGAGATCGTCAGAGCGATCAGGCCGGCGACGACGATGCCGACGGCGACCCGCACCGCGGCGTCCAGCGCGACGGTGGGGCGGCGCATGCCGCGCCGGAGCATGCGCCACGCGCTCGGGAGGCCGAGAGGTACCTCGGCGGGCTCGGCGGCCAGGTCAGGGTCTGGCGAGGCACCGGGGAGGAGGTGGCCGGCATAGGAACGGTGCGCCTGGTCGAGCCGGCTGACGCGTGCGACGGCGCCCGGGCGGTCTGACGTTGTATCCCCCGCTGCCCAGAGCACCTCCCACGCGTCGTGCAGGGTGCGGCCGGCGAGCCGAGAGCGGTCCACCGCGTCCGAGTCGTACCGGTCCATCCGGAGGAAGTCGTCCACTGCTGACTCGGCGGCGGTGACGGCACGCTCCTGTGGACGATCGGGTCTGCCGAGGAGATCCGCCAGCGCGATGGGGACGGCGCAGCCGGCACCGATCGCCGTGGCGGCGACCATCATCGCGGGGCTGATGTCTCCGTTGGACGGGATGTAGCCCGCGACACCGGCGACCATCACGAAGAAGAAGGCACCAGGGACGCCCACGCGAAGTGCGTGGCACGCGAACGTCGCGACGGCCCCGACCGCGGTGAGCAGGACGATCGCGGCCCACCCGATGCCCGCGGTGAAGGCTCCGAGCGCGGATGCGAGGACGAGCCCGCCTGCGACAGCCAGGAGGAGTCGCAGCCGGCTCCGGGCGGGACGCCCCGCGCCGTAGAGAACCGTGAAGGCGCCCGTCGACGTCATGAGTCCGAAGTCGTGGTGCCCCGCCAGGGTCAGCGAGGTCAGCGGTATCCCGATGGCAAGAGCGGCGCGAAGGGCAGTGGGCCAGGCCAGTGCGCCGAGCTGCGGACGACCGGAGGTCCATCGCGCGCGTCGGGTCACACTGGGCTCCTGATCGGTGGGAGAAGGACGAGAATCAGATTAGCCGCGGCCGCAGGCCACGCACGGATCAGCCCGGTGATGCCTGCCACTCCCGTGGAGGCTCGGGCGGGGGAAGAAGCAGACGCCGGCCGCGGTTGCCTCTCCTGCGGGGCACGACGTGCTCGCTCCTGCCGGGCCTCCGGCGGTGATCGGACGGCGACCATGGAACGGGAGGGCTTACATGGCGCACCCTGCCCCGGCGCTGGTCCTGGCTCCGCCGGACCTCGGTCTGCCATCGGACGCGGCGCTCGGTGCACGAGCGACCATCGTCCAGGTCTCCAGCGCGTTCTGTGCGCCCTGCCGCGCGGCACGCACGGTTGCGGCCAGGGTCTCGGACACGATGGAGGACGTACTCCACGTGGAGGTCGACGTCGCTGGACACGAAGATCTCGCCGCCCGCCTGCAGATCGCGAGCACGCCTACCGTCCTGATCCTCGATGGTTCCGGTCAAGTACGTCGCCGGTTGGACGGGGTTCCGCGCCTCGCATGGCTCCGGGACGCTGTCTCTGAGCTCTGAGCCGTGAGCCCTGAACCTGAACCCTGCGCCCTGAACCCTGCGCCCTGAACCCTGAGCCCCGAGCCCCGAGCCCCGAGCCCCGAGGATCGAACGCTCCTCATACCCTGATCGGGCTCCCATGCCTCGTCAGAATTGTGGGTCGCCGGCATGGGTCGCGTAGTAGCCGGGAAGGCGGGTGATGGTGCCGTCGATGTTGCGGCGGTAGGCGTGCCCGGTCGGGGTGATCCACTCGAAGACGCCGGGCTCGGGCTGGGTGACCTGGGCCTGGCCGTTGGTCTTCACACTGTGGTCGCGCACGCACGCCGGACCGAGATTCCCCGCGCTGGTCGCACCGCCCTGCGAGGCCGGCACGGTGTGATCGAGCTGGCACCTGGTCGCAGGGGTCGAGCACCCGGGCCGGATACACGTCTTGTCCCGCTCACGCACATACGCGGCCAGGTCCGCCGGAGGCCGGTACCGGCGCCGGCCGACATCAAGCACCGCACCGGAGAGCGGGTCCGTCACGATCCGCCGCCACGTCCCACCAGCAGCGATCGCCCGCGCCACGTCCGCGGTGACCGGCCCGTACCCGACGAGCTCGGCGACCTCCGACAACGGCGGATCGTCCCAGAACCGGGCACTGGGGCTCTCCGCCGCGGCACCGGCATCGCCGCCGGCTACCCCGGTGGCCTCATCGACCGCGTCGGTGCGATCGGCTGTCGCGGCGGCGGTACCGCTGCCGTCCGCTCCGGCGGTCACCGTGGTGTCGGTGCCGCCGACGAAGCGCGTGCCACCAGTGTCGGCGGCCGTGCCGGCTCCGGTGGGCTCGTGCGGTGGCAGGGCGACCGAGAGCGGGACGACCAGGCGGATCTCGGTGCGGTTGGTGCGCGCATCACCCAGCCGCATCCCCGGCCCGAAACGCAGCCGGCGAAGCAGCTCTGGCAGCACCCCCAGCGCCGCGGCCACGCATCCGCAGCCATCGCCGTCCGCAGTGCCGCAGCACCGCACCGAAGACACACCGGCCTCATCGGAGGCGGCCACGGCTAGGTCCTCGCCGGCAACAGGCGCAGCAACCCCCTGGTCACCGGCAGCGGGCGCAGCCGTCCCCTGGTCACCCGCAGCGGGCGCAGCCGTCCCCTGGCCACCCGCAGCAGGCGCACCGGTCCCCTGATCATCAGCAGCGGGCGCAGCCGTCCCCTGATCACCGGCAGCAGGCGCAATCGTCCCCTGGTCACCGGCAGCAGGCGCAGCTGTCCCCTGGTCGCCGGGTTCAGGTCCCGTCGAGACCACTACGGTGCTGCCAACCGGGTCAGATTCAGGCTCTGCGGCGGCCGACGTCGACGGTGCCGGTGATGCCAAGCAGTCCGGGACCCCGCTCGTGGCGGATGCCGCCGAACCATCCGCCTCCAGACCGCCCGCCGACACAGCACCGCCACCGCCAGCCGCCGCACCGGGCACGGAGTCGGCCACCGCACCGGGCACGGAACCGGGCGCGGAGCCGGGCACGGAGCCGGGCACGGAGTCGGGCGCCTCGCCGGGCGGGGAGCCGGGGCGTGTCTCACCGGGTGGGCCGGTGCTACTGCGCGGGGGTTGGCCGACCCACCGGCTCTCCATCGCACCCGCAGACAACGTGAAGAACGCATCCGCACGCAACTGATCCCTGCTCCGCGGATCCCCACCGGCCTTCGCCGCCGCCGCGACCGCGTCCAGCACCAGATCAACACCGACCAGATCCTGCGCCGCCCCCACGACATACATCGACGCCATCCCATCGGGCAACGGGCGCGGATGCGTCACATGACGCTCCCGCCTCGCCCGCGCATGCGCAGCAGCAGCATCCTCCGCATCCACAGCGATCAACGCCTTGGCCAGACCCCGCGTCAGCTGGTGCACCGTCTGCTCCCCGGCCTGCCCCAGCACCTCCTGCTCGACGAACCAGGCCACCGCACCAGGCCGGTGCGCCAACGTCGTGACGATCTCCGCCGCCTTACGCGCATCGATCCGCCCGCTGCTCAACGCCCGCCCCGTCGCACCGAACGAGCCCTCGATCCCGCGCCCCAGGGCGATGAGCTTCTTGCTCTCCCCCTTGGTGATCCCCAACCGCAACGCGATCTCCTCCGGCACCGCCGCCGCCTCCGGATCCCGCGACCCGAACCGGGCCGGATCGAAGACCTCCGCATGCGAGAGCTGCGCCGCCGCCCGCGCCGTGACCGACGCCGCCCACGACTCCACCCGCCGCGCCGCCGCCAGGACCTCCACCAACGCGTAGTCGTCCAACGAGGCCAGATCCAGACCATCCAGCTCCGCCGCCAACGCCCGCCCCGGCTCAAGCACCGCGAGCACATCCACCGGCATATCCAGACCATGCCCGCCCACCGGACCGCATCCTCGGACTGACTGGTGCCCCGGTGCAGAGGCGGCATCGCCAGCGTTCTCGCAGCAGTGGTCATCGTCGCGATGGCGAGGGTCTCGGAGATCGAGGTCGTCGGTGTCGCCGGGGTTGGGAGCGGCGAGCAGCTCGCACGCCAACGGATACCCCTCGGCAGCCAGCGCAGCCAGCTCCCGCGAGTCCATACGCTCCAGCTCTGCCAGCTGCGCCGCCAGCGCCACCCGGTCCTCCGCCCGCGCCCGCTCCACCACCGCAACCATGTGCTCACACACACCGCCCGTCGCGGCGAGCTCGCAGCACTCGCCCCCGTCGGGCGGCTCGGCGTCCGGTCCGGCGACGGCCGCACCGGGAACAGCCTGCGGCATCGGAGAGCTCCCAAGACGCGCAGCGGGCGCAGCGGTGCCGGACCGCGGCGTCAACGCCCCGCCGACCGACCGCTCAAGCTCGTCCTCGACCATGTTTCACACGCTAGTTCGAGGCACTGACATTTGAGCTGGGCGTGCGTCACCGTCGGCCGCGTCTTCCGTTCACCGGAAAGTCAGCTGGCCGAAGGAAGTGGAGAGCCAGCGGATGCGTCAGGCTCGGGCGCCGGCCAGCGATGCCACGATCTGCTCGACGACGTCGGCGGTCTCGCGCCAGTCCACGACCGCGTGCGTCGGCACGCCCAGCTTCTTGACCGGGTAGTCGTTGCCGTCGACGTCGAGGCGGTCGCCGATGAACAGCATGTCCGCGAGCTCGATGCCGGTCTGCTCGCTCAGCCGTGTCATGCCGTAGGCCTTGTCGACGCCCGAGCGGGTGATGTCCACCGACGTCGAGCCTCCGGAGCGCACCTCGAGCTCGGGCAGGAGCACGGCGACGGCGTCGCGCAGCGCGCTCTTCTTCGCCCCGGTGGGATCCCATGCCTTCTTCGCCTCGAGCGGGGCCTCCTGGCCGAGCGCCGAGAACGTGATCTGCGAGCCGCGGTTCTCGAGGATCTCACCCCAGGTCTGCTCCTCCCACAGCCCCAGCCGACGAGCCTCGCCCTCGACGGCGGCAAGCGCGCGGTCACGTTCCCCCGGGGTGAGGTCGTGCGCGTAGACCTGCTTCCAGTCCTGGCCGTCGTGGCGCAGGTAGCGGGTGCCGCAGGTCGGCATGAGGTGGAGCCGCGAGAGCTGCTCGGTGCTGGCACCCAGGTGTGCCAGCACCTGGTCGCGGAACTGACCGAAGTGGCCGCCGGAGATGATGCAGACCGGGACGGCGTCCAGGAGCGAGGAGAGCGCGGCTCCCATGCGCTCGGGCATGGGCGACTTCGAGGGGGCGAGCGTGTCGTCCAGGTCGAAGGCGATCAGTCGCACGTGGTCGGTCACGATGTCCAGGCACTCCTTGCAAGTCTCGACCGGCGCGCCTGGCGCCGGGTACGCACCGACGGGTGGATCTTGTCGGTCGGCGTCGATTATGCCCTCTTACCCTCGCTGCCGGCACGATGGTGAGGTCGCCATCCGTTCAACAGTGATCTCGCCGCCTGTCCAAACGGCGATCTCACCACCCGCGCAACAGCGGTCACGCCACCCGTACAAACTGGGATCTCACCACCCGCGCAACAGCGAACTCACCGCCTGCGCGGCAGTGGATCTCACCGCCCGAGCGGGCCGCCGACGGCGGAGCCGAGGGTCTCGACCACGGCCAGTGATCGCGACGGCGATCGCGCCACGGCACGGTGGTGATGTCAGCACCGGCACAATGGTGAGCATGACCTCGCTCCCACCGTTCCTCCTCAATGACGGGACCACGCTCCCAGCCGTCGGCTTCGGCACGTGGAGGGTCCGCGGCGACGAGGCGGTCGCCCAGGTCCGTTCGGCTCTCGACGCCGGCTATCGCCTCATCGACACCGCCGCCTCCTACGGCAACGAGGCGGAGGTGGGGCGCGCCGTCACCGGTACCGACGTTCCCCGCTCGGAGATCGCCGTCGCCAGCAAGCTCCGTGGCGCGGACCAGGGGTATGACGCGACTCTGCGGGGCTTCGAGGCCACCCGTACCGCACTCGGCCTGGAGTACCTCGACCTCTACCTCATCCACTGGCCGCTCCCGCGCCTGGGCAAGTTCGTCGAGTCGTGGAAGGCGCTCGTCCGTCTCCGCGAGGACGGCCTGATCCGCACCGTCGGCGTCTCCAACTTCACCGCGGCCCATCTCGACCGGCTCATCGACGAGACCGGCGAGGTGCCTGCGGTCAACCAGATCGAGCTGCATCCCGGGTTCGTGCAGGAGGACATGCGGGCGGCCAACGCCGATCGAGGCATCCTTACCCAGTCATGGGGGCCTCTCGGACGCGGCAAGGGCCTGCTCGAACGGCCGGAGATCGCCAGGATCGCCGCCGCGCGCGGCGTGAGCCCCGCGCAGGCGGTACTGCGCTGGCACCACCAGCTCGGTGTACAGCCGCTGCCGAAGTCCGCCGACCCGGCGCGGCAGCAAGAGAACCTCGACCTCACCGGCTTCTCCCTCACCGACGAGGAGATGGCGCGTATCGCGTCCGTGCCCCAGGAGCGACTCGGCGGCGACCCGGACACGCACGAGGAGTAGCAGAAGGCTGACGACGATCGGGGCGGTCAAGATCGCCTCGGGTGGCACGCCACCAGGCGGCCCCGCGCAGCTCAGCCCTGGCGGTAATGCGCGGCCAGACGGGCTCCAGCCCTGGCGGCAGTGCTCGGCCAGACAGGCCCCAGCCCTGGCGGTAGTACTCGGCCAGACAGTCCTCAGCCCTGCCGATAGTACTCGGCCAGACGGGCGAAGCCCTCGTCGAGGCTCACGGTCGGCGCCCAGCCGAGGGCCTCACGTGTGCGACGAAGGTCGAACCAGTGGGCTGTCGACATCTGCTCGGCTAGGAACCGTGTCATCGGCGGCTCGTCCGTACCCGGCCGGATCGCCCACACCTTCTCGATCACCGCTCCGGCCCCGCGGGCGAGCGCACCGGGGACGGACCAGCGCGGCGGGGCCACCCCGGCGGCGCGGCACATCCCGGCGACGAGCTCGGCCACCGGCCTGGGCTCGCCGTTGGTGACGACCAGCGCCTGCCCGTGGGCGGACTCGGCACGGTCGAGCGCGGCCACCAGCGCCGAGACTGCGTTGTCGATGTAGGTGGTGTCGATCAGCGCGGCGCCCCGGTCGAGCGTCGGCAGCCGCCCGGCCGCGGCACGGTCGACCACTCGCTGGACCAGCTGCGTGTCGCCCGGGCCCCAGACGATGTGCGGGCGCACGGCGACGACCGCGAAACCGGGCGCGTCCGCGGCGAGGGCCACGAGCTCCGCGGCGGCCTTGGTCCGGGCATAGCTCCCGCGCGCGAGCTCCGGCTCGGCCGGCCCCGCACCCTCTCCCACGATCGAGTCGCCGGTGTGCGCGACCGAGGGCGAGGACACGAACACGAACCGTCCCGCACCGGCCTCCCGCGCAGCCTCGAGCAGCAGCCGGGTGCCCTCGACGTTCGTGCGCTCGAAATCGGCGAGGTCACCGGCGAAGGACACCTTCGCGGCCAGGTGCACGACGCCGTCCTGCCCCGACACGGCCTCGGCGACGGCGACGGCGTCCGTGACGGACCCACGCACCTCTCGCGCCCCGGCGATCCCGGAGACCCGCCGCTGCAGCACGGTGACCTCGTCGCCGCGGGCGAGCAACGCCGTCGCCACCTCCCGGCCCAGCATCCCGCTCGCACCGGTGACGAGGACCCTCACGGTTTGCCGACCCGCTCGCCCGCCAGGAACCGCCCGGCCCACGCGGCCAGGCGGGCGCGCTCGACCTTGGAGTTGTGGCGGACGTCGGTGGGGACCTCGGGCACGCGCAGGACCGCGGCCACCGGCACGTCGGACGCGGCGCGCACCGCGCGAGCGAGCCCCTCGGGGGCCAGCGAGGGACGCCGTCGTGCCCCCGCGTGCACGGTCAGGTCGGTCTGCACCACCACGACGACCTGCTGGGCGCCGACGGGCCCGACGCCGACAGCTGCGGCCCGCGCCACCCCGGGGATGCCGAGGACGTCGTTCTCGACCTGCACCGGCGTCACGACCCCGTCCGGCGTGACGATCACGTGCGTGAGACGTCCCTCGATCCACAGGCGTCCGACGGCGTCGAGATGCCCGACGTCGCCCGTCCGGTGCCAGCCCGGCCAGGTGGCCGAGTGCTCCTGGGTGCCCCACAACTTGTCGTAACGGTCCTTGAGGTTCGCCGCCGAGACCAGCACCTCGCCGGTCACCCCGGCCGCTGCGGTCGGCTCGCCGGTGGCACGGCCCTCGTCGTCCAGCGGCACGATCCGGACGCTCGCGCCGGGCACGGGTTCGCCGACACAGGTGCCGCCGCCGGCCCCGGGCACCTCCCCGCTCACGGCGTCGGCCTCGGCGGCCCTGATCTGGGCCAGGGACACGTCCGTCAGCGGCAGCGCCTCGGTCATCCCGTACGGCGTGTGCGGGTCGGCGCTTGGCATCACCTCGAGCACCTCGGCCAGGCGGCCCGAGGAGATCGGCGCGCCGGCGGACAGCAGCAGCTCGACCGTCCCCAGCGCGTCCCGCTGCTCGGCGGTGAGCTGCCCGGCGGTGCGCACCACGTTGGCCAGCGCCGAGGGCGAGGCGAAGACGGCGTAGGCGTCGATGGCCGCCACGGCGTTGGCCAGTGCCCCGGCCGTGAGCGTCGCCGGGGCGGTGACGTCCATGTCCGGCGTCGCGCTGGTGGCACCGAGCGCGGTGCCGAGCAGCGCGAACGGGGCGAAGCCGGCCACGAAGGGGCGCTCGGGCGACAGCCCGTAGGTGGCCGCGACGACGTCGCGCATGCCCGCCAGACGGCGGTGGGTGTAGACCACGCCCTTCGCCGGTCCGGTGGACCCCGACGTGAACAGGATCGCGGCGTCCGCCTCGGGGTCTGGCTCGGGCGGCAGGGCGGCGCCCGCGGCGGACAGCACGGCGCCGCGTGCGAGGAGCTCCCGGAACGAACCGGCGATGCCGAACGTGCGCCGGCGGCTGTGCGCGGTACGCGGGGGCGTGTAGCCGACCTCGTGCCAGCCGGGGACGACGATGAACTTCTGTCCGGGCCAGCCGAGCAGGCGGGCGGCGACCATCGCCTTCTCGATCCCGATGATGTGGTCCGGCGACGCCCCGCGCACCGCGCGGGTCAGACCCCGCACGCCCAGCCCGGCGTCGGCGAGCACGACCGTCGCACCGATCCGCAGGCAGGCGAAGAGCGCGGTGGTGAGATCGATGCCCGGCGGCACGAGGAGGCTCACCCGGTGCCCGGGTCGCACCCCGGAGTCGGCGAGGCCACGCGCCAGGTGCTCCACCCGCCGGGCGAGGTCGGCCCAGCTGAGCATCGACGTGCCATGGCCGGACAGCGCCACGACGGCGGCCGCGTCCGACCCGGACTGCTCGACCAGCGCGGCGTACAGCGGCCGGTACGGCGCCCGCTGCGCCGCGTCGCCGGACCCGGTGATGGAAGATCCGGTGCCGGCGGGCTCGGACGCGCCGGTCGGCACGGTGGCGTCCACGTGCCCGGTGACTCCGGTTTCGGTGCCCTTCGCTCGCCGGCCCGCGGACTCCGCCGTCCCGATGCGACGGCGGTCGAGCCAGCGGACCAGCGTGCCGGCGACGTCGGCGTCCTCGACCACGAGGTGGCGGGCGCCCTCGAAGCGGTGGACGTCGGCCTGGGGCAGACGCGTCATCAGGTCACGGAGGAACCGCTCGTAGAAGACCGGGTCCTTCGGGCCCCACATGAGCAGCGCGGGCACGTCCAGCGCGCCGACGCCGGCAGCGATGCGCTCGAGCTCGGGGTGGCTGGGGTGGTCGGCGTCGACCGGGATGTCCTCCACGAAGAACCCGATGCCTCGCCTGTCGTCCGCGGTGCGGTAGGGGGCGCGGTAGGCCTCGCGCACCTCGGTCGGCAGGGACGGCGAGGCCAGCGACAGCGTGATGTCCAGGAAGGTGGGCGTGAGCGTCGTCGCGCCGCTGTGGACGGCGCGGTGCCGGGCCAGGCGCAGCAGGTACGGCACGCGCGTGCCGGCGGCCAGGTGGACGCCCGTGTTCGTCAGGACCAGCGCCGCGAGCTCGTGGGGATGGTCCACCGCCCACCCCATCGAGACGACCCCGCCCCAGTCGTGACCGACGGTGACCACGGGCAGACCGTCCCAGCTGTCGCCGGACAGGCCCAGGTGGTCGGTGAGCGCGCCGAGCTGGCGGACCCGGTCGGCGAGCCGGTGGGTGGTGCCGGTGCGCTCGGAGTAGCCCATCTCGA
Source organism: Georgenia subflava (assembly GCF_009193155.1). Lineage (GTDB taxonomy): Bacteria > Actinomycetota > Actinomycetes > Actinomycetales > Actinomycetaceae > Georgenia > Georgenia subflava. Next base: position 715,782 of record NZ_VUKD01000003.1, read on the forward strand.
GCTGGTCGACGGCGACGACCCGCCACCCGTCGGCCGCGCCGGCGGCCAGCACGGACCGCCAGAGGTAGGACCAGGTCGGGTTGCCGTGCACGCACAGCAGCGTCCCGCGCGGGGTCCGCGTCAGGGACGAGGAGTTGTCGAGGTAGTGCCAGACGTGGCCGTCGACGACGGCACGGCGCGACCAGGCGGGGTCGACCCCGGGCCAGCGTGGCGCCGGCGCACTCACCAGGCCAGCTCCAGCATCGCCGTGTTCAGCCCGGAGCCGACGCCCAGGCACATCACCCGGTCGCCGGGGCTGAGGGACTCCGCCTGCTCCGACAGGGTCATCGCGATCGCCGCCGGGCCCACGTTGCCCCACCGGTCGAACGTGATGGGGACCGCGGCCGGGTCCAGGTCGACGGCGTCGATGATCGCCTGGGTGTAGGGCGTGGAGATCTGGTGGGTGACGTAGCGGTCCATGGACGACCAGTCCCACCCGTCGGCCTCGGCCTCGCGCCACGCGTCGACCACGAGCTTGAGCCCCTTGCCGAGGAGGTTCTTGGTGTCGGTCGTCATCTTGCCGAACGACCCCACGCACAGCTCGTGGTGCTCGGTGCCGGCGCGCGAGACGGCGCCGAGGATGCGGTGCCCGTCGGGGCGGTCCGAGGCGCGCCCGATGACCGCGGCGGCGGCGCCGTCGCCCAGGGTGAGCGAGGCGAACTGGTCGGTGTAGTCCTGGCGGGTGACGCCGTCGGCGTTCAGGCGGGTGAGCGTGTCCTCCTGCGTACGGCGCACGTCCTCGGCGTTGACGATCACGGCGTGGTCGATCTGGCCCGCGTCGATCATGGCGGCGGCCATCTGCACTCCGTTGACGAAGCCGACGCACGCGTTGGTGATGTCGAAGTTCAGTGCAGAGCTCGGCAGGCCCATGCGGTCGTGGATGCGCACCGCGACGGACGGCTCGAGGTGGGCGCGCGAGACCGAGGTGTTGATCAGCAGGCCGACCTGCGCCGGGTCCACGCCCGCCTCGGCCAGGGCCTTGGAGCCGGCCTCGGCCGCCATGTCCTCGAACTGGGTGCCCTCCTCCCACCAGCGGCGCTCACGCACCCCGGAGACCCGCTCGAGCAGGTTCTTCGGCAGCCGCAGCAGCTTGCGGGGCACGGCGAGCCGGTCCTCGAACTCGGCGGAGGTCACCACCCTCGGCGCCTCGATGTGCGACAGCCCCACGATGGCACTGTCGCGGTACCGGAAGGTCGCGTTTCCCTGAAGACTCACCACCCAAGGTTACGGAACCCTGCCAGCAGGGCGCACCTGGATCGCTCGTGCGGAGAGATGGTTCACAACTGGCGGAATTCCGGAACTCTCCCGGCCGTCCGTCCGGCCGGGTCCCGCGCAGTCCGTCCGGTTCGGTCCACGTCGCCCGTCCGGCCCGTTCGGGAACGTGTCGTCCGGACGACCTGCTCGTCCGTCCGGTTCGGTCCGGCGTCGTTCGTCCGGCTCGGTGCGGCGTCGTCCGTCCGGTCCGGTGCGGCGTCGTCCGTCCGGTTCGGTGCGGCGTCGTCCGTCCGGTTCGATCCGGCGTCGTCCGTCGGGTTCCGTCCCGCCGCCCTGCCCTGCCCTACGCTCGCCTCATGGCTTCATCGGCGAAGATGTTGGAGGTGCCCGGACCGCAGGGTCCGCGGCAGGTGCGCGTGTCGAGCCCGGACCGGGTGATGTGGCCCGACGCGGGCATCACCAAGTGGGACCTCGCCGAGTACGTCGCGGCCGTCTCCGACGGGTTCCTGCGCGCAGTGGGCGATCGGCCAGTGACCCTGCAGCGCTTCCCCGGGGGCATCGAGGGTGAGGAGTTCTTCTCCAAGAACCCGCCCCGCGGTGCGCCCGAGTGGGCACGGACGGTCGTGTGCACCTATCCCTCCGGCCGCACGCACCCGCAGCTGGTGATCGACGAGATCGCCACCGCGGTCTGGGCGGTCCAGATGAACACCGTGACCTTTCACCCCTGGCCCGTGCGCTCGGCCGACAACGACAAGCCGGACGAGCTGCGCATCGATCTGGACCCGCAGCCGGGCAAGGGGTTCACCGATGTCGTCGAGGCCGCGTTCGGGCTGCGCGAGCTGATGACCGAGCTCGGCCTGACCCCCTTCGTCAAGACCTCCGGGCACCGGGGCGTGCACGTGTACGCCCGGATCGAGCCGACCCACGAGTTCCTCGACGTGCGCCACGGGGTCATCGGCATCGCCCGCGAGCTCGAGCGACGGATGCCGGAGCTGGTGACGACGGCCTGGTGGAAGGAGGAGCGCGGCGAGAAGATCTTCGTCGACTTCAACCAGGCGAACCGTGACCGGACCATCGCGTCCGCGTACAGCCCTCGGCCGCTGCCCGGCGCACCGGTGTCGATGCCCGTGAGCTGGGAGCAGCTGCGCGACGTCGCACCCGCCGAGTTCACCGTACGCACCGTGCCCTCGCTCCTGGCGACCGACGGTGACGCCTGGGCCTCGATCGGCGACGCCGTCGGCCGGGTGGGAACCGCCCTCGAGCTCTGGGAGCGGGACGTGGCGGACGGACTCGGCGAGCTGCCCTTTCCGCCGGAGTACCCGAAGATGCCGGGCGAGCCGCCGCGCGTGCAGCCGAGCCGGCGCAAGATGGCCGAGTAGGCGGCCACGCAGCACCGTTGAGCAAGCGGGCTCGCGACCACTTCGTGCCCCTCGCCGACCACCACCCGCCGAGCGACACGTTCCGACCGCCGGACGACCACTTCGTGCCACTCGCGAGCGTGACCGCTGCTCAACGCTGCAGGACGGCGTCCAGGTCGTAGGCCAGGGGGCGCTCCACCTGCGCGAGCGTGCAGGAGGTCGGGTCGCGGTCCGGGCGCCAGCGCAGGAACTGCGCTGAGTGGCGGAAGCGCGACCCCTCCAGCTGGTCGAACTTCACCTCGACCACCCGCTCGGGCCGCAGACGCACGAAGCTGACGTCCTTGTTGCCGCTGAAGCGCGACCTGTCGGTCTCCCCACGCACCGCCTCGCCGGCCTCGTCGCGGACCACGAGGTCGTCCAGCTCGTCGACGAGCTCCTTGCGACGCTTGTCCGTGAACGCCGAGATACCGCCGACGTTGAAGAGGTTCCCGGCGTCGTCGTAGAGGCCCAGCAGCAAGGAGCCGACGCCGGAGCCCGACTTGTGGACCCGGTAACCGACGACCACGGCTTCGGCCGTGCGGGCGTGCTTGATCTTGAGCATGACCCGCTTGCCCGGCTGGTACGCGTGAGCCAGGCCCTTGGCGACGACACCGTCGAGCCCGGCGCCCTCGAACCGGGTGAACCAGTCCTCGGCGAGGGCCTGGTCGCGCGTGGTGCGGGTCAGGTGCAGGGGCGCCCCGGCCGCCAGACCGCCAAGCGCCTCCTCGAGCCGGGCGCGCCGGGTCGCGAACGGCTCGGGCATGAGGTCCTGGTCGCCGAGGGCGAGCAGGTCGAAGGCCACGATCTCGGCCGGGGTCTCGACGGAGAGCTTCGCCACCCGCGAGGCCGCCGGGTGGATGCGCTGCGACAGCGTCTCCCAGTCGAGCCGCTGTCCGCCGGGGGCGCCGGCGCGCACGACGATCTCCGCGTCGACGGCGCAGCGCGTCGGCAGGTGCTCCCGCACCGCCTCGACGACCTCGGGGAAGTACCGGGTCAGCGGCTTGCTGCCCCGGCTCGCCAGCTCGACCTCGTCGCCGTCGCGCAGGACGATGCAGCGGAAGCCGTCCCACTTGGGTTCGTAGGACCACCCTCCCTCGATCGCGTCCTGGGCTGGGACGGCTGGGACGGCCTTGGCGAGCATCGGCGCTACGGGCAGGGAGATCGGGAGTTCCACACAGACATCCTGTCGGTCGGGGGACGGTGGCGCGCGGCGACCAGCTGGGGACGACGCGATTCAGGACGGGTGACGATGGCACGCGGCGCGGGCCGTGCGAACGGCGCAGCGCGGGGTCCGCGGACAACGCGGCGCGGGGCGTGACGCGCGACGGCCGGTCCGGCCGCCGCGTGCCGGGTCGCTCCGGCCGCCGCGTGCCGGGTCGCTCCGGCCGCCGCGTGCCGGGTCGCTACGGCCGACGAGCGCCGCGCCGCCAGAGCCGCCGCGTGCCGGGCCGGTACGGCCGACGGGCGCCGTGCAGCCAGAGCCGCCGCGTGCCGCGACCCCAGAGCCGCCGCGTGCCGGGGCCGCTACAGCCGTCGCGCACCCGGCTCGTCGAGCGGGCGCTCGTCGGGCCGGTCGTCCTCCAGCGGGTTCCGGGCGAGGAACGTGATGGCGAGCACCAGGCCTCCCCACACGACGAGGATGGCGATGATCATCATGATGAGAGCGGTGGTGGTCATCGGTGCGCCTCCGGGTTCGTGGAGCCGGTATCGAGGCGGGCGGAGCTGCCCTCGAAGCCGGCGATCGGGTCTGGCGTGTAGTCGTCGACCGGTCGACGCCAGCGGATGAGCGAGTAGACGACGGCCGCGAGGATCATCGCGCCGACCACGCCCCAGCCGACGATGTTGACGAAGCTCTCCGGGTAGCCGCCGTAGGGCGTGGTGATCAGGTCGATCACGGTGGTCGCGAGCATGTAGAGCAGGGCGAGCGGGACGATGATGCCCACCAGCACCCGCCACCAGGTCCCGACCCGGGCGGTGGAGACAGAGTTGAGGTGCGCCTGCAGCTCCGGCAGCTTCCGCAGTCCGAATCCGAGGATGAGGCACATGAGGATGGCCGAGCTCACGACACCGATCTCGTTGGTGTACTTGTCGACCGTGTCCAGCATCGCCAGCGACGAGGTGGTGGAGAACAGCGCCAGGGAGACGATCGCGCACAGACCGCCGATGAGCACCGAGACCTGCACGCGGGAGAGGCCGAACTTCTCCTGGAAGGCCGCCGAGATCACCTGCATGATCGAGATCAGCGAGGTGAAGCCGGCCAGGGTGAGCGAGGCGAAGAACAGCACCCCGAAGATGGGGCCGCCCGGCATGAGCGAGACGATCTGCGGGAAGGTGATGAAGCTCAGCACGACGCCGGTGAGCCCCTCCAGCTCCCCGACGGCGACCCCTTGCTGGAAGGCCATGTAGCCGAGCGTCGCGAAGACGCCGATGCCGGCGAGGAGCTCGAAGGAGCTGTTGGCGAAGGCCGCCACGTACGAGACCGGCACCAGGTTGGAGCGCCGCCGGAGGTAGCTGGAGTACGTGAGCATGATGCCGAAGGCGATGGACAGCGAGAAGAAGATCTGGCTGTAGGCCGCCACCCACACCCCGGGGTCGGACAGAGCCGACCAGTCCGGGGTGAAGAAGGCGTTGAGCCCGTCCATCGCCCCGTCCAGGAACAGCGCACGCACCACGAGGATGAGGAAGAGGATCACCAGCAGCGGCAGGAAGATCTTGTTCGCCCGCTCGATGCCCTTGGCGACGCCGAGCGCGAGGATCACGAGCGTGACGATCCAGACGATCAGGAGCGGCCAGAAGATGCCGGCCACGATGTCGGTCGTGACGGTGGCGCCGGCGTCCTGCAGGAACTCGCCGATGAAGAAGGTGGCCGGGTCGTCGCCCCAGGCGAGGGAGACCGAGAAGCCCATGTACCGGATCGCCCAGACGATGATGACCGTGTAGTAGGTCGCGATCACGAAGGCGATGGCCACCTGGAACCAGCCCAGCGGCTCGAACTTCTTGCCGAGCCGGCGGAACACCGTCGGCGCCGAGCCACGGAACCGGTGCCCGAGCGAGTAGTCGAGCAGCAGGATCGGCACCCCGGCCGTCAGCAGCGCGACGAGGTACGGGATGAGGAAGGCCCCGCCGCCGTTCTCGTAGGCGACGCCGGGGAACCGCCAGATGTTCCCCAGGCCGATCGCCGAGCCGATCGCCGAGAGCAGGAAGCCGAGCTGCCCGGTCCACTGCTCCCGCTCGGCAGGTCTGGTTGTCGTTGCCATCGTGTCCCTCTCGTGCCGGGAGCGCCGCCGGCGGAGGCGATAACCGCAGCGCTGCGGGTGTCACTGGCGCCGTGAGGCGCATGTTGCGGGTGATGATAGCGGTACCAGTGCAGGTCGCCGCCAGTATCCACGGGATGAGCCGATCCGCACCGGCTCTCCCATGCTGACGACGTCGGGTGCCGCGCGCGGGACGGACCTGCCACGATCGTGCCGACGACGAAGCCGCCGACCAGACGAGGAACACATGCTTGCCAGCACCGACCGCATCCGGACCACCCACGCCGGCTCCCTGCCCCGGACGCCCGAGCTCATCGCCGCCAACGCCGCCCGCGAGGCGGGCGCTGACGGCGCTGCGGACGCCGACGGCGGTGCGGACACCGACGGCGTTGCGGACGGCAAAGACTTCGACGCGCTGCTCTCGGCAGCCGTGACGGACCTGGTCCGCCGACAGGTCGAGCTGGGCATCGACGTCGTCGGCGACGGCGAGTTCGGCAAGGCCATGACCTCGGCGGTCGACTACGGCGCCTGGTGGTCCTACTCCTTCCAGCGCACCGGCGGCCTGGAGATCGACGGCGACGACTCGTGGGCGACCGAGCAGGTCCTCTCCTCCCCCGGCGACGTCCGGCTCACCGGCTTCGTCCACCGGCGCGACCGCAAGCGTTTCGCGGACGCGTACGCCGACCCCGAGTCCGGCATCTTCACCGGCGGCCCGAAGCCCTTCCCGTCCGTCACCGGCCCGCTGACCTACACCGGTCAGGAGGCCGTCGCCACCGACGTCAAGAACCTCCGTGCCGCACTGGACCGGACCGGGGCGCAGGAGGGCTTCATCACCGCCCTGTCCCCCGGCAGCGCCTCGCGCATCACCAACAAGTACTACGGCTCGGACGCAGAGCTCCTCTTCGCCTGGGCCGACGTGCTGCGCGAGGAGTACAAGGCGGTCATCGACGCCGGCCTGGTGCTGCAGATCGACGACCCGTCCGTCGCGGAGAACTTCGACCAGATCGAGCCCGAGCCGTCGGTCGAGGACTACCTCGCCTTCACCCAGCTGCGGGTCGACGCCCTCAACCACGCGCTGCGCGGGCTGCCCGAGGACCAGATCCGGTTCCACCTGTGCTGGGGCTCCTGGCACGGCCCGCACACCACCGACATCGCGATGCGCGACATCGTCGGCGCGATGCTGCAGATCAACGCCGGCGCCTACTCCTTCGAGGCCGGGAACGTCCGGCACGAGCACGAGTGGCGGGTGTGGGACGACGTCGCGCTCCCCGAGGGCAAGCTCATCCTGCCCGGCGTGGTCTCGCACGCCACCAACGTGGTCGAGCACCCCGAGCTGGTCGCCGACCGCATCGAGCGCTTCGCCGTGCGCGTGGGGCGCGAGAACGTGCTGGCCTCCACTGACTGCGGGCTCGGCGGGCGCATCCACCCGCAGATCGCCGTAGCCAAGCTCGAGGCGCTCGCCCAAGGGGCGGAGATCGCCACCAGTCGCCTCTGGCGGTGAGGTCCGGTCACAGACCGCCGGTCCCGCCCGAGCCATCGACGTCCGCCAGCATCTCGCGCGCCAGGGGGAGCCAGCGGGGCCGGAAGGCGTACACGCCGGCGAGGCGCAGCCGGGTGGCCGCGGCGTAGGCCGGCACGCGTGCCCAGAGCTGCTCCAGGGGCTCCCCGACCCCGGTGAGCAACCCGGTCCGTGCCGCCTCCGCCTGCCGGGCGGTCAGCAGCCCCTGCGCCACCCGGAGCTCGAGGTGGACGAGGACGTTCGCGACGTCCAGCGCCCGCTCCCCCACCGCCAGGGTGTCGACGTCGATCATCCCGAGGCGCCCGTCGGGCCGCAGCAGGACCTGCTTGTCGTGCAGATCGCGGTGCAGCACGCCCAGCACCGGCCGGGCCGGCGCGGCACGGAGCCCGCGGGCGACCAGCTCGGTGGCACGCTCCACCTGCCCGGCGTCCAGCAGGCCATGGTGGACCGCGGGTGCGAGCCAGGTACCGATGGCCGCCAGCTCGTCCTCGACGCCGTGCTCGTCGAGGACGGCGGCACGGTCCGCACCGTGCAGCAGCCTCACCGCACGCCCCGCAACCGCCCACGCTGCACGCACCTCGTGGCCGGTCCGAGCCGGGTCCGCCCCGAGCGCGTGCAGCGTGGTGCCACCGACGTCGGACCAACGCAGCACTCCGTCCCTGACGTCCCCGTCGCCGAGGAGCTCGGGGACGACGACGGAGTCGTCGAGCAGCGCACGCACCAGCCGCCCGCGGCGGGCGAGCGCATCTGCCTTGGCCGGGCGGACCACCTTGACGTACTCCACGCCGTCTCCCGCGGGCACCCGGACGACGGCGCGGCGCCCGGGCCGGTGCGCGACCAGCTGTGCGCCGGGCCGCGCAAGGACGCCGCCCAGCGCGGGCAGCTGGGCATCCGCCCCCTCGGGCTGGAGCAGCACGCCGTCCGCCACACGCCCACCGGGAGTCTTCGCGGCGACGGCCGCGAGCCGGGCCGGGTCGGCGAACCACTGCGCAGCCACGGCCGCCTGCCCCGGGTCTGCGCCGTCGACCGTCGGCCTCAACGGAGAGAGCTCGAGGAGGGCGTGCTCCGTTCCCCGCGGCCAGGCGCGCTCGACCCGGTAGCAGCGTTCGCCGTCGTGCACCTCGCGCGGCAGCCGGGTGCGGGCGCGCATCGGGGCTCGGGCGTTCGTCTGCGGCATCGAGACCCGGGCGTTCGTCATCGGCAGCCTGCCCCGGAAGGTCGCGATCACCCGAGGGCTGGGGGCGGTCATCGCCGCACTCCCATCCGATCGGACCCTCCAGCGGCCGCTGGCTCAGCCGCCCGTGGACCGGCGCGTCCCCCTGCGGCGCGACGGGCCTCGGGCCGGCGGCGCCGGGCGCCGCTCCCGTGGGCGGCGACGGCGAGCCGGTGGGCGGTGTCGACGAGCGTCGTCACACGTTCGCCCCAGTCCGGCTGGTGGGTCCGGAAGGGCTCGACGGCGCGCTGCAGGAGCGCCCCGGCGGTCAAGGCGGCCAGGGCCCGCTCGTCCACGAGACCGCCGGACGCCGTGTACCCGTCCAGCACCGGACCCAGCACCGTGACGGGGTCGCTCGCACCGCCGGTCCGGCCGGAGACGATCTCGTGCGCCGCCCAGCTGGCGACGTCGGCCAGCGGGTCGTCGACGCCGACACGGTCGAGGTCCACCAGCGTCAGCGGCGCCTGCCCGGGGCGCGCCGGCAGCTCCCCGTGCTCCGGGGCGGCCGCCCGCGCGAGGTCCGGACGGACGATCACCTGGTCGGCCGAGAAGTCACCGTGGACAACGGTGCGCACGTCCCGCCCCACGAGTACCGACCGCACGAGCTCGACGGTCTCCCGCGCCTGCGCGACGGCCGTGGGGACCGCGGACCGCACGGCGGAGACGGCAGCGGCCAGGCCGGCACCGCGGTTCACCTCGACGGCGTCGCCGCTCGGGCCCAGCGCGTGCAGGGTCGCGAGCAGCTCACCGGCCCCTGCCCACGCCCCGGGCGGAGCCGGCTGGATCCGGTCGAGCGCCGCGCCCGGCACGAACTCGGTCCGGATCAGCCCCTGGCCGGGTCTCACCTCGAGCACCCGGGGCACCGGCACCCGGGTCCCGTGCAGCAGCCGGTGCCCGACGAGGTTGTCGTAGGTGCGAGTCGGACGGTGGATCTTCACCAGCGACGGCACGCCGGTGGCCGGACGCTGCACGGCGACCCAGCGCCGGGCCGGCTTGTAGACCAGCGCCTCGGTGGCGTCCGCGTCGGCGGCGAGGAGACTGCGCACACCGGGCAGGTGACGGTCGGCGGTGGCGTCCACCAGCGCGATGCCGAGCGCACGGTCGAGCGCCACGCCCCGGCCGGCGAGGTCGCGGGCACCGGCGTCGCGCAGCTTGTCGAGCTTCGCGGGCGCGTCGAGGCGGTGGGCGACGGCGTACGCCAGGTGGGTGCTGCCGTCGGCCGTGCGCACGGTTAGCCCTACGACGACCGAGGTGCCGGGCTTGTGCCGCAGGTAGGTCACCTCCGCGGCCACCGCGTCACCCCGTCCCCAGGCCGGGCCGAGCCGGCCGAGCAGGGTCGGCGGGTCGAGCACGGTGCCCAGGCCCGGCAGGTCGGGTTCGCTCGCGATCAGACGGTGGTCATCGGGCAGCAGCACGTCGGTCCTCCTCCAGGTCGGTTGCGGGTGTCGGGGGTGCGGAAACGGGTGCGGAGGTCGCGGTGGCCGAAGGGTCGGGTGCGGAGGTCGTCGGGGCGGCACGGTCGGGTGCGGCGGTCGTGGCTGCGGAGGTCGCGGGTGCGGACGTCGTGGGTGCAGCAGGGTCCGACGGCTTCGCGGGACCTGGCGACGTCGCGGGACCTGGCGGCGTCGCCGGTGCGTCCGGCACCGCGGTCAGCCGGCGCTCGCGCCGCACCGGGGCCAGGGCCGCGAGGCGCGAGCCCGGGTCGGCCATGAGTCGTTCGGGCGCGCCGTGCTCGACCACGCGGCCACGCTCGAGGACGACCACCTCGTCGCAGCCCAGCACGTCCGCCAGGACGTGGGAGATGACGAAGGTCGTGCGTCCCGCGGCGAGCCGGTCGATCGCCTCGAGCACCGCGGCGGAGTTCTTCGGGTCCAGCCCGGTGGTGGCCTCGTCGAGGATGATGATGGCGGCGTCGCGCAGCATGGCGCGCGCGATGGCGATGCGCTGGCGCTGCCCGCCGGAGAGGGTGTCGCCGCGCTCCCCCACCACGGTGTCGTAGCCCTGGGGCAGGTCGAGGACGAATTCGTGGGCGTTCGCGGCGCGGGCGGCCGCCTCCACGTCCGTGTCCGAGGCGTCGGGCCGGCCCATGCGGATGTTCTCCCGCACCGTCCCGGCGAAGAGCACCGACTCCTGCAGGACGACGGCGACGTGTGCGCGCAGCGAGTCCAGGGTGAGGTCGCGCAGGTCGTGCCCGTCCACCCGCACGGTGCCGGAGACCGGGTCCTGCAGCCGTAGCAGCAGGGAGGCGAGGGTCGACTTGCCCGAGCCGGAGTGGCCGACCAGCCCGACCCGGGCGCCGGGCCGCACGCGCAGGTCGACGTCGGCCAGGGCGGTCGCGCCGTCGCCGTACGAGGCGGTGACGTGCTCGAGGCGCACCTCGCCGGCCAGGCGGGTGATCGTGTAGGCACCCGGCGAGTCCGCGATCTCCTGCCGGGTCTCCACCACGTCGAGGATCCGCTCTCCGGAGGCGGCGGCCTTGGCGATGCGGCCGGTGTACTTGGCGAGGTCGCGCATCGGTTTGAACGCGCCCTTGAGGTACTGGACGAAGACTACGAGCTCGCCGGGGGTGAGCCGGCCCTGGAGCACGGACCAGCCGCCCACCAGCAGCACCGCACCGGTGGCGACGCCGACCAGGACGTCGGTCTTGCGCTCGAGCCCGGCGGAGAGGCGGGTGGCGCGGACGCCGTCCTTGAGCTCCTTGTCGTTCGAGGAGGCGAACCCGGCCTCGAGCTGGCCCTGCAGCGAGTACGCCTGCACCACCTTGATGGCGCCGAGGGACTCACCGGCCGTGCCCGCGAGGTCGCCCTCGCGCCGTCGCTGGAGCCTCGAGGCCGAGGTGATCTTCTTCGACGAGCTGGACGAGGACAGCGCGAAGAAGGGGAAGGCCGCGAGGACCACCAGCGCCAGGCGCCAGTCCAGGACGACCATCACCACCAGCATGGCCACGAGGGTGACCACGTTGCCGATCAGCGGCATCGCGGCGGTCACGGCGACGTCGCGGAGCTTGCCGACGTCGGAGATCAGCCGGGTGATGAGGTCACCGGTCTTCGCGGACGAGTGGTAGCGCAGGGACAGGCGCAGCGCGTGCGCGTAGACGTCGGCCCGCACCGCGGTCATCGCGCGGGTCCCCGCCAGCGCGAAGCAGACGGTCATGAGGTACGAGGCGAGTGCGCGCAGCCCGGCGACGGCGATCACCGCCACGCCGCAGAGCACGAGCAGCCGCAGCAGGCCCGGACGCTCCGACGCCCCGGGTGCGATCACGGCGTCGATGACGAACTTCAGCGGCCACGGCTCGAGCAGGCGGAAGATCACCTCGGCGAAGAGAGCGACGAACCCGCCCGCCACGATCTTGCGGTGCGGACGCAGGTAGGGGCGCAGGAAGCGCGCGGTCCGCCGCAGCGCGGGCGCGGCCGTGCGCAGGTCGGTGGGTCGGGAGGCCACTAGGCACCTACCTCGGTCAGGTCGCCCGCGCGCAGGCCGAGCCCGGCCGCGGCGAGGGTGCGGGTCACCACGTGCGTCCAGGTGTGGGCGGCGACCATCTCGGCCCGGGCCGCCGCGCCGAGGCGCTCGCGCATCCCGGGGTCGGCGGCCAGCACGCCGAGCACGACGGCGAGGGCCGCCGGGTCCGAGCCCGGCACCAGCAGGCCGGTCCTGCCGTGGTCGACGACGGCCGGGAGCTGCCCGACGGCGGAGGCCACCACGGGCAGGCCGGCGGCCATGTACTCGTAGACCTTGAGCGGGCTGAAGTACCCCTCGCCCTCGCCGGCCGGGTACGGCGCGCACGCCACGTCGGTGCGGTGGAGCCAGCCGGGTACGTCCACCGGGCTCACCGCGCCGGTGAAGGTCACGGCGTCGCCGAGGCCGAGCGCGGTGGCCCGACGCCGCAGCGGCTCCGCCTCCGGCCCGTCGCCGACGAGCAGCAGCCGGGCGTCGGTGATCTGCCCGCGCAGCAGCGCGAAGGCCTCCAGCAGCGTGGCGGTGCCGTGCCAGGGCTTGAGGGTGCCGACGAAGCCGACGGTGAACGGCCGCGAGGCCCGAGGTGCGCCGGCGGGGAGGTCGGCGGGCCGGATCCGGTCGACGTCGACCCCGTTCGCCTCGACCACGACGCGTGGCCGCCCCGCGCCCTCGGGCAGGTGACCCCGCACCCAGTCCGCGACCGGCTCCGAGACGCACACCACGACGTCGGCGCCGCCGGAGGCGTCACGCACGACGGCGGCGGCCTCCTCGCCGTGGACCAGGCCGCGGTGCCGGGCCGCCTCCAGCGGGAGCGGGGCGTTGACCTCGAGCACGGCCGGGATCTCGCGCGCGGTGGCGTAGCGCGTGCCGGCGCGGCTGAAGAGCGAGTACCGCTCGTAGACCGCGTCGAACCCGGCCGCTCCCCCGGCCTCGACGATCGCGGCGTGCATGGCATCGTCGCCGACGATGAGCGCTCGCTCCCGGGCGGCGAGATCGGGCCCGCCGAGCCGCTCGAGCTCGTGCACCCGCAGGCGCCCGGCGGCGACCGCGGCCCTGGCGTCGGGCCACGGGTCACCGCCGGTCCGGCGGCAGAACAGGTCGACGGCGTGGCCGGCGTCGAGCAGCACCCGCAGGACCTCCTGGACGTGCACGGAGGCGCCCTTCGTGCCGAAGACCGGGATGCCGGGGTCGGCGCAGACGTAGGCGATCCTCATCGCGCTGCTCCCACGAGCTGGCGCCCAGCGCGCTGCGGTGCGACGGTGCCGCGGTCGCCCGCCAGGGCGGCGTCCAGGCGCCCGGCCTGTCCGACGGAGTCGAACTCGGCCTCGACGAGCTCCCTGGCGGCACCGGCGAGCCGGTCGCGCAGCGGGCGGTCGTCCAGGAGCCGGGTGATCGCGGCGGCGAGGGCCGCCGGGTCGTGCTGCGGCACCTGCAGCCCCGTCACCTCGTGCCGGACGGCCTCGGTGATGCCGGTGACGTCGGTGGAGATGCAGGGGGTGCCCAGGGCCATGGCCTCGAGCAGCACGGTCGGCAGGCCGTCGGCGTTGCCGTCGCTGCCGACGACGCACGGTGCGGCGAGCACGTCGGCGGTGCGGACCTCCTCGCGCACCCGGTCCTGCGGCAGCGGCCCGGTCAGCTCGACGACGTCGTCGAGCCCGAGCCGGGCGATCTGCGCCCGGAGGTCGGCCTCGAGCAGCCCGGCCCCGACGATGCGGCACCGCAGGTCCCGGCCGGCAGCGCGCAGGGCGGCGACGGCGTCGACGAGCACGTCGAACCCCTTCTTCTCCACCAGGCGCCCGACGGCGACGACGGTCGGCACCTGCGACGCCGGCCGCGCGCCCGGAGCCAGGTGGGCGAACGCGTCCAGGTCGAGGCCGTTGTAGATGCGGTGCACCGGGGTGCCGGCGACGGCGAACGGGTAGGCGGTGCGCAGGTGGCGCACGTTGAAGTCCGAGACGGTCACCACGTGGTGGGCGTCGGCGATCTTTCGGGCGACGTCGGTGTGCTCGACGCTCTCGTGGAACAGGTCCTTGGCGTGGGCCGTGAAGGAGTAGGTGATCCCGGCCAGCAGGGCGGCGAGCCGGGCGACCGTCGTGGCCATCGACGCGAAGTGGGCGTGCAGGTGGGTCAGGCCGCGCTCGACCGCCATCACCGCGACCTCGACGGCCTGGGCGGCGTCGCACGCGTCCTCGCGGAGCAGCTCGGGAAGCAGCTCGGGCAGACGCGGCAGCAGCGGGCTAGCGCCGCGCAGCGTCTGCCACAGCTCCTCGGCCTTGCGGGCGCGCGGCACGTACGTCACCGGTGCCTGGACGCGGGCGAGGGTGTCGTGGAAGCGGGGGTCGACCGGGGGGCGCAGCGAGAAGATCTCGATGTCGGCGCCGCGGGCCTCTCGGGCGATGATCTCGGAGACCACGAAGGTCTCGGAGAACCGCGGGTACATCTTCAGCACGTACCCGATCCGGGGCGTGCCGGCCGCTGGCGCGGTGTCCCCGGTCCGGGGCTTGCCGCTCGCGGGCGGCGTGGTGGCTGCGTGCGTCTCAGGCAACATCGGTGCGCTCCTCCAGGCCCACCAGGGAGGTGAGCAGCTCGGGCAGGCGGGCCAGGCCGTCGAGGTCGACCGCGGTGCGGTCAGGTCGTGGTGAGTGGTGGTCGGGTCGTGTTTCAGCCGGGTCGACGGCGCGCGCGAGCCAGCCGCCGAGGGCAGCAGGGCTGAGCCGGCTCGGGAGGAGGTAGTCGAGCATCCCTGCGCGTGCCAGCAGGCGGGCACGCACCAGCTGCTCGGCGCGTGGGGCGACGCGAGGCACGACGAGCAGCCGGACCCGGCGGGCCATCGCCTCGCACACCGTGTTGTACCCGCCCATCGCGACGACGGCGGCCGCGCCGGCGAGCAGGGCCGGGGCGTCGTCGACATAGGTGTGGACGTCGAGGTCGGTGCGCCCGGCCGCGAGCCGCTCGACCCGCCGGCGCTGGGCGGCGGGCATCTGGGGCCCCAGCACGAGGACGCCGCGGTGGCCCGAAGGCAGCGGGACACGTGCGAAGACCTCGGCGAGGGCCGCACCGTCCGCACCGCCACCTACTGTCGCGAGGACGTAGGGGCCCGTGACGCTGGTGCTGCGCCGCTGCCCGTCGCCGCGCCCGTGCGCGAGGTAACCGGTGTGTACGACGCGCTCGCGCAGCACCGCCGGCAGGTCGAGGTCGCCGACGACGTCGTGGACGCGTGAGTCGCCGTAGACCCACACCTGGTCGTACCAGCGCCGCAGCGCGGAGGTGGAGCGGTCCCGCACCCACTCCCGGCGGGCCGTCTCGGCGTCGTCGAGGACGTCACGCAGACCGAGGACCACCCGGGTGCCGGTGCCGGCGAGCGCCTCCAGGGCCGGCTCGAGCTCGCCGCGGAAGCCGCGCGGGTGCTTGTCGACGACGAGGACGTCGGGGCGGAACGTGGTCAGCGCCGCGGTGAGGATCGAACGCCGCATGGTCAGCATCTGCTCCTCGCCGACCGACAGGTGCCGGGCACCGTAGGCGCCGTCGGCATCCTTGACGAGGGCGGGGAGGGCGACGAGGTCGCAGTTCTCGGGCCGGTTCGCCGTGACCGCCTCGGGCGCACCGGTGAGCAGAAGGATGTCGGGCGTGGGGTCGAGCGCCGCGAAGGAGCGGGCGATGGCGAGGTTGCGGCGCACGTGTCCCAGGCCCATGGCGTCGTGGGAGTACAGCGCGACCCGCAGCCGGCGCGTGCCGTCGCCGTCGTGGACGGTGGCGGGGCTGGGCGCGGACGGGGCGACGGAGACGACGGGGGTGAGCTGCCGGGCCGACCGCGCGGCAGGCGCCGCCTCGCGAGGTGCCGACCACACCGGAGCCGTGGCTCCACCCTCGGCCGGTGACACGGACCGGCCGCCTGCCCTGACCGTCGTCCTGCTCATGGCTTCCCCCTCTTCTGCGACCCGGACGTGCCTCCGGGCGATGAGAGCAAGCGTGTCGGGCGCACGTGAGGCGTCGGTGATGAGCAGATGAGGGCCTTCTCATGAACTCCGGATGAACGACGGGAGCCACACGGTCCTTCCACGTGCGGGCCGCGTGGGAGCATGGACGCCGCAGCCCGTCGACCCGAGGAGCACCATGGCCACCCCGCACATCGCCGCCGAGAAGGGCGAGATCGCGCCCGCCGTCCTCATGCCCGGTGACCCCAAGAGGGCCCGGCGGATCGCGGAGCTCCTCATGCCCGACGCCCGCCAGGTCTCGGACGTGCGCGGGATCGGCGCCTACACGGGGACGGTGGACGGCAAGCCCCTGTCGGTCATGGCCTCCGGGATGGGCATGCCCTCGCTCGGCATCTACGCCAACGAGCTCTTCAGGTTCTACGACGTGCAGCGGATCATCCGGGTGGGGACCGCGGGCGGGCTCTCACCGAAGGTGCGGGTCGGCGACGTCGTCGTCGCCCTGGGCGCGCACACCGACTCCGCCATGAACACCACCCGCATCCCCGGGATCCACTTCTCCGCCGTCGCGTCGTACCCGCTGGTGGCGGCCGCCGTCGCCGCCGCGGGCGACTCCGACCGTGTCCACGTGGCGCCGGTGGTCTCGCGCGACCACTTCTACGGCAACCCGGCCGAGCAGATCCAGAAGCTGGCGGACTACGGCACCCTGTGCGTGGAGATGGAGGCCGCCGGGCTGTACGGCGTGGCGGCCGAGCACGACCGGGAGGCGCTGGCCGTGCTGACGATCTCCGACCACCTGCTCGACAGCTCGCAGGACATGAGCGCCGAGGACCGGGAGCACAAGTTCGAGCGCGCCCTGCACCTGGCGGTGGCCGCCGCACACTGCTGAGAGGTGCCGCGGCCCGGACGCCTGGTCGATCAGCTCCGGCGCTCGAGCACGAAGACCGGGATGAGCCGGTCGGTCTTCTCCTGGTAGTCGGCGTAGGGCGGGAAGGCCTCGACGGCGCGGGCCCACCAGGCGTCCCGCTCCTCCCCGGCAAGCTCGCGCGCGGTCATGTCCCAGCGTTCGGCGCCGTCCTGCAGCACGACGTGCGGGTCCGCCAGCACGTTGTGGTACCAGACGGGATGCTTCGGGGCCCCGCCCTGGGAGGCGACGATCGCGTAGTCGCCCTCGTGCTCGACCCGCATCAGCGGGACCTTGCGGATCTTGCCCGTCCGCGCCCCGCGGGTGGTGATCACGACGATCGGCAGGCCTCGCATCGTGTTCGCCTGTGCACCGTCGGAGCGCTCGAACTCCTCCACCTGGTCGCGGACGTGCGGCCGGGGGCTCGGCGCGTACTCGGAATCGGTCGTCATACCGCCCAGTCAAGCAGACACCCGTTGCGCCGCCACGGCAGGTGGCGCAGACTTGACGGAAGTCGAGCACTCCGATGATGGAGGCGAGGTCATGCACACCGATCACGAGATGCTGCCGATGCTGGGCCGCGGCAAGCACCGCAACCCCCGCAAGGGCGCATGCTTCATGGAGCTGGCGTCGTACCTCGCCGGCGAGCGCTGGAGCGACCGGCCGGCCTGCACCCACCGGCTGCTGGCGCACCTGGCGCGCCTGGTCAACGACTGCACGTCCGACGCCGCCCGCCCGCGCCTCGCCCCGCTGATCCCGTCGGTCATCGGCCTGACGAGCACGGACCCCAGGTGGGACCACGAGATCGCGCTGCTCACCGCAACGACCGCGCTGCCTGTGGTCGCCGAGGAGACCCAGCGCTCGCTCGCCGTCGGTGCGCTGAGCGTGGACCGCATGCTCGCCGCGAGCGACGGCCGCGACCCGGACACCCTGCGTACGTCCACGGCCTGGGCGCTGGACGACGTCCCCCTGGCGGCGGCCTGGGCACGGAAGTTCATCGCGCACGGCGTCGCCGGGCCGGTGCGCTTCCACCCCGGACCGGTCATCCTCGACTTCGCCGTGCCGGGGATCGCGACCGCCTGCATCTCCGACGCCGACGACCGCCTGCGGCGCCTGCTCACCGAGGCGATCGCGATCTGTGTGGAGCTCGGTGGCCGCGGCTCGCGCTGGGACGCGATGGACGACGGCGAGCGGACCCTGGCCCCGGACCGGTGGATGGGCGTGGTCGCCCCGGCCGTCACGGTCTGACGCAGGACGTCCGCCCGGGGGCAGGAACTCGCTGGCCTCCGCAGGCACGTTCGGCGTCTCGGCAAGGACCTCACAGGCCTGCGCGTGCAGCCCGTGCTGGTGCTCCGGCGCACACGCCCGGCACTTTGCACAGATTCACCCTCGAAACCCCTCCCCCGGCGGTAGCCTCCTCACAACACGGGCTAAGAGCCAGGATCCTGGCCAGCGGCGTGAGGTGTTGACGAGAGGGTGCTGAGATGACACACAACCACGCGGACGTGGTCGATGGGTCGACGCCCGTTCGCCGCGGGCCCGGCCGGCCTCGGCACGCCGACACCGAGGAACGCGCGTACCGGGCCGTGCTCGAGCTCTTCGGCCAGCGCGGCTGGGCCGGGCTCAGCCTCGACGGCGTCGCCACCCATGCCGGCATCGGCAAGTCCTCCATCTACCTCCGGTGGAAGGACAAGCGCGACCTGCTGCTCGACGCCCTGCGCGACCTGGAGGCTCACTACGTCACCCCCGAGGAGACCGAGGGGATGACGCTGCGGGAGTACCTCGTCGCGCACGCGGAGGCGCGCGCGAACCTCTACCTGGGCGAGTACGGACCGGCGGTGTCGCACCTGCACTCGGCCGCTCTGGCGAACCCGGAGGAGTTCCACGAGATCCGCCAGGAGTCCATCAGCCGGGGAGTCCTCTCCCTCCACGGGCGTATCGAGCGGGCGATCAGCTCCGGCGAGCTGCCCGCCGACACGTCGGCGCACCACCTGCTCGACGCGATCGAGGGCGCGATCCTGATCCACGTGCTAGTCAGCTCCCCCAAGCGGACCGAGGACCTCAAGGCCGGTATCCACGACTACGTCCGGACGCTCGTCGACCTCCAGCTCAAGGCCGTCGGCGCACCGGACTGAGTCCCTGGCGACATCGGCTCCTGGCGTCGTCGTCGGCCCAGGACTGTCATCGGCTGCGCCCTGGCGACCTCGTCGGCGCCCCCAGGCTGTTCGCGGCTGCCCCCTGGCGACGTCGTCGGCGCCGCCAGGCCGTCATCGCCTGCGCGCCGGCGGAAGGCGACGCCGCGTCCCCAGGACGCGGGTCTCAGAGGTAGGCGGCGGCCGTCCACAGGTGGGTGACGGCGTACGCGCGCACCGGGCGCCACCTCTCGGCCGTCGCCCTTGCCGCCGCCGCACCCACCCCGCCGAGCGCCCGTCGCAGCACCAGGTCGCCGGCGGGGAAGGCGTCCCGGTCCCCGAGCACGCGCAGCGCCAGGTAGTCGGCGGTCCAGGGCCCGATGCCGGGCAGGGCGAGCAGTCGGTGCCGGGTCTCGGCCGGGTCCATGTCCGGTTCGATGGTCAACCCGTCGGCGCACGCGACCGCCAGGGCGTGGACGGTACGGGCCCGGGCGCCAGTCACGCGCACGGCTACGCGCAGCTGGTCCGGGTCGACGGCAGCGAGCGTCTCCGGTCGCGGGAAAGCCGTCAGACCGCCTGGTGCCGGCGTCCCGAAGGCGGCGACCAGCCGAGCGGTGAAGGTGCGTGCGGCGGCGAGGGAGACCTGCTGACCGAGCACCGTCGAGACGGCGGCCTCGAACCCGTCCACGTGGCCGAGCACGCGCAGGCCGGGCCGCGCGGCGACCAGCGGACCGAGGACCGGGTCGTCACCGAGCACGTCCGCGACGGCTGCCGGGTCGTGGTCGAGGTCGAGCCAGCGCCGCACCAGGGCAACGACGGCCGGCTCGTCGTCGGGGTGAGCCAGGTCCAGGTGGGCGTCGACCCGGTCCTCGCCGAGCCTCACCGACACCACGGCCGGGCCGTGGCCGCCGGGCACGGTCCGGGTGCTGCGGCCGGCGTCGACGTCGACCACCTCGACGCCCGGCACCGCGTGAGCGGCCAGCGCGGCAAGCGCCGCGTCGACGGCGAACGGCGGAACGAGGTCCAGCCACACCCGGCGGCGCACCCGCTGGCCCGGCCCGGGCACGGGTACGGCGTCGTCCTGGACGGCGAACGGCGGGACGCGGTCCAGCCGCACCCGGTGGTGCACCTGCTCCCCCGGCCCGGGTACGGCGTCGTCCTGGACCGCGTCCGCCGGCCCGGGCACGGCGTCGTCCCGGACCGCGTCCGTCGGCCCGCTCACCGCAGGTTCCTGGGCCACCGCCCGCGGCCTGCTCACGTCGGCGTCCCGTCCGGACGCCACAGGCCCGACGAGCCGCGCCGGTGCGAGCCGAGCAGGTGGGTGTCCACCATCCCGATCGCCTCCATGAGGGCGTGCACCGTCGTCGGCCCGACGAACGCGAACCCGCGGGCCCGCAACGCCTTGGACAGCGCCACGGACTCCGGGCTGGTGGTCGGGATCTCGGCCACGGTGCGTGGGCGCGGGGTGACCGCGGGGCGGAACGACCACACCAGCTGCTCCAGCCCGCCGTCCGCGCGAAGCTCGACGGTGGCGCGGGCGTTGGTACGGGTGGCGAGGATCTTCGCCCGGTTCCGCACGATCCTGGCATCGCCCATCAGGACCTCGAGGTCGTCGTCGCTCAGCGCGGCGACCACGTCCGGGTCGAAGTCGTGGAAGACCTCCCGGAAGGCCTCGCGCTTGCGCAGGATGGTCACCCAGGACAGGCCGGCCTGGAAGCCCTCGAGGCACAGCCGCTCCAGCACCGCCTGCTCGCCGTGCACGGGCAGGCCCCACTCGGTGTCGTAGTACGCGCGCAGCAACGGGTCCGCCGCGGCCCATGCCGGGCGCGCCAGACCGTCGTCGCCGACGACTAGGCCGCTGTCGGTCGCCACCTGCGCCGGCTGCTCCCGGCTCATGCCGCCTGCTCCAGGGCGAGCAGGGTCTGCTTGGCCGCCGGCCCGCCCCGGTAGCCGCCCACCGACCCGTCCGCACGGAGCACCCGGTGGCAGGGGACGACGAGCGGCACCGGGTTCGTCGCGCAGGCCGACGCGGCGGCCCGCACCGCGAGTGGCCGTCCGGCCGCAGCCGCGAGCTCGGTGTACGTGGCGGTGCGGCCGAAGCCGATCTCCGGCAGGTGGGCCAGCACCTCACGCCGGAACCCGGTGGCCAGGCGCAGGTCGAGCGCCAGGTCGAACACCCGGCGACGCCCGGCGAAGTACTCCTCGAGCTGCCGGACGGCGACGTCGAGGCGCTGCGGCGCGTGCAGGATCCTCGGGCTCACCCGCGTCGCGAGCTCGGAGAGCACGGTGGCGTGGTCCTCGACGGCGAAGGCGACCCGGACGAGGCCGGAGTCCGTGGCGGCGAGCAGGAGCTTCCCGACCGGGCTGTCGAGCGTGCGGTAGGCGACGTCGAGCTCCCCCCGGGCCTGGGCGTCGGCGACCAGCCGTGCGTGCAGCCGGTCGAGGTCTGCCTGGGTGACGTCCTGCAGCCCGGCAAGGACGCCGTCGTGCCCCGCACCCGGGGCGAGCGGGTCGTGGGTCGGGTCCGTGCTCATCGTGCCTCCAGGGTGGAACGCAGGTGCTGGATGCCGTCGGCCGCAGCCCGGCGGACCGCGGCGGCGCTGCCGCCGATCAGCTGGGCCACCTCGGCGTAGGGCATGCCGGCGAGATGGTGGTAGGCGATCGCCTCGCGCTGCCGGGCGGTCAGGCCCCGCACGGCGGCCCAGAGCTCGTCGTCGACGGTCCCGGGGATACCCAGGTCCGTGGGGACCTCGGGAACCTCGTCGACCGGGACGGCGTGGCGCGCGCGGGCACGGAGGATGTCGACTCCCTTGCGGCGGGCGATGGTCACCAGCCACGCCTGGACGTTGGCGTCCGCCGGCAGGTCGGGGTAGGCGCGCATCGCGGCGAGGAACGTCTCTGACCACGCGTCGTCTGCGTCCGCCGGGCCGACGACGGCACGGCAGACCCGCAGCACGGTGGCGGCGTGCTCGGTGACGACCTGCTCGAAGGGCTGCACGTTGGGTAGACGTCCTGGCTGGGTGGGATGTGAGGTCACGGTAGCCGAGCGCACCGACACCGCCGCCACCGCGGTCGGAGCCACGCAGGTGTCGGCACGCCCTCCTACGACGGCGGTCGATGCCACCATGTCTCGGCCCGCTGTCCCGCCGCCGGCTCGACCGGAGCCGTCGCGGTACCGGCGACCGGCTCAGAGGTTGATGGTGCCGCTCGCCAGACCGCGGGCCGACTCGAGCAGGGCCTCGCTCAGGGTCGGGTGGGTGTGGACGGTGCGGGAGATCTGCTCGGCGGTAAGACCCCAGCGCTGGGCGAGGCTCAGCTCGGGCAGCAGCTCGGAGACGTCCGGGCCGATGAGGTGCCCGCCCAGCAGCCTGCCGTCGCCGTCGGCCACGAGCTTGACGAACCCGCGGGGCTCGGCGAGCCCGTGCGCCTTGCCGTTGGCGGTGAACGGGAACCGCGACACCCTCAGCTCGGCCGTCTCGGCCCGTGCCTGGGCCTCGGTGAGGCCGAAGCTGGCGACCTGCGGCTGGCAGAAGGTGGCCCGGGGCATCATGCGGTAGTCGCCCATGGGAGTCGTCGGGGCACCGGCGATGGTCTCGGCCGCCACGACGCCCTGCGCACCGGCGACGTGGGCGAGCTGGAGCTTCGCCGTGACGTCCCCGATGGCGAACAGGTGCGGCACGGAGGTGCGCAGGTGGTCGTCGACGGCGATCGCGCCGCGCGCGAGCGTCACCCCGGTGGTCTCCAGCCCGAAGCCGTCCACGCGCGGGGCGAACCCGACGGAGACGAGGACCCGGTCGGCCGCAAGCTGCACCGGCCGCCCGTCGGAGCCGGTGCCGGTGACGTGGACGCCGTCGCCGCGGTCGTCGACGCCGGTCACCGCGGTGCCGGTCAGGACCCGCACGCCGAGCCCGGTGAGCTGGCGCTCGAGCTCGACGGCGACGTCGGCGTCCTCGTTGGGCAGGACGTGGTCGAGGTACTCCACAACCGTGACGGCCACGCCGTAGTTGGCCAGGATGTAGGCGAACTCGACCCCGATGGCGCCGGCGCCGATGATGACGATCGACTCCGGCAGGTCGCGGCTGAGGATCTGCCGCTCGTAGGTGACGACGTTCTCGCTGAGCACCACACCCGGGAGCAGCCGGACGCTCGCCCCGGTGGCGATGATCGCGTTGTCGAAGGTCACCGTCTGGGTGCCGCCGTCGACGAGCTCGACCCCGAGGGTGTGCGCGTCCTGGAAGGTCCCCCGGCCGTAGAGCTGCTCGACGTGGTTCTTGGCGAGCAGGTGGTGCACGCCGTTCACCCGGTCCGCGGCGAGGGTCCGGCTGCGGTCGAAGGCGGCGCCGTAGTCGAAGGTGACGTCTCCCGACATGCCGAACGTGTCCGCCTGGTGGGTGAAGATGTGCGCGAGCTCGGCGTTCCGCAGCAGCGCCTTGGACGGGATGCACCCGACGGACAGGCACACCCCGCCCCAGAAGCGCTCCTCGACGACGGCGACGCGCAGACCGAGCTGGGCCGCCCGGATCGCGGCGACGTAGCCGCCGGGCCCGGCGCCCAGGACGACGACGTCGTGGTGCGTGGTCACCGTCGAAGATTAGGGGACGGCGACGTCGCGCGAAGGAGTTTCCTGAGCGGCCCCGCTCGGGTGCCGGCGAGCTGCCGGGCGGGAGTCTCCCCTCGGTGCCCTCCGCCGCACGGACGGCGGTCAGCCCTGCACGACGGGATAGATCTCGTCGGCGACGAGGCCGTGCGCCTCGCGGTGCACGGCGTGCGCCGTCTCGGCGTCGGGGGCGTCGACGAGGCAGAAGATCTTGCCGGCGTCGATGTCGAGCCAGTACTTGAGGTACCTGGTGCTGTACTTCTCCTGCACCTTCAGGTCGGCCTGGTGAGCCTGGGCGACCGCTGTGGCGTCGGCGCCGTCGGGAACGGTGCGGTGAACATCCATGAAGAGCGGCATGACTACCTCCTCGGTGCTGCACCGGGATGGCTCTCACCCCGGTACGCCCCACGCTAGGAAGCGGCCGTTCCCGCGGCGTTCCCCGCAGCGCCCGGGGTGCTCGACGGGTGCGCCGACCACCTGGCGGCCGCGCGTCGGCAGCGGGTCGCCTCCCGGGGACGGCCGGCCGCCTCGAAACCGGTCGCGGCGCGCTCGAGCAGACCGGCGACGACGGCGACGTCCCCTCCGTCGGCGTGGTCGAGGTGGGCCCGTGCCTCGAGCACGGCCGCGTGCCACGGCCCGCCGGTCCACATCCGCGAGACCCGCTCGGCGTCGGCGAGGTAGATCCGGCCGCGGGCCGTCTCACGGGTCTGGGCGCACACCCGCGCGGCCGCCACCCGCAACGCCATGGCGCACGGCTCGCACATCGCCAGCTCGCCGATCTCCGCCTCGGCCTCGGCGAGCACGGCGGCGCCCTGTCCCGGTGGCGCGCTCTCGAGCAGACCGCCGTAGACGCACGGCAGGAGGTGCTCCGGGATCGCGCTGCGACGCGCCAGCCCGAGCGCCCGGCGGTGCGCGCGGCCGGCTGCGTCGTGGTCGTGCTGGCGGGCGGCCAGGTGAGCCAGGCGCGCCGCCGAGAGCGCACGACCGGTGATCGCGTCGGCCGGCCAGGACCGCTCGGCCACGGTCAGGTCGGCGTGCACGCGAGCCGGATCGTCGTCGGCGAGCAGTCCCGCCTCGCCGCGCAGCAGCAGCCCGAGCGCGCGGGCCTGCGGGGCAGCGAGCCGCTCGCCGTCGTCGATCATCTGCTCCGCGAGCCGGCCGACGGCGTCGGTACCGTCCTGCTCACCGAGCGCGAACTCGCTCATGCACATGTTGGCGTCGAACAGGAACGGTGCGAGCTCCGGGGTGCTGGTGAGCGTGGCGAGGAACTCGCGCGCGAAGTCCTCCTGCCAGGAGCCGCGAGCGTAGGCGACCAGGCCGAGGATCTCGCTCGCCTCGGTCAGCTCCCCCGCCAGCCCGGCGTCCACGGCCAGCGCCCGCACCTCGAGCGCGGTCCGCTCGGCCTCGGCGAGGTCCGCCCGCTCGCGGTGCACCGCTGCCCAGACGAGCAGCGCCCGCGCCCGCTCCGCCGGCGTCGGGGCCGGCGCGGAGTCCATGGCCAGGACCTGCTCGTAGACGGCGACGGTCTCCCGTCCCGGTGAGATGCCCAGCTCGGTGCGCAACGCGGTCCGCAGCTCGCCGAACTGCCGGATCGCGGCCGACCGGTCACCGTCGGCGAGGTGCGCGCGGATGATCTCGCGGTGCGCCCGCTCGTCCGTGGGGTCCTCGACGACGAGCCGGCCCCAGAGCCGTCCGCCGGCGAGGGTCCGGAGGTAGAGGGAGCGCAGGCGGTCCCGCTCGGCGTCGCACCACGGTGCGTACGGGTCCTCGGGCAACAGGTCGCCCCCATAGAGCGCGGCGGCGGTCCGGCAGGCCGTCTCGTCCGCGTCGCGCAGGGCGGCGGTGGCCGCGGCCGTGAAGTCGGCGACGTCGGAGCGCACCCGGTGCCCCGGCGCCAGCGCCACCGAGCCGTCGGCCAGGACGACGCCGTCCGGTACGCCGAGCAGGCGGCGGGCGTGGAAGGCGGCCTTGCGGACCCTGGCCCCGCCGGTGTCGGGGTCGCCCTCGGGCCACAGGGCCTCCATCACCTGTTCCCTGGGCAGACGGTGGCGCGGGGCCAGGACGAGGAGCTTGACGAGCTCGGTGGCCTTGCGCCGGTGCCACGCGGAGTCAGGGATCGGCCGCCCGCCGACGGTGACCGAGAAGTCACCGAGGAGGTGGATGGAGAGCGGGACGCCGTCCATCTACCGACGATAGCAACGCCCACCCGGGCGACCGAGGCGCCC
Source organism: Georgenia subflava (assembly GCF_009193155.1). GTDB lineage: Bacteria > Actinomycetota > Actinomycetes > Actinomycetales > Actinomycetaceae > Georgenia > Georgenia subflava. Next base: position 741,665 of record NZ_VUKD01000003.1, read on the forward strand.
ACGAGATCGAAGAGAACGGCGTACGCCGGGCCGGAGGGAGCCGGGTCACGCGATGCCGAAGGGTTCGTACCGATATCCGGTACAAACCCTTCGGCTCGGTCGCGGGGCCTGGGCGTCAGAGGACGGTGCCCGAGCCCACGTCGGCTGCCGTCAGGCGGCCGCGAGTCGCCAGCTGCCCCGCAGTCCGGCGCCAAGCACCCACGGGTCCACCGGCAGGCGCACGCCAGACCCCCGTCAGGCGCCCGCGAGACCACCGGCAGGCGTCTGCGAGACCCCCGGTCAGGCGCCCACGGGACCGCCGGCGCACGCCGGGGGGCGCCGCGAGCTCGGGGCCAGAAAGGCGTTGTCGGGGGTCGCGCGGGCGTGCTTGGCTCGACCATGTCGCCAAATGACTCGACCTGGGCGCCGACGGCCATCTGAGGTCGGCCGCGGGTCGATGTCGATCCGGCGCTCCCCCGTTCAACGGATGGGTAGAGGGACGCACCCGGCGCCCTTGAGGAACGAAGGAGAAACATCGTGAAGTACATGCTGATCATGCGCTCGACCGACGCTGCCATCGAGGCCTCCAAGACCATGGACGTCGAGGAGCTGCTCAACGCGATGGGGGCGTTCAACGAGACGATGATCAAGGCCGGCGTGATGCTCGCGGGCGAGGGGCTCTCCGACCCCGACGAGGGCTTCGTCGTCGACTTCGACTCCGAGACCCCGATCGTGACCGACGGTCCCTACGGGGAGACGCACGAGCTCTTCAACGGCTTCTGGATCATCGAGGTCTCGAGCAAGGAGGAGGCTGCTCAGTGGGCGAGCCGCGCCCCTCTGGGACCGGGCACCAAGCTCGAGGTGCGCCGCGTGACCGACGAGTCCGACTTCGCGGACTACAGCGACAACGAGTACATCAAGAAGGAGGCACAGTGGCGCGAGCAGCTGGCCACCGAGTGAGGCGTGCTCCCCGGGCGCGTGGCGGTGAGCGGCGTGCTCCCCGGCGCGTGGCGGCGAGCGTGCTCCCCGGGCGCGTGGCAGTGAGCGGCACGCTCCCGGGCACGTGGCGGTGAGCGGCGTGCCCGACGTCCGGCGCACCGTCGACGCCGTCTGGCGGATCGAGAGCGCTCGCATCGTGTCGACGCTGACCCGTATGACCGGCGACGTCGGCCTGGCGGAGGACCTCGCCCAGGACGCTCTGGTCGAGGCCCTCGCCCGGTGGCCGGAGTCGGGCGTCCCGCGCAACGCGGGCGCCTGGCTCACGGCCGTCGCGAAGCGCAGGGCGATCGACGGGTGGCGGCGCCGGGACCGGCTCGACGAGCGCTACCGGGCCATGGCGCACGACCTCTCCGAGACGACGGACGACGAGTGGCAGCCGATAGACGACGACGTGCTGCGGCTCGTCTTCACCGCCTGCCACCCGGTGCTGTCCCGCGAGGCGCAGGTCGCCCTGACCCTGCGGGTCGTGGCCGGTCTCACCACCGAGGAGATCGCGCGCATGCTGCTCGTGCCGGTCCCGACGGTGCAGCAGCGGATCGTCCGCGCCAAGCGGACCCTCTCCGCCGCGCGGGTGCCGTTCGAGCCTCCTGACCCGACCGAGTGGACCGACAGGCTCGGCGCGGTGCTGGGCGTGGTCTACCTGATCTTCACCGAGGGGTACGCCGCGACCTCGGGCGACCGGTGGATCCGGCCCGACCTCGCCCACGAGGCCCTGCGGCTCGGTCGGGTGCTGGCGGGGCTGCTGCCGCGCGAGCCGGAGGTGCACGGGCTCGTGGCCCTGATGGAGCTCCAGGCGTCCCGGTTCGCCGCGCGCGTCGCCCCGGACGGCTCCCCGGTCCTGCTCGGCGACCAGGACCGCTCCCGCTGGGACCGTGCCCGGATCGGCCGGGGCCGCGCCGCGCTGGACCGCGCGGACGCCGTGGGCCGCGGTCGCGGCAGCTACGGCTTGCAGGCGGCGATCGCCGAGTGCCACGCGGTGGCGCCCAGCGTCGAGGAGACCGACTGGGAGCGGATCGTGCTGCTCTACGAGGCGCTCGGCCGGCTGGCGCCGAGCCCCGTGGTCGAGCTCAACCGGGCGGTCGCGGTCTCCATGGCGTCCGGCCCGGCCCACGCCCTGCCGATCGTCGACCGGCTGACCGAGGACGGCGCGCTGCGCGGCTCGCACCTGCTGCCGAGCGTCCGCGGCGAGCTGCTCGCCCGCCTCGGCCGCACGGACGAGGCGCGGTCGGAGCTGGTCACCGCGGCAGGCCTGGCCGCCAACGCGCGCGAGCAGGCGGTGCTGCGGGCGAAGGCCGCCGCTCTGCGACCTCTGTGACCGACGGCCGGACGTCGGGACACCGGACACCGGACACTGCAGGGCGCGACGCCGGGGCCCACGCGGGTCAGGAGGCGTCGGGCACGAGCTGGGCGACGAGCTCGGCGCGTGCGGGGACCCGGTTGCGCACGTCGAACGCGGCCGTCGCCCGCTCTACCGCCCCGCGGAACTCCACGGCCTCCGACTCGTCCAGGCTGTCGATGACGGCGTCGACGAGCCGGTAGCGCAGCGCCTCGGCCTGGTGGATCAGCACGGTGCCGGACTCGCTCACGTGCACCAGGGCCGGCTCTCCGGACCGCGGGGCCCGGGCGTCGTGGTGCCTGCCGAGCAGCCCGCGCGCCACGAGGCCCTCGACGGTGGCGGCCGCGGCCGCCTCGGTCTGGCCGGTGCTGCGGGCCACGGAACGCGGGTGGTCGGCACCGTCGGCGACCGCACCCAGGGCCTGCAGCTCGCCGTGGCGGACGCCGGTGAGCCTCTCGATCGCGCCGAAGACGTGCTCGTGCGAACGGGTCATCGCCGTCATCTCGTCGACGAGCTCCAGGGTCTCGGCCAGGTCGGACCGGGGCTCGGTGCCCCGAACCAGACGCCGGGTGTGCTGCGCCGCCACGGCAGGTGTCTCGACGGCGGTTCCGGGGTCGGGGTCCTGCGCTGCGTTGCTCACACTTGTCCAACGCATGCGCATTCGTGACTGTTCCATGATCCGCGGCTCGACGGTGGACAGGATGACATCGAGCCCTGACACCCGCGACCGGCGCACCGTTCGGGGCTCAGAACAGCGCGGCCTGGTACTTCAGCAGGATGGCCGCCGCCAGCACGACGAACAGGACTGCCTCGAGGGCGTAGTCCACGCCCATGCGCAGCCACGACGAGATCCGCTCGTGCAGCACGGGCGGCAGGCCGAAGGCGTTCTCCATCAGGTTCACGCGGAGCAGGGAGACGAAGACCGTCGTCGTGGAGACCGTGATGAGCAGGCACCACGGGCACAGCGACCCGATGACGAGGTAGGACTGGGCGAAGAGCCAGTAGGCGAGGACGAGGCCGGCGAGGTAGACGACCTGGGCCGCGTTCATGAACCAGCGCGGGAAGCGCACCCCGCCGAGCGAGGCGACCGCCAGGGTGATGACGACCGGTTCGGCGACGAGGCCGAGGAAGGCGTTGGGGAAGCCCAGCAGGCTCGCCTGCCACGCCTGGGCGACGGTCCCGCAGGAGATCGCCTCGTTGATGTTGCAGCTCAGGGCGACGCCGGGGTCGGCGGCCAGGCGCACCGCGTCCACCGACAGCACCAGCGAGGCGACCAGGCTCAGCAGCGACGACACCAGCATCACGGCGAAGGCGCCGCGGTGCCGGGCACGTGCGGGCGGACGCTCGACGTCGTCGGTGTCGGGCGGTGCGAGCACGACGGCGGCTGGTGCGTTCATGGGCGGCGTCCCGGAGCGAGATGGTCACCGCCGGCAGCCGGCGGCAGGGCGGCGTGCGTGCCCCGTCCTGCATCGTCGCGCGCACGACCGGCCCGGGGCGCGGGACGAAGGTCCCGGCCTGCACGCCGGCGGCCGGACAGGCCGGCACACCGCCCGGTAGACAGGCCGGCACACAGACGTCCGGACCCACCGACGTCCGGGCGCCCACCGACGCCCGGACCGACGACGGCCCTACCCGACGGCGGAGCCCCCGACCGCCTCGCGCGCCGCCTCCTCCACGTCCAGCCGCGCCCCGTCCTGGAGGTCCTGCGCCCACCGGGCGGCGTCGCTGCCGTTGCGGACGAGCTCGACCTGCTCCTGAAGGTACGCCTCGTCGGGTGCGGTCATCGCGAACTCGGCGCGCCTGCGCATCGCCCCGGCGGCCCCGAGGAGCCGGGCGGCACGGCGGGCCTCTCCCCGCCGGGCGGCGAGCGCGCAGGCGATCTCCAGCACGTCCACCGTCAGCTCGACGTCGCCGAGCGCGACGACGGCAGGGCCGTGCTCGGCCAGGGTCTGCGCCACCTCCTCGAGCCGCCCGGCCCGCAGCAGCGCCGTCGCGATGTTCACGTGGTCGGCCGCCGTGCCCCAGGTGTCCCCGAGGTCGTGGTCGATCGCAAGCGTCTCGGTCAGGAGCGCCAGGGACCTGTCGTGCCGGCCCGCGTCGATCTCCAGCGCGGCGAGGTTCGACAGGGCGCTGGCCAGGTGCGCCCGCTCCCCCGCCCCGCGGGCGAGGCCGATCGCCTCCTCCAGGAGGTCTCTGGCGCGGCCCGACTCTCCCAGCGCACGGTTCGCCATCGCCAGCGAGCTCAGCTCGGACGCCACGTCCGACGGGCTGCCCGTCCGGCGCTGGTGATCCAGCGTGCGGGTGAGCATCTCGCGCGCCCGCTCCGGCTCACCGTGCTGGAGCACCAGGACGGCGAGCCCGTGGAGCGCCGCCATGAGCTCGGGCCCCTCCGTCCCGGCGGCCGCGGCGACGGCGGCACCGAGCCACCGCCGCCCCTCGGGCTGGTAGCCGCACGCGTACCAGAACCAGAACAGCTGCTCGCACAGCCGCAGCCCGGTGGCGAGGTCGGCCGGCTCGGCGCCCTGGTCAGTTCCGAGCGACCACGCCAGCGCGGCGCGCAGGTCCGCCAGCGAGCCGGCGAGGCGGTCCCGGCCCGCCAGGTGGGCCGCCGAGCGCAGCTGTGGCCGCACGCCCTCGGCGACGGCGAGGAAGTGCCTGGCGTGGCGGCGGCGGACGGCGTCGGTCTCGCCGTGCTCGGCCAGCCGTTCGCGGCCGAACCTGGCGATGGTGCGCAGCACCCGTACCCGCGGCTCGCCGTCGGGCCCCTCGCGCACGAGGGCGAGGTTGGCGTCCACCAGTTCGCCCACCAGGTCGAGGGGGTCGGCGTCGTCGTCCACGACGGCGGCGACGGCGTCGAGGTCGAACTCGCCCTCGAACACGCTGACCTGGCGGAAGACTGCCTGCAGCGGGGGTGGGAGCAGGTCGTGGCTCCAGGCGATCGCCGCGCGCAGGGTGCGTTGCCGGTCCGGGAGCCCGAGGGACGTGCCGGCGAGCTCCAGACCCTGCTCGACCCGGGCGCGCATCGCCCGCGGGCCGAGCAGCCTGGCCCGGGCGGCGACGAGCTCGATCGCGAGCGGGAGGCCGTCGAGCTGCTGGCACACGGCGACCACGTCGCCCACGTTCTCCGCGGTGAGCGTGAAGCCGGGCCGCACGAGCCTGGCGCGCTGCACGAACAGGTCGACGGCGTCGCAGGCGGCGGCCTCGGCGGGGCCGGCGTCGGGGCCGGGTAGCGGCAGGGGCGCCAGCGGGTGCTGGTGCTCGCCCACCACGTGCAGGGGCCGTCGGGAGGTGGCGAGGACCCGCGCCCGTGGGCAGGTCCGCACGATCTGGTCGACCATCGACGGTGCGCCGTCGAGCTGTTCGAGGTTGTCCAGGACGAGGAGGACCTCCCGGCCGGCGAGGTAGTCCAGCAGGGCGAGGGGCGTCCGGGCCTCCTCGTTCACGCCGAGGGCGTCGGCCAGCGAGGACCACATCACCTCGTCGCCGCGGGCGCTGGCCAGCGGCACGAAGTACACGCCGTCGGCGAGGTGTCCGGACAGGTCGGTCGCCACGGCCATGGCCAGCCGGGTCTTGCCAACTCCGCCGGGCCCGGTGAGCGTCACGAGCCGGCCGGCTGGGTCGAGCAGCTGGCCGCCGACCTGCGCCCGCTCACGGGCGCGTCCGACGAGGGTGGTGGGGAACTGCGGGACCGTCGCGCCCGACCCGAGAGTCTTCGGCGCCGGGAAGGTGGTCGCCAGCCCGTCGGCGCGCAGCTGGTAGAGCCGCTCGTTGCCGGGCAGGTCCTTGAGCCGGTGCTCACCGAGGTCGGTGAAGTCGGCGCTCACCTGGCCCGTCGCCAGCCGGCAGGTGGCCTCGGTGAGGAGCACCTGCCCGCCGTGGGCGGCGGCCGCCACCCGGGCGGCCCGGTGGACGTCCATGCCGACGTAGCCGTCCTCGTGCCGGACCGGCTCGCCGGTGTGCAGCCCCATGCGCACCCGAACCCTGGCGCCCTCGGGCCAGGCGGTCGCGCCGAGCTCGCGCTGCGCGTCGAGGGCGGCGGCGACCGCGGCGCCGGCGGTGGCGAACACGACGAAGAAGCTGTCGCCCTCGGTGCCCATCTCGTGGCCGCCGTGCCGGGCGAACGCCGAGCGCTGGATGCGCCGCTGGAGCGAGACGACCTCGGCGTAGCGCTCGCCCAGGCGGGCGAGCAGCGCCGTCGACCCCTCGACGTCGGAGAAGAGCAGGGTGAGGGTGCCCTCGGGCAGCTGCTCCGGACCGGTCCCGGGCACCTCCTGCTGCGTCTGCGCCCCGGCCATCGTCGTGGCGTCAGGCTTCCTCGCGCCGATGGAGCTCGGCGACGGCACGCAGCTTCTCCAGGTCCAGGGAGCGGGCCCCGGCGACTGCCAGGCGCACCGGCGTCATGGCGCGCAGGGTCGAGGTCCGCACCCCGCCCTCGAGCACCGCCCGCTCCCCCAGCACCGCGCCCGGCCCGACCTGCGCCACCTGCGCGCCGTCGACCTCGACGACGAGGACGCCGTCGAGGACCAGGAAGATCTCCTCGCCCGGCTCACCCTGGGTGGTCACGGTCGTCCCGGCCGGCGCACGGCGGATCTCCGGACGCCCCCCGCCGCGCATGATGCCCTCGGAGAGCTGGCGCTCCAGCGAGCTCTCGGCCTCGGTGACCAGGGCCTCGGAGTCCTGGTTGCCCCACGGGGTCCGCGGGCCGAAGGAGTGCGCCATCCAGTGGTCGAGGTCGGTCAGGCCGGACTTGAGCGCCAGCGCCCCGTCGGGGCCGAAGACCCAGTGCCGGGGGAAGGCGCTCGCGCCCGGCATCGCGATGTCGGTGGTGCCGTCCGAGCGCAGGGTCAGGGCCAGGGTGGTCCACACGATCGGTGCCTGCCACAGCACGAACGGTGCGTGCGGGACCGGCCGCGGCAGCGGCACGCCGGTGCGCCCGCCCGCCGTCTGCGCGAAGTGGACGCTCCCCGGCTCGACCACCGGCTCCTGCTGCAGGGTCGGCAGGGAGTAGCCGCCGAAGGTGGCGCCCACGCTGGCGACGCGCACCGTCGTCGAGCCCATGACGATGCCCGACTCCTCCGCGAACCCCCACTCGACCGGCGCCCCGAGCTCGTCGAACTCCGCCCAGGCGGACAGGTGGTTCGCGAAGCGGAACCGGTCGTCCGCGCGCAGCTGGTGCACCTGGTCGAGCCCGGTCAGGGAGTCAAGCGGTGGGGTGTCGTAGTGGGCGAGCCCGACGTCGAACCCGGCCTTGAGCCAGCCCCGGACCGAGTCCGAGGGGATCCAGGACAGCGATGTCATGCTCGACTCGACCCGCATGGGAGCCTCCGGTCGTCGGGGACAAACGGCACCAGTGCCAGTTCTGGCCATTCAACACGACGGCGCAGGTCGGGTCGAGGGGCGCGGGCTCTGAGGGCGGGCTCGGGCGCGAGGGCGTGGGCGCGGGTACTGGCTCGAGGGTGCGGGCTCGGGCCCGAGGAGTGCGGGCTCGGGCCCGAGGAGTGCGGGCTCGGCACCGAGGGGTGCGCGGCGCGAACGCCCGAGGGGCACGCGGTGCAAGGCCGGTTGCGCGCCACCGGGCGATGACGGGGTGCGCGGCCCGCCGGTCGGCACATCGGTGACGAGTTTCCTCGTCGCCGCGCGTCGGACGGCACTACGCTCCAGCCACGGGGGATCGAAACCACTGAGGAGTCAGCCCCATGAAGCTCACGATCGATTCCGACGAGCCCCTCGAGGACGTCCTGAAGGTCATCGGCGCCATGTACCAGGTGGACCTGGGCGTGCGCGGCAACGCGGGCCGAGCCACGACCGAGGACGGCGACGCCGAGGGCGACGACGAGGGCGGCTGGCGCACCAAGACGCGACACCTGTAGGTCGTACGGGAGCACCTCTACGTACTGCCGAACTCCTGCAGGGCTGCCGAGGACCTGCGGGCCCTGCCGTGCACGTGTAGGTACGGCCGAGCACCTGCAGGCCGTACCGAGACCTACGAGGTCTGACGGACCCCCGCCGCCCAGGCGTCCACCTCGGCGGACAGCTCCTGCCGGCGGGCGTCGTCGACGAAGGCGGCCGCGACCCCGTTGCGGGCCAGGGTCGTCAGCTCCTGCGGTCCGAGATCGAGCGCCTCGGTCACCTGCCGGAGGTTCTCGTCGACGTAGCCGCCGAAGTACGCCGGGTCGTCGGAGTTGACGGTCACGACCAGGCCGGCGTCCAGCATGGCGCGCAGCGGGTGGTCGGCGATGGTGTCCACCACGCGCAGGCGCACGTTGGACAGCGGGCACACGGTGAGCGGGACGCGCTCGCGCACGAGCCGCTCGACCACCGCGGGGTCCTCCATGGCGCGCACGCCGTGGTCGACCCGTTCGACCTTCAGAATGTCGAGCACGTCGGTGACGTTCTGCGGCGGGCCCTCCTCGCCGGCGTGCGCGACGAGGCGCAGCCCGTTCGCGCGGGCGAGGTCGAACGCCGGCGCGAACTCCGACGCGTGGCTGGTCAGCTCGGTCGAGCACAGGCCGACACCGAGCAACGGGACGTCGAGCGCCAGGATCTCCTCGAGCGCGGCGAGCGCCTCGGAGCCGGGGAGGTGACGCAGGAACGTCACGATGAGCCCCGAGGTGAGGCCGTGCTCGCGCTCGCTGGCGCCGAGTGCCCCGGTGACGCCGGCGAGCACCTCGGCCGCCGGGATCCCGCGGCCGGTGTGGGCCTGGATGTCGAGGAACACCTCGGCGTGCCGCACGCCGGCCTCGGCGGCGCGGGCGAGGTAGGCGTTGGTCAGGTCGGCGAAGTCGGCGGCCGTGCGCAGCACCGTCATGTTCGCGTAGTAGAGGTCGAGGAAGCTCTGCAGGTCCGTGAAGGAGTAGCGCGAGCGCAGGTCGTCCAGGTCCGTGTAGGGCAGCTCGACGTCGTTGCGCTCGGCGAGGGCGAAGATCAGCTCGGGCTCGAGCGTCCCCTCGAGGTGGACGTGGAGCTCGACGGCAGGCATCAGCATCCCGACAGTATGGCCACGGCGCGCGGGAGACGCAGCGACATTCTCGGCTCGTCGCGAACGAGCGTGCTGGTGGGGTCGGAATCCGCCGATCTCGAGCAGGGCTCTGGCGATGTGGCGCCGGCGACGTTCGGCCAGGGCTGCCTGCCGGCCGCGCACGCGGCCCAGCCGAGCGGCTCGACGCGCGCGACTAAGCCGTCGTCTAGTGCGTCTAGCCCCCGGGCGCGGCGTAGCGTGCGGCGATCGTGCGAGCGGCTTCGTCGACGGCGCGGAGCTGCTCGTCGTCGGTGATCGACCATGTGCCGTGCACGAGGCGCGGCCAGAAGATCGCGGACGCGATCATGCCGAGGAACTGGGCCGACGCGACATCCGGATCCTCGATGTCGGCGGTTCCCGCCGCGTGCTCCGCCCGGAGATAGCGTCCGAGGGCCGCGAGCACCGGCAGCGTGCCGAAATCGAAGGTGCGCTCGCGCAGCTCCGGGAACCTCGGCGACTCGGCGATCACGACCCGCATCAGGGCAACCATGTGGGGGCGGGTCAGCAGCTCCGCGTACGCGCGGCCCAGCACCACCAAGCCCGCGTGGAAGTCCCCCGTCGGAAGGTCGACGGGCTCCGCGTCGGGCGACCCACCCGCCGCGAGCACCGTCGCCTCGAAGAGCGCGGCCTTCGTCGGGAACTGCTTGAACAGGGTCGCCCTGGAGACGCCCGCGCCCTCGGCGACGCGTGCCAGCGACGTGCGGTCGTATCCGGACTCGAGGAACAGTCGCACAGCCGCGTCGAGGATCGTCGCGCGGTTCTTCGCGGCGACCTCACGGTGGTACGAGGGGAGCTCGCGTGACATTCACCCAGTATCCCATGAGGTGAGTCTCTTGACTCGCCTCATGGTGACTGGGTAGATTCGCAGAGGTAAGCCGAGCAACTCACCTCTACCGAGAAGGAGCAGCTCATGGCTCGAGTGATCGTCCATGCGACGGTGACCGTCGACGGATTCATCGCGGACGCAGACGGCGGGGTCGACTGGATGTTCGGTCGCCCCTCAGCTCCCGAGGACGACGCCGTCGTCGAGAAGGTCATCGATCGCATCGGCGCCGTGGTCGGAGGAGCGAACAAGGCGCAGACCGTCGAAGACGGCGAGATCCCCTACGGCGGCATGCTGAAGGTGCCGGTGTACCTCATGACCCACAGCGCTCACGAGCCGATCGAGCGGGACGGCGTCACCTACACCTTCGTGGTCGACGACGTCGCGCAGGCGGTCGAGGCGGCCAAGCAGGCGGCGGGTGACGAGTGGGTCAATCTGCTCGGGGGAAGCATCTCGCGACAGTGCCTCCTGCTCGGACTCGTCGACGAGCTCCACCTCGACGTCGCGCCGGTCCTGCTCGGTGAGGGCATCTCGCTGTTCGCCGGGCTGGGGCAGCGCATCGAGCTGGAACGCGTCGAGACGTCGGCGTTCGCGAGCGAGACCCACCTCCGCTACCGCGTCCTGCGCTGACCGGGCCCCGGTCAGGCTCGGGCGATGACCAGCGTCTCCCCGCGCGCCCCGCCCATCCACACGTCCTGGCAGGCCGCCGCCATCTCGACGAGTCCGTCGACGACCGTGGCGAACACGTTCCCCGGCACCCAGCCCTGGTCGCCGTTGATGAGCAGGTTGTTGCGGCCGTAGAACAGGGCCAGGTCCACGACGCCGGCGCCCTGCGCGGTCCCGGTGCCCTCCTGGTACCCGTAGGCGGGGTTCGCCAGGCTGCCGCCGGTGAAGTCGAAGTAGCACACGTCCCCGGGGATCGGTGTGATCGTGGTGTTCTCCGGGCCGGGCTCGCTCGGCGCGAACGCCGGCACCAGGGTGTAGATCTCGTTCCGCGCGTACTTGCCGTGGAAGACCTGGTCAGCCAGCGGCAGGGCGTCCCACACGGCGGCCGCGGTGCGCGGTGCCTCGGCGTCGAGCAGCCGGGCGGTGCAGGTGACGCCGCGGGCGGCGAGCGTGAGGGTGATGTGTCGGTCCACGAGGTGCTCCTTGTCGTCAGCTACCTGGCGGGGCCGCGGGAGGCACCGCCGCCCCCCAGTCGGTCGCCGCCTCGTACGCCCGCGCGGCGCGCAGGACGAGCGCGTCGTCGTGCCGCGGGCCGACGATCTGCAGGCCGACCGGCAGCCCCGCCGCGGTGAACCCGCACGGCACGGACGCCGCGGGCTGCTGGGTCATGTTGAACGGGTACGTGTAGGGCGTCCAGCTCGTCCAGTCCGAGCTCGGCCAGCCGGGCGGGACGTCGGCGCCGAGCGGGAACGCCGGGAGCGGCAGCGTCGGCGTCACCAGCAGGTCGTAGGTCTCGTGGAAGCGTCCCATGAGGACCCCCAGGCTCATCCGCACCGCTGTCGCGTCCAGGTAGCGGCCGGCGTCGACGGGTCCGGTGCGCGCGATCGCGGCATGCAGCCCCGGGTCGACCCGCCCGACGACGTCGTCGCCGAAGGGCTCGAGGACCTTGGCGGCACCGGCGAACCACAGCGCGTGGAACGCCTCCACGGGGTCGGCGAACCCCGGGTCGACCTCCTCGACGACGGCGCCGAGGTCCGCCAGCACGCCGGCCGCCCGGCGCACGGCCGCCTCGACCTCGGCGTCGTTCTCCCCGTACCCCAGGTCCGCGGAGTAGGCGACGCGCAGCCCGGCCACACCGTCGTCGAGGCCGTCCAGGAAGGAGCCGGCCGGCGTCGGCAGCGCGGACCAGTCGCGGGCGTCGAACCCGGTGACGACGTCCAGCAGCAGCGCGGCGTCGCTCACCGTGCGGGTCATGGGCCCGGCGTGCGCGAGCGTGCCGAAGGGGCTGGCTGGGTACATCGGCACGAGCCCGTACGTCGGCTTGATGGTGACCGTCCCGGTGAAGGCGGCCGGGATACGGACCGACCCGCCGCCGTCGGTGCCCACCGACCACGCCCCCATGCCCAGGGCGACGGCGGTGGCGGAGCCGCCGCTCGAGCCGCCGGACGTCAGGGCCGGGTCCCACGGGTTCCCGGTCGCGCCGTGCCGGAGGGAGTCGGTCACTCCCTTCCACGCGAGCTCCGGGGTGGTGGTCTTGCCCAGTAGGACGGCGCCGGTCTCCCGCAGCCGGGCGACGGCGGGGGCGTCGTCGGGCCAGGGTCCCGCCTCGTCGACGAGCTGCGTGCCGCGCAGCGTCGGCCAGCCCGCCGTGAGCAGGATGTCCTTGACCGAGGTCGGCACGCCGTCGCCGGGCCCGAGCGGGGACCCTGCATGCCACCGCCGCTCCGACGCGGCGGCCGCGGCCAGGGCACCCTCGTGGTCGACGAGGACGAACGCGTTGACCGCGCGGTCGCCCTCGTCGATGGCCGCCAGCGCCGCGCGGGTGGCCTCCACGGGTGAGATCGAGCCGTCGCGGTACCGGGCGACGAGGTCGGTGGCCGGGAGGCGGGAGAGGTCGTTCACCGGCCCGGCTCCCCCGCCGGCTGCGTGCTCGGGACGAAGCCGAGCTCCTTGTCGACGACGTTGGCGAGCTCCTCGCCGTCGAGCCAGCGCAGCGCGTTGTCCACGAACTGCCGCGCGAGGGTCTCCCGCCAGCCGAAGGTGTCGCCGGACATGTGCGCTGTGATGCTCACGCCCGGGGTGGTCCAGAGCGGGTTGTCGCTCGGCAGCGGCTCGGTGGCGAAGACGTCCAGGGAGGCGGCGGCGAGCCGGCCCGCGGTCAGCGCCGCGACGAGGTCGTCCTCGACGACGACGGCGCCGCGTCCGACGTTGACGAGGTGGGCGGTGGGCTTCATGGCGGCGAGGACCTCGGCGTCGATGAGCCCGGTGGTCGCCGGCGTCAGCGGGGTCACGACGACGACGTGGTCGGCCCGGCCGACGTGCGCGACGAGATCGGTGCTGGCGATCACCGACCCGAAGTCCGGGTCGCCGTCCCGCGCGCTCCGGCCGGCCCCCTGCACCTCGACGCCGACGGCGCGGAGCAGGCGGGCGATCTCGCGCCCGATGGCGCCGGTACCCACCACCAGGGCGGTGCTGCCGGCCACGAGCGTGGTCTCCCGGTGCTCCCACCGGCGCTCGCGCTGCCGGTCGAGGCTGCCGCGGGCGTCCTTGGCGTGGGCGAGCACCGACATCAGGACGAACTCGGCGATGGGTCGGTCGAAGACGCCCTTGGCGTTGGTGACCACGACGTCGGACGCGCGCAGCTCGTCGAACAGAAGACTGTCGACGCCGGCCGCGGCGACGTGGATCCAGCGCAGCCGCCCGGCCGAGGGCCACGCGTCGCGGACCGCCGTCGAGAAGAAGTCCCACAGGAATAGCGCGTCGGCGTCCGCGAGGGCCATTTCCAGCCCGTCCGCGTCGGTATATGCGACGTCGGCCCGCTCCTCGAGCGCAGCCAGGTGCGGCGGGCGGTCGGCGGAATTGGCGCAGAGGACCGCGATGCGGCGCCTCGAGCCCTGCTGGGCGAAGGTCATGGATCCCCGTCCTGCCGCAGCGGTGCGCGGCTCCTCAGCGGTCGTGACCACCGGCGGGAATACCCCGCCACGACGCGGCGTGAAACACGCCGGAAACAAACTTGGCCGTCCTTTCGCCCGGCAATCGCAAGGTCCTGGTCAAAAGGAACGTAGAAACGCGCGGCGGTGTTGTCAACAATGCCTCGCGCGGGTCATGATCGGCAGCAGGGGCCGGCGGTGCTGCCGACCCGCCTTCGAGAGGAGGTCGCCCGTGCGCGAGCGTCCCTGGGCCGCCGGGCCGGTGCAGCCCGACGGCATCGGCATGATCCTGCCGCCCGACATGGCCCTGGACCACGAGCTGCGACGGTGGGCGCCGGCGGACGTCTCGCTGCTGTGCACGCGCACCCCCTACACGGGCCTGCCGGTCTCCGTGGAGATGGCGGAGCGCCTGGGCGACCCGATGGCGCTGAGCCTGGCGGTGCGCGACCTGGCCGCCTCGGCCCCGGCCGTCTACGCCTACGGGTGCACGTCGGCGGCGTTCGTGCACGGCACGGGGGGCGAGCGACTGCTGGTCGACGCGATGCTCGCCGCCGGGGCACCCGCCGCGTTCACCGCCGCCGGTGCGCTGCGCCGGGCGCTCGCGCACCTGGGCGTCCGGCGGGTCGCCGTCGCCACGCCGTACGACCTCGACGTGACCGAGCGGCTGCGGGCCTACCTCGCCGAGTGCAGGGTGGAGGTCGTCTCCAGCGCGCACCTCGGCATGGCCGGCGGGATCTGGGCGGTGCCGTACTCGACGACGGCCGACCTCGTCATGAGCGCCGACCACGTGGGGGCGCAGGCCGTCGTCATCTCCTGCACCAACCTGCCGACCTACGACGTCATCGCCCCGCTCGAGGCCGCGCTCGGCAAGCCGGTCGTGACGGCCAACCAGGCCACGATGTGGGCCGCGCTCCGCGCGATCGGACGCTCCGCCGTCGGCCCGCGGCAACGCCTGCTCGCCGCCCGGCGCGCCCCCGGCCCCCGCACCAGACGCCACCCGCTGCGCGGGAGCACCACCCCTGCCGCCGTGTGATCGGAGACCCCATGCTGGACCACGCCTCCCGCGGCACGAGCGCGACGACCACGCGCGAAGCCCCTCCGCGGACGGCACCGCCGCCCGCCACGGTCCGCCCCGCTCCGGCCGCGCCCACGCGGAGGCGGCAGGCGCGCGCGCCCGCCGCCGGCAGTCCGCCGCAGGAGCACGCCCGGCGGCTCGAGCGCGTCCGTGCGGTCATGGCCCAGCGGTCGCTGGCCGCCCTGGTCGTGGCCGACCCGGCCAGCATCAACTACCTGTCGGGGTACAACGCGTGGTCGTTCTACACCCCGCAGTGCCTGGTGGTCCCCGCCGCCGGGAGCCCGGTGCTGTTCGCGCGGGCCATGGACGCCGCGGGGGCGACCTTCACCACCTGGCTCGGCACCGACGACGTGGAGGGCTACCCCGAGGAGCTCGTGCACAACGAGACCACCCACCCGTACCTGTGGATCGCCGGCCGGCTGCGCGAGCGCGGCCTCGTGACCGACGGTGACGTGGTGGCCGCCGACCTCGACGCCCACTTCTTCTCCGCACGCGGCTACCTCGCCCTGGCGGCCGGGCTGCCGGGCGTACGAATCGAGGACAGCCGCGCCTTGGTCAACTGGGTCCGGCTCGTGAAGTCTCCCTACGAGCTCGACCAGCTGCGGATCGCCGGCACCATCGCCCAGCGCGCGATGGAGGTGGCGCTCGCCGCGGTCCGTCCGGGCCGGCGGCAGTGCGACGTCGTCGCCGACATCATGGCCGCGCAGGCCGTCGGCACGCCGGAGCACGGCGGCGACTACCCGTCCATCGTGCCGATGCTGCCCACCGGCCGCCGGGCCGGCACACCGCACCTGACCTGGTCCGACGAGCGGCTCCGCGCCGGCGAGGCGACGACGGTCGAGCTCGCCGGGGCCTACCGGCGCTACAACGTCCCGCTCGCGCGCACGGTGATCCCCGGCCGGCCCGACCGGCGCCTGGCCCACACCGCACTAGTGGTGCGCGACGCGATGGCGCAGCTCCTCGCCGCGATGGTCCCCGGGCGCACCGCGCACGAGGTGCACGCCGTCGGCCAGGCGGTCCTCGCCGACGCCGGCCTGGTCAAGGAGTCCCGGATGGGCTACTCGATCGGCCTCGGCTACCCGCCCGACTGGGGCGAGCACACCGTGAGCCTGCGCCCGGGCGAGCAGGTGGCCCTGCAGGCGGGCATGTGCTTCCACGTGATCCTCGGCATGTGGATGGACGGCTGGGGATACGAGCTGTCGGAGCCGGTGGTCGTCACCGCCGGCGGCGTCGAGCGCCTCACCCGCCTCACCCAGAACCTGACGATCATCCGATGACCCCGACGACGAGGACGTGACCATGAGACAGTCGGCCACCCAGCTCCCCCTGGCCTCCCGGGCCACCGGCCTGGTCGGGTCGGTGATCGACTCGAGCACCTCGCTGCTGGCGCGCCAGGAGCACGACGTCGTCAGCTTCGCGATGGGCTCGCCGGCGGCCGAGGCGGTCCCCACCGACGTCCTCGGCGAGATCAACGCCGCCGTCCTCGCCCGCCACGACGCCTACCTCTACGCCGCGACCGAGGGCGACCCGGCCCTGCGCTCGGCCGTGCTGGCGATGCTCGACGGCACCGGGGAGGCCACGACCGAGGAGCGGCTGACCATCACGAGCGGCGGCATGCAGGGCATCGACCTCGCCTGCAAGCTCTTCGTCGACCCCGGTGACCTGGTGGTGGTGGAGTCCCCGACGTACACGAACGGCTCCGCCACGGTCATGTCCTACGGCGGCGAGGTCCTCGAGGCGCCGATGGACGACGACGGTCTGGTCGTCGAGCTCCTGCCCGACCTGGTGGCCCGGGCCGGTCGCACACCCACCGCGATCTACACGATCCCGAACTTCCAGAACCCGTCGGGCACCACGCTCTCGCTGCGTCGCCGCGAGGCGCTCCTCGAGATCGCGCGCGAGTGGGGCGCGATGATCATCGACGACGACCCCTACGGCCTGCTGCGCTTCGCCGGGGACGAGGTGGCGGGGCTGCGCGAGCTCAGCGACGGCGACCCGCTGGTCTTCTCCGTCCGTACGTTCTCCAAGCTCCTGGCGCCGGGGCTGCGGGTGGGCTGGGTGGACGCCGCACCCGAGCTGGGCCAGCTGCTCATCAACGCCAAGCAGGCGATGGACACGTGCACGAACCTGCCGGCGCAGCGCCTGGTGGCGGCGTTCCTCGACGGCGGCCACCTCGCCGACCATCTCGCGCGGCTGCGTCCGGAGTACCGCGCCCGCAAGGAGGCGATGCAGGACGCACTCGCCGAGCACCTGGGCGACGTCGCCACCTGGACCGACCCCGACGGCGGCTTCTTCCTGTGGGTCACCCTGCCGGACGACGTCGACACCCAGCAGCTCTTCCCGGCCGCGCTGGCCGAGGGCGTGGCCTACATCCCGGGCTCGTCCTTCTCCCCCGGCGGGCGTTTCCCGAACACGCTTCGGCTGTGCTTCGCCTCGACGACGCCGGCTCGCACCGACGTCGGCATCCGGCGCCTGCGCCGCGCGATCGACGCAGCCCGTGGCTGAGCGGCTCATGGCGGCGGAAGACGACGGCGCACGTCCCGGCATCGCCGCACCAGCTGCCGGCACCGCCACGCGAGCCGCCGGTACCGCCATTCCCGACGCCGTACCCACTGGCACCGCCACACTTGCCGCGCGCGCTGGCACGACCTCCGGCTCCGGAATCGCCACAGAGCAACGGGTCCTCGACCTGGTGACCGGTGCCGAGGTGCGTGATCTCGCGGTCGAGCTGGTCCGGGCCGTCGGGGAGAACCCGCCCGGCGGGGAGGGACCGATGGCCCAGGTCCTCGCCGCGGCCTGCCGGGACCGCGGCCTCGAGGTGGTGCTGACCGAGGTGGCGCCCGACCGACCCAACGTCGTCGCCCGCACCCCCGGCGGCACCGGCCCGAGCCTGCTGCTGCTCGCGCACACCGACGTCGTCCCGGTCGGCGAGGGCTGGAGCGTGCCGCCGTTCGCCGGCCAGGTCGTCGACGGCCGGCTCGTCGGGCGCGGTGCGGCCGACACCAAGGGGAACCTCGCTGCGGCGGTGGTGGCCATGGCCGCGCTGGTCCGGGCCGGGGTGCGGCTGACCGGCCCGGTCGAGCTCGCGGCCGTCGTCGACGAGGAGGAGACAGGGCTCGGGGTGCAGGCCTACCTCGCCGACCACGCCGCCCCGCTCGCCGGGTGCGTGGTCGCCGAGCCCACCGACCTGCGGACGGTCGCCGCAGCCCGCGGCGACTCCTACGTCCGCATCCACGTCACCGGCCGGGCCGCGCACGCGGGCAGCCCGGCCGACGGTGTCAACGCGGTCGCCGGCGCGGCCCGGGTGGTGACGGCGCTGGGCCGGTGGCACGGCGAGCTCGCGGCCGCGGCGCACCCGCTCGTCGGGCCGGCCACCGTGAACGTCGGGGAGATCCACGGCGGGACGGGCACGTCGACCGTGCCGGCCGACTGCGTCGTCGCCGTGGACCGGCGCCTGCTCCCCGGCGAGTCGGGCGCCGACGCCCTCCGCGAGCTCGCCGCCCGCCTCGACGCCCTCGACCTGGCGGGTGCGGGCATGGGCGTGCGCGCCGAGGTCGTGATGGAGATGCCCGGCTTCGAGACGCCCGTGGACGCGCCGCTGGTGCGCACGGCCGCCGCCGCGGTCCGCGACGCGGGTGGCCCGGACCTGCCCGTGACCGGGTGGAGCGCCGCGTGCGACGGCGGGTACGTCGCCCGCGCCACCGGCACCGACGTCGTCGTCCTCGGGGCCGGGTCGGTGACCGGGCAGGCGCACCGCCCCGACGAGTCCGTCGCGCTGGCCGACCTCCTCACCGCGGCCCGCGCCTACGCCCTGTGCGCGCTGCGCACACTCGGCTGAGACCTGGAGGTCCTATGCGCACCCAGCCCGCCGCGAGTGACGTGCGGGCCCGCACCGGCGAGGCCCCCGCCGTCGGCCTGCTCTACCCCGGGTCGAGCGCCGCGGACGACTTCCCCCGGCTCGAGGAACGCCTCGCCGGCGCCGTGCGTCTGCCGCTCGTGCACACCTCGGTCGGTGAGGACGCGCACCGCGTGGACGCGCTGCTCGACCTCGGGTCCGCCGGACGGCTGGCCGAGGGGGCGGCGGCGCTCACGGCCCACGAGCCCGACGCGGTGATGTGGGCGTGCACCTCCGGCAGCTTCGTCTTCGGGTGGGACGGGGCGCACGAGCAGGCCGCCGAGCTGTCCCGGGCGGCCGGGCGGCCGGCGTCGTCGACGTCGCTCGCCTTCGTCGCGGCCGCCCGGGCGCTCGGCCTCACCCGGGTGGCGGTGGCCGCGTCCTACCCGCAGGACGTGGCCGAGCACTTCGTGGGCCTGCTGGCCGTCGGCGGGGTCGAGGTGGTCGCCCTGGGCAGCCACGGGATCGTCACGGCCGCCGAGGTCGGCACGCTCGGCCGGGAGCGGGTGGTGGAGATGGTGCTGGACGGCGACCACCGCGACGCGCAGGCGGTGCTGGTGCCGGACACGGCCCTGCACTCCCTGGCCTGGCTGGACGACCTCGAGGACGCCGTCGGCAAGCCTGTCCTGACGGCGAACCAGGTCACGGTGTGGGAAGGTCTGCGCATCGCTGGTGCGAGCGTGCACCTGCCGGGGCTGGGACGGCTGTTCCGGCCCTGACCGACGCCCCCTGACGCTTCGCCGTCCGGGGCGAGACCAGGAGGTGACGTGGCCGGTTCCCCGCCGGTGCAGCGCGAGTCCACGCCGGCCGTGCTGGCGCGCCGGCTGCGGCGCGCCATCGTCGCCGGCGACCTGGCGCCCGGTGCCCGGCTCGGCGAGGTCGACCTCGCCGAGCGTCTCGGGGTCGGCCGCGGTCCGCTGCGGGAGGCGATGCAGCGGCTGACGCAGGAGGGGCTGCTCGTCTCGGTCCCCAACCGTGGGCTCTTCGTCGTCGAGCTCACGGCCGACGACGTCCGCGACATCTACCTCGCCCGCACCGCCGTCGAGCGCTGTGCCGTCGCCGAGGTGGTGCGCCGGGGCGGCTCGGAGCCGGCCGAAGCGCTGGACCGGGTGCTCGCCACCATGGCCGAGGCCGCCCGCACCGGGGACGACGAGCGCCTCGGCGAGCTGGACCTGCAGTTCCACGAGGTCCTCGTGGAGGCGGCCGGCAGCGCCCGGCTCGTGCGGATGCACCGCACCCTCGTCACCGAGACCCGGCTGTGCCTGCGCGGCCTGTCCGGGACCTACCCGGAGGAGCTGGTGCGCGTGGCCGAGCACTCCGCGATCGTCGAGGCGCTGCGCGGCGGGGACGCCGACGCCGCTGACCGCCTGCTGGTCGAGCACATGGAGGACGGCCTCGCCCGCCTCGGCGCGGCCGGGCTGTTCGCATAGCCGGGACCGTCGTAGGGGCCGCGCACGCCCACCGCTCGAGTGACATCCCTGAAGGAGCGGTGGTGAGTCAAGGGGGTGTGGTGAGTCTGCTTGGGCTTGTTTTTTGCTTGTCCGGCTGGGGTTTTGGGTGTGCTCGGTTGAGGCGTCGGGGTCAAGGCTCGCGCGGAGCGCGACCGCGCAGCGGCCGTAGGGCCTTGAGGCCGGCGCCGTGCCGGGCCACGATGTTCAACCAGCGGAGAAGCTCA
>NZ_VUKD01000004.1 GCF_009193155.1 Georgenia subflava
TACTAATTGGCCGACAACTTACCACACACCAAAACACTGTTTTGGAAGAAACAAGAATGCTATGCGTCCACTGTACGGTTCCCGAGATACGCCCCACAACCAGTTGGTTGGGTCGAATATCTCCATAGAGTTACGGCGGTCATAGCGAGGGGGAAACGCCCGGTCCCATTCCGAACCCGGAAGCTAAGCCCCTCAGCGCCGATGGTACTGCACGGGAGACTGTGTGGGAGAGTAGGACACCGCCGAACACCCATTCCAGAAATGGCCGCGACCTTCGGGTCGCGGCCATTTCTGCGTTTGCTCCCCGCTAGATCGGCAACGTCGTGCCGGCAGCGCTGCTGGCGCGGTCTTGGCTGCTGGTTGCCGCGAGTCGCCCGTACTGCACGGTGTCCGCAGCCATTGGGTGGCACGTCGGCAACCTCCCGCTCAGCGCCGCCTCGGGCGTGGCCCCGACCCACTGGTGGTTGCCGCGGGGCTCCGGCGTCTGCCTCATCGTTCGGTGACTGGCTGGCTCCGGTCGCCGTCCGCACTTCGATCCTGTCCCGGTCTGGTCGCCGCGCGAGTCCTACACTCGCCACCATGAGTAACGACGCCCCGGCCCGGCCGGACATCAAACCCCGCAGCCGCCAGGTGACCGACGGCATCGAAGCCACCGCGTCCCGCGGGATGCTGCGCGCCGTCGGCATGGGGGACGAGGACTTCGCCAAGCCGCAGATCGGCATCGCGAGCTCCTGGAACGAGATCACGCCGTGCAACCTCTCCCTCGACCGGCTTGCGCAGGCCGCGAAGGAAGGCGTTCATGCCGGCGGCGGTTACCCGCTGCAGTTCGGCACCATCTCCGTCTCCGACGGCATCTCGATGGGCCACGAGGGCATGCACTTCTCCCTCGTCTCCCGCGACATCATCGCCGACTCCGTCGAGACCGTGATGATGGCCGAGCGCCTGGACGGTTCGGTCCTCCTCGCCGGCTGCGACAAGTCGCTCCCGGGCATGCTCATGGCCGCGGCCCGCCTGGACCTCGCCAGCGTCTTCGTCTACGCGGGCTCGATCATGCCTGGCTGGGTGAAGCTCTCCGACGGGACCGAGAAGGACGTCACCCTGATCGACGCCTTCGAGGCGGTCGGCGCGTGCTCTCGCGGTCTCATGAGCACCGAGGACCTCGACCGCATCGAACGGGCGATCTGCCCGGGCGAGGGCGCTTGCGGTGGCATGTACACCGCCAACACGATGGCCTCGATCGCCGAGGCGCTCGGCATGTCGCTCCCGGGCTCGGCCGCCCCGCCGTCGGCGGACCGCCGGCGCGACGCATCCGCGCACCGTGCGGGTGAGGCGGTGGTCGAGATGCTGCGTCAGGGCATCACCGCCCGTGACATCCTCACCAAGGAGGCCTTCGAGAACGCCATCGCGGTCCTGATGGCATTCGGCGGCTCCACGAACGCCGTGCTGCACCTGCTCGCCATCGCGCACGAGGCCGAGGTCGACCTCACACTCGACGACTTCACCCGGGTGGGTGCCAAGGTCCCGCACCTGGCCGACCTCAAGCCCTTCGGCCGCTACGTCATGAACGACGTCGACCGCGTCGGCGGCGTCCCCGTCGTCATGAAGGCGCTCCTCGACGAGGGCCTCATCCACGGCGACTGCCTCACGGTGACCGGCAAGACGGTTGCCGAGAACCTCGCCGGCATCAACCCGCCCGCCCCGGACGGCAGCGTGCTCCACCCGGTCGAGGATGCGATCGCCGCGACCGGCGGTGTCACGATCCTGCACGGGACCCTCGCCCCCGAGGGCGCGGTCGTGAAGTCCGCCGGCTTCGAGACGGACGTCTTCGAGGGGACCGCGCGCGTGTTCGAGCGCGAGCGGGCCGCGATGGACGCGCTCGAGGACGGCACCATCACCCACGGTGACGTCGTCGTCATCCGTTACGAGGGTCCCAAGGGCGGGCCGGGGATGCGGGAGATGCTCGCCATCACCGGCGCCATCAAGGGCGCCGCGCTCGGCAAGGACGTCCTGCTCATGACCGACGGCCGGTTCTCCGGCGGCACGACCGGGCTGTGCGTCGGGCACGTCGCGCCCGAGGCGGTCGACGGCGGGCCGATCGCCTTCGTCCGGGACGGCGACCGCATCCGGCTCGACGTGGCCAACGGCAGGCTGGACCTGCTCGTCGACGAGGCAGAGCTCGAGGCGCGCAAGGCCGGCTGGGCACCGCTGCCACCGACGTTCACCAAGGGCGTGCTCGGCAAGTACACCAAGCTCGTCCAGTCCGCCTCGCGCGGCGCCATCCTCGAGTAGACCAGACCGCCCAGGTCGACGACCCCGTCCCCGAACCGGGACGGGGTCGTCGGCGTACAGGAGCTGCCGCACCGCTCGACGGCGGACCGGCGCGGTGCCACGCTGACCTCATGCCAAAGGTGCTGAGCGAGAAGGACGTCCAGTCACGCCCTGGCCTGCAGGACTGGCGCGTAGTCGCCCGCCGCCTGCACGGCACGTTCCGCACCGGCTCGATGGTCGCCGGGATCGACCTCGTCCGGCGCATCGGTGATCTTGCCGAGCAGATGAACCACCACCCGGACATCGACCTGCGGTACTACCGGGTCCACGTCGTGCTCACCACCCACGACGCGGGCGGTCTCACAGAGAACGACGTCACGCTCGCCAACCGGATCTCCGCCCTGGCCGCCGAGCTCGGCATCGATGCCGAACCGGCCAGGGCCAGCCGGGTGGAGATCGCCGTCGACGCCATCGACATCGCCGCTGTGCTGCCGTTCTGGCAAGCCGTGCTCGGGTACAAGAAGGAGGTCCCGGCGGGGGAGACCCAGGAGTCCTCGGTGGACCTGACCGACCCGGACGGCCGTCGGCCCAACGTCTGGTTCCAGCAGATGGACGTGCGGCGTCCGCAGCGCAACCGCATCCACGTGGACGTCCACGTGCCCCACGACGTCGCGGAGGCGCGTGTTGCCGCCGCGGTCGAGGCCGGCGGGCACGTCGTGACAGCCGGATACGCGCCCTCCTGGTGGGTCCTCGCGGACCCGGAGGAGAACGAGGTCTGCGTGTGTACCTGGCAGGCTCGGGACTGACATTCGCCGCGGTGCCTTGACGAGCGGGTCAGGAGCCGCGCCCCGCGATCACCCCGCGCACGCGCGCGGCGGTCGGGCGCTTCAAGCACAGATCTGGCGTTCCGCCCGCAGACCGGCACGCCGACAACATCACCTCGTCCAACATCACCTCGTCCATTTAGTGAGTCTGTGATCCACGATACGAGACGAAGCATGCGGGGCGTGACCTGCGCCGCCGGGAAGGCTATGGTGTGGATCATGCAGTTCCGAGTCGTAGTACTTACGCAGCGCGCAGCGGCCCACTGAGTCGGGGCACACTGCGCGCACCCCTCGAGATCCCTGTCGGGACGAGGGGTTTTTTCATGCCTCGCACCGCGGGGCGCACCGCACGACCTGCACGACCCCGGCATCACCCGAGCACCACAGGAGGTACATGATGGCCAAGGCACCGCACCCGGCGCCGCCACGCCCCGCAGCTCCGGCGGCGTCCTCTCCCGTCCGGGTGGCGCCGTCCGTAGCGCCTGCGCCGCGAGCAGCGATCGACGAGTCCTCCACCGGTGCGCGCAACATCGTCCGAGCGCTCGAGGAGTCCGGCGTCGACACCATCTTCGGCATGCCGGGCGGGGCGATCCTGCCCACCTACGACCCGCTGTACGACTCCACCAGGCTGCGGCACATCCTCGTTCGGCACGAGCAGGGCGCCGGCCACGCCGCGACCGGCTACGCGGCCGCCACCGGCAAGGTCGGGGTGTGCATGGCCACCTCCGGTCCCGGGGCCACCAACCTCATCACCGCCCTGGCGGACGCCCACATGGACTCCGTCCCGGTCGTGGCGATCACCGGCCAGGTCGGCGCGGCCATGATCGGCACCGACGCCTTCCAGGAGGCAGACATCGTCGGTGCCACCATGCCGGTGACCAAGCACTCCTTCCTCGTCACCGACGCCGACGAGATCCCGTCCCGCATCGCCGAGGCATTCCACATCGCCTCGACCGGACGGCCCGGTCCGGTGCTCGTCGACGTCGCAAAGTCCGCGCAGCAGGCCGCCTCGAGGTTCGTCTGGCCGGCCGAGATGGACCTGCCCGGCTACCACCCGGTGACGAAGCCGCACGCCCGGCAGGTCCGCGAGGCGGCCCGGCTGCTGGCCACCGCCCGCAAGCCGGTCCTCTACGTCGGCGGCGGAGCCATCCGCGCCAACGCCTCGCCCGAGCTGCGCAAGCTGGTCGACCTCTCTGGCGCCGCCGTCGTCACCACGCTCATGGCCCGCGGCGTCGTGCCCGACTCCCACCCGCAGAACCTCGGCATGCCCGGCATGCACGGAACCGTGCCGGCGGTGGCGGCACTGCAGCAGGCCGACCTCGTCGTCGCCCTGGGGGCCCGGTTCGACGACCGTGTCACCGGACGGCTCGACAGCTTCGCGCCGAAGGCGGCCATCGTCCACGCCGACATCGACCCGGCCGAGATCTCCAAGAACCGCACGGCGGACGTCCCGATCGTCGGTGACCTCAAGGAGGTCATTGCCGACCTGAGCGTCGAGCTCAAGGCCGCGCACGCCCAGCACGGCCTGCCGGACCTGGAGAAGTGGTGGAAGCAGCTCGACGAGCTGCGCACCACCTACCCGCTGGGCTGGACGCCCACCGAGGACGGCCTCATGGCGCCGCAGCACGTGATCTCCCGGCTCGGCGAGATCTCCGGCCCGGAGAGCATCTACGTCGGCGGCGTCGGCCAGCACCAGATGTGGGCCGCGCAGTTCATCTCCTACGAGCACCCCCGCACGTGGCTCAACTCCGGCGGGCTCGGGACGATGGGCTACTCCGTCCCCGCCGCCATGGGCGCCAAGGTCGGCATGCCGGACACCACCGTCTGGGCGATCGACGGCGACGGCTGCTTCCAGATGACCAACCAGGAGCTGGCCACGTGCGCGCTGGAGGGCATCCCGATCAAGGTCGCGCTGATCAACAACTCCTCCCTGGGCATGGTCCGCCAGTGGCAGACCCTCTTCTACGAGGGCCGCTACTCCAGCACCGACCTGCACACGGGCCACGAGACCCGGCGGATCCCGGACTTCGTCAAGCTCGCCGAGGCGTACGGGTGCGTCGGGCTGCGGTGCGAGTCGACCGCCGACGTCGACGCCACCATCAAGCGCGCCATGGAGATCGACGACCAGCCCGTCGTCGTGGACTTCGTGGTCAGCCGGGACGCGATGGTCTGGCCGATGGTCGCCGCCGGCGTGAGCAACGACGACATCCAGTACGCGCACGGGATCACCCCGGCGTGGGACCGCGACGAGTGAGCAGGAGCAGCAGATGAGCACCAGGCACACCCTGTCCGTGCTGGTGGAGAACAAGCCCGGCGTGCTGACACGCGTGACGGCCCTGTTCGCCCGGCGGGCCTTCAACATCCACTCCCTGGCCGTTGGCGAGACCGAGCATCCGGAGATCTCGCGGATCACCGTGGTCGTCGACGCCGCCGAACTGCCGCTGGAGCAGGTGACCAAGCAGCTCAACAAGCTCGTCAACGTGCTCAAGATCGTCGAGCTCGAGCGAGACGCCTCCGTCCAGCGCGAGCTGCTGCTCGTCAAGGTCCGGGCCGACGACGCCTCCCGCACCGCCGTGCTGCAGGTCGTCGAGCTCTTCCGGGCGCACGTCGTCGACGTGGCCCCGGAGGCGGTCACGATCGAGGCCACCGGCTCGCACAACAAGATCCGCGCGCTCCTGGCGGCCCTCGAGCCGCACGGGATCCGCGAGATCGTCCAGTCCGGGGCGGTCGCGATCACCCGCGGCTCGCGGTCGATGACCGACCGCACCGTCGAGCGGCCCGTCCGCTCCGCCTGACCGGCATCCTTGCCGCCACCAACCACAACAACCGACGCAGTCCCAACCGAAGGAGAACCACCGTGGCCGAGCTGTTCTACGACGACGACGCCGACCTGTCCCTCATCCAGTCCAAGAAGGTTGCCGTCGTCGGGTACGGCAGCCAGGGGCACGCGCACGCGCTGAGCCTGCGCGACTCCGGCGTCGACGTCACCGTCGGCCTGCGCGAGGGGTCCTCCTCGCGTGCGAAGGCGGAGGAGCAGGGCCTGGCCGTCGCCAGCGTCGCCGACGCCGTCAAGGGCGCCGACCTCGTCGTCATCCTCGCCCCCGACCAGGTGCAGCGGACGCTGTACGCCGAGGACATCGCCCCGAACCTCAAGTCCGACGCCACGCTGCTCTTCGCGCACGGCTTCAACATCCGCTTCGGCTACATCAAGCCCGAGGCCGGCCACGACGTCGTGATGGTCGCCCCGAAGGGGCCGGGCCACCTGGTGCGGCGCGAGTACGAGGCCGGCCGCGGTGTGCCGGTGATCGTCGCCGTCGAGCAGGACGCCTCCGGCCAGGCCTGGGACGTCGCGCTGAGCTACGCCAAGGCCATCGGCGGCCTGCGCGCGGCCGGCATCAAGACCACCTTCACCGAGGAGACCGAGACCGACCTGTTCGGTGAGCAGACGGTCCTGTGCGGCGGTGTGTCCCAGCTGATCCAGTACGGCTTCGAGACGCTGACCGAGGCGGGGTACCAGCCCGAGGTGGCGTACTTCGAGGTGCTCCACGAGCTCAAGCTGATCGTCGACCTCATCTACGAGGGCGGCATCGCCAAGCAGCGCTGGTCGGTGTCCGACACCGCCGAGTACGGCGACTACGTCTCGGG
This sequence comes from Georgenia subflava, assembly GCF_009193155.1. Lineage (GTDB taxonomy): Bacteria > Actinomycetota > Actinomycetes > Actinomycetales > Actinomycetaceae > Georgenia > Georgenia subflava. Next base: position 6,738 of record NZ_VUKD01000004.1, read on the forward strand.
CCCGCGGGTCATCACGCCGCAGGTGAAGGAGAACATGAAGGCAGTGCTGGGCGACATCCAGTCCGGTGCCTTCGCCGAGCGGTTCATCAACGACCAGGACGCGGGCGGCCCCGAGTTCAAGGAGCTGCGTGCCAAGGGGGAGGCGCACCCGATCGAGGCCACCGGCCGCGAGCTGCGCAAGCTCTTCGCCTGGGTCGAGACCACCGACGCCGACTACACCGAGGGCAGCGCCGGCCGCTGACCGGCGCGCTCCGCCGGCCCGGTTTGGGACGTGGTCGGTGACCCGGTGACCGGTGGCCCGAGGACGCGGTGACCCGGTGACCCGGCGCCCTCCGTGGTGACCCGCGCGACGCGGCCGACAGCGCCCTCCCCGGTGCCCCAGCGACCCGGCGTGCGGCTCACGCAGGCGACCGGCGCTCGTGCGGCAGCCACGACGGTGAGGATTCGGTGCGAATGGCGCACCGAATCCTCACCGTCGGGGCCACGCGGCGCGCAACGCTCCGCGGGACCGCGCCGCGAAGACCGCTGTCACATATTGAGATTGCTATCCCGTCAGTTGGACGGAGGAGGTAGGTTCGCGGCATGACGCGCGAGATCAAGCTGGCAGTGGTGGCAGGCGACGGTATCGGTCCCGAGGTTGTGGCCGAGGGGCTCAAGGTCCTCGACGCCGCTCTCGCAGGCACCGACGTCTCCGTGAGCACCACCGCGTTCGACCTGGGCGCCGACCGCTGGCACCGCACGGGAGAGACCCTCACCGACGCGGACCTCGAGGCGATCCGGGAGCACGACGCCATCCTGCTGGGCGCGATCGGCCACCCGTCGGTCCCCTCCGGTGTCCTCGAGCGCGGCCTGCTGCTCAAGCTCCGGTTCGCGCTGGACCACTACGTGAACCTGCGGCCCTCGCGCCTGTACCCCGGCGTCCCCACCCCGCTGGCCGCCCCCGGAGACGTCGACTTCGTCGTCGTCCGCGAGGGCACCGAGGGGCCGTACGTCGGCAACGGCGGCGCGATCCGCGTCGGCACGCCGGCCGAGGTGGCGAACGAGGTCTCCGTCAACACCGCCTACGGGGTGGAGCGCGTCGTCCGCGACGCCTTCGCCCGTGCCCACGCACGTCCACGCAAGAAGCTGACTCTCGTCCACAAGCACAACGTCCTCGTGCACGCGGGGCACCTGTGGCGGCGCACCGTCGAGGCCGTCGGGACCGAGTACCCCGAGGTCGCAGTCGACTATGCGCACGTCGACGCGGCGACCATCTACCTCGTCACCGACCCGGCACGCTTCGACGTGATCGTGACCGACAACCTCTTCGGTGACATCCTCACCGACCTCGCCGCCGCCATCACCGGCGGCATCGGCCTGGCCGCCTCCGGGAACATCAACCCCGAGGGCACCACCCCGTCGATGTTCGAGCCCGTCCACGGCTCGGCGCCGGACATCGCCGGCCAGGGCAAGGCCGACCCGACCGCCACCGTGCTCTCGGTCTCGCTCCTGCTCGAGCACCTCGGGCTGGACGCCCCGGCCCGCGCCATAGCCGACGCGGTCGCCGCCGACATCGCCGAGCGCGACGGCACCCCGCGCTCGACGACGACCGTCGGTGACGCGCTGGTCGCGCGAGTATCCGGCTGACCCCGCCGGAACAAGGAACCAGGGCGCCCACCCCGCGCGTCCCGTCCGCGGTCCACAGCGGTCCGCGCCCCGCCGTCGGACGACGACGGACCTGCCGGCGTCGCGGTGAGGACCCCACGGCCCGACCACCGAGCACGGCCGACGAACCAGCAGCCGGTGTACGGCCTCGACCGCAGGTGACACCCGGCCGGCCCGGTCATCGGGCCTGGGCCGGTCACCGGGCCTGGGCCGTCACCGGGCCTGGGCCGGTCACCGGGCCGGACGAGCCGCGGCCGGCGCGCGGCCTGGTTCGCGACCGGCCGCCCCTCCCCGCCGGCGGGCAACCGGCGATACCGTCTGACGCAGCACCCGCACCCGAGAAGGGTTTGACTCATGAGCACCTCCTCCGACCAGGTGGCGACCCTGTCCGGCCCCACCGCGGCCGAGCTCCGGCCCGCGGCCGAGCTCGCCCCCCGCTTCCCGCTGACCGCCAACGCGTCCCCGGCAGCTGCCGACGCGCACGCCCAGGTCATGGACCACCTCACCTTCGGCGTCGCGTTCACCGACCACATGGCCCGCGCCTCCTGGACGCCCGCGGAGGGCTGGCACGCCCACCGTGTAGGTGCCTTCGCGCCCCTGACGCTCTCGCCGGCCGCGGCAGTGCTCCACTACGGTCAGGAGATCTTCGAGGGCCTCAAGGCGTACCGGCACGACGACGGCTCGGTGTGGACCTTCCGACCTGGCTTCAACGCCGCCCGCCTCAACGCCTCAGCCCGCCGGCTGGCGCTGCCTGAGCTGCCCGAGGAGGACTTCGTCGCCTCCCTCGCCGCCCTCGTGGGCGCGGACGAGCGGTGGGTGCCCGAGGCCGCCGGGTCGAGTCTCTACCTCCGGCCGTTCATGATCGCCACCGAGCCGTTCCTGGGGGTGCGGTCCGCGCACGCGATCGAGTACCTCGTCATCGCCTCGCCGGTCGGTCCGTACTTCGTCCACGGCTTCCAGCCGGTCGCGATCTGGGTCGCCCAGGACTACCACCGGGTCGGACGCGGCGGGATGGGAGCAGCCAAGACGGGCGGTAACTACGCCGCCTCCCTGCTGCCCCAGCAGGAGGCCTACGCCAAGGGGTTCGAGCAGGTCTGCTTCCTCGACGCCGCCACCGGCACCCATCTCGAGGAGCTCGGCGGCATGAACGTCTTCGTCATCGACGCGGACGGGACCGTGCGCACGCCCTCGCTCACGGGCACCATCCTCGAGGGGGGCACCCGCGCCTCGATCCTGCAGCTCCTGCGCGACGGCGGCCGGACCGTGCGCGAGGAGACGATCGCCCTCACGGAGCTGCTCGAGCAGATCCGCTCGGGCGAGGTCGTCGAGGCGTTCGCGTGCGGCACCGCCGCGGTCATCACCCCCATCGGCCGGCTGGCGGGAGAGGACTTCGACGTCACCGTGGCAGACGGGGCGCCCGGTCAGGTCACCACCGAGCTCTACACCACGCTCACCGACATCCAGTACGGACGCCGCGAGGACCCGCACGACTGGATGTACCGGCTGGTCTGATGCCGGTGCGTCGTCGTGCCTGGTGCCGGTGCGTCGTCGTGCCTGATGCGGCTGCGTCGTCGTGCGTGATGCCGGTGCCTCGCGCGGCCCGGCGCCGGTGCGCCGTCGATGTGCTGGCGCGTCGTCGACCGGGTCTCTGTCCAGATCCTGGCCACCGGCGCCACATGGCGGATCGTGCTGTGGCAGACTGTGGCCCGTGACGCAGTCCCAGCTCATTATCGGCTAGCGCATCGGGCACACCCGCCCGATGCGCAGACCTCCCGTACCTCGGGGGGTCTTTTTGTTGCCGGGGCCACCTCACCCGGCAGCGCCGCCGCCGGGAAGGTCCCGGAAGGCACCGGTAGACGGCACCACCCCGCCGGTCGCTGGGAGTCGCGTCACGACCGCCGGTCGTACCGCACGACCCGTCGCAAGGAGCACCGCATGTCCAGCACAGCCACCACCGGGCCGGCCCGGGCCGAGCAGGCGCGCGTCGAGCAGGCGCGCGCCACCGTCCAGGTCTACGACACCACGCTGCGCGACGGCGCCCAGCAGGAAGGCATGAACCTCTCGGTGGCGGACAAGCTCGCCATCGCCCCGCTGCTGGACGAGCTCGGCGTCGGGTACATCGAGGGTGGCTGGCCGGGCGCGATCCCCAAGGACACCGAGTTCTTCGCGCGAGCGGCGAAGGAGCTCGACCTCAGGCACGCACGTCTGGCCGCCTTCGGGTCCACCTGCAAGGCCGGTTCGCAGCCGCACGAGGACGCCCAGGTGCGGGCCCTGGTGGAGTCCGAGGCGCCGGTGATCACCCTCGTCGCCAAGTCCGACCTCCGGCACGTCGAGCGGGCGCTGCGCACCGACGGGCAGGAGAACCTGCGGATGATCGCAGCCACGGTGCGCTACCTCGTCGGTCTCGGGCGCGAGGTCATCCTCGACGCCGAGCACTTCTTCGACGGCTACCGGTACGACCCGGTCTACGCGCTGTCCTGCGTGCGCACCGCCTTCGATGCCGGTGCCGCCACCGTGGTGCTGTGCGACACCAACGGCGGCATGCTGCCCGACTGGGTGACCCAGGTCGTCTCCGAGGTCCGGGCCGCGACCGAGGGGCGGCTGGGGATGCACGCCCACAACGACTCCGGCTGCGCCGTCGCCAACACCCTGGCCGCCGTCGCCGCCGGCGCCGGGCACGTCCAGGGCACCGTCAACGGCTACGGTGAACGCACCGGCAACGCGGACCTGCTCACCTGCGTGGCCAACCTCCAGCTCAAGCACGGCACCACGGTGCTGGCGGAGGACGGGCTCGCCGAGTCGAGCCGCATCTCCCACGCGATCTCGGAGATCACGAACATCAGCCCGTACGGCCGCCAGCCGTACGTCGGGGCCTCTGCCTTCGCGCACAAGGCCGGGCTGCACGCCAGCGCCATCCGGGTGGACCCGGACCTGTACCAGCACATCGACCCGGTCGCCGTCGGCAACGACATGCGGATGCTCGTCTCGGAGATGGCCGGCCGCGCCTCCATCGAGCTCAAGGGCCGCGAGCTCGGGTTCGACCTCGCCGGTCAGGCGGAGCTCCTCGGGCGGGTGACGCAGCGGGTCAAGGACGCCGAGGCGGCCGGCTACACCTACGACGCCGCCGACGCCTCCTTCGAGCTGCTGCTGCGGGCGGAGCTCGAGCACGGGAGGGTGCCGCACTTCTTCGACGTCGAGAGCTGGCGGACCTTCGTCGAGCACCGGCCCGGCAAGGACGGGCAGGTGGACTCCGAGGCGACGGTGAAGCTGCGCACCGGGCACGGGCGCATGATCAGCACCGGCGAGGGCAACGGCCCGGTCAACGCCCTCGACCACGCCCTGCGCGGAGCGCTGGTGGGCACCTACCCGGAGATCGAGGACTTCGAGCTCATCGACTACAAGGTGCGCATCCTGGACACCCAGCAGGGCACCGACGCCACCATCCGCGTCCTGATCGAGACGTCGGACGGTGTGGCGAGCTGGTCGACCGTCGGCGTGGGCACGAACATCATCGAGGCCAGCTGGGAGGCCCTGACCGAGTCGATCGTCTGGGGACTGCTGCACCACGGCGTCGAGCCCCGCTGACCTCGGCCCAGGCGTCGCGCGTCACCGGCCCCACGCCGGGAGTGACCGGCCCCACGCCGGGACTGATGGGCGGCGTAGACGGTCATGCGTGACCGGCCCCGCGCCGGGACCGGCGGCCCGGGCGTCGTGCGTGACCGGCCCTACGCCGGGACGGCTCGGCGGCCCAGGCGTCGCGCGTGACCGAGCCCACGCCGGGGGCTGCCCCGCGGCGCCATAGGGTTGGGCCATGCACGGTGAGTACAAGGTTCCTGGTGGCAAGCTCGTCGCGGTCGACCTCGAGGTCGAGGACGGACGCCTCGCCCGGGTGCGGGTCTCCGGAGACTTCTTCCTGGAGCCCGACGACGCCCTCGAGGACATCAACGCCGCACTGACCGGTATGCCCGAGGCCGCGGACGCCGAGCAGCTCGCCCACGCGATCCGCGGGGCCCTGGACGACGGCGTGAGCCTGGTCGGCTTCTCCCCGGAGGCCGTCGGAATCGCGGTGCGCCGCGCGATGGGGCACGCGAGCAGCTGGTACGACCACACCTTCGACGTCATCCACGGCGACCCGGTCCACCCCGCCCTCAACGTCGCGCTCGACCAGGTCATCCCGGAAGAGGTCGCTGCCGGGCGGCGCGGTCCGACCCTGCGCATCTGGGAGTGGAACGCCCCCCTCGTCGTCATCGGCTCCTTCCAGTCGGTGCGCAACGAGGTCGACCAGGCCGGCCTCGACAGGCACGACATGATGGTCGTGCGCCGCATCTCCGGCGGTGGCGCCATGTTCATGGAGGCGGGCAACTGCATCACCTACTCGCTGGTGGTGCCCACCTCGCTGGTGGAGGGCCTCAGCTTCGAGCAGTCCTACGCGTTTCTGGACGACTGGGTGCTCGGCGCGCTCGCGGACGTCGGTGTCCGCGCCCGGTACGTCCCGCTCAACGACATCGCCTCCGAGCAGGGCAAGATCGGCGGCGCCGCGCAGAAGCGGTTCGCCTCCGGCGTCGTGCTGCACCACGTCACCATGAGCTACGACATCGACGCCGACAAGATGCTGGACGTCCTGCGCATCGGCCGCGAGAAGATGTCCGACAAGGGCACCAAGAGCGCGAACAAGCGCGTCGACCCCATGCGGTCGCAGACCGGCATGGCGCGCGAGGACATCATCGACGCGTTCATCGAGCACTTCCGCGGTCGCTACGACACCCGGCTCTCGGACTACACGCCCGCCGAGCTGGCGCGGGCCGAGGAGCTCATGGAGACGAAGTTCCTCTCCGACGCGTGGACCTACCGGGTGCCCTGAGCGGCCGTCCGACGCCGTCCACGCCGCCCGCGACGGGCGGTCACGTCGTCCGAGAGCCGAGCACGCGTCATCCGCGCCGATGGTTCCGCCTCGATGATGGCGGCGCCGAACGGGGGCCGAGATGAACTGGGGCCGAGAGGGTGGTCAGGGCGGCGTCGGCCGGGCACCGAAGACGGCGGTGCCGACGCGCACGATCGTCGCCCCGGCCGCGACGGCGATCTCGAGGTCGCCGCTCATGCCCATGCTCAGCTCGACGGCGTCGCCCGTGCCGGGCGCCCCGCTCGCGAGCACCTGGTCGCGGACCTGGGCGAGCCTGTCGTAGGAGGCCCGGACGACGCCCGTGTCGGTGGAGTTGGCCCCGATCGTCATGAAACCGCGCAGTCGCAGGTGCGGGAGCGCGCCGACGGCGGCCGCGAGATCGGCTGCCTGTCGGGGGTCGGTCCCGGCCTTGGTGTCCTCCCCCGAGGTGTTCACCTGGATCAGCACGTCGAGCGGCGTGGCGTCTCCGGTGCCTCTCTCGGTGTCGCCATCCGTGCCGGAGCCAGTGCCGACGTCGGTACCTGTGCCCTCGGTGCGTGTGCCGGTGCTGGCACCGTGGCCGGTGCGGGGTCCGGTACTGCCGTCATCCGCCGAACGCCGCGCCACGGCACCGTCCAGCCGCCCGGCCAGGCGCAGCGAGTCCACGGTCTGCACGCAGCTCGCCCAGCGCAGCACCTGATTGACCTTGTTGGACTGCAGGTGGCCGATGAAGTGCATCTCGTGCGCCGGAGTGCCGGGCTCGGCGAGCCCCGGTCCGGTGCCGACCAGCTCCTGGGCGCGGTTGTGCCCCAGCAGGTCCGCGCCGGCGGCAAGGGCGGTCCGCACGGCCGACAGCGGCTGCGTCTTGACCGCCAGCAGGACGCGAACACCTGCCGGATCACGGCCCGCCCCGGTCGCGGCAGCGTCGATGCGACGGCGTACGTCGGCGAGGTTCGCGGCAATGGCGTCGTCCACGGTCCGACCCTACGACGCGCGCGCCGTCGGTCAGGCGACGACGACTGCGCTCGTCGGGTCGAGGGTGACGCCGACGCTCAGCGCGCGGTGGTCGGACATCCCGAGGTTGTGCGAGCGGCCGGCCTCGGTCACCCGAACGTCGCCGTCGACGAGGATGTGGTCGAGCTGCTCGGTGGGGTCGGTGAGCGGGAACGTCGTGGCGCTCACCAGCGGACGGAGCCCGCTGTGCCGGGAAGGCTCGCCGCCGGCCAGGTTCAGGTCGCCCATCAGCACGAACGGGCGCGGCAGCTCGCGGGTGCCCCGCACCAGATGGCGAAGCTGGGCGACGTTCCACTCGGGGATGAACGTCAGGTGCGTCGCGGCGACGCCCAGCGGCCCCTCCGGCGTGTCGACCACGGCGGCGACGGCGGTCCGTTGCTCGTCCTTGACGAGGACAGGTCGCTGCCGGCCCGGGAACGTCACCGGCACCCGCTGCTGCGGCCCGGGCAGGGAGAGCACCTTCCAGTGCTCGACCGGGAAGCGGCTGAGCAGCGCGATGCCGTACACGGACGCCTCGGGCTGCTCGTCGCCGGTGGCCGCGGTCCACAGGTCCGGCAGACCGTGCATGGTCGCGACGAACCGGTGCTCCACGGCACCCATCGCCTCGGCGGCCACGCCCGTCAGGTCCGCGCCGTGGGAACGTGGCTGGTCCCGGTCGACCTCCTGCATCGCCAGGATGTCGGCGTCCAGGCTCCGCACGGCCGCGGCGAAGCGGTCGACGTCGACCTGGTCGTCCTCGAGGGACCGGCCGTGGAGGATGTTGAAGGTAGCGATCCGCACCGGCCCCATTGTGGCCTCCGCCGTGCGCCGGCGCCCGTCGTCGGGTAGACCCGCACCATGGACGATGACGACAGGGCAGACCTGCACGAGGCGATGCGGATCGTCGGTGCGGCCCTCGGGGGAGCACAGATCCCGTTCGCGCTCGCAGGTGGTTTCGCGGCCTGGGTGCACGGCGCGCCGCAGTCGGAGCACGACGCCGACTTCGTGATCCGCGAGCAGGATCTCTCCACCGCGCGCGACGCCCTCGAGGCGACCGAGCTGCGGGTGGAGGACCCGGTGGAGAACTGGCTCTTCAAGGCCTGGAACGGCGAGGCGCTCGTCGACATCATCTTCCGGCTCGACGGCGACCCGATCGGTGACGACCTCTTCGAACGTACCGACAGCCACGACGTCTTCGGTGTCCCGATGCCCGTCATGCAGGCCACGGACATCCTGTCGGAGAAGCTGCGCGTGCTGACCGAGCAGCGCTGCAACTACTCCAACCTGCTGCCGGTCGCCCGGGCGCTGCGCGAACAGGTGGACTGGGACGCCGTCGCCCGGCGGACCGAGGGCAACCCCTACGCGGCGGCGTTCTTGTACCTGCTCGAGGCGCTCGACGTCATCGACCGGGTGCCCGGCTCTACCGGCGCCGACACGGAGCCGGAGTCCGGCGCCGGCGCGGAGCCGGGAGCCGTCACGGGGCACACGGCGTCCTGAGGCTGGCACACTCGTCCTATGAGCCATGACCTGCATATCACCGGTGACGACGCGGCGGACGAGCTGCTCAGCAAGGATCCGCTGGCGCTGCTGATCGGGATGCTGCTGGACCAGCAGGTCGCGATGGAGACCGCGTTCTCCGGGCCGAAGAAGCTCGCCGACCGGCTCGGCGGTCTCGACGTGCGTGCCCTGGCCGAGATGAACCCCGACGAGCTCACCGAGGTGTGCCGCACCCCGCCCGCGGTCCACCGTTACCCGGGCTCGATGGCCGGTCGCATCCAGGCACTGTGCGCGGCGCTCGTCGCCGACTACGACGGTGACGCCGCGGCGCTCTGGACGGCGGGCGACCCGGACGGGGCCGAGGTGCTCCGGCGGCTCAAGGCCCTGCCCGGATTCGGTGACCAGAAGGCGAAGATCTTCGTCGCGCTGCTCGGAAAGCAGTACGGGCTGCGGTCCGAGGGCTGGCGCGAGAGCGCCGGCGACTACGGCGAGGAGGGGTCGTACCGCTCCGTCGCGGACATCGTCGACGCCGACTCCCTCACCCGGGTCCGCGAGAACAAGAAGGCGATGAAGGCGGCGGCCAAGGCGGCGAAGAAGTAGGACCACGCCGGCCCGGTGCCGCCGAGTGCACGAGGTGTGCGGGGGTGGGGGCGGCGAGGGGGTCGGTGGTCAGCGGATCGTGATGCCGAGCTCGCGGGCGAGGACCGGGAGTAGCTCGTAGGCGTCGGCCTCCGCCACGCTCGCCCCACGCAGTCCGCTGACGCCGCCGAGCCCGCTCACCCGGCAGCCCGAGAGGTGCACGTGCTCGCAGCGCACGCCGCTCAGCTGGGCCCCGGAGAGGTCGCAGTCCTCCAGGAGGACGTCGGTGAGCACGGCGTCGGTCAGGTCCGCCTCGCGCAGGTCGCAGCCGCGCAGCACCACGTGCTGCAGCAGCGCGCCGCGCCAGCTGCTCAGGGACGCCTGGGCGCCCTCGAGCAGCACGCCCCGCAGCCGCACGCCCGGCAGCTGGGCGCCGGTGAGCCGCACCTCGCGCAGCGAGCAGCGCACCAGGGTGAGGTCCTCGGCGCGGAGGTTGGCCAGGTCGGAGCCGTCGAGCCGGCAGTCCACGAACGTGGTGTGCCGCCAGCTGCCGCTCGCGCCCCGCACCCGCTCCAGCGCCGAGGCCTCCACCTGCACCTCGTCGAGCCCGGCCCCGAGCAGGTCGGCGCCGGTGAGGTCCACGGCGCTGAGGGTGGCGGATGTCAGCGCTCCGGCGTCGATCGGCTCGAGGTGGCGGGCGACGTCGGGCTCGGGCACGGCCGGGGCGCGGACGCGGCGCTCGGCGGTCACGAACGACCCACCGCCGCGACGACGGCACTGGTGAGGGCGACCAGGTCGGCGGGGGAGAGCTCGACGTCGAGCCCGCGTCGGCCGGCGCTGACGAGGACCGTGGGGTGGTCCAGCGCGCTGACGTCCACGACGGTGGGCAGGGCGGTGCGCTGCCCGAGCGGGGAGATGCCGCCGACCACGTAGCCGGTGGCGCGCTGGGCCGCGGACGGGTCCGCCATCGTGGCCCGGCGCCCGCCCGTCGCCGCGGCGAGGGCCTTGAGGTCGAGCTGACCGGACACCGGGACGACGGCGACCGTCAGCGTGCCGTCCACCTCGGCGACGAGGGTCTTCAGCACCCGGTTCGGGTCCATGCCGAGCGCCTCGGCCGCCTCGCGCCCGTAGTCGGACGCGTGTCGCGGGTCGTGGTCGTAGGCGCGGACCTCGTGCGGCACTCGCGCCTCGACCAGGGTCCGCAGCGCGGGCGTGCCGGTCGGCTGCGTCTTCCTGGCCATCACCGCGGCCCGACGGTCAGCACCCGGACCACAGCCCGCTCGGCGGCGTCGGAGGCGTCGAGGTCGACGAGAGCGGTGAGGCCCCAGTCGTGGTCGCCGGCCGGGTCGTCGAAGGTCTGCCGTGCCACCCAGGTGCGCGGGCCCAGGGCGGCGTCGACGCCGTCGGGCAGGTCCGCGTCGGTGGCCTGCTCGAGGATGGTCACGAGGGCGGCGGAGCGTGCCTCCGGACCGGCACCGAGCCAGTCGTACTCGGCCCAGTACGGGGCCATGGTGCCCTCCCAGCGCTCGGCGTCCCAGCCGTCGTCGCCGTCGAGGTGCCCGAGCGCCACGTACGCCTCCCGTGCGAGCGCGTCGACCCGCTTGAAGAGTGCGTTGCGCACCGCCACCCGGAAGGCGTGCCGGTTGCGGGTGAACGCGACGGAGCCGTCCGGTCCCTCGCCGAACCGGCGTTCGACGGCGGTCGGGGCGGCCTCCTCGGGCACGGCCACCGCGCCGGCGGCCGCCGCGGCCCCGGCGGACAGGGCCTCCCACTCGTCGAGGAGGGAGGAGTCGACCGAGCGCACGAGGTCACCCAGCCACTCGATGATCGCGGCCACCTCCTCGGTGCGGGCCGCCGCCGGGACGACCTGCCGCAGCGCCCGGTAGGCGTCCGTGAGGTAGCGCAGGACCACGCCCTCCGAGCGGGCCAGCTGGTAGCGCGAGACCAGCTCGGAGAACGTCATCGACTGCTCGACCATCTCGCGCACCACCGACTTGGGCTTCAGCTCGTAGTCCGCGACCCACGGGTTGGTCTGCCGGTAGGTCGCCAGCGCCGCCTCCAGAGTCTCCGCGAGCGGCCGCGGCCAGCTCACGTCCTCCAGAAGCGCCATGCGCTCGTCGTACTCGATCCCCTCCGCCTTCATCGCGCCGATGGCGTCGCCGCGGGCGGCCCGCTGCTGCGCGTAGAGCAGCGGGCGCGGGTCCTCCTGGGTGGCCTCGATGACCGAGACGACGTCGAGCGCGAAGTCGGGGTCCTCGGGGTCGAGCAGGTCCAGGACCGCCAGCGCGAACGGGGACAGCGGGGCGTTGAGCGCGAAGTCGCGGGGCAGGTCGACCGTCAGGCGCACGTACGGCTCGCCCGGGTGGGCGCGCCGCCAGTCGGCGTCGAGGTGCTCGAGGACCCCGCCGGCGCGGAGCGAGCGGTAGATCTCGATGGCACGGCGCAGGTGCGGGTTCCGGTCCCGCTCGGGCTCGTGGTTGTCGGTGAGCAGGCGGTACATGGCCGCCACCGGGTCGCCCTCGCGGGCCAGGACCGAGAGCACCATCGTGTGGCTGACGTGGAACTGGCTGGTGAGCGGCTCCGGGTCCGCGTCGCGCAGCCGTTCGAACGTCTTGTCGGTCCAGTTGACCGCCCCGGCAGGGGCCTTCTTCCGCACGATCTTGCGCCGCTTGCGCTCGTCGTCGCCCGCCTTGGCCAGGGCCTTGGCGTTCTCGATGACGTGCTCGGGGGCCTGGACGATCACCTCGCCGGTGGTGTCGAAGCCGGCCCGGCCGGCGCGCCCGGCGATCTGGTGGAACTCCCGGGCGCTGAGGTGGCGCATCCGCTCGCCGTCGAACTTCGTCAGCGCGGTGATGACGACCGTGCGGATGGGGACGTTGATGCCGACCCCGAGGGTGTCGGTGCCGCAGATGACGCCGAGCAGCCCGTTCTGGGTCAGGCGCTCGACCAGCCGCCGGTAGCGCGGCAGCATCCCCGCGTGGTGGACCCCGACTCCGTGGCGCAGCAGGCGGGAGAGGATCTGGCCGAAGCCGGGCCCGAAGCGGAAGTCGCCGAGGGCGTCGGCGATGCGGTCGCGCTGCTCGCGCGTGGCCACCTGCACCGAGGTGAGCGACTGGGCGCGCTCGACGGCGTCCTTCTGGGCGAAGTGGACCACGTACACCGGGGCGCGGTGGGTGGAGACGAGCTCGAGCAGCAGGTCCTGGATCGGCTCCACGGAATAGGTGAACGTCAGCGGCACCGGCCGTTCGGCGTCGTCCACGACGGCGACGTCGCGCCCCGTGCGGCGGGTGAGGTCCTCGGCGAAGAACGACACGTCCCCCAGCGTCGCGCTCATCAGCAGGAACTGGGCGTCGGGCAGCTCGAGCAGCGGCACCTGCCACGCCCAGCCGCGCTGCGGGTCCGCGTAGAAGTGGAACTCGTCCATCACCACCACGCCCGCGTCGGTGGCCGCACCGTCGCGCAGGGCCTGGTTGGCGAGGATCTCGGCGGTGCAGCAGATGATCGGGGCGTCGGGGTTGATCGCCGAGTCGCCGGTGACCATGCCGACGTTCGCCGAGCCGAACAGGTCCACCAGGTCGAAGAACTTCTCGCTCACGAGAGCCTTGAGCGGGGCGGTGTAGTAGCCGGTGCGGCCGGTGGCCAGGGCGGTGAAGAGGGCACCGACGGCGACCAGGGACTTCCCGGACCCGGTGGGGGTGGCGAGGATGGTGTGCGAGCCGGAGACGAGCTCCAGCACCGCCTCCTCCTGGTGGGGATACAGCGTCAGGCCGGTGCCGGTGGTCCACTGCTCGAAGGCTTCGTAGATCGCGTCCGGGCCGACGGCGTCGCCGGTGTCCTCGAGGTCGTCGAGGACGAGGTTCAAGGTGGCGGCGGCAGGCATCTCCCGATCCTCTCATCAGCCGCCGAGGTGCAGGCGCGTCCGCGTCGCGCGCGGTCGGTCCGCCCCCGCAGGACGGCTGCGCGGCACGCTCCTACGCTCGGCCTGTGGCCACCGTCGACGAGGGCGACCAGCCCCACGCCGTCAGCCTGCGGCGTGAGCTGACCTGGCGCGACCTCGTCGTCTACGGGCTGCTCTTCATCGGCGTCACCGCCCCGATGGGCACGTTCGGCGTGCTCGACGCGCGCAGCGGCGGGGCAGTCGCTCTCGTGTTCGTCGTCGCGACCGTGGCGATGTCCTTCACCGCCTGGTCCTACGCGCGGATGTCGACGGCGCTGCCGCAGGCCGGGTCCGTGTACGCCTACGCCACCGCCGGGCTCGGCCGCCGGCCGGGCTTCATGGCTGGGTGGATGATCGCGCTGGACTACCTGTTCATCCCTGCGCTCGCGGCCCTGTTCGCCGGACTTGCCTGCCACGCCCTCGTCCCGGGCGTGCCGGTGTGGGTGTTCACCGGTGCGGCGGTCCTGCTCACCACGGGGCTGAACATCGCCGGGGTCAGGCTCGCCGCACGGGTCGGCCTCGCCATGCTCGTCATCGAGCTGCTCGTGCTAGGCGCCTTCGTCGTGCTCGCGGCCGTGCACCTCGTCGTCGTCGGTCCCGAGCGGGGCTGGCTCACGCCGCTCACCGGCGTCTCGGCGTTCGACGCCGGCGGGGTGGTCGGCGCCGTCTCCGTCGCGGTGCTGGCCTTCCTCGGTTTCGACGCCATCGCGACGTTCGCCGAGGAGACGACCGGCTCGTCCCGGCACGTGGCCCGCGCCCTGCAGGTGTGCCTCGTCCTCGCCGGCGTGCTGTTCGTGCTCCAGACGTACCTCGGTGCGCTGCTGTCCTCGACGACCCCGGCCCAGCTGGCCGCCGAGCCGGCCGCCCAGGGCACCGCCTTCTACGACATGCTCGACGACGCGCTCGGGGTGTGGTTCGGCTCGCTCGTCACCGTCGTGCGGGCCGTCGGGCCGGTCTTCTCCGCGCTGGTCGCCCAGGCCGCCGTCGCCCGGCTCCTGTTCGCGATGGGCAGGGCAGGGGCGCTGCCCGGGGCGCTGGCCCGCGGCGGCGCCCGCGGCAGCACCCCGCGCAACGCGATCCTCCTCTCGGCGGTCGTGACCCTCGCCGTCGCGCTCGCCGCGGCGAGCCGGGCCGACGGGCTGGACATCCTGTCCTCGATGGTCACGGTCGGTGCCCTTGCCGCGTTCCTGCTCCTGCACGCCTCGGTCGTCGGGCACGCCCGCCGCACCGGCAGCACGACCCCGGCCGCCGTCGTCGTCCCGGTCCTCGGGGCGCTGATCATCCTCGCCGTCCTCGTCGGAGCGAGCCGGCTGGCCCTTGCGATCGCGGCGGGGTGGTTCGTCGTCGGAGTCATCGTCATGCTGGTTCGCCCCGGCACCGCCCGCGCCCTCGCGGCCGGGCCGCCCGAGACGCCCGGCGAGCACGGGGAGCCGCCACGCAGCTGAGCTGTGCGCGCCTCGGGGTGCCGGCCCGCGGGACCGCACCGTGCGTGCGGCGACGGCGGCCGTCAGGCTCCTACCGACGGGCGATGAGTCCGCTGCCCTGCCGGGGGCGGCGCCGGGCCGACGACGGCCGCCGTCGCGGCACGCAGGAGACGCTCGAGGGGCCCGCGCCCGAGAAAGCGGCGCCAGAGCCAGGCGGCGGCCAGTGCGACGGCGATGAACCAGAGCAGCACCGCGTTGGAGACCGGGTACCAGACGATGTCGTTGCCGAGGAGGAAGATCGCCACGATGTGGAAGGAGTAGACGCTCAGGCTCGCGGCCCCGGCGGCCGCGACCGGCGAGAGCACCGCCGCGAAGGCGCGGCCGACCGGGTTGCCCGGGCGGGTCAGCAGCAGGCACACCGCGATCACGGTGAGCGAGCTGCCGCAGTTCCCGACCACCTCGAGGGTGGAGTACTCGTGGGCGCCGGCGCTGACCAGACGCCGCGCGAGGGGCGAGGCGCCGTCACCGAGGGCGTCGAGAGCGAGCCGAGAGGTACCCCAGCCCAGCACCCCGAGCGCGACGCCGGCACCGAGCAGCGCCAGCTGGACCCGCAGCGAGCTCAGCGCCGAGCGGCCCACGGCCATGCCGAGCAGGATGTAGGCGAGGAACACCAGGGCGGGGTAGGCACCGGTCGCGAAGACGTCCATTGGCAGCTCGACGGGGTCCGCCTCGCCGGTGACCGACGCCAGCGGGCTGGGGCCGCCGTCGGCCCGCTCCGTGGTGAGCAGGAAGATCACGGTGGGGGAGACCACCGCGACGAGTGCCGCACCCAGCAGGAGCCATGCGCGTGCGAGCCCGAGGAAGGGCAGGGCGAGCACGAACATCGCCGCGTAGGCGGGCAGGATCACCAGGACCGGGGTGCCGAGCCCCACGAGGAAGACGCCCATGAGGAGGAGGATCCCGGCCCTGACCAGGGTGGTCAGGCGGGCACGGGCGAGGACGGCTCCGGCGGGCAGGGTCCCGCGCCCGTTCGCCAGTGCCATCGAGACCCCGGCGAGCAGCGCGAAGAGGGCCGCCGAGCGTCCGTCGGCGACGACGAACCACTCCGGGTCGTGCCGGCCCTCGGGCCCGTCGTCGCCCAGGTGTGCGACGAACATCCCCAGGATCGCCAGGCCGCGCGCGATGTCGATTCCCGTCAGGCGTCTGCCGCGGGGCCGGTCGGCGCCGGCCGCGGCGGCGTCGGGCGTCGTCCCGGCGCTCCCCGCGGGGGATCCGGCGGGGTTCTGACGGGGGTGGCCCGCGTGCGGCTGCTGCCGGGAGGTCGTCACTGTCCGAGCGTAGGCGCCGGGGGCGTACCGGTGCGCTGTCGGACGATCCAGCGGGCGACCAGCCCGACGACGACCACCCCGAGCCCGGCCAGCACCGAGCCCGGTGGGAGGGTCAGTGCGAGGGTGGCGCAGCCGACCACCCCGACCACCTGCAGGGCGCGCGGGTACCGGCGCCGGTCGCGACCCTGCGTCAGCGCGGCCAGGTTCGCGACCGCGTAGTAGAGCAGCACACCGAAGGAGCTGAAGCCGATGAGCTCGCGCAGGTCCGCCACGAGCACGGCGACGACGACCACCGAACCGACGGCGGCCTCGGCGCGGTGCGGGACGTGGAAGCGCGGGTGGACCACCGCCAGGTGACGCGGCAGGTCGCCTTCACGCGCCATGGCGAGGGTGGTGCGGCCGACGCCGGCGAGCAGGGCGAGCAGTGCGCCCAGAGACGCCGCCGCGGCGCCGACCCCCACGACCGGCACGGCCCACGACCCGGCCGTCGCGGCGACCGCGTCGGCGACCGGGGCGTCCGAGGCCGCGAGCCCGTCGACGCCGAGCACCCGCAGAAGGAGGACCGCGACGACGGCGTAGAGCACTGCGACCCCGGCCAGCGCGGTGACGATGGCCCGCGGGATGGTGGCCGCCGGGTCCTTGACCTCCTCGCCGAGCGTGGCGATCCGCGCGTAGCCGGCGAGAGCGAAGAAGATCAGGCCCGCCGACTGCAGGACGTCCCGCACGTCCGGCCCGGCGGCCGGCGCCGTCAGGGGAGCGGACGCCTGCGCGCCGACGGGACCGCCGAGCACCATCGCCGCCACGGCCACAGCCAGCACGAGAAGCACCACGACCAGGATCACGCGCGCCAGCGCCGCGGTGCGGGTGATCCCGCGCCAGCTCACCGCGGTCAGGGCGACCACGGCCGCGGCCGCCGTCGGGCGCTGCCAGTCGGCCGGCACCGTGTACGCCGCGACGGTGGCGGCCATCGCGGCGCACGAGGCGGTCTTGCCGATCACGAAGCACCAACCGGCGGTGAAGCCCCACCACGGTCCGAGCTGCTCGCGGCCGTAGACGTACGTCCCGCCCGACCTCGGGTAGGTGGCGGCGAGCTGCGCCGTCGAGGTGGCGTTGCACAGCGCGACGACGACGGCGACCGCGAGGCCGGCCAGCAGCCAGGTGCCGGCGGCACGGGCGGCCGGGGCGAACACGACGAAGACCCCTGCGCCGATCATCGAGCTCGCGCCGATGACGACGGCGTCGGTCAGGCCGAGCCTGCGGGCGAGGGATCCAGGACCGGTCATGGCGCGCAGGGTAGCCCCGGGAGATGACCGGCCGGTGCCGTCAGGCCGGCGTCGCGCCGTCGGTGGGCTCGTGCGCGAGCAGCGTCGTCGTGACGTCTGTCAGGCGGGTCCGGAGGGGGTCGGCCCGGTCGGCGAAGCCTCGCTGGCGGGCGACGTACTCGGCGCGCCCGGCAGCGGTCTCGATCGCCACGGGTGCGTGCCCGAGCGACGTGACGTCGTAGGGAGAGGCCTGCATGTCGAGGACCCTGATGTCGTGGGCGAGCTCGAAGCAGTCGAGCAGCAGCTCGCCGGGGCACGCCGGGCCGAGCTTCAGCGCGGCCTTGAGGAGATCCATGTTCGCGTGCAGGCAGCCGGGCTGCTCCAGGTCCGGCTGAGTCGCTCGCGCGGGCTGGAGCCTGTTCAGCGGGCGCGCGGGAGCGGTGAAGAAGCGGAACGCGTCGAAGTGGGTGCACCGGACCGGGTGCGCCTCGACGACGGCGTCCGTGCCGGCCTGCCCGAGCCGCAGCGGCAGCTCGTGGCGGTGCTCGTCCTGCCGGTAGACCATCGCCCACTCGTGCAGGCCCAGGCAGCCGAGCTGGGCGGGGCGGGCGGCGGTCCGCCCCAGCAGGTTGTGGAGCCAGCGCACGCCCGGCCCGCGGTCCGTCATGAAGGCGGCGACGTCGAGCGTCACGGTGGGCCCGGCCGGACCGTCAGACGCGGTGCGGGGACCGGTGGACGCAGTCGGGGGATCGGTGAGGATTCGGTGCGCCTGGTGCACCGAATCCTCACCGACGTCCGGGCCGGCGGGAGTGACGGTGTGCCAGCGCCAGGTCGCGCGGCGCTCGAGCTCCTCGAGCGCGGCCGGTTCCGCGCCGGCCGCCTCCAGCGTGACCCCGACCCCGGGATGCCAGCGGGCGAGCTGGGCCGGCCGGACCGGGTAGTACTCGAAGAGGAAGTCCTCGACGGCGTCCTTCTCGTGGTGCGAGCGCCGCCGCCGTCGCGCCGCTGTCAGGGCGTCGGCCCGCGCGGCGTGCGCGGCGGCCCGGGCGGTCCAGACCGCGGGGGCGAGGGGCCGGGCCGGCGAGGTCACGGTCGGCATGGACACCAGGGTAGGGGCCCGGCCGACGGGAGGTCATGATCGACGGCCGCCCTCAGCCGACGGTGGCGGGCTCGCGCACGAGCGCCAGCACCTGCGCCGCCGCGCGGTCCGCGCCCGCGAGGAGCGGGGAGGGCAGCCCGGGTGTCGCGCCGATTGCCGAGCCGGGCTGGACGTCGCCGGCCGGGATGCCGATGACGATCACCTGGGGATCCGGGCGGCCGGCGGCGTCGACCAGCCAGAACTCCTCCGGCGTGACGTCGAGGCTGCGCGTGGTGACCGGCCGGCCGTCCGGGCCGGGGACCGCGTGGAGGCGGGCGCGACCGGAGTCGAGCAGGGACCGCAGCAGCGGATCGTCGGTGACGTCGGTGTGCCCCTTGGACATCCGTGTCTCCACGAGCGCCCGTGCCCGGTGGACGCTGCCGCGGACCGCGGACCGGGCGACGAAGGCGTCGCCCTCCACGCTCACCGTCAGCCCCTCCCCGACGAGCTCGACGACGCCGGCGCGCACGAGGGCCAGCAGCTGGGCCGTCCGCTCCGGCGGTGGACCGGAGGCGAGCGCCAGTCCGAGGGCGTCGAACCAGCCGCGGACGTCGCGGGCGACCGAGGCGGCGTCGACCGCCCCGGCTCGCACGAGCCCGGCGACCTGCCCGCGCAGCGCCGCCATCGCCCTGCTGACCTCCGCCCGCGGGCTGGTGAGCGGGCTGCTGATCGACTCCAGCTCGGCGGCCGACCAGCGCCGGGTCCAGGCCCGCCACTGCGCGCCGGTCGGCTCCTCGACGTCCGGACGGTCGAGCCGCAGGACGTCGAGCCGACGGTCGGGCTCGACCACGAGCTCACGCACGAGATCGTTCAGCCCCGGCACGACCGCCTGCGCGATGCGGGCCAGCAGCTCCGCCGGCAGCTCGCCGTCGTCGGGGGAGACGGACGGGACGGTCGCACGGTGGTGGCGCGCCAGGGTCGTCAGGTGGGCGACGACGAGCTCGCGCGCGAGCTGCGGCCAGACGTCCCGGGTGAAGTCCTGGTCGGGCACCGTGGCGGCCGCGCCGAACCACTCGCGGGTGGCCAGGCGCGGGGTGTACCGGGGCGGGAAGCCGCCGTAGAAGGACTTGGAGCGGTACGGCAGCCCGCGGCGAGAGCCGACGAGCAGGTGCGGTTCCCGCCCGGAGGGCTCGTAGGCGAGGTCGAGGTGATGGTCGCGGGCGACGAAGCGCCCGCCACGACCGGCGGTGAGCACCGCGACCACGTCGAAGAAGTTCGCGCCGAGGCCGGCCACGATCACGTCTTCGCCGCCGGGGACGAGGTCCCAGTCCCGCTCGGCGGGCATGCCCGGCTCGAGGTAGACGAGGCCGTGCCGCCGGGCGGCGGCCACCCGCTCCGCGGTCGCGGGCGTACGACGCGCCTGGATCATGCCCTGTGCCAGCACGACCGCCCGGGCCCGGAACGTTCTGCCGTCGGCCAGCCGGACGGTGCGCAGGGGAGGAGCCGCGGCGCCCTGCCCGGCGTCGGCGGGCTCGAGGCCGACGACGGTGGCCACCACCCCCGTCAGCTCGACGCCGCCCCGGGCGAGGACCGCCTCGAGCTGCTCGCGGAAGTACACGCCCTGGAGCCGGCGGGTCGGGAAGGACCAGGGCTCGATCGCGGCGACCTCCTCGGCCACCCAGCCGGGCCGCGGGCCGGCGTGCCACCCGACGTCCGGGCCGGCGGTCACAGGTGGGGTACCGGCGAGAACCTCACGCGCCCAGGCAACGAGGTCCGGTCCGGGGGTGACCGGACCGGTCATCGGGGTGGAGTCGTCCGGGTAGATCGTGGTGTGGGCGCTGTAGGTGTTGTTGAGCAGCTGCGGGCTCTGGTCCGTGCGCCAGGTGGCCCCGGCGCCGACCTCGACGGCGTCGACGACGACGACGCGGACCGGCTCGCCCGTCGTCGACCGCGCCGTCAGCCGCTCGACGACGGACACCGCCCGCGGACCGCCGCCCACGATGACGAGGTCCGCCTCGACCGGATCCAGAGGCACGGGAGCGGTGAGGCGCGTGCCGACCGCCTCCGGCGGCTCGATGGTGGGCAGGCCGGCGGCGGTGAGGACGGTGCCGGCCGGCGGGAGACCGCCCGGCGCTGCCCCGGCCGGCGGGAGACCGCCCGGCGCTGCCCCGGCCGGCGCGAGACCGCCCGACGCTGCCCCGCCTGGCGTGGTGTGGTCGATGCTCACGCCAGCGCACCCTCGTCCAGCACGGGACGCACCTGGGTCTGGCCACCCTCGTGCCGCACCTCCACCGGGAGGCCGTAGACCTGCCCGAGCAGGTCGGCGTCGTAGGCCTCCGGCGCCGCGCCGTCGGCGACGATGCGGCCGCCGTCGAGCAGCACGACCTGCTGGCAGAAGGTGGCGGCGTGGTTGAGGTCGTGGATGGCGATGAGCGCGGCCACACCCTCCTCCCGGGCCACCTGGCGCACGATCTGGAGCGTCTCGACCTGGTAGCGCAGGTCGAGCGCGGACGTCGGCTCGTCGAGCAGGAGCACCCGCGGACGCTGGGCGAGCGCCCGCGCGATGAGCACCCGCTGGGCCTGGCCGCCGGACAGGTCCGAGAGCCGTCGCTCGGCGAGCCCGTCCAGTCCGAGCCGCTGGATCGCGTCCTCCACGACGGCGACGTCCTCGGCCGTGGGCCGCAGCCCCATGTGCGGGGTGCGGCCCAGCGTGACGGCCTCGCGGACCGTCAGCTCGAAGGGCACCTCGGAGGACTGCGGGACGTACGCCACGACCTTCGCGCGCTCGCGGGGCCGCATCGCGAGGAGGTCGACGTCCCCGAGCCGCACCGAGCCCTTCTTGGTCCGCAGCACGCCGGCGAGGATCTTCGTCAGCGTCGACTTGCCGGAACCGTTGGGGCCGAGGAGCGCGCACAGCGTCCCGTCGGCGACCGCGAGGTTCACGCCGCGCAGCACCTGGTGCCTGCCGTAGGCGAACTCGACGTCATGGATCTGCAGCCCACCCGGGGCAGCCTGCGTGGGGGCTGCCACGGGTACGGCCAGCTCCTGGACAACGCTCATCTCGAGGCCCTCCTCGTCATGATCAGGTAGATGAAGACCGGGGCGCCGAGCATCGCCACGACGATCCCGACCGGGACCACCGACGGCGCCACGACGGTGCGGCCGACCGTGTCGGCGGCGACGAGCAGGACCCCGCCGGCGAGTGCGGACATCGGCAGCAGGTACTGGTGGTTGGCACCGATGATGAGCCGCGCGATGTGCGGACCGACCAGCCCGACGAACCCGATGACGCCGCACAGGGACACCGCCACCGACGCGAGCAGCACCGAGACGAGGATGAGGCCGACCCGCACCACCGTGACGTTGACACCCAGCGAGCGGGCGGCGTCGTCGCCGGCGAACGCGATGGCGTTCATGTCCTTCGCGAACCACAGCAGCAGCGGCAGGAGCACGACCACCACCGCGGCCATGATCTGCACCTCGGTCCAGCCGGCGTCGTTCACCGAGCCCAGCGTCCAGCGCACGATGGCCTGGAGCGTGTTCTCGTTGGCGACGTACTGCAGCCCGGCGGTGAGCGCCTCGAACAGCTGGGTGACGGCGATGCCGAGCAGCAGCAGCGTCGCGACCGCCATCTTCCGCGCGGAGGCCAGGCCCAGCACCAAGGCGGTCACCAGGCCCGAGGCCACGAGGGCGGACCCCATCACCACCGGGTTCGCCGAGCTGACCGTGCCACCGGAGAGCAGGATCGCGGCCGAGGCGCCGAAGGCCGCCGCGGGGGAGACGCCGAGCGTGAACGGGCTGACCAGCGGGTTCCGCAGCAGCCCCTGCATGACGGCGCCGGCGACCGAGAGCCCGGCACCGGCGGCCAGCGCCAGCAGCGCCCGCGGGAGGCGGAGGTCGCTGACGACGCCGAACGTCTGGACGAACTCGGGCTCGATCGTCCCGCCGGCCACGAGCAGCCACAGCACGTGCAGCGCGTCGCCGACGCTCACGCCGCTCGTGCCCACGGCCGTCGAGCCGGCCACGACGACGACCGTGAGCACCGCGGCGACGACGAGGACGACCAGCCGGTGGTTGCCCAGCGTCCGCCGCAGGGCGTTCTGGCTCTCCGGCTGCCCGGGGGCCGCCGTCGGGCGGCCGCCGCTGCCGGACCTGCCCGGTCCGCCGGTGCCCGGTCCGCTTGTGCCCGGTCCGCCGGTGCCCCGTCCGACGGTGCCTCGCCCGACGGCGGTCGGCCTGCCGGCGCCGTCGGCGTCGGTGCGCG
The DNA here is from genome assembly GCF_009193155.1 of Georgenia subflava. GTDB lineage: Bacteria > Actinomycetota > Actinomycetes > Actinomycetales > Actinomycetaceae > Georgenia > Georgenia subflava. The sequence goes on from NZ_VUKD01000004.1 coordinate 29,623, forward strand.
GCCGGTGCTGCTCGGTGCCGACGCTCACCGGTCACCTCCGGAGACGTACGCGTCCGCACCGGCGTAGTCGGGCACGCCCTGGAACTCGGTCGCCCAGCGCTGGAGGTAGTCGGCCGGGTCGACGTCGCTGAACTCCTCCGGGTGCAGCCAGCTCGCGAGGAAGATCGCGCCGAGAGCCTTCGACAGGCCCGAGGTCGCCCAGCCGTTCGTCACGTAGACCTGCTCGTCCTTCGCCGCGGCGATGTTCGACCAGCCGGGCCGGGCGACGATCCCGGCGGTGAGGTCGGCGATCTCCTGGTCGCCGTAGGGGGCGGCCGACGGCGGCATCTCGTGGACGATCACCGCTGGGTCGCGCTCGACGACCGCGGCCGGGTCGACGGTGGTCTCGTGCTGGACGTCCCCGCCGGTGACCTCGCCGAAGATGTTGGTGCCGCCCGCGGCGGTGATGATCTGGTCGAAGCCGGAGCCGGGCAGCGCGGTCAGGTACGGCTGCTCGGTCTCCCAGTACACGGGGACCGGCTCGGTGCCCTCGACCCGCTCGGCGACCGTGGTGAAGATCTCGTCGTAGAAGCCCTGGACCTCGTCGGCGCCCTCGGGCTCGGCGAAGACCTCGCCGAGCAGCTCGACGGTCTCGGGGAAGACGTCGAAGTCCCAGGCGGTGACCACGACGACCGGGATGTCGAACTCGGCGAGACGCTCCTCCGCCTCCTGCCAGGTGCCGTTGCGGGGGATGATCACGACGTCGGGCTCGAGCGCGACGATCGCCTCGTAGTTGAGCTCGCCGATGCTCTCGCCGACGATCTCGTCCTCGGTGAACCCGAGGTAGGGCGCCCGCTGGAACGTGCCGCGGTCCACGCCGACGACGCGGTCGCCCGCGCCGATCGCCTGGACGAACTCGTTGTTGTAGCTCAGGGCGACGACGGCGCGCTCGACCGGGCCGAAGGTCACCTCGCGGTCCTGGTCGTCGACGACGGTGATCTTCCCGGACGCGTCGGTGGCCGCGCCGGTCGGGTCGGCGGCTCCGCCGTCGGCGACGGAGACCTGGCCGCAGGCGGCCAGCACGAGGGTCGCGGCGAGCAGTGCTGCGGTGCGGATCGAGCGCTTCATCGGGTTGCTCCGGTGGTCGTGGTGGGACTGGTGGTCGTGGTGGATGCGGCGGCCTCGGGCAGGTACGGCTCGCCGAGGGTGAGCATGAGCCGGTTGGCCCAGGAGAAGAACGCGACCGAGGCGACGAGGTCGACGAGGTCGGTCTGGTCCAGGCCGAGGGTGCGCAGCGCCTCGACGTGCGCGAGCGTGGCGCGGGCGGGGCTCGCGGCCAGGGCGGCGGCGAAGTCGATGATCGCCGCCCAGCGCCCGTCCTGGCCGGCGCTGAGCGGGGCGAGGTCGGTGGGCGCCCAGCCGACCGCCCGGCCGACGTCGGCGGAGAGCAGGCGGTCGACGTCGTCGGGACGCTTGCTCAGCTGGGCCGACTTCCGCGCGTGGACGGACGCGCAGAAGATGCAGTCGTTGACCTTGCTGGTCACCGCGGCGGCGAGCTCGCGCTCCGCCCGGGGCAGGCCCGCCTTGGTGAGGAAGACGGCGTGGTCGATCCGGGTGCGGGCGGCGAGGACGCCGGTCTGGCGGGCCAGCAGCCGGAAGTAGGCGCCGTCGCTCTTGCCGGCGAAGGCCGCACGGTGGGAGTCGGTGAGGTCCTCGCTCGCGATGGGCTCGACCCACGGCAGCCAGCCGAGCTGGTCACGGGTGAACTCGTGCGGCGTCGGCAGGCCGTTGGGTGCGGCCGCCGGGGAGTGCTTGGCGCGCTCCCCGGTGTCCGCGACGGCGGGCTCCGGCGCCACGGAGCCCGCGCCTGCGCCGTCGTCGTGGCCCGCGACGAGCCGCAGGCCGACCACGAGCCGCGCCTCGTAGGCGGTGACGGCGACGACCTGGCTCAGGAGCACGAGGCCGTCGGCGTCGATCCCGAGGTCGGCGAGCGCCGCGACGTCCCGTGGGCCGACCAGCGCGGGGGAGAGGCTGAGGAGGTCGGCGTGGCGCACGAGGGCGGCGACGGTCGGGTCGGCGGTCGCGATGGCGAGGTCGACGGCGTCGTGCTCGCGGTGGTGCCCGGCCAGCCGCGGGGCGCCGTGCTGCTCGGCGACCCGGGCCGCGAGGGCACGACGCAACGCCGGCGAGAGCAGGCCCGGATCGGCGAAGAGGTGCTCGTGGGCGCGCTGGGTGTGGTGGATGACGTCGGGTTTGGTAAGCCTGGCGAGAGCGGTGGCCTCGTCGGGCTCGGCGAGAGCGCCGACGAGGTCCTCGGTGGCCGTCGGTGGCCGGTGGTCGGTGGTGGTGGACACGGGTACTCCTTGATTCCAGTGCGCGGGAGGGTGGGCCGACGGCCAGGCGAGAGGCAGGCCGCAGGGTGGCGAGGCGTGAGCGCAGCAGCGCGTCGCGGCGGAGCCGCGGACAGGGCTGCGCCTCGAGGTGCGCGGAGCTACGGGTCATCAGCGCCGGGGACAGGGCTGCGCCGTCGAAGGGCGGAGCCATGGGCCGGCGGCGTCTGCCGGTTGATCGGCGTTCAGCTGACCCCGAGCCGGCGTGTGCCGAGTGATCGGCGTTCAGCTGACCCCGAGTCGGGGTGTGCCGGCTGATCGGCGTTCAGCTGACCCCAGTCGGCGTGGGCAGGCTGATCAGTGCTCAGCTGCCCCGAGACGCCGGCGTTCGGTCACTGAACGGGCAGCGGGCAGCGGTGCGCGAGGTGGCCTCAGGCGGGACAACAACACATGCACGCAGCGGCGCGCATGCACATGCACACGGAGGCGCGCGGCGCGAGATGCGGCCTGGCACTCATGTGCATGCTCATGATGTCCTCTCATGTCGCGGACGGACGCCGCGATCGACCTGGATGCCGTGGGAGCAAGAGGCACCCTCGACAAGGCGTGACGCTACGTGACCACCGTTGAAGTGCCAACCGGTCCCGGTGGGCGTATCACCCTTCGGACGCACGTCGAGTCAGCGGCCGCGCGGCCGGCGGACCTTACCCGGCGGGCCGCATGCAGGCGGGCCGCAATCGTTCCGGGCGCGCTGGTGCCGGGCCGTACTGCCGGCGGGCCGTGATCGTTCCGGGCCGTAATCGCGCCGGGCCGCGCTGCCGGCGGGCCGCACTAGGGTTGCCCTATGCGCATCGCACGGTTCATCACGGGGGAGAACCCTCAGTACGGCATCCTCGACGAGGACGCGGACGAGCTCGTCGCCCTGCGCGGCGACCCGATCTACGGCGATCTGGAGACCACCGGCCAGCGGGTCGCGCTCGACGAGGTGCGGCTCCTCTCCCCGGTGATCCCGCGCTCGAAGGTCGTCGGCATCGGGCGCAACTACGCCGACCATGCCGCCGAGATGGGCAATGAGGTCCCGGATGAGCCGCTCGTCTTCCTCAAGCCGAACACGTCGGTGATCGGCCCGGACGACCCGATCGTCCTGCCGGCCTTCTCCGGCGAGGTCCACCACGAGGCCGAGCTCGCCGTCGTCATCTCCCGGCTGTGCAAGTTCGTGCCCGCGGAGAAGGCCTCGGACGTCATCTTCGGCTACACCGTCGCCAACGACGTCACCGCCCGGGACGTCCAGCGCACCGACGGCCAGTGGACCCGCGCGAAGGGCTTCGACACCTCCTGCCCGCTGGGTCCCTACCTCGCCCTGGACCTGGACGTCTCCGACCTGGCCGTGCGTGCCCGCGTGGACGGCGAGCTCCGCCAGGACGGGCGCACCTCCCAGCTGGTGCACAAGGTGCCCGAGCTGATCGCGTACGTGTCCTCGATCTTCACCCTGCTGCCCGGCGACGTGATCCTCACCGGGACCCCGGCCGGGGTCGGCCCGATCGACGTCGGTCAGCGCGTGGAGGTCGAGGTCGAGGGGATCGGCGCCTTCTCCAACCCGGTCGTGCGCCGGGACTGAGCGCCCGCGCCCCCTGTTGCCGTCGGGTCGACTTGCACAGTGGCGCCTGTCTGTCCGAACGCCCGCCACCAGCGGCACCGTCACCGCCTTTGCGGCCGGGCACGTGTGGAGGAGACGTCCGGACAGTCCTGGCTCTTCCCCCACGCGCTGCCCGCGCGTCGCTCAGGACGCGCTGCGCGCGGCGGTCAGGGCCGCGCCCATCTGCTCGACGGCCCGGCGTAGGATCGGCCGCGGCGTCGCCATGACGATGCGCACGAACCCTGCGCCGGCCTCGCCGCACGAGATCCCGTCGGTCAGGGCGACGCCGGCCTCGCGGCGGAAGAAGGACGCCGCGGAGCCCTCCAGGCCGAGGCCACGGCAGTCCAGCCACGCGATGTAGGTGCCCTCGGTGCGCGAGAGCACGGCCCCGGGCAGATGCTCGGCGACGAGCTCGGCCAGGAGGTCCCGGTTGCCGCGCAGGTAGTCCACGACCTCGGCGAGCCAGCCGCCGTCGTCGGTGTAGACGGCCGTGGCGGCTCGTGCGCCGAGCAGCCCGACGGTGTCCGAGACGTCCGCCGCATAGGGGGCGAACGCCTCGGCGTCGGCGTCGTTCGACAGGACCATCTGCCCGCACTTCAGACCGGGCACGTTCCATCCCTTCGACGCCGCGACAGCGGTGACGGTGTGCCCGGCGGTCCGCTCGTCCAGCGAGGCGTAGGGGACGTGGGGGAGGTCGTCGAGCAGGATCGGGGCGTGGATCTCGTCGGAGAACACCCGGCCGCCGTGGCGGTCGACGACCTCCGCGACGGCGAGCAGCTCCTCGCGGGTCAGGACCCGCCCCACCGGGTTCCACGGGTTGCACAGCACCAGCAGGCCGGCCCCGGCGGCGAACGCGGCGTCGATGCCGGCCAGGTCAAGGGTGTACCGGCCGTCGTCGTCGAGGAGGCTGGGCACCTCGACCACCTCGCGACCGGCGGCCGGGACGACTGTGAGGAAGGGCATGTACGCCGGCGTCGGCACGATGACGGCGGAGCCGGGCGCGGTGAAGTGCCGGATCGTCTCGCGCATGACCGAGAGCACGTCGGGCAGCAGGTGCACCCGGTCGGCGGGGACGTCCCAGCCCACGGTGCTCGCCAGCCAGCCCGCGCAGGCGGCCCGCGCCGCGTGACGCTCGTGCAGGGGCAGGTAGCCCAGGGCGCCGTCGTCGGCCGCACGTCGCACCACGTCCTGGACGACCGGCGGGACCCCGAAGTCCATCTCGGCGACGAAGGCGCCGATGCAGTCCGGGAACATCGCCCACTTCGTGCCCCCGGCCGCGCGCAGGTCCTCGATGGTGATGTCGTCGAAGCTCGTCGTGCTCACGTGTCCTCCGTCTCGCTCCGCCCCGTGTCGGCCGGCCGTCCCGACGCTACCGCGCGCACGACGGCGTGGCCCGGCCCTCTCACGGCCGCGACTACGCTGGTGGCCACCATGACCGAGAACCTCGCACCAGTCCGCGCCGACGCCCCCACCGGCTCCGCCGTCCGGGTCCGCTTCTGCCCCTCGCCCACCGGCACCCCGCACGTCGGCCTGATCCGCACGGCCCTGTTCAACTGGGCGCACGCCCGGCACGTCGGCGGCACCTTCGTCTTCCGCATCGAGGACACCGATCCCGCGCGCGACTCCGAGGAGAGCTACCACCAGCTTCTCGACGCCCTGCGGTGGCTGGGGCTCGACTGGGACGAGGGCGTGGAGATCGGCGGGCCGTACGGGCCCTACCGCCAGTCCGAGCGGATGGACGTCTACCGCGACGTCGCGGGGAAGCTTCTCGCCGCCGGGCACGCGTACGAGTCCTTCTCCACGACCGAGGAGATCGAGGCCCGGCACCGTGCCGCGGGCCGTGACCCGAAGCTGGGCTACGACGGGTACGACCGCGACCTGACCGACGAGCAGAGGGCTGCCTACCGGGCCGAGGGGCGCGAGCCCGTGCTGCGCGTGCGCATGCCCGACACGGACGTCACCTTCACCGACCTGGTGCGCGGGGACGTGACGTTCAAGGCCGGCTCCATCCCGGACTTCGTCATCGTCCGCGCCAACGGCTTCCCGCTGTACACGCTGACCAACCCGGTCGACGACGCCCTCATGCAGATCACCCACGTGCTGCGCGGCGAGGACCTGCTCTCCTCCACCCCGCGCCAGGTGGTCCTCTACCAGGCGCTGATCGATGTCGGCGTCGCCTCGCTCGTGCCTGTCTTCGGGCACCTGCCCTACGTGCTCGGGGAGGGGAACAAGAAGCTCTCGAAGCGCGACCCGGAGTCCAACCTCTTCCTGCACCGGGAGCGCGGGTTCACCCCGGAGGGGCTGCTCAACTACCTGGCGCTGCTCGGGTGGGGCATCTCGCCGGACAACGACATCTTCTCCAAGGACGAGATGGTCGCCGCGTTCGACGTCGCCGACGTCAACCCCAACCCGGCGCGCTTCGACCTGAAGAAGGCCGAGGCGATCAACGCCGCGCACCTGCGCATGCTCGCCCCTGAGGACCTGCGCGCCCGCGTGGTGCCCTACCTCCACGCCGAGGGCCTCGTCTCCGCCGTGTCCTACGACGACCTCGACGCCCGCGAGCAGGATCTGCTGACGCGGGCGACGCCCCTCGTCCAGGAGCGGATGACCCTGCTCGGCGAGGCGCCCGGGATGCTCGGGTTCCTCTTCCGCGCCGACGCCGACCTGGTCGTCGAGCCCGACGCGCTGAAGGCCTTGCGCGCCGAGGCGCCCCAGGTGCTGGACGCTGCTCTCGGCGCGCTGGAGCCGCTCGGCGAGTTCACGACGGCGGGCGTCGAGGCTGCGCTGCGCGAGGCCGTCGTCGAGGGGCTCGGCATCAAGCCACGACTCGCCTTCGGGCCGTTGCGCACGGCGGTGACCGGCCGTCGCGTCTCGCCGCCGCTCTTCGAGTCCATGGAGATCCTCGGGCGCGAGTCCTCCCTCGCCCGGCTGCGGAGCCTGCGCGACGAGCTCGGCGGCTCGTAGCCGACCGCCTGAGCTCGTCGGTGCGGCCGGCTCGCCGGCTCGTCCGCCCTGAGCTCGTCTGCGCGTGACGACGTTCAGCGCACGGCGGCGTCCCAGCGCCAGGACGAGAGCCTCCCGTGCCCGGCCAGCTCTGCCCGGCCGGTCTGCCACAGCAGGACCTCCTGGGGGCTGCCCGCGTCGGGCGACCCCGGAAAGAGGCGTGCCAGGACGCCCTCGCACAGGTCCTCCGGGAGGTCGGCGACCTCGTCGTCGAGTGCGCTGAGCACGTCCCAGCCGTGCACGATCACCTCGAGCACCGACATCGCCGCGAAACCACGCGGGTCGGAGTCCCCGTACGGGTGGTAGGCCCGCGCGGTGCCGGGCTGGAGCTGCACCTGGGCGGCCATCAGCTCGGCCATCGCCTCCAGGGACGCGGCCATGCCCGCGACGCCGGCCCCGCGGTCGACCCGCGTGATGCCGTCGCTGCCGTCGGCCGCCATCAGGGGGAGGTAGTCGTCCTGGACGTGGCCGGCTACCTGGAGGGCGAAGGCGAGGAGGTCGTCGAGCGCGTGCTCGAGGGTGTACCAGCAGGTCCACTCCAGCCCGTGCGCGGGCTGGTCGTAGTCGTAGTCCTCGGTGGGGCGTGCCCGCAGCTCATTGGCGAGCCACTGGGCGGCATGGCGCACGTCGTCGGGATCCATGCCTCGGAACGCTATCGCTCGCACCTGCTCGGGTGCACCGCCGGAGCCGGTGCACTTCCCGAGCGGGGTCGGCCCGCCGCCCGGGCCGACACCGCGCGCGGCGCGCCGAGCGACTCAGAAGCTGGTGGCCGTGGTGCCGTGCAGCGTGGTGCCCGAGACGAAGGTGTCCCAGGCGGCCTCGTCGAGGGTGCCCGCGGGGCAGATGTTCACGATCCCGACGAGCACCTGGTCGGCGGATGCGGCGCGCAGGAGCATCTTCACGTCCATCTGTGCCTCTCCCGCGGTGACGGTGAGGGAGACCTCGCGGGCGTCCATCGCGCCGGCGTCGGTGTTGAGGGTGACGTCCTCGCGGCCCGTCTCGGTGGACTCGCCGAGGGCGCCGGTCGCGTTCTCGATCGCCGTGTCGGTGTAGGTCGAGTCGTCGATGCCGGCGTCGGGGATGATCTCGTGCGTCAGCTGGATGACGCACGCGAGCGTACTGTTTTCGAGCTGGACCACCGTCTCGGTCGGCGGGTTCTCCGAGAGGGTGTACCCCTCGGCCTCCGGGTGGTCCCAGGTGACCACGGCGGGCTCAGCGGCCGCGGGCTCCTCGGTCTGCTCGGCCGAGGTGGTCTCCGCACCGGTCGGCTCCTCGGTTCCGGTCGCCGTCGTGGGCTCCTCCGCGGGCGCCGGTGCGGGGTCCTCGCCGCACGCGGCGAGCGTGACGGTGAGCGCGGCTGCGGCGAGCAGGGCCGCGGTGCGTGAGCGAGTGACGGAGCGAGCCATGGTGAGTCCCCCTGGTGGTGTGGATGTTGTCCTGAACGTATCCGCCGCCGAGCTCGTGAGCGCCATCGGGACGATGGGGAGAGTTCCCCTTGTGGGTTGCCCCACACATCGAGGACCGATGGCGGGTGAGGTCGCTCACGGTGGGCGTTCCGGGTTTGGTCAGCGCGACTCGCTCGGGTAGTGTTCTTCGACGGTACGACCCCCGCGGAACGGCGGCGGTTATACCCCCTTGGGGTATGGTGTAATTGGCAGCACGACTGGTTCTGGTCCAGTTAGTCTAGGTTCGAGTCCTGGTACCCCAGCAGTGGTCGGCACGTCAGTGCGGGCCACCCGGCACCTCAGGTGCCGAGCCCCCATCGTTTAGTGGCCTAGGACACCGCCCTCTCACGGCGGCGGCGCCGGTTCGAATCCGGCTGGGGGTACCGCAAGATGGCTCCGTACCGGTCGGGTACGGAGCCATCGGTCGTTTCGGCGCCGTAACGTCGCCGCGCGTGCGCCGCAGGGGGTCGCCTGCGCGCGCGCCAGGGGGTTGGCCTGCGTGTGCCGCGGGGGTCGGCGTGTGCGTGACGTCACAGGAGTCGGAGGGCATCCCGGGTCGAGGCCTGGTCGGACCCTCTGGTAGTGTCTTCCACGGCCGCCGCGAGGTAGCCGAAAACTGCACAACAGGCCCCCATCGTTTAGCGGCCTAGGACACCGCCCTCTCACGGCGGCGGCGCCGGTTCGAATCCGGCTGGGGGTACAAGCTGAGAGGCCCTCACCCGCACGGGTGAGGGCCTCTTGCGTGCTCCTGACGGTCCCACGTCTCCCGTGGTGGCGCCCCGCCGTCGTGGTGCGCCCGCCGTCGTGGTGCGACCCGCCGGCGTGGTGGCGACCCGCCTTGTCCCTCACCGGCGACGGCGAAGGGCTCCCACCCGGCCGGCGAGACGACGACGCCGGCCGGAGAGACGACGAAGGGCTCCCTCTCCGCCGGGGAGGGAGCCCTTCTTGTCGGTACCTCAGCCCTCCTCGGTGCGCTTGAGCACCTCGGTGAGCCGGTTGGCGGCGGCGACGACGGCGGCCGCGTGCAGCCGCCCGGGCTGGCGACCCATGCGCTCGATCGGGCCGGAGACCGATACGGCGGCGAGCACACGCCCCGACGGGCCGCGGACCGGCGCCGAGATCGATGCCACGCCCGGCTCGCGCTCGGCAACCGACTGTGCCCACCCACGCCGGCGTACGGCGGAGAGCATGGTGGCGGTGAAGTTCGCGCCGTGCAGGCCGCGGTGGAGGCGGTCCGGCTCCTCCCAGGCGAGCAGCACCTGGGCGGCCGAGCCGGCCAGCATGCTCAGGGTCGCCCCGACCGGGATGGAGTCGCGCAGACCCATCGGACGCTCCGCGGCGGCGACGCAGATTCGCTGGTCGCCCTGGCGCCGGTAGAGCTGCGCGCTCTCGTTGGTGTGGTCGCGCAGCGCGGTGAGCACCGGCGTGGCCGCGGCGAGCAGCCGGTCCTCGCCGGCGGCGGAGGCGAGCTCCGCGAGGCGGGGGCCGAGGATGAACCGTCCCTGCATGTCGCGTGCGACGAGACGATGGTGCTCCAGCGCGACGGCGAGGCGGTGCGCCGTCGGGCGGGCGAGATGGGTGGCGCTCACAAGCTGGGCAAGGGTGGCTGGCCCGGCCTCTAGCGCACCGAGAACCGTGGCGGCCTTGTCAAGCACGCCGACTCCGCTAGAGTTGTCCATGGGTCGATACTGGCATCTCAGTGGCTGAGATGCAAATGTCGAGGTCAAGCCACGAAGAGCACGACGAGAAGCCGAGGAAGAGAGAACGCGATGAGCGGAACGCTGGCCGAGAAGGTCTGGGACGCGCACGTGGTGCGCAAGGGCACCGACGGTGCTCCGGACCTGCTCTACATCGACCTGCACCTGGTGCACGAGGTCACCAGCCCGCAGGCGTTCGAGGGACTCCGTCTCGCCGGGCGGACCGTCCGTCGCCCGGACCTGACGATCGCGACCGAGGACCACAACACCCCGACGCTCAACATCGACCGGCCGATCGCCGACCCCACCAGCCGCACGCAGATCCAGACGCTGCGCAACAACGCCGAGGAGTTCGGCATCCGGCTGCACTCCCTGGGCGACGCCGACCAGGGCATCGTGCACGTCGTCGGCCCGCAGCTGGGTCTGACGATGCCGGGTCTGACGGTGGTCTGCGGCGACTCCCACACGTCGACCCACGGCGCCTTCGGGGCGCTCGCCTTCGGTATCGGCACCTCCGAGGTCGAGCACGTCCTCGCCACCCAGACGCTGCCCCTGGCGCCGTTCAAGACCATGGCGATCAACGTCGACGGAGCGCTGCGCGAGGGCACGACCGCCAAGGACATCATCCTGGCCGTCATCGCCAAGATCGGCACCGGCGGCGGTCAGGGCTACGTCCTGGAGTACCGCGGCGAGGCGATCCGCTCGCTGTCGATGGAAGCACGCATGACCATCTGCAACATGTCCATCGAGGCCGGTGCCCGCGCGGGCATGATCGCCCCCGACGAGACCACCTTCGAGTACATCAAGGGTCGTCCGCACGCCCCCGAGGGTGCCGCCTGGGACGCGGCGGTGGAGCACTGGCGGTCGCTGCGTTCCGACGACGACGCCGTCTTCGACGCCGAGGTCACCCTGGACGCGGGCAGCCTCGAGCCCTTCGTCACCTGGGGCACCAACCCGGGGCAGGGCCTGCCGCTCTCGGCCACCGTCCCGGACCCCGTCGACATCGCCGACGAGGGCGAGCGCAAGGCCGCCGAGCGCGCCCTGGAGTACATGGCGCTGAACCCCGGCACGCCGTTGCGCGAGATCGCCGTCGACACCGTCTTCATCGGCTCGTGCACCAACGGTCGGATCGAGGACCTGCGCGCCGTCGCGGACATCGTCAAGGGACAGAAGAAGAACGACGACGTACGCGTCCTCGTCGTACCGGGCTCGGCCCGCGTGCGGCTGCAGGCCGAGGCCGAGGGGCTGGACCAGGTCTTCCTCGACTTCGGGGCCGAGTGGCGCAACGCCGGCTGCTCCATGTGCCTGGGCATGAACCCCGACCAGCTCAAGCCGGGCGAGCGGGCCGCCTCGACGTCGAACCGCAACTTCGAGGGGCGTCAGGGCAAGGGCGGACGCACGCACCTCGTCTCCCCGCTGGTCGCTGCCGCCACCGCCATCCGCGGCACGCTGTCCGCGCCGTCGGACCTGGCGAACTCGCCGGCCGCCGAGCCCGTCAACGCCTGAGGTAGGAGAGAACGACCATGGAGAAGTTCACCCAGCACACAGGCGTCGGCGTCCCGCTGCGCCGCAGCAACGTCGACACCGACCAAATCATCCCGGCTGTCTACCTCAAGCGCGTCACCCGCACCGGCTTCGAGGACGCGCTCTTCGCGGCCTGGCGCGGCGACCCCGACTTCGTCCTGAACCAGCCTGCCTACGCAAGCGGCTCGGTGCTCGTGGCCGGCCCCGACTTCGGCACCGGCTCCTCGCGCGAGCACGCCGTCTGGGCGCTGAAGGACTACGGCTTCCGGGTCGTCCTCGCACCGCGCTTCGCCGACATCTTCCGCGGCAACTCCGGCAAGCAGGGCCTGGTCGCCGGCATCATCAGCCAGGAGGACGCCGAGATGATCTGGAAGGTGCTCGAGAACGCCCCCGGCACCGAGATCACCGTGGACCTGGAGCACAAGACGGTCGTCTGCGGCGACGTCCACGCCACCTTCGAGATCGACGACTACACGCGCTGGCGCCTGCTGGAGGGGCTCGACGACATCGGCCTGACCCTGCAGAACGAGGCCGACATCACCACCTTCGAGGCGACCCGGGCCACCTGGCGCCCGCAGACCCTCCCGGCCAAGCACCTGCCGCCCGTGCACGTCATGGCGGCACGCCCGGTCGGCGGCGACGGCGAGGGGCTGCCCGCCCACGCCGACGCGCCGCTGGCCTGACCGCCGCCGTCGCGGTTCGGCGCTGGCCGGACGGCCGCCGTCGCCGTTCGGTGTAGGCCTGACGGCCGCCGTCGTCCGGTGCGGAACGGCGCGGCGCGGCAGTGGTGAGGCGTACGTTCTCGACGACGGCGGCCGCCACGGCATGCGTTCTCGACGACGGCCGGCACGGCATGCGTTCTCGACGACGGCGGCCGGTCGCCAGATGCCTTCTCGCCGGCGGCGTCCGGCCACCACGTGGTCCAGACGGCGCCGCGCGGCCGCGGCTCCTGTGGCCGAGTCGACATGCCCGCCCCTGCGCGGGTCGTCGGTGCGACACGTATCCTGGCCGAGACGCGGACCCGCCGGGTTCGCACGGACCAAGGCCCCATCAGCACCCGGGGCCGGTGAGGTGTGTATGAGCGGGCTCCTGACTGTCGAGGGCGGTGTGCCCCTGAACGGTGAGATCACCGTGCGCGGGGCGAAGAACTTCGTCTCCAAGGCGATGGTCGCCTCCCTCCTCGGTGAGGCAGCATCCGAGCTGGCGAACGTCCCGGTCATCCGGGACGTCGACGTCGTCGCCGACCTGCTGCGCCTGCACGGCGTCAACGTCGAGCACGACCGCGCGGCCGGTGTGCTCCGCCTCGACCCGAGCAACGTCGAGTCCGCACACGTGGCCGACATCGACGCCTACGCCGGCTCCTCCCGGATCCCGATCCTCTTCTGCGGGCCCCTGCTGCACCGGCTCGGCGAGGCCTTCATCCCCGACCTGGGCGGCTGCCGCATCGGCGACCGGCCGATCGACTACCACCTGGACATCCTGCGCCAGTTCGGCGCCGTCGTGGAGAAGAAGGTCCAGGGCATCCACATCCACGCCCCGAACGGGTTGCAGGGCACCAAGATCGAGCTGCCCTACCCCTCGGTCGGTGCCACGGAGCAGACGCTCCTGACGGCCGTGCGCGCACGGGGTCTGACCGAGCTGCGCAACGCCGCCACCGAGCCCGAGATCATGGACCTGATCGCCGTCCTGCAGAAGATGGGCGCGATCATCTCGGTCGATACCGACCGCACGATCCGCATCGAGGGCGTCGAGCACCTGGGCGGCTACCGCCACACCTCGCTGGCCGACCGCATCGAGGCAGGCTCGTGGGCCTCCGCCGCCCTGGCCACCCGCGGCAACGTCTTCGTCCGCGGCGCCACCCAGCCGGAGATGACCACGTTCCTCAACACCTTCCGCAAGGTCGGTGGCGCGTTCGACGTGCAGGACGACGGGATCCGCTTCTGGCACCCCGGCGGCGACCTGCACTCCATCGTGCTCGAGACCGACGTCCACCCCGGGTTCATGACGGACTGGCAGCAGCCGCTCGTCGTCGCGCTGACCCAGGCCAAGGGGCTGTCGATCGTGCACGAGACCGTCTACGAGAACCGGTTCGGCTTCACCGACGCGCTGCGCGGCATGGGGGCCACCATCCAGATCTACCGCGAGTGCCTCGGCGGGCTGCAGTGCCGCTTCGGCCAGCGTAACTTCAACCACTCGGCGGTCATCTCCGGCCCGACGCCGCTGCAGGCGGCAGACATCGAGGTGCCGGACCTGCGGGGCGGCTTCTCGCACCTGATCGCGGCGCTCGCGGCCGACGGCACCTCCCGCGTGCGCGGGATCGACATCATCAACCGCGGGTACGAGTCGTTCATGGACAAGCTCGAGGCGCTCGGCGCCAGGGTCACTCTGGCGCAGTAGCCCGACGCCGGAGCCGGCTCGCACAGACCCCGACCGTGAACGCGTCGGCCCCGGCTCACCGCGGCGACCGTGCACGTCGTCGGGGCGGGCAGCACACTGGTGGCGTGAACACCGCCGAGCTGCTCATCGAGGCCTACTCGCGCGTCCCCGACGAGGCAGCCCGCATCCTCGACGGTCTGGACGAGGCTGCCCTGACCTTCCGGCCCGACCCCGGGGCGAACACGATCGCGTGGCTGGTGTGGCACCTCGCCCGGGGGCAGGACGCCCAGATCGCCGACGTCGCGGGCACGGACCAGGCCTGGACGGCGGAGGGCTGGTCGCAGCGCCTGGACCTGCCGTTCGACACCTCGGCGACCGGCTACGGGCAGTCCAGCTCCGAGGTCGCCGCCGTGCGGGCGAGCGCCGCAGAGCTCACCGGCTACCTCGAGGCGGTCCACCGTCGCACCGTGGAGTTCCTCGCCACCCTCGCCGAGGAGGACCTCGACCGAGTGGTCGACGACTCCTGGGACGAGCCCGTGACGCTCGGGGTCCGCCTCGTCAGCATCGTCGGCGACGACCTGCAGCACCTCGGGCAGGCCGCCTACGTGCGTGGCATCGTCGAACGGTCCTGACCCGCCGGGCCACCGGGTACCCAGGAGTCTCACCGGCGGCATGACATCTGTCATGCCCCGCCCGTGCGGACGTCAGCGCCACCGGTGACACCACGCACCGGCCCGGCCACGGATCCCGGGGGACCGTAGAGGCATGAACAACTCAGTGATCACAGTCGACGGAGTCCGCCGCACCTACGGCACCGCCGCGCACAGCTTCGAGGCCGTGCGCGGCGTCGACCTGCACGTGCGCCGCGGGGAGCTCTTCGCCCTGCTCGGCACCAACGGCGCCGGGAAGACCTCGCTGCTGGAGGTGATGGAGGGGATCGCCCCCGCCACGCACGGCGAGGTCGCCGTCTTCGGGCGCAACCCCTACCGCGAGCGCCGCGCCGTCCGTCCCCGGGTCGGCATCATGCTGCAGGAGGCGGGGTTCCCCTCGGACCTCACGACGGCGGAGACCGCCCGCATGTGGCACGGCACCCTCGGTGCGCCGCGCACCGTGGCCGAGTCCCTCGAGCTCGTCGGTCTCGCCGGGCGCAGCGACGTCCACGTCTCCTCCCTCTCCGGCGGCGAGCGTCGGCGCCTCGACCTCGCCCTCGCCGTGATGGGCCGTCCCGAGATCCTCTTCCTCGACGAGCCGACCACCGGGCTCGACCCGCAGTCCCGCCGCGATGCGTGGACCCTGGTCCGCTCCCTGCTGGACGACGGCACCACCGTCGTGCTCACCACGCACTACCTCGAGGAGGCGCAGGAGCTGGCCGACCGGCTCGCGATCATGCACGGCGGACGCGTCGTGCGGACCGGCACCGTCGACGAGATCGTCGCGACCGAGCCGGCCCGCATCCGCTTCCGCACGGCCGACGCCACCCTTGCCGACGTCGACCTCCTCTCGGCGCTGCCGGCGCTTGCCGACTGGCCGCGCTCCGACGCCACCGGCGTCGAGCTGGAGACCACCGACCTCCAGGTCACCCTGACCGCACTGCTCCGGCGCGCCGAGGACACCGGCGCCGCACTCATCAACCTGGACGCGAGCCCGGCATCGCTCGAGCGGGCGTTCCTCGCCGTCGCCGAGCGTGACGTCGAGGCCGCAACCGAGCCGGTTGCTGCGTGAGCTCCGCGCCCCCTCGCCCCACCACCACGGAAGGTTCCGTCATGACGACCACCGCTTCGCCCACGCGCACGGACACCGTGCGGGCGCCCGCCGGGCGCCGACTCCTCTCGCTCGTCCGCGCCGAGATGCTCCTGCTCTTCCGCAACAAGACCGCACTGTTCAACGCCGTCGCGCTGGCGCCGCTCACCGTGGCGTTCGTCGCCTGGGCGAGCGGCGACCTGCTGACCGGCGGGGACGCTGCCGCCGGCGCCCTCGCCGGCACCCTCCTGGCGATGCTGACGGCGCTCGCGCTAGCCGTCGTCGTCTACTACAACCTCACCACCACGTTCGTGGCCCGCCGCGAGGAGCTGGTCCTCAAGCGGCTGCTGACCGGCGACGTCTCCAAGGGGGAGATCGTGCTCGCCTACGCCACCCCGGCGGTGCTCATCACCGGCGCGCAGATCGTCCTCGGGCTGGTGGCCATGGCGGTGCTGCTCGACCCGCCGGAGGTGCAGAACCCGGTCTGGCTCCTGGTGGCCCTCGCCGGCGGTGCCGTGGTGTTCGCCCTGCTCGCCGCGGCGAGCTCGGGCCTGACCCGCACGGTGGAGACCGCCCAGCTCACCACGCTGCCGATCCTCATGGTGGCCACCGCGCTGTCCGGGATCGTCGTCCCGCTGCACAGCTTCCCCGACGTGTTCCAGACGGTCGCCTCGTGGACGCCGATGTACCCGGTGGTCGCCCTCGTCCAGCACGGGCTCGGGGCGGTGCGCCTGGACGGCACCGCGGCCTCCGGCGCCCTGGCCGATGTCGCGCAGCCGCTGGCCTGCCTCGCGCTGTGGGCGGTGCTGGGGCTGCTGGCCGCGCGCCGCTGGATGCGCTGGGAGCCACGACGCTGAGGCGGGAGACCGCCCGCCCCGCCTCGCCCGACCTGGGAGGATGGACGACCGTGACCTCCACGACGACGAACCGGCGCCGCACCGACCCGGAGCGGTTCGACCTCTACACCCGGTGGTCGCTCTACCTGCTCCTGGCCGGCGCGCCGTTCATCGGCCTCGCGGTCGTCGCCGAGGTGGGCGCGGACGCGCCGACGGCGTCGGCGGCCTGGGGACTGTGCGTCCTCGGCCAGGCCGTCGTCGCCATCGTGGTCTGCGCGAAGGCGATCACACGGTTCCTGGGCGGTGCACGGGTGTCACCGCAGTGGCTCGTGGTGCTCGCAGCGGTCACGGCCGCGGCCGCGGTGATCGCTCTCGTCGGCCTGCCCACCGCCGAGGGTCTGGCGGGCCGGACCGGAGGGCTCGCACTCCCGCTCGGGGTGGCCATGCTCGCGCTCGCCCCGCTCCTGAGCAGCGCCGTCATGGCAGCCGGGGCGGCGGCCGTCGCGCTCGTGGCCACCGCCGTCGGCGCCGTGGTGCCGGCGGACGCGCAGAACAGCACGGTCGCCACCTTCGTCTCCGTCGCGCTGATCGTCGGCGGGATGGCCGCCAGCTTCCGCGTCTCCGTCTGGATGCTCGGCGTGGTGTGGGAGCAGGAGCGCACCCGCACGGTCCACGCCCGCCTCGCCGTCGCCGAGGAGCGGCTGCGGTTCTCGCGCGACCTGCACGACGTCGTCGGTCGCACCTTCTCGGCGATCGCGGTGAAGAGCGAGCTGGCGGCCGAGCTCGCCCGCCGCGGTCAGGACGGCGCCGTCGAGCAGATGCTCGAGGTCCGTGAGCTCGCCCAGGACTCGCTGCGCGAGGTGCGCGGCGTCGTCGCCGGCTACCGCGCCACGGACCTCGGTGCCGAGCTCGACGGCGCCCGGTCGGTACTGCGCTCGGCGGGGGTCGCCACCCGGGTGCTGGGGGAGGGGACCCTGCTCCCCGAGCAGGTCCAGGAGGCGCTCGGCTGGGTGGTGCGCGAGGCCGTGACCAACGTGGTGCGCCACTCGCACGCGAGCAGCTGCACCATCGACCTCGACGTCGTGCCGGGGGCCGGGGACGACGACCTCGCCCGACTGCGGATCACCAACGACGGCGTGGAGCGAGCGCCGGGCGGATCGGTCGGGTCGGGGCTCGTGGGCCTCGCCGAGCGGCTGGCGGCACTCGGGGGCGAGCTGACCGCGACGCCCGACGGCGCCACCTTCACCCTGACCGCGACGGTGCCCCTGGCCGGTGCTGTGCGTGGCTCCGACACGGGCACGCGGTCCGGCCCTGGCACGATGGGTGCACCATGATCCGCATCCTCCTGGCCGACGACGAGACCCTCATCCGGGACGCCCTCGCCGGCCTGCTGTCGCTGGAGGACGACCTGGAGGTGGTCGCCACGGCTGCGTCGGGCACCGAGGCGGTCGCGGCCGGGCGCAAGCACACCCCTGACGTCGCCGTCCTCGACCTGCAGATGCCGGGGCTGGACGGCATCGCGGCGGCGCAGCAGCTCTCCGGGGAGGTACCGGGCTGTCGTTCGGTGATCGTCACCAGCCACGGCCGACCCGGCTACCTCAAGAAGGCGCTCGCCGCGGGGGTCGCCGGGTTCCTGCCCAAGACCGTCTCCGCCCGGGTGCTGGCCGACGTCGTGCGACAGGTCCACGCCGGCGGGCGCTATGTCGACCCCGAGCTGGCGGCCGAGGCGATCGGGGCGGGGGAGTCGCCGCTGACACCACGCGAGGCCGACGTCCTCGAGCTCGCCGCCGGCGGCGCCTCGGTGGAGGAGATCGCCGGCCGCGCCCACCTCAGCCCCGGCACCGTGCGCAACTACCTCTCCGCGGCGGCGGCGAAGCTCGGCGCCGCCAACCGGCACGAGGCCGTGCACGTCGCCCGGCGGCACGGCTGGATCTGACAGCACGCGGGCCGACGGCGTCCCGCCCGTTCGTCCTGCGGCGGCGTCCCGCCCGTGGTGTCGTGTCGTGGCCGCCCTGCCGGTGCGTCCCGTCGGCGGCGTGCGCCGGACGGGCGCCGGCACGCGCACCGCTCGCCGCGGCACGCCGCTGGGTCCGGGGACCACTAGCATCGCCAAGGTGCAGGAACGCAAGCAGTCCGCCGTCTACCGGGTACTGGCCGGGTTGCTCCGTCCCACGATGCGCCTGACGACGCGGCGCAGCTGGCGGGGCGCGGAGCACCTGCCCGCGACCGGCGGCTTCGTGGCGGTGGCCAACCACGTCTCGAACTTCGACCCCCTCACGCTGGCGCACTTCCTCTACGAGCACGGCGCCGCACCGAAGTTCCTCGCCAAGTCCTCGTTGTTCGAGGTGCCGGTCCTCGGCCGGCTGCTGAGCGCGGCGGACCAGATCCCCGTCTACCGAGGCACCGACCGCGCCGGCGACTCGCTGCTCGCCGCCAGGACGGCCCTGGCGTCGGGAGAGTGCGTGGCGATCTTCCCCGAGGGCACGCACACCCGCGACCCCGGCATGTGGCCCATGGTCGCGAAGACCGGCGTGGCCCGCCTTGCGCTGGCAACCCGCGTCCCCGTGATCCCCGTCGCGCAGTGGGGCGCCCACCTCGTGCTGCCGCGCTTCCAGGCGGCCTTCCACCCTTTCCCGCCGAAGCCGGTCACCGTGGTGGCCGGGCCGCCGGTCGACCTCGACGACCTCTACGACCGTCCCGTCGACCAGGAGGTCCTCACCGAGGCCACCGCCCGGATCATGCGCGCGATCACCGACCAGCTCGCCGACATCCGTGGTGAGGAGCCGCCGGCGCGGCCGTACGACGTCCGGCGCGACGGCGACCCGCGTGCGGCCTACGACGCCGCCCGCGCCGAGCGAGGCGCCGCCCGCCGGGCACGCAGAGCGACGCGGGGCGGCCGGCTGGCCGGTGTCCACGCCGTGGTGAGGAGCTCCCGGGCCAGGATCGCCGGCGCTGCGGGCCGGGCCGGTCGCGCACGGCGCGGGCCGGGGGCGGGCCGGTGACCACCTCTGACGACGCGCGGCCGTTGCGCGCCGCGGTGCTCGGCACCGGCGCGTGGGGCACCACCTTCGCGGCAGTCATGGCCGATGCCGGCTGCTCGGTTCGCCTGTGGGGCCGCAGCCCCGAGGTGGTCGCCGAGATCAGTTCCGGCGGCCGCAACTCGCGGAACCTCCCCGGCGTCGAGCTGCCCGCGGCCGTCACGGCGAGCACCGACCTCCACGCGACCGCCTCGGACGTCGACGTGCTCGTCGTCGCCCTGCCCTCGCAGTCCGTGCGCGAGGTCCTCGCGCCCCTGGCCGGCACGCTGCCCGACCGCACGGTGGTCGTCTCGCTCATGAAGGGCGTCGAGCTCGGGACCCACCAGCGGATGAGCGAGGTGCTCGCCCAGGTGCTGCGGATCGGGTCCGACCGGGTCGCCGTCGTCTCGGGCCCGAACCTCGCGAAGGAGATCGCCGCCCATCAGCCGGCGGGTGCGGTCGTCGCGGCGGAGCGGCACGAGGTCGCAGAGCTCGTGGCCAGGTCGTGCGCCGCACCGTACTTCCGGCCCTACACGCACACCGACGTGGTGGGGGTCGAGCTCGGCGGGGCGCTGAAGAACGTCATCGCCCTCGTCGTCGGCATGGCGCAGGGCAGGGGGTACGGGGACAACACCAAGGCGCTGATCATCACCCGCGGGCTGGCCGAGACGGCGCGTCTCGGAGCGGCGCTCGGCGCCCAGCCGGAGACGTTCGCCGGGCTGGCCGGCATGGGCGACCTGGTGGCCACGTGCGCCTCGCCGCTCTCTCGCAACCACACCCTCGGCGCCCACGTCGGCGCGGGGATGTCGCTCGAGGACGCGCTGACCGCTACCGGGGGGACCGCGGAGGGCGTGAAGTCGTGCCGCTCGGTCCTCGAGCTCGCCCGGGCGCACGGCGTCGACATGCCCATGACCCAGGCCGTCGTGGCGGTGCTGCACGAGGGCTGGCCGGTCGCCGAGATGACGGCGATGCTGCTCGCCAGGCCGCTCAAGCACGAGCGCGGCTGACCGAGCCCCGGGACGCGTGGGTGCCAGGTCCGCACCCGGCGCCGAGGTCCGCTGCTGGACTCGCGGACCGCCGGACGCGGCTGCGGACTCCACGGGGATGCCCGTCTCGGCGCCATCTGTTGTCCGTGGGCCCGACCCGGGCAAGACTGGCGACCCCGGCACGTTGAGGACGACGTGCAGAGAGCGACGACAGGAGCACATCATGTCCGAGCACGACACGTACAAGGTCACCGAGATCGTCGGCACGTCGCCCGATGGCGTCGACGCGGCCATCCGCAGCGGGATCGAGCGCGCGAGCAAGACGCTGCGAAACCTCGACTGGTTCGAGGTCGTCTCCGTCCGCGGACACCTCGAGGAGGGCAAGGTCGCGCACTACCAGGTGTCGCTGAAGGTGGGCTTCAAGCTGAACTGATACCGGCCGAAGGCGGGCGGCAGGCGGCCACAGGGCAGGTCGCCGCCCGTCGTCGGACGCCGTCAGCGGTGGGGCAGCCGGCACCGGTGCGACAGTTGGCGGGTGCCGGCTCGGTCAGCCGGCACCGGTGCGACAGCTGGCTGGTGCCGGCTCCCGGTCAGCCGGCGGTGTCAGCTCTCGCCCAGCTGGAGGTCGACGACGAGGCGGCTCGGGTCGGTGAGCGTGAACACCCGGAACGGCACCTGCTCGTCGAGACCGATGAAGGCCTGGTTCTGGCCCTCGAAGATGCCGGTCACGAAGACCTCGTCGACCAGGTCGGTCTGCTCGGTGTCGAACGAGCCCTGGGCGAGGAGGTCCGTCTCGGCCTCCTCGGGGTAGCGCACGCCCGTGGCGATGACCTGCAGGATCGCGTCGCCGTCGAGGTCCACCTCCTGCCCGCGTCCCTCCTCGATGGCGGCGTCGACGTACTCCACGCGCCAGCCGGGGGTCTCGGACCCCTGGAAGTCGAAGACGACCCGCTCGTAGCCCTCGTGCGCTCCCACGCGGACACCGGTGGGCAGCAGGTCTCCGCCCGAGCCCGGCCAGTCCGGGTCGTTCTGCGGCTCGGTGCTGTAGGTGACGTCCTCTGCCGGCTCGTTGGTCTCCTCGGCCGGGGCCGCGACGGGGCCGTCGTCGTCATCGGTGGGGGACGTCGTCGTGGGCTCGTCCGTCGGCGCCTCCGTCACGGGTGCGGACGTCCCCTCGGTGGGTCCGGCGGGCGGGTCGTCCGTCGTGTTCGCGCAGGCGGCGAGCAACGCCAGGCCCGCGACGGCCGTGGCGACCTGTACCGATCTCCTCATGGCTCCTCCTCGGTCCTGGGGCGTACCGCCCTCGCTGCTCACGCTAGCGGTCGAAACCGGACGGGCCGCGCACGCCGGGCCGTCGATGCCGATCCGTGACCTCAGCCCGTCGCCTCGGGGTCGGTGACCACGAGGACCAGGACACCGGGGTGGTCCACGACCGCCCAGAGCACAGCACCTTCCTCGAGGCCCACGTACAGCCCGGTGCCCATCTCGGGCTCCGGGGCGCCGATGCTCACCCCGGCGATGCGAGAGCCGGCGGGCGGCTCGACGACCGTGCCCGGCTCCAACCCGCCCCCGAGCGGCTCGTGGGCACCGGTGAGGAACACCAGGCCCGTGTCGACGCCGCCCGGCAGCACCACGTCGGGCGGGAAGTCGGTGGCGCCGGCGACGGAGAGGTTCAGCCCGGACAGGCCTGTGCCGCCCTCGTAGGTCACGACGACGCGCGACTGGTCGGGCCCCTCCTCGTAGATCTCGACGCCCGTCACCGCGTAGGTGGGCTCGCCGTCATGGGCGATCTCGACGAACCCGTCGACGTCCCGCGTCGACAGCCCGCCGATCCAGGGCTCACCGTCGACCGCGCCGTCGTTCTGCGGCGGTGGCTCGGCCCGCGGCTCCCACGGGTAGTCGGCGGGCAGCGGTGACCCGGCGGACGGTGGCTCGCTGGTGTCGTCGGTCGGTTCCTCGGTGGGCGCGGCGCTCGTGGGCGGCGGGTCCTGGGTGGGGCCGGCGGTGGTGGTGGGTGCCGACGGCTCGTCGGGCTCCTCCGGCCCGACGGCGGAGCAGGCGGTCAGCAGGAGCGCTGCGGCCGCCGCGGCGGCCATGGCTGTGCCGGTTCGTTGCACGGTTCCCCCTCGGTACGGGCCGACGGACGTCGCCGTCCCGTAATCCGAGTGTGCCGGTCGTCACCCGGCCCTGCCCACCCCTTTTGGGCTCACGCTCACGGTGCCGGGCCGGTCGGGCCGGTCGGGCCGGTTGGGACCTCGACGGGCTGCCCCCAGGCGGCGAGCCTCGCGTGGGTGCGGTCGCAGCCGTCAGCCGGCCGCAGCCTGCAGCGCCCGGTCCAGGTCCGCCCAGAGGTCCTCGACGTCCTCGATGCCCACGCTCAGGCGCAGCAGGTCCTCGGGCACGGTGGCCGCCTCGCCCGCGAGCCGGCGACGGCGCTCCAGGCTCGACTCGACCCCGCCGAGACTCGTGGCCGGCACCCACAGCCGGACCGCGCGGGTCAGCGCCTCGGCCACTGCCGCACCACCGGCCGGCCGCACCGTCAGGATCGAGCCGAAGCCGTTCATGAGGGCGGCGGCCCGCTCGTGCTGCGGGTGGGTGGGCAGTCCGGGGTGGCGGACCTCGGCCACGAGCGGGTGCTCGGCCAGCCGCTGCGCCAGCTCCAGGGCGGTGGCCTGCGAACGCTCGACCCGCAGCGCGAGCGTGCGCAGCCCGCGCAGCGCGAGCCAGGCCTCCCACGGCCCGGCGATGGCGCCGCCCGTCGTGCGCCGGGCGTGCAGGCGCCCGCGCAGGTCGGGGTCGTCGGAGACGGCCGCCCCGAGGAGGACGTCGGAGTGCCCGGCGAGGTACTTCGTCACCGAGTGCACGACGACGTCGGCGCCCTGGGCCAGCGGCCGCTGCCCCAGCGGGGTGGCGAAGGTGTTGTCGACGACGGTCAGGACGCCGGCGGCCCGGGCCGCGGCGGTCAGCGCGGGGATGTCGGCGACCTCGAGCATGGGGTTGGTGGGCGACTCGATCCACAGCACGCTCGCCGGCACCTCGCCCGCCGGGGCCAGCGCGGCGACGACGGCGTCGGTGTCGGCGATGTCCACCTCGCGCAGCGCCCCGCCCTCGCGGGCGACCTGCTCGGACGCCGCGTTCAGGGTCGCCAGGTACGCGTGCCGCGGGGCGACGATCGCGGTGCCCGGGGCGGCCAGCCGGAGCACGGCGTCGATCGCCGCCATGCCGGAGGCGTAGACCAGTGCGGGCAGCGTCGAGCCCTCAAGCGCACCGATGGCCTCCTCGAGCGGCAGCCAGGTGTCGGTGTTGTACCGGGTGTACATCATCTCCGCCCCCGGCGTGCCGGTGGAGACGTACGTGCTCGAGAGCACCACCGGCGGGTTCACCGGCTCGCCCTGCCCGCGCGGCGGGCGTCCGGCCGCGACGGCGGTCGTGGCCGGTGCGAGGCCGGCGAGGTCGGGGTGCGTGCTCTCGGTGGTCACCTGCCCAGGCTAGGCCGCGTCGTCGCGGCGACGTCGCGACCGTCCATCGCGGGCTGGTCGGCCGGGGACGACCTCGGGGCCGGTCACGCGGGGACGACCTCGTAGGGCTGGTCGGCCGGGGGAAGACGTCGCGGGGTGGTCAGCGGGGGACGACCTCGCGGGCTGGTCAGCTGACGACGTCCCGACGGCGCAGCCCGAGGAACCCGGCCGTGGCGAGTGCCGCGGCGACGGCCAGCATGATGAGGAGCGGCGCGGCCTCGAGCTCCCCGGCCGGCACGAGCGGGGTGTGCGAGAGCGGCGAGAGGTCCGCCGCCCAGCCCGGCAGGTCCAGCAGGGAGCCGAGGAAGCCGACGATCGCGACCCACACGACGAGCACCCACGCGAGCGCAGCCGCCCGCGGGACCAGCCCGTACAGCGCGACGGCGACCGCTCCGACGAGCAGGACCGCGGGCACGTAGGCCAGGGACGCCGCCGCCAGTCTGCCCACCCACGACCCGTCGCCGGTGACGGCGGCGACGCCGATCCCCACGCCGAGGCCGAGCGTGAGGAGCACGAGCACCGTCTCCACCGCGACGACGGCGAGCCAGCCGGCGAGCAGCCGGGGCCGCGAGCTGCCGGTGACCAGGACCGCCTCCACCCGGCCCGCCTCCTCCTCGGTGCGCAGCCGCAGCACCCCGGAGACCACGAGGGCGACCGGACCGATCACGAGGAAGGAGAGCATGGCGCTCGCGAACGACGTCGTGAGGTCGTCCAGATCCGCCACCCCGAACCACTCGCCGAGGTCGGGTATCTCCTCGATCATGCCCTCGAGCGAGTTCGCCAGCGCTCCGAAGGCGATCGCGAAGAGGAACAGCCCGATCGCCCAGCCGAGGAACGTCCCGGAGACGAGCCGCCGCGCGAGGCCGGCCGGCGAGAGCAGGGACGACGACGCCGACGCCGGTCCCGGCCGGGCGGGGCGCAGCCCGGCCCCGAGGTCGCGCCGCTGGGCGAGGACGACGGCGAGGACGAGCAGCAGCAGGGTGGCGACGGCGGAGAGCGCGAGCGGCCACCACCGCAGGTCGACGAAGACCCGCGTCTGCTGCGCCCACGCGAGCGGCGAGAACCAGGAGAGCCAGGAGCCCTGGTTGTCGATGACGTCGCCCACCCCGCGGACGATGAAGGCCACCGCGAGGACGCCCATGGCGAGGCCGGAGGCAGTGCGGGCGTGCTCGGTCAGCTGCGCCGTCACCGCCGCGACCGCGCCGAAGACCAGGCCGGTCAGCGCCGTCGCGAGCCCCATGGCAGCGGAGTCCACGACCGCCATCCCGGTGCCGGTGAGCGCCGCGACGACGGCGACGGCCACGGCGAGGTTGGCCAGGGCCACGGTGACCAGGGCCGCCGTCGCCGGGGCGAACCGGCCCACCGGCAGGGCCCGCAGCAGCTCCAGGCGGCCGGACTCCTCCTCTGCGCGGGTGTGCCGCACCACGAGCAGCACGCTCATGATCGCCGCGGCCAGGTAGATGTAGAGGGCGAGCTCGTTGGCGAGCATGGCCCCGAACGTGTAGTTGTCGGCGGCGAACAACGGTCCGGTCATCATGACGGCGGACGGGTTGGACAGCAGGGCGGCGCGGGCCTGCAGCGACTCCGGGGTGGGGTAGGTGACCTCGAGCGAGGCGACGGAGCCCGCGACGAGGACGGCGAACGCCAGCGTCCACACGATGATCCGCACGCGGTCGACCCGCAGGAACAGCCGCAGCAGACCGGCGGTGCCGGTCCAGGGCTCCGGACGGGTGTCGACGCTCGGGCCAGGGAGGACGGTCGCGACGCGGTCGCTGGTGGGAGCGGTCATCGGGCCGGTACCTCCTCGGCGGCGATCTCGTCGCCGTAGTGGCGCATGAAGAGCTCCTCCAGCGACGGCGGGGTGATGGTGAGGTTCTCGACACCGGCGTCGGTGAGCAGGCGCAGCACGTCGTTGACGTGGGAGTTGTCCACGTCGAACTGCAGCCGCGGGCCGTCGGCGGCGAGGTCGTGCACGCCCGTGGCGGCGGCCAGCGCGGCCGGGTCGGCGACCGTCGTCACGGTCACGGTGGAGCGCGTCAGGTGGCGCAGCTCGGCGAGGGTGCCGGACTCCACGTCCCGTCCGCCCCGGATGATGGTGACCGTGTCGCAGAGCTTCTCCACCTCGGCGAGGATGTGGCTGGAGAGCAGCACGGTGCGGCCGGCGTCGCGCAGCCTGCGGACCTCGTCGGTGAAGACGGCCTCCATGAGCGGGTCGAGGCCGGACGTGGGTTCGTCGAGGAGGTAGAGCTCGGCGTCGGCGGCCAGCGCCGCCACGAGCGCCACCTTCTGCCGGTTGCCCTTGGAGTAGGTGCGCGCCTTCTTGGTGGGGTCGAGCTCGAAGCGCTCGAGCAGCTCCTGACGGCGTCGACGGTGCGGCTCGCCGCCGTGCAGGCGGGTCAGCACGTCGATCGCCTCGCCGCCGCTGAGGTTCGGCCACAGGCTGGTGTCGCCGGCGACGTAGGCGATGCGCCGGTGGACGGCGACGGCGTCCTGCCACGGGTCCATGCCGAGGACCCGGGCCGAGCCGGAGTCGGCGCGGAGCATCCCCAGCAGCACGCGGATCGTGGTGGACTTCCCGGCCCCGTTGGGGCCGAGGAAGCCGGCCACCTCGCCCGCCCGGACCGTCAGGGAGAAGCCGTCCAGGGCGCGGGTGGTGCCGAAGGTCTTGGTCAGGTCGTGGGTCTCGATGGCGATGTCTGCCATGGGGTTTCCGATCGTGGGTGGTGGTCAGTCTGCCCGCGAGCCGTCGGTGGCCGCGGCCGGGCCGGAGGCGCCGGCCGGCGCACCGGCCGGGCGGGCGGCGAGGTAGCTGTCGAGCAGCGTCGAGTCGGTCAGGAGCGGCTCGGTGTACATCTCCAGGAGCGGGGGGATGATGCGTTCGGAGTAGGCGGCGAGCCACACCGGGAGCTCGTCGAGGTCCAGGTGGTCCTGCTGGGCCGGGAGCTGGAGCAGCAAGGCGCCGAGCGACTGCTCGGCCAGCACCCGGGCGCGGGCCTCGGGGTATCGGCTGGGCCGGACGGTGCCCGCCTCCTCGGCGTCGTGCAGGTAGCCGACGGCGTCCGCGACGATGTGGTCGATGAACTGTGCGGAGACCGCGCCACCGGCCTGGAGGCAGCGGAGCACGTACCCGACGAACGGGGCGTAGCCCTCGATCCGTGCGAGCTGGGCCAGCAGCGCACCGGTGTTGCCCGGCGTGCCGAGCACCGACGCCTTGTCCTGGCGGATCTGCGCGAGCACGTGCTCGTCGCACGCCTCTCGCAGCCCCGTGCGGGAGCCGAAGTGGTGCAGGATCAGGCCCGCGCTGACCCCGGCGTCGGCCGCCACCGCCCGGAGCGGCGCGGACATGCCGTCCATCGCGAAGCGGCGCACGGCCGCGTCCCGGATCCGCGCCCGGGCTGTCAGGTCGGTCGAGCCCGCGCGGGTGGTTGAATGCATGTTCAGTACGCTACACACGTGTTCAGTGGGTGTCCAGAGCTTTGCTCCTCCCGCCTCCACGCCGGGCGCTCCGTGCGGGCCGGCGTCGGTCGGCGACGGTAACCTCGCTGGCGATGGACACCCACCACGCATCCGAGCCCGCCCTCGTCCCCGAGCCGTCCGGCGGCGCGTCCGACGCGAAGGTGCGTGTCGCCGTCGTCTTCGGCGGGCGCAGCGGCGAGCACCCCGTCAGCTGCGCCACCGCCGCGGGCGTGCTGCGCGCCATCGACCGCGAGCGGTACGACGTGCTGCCGGTGGGGATCACGCGGGCGGGGGAGTGGGTCCTGGTGCCCGACGACCCGACCCTGCTCGAGGGCGGCCGCGCCGAGATCACCGCCGCCGACGCCCAGGTCCTCGTCCCGCTCGGCGCCGCCCCGGGGCCGCTCGTGGTGGCCGCCCCAGGGCAGGTGCCGCGCGAGCTCGGCACCGTCGACGTCGTCCTGCCGCTGCTGCACGGCCCCTTCGGCGAGGACGGCACCCTGCAGGGCCTGCTGGAGATGGCCGGCGTGCGCTACGTCGGGTCCGGTGTGCTCGCCTCCGCGGCCGCCATGGACAAGCACTACATGAAGGTGGTCCTGGCCGGCCACGGCCTGCCGGTGGGGCCGTACACGGTCATCACCCCGCGGCTGTGGCGCACCGACCGGGCCCGGGCGCTCGACGCCGTCGCCTCGCTCGGGTTCCCCGTGTTCGTGAAGCCGGCCCGGGCGGGCTCCTCCCTGGGGATCACGCGGGTCGAGCGGGCCGAGGACGTCGAGGCCGCCGTCGAGGAGGCCCAGCGGCACGACCCCAAGGTGGTCGTCGAGGCCGGTATCCCCGGCCGCGAGATCGAGTGCGCAGTCCTCCAGGGCCGCGGCGACGACGCCCCGCGCGCCTCCGTGCCGGGCGAGGTCGTCCTGGACGCGCCGGCCGCCGGGTTCTACGACTACGAGACGAAGTACCTCGACACCGCACCGCTGACGATGTCCGTGCCCGCCGAGCTGCCGGCAGAGGTCGCCGAGCGGGTGCGCACCCTGGCCGGGGAGTGCTTCGAGGCGCTCGGCTGCGAGGGCCTCGCGCGCGTCGACTTCTTCTACACCGACCGTGGCGAGGTCGTGGTGAACGAGGTCAACACCATGCCCGGGTTCACCCCGTTCTCGATGTACCCGCTGCTGTGGGAGAGGTCCGGGCTGCCCTACCCCGAGCTGCTCGACGAGCTCATCACGCTCGCGCTCGAGCGTCCCGCCGGTCTGCGCTGAGGCCTCCTGCGGCGGTGCGCCGGGCTGCGCGAACGGTCCACCCGGTCCGTCGCGGGCGCTTGGGCACGCGCTGATCCCCGGATGCCGCGGCTGCGGGGTCAGTCGTCCCGGTCGTCCCGGTCGCCGTCCCGTGTCATCGCATCGAGCACCAGGTCGTGGATGTCGGTGCTGTGGGTGACGCGCGTCATCGCCGAGGCGCCGGGTCCCTCCGCGGTCACCGGGACGGCCGCCGCGGTGTGCCAGCCGGTCGTCCAGTCGACGGTGATCGTGAGGTCCGTCCCCACGAGAGGGATCACACCGTCCGCCGCCCGGTCGGGGCCGTCGTCGGAGTTCGCCGGGTCGACGGTCTCGCTCGGGTGGGCACGCGTCTCGTGGTCGACGAGGTCGGCGGCGACGCTGCCCGTCCCGTCGACGAGGGTGGGCGCGAGAACTCCCGGCCCGCTCTCGACCTGGTCGAGCGGCCCGCTCTCGACCAGGTCGACCACGAGGCCCCCCGTCTCGTGGTCGCCGACCACCACCACGAGAGTGTCGCCACGGTCGGCCGCGAAGTCACGGACCACCGCCACGGCCGCCTCCAACGCGCGTCCCGCCTCGACCACCATTGCCGCGTCGGCGTCGTGAGCCATGGCGTCGATGCCCTCCTCCTCGAGCAGGAGGAAGAACCCGTCCCGGTCCCGGGAGAGGACGTCGAGCGCCTTCGCCGCCATGACGTGCACCGGGACGGAGGGGTCGTACGCGGCGCCGTCACCCTCGCCGGCGTGCTCGAACATCTCCTCGTTCGCGAACAGGCCGAGCAGCTTGTCCTCGGCAGCGGCGGCGAGCTCGTCGCCGTCGCTGACGTAGGCGTAGCCGAGGACCTGTGCCCGGGCGACGAGGTCACCGGCCGTCCCCCTGCTCTCCTCCGCCGGGTCGGCCGGTGGGTTGTCCCGCCACCGGCCCGCGTCGCCCGCCGGGTACCACCAGTCCTCGCCGCCGCCGAGGACGACGTCGACCTCGCTCTCCTCGAGGTACTGCCGGGCGATCTCGCTGTGGTCGCCGCGGTCGGGCGTGTGCGAGGCGAACGAGGCCGGTGTGGCGTCGGTGACCTGCGACGTCGTCACGAGACCGGTCGCCTTGCCCAGGTCCGCGGCGAGCTCGAGCAGGGTGCGCACCGGGTTGCCCTCGACGTCGACGGCGATCGCCCCGTTGTCGGTGCGCACGCCGGTCGAGAACGCCGTGGCTGTGGCAGCCGAGTCGGTCGCCACGTCGTCGGGGTCGACGGGATCGGTGCGTGCCCAGCCGCGGTACCGCAGCCGGTCCATCTCTAGCACGCCGCCGGGGCCGACGGTCGCCAGCCGGATGAGCTCGCGGTGCGCGGCTCCCATGCCGTCACCGACGACGAAGACGACGTTCCGGGCGGGCCGACCGTCGTCCCGGTCCGCCCCTGCGGCACCGGCAGCGAGGAGCACGACGGCGAGGCCCGATCCGAGCGACCGCAGCGCCGCGGTGCGTGTCGAGCGCATCATCGCCCGCTCTCCCTGTGTCGTGGACGCGGAGTCCGCCGCGGCCTGCTGGCCCTCGCCAGGGCCGTCACGCCCGCGGCCGGCCTGACCGTCCGACGGTACGTCGCAGGACGACGCCGGCAACCGGTGCCCGCCGGTGCGCCCGTGCGTCGTCAGGAGATGTCGGTCGCACCCACGCAGAACCGCTCCGCCGTGCTGAGCTCGACCGCCTCGGCGAGGTCCACGAGGAAGGCCGTCGGCTGGCCCGACACCTGCTCGACCGGCACGACCACCTCGACCGCCGGCTCGCGGCCGTAGGTCACGAAGCTCCACGACCCCTGCCCCTGCCGGGCGTGCTCCGGCAGGTCCGGGTCGTCGCCCTCGAGCGCGATCCAGTCCACGAAGGTGCCGTCGGCGTTCTCGACGTTCAGGCACCGGTCCGTGGTCGGGCCGGGCGGGGTGACGCCGCAGCGCACCGTCACCGCCGGGTCGCCCCAGGCGGTGGTGGCCTGGGCGGTGGTCGAGCGCCGCTCCAGCCCGCCGAGGGAGTCCGGGGTGGCCATGATGATCCGCGCACAGGTGGGATCGGCGGCGAGCTCGCCGGGCGGCAGGTCCGCGGGGGAGGAGCACCCGGCGAGCACGATGCCGGTGGCGACGGCGGCCGTCACGGTCCGCCGTCGCGCACGTCGCCCGCGGATGGGCAGGTCCGCTCGCAGCCGGATGGCGGTGGGACGATCGGGGTCCGGCCGGGTGGAGGGTCGTGCGGGCACGCTGCCACTGTACGGTGACGGGCGTGACCCCCTCCGCCGAGCAGCGCGTCGCCGACCTGGGCGAGGACGAGCTCATCGCCTCCTTCGTGCCGCTGCTTCCGCGCGGGCGGCACACGCTGGTTCCCACCGGGGACGACGCCGCCGTCGTCGCGGCTCCCGACGGCCGGTTCTGCGTCTCCACCGACGTCCTCGTCCAGGACCACCACTTCCGGCTGGACTGGGGCACCGGCGCCGACGTGGGGTGGCGCGCCGCGATGCAGAACCTCGCCGACATCGCGGGCATGGGGGCCGAGCCCACCACCGTTGTCATCTCGATGGTCCTCCCGCCGGACACGCTCGTGGCGTGGGTGCACGACTTCTGCCGCGGGCTGGCCGAGGCCTGCGAACCGCACGGCGTCGGCGTCGACGGCGGCGACCTCTCGGCCGGGGAGCAGCTCGTCGTCGCGGTCACCGTCCACGGCGACCTGGCCGGCCGTGATCCGGTGCTCCGCTCGGGCGCCCGGCCCGGGGACGTGCTCGCCCATGCCGGTTCGCTCGGGCGGGCGGCCGCGGGCCATGCGCTCCTGACCGGCGGGCGGCGCGGCGGCAGCGACGACGGGCTCGTCGCCGACTTCCTGCGTCCGCGGCCACCCCTCGCCGCGGGTCCCGCGGCCGCCGACGGCGGCGCGACGGCGATGATGGACGTCTCCGACGGCCTGCTGCGCGACGGGGGACGCCTGGCCCGCAGCTCCGGCGTCGTCCTCGACCTGGACCCGCTCGCGCGCACGGTGCCCGACGTGCTGGACGCGCTCGCCGACGTCGGAGCCCGCCTGGAGACCGACCCCGCGCAGTGGGTGCTGTCCGGCGGCGAGGACCACGGCATGCTCGCGACCTTCCCGGCCGACGTCGAGCTGCCCGAGGGCTTCCGCCGGCTCGGCGACGTCCGTGCGGCGGACGAGCACCCCGCCGGGACGGTCCTGCTCGACGGCGGGCCGCCCGCCGTCGCCCGTTCCGGTTGGGACCACTTCCGCAGCTGAGCTCCAGGCCGGACATGCGAAAGGCCGCCTCCCCGGTGGGGTGGCGGCCCTTGCGGTGCGCGGCGACGCCGCGGGTGCGTCAGACGGCGCGGGTGACCTTGTCGGCCTTGAGGCACGAGGTGCAGACGTTCACGCGCTTGGGGGCGCCGTTGACGAGGGCACGCACGCGCTGGATGTTCGGGTTCCAACGGCGGCTGGTCCGCACGTGGGAGTGCGAGACGCTCTTGCCGAAGCTCGGGCGCTTGCCGCAGACGTCGCAGGTGGCAGCCACGGTCGTTCTCCTGATCTTCTCGCTGACGCACAGCCGGGTCGACGGTGCGAGGGTTCTGGTGAGCCCGCGAGGACGCAGGCAGGTGCCTGCCCGGGACGGGCAACCTGGAAAGAGTACCCGAGAAAGACCCCGGCCCTCAAACGAGAGGACTGCCGTCTCCAGTGGCGTCGCCCACAGCGTAGGGGGTCGGGCGCCGGTCCGGACAACCCCGGGCAGCCGGTGGGTGTCGTCGTGCGGCGGGTCCGCGTGGTGCCGAGAATGGGGTCGCCGCGACAACGACGACCGGAGGCCTCCGATGCCCCAGCTCTCCCTCAGTGCGACAGTCCTCGACGCCCGCGACCCCCGTGGCCTGGCGCACTTCTACCGCGATCTGCTCGACTGGCCGGTCAGCACCGACGAGGACGGCTGGGTGATGCAGCGGGACCCCGCCGGTGGTGCCGGGCTGTCGTTCCAGCGGGAGCAGCTGCACGTCGCGCCGACCTGGCCGGCCGAGGACGGACGGGAGCAGATGCAGCTCCACCTCGACATCCACGTCGACGACCTCGAGACCGCCGTGGCGCGGGCTGTGGCGCTGGGGGCAAGGCTCGCGTCGTTCCAGCCGCAGGAGCACGTGCGGGTCATGCTCGACCCGGAAGGGCACCCGTTCTGCCTCTTCGTCGAGTGAGCGACACGGGCTCGTTGTCCGCCGGCGACCCGTCCTGACCGTGCGGTCAGGCGACCTCGACGGCCTTCGTCAGCGCGCCGGACGTGGCACGCACGCACGCCGGCAGGTCGCCCAGGACAGCCCGGGCCGGCACGAGGTCTCCGCGGCGCAGCGGTGCGAGTGTGCAACGTAACGTCTCCGCCAGATCGGTGGCACCGACCATGACGGCGGAGGCGTGCAGGGACAGGGCGGCGACGTACGCCTCGCCGGTGTCGCAGGCGTCGACCGCGCCCGACAGCCGTCCGACGCGGGACTCGAGGGTGGCCAGGAAGCACACGACGAACCCGCGTGCGTGGTCCTCGCCGACGTCGGCGCGCAGCGCGCTGAGCGCCTCGGGCCGGAGCCGGCTCACGGGTCCGCCCGCTCTGCGGTCGCTCGTTCGACCTCGCGGCGCGCCCGGCCGGCGACCTCCTGGCGGCGGAGGCGGATGCCGGAGACGACGAGGTAGGCGGCATAGCCGAACAGGGCGACGGCGCCGGCGGTGATGCCGGCCGACTTCTGGTCGCCGTCCAAGGCGTTCGCGAGGTACCCGGCGTAGGGGAGGTGGTAGCGGACGTGGCCGCGGACCTGCTCGACGGTGATCTCCCACGGGTCGGCGACGTCGTTCGCGTCGCCCCGGGTGGTGAAGACGTGACCTTCGGGGCCCTGGGTGATCCCGACGATGCGGTGCGTCACCAGGGTGGGGTCGTCCGGGTACGGCAGGTACGTGATGACGTCGCCCACCCGGAGCTCAGAGGCGTCCTCGTCGCCCTCCACCAGCTCGAGGACGACCTGGCTGCCGGTGGGGATCGCGGGCTCCATCGAACCGGTCAGGATCGTCACCGGGGCCCAGCCGAGGACCCGGGGGAGGACGACAATGCCGAGGGCGAGCAGGACGATCGCGGCCAGGACCAGCCCGAGGACTGCCCGGACGACCATGCGGACAACGGTCATGACGTGGCTCCCGCGGTGCCGGTCGGCTCGTCGCGCGTGCGGTCGCCGCCGTCGAGGCGTACTACGTCCACCCGTACGAGCTCGTCGGTGCCGGTGAGATGGATGCGCACGGTCAGGCGGTCGCCTGCCGGGACCGCGACGGCGAGGCGGGTGGTGCGGTTGGTGGCGGGGAGCAGGTCGGTCAGGGGCGCGGCCGCACCGGTCTCGTCGAGCCCGAGGACCTGCCAGGTGGCAGCGTCGTCCACATCGGCGCGGTCCCACGCGATCTCGACGACGCCGTCCGGGAGGAGGGTCGCGGTCGCTCCGGCATCGGCGGAGCGCTCGTGGGTGGACTGCTCGTCGACGGGTGGCTCGTCGGCGGGCGGCTGGTTGGAGGCCTGCTCGTCGATGGATCCGCCGCTACCGGGCTGCTGCCCGGCCGGCTGCTCGGGTGCGGGCTGCTCGTGGGTGGCCTGCTCGTCCCTGGGTCCGTCGCTACTGGGCTGCGGGTGGGCCGGCTGCTCGAGTGCGGGCTGCCGGTCGACGGGCTGCTCGTGGGTGGGCTCCTCGTCGGCGGGCCTGTCGCTGGCGGGCTGCTCGTCAGTGGACTGCTCGACGTCCGGTGCGGTGTCCTGCTGGCCGTCGGCATCCGGCGAGGGCGCCGGCGACGGTGCGGGGGCAACCGGTGCCACCGTGGCCTGCGGCGCGGGAATGACCTCCGGCGCCGCCAGGGGGGTGGACGCTCGAGCCTTCGGGGCGGCGGACTGGTCCGGGGCAAGGGTGGTCGCCGCGGAGTCGACCGGCTCGAGCCACCACACCAGCCACCACCAGCTGCTGACTCGGTACGTGGTGGTCCAGGTCTTGCTGACGGTCTGCATGCCCTGCGTGGCCGCCAGCTCGGTCACCACGGTCACCGTCTGCCCGGCCAACCGCCAGATGGACGACCCCACCTCTGTCTCGATGCAGATCTTCGCCGAGGCCCCGGCGGCGAAGGCGCGGTCGGCCCCGGCAGGCACCACGACGTCGTCGCTGCCGTCGACGGTCGCCGACCACGCGAGGCTGCCTGCCGGGCACGTGGCGTTGACGGTGGGGAGGACCCGGTAGGTGACGGTCGTGCCGTCGAGAGCCGAGTGGTCGCCCCGTTCGGCGAGCACCCGAACGCCGGCGACCCGCCAGGTCAGCGGTTCGGCCGTGGTGTTCTCGACGACGGCGGAGGTCGCGCCCGGGGTGACCTTCAGGTCGAGCTTCGGCCCCACTGTGACGATCGGGGTCGGGTGGGTGACGACGGAGCGCCAGCCGCTGCCCCCGAGACCGTCTTGAGCAAGGTGCCACCGGAGCTCCCCGGCGCCGTAGGCGGCGCCCGGCCTGGCCGTAGCGGGAACGGTGGCGACGATCGTCGCCGTGAGCGTCTCGCCGTCAAGGGCCTGGGTGACCTCCCAGGTGTTCCGCCCGGTCGCGGGCAGTGCGTTCCCGCGACTGTCGCGGACCGACGGCTGGCCCACCTGCAACGACGGGAATGCCGCCGAGGCATCGAGGGTGAGGCTCGCCGTGAGGAGGTCGCCGACCGCATGGATCCGCACCGGTGCGGTGAAGGTGATCCGGTCGCCTGCGCTCAGGCCGCTCGTGGTCGCGCTGCGCGTGCCGGCGACCGCTACGGTCGGCGTGCCCTTCGCCAGGGCGAGGGTGCCGGTGCTCATGGTCGTCCCCTCGACGGTGGCGACGTCGTACCAGTCCGCGTAGCTGGTGGTGGGGCTAGCGAGCAGGGCGAGCCCGAGGAGGGTCGCGACGGTCACGACGCCCGCGCGGAGCAGCTTTCGAGTCGTCATGTCTGGTCGGTCCCTTCCTGCTGGTAGATCGGTGCTGCTGGTGCGGCGTGTCCCTCCCCGAGGTCCCCTGACTCCGGGGAGGGCGTTGGGTCAGCCGTTCTGGACGGCGCCCTGGCGAACCTCGACGTGGACGTCCGAGAGGGTCGTCGCCACGTTCTGCAGGGCCTGGCCGCTGATGTCGGCGGGGAAGGTCACGTCGAGCTCGATGGCGAAGGTTTGCGGTGCGGTGCTGTCAGCGATCGGGGCGGAGAAGTCCGCCAGCTCGGCGTCGTTGACCGAGAAGGACGAGGCGCTCAGCAGCGCGGCCGCCAGGTCCGCGTCACCACCGCTGAAGACCTGGCCGGCGTCGAAGGACGTGGTCAGTCGCGCGTCGAGCAGATCTCCGGAGGCCTCGACGGTGACGGTCTCTCGGTAGGTGAGGGTCTCACCGGGGATGACGTGGTAGCCGTCGAGCGAGGCCAGGGGCCCGTTCGCGTTGGACCACACGCCGTTGCCGTTGTTGAGCCTGAGCTCGCCGGTGCTGATCTCGCCACGACCGACGGACGTCTCGTCGTACCAGTTCGCGAACGTCGTGGCGCCGCCCGCGAGCAGGGCGACGCCCGCGCCGGCGACGAGAAGCGCCTTTCCGAACTTCGAGCTGGACGACCTGGTGGCGGTGTGTGAGGTGGTCATGGTGGTGTTCCTTCGGGATCAGAGGGTTATGTGCCAACACCCGCAACTCTCGCCGTTTCACCTCAAGGCAGTCCGAAATCCACCTTCACGTCACCTCAAGATCGTCGGCGAAAGGCGTGGGGTGCGTCACTCGATCCCCTCGGACCTCGGGGTTCGCTCAAGACCCGTGACGGCGGTCTCAGGGCTGACGGCCCACAGGCTCGCGCCGGCCCGACCACAGGCGCGCCCGGAGCCGTGGGTGGTGACGGATAGCCTGGCCGCGTGGCTACCGAGCTTGCCGAGCTGGACGCGCCTGCGGTGCGTCGGTGGTTCGAGCACGCCCTGCGCTCGCTGCTGCTCGTCCGCACCG
This sequence comes from Georgenia subflava, assembly GCF_009193155.1. Lineage (GTDB taxonomy): Bacteria > Actinomycetota > Actinomycetes > Actinomycetales > Actinomycetaceae > Georgenia > Georgenia subflava. The sequence continues at coordinate 66,419 of NZ_VUKD01000004.1, forward strand.
AGGTGGACGGGCTCAACGACTTCCCCGTGCCGGACTCGGACACCGGCACCAACCTGGTGCTCACCCTGGCCGGCGCGGCCGACGCCGTCGGCCGGCTGGACCCACGCGCCGACCTGGCCGCGTTGACTGCGGCGGCGGCGGACGGGGCCCTGCTGGGCGCCCGCGGGAACTCCGGCGTCATCGTCGGCCAGTGCCTGCGTGCGCTCGCCGTCACGCTCGCCCGCACGACGGTCGCCGGGCCGCACGACCTCGCCCGTGCGCTCGACGCCGCGGCGACCGACGCCCGCTCCGCCGTCGGCCATCCGGTGGAGGGCACGATCCTCACCGTGGCGCGTGCCGCCGCCGACGGCGCCCTCGACGCCGCCGCTCGAGAGGCCTCGCTGAGCGCTGTCACCCGCAGCGCCGCCCGGGCGGCCCGGGATGCGCTCGCCCGTACGAGCGGACGGGTCGGCGAGGGCGTGGACGCCGGCGCGGCGGGGTTCGTGGTCCTCCTGACCGCGCTGCTCGACGTCGTCACGGGTGAGGGGACCACGGGGACGATGCGGGCGAGCCGCTTCACCGAGCTGCTTCACAGCGTCGACCGCCCGGGGGCGCGGACCGGGCCGAGGACGGGCGACGGTGCCCCGGCAGACCTCGGCGCCGGCGCCTTCGAGGTGATGTACGTGCTCCGCGGTGACGCCGGGCGTGCCCGGACGCTGCGTGCGGCGCTGGAGCGGGTCGGGCACTCGGTGGCCGTGGTGGGGCATGGCGACGGTGCCGGGCTCTGGCAGGTCCACGTCCACACCGACGCCCCGGCCGACGCGCTCGCCGGGCCGGAGGAGCGGGAGCAGGTCTGCGTCCGCCAGGTCCTGCCGACGTCGTCACCGACCGGCTGCGGGGTTGTCGCCTGCACGCGGGCCCCAGGGCTCCTGGCCCCGCTCGCGGCGGCCGGTGCGGTCGTGGTCCTGGACCCGGGGTCGGAGCCTGCAGGGCTGCTGCGTGCCGCGACCGACACGGGGCGCGAGGACGTTCTCGTCCTCCCGTGCGACGCGGAGTCCGCCCGGGCGGCGCGCGATGTGGCCGAGGACGGGCACACGGGCACGCTCCGGCCGCGGCGCATCCGGGTCGCCGGCACCACCGACGACCTGCAGGTCCTGGCGGCGGCCCTGGAGCTGCACGGTCGCGACGACGGCGACCCGCGCGTACTGGCCGACGGCGACCCGCAGGCACTTGCCGACGGCGACTTTCAGGCACTGGTCGACGGCGACCCCCAAGCACTGGTCGACGGCGTCGTCTCCCGGACGCGGACCCGCGCCCTGACCACGACGGCGGAGGAGCCGGTGCGCTCCGCCGTCGAGTCGTTGCTCAGCGACGGGGGCGAGCTCCTCACCGCACTCGTGGGGGACGGCGCCGAGCCGTCCGTGGGGGCGGTGGTGCACGCGGCGGCCGCCCGGGCCGGCCGCGAGATCGACGTCGTGGTCGTCGCGGGCGGCCAGCAGGTCCCCGCGCTGCTGCTGGGGGTGGAATGAACGAGCAGATCGCACGGGGAACCCGCCACGACCCCGCGTTCGCCAACATCGGGAAGGGACGGCTCGACCAGAGCCTGGAGAAGGAGCTGGGCCCGAAGACCGGGAAGGCGCTGGGCAAGCTGGGGCTGCGCACCGTCGAGGACCTGCTGCGCCACTACCCGCGCCGCTACGGCGACCGCGGCCGGCTGACCGCCCTGGCCGAGCTGCGCACGGGCGAGCACGTCACGGTGATCGCCCGGGTGGCCGGCAACGACCTGCGAGCCATGCGGAACCGCAGCGGCGCGATCCTCACGGTGCGCATCACCGACGGCACCGAGGAGCTCACGCTGACCTTCTTCGGCAAGCACCGCGGCAGCCTGGAGTACCACGAGCGCCGCCTCCGGCCCGGTGCTACGGGGATGTTCACCGGGACCGTCAGCCTGTACCGCGGGGCCCGACAGCTCACCCATCCGGACTACGACACCTTCGACGACCTCGACGACGAGTTCGAGGCCGTGCAGAAGGTGGACTGGCCGATCCCGATCTACCCCGCGTCCTCGGCGATCGCGAGCTGGCGCATCGGCAAGGCCGTCCAGACCCTGATGGCCACGATCGAGGCCAGTGACGTGCCCGAGGCGCTGCCGGCGGCGTACCGCAAGGAGCACAGGCTCCCCGACGTCCTCACCGCGCTGCGCCGTGTGCACGAGCCGCACAGCCCCGAGGACTGGCGCGGCGCCCACAAGCGGTTCCGGCACGAGGAGGCGTTCGTGCTGCAGACCGCGCTCGCGCAGCGTCGGGCGGTCAGCCTCGCAGAGGCCACCACCGCCCGGCCGCCCCGTGCCGGGGGCGTCCGGGACGCCTTCGACGCACGGCTGCCCTTCGAGCTGACCGCCGGTCAGCAGGAGGTGGCTGCCGTCCTCGAGCGTGAGCTCGCCACCTCCGTGCCGATGATGCGGCTGCTGCAGGGCGAGGTCGGGTCCGGCAAGACGGTCGTGGCGGTGCGCGGCATGCTCCAGGTGGTGGACGCCGGGGGCCAGGCCGCGCTGCTCGCGCCGACCGAGGTGCTCGCCCAGCAGCACTACCGCTCCATCACCGATCTGCTCGGCCCGCTCGCCGAGGCAGGCATGCTCGGCGGGGCCGAGCACGCGACCCGCGTCGTCCTGCTGACCGGCTCCATGAGCGCCGCGGCCCGGCGCAAGGCCCTCGCCCTGGCCGCCTCGGGGGCGGCGGGGATCGTCATCGGAACCCACGCCCTGCTCAGCGAGATCGTCCAGATCCCCGACCTCGGCCTGGTGGTGGTGGACGAGCAGCACCGCTTCGGCGTCGAGCAGCGCGACGCCCTGCGCGCGAAGGGCCGGACGACCCCCCACCTGCTCGTCATGACCGCCACCCCGATCCCGCGCACGGTGGCGATGACGAGCTTCGGGGACCTGGAGACCTCCACCCTGCGCGAGCTGCCGGCCGGACGGGCCGGGATCACGACCACGATCGTCCCGGCCAACAAGCCGCACTGGGTGGGGCGGACGTGGGAACGGGTTCGGGAGGAGATCGACTCGGGCGGCCGTGCGTACGTCGTGTGCCCGCGCATCACGGCGGGAGAGGACGCCGGAGCCGCCGAGGACGGTTTCTCCGACGACGTCACCGCAGAGCTGTTCGGCCTCGAGGACGAGCGCGCACCTCGGCGGCCGTTGGCCTCCGTCGAGGAGGTGAGCGCCCTGCTGCGTGAGACCCCCGCGCTCGACGGAGTCGCGATCGGCCAGATGCACGGTCAGCTGCCCACGGAGGCCAAGGACGCAGCCATGGCGGATTTCGCGTCCGGCCGCACTCCGGTGCTGGTGTCGACCACCGTGATCGAGGTCGGTGTCGACGTCCCCGAGGCGACCGTCATGGTCATCCTCGACGCAGACCGGTTCGGCCTCTCCCAGCTGCACCAGCTGCGCGGTCGGATCGGCCGGGGCACGAGGCCGGGCCTCTGCCTCGCGGTCACGGCCGCCGACCCGGCGACGCCGACGGGCGAGCGTCTCCTGGCGTTCGCCGCCACGACCGACGGCTTCGAGCTGGCCGAGACAGACCTGAGGCTGCGCCGTGAGGGTGACGTCCTCGGGGCGTCGCAGTCCGGACGCTCCAGCTCCCTGCGACTGCTGCGGGTCCTCACTGACGCACCGATCATCGAGGCCGCACGCAGCGCGGCCCGCGACCTAGTGGCGCGCGACCCGGAGCTGACCACCGAGCCGGGGCTCGCCCAGATGGTCGCCGAGTCGATCGACGAGGACGCCGCCGCCTACCTCGAGCGCACCTGACCGGGCGCGACACAACGGCGGGCCTGACCGGGGCGCGACGGTCAACGGCGGACCTGACCGGGCGTGACACACAACGGCGGGCCTGACCGGGGCGCGACGGTCAACGGCGGACCTGACCGGGCGTGACACACAACGGCGGATCTGGCCGGGCGTGCCACGCAACGGCGGATCTGGCCGGGCGCGCCACGCAACAGCGGGCCTGGCCGGGCCCGACACACGACAAGGCCCGGGTGTGCGCGACGCGCACCCGGGCCTCGTCGTACCAGCGGAGCGACCGGTTCGTACCGCTCGGCGCCACGCGCGCCGAGCGACACGTTCTGCACCGTCCCACGCCAGATTCGACGACCAGAAGGTGCCACTCGGTGGTGCCGCGCGCCGAGCGACACGTTCTGCGCCGTCTGGCGCCTGATCCGACGACCAGGAGGTGTCACTCGGTGGACTCGCGTCGCCGAATGACACGTTCTGCGCCGTCTGGTGTCACGGTCGGCGACCGGTTCGTGCCAGTCGGCGGTGCCGGACGCCCGGCTCTCAGGCCAGCGGGGTGGTGTCCCGGTTGGCGATGTAGCCGGGGCGCGGCGCTGCCGCACCGTAGGGCTCATCGAGAGCGTTCTCGACGCTGTTGAACACCAGGAAGATGTTCGAGCGCGGGAACGGCGTGATGTTGTTCCCGGAGCCGTGCATGATGTTCGAGTCGAACCACAGAGCCGAGCCGGCCGGGCCGGTGAACTGGTCGATGCCGTGGGTGTGTGCGAGCCCGGTGACGGCTTCCTCCGTGGGCACGCCGATCTCCTGCGCCTTGAGCGAGGACCGGTAGTTGTCCTCCGGCGTCGCCCCGATACCCGGCACGAACGTGCGGTGCGAGCCCGGCATGACCATCAGGCCGCCGTTGAACGGGTAGTTCTCCGTCAGGGCGATCGAGCAGCTCACTGCCCGCGGGAGCGCCATACCGTCCTCGGCGTGCCAGGTCTCGAAGTCCGAGTGCCAGTAGAAGCCGGTGCCCTTGAAGCCCGGCATGTAGTTCACCCGCGTCTGGTGCAGGTAGACGTCCGAGCCGAGGAGCTGGCGGGCGCGGCCCAAGACCCTCGGGTCGCGGGTGAGCGCGTCGATGACCGCGGAGAAGCGCTGGACCTCGAAGATCGAGCGCACCTCGCCGGACGCGGCCTCGGTCACGACGCGTTCGTCGGCGCGGAGGGTCTCGTCACCGGCGAGCCGGGTGAGCTCGTCGCTGAAGGTTGCGACCTCCTCGTCCGAGACGAAGTCCTCCAGGATGGTGAAGCCGCGCAGCTCGTGCGCCGCGAGTTCCTCGGCGCCGAACGGGCCGTCGGACGGCGCCCCCCACACGGTGGGGTGCTCGCGCGCCGTCGGGCCACCTGCGGCGGCCTCGCGGGTGGGGTACAGGTCCTGCCGTCGCTGTGCTTGATCGGTGGTCGTCACTGTTCTCCTTCTGCTAGTCGTTCATCGGTCGGTCTGTGCTCCGCAGCGGCAGCGTCCCGTGGCCGGCGGTCGCCCCACGGCGGCAGTCCCTCGCGGCCGGGGTTGACTCGTGGCCGGGGGTCGCCTAGCGGCCTGCGGTGGCTTTGCGGCCTGCGGTGGCCTTGCGGCTTGCGGCTTGCGGTCGCGTCACGGCCGCGGTCGCCCACGGCCGGGGGTCGTCGTCTCTGGACCGGAGAGGATCCATCGGCATCCGCATCGGCATCCGCATCCGCATCGGCATCGGCATCGGCATCTGCTGGGCCGCCGAGGTGCTGTCGGGTCTGCGGTGCCCGGGTACGGCGATGCCCGGGCCGCCGGAGGGGCGGCCCGGGCAGGGGCGGGTCAGGAGGCCTCGGTGATGAGGGGGTACACGCCGTTCTCGTCGTGCACCTCACGGCCGGTCACCGGCGGGTTGAAGACGCACACGGTGCGCATCTGGGTGCGGGGACGCACCTCGTGCTTGTCATGCTTGTCGAGCAGGTAGAGCGAGCCCGGCGCGAGCTCGTGCACCTCGCCGGTGGCGACGTCGGTGATGGTTCCCTCGCCCTCCACGACGAACACCGCCTCGATGTGGTTGGCGTACCAGAACTCGTTCACGGTGCCGGCGTAGAGGGTGGTCTCGTGGACCGAGAAGCCCACGCCCTCCTTGGCCAGGACGATCCGCTTGGAGCGCCAGTTCTCGGTCTTGATGTCCGCATCGGTGTCGGTGATCTCGTCGATGCTGCGCACGATCATGTGGTGGGTGTCTCCTCGTCGGGGGTGTGGGTGTAGGGGTGGGGCGGGGTGCAGGCTCCGGGCTACGGAGGCGCGGACCGGTGCCGCGCCGTGCCGTGTCCGTGCCGGGTCAGGAACGGGTCAGGACGGCGGCGACGGCCTTCTCGATGATCGACAGACCGCGGTCGAGCTCGGAGTCGGTGATCGTCAGCGCGGGCAGCAGCTTGATCACCTCGTCGTCGGGACCCGAGGTCTCGACCAGCAGCCCACGCTCGAAGGCCTCGGCGGTGACCTGCCCGGCGATCTCACCCGAGGGCATCTCGAGTCCACGGGCGAGGCCGCGTCCCTTGGCGACCAGGTGGTGCTCGGGGTAGCGCGCCACCAGCGCGTTGAACCGGGCCTCGATGGCAAGGCCCTTGGTGACGGTCGAGCGCTCGAGGGCGTCGTCGGACCAGTAGGTGCGGATCGCCTCGGTCGCCGTCACGAACGCCGGGTTGAACCCGCGGAAGGTGCCGTTGTGCTCGCCGGGCTCCCAGATGTCGAGCTCGGGCTTCACGAGCGTCAGCGCCATCGGCAGGCCGTAGCCGCTGATCGACTTGGACAGGCAGACGATGTCCGGGACGATGCCGGCCTCCTCGAAGCTGAAGAAGCCCCCGGTACGGCCGCAGCCCATCTGGATGTCGTCGAGGATCAGCAGGATGCCGTGCTTCTTGCACAGCGCGGACAGGCCACGCAGCCACTCGGCCCGGGCGGTGTTGATCCCGCCCTCGCCCTGGACGGACTCCACGATCACCGCTGCGGGCTCGTTCAGGCCGCCGCCGGCGTCCTCGAGCAGGCGCTCGAGGTAGAGGAAGTCCGGGACGTCGCCGTCGAAGTAGTCGTCGTAGGGCATCGGGGTGGCGTGCACGAGGGGGATGCCCGCGCCACCGCGCTTCATGGCGTTGCCGGTCACCGACAGCGCGCCGAGGGTCATGCCGTGGAAGGCGTTGGTGAAGTTGACGACCGACTCGCGGCCGGTGACCTTCCGGGCGAGCTTCAGCGCGGCCTCGACGGCGTTGGCCCCGCCCGGCCCCGGGAACACGACCTTGTAGTCGAGGTCGCGCGGCTGGAGGATGTGCGAGGAGAAGGTCCTCAGGAACTCCTCGCGCGCCGTGGTGAACATGTCCAGCGAGTGCACCACGCGGTCGTCGCGGAGGTAGTCGAGAAGCACATTCTTCAGGACCGCGTTGTTGTGGCCGTAGTTGAGGGCGCCGGCACCGGCGAAGAAGTCGAGATAGGCCTTGCCGTCGTGGTCGTACATCGTGGAGCCGACCGCACGGTCGAACACCGTGGGCCAGGAGCGGGAATAGCTACGGACCTCTGACTCGAGATCGGTCAGCGTGGTCATCTGGGGATTTCCCTTCACATGGATCTTCCCCGCCGGGGTGCGGCGGGGTGGCGCAGCGGGGACGCCCGCAGGGCGCGCCAAGGACCTGCCCTGCGGGCGTGGGTGCACGCTCTCGGCGTGCGGGTGTCAGTTTGGGGACGGGAGGTCGATCGGACCGATCGAGTAGAGGACTTCGCCGGCGTGGTCGTCGGGGAAGTGGGCCGCGCTGAACAGCTCGGCGGTCTCGACGTCGGCGTCGCCCCAGCGCCGCGCGAAGCTGCGGAAGAGCTGCTGGGAGGCGGTGTTGTCCTCGGTGATGGTCGTCTCGACGTGGCGGACCGGCACGTCGGAGGCGGCCAGGTCCTGCACGAGGTCGTCGAGCATGCGGCTGGCGAGCTGCCTGCCGCGTGCGCTCTCGTCCACGGCGACCTGCCAGACGAAGAGGGTCTCGGGGTTCTCCGGACGGCGGTAGCCCAGGAGGAATCCGGCGGGCTCGCCGTTGGCGTAGGCCAGCCGGCAGGTGTCCGGGAAATCCCGGCAGTACAGCAGGTAGGCGTACGAAGAATTCAGGTCCAAAGAGGTGGATCGCCAGGCGATCCGCCACATCTCCCCGCCGTCGGCGGTGGAAGGACGCTGAATACGAACGTCGTTGATCGGGTGGGCTCGGGGTATTTCCGTTGTGACCGGCATACGGCACGCCACCATAACGAGATCCGACGTCGTCCGAAACCGCTTCTACCGTTTCCCGCGCCCACGGACGCTCCGCCTCCCGGGGGTCCCGCCGACAGTTATCGGTGCCAGGTCAGCGGAAGGTCGTGGTGCGCATCCGTCGACTTCGCGGACCGAAATCGCGTCCGTATCGTGAGACGTGCGAGTGTCGGCGTACTACGGACGAACCGGCATGCCGCGGACGGGCCGGTGTGCCGGGATGCGCTGGTGTGCCGGGATGAGCCGGTGTGCCCGGACGCCGCCGTGCCCCGATGGACCGGCCTACCCGGACGAGCCAGGGTCGCCCGGACGAGCCGACGTGCCGCGCACGAACCGGCGGCGCTGCGCCCGAACCGGCGGCGCTGCGCCCGAACCGGCATAGGGTCACAACCGATGCCCGTACCCGCCCGTCCCGGGACCCGACCGACGCCCGACACCGACGCGCTCGTGCGCGCCCGGGAGCTCCGGGTCGGGTACGACCTGCCCGTGTGCGCACCGGTCGACCTGACCGTGCACGCCGGCGAGGTTCTCGCCGTGATCGGCGCCAACGGCACCGGCAAGTCCACCCTGCTGCGCACCGTCGTCGGGCAGCTCGAGCCGCTCGGCGGACGGCTGGAGCTGCTCGGCGCCCCGCCCGACGAGCGCTCGGCCCAGGTGCGCTCCACCGTCGCGCAGGACCTCGGTGACGACGCGTTCTTCCCGGCCCTGACCGTGCGTGAGCATCTTCTGCTCACCTGCTACGGCCACGGCGTGCCCGCCCCGGGCGAGGTGGTCGAGGAGCTGGTCGAGGAGTTCGGCCTCGTCTCCCGTGCCGACGCACTGCCCTCCGCGCTGTCGTCGGGGCAGCGTCGGCGGCTGCTGCTCGCGGCCGCACTGGCCAGGCCCCGGTCGCTGCTCGTGCTCGACGAGCCGGAGCAGCGCCTCGACGCCGGCATGCGCAACCACCTGACCGAGCGGCTCGTGGAGGAGCGGGAGGCCGGCGGCGCCGTCCTGCTGGCAACGCACGATCCCGCCGTCGTCGCCGGTGCAGCCACCGCGGTGCTGCTCATCGGCGAGGACCAGGTGCAACCGCTGGACCCGGCGGCCGGGGCGGCCGCCATCGACGCCCTGTGAGCCCGCTGCCCACCGGGCGCGCCGTGCGCCGGTGGACCCGCCGCCGCACCAACCTGCGGTCGCGTGCCGGCCTCGGCGAGGTGCTGTCCGACGTCTACATCGCGGCCATGATCGTCGCGATGTACACCGCGATGGTGCTGTCGGTGACGGCGTCGCTCGGCGCCGGCCTGGCCGAGGCGCCGGCGGTCGGGGGCGGGTTCGTGCTCGCACCTGGCTGGTTGGCCGTGCTCGCCGGCGTCGCGGTCCTGGCGGGCGTCGTCGCCCTGGCGGCGCGGATCGGACCGGTCGCGCTGGCACCGCCGGAGGCACGGTGGTGGCTGACGTTGCCGACCGACCGGTGCACCCTGCTGCGGCCGGTCGCCGTACGGTGGCCGGCGCTCGCCACGGTGCCCGGCGGCGCCGTCGCCGCGGGTGTGGTGCTCGTCCTTGAGCCTGGTACGCGGGCGGGGGAGACGGTCGCCGCGGTGGTTCTCGGCGCCGCGCTCGCGGCTGCCGGCGTCGTCATCGCGGGACTCAGCCAGGCCTCTCTGCGGTGGCACCGTCGCGTGCGGATCGGGGCAGACGTCGCCGTCGCCGCCGTACCCGTGCTCGGGATCGTCCTCGCGGCCGCCGCGCCGGCGGCCCCGGCGCTGCCGACAACCGTGCTGCCGGCCGCGGTGGTGGCCGTGCTGCTCGCCTCGCTGCTCGCCGTCGTGCTCGACCGCGGGCTCGGCCGGCTGCACGGCACCAGCCTGCGTGAGCGCGGCGCCGTCGCCGGAGAGGCGCTCGGGGCGGTGCTCTCGCTGGACACCCGCGCACTCGGGCGCGCCCTGACCGAGGCCACCCAGCGGGCCGCGCGTCCGCGCTCGTCCGACCTCCGGTGGCTCGGCCGGGTGCCGCGCCGCTGGGCTCCCCACGTCGCGCTCGTCGCCGCCGACGCGATGCTCCTGGCACGCAGCCGCCGCCACCTCGTCCAGTTGCTCGCGGCCGGGTGCCTGCCCGCGCTCGCGCTGACGGTGCCGCAGCCGGTCCCGGTGGTGACCGTGGTGCTGCTGGTGGTCGGCGCCTACGTCGCTGCGCTCGCCACGGCCGACGGCGCCCGGCGCGCCCACGTCGCACCGGTCCTCGATGCGTTGCTGCCGCTCGGTCAGCGGCAGGTCCGGCGGCTGCGCCTGGTGGCCCCGACCGCCGTGCTCGTCGTGTGGTCGCTGGGGGTCTTCGCCGTCGTCGGCTGGCGCTCCGGTGAGGTCGGCGGGTGGCTGGCCCTCGGTGCGCTGACGGCTCCGGTGTGGGCGGCCGCGGCCGTGCGGGCCGCATACCGGCCGCTGCCCGACTTCTCGGGGCCGCTCGTGCACACCCCCATGGGCGCGATCCCGCCCGGCATGGGCACGGTGTTCCGCAAGGGGCCCGACGTCGTGGCGCTGGGGACCCTCCCGCTGGTGATCGCCGTCGTCCTCGGCACGGTGACGCCCGTGCTGCTCGGGGTCCAGGCCGCGCTGACCGCTGTCTCGCTCGTGATCGTCGCGCGGCCGGAGTCACCTGCGCCCAGGGCCGGGTCGACCAGGTCCCGACGTGCCGGGGACGGGCCTGCCGGGTCTCAGCCGGCCAGCTCGAGCGCCTCGGCGAGCAGCTCGTAGGAACGGTGGCGCGTGTCGGCGCTCGGGGTGCTCGACGCCACGATGACCTCGTCCGCGTCGGCGTGCGCGACGAACTTCTCCACCTGCTCGCGCAGCGTCGCGGGCGACCCGACGGCGGAGTAGCGGGTCATGTTGCGGATCTGGTCCCCGGCGGGAGAGGCGAGGATCGCGTCGGCGTCCCGGTCCGGCAGCGGCAGACCGCGACGGGTCAGCCGGCCGGCGTTGGCACGCAGGGCGGCGGTGTAGAGCTCGTGGGCCGCGGCGTCGGTGTCGGCGGCGAAGACGTTCATGGCCGCGATGACATGCGGCTCCGGGTGCCGCTCGGACGGCTGGTACTCGGTGCGGTACGCCCGGACGGCGTCGACCAGCGCGTTGGGGGCGAAGTGCGAGGCGAAGGAGTACGGCAGCCCGAGCGCGGCGGCGAGCTTCGCGCCGAAGAGCGACGAGCCAAGGATGATCAGCGGTACCTGGGTGCCCGTGCCCGGCGTGGCGCGCACCACGTGGTCCGGGTCCGCGGGGCCGAGGAGCGCCTGCAGCTCGACGACGTCCTGCGGGAAGCGCTCGGAGTCGCTCGGGTGGCGGCGCAGCGCCTGGAGCATGTGCATGTCCCCGCCGGGCGCGCGGCCGAGCCCGAGGTCGATGCGTCCCGGGTAGAGCGTCTCCAGGGTGCCGAACTGCTCCGCGATCACGAGCGGGGAGTGGTTGGGCAGCATGATCCCGCCGGCGCCGACCCGGATGGTGGAGGTGTGGCCGGCGATGTGGCCGATGAGGACGGCCGTGGCCGAGGAGGCGATCGTCGGCATGTTGTGGTGCTCGGCGAACCAGTAGCGCCGGTACCCCCACCGCTCGGCGTCCTGGGCGAGCGCCACGGAGGCGTCGAAGGACTCCCGCACGTCACCGTCGCGGACGGTGGCGAGATCGAGGACGGACACGGGGACGGTCATGACTACCTCCGGAAGATGGCGCCCTGCACCGGGCGTGCTGCGCCGTCGTCACCGTACGTCCCCGGCGCTCGGCGCCGCCAACGGCTCCTGGCCGCTCGGCGCGAGCGATCACGGGCTGCGACCAATCTCACGGCCGGCTCCGCGAATGCCTGTGTCAGCCTGGAACACGGCAAACGCCTCACGCGTTGATACAGATGTTCGTGCGATTCGGATTCGCACCAGGAGAGGGGGACACCCATGCGCCAGACGCGCAGGAAGTACATCGAGTTCGAGGACGACGACCACGGGGACGTCGTGCGCTACCACCGGCACCCGAACGGCAACGGTCTGGTCGAGACGACCGCTCAGGTGGACCCCACGGCCTACGTGGACGCGTCCGCCTACGTCGACCCGGGCGCCGTCGTGCACGGTGGGGCCCGCATCGAGGCCGGCGGCTGGGTCGACCGGCACGCCCTGGTCGGGACGGGTGCGACCGTCGGTAGCGGCGCACACCTCGGCCGCGGGGCCGTGCTCGGCCGTGGCGCGTCCCTGGGACCCCGCGCGAAGGTCGGCGCCCACGCCCGGATCGGCAGCGGCGTGCGGATCGAGGCCGACCAGGTCGTGGCCCAGGAGGCCGTCATCGGCGAGCTGCCCGGTCGCCGCGGCTCGAACGACGTGGGCGTCGCCGCGTAGCGGTCCGTCACGCCATGTCCGGTGCGGGCACCACTACGGTGCCCGCACCGTGTGCGTAGGCTCTTCCGGTGACCAGGATCGTGGCCGGCACCGCCGGGGGACGCACCCTCCAGGTGCCGCGCACCGGCACGCGCCCCACGTCGGAACGGGTGCGTGAAGCACTCTTCTCACGCCTCGAGCACCTCGACGTCATCGACGGTGCGCGGGTGCTCGACCTCTACGCGGGCTCCGGGGCGCTCGGTCTCGAGGCGGCCTCCCGCGGTGCCGAGCACGTGACCCTCGTCGAGCAGGCGAAGGCCGCGGCGGCGCTGTGCCGGCGCAACGCCGCGAGTCTCGGGCTCGGCGGCGTCGACGTGGTGACCGCGCGGGTCGAGACCTACCTCGCCGGTGCACCCGGCCGGCACGCAGCCCCGGCGCACCTCGTGCTGCTCGACCCTCCGTACGACGTCGCCGAGGAAGGCCTCGCCGCCGTCCTGGCGCTGCTGGCCGCCCGGGGGAGCGAGGACGCTGCCGAGCCGGCCGTGCCCGGCCCCGCGCCCTGGCTCGACCGGGCCGCCGTCGTCGTCGTCGAGCGGTCGAGGCGCACGCCGGAACCCACGTGGCCGGAGGGGCTGGCGGCCGTGGACCGGCGCGGCTACGGCGACACGGTCGTGTGGTTCGCCGAGCCGACGGTGTCGTAACGCCATCTGCGGGGCTCCGGCGGCTACCGTGACAGCCATGGGCCATGCACCGAGGGAGCGCCGATGAGTCTGGCGGTCTGCCCAGGATCCTTCGACCCCATCACCCTGGGGCACGTGGACGTTGTGCGCCGCGCGCGGTCGATGTTCGACGAGGTGGTCGTCGCGGTGGCCCACAACCCCGCCAAGAAGTACCGCTTCGACGCCGAGGAGCGCGTCGGTCTCGCCCGCGCCGCCCTCACCGGGATCGACGGCGTCCGGGTGGACCTGGTTCCCGGGCTCCTGGCGACGTACTGCGCCGAGGTCGGTGCAGCCGCCATCGTCAAGGGCCTGCGCGGCGCCGCCGACTTCGACTCCGAGCACGCCATGGCCTTGATGAACCGTCACCTCAGCGGGATCGAGACCGTCTTCGTGATGGGCGACCCGACCCTGGCCCACGTGGCCTCCTCCCTGGTCAAGGACGTCGCCCGCCACGGCGGACCCGTCGACGACCTCGTCCCCTCCGCCGTCGCCGACGCGCTCCGCGCGTCGACCGTCCCGAGCCCCGCAGGAGAAGACCGATGACCACCGCAACCCAGCCCGACCAGCAGCACGCGCACGACGGAGACTCGCTGATCTCGATCCTGGACGAGCTGACCTCCATCGTCACCGCGGCACGGGCCATGCCCATGTCCGCCTCCGTGCTGGTCAACCGGGCGGAGGCCCTCGACCTGCTCGACGCCGCGCGCGCCGTGGTCCCGGAGGAGATCCAGACGGCCGACGACATCGTCGCGGACGCCGACGCCATGCTCGAGCGTGCCCGCCACCGGGCCGACAAAGTCGTCGAGGACGCGCGCGCCCGCGCCGAGGAGCTGGTCGCGAGCGAGACAGTCGTGACGCTGGCCAACGAGCGCGCGGAGCAGATCGTCGCCGCCGCCGAGGCCAAGGCGGCCAAGCTCGCGGCGGACGCCAACGACTACTGCGACCGCCAGCTCGCCCAGTTCGAGATCGACCTCGGTGCCATCACCACGCAGGTGCGTGCCGGACGCGAGGCGCTGTCCGCGCGGTCCGGGCGGGACTCCGCCGACGACGAGGGCTGAGACACCCCGCGGCGCCGGCTCACCGGCCGGGACCAGCCCGCTGCCCCTGCGCACCGGCTGCAGTAGCGCCACGCGGGACGGGCGTTCGAGGGCGGCGTCGTCCGCCGATGCTGCGACATCCGACCGGCCGTGCCCACGCCCGGTTGTCTCGGCGGGTCGTCGGCGCACAGAGCGTCGACGACCACGGAGTCCCGTGGCACAGGACGACCGCCGGCCCGCCCCGGCAGATCCCCACGCGATCTCCCGGCCGCGCCAGCTCGGTCGTCGATCCGTCTGCACCGGGCCATCGTGCCGAACGGGTGCCGAACCTGTGCGCGCCAGTACTGACATTATCGCTGGCGCGCCGAGGCCGTCGCATGGGTAGCATCAATCGCTGGTCCGCACGTCCGTACGCATCGCCCCGGTCCCCCGTCCGGGCCGCACCATCCGTCCGACCGCGCGCCGCGCGGCTGCTGCAAGGAGTGTCATGGACGCCCGATCGCCACTCGTGGTGAGCACCCACGAGCTCGGCCGCCGCCCCGGGGCGATGCGCACCCTGGAGCGCACCGTTCCCGCGCCCGCCCACCTGGGCACCGAGGTCATCAACGTGCCGGAGGGCTCGGACGTCGCGCTCGAGGTGCGCCTGGAGGCCGTGATGGACGGTGTGCTCGTGACCGGTCAGGCGAGTGCCCAGGTCCACGGGGAGTGCGCCCGTTGTCTCCGCGAGATCGACGACGAGATGGTGGTGCCCCTCTCCGAGCTCTTCTACTACCCCGGGACCCGGCAGTCGCTGGTCGAGGAGGGCGACGAGGAGGCCGAGGAGCTGCCCACGCTCGAGGGGGAGCAGCTGGACCTCGAGCCGACGCTGCGTGACGCCGTCGTGCTGGCCCTGCCGTTCCAGCCGCTGTGCACCCCGGACTGCCCGGGACTGTGCGACCGGTGCGGCGTCCGCCTCGCCGACGCCGGTCCGGACCACCACCACGAGGAGCTGGACCCGCGCTGGTCCGCCCTCGGCTCGCTCCTCGCCGAGGTCGAGGCGGACGACGAGGCCGACGACCGTGCACCCGAGACCCGCGACCGGACCGGCAACGGCCCCGGCAGCGCGGCCGATCGGTGATTCCTCGATGAGCGGCCGGAAACGCTCGCGCGCCGACTTCGAGCCCGAGGTGGCGGCCCGCACCGACGTCGAGACCCTCACCGAGGCGCTGGGCACCACCGTCGACGCCGAGCTCCTGGTGCTGGCACTCACGCACCGGTCGTTCGCCCACGAGGCCGGCGGCATCCCCACCAACGAGCGCCTGGAGTTCCTCGGCGACTCGGTGCTCGGCATCATCGTCACCGAGCACCTCTACCGCGGACACCCGGGCGTCCCCGAGGGCGACCTCGCCCGGATGCGGGCCGCGACGGTGAGCCAGAAGGCGCTTGCGCAGGTGGCGCGCGAGCTGGGCCTGGGCGCCTACATCCTGCTCGGGCGCGGTGAGCTCGTCACCGGCGGACGGGAGAAGGACTCGATCCTCTCCGACACCGTCGAGGCACTCATCGGCGCCATCTACCTGTGCCACGGACTCGAGCGCACCCGGGCCGTGGTCGAGCGGCTGGTCGGCCAGCTGCTGACCCAGGCGGCCCGCCTGGGCGCGGCGCTGGACTGGAAGACGTCCTTGCAGGAGCTCTCGGCGGCTCGTGGCCTCGGCAGCCCCACGTACGTGGTCACCGGGTCCGGTCCCGACCACGCCCGCACGTTCGAGGCGGCCGTCGTCCTCGACGGCGTCGAGCACGGTCGCGGCGTCGGCAGCTCGAAGAAGGTCGCGGAGCAGAACGCCGCCGAGGACACCTACGAGCGGCTGGCGGCACAGGGCATCGACGACGTCGGGGCGGCCGCCGCCCGGTCGGTGTCCGGCGAGCTGGCGACAGCGGACGTCCCGGACGCCGCACCGGGCCCGGACCGCCCGAGCGGCACGGAAGCCGGCGGCGCCTGAGCCGTGCCCGAGCTACCCGAGGTCGAGACGGTCCGCGCCGGGCTGGCCCGTCGCGTGCTCGGCCGGACCGTGGCCGAGGTCGAGGTCAGGCACCCGCGAGCGACGCGGCGGCAACCGGGCGGTGCTGCTGAGCTCGCCGCCCGGCTGCGCGGCCGCACCTTCACCGCTGCCGTCCGGCGGGGCAAGTACCTCTGGCTGACCGTCGGCGAGGACGACGACGGGCGCTCGCAGACTCCGCCGTCGGAGGCGCTCCTCGCCCACCTGGGAATGAGCGGGCAGATGCTCGTCCAGGAACCTGAGGGAGCACGGCGGGCCGAGAGCGAGACAGTCGCCGTCGGAGAGCATCTGGCCCCGGCGGGGGAGCGGCATCTCGACCTGACGGCAACGCTGCCCCCGACCCTCGTGCGCGACGTGCCGGCCACCACCGCGCACCTGCGTGTGCGGCTCGCGTTCACCGACGGCGGAGAGCTCTGGTTCGTCGACCAGCGCACGTTCGGTCACCTGATGGCGGTCGACACCGTCCCGACCGGCGACGGTGCCCCGGGAGGTTACGGCAGCGACGCGGCGGTGCTGCCCGAGCCGGTCGCCCACATCGCCCGCGACCTGCTCGACCCGGCGCTCGACCGCGCGGACCTGGTCCGTCGCACGCGGGCTCGGCGCACGGAGGTCAAGCGGGCACTGCTCGACCAGTCGCTGGTCTCGGGCGTCGGGAACATCTACGCCGACGAGGCACTGTGGCGCGCCCGCCTGCACGGCACCCGGCGCACGGATCTCCTGCGCCCGGCTCAGCTGCGGGACCTGTTCGACGCCGCGACCGAGGTGATGACCGAGGCGCTCGCGGCGGGCGGGACCTCCTTCGACGCCCTCTACGTCGATGTCGACGGCGCCGCCGGCTACTTCGCCCGCTCGCTCGCGGTATACGGACGGGTCGGTCGACCCTGCCCGCGCTGCGGAGCGACGCTGCGGCGCGAGGAGTTCATGAACCGCAGCTCCTTCTCCTGCCCGCGGTGCCAGCGCCGTCCGCCGGTACGCGCCTGAGCCGCTGGCACGCGTCCAGAAGGTCCGAATCGTCCGGGCCAGACACGCCGCAGGATCCCCGTCACCGGCCTGAAGACCGGGACGGCACCCGATCTTGGGTAGTCTCAGGACCGTGCCGAACACCGACGAAACGCAGCACCAGCGCGACATTCGCGTCATGATCATCGACGACCACGAGGTCGTCCGGCGAGGCATCGCCGAGATCGTCGACCGGGCCGACGGCCTGACCGTGGTCGCCGAGGCCGGCTCGGTCGCAGAAGCCGTGCGGCGCGCCGAGCTCGTGCGTCCAGAGGTGCTCCTCGTGGACCTCCAGCTCCCGGACGGCACGGGTATCGACATCATCGCGACGCTGCGTGACAAGGTGCCGGACGCCCGTCCGATCGTGCTGACGTCCTTCGACGACGACGATGCGCTCGCCCAGGCGCTGAACGCCGGCGCAAAGGCGTACCTGCTCAAGACGGTGCGCGGCGCGGAGATCGCCGACGTCGTCAAGGCCGTGGCTGCCGGGCGCACCCTGCTCGACGAGCGGACCGTCACCCGTCGCCGCGCCGACCACGAGGACCCGACGGCGGACCTCACACCGTCCGAGCGCCGCGTCCTCGAGCTCATCGGCGACGGGCTCTCCAACCGGGAGATCGGCGAGCGTCTGGGGGTCGCCGAGAAGACCGTGAAGAACCACATCACGTCGCTGCTGAGCAAGATGGGCCTGCAGCGGCGCACACAGGTCGCGGCGTGGGTCGCCGGCCAGCGCGCCGCCGGCTGGCGCGCCTGACCGGAGCACCGCCAGCTGCTGCCCAGACTCGGCACGCCTCGGCAGGCGCCGCCTGATCCGGCACGCCTCGGCCCGACTTGCGTGCCCGCCACCCGCTGGCCTCCGCTGTGTGTGCCGGCCTGGGCACCCGGGCCTTCGGCGAAGTCGACTGACCCGCTGGTCGGTCCGCCACGCAGGTTGAGCCGATCCGAGGACCGCGGACGAAGGCCGTGCCTCAGTTGCGGTTGCGGTAGATGCGCATGGCGATCGGCGCGAGGATCGCGGTCAGCACGGCCGAGACGACCAGCGCCCAGACCACGTCGCCGAACGAGGCCGTGCCACCCATCAGCCCCCGTACCGCTGTCACGAGGTGCGAGACCGGGTTGATCTCGACCCAACCGCGCAGTACCGACGGCATGGTCTCGGGGGAGACGAAGATGTTGGACGCGAACGTCAGCGGCATCAGCACCAGCATCGAGACGCCCATCACCGCGTTGGGCGTGCGCATGAGCAGGCCGAGGATGATGAAGATCCAGCTCAGCGAGAACGCGAAGACCAGCAGCAGCGCCACCGCCGCGATCACGCCGACCACGCCGCCCTCGGGCCGGAAGCCGAGCGCGAGACCCAGGCCCAGGGTGATGGCCGAGGCGATGGTGTAGCGCACCGAGTCCCCGATGAGCGCCCCGACGATCGGCGCGGGCCGCCAGATCGGCAGCGACCGGAACCGGTCGAAGACGCCCTTGGAGATGTCCGTGTTGATGGTGAAACCGGTGTATACCGTGATGATCAGCACCGTCTGCACCAGGATGCCCGGGAGCAGGAACTGCAGGTAGGTGCGGGTGTCGCCCGCGATCGCCCCACCGAAGAGGTACGTGAACATCAGGGTGAAGATGATCGGGCTGAGCGTGACGTCCATGAGCTGCTCGGGGACGTGCTTGATCTTCAGCAGCGCCCGGTGGGTGAACGTCAGTGTCGAGCTCAGCGGTGACGAGCGCTCCGGCCGGACCGGGACGGCGATCGCTTCGCGCAGCGCCGTGTTCTCGCCGATGTCGAGGGTCCTCATCGTGCTTCCTCCGTCGCGTATGCCGGCTCGGCGTGCCCCGCTGTCGTCTCCTCCGGCTCCGGCACCTTCCCGGTGAGAGCGAGGAATACCTCGTCCAGGCTGGGCTGGCCGAGGCTGAACTCCGGCACCGCGATGCCGGCGGCGTGCAGGGCCGGCAGCACCTGGGCGACCGACTGCTCGTTCGCCTCCGGCACCTGCGCGTCCAACGAGGTCGACTCGGCTCCGAGGGTGACCGAGCCGCCGAGGACCTCGCCGACGATCCGGGCGGCTTCCTCGCGCTGGGCCGGATCGGCCACGCGCAGGTTCACGGCACCCGAGCCGACCGAGGCCTTGAGCTGGGAGGCGGTGCCCTCGGCGATGACCTTGCCGTGGTCGATCACGGCGATGCGGTCGGCGAGCTGGTCCGCCTCGTCCAGGTACTGGGTCGTCAGCAGCACGCTCGCACCCTCCCGCACGAGCAGCCGGACGATGTCCCACACCTGGTTGCGGCTGCGTGGGTCGAGCCCCGTCGTCGGCTCGTCGAGAAAGAGCACCTTCGGGCTCATCACGAGAGACGCGGCCAGGTCGATACGTCGTCGCATGCCGCCGGAGTAGCTCTTGACCTGTTTCCCGGCGGCCTCGCTCAGGTCGAATGCCGCGAGCAGGTCCTCGGCCCGCTTCCGCGCGGCGGCCCCTGAGAAGCCGTACAGCCGCGCGAGCACGGTGAGGTTCTCGGTGCCGGTGAGGTCCTCGTCGACCGAGGCGTACTGCCCCGTCAGGCCCACGTTCGTCCGCACGGCGTCGGCCTCGGTGAGGATGTCGTGCCCGAGCACGCGCGCGCTGCCCGCGTCGGGGCGAAGCAGCGTGGCGAGCATGCGCACCACAGTCGTCTTGCCGGCGCCGTTGGGGCCGAGAACTCCGTACACGGTTCCGGCGGGAACGGCCAGGTCGACGCCGTCGACCGCCTTGGTCTCGCCGAAGTGCTTGACCAGGCCGGTGGCCTCGATGGCCAGCTCAGCAGTCACGATTCTCTCCAGGTGCTCGTCGTTGCAGCGGTCGTGGTCGTCCGCGAGCCGATCGGCGCGACGGCCGGGGGCAGTTGGGGTACGGGAGGAAACGCTACGTGGCCGGCGTGCGTATGGGCGAGGTCATATCGCCCACGGCGGACGACCCGGACGTGTCGTGGCCGGTCTGTGGCTGCCCCCGGGGCAGGTGGCCGAGGGGCCGGCACGACGGCGAGCGCCAGGATCAGCGCCCGAGCGCCTCTTCCGGTGCGGTCACCTCAGGTGAGCGGGACCTGCCAGCTCAGCAGCGACCCGGAGCCGGACTCGGGCGCTCCCATCGAGAACGTTCCGCCGTGCCGGCGGGCTCGGGCCGCCAGGTTCCCCAGGCCGGATCGGCGCGAGACCGCCGGGTTCACGCCCACGCCGTCGTCGGTGACGTCGACGATCACCCGACCGGTGAACCCGTACCCGAGCACGCTCACCCGCACCTGCACGGAGGAGGCCTTGGCGTGCCGGGCCGCGTTGGACAGGCCCTCGCGGACGACGGCGACGACGTCGTCTGCGATGTCCGAGCCGACCCGGTCGTCGACGAGCGTGGTGAGCGAGGCCTGCTCGGCGTCGTCGGTGATGACCGTGCCGTCGACGTCGATGATGAGGGAGGGGGCGTAGCCCAGCGCGGTGCGGGCGAGGGAGGCCTCTCGGCGTAGCCGCTCGACCAGCACGACGGCGGCGTCCGGCTCGCGGAGGGAGTGCACGATGGCGCGGATCTGCTTGACCGACTCGTCGACGCTGCTCAACGAGTCCTCGACCAGCTGCGCCAGCTCGTCGTGGCCGCGCTCGGTCAGGGTGGCCTGGGCCGAGGCCAGCTGCATGCCGGTGGCGAAGAGCTGCTGGATGGCGAGGTCGTGGAGGTCGCGGCCGATGCGGGCCCGCTCGTCCAGCAGCGACGCGACGTCCTCGGCGTGCCGTGCGCTGGCCAGCTCCAGGGCGAGGGCGGCCTGCCCGGCGACGGACTCGGCCATGGCGAGGTCTGCCCGGTCGAACTCCTTGCCGCCGATGCGCCGCAGGAGCAGGATCACCCCGCGGCCCTCGCCGCGCAGCATCATGGGCGCGTAGAGGGCGGGGCCGAACTGCGCGAGCTCGGGCAGGCGGAGCGTGCGCAGCCTGGTGAGGGAGTCCACCACGAGCCCGGCACCCTCCTTGAGGACCGTCATCGCCCGACCGTCCGGCGGGAAGACGAGCCCGACCAACGACTGGGCGTGGTGCCCGTCGGCGATCTCGCAGGCCCAGGCGTCGCCGACCGAGGGCAGGATGATCAGCGCCGTGTCGGCCTCGGAGACCTCACGCAGCCGCGCGGCGATCATCTCCAGGGCCTCCTCCTCCTCGGTGCCCTCGAGCAGGGTGGTGGTGATGTCCTGGCTGACGGAGATCCAGCGCTCGCGGTTGCGGGCCTCGCTGTACAGGCGCGAGTTCTCGACGGCGACGGCGGCCGCCTCGGCCAGCGACATCATGTCCTCGGCGTCCTGCGCCGAGAAGCCACCGGGCTTCTCCGAGAGGTACAGCCGGCCGTAGACCTGCTCGCGCACGCGCACAGGCACGCCGAGGAAGGAGTACATCGGCGGATGTCCGGGCGGGAAGCCGCCGAAGTCGGGGTGCTCGGTCAGGTCGTCGAGGAGGAGCGGGCCGTCGACCGGGATCGCACCGAGCACGCCGCCACCCCTGGGCGGGTGCTTCAGGGCCCGCTGCTCCTCCTCGGTCATCCCCACCTGGACGAACGCCGTCGTCCCGCCGCGGCTGTCCAGCACGCCCAGCGCCGCGTAGCGGGCCCCCGTCAGGCGGGCGGCCCGGTCGACGAAGCTGCGCAGCGCCTCGGTGACGTCGAGGTGCGACGCCAGGTTCAGGGCCGCCCCGAAGAGCGAGAAGTCGGCGCCCGCGACGTGCTGCTCGTCGGCCGCGCCCGCGGCGTCGATGGCCTGGCTCAGGCGGTAGCCGTGCGGGTCGGAGTCGAGCACCGTCGCACGCGGCCGGGCCGCGTCCGCCGACGCCCCACCACGGCCGCCGGCGCCCCCGTCGTCGCCAGCGGTATCCCTGCCGTCCGACGCTCGGTGCACCGGGCAGCCACCGGGGTTGCCCGCGTCGTCCGTGCTCATCGTCGTACTCCTCCTGTTCCGGGGGCCGGCGGCGCCTCGGCACGACCAGGCGGCCCGCGCGCACCCGGCCCGATCACGGTAGCCGGTCGCTCGTGCGTGCCGCGCTGCAGGCCGGGGGCGGCGTCGAGGCAACGCAGCGGGCGTCCCGGGCCGAGCGAGCGTGAGCCCACGCGCCGACGGCCGAGGGGAGACAGGCGTCCGGGGGAGCGGGCCGGCGTCCAGGGGCCGAAGTGACGCCGTGACAGTGCAGCAGGTGTCCAGCGTGCGGACGGGCGGCGAGTTGGCCACGCCGTCGTGAGGGTGCTGTGCGATACTTCGAGTGGTCGGAGAGCAGCTCCACACCCCGTTCTCCGGTCCGACGACGTCGCGACCGCCTCGGTCCTGGTCACCTCGCGCCGCCTCGCCATCCGGGCGAGAGCGCTGCAGCAGGGGTCGGGAAACCGGGGCAGCACCGCACCGCCCACCCGGGAGGTCGGCAGGCCGCCCCGTCCGTCGGCGTCCGGTACGCGCAGTGCGCGCCGGTCGTAACTCAGGACTTCCGTCCTCGGCCAGCCGAGGACGACGAACCGCCCACGGGCGCCGATGGGTGTGGACGGCGGCCGGGGTGGAGGGGCATACCCCATGGACGACCAGAACAACGACGAGCGCACCGCCGAGCAGGAAGCGAGCGAGCCGAAGGCGGCGGCGCCGCGCCGGTCCCGCAGCAGGCGGGCGACGAGCCCGGCGAAGGCTCCCGAGGCCGCTGCCGAGGCACCGGAGCAGACCGCGGGCGGGACCGGCTCGGGCGACGACGCACCGGCGGCCGGGACGGATGCGCCTGCGGCTGAGGCCTCTGCCACCGAGGTCTCTGCCGACGCGACGGCCGAGTCTCCGCCGGAGAAGCCCAAGCGCACCCGCAAGGCGCCGGCAAAGCGCACCACCACGAAGACGACGGCGGACGCGACAGCCGCGGCGGCCAGCGGCACCGAGGCAGCGACCCAGGTCCAGGACGTCACCGGTGAGGCCACCGAGGCCGTCGCCGAGAAGGCGGCAGAGGCGGCCGCGGAGAAGCCGAAGCGCACCCGCAAGGCACCCGCCAGGCGCACCACGAAGAAGGCGGCAGAGGCGGATCCGGCTGCCACCGCCGCCGCCACCGACAAGCCTGCAGCGGCCACCGAGGAGCCTGCCACCACCGACGAGCCCGCCGCACCCGTCGCCGAGTCGACCGCCCGGCCGAGCGACTCCGGGACCGGCAGGACTGACATCGGCCTGGCGGAGGCCGGCCCGACCGATGCCGGCACGACTGCCGCGAACATCACCGACGCCGGCACCGACGCAGGCGGGACCGACGGCGACGCCGAGCTTGCTGCCGCACCGGCGCGCCGCCGCAGCCGCCGCGCCTCCGCCCCGACGCGGTCGCCGGAGCAGAAGCTCGACGTCTTCGCCGAGCTCGGTGTCGCGGCCGCCGAGACCACCAGCGAGCCTGCCGAGCCGGCGGTCGCCGAGTCGGCCGACGAGCCCGAGGAGGAGACCGCGGCCGAGGACGTGGCGACCGCCGCGAGCCCCGACACCGGCGCGGAGGAGCCCGAGGAGGGCCCGCGCCTCGCGGCCACCGCCCTGCTCTTCCAGGCGCCGGACCCGTCCAAGGCACGTCCGCGCCGCCGTCGCGCCCAGGCCCCGGCAGGAGAGCCGGTCGTCGCCGAGGAGCCCGCGACGGACGAGAAGCCCACCCGCACGAAGCAGGCCGATCGCAAGACCGACGAGCCCGCCGAGCCGGTCGAGGAGACCGAGGAGTCCGACGACGAGCAGACCGGCGGTGAGGACGAGCGCTCGGGCGGCCGTCGTCGCCGTCGTCGTGGTGGCCGTGGCCGGCGCAACCGCGGCGGACAGACCGACGGCACCGACGACTCCGACGACGAGGGCGAGGGCGAGGGTGAGCGGCCCACCTCGACAGCCACCGAGGACCGCACCGAGACCGACGCCGAGGCCGACGAGTCCCAGGGTGAGGACACCGAGGGCGAGGAGGGCCAGTCGAGCTCGCGTCGCCGTCGCCGTCGCCGTCGCAGCGGCAGCGGTGGGGGACGCGGCGAGGCCGAGTCGGCGGGGCGCAGCGCCCGCGACGAGGTCACCGCGCTGAAGGGCTCGACGCGCCTGGAGGCCAAGCGTCAGCGCCGCCGCGAGGGACGCGAGGCCGGTCGCCGTCGCCCGACGCTGTCCGAGTCCGAGTTCCTGGCGCGCCGCGAGGCCGTCGAGCGCAAGATGGTCGTGCGCGAGAAGGACGGGCTGAACCAGATCGCCGTCCTCGAGGACGGGATCCTGGTCGAGCACTACGTCGCCGCGCACACGCAGACCTCGATGGTCGGCAACGTCTACCTCGGCCGCGTGCAGAACGTGCTGCCCTCGATGGAGGCCGCGTTCGTCGACCTCGGCAAGGGCCGCAACGCCGTCCTGTACGCCGGCGAGGTCAACTGGGACGCCGCCGGGATGGAGGGCCAGCCGCGCCGCATCGAGCAGGCGCTGAAGTCCGGCGACTCCGTGCTCGTGCAGGTCACGAAGGACCCGATCGGCCACAAGGGTGCGCGACTGACATCGCAGATCACGCTCGCCGGCAGGCACCTCGTGCTGGTGCCCTCGGGCGCCATGACCGGCATCTCCCGCAAGCTGCCGGACAACGAGCGCGCCCGGCTGAAGAAGCTCCTCAAGGAGATCGTCCCCGAGGGCTCCGGTGTCATCGTGCGCACGGCCGCCGAGGGCGCGAGCGAGGAGCAGCTGCGCGCCGACGTCGAGCGCCTGACGAAGCAGTGGGCGGACATCGAGGCCAAGGCGAAGGGCGCCAAGTCGGCCCCGCTGCTCCTCAAGGGCGAGCCGGAGCTGGCCGTCCGGGTGGTCCGAGACGTGTTCAACGAGGACTTCGAGTCGCTCGTCGTCTCGGGTTCGACCGCGTGGCAGACGATCTCGACGTACGTGAAGGACCTGTCCCCGGACCTCGCGGACCGGATGCACCACTGGACCTCGGAGAACGACGTGTTCGCCGAGTACCGCGTCGACGAGCAGCTCGCCAAGGGCATGGACCGCAAGGTCTGGCTGCCCTCGGGCGGATCGCTGGTGATCGACCGCACCGAGGCGATGACCGTCGTCGACGTCAACACCGGCAAGTTCACCGGCTCGGGCGGGACGCTCGAGGAGACGGTCACCCGCAACAACATCGAGGCGGCCGAGGAGATCGTCCGTCAGCTCCGGCTGCGCGACATCGGCGGCATCATCGTCATCGACTTCATCGACATGGTGCTCGAGTCCAACCGTGACCTGGTCATGCGCCGGCTGCTCGAGTGCCTGGGCCGGGACCGTACCCGGCACCAGGTCGCCGAGGTGACGTCGCTGGGGCTCGTGCAGATGACCCGCAAGCGGGTGGGCCAGGGGCTGGTCGAGGCCTTCTCCACCCCGTGCGAGCACTGCAACGGGCGCGGGTTCATCGTGCACAACGAGCCGGTCGAGAAGTCGGGCAGCGGCGAGTCGCACCAGCACGACGACGGCGGATCGTCGGGCCGTCGGCGCGGGCGCCGTGGTGGTTCCAACGCGCCGGCCGAGCCGTCGTCGCCGGACGAGGCACCGGCCGCCGAGGATCCCGCTGCGGTGGCGGCCCGCGAGGCGGTCAAGGCCACGCTCGCCACGATCGCGGCCGCGGCCGCCAGCGCCCACGAGGAGGGCGGGCACAAGGACGAGGTCAGGGCGGAGACCGCTGCGGCCGAGCAGCCGTCCGCCGGAGAGCCCTCGGAGAAGCCGGCGGCGAGCGGGGAGGCTCCGCAGAAGCCGGCGGCGAGGTCCCGCCGGCGCAAGGCCGAGGCTCCTGCCGGACCGGTCGCGCCGGTGCAGAGCGGAGCAGACGAGACTGGCGCCGCAGGCTCTGAGCCCGGGGTCGCCGCTCCGGCGCCCGAGCTGATCAAGGAGGCCGCACCGGTCCGTGCCACGGGTGTGATCGGTGGCGCGAGCGTCTCGGCTGAGGCCGGTGACGGTGCGACCGGCACCGAGAAGGCCGCTTCGGCAGCAACTGACGAGTCGGCGGCTGCTGCGCCCGCGCGTCGGCCGCGCCGCAGCCGGCGGGCGGTCTCGAGCGGCGTGGTGACGCCCGGCGAGACCAAGATCGTCACGATCGAGCCCGGCGCCGACCAGGGTGACGACAAGCGGTAGATCCACATCGCGAGGCGATGAACGACGGCGGAGGGCCGGATTCCGGGCGGGTCCGGCCCTTCGCCGTCGTCCACAGATTCCGGGGATGCGGTGGCCGTAGGTAGTGATTCACCACTACGTTCGGCGAATGGCGCTGCGGGAGAGATCTGGCCGACGTCGCATCGGCGCGGGATCGGCCGGGGTGCTGCTAGCACTTGGTCTGACGTCGTGCGCGGGCGACGACGAGCCCGATCCGACGACGGCGCCACCGGCGACCGAGAGCACATCGCCGTCCGAGCCGGAGGCGACCGGTACTGAACGGCCCGAGGTCGAGAAGCCGACGCCGCCGGACGCGATGAGTCGCGACGACGTGGCCGGTGCCGAGGCCGCCGCGCAGTATTTCTTGGCGCTGCACCAGTACGTCTACGCGTCCGGGGATTTGGTCGAGTGGAAGGAGTTGTCGGCGGACGACTGTCAATTCTGCGCGAACGTGGCAGAAGAGGTCGAGAACTTGCACGCCACGGGCGGGTATGCCGAAGGCGGAGAAGTCACTATCGATGAAGTAGAAGGCTCGCCTCCAGTTGAAGGAAACGACTTCTTTCGGGTCGATGTGGTGGCGTCGGAAGGTCCGTCCACTCGCGTGCATGGCACAGGTGATCCGACAGAAATGTCAGGTGGAACCAACCTGTTGATCTTCGCAACCCGGTGGGTCGACGGAGGGTGGCAGATCCGTGAAGTCCAGGTCGAGGAGCCGAGCTTCGATGGCTAGACGCTTCCGTTCGGTCATTTCGTGTGTCGTGCTCATGGGAATTCTGACGGTCGGTGGGGCAACGGCCGTTTGGGCGGAGGCGAGCTGGGAGGGCACGGCTGGTAGCGATGCAGTGGAGATCACGGGATCTTCGCGTGAAGATGCGAGTGCAGCCTTCGAAGATGTGGCGGGTCATCCCGGCGCACCAGCTGCCCATCGCCAGAATGCCCCGCCGCCACCGCCAACGTGCGATGCCGTCGACATGTCGCAGGTGGGCGAGAACTCGTACTACGTCGATTTCAACGGCTGCTTCCACGTCGGAGCCCCGCCGATCGGCGGCGAGTTCCTCGAGACCACGCCGGCGGATCCGGCCGACCCTGCCGCCGAAGAACCTGCACCGCCGCCCATCGTCGTCACCGCAGACGACCTGCAGCGGCTGCCGATCTCGCCAGGCGGCCTCGTCGTCCAGCCGGACCGCGGCTGGGTGCTGGTCAACCTCGACACGATCGTGTGGACCGACGCTGCAGACCAGACGTTCGACGCCGTCGTTCTCGGGACCCCGGTCCGGGTCCGCGTGACGCCGATCGACTTCGCGTGGGACTTCGGCGACGGAGCGGCCCCGCTCGTGACTGCTGATCCCGGTGCACCTTTTCCCGACCACACCGTCAGCCACATCTACACGGCCGCCGCGGACGTTCGCCAAGTCAGGCTGACCACGCGCTGGTCCGGCGAGTTCGAGGTCAACGGCTCCGGTATTTGGCAACCGGTGGTCGGCGTCGCGACGACGACTGAGGTGTCCCAGGCCTTCGAGGTCCGAACCGCGGAGACCAGCCTGACCAACGGATCAGCGTGAACGTCAGCCGCCGTCACGGCGTCACGGTGTTGTTGCGGTGGAACACGTTGTCTGGGTCGTACCGCCGCTTGACCTCGACCAGCCGGTCCCAGCTCTCGCCGTAGCCCTCCCGGATGCGGCGGCTACGGTCCGCACCGTCCATGGCGACAAAGTTGAGGAAGTCGCCCTGCTTACCGAAGGGTTCGACAGCGGCGTGTAGGTCGCGCACCCACCGGATGCCGGTCTCGTCCTCCCTAGGATCGTCCCAAGCCCCGACAACGACGACCTGGTACTTGGCGTCCCGGTGCGGGAAAGCGGTCGACCCCGCCGGTTGACGATTCATCGCGCCGCCGTAGTACTCGATCGTGGCGTTGAGCCAGGGGAGCGGCGCGTTGGCGCCGAACTCTGCGACGGCCTCGAGCACCCGGTCGTCCAGCTCACGCATCAGGGCAGCCTTCCAGTAGTACCGCCGCCCGTACGGGAAGAGGATGTCGTTCCCGCCGTTCCACGCGGCGTACGGCATGGTCTCCGCCATCGTCATCACCGGCGGACCGAACTCCAGGATCGGCCGCACGGCCGCATCGGCCTCGGCGGGGTCCCCGGACCAGCAGAACGCCAGGGCGGCCATGCGGGTGCCGTGCTCAGGCTCAGCCATCAGGCCGGCGTACACGATGAGCTCGTCCGGCGCGTCGGCGGTCAGGGCACGGTGGAACTCCAACACCTCGCGTGCCCTGGCAGGCGGGTGCGCGACCATCCCGGCGAGCACCGTCTGCTGTGGGTGCAGGTCGAATTCGAACGACGTGGCGACGCCGAAGTTCCCGCCGCCCCCGCGCAGCGCCCAGAACAGGTCGGGATGCGAGTCGGGGCTCGCGGTCAGTTCCTGCCCGTCCGCCGTGACGAGGTCGACGGAACGCAGGTTGTCACTGGCGAGCCCGTGCTTGCCCACCAGCCAGCCGACGCCGCCGCCGAGCGTGAGCCCACCGACGCCGGTCGTCGAGACCACGCCCCCGGTGGTGGCCAGGCCGAAGGCACCGGCTGCCTGGTCGACGTCCGCCCAACGCGCACCACCACCCACGCGGGCGAGTCGTCGGGCGGGATCGACCTGCACGCCACGCAGCCGCTCGAGATCGACCATCATGCCGCCGTCGGTCGTGGCGTAGCCCGCCACGCTGTGCCCGCCGCCCTTGATGGATACCTCGAGGTCGTTCTCGCGGGCGATCCGGATCGCCCGCCCGACCTCTGCCGAGGTTCCTGGCTGCGCGACGACTTTGGGCCGGTCCTTGATCATGCTGTTCCAGAGCCGGAGGGCCGCGTCGAACCCCGGCGTACCGGCTCGGAGCAGACGGCCGTCGAGGGACGGACCGGGGCCGATCTCGCCGTCGAGATCCGTTGTCGTGCTCTGCTGAGAGATACGGCTGGTCATGAGACCTTCCTTTCGGGCTCGGGACGGCACGAGGACCTGGTGGCCTGAGCCGTCGCGCGAACGGTCGTCCGCTTCGCCGGCCCCTTCGCCGCCCCTCGACTCCACTGTCGCGAGAACCGCTTTCACGCCGCTTCCACGGCAGTGTCGCGCCGAGCCCGCCCGGCCCGCCGGAGTCGGGTGCTGAGAAGTGCACGGACCGACGGCGGCCCCTGGTTACTCTGGACAGATGGTCGCGGCCGGGCTGACCTTCGGTGTGCTCGGACCCCTCCAGGTACACCGGGACGGTGTCGAGGTGGCGGTGCCGAGCAGGCGTCAGCGCGCCGTGCTGGCCGCGCTGCTCCTGCGCCGCGACGAGACGGTCGACGTCGATCACCTCGTCCAAGCCGCGTGGGGTGAGCGGCCGCCACGGTCGCCGAAGGCCGCCCTGCACACGGTCATGTCGAGGCTGCGCGGCACGATCGGCGCCGACGTCGTCCTGAGCGAGCCGTCCGGATACCGCCTGACGCCGACGGACGACGCGCTGGACGCCGACCGGTTCCGGGCCATGTGCGATTCGGCCGCCCGGGAACCGCCGGCCGAGGCGCTCGACCTGACCGAGCGTGCCCTGCGGCTGTGGCGCGGCGACTTCCTGCCGGAGTTCGCCGACAGCCCGTTCGCCGAGGTGGAGGCAGCGCGGCTGACCCAGCGGCGCCTCGCGGCGTGCGAGGAGCGTGCTTCGCTGCAGATCCAGCTGGGCGAGGTCGAAGAGGCCGCGGCGGGGATGGCCGCCCTCGTCCACGACAACCCGCTGCGCGAGCGGGCCTACGGCTTGCTGATGCGAGCGCTCTACCTGGCCGGACGGCCGAGCGAGGCGCTGGACCACTACCAGGCGCACCGACAGTTCCTCGTCGCGGAGCTCGGGCTCGAACCGTCGCCCGAGCTGCGTGACCTCCAGATGCAGATCCTCGACCACGGCATCCCGAGAGCCGACCGACCGACGCTCAGCCACCCCGTTCCGCGGTGGCTGGTGGACGGCACCACCTTCGTCGGTCGCGCGGACGCCGTCGCGGAGCTGGTGGACGCCGTCGCTTCCCACAGCCTCACGACCGTCACCGGGCCGGGCGGCGTCGGCAAGTCGCGGCTGGCCGCACAGGTCCTGGAGGGACTGAGCCGCCGGCTCGCGATGCCGGCCGCCGTGGCGGAGCTGGACGCCGCCGGCCCGGAGGACGTGGACCTGGCCGTGGCCGCCGCCCTCGGGCTCGGTCACGTACGGGACGCCGTCGCCGAGGCCGTCCTGGAGTATCTCGGTATCACCCCGACCCTGCTGGTGCTCGACGGGTGCGAGCACGTACGGGACGCCGTCGCCGCCTTCGCGGCTTCCGTCCTGCGGCACTGTCCGCGCACGCACCTGCTGGTGACCAGCCGTCGCCGTCTTGCCGTCCACGCGGAGCAGGTACTACCGCTGGAGCCGTTGGCTCTCCCGCCGACCACGACCGTGCCGGGCGCGCAGCCCGGCACCGCGGCGACCGAGCTGTTCGTCGACCGAGCGCGGCGGGTTCGGCCCGGCCTGGCCTTCGACCGCGACGCTCTCACGGCCGTCGCAGCGATCTGCCGGCGTCTCGACGGGCTGCCGCTCGCCATCGAGCTCGCCGCCACCCGGGCAGCCGCCCTCGGCGTCGTCGAGGTACGCGACCGGCTCGCGCGGAGCCTTGACCTCCTCGAGGAGACGGACGACGGCGGACCGTCGGTCCGCAGAACGCTGGACTGGTCATACGGCTTGCTCAGCCCCTCGGAACAGGCGCTGCTGCGTGCGCTCGCGGTGTTCGAGGGCGGCTTCGACCTCGCGTCTGCCGAGCACGTCGCACCGTCCCGCACGAGCGGGTCGGTGCCTGCGGACCTGGCGGGTCTGGTGGATGCCTCGCTCGTGCAGGTCCACCAGGACGGCGGCGTCCGGTACCACCTGCTCCAGCTGGTGCGGTCGTTCGCGTCGGAGCGACTGCGCCGCGCCGACGACGCGGACGAGGTCCACCTGGCGCACGCCCGGTGGGTGCGTTCCTGCGTGCGCTCGGTGGCCGAACGCTCGGTCGGCCCGGACGACGCCGCCGCCGTGGTGGGTCTCGAGACCGACATGCTCAACATCCGCGCCGCGGTCTCCTGGGCGCTGGGTGCCGGACATCCGCAGCTCGCGGGGGAGATCACCGGCACCGTGACCCTCGCCTCGACGATGTGGCCCGTGTGTGCCGATCTCAGCGAGATCGTCCGCAAGGCTGCCGACAGCCCAGACGTCCTGGCGACGTCGGCGGGCCCGTTGGCACAGGCGGCAGGTGCCTTCGTCGCGGCGACACGCGGGGAGCTGGCCACCGGTGAGCGGGAGGCGCGTGCGGCTCTGGCACGGACCGCGCCCGACGCCACCATGACCGCCGACCAGCGCACCCTCGCGCTGAGCGCCCTCGGTGTCAGCGCCCTCTACGGCGGCGACCACCCGCAGTCCCGCCGCTGCTGGTGGGAGATGCTCGAGGTCGACGGCACCTCTCTGGCCCGCCGGTCGGGGGCCTACAGCTCCCTCGCGCTGATCGCGCACTACGACGGCGACACTCCTGCCGCACGCGACCTTGCCGCGCTCGCTCTGTCGACGGCCGAGGCCGCGGGCGCCGTCGCCTACCGGGGGTTCGCCCGCTATGCGACGGCGGAGGTGGTCTCCGGAGAAGACCGCTCGGCCGCCGTCCCGCTGTTCGTCGCGGCAGCGCGGGACGCGTACCTGGTCGGGGCGCAGTACGTCGGGGGGCTGGCGAACATCGCGCTGCTCGCGGTACTGACGAGGTCGCAGCGACGTGCGGAGGCGCTCGGTGTGGTCGGGCCCCTGCTCGACCGATGGTTCCGGCTGGGTGCGTGGCCGCAGCAGTGGACGACCCTGCGGATCTTCGCCGAGCTGCTGGCCGAGGACCGGCCCGAGTCGGCGGCCCTGCTCCTCACGGCCGCGGACGCCGCGTCGTCGGCGCCGGCCGTCACCGGCGCCGACGCGCGGAGGTACGCGAAGCTGGGTGCCGACCTACGCGCGGAGCTCGGCACCAGCGTCTTCGGTCGCATCACGGAGCTGGGCTCGATCCTGCCGCGTGCCCAGGTCGTCGACCGGGCCCGGGTGACCGCCGGTGAGCTGACGAACGGCAGGCCGCAGGCACTGCAGCCGGACGAGTCCGCACGATGGTGAGGCCGAGCCCACCCAACCCGCTCCGACCGCGGATCGAGGCTTATGTGTAGTCCTTCTGGTCGTTGTACCAGGTGGCGTTCCTGCACATCCCGCCGTGGGGCGATATGCAGATCTGGAAACCGATGTTGGTGTGCTCGGGAAGGTTGAAGACGCCTCCGTCGCTGGCACGTGCCGTGACACAGTTGCCTTCTCCGCCCCATGCGGTCAACCGGTATCGGGTCGCGTGGTAGGGATGGTAGAGCGCGACGGTCAGGCTGGGCGCGTGCCCGTCGGCGTCGTTGTCGCACAGGGTGACGACGTCGCCGTACTCGTTGAACCACATCAGGCCGGCCGGGTCCTGCCAGCCGCCGTCGTCGTTGGTGTACATGCTGTGGTCTGCCGCGCTGGCGGCGGGCGCGAGGCCGAGGAGCATCACCGCAGCGACCGCGGCGGTACTGAGCAGCTTGATTGCCTTCATGGTTTCCCCCTGTGGTGCGTTTCTCCGACGACCCGACATCTCGGTGTCGGACCGGAGCACCGGGTCTCTCCCGGCCGCTCCACCAGAGACGCTAGGGACGCGCGCACCGACAAAACCACCGACTTTCGTCTAGAACTCCTCGACGACCGTTGGTCCTGCCTCCCACGGAGGTGTTTCAGCCAAGCCCAGGACCGTGGCGCGATGAGGCAGCGCCGCGGCGGTGGAAGGCGATGGACGGCGCGGCACGCTCCGACCAGGCGACGACGTCGACGCCACGCGCGTCGACGGCCCCAGATACCACCGCAGGCGGGATGCTCCTTCACAATGGGTGTCTGAGCACGAGACAGGAGAACACCATGAGCACTTCCTCGCGCACGAGGGCCCGCGTCACCGGCGTCGGCGTCCTCGCCACGGCGGCGCTGGCGCTGGCCGCGTGCACGCCCGGATCGAACAACGCCCCGGAGGAGACCTCGGAGGCGACGACGGGTGAGGCGAGCGAGGTGGTAACCGACATCTCCGAGCTCGAGGACCAGACGCTCGTGGTCTGGGACCAGGAGGTCCGCGGCGGCCAGAACGAGCAGATGGAGCGCCTCAACCAGGCCTTCGAGGACCAGTACCCCAACATCAAGATCGACCGGGTCACCCAGTCCAACGAGGACCTGACGGCGACCCTGCGCCTGGCCCTCACCGGCGACGACGCGCCGGACGTCACCCAGGCGAACAACTCGCGCTCGCAGATGGGGCAGTTCGTCGCGGCCGGCCAGCTCCTCGCCCTCGACGACTACGCCGCGGCGTACGGCTGGACCGACCGGTTCTCGGACTCGGTGCTGCAGAACACCAGCTACAGCCCCGACGGCGTCACGTTCGGCGAGGGCTCGATCTACGGCCTGCCACAGGTCGGCGAGGTCGTGGGCGTGTTCTACGACAAGGCCAAGCTCGCCGAGCTCGGGCTGGAGGTCCCCGAGACGTGGTCCGAGTTCGAGGACCAGCTCGCCACCATCGCCGAGGCGGGAGAGACGCCGCTGCTCCTCGGCAACCTCGACCAGTGGCCGGCACTGCACGTCTTCGGCCCCGTCCAGGGCGCCTATGTCCCCGCCGACGAGATCCGTGCACTCGGCTTCGGCAACGAGGGCGCATCCTGGACCACCGACACGAACCTGGAGGCGGCAACGGCCCTCCAGGGCTGGGCCGAGTCCGGCTACTTCAACGAAGGCTTCAACGGCGCCGACTACGACGCCACCTGGCAGTCGCTCACCGAGGGCGCCGGGGTCTACCTCATCGGCGGCTCCTGGCTCGCGGCCGACCTGGAGGCGGCGATGGGCGACGGCGTCGGCTTCTTCGCCCCGCCCCCGGTCGAGGCGGGTGCCGGCCCGGTCACCACCGGCGGCACCGGCATCCCGTTCGCGATCACCTCGCAGGCGGAGAACCCCGACGTCGCCGCGGCCTACATCGACTTCATCACCAGCGAGGACGCGATGGCGGTCCTGGCCGAGACGGGCAACATGCCGGTGGTCGACACGGCCGAGCACGCCCCTGAGTCCGGCCTGCAGTCGGAGGTCTTCGCCGCCTACGCCGACGTCACCGAGAACGGCGACCTCGTGCCTTACCTCGACTGGGCCACCCCCACGATGGCCACGACGCTCGGCCAGGCCTTGCAGGGCCTCATGGCCGGTGAGCTGACCCCGGAGGCGTTCGCCGAGACCGTCGAGGCGGACTATGCCGAGTTCGTCGCATCCGCACAGTGACGACCCGGTGCGGGGCCGGCCGGCCGGCCCCGCACCGGAGCACCCGCCAGCCGGGCGCGGCGTCGCACAGTCACTCCCGACGGCGGCACCCGGGTCGTCGGGAGGCGTCCCGACGGCGGCACCCGGGTCCGCGGGAGGCGTCCCGACGGCGGAACCCGGCACGCCGCTTGCGGCCGCCCCGCGCCGACGCAGCAAGTACGGCCTGACGCCGTACGCCTTCCTGCTCCCGGCGCTGGTCGTCTACGGCGTCTTCCTGCTCTACCCGCTGGGCCGCGCCGTCCAGATCTCGCTGTACAAGTGGGACGGTCTCACCCTGGCGACGTTCGTCGGCCTCGCCAACTACGCCGACGTCGTCACCGATCCCACCCTGCGGGCCGCGTTCGGCCACGCGCTCGTGCTGATCTTCTTCTTCGCCGTCCTCCCGCTCGGGATCGGCCTGGTGCTGGCCGCCCTTCTGACCCGGGCGCAGGTGCGCGGACTCGGCTTCTTCCGGACGGTGGTGTTCCTGCCGCAGGTCATCGCCATGGTGGTGGTGGCAGTCGCCTGGCGGCAGATCTACGCCCCGGACGGTCAGCTCAACACCCTCCTGCGCGCTGTCGGGCTGGACTCGTGGACCCGGACGTGGCTGGGCGACTTCACCCTGACGCTGCCCGCCGTCGGGTTCATCGGCACCTGGGTGTGCACGGGTCTGGTCACCGTGCTGCTGATGGCCGGGATGTCCCGCGTGCCCGGCGAGCTCTACGAGGCCGCCACCCTCGACGGCGCGGGTGCGGTGCGCAAGTTCCTCGCCATCACCGTGCCGTCGGTGCGGGCCGAGATCGTGGTGGCGCTGACCCTGACGATCATCGCGGCTCTGAAGACCTTCGACCTGGTCTACGTCACCACCTCCGGCGGACCCGGGAGCACGACGACGGTGCCGAGCTTCGAGGTGTACCGCCGCGCGTTCCAGCTCGGTGAGGTCGGGTCGGCCGCCGCGGTCGCCGTCGTGCTGACCATCCTGATCTTCGGGATCAACCTGGCCGTCAACCGCATCGGGGAGCGGGAACGGTGAGGGTCTCGTCGGCCGAGCGGGCCACGAACTACGCCATCCTCATCCTCTTCGCGCTGTTCGCCCTCGCCCCGATCGCGACGATCCTGGCCACCGCGCTCGGCCCGGAGACACCCGCCGACGCCGCCGCCGGCGGACCGGTGCACTGGGAGAACTTCGCCCGCGCCTGGGACCAGGGCCGCTTCGGCGACTACATGACCAACTCGGTCGTGGTCGCCGCCATCGTCGTCAGCCTCGCCACCGTGCTGTCGATCATGGCCGGCTACGCCTTCGGCGCATTCGAGTTCCGCGGGTCGCAGGCGCTGTTCTACCTGTTCCTGATCGGCATCATGGTGCCGGCCGAGGCGATCGTGGTGCCGCTGTTCTTCGACCTGCAGATCCTCGGGCTGACGAACACGTACTGGGCCATCGCCCTGCCCCAGGTCGCCCAGTCGGTCGCGTTCGGGACCTTCTGGATGCGGGCCTACTTCCGCGGCGCGAACCGCTCGATCATCGAGGCGGCCCGGCTCGACGGCGCCGGTCATCACCGGGTGCTGTGGCAGGTCCTCGTGCCGGTCGCGCGGCCCGCCGTGGTCACCCTGGTGCTGCTGACCTTCATGTGGACGTGGAACGAGTTCCTGATCCCGCTCGTCATGTCGCCCAACGCTCAGCTGCGCACGGCGCCGCTGGGCCTGGCGCTCTTCCAGGGACAGTACGTCCAGGGCACCACGCTGCTCGCCGCGGGCGCGGTCCTGGTCGCGCTGCCCGTGGTGATCCTCTACCTCTTCCTGCAGCGCCACTTCATCCAGGGCATGCTCGAAGGCGCCGTCCGCGAGTGATCGGAGACGTCGGCGGGCCACACGCTCGCGGACGCGGTCTACCCGGGCGCGCGCCCGCGGGTGCGGTCTGCCCGGGGCGCGCGCTCGCGGTTGCGATGCCACCGGGGCGCGCACTGGCGGATGTGGTCCACCGAGTCGGCCGGGGTGGCGGTCCGGCCGGGTTGCGCGCCGCCGGTCACGACGACGTAACGTGCTCGGCATGCGAATCGTCATCGCCGGCGGGCACGGCAAGATTGCCCAGATCCTCGAGCGCCACCTCGCCGAACGCGGCGACGACGTCGTCGGGCTGATCCGCAACCCCGACCATGCGGCGGACCTGCGCGACGCGGGCGCCGAGCCGGTGACCTTCGACCTCGAGCACGGCAGCGCCGACGAGCTCGCCACCATCCTGTCCGGTGCGGACGCCGTCGTCTTCGCCGCGGGGGCCGGCCCCGGCAGCGGGGCGGCCCGCAAGGACACGGTGGACCGCGGGGGAGCGGTGCTGCTCGCCGACGCCGCCGAACGGGCAGGGGTGAACCGTTACGTCATGGTGTCCTCCATGGGCGCGGCCAAGGGCGGTGCGGGCATCGAGGACGAGGTGTTCGCCGCCTACCAGGAGGCGAAGAAGGCGGCCGACGAGGACCTGATGTCCCGCGACCTGGCCTGGACGATTCTCCGGCCCGGTGGGCTGACCGACGAGCCAGGCACGGGGCTGGTCACGATGGCACCGGAGACGGGCCGTGGCTCGATCCCACGTGAGGACGTCGCCCGCACGATCGTCGCCGTGCTGGACGACCCGGCGACCGACGGTCTGGTCGCCGAGCTGATCGGCGGCTCGCAGCGCATCGCGATCGCCCTCGCCGAGCTCACGGACTGAGGGCGCTGCCCGCGCGAGCGTCCAGACGCTCCCACGCCTTGGTGAGCCGCACCTCGATCTCCAGGAGCGAGCAGCTCAGCTCGTTGCGGTCGACGAGCCGCGAGCCGACGAGCCACTCCACCAGCTCCGCGACGACGATCAGCTGGGCGCGGACCTGCGAGTGCTCGGTCATCAGCCACTCCGGATCGACGAAGCCCGGCAGTGCCGCCACCAGAGCCTCCGGGCCGGTGACCCGGGCGACCGCGCCGGCAGGGTCGATCTGGCGCTCGGCCTCGACGAGCGTGCGTTCACCCGTGGTGAGCCAGTGCTCGCCCTCGGTGTCGAGGTAGACCTCCAGGTGCGAGCGGACGCGCTGGGAGCGCACCCGCATCGCGGGATGGCGCAGCACGGCGGCGCGTCGGAAGAACAGCGTCAGCGCCTGCTCGGCGGACAGCGGAACCGCGGAGAGATCCATGCCGGGACGCTCTCACCCACCACCGACATCGAGTCTGGACGGGCCGCCGCCGCATGCCGCACGGCGAGGCGAAACCTCGTCACGATCCGGGGAGCCGGCGCGGCTCTATCCGCTCCTCGACCGCCCGGCCGTCGCTCCCGCGGGTCACGACGTAGGCGCCCTGACCGCGACGTTCGGTGACCGCCTCGACGAGCTCGGTACCGCGGTAGACCAGCCCCACGCCGTCGTCCGTGCAGTAGGTGGTCCCGAGCTCGCCGGAGCCCACCAGCTCGTGCACCAGCGGTCGGCGCCGCTCCTCGGAGTCGTAGTGCACACCGTTGGCGAACGGCAGGAGCCCCAGACCGTCGTGGACGGCGCGGAGTTCGGGACCGAAGGAGTCGGTCGTGCCGGAGGTGTGCCAGCAGATCGAGCCGGCGCTGACCCCGGCGAGCACCACGCCCGCCTCCCACACCCGGCGGAAGATCGCGTCGAGACCGTGCACCCGCCACACGGCGAGCAGGTTGGCCACCGACCCGCCGTCGACCCAGACCACGTCCTGCTCGAGGAGGTAGCCCTCGACGTCGTCGACGTTCGGCATGGTGAACAGCGTCAGCGGGTTCAGCTCGAGCCCGGCCAGCCGGGCGGCCTCCTGGCGGTCCGCGATCGCCCACCCCTGGTCGCCGCCGGCCGTGCCGAGGTAGCCGACCCGCGGCCTGCGCCCGCTCACGCCGGACAGGTCGACGGCGTGGTGGACCAGGGGACCGAACTCGACCCGGGTGCGGCGTCCGGGGACGTAGCCGCCGGAGGTGGCCAGGATGGTCGGGGCGTCGGCTGCCACAGGTATCCTTCGGGGTGGACCGGATGGGACGACGGCGACGCTACTGTGCCCGATCCCACACCGCGGTCGGCGTCCAGAGGCGCGTCGGACATTTGCCGAGCAGGCTGGTGCCGCGTAACCTAGAGCGTCGGTGCGCTCCCGTAGCGCACCTGTTCAGTGAGTCCGACGCACCTGGCGGGAACGCGAGTTCCCCGGGTCCGCGCGGACCGCGCCCGTAACGACAGAGATGAGCAGCAACGTGGTGTACGCGATCGTCAAGGCCGGCGGCCGTCAGGAGAAGGTGTCCGTCGGCGACGTCGTCGTCGTCGACAAGCTGACCGGTGAGGTCGGCGACTCCGTCGAGCTCGAGCCCATCATGCTCGTCGACGGTGACAAGGTCACCACGGGCGCCGGCGACCTGGGCAAGGTCAAGGTCACTGCCGAGATCGTGCGGGCCGAGAAGGGCCCGAAGATCTCGATCATGAAGTTCAAGAACAAGACCGGTTACCGCAAGCGCCAGGGCTACCGCAGCCAGCGCACGCGCCTGAAGGTCACCGGCATCAAGTAAGTCCGCGGCCCTGACGGGTCCGTTCCTCCCCACTACGAACGAAGACGAAAGCAGGTTCGAGATGGCACACAAGAAGGGCGCCAGCTCCTCCCGGAACGGCCGCGACTCCAACGCCCAGCGCCTCGGTGTGAAGCGCTTCGGCGGTCAGGTCGTCAAGGCCGGCGAGATCATCGTGCGCCAGCGCGGCACCCACTTCCACCCCGGCCTGAACGTCGGCCGTGGCAAGGACGACACGCTGTTCGCCCTCGAGGCGGGCGCTGTCGCCTTCGGCAACCGTCGCGGGCGCAAGGTCGTCGACATCGTCCTGGCCGACGCCTGAGACGACACTGAATGCCCGGCAGGGGCGGACGGCGCACAGCCGTCCGCCCCTGTTGCATGCTTGGACCAAGGAACGCTGAGAGGACGATGGCGATGGCCACCTTCGTAGACCGCGTGGTGCTCCACGTCGCCGCGGGTAACGGCGGGAACGGCGTCGCCTCCATCCGACGCGAGAAGTTCAAGCCGCTCGCCGGCCCGGACGGCGCCAACGGCGGCCGCGGCGGTGACGTCGTGCTCGTGGTGGACCCGCAGACGACGACGCTGCTCGCCTACCACCACTCCCCGCACCGCCGCGCGACCTCGGGCACCCAGGGTGCCGGCGACATGCGGGCCGGGAAGACGGGGGAGGACCTCGTCCTGCCCGTGCCCGACGGCACGGTGGTGAAGAGCCTCGACGGCGAGGTGCTGGCGGACCTCGTCGGCGCCGGCACCCGGTTCGTCGCTGCCACCGGCGGGCACGGCGGGCTCGGCAACGCGGCGCTGGCGTCCCCGAAGCGCAAGGCCCCCGGCTTCGCGCTGCTCGGCGAGGAGGGCGAGCAGGTAGACCTCGTGCTGGAGCTGAAGTCCGTCGCCGACGTCGCCCTGGTCGGGTTCCCCAGCGCCGGGAAGTCCTCGCTCATCGCCGCGATGTCGGCAGCCCGCCCGAAGATCGCCGACTACCCCTTCACCACGCTGGTGCCGAACCTCGGCGTCGTGCAGGCCGGCTCCGAGCGCTACACAATCGCCGACGTGCCCGGTCTCATCCCCGGCGCGTCGGAGGGCAAGGGCCTCGGTCTGGAGTTCCTGCGTCACATCGAGCGTTGCGCCGTGCTGGTGCACGTGCTGGACTGCGCGACCCTCGAGCCGGGCCGCGACCCGGTCTCGGACCTCGACACCATCGAGGGCGAGCTCGCCGCCTACGCCGGCGACCTCGACATCGCCGGCGGGCGCGTGCCGCTCATGGAGCGCCCGCGCGTGGTGGTCCTGAACAAAATCGACGTCCCCGAGGCCCGCGAGCTCGCCGAGATGGTGCGCCCCGACCTCGAAGCCCGCGGGCTGCGGGTCTTCGAGGTCTCGACGGCGTCTCACGAGGGGCTGCGGCCGCTCTCCTTCGCGCTGGCCGAGATCGTCGCGCAGGCCCGCGCCGAGGCCCCCGAGCCCGCGGCCACGCGCACGATCCTGCGCCCGACGGCGGTGAACGACACCGGTTTCACCGTCACCGAGCGCACCGGTCCGGAGGGCGTGTTCTACCAGGTGCAGGGCGGAAAGCCCGAGCGGTGGGTGCGCCAGACCGACTTCAACAACGACGAGGCGGTCGGATACCTCGCCGACCGGCTGGCTCGTGCCGGAGTCGAGGACCAGCTCTTCAAGGCCGGCGCGGTCGCCGGCTCGACCGTCGTCATCGGCCCCGCCGAGGGCGGGGTGGTCTTCGACTGGGAGCCGACCATGCACACCGGTGCCGAGCTCCTCGGTCCACGCGGCACCGACCTGCGCCTGGAGGAGGGCGCACGCCCCACCCGCGCGGAGAAGCGTCGCGGCTACCACGAGCTCATGGACGCCAAGGCGGCCGCGCGCGAGGAGCTGTGGCACGAGCGCGAGGCGGGCCACTGGGCGGACCCCGACGACGAGCGGGCGAGCACCCAGGACGATCCCGCCTGACGCAGAGCCGTCTCGACGACGGCGCGCGGTATCGACGTGCTCGTGCCAGGCTCTGCGCCACCTCACCCGGGCGGGATGTTGTGGTTCAGCCGGAAGAGGTTGTCGGGGTCGTAGCGGCGCTTGAGGGCCACCAGGCGCTCGAGCTTGTCCGGGCCGTAGACCGCCAGGGCAGCGGCGCGCCAGTCGGTGTCGTCGTCGTGCCCCATGAAGTTGACGTACAGCCCACCCGTGGCGAACGGCGCCATGTCCTGCGCGAAGCCCTTCACGAACGCGGTGTGGTGGGCGTCGTCGGCGGCGTCCGTCCAGAAGCCGTAGATGTTGAGCCAGAACCGGGCGGAACGTGCGGGGAACGGGGTCGCCTCCTCCGCCACCCGGGCGAAGGCACCGCCCATGTGGTGGATGTCGAACGCGGTGCCCACCCACCTCTGTTCCGCCCCCCGCCGGAGGATCACGTCGATCACCTCGTCGTCGAGGCGGTCGAAGGAGGTGTTCTTCCAGTACGCGCGCGAACCCCACGGTACGAGCGGATCGACCGCGGACTGCCAGCCCACCCAGCCGGAGGTGTCGGTCTCCTCGCCATCCGGCGGCGCCTGCGCCCGCAGCTGTTCCACGAGCCGCTCGCCCTCTGCCCGGTCGGGTGAGACCCAGGCGAGAGCCACCAGTATCACGGGGTCGTCGCCGAGCCCGAAGAATGCCGGCGGTGTCACGACGGTGATGATCGACTGCATCGCGTCGGGCAGATCCCTCGTCCACTCCTCCCAGGCGGTCAGCGCCTGGCGCCAGCTCGGCTCGCCGTACACGAAGTTGACGGCCAGCACGGGGTCGGGCAGTGGGTGGGCCCGGAACGTGAAGCTGCTGACGACCCCGAAGTTTC
Organism: Georgenia subflava; assembly: GCF_009193155.1. GTDB lineage: Bacteria > Actinomycetota > Actinomycetes > Actinomycetales > Actinomycetaceae > Georgenia > Georgenia subflava. The sequence goes on from NZ_VUKD01000004.1 coordinate 108,416, forward strand.
CGCCACCGCCGCGCAGGCCCCACAGCAGCTCGGGGTCGCCCGCCTCGCCTGCCACGACCCTCGTGCCGTCAGCGGTGACCACACGTGCCTCGAGGAGGTTGTCCGCGGCCAGCCCGTGCGCGCGCGTGAGCCAGCCGACCCCGCCGCCGAGAGTCAGCCCGCCCACGCCGGTGCGCGAGATGACCCCGAGCGGAACCGCGAGACCGTGGGGGATGGTGACCTGGTCGACGTCGGAGATGGTCGCGCCGCCGCCGACCCGCACGGTAGCGGCGGCGGCGTCGACCTCCACCTCGTTGAGGCTCCCGAGGTCGATCACGATGCCGGACTCGACGGTGCCGTTGCCGGAGACACCGTGCCCGCCGCCCCGGACCGCGAGCGGGAGCCCGCGCGTACGGGCGTAGCTGATCGCTGTGGCGATGTCGTCCTCGTCGCCGACCCGGACCACAGCGAGCGGACGCCGGTCGATCATGCCGTTCCAGACCGTCCGGGCATCCTCGAAACCGACGTCGGCGGCGGTGGCGACCGTCCCGCGCACCAGGCCGCGCAGGTCGTCCACGACGACCGGTGCTGTCGTTCCCTCGTCATCCATCGTGCTCACCTCGAGATGCCGTCCGCGGCGTCGTGGGTCGGGCACCGGACGGCATGGCGCTGTCCACGTCTCGTGTCGGACGGCGCGACCCGTCCGGCGGACCGTCGGGCGTCGGGCGGCATCCCCCTGCCGCGTGGCGGCTGGCGGCGCTCGTACCAGGATGCTCCGCTGTGGTTCTGCACCACAAGGGGTTCTGGCCGTGTGATCTGTGGCCGCCGCTGCCCGGTCCGGGAGGGAAGCTCGCGCGCGTGAGGGTCGCGCAGCGGCACGCGCCGGTGCCGGCTGCCGGATTCGTGGCGCGACTGGAGTCCCGCTGTGACCTTGCTCACGTGCGACTGTCGCGTTACGTCTGTCACCTGGGAGAAACCTGACCATCGTTGCAGCGTCCACGTCGCCTACTGTCGGGGTCGCGGCGGAACGGTTTCGCCGGAGAAGGAGAGGCGCATGTCGACCCTCGAGACCATGCCGAGCACCGAGACCGACGACGGCCCGACCCCGTCGCGCGACATCGTCAGGATGCTCGGCCTCGCCGTCGCCCTGGCCCTGACGGCCTGCCTCGCACTGCTCGCCGTCGTCGTCCCGGGCCAGAACTCGATGCCGCGCGAGGTGCCGATCGGTCTCGCCGGCCCGGAGGAGACCGTCAGCCAGCTGGCCAACCTACTCTCGACGGCGCAGCCGGACGCGTACGACGTGCGGATCTTCGACGACGCCGAGGCGATGCGGGACGCCACTGAGCAGCGTGAGATCTACGGCGGGTTCGTCATGGACGAGTCCTCGCCCGGGGTCATCATCGCGACCGGCGCGAGCCCCGCACTCGCCAGCTTCCTGACATCGTTCGGCGGGCAGCTCGGGCTCACGAACGTCTCCGACGTCGCCCAGACCACCGCCGCGGACCCCACCGCGACGGGCATCCTGGTGGCGGTCGTCCTGACCTCGATCCTCTCGCTCCTCGGTGCGTTCGGGCTGGCGCGGCTCGAGCCCGGCCGTCCCCGGGCCCAGGTCGTGGGTGCGGTGGTGCTCGCCGTCGTCACCGGACTCGCCGTCGCCGGGTCGCTGCAGCTGCTCGGTTCGGTCGAGGGCGTCTTCTGGACGGTTGCCGGTGCCGTCGCGCTCGCCGTGCTCGGAGGCACGCTGGCCGCCCTCGGGCTGATCGCGCTGCTCGGCCTCGTCGGCGCCGTCGCGTACCTCGTCATCGTCGTGCTGCCCGGAATAGGCCTGGCGGGTATGACCTCCGCGCCGGAGATGCTGCCGGCCGGGTGGGGGACGCTCGGGCAGTACCTGCCGCCCGGCGCATCGGGGTCGCTCCTGCAGTCGGTCGCGTACTTCGGTGGCGGAGGTGCCCTCCGCCCGGTGCTCGTCCTGCTCGGTTGGGCCGTCCTCGGACTGGTGCTCGTCGCCCTCGGTACGCTCCGCCGTCGCCGTGCCGACGCGCGCGCGGCGGCGCTCGAGGCTGCTCTTGCAGCCGAGGCCGAGGCCGACGCGGAGGAGGCTGCCGAGTCCCGACGCCAGCACGACGACAGCCTGGCGGCCGGGCCGGCCGGTGCCGCCGAGCCCGCCTCGGTCGCGGAGTCTGCCAGGACGTCCGGTCCAGCAGTTCGCCCAGAGCCGGCAGAGGTCTCCGAGCCGGCAGAGGTCCCCGAGACGTCCAAGGAGCCGGTGCGCTCCGAGACGCCCGGGACGTCAGCCGACGGTCCGGCCGACACCGATGACCGAGGTCCGGCGGAACCTGACCGGCCCTGGCGACAGTGAACGCCCGCCCGGGGTGCCGCCGCACGACGGCGGTGCCACGGTAGGGACATGAGCGAGAACGACGACCAACCTGGCCAGTCCGACTGGGTCCGTCCCGGCGCCTCGCCGCCCGGTGCGACGAGCGAGGAGTCGGAACGGCCCGTCAGCCCCTCGACAGACGTGCATGGCGAGGAGGGCGGGGGGGACCCGGCCGCCGGCGCGGAGGAGGACTCGGTCGGCGGCGGCAAGGCGGTGCCCAGCGGCCCCGACGGCGGTCACCGCAGCGGTCGTGAGGGCGGCTGACACACCCGAGCTCTTGCAGCACCCGGGCCTGCGTCATCGGCGTCACGAGGGCGGCTGATGCCTGAGCCCTTGCGGCACCTGGGCCCGCGTCATCACTGACCACAGCCTGACCGCCGCGCCCTCGCAGTCGTCGGATGCGCGAGGATGGACCGGTGAACCTGCCGCTGGCCAACCGGGCCGGGGTCGCACAGGCACCCCGGATCGTCGTCAAGATCGGCTCGTCGTCCTTGACGGCGCCCGACGGACGTCTCGACCTGACCGTCGTCCATCACCTCGTTGCGGTCCTCGCCGCGCGACGTGCCGCCGGGCAGCAGGTAGTTCTCGTCTCGTCGGGTGCCATCGCAGCCGGCATCGCGCCGCTCGGGCTGCCGGGCAAGCCCAAGGACCTGGCCACGGCCCAGGCGACGGCCAGCGTGGGGCAGGGCATCCTCGTCGCTCGGTACACCGAGGCCTTCGGCTACCACGGCCAGCGGGTCGGGCAGGTGCTGCTCACGGCCGAGGACCTCATCCGCCGGCAGAACTACGCCAACGCCCAGCGCGCGCTCGAGCGGCTCCTCGCCCTGGGAGTGGTGCCGATCGTCAACGAGAACGACACGGTCGCCACCGACGAGATCCGCTTCGGGGACAACGACCGCCTGGCGGCGCTGGTCTCGCACCTGGTCCGCGCCGACGCCCTCGTTCTCCTCACCGATGTCGACGGGCTCTACGACGGTCCGCCGTCGAGACCCGGAAGCCGCCTGGTGCCCACTGTCTCGGCGACGTCCGACCTGGCCGGCGTGGAGGTCACCGGCCGTGGAACCGCGATCGGGACCGGCGGCATGGTCACCAAGCTCGACGCCGCGTCCATCGCCACGGGCTCCGGGATCCCGGTGGTGCTCACTTCGGCGGCCAACGTGAAGCCCGCGCTGGCCGGCGTCGAGGTGGGCACCTGGTTCGCCGCGACCGGCCACCGCAAGTCCGCACGCCGGCTCTGGCTGGCGCACGCCGCGCAGGTCCGCGGCCGCCTCCATCTCGACGCCGGCGCCGCCCGGGCGGTCACGGACGGAAAGCGCTCCCTGCTCGCGGCCGGGATCGTCGGCCTCGACGGCGACTTCGAGCCGGGAGACGCCGTCGAGCTGGTCGGCCCCGACGGAGTCGTCGCCCGCGGGCTCACCGCCTACGGCTCCGGCGAGCTGCCCGCCATGCTGGGCAAGTCCTCCGTCCAGCTGCGCGGCAGCGGTTCCGACGCGATGCCGCGCGCCGTCGTCCACCGCGACGACCTCGCCCAGGTGCGGCCGCGACGTCGGCACTGAGCAGAGGTCGTCCGCCGCGACCTTGCCCAGGTGTCCGGCCGCGACGCCGGCACTGAGCAGAGGTCGTCCGCCGCGACCTTGCCCAGGTGCGGCCGCGACGCCGGCACTGAGCCGATGGTCGTCCGGCCGCGTGGGACCAGGTCGCGAGACATGCCGGTCCGTTCGTTGACATGTGAAGCACCGCTGCCTTAGCGTCACCCTCAGGTCAAGAGCACCAGTGCGTACATCAGTGCGCTAAGTCCCGGCTTGCTGGTCGGCAACCCCCCACGTGCGGGGGGTGCCCCGGATGACGACCTGGTCCCACGGCATCGTGGGGCAACGCAGGGCACCACCAGGGTGCATGAGCACGAAGGAACCGGAACGACCATGAAGACGCACTTGAGCTCCAGGCAGAACGTCATCTCGCCTCGCCGCTCGATGTGCATGTCCATGTGCCGTTCGCGAATGTCCGCCTGAACGACATTCCCGCGATGCCCCGGCGCAGCCTGGCACCGACGCATCACCCCTGACCTGAGCCTCCGTACCGGGCGAGTGACACGCCACTGGACGGAAGAGCCTGTCGGGCCTCCTTCCTGCTGCGCTCGACGCGCGACGACACCTCTGGATGTGTGCACCCATGTCTGCTTCTCGTCTTCCCTCCCGCAACTTCCGTAACGACTCCTCGCTCGCCACCCTCGGGCTCGACCTCACCGGCCTCGGCGTCTGCCCGGACGCCACTGGTCTCTCGACCGACCTGCCGGTCGAGAAGGCCAACCTGGCCAAGCTGGCCTCCTACACGCGCGCCGCCCACGACGGCGGTGTCTCGTTCGTCTCGCTCGGCGAGGGCTTCAGACTCCGCTCCGACCGCGCCGTGCGCCGCGACGACTGGCTCGACCCGGTCGTGGCGGCACGCCGGATCAGCCCGCACGCCGGCGCTGCAGGACTGGTGCCCACGGTGCCGGCCGAGTGCGCAGACATCTCCCTGGTGGCCGGGGAGCTCGCGCAGATCCCCCGTACCGGCGGCACATGGACCGGCCTGCAGCTCGCCGCGTCGGACAGCGCCGGGGCCGACGCGGTGGCGCGTTCCCTCGACGGCATCTCGCGCTCGTTCGGTCGCGCTCGAGCGGCGACCGGACGTGCGAGCGCTCCGCGCGTCGTCCTGCCTGTCGGCTCTGAGCGCGACATCGAGCTTGCCGGCAGCTATGCCGATGTCGTCCGGGTGCGTGAGGACGACCTGGGCTGGGCGCGAGAGCTGCGCTTCGCCGTGCGCGCGGCAGCCCGCGCGGCAGGGCGAGACGTGCGAGTTCTGGTGGACCTCCACACCGTCGTCTCCGCGGACCGCGCGAGTGCGGAGGAGCGGGCGGGTCTGGTCGCAGACATCGCCGGTCCGACCGCACCCTGGGCCGGCGCCCTCCGTGCCGTCGGAACGACCACGGATGTTGCCGACCTCATCCAGAGCTGGTTGACGGCCGGTGCCGCCGACGGCTTCGTGATCGTGCCCGGATCAGTCCCGGCCGACATCGCTGCGCTGCTCCGCGGGATCGTGCCCGAGCTTCGGGCACGTGGCCTGGTGGAGGAGAAGGCCGTCGCCTCGCGGCCGACCGCTGTGCGGCCCGAGGTGGAGACGGCCTCCGCGTCCTCAGCCCGCCGACTCGCCGCGGTGCCCGTCGCATCCTGACCTGGGCGTGCTGCGACGCCCAGGTGATGTGCGCGTTCGGGCGGCGTGGGAAAGGGCGATGGTGGTGCCGTCGTGGCGGGTGACGGTCCAGTGGTCGCCGGTGCGTAATTCCGGGGTCCAGCCGGGCGGGGGTTTTGATGGTGATGTTGTGCTGGACGCCGGCCCTTTGACTCGCCAATGGTCGTGGCTAGACCCTGCCATTAAGGTTGGTGGCATGGCTGGCGTCGGATACGAGGTGTGGGGTTCGGGGACGCGAGTCGTGCTCGTCCACGGCTCCCTGGCGGTCGGCCCGACCGAGTGGGAGGGGCAGCGACCGCTGGCTGCGCAGGGATACCAGCTGGTGGTGCCGACGCGCCGTGCCTATGTGCCTCAGTCCGGCACCGTGGGAGAGGACTTCCTCGAAGACGGCCAAGACCTCGCTGAGCTGCTCGGTGACGGCGCGCACCTGGTCGGCCACTCCTATGGCGGGTTGGCCGCCATGGTGGCGGCGGCTGCCCGTCCCGAGGCCGTCCACTCGCTCGTCCTTGCCGAGGCACCGGTCTTCAGCGTGACGGCCGAGCATCCCGACGTGGTGCGGCTGCGTGAGCAGCTGGAGACGGTGTCAGCCCGTGCCGGGAGTGACCGGGAGTTCCTGGAAGGGTTCTTGGACGCCGTCGGGGCTCCCCTCGAAGAGTTCCCGCCGGAGGTGCTCGATGACTTGACGACGATGGTGCCGGCGCTCCGGCTCGGGAGGCTGGCATGGCGATCGGACGTGCCGGTCGAGAGCTTGCTCGGGGCGCCGTTCCCGACTCTGGTGATCTCGGGCAACCACCACGCGGCATTCACCGCCATCTGCGACGGACTCGCTCGTGTGCTCGGAGCCCAGCACCGCGTCGTCGAGGGCGCCGGCCACGACATGCAGACGATGGCGGACGCCTTCAACGCCGCCCTCTTGGACCTGTGGCGCGGCACCGGATAGATGATCGCGGCGCTTCGCCGCGCTGATACCCGAGCGTGTGAGCTCTCATCCATGGGGCTGTGAGCGTCCGTGGCCCCCGGAGCGTGCCGGGCTCAGGTGCGGACAGCAGCCCGCTGTGCGCCGCTCAGGGCTCGTCCCGCTTGAAGATCGTGATCAGCACCCGCAGCCCAAGAATCACCGAGATGACGAAGAGACCGGTCGCCATGATCGTGTAGAGGGTGACGCCGTCGGTCACCGGCGGGCCGCCCCGGATGGTGAAGAGCCCCACCGACATGAGCCCGGTGGTGGCCGCCAGCACGGTCAGGAGCGTGCGATGGACGAGGTTGGTGACGACCTGCCGGTCACGCACGTCCGCGAAGAGCCGCACGTTCGCCGTCAGACGCCCGTGCTCGGCGGCGTCGGCGAGGCGGTCCACGCGGCGCGGCAGACGGCGCAGGATCGGCACGAGCGATCCGAGCTCCTGCTCCACGGTCTCCTTGAGCCTGGCCGGCGTGGCCAGCCCGGCGATCCGGCTGCGACCCAGCGTCTTCGCCTCGGTCACGAGGTCGTACCCCGGGTCTAGGGCGCGCAGCGTGCTCTCCAGGGTCGCCATCGCCCGGAAGACGGCAGCGACCTCGGGCGGGACACCCAGCCCGTAGGTGCTGATCAGGGAGAACAGCGACGTGAAGGCGGCCGCGCCGTCGGTGGTCCCACCGGTCGTGAACCGCAGGATCAGCGCGCCGATGGCCTGCTCGAGGCTGCGCTCGTCGATCTCCTCGGGCCGCTCGACGAGCTCCAGCAGCGCGTCGGAGGCGGCCACGGAGTCGCCGGTGCCGATCGCGGCGAGGAACTGCCCCATCGACCGGCGGGTCTTCGCGCCGAGCCGCCCGACGGACCCGAGGTCGAGCATGCCCAGCGTGCCGTCGTCGGCCACGAGGACGTTCCCGGGATGGAGGTCCACGTGGAAGACCCCGCTCTCGAGCAGCTGGTCCATGACTGTCTGCAGCAGCGTCGCGGCGAGCTGGGAGCGCATGTCCGGCCCCAGCCCGCGAAGAGTGCTCTCGGCGACGCCGAGCGGGACGCCGTCGAGCCGGTCCATCACCAGTACCCGTGCGGTGCTCAGCTCGGCGATCGGCGCGGGCACGGTGATGCCGGACGTCCCGCTGTGCTCCAGCGCCGCGGCCACCCCGCGCATGTTGTCACGTTCGATCGTGAAGTCGAGCTCCTCGGCGAGGGCGTCGGCGAAGCCGGCGGCGAGATCACGCAGACCGATGCTGCGCCCCCAGCCGGTCCGTGCCTCCAGCATCTGCGCCAGGCGGGTGACGATGTCGAGATCGCGCTCGACGTCGCGCTCGATGCCCGGCCGCTGGATCTTGACGACGACGCGCCTGCCGGAGTGCAGCCGTGCGGCGTGGACCTGGGCGATCGAGGCCGAGGCGAGCGCCTCCCGGTCGATCTCGGCGAAGACGTCGTCGGGCTCGCGGCCGATCTCGGTGCGGATCCGCTCCGCCATCTCCTCCCAGGCCACCGGGGCGACGTGGTCCTGGAGCTGGGCGAGCTCGGCGACGAACTCCGGCGGCAGCAGGTCGCGCCGGGTCGAGAGCTGCTGACCGAGCTTGACGAACGTGACCCCGCCGTCCTCCATGGCGTGACGCAACGACCGGGCGAGGTCGCGCCGCTCGGCGACGCTCCCGAGCGAGAGGTGCCGGCGCCCGCGCAGGAACCGGGCCAGGCCGTGGCGCGTGGCGATGCGGAGGATCTCGGCGTAGCGCCCCGAGCGAGCCAGGCGCCCCCGCCACCCGCGCCAGAGCTCCAACGGCCCGGGCAGGGACCCGTCCGGCACGAGGACCTCGGCCAGCACGAGCAGCACCATGGCGACGACGAAGGTCACCGCTCCCAGCAGCGCGAGGTAGAGCCCGAGCTCGACCGTCGGGACCGCGTTCTCTCCGATGCCCTCGAGGGTGTCCTCGTAACCGCTCGGTTCGGTGACGAGCGCACGCAGGAGCGGGCGGGAGATGGTGAGGGCGATGAGGGTGGCGACCGCCGTCCGGAACAGCGAGACCTGAACTCCGAGCAGACGCCGGACGGTCAGGGCGAAGAAGGCGACCGTGACGACGTAGAGGACGACAGCGAGGACGTACAGCAGCGGGCTCACCCGCGTCAGTGTCGCAGCACCGGGGGCGCCGGGCACAGGATGCCGACGGTCCAGCGCGGTGCCAGCCTGGTCCCATGACGCGCTTCGGGTACACCCTCATGACCGAGCAGGCGGGACCCAAGGAGCTGGTGCGGTACGCCGCGGAGGCGGAGCGGCGCGGCTTCGAGTTCGAGGTCTGCTCCGACCACTACTTCCCGTGGCTCGACTCCATGGGGCACTCGCCGTACGCGTGGTCCGTCCTCGGCGCCGTCGCGCAGGTCACCGAGCGCGTGGAGCTGATGACCTACGTGACCTGCCCGATCTTGCGCTACCACCCCGTCGTCGTCGCCCAGAAGGCGGCGACCCTCGGCGTGCTCTCGGACGGGCGCTTCGTCCTCGGGCTCGGCGCCGGGGAGAACCTCAACGAGCATGTGATCGGTGAGCGCTGGCCCGCGGTGGGGGAGCGGCACGACATGCTCGAGGAGGCCCTGATCATCATCCGTGACCTCCTCGACGGCGAACGCGTCACCTGGGAGGGCGACCACTTCCGGGTGGACTCGGCGAAGCTGTGGGACCTGCCCGAGCGTGCGGTCGAGATCGGCGTCGCGGTCTCAGGCGCGCAGTCGGTCTCCCGGTTCGCGCCGCTCGCCGACCACCTGATCACCACCATGCCCGACGCCGAGGTGCTGCGGGACTGGCGGGCGGAGCGCGCGGACGCCGGTCTGCCCGCCGGCCGTGCCGTCGGGCAGGTACCCGTGTGCTGGGACCCAGACGCCGACGCAGCCCTCGAGCGGGCGCACGAGACGTTCCGCTGGTCCGGACTCGGCTGGGCCGTCAACGCGGACCTGCCTACCACTGAGGCGTTCGAGTCGGCCACCACCTACGTGCGCCCCGACGACGTCGCGGAGTCCATCCCGTGCGGACCGGACCTGGACGCGATCGTGGAGGCGGTGGCGCCGTTCTGGGAGGCGGGCTTCACCGACATCGCTCTGGTCCAGGTGGGCGGCGACCACCAGGACGACTTCCTCGCGACGGCGGCCGAGCCGCTGCTGGAGAAGCTGCGGGCCGCGGCGCCGAAGGACTGAGTCGGGTCGAGAGACTGAGTCGGGTCGAGAGAGACTGAGCCGGGTCGAGAGACTGAGTCGGGGGACGGCGTCCAGGCCCTAAACGTCGGCTGCGTCGGCGTGCGCCCTCGGTGGACCGCACCGCCGGCGGGGCACGGACGGAACGAGCTCGGTCCGCCAGGTAGATGATCAGGCGGACTTCTTGGTGGCCGTCTTCTTCTTCGCCGGGGCCTTCTTCCTGGCGGGCGCCGTCTTCGCACCTGAGCTCTTGGACTCCGACGCCTTGGACTCGGCCGCCTTGGACCCCGACGTCTTGGTCTCCGACGTCTTCGAGGACGACGCCTTCGAGGCCGACCCGGTCGACTTCTTCGACCGGGTCGACGAGCCGGCCGACTTCCGTGCCGGCTTCTTCTGTTCCTCGGCGTCCTCGTCGGCCTGTGCCGAGGCGTCGTCCGTGCCGGTCTTGGCGGGCGCCTCGTCCTCGTCCGCGGCCTCCGCCTTGTCGCCCTTCTTCCGGGACTGCTCGACCGAGCGTCGCAGCGCCTCCATGAGGTCGAGGACCTGACCGCCCTCTTCCTCCTCGCCCTCGCCGAACGTGGTCTCCGTGTCGAGGGCCTCGCCCTGCTCGAGCTTGGCCTCGATGAGCTGACGCAGCTGCACCTGGTAGTCGTCAGTGAACCGCTCGGGGTCGAAGTCCGACTCGAAGCTGGAGACCAGCGCCGACGACATCTCCAGCTCCTTGGAGCTGATGCTCACCTTCTCGTCCAGCGCCGGGAAGCTCGCCTCGCGGACCTCGTCCTCCCACAGCAGCGACTGCAGGACCAGCACGTCGCCGCGCACGCGCAGCGCGCCGAGGCGGGTCTTGTCCCGCAGCGTGAAGGTCACGATAGCGGTGCGGTCCGTCTCCTCCAGCGTGCGCCGCAGCAGCACGTAGGACTTCGTGGACTTCGAGTCGGGGCTCAGGTAGTAGGTCTTCCCGAACATGATCGGGTCGACCTGCTCGCTCGGGACGAACTCCTGCACGTCGATCTCGCGGGAGCGCTCGACCGGGAGGGACTCGATGTCCTCCGACGTCAGCACCACGGTCTGCTGACCGTCGTCGTACGCCTTGTCGATGTTCTCGTACTCCACGACCTTGCCGCAGATCTCGCAGCGGCGCTGGTAGCGGATCCGGCCGCCGTCGGCGTCGTGGACCTGGTGGAGCTGGACGTCGTGGCTCTCGGTGGCGCTGTAGAGCTTGATCGGCACATTGACCAGCCCGAAGGTGATCGCGCCCTTCCAGATCGCGCGCACGGCCCGCTCCTTTCCGTCATGGACATACCTGCCCACAAGTCAACCGGTGCAGCCCGCCCGGCGCCACCTGTTCAGGACGGCGACAAGGGGTCTCCCGGGCGGGTGACGCCGTCGGGCCTCGGCTCGTCGGCCGTCTCCCGGTCCGTCTCGAGCGCGCGCACGCAGCACCGGCCGGCCCCCGGGTCGGAGACGACGCGCACCGCGCAGTGGGGCACACCCTCGGTCACGCCGCGCAGCAGCTCGTAGTTCAGCTCGCACACCAGCTCGGTATGTCGCTGCGCCAGCTGGTGGAACGGGCAGTTGCCCATGACGATGCCACCTGCCGGATCCTCCCGCGGCTCGAATCCGCCGTCGACGAGCGCATCCTCGAAGCTGGCGGCGCGCGCGCCCGCAGCCCGGCCCGCGTCGACGGCGACCCGACGCAGCACCGTGCGTACCGGTTCGCCGCTCGTCGCGGCGGTGCTGATCGCCTGCGCGAACAGCTCCGCGGCGAGCTCGTACCGGCGGCTCGGCACCGAGACGTTCGTCTCGGCAGCCGACCGCGAGTAGAGCTTCGCGGGTCGGCCGGCGCCCGGACCGCCCCGTCCGGCAGGACGGCGGAACTCCACGTCCAGCAGCCCCTCGTCGGCCAGCCGGTCGAGATGGAAGGCGGCGGTGCTCCGGGGGAGACCGAGCGCCTCGGCGGCGTCGTCCCGGCTCGTGCGCTCACGCCCGGACACCAGCTCGTACAGGGCGCGTCGGGTCGGGTCGTCGAGCGCCGAGACGGCGGAGACCCGGTCGGACCATTCCCGTGGGGACATGGCGGCAGTCTACTCCTCTAAAAACAAGATCGCTTGACTAAACGCTAGGAGCGGCCTAGCGTCGACATCAGACGAGGTTGTCGGGTGATGTCGGGCGAGTTATCGGGCGACACCGTCGGGCAACGAGGTCGGGCGACGAGGAGGTTCAGCCATGGACTCGCGGACACAGGCTCCCACCGTGCGGACCGTGGGTGGTGAGCGGTGATGGCCACCACGACCGTCGACACGAATGCGATCGACCTCGCCGCCTATGTCGCGCGCGCCGTCGAGCCGTCCGACCCCTCGCCGGCCGTGGGCGCCGACGAGCCGCGTGATTTCTCGCCCTTCGAGCGTGTTGCCGACGGGCGACGCGCCCTCTCAGCGGCCGTGCGCGCCGACGAGCGGCGTGACCTCCTGCCCACCGAGCGCCTTGCCGACGAGCGACGTGACCTCCCGTCCCCGGAGCACCTCGCCGTCGTTCCCCGGGACGAGCGCACCGTCGATCTTGCCGGCGCCCGTGCCGCCGTCGCCGCTCTGCTGACAGCGCTCGGTCGCGACACCGGCTCGGAGCACCTCGCCGACACCCCGCGCCGGGTCGCCGACGCCTACGTCGAGATGCTCACCCCGCGCCCGTTCACGCTGACGACCTTCCCCAACGACGAGGGCTACGACGAGCTCGTCCTGGTGCGCGACGTCCCCTTCCACTCGCTCTGCGAGCACCACCTCCTGCCCTTCCACGGCGTCGCGCACATCGCCTACCTGCCCGGCGAGCGGATCGTCGGCCTCTCGAAGCTCGCCCGGGTGCTGGAGCACCTCGCCCGCGACCTCCAGGTGCAGGAGCGGCTCACCCAGCAGGTGGCCGACCTGCTGGACCAGCACCTGGCGCCACGAGGTGTCGGCGTCGTCCTCGAGGCCGAGCACATGTGCATGGCGCTGCGCGGGGTCGGCGTGACCGGCTCCCGCACCGTCACCTCGGCACTGCGGGGCGTCCTGCGTGAGGACGCCCGGTCCCGCGCCGAGTTCCTGGCCCTGGTCGGCGTCGGCACCGGCGGCCGTCACCCGGGCACCTGACACAGCTGCCGCGACCGCTCGGCCGCGGCATGAGGACGAAGGAGAGACGTCATGTCGCAACCCAGAGGCATCGTCATCGTCGGCGGCGGGCTCGCCGGGGCGCGCGCCGCCCAGACGCTCCGCGAGGAGGGCTACGAGGACAGGATCGTCATCGTCGGCGAGGAGTCCGAGCGCCCCTACGAGCGTCCGCCCCTCTCCAAGGAGTACCTGGCCGGCACGGCCGAGCGAGAGGCCGGCTTCGTCCACCCCGAGGGCTGGTACAGCGAGCACGACGTCGAGCTGATCCTCGGCCGCCGCGTCACCGAGCTGGACCTGCCGGCGCACGAGGTGGCACTGGCGACGGGGGACCGACTGGCCTTCGACACGGTCCTGCTCGCGACGGGCGCGTCATCGCGCCGGTTGCGCGGCCCGGGGTCCGGCGAGGGGCTCGCGGGCGTGCACTACCTGCGCACCCGGGCCGAGTCGGACGCCCTGCGCACCGCCCTGGCCGACGGCGGACGCCGGGTCGTGATCGTGGGAGCGGGCTGGATCGGGCTCGAGATCGCTGCCGCCGCCCGCACGTACGGCAACGACGTCACGGTGCTCGGCCGGGAGACCGTCCCGCTCAGCCTCGCCCTCGGCGACGAGCTCGGCGAGCACTTCGGCGCCCTGCACCGGGCGCACGGCGTCGACCTGCGGATGTCGACCTCGGTCGCCGAGATCCGCGGCACGGAGGGTGCGGTGACCGGCGTCGTGCTCGAGGACGGCGAGACCGTCCCGGCCGACGTCGTCGTGGTCGGCATCGGTGCGGTGCCGAACGACGAGCTGGCACGAGCCGCCGGGCTGGACGTCGACGGCGGCGTGATCGTCGACGAGCACCTGCGCAGCTCGCACCCGGATGTCTACGCCGTCGGCGACGTCGCCAAGGCGTTCCACCCCGTGCTCGGCCGGCACCTGCGGGTCGAGCACTGGGCCAACGCCCTCAACGCCGCCCCGATCGCGGCGCGGGCGATGCTCGGCCAGGACGTCGTCGACGACCTCGTCCCGTACTTCTACACCGACCAGTACGACCTCGGGATGGAGTACTCCGGCTACTTCGACCTCGCCCGGGACGCCGAGGTCGTCTACCGCGGCGACCCGGCAGGCGGGGAGTTCATCGCGTTCTGGGTCGCGGAGGAGAAGGTCGTCGCCGGCATGAACGTCAACGTCTGGGACGTCAGCCCGGCCATCGAGAAGCTGGTCCGCACGGCCCGACCGGTGGACCGAGCCCGGCTGCGCGACCTGGCGGTGCCGCTGGAGCAGCTGACCGCCCAGCCCGCCACGTGACACCCGGCGTGGCGCTCCGCCCTCCGAGAGCCACGCCGGGCCACGCTCGGTACGAGGTACGAGGTACGAGGTACGAGGTACGAGGTACGAGGTACATCGACCCAGGACCTGAGCGGTACTGCCAGCCCGAGAGAGGAGTCCGGACCATGGGCGTCACCACCCCGTCGGTCGTCACGACAGAACCGGCGGTCACCGACACGCCGGCCGTCGGCACCCCGCTGTCGGTTACCGAGCCCGCGCCGGTCGACACGACGACGCCGGTCGGCATGACGACGCCGGTCGACACGACCCCGCCGGCGGTCGGTACCCGACCGGTCGCCACCAGCCGAGCGCTCACCGGCCCAGCGCCCACGATCGCGCCCAGGCGTCGCATCGGCGTGCGCACCTTCGACCTCGCCACCCAGGTGGCGGTCATGGCGATCGTGAACCGCACGCCCGACTCCTTCTACGACCGCGGCCGCACCTTCGCGCTCGACGCCGCCGTCGCGGGTGCGCTGCGAGCCGTCGAGCAGGGCGCGGACTGGGTCGACATCGGCGGGGTGCCCTTCTCCCCGGACACCCCGCCGGTCTCCGTCGCCGAGGAGCTCGACCGGGTGCTGCCGGTGGTCCAGGCCGTGCGCGCCACCTCCGACGTCGTCATCTCCGTCGACACCTACCGTCCCGAGGTCGCCGCCCGCTGCGTCGCCGCCGGTGCCGACGTCGTCAACGACACCTCGGGCCTGCGCGAGCCGGCCATGGCCGACGTCGTCGCCGCCACCGGCGCCACGATCGTGATCGCGCACTCGCTGGCCGCCCCGCACACCCACCACCCGCGGCCGACCTACGGCGACGTCGTCACCGAGGTCGCGGACTTCCTGCGCCAGCGCGTCGAGCTGGCGCGCGCCCGGGGCGTGCGGGACGAGCAGATCGTCATCGACCCCGGGCACGACCTCAACAAGAACACCGACCACTCGCTCGAGCTCATCCGCCGGCTGCCCGAGATCGCCGCCCTGGGGTACCCGACCCTGGTCGCCCTGTCCCGCAAGGACTTCGTGGGCGAGACGCTCGGACGTCCCCGCTCGGACCGGCTGCCCGGGTCCCTCGCCGCCGCGGCACTCTGCGTCCTCGGCGGCGCCCGGATCGTGCGTACGCACGACGTCGCAGCCACGGTCGACGCCGTCCGGATGACCGAGGCCGTGCTCGGCCTGCGTCGCCCCGTCGAGCACCGGCACAACAGGTAGGGACCGCAATGTTCGACCCCGAGGAGCTCATCGACCGGTACTCCGTCGCCGACCGCGCGATCCCGCACCTGCGGGTGAACTTCATCGCCAGCATCGACGGCGCCGCCACGCACCAGGGTCTGTCCGGACCGCTGAACAACGCCGACGACAAGCAGGTGTTCGACACGCTACGCATGCTCGCCGACGTCGTGCTGCTCGGCGCCGGCACCCTGCGCGACGAGGGCTACGGCGCGCTGCGGCTCGACGACGCGGCTGTCGACTGGCGGCTCAAGCACGGGCTCCCGGCCCATCCCACGCTCGCCGTCGTCTCCTCCCGGCTGAACCTCGACGCCGACATGGCCGCACTCGCCGGCGCCCCGACCCGCCCGCTGGTGCTGACCCACGACGCCTCGCCCGCCGAGCGGCGTCTCGCGCTCGCCGAGGTGTGCGACGTCGTCCCCTGCGGGGAGCGGTCCGTCCAGCCGGCGCTGGTCCGCGCCGCACTCGAGCGCCGCGAGCTCAACCAGGTGCTGTGCGAGGGCGGTCCCCACCTGCTCGGCACGCTCGTCGCCGCCGACGCCGTCGACGAGCTGTGCCTGACGATCAGCCCCGTCCTCGAGGGTGGGGACGCGGGCCGAATCAGCGTTGGCGGTGCCCAGGCCACCAGGCCCATGCGGCTGGCGCACGTGCTGACCGCCGGCGACATGCTGATGCTCCGCTACCTCCGCGAGAGGTGACCTCGCGCACCACCGACCCGTCGACCGGCGCGGGCGGCCGCGCATCGCCCGGACGGTGCGGCAGGTGCCGCTCGGCGGCACGGCGCCAGACGCCGGAGGCCGGCCCCGGCGGGCGTCAGCGCGCGGCCCGGGTGGCCGTCTCGTCCGCGGTGACGGGCAGCGCGGCGTAGGCCGCGAGACGACGGGCGAGCTCGGCCGGGCGGGAGAGGTAGGCGCTGTGGCTGCCGGGCATCACGTCGGCGTCGATGCCGAGCCGCTCGCGGGCGAGCGCAGCCAGGAACTCCGGCGGGAAGAACCGGTCGTCGCCAAGGACGAGGAACGACGTCGGCACGTCCGGCCACACGCGCAGCGGCCACGCCTCGTGCATCGCGCGATCCGTCTGCTCGCGGCCGTGGCGCAGCGCCTCGGTCGCCAGCACGGGGTCGACGTCGTGCATGAACGCCGCGATCGTGCCGGCGTCGTCGCTCATGTCCACGACGACGCCCTCGCGCTGCGCACGCTCGGCGGCCGCGACGTGGTAGCCGCTGCTCGCCCACCACCCGGTGGCAGTCTCCCCGGCGGCGGGAATCATGGCCGCGACGAGCACCAGACGGCGCAGCGGCACCCGGGCGGCGGCCAGCGGGGCGGTGAAGCCGCCGAGGGAGTGGGCGACCAGGACGACGTCGGACCGGTCCCCGACCGCGTCGACGACCGTGTCCGCGTAGTCCGCCAGGCCCTTACTGTCGTCGTCGGTCGGCAGGTCGACGGCGACCGCCTCGTGGCCGAGCCGGGCGAGCTCGGCGACGACGAGCTGCCACTCCCACGAGCTGCCGCCACCCCCGTGGACGATGACGAACGGTGCCATCAGCTCTCCTGGAGGACCGAGAGCACGTTCCCGGCCGGGTCCGTGAACCAGGCGATCGGCGGCCCGCCGCGTCGGAAGACGCCCTGCTCGTCGGTCTCCATCTCGGTGCCCTCGTAGTGCTCGAACGTCACTCCGCGGGAGCGCAGCTCGGCGACGGCGGCCTCGACGTCCCCTACGGGGAAGTTGAGGATCGTGAAGGAGGCGGGGGTGTGCGCGTCGCCCTTGGCGTACACGAGGACGTCGGCCCCGCCGGGCAGGTGCAGGGTGAGGATGCCGTCCATCGCTCCGTCCGTCACCTCGAGGCCGAGGACCTTGCTGTAGAACTCGCGGGCGCTCGCGGCGTCGTCGACCGAGAAGCCGCTGTAGGCGGTGCTGGTGAACATGGTGCTCCTTGTGGGGTTGGTGGTGCGGTGCATGTGGCCGTTGTCCATCGAGGTGCTCCGTGCCGGGCGGCCCCGTCAGCCGAGGTTGAGCGAGGCGAGCCACGGCTCGATCAGCCCGGCGTCGCCGTCCACCTCGGTGCCCTCGGCGCCGACGTCGAGGCGCCGGTACGTCACCAGCAGCAGGGCGGTGAGGGGTCCGCGGAGCTCGGCGACGGCGGTGCCGCCGACGTCGGCGCCGCCGACGTCGGCGCCGGAGACAGCGGTGCCGCCGACGTTCGTCTCGGCGAGGTCCGTCTCGCCGAGGTGCGTACCGCTGACGTCCTTGCCGTCGAGGTGCGTACCGCCGACGTCCTTGCCGTAAAGGTGCGTACCGCCGACGTCCCTGCCGTCGAGGTGCGTACCGCCGACGTCCTTGCCGCCGAGGCCTGCAGCATCTCGTCGCCGCCGCAGCTCACCCGGGGCGTGCTCGCGGCGCCAGCTGAAGCTGCCGCCGTCGGGGGTGACCACCCAGACCGGGTCGGTGTCGGTGGCCCGCAGGACGATGCGGCGTGCGGGCCCGGCGGGGAGCGGGGGACCGGCGAAGAGCTCGAGGAGCTCGTCGAGCGCGTCGGCGGCGTGGTCCGGGCTGACCCCTACCGCCACCCCGAGGCTGAGGGCGGCGTCGGCCCGGTGGATCAGCAGGTCGTTGGCGGCTCGCCGGGCCCACTCTCCGGTGCTCGCATCGATGCCCCAGACCCGCGCGCAGCGGCCCCGCCCGGCGATCCGCAGGGCCGCGGCGAGCGTCGCCGCCTCGAGCGTCAGGGCCTCCACCGCGTCAGCCGTCGTGGGGATGGGGGTGGGCAGCTCCGCCGTCGAGGTGCTGGGCGCCCGGCCGCGGCGCGAGCGGCGCACGGCGTCGGCCATCTCACGCAGGTTTCCCGTGACGTGGTCGAGGAGGTCCGCCAGCGTCCACCGCGGGCAGGTGGGCACGGCGGTGGTGAGGTCGGCACCGCGCAGGAGGTCGCCCAGGAGCTCGGCCTGGGTCACGACCTCGTCGCAGTAGCGCTCGTGGTCGAGAAGCATGGTTCCTCCCTCTGGCTCAGCGTCCCGGTGGCGCGGCCACTCGGGCGAGGAGGTCGAGGACCTGAGGCGCGACGGCGTCGGGCCGCAGGTCGTGGTCGGCGCCGTCCACGGCGCGAAGCTCGGCGCCGGTGAAGGCCGCCGCGGCCGCCCGGGCCGAGTCGACGAGGCCGGGCCAGGTGTCGCGACCGTGCAGCGCGAGCGTGGGCACGGTGACCTGGGCGCCGATCGGGCGGGGATCGTCGTGCAGACCGGTGACCGCGGCGTCGTAGACGAGGCTGTTGGCCATGGCCTCCATCGCCGGGAAGAACGGCGCCCCGCGCACGTGGGCCACCGTCGCGTCGTCGAGCCCGACGCCGGCGCTCATGAAGTGCGCCACGGCGTCGCCGCGCCGCCCCTGCGCGACCAGCGCCGCGAGCTGCTCCGCCAGCTCCGTCGTCGGTGCGACGGGCTCGACGGCGAAGGGTGGCTCGAACATCACCAGCGCCTGCACGCCGGGGTTGCGGACGGCGCCGAGCGCTGCGACGTGCGCGCCGGAGGAGTAGCCGAGCAGCGCGGCCGTCCCGCCGACGGCGTCGACGAGCGCGTCGAGGTCCTCGAGCTCGCGCTCGACGGCGCCAGCCACCGGGGTGACGTCGCCGGTGGCCGCGGCGTCGGTGCTCTCTCCGCGTCCCCGCCGGTCGTAGGTGATCGCCGTGGCGCCGGCGGCGAGGGCCTGGGCCAGCGGGCGGAGGGCGGCTCGGTCGGCGTTCGCCGCGGCGACGAGCAGGACGGCCGGACCTTCGCCGTAGGACTCGTAGGCGATCGAGGTGCCGTCGGCAGAGGTGACGTGCTGGACACTCATGGGTGGTTCCCTCCCTGTGTGGGGATGTCATCAACGGTCCCAGGCCCGTGCGCCGCTGTCATGGAGAATTCGGCCTCTCGTGACGTGCCGGGGACACCGGAGGCGGATGTCCCGCCAGCTGGCGGGCGACTCGCTGCAGGCGCCGGGCCGGTGGTCGAGCCGTGCGGCGCGGCCGCCGGCCCGGTGGTCGAACCATGCGGCGCAGGCGCCGGCCCCGTGGTCGAGCCATGCGGCGCGGGCGTCGGCCCGGTGGCGGAGCCGATCGGCCCCGCTGGCTCGGCAGCAGGACCGATGCCGGGCGCCTCCACCCGGCTCGGCGGCACGTGCCGGAGCATCGTCAGGGCGAGGACGGCGATGGTCACCATGGCCAGCGCCACCCCGGCGAGGGCGACGTCCATCCCCGCCAGGAACGCCTGGCGGGCGGAGTCGAGCAGCGCGGCACCCTCCGCGCCCAGGGCGCCGGCGACCGCGTCCGCACCGGCGAGCCCCTCGCGGACCGCGGCGGCCTGCTCCCCGGTCAGCCCCTCCGGGAGCGGCCCGAGCGCGGCCCGGTAGGCGGCCGCCGCGACCGACCCGAGGACCGCGATCCCGAGCGCGTAGCCGAGCTCACCGGCGGCCTCCGACGTCGCGGCCGCGGAGCCGGCCTTCTCGGGCGGTGCGGAACCCACCACGAGGTCGGTGCCGAGGGTGACCATCGGCCCGCAGCCCAGCTGGAACAGGACGTAGGCGAGCACCAGCGGCACCAGCTCGTCGGTGCCCGTCAGCACGAGCAGGCTGACGCCGGACAGCGAGACGACCATGCCGACGGCGATCAGCACCGCCGGCCGGATCCGCCGGGCCAGCGCCGGGGCGAGGAGGAACCCGGCGACGGCGGCAGCGACGCCCGGCAGCATGGCCAGACCGGAGTGCAGCGCCGTGAGGCCCGAGACGAGCTGCAGGTGCTGGGTGACGAAGTACATCGTGGCGCCGGTCGCGGCGACGAGGAACATCCCGGCCACCGCCGTCGAGAACGCCCGGGTGTGGAACAGGCCGAGATCCAGCACCGGGTCGGCGATGCGGCGCTGCCGGGAGACGAAGCCCAGGCCGGAGGCGAGCCCGACCACGAGCGCCAGCCCCGGCACGGTCGACCAGCCGCCGGTGGCGAGCTCCTTGATGCCGTACACGGCAGGCAGGATCGCCGCGAGCGAGAGGGCGACGCTGGCCGGGTCGATCCGGCCGGCGCGGGTGTCGCGGTACTCGGGCAGCAGGACGGGGCCGAGGACGAGCAGGAGGAGCATCGCCGGCACGCCGAGCAGGAAGGCGGCGCCCCACCAGAAGTGCTCGAGCATCACCCCGCCGACCACTGGGCCGACGGCGGCGCCGCCCATGAAGCAGACCATCCAGACGCCGATGGCCTGGGCCCGTTGCGCGGGGTCGCGGAACAGGTTGGAGATCAGCGCGAGCGTGGACGGTGCCAGGGTCGCCCCGGCGACGCCCAGCAGGGCGCGGGCGACGATGAGCATCGCCGGGCTGACCGAGAAGGCCGCGAGCACGGAGGCGACGGCGAAGCCTGCCGCGCCGATCAGCAGGAGGCGGCGCCGGCCGATGCGGTCGCCGAGCGTGCCCATGGTGAGCATGAAGCCGGCGAGCAGGAAGCCGTAGATGTCGAGGATCCACAGCTGCTCGGTGCTGGAGGCGCCGAGGTCCGCCGAGAGGTGCGGCACCGCCAGCAGCAGGACGAAGACGTCGATCGAGACGAGCAGCGCCGGCAGGGCGAGGACGCCGAGAGCGGCCCACTCACGTCGGCCGGCGGTCGAGGGGGAGTCGGCGGGAAGGCTCACGAAGAGCTCCTTCGGGCTTCGTGGCGGCCCGGCTAGGGCCGGGCGTCGGTGCCATGCGTCGGTGCCGTGCATCGGTCGGTGGGGCGCCCTGCGGCGTCCGGTCAGGTGGTGCGGGAACGACGCTACGCGCGCATGGTCCTAAAAGACAACTACTTATCTCTGAAAAAGAACTTCGCATGGATATCATGGGCACCATGACGGTCAGGCGGCGGTACGAGGACTCCTGCGGGATGGCGCAGGGGCTCAACCTCGTGGGGGACCGGTGGGCGCTGCTCGTCGTGCGCGAGCTGGTGCTCGGCCCCCGCCGGTTCACCGACCTGCGCGCCGACCTGCCCGGGATCAGCCCGAACGTCCTGAGCCAGCGGCTCGAGGAGCTCGAGGCCGCGGCGGTGCTGCGCCGGCGCCGGCTGCCGCCGCCCGCACCGGCCCAGGTCTACGAGCTCACGGAGTGGGGCGCGGAGCTGGAGACGGTGATCGTCCAGCTCGGTCGCTGGGGTGCGAGGTCGCCGTCCTTCGACCGGGAGTCCGGGCTCAGTGCCAGCTCGGCCGTGCTGTCGATGCGGACGATGTTCCGCGCCGAGGCCGCCGGCGGCCTCAGCCTGCGACTGGCGCTGCGCCTGGGTGAGCGGACGTTCCGGGCGACGGTGGCGAACGGCCGGCTCGACGTCGTCCCGGCCGACGATCTCGGTCCCGCCGGAGCGCGGCCGCGCTCGGGAGACGCTGACCTCCTCGGGCCCGGGCCCGGCGACCTCCTCGAGCTCGGGCCCGGCGGGGTCGACGCGGTCGTGACGGCGGCGCCGGGTGACCTGGCCGGGCTGCTCTACGACGGTCTCGACCTGGAGGTGGCGCTCAGGTCGGGCGCCGTGTCGGTCGAGGGAGACGTCGCCGCGCTGCGGTCCTACCTCGGGTGCTTCTGGCTGCCCGAGCCCGCCCCTGCGCCCGGGTAGGTCAGGGCCGGACCGCGCCGCCGCAGCCGCGCAGCCGGTTCTCGGGGTCGAGGCGGGCGTTGACGGTGTCGAAGATCTTCTTGAGCTGCTTGACCTGTGCCGCGGAGAGCTCGTCGAAGATCAGGGTCCGGACGTTGTCGACGTGGCCGGGCGCCGTCGCCACGACCTTCTCCCAGCCGGTCTCCGTCAGGACCGCCATGGTGCTGCGGCCGTCGCCCGGGACCGGCTGCCGCTCGACCCAGCCCTGGCCCTCGAGTCTGTCGACCAGGTGGGAGAGGCGGGACATGCTCATGTTCGCCATGGCGGCCAGCCGGCTCATCCGGATCGCGCGCTCGGGCGCCTCGGACAGCGACGACAGGACCGTGTAGCCGGCGTGCGTCAGCGCCGCGTCGCGCTGGAGCTGGGCGTCGAGCGCCCCGGGAAGCAGCATCAGGCCGGCCATGAGTGAGCGCCAGGCGTCCTCCTGCTCGGATGTGAGCCACACAGTCGTCTCGTCCATGGCTCCATGATAGCCGTGAAGCATTTGACACTTCAAGTGTGGTGACGCACCGAACAGTTGACACCTCAACTATCGGTGAGTAACTTAGATGTTGTCGCTTCAAGCAATGTGTTCCATGCCGGTCCAGCCGGCACGAGTGCACACCAGTCACCGAGAGGAACCCATGGGCCTGTTCAGCCGCCTCCGCCGCAAGGCGACCCCCGCACCTGAGGCCGTCACGTCGACGGCCGGCCAGACCGCGAAGACCGGTCCGGCGACAGCAAGCAACCCCCAGACCACGAGGAGCAACGACATGACCGACATCACCATCATCGGCGCGGGCAACATGACCCGCGGCATCGCCACCCGCGCGCTGGCCGGCGGCCACGCCGTCCAGATCCTCGCCCGGGACACCGCAGCGGCGGGCACGCTCGCCGGCGAGCTGCCCGGCACGGTGACCACCGGCCCGATCGGCGACGCCATCACCGGCGAGATCGTCGTTCTCGCCCTGCCCTACGACGCCGCCCTCGCCATCGCCGAGCAGCTGCGCGAGGTCCTCGCCGGCAAGATCGTCGTCGACATCACCAACCCGGTCGACTTCGCCACCTTCGACTCGCTCGTCACCCCGGACGACTCCTCCAGCGCGGAGGAGCTCGCGAAGGTCGTCCCGGCGTCGAAGGTCGTCAAGGCCTTCAACACCACGTTCGCCGGCCCGCTCGTCGCCGGTGAGAGCGACGGGCACAAGCTCGACGTCTTCGTCGCCGCGGACGACGCCGAGGCCAAGGCCGCTGTCGTCTCCTTCGTGGACTCCTCCGGCATGCGGGCGATCGACGCCGGTGCGCTCAAGCGCGCCCAGCAGCTCGAGGGCATGGGCTTCCTGCACATGACCCTTCAGGGCGCGCTCGGCAACACCTGGAGCACGGGCGTCAAGATCGTCGCCGCCTGACCCTTGCCCGGCCCCGCCGCGCTCACCCGCGCGGCAGACCCGGCACCCCGGTGGGCCCTCCGCCGCGGCCCCGTCGTCGCCCCCCTGACGGCCGGGCCGTGACCCCACCGCCTGACCACGACCCGGTCCGCACAGCCGTGCGAGCCGGGTCGTCGTCATGGACGACGAAATATCGACGCCAAGCATCCGGTTCTACCCCCAACGGGTGGGAACGGGGTGGCGAACCCCGGCACACCCGGGACACCCAACCGAAGGAGCAGCATGACCACGTATGCCGTCACCGGAGCGAGCGGACACCTCGGCCGACTCGTCGTCGAGAACCTGCTGGCGAAGGGCGTCGCGGCCGGCGACCTCGTCGCCGTCGCACGGACCACCGAGAAGGTCGCCGACCTCGCCGAGCGCGGCGTCGTCGTGCGGGAGGGCGACTACGACCGCGCCGAGACGCTCGCCACGGCCCTGGCAGGCGTCGACCGGCTCCTGCTGGTCTCCGCCTCCGAGGTCGGCAAGCGGCTGCCCCAGCACACCGCCGTCATCGAGGCCGCCGTCGCCGCGGGTGTGGGCCGGATCGCCTACACCTCGGTGCTGCGTGCGGACGACACGACCCTCGTGCTCGCTCCCGAGCACCAGGCGACCGAAGAGGCCATCGCCAGCTCCGGCCTGCCCCACACGCTCCTGCGCAACGGCTGGTACACGGAGAACTACACCGAGCAGCTGCCGACGTACCTCGCCGCCGGCGTCATCGCCCACGCCGCGGGCGACGGCCGCATCGCCGCCGCGACGCGGGCCGACCTCGCCGAGGCCGCCGCGGTGGCGCTGCTGGAGGACCGGGACGAGCGGGTCGTCCACGAGCTCGCCGGTCCCGCCTTCACCTACGCCGACCTCGCCGCCGCGATCACCGAGGTCACGGGGACCGAGATCGCGGCCAAGGACCTGCCCACCGCGGAGCTGAGCGCCGTGCTGACCGGCGCCGGCCTGGACGAGGGGACGGCCGGCTTCCTCGTCGCGGTCGAGGGCAACATCGTCGCCGGCGAGCTCGACGGCGACCCGGCGGACCTCGAGAAGCTGCTCGGCCGCCCGGCCACCACCCTGGTCGACGCCGTGCGCGCCGCCCGGTCCGTGGTGCCGCAGACGGTCTGACGACCGGCGCGACGGCGCAGGGGTGACGGCGCTGCTCACGCGGCCCTGAACACCCGACCCGGACGCCCGGGCCGACCCACGAGGTGGTGTCGGCCCGGGCGTCCGTCGTCTGACGATCTCCGTCGTGCGAGGGCGTTCTTCATGTGAGGACGTTCCCCCGTGTGAGGGCTCTCGTCGTGAGCGGGCGTCTCTCCCGTGTGAGGGCGTCCGCCGTGATCGGGCGTTTCTCCCGTGTGAGGGCGTCCGCCGTGATCGGGCGTTTCTCCCGTGTGAGGACGTTCCCCCGTGTGAGAGCTCTCGTCGTGAGCGCGCGTTTCTCCCGTGTGAGGGCGTCCGCCGTGAGAGGGCGTTTCTCCCGTGGGAGGGTGTCGCCGTGTGAGGACGTTGCCGTGTGACGTCCTTGTCAGGTAGCGCCGACGCCCTTCAGTCCGCGCCGATGGCCGCGCCGAGCTGTGCAGCTAGCCGCTCCTCGACCGGCACGATCTCGGCAGCCAGCGCCGCCAGCGCCTCGATCGTCTCCGCCGGGTCGTCGGCGGTCGTGGTCGTCCCGGCGAGGTCTGCCAGCTCGGTCCACAGCGTCCCCGCCTCGGCAGCCGTCCCGCTCGCGGCGGAGAGGTCGAGGCCGGCGGGCGCCGCCGCCTCGGCGAGGAACTGCGCATACAGCGGCCGGGTTGCGCCGCCCGACGTGTGGGCCCAGGTGAGACACTCGGCAAGCCGGTGCGTCCCCACGACGAGCGCCTCGGGTGTGCCGAACCGCCGCGCCCACCCCTTCTTGGTGCGTCTGTCGGCGAGATCGTCGGCGAAGCGGCCGATGCCGCTGAGCCCGATGTTGCTGTCGAAGGAGTTCCCGAGGACGGGACCGGTGAGGTGCGCGTGGGTCGTGGTCACCGCCGCCCGCACCGCGCCAGCGAGGTCCGGCGCCCCGGCGGGCGGGTCGACGGTGACGACGGCGAAGCGCCCCTTGCGGTGCGCCGCCCACGCCTCGCCCAGGGGCTGGGCGCCGATGCGGTGCGGCTGCGCGGCGCCGTCGTCGACGAGGTACTCCTCGCCGTCCTTCCCCGCCACGACCACCGGATAGGGATCGGCCGCCTCCACCGCGTCGACCCCGGGGTGCCAGGGCAGCAGCCCCCGGCCGACCGTGATCTCGGCGGCACGGCCGGACTCGAGGGCGGCGTCGAGCTTGGACAGCGCGGTGCCCGCCTTGCTCGAGGTCACCGAGGTGAGGGTCAGCCCGAGGTGCTGCGCCACGGCCTCGAGCCACGGTTGCGGGTGGTGCTGCGCCACGATCGTGAGCAACGGGTGCGGGACCTGTGCGTACTCGAAGACGGCGTACAGGAAGCCGATCCCGCCACCCAGGCCGCAGGCCATAGCCTCGGAGAGGTCGACGCCGGCCTGGGCGAGCAGGTGGCGGGCGAGGCCGGACGGGCGGTGCGCGTCGGCACCGAACGCTGGGTAGCCGGGTGTCAGGCCCGGCAGGCCACGGTCCGCGGCTCGCGCGGTGACGTGGCGGTGGGCGGTGGTGGAGCTCTCGCCGGTGCGCGCCATACGGGTGCGGACCAGCTGCTTGAGGGCTCGACGGTCAGTCATCTCGGTGCTCTCCTGCGACGTCGTGCGTGCTGCCCCCGCGCGGTCGGCACGCCGGTCGCATCGGATGAGAACCGTGTGCTGGTGCCTCTCGCGACGGCATGGTGGCCACCTTCGCCCCCACCTGTGGCCGGCGGGCGCGGGCCGCCGGTCGAGGGAGTCGGGCACGCGAGCGTGCCTGGTGCTCAGCCTACCGGCCTCGGGCGGCTGTGGACCTCACAGCCGCACGGCCTGTGGGGCTTCCGAGCTCTGGAACCGGGCCAGCGCCTGCCGCCGTGCCTCCTGCTCGACCGGGTCGGGGACCGGTACCGAGGCCAGCAGCCGCTGGGTGTAGGGCTCGAGGGGCCGGTGCAGGACCTGCCGGCTCTCGCCGAGCTCGACCAGGCGGCCCCGGTGCAGCACCGCGATGCGGTCCGCGAGCATGCCCACGACTGCGAGGTCGTGGCTGATGAACAGGGTCGCGAAGTCCAGGCGCTGCTGCAGCTCGGTGAAGACCTCGAGCACCTTCGCCTGGACCGAGACGTCCAGGGCGGATGTGGGCTCGTCGGCGATGAGCAGCTCGGGGTCCAGGGCCAGCGCGCGCGCGAGGCTGGCGCGCTGGCGCTGCCCGCCCGAGAGCTCGTGCGGGTACCGCTCGGCGTAGGCGGTCGGCAGGTGCACGGCGTCGAGGAGCTCGTCGACGCGCCTGCGCGCGCCGGCCAGGTCCTTGGCCCGGCCGTGCACGACGAGCGGCTCGGCCACGCACTCGGCGATGGTCAGCAGCGGGTTGAAGCTGGTCCCGGGATCCTGGAAGACGAAGCCGATCCGGGCCCGTAGCGGGCGGAACCGGCGCTCGCGGAAGCCGACCATCTCGTGGCCGAGCACCTCCAGCGAGCCGCCGGTGGCGTGGGTGAGGCCGGCGATGGCGCGCCCGATGGTGGTCTTGCCGGAGCCCGACTCGCCCACCAGGCCCAGCACCTCGCCGGGCGCGATGGCGAAGCTGACGTGGTCGACGGCGCGGAACCCGCCCTGGCCGAGCCGGCCGGGGTAGACGATCTCCAGGTCACGGGCGGTGACGACGGCGGACGTGGTGTTCTCGGTGCCAGGTCCGGGCGCACGCGCCGCCTGAGCATCGTCCGCTGCCGCCTGACGGGTCATCGCTGCCGCTGGCCGGGCCGTCGTCGGCTCGGCCGCCGCTGCCGCTGCCGCTGGTCGGGCTGCCGTTGCCGCCTGCGGGGTCGTCGTCGCCGTCGGCTCGGCCGCCGGTGCTGTCGGCCCGCCTGCCGTTGCCGTCGGCTCGGCTGCCGTCGCCGTCGGACCGGCAGGCGCTGCCGTGGGCGCTGCCGCCGGGACCCCTGCCCCCGCCGGAGCCGCTGGTACGCCTCCCGACCTCGGCACCGCTGGGGCCGACGTTCCGGGGCTCGTGCCCTCGCTCAGGCTCGGTACGGCGGCGAGCAGCGCACGGGTGTACTCGTGGCGCGGCGCGGCGAAGAGCGTGCGCGCGTCGGCCTGCTCGACCACCTCGCCGCGGTACATCACCGCCACCCGGTCGGCGAGGTCGGCGACCACGCCCATGTTGTGCGTGATGAGCACGATAGCGGTCCCGAACTCGCGCCGGACGCGGCGCAGCAGGTCCAGGATCTCGGCCTGGACGGTGACGTCCAGCGCCGTGGTCGGCTCGTCGGCGACGATCACCTTCGGTCCCAGCACCAGGGCCATGGCGATGACGATGCGCTGCTTCTGGCCACCGGAGAACTGGTGGGGGTAGTGGTCCACCCGCTTCTCGGGGTCCGGGATGCCCACGCGGCCGAGGATCTCGACCGCCTTCGCCCGGGCCTGCTTCTTGGAGTGCTGGCCGTGCGCGCGCAGCCCCTCGGCGATCTGCCACCCGACCGTGAACACAGGGTTCAGGGCGGAGGACGGCTCCTGGAAGACCATGGCGACGTCGCGGCCGCGGAGCTGTCGCAGCTCCTGGGCGTCCAGGCTGACGACGTCGCTGCCGGCCAGGAGCACCACGCCGTCGACGGTGGCGGTCTCGGGCAGCAGCCCCAGGACGGACTTGCCGGTGACCGTCTTGCCCGAGCCGGACTCGCCGACGATCGCCAGGACCTCGCCGGGCTCGACGCTCAGGCTCACGCCGTCGACGGCGCGGACCGGCTCGGCGTCGGTGGCGAAGGTGACGTGCAGGTCGCGGATGTCGACGACGGCGCTCATGGCTTCGCTCCTGGGCTCGTGGGGTCGGTGCCCGGCCGGTCGGGCGGGGTGGTGCCGCTCCACCCGGTCTCGTCGGGAGACCGGACGCTGGTGGCGGTGGCCGCGTCCGGCCCGACGGCGTCGCGGGCGATCGCGTCGGCCGTGCCGGCAGCTCTACGGCGGATGCGCAGCCGCGGGTCGGAGAGGTCGTTGAGGCTCTCGCCGACCAGGGTCACGCCGAGCACCAGCAGGACGATGGCCAGGCCGGGGAAGATGCCGGTCCACCAGATGCCGGAGGCGACGTCGGCGATCGCACGGTTGAGGTCGTACCCCCACTCCGCCGCCGCGGTGGGCACGATGCCGAAGCCGAGGAAGCCGAGCCCCGCCAGGGTGAGGATCGCCTCGGAGGCGTTGAGCGTGATGATGAGCGGCAACGACCGGGTCGCGTTGCGCAGCACGTGCCGCGAGAGGATCCGCGGGGTCGACGTCCCGATCACCTGGGCCGACTCCACGAAGGCCTCCGCCTTCAGCCGGACGGTCTCGGCGCGGACCACGCGGAAGTACTGCGGCACGAACACCACGGTGATGGACAGGGCCGCGGCCAGGATGCCGCCCCATCTCGAGGACTGCCCGCCCGAGATGATGATCGACAGCACGATCGCCAGCAGCAGCGCCGGGAAGGCGTAGATGGCGTCGCAGATCGTCACCAGGAGCCGGTCGAGCCACCCGCCGAGGTAGCCGGAGACGAGCCCGAGGAAGATGCCCAGGAAGAGCGAGGCGGCGACGGCGATGATCACCGTGGACAGCGCCGTCTGCGCCCCCCACACCACCCGCGAGAAGACGTCGTAGCCGCCGACGGTCGTGCCCCACAGATGACCGTCGCCGGGCGGGGCCTGACGGGCGAAGCTGCCGGCGTCGTCGGAGAGCTGGCTGTAGGAGTAGGGGGCGATCACCGGTGCGAGGAGCGCGGCGACCACGAAGGCGGCGCACAGCACGAGGCCGGCGACCAGCATCGCGCGCTGGAGCCCGACGCTCTGGCGCAGCTGCCAGACGAGGGGGAGCTTCTTCCAGCGCGGCTCTGCGGCGGCGCCGTGGACGACGGTCTCGGACACGTCAGTACCTCACCCTCGGGTCGATGAGGGCGGCGAGGATGTCGACGAGGAAGTTCGTCACCGCCACGATCACGGCGAGCATCGCGACGATGCCCTGGACCGCCACGAAGTCACGGGAGCCGAGGTACTGGGCGAGCTGGAAGCCCAGGCCGCGCCACTCGAAGGTGGTCTCGGTGAGGATCCCGCCCGCCAGCAGCAGCGCGATCTGCATGCCCATCACGGTGATGATCGGGATCAGCGCCGGCTTGTAGGCGTGCTTGCGCACCAGGCGGAGCTCGGGCACGCCGCGGGAGCGGGCGGCGTCGACGTACTCCCGGCCGAGGGTGCCGATGAGGTTGGTGCGCACGAGGCGCAGGAACACGCCTGCAGTCAGCAGTCCGAGGGCGATGGCAGGCAGCACGGCGTGGGAGAGGATGTCGCTGATGAGGTCCCACCGGCCGGTGCGCAGCGCATCGACGATGTTGATGCCGGTGGAGCCGGAGATCCGGCCGAGGATGAGCTGGACCTCCGGGCTGGCGCGACCGGAGAGCGGGAACCAGCCCAGCCACACCGAGAAGACGAGCTTGAGGAGCAGGCCGGAGAAGAACACCGGCGTCGCGTAGCAGAGGATCGCGAACACGCGCAGGACGGCGTCGGGCCAGCGGTCGCGCAGGTACGCGGCCAGCATGCCGAGCGGGATCCCGACGACGAAGGCGACGATCAGCGCGTAGATCACCAGCTCCAGGGTCGCGGTGCCGTAGGTGACGAGGATGTCGCTGATCTCGCGGTTGTCGGTGATGGTGCGGCCGAAGTCGCCGGTGAAGATCTGTCCGAGGTACTCCAGGTACTGCACCATGATCGGCCGGTCGTACCCGGCGGCGGCGAGCCGCTCGGCGAGCTGCGCCTCGGTCAGCCGACCGCCGACGGAGGCGGTGATCGGGTCACCGGCCACCCGCATGAGGAAGAAGACCAGGGTGACCAGGACGAACACCGTGGGGATGATCAGCAGGAACCGGACCAGCACGTAGCGGCCGAGCCCGGAACCACCCCCACCCTTCACCGGGGCCGCCTCGACTGTCCTGTCGTCGACGATCGTCACAGCGTGTTGCTCCTCTTCCTCGGCCGCGTCGGGTACCCGCCTCCGCGATCAGCGGCCGCGTCTCCGCGAACGTCGGCGCCCCGCACGGCGTGGACGGTACTCCGCACAGCATGGTCGGGGGCCCCCCCCGCAAAGCGTGGTCGGCGCCCCCGCAGGGCGTGGACGGGATGCCGCCGGTCGGCGGCATCCCGTCCAGCAGGTCCGCTCGGTCAGCGACCCAGCGCGGCGTAGCGGAACTTGAACGATGCGTCCAGAGTGTCCGTCACGCCGGTGATGTCCGTGGCGGCGACGGCGACCTGGGCACCCTGCAGGTACGGCACGGTGGACAGGTCCTGGGCCACGAGCTCCTGGATCTGCTCGATCTTGCCCGCCCGCTCGTCGGGGTCGGCCGTCGTGGCCTGGTCGAGGATCAGGTCGTTGACCTCCTGGTTGGCGTAGCCGTTGCCCAGGAAGTTCTCGATCAGGAAGAACGGGGTCAGGTAGTTGTCGGCGTCCGAGTAGTCCGGGAACCAGCCGAGCTGGTACGAGGGATAGTCGGTGAGGCGCTCGGTGGCGTAGGCGTCCCACAGCGAGGAGTTGAGGGTGACGTCGAACAGACCGCCCGCCTCGAGCTGGCTCTCGATGAGCGCGTACTCCAGGTCGGAGGAGTTGCCGTAGTGGTCCGGGCTGAACTGCAGGTTCAGCGCCACCGGCGTCTCGACACCGGCCTCCTCGAGCACGGCCGCGGCGGCGTCGGCGTCCGGGCCGCCCGCGCCGTCGCCGTAGAGCTCCTTGAGAGGCTCGACCGCACCGGTCAGGCCCTCGGGCACGTAGGAGTACAGCGGCGTGAAGGAGCCGTTGTAGATCTCGTTCGAGAGGGCGTCACGGTCGAGGCTGTGGGCGACCGCCTGGCGCACGGCCAGCGCCTTCGCCTCGTCCGCCTCGACGGTCTCGGCGCCGAACGGCTGGGTGTTGAAGTTGAACACGATGTAGCGGATCTCGCCGCCGGGGCCGTCGTGGACGGTGACGTTCTCGTCCTCGCGCAGGTCGGCCAGGTCGGTGGGGGAGAGGCTCCGGAAGGCCACGTCGATGTCGCCCTCCTGCACCGCCAGCTTCAGCGAGGTCTCCTCGGCGTAGTACTGGGCGGTGACCGTGTCGGTCCTGGCGGCGCCGAGGACGCCGTCGTACCCGTCGAACGCCTGGTACTGGATCAGCTCGTTCTCGGTGTAGTCCGTGATCGCGTACTGACCGGCGAAGGCGTTGCCGGAGACGATGTCGTCGGCCGGGGTGACGGCGTCGGGGAGGAAGACGTCCTCGTCGACGATCGGGCCCGCGGGGGAGGAGAGGATCTGCGGGAAGACCTGGTCGTTCTCGCTCTTGAGGTGGAAGACGACGGTGAGGTCGTCGACGACCTCGACGCTGTCCAGGTTGTACAGGAGCGAGGAGGGACCGCTCGGGTCGGCGATGGCGATCTGCCGGTCGAAGGTGAACTTCACGTCCGACGCCGTCAGCTCGTTGCCGTTGGCGAACGTCAGGCCCTCCTTGAGCTTCACCGTGTACTCGGTGGGCGCCGTGAACTCGGCGGACTCGGCGATGTCGGGCTCGACGTCCGGGCTGCCGTAGGGGGTGTTCATGATGAACGGGAACACCTGGTTCTGGACGGCGAAGGAACCGTTGTCGTACGACCCGGCCGGGTCGAGGTTGGTGATCACGTCGGTCGTGCCGACGGTGATGCCCTCGCTGCTGCCGCCGTCGGTCCCGCCGGTGGCGTCGCCGCCGCCGTCCGGGTCCTCGGTCTCGGCGCAGCCGGCGAGCACGAGAGCGAAGGCCGCGGTGGCGCCGAAGACCATTGCGCGGCGGCTCTTTCCAGCAGGTGCCATGGTGATGTCCTCTTCCGCTCTGGCCGGACACACCTTGTGCCCGGCCGCCGAGGTGCATCCGTAATATGTGACGCGCCTCTCGGCTGGGGCACTTGTCTAACACATGTCAGTTCGGCGGCATGAACATGGGGCGCCCGCAGTGCGAAACCGTGACCACATCGTCACCTGGCGGAGCTCCTGGGGCCGAGCGTCAACCTGGCAGAGCTCCCTGGGTCTGATCGTCACCTGGCCGAGCTACTGGGGCTGATCGTCAACGGGGTCGGGCTCTTGGGGCTGATCGTCAACGGGGTCGGGCTCTTGGGGCTGATCGTCAACGGGGTCGGGCTCTTGGGGCTGATCGTCAACGGGGTCGGGCTCTTGGGGCTGATCGTCAACCGGGCCGAGCTCCTGGTCCTGCATGCCGCGGGACCTTGCAGCGTCGGCACGGCTGTGGCCGCGGCGACGGCCTTCCCGTCGGAGTGGATCGGCCCTCGTCTCCGCCGGTCCACAGTCGCCCCGCGACGTAGCGGTAACGTCGCCCCGATGGTCTACGTGGTCGACGCGGTCCTGTTCGATATCGATGGCACGCTCGTGGATTCCACGCCCGCTGTGGAGCGGACGTGGCGGACCTGGGCTCGGCGTCACGGCCTTGACGCCGAGGAGATCCTCCGCGTCTGTCACGGTCGACGTACAGAGGACACGGTCGCGATGTTCGTGCCACAGCCGGACGTCGTCGCGGCTGCGGCTGAGCTGGAGCACCTTGAGCTGCACGACCTCGACGGTGTTGTCGCGCTTCCCGGCGCGGCAGACCTCCTCGATGGCCTTCCCGCCGAGCGCTGGGCCGCGGTGACCTCCGGCTCCCGGGAGCTGATGTGTTCGCGCCTCTCGGCGGCCGGCCTGCCGGTTCCGGAGGTACTGGTCGCGGCGGCGGACGTGATGGTGGGGAAGCCCGATCCCGAGGGCTACCGGAGGGCTGCCGAGGAGCTCGGGGTCGACCCCGCGGGATGCTTGGTCGTGGAGGACGCGCCGGCAGGGATCGCCGCCGGGCGAGCGGCAGGAGCAACGGTCGTCGCCGTATGCACCTCCCACGCTCGTGCCGAGCTCTACGACGCCGATGCGATCGCGGAGACTCTGTTGGACATCACCGTCGCCAGCAGCGCCTCTGGGCTGGACGTAGCCGTCTCCAAGTGACCAGTCGCAACAACGGCACCAGACCTCACGGCACACATCTGTTGCGCACACTGCATCCCAACGCGGCGCTCGGCACCTGCTGCGTGCCTCGGTCCCAGTACGGATCCCGTGCCTCAGTCCCAGTGACGGATCAAGTGCCTCAGTCCCAATGACGGATCCGCTTGCGAGGCACGTTCGCCACACCTACCGGTCGGTGTCTGGCCGATCTTCGGGCGCGATCACGGACCACGGCACCTCGTGCCCCTCGAGCTCTCCCGACAGGGCCGCTCGCGCACACGCACGACCCTGCTCGCGCAGCGATGCCGCCACCGACCAGACTCCCGAGGTGGTGGCCTCTCGCGACCCGTCCCACCCGGTGAGCATCACCTCCCGTTGCGTGCGGCGCACCGTCGAGCGGGCCCCGAGCGCCAGCTCATCGCTCATCGCCAGCACGACGACGGGGCCAGAGTCCTCCAGCGTCTCCAGCAGCATCGCGGCGGCGTCCTCACCCAGCTCGCGCTGGTTGCGCTGCACCACGGCGATCCGCGCGTCGTCCCAGTCCCGCCCGGCCTGGATCAGCGCATCGCGGTAGCCGGCGAGACGGGCCCCGGTGACGGGGAAGGGGACTGCCTGCAGATCCGTCAGGTCAGGGGGCAGGTCGCGGCCGCGCAGGGCGCCGCTGGTGCGGCGTCGGTCCAGGGGGAAGCTGATGATGACGGGGGTCGCCTCGGCCAGGGGCGTGGCCGCCGCGACCGCTGCCGCCGCCGCGCGGTCATCGGGCCCGATGACCGCCAGCCCCGGGTGGGCAGGGCCGCCTTGGACAGCAGCGGGTCGCCCGCTGCTCGCGACGGCGGCCAGCACCGGGTCGTCTGCGACGGTGGTCCACAGCACGTAACCGTCCACTGCCGCTGACAGCACACGGTCGACGTCGGAGGCATCCCCGCGGGTGGGGATCAGCACCACCCCGAGGTCCTCGCTGACGCAGACGTCGGCGACCCCGGCCAGGAACTGGGCCGCCTGCGGGTCGTCGAAAAGGTAGGACAGGTGTTCCCCGACCACCACCCCCAGCTGCTGGGTGCGCCCCGAGCGCAGGGCGCGAGCTGTGCTGTCGGGGCGGTAGCCCAGTCGGGCCGCGGCCTCGAGCACCCGGGTCCGGGTGGACTCGGCTACCCGGGCGGGGTGGTTGAAGGTGTAGGAGACCGTCATCGGTGCAACCCCCGCCTGCGCGGCGACATCTTTGACGGTGGGGCGTAGCCGCGCACGTGTGGACACATCGACAGCATACTTGTGTAACGTTACGACCGTGAGTTCAGACATGGCACCCTCCGCGTCCCGCCCACTCCTCGTCGGCGCTCGTGCCGCCTACGCGCCCTACGCGGCGTTCGCCGCGTTCGGGACCTTCTGGGGCGCCTGGGGAGCTGCCCTGCCCACGCTCCGTACCCAGGCCGGGGTCAGCGAGGGCCATCTGGGCACCGCACTGCTCTTCGTCGGGCTAGGGGCTCTGCCGGCGATGGCCCTGACCGGACGCGCGGTGGACCACTTCGGGCTCCGCGTGGCGGCATGGTTGCTGGCGGCACTCGCCGGTGCCGGCCTGCTCATCACCGCCGGCGCCGACGGGATGGTGCTGCTGGTCATCGGGATGCTCGTGGTCGGCGCCGCCTCCGGTGCCGCGGACGTGGCCATCAACACGCTCGCTGGGCGCGCAGAGCACGCCACCACCAAGCCTCTGCTCACCCGTTCCCACGGGCTGTTCTCCGTGGGCGTGGTCATCGCCAGCCTGTCCACCGGAGCCCTCCTGGGCGCGGAGCTGTCACTGCTCGGGGCCTTCGCCGTGGTCGCGGCGGTGATGCTCGCCCTGGCAACGGTTGCCCTGCTGACCAGCACGTCGCTGCACGTTCCGGCTCACCAGGGAGATGCCGGTGCCCGGGTGGATGCTCGCGAAGGCGCCCGTGAGGAGCAGGTGGCACCGGCAGGCTCCGGCGCGGCCGCGCCCCGTGGTGCACGGGGCTGGGCGGGGCTGCTGCGCCGGATCAGCCCGACCTCGCCGCTGCTGGTCGTCGGCCTGGTCGCCGCCTTGGCCTACGCCATCGAGAACGCCCACCAGAGCTGGGGAGCGGTGATGCTCACCGACGTCTTCGCCGCCTCACCCCAGCTGGCGGCCGCAGCCCCGGCGACTTTCGCCGCCAGCGCCGCGGTGGCACGCCTGAGCCTGGCGCCGCTCTCTCGCAGCCACCCCACCGCGATGCTGCTCGGTGGAGGCATCCTCGCCACCGCAGGCAGCGCGGTGCTGGCCACCGCCCCCTCGGTCGCTGTGGCCCTGGTCGGGCTGGTGCTGGCCGCCCTGGGCACCGCGACGCTGTTCCCCACGCTGCTGAGCCGCAGCCTGCGCGGCACCGACCCTGCTCAGCACGGCCGGGCCACCTCCGCCGTCGCCGCCACCGCCTACCTCGGCTTCCTGCTCGGCCCGGCCTACGTGGGCCTGCTCGCCGAGACCAGCGACCTTCGCGGCGCGCTGCTCGGCGTGGCCGCACTCGGCCTGATCTTCACCCTCACAGCAGCACCGATCAGCGCCTGGGCTGCGAAAAGAGCGCAAACCGCTAGATGACCTCGACGACCTCGACAGTTGTCTCCAGCGATCGGCTCATGAACTCAGGTGACCTGTTCTCTCCAGCGTCGTGGCAACGACCGGCTGGACGCCACACCTCGCGGCGCGCGTGCACCGCCCCGGTCGCCACGCCACGATGAGGCATGGCCATCCGTGAGCAGCCCGAGACGGTGCAGATCGACGGGCGCCGGCTGCGGCTGACCAACCTGTCCAAGGTCCTCTACCCGGCCACCGGCACCACCAAGGCCGACGTCGTGGCCTACCTCGCCGAGATCGCCCCGGTCATGCTGCCGTACTGCTCGGGGCGGGCGACCACGCGCAAGCGTTGGCCGAACGGCGTCGGCACCGCGCAGGAGCCGGGCGAGGTCTTCTTCATCAAGAACCTCGAGTCGTCGGCGCCCGACTGGGTGGTGCGGGCAGACATCCAGCACTCGGGCGGGCCCAAGACCTATCCGTTGGTCGACGACCGGGCCACGCTCGCCTGGCTCGGCCAGGTCGCGGCGCTGGAGATCCACGTCCCGCAGTGGCGCTTCGGCTCCGACGGATCGCCACGTCACCCCGACCGGCTCGTGCTCGACCTCGACCCGGGCGAGGGTGCCGGCCTCGCCGAGTGCGCCGAGGTGGCCCGCCTCGCCCGCTCGCTGCTGCGGGGAATGGGGCTGGAGCCGGTCCCGGTCACGTCCGGCTCCAAGGGGATCCATCTGTACTCCGCGCTGGACGGCTCGCACAGCTCCGACGAGGTCAACGCCGTCGCCCACGAGCTGGCCCGTGCCATGGAGGCCGACCATCCCGACCTGATCGTCTCGGACATGAAGAAGTCCCTGCGGGGCGGCAAGGTGCTGGTCGACTGGTCGCAGAACAACGGCGCCAAGACCACCATCGCGCCGTACTCGCTGCGCGGCCGTCCGCACCCGACCGTGGCCGCGCCGCGGACCTGGGCCGAGCTCGACGCGCCGGACCTCGCGCACCTGGAGTACCCCGAGGTGCTGCGGCTGGTCGGAGAGCGTGGCGACCCCATGGCGGTGCTGCTGGGCGAGCCGGACGAGCCGTACCACGACCCCGGCGAGCGGACCCCGGGCTCGGCCGAGCGCGCCCGGGCCGAGCGTGAGGTGGTCGCGGCCGGCGGGGTGTCGGCGCCCGGGGGACGCTCGGACCGGGCGGCGGGGGACCGGCTGGCCAGGTACCGGTCGATGCGTGACCCGTCCCGGACCCCGGAGCCGGTGCCGGCGTCCGTGGGCGACTCGGGCGGGGAGCTGTCGTTCGTCATCCAGGAGCACCACGCCTCCCGGTGGCACCTGGACTTTCGCCTCGCGCACGACGGCGTCCTGGTCAGCTGGGCGCTCCCGAAAGGGGTGCCGCTGGAGGGGAGGAAGAACCACCTGGCGGTCCAGACCGAGGACCACCCGATGGAGTACGGCAGCTTCGAGGGGACCATCCCGCAGGGCGAGTACGGCGGTGGCGACGTGCGGATCTGGGACGAGGGCACCTACGAGCTGCACAAGTGGCACGAGGGCAAGGAGGTGATCGCCGTCCTCACGGGCCGGCCCGGCGGCGGGCTGGAGACCGACGGGCCCGGCCGCACGGCCAAGCTCGCCCTCATCCATACCGGCGGTCGGGGCGGCGAGGGGGAGCGTAACCACTGGCTCATCCACCTGATGGACGCTGGCGCGTCCGGGGGTGCCGGCCGCGGCGGCGGTGCCAAGGGCGGGGCGGGGCGCGCCCGGGTCCGCGCCGGTGACGGCGCAGAGCCGCAGGGTGGTGACGGCGCAAAGCCGGATAGTGGCGACGACGGGCAGGCCGACGACGGCGAAGGGGCCCGGGACGCGGGCGGCAGCTCGGCGGCGCCCGGCACGACGGCGAGGCCGGCGTTCCGCGGCAGACCACCCCGCCCGATGCTTGCCAGCGCAGGCGAGGTGGGCGATCTCGTCGACGACATCGACTGGGCGCTGGAGATGAAGTGGGACGGCGTCCGCGCCGTCGTCGAGGTCGAGGGCGGCCAGATCCGACTGACCAGCCGCAACGGCAACGACGTCACCAAGCTCTATCCCGACCTTGCCGATGTCGGCGTCTGCCTCGACGGCGTCGCGTCGGCGGTGCTCGACGGCGAGATCGTCGCCCTGGACGGTCGGGGCCGGCCCAGCTTCGCGCGCCTCCAGAAGCGCTTCAACCTCGCCCGGCCGCGCGACATCGCCGCCGCGGCGAAGAGCGCGCCGGTGCACGTGATGCTCTTCGACGTGCTCGCCGTCGGCGGCAAGGACGTCGTCGACGAGACCTACGACGAGCGCCGCCGGCGGCTGCGCGAGGTGGTCGATCCCGACCGCCACCCGCGGCTGGCGGTGCCGGACGCCTTCGAGGGCGACATCGAGGCGGCCATGCGGGCGTCGAACGAGTGGGGGCTGGAGGGCGTCGTGGCCAAGCGCCGCGACTCCCGCTACGTCGTCGGTCGACGTTCGCGCGCCTGGCTGAAGGTCAAGCACACGCTCACCCAGGAGGCCGTGGTGGTCGGGTGGCGGCCCGGCCAGGGCACCCGCGGCGGTGCCGTCGGCTCGCTCCTGCTGGCGGTACCCGGCGACGACGGTGAGCTCCACTACGCCGGCCGGGTCGGCTCGGGTTTCACCCAGCGCGAGGCCAGGGACTGGGTCGACGAGCTCGCGAAGATCGAGCGGCACACCCCGCCGGTGGCAGGCGTGCCTCGGCTCGATGCCCGCGACGCCCGGTGGGTGAGTGCGGAGCGGGTCGCGGAGGTTGAGCTGTCGGAGTGGACCACCGACCGGCGGATGCGCCACCCGAGGTGGCGCGGGTGGCGCCCGGACAAGGCACCGGGGGACGTGGTGGTCGAGGCGCCGGGGTGACGGTGACGCGGGGGCGCCGCACTCTCCATCGTGCGACGCCGGTCCGTCCGGAGACGACTCGAGCCCCTATTCGCGTCCGTCCGATACCGGCCGGCCGGTGCCGTCGTCGTCGAGCGTCTCCTCGACCATCGTGGGCGAGGCGTGGATGCAGACCATCTTCAGCGGGGCGTCGCCGGCGGCGACGAACTTGTGGGGTGTGCGCGGCGCGACCGTGACGATGTCGCCCGGACCGGCGTCGACCTCCTGGCCGTCAGCCGTGATCGTCGCCCGCCCCTCGAGCACCAGCCACGTCTCGGTGTACGGGTGCCGGTGCAGGGCAGGGCCGTGACCGGGGTCGTCGTCGACGAGGTAGAACGAGACGCCGGCGCCGAACCGCTCGCCGATGAACTGTCGCGTCCGCCCGCCGGTGCTCGGCTGGTCCTGCGCCCGGGTCAGCGTGTACATGGCAGATCCTTCCGTCGGGTCGGTCACCCTCATGGAAGGCCATGCCGGCGCCGGACGCGCGTGGGGGAGCGCCGGACGTCCGCCGGCGGCTCAGGCCGCGGGCAGCAGGGGGCGAGGTGGTCCGCCGTGGGCGCGCAGCACCTGCTCCGGGATCGCGCGGGCCAGGGTGACCAGCGCCGGCTCGACCCGCTGGACCGTGCCGGGCACCTTGTCCAGGTCGAAACCCTTGTCCCACAGCAGCACGGAGGATCCGACGATGCGGAGCCGGGCGCCCCGCAGCGCCGGGTCCGTCAGCGCGTCGGCGACGGGGCCACGGACGAGGTCGGTGACGAACCGCTCGTCGGGGGAGGTGATCCGCCAGGTCCTGTCGATCTCCGGGTGCCCGACCGTGACGTCCTGCCCACCTACGGCGGTGGTGAGACCGGCGACGAGCCCGGTGTCGAACGACACCTCCGGCAGCGAGGCCGGCAGGTCGACCCCGACCACGAGGTGGCTGTGCTTCGCGTCGCGACCGTCGGCCATGATCTGGTCGGTGGACTCGAAGGTGTAGTCGAGGAAGAACACGCGCAGGCCGTCCCGGTCCGCGACCGTGACCTCGGAGGCGTAGGACCGCTCGTCCGGCCGGAAGGGTGCGCCGGACCAGTCCTCGGTCGACACCCGCACGGGCAGGCGCTGCCACCCCCCGCGGCGGGCCATGCCCTGCTTCCTCTCCTGGAACCGGTTCTCCTTGCGGGTCTGCAGCCAGACGCCCACGGCGATGACGACCACCAGCCCCAGGCCGAGCAGCCACATCGTCCCCGTGCTCAGTCCCTCACCCACGCCGTCTCCCTCTCCTCGGTCCAGGTCATGTCCTCGAGCATCGTCTCGACGTCCACCACGGCGTGCAGCAGACCCTCGATGTCCGTGCCGCTGATCGTCGTGGTGACGTCGACGGCCCGGTGCGGGCCGACGTGCTGGCGCACCGCGTGACGGAGGATCCCGCCGAGCGGTCCGCCGTCGCCGGCGCGCTCGAAGCGCAGCACGCGCAGGAACTTGCACCCGTCGGCGAGCTCGCCGTCCTCGACCTGCACGGCCCCCACCTCGGCCGGCCGGTCGGCGTCGGTGAGCCCGCGGTGCAGGAGGTGGCGGTTCGCCGCTGTGTCGGTCGCGACGGCGGAGATCTCCAGCAGCATGAGCGCGCCGTGCACGTCCGGCAGGTGGAGGTAGCAGGCCTGCACGTGGTCGGGGTGCGGGAGGTCGGCGACGGCGGCGAGAACCGCACCCAGGCGCTCGACGGTCTCGGGCTCGTCCAGCTGCTGGTCGGCCACCAGGGCGGCGGCCGTCGCGGCGGCCCACTCCTGGGCCGAGGCGTGCACCGCCGTCGGCCAGGCCATCGGCACGCCGACCCACACGCGCGGGTCGGGGGAGACGTTCACGCCCACGTCACACCCACCGCAGCGTGGAGACCATGGCGTCCGCGAGCTCGGTGAGGGCGTCGGCGAGCTCGGCGTCGGGATCGTCGGCCGGCTCGAGCACGGCGAGCGTCAGGGTCAGGAACTGCCGCGGCCTCCCGGGGACTGCGAGCAGGTATCGCACGTGGCGGCTCTGCGCGCCGACGGCAGGCTCCACGTCGGCGTCGAGGACCTGCTGGGCCAGGGGACCGGCGGGCGCACCGGCACTCGTCAGCTCGGCCTCGGTGGCGGCGACGGCGGTCGCGAGGGAGCCGGTGACGTCCCGGCGGGTCACCGTCCGCAGCGCCACCTGGTCACCCACCGCGAGCGGCTTGGCCGCGCTGTCCCGGGCGGCGATCCCCAGCAGGACGTCCTCCTGCGAGGCGTGCGTGGCGGGCACCGTCACCAGGGTCGCCATGATCGACGCCGGGATCGTGAGTCCCTCGACCCGGGCCACCGGGACCAGGAGATCCAGGGCCCCCTTGCCGGCGGCCTCGTCGACGAGCGCGCGGAGGTCCCGGGCGACGCGCCGGCGCACGAGCGGGGCGCTGTCGCGCGCCCCACCGGTCGTGAGACGGGCGACGAGCGACTCGACCTGGGCGTCGACGTCCTGCCCCAGCTCGAGCCGGGCCCAGCCGGGCGGGACGGTGATCGTGTAGATCCGCTCGCTCACGGCGTCGCTCCCAGCGTCTCGCGCACCTGGCCACGGTAGTCGCCGAAGGGCTGCGGCTCACCCAGCGGGTCGTTCCAGTCGAACAGGTAGGGGTTGCCGCCGTTGGACAGCGAGTACTCGGTGAGCTCGTTGTTCACCCAGTCCGTGCCGGCGTCCAGGCCCTGGCCCACGCCCCAGTCCGCGAGGTGGGCGGCGCCCTCGGTGCCGCCGGCCTGGGTGGCCAGCCGGGCGAACTCGCCGTTCGTGTACGCGCCGCCGTAGCTGTCGTTGAGCATGGACATGCGCACGAAGTTGGCGTTGCCGGTCCGGAACGTGCCGGGCACGGCCCTGATCTCGAGCTCGTTCGGGGCGAGCGTCGACGGCGAGAAGAGCGTCCCGGCACCGGTGCGCGCCAGGACCCGGTCGAGGACCCCGCCGGCGACCTTGTTGATGCCCTTGCCGAACAGCTTGCCGAGCTGGCCCTTGGCGACACCGGTGAGGAACTCGATCGCCGACTTCTTGCCGCGCACCACCTGGATGATGTCGACGGTCGTCCTGGCGATCTTGACGACCCGCTGGATCTTCCCGATGAGCGTCAGCACCCGCAGCGCCATGACCAGCAGCCCGCCACCGGGGACGAACAGCAGCACGATCGACGCCACGAGGAGCAGGATCTCGAACTTGTCGAGGATGTCCGAGATCCAGGTCAGGGCAGCCTCGAGGAAGTCGACCAGATCGCCGACGAAGTCGCCGAGCTTGTCCCAGAAGCTGTCCTTGAGAGCGTTGCCGTCCGCGATCTCCTCGATCGCGTTGATGGCGGCGGTGGCCGCGTCCTCCCAGTCGCCGACAGCCTCGTGGATGGTGTCGACGGCGCCCCGGAAGTCGGCCTCGTAGCCGTCGACGGCGGTGCTTGCGGCGGTCAGCGCCTCCTGGGCGGTGGCGCGGGCGGCGGGGTCGGAGCCGGCGAGCTCGACGTCCTCCTGGGCGCGCATCCGCGTGTAGCGCGCAGTGGTGGCCGCCTCCGACGCCGTGGCGGCTGCGGTCAGTGCGGCGTCGGCCTTGATCTGGGCGTCGTCCAGGCCGGTTGCGTAGGTCTGAAGGGCAGCGGCGGTGCCGGTGTAGAGCGGCTCCGCCTTCTCGATCTCGCCGGCGAGCTCGCGGGCGCGCTCCTGGAACTTCTCCACGGCCTTGGACTGCATGCTAATGCTGTCCATGTCACGCAGGCCGCGCGCGGCCGCCGCGATGTGCTCGGCGATCTCGCGGTAACCGCCGGCATAGGCGCGCACGGCCTCCGGATCACCGGGGACGGGGTCCGACGGGTAGTACTCGGTGACCTCCCAGCCGGAGGGGCGCGGGGTGGTCATACCGCCCTCGGGGCGTTGGCCGCCCCGCCCGGCGTGCCGGCGCCGAGCCCCTTCGCGAGCTCGGCGTCCAGCTCTGCGAACGCCTCCGCCACCGTCACCATGGTGCGGCCGAGCACGTCGATGGACTCCACGAGGCGCTCGCGGCTGACGTTCCAGCTGTTCTGGAAGGAGTTGAGCCTGCCGTACAGGCGCGGGTTGCCGACGGCGTCCCCGAGGCCGGGGTTGTCACCGACGGTCCCGGCGGCGAACTCCTCCCGGGTCACCGACAGCGAGTCGGCGGTCTCGAGCAGGAGCTCAGTGTCCAGCCGGAGTTCCTCGTCCATGGGTGCTCCTCGCGGTCAGGGGTGCCCGCGGCACCCGGCTGCGCCTCACTCTGCCGGAAGGATGTGTCCGCAACCAGGGACGAGCACGGGGACTTCTCCCCATCGGCGCGGCGCCGGACGCAGGGGCCCACGTCCTGCGGCGCCGGACGCACGGGCCCACGTCCCGCGGCGCCGGACGCACGGGCCCACGTCCCGCGGCGCCCGACGCACGGGCCCACGTCCTGCGGCGGCGGGATGCACGGCACCCGCAGGTGACGGCCGCGCGCAACGCCGGGTCCGTCAACCGGTCGTGTGAGCCACGTAGTGCCCGAGGACCATGTCCCAGCCGGTGTCGTACGCACGACGGGCCGTCCCGCCGTCCTGGCGGTGCTCCCAGCCGGTGTGGCGCAGCTGGACGCGCGTGCCGTCGGCCGTCTCGGTGAAGCGGACCTCGAGCTCGGTGGCCATCGCGGGCGGCCGGGCGGGGTGCCAGGTCATGACGAACACGGCCGGCGGCTCCCAGCGGGTGAGCGTGCCCCAGGTCTCAGGGCTGCCGCCCATCAGGTGCTCGGTCACCGGCTCGCCGGCCGCCGTGCCGAAAGTGACCCTGCCTCTGGCGACCTCGCCCACCGAGTGCTCGTCGAAGGGCCACCACTTCTCCAGGTCGGTGGTGAACGCGGCGAAGGCGGTGCCGGCGTCCGACGGCACCGTCACCACCTTGACGACCGGGGCGTACGGGTCCTCGTCGACGTCCATGAGCTCCTCCTCGGCTGTGGCCCCGACGTTACCGGTCCGGCGCGGGTGTGAGGGCGAGCAGTGCTGGCGGCTCGTCCGGCGCGCGTGACGCGCGGCACCAGATCGATAGCGTGGGTGGTCGACGATTCCGCCGTCTACCGCCGGGCCTCGGTCGCGCTCCCCGTCCGTTCGCACGCCCGGGCGTCGGACTCTGCGTAGTGGATCCGGATGCCCTCCTGGCCGGCTGCTCGGTCCGGACGGAGCACCAGGTGCTCGTCGTAGTCCCCGCCGTTCTGGTGGCGGTAGGGGACGGGCTC
Organism: Georgenia subflava; assembly: GCF_009193155.1. GTDB lineage: Bacteria > Actinomycetota > Actinomycetes > Actinomycetales > Actinomycetaceae > Georgenia > Georgenia subflava. The sequence goes on from NZ_VUKD01000004.1 coordinate 152,617, forward strand.
GGTATCTGGCAGCGTCAGGAGGCGGTCGCGGAGCAGTGCCGCGGCGGACTCGAAGCCCGCCTGCGACAGTCCTACGGCGCCGTTGACGACCAGCGGCGGAACCACTGTCATCCCGGTGTACCAGAGCGTCCCGTGCAGGATCGGGAACAGCACGTCGTCGATGTCTCCGTGGATCCCGCGCGGTCCGGTCGTCGCCGCGTTCGCGCCGACGGTCGTGACGACCATGGCCCGCCGGCCGACGAGGCCGCCGTCGCCGTAGCGCAGCGCCCGACCCGTGCGCGGGTCGAGCACGCCCTGGGCGAAGCGCTGCACGAACAGGCGGTCGAACCAGCCCTTGAGGATGGCCGGCATCCCGAACCACCAGAGCGGGAACTGCACGACCAACGTGTCCGCGCGTCGGAGCTTGTCCTGCTCCCGACGGATGTCGGCGCGCAGGCCTCCCGACTCCAGCGCCCGCTGCGACTCCTCGAGGACGTCGAGCCGTTCGGCGGGGTCGTGCCCGAAGTCGTCGTGGTCGACGACCGGGTCCCAACCCATCGCATACAGGTCGGACTCGACCACGTCGTGGCCGTGCGCCCGCAGCACGGCGACACCCTCGTCGCGCAGCGCGCCGTTCAACGAACGCGGATCAGGATGGGCGGACACCCACAGCACCTGCACCGTGCACCTCCAGGTCGGTCGTCGTCTCCCGCGCAAACACCCCACCACGGTCACACCTTCCCGCGCGACGTCCGGTGCGTTCAGGTCACGGCGTCACGACGTCACGGCAGAGCGGAGGATCTCGGGCGGCGGTTGGCGGAGTTCATACGCTTGACGGAGGGGCACCAGCCCGCGACGGCGAGAGGCCGCCGTCGCTCGACGCTCTCGACGTCGCTCAGCGCTCTCGGACGTCGCCCAGCCCGTCGACCGACGCGTTCACCTCTGCCCCACCGGAGTGCGTGACGGAGCCGGTGCCGTCGACCTGGGCCTCGAGCGCCCCGGTGACATGGACGTCCGCGCCGCCCGTGCCGTTCACGACCACCACCGCGTCCTCGGACTCGAGCTCGGTGCCATCGTAGCCGCCGGTGCCGTCGATCCTCACCGACTGCGCGCCGGCCGTGCCGAGGAGCGTGATCCCACCGGTGCCGTCGATCTCCACGAGCAGGTCCTCGACGTCGACCCCCTCGGCGCGCACGTCCCCGGTGCCGTCCACCGCCACGCGCAGGCTGCGGGTCGGCGTCAGGACGGCGTCGACGTCGCCGGTGCCCTCGACGGTGATCCCGTCGACCTCGGGCAGCACCAGCTCGTACTCGATGCGCCCGACGTCGCCGAGGAAGGCGCCGCTGCGGATGCCGAGGACGAGGACGCCGTCGCGCACGTCGGTCACGAGCCGCTCGTGGGTGCTCTCGCGGGCGGTGACCGTCAGGGACGAGCTCTCGCCGGTGCGGATGCTCAGGTCGCCGGTGCCCTCGAGGTGCACGGCCGTGACGGCGGCGTCGACCTCGTGGTCCTCGGTGACCGTCGGGCCGGACGGGCTGCCGATCGACGCGCAGCCGGTGAGCACCAGTGCCGCCGTCGCGAGGAGGGGGAGCGCCTTGGTGGTGGGGTGCAGGGACATCGGGGACCTCGATCGTGATGGGCTCGACTCGGTGATGCCTCGAGTCTTCCCGCACCGTTGACGCGCCGGTATCGGCCATGGTCCTGATTGCGACCCTGAGATCTCCCTGAGCCGGTCCCGGACTGGTACCCGTGCCGCGCGTTCGGCCTGGACCTCAGGTCCGGGCGATCCCGCCGACGCCCCGTAGGGTCGGCGCGTGGTGGCTGACCGGGTCCGGCGGGCGTATGCGGCGCGCGCCGCCGAGTACACGGCGGTGCTGGGGTCGATCGATGCGGTTGCGGGGCCGGACCGCGAGCTGGTGCTCGCCTGGGCGAAGGGCCTGGTCGGGCGGGTGCTCGACGTCGGGTGCGGTCCTGGCCACTGGACGGATCTCCTGCGCCGGTCCGGTGTGGACGCCGAGGGCGTCGATCCGGTGGCGCAGTTCATCGACGGCGCCCGCGAGAGGTACCCGGGCGTTCCGTTCCGGGTCGGCCGGGCGGACGCGCTCGGGGTCGAGGACGGGACGCTCGGCGGAGTCCTGGCGTGGTACTCCCTGATCCATACCGAGCCGGATGACGTCGACGCCCAGCTGCGTGAGTCCTCACGAGCGATCGCGCCGGGTGGCGGTCTGCTGATCGGGTTCTTCGAGGGGCCGGCCGTGGAGCCGTTCGAGCACGCGGTGACCGCCGCGTACCGATGGCCGGTCGAGGAGCTCGCCGACCGGGTGGCCGCGGCGGGGTTCGACGTGACCGGCCGTCACACGCGGACCGACGAGGGAGCGCGACCGCACGGCGCGATCGTCGCCGTCCGTCGGCGCGAGTGAGGTTAACCGGCGGTGGCGCCGGCTGTTCGGTCGGCTGTGGGTGGCCAGGTCCAGGTCCAGGTCCAGGTCCAGGTACAGGGCAGGTCCAGGTCCAGGGCAGGTCCAGGTCCAGGGCAGGTCCAGGTCCAGGTCCAGGTCCAGGGCGGGCGTCCGAGGCGGCAGCGTCTGCCCACGACCGCGAAGGTGACCTCGACGTCCCCGGCCACGGCCGGCTGTCGCCTGCTCCGCAGCGTCGACGCCGCCCGTGAGACGGCTCGGCCGCGTCAGGTATGGGCTGTTGCGGACGAGCGGAGGTGCTCGGCGAGGAGCTTGGCGACCGGCCCCGGCGGCCATGCCCCGATCCCGCCGACGGCCACCACCGGCAGCGCACCGATGACGGCGTTCGTCACGAAGACCTCCCGTGCTCCAGCCAGGTCGGGCAGAGAGAGCCGCCCTTCGACGACGGGCACGTCGGCCTCGGCGAGCACGGCCAGGGCGCGGGCACGGGTGACGCCGGGCAGCAGTCGTCCGTCCAGCGCGGGCGTGCGGACGGTGCCGTCGGCGTCGACGAGGTAGATGTTGGCGCGGCCCGTCTCGAGGACGGAGCCGTCGACGTCGACCAGGAGGGGCTCGTGGGAGGCGGTCCAGGGGGCGCCGTCGGGGGAGGGGAGATCGAGCCGGGACCGGTCGGCCCACTTGTGCGCGCCCATCCCGCCCGGCAGGACCACCGGCGTCAGCCGCCACGGCGCCGGTGGGCCGGCGGGCAGGGGCGCCCACGACAGATCGATCCTGAGGTCGTCCCCCGCCGGCGCGGCGTCGACGCGCAGCCGGTGCGATCCCAGCTCGGCGGCGGCCGTGCGGACCCGGTCGACCACGTCCTCAGGGAGCGGTCGGCGGTACAACACCTCCGCGCTCCTGCTCAGCCTGCCGAGGTGGGCCGGGAGGTCGACCGGGACGCCGTCGTCGACCCGCATCGTGGTGAAGACGCCCGCTGCCGGGTCGACGCCGACCGTCGAGTCCATGTCGGCAGGGTCGGTGCTGGAACGGTCGGTGCCGGCAGGGTCGGTGCTGGAACGGTCGGTGCCGGCCGGGGGACTGGTGCCGGCAGGGTCGGTGTCGACGGGGGGACTGATGTCGGCTGCCAGGTCGGGGCCGGCCGGGGGACTGGTGCCGGCAGGGTCGGTGCCGGCCAGGGGACTGGTGCCGGCAGGGTGGGAGCCGGCCACGGGCCTGGTGCCTGCTGCCAGGTCGGGGCGACGACGGGCTCGCTCGCTACGCCGGGCCAGGTGGCCGGCCCACTCCGCCGTGAGCGCGTCGTCGAGGCGTGCGCCGACGGCTGCCAGCAGGGGCAGTGCCTTGACCAGCGTTTCGTGGGCCTCGTCGTCGGGGTCGGACTCGGCGACCACCCCGCCGCCGGCACCGAGCCAGACGCGGCCGGCCGCGAACTCGAAGGTCCGGATCGCCACATTGAGCACGAGCCCCTGCGGGCTCGCGTAGCCGACGGCGCCCGTGTAGACCTCGCGGGCCGAGCGTTCGAGGGTGTTGACGATCTCCATCGCCCGCACCTTGGGGGCGCCCGTGCACGACCCGGGCGGGAAGGTGGCCCGGAGGAGGTCGCCGTCGTCGGTGCCTGCGCGGAGGGTGGCGCGGACGTCGGAGACGAGGTGGCGGACGCCGGTGTGCTCCTGGACCCGGGCCAGGGCGTCGACCGAGACGGTGCCCGGCACGGCGACCCGGCCGAGGTCGTTGCGCATGAGGTCCACGATCATGACGTTCTCGGCTCGGTCCTTGCCCGACGCCGACAGCGCCGCCGGGTCCGCGTCGAGGGCGGCGGTGCCCTTGATGGGGGACGTCAGCACCGCGCGGCCGGTGCGGCGCAGGAAGAGCTCGGGGGAGAGGCTCGCGACCGCGCCGTCGGGCAGCCGGAGGAACGCCCCAAATCGTGGCCTGAGGGTCTCGACGCCGGCGCAGAACAGGTCGAGCGGGTCGCCGCTGAAGTCCGCGGACAGCCGACGGCAGACGTTGACCTGGTAGACATCCCCGGCGGCGATGTGCGCCTGGGCGCGGGCGACCGTGGCGGCGTGCTCGGCCCCGGAGGCGTCGGAAGTCACCGGTCCGACGCGGTACGGCTGCGCCCGTCCGTTCTCAGGAGCCGCCGACATGTCGGCTCTCGGCCGGCCCCTCGGGGGCGCGGCGTCAGCGAGAGTGCCGGCCGCGTGCCTGACGGCGGCGCGGGCGTTCTCCACCCGATGCGGATCAGCACCGGGCAGGTGCTCGAGGAGCCAGCGCCCGGAGGCATCACGGCGCAGCACGCAGTCGTAGAAGCCCAGGTGCGCGTCCGGCAGCGGGGCCGGCCTCGGTGGTGGCGCCGGCAGGGTCTCGACGGCGGAGCCCAGCTGGTAGCCGAGGTAGCCGATCCACCCGCCGCCGAGCACGGGCGACGTCGTCGTTCGCTCCGCCGGCTCGGCCCGCGGGTCTGCCGGGAGCTCGGCCTGCGGGCCTGCCGGAAGCACAGTCTGCGAGTCAGTCGCAGGCTCGGGCGGGGAGCCGGCCGGAAGCTCGACCGGTGAGTCGGTCGCAGGCCTGGCCGGGGAGCGGTCGGGGTGCGGGTCGCTCGATGCGAGCGGGTCCGTGGTCAGGGTGGTGAAGGGGTCCGCCCCCGGCTCGAGCGTCGTGAGCGGGTCGAAGGCGATCACCGCGCCGCCGTCGCACCAGTCGCCGACGAGCACGACGAGACCCGGCCGGTCCCGCAGGGCGCGGGCCAGCCGGGTCGGGCTCGTCTCGGTGCCGAGCTCTGGCACCTCGGTGTCGGTCGGTCTCATCGTCGTCTTCCGGCCGGAGGCGCGTGGCGGCGGTCGGACAGAGCGTAGTCCGGATCGTGCCGGCCTCCGTGTCCGGGAGCGCTCCGGTTAGCTGGTCGGGCGCGCCCGGTACCGGGCGTCAGCCCCGCCCTCCGGGTGGAGCGCGAGCGCCGCGGAGACCCGGCGGAACGCCCGGCGCAGCTGGCTCGCACGGACCTCGCGGTCCTCGGCGCGCAGCTCGCGCAGCCGACGGTGGTGCTGTGCCTCGGCGATCAGCTCGTCGTGGTGGATCCTGGCGAGAACCTCGTGCGGTTCTCCGAGGTAGACGTTCACGATCTTCGTCCTTGTCGATCGTCATTCGTCCGGCGGCGGTGGTGTGCCGTCCGCCGTCCGGCGCCACGGGGGACGCCGTTGTCGTGCGACGGCTCGCGCCGTCGTGACCAGGTCTACGGGGTGGTCGGCCTGCTGTTGTAACCGGAAGAACGTGTAGTACAGGTTACATATTCCAGAGCATGTCAGCAAGGGTGGTGCGGGTTGCCGAACCGAGCTCCATCGGCCGCTACGTAGTCAAGCGGCGGGCGGCGAGATCGATTCCCGCACGGCCAAGTTGCTGGGCGCCGTGACCCCCGGAGCCTCGTCGCGCGTCAGAGGTGCGGAATGCTCGTGACCTTCGCGGGGCGTCCTGTGTCAGGGGTGCGGAATGCTCGTGCCCCTTCGGGGGTCGTCTTGCGTCAGGGGTGCAGGGTGCTCGTGACGCGTCGGAACCCGTCGTGCGTCAGAGGCGCGGAGGGTGCGACGCTCAGGCCTCTCGCGTCAGAGGTGCGACCGCTCGCGGCGGCCCGCCAGGACGCCTCCGCACAGGAAGGTCGCGACGCCGCCGGCGACGACGAGCAGCAGGCCGACGCGCAGCGACGTCGCATCGGCGATGAGGCCGACCAGCGGCGGCGAGAGGAGGAATCCGACCCGCAGCAGCCAGCTGACCACCGTGAGACCGACCCCGCTCGAGAGTCCCGGCACCTCGTCGGCGGCCTGGAACGCCGCCGGGATCAGGGTGGCGACGCCCAGGCCGGCCACGGCGAACCCGATCAGCGTCGTCGGGATGGTCGGCACGGCCAGGGCGAGACCCATGCCCGCCGCGGTCAGCAGGCCGCCGAGCCGGGCGACCGTGGCCTGACCGAAGCGGTCGACGGCGCGGTCGCCGGTCAGTCGGCCCACGGTCATCGCGACCGACAGGGCCACGAACGCCAGGCCGGCCGTCGCGGCGTCGGCCCCCAGGCTGCCGCGCATGTAGATGGCGCTCCACGAGCTGCCGGCATCCTCCACCAGCGCGCCGGAGACGGCGAGGAGGCCGAGCACGGCCAGGGCGAGGACGCTCGCCCGGGGCACGGAGCCCAGCCCGCGGGGGCGAGGCGGTGCGGAGGCGTTGGGGTCGGCCGTCGGCTCGGCCGACCGTCGTTCGGCATCCTCCGGGCCGGGTAGCAGGGACCGGTACGCGACGAGCGCGACGGCGCTGAAGATCACCGCCGCGACGGTCAGGTGCACGGTCATCGGCACGTCCAGGCCCGCCGCGGCCGCACCCATGAGTCCGCCGATGACGGCGCCGACGCTCCACAGGCCGTGGAAGGAGTTCACGATCGAGCGCCGGTAGAGGCGCTGGACGCGCAGGCCGTGGGCGTTCTGGGCGACGTCCACGACCGAGTCGATGGCACCCGCGAGGAAGAACACCATCGCCAGGATCACGGCGGTCGGGGCGAGCGAGACGCCGAGGAGCGCGACGGCCAGGGCGACGATGCCCACAGCGGCCATCCGCGAAGACCTCAGCCGCGTGATCAGGGTGGCGGCGAAGAGCCCGGCGATCAGAGCCCCGAGGGGAAATGCCGCGAGCGCGGCGCCCCAGGCCGCGTTGCTCAGCTCCAGCTCGGCCTTGATGGCCGGGTAGCGCGGGATGACGTTGGCGAAGAGCGCGCCGTTGGTGAGAAAGACGGCAGCGACGGCGGCGCGGGCATGGCGCGCCTGGAGGGTGGGCTGGGGCACGCCCCCGAGCGTACGCAACGAGGTTGGGCGGCAGAGACTCCCAGGAAGGACCCCGACCGTAACCTCCTCATCGGGGCATGAGAGTTACCATGGGTCTTATGATCGGCGTGCCGGGGCTCGAGATGGTGCAGGTGGTCGACGTCGTCAACCACTACGCCCGGGCCGCTCGCGCCGCCGCCGGCGACGAGGACAAGGGCTACGCCGAGCTGCCCGCGGTGCTCGGTGAGCGCGCCGGCGAGGTGCCGAGCATGTCGACCGACTCGCTCCACACCCTCGCTGCCGAGGCGTACGAGGTCTTCGCCGCCGCGCAGGCCGGCGACGACGTCGCGCCGGTGATCAACTCGTTGCTCGCCCCGGCGCGGCCGACGCCACGACTCGATGCCGACGGCGCGATCGCCTGGGAGGTCGCGGACCGGTCCGACGCCCTGCGGGCCGCCATGGGCGTGACTCTCCTGAACTGGCTCCACGTGCAGGGAGCGGAGCGCCTCGGCCTCTGCGAGGGCATCAAGTGCGCCGACGCGTTCGCCGACAGCTCACCCGCGGGGCGCAAGAAGTTCTGCTGCGTCGGGTGCGGGAACCGGCACAAGGTGGCTGAGCACCGCCGTCGCCAGGCCCAGCGCGAGGCCGTCGCCGCCGACTGACGGCACCGCCTGCGACTGATGGCGTCCGACCCTGAAACCGCCCCCGCCTGACAGCGCGCGGTCCCGACCGTGCCGCCCTCTCGGGTCGCCGCCGCACTGCCGAACCAGGGTCGGGCGCCCCGCCAGGACCACCACGGCGGGGCCTGAGATGCTGAGGGCATCCGACTCAGAGAGGAGCTCGGCATGAAGATCATCGAGCTCGCCACGGCCGGGGCCGACGGCGGCAGGCTCTCCCAGCTGGAGGGGCGTAGCTGCGAGGCCGGGGTCTCCATCATCTTCACGCGCACAGACGTGCCTGGGGCAGGCCCCTACCTCCACCAGCACCCCTACGCCGAGACGTTCGTCATCCATTCGGGACGGGCGTTGTTCACCGTCGGTGGTCTCGAGCACGTCGGGGCGGCCGGCGAGGTGATCGTGGTGCCTGGTTTCACCGCGCACAAGTTCGCCGTCGTCGGGCCGGAGCTCTTCGTCTCGACCAACATCCACGCCAACGACACGTTCGTCACCGAGTGGCTGGAGGGGCCCGAGGCGGACCCGCTCGCCTGACGGTGCCGAGCGAGATCCCACGCGCAGTGGCCACGCGGTCGGGTCGGCCGTGTGTGGGCAGGCCGCCGCGAGCCATCGTCGACCCCGCCGTCACCACGCTGCTCGCCCGGGACGGGTGGGACGTCGACGATGCCGCGTGCTAGCGCAGGAGATGCGACCGCTGGGTGAGACGTCAGGACGCCGTCGAGATGGCTGGGTGAGACGTCAGGGTGCCGTCGGGACGGCAGTCCGTCGTCGAGGCGGCTGGGTGGGGCGTCAGTCTGCCGTCGAGACGGCAAGGTGAGACGTCAGTCCGTCGTCGAGACGGCAGAAGGACCCGCCCCCTCAGGGAACGGGTCCTCCTCCGGCTCAGCTGTATGTGCGACCGGTGCTGTGCGGCACCGGCGCGACCGGCGCCGTGCGCGTGGCCCAGTGGTGGGCCCGCCGGTGCTCGGCTCGTCAGTGCTGGTGGCTGGCCTCGTGCTCGGCAACCTGCTTGCGCACGTCGTCCATGTCCAGCCCCTTGACGCCGTCGACCAGCTGCTCGAGGCTCTTGGCCGGCAGCGCGCCGGCCTGGGAGAAGACGAGGATGCCGTCGCGGAACGCCATCAGCGTGGGGATCGCGGTGATCTGGAGCTGCGCGGCGAGCTGCTGCTCCGCCTCGGTGTCGACCTTGGCGAAGGTGATGTCCGGGTTCGCCTCGGAGACCTTCTCGTAGATCGGGGCGAACTGCTTGCACGGACCGCACCAGTCCGCCCAGAAGTCGACCAGCGTGATGCCGTCCTCGCTGATCGTGCTCTGGAACTCCTCGGTCGTGATGTTCTTGGTGGCCATGCGTTGATCTCCTCGGACCTGTCGGTTCACGTGTTCTTCCCTGGGTACAACGTCTCAGCGGCCCAGACATTCCGCACGCCGGCCCGCGGTGACGTCCCGCCAGGTGAGCAGGCGCCTTCCGCGGCGTGTCGCCGCTGTCTACGCTGGCCGCATGACGGAGACCAACGCGCGCGTGCTGCCCACCGGATCGACCGACTCATCCGTGTGCGCCGACCCGGAGAACACCCTCGCGTCGGACGGCGGCTCCGTCGCCGCCGGTGCTGGAGCCGAGCAGACTGCGGGCGTCTCTGAGGCTCGCGGGGCTTCCGGGGCCAGCGGTGCTTCTGCGGTTGCCGAAACTTCCGGGGGCGGTGGGGTCGACGACGCCCACGCCGGCGTCACCGGGATCGCACGAGCCGCCAAGACCGCCGCACGGACGCTCGCGACGGCTACCCGGGCGACCAAGGACGCGGCGCTGCACGCCATGGCCGACGCGCTGATCGCCGACGCCGCCCGCATCGTCGAGGCCAACGCCGTCGACCTCACCCGCGGACGCGAGAACGGGATGAAGGACTCGCTCCTGGACCGGCTCGCGCTCGACGAGGCCCGTATCGGCGCCATCGCGGAGGCGCTGCGTGACCTCGCCGCCCTGCCCGACCCGGTCGGCGAGGTCGTCCGTGGCTCCACCCTGCCGAACGGGCTGCGCCTTCGTCAGGTGCGGGTGCCGATGGGCGTCGTCGGCATGATCTACGAGGCGCGCCCGAACGTCACCGTGGACGCGGCCGGGCTGGCACTGAAGTCCGGCAACGCCGTCATCCTGCGCGGCGGCTCCGCGGCGGCCAGCTCCAACGAGGTCATCGTCGACGTCCTCGGCGACGCGCTCGAGGCGCAGAGGCTGCCCCGCCAGCTGGTCCAGTCCATCGACGCCTACGGCCGCCCCGGGGCGGTCGAGCTCATGCGCGCCCGTGGGTTGGTCGACGTGCTGGTGCCGCGCGGTGGCGCCGACCTCATCCAGACCGTCGTGCGCGAGTCCGTGGTGCCTGTCATCGAGACCGGGGTCGGCAACTGCCACGTGTACGTCGACGCCTCCGCCGACATCTCTCAGGCGGTGCCGATCGTGCTGAACTCCAAGACCCAGCGCACCGGTGTGTGCAATGCCGCCGAGACCCTGCTCGTCCACCGCGACGTCGCCCCGGAGTTCCTGCCGGCGGTCCTGGCGGCGCTGGGGGAGAAGGACGTGACCATCCACGGCGACGACGCGACGGCTGCGGCGGTACCACCGGCGCTGCGGTTCCAGCCCGCGACCGAGGCCGACTGGGAGACCGAGTACCTCTCCAACGACCTCGCGGTGAAGGTGGTCGACTCCCTCGACGAGGCGCTGGAGCACATCCGCCGCTACTCCTCCGGCCACACCGAGGTCATCTGCACGAAGGACACGACCTCCGTGCGGCGCTTCACCACCGAGCTCGACTCCGCCGCGCTGATCGTCAACGCCTCCTCGCGCTTCACCGACGGCGGCCAGTTCGGGCTCGGTGCTGAGATCGGCATCTCCACGCAGAAGCTCCACGCCCGCGGCCCCATGGGACTGGCCGAGCTGACCACCACCACGTGGATCGTCGAGGGCGACGGACAGATCCGGCAGTAGGCCTGCTTTGGCGCGCCGCGACTCGTCAGCACCGCCGCATTTCAACTAGCCCGCCACGCCTCGTCAGTTCCCGGTGCCGGGGACCTGGTCCAGGCACCGTCGGATCGCGACGGCGAGACTGCCCGCCGCCATGATCCCGCCCCCCGGCGCAGAGGTCCGCGACCGGTCGATGGCGTCGGTGAGGTCGTTCAGCGCCGCCCGCGTCTCCGCCACGGCGTCCTCGTCGGCGGCGTCGTTCTCCACGCTGCGCAGCGCCTCGGCGAGCGCACGCAGAGCTCGCGCCGCCGGGGGCCGCAGCTCGCGCCCGAGCGCGAGCTGCTCCCGACCGGCGTTCTCCTCGGTGGTGACCAGGTCGGTCGCATCTGCCACGAGCAGCGCCACCCGGTCCAAGGAGTCCGCGTGACGCCGCTGCCGCTGGAGCTCGTCCAGGTGCCGCTTGGCCCTGAGGTTCCCGCGCCGTGCGTCGTTGGAGTCCTGCAGGGCCGAGCGCATCTCGCGCCGGACCGCCGCGAGGTCGTGGCTACGACCCTTCCACTGGTCGGTGTCAGGCGGCTCGTCGTGATCGAGGCCGTCGGCGAGCTCGTCGAGCTGGTCGGCCAGCGCATTGCGGATGTCCTCGATCGCGTCCCACAGGGGGGCCAGGGGCAAGGACGGGAAGATCGCGTTGATCGCGATACCGATGGCGCCGCCGAGGAAGATGAGCCCGCCGTAGACCCAGATGTAGAACGCCTCGCCGCCACCGATGATCAGCGTGAAGAGCGCGGCCGTGGGCACCCAGCTGGCCATGGAGCCCAGCCGGCCCCAGCCGGCGGCGAGCACGCCGAGGGCGACGACAGCGGCCACGGTGACGGGGCTGGACTCCACTGCCACGAGGTCGCCGACGTAGGCGATGGTCCCACCGATGGCGATGGCAGCCACAGCCTGGAGCGACTCCCGCACGGACCCGGCCAGCGTGAATGTCGTGGCGATGACCGCGCCCAACGGGGCGTAGTACGGATACTCGCTCATCGGTTCGGGCAGGAACCGGGCGAGGTACCAGGCGATCGACGCGGCCAGTGCCCCGCGGATCGCGAGCGCGACGCGAGGATGACGAACCCACGCGCGCAGGATGCGCCCCTGACGGCGGACCGGCTCGCTGTGGATGATCTCCGTGCCCTTTATCGCCACCGCCGTCACTTCCCTCCGCCGTACCCCGCTGCAGTCCTAGCACGCAGGACCAGGGACCGCTCGGCAAGGGGCTGTCTGTCCGAGCGGCGAGCTCGCCGGGCCGTCCGTAGGGTCGGAGGTGAGCCGGGCACCCACCGGCCGCTCCGCCGAGAGTCTGGAGATTCGTCATGACGAGCAACGCAGAGACCGGCAACGTCACCGGCACGAAGGACAAGGACTACAACCTGCTGTGGTTCACCCAGGCGTGCCTCGACAACGCACGACGCCTGGAGGGCTACATCCAGGACGCCGAGCGAGACGGCGACTCCGAGCTCGCCGAGTTCTTCCGCAAGGCCCAGGCAGACAGCCGCAAGGGGGCTGAGCAGGGCAAGAAGATGCTCACCGCCCGCCTCAAGGGCTGAGAGCCTCCGCCGCGTCCCGCCACCCGCTCGGTGGCGGGACGCACCTGTGCCTATCGGGCCGCACAGGGGTCATCGGGACGAAGGCCAGGGGCCGAGCTCCGGCAGCTCTGCCCCTGCGCTGCCTCGGTACGCACGGGGCAGTGCGGAATTCCGGCCCGCCAGCCAGGCTGTGAGGTCCTGGAGCGAGCCGTGGACGGTCACAGCTGCGTCGTCGGGCGTACCGTTCACGGTCACAGCTGCGTCGTCGGGCGTGCCGTGCACGTCCACCGCCACGTCGCTCCCGTTGCCGGTGACGACATGGCGGACATCGGCGTTGTCCGCCACGAGGATCACCGTGCCGGCGTCGGACAGACGCGGCTCGAGGAACTCGAGCAGGTGCGTGCACAGGGCGTTGTCCCACGAGCCGGGCCCCACCCCGGCGTCGAGGTCGACCAGGTGGATGCGCACCTCGCGCCACCAGGCGAGGGCGGCGTCGGCCACCGTGCCTTGGCGGTACTCCGCTGGGTTCTCCCAGCCGGCCGAGCCCGGCTCGGGCCACGCGGCCGGGAGCCGGTTCTCGAGCGCCTGGAGAGCCTGCAGGTGCTCCCTGGCGGAACGGCCTGCGTGCGCGTCGATGGCGGCGTCGCGTCCCGCCCGGCCGCCGTCGTAGACCGGCACCCGCTCGCCGACCGCCGCCCGCTCGGCCTGCCTGGCCAGCGCCGACCCGACCCCGTCGATGTGCGCAAGGACGTGCCCGCGGGTCCAGCCCGGCAGGTGGGAAGGCTCGCGGACCGCGGCGTCGTCGAGGCGCTCCATCGAGTCCAGCACCGTGCGCAGGGCGACGGCGGAGTCCCGGACCGCGACGTCGACGAGGGTTGCGCACTCGCACCCGGCGGGTGTCAGGGCCACAGCAGCTCCTTCGTCCAGCCGTCTGCACCGGCGCGGTAGCGCAGGCGGATGTTGCCCGGCGCGGCTGCCTGGAAGAACTCGACGTGCTCAGGCACGAGGAAGTGGTCCGTCCACTCCGGGGCGAGCAGCTCCGGCTCGATCTGCAGCCGGTCAACGACGGCGGCATGAGCGCGGCGGTACTGCTCGAGGCTCTCCAGCGGCTCGCTCTGATGGCCCACGAGCGTCGCGGCCCGCGAAGCCTCCGGGCGCGCCCGGAAGTCGGCGGCACCGGCTTCCGGTCCGCCGTCGTGAACGACGCCGGTGAGCCGCACCTGCCGTCCGACAGCCGGCCAGAAGAACGTCAGCGCGGCCCGAGGATTGCCGAGCAGGTCCTGGGACTTCGGGCTGCCGCGCTGGGTCGCGAAGTGCCATCCGGCGTCGTCGATGTCCTTGAGCAGCAGTGTCCGCGCGCTCACGTGCCCGCTGAGGGCCGCCGTGGAGAGCGTCATCGCGTGCGGGGCAGGGGTGCCGGAGGCGACGGCGTCCTCCAGCCACGTGCGGAATAGCGGCACCGGCTCGTCCGGGGTCGTCGCGGGGTCGAGGTCGGGCAGGTCGGACGGGAAGACGGGCAGGGTTCGAAGGCGCTCGCGGTACGTCTGCTCGGTCATGTCGTCCCCCTCACGAGGTGCGTCGCCGGCTCCACCGGTCGGCCGTCGGGCTCGTCCGAGCATGCCACGGAAGCGCTTTTCCGCCTACCGCCCCGTGCGTCCCCGGTGCTGCCGTCGCCCGTCCCTCGGCCGGTGCCGGGGTGAGGACGGGCGGCAGGGGCGACCGGGCCGGTGCGGGTACCTCAAGTCATGCGCCGTTACCCCTTGACGGGAGCGCCGAGATGGGAGGGGATGGTCCAATGGCCATCTGCTCCCACCTCGATCTGATCGACTACGACGCGGTGGAGCCCGACGCCCCGGGTTGCGAGGAATGTCTGGCCGCCGGCACACGCTGGGTGCACCTGCGGGCGTGCCAGACCTGCGGGCACGTGGGCTGCTGCGACTCCTCGGTCCACCGGCACGCCAGTGCCCACGCGGCCGCAACCGGGCACCCTGTGATCCGCTCCTACGAGCCCGGCGAGGGCTGGTTCTACTGCTACGCCGACAAGCTCACGTTCGAGCTCGTGGGCGCTCCGCCGCCGCCGTCCTACACCGAGCAGGCCAGCCCGAGCGGCTAGGAGCCGGGGCAGGCTTCGGCTCACGCGTCGCGCTGTCCTAGCGGTACCTCGCGCAGTGGCGTGCCGGTGTCGACGAAGAGCCGGCCGCCGGGTCGCAGTGCTGCACGGATCCGCTCGAGCGCCGTGTCGAACAACTCGGGATAACGACCGTCGAGGGCGCCGACGCGGCACGCGAAAGCCAGGTCAAACGGATCCTGCGCGGGCTCGAGCATGAACTCCTCGATCGCTGAGCAGCGCGCCCCGAGCAACCCCGCCCTCACCTCGCTCGCGCCGTTGTGCAGGGTCTGCTGCACCCCGACGCCGGAGCGGTCGACCACCAAGACGTACCCACCCGGTGCCACCCGCTGCGCCACGGCCCGGGCGGCGCTGCCCGGCGCGCCGCCGATCTCGAGGACTCGGAGCCCGGGGCTGAGCGGCAAGGCATCGACCACTGCGCGCAACCTCGGAGAGAGGGATTGAGGCATCGGTGCCCGTCAGCCGCCGAAGCCATTGCGGACGAAGTCGGCGATCTCAGGGGGTAGCCCGGCCAGCGCGTCGTCCGCGGTGGCCTCCGGGTACGACACGGCGCCGGCCCACTCGCTCTTGACCACGCCGCCCGCGTCGGCCCAGTGCGAGCCCGCGCGCTCGCCGTCGACCAGCAGGTCCAGTCGCCGGCACTCCCGGGGACCGTCGGCGAGACCGACCTTCTCCGTGCCCTGCCAGGTCAGCACGGCGCGGGCGGGACGCGCGGCGGGGTCGGCGTCGTCGAGGCGTTGGAACTCCACGGCCTCACCGCCGGAGGCGATCAGGTCGAGGACGAGCATGAACTCCCCGAAGCTCGGGAGGCTGTCCTCGCCGAGCCCGGCCGCGGTCCGTGCCAGGGCGGAGGCGACGTCGCCGGGCTCCTGGCGGTAGGAGGCGGAGGCCCAGCTCGCGCCGTCGGCCTGGAACGTGATGACTGACTCGGCACGGTAGGTCTGGCCGTCGCCAAGGGGGAACGCGATCCGTGAGCTGAGGACCCCGTCGTCGAACCGGCGCCAGAGAGCGCCGACCTTCCGGCCCTCCTGGTGGAAGCTCTCCCACCGCTCGAACACTGGTGCTCCCTCGCTACCGCCGGCCGGTCGGATCCGGCCTCTGTGTCGGACGCTAGCGGATGGCGGGGCAGCGGGCCTGTGGAGGGCAGCGCGCCCACCTCACTCAGCCACGGCGGCCTGGGACCGGCCGGTCAGTCGGCTACGGCGTCCCCGGTTGGCGCGGCGGGGACGCACCCGTCCGGGCCGCAGAAGCCGGCGTCGGCGGCGTCCACCATCTTGAGGCCGGCGAGCGAGGTCAGGGCGACCGGCGGCCGGAACGGTGAGGACGCGGACGGCGCGGTGGCATCGCTCGCGGTGCTCTCGTCCACCTGCATGGTGGTGGGCCGGTCGGTCACCGCACGCTCTCCTCGGCGGGCAGCCCGGCCCGCTCCTGGGCGACCTGGCCGAGGACCTGCGCGAAGGTCTCGGGCGCCTGCGCGCCGGAGACGCCGTACTTGCCGTCGATGACGTAGAACGGGACGCCGTTGATGCCATAGGCCCGGGCCTGTGCGATGTCGTCCTGGACCGCCTGGGCGTAGGTCTCCTCGGCCAGCGCGGTGCGCGCCTCCTCGGCGTCCACGCCGGCCTCGACGGCGATCGCCACCAGGTCGTCGTCGTGCCCGACGTGCCTGCCCTGCTCGAAGTAGGCCGAGAAGAGCTTCTCCATCAGCTCGAGCTGGATGCCCTTCGCCTTGGCGAGGTGGAGCAGCTGGTGAGCCTTGAGGGTCTTCGTGTGTCGGACGGAGTCGAAGTCGTAGGCCAGCCCCTCGGCGGCGGCGAGCTGCGTGACCTGGTCGAGCATCTGCCCGACCTGGTCCTTCGGCATGCCCTTGTGGCCGGCCAGGAAGTCGACCTCGCTGCCCTCGAAGTCCACCGGTGTGTCCGGGGCCAGCTCGAAGGAGTGGTACTCGAGGGTCACGTCGCCACCGAACTGCTCCACCCCCTTCTCGAAGCGTCGCTTGCCGATGAAGCACCACGGGCAGGCGATGTCGGACCAGACATGGACGGAGATGGGCTCACTCATGCCCCGTGCAACAGCGTGCCGCCGAACTACATTCCGCACCGTTCCGAAATGTGGTGGGCGGCATGCTGACGGGGCTACGCAAGTCGACGCGGGAGCAGGGCCTCCTCCGGCGCCGTGGGCGATCACCACGTCGGCCTCGGACCCGACTGCTTCGATCCGATGCGTGACGGGACGGGCTCGTTGCGACAAGGCACGAACTTACGTGGCGACGACGATGGAATCCGCTCCGGCTCCACCGCGGCGGAGAGACCTGCGGGCAGCCAAACGATGCCGTCGGCGATCGCTCCGTGGTCTCAGAAAGGCGGTTCGGCTGGTTGCTCGAGCAGCGAGTCGTCCCAGAGCGTCGCGGGAAGCGAGTGTGTGCTCGGTGCGGCAGGTTCCGCTACCCGGTTGGCGGGCGGGGGTGCCCCGCCTGGCGGGTTGTCTTCGCCGGTGAATCGGCCGGGCCGCAGTTCGTCCGCGCAGGTGGACGACACCAGTGGTTCAGCGCCGGGTGTTGGCCGAGCTGCGGCATCGAAACTCGGCAGAGCTGTGCGGTCGGAGCTCGGCGGAGCTGTGCCGTCGGACCCGGGCGGAGCTGTGCCGTCGGACCCGGGCGGAGCTGTGCCGTCGGACCTGGGCGGAGCTGTGCCGTCGGACCTGGGCGGAGGCGTGGCATCGGCGCAGGGCAGGGCTGTGCCGTCGGACTGGGTTGGTGGTGGTGTTTCGGGTGGGTGTCGTCCGTTGCTCTTCGCGACCTGTTGCCAGTCGCGCAGGAGCTGCTCGTGCTCGCCGGTGCTCGGTGGGGTGAGCTCGTCGGTGGCGGGGGCCTGGCCGTGGGTGCTGCCTCGATGGGGTCGGCGGGGTCGGCGGTGTGTGGTCCCGACCATGGTCCCGTCCGGGCGGTAGAACGCGAAGCCGTCCGCGAGGGGGACCACGCGGATGTGGTCTCGGTGGATGACGTGGTGGTGGTACGTGCACGCACACATGCCGTTCTCGAGGGACGTGGGGCCGTTGTGGGAGTACCAGATGACGTGGTGCACCTCGGTCCAGGACGCCTTGATGGTGCAGCCCGGCCACTGGCAGTGCCGATCCCGCGTGGTCACGGCGCGGCGCAGCTCCTTGGTGTAGGTGCGCTGGGTCATGCCGACGTCGAGGGGGACGGAGTCGGCATCCAGCACGATCCGGGTCATCTCGCAGTCGCACATGATCCGCTGGAGCTCACCGAGCGGGACGAGGGTGCCGTCCTCGAGCTCAGCCGGGGCCACATCGGGCAGCCGCGGCACAGCGGCCCGCCCGAACGCGGTGACCTCGCAGCCGCCCGCGCCGCCCGGTGTGGTCCTCCCCGCCACACCGCCCGTCGGCGGCACGGTGGCGCCGTCGGCGCCCGCGCCGGCCGGGGTTTGACCGCACGGCCCGGCCGTGCGGTCGGCCTCGAGGTCGGCGACCCGCAGCGGCTGCCCGTCGGGGCCGAGGCCGAAGGCGGCACCGGTGCCGTGGGTGGCCTCGACCGCCGCGGCGACGGTGTCCTCGACCTCGCCGAGGTGGCGCCGGGCCGCTGCCCAGGTCTCCTGATCGACCAGCAGCGCCAGGTGCGGGCGGACCTGGGCACCGTTGAGGTCGGCGCCCACCGTCAGGACCCGCGAAGACATGGTCACCAGCGCGTCGGCCATGCGCTCCCCGCGGGTGCGCTCGTCATCGAGGGCGGGCTTGCCCATGATCGTCTCCAGCGCCGTCTCGACGACCCGGCCGGAGATCTCGTCGAGGACCCACTGCCCGGACCGTCCGCCGGCCGTCTTGCCCGTGGTCAGCGAGCGCCGGCGCCAGGTGGCCTCGAAGGAGTCCTGGGCGGCCTGGGCGTCGATCGTGGCCGCGACCTGCTTGGCGGCCTTGGCCAGCTCCGGAGCGGTGAGGTCCTTGGCCTTGGCCCGCTCGATCAGCTCACCCGCCGCGCCGTTCTCCAACGCGGCCTTGACCTCCTGCGAGGCGCCGGCCCGCAACCGGGACAGCGCTTTGGCGTGCTCCAGCGTCAGCTCACCGGCATCGACCGCCTCCGCGACCTCGGGCATCGCCTCGAGACCCTCGGCGACCATCAGCTCACCCATCGCGGAACCGCGCCCCGTCCCGCTGGTCCGGGCCCGCCAGTCCGTGAAGTCCCGATCCCGCGCCGAACCCCACCGGCCGTCCTCACGGTGCGCGAGAAGCACACCACCGCGGTAGCGGGTCAGCTCCTGGATCAGGGAATCCAGGCCGGAGATCACCGACGCTCGCTCACCGTGGTCCCACACCACCGCGCCAGTGTGCGGAGCCTGACCGCGCAACGCCGTCGAGGCACCTCGCACCGCCTCCAGCAGCGCCAGCGGGCCCTGCGCGGCCGCAGGAGCTACCGCGCCCGTACCACCCTGGTCCGAACCGGCCCGAGGGATGTCCGGCCCGTCGGTGGTCGCTGACGGACGAAGCGCGTTCGGCTGCCCAGCCATCTCGACCACCTCCCAGCACGTCCTCGAGCTGATGTTTGGAGACTATGTGAGGGCACTGACATCGCGCGATAGACGCGCATCAGTGCAGGTCACAGCTGTGGATAAGAGTGCACGCCGGCGCCCCGCCGTGCCGCCGGCGTGCAGCGACTGCTTGCCCGGAACCACACGACCGATCAGCGGACCTGCTCGTCATCGAAAGGCAGTGGATCAATCCTCCGCACCGGCACGCTCCGTGCCCTCGCGTGCACGGCGGGAGCTCATGGCAGGAGCGAGGCAACACGCGACGGTGGAGGCACCAGGGGCGGCGACGGCGGGGGCACCCCGAGGTGACACGCGACGGCGGAGGCACCCGGGGCGGCAACGGCGGGGGGCACCCCGAGGCGACACGCGACGGCGGAGGCACCCGGGGCGGCGACGGCGGGGGCACCCGAGGCAACACGCGACGGTGGAGGCACCCGGGGCGGGCCGGGCGACTCCACCGCCGTCCTCGTCCTGGTCAGCGGGCGCCCTCGGTGAAGAGAGTGATCTGCAGGCCTGCGGGCACCTGGAGGCGGGAGTTGAGGGAATCCCACGGCGTGCGGGTAGGCGGTGCGACGAGCTCAGCCCCGCCGGCCACGGCCGCGTCGGTCGCGGCACGGGCGTCGTCGACCTCGAGCGCGAGCCGGATCTTCGGTGCCACCTGGCGGCCGACCTCGACGTCGTCGATGAGGCGCTTCTGAGCCGGGTTCCCGATCTCCAGCGTCGCCCGGCCGGCATCGAGGATCACGACCTCGGCACCGCCGTCGGAGGAGATGGCCTCCTCCACCGGCAGCCCGAGGGTGTCACGGAAGAAGGCGACGGCGGCGTCGAAGTCCTCCGCCTCCACGACCACGCGGAGCTGACGGGCGCTCATCAGGCGAGACTAGCGGCCGGTGCCGGTGCCGGCGCCGGGTCGAGTGGGTGGTCGATCTCGTCACGCGGCATCCGCGCCAGCACGACCGCCGCGAGGCCGAAGAGCACCGGCACCAGCCCGCCGACCAGGAACACGGGCCGGAGCCCGACGGCCTCACCGATCGGCCCCGCCAGCGCCATCGACACCGGCATAAGCAGCAGCGAGACGAAGAAGTCGAGGCTGGAGACGCGGCCGAGCAGTGCCGGCGGGACGCGCCGCTGCAGCAGGGTGCCCCAGATGACGGTGGCCGCGCCGCTGGTCAGGCCGATCACGAACACCGCCGCGACCATCACCCACAGCTGGGTAGTGACACCCACGATCGCAATCGGCGTGGCGCCCACGCTCCACAGCAGCACCATCACGGTGAGGTAGCGCCGGGGCATGCGCCACGAGGCGACGGCGATCGAGCCGACCGCCCCACCGACGCCGAAGGCCGCGAGCACCAGCGCGAACGCCTCCGGCCCTCCGCCGGCCTGGTCGCGCACCGCGAACGGCAGGAGCACCTCGATCGGGCCCATCATGAGCAGCACCCAGCCGGTCGCGAAGAGCAGGGTCGCCAGGAACCACGGGGTGCGCACCATGTAGACGAAACCCTCACGCAGGTCATCGACGACCGCCCGGACAGGGTGCTGACCGGCGCGTCCGACCGTGCGCTGCAGCGGTGCGGCACCCACGCGGATCAGGCCGCCGGCGGCGAGCACCTGAGCCGCCGCGACCACGACGAACGCCAAGCCGGGAGAGGCGACGGCGATGGCCGCACTCGCCGCGGCCGGGCCGGCGGCCTGCATGATGGCCGGACGCAGGACGCCCTCGACGCCGTTGGCCGCGAGCAGCTGCTCGGCAGGTAGCACGTTCGGCAGCAGCGCGGAGTACGCCGGGTAGAAGAAGCCCTCGGTGGCGCCGACCACGAAGGCGACCACCACGAGGTGCCAGATCTCCAGGGTGCCGGTCAGGGCGAGCCAGGCCACGCCACCGATGAGCACCGCCTTGGTGAGCTCGACGCCCACAAGGATCCAGTGCTGTGGCACGCGGTCGGCCAGGACTCCGCCGACGAGGACCGCACCGATCATGCCGACCGCGGAGCCTGTCGCCACCCGGGAGAGCTCCACCGGCCCGCCACCGAGCGTGATGACCTGCCAGACCAGGGCGACGAGCCACATCCCGGTCCCGAGGAGGGAGAGGGTCAGGGCCGCCGCGAGTCGGCGGTAGCGGGCGAGCAGGAAGGGACGTGCCGCCCTCGGCAGCCGAAGGCGTCGTCGGATCGTGAGGTGTGTCGTGCGCCGCATGGTCGCCTCGCTTCGTCCGGGACGCGGTGGTGGCGCCTGCCGGGTCCGTCACAACAACGGTGCGGCCGGACCTGTTCCGGCGTCCAGGGATTTCCAGCGTGCCTCCTCGGCAGGCTCAGCACGGCAGCCCGCCGGTCGCCGGCCGCTACGGCAGCCCGCCGGTCGCCGGCCGCTACGGCAGCCCACCGGCCGCCGGCCGCCGGCCGCCACGTCAGCCGACGACCGCCACGACACCCCACCGGCCGCCGGTCCCCACGTCAGACCAGCAGCTGGTGCCGGGCCAGCTCGAGGTAGAGCGGCGAGGAGCCCAGCAGGGCCTCGTGGGTGCCCGCGGCCACCACCTCGCCGCGGTCGAGCACGACGATCTGGTCCGCGTGGGCCACCGTCGCTAGCCGATGGGCCACGATGAGCACTGTGCGCCCCTCGGCTGCGGACCGGATGGCGTGCTGCATCGCCTGCTCGTTGCGCGAGTCCAGCGACGCCGTCGGCTCGTCGAGCAGGAGCAACGGCGCCGCCCCGAGCAACGCACGGGCGATCGCCAGCCGCTGACGCTCCCCGCCGGACAGGCCTGCGCCATCGTCGCCGACGACGGCGTCGAGCCCCTCCGGGACCTCGTCGATCCGCTCGAGAAGGTTGACGGAGGCCAGGACCTGCCGGCAGCGCGCCTCGTCGGCTGCCGGTGCCGCCATCAGCAGGTTCTCCCGAATGGTGCCGGCGAGCACCGGCGCCTCCTGCTCCACGTAGCCGATCTGGCCGCGCAGAACCGCCCGTGGGAGCTCGCGGACGTCGGTGCCCGCCAGGCGCACGGCTCCGCCGTCGGGCTCGTAGAACCGCTCGACCAGCGCGAGCAGCGTGGACTTCCCCGCCCCGGACGGGCCGACGATCGCCGTCGTCGACCCGCGCGGGACCACCAGGCTCACCCCGCGCAGCACCGGGCGGGCCGGGTGATAGCCGAACGTGACGTCGTCGAAGGAGAGCAGCGCGTCAGCGGGCTCGAGGGAGGGCGGCACGTCGAGGGGCTCGCCCGCGGCGCCCGGCCCCGCTGCACCGTGTCCGGGTCCGACGCCGGACGCGCTCGTGTCCGAGGTCGCCGCGCGTGGTGCGGCGGCTGGGTCGTCCTCCTCGGTGGGCAGGTCGAGGATCTCCTGGATGCGGGCCAGCGCACCCAGCGCCGAGCGCACCGTGGTGACGGCGCCGAAGAACTGCCCGAGCGGCATGAGCATCATGAAGAGGAAGAGGATGAAGGTGACGAGGTCGGCCACGGTGATCGTGCCGCTCGCAACCCGGTAACCACCCACGCCAAGGACACCGAGGAACGCGCCCTGGACCGCGAGGCCGCTGACCGGCCACAGCACCGCGCCGACCCGGGCGATGCGGACGCCGAAGCCGTAGGCGTCGGTCGCGTCGGCCTCGAGGCGGGCGACCTCACGCTCGGTGGCGTTGGCGGCGCGCACCGTGCGGATGGCCGACAGTGCCCGCTCGACGCCGGCGGCCACGGCACCGACCGCCTCCTGGGACGCCTGGGTCAGGGCCTGGATTCGCCCCGAGGCGATCACGACGCCGACCACCGCGACCGCGATGACAGCCGCGGTGATGCCCAGGAGGGCAGGGTCCAGGATCGCCATGGCCACCAGGGCGCCGACGAAGACCAGGGATCCGCCGAGGGCGTCCACGAGCCCGCCGGTCAGCGCGGCGCGCACCATGGTGGTGTCCGAGCCGACGCGGGAGACGAGATCGCCGGTGCGGCGGGCGTCGTACTCGCGCACCGGCAGCCGCAGGAGGTGGCGCACGAGCGCGCGGCGCGCGTCCAGCACGACTCCCTCCGCGGTGCGCTCGAGCAGGTAGAGACCGATCGCCCCGAGGACGCCGGAGCCCAGGACGAGCCCCACCAGCACGCCGACGGTGCCACCGAAGGGCTCGCCGGCACCGACCGAGGCGATAACCGCGTTGACGGCGAGCGGCTGGGCCAGGCTGAAAGCGGCGCCGACGACTGACAGGGCAACCACAACGGCGATGGTGCTGCGATGGGCGCGCAAGTAGCCGAGCAGATCCCTCAGCCGGGCCGCCGGGACGTCGGTGTCGAACGGCGGTGCATCGGTGTCGGAGTGCGGTGCATGGGCCTCGGATGGCGGTGCATCGGCGTCGGAGTACGGGAGCGTCATCGAGGTCGAGGTCGAGGTCGAAGTCGAAGTCGAGTGGGAGCTCGGGCTCGAGCTCCTCTTCCCGACGCCGGTGGGGGAGCCGTCGTCAGTCACGGCCGAACCTCGTCCCGCCGTACTTCTTGTGCACGGCCTGCCTGCTCACGCCCAGCGCGCCGGCGATCTCCGCCCACGAGGCGCCGGCCGTGCGTGCACGGCGCACCGCTGCGGCCTCCGTGCGCTGAACCTCGCGGTTGAGCCGGGTGACGGCGGCCAGCGCGTTCAACGGGTCCTCGCCCTCCGCCTGGGCCAGCAGCGCAGCCATGGTGCTCTCTCCCATCGTCTCGCCTCCTCCTTGTCAATCTAGGTTGACGCTAGCGGTGTGTCAACGATTGTTGACGTGAGGATGTCCGGACGCCGTCGACCGTGACGTCGAAGCCAGTCTCGACCAGGGTGCTCTGGGATGGCGCTGGACGCCGTCGACCGTGACGTCGAAGACCCCGGTCTCGACGATGCTCTCGCGATGGGGGCCGGGTGTGCGGCGTCCCGACGGCGCGGGCCGCGAAACGCCACCCGCGTCGTCGGTGTCTTGGCAGAGCACCTTCCGCCGCACGCCGACCTCGACGCTCTCCTGCTCGGCGTGCGGGCGGTCGGCACGCGCCATACCGTCGACAGACCGACACCAGCCGCACGCACCCAGGAGGAGCCATGGCAGATACGGTCATCGACGACGAGCTCTGGGACGAGTTCCACGCTCTCGTGAACATGAACTCCCAGGAGCTGCGGGACTGGCTTGCGACGGCGGACGCGGGGGAGCAGTCCGAGGCATACACCGACCAGACCGGCTCCGAGCGCTCCCGCACCGTCCTCGAGGTCCTCGGCAAGCGTCGGACCGACCTCAGCGAGAGCGACGTCGCCACCATGCGGTCCGTCGTGGACGAGATCCGCGCCGCCCGCGGGGACGAGCCCGAGCCGACGGCGGGTGACACCGCCTGGCGGCACCGGCTCATGTCGCTCGGGCACGACCCGCTCAAACCCGCCTGAGGACGACCCGCTCAGCCTGAGGGGGCAGTGATGGCATCGGAGAGCACGACGACCACCGACCACGACGAGATCCGTCGGTGGGTCGAGGAGCACGACGGCAAGCCCGCGAGCGTGCGCGGCACCGAGGACTCCGGCGGCGCCGGGGTGCTGCGGATCGACTTCCCCGGTGGCGCCGGGGAGGACGACCTCGAGCACATCTCCTGGGACGACTGGTTCGCCAAGTTCGACGACGAGAAGCTCGCGTTCCTCTACCAGCAGCAGAAGGCGAGCGGCGAGGACAGCACCTTCTTCAAACTGGTCGCCAGATGAGCGCACAACCCGATCCCACCGAAGAACCGGCCGCCTTCGAGCCGCGCCGGATCGTGATCACCGGAGCCGACTCGGGGATCGGCAAGGCCACCGCGGTGGCGCTCGCGGCACCGGGCCGGCACGTGGGCATCACGTGGCACGAGGACTCCGCGGGCGCCGAGCACACCGCCGACGAGGTGCGCGCCGCGGGCGCCCACGCCTACGTGCGCCAGCTCGACCTGACCAACCCGGTGGAGGGCACCGCCGTCGTGGACGCGTTCGCCGGCGAGATGGGTGGCCTGGACACGTTGGTGCTCTGCTCGGGCACCGGCACCTCGACCCCGCTGCTGGAGATGGACTACATCACCTGGCGCGACGTCATCTCCGTCGACCTCGACGGCGCCTTCCTGTGCCTGCAGGCCGGCGCGAAGCACATGGTCTCCGCGGGGGAGGGTGGGCGGATCGTCGCGATCACCTCCGTCCACGAGCACGCCCCACGGGTGGGCGCCGCGCCGTACTGCGCCGCCAAGGGAGGCCTCGGCCTGCTGGTCAAGGTCGCCGCCCTCGAGCTCGCCGAGCACGGCATCACCGTCAACGCCGTCGCGCCGGGCGAGATCGCGACGCCGATGACCGGCCAGGAGGACGAGTCGGTCCTGGAGGACAAGTACCGGCCGGGCATCCCGGTCGCCCGGCCCGGGGACGCACGCGAGATCGCCGCCACCGTGGCCTTCCTCTGCGGGCCCGACGGCGGCTACGTCAACGGCGCCTCGTGGGCGGTCGACGGCGGCATGCTCCAGATGGGTCCGCAGGCCGGCTCGCACCTGACCAGCGACGACTGGCGCCGTCCCTGAGACTTGTGCCCACCTGCGCGTGTCGGGGCAGGATGGGTCGTCGTGACGACCACCTGGCACGAGCACGCGATCTTCTGGCACGTCTACCCCCTGGGCTTCGTGGGCGCCGAGCCCGTCCTGCCCGAGGGGGCGGTCGTCGAGCACCGCCTGCGGCACCTGATCGGCTGGCTCGACTACGCCGTCGAGCTCGGCGTCTCCGGCCTGCTGCTCGGGCCGATCTTCACGTCGCACAGCCACGGTTACGACACGATCGACTACTTCACGATCGACCCCCGGCTCGGTGACCGCGCGGACTTCGACGCCCTCGTCGCCGCGGCGCACGAGCGCGGCCTGAAGATCGTCCTCGACGGCGTCTTCAACCACGTCGGGTCCCGGTACCCCGCGTTCCTGACGGCGCTCGACGGCGGTCCCGCCGACCACGACGCCGACCTCTTCCGGCTCACCTGGCCCGACGACGGAGCCCGCCCGCCCGAGTACGCAACCTTCGAGGGGCACCAGGGGCTGGTCGCGCTGAACCATGCGGCGCCGGCCGTCGCCGAGCTGGTCACCGAGGTCATGCGGTACTGGCTGCGCGCGGGCGCCGACGGCTGGCGACTGGATGCTGCCTACGCCGTGCCGCCGGCCTTCTGGGCGTCGGTGCTGCCGGTGGTGCGGGCGGAGTTCCCCGACGTCTACGTGGTGGGCGAGGTCATCCACGGCGACTACGCCGAGATCGTGACGACGTCGGGGATGGACGCCGTCACCCAGTACGAGCTGTGGAAGGCGATCTGGTCGGCGGTCAGCGACCGCAACCTGTACGAGCTCGCGCACGCGCTCGGGCGCCACGACGGGTTCCTCGAGACGTTCGCGCCGATGACGTTCGTCGGGAACCACGACGTCACCCGGATCGCCAGCCGGCTGAGCTACCGGCGCCACCTGGAGCACGCGCTCGTCGTGCTCTTCACCGTCGGCGGCACGCCGAGCGTCTACTACGGCGACGAGCAGGGCCTCGAGGGGATCAAGGAGGAGCGGCTGGGCGGCGACGACGCGATCCGCCCCCCGTTCCCCGCGAGTCCCGACGACCTGCCGCTGACCGGCTGGCCCGTCTACGCGGTGCACCAGGAGCTCATCGGCGTGCGGCGGCGGCACCCGTGGCTCCACCGTGCGCGCACCACGGTGCTGGAGCTGGCCAACGAATGGATGGCCTACGAGGTCACGGCCGGCGCCGAGCGTCTGGTGGTGGTCCTCAACCTCGCCGGCGAACCGGTCGACCTGCCGGTCGGGGAGGTCGGCGAGGTCATGGCCGGCGCTGCACAGCTCGGCGAGGCGACGGCGCGGCTGACGGCCAACGGCTGGGCGATCCTGCACTGACAGCTACTGATCCTGCACTGACAGCTACTGATCCTGCACTGACCGCACTGCTGCTGATCCTGCACTGACAGCACTGCTGGCTCGCCGCGCACCGGCGTCATCGAGCCGTCGCGGATCGTCGCCGGCGCGGGCGACGTCGTCCAGGTAAGACTTCGGGCGGACACCTTGCGTCCGCACGGGACGTGGCGTGGGATGGAGGCATGGACGCCCCTGCATCGACCGCCGCCCGGCGGTCGCGGATCGTCGTCGACGCGTCGGCGTGCGAGATGGACGACCTCACGCCGTGCGGTGGGATCGACGTCACCGTTGGTGGCGATGTGGACTGGGGCGAGCTCGTTCGACGTGCGGCGACCTCCGGCTGGCCGGGGATCGAGCGGCTGGGTGGCGTGCCCGGCGCCGTCGCGGACGTCGTCCGGACCAATGCCGAGGTCGACGGTCAGGCGGTGGCCGACGTCGTCGCCTCCGTGGGGACGTGGGACCGCGCCACGGACAGGACGAGGACCTTCGCGTTCGCCGAGTGCGAGCTCGGCCCGTCGACCTCCCGGTTCGCGGAACGCCTGCCCGACGGGCAGTACCGCTACGACATCATCGACGTCTCGTTGCTCTTCCGGCAGGGCGACCTGACCAGCCCCATCCGTGACCCAGAGCTCGCCGCACGCCTGGGGATCACGCCTGGCGACAGGCTGCCGCTCACCGAGTACGCCGTGCGCCGGCAGGATCCGGCAGGGGCGATCCTCGGGGCGGAGCAACCATGACCGATCACGTCGCCACCGCGACCACCGACGTCGACGCGCTGCCGCGGACCGTCTGGACGGTCCTGACCAGCCCCGAGCTGTTCAGCCGGGTCATGTTCGGGTCCACCGTCGCCAGCAGCTTCGCGCCCGGCGCCGCCATCACCTTCACCGGAGAGTGGGAGGGTCGGCCGTTCAAGGATCACGGCGAGATTCTCGACGTCGACGAGCCTCGCCGGCTCACGTTCACGCACTACAGCCCGCTGAGCGGACAGCCCGACGTGCCCGAGAGCTACCACACGCTGACCTTCGTGCTCGAGGAGCTTCCGCACGGCACCCGGGTCACCCTGACGCAGGACAACAATCCCAGCGAGGAGGCGGCGCAGCACTCCGTGCAGAACTGGGAGCAGTCGTTGGCGATCCTCAAGGAGACCGCCGAGGTCCTCAGCGGGTAGCGGGCCGACTTCCTGGGCACGGTCCGGCCCAGCCGCCTCTCAGTCAAAGGACGAAGACGGCGTCCGGGCTGGAGTGCTCGAGAGCCCCGTCGACGGCGAAGACCGAGACCGACCACGGGGAGTCGTCGTCGAACGGCGCGAGGTGCCAGTCAGCGAATCGTGCCCGTAGATCCAGCCGCGCCCGTCGGGCAGCGCCGTCCAGGTCGTCCAGCTGAACCGCGCCGCGTCGCGCGCTGGTCCCGACGACGAGGAAGCCGCCGGGAGCGAGGATGGTCGCCACCTCGCGCATCAGGCCCTCGGCGGAGCCCGCCGGAAGGAACGCCGGCACGTTCCCGAGCATCGTGACGGCATGGAACGAGCCAGGAAGCCCGTTCTCCGCGCACCACGGCGCGGACAGAGCCACGGCATCGCCACGCACGTACCACCGCGCATCGAAGTGCTCGTGCGCGACGGCGAGGACGTCAGGGTCGGCGTCGACGCCCCATGCCGCGTGACCTGCCCGCCGCACGTGTGCGACGAACGAGCCCGTACCGCAGCCGACGTCGAGCACGTTGCTCCCGCGGGGGAGCAGCATGTCGACGAAGCGGGCCTCGGTGCCGAGATCCACCCCGTCCCCGATCATCCGACGGAACTTCTCGGCATAGGCGCTCCACACGAGCCATCACGCTACCGGCCCTGCGGCGTTGCTCACAGAGTGCCTGGCCGACGCGCGCGGGCCCTTGCGGCCCCGGCGAGCGTCGCCTCGCAGCGTGCGCCAGTCGTGCAAGACTGTCCACAGCAATCGGGACTGGAGGAAGGACACCCATGAAGAGCTCGCTCATGACCTTCGCGCAGGAGGCGGAGCACGCCGCCGAGGCCGCGGCCGTCAACCCGTGGGTGCTCGGCGGCATCACCCTCGGCATCGCACTCCTCCTGCTGCTGCTGACGTACGGGTTCCGCAACATCCACACCCGCCACTGACGCTGACGGCGATGGCGTGGGGGAAGCAGCGCAAACGCCGGGTCGGTGTCATGGGTGGCACCTTCGACCCGGTGCACCACGGGCACCTCGTCGCGGCCAGCGAGGTCCGTGAGTCGTTCGGGCTGGACGAGGTCATCTTCGTCCCCACCGGCGAGCAGCCGTTCAAGGTCGACCGTGACGTCACCGAGGCCGAGCACCGGTACCTGATGACCGTCGTCGCCACGGCGTCGAACCCGCGCTTCACCGTCTCGCGACTGGAGATCGACCGGCCCGGCAAGACGTACACGATCGACACCCTGCGCGAGCTCAAGGCTCAGATGCCCGACGCGGAGCTGTTCTTCATCACCGGTGCCGACGTCCTGCCGCAGATCCTCACGTGGAAGGACGCCGACGAGCTGTGGACCCTCGCCCACTTCATCGGGGTGACCCGTCCCGGTCATGAGTTGGACCCCGCCGGTCTGCCGGACGCCGGGGTGTCGCTGCTCGAGGTGCCCGCCATGGCGATCTCCTCGACGGACTGTCGGGCGCGCGTCGCCGTCGGCAAGCCGGTCTGGTACCTGGTGCCGGACGGCGTCGTGCAGTACATCGGCAAGTACGGTCTCTACCGCAAGGGGAGGAAGCCGAAGGTGGACGACTTCGTCCGGCCGCGGCTGACCGACGAGGGCGCCGCGACGAGCATGAATCTGCCGCCGCGCGCCGTGGGAGCTGGGAAGTGAGCGAGCAAGATCCGTCCAAGGGCGCGCGCCGACGCCGCCGCGAGGCCGAGCGCGCCGCGCGCCTCGCCGCGGAGCAGGCCGGCCAGGCCCAGCCGCCGACCCGTCGTGAGCTCCGCCGGCTCCAGCTGGAGGAGCAGGCCCGGCTGGAGGCCATCGCCACCGGCGAGCTGCCTCTGCTCGACGACGACGGCTCGCCCGCCGGGCCGGAGCAGGTCGCCGATCGGCTCGCTGCGGCCGGGATGACGCCGCCCGGTCCGACGACGTCGGAGCCGCTCTCGGCCCCGACGCCAGCCCCGAGCTCGACCTCGGCCCCGACCTCGGCCGCGGCGACGACCGCGAAGCCGGATTCGACCGCGAACGGCGCCCCGAGCGCGGACCCCGCGAGGGCTCGTGCTGCCGGGGAGTCGGCGCAGGTGCCCTCGCCAGTCAGCCAGTCGTCCGCCGCCGAGTCTGCTCGCTCGGCGTCCGGTGCTGACGCCTCTGCTCGCTCCGCGTCCAGCGCCGACGCCTCTGGTCGCCCCGCCTCCGGTGCCGACGCCTCTGCGCGCCCCGCCTCTGGCGCGGCGCCGGCTGTCCCGCCAGGACCCGCCATGACCCCGACCTCACCGGCCGCTGCGGCACGCTCGCGCCGTTCCATGCGCGACCGTCTGCGTGAGGCCGACGACCTCGCAGCCATCGAGAACGGCAGCGCCGCCCCGGCGAGCGAGCGAACCACGACCACCCGCCGACCCGTGGTCCGAGCCCCGCACACCGCCCGTGGCATCCGCACGCTGGACGCAACGGGCACTCTCACCGGCGTCCAGCCCGTCGACCGTCCCGCACCTGCCGCCCCGCCCGAGCCGGAGCCGCCGGTGACGACCGACCCGGCCGGCTGGGAGTCCGCCGTCGCCCTGCCCGTGATCCGCGAGGACCACCTGAGGGTGCCCGATGCGGAGGAGCCCGAGTCCGCGGCATCCGCAGACCCCGCCACCGAGCGGTCTGCGGCGGCCGAGCGGCCCGCAGGGCCGGCCGCGGCGGCCGGCCGCACGACGGCGTCGGTACCCCGGGCGGAGACTGCCGAGCCGGCGTCCGCCCAGCCGGCGTCCGCCCAGCCGGCGTCCGACGAGGGCGAGCCGGAACCCGGACCCGGACCCGTCTACGCCGCACGCCGGCCGACGACCGCGGCACCGGACGACGAGCCGGAGCTCGAGCAGACGGTCGCGATGGCCGCTCCGGTTCGGGACGAGGATCCGTCCGCGCCGCGGTCGCCGCGTACCGGCCCCGAGGCTGTCGCCGCCGCTGCTCTCTCGCCGTCGGAGGACGAGGAGGACTACGACGACGACGAGATCCGTCCCCAGTGGGCGTCCCTCTCCGAGTTCTCTGCCGCCACCTCCTCGTCGGCGGACGAGGCCGCGGGCACCGACACCACCAACCGGCGAGCACTGCGTGAGCAGCCGGAGCGGCGGTCGCTGCGGGACCGCATGGCCACCGCCTCGGCCACGACCGGGAGCTCCGCCACCAGCGCGGCCGAGGTGCCCGAGGAGGAGCCTGCGTACGTCGAGGAGATCCAGAGCCGCAACCCGGCCGCCTCGCTCGTCAAGATCATCGCCCTCGTGCTGGCCGCCGTCGTGATCGGCCTGCTCATCGGCCTGCTCTGGTTCAACAACAGCAACGGCGCCGACGCCGGGGCCGAGATCCGGATCCAGAGCCTCGCCGGAGCGCTTCCGTCCGGAATCAGCACGTAGGATCACCCCAGCCGTTCCGCCACCCTTGAGGAGACCTGTGCCCGCCGACGACCGTTCCCGCCACCTCGCCGTCGTCGCGGCGCGCGCGGCGGCCGACAAGAAGGCCCAGGAGATCATCGCGCTGGACGTCTCCGAGCGGCTGGTGCTCACCGACGTCTTCCTGGTGGTCTCCGCCGCCAACGAGCGGCAGGTGAAGTCCGTGGTGGACGCGATCGACGAGGCGCTGCACAAGGAGGGCGCCAAAGCGGTGCGCAAGGAGGGGCTGTCCGAGGCCCGGTGGGTGCTCATGGACTACGGCGACGTCGTCGTGCACGTCCAGCACGAGGAGGACCGGGAGTACTACGCCCTGGAGCGGCTCTGGAAGGACTGCCCCGTCGTCGGCCTGCCCGACGACCTCTACGTGCCGGCCGACGAGAACGAGCCGGACCAGGGATGACCGCGGGAACCGTCATCCTCTGGCGGCACGGGCAGACCGAGTACAACGCCGCCAAGAGACTCCAGGGCCAGTCCGACATCGAGCTCAACGAGGAGGGGCGGCGTCAGGCGAGCATGGCGGCCACCGCGCTCGCGCCCCTCGAGCCGACCCGGATCATCACCTCCGACCTGGTGCGCGCCGTCGAGACGGCCGAGGCGCTCTCCGTGCGTACCGGTGTGCGCCCGAGCGTCGACGTCCGGCTTCGTGAGCGCAGCTTCGGCGACTGGGAGGGGCTGACCCAGGAGGAGATCCAGGCACGGTGGCCCGACGCGTTCGTCGCGTGGCGGCACGGGCGCGAGCCGGAGGGCATCGACGCGGAGACCCGCACCGAGTGCGCCACCCGCGTGGCGGCTGCGATCGAGGAGGTCGCCGCCGAGCTCGGTGAGAACGACGTCCTCGTGGTCGTCGCGCACGGCGCCGCGATCACCCTGGGGCAGACGGTGATGCTCGGTCTCGACCCCGCCGAGTGGTTCGGTCTCACCGGTCTGGAGAACTCGGGCTGGGCGATCATGCACCCGAACCCCGGCCGCGAGCCCGCCTGGCGGCTGAGCGCCTACAACATGGGCCTCGACTGACTGTTGCTGTCGACAGCGCCGACCGACACGATCGGGTCGTATCTGCCGGCGTCAGACGGTGCGCAACGTGTCGCTCGGCGACCGAGGTGCGCCGACTGACACGAACGGGTCGTCGGCGCCGGCTTCAGGCGGTGCGCAACGTGTCGTTCGGCGTTGACGGAGGAACCCAGTACCGGTTCAGCGGGCGGCCGGTGCGCCGACGTCGTCGGACGATGCGCTCGTGACCAGGTCACCAGGGTCCAGGTCACCGGGCACGGCCAGATCGCCCCGCGTGACGAGGCCGTCCGGCTCGTCCCGGCGGGCCGGCGCGAGCGAGCCGCCGGCGTCGGCCTGCTCGGCGAGCAGTGCCTGAGCCTCTTCGCCGGTGATGGCCTCGCCGCGCGCGACCATGCCGGCGATGTCGGACAGGGCGATCTCCCGGATGAAGAACGTCAGGACGAAGCCGGTCGCGAGCAGCGGCACCAGGTACCAGAACGCCGGGGCCAGAGCGTCGGCGTACGCCTCCACGATGCCGGTCTTGAACGGCTCGGGCAGCGCGGCGACCGTCTCCGGGGTCAGTGAGCTCGAGGCGACCTCTCCCGCGCCCTGCGGCACGCCGGCGAGCACCTCCTCCAGGCCGTCGACCAGGCGCGAGGTGAAGATCGAGCTGAACAGCGCCGTCCCCACGGCGGCGCCGATCTCGCGGAAGAAGTTGTTCGCGCTCGTGGCGGTGCCGATCTCGGCGGGGTCGACGGCGTTCTGCACGGCCAGGACGATCGTCTGCATGACCAGGCCGAGGCCGGCGCCGAGCACGAAGATCATCGCCGAGTACTGCAGCATCGAGATCTCGGCGGTGATGGTGGTCATCCAGACCAGGGCGGCGGTGGCGATGCCCATGCCGGCGATCGAGTAGATCTTGTAGCGACCGGTCTTCGTGATGGCGACACCCGAGCTGATCGCGGTGGCCATCATGCCGACCATCATCGGGATCATGAGGAACCCGGACTCGGTGACCCCGACCCCTGTGGCCATCTGCAGGAACGTCGGCAGGAAGCCCAGCGCCGCGAACATGCCCATCCCGATCACCAGGCCGACGAGCGTGGAGAGCGTGAAGACGGAGTTCTTGAACAGCCGCATCGGCAGGATCGGGTCTTCGGCGCGCAGCTCGACGGCGACGAACGCGACGGCGGCGAGCACCGTGCCGGCGATCAGGGCGACGAGCCTTCCGTCGTCGAGGTCGTAGCTGCCGACCATCGACTCCCAGGTCGCGACCATGATCAGCGCCGACGTCGCGACGGCCAGCAGGACGGCGCCGAGCACGTCGACGCGACGCTCGGAGCGGTGGCTGGGCAGCTTGAGCGTCGCCCAGGCGACGGCGAAGGCGAGCAGGCCGATCGGCAGGTTGATCCAGAACGACCAGCGCCAGTCGTGCGCCTCGGTGAACCAGCCGCCGAGCAGCGGGCCGGCGACGGCGGAGACGCCGAACAGGGCGCCCATCGGCCCCATGTACTTCCCGCGCTCCTTGGCCGGCACGATGTCGGCGATGATCGCCTGCGACAGGATCATCAGCCCGCCGCCGCCGAGCCCCTGGACCCCGCGCCAAGCGACCAGCTCGTAGAAGCTCGTCGCGAACCCGGCACCGGCCGACGCCACGGTGAACAGCGCGATGGCGATCAGGAACGGGTAGCGCCGTCCCCAGGTGTCGCCCGCCTTGCCGTACAGGGGCATGACGACGGCGACCGCGAGGATGTAGATGGTGATGAGCCAGCCCTGGTGCTCCACGCCGTCCAGCTCGCCGACGATCGTCGGCATCGCCGTCGCGATGATCGACTGGTCCAGCGAGGACATGAACATCGACGCCATGAGCGCGGCGAAGATCAACCACACCGTCCGACGGTCCAGGACGATGGGCGCTCGCTCGTGCGCGACGGCGGTGGACGTGGGCACAGGGGTCTCCAGGCGGGCGTGGTGCGGGTGATGACGAGGCTGGGCCGCTTCGGCCGGCGGACCGGCACGGCGTGGCTGCTGGAGAGAACGATGCGCGGGGGCCGTGAATTCCACGCGTTCGCGCCCGTAATCTCGGGTCAAACGTTAGTCCGCGACCGACGTCCTACCTTGTCGCGCGCGTGATGACGTGCGCCACAGCGAGTGCGAGCCTCAGTTCGAGGGCGGGCGGTGCCCGGCGAGCACGGCGGCCATCTCCGGCAGGTTGAAGAACTCGGCGGTGGCCCGCGCGCTGGGGGAGCCGGCGTCCGGGTCAGCACCGGCCTCGAGCAGCATCGCCGTGATCCCCGGGTCCTGCTTGAAGACCGCGCACGTCAGGGCGTTCTGGTTGCGGTCGTTCAGCCGCTCGACGTCGGCGCCGCGCTCGAGCAGGGCACGCACGGTCTCCGCCTGCTGGCGGTAGGCAGCGAGGATGAGCAGCGTGTCGCCCTTGGCGTTGGTCAGGTCCACCGGGGCGCCTGCGTCGAGGTACGCGGTGAGCTCCGCCGTCGCGCCCTCGCGGGCCAGGTCGAACAGCCGCTCGGCGAGGGCGAGGGTGTCGTCGGACGGCTCGTCGCTCATGCGTCCACGATAGGTGCGGGTCGCCAGGACGGCCTGCCGGGGTGCCCGAAGCAGGGCGTTCAGGGAAGCAGGGCGTTCAGGACGGCGGAGGCGGACAGGCCGGCCAGCCGAGGCGCCGGCGGCGATGTGCGCGGGGAACCGGCCCGCCGGGGTACCCGCGGTGAGGCGCGCGGCAGGGATCCGACGTGCAGGGCGGGGAGGCGGTCAAGGCGGCCCGCCGGGCGACCGCCGTGGCGAGGCTCACGCCGGCACGGATTGGAACTGCGGGCCGGGGATGCCATACAGTAGTCCTCGCCCCACGGGGCGTGCGGGGCTATGGCGCAGTTGGTAGCGCGCTTCCATGGCATGGAAGAGGTCGAGGGTTCGAATCCCTCTAGCTCCACCAGCAGACCGGGCCGCTCTCCCACGGAGGGCGGCCCGAGCTGTCTCCGGCGCCGTGCAGGCCCGGACCGTCAGTGCGTGGTCGGTCGGTCCTCAGCTCCGACGCCAGCGGTCGAGCGTCTCGCCGAGGTCGACGGTGATCCTGGGCTACCCTTGATGGTCGCTCTTTGGGCCGTGCCGCCCAGTCCCGCCGATAGGAGAAGTGCCAGTGGTCAAGCTCGCCTACGTCATCGCCGGCTCGGAGGCGACCGGCGGCGCCGGTATCCAGGTCGACCTGAAGACCTACCAGGAGCTGGGCGTCTACGGCCTCGGGACCATGACGTGCATCGTCTCCTTCGACCCGAAGAAGGACTGGGCACACCGGTTCGTCCCCGTGGCCCCCGAGGTCATCGCCGACCAGATGGAGGCGGCCACCTCGGCCCACGAGCTCGACGTCGTCAAGATCGGCATGCTCGGCACGCCGGCGACGATCGACGTCGTCGCCGACGGCCTGCGCCGTCAGCCCTGGCGGCACGTGGTGCTCGACCCGGTCCTCATCTGCAAGGGCCAGGAGCCCGGCGCCGCGCTGGACACCGACAACGCCCTGCGCGAGCAGATCCTGCCGCTGGCCACCGTCGTCACGCCGAACCTCTTCGAGGCTCGGACCCTCTCCGGCATGGACCGCATCGACAGCGTCGAGGACCTCGCCGAGGCCGCCCGCCGCATCCACGCGCTCGGGCCGCAGTACGTGCTGGTCAAGGGCGGTGTGGAGCTGCCCGGCGACGATGCCGTGGACGTGCTGTTCGACGGCACCGACATCACCGTCTTCTCGGCTCCCAAGGTGGGGGAGGAGCGGGTCTCCGGCGCCGGCTGCACCCTGGCCGCGGCTGTCACTGCCGAGCTCGCCAAGGGTGCCGACGTCGCCTCCGCCGTCGCCCTGGCGAAGGACTTCGTCACCGCTGGGATCAAGGGCCGCGTCGCCGCCCGCACGCCGTTCGACACCGTCTGGCAGGGCGCCTACGCCGGCTGAGGGCTCCCTTGCCCGCCGGGCGGTCAGGTGATTCGATCGCCTCGTGGCCGTCGCCGAGGCCCATCAGGGTCGAGACCGTATGCCGTTGCCACGCTCCGAGGAGCTGTCGCCCATGACGACCGAGCTGTCCTGGACGGGCCGCACCGCCCTGGTCACCGGGGCCGCGGCCGGGATCGGCGCCGCCGTCGTCGAGCTGCTGGTCGCCCGCGGCGCCACGGTCGTCGCCCTCGACCGCGACGGGGACGGCCTCGCCGCCGCCGCACAGTCCCTGGCGGACTTCCCGGGCGCCGTCGTGCCCATGGTCGCCGAGGTCACCGACGTCGACCGGCTCGCCGAGGTCGCGGACCGGGTCCGCACCGAGCACGGCGGCCTCGACGCCCTGGTCTGCGCGGCCGGCATCCAGCGCTACGGCACGGTGGAGTCCACCGACCCGAGCACCTACCGCGAGGTCATGGACGTCAACGTCGGCGGTGCGTTCAACACCTGCCGCGTCGGCGTGCCGCTGCTGCGTGCCCGCGGCGGCGGGGCGATCGTCCTGGTGGCCTCCGTCCAGGCCTACGGCGCCCAGACCGACGTCGCGGCCTACTCCGCCAGCAAGGGGGCGCTGGTGGCTCTGACCCGGGCCATGGCCGTGGACCACGCCGGCGAGGGCATCCGGGTCAACGCCGTGTGCCCGGGTTCGGTCGACACCCCGATGCTGCGCTGGGCGGCTGGGCTGTTCAGCGAGGACCGACCGGTCGAGGACCTGCTGGCCGAGTGGGGGCGTGCGCACCCGCTCGGCCGGGTCGCCCGTCCCGCAGAGGTCGCCGAAGCGGTGGAGTTCCTGCTCAGCGAGCGTGCCTCGTTCATCACCGGGACCGACCTCAAGGTCGACGGCGGCCTCACCGCCGGGCTGGCCGTCGCGCTGCCGGAGGCCGGGCGATGAGAGGGAGTGGACTGCGGATCGCGGACGTGCGTGCCACGACCGTCACCGTCCCCCTCCAAGCTCCGCTGCGGCACAGCAACGGGGCGCACTGGGGACGGTTCGTGCGCACGATCGTCGAGATCGAGACCGACGACGGCATCGTCGGGCTCGGCGAGATGGGCGGCGGCGGGCAGAGCGCCGAGGCGGCGATCGTGGCGCTGAAGGAGTACCTGGTGGGCCACGACCCGGCCCGCACCGAGACGCTGCGCTTCATGCTCGCCAACCCCACGGCCAGCCTGTACAACAACCGCACGCAGCTGCTGGCCGCCGTGGAGTTCGCCTGCCTGGACATCCTCGGCAAGCACACGTCTCTGCCCGTGCACGCCCTGCTCGGCGGGGCCGTCCGCGAGGAGGTCGAGTTCGCCTCCTACCTCTTCTTCCGCTACCCCTCCGCCGACGGCTCGGGGGAGGTGCGCGACCCCGACCAGCTCGTCGCGCACGCCCGTGACCTCAAGTCCGAGCACGGCTTCACCGTGCACAAGCTCAAGGGTGGCGTGTTCGACCCCGGCTACGAGCGCGAGGCCTACCGGGCACTCGCCGAGGCGCTCCCCGGCGACCGCTTCCGCTACGACCCGAACGGCGTGCTGAGCCCCGAGGAGAGCATCGAGTTCGCCCGCGGCATCGAGGACCTGCCCAACGACTACCTCGAGGACCCGTGCTACGGGCTGAACGGGATGCGCCGCGTCCGCGAGAACACCCCGATACCGCTCGCGACCAACACCGTGGTGGTGAACTTCGAGCAGCTGGCCACCAACGTCCTGGCCCCCGCGGCCGACGTCGTCCTCCTGGACACCACGT
Organism: Georgenia subflava; assembly: GCF_009193155.1. GTDB lineage: Bacteria > Actinomycetota > Actinomycetes > Actinomycetales > Actinomycetaceae > Georgenia > Georgenia subflava. Next base: position 190,869 of record NZ_VUKD01000004.1, read on the forward strand.
TCTGGGGCGGCATCCGGCCGTGCGTGCGGGCGGCCGGCGTGTGCGAGACGTTCCAGCTCGGCGTCGCCGTGCACTCCTCGGGCGAGCTCGGCATCCAGCTCGCCACGATGCTGCACCTGGGCGCCGTCCTGCCCAACCTCTCCTTCGCCGCCGACGCGCACTACCACCACCTGCGCGACGATGTCATCGAGGGCGGGAAGATGCTCTACCGCGACGGTCGGATCGCCGTGCCGGACACTCCCGGACTCGGGGTGAGTCTCGACCGCGACAAGGTCGCCGAGTACGCCGAGCTCTATCGCGAGCTCGGCCCCTACCCCTACGACCGCGACCCCGGCCGCGCCGGCTGGTACCCCATGCTGCCGAACCGCGACTTCGCCGACCCGACGGTGGCCGGTCGTCCGGCGGCGATGGACCGCGAGCCGTACTGACCTCGCCCCGCCGGCGGAGCGGTCGTCGGCGTTCGACCTGTGCGCGGGGAGATCTGCATGCCGACGGCGCTCCGCCGTCGAGAGGTGGTGAGCAGCGGGAGTCCACGTCAGCCGGCGAACGGGGCGACCGGCAGGCCTGGAACGTCGACCGGGACCCGGAACAGCGCCCCGGCGGCCGGGTGTGCGCTCGGACCGAGCCCGCCACGCGACGTCGTGACGAACAGATCGGTCAGGTCGGGGCCGCCGAGGGTGCATGCCGTCACGTGGGGGACCGGCAGCGAGATCCGCTCCAGCAGGCGTCCGCCATAGTCGTAGCGCAGGACCTCACCGGCGCCGTACACCGCGACCCAGATCGTGCCCGCGGCGTCCACGACCAGACCGTCCAGCTCGCCGTCGTCGCCCCGGCGGTCCACGAGCGGGCGCCTGTTCGTGATCCGGCCCGCGTCGACGTCGAAGACCTCGAGGAGACCGGTCTTGCTGTCCACGTAGTAGGCGAGCGACCCGTCCGGCGAGAACCCCATGCCGTTGGAGATCGTCACGCCGCCGAGCACCTGCTCGACGGCGAGCTGCGGGGTGATCCGGTACAGCGCCGCGGCGTCAGGGGCCTGGTCCCAGGCGCTCGTGCCCACGTAGAGGCTGCCGTCGGGTGCCGCGGTTCCCTCGTTCGTGCGGATCCCCGGCTCTGTGACCACGGGGACGTGTCGGGTCGGGGCGTTGTCGACGTCGTCGGCCAGCTCTATGCCGACCTCGGTGGCGACGACGTAGCCGCCGTCCCGGCGCGGGCGCACGACCGCGGCGACGCGGCCGACATTCATCCGGTCCACGCCACCGTCGGCGCGCAGCGTCAGCAGGTCGCCGACCAGCATGTCCACGAGACGGAGGCCGCCCCAGGTCGGCGACCAGACGGGGCCCTCACCGTGGTCGGCGACGACGTCGGTGATCTGCTCGGCCCTGCGCACCCACCCAGTGTTGCCCACGACCCGGCAGCCCACGACCCAGTGCCTACGACTCCGGAGCTCAACGACCGGAGCCGACAACCTGGAGCTGACGAGCTCGCGGCCACGTCTGCGAGCCGGGCTTCACGCCAGGGCAGTGAGCCGCGGGCGGAGCACGTCACGGTAGGAGTCGGAGTCCGCGACGAGCTCCTCGCTCGCGAGCAGGTCGGTGGGTGAGAGGTCGACGAACCATCGCCCCCGTACGGGGACGACCTCGAGCCGGTACGCGAACGGGTGCGCCCGTCGGCCGATGTCCCGCTCGATGTCCTTCACGAGGTATGTCTCGAGGAGAGCCACCTCTCGGGGGACCTCGGGGCCTCGGCGGGGTCGGTACCGGTTCGTCGCTCGCCAGCGCATCGCCGGTCGCAGCAGGCTGACCAGTGCCTCCATCAGATCCGGACCGATCGGCAGGAGATCGGCGTGGTCCGAGGGAGGCGGTTGGGAGCCGAGCTGTTCGGTGACGAACGCGCCGTACCAGGCCCGGCCCTGCGGGCGGTTCTCCAGAAGCGCGGACCACCACGCCGACCACTGCTCACCGAGGTTGGCCGAGTCCGCGGCAGCACGCGAAGACGGGACCGGCGGCGCGAGGCGTGGCACGTCGGGGCGGGCCGCAAGCCCGCAGGCGTCGCGCACGTAGAGCGCGAGCACCAGATCGTCGGGATCGCTGAGGGACATCTGCCAGCTGGGGCCGGTACCTCGGTGCATGCCCGGCAGTCTGCCGCACCGGCGAAGCGCTGCGCCTGCGGCTCCCTCCCTGCGTGGCCTTCTCGTTGCTGGGTGCCGGTCGCGGCGCAATGTCAAGAGTTCTTGACTTCAGATGTCTAGGATCGTTAACATCTCGTCCATGGTTCCGAGACAGGCCACGGCTGCAGCGGGCGGCACGAGCAGCCCCATCAGGCTGCGCCGTCGGGCACTGAAGCTCACGCAGGCGGAGCTGGCCGACGTCGCACAGGTGAGCCGGCAGACCATCATCGCGATCGAGCAGGGCGACTACGCACCGTCGGTCTTCCTCGCGCTGCGCATCGCCCGCGCGCTCGAGGCGACCGTGGAGGAGCTCTTCATCGAGGCAGGCACACACACCGGAGGAGAACGATGAGCCGCAGGCAGAATGCGCTGGACCGCGGGGTCGCGCGGCTGATGAGCCTGGACAGCCCCGTCTACGGGGACGAGCGCGAGCGTGGCGTCTTCATGGAGGCCAGCGCCTTCGGTGTCACGATCGGCATCTACGCCTCGCTCCTCGGCGCGGTGGTTGCCGCGGTTCTCGGCCAGCTCCTGCTGCCGGTGGTGCTGGTTCTGGCGACGTTCGTGCCGAGCGTGGCGGCCATGTGGTACGCCGGACGCCGCGGCGTCGAGCTGGAGGAGCTGGCCCGGCGGGGCAGCCTCAGGGACCGGCTCGTGCACACCTTGGTGGTCTTCGGCGCCCTCGTGCTCGTGCTCGCGTCGATGCTCTACACCGTGTTCACCGGACACGGGCTGATCGAGGTGCCGGCCGTGGAGCTGGAGGCGACCAGCGGTGTCCTGCAGAGCCTCGTCAAGGGCGCCCTCATCGGCGGGATCGGCGGCGGGATCGTCGGGGTCGTGATGACGGCCCGGAGGTCCCGTCGGGTCGCCCGCGATCGCGACCCGGTGGCCGACGAGGAGTAGCGCCCGGCTCCTCGCGCAGCGGTTGCCGGCGGCGACGATCGCCGCAAGGCTCGCACCGTTGCTGCAGCGGGAGGATGCCGATGCGCTGGTCGCGCGTGATCGCCGGGGTCGTGCTGGTCACCGTCGGTGCGGTCTGGACCCTGCAGGGGCTCGGTGTCCTGCCGGGAAGCGTGATGACGGGAGTGACTCTCTGGGCGGTCCTGGGTCCGGTGGTTGCTCTCGTGGGTGTGGCTCTGGTCCTCACCGCGCGGCGGCGGGACCGGCCGGGGCGGTAGGTGCGCCGACCCGTTACGGCAGCTCCGTGTACTTGGCGTTCGAGCCGCGCGCCAGGTGGGCCGGGTACTTCTCGGCGTTCTTGGTGATCTTGGCGTTGACCGCCTCGTCGAGGTCGATGTCGAGGGCGTCGGCGATGCCGAGCAGGTAGGTGAAGACGTCGGCGATCTCGTCGGCCAGCGCCTCGTGCCCCTCCGCGGTCCGGGCATGTTCGAGAACTTCCTCGTCGGTGCGCCACTGCACCACCTCGGCCAGCTCACCCACCTCGCCCACCAGGGCCAGCACGAGGTTCCGTGGGGTGTGGAACTGCGCCCAGTCGCGCTCGTCGGTGAAGTCGCGCAGGCGGGTGAGCACGTCGGAGATGTCCATGCGGCAGGTCTACCGCACGCGACCGCCCCGCGACGTATCGGTCGCGGGGCGGGAGCTTGAACGGCGACGCTGGCGGGCCGGGGAGCCGAGTCTCAGTGGCCCGGGTCGAGCCGAGCGTCAGTCGGCCGAGCCGGCGGACGGGGCGGAGACGGCCGAGGCGGCGCTCGCCGGCGAGACGGGCGACGGGGCGGACTGGGCGGAGACCGGGCTCGGGGCTGACACGGGGCTCGGCGCGGAGACCGGGCTGGGCGCGGAGACGGGGCTGGGGGCCGACTGCGGCGTCATGGGGCTGGGTGCGGAGACCGGGGTGGGGGCCGACTGCGGAGTCATCGGGCTCTGGGCCGAGACCGCGCTGACGGCGGTCTGGGCGCTGACGGCCGAGACTGCTGTCGTCGCCGAGCCCGCCGTGGTGGCTGCCGGGTCAGTGGCGCGCTCGTCCATGGTGGCGTCGGTCAGGAGCGCGTCGCCGGGCAGGTTGAGCTCGGCCTTGGGGGCGTCGGTGGTCTCGTCGACCGGTGCGGGGTTGTTGGTGTCGGCCACGGCCGCGCCCACGCCGCCGACGATGGCGACGGCGCTGAGGGTTCCGGTGGCGATCCAGAACTTGCGAGACTTCATGGTTCCTCCTGTCGTGGTCGGACCGGGTGTGGTCCGTCGGGTTCCTGATGACCACAACTCTGCCCACCGATGGTGAGACGACGAGGAGGAGCAGATGACAGACCTCTCATCTGCGGTCGGTCCGGACGCACGCACGGCTCGGCGTGCCGGACCGACCCGTTGCGCACGCCGGCGACAGCCGTTCGTCCCGGATCTGCGCAGGTGCGGACGGGCGCCGGTCGGCGACGCCCGTCCGCGGCTGTCATACGGCCGGTTGGCCGTGGGCCCACGGCTCTCGTGCGGCTGGTACCGCGGCCCCGCGGCCGTCGTGCGGCTACTGCTGCGGCCCCGCGGCCCTCGTGCGGCTACTGCTGCTGCCCCGCGGCCCTCGTGCGGCTACTGCTGCTGCCCCGCGGCGTTGATCATCCAGGTGATGCCGAACTTGTCGACGAGCATGCCGAAGGTGTCGCCCCAGGGCGCCTTCTCGTACGGCATCGTGACCGTGCCGCCGTCGGACAGCTTGTCCCAGTAGCCTCGAAGCTCGGCCTCGTCGTCGCCGAAGATGGCCACCGAGTGGCTGCCTCCCTCCGAGTACTCCATGCCGCTCGGTGTGTCCGAGGCCATCAGCGTCATGCCGTTGTCGGTCTCGAGCTGCGAGTGCATGACCTTGTCGGCCTCGGCCGGGTCCTCGCTCGCCTGGAATTCGCTGAACGTGCTGACGTCCAGCGTTCCGCCGAGGACGCTCTGGTAGAACTCCATCGCCGCCCTGGCGTTGTCGCGGAACCCCAGGTAGGGGCTGAGTCGTGCGGGCATCGGAACCTCCTTGTTCGGGGACGACCTGCGCGTTCATCTTTGCGCCTTGCCCGCTGCCGACGCCAGCCCCTTTCTGGCCTCCGGCAGCGCAGCCTGCGCTGGCCTCCGGCAGCGCGTCCTGCGGCTGACGACGATCCGCACGAGCCCGGACACGACCGTGCGGCCGGTCCCCGCGGACCGGCCGCACGTCGTGCTACCCGCTCAGGCCTCCAGCCGCATCGCCTGTCGCCAGGTCAGGGCGGTGCCACCCTGCATGACCGCGCGCTGGTAGATCCGCTCGCCCAGCCGCAGCAGCAGGTAGGCGACGACCGCGGTGACGCCCAGGGACACGATCGGCTCCCACGCCGCCACGTCCTCGGACAGCAGCCGTACCGGCATGGCGACGGACGAGACCACCGGCACGTAGCTGGCCACGGCCAACGGCGTCCCGGTGGCGAAGAGCCCCACGAACAGCGCCACCATGATGACGGTGATGACCGGACCGGTGTTGGACTGCAGGTCCTCGCTGCGGCTGGCCAGCGAGCCGAGCACCGCCCACACCGCCGCCAGCGCCGTGAATCCGACCACGAAGAACGCGATGAACCACCCGGACGCGCCCAGGATCCACCCGATATCCGCGGCCACGTCCATGACGTTCACGGCCACCAGGGCGACGACGGCGTACAGCGCGATCTGGGCGAACGCGAGCAGCGAGTTGCCCAGCACCTTGCCGTAGAGCAGCTGACGGATCGGGATGGCGGTGGCGAGGATCTCCACCACGCGGTTCTGCTTCTCCTCGAGCACGGAGTTGGCGATGGTCATCCCGAAGACGATCGCCGCCATGTAGAACAGGAACGCGAACGCGAACCCGATGATCGAAGCCATCGTGGCGCGCCCGGCGTCGTCGTCGAGGAGCTCGGTGCTGACGGCGGAACCGGCGGTCAGCTCCTCGACGGTGAGGCCGGCGGCACCGGCGTTCTCCATCAGGGTCGCGTTCTCGACCTCCTCGGTCAGGGTGGTCGACAGGGCTGAGCTGATCTCGCTGAGCCCGAGGAGGGTCCAGCCGTCGGGGCCCTCGAGCAGCGCGACGTCGGCGTCCTCGGCGAGCACGGCCTCTCGCGCCGCGTCCTCGGAGCCGACCTCCGAGATGGTCAGGGCGTCGCCGTCGGCCGTGATGGCCTCCTCGCCGGCGGCGACGATCTCCGCCGCGGCAGGGGTGGCCACGGCCACCGTGTGCTCGGTGGTGCGCCCGCTCATCCACGACGAGAAGACGACGCCGGCGGCGATCAGCACCAGGGTCAGCGCCGTGGAGAGCATGAAGTTCCGGTCCGTCAGCTTCACGATGATCTCGCGCGTCGCGACGACGAGCCACGGGTGACGGACCGAGGTCTCGACGCCCACGGTCGGGCTGCCGGTCGGGGTCGGGGTCGGGGCGGTGGTGGTCATCGGGTGACCTCCCGGTAGATGTCGGACAGGGACGGCTCCAGCGGGGTGAACTCGGTGAGCCCGTGGCCCACGGCCCGGGAGAGCACCCGCTCGTGGGCGCCGTCGGCGAGCTCGACGACGGCGGTGGAGCCGTCGACGTCGAGGACCGTCACGCCCGGCTCGTCGCGCAGCCAGCCGGCGTCGGGCACGGTGGCGATCCGGTGGCGGCGCGGCCCGCGCGAGCGCAGCTCCTCGCTGGTCCCGGCGGCCATGACCTTGCCGTCGGAGAGGACCACGAGGGAGTCGCACAGCCGGTCGACGAGGTCGAGCTGGTGGCTGGAGAACAGGACCGGGACACCCTCGCGGAGCCGGTCGCGCAGCAGGTCCACCATCGAGTCGACCGCCACGGGGTCCAGCCCGGAGAAGGGCTCGTCCAGGACGAGGGCGGTGGGCCCGTGCAGCAGCGACGCCGCGATCTGCACCCGCTGCTGGTTGCCCAGCGACAGCGACTCGAGCTTGTCCTTGCCGCGTCCGCCGAGCCCGAAGCGCTCCAGCAGCCGGGCGGCCTCGGCGGCGGCGTCGGACCGGGTCATCCCGCGCAGCTGCCCGAGGTAGACGAGCTGGTCGAGGACGGGCTGCTTCGGGTAGAGGCCGCGCTCCTCGGGCATGTACCCGAAGCGGGAGCGGTCGTGCCCGGTGATCGGCCGGCCGCCCCACAGGACCGTGCCGGAGTGGATGACCAGCACGCCCATGATCATGCGCATGGTGGTGGTCTTCCCGGCACCGTTGGCCCCGACGAACCCGGTCATCTTGCCCGGCTCGACGACGAACGAGACGTCGTCGACGGCGGTCTTCTCCCCGAAGCGTCGGGTCAGGCCCCGGACCTCCAGGGCCGGTGGGGACTGCGGCATGTGCTCTCACGTCCTTGTCGATGGTTCGGACCCGCGGGGACCGTGGCCCCCGCGGCCGCCGGGCGGCCCTCCTCCGACCGGCTGCCTCGAGCCTATGAAGGGGCACGACGGCGTCACATCGGCCGGGCGGTTGATCCTGGCGGCTCCGTCCTGCGGGGGAGGCCCTTGTGGGGGAGGCCGTTCAGGCTCGGCCGGCCAGGCCGGTGCGGTAGGCGAAGACCACTGCCTGGACCCGGTCGCGCGCACCGATCTTCGTGAGGATGTGCGAGACGTGCGTCTTGACGGTCGCCTCCCCGACGAAGAGCTCGCTCGCGATCTCGGCGTTCGAGCGGCCGTCGGCGAGCAGCACGAGGACCTCGCGCTCGCGGGCCGTCAGCGGGTCGACCATCGGCGCAGGGCCGGCCGGTCGGGCGGTCCCCGGCGACGGCGCGTGCGATGGGGATCCGGCCGGAGCACCCGACGCCGGTGTGGCGGGGCTGCCGCCGGTCGGGCCACCCGCGCTGGTCCCCCAGGCGGCGCCCGACGTGGCCGAGCTGCCGGCGGTAACCGCCGAGCCGCCCGAGGTGCCGATCGCCGAGCCGCCGGCCGCACCGGCGGCGCCGGCCGTCCCCTCGGCCACGAGGCGGGCGATGACCTTGACCGTGACCTCCGGCGAGAGCAGCGCGTGCCCGCCGGCCACCGCCCGGATGGCGGCGACGAGGTCGTCCGGGTCGGCGTTCTTGAGCAGGAAGCCGCTCGCCCCGGCGGCCAGGCCGGCGAAGAGGTAGTCCTCGCGGTCGAAGGTGGTCAGGATGATGACCTTGGCGAGGTCCGCCTCGACGACGCGCTGCGTGGCGGCGATCCCGTCGAGCACCGGCATCTGCACGTCCATCAGCACGACGTCGGCGCCGACCTCGGTGAGCAGGTCCAGCGCCTGTGCGCCGTCGGCGGCCTGCCCGACGACCTCGATGTCGTCCTCGACCGACAGCACCATCGCGAATCCGGAGCGGACGAGCGCCTGGTCGTCGACGATGAGCACTCGGACGGGGTTCATGCGGTCTCCCTCTCGAGGGCGCGGACGGTGAAGCGGGCGCGCACCCGCCAGCCGGTGCCGGTGCGGCGCGGACCGATCTCCGCCTCGCCGCCGTGCAGCGCCACCCGCTCGGAGACGCCGCGCAGCCCGAAGCCGGTACCTGCGGTGCCCGGCCGCGGCCGGCCGTCGTCGACCACCTCGACCTCGACCCACCGAGACGGCTGCGGCGAACCGGCGTCCGCGGTGGAGGCGGTCGTGCCGGTTCGCACCGTGACCGACGCGCTGGTCGCCGTGGAGTGCCGGACGACGTTCGTGAGCGACTCCTGCACACAGCGGTAGATCGACAGGGCCAGCGGCTCCGTCACCCGCTCGAGGTCGTCGGGGTGCTCCTCGTGGAGGGTGAGGTGGACGTCCAGGCCGCGCTCGCGGTGGTGGCGGGCGAGGTCGGCCAGGTCGGCGAGGCCGGGCTCGGGCGCGCGGTCCTCCCCGCCGGTGCGACCGAGCGACGTCTCGCTGCGCAGCACCCCCAGGAGCGAGCGCATCTCGCCGACGGCCTCGCGGCTGGCGGACTCGATCGTGCGCAGCGCCCCCTCGGCCGCCTCCGGTTTCCTCGGGAGGACCTTGCGGGCCGCCCCGGCCTGCACGCCGATCACCGAGACGTGGTGGGCGACGACGTCGTGGAGCTCGCGGGCGATCCGCAGACGCTCGTCGACGACGGCGCGCCGCGCGAGCTCGTCCGCCTGGTCGGAGATCTGCTCCGCCTGCTCCGCCAGCCGCACGCGCTGCAGCGCGCCGCGCCAGGAGCTGCGCCCGATGAGGATGGCGCCGCCGAAGTAGGCGAGGTTGATCAGGGCCGTGAACAGCACCGCCGCGGCGAACTGGGGGACCGGGCCGGCCGGGTCGGCGTTCATGAACTGGTCGGCGCCGCTGCTGATGGTGTACATGACGACGAGCCACAGCGCCATGGTCAGCAGGACGACGCCGATGGCGATCCACAGCAGGCGGCGGTCCCGGGCCCAGGCGACCGCGGCGTACAGCGCCGCGAAGTAGGCGGCCTGGAACATCAGCGACGTGCTCGCCTCGGGGCTGACGTAGGACAGGCCGAGGAAGAGTCCCGAGGACACCACGAGGACCAGGACCGGTCGGCGACGGCGCAGGGCGAGCGGCGCGACCATGAGGGCCACTGCCACGTACGCCCGCCACGCCTCCTCGCCCTCGATGCGTGCGCCCATCGACTTCGTCAGCACGACGGAGACGATGGCGACGGCGACCAGGCCCACCGCGGCGATGACGTCGTCGCGCTGCTGGCGGGCGGTGGGGGCCGGCCGTTCCCAGAGCGGGTCGAGGGGGTCGTTGAGCCACGCGGTCAGGCGCGTCGCCAGCGGTGCGCGGGCAGGCTCGGTCGACATGGTGACCCAGCCTAGTTGTGGCACCGGCGGGTCACGTCCGTCGCGAGGTGGACGACCTGAGAGGGAGAGCCGCCCGGTGCGGCTCCGCGGCGACCGCGCCACGACACGACGACCGCTACTGGTGCACCAGTAGCGGTCGTCGTGTCGTGCAGCGGTGGGTCCGGGGGAGGGGAGCCCCGACCCGGTCAGGCCGCGACCGTCTTGCCGAGCAGCTCCTCGAGACGCTCGTACCCGTCGCCCATGCCCTCCTCCATGCCGGACTGCGCCATGCCGTCGCGGGCCTCCACGCTCGGGTAGACGGAGTGGCCGACGATCTTGCAGCGGCCGTCGCCCAGGTCGTGGAAGGTCATCGACTCGATGCTGACGACGTCAGGGTAGCCGTGGAACTCGAACGTCTGGATGGCGAACTCGTTCTCGCGGACGGTGTGGAAGACGCCGCTGAACTCGTAGGACTCGCCGTCGCGCGTGTGGGTGTAGCGGTAGCTGCCCCCGGTGCTGAAGTCGTAGTGGTCGACCGACATCTCCATGCCGCGCGGGCCGAGCCACTGACCGATGAGGGCCGGGTCGGCATGGGCGCGGAAGACGTCGGCGACCGGGAAGTCGAACTCCCGCTCGTAGTCGATGAAGGGCAGGCCCTCCGGGACGGTGACGTTCAGTGCGTTGCTCATGATCACTCCTTCGGGATGTGCTTGGTGCTGTTCTCCAGCACGGCGTCGAGAGTGCGGAACTGTGCCTCGCGGACCAACCGGTAGCGGTCGATCCACGCGGTGAGGGCCTCCAGCCGTGCGGGGTTCAGGTGGACGGGCCGCCGCTGCGCGTCGCGCGTGCGCGTGACGAGCCCGGCGTGCTCGAGGACCTGGATGTGCTTCGAGATCGCCTGCTTGCTGATCTCGAAGGGTTCGGCGAGCTCGTTGACGGTTGCCGACCCCCGGCTGAGCCGGGCGACGATGCGGCGGCGCGCCGGGTCGGCCAGGGCCATGAAGGCCCGGTCGAGCAGCTCGTCGTCGAAGGATCGGTCCACCGTTATCAACCTTCGCCTTGATCAACCATGTGATTGACAACCAGAATGCTCCAGGCGTCGTGCTGTGTCAAGGACCCCCGCGCCAACCCGCCGTCGGCCAGCATCGGTGAGGAAACGGTGCGGCTATCGCACCGATCTCTCACCAATAACGGGCAGGCAGGCGAGTGTCTGAGGTCGTCGTCCTGGCAGTGCACGGCGCCGGGCTCTGGGACGAGCAGGGCGACGGCGATCGCCGTCCGTCAGGAGGTCGCCTGGCGAACCGCGACGTCGATGGCCATCGCGGCCGTCCAGCTGAACTTCCGGGTGCCGTGCGGAGCCCCCGTGGCCGGGTCGACGTACTCCGGGAAGTCGTGCTCGAGCGCCAGGTCGCGCAGGTTCTGCTCGAGCCGGTCGGCGGTGCCGGGCTCCCCGTGCAGCCGCAGCCCGTGCGCGACCAGCCACGTCATGTTGAACCACGCCGGCCCGCGCCAGTACTGTCCGGCGTCGAAGTCCGCCGCGGTGACGTCGTAGCTGGGCACCATCAGCGCGCCGCCGCCGAGGAACCGCGGGCCGAGCGCCGTCGCCACGAGCGTCGTCGCGCGGGGCAGCCGGGGCAGCAGCAGCGGTGTGAGGCCGGAGACCGTCGCCCTCCGCACGAGCGCACCGGTCGTGACGTCCCGCGCGACGTGCAGCCCGAGGGCCGGCTCGAACAGCGCGTCCAGCGCGTCCGTCACCTCCTCGTGGTGCTCCCGGTGCGGTCCCGGGTCCGCACCGACGACCCTCGCGAGCTCGGCGAGCGCCAGCTCCGAACGTGCGAGCAGCGTGTTGACGGTGGGGTCCTCCAGGAGGAACGGCAGATCGTCCCGGTCCTGGCAGTCGCCGTCCCGGTACTGCTCCGCGAGCCAGAAGAACCGGCCGTACTCCTTCGCGCTGGGGCGTTCGCCGGCGGAGGCGTGACGCAGGTCCAGCCGGTCGACCTTGTGCCGGGGCGTGTCGGGGAGCCGGGCGAGCGCCTCGTCCCACAGCGGGGAGTTGTCCATTCCCGACTCCCACGGGTGCACCACGCACGCGAGCGGGCTCCTCCCGAGAGTGCGGCGACCCGTCAGGTAGTCGTGCCACGCCACCAGCGGTGGGTAGACCCGTCGGGCGAAGTCGGCCGCCCGGTCGGCGTCGGGATCGGCGCGGTACACCTCCCACGCCGCCCACGCGTGGTTCGGGGGCTGCACCAGCCCTGCGGTCGGTACCGACGGCGTCCCGGGCAGCTCGTCGGAGCGCCAGAACGTGGCACCGGGTGCGTAGTCGTCGTCGCGCCGGGGGTCGTAGACGATCTGCGGGATGCGGCCGTCCGCCCACTGCCCGGCCAGCAGCGACTCGAGCTCCTGCTCCGCCCGCTCCGGGGAGCGGTGCCGCAGCCCCATCGCGATGAAGGCCGAGTCCCAGCTCCACTGGTGCGGGTACAGCCCGGTGGCGGGCAGGGTGTGGGAGCCGGTCCAGTTCCGGTCGAGGACGGCGACGGCGGCACGCACCACGGCGTCGGCGTCCGGACGCCCGCTCACGACGACCACCGCCGCCCGGCGAGCATCCCGCGGGAGCGCCGCGCTCCGAGCCGAGGCCCGGCGCGGAGCATCCCGCGGGAGCGTCGCGCTCCGAGCCGAGGCCCGGCGCGGAGCATCCCGCGGGAGCGCCGCGCTCCGAGCCGAGGCCCGGCGCCCGACGTGGCCGGGAGAGAACCGCCGCACCGCCCGCGGGTCGCCTGGTGGGCCGGGCCGGGGTCCCGAAGCGCCCCAGGCGGTGCCCCGGTCGGGCCGTAGACTGGCCGCCCCGTCCTGACCGAGCCACCGAGGAGCCCGGGATGTCCGTGCTGGTCGCCTACGGGCACTCGTGGGTGGCCGGCACCGGAACCTCCGACCGCTCGCTGGGCCTGGTGGAGGTGGCCGCCCGGAGCCTGGGTCTCACGACCGACAACCGGGGCGTGAGCGGGACCCTCAGCACCGAGACCGCCCGGCTCGCGGCCGAGGGGGTTCCCCACGGGGACCTGTACCTCGTGATGACCGGCCTGAACGACGCCCGTCTGCACGGCGCCGATGCGACCGCCCTGGACGCCTACGCGGGTGCCCTGGACACCATCTTCGACGCCGTCACCCGGGCGAACCCCGTCGCGCCGGTTGTCGCCGTCGCCCAGCCGTACCTGCTCGACTACACCGGGCACGCGCCGCACGACCGCGGGTCCGACGAGATCCTCGACGCCTACAACCAGACGCTGCGCACCGTCGCCGGACGCTTCGGGGTGCGCGTCGCCGTCGCGGCCGGGTGGGACGCGGCCAGCATGCTGGCGGCCGACGCCGTGCACCCCGACGACGCCGGGCACGCCTGCCTCGCCGAGGCGGTGGTCGGCGTCCTCGACGGCGCCCGCTGAGCCGCTCATGCCCGTGCGTCCGGCGTCATGGCCAGGGCCAGCCCGGCCCACGTCTGCGGCACGGCGCCCAGCCCGCTGCCGTCCTCGGGGTTCCAGTACTCGGCGAACCCGCTGCGCACCGTCGCCGCCACGGTGCGCCGCCGCAGCCCGTCCGCGGCGGCGTCGCGCCCCCAGCGCCGCTGCGCCACCCAGAAGAGGTAGCTCAGCGGTGGCCACGCCGGCCCGCGCCAGTACGTGGCGGGGTCGTAGGCCGGGTGCCGGCGAGCCACGTTTGCCGGTCCGAACGCCGCCCCGAACCGGTCGGGGTCGTCGAGCTGGTCGAGAGCCGCCCGGGCCTTCTCGGCGTCGGCCGTGACGAGTGCCGGCATGGCGGCGTCGCTGGTCGGGATGCGGGCCGAGGGGCCGCCGCCCACGACCGGCAGGTCGGCCCACAGCTGTTCCTCGGGGTCCCACAGGTGCCGGTCGATCGCCTCCGCAAGCACCGCGGCACGCTCGGCCAGCTCGGCGTCGTCGAGCAGCGCCGCGAGCTCGGCGGTGTTGAAGGCCACGTACGCGTTGAACGCCGCCGGGCAGGACACGAACGCCGTCGACCACCGGGCGGCACCGTCCGGCCCGAAGCTGACGTCGTGCATGCGGTCCTTGTTCCAGGCGGTGCGCGCCGCCCGGTCGTAGTCCGCCGGGGTGCGGCCCGGGGCGCCCCAGTCGTCCCACCGGGGGGAGTGGTCGTTGCCGCCCTCCCACGGGTGCACGACGTAGACCAGGCCCTGGTCGGTCCGCCGCTGGTCCCACAGCCAGTCCAGGCCCTTGCGCGCGCGGCCCAGCAGCTCCTCGTCCGGCTCCGTGCCCGCCGCGGCGAGCACCCGGGCGGCGTGGGCGAACATCGGCGGCTGCGTCAGGGACGAGGTGTCCGCCAGCGGCCCGAGCCAGGTGTCCGGGCCCTGCCCGCCGTAGCGCATGTGCGGGACGAGGCCCGAGGCGAGCTGGCCGGCGAGCGTCGCCCGGAGCTCGAGCACCGCCCGGTCGTCGCCCAGCGCGGACCAGATGATCGCGTGGAAGCACGAGTCCCACAGCCACAGGTGCGGGTACACGTCCGGGTTCGGGACGCAGTAGCCGCGCTCCGCGTCCCAGTGGGCCTCCATCAGGGCACGGACGTCCGCGCGCAGCTCGTCCCGACCTGCCGGGGTCCCTTCGCCGCGCGGGCCCGACGGCGCCGGTTCGTCCGCGCTCATGCCGGTGCCCCGGGGAAGCGCAGGACCACCTGCAGCGTCCTGGCGCTCTGCTCGTCGAGGGTCCGGAAGGCGGTCGCGACGTCCGTGCACTCGACCACGTCGGTGATCAGGGGCGCGACGTCGACGGCGCCCGTGGCCACCTGGTCCATGAACACGGACACGAGCCGGGCGTGGTTCCACCGCGGGCCCAGCGGCAGCGGCGTGCCGCCGATCTGGCTGGCGACGATGTGGACCCGGTTGTGGTGGAACTCCTCGCCCAGGCGCAGCGCGGTCGCCTCGCCCTGGTAGAACCCGGCGGCCTGGACGCGGCCGTCCGGCACGACGCACCTGATCGCCTCCTGGAGCGCGGCGTAGCTGCCGGAGAGCTCGATCGCCGAGTCCGCCCCGACGTCGCCCGTGAGCTGCCTGACGGCGGCACCGGCACCACCAGCGACGTCGGGATCCACGGTCGCCCGCGCGCCGAGCTCTTCCGCGAGCCGGCGCCGGCCGGCGATGCCCTCGACGGCGATCACCCGGGCGCCGCTGAGCCGGGCGAGCTGGGTGGCGAGCAGCCCGATGACGCCCTGCCCGAAGATCGCGACCCACTCACCCAGCCTCGTCTCGGTGCCGAGGACGGCGTTGAGGGCGATCGCGCCCACCCGGGCGAAGACGCCGTGGATGGCCTCGGCACCCGTCGGGACGCGCTGGGCGCGGAGCGGCCCGGCGGCGACGACCGCCTCGGAGCGGTGGCCCCAGATCCCGAACACCGCGGTCCCGGGCGGCAGGTCCGCGACGTCGTCGGCGCACTCGACGACCTCGCCGACCTCGGAGTACCCCCAGCCGGACACCGGATAGCCGAACGTGGGGGCTCCCTCGGTGAAGATCCGGCGGGCCGGGTCCCACGTCTTGCTCAGGTACGGGTTCGAGCCGCGGTAGGCGGTGAGCTCGGTGCCCGCCGAGACCCCGGAGTACCAGGTGCGCACCCGCACGGTTCCCGGCGCGAGCGGCTCGCTCGCGACGTCGACGAGCTCGACCTCGCCCGGCGCGGTGAACTGCACGGTCTGGGGCATCGAGGCACCTCAGCCCTTCTCGGCGCCGGCGGTCAGCCCCTCGGTGAGGAGTCGCTGGGTGGCGAAGAAGACGATGATGATCGGCAGGGTGAGGATCACCGAGCCGGCCATCAGCACGGTCGTGGGGATCTCGATGCTGCCGGCGAGCTGGGACAGGCCCAGCGACACCGTCCAGTTCTCGCGCCGCTCGATGAGGAACAGCAGCGCGAACAGGAACTCGTTCCAGGCGATCATGAAGATGTACAGCCCGTTGGAGACGATGGCCGGCATCGCCAGGGGCAGGCTGATGCGACGCATCACGCCCAGGCGCGTGCAGCCGTCGATGGAGGCGGCCTCCTCCAGGCTGACGGGGATGGTGTCGAAGTAGTTCCGGAGCATGTAGATCGTCACCGGCACCACCTGGGCGACGTACACGAAGAGCAGGCCGAGCAGCTCGCCGCGCAGCCCGATGCGGGTGAAGAAGACGAAGAGCGGGATGGCCAGCAGGATGCTCGGGAACAGGTAGACGGCCAGGAACAGACCGCCGATCTGCCGCCGGCCGAAGAAGGCCAGCCGGCTCACCGCGTAGGAGCCGGGCAGCGCGACCAGCAGGGTGACGAACACGGTGCCGAGGGCCACCAGGGCGCTGTTGCGCATGAAGACGAGGAAGCCCTGGCCGCCCTCGGAGGTCGAGCGCAGCACCGCCGCGTAGCTTTCGAAGGTGATCTCGTCCAGCCCCACCCAGAGGGCGCCGGGGTCGCGCAGCACGGAGTCGAGCTCGCGGAAGGACAGGATCACCATGTAGTAGAAGGGGAAGATGCAGGCGAGGGCGACGACGGCGATCACCACCCAGCGCAGCACCCCGAAGACCCGGGTCTCGATGCGGTCCCGGGAGAACCGGGGCGGGGCCTCGGTGTCCGGTCCGCCGGACCGGCGCCGCGCGGCGACGTCGGTGCTCATCTCGCCTCCTTGTCCTGGCGGGTGACCAGCTTCAGGTAGATGCTCACGAGCACCGCGAGGATCGCCGCCAGGACCAGCGCCTGGGCGGCCGCGGCGCCGATGTCGCCGCGGGCGGTGAGGAAGTTGAACACCCGCACGGCGACGACCTCGGTCCCGGCGCCGCCGCCGGTCAGGAGGTAGATGTCGTCGAAGCTGTTGAACGTCCAGATGAACCGCAGCACCGTGAGCGTGGCGATGATGGGCAGCAGCTGGGGGAAGACGATGTACCGGAAGCGCTGGCTCACCGTCGCGCCGTCGACCTTGGCGGCCTCCTCGAGGCTGGCGTCGCTGGCCTGCAGCCGCGCGGTGATGAACAGGAAGGCGAAGGGGAACGAGCGCCAGCCCTCGAAGACGATGACGGTGAGCAGGGCGATGGGGACGCTCAGGTCCCAGCCGAAGATCGAGATCGCCTCCGCCCGCTGGGTCAGGAAGGCGATCGGCTCGTCCCACCCGAAGATGCGGGTGCCCCAGTGGTTGACGACGCCGAACTGGGGGTTGAGCATCGTCGACCACGCGAACGTGGCGGCGACGATCGGCGCCACGTAGGGGAGCAGGACGGCCGCCCGCACGATGCTCCGGCCGGGGAACGGCCGGCGCAGCGCCAGGGCGGCGACCAGGCCGCCGCCGATGGCGAGCGCGGTCCCGGCGACGGAGTACACGACGGTGGTGATCAGCGCCTGGAGGAAGCCGGGCGAGAGGAGCACGTCCGTGATGTTGGAGAGCGTGTACTCGCCGAAGACCCCTGCAGTGCTCAGGTTGATCAGCCGGATGTCCTGGAACGCCAGCATGATCGTCCACAGGATCGGCAGGATCACCATCACCAGGACGATGACCAGGGTGGGGGAGATCAGCGCGAGCCCTGCCCGACCCTCCGCACGCTCGGCACGCGAGCGCCGGACCCGCCCGGCCCGGCGCCCGCCGGCGGCGGCGGATCCGGGCGTGCCCTGACCCACCCCGCTGGAGGTGCTCATCCCAGTGAGTCCTGGATCGACTGCAGCGCGGCGGCGGCCTCCTCGGCGGCCTGCTGGGGGTCCGCCCCGCCGGTGGTGACGTCGCTGACGGCCAGCGCGACCGGGAGCTCACCGAGCGAGGCGCCGACGAGGTCGCCCTGCCCCTGGGTGATGCCCCACCGGTTCATGTCCTCGGGACCGGCCTGCAGCCGGCTGATGACGTCCTCGCCGTAGAAGTCCGTCAGCGGCGCCTCGGTGTCCACGCCCACCGGCAGGGTCGCCCAGGTGTCCGCGAACTCCGTCGGGTTCTCCTCGGTCCCCAGCCGGACCGGGACCTTGCCCTCGGGGGCGATGGCCGTCCAGTCGACGTAGCCGTCGCTGAGCATGTACTTCACGAACTCGACCGCGGCGTCGGTCTGCGCGGTGGCCGGGATCACCCAGTTGGTGATCTCCCCGAACTGGGCCGGCTCGTCGCCGTCGGGACCGAGGATGGCCGGCACGATGCCGGTGTTCTCGGCCAGGAACGCGGGGTTGTCGGCGCACTCCGGGCAGCTCGGCATCGCGTCGTTGCGCAGCCCGGCCATCTCGTCGAGGACGAAGGTCGACCAGATGAACATCGCGGCCTGGCCCGCGAAGTAGGTGGCGCGGACGGTGTCGACGTCCTGCCCGCCGGGCACCGAGTAGTTGCTGATGAGGTCCCCGTAGAACTCGAACGCCCCGACGCACGCGTTGCTGGCCATCGTGATCTCGCCGGAGTCGTCCACCATCTGGCAGCCGTTGCCGAGCGCGATGTGCTCGAAGGTCTGCTGCGTGAACGCGGCACCGGGCGTCGTCGCGCCGACGAAGCCGGCCACCTCGGGGCTGTCCAGTGCCTCCGCCGCGGCGAGGATGTCCTCGTAGGTCTCGGGCGCGTCCAGCCCGGCCGCCTCGAAGAGGTCGGTGCGGTAGAAGAGCAGCTGGGCCCAGGAGTCCGAGGGCACCGCGAGCTGCTGGTCGCCGTCGCGGGTGAGCTCCAGCGCGCGCGGGATCCAGGTGTCCTCGCCGAGGTCCTCGATGACGGCGGCGTGGGCGTCGGGGTCGCTGAGCTCGTTGGCCGCCAGGGTGCGCGTCTGCGCCAGCGAGATCGAGCCGATCACGTCGGGCAGGTCGCCCGCCGCCGCGGAGGAGGTGAGCACCTGGTTGAACTGGTCCTCGGGCACCCCGACCAGGTCGACCTCGATGCCGGTGGCCTCGGTGAACGCGGCGTTGATCTCCTCCTGCGCCGCGACCCGGTCCGGCAGGGTGTCCGCCGTCCAGACGGTGATGGTGCCGCTCGCACCGCCCTCGCCGGCGGTCTCTCCCGTCCCGCCGCCCTCCTCGCCCCCGCCGCTGCACGCGGCGAGCAGAGCCGCACCGAGCGTGGTGGCGACGAGCGCCGTACCGAACTTCCTGCGGTTCATCACGAGCTCCTTTGCGCTCTGTCGTGAGCACGCGGGTCGCGGCGTCCTGCGGGGATCCTTCGACCCGCTGGACCACTGGTCGTGGTCGGGTGACCGCCGTTGGTCGTGCCCGTTCCTGTACTGCCAGACGCTAAACCCATTCCGTTCAGCGGTCTACCCTCTTAGGCTAATCTGTTATACAAAAGTTGTGGGCGGTGACGACGTCGCACCCCTCACCGGTCGACGAGACCTTGCGACGGGCCGGGGCGACGCCGACCCCCGGCCGATCCGGTAGCTCGGGTCGCGGCGACAGGACTCGAGGGAGAGACATGTCCGACGGCACGGCGGAGACGCCACGGCGCGCGGGCCGCGCGACTGCCGTCCCGCATGGCGCAGCGGGCGCCTCGCGTGAAGCGGCGGCCGTCCCGCGCGGCGCGGCGGCCGGCCCCGCTGGTGCAGCGGCCGGGACGGACGGTGCGGCGCTGCTCGCACCCGGCCCGGGCGACCTGCTCGAGCTCGTGCGGCGCGAGGGCGCCCGCACCCGCGCCGAGATCCAGGCCCTGACCGGGCTGTCGCGGGTGACGGTGGCGCAACGCCTGACGCCGCTGCTCCAGGAGGGCCTGCTCCGGGAGACCGGCCCGCACGAGAGCACCGGCGGACGTCGTCCCCGGGGCCTGGAGTTCAACTCCGACCACGGCGTGGTCGTCGTCGCGGCCCTGGAGACGACCCGGACCCGTGCCGCCGTCACCGACCTCGCCGGCACCGTCCTGACGCATGCCGACCTGCCGGTCAGCGTCCAGGCCGGCCCGCAGGCCACCCTCGACGCCATCGTGGGAGCCTCCCGCGAGCTGCTCGAGAGCGACGCCGTCGGCGGGCGGGCCGTGCGCGGCGTCGGCGTCGCCCTACCCGGCCCGGTGGACCCGGCGACCTGGCGCCCGAGCGAGCCCCCGATCATGCCGGGCTGGGACGCCTACCCGGTCGGGGACCACCTCTCGGAGGCGCTGGGGGTGCCCGCCGCCGTAGAGAACGACGCCAACGCGATGGCGGTCGGCGAGCAGGCCGTGCGCCACCCACGGAGCCCGGCCCTGGTCCTGGTGAAGGTCTCCACGGGCATCGGCGCGGGCATCGTCGTCGACGGCCGCCTGTTCCGCGGCATCGACGGCGGCGCCGGCGACATCGGGCACGTGCGCCTCGTCGACCAGCCCGACGCGCTGTGCCGGTGCGGCTCGCACGGCTGCCTCGCGGCGTCGGCCAGCGGGTGGGCCGTGGCCAAGGACCTCACCGCGCTCGGGGTGCCGGCCGTCTCCGGCCGGGACGTGCGGGCCCTGCTCGCCGAGGGCAACCCCGCCGCGGCCCGGCTGACCCGCGAGGCCGGCCGGCTCATCGGCCAGGTGGTCGCCGCGGTGGTCAGCCTCGTCAACCCCGGCGTCCTGGTCCTCGGCGGTGACCTGGCCTCGACGCCGCTGCTCAGCGGGGTGCGCGAGACCCTCTACCGGCGCACCCTGCCGCGGGCCACCCGGCACCTGGAGGTCACGCTCGGGGCGCTGGGGCAGGACGCCGCGGTCATCGGCATGACGCGCACCGTGGTGGACCTCGTCTTCGGGGCCACCGCCGTCAACGAGCGGATCGGCCGGTGAGCTCCGGGACGGCGCCGGGCTCCGGGACGGCGCCGGGCTCCGGGGTGGCGCGGGGCTCCGGGACGGCACCGGGCCCCGGGGTGGCGTGGGGCTCCGGGACGGTGCCGAGCTACGGTCCGAGGTTCCCCGACGGGCCGCTTCCCCGCGTCGCGATCCTCGGCTGCGGGCAGATCGCACAGACCGCCCACCTGCCCGCGTACGCCGCGCACGACGTGGACGTGGTGGGCGTCTGGAGCCGGCGACGCGAGACCACCGAGACCGTGCCGGAGCGGTTCCCCGGCGTGCGGAAGGTCCACGCCTCCGTCGAGGAGCTGCTCGCCGACCCCGAGGTGGACATCGTCGACATCGCCACCCCCGCCGAGGGGCGGCTGGAGCACGTGGCGGCGGCGCTGGCCGCGGGCAAGCACGTGCTGGCCCAGAAGCCGCTGACGCTCGACGTCGAGGGCCTGCGGCCGCTGCTCGCGCAGGCGCGGCGGCGCGGGCTGCGGGTGGCGGTCAACCAGAACGGGCGGTGGGCGCCGCAGTGGCGGCTCGCCACCCGGCTGATCGAGGACGGCGCGATCGGCGACGTGGTGGGCGTGACCCACCTGCACGACAAGCCGCTGCCGCCGCTGGCCGGCACCCCCTTCGACGACGTGCCGCACATGCTCGTCACCGATTACCTGCTGCACTGGGTCGACATCACCCGGTGCTGGCTCCGCGGCAAGCAGGTCGCCACGGTGCGCGCCGACGACGCACGCGTGCCGGGGCAGCCGGCCGCGGCCCGCAATCCCTGGTCGGCTTCGGTCGAGGTGCGCTGCACCGACGGCGCGGGCGCCCTGCTGCGGATCGTCGGCGACGTCCGGACCAGGCACCCGTCCTGCCCCTTCTGGGTGCACGGGACCGACGGCACGCTGCGCGGCAGCATCCTCGGCCGCGACCACCTCGAGCTCGAGCGCGGGGAGACCACCACGCGCTACGCGCTGGAGGGCGCCTGGTTCGTCGACGGCTTCGCCGGTGTGATGGGCGAGCTGATGTGCGCCGTCGTGGAGGACCGCGAGCCGTCGAACTCCGCCGCCGACAACGTCGCCTCCCTGGAGCTGACGCTTGCCGCGCGAGACTCCGCGCAACGGGGCGGCGCCGTCGTCCCGCTGCCGATCCAGCTGTGACGGGAGCGACATGAGGTTCGAACCGGTCGACGAGGTGGCCGTCTCGGCCGACCACGGGCGCGTGTACGAGGAGGGCTGGCAGTCGTGGAGCCCCACCGCCTGGTACGACGTCGGGCAGACGTCGGCCCGGCCGGCGCTGGAGTGGCAGCACCTGATGCGTTTCCGCCCCGGTACGGAGCTGCCCGCGGCCGGCTTCCAGGCGTCCGGCCTGCTGGTGGTCGAGCCGGGGACCGGGGAGCCGGCGCGGGTCTACGGCGCCGACGACGCCCGGGACGAGGTGCCGACCGTCCGGGCCGAGGTCGTCGGGGGACGCCTCCTGGTCTCCAGCGACGGGCCCGTGACGGTCCGGACCGCGGACGACGGCGCAGCGGGACTCGCGGCGTTCGGTGACCGGTTCGCCACGGGCGCCGGGGGCGGGGTGCCCCGACCCGCACCGACCGTGTGGTGCTCCTGGTACCGGTACTTCCTGGACGTCACCGAGCGGGACGTCCTGGAGAACCTCGATGCGCTCGCCGCCGCGCGGCTCCCGGTCGACGTGGTCCAGATCGACGACGGCTGGCAGGCGGGCATCGGGGACTGGACCACGCTCTCGGCCCGGTTCACCTCGCTGACGCGGCTGGCGGACAGGATCCGTGCGACAGGTCGGCGCGCCGGGATCTGGCTCGCCCCGTTCGTCGTCGGCGCGGACAGCGAGCTGGCCCGGGAGCACCCGGACTGGCTGGTGGGCGACGCCGGCACGAATTGGGACCAGCAGCTCCACGGCCTGGACCTCACGCACCCGGGTGCGCGCGACTACCTGCGTGAGGTGTTCGCCGCGCTGCGCTCAGCCGGCTTCGACTACTTCAAGCTGGACTTCCTCTACGCCGGCGCGGTGCCGGGCACTCGGCACGGCCCGGAGACCGCCGTCGCCGCCTACGCCTCCGGGCTCGCGCTGATCCGGGAGGCCGCCGGCCCGGACGCCTACCTGCTCGGCTGCGGGGCACCGATCCTGCCCAGCGTCGGGCTGGTCGACGCGATGCGCGTCTCGCCCGACACCTTCCACCCCGAGGGGCAGGACGGCTCGCGGGGGCTGCGCGGTGCCCCAGCCGTCGTCGCCCGCGCCTGGCAGCACGGCCGGTTCTGGGTCAACGACCCGGACTGTCTCGTGGCGCGCCCCTCGTTCGTGCTGCGCGAGGAGTGGGCTGCCGTGATCGAGCGCTACGGCGGCCTGCGCTCGTGCTCGGACCGGATCGCCGACCTGGACGAGTGGGGGCTGACCACCACCCGGCGGCTGCTCTCGACCGTGCCGGCACCCGAACCGTTCGTCCGTCGCGAGCCGTAGCCGGCCCTGGCTGACACGGTCGGAGCGCCCGGCGGGTGCTGCCGGGCGGTCAGCGGTTCCGGCGGGTCTCGCGCTCGTTGGCCTTCTGGATGGCCTCCACCAGCTCGTCCTTGGTCATCGTCGAGCGCCCCTCGACCTGAAGGCGCTTGGCGAGGTCGTACAGGTGCTCCTTGGAGGCGTTGGCGTCCACGCCGCCGGCGGTCTCCCCGGGAGAGCCGCGCGTCCCCTCGGCCTTGGTGTCCGACGGGCCCGGCTCGTCCTTCGGCTCCCAGTGATCACCGACCTTCTCGTAGGAGTGCTTGAGCGCGGCGTACGCCGTGCGGTTGGCGCGCTCGCCCTCGCCGTAGGACTCCGCGGCGGAGTCGTGCGCCTTGGCGAAGGTGCGCTGCGCCTTGTCCTCCGACTTCTCCAGCGTGCTGGGCAGCTCGCTCTGCTTGGCCGAGCCGTCCTTGTTCGTCTTAGGCATCGTCCTGTCCCTCCCGAGTGGCACCACCAGCGTGCGCCCGGTGCTGCCGGCTCGCACGCGCGAGTGGCGGTCGCGGCCCTCGCAACCACTGTGTCTGAGCGCTCGAGGCCCCTCGCAACCACTGCGTCTCAGCGCTCGCGGCCACATGGTCCCCGCGCACGCGGTCTCCTGTCGCCTGGCCGGCGGTCCCTTGCCAGGACGTTGCTATGCCGGCCCGCTGTTCCGCTCGTCGGCGAGGCGCCTCGTCACCCGCTCGATGAGGTCGTAAGGGACGGGCTCGCCCAACGTGAACTTCGCCGTGCCCTTGCCGGCCATGTACGGCGCGAGGTCGCGCTGGAGCTGCTCGTCGCCGTGGGGAAGCGGGTAGAGGCTGATGTGGTGCTTCCAGCCGGCGAAGTACACCAGGTACCTCCCGCCGACCGTGATCGTGGGGATGCCGTAGCTGATCGTCTCCTCGCCGTCGGGCACGACCTCCCGGATGGTGCGCCGGACCTCCTGGAGCACTTCCTGGACATCGCCGGGGAAGGTGGCGATGTAGCCGTCGACGCTCTCGTGGTGTGCCATCGTCCGCTCCTCGAAGCTGCACCGGTGCTCGTCGAGCCGAGCGTAGGACCGTCCGGGCCGGCCCGGAAGGAGCGTAGGACCGTCCGGGCCGGCCGGAAGGACCGGTCGGGCGCGGAGTCGGCGACGGCTTCGCCGTGCGGGGCACGGGCGGTCGGCTGGTGCTCGTCCGGCGCGACCCTCTCGACGCCGGCGGTGCGTGGTCGTAACGTGATGCGCCGAGCGGCGCGGCGCTCGGATGTCACCACCTGGGACGAGGATGTCCCCGTCGGCGTCGCCCGGGCGCCCACGGGAGCGAGAGGGAGCGAGATGGCTGAGATCGTGCTGTTCCACCACGCGCAGGGTCTGACGTCCGGCGTCCACGGGTTCGCCGAGAGGCTGCGCGGGGCCGGCCACCGGGTCCACGTCCCGGACCTGTACGAGGGCCGCGTGTTCGACGACCTCGACGCGGGCGTCGACCATGCCCGCGAGGTCGGGTTCGACGTCGTCGCCGGGCGCGGCCGGGCGGCCGCCGAGGCGCTGGGGGAGGAGCTCGTCTACATCGGCATGTCGCTCGGTGTCATCCCCGCGCAGGAGCTCGCGCAGACCCGACCCGGTGCACGCGGGGCTCTGCTGCTCTACTCGTGCGTACCGACGAGCGAGTTCGGGGACGGACGCTGGCCTGCCGGTGTGCCCGTCCAGGTCCACGGCAAGGAGGGCGACCCCTCGTTCGCGGAGGAGGGCGACATCGACGCCGCCCGCGAGCTCGTGGCGTCGACGGACGACGCCGAGCTGTTCGTCTACCCCGGTGACCAGCACCTCTTCGCCGACTCCAGCCTGCCCGCCTACGACCAGCAGGCGGCCGAGCTGCTCGAGGAGCGGGTGCTCGCCTTCCTCGACCGCGTCGACGCGGCGCCGCCGGCGTAGGTCCCGACGCCCGGCGGAGGTCGTAGGTCCCGACGCCCGGCGGAGGTCGTAGGTCCCGACGCCCCGGCGGAGGCGAGGCTCGCCGTCCCTCCTGGCGGACGGCGAGCCGGCCCGGGGACGAGTTCGGATAGCGTCACGTCCGTAATCCCAAGCTCGAGCCATGGAGAGAACTATGTCCGCGCGCCTGCGCACCGTCCTGGCGGCAGTCGCCGCTGCCACCCTGCTCACCGCGTGCACGAGCAGCGAGAGCGGCGACGACGCAGGAGCGACGTCTGCCACCGAGACGGCCACGGCGGGGGCGGAGGTCGCCGAGGACCTCCAGGCATCTGCCGGCCCGGACGCCGAGCCGCAGCCGGTGCCGGCCGACCTTCCGGTCGTCGCCACCCGGTCCACCTCGCACGGGTCCATCCCCGTGGAGATCGACCTGAACAGCGTCTCCGCCGCCGGTGAGGTCATGACCGTCGTCTTCACCGTGCGCAACGTCGGCGACGACAACGACTGGCAGATCTCGGACTACTTCGACGACGGCCTCTACACCACCCCGTTGGACGAGGACGGCACGCGCAGCGAGGAGAGCGACACCATCCACGGCTCGACGACGGACGGCGTCTCGGTCGTCGACACGACGAACGGCACGATGTACCGGGCGGCCTACGACGCCGCCGGCAACTGTGCGTGCAACGTCGACCTCGGCGGCAAGTTCGTCGACCCGGGCCAGGAGCTCGTGCTGACCACCATGTTCGCGGCGCCGCCCGAGGACGTCGAGACCGTCACCGTACAGATCCCCGGCGCCGGCGCCTTCACCGACGTCCCGCTCACCCGATGAGCCGCGCCCCGGCAGTCCTCCTCGCCGCCGGCCTCGCAGTCGTGAGCCTCGCCGGACCCGCAACGGCAGCGACCGACGCGGCGACGCCGAGCGACGCGGCGACCGCGACCGCCGCCCCCGAGACCGAGCTGCTCGGCCTGCCGCCCGCCACCGCGGACGTCGCGGTCGCGCCGGTCGTCGACCTCGTCGCCAGCAGCGCCCCGCTGGCCGCACCGGCGAACCCACTCATCGCGAGCACCGGCAGCACGGACGGTGCCGTCACGACGGACGCGAGCAAGGAGAAGCAGGCGTTCACTCTGGCCGGCGACGTCTTCTTCGAGCCGACGTCGGCGGAGCTCACCGCACGCGCCGAGGACGGGCTGACGTCGATCGCCGAACGGCTCACGGAGCTGTCCCCGACGTCGGTGACGGTCGTCGGGCACACCGACGACGTCGACACCGACGCGTACAACCAGGACCTGTCCGAGCGCCGTGCCGAGGCGGTACGCGCCTTCCTCCTCGAGCGGTCGTCCGACCTGCCCGTCACGGCCGAGGGACGCGGCGAGAGCCACCCGGTCGCCTCGAACGACTCGGACGAGGGTCGGGCGCTCAACCGCCGCGTGGAGGTCACCGCCGAGGCCGGATGATGCGGGCCGCCGCACCCTCGAGGTTTGCTCCGCCGTCGGGCCGGATGACGCGCCACGCCGCACCCTCGAGGGTGCTCCGCCGTCGGGCCGGATGATGCGCCACGCCGCACCCTCGAGGGTGCTCCGCCGTCGGGCGCCGACGGCGGAGCCCGGGTCCGGGCGGTGGCCGACACGCCGTCCCCACCACGTCGTGCCTCGACGGCGCGGCGCGGAGGCGGCACGCTTGGGGCATGACAGCGACGGAAGCTCATGTCGTCCTCGTCCCCGGCTTCTGGCTCGGCGCCTGGGCCTGGGACGACGTCGTCCCGCACCTGCAGGAGAAGGGCGTCCGCACCCACCCGGTGACCCTGCCGGGGCTCGAGTCGGCCGGTGACGACCGCGTCGGCCTGACGCTGGACGACCACGTCGCCGCCGTCCGCGAGGTCGTCGCGGGCCTGGACGGTGCCGTCGTCCTCGTCGGTCACAGCGGCGCCGCCGCCGTCGTCCAGTCCGTCGTCGACGCCGACCCGACCCGGATCCGGCGCGTGGTGTACGTCGACTCCGGCCCGCTCGCCGACGGCGCCGCGATCATGCCGGAGCTGCCGGCCGACGTCGCCGACCTGCCGCTGCCCACCTGGGCGGAGTTCACCGAGCGGGGCGAGAGCTACGAGGGCATCGACGAGACCGGCCTCGCACTCTTCCGGGAGCGGGCCGTCGCCCACCCGGCCGGGGTCGCGCGCTCGGCCGTGCGGCTGCGCGACGAGCGCCGCAAGGACGTACCGGTGACCGTCGTGTGCTGCACGATCCCCGCCGGCGTGCTGCGCGACGCGATCGACGCCGGCGAGCCGTGGGCCGCCGAGCTCCTCGGCGCGGACGTGGAGCTGGTCGACATGCCGACCGGGCACTGGCCGATGTTCTCCCGCCCCTTCGACCTGGCCGAGGCCATCCTCGGCGCGGTCCGCGCGCGCTAGGGCCGCCAGGAGGTCCACGAGCCCCCTTCCGCCGGCGACGATTCCGCGCCAGAGTTGGAGTCACCGACGGACCAGGGAGGCGTCATGAGGGCCCAGCAGGGAGACCACATCGTCCTCGCCGGGGAGCAGGTGGGGCAACCGGCGCGCGACGGCGAGATCATCGAGGTGCGCGGAGCCGACGGCGCACCGCCCTACGTCGTGCGCTGGAGCGACGGGCACGAGGGGACCTTCTTCCCCGGTCCGAGCGCGGTGGTCCAGCCGGGCGGGGAGCGTCCGGAAGGGCCGGCACCCGCCGCCGGTGCGAACCCGGTGCGCGAGTGGCAGATCCGGGTGTCGATCTTCGAGACGGCGGACGACACCAGGGCGCGCGTCGCGCTCGTGACGGACTCGAGCGAGCGCACCGAGACGACGGGCAGCAGCCACCGCAGCCCGCGGGACCCGGACGTGCCGCGCATCGGCGAGGAGGTCGCCGTCGCCCGCGCCCTGCGCCACCTCGCGGACCGGTTGCTCGACAGGGCCACGCACGACGTCGAGGTCACCACCGGCGAGCACGACGTCGACATCCGGCCCGAGTGATCGCGCCGAGCTAAGGGCGCGACGTCCAGCGACGGGCGATCGACTCGGCGTCGGACATGCTCAGCGGTGCGGGCAGGGGAGCGTCGGAGCCGGTGGCGCGCAGCCCGTCGGCGAAGATCGCGAGGTAGCGCCGGTAGGCCCGGGAGGCGCTCGCCGGCGCGTGCATGGCGACCTCGGTGATCGTGAAGTACAGCATCGTCAGGTCCTGCGGCGTGACGTCCGGCCGCACCGAGCCCTCCGCCTGCGCCCGCTCGAGGAGGTGCTCGAGGTGGCCCCGGACCCGGTCGGCCACCTCGTCGAAGTCGCTCGAGAGCTGCCCCGGGCCGAGTGCGACGTCGCGCAGGCCGAGGTTCGCCGCGAGCAGGTCTGCGACGTGCGAGACGAGCAGCATCAGACCGTCCCACGCAGGTTCGGTGGCCATCGCCTCGTCGGCGACGTCGAGCAGCCGGGCGACCTCGTCACCCAACGCCTCCTGGACGAGAGGCGCCCGGTCGGGAAAGTGCCGGTAGACGGTGCCGACGCCGACGCCCGCGTGACGCGCGATGTCGTTGTGGCCCACCGCGAGCCCGTGCGCGGCGAACTGCTCGCGGGCGGCACTGATGATGCGGAGCCGGTTCTGCTCCGCGTCCCGGCGCAGGGGACGCCGGCCGGACGGCCCCGGCGTGTCTGTCGGCATGTGGCGGATCGTACACACGTAGGCGGATGCAACTTATCCGCTCAGGCGGGTAACGTCGCTATCCGGATAATCGTCATCCGCTTCGCCCGCCCGTCGCGCCGCGCCCGGCGCCACCCCGAGGAGACCCCGTCATGGCTGAACTGCTCTACCGGCTCGGCCGGTTCGCCGCGCGACGTGCCTGGCTCGTCGTGTCGGCCTGGCTCGTCGTGCTGGTCGCCGTCGGGGGAGCCTTCGCCGCGTTCGGCGGCACGCTGACCACCGCCATCACCATCCCCGGGACCCCGACGGCGGAGGTCACCGACCGGCTGCAGGCCGAGTTCCCCGACGCCGCGGGCGGCACCGGCACCGTCGTCCTGCACACGACCGACGGCACCGAGCTCTCGGAGACCCAGCGGGCGGAGCTCGTCGACGTCTTCGACGAGGTCTCGGGCGTCGAGGGCGTCAACGCCGTCGTCGACCCGTTCGCCGTCCAGGCGCAGCTCGCCGAGCAGCAGGCCCGGATCGACGACGGCCGGGCGCAGATCGAGAACGGCCGCGAGCAGATCGCGGCCGGCCAGGAGCAGCTCGACGCGGCCCGCGAGCAGCTGGACGCCGGCCAGGCGCAGCTGGACGCCGCCGTCGCCCAGGCCGACGCCGCCGGGTTGCTCGCCCAGGCGCAGCCCCAGCTGGACGCCCAGCAGGCCGAGCTCGACGCGGCCCGTGCCGAGCTCGACGCCCAGGCGGCCGAGCTCGAGAGGCAGGCCGCCGAGCTCGAGGCCGGCAGCGAGGAGCTCGAGCTCGGCGCCGCCCAGCTCGACCTGGCCGGCGGCATCCGGACGGTCTCCGAGGACGGCTCCGCCGCCACCGCGACGGTCCAGTTCGCCGAGCCCACCTACGAGGTCCTCGCCGAGACCAAGGAGTCGGTGGTCGAGGCCTTCGAGGACAACCCGGTCGACGGCGTCGAGGTCGACTTCTCGTCCGAGATCACCCAGAGCGTCGCGAACATCGCCGGCGCGTCCGAGATCGTCGGGCTCGCCGTCGCCGTCGTGGTGCTCATCGTCATGCTGGGCACGCTGGTGGCGGCGGGGCTGCCGATCGTCTCGGCCCTCGTCGGCGTCGCCGTCGGTGCCCTCGGCGCGATGGCTCTGTCCGGGACCGTCGAGATGATCAGCGTGACGCCCGTCCTCGGCCTCATGCTCGGCCTCGCGGTCGGCATCGACTACTCGCTCTTCATCCTCAACCGCCACCGGCGCCAGCTCCGCGACGGCATGGAGCTCCACGAGTCCATCGGCCTCGCCACCGGCACGTCCGGCAACGCCGTCGTCTTCGCCGGTCTCACCGTGCTCATCGCGCTGCTGGCCCTGAACGTCACGGGCATCGACTTCCTCGGCCTGATGGGGACCGTCGCCGCCGGCTGCATCGCGGTCGCCGTGCTCGTCGCCATCACGCTCATGCCGGCACTCCTCGGGCTCGTGGGCCGTCGGGTGCTGCCGCGCCGCCAGCGTGGGGCGCGCCAGCACGTACGCAGGACCAAGGCCGTGCGCGAGATGTCCACCGGGGCGGCGATCCTCTCGCTCGTCGTCGGGATCGCCGCGCTCGTCGTCATCGCCCTGCCGGCGCTCGACATGCGCCTCGGCCTGCCGGACGGGTCCTCCGAGCCGGTGGACTCCACCCAGTACCAGGCGTACTCGGTGGTCGAAGAGAAGTTCGGCGCCGGCCAGAACGGCCCGCTGCTGGTGGTCACCGACGTCCCGGACGGGTACGCGGGTACCGAGGTGGCGGCGTTCCAGGTCGCCGTCGGGCAGGAGATCGCGGCCCTCGACGACGTCGTGGCCGTGGCGCCGATCGGCACCTCGCAGGACCAGACGATCGCGGCGTTCCAGGTGGTGCCCGCGGACGGGCCGAGCAGCGAGTCCACCGAGGAGCTCGTCCACACCCTGCGCGGGCTGAGCATCACCGGCGAGCCCGGCGTCGAGCTCGGCGTCGCGGGGGCCGCGAGCGGCAACATCGACATCTCCGAGAAGCTCGCGGACGCCCTGCCGACGTACCTCGCCGTCGTCATCGGCCTCTCGCTGATCATCCTCGTGCTGGTCTTCCGCTCGATCCTCGTCCCGATCATCGCCACCGGCGGGTTCATCCTGTCCGTCTTCGCGGCGTTCGGGGGGATCACCGCGATCTACCAGTGGGGTTGGCTCGGGGAGATCTTCGGGGTCCACCAGCCCGGGCCGGTGCTGAGCTTCCTGCCGACGATCCTCATCGGCGTGCTCTTCGGTCTGGCCATGGACTACCAGCTGTTCCTCGTCTCGGGCATGCGGGAGGCGTACGTCCACGGCACCCCGGCGCGCGCGGCGGTCATCGAGGGCCGACGCGCCGGGCGGGCGGTCGTCACGGCTGCCGCGATCATCATGGTCTCGGTCTTCGGCGGGTTCATGTTCTCCCACATGGCGATGATCCGGCCGATCGGCTTCGGGCTCGCGTTCGGCGTCCTCGTCGACGCCTTCGTCGTCCGGATGCTCATCGTGCCGGCGCTGATGCACCTCGCCGGTGACCGGGCATGGTGGCTGCCGCGGTGGCTCGACCGCATCCTGCCCGACGTCGACGTCGAGGGGGCCGCGCTCGAGCGGCGCCACCACGTCGCCGGGGAGCCGGACGCCGTCGGCACGCCCGACGTGGCGAACGCGGGCGAGGTGACGTCGCACGGGCGGTGACGCTCGCCATGGCGCCGAACTGGTGCACAGGGGCAACTGCTGCTGAGGTTGACGCATGACGACGGCGACGCACCGCAAACGCATCGGCTTCCTGTCCTTCGGGCACTGGCAGGCGATCCCGGGGTCGCAGTCCCGCACCGCGGCTGACGCGCTGCTGCAGACGATCGACCTCGCGGTCGGCGCCGAGGAGCTCGGCATCGACGGCGCGTACGTCCGGGTGCACCACTTCGCGCCCCAGCTGGCCTCGCCGTTCCCGCTGCTCGCGGCGGTCGGTGCGCGCACGTCGCGCATCGAGATCGGCACCGCGGTCATCGACATGCGCTACGAGAACCCGCTGTACATGGCCGAGGAGGCGGCCGCCGCCGACCTCATCAGCGGCGGGCGGCTCCAGCTCGGGATCTCGCGCGGGTCGCCCGAGCCTGCGCTGCACGGCTACGAGTCCTTCGGCTACGTGCCCGGCGAGGGGCAGAGCGACGCCGACATGGCCCGCGCGCACACCGAGGTGTTCCGCGCCGCGATCGGCGGGGCACCGGTGGTACGCGCGAACCCGCGGATGACCGGAGCCGAAGGTGTCCTGGACGTCCAGCCGCAGTCTCCCGGACTGCCCGACCGGATCTGGTGGGGCTCCGGCACCCGCGGTACCGCCCGGTGGACGGCCGAGCAGGGCATGAACCTCATGAGCTCGACGCTGCTGACAGAGGACACCGGCGTGCCCTTCGACGAGCTGCAGGCCGAGCAGATCGACGTCTACCGCGAGGCCTGGAAGGAGGCGGGGTGGGAGCGCGAGCCCCGCGTGTCGGTCAGCCGCAGCGTCATCCCGCTCGTCAGCGACCTGGACCGACGGTACTTCGGTGCCTCCGCCGCCGTCGAGGGGCACGACCAGGTCGGCCTGCTGGAAGGGGTGCGGGCCAGGTTCGGCAAGAGCTACACCGGCGAGCCCGACGTCATCGCCGACGAGCTCGCCAAGGACGCCGCGGTCCGGGCTGCCGACTCGCTGCTGCTCACCGTGCCGAACCAGCTCGGCGTCGAGTACAACCTGCACCTGCTCCAGAGCATCGCCGAGTACGTCGCCCCTGCGATCGGCTGGTCTTCGGCCGTGTGAGGTATCGCCGAGCACGCCGGCCCTGCGATCGGCTGGTCTCCGGCCGTGTGAGGCGTCGCCGACCACGCGGCCCCCGAGATGGTCCCCGGCCGTATGCGGATTTCCCGCGTCGCTCGGCCGGACTGCCTCGTAGGCTGCGTCTGTGCCCCAGCTGGAATCGACCTTTCTCTCGGTGCTGCCGGTCCCGCCAGCAGTGCTCTGGCGACACGCGACCACCTTCACCGGGATCAACGGTGAGTTCTTCCCGCTCCTGCGGATGACCACGCCGGAGGGTGTCAGCGCGATCGACCCGGACAGCATCGTGCTCGGCCAGCGGATCTTCCGCTCTTGGCTGCTCCTAGGCGGCGTCCTCCCGGTGGAGTACGACGACCTCGTCGTCGTCGAGATTGAGCCCGGGCGCCGGTTCCTGGAGCGCTCGAGCATGCTCACCTCGAAGGTCTGGGAGCACGAGCGCACGGTCGAGGACCTCGGGAGCGGGATGTCGAGGCTCACCGACCGAGTCGCGTTCGAGCCACGGGTGCCGTGGCTCGGGCCGCTGATGGCACCCGTGGTCGGGCTGCTGTTCCGGTACCGCCACCGACGCCTCGCCGCGCGCTACCGCAGGCATCAGTTCGTCGGCGAGTGACACGAACCGGTCGGCCGCGAGCGCGTGAGGTGGTGCGGAATGCGTCGCTCGACGACACAGAACGCCGAGTGACGCGAAATGGTCGGCTGCTGAGCCTGTGGGTGGTGCGGATCGTGTCTCTCGGTGACCGTGACGGGCATTCTGCCTACGGGACGGCAGCCGGGCGGACATCGGTGTGCCCGAAGTCGTCGCCCTTGAAGAGCAGCGCCTCGCCGGAGAGCTTGGCGAGGGCGTAGCCGAAGCAGTCCCCGTAGTTCAGGCCCGCCGGATGCCCGGTTCCCCTGCCGAAGTCCCGGTATGCCGCCCGGGCCTCGCGCGCGTGCTCAGGCGTGACCTCGACGATGTCGATACCGAGATGCTCGAGCAGCTCGTCGAGTCGCCTCGAGAGCACCGGATCACCTACCCGGTCGACGACGATTCCTGTCTCGACGTAGCTCGCTGCCGAGAGGCGGGGCTGCTCGGCGCCGAGGATGAGCTCGACAATGCCTTCTGCCTCCGGTTCGTCGAGCAGGATCGCCACCAGCGCCGACGTCTCGACTATCACTCTGGCAGTCCTGACTCGTCGTAGAGGTCGTCCGTGGCCAGGCCGGTGACGCCGGCGGTGGAGAGGCGCTGGCGCATGTCGGTGAGAGTGCGGTCCACGGCTTGTCGACGCGTGGCGTCGTCACGTCGAGCGTCAGCATCGAGGTCGGCGAGGTACCGCTCGAGCGCAGCCTCGATCGCGCCCGTCTGACTCGCCCCCGTGCGCCGCGCGACAGCGCGAGCGAGCTCGTGGACGCGCTCGTTCTTGATGTTGAGCCCCACGGTGGCACCCCTTCTACCGTAATGGGGTACAAGTCTACCTAGGCGAGCGGGCTACAGGTAGGGCCGGACGAGCTCGGTGTAGCGCTCGGCCATGGTCGCCACGGTCTGGTTGCCGGGTGCGTCCCAGATCTCCTGGTTGAAGATCTCGACCTCGACGTCGCCGGTGTAGCCCGCC
This sequence comes from Georgenia subflava, assembly GCF_009193155.1. Classification (GTDB taxonomy): domain Bacteria; phylum Actinomycetota; class Actinomycetes; order Actinomycetales; family Actinomycetaceae; genus Georgenia; species Georgenia subflava. Next base: position 224,847 of record NZ_VUKD01000004.1, read on the forward strand.
TCGGCCACCCATCTGGTGATCGTCGGGAAGTCGATGAACCCGTCGCCCATGAAGCCGCGGGAGAGCAGCGGGTCGGCGGCGATCGGCTGGTTCCAGTCGCACACCTGGTACGACGCCAGCCGGCCCTCACGACCGGCGCGGGCGATCTGCTCCTGCAGCTGCGGGTCCCACCACACGTGGTAGGTGTCCACCACCACGCCGACCGTCTCCGCGGGGTACGGCGCCGCCATGTCCAGGCACTGCCCCAGGGTGGACAGCACCGCCCGGTCCGCGGCGAAGATCGGGTGCAGCGGCTCGAGCACGAGCCGGACGCCGTGCTCGGCCGCGAACGGGACGAGCTCGCCGATGCGGTCGGCCACCCGGCCGCGGGCGGCCACCAGGTCCTTGTCGCCGCCCGGACGCGGCGGCCTGTTCGGTCCCGTCGCCGCGGGCAGCCCGCCGACCACCATGATGACCTCGCTCGTGCCGAGCGTGGCCGCCTCAACGATCGCGGCGCGGTTGTCCTCGAGCGCTGCCGACCGGCCGGCGTCGTCGTCCGCGGTGAGGAATCCGCCGCGGCACAGCGACGACACCCGCAGGCCCGCGTCGCGCACGATCTGTGCGCTGCGCTCCAGCCCCGCCTCGGCCACCCGGTCGCGCCAGAGCCCGACGGCGGGCAGCCCCGCGGCAACCGCGCCCACGACGGCCTGCTCGAGCGTCCAGGCCTTGGTGGTGGCGGTGTTCAGCGACAGGCGCGACAGGTCGGGCACGGCAGCTCCTGCGGTCTCGGCGACGGGTGCGGTGACGGTCATCGGGCGTCGGTCCCGAAACCGGTGACGGCCAGGTACTGGCCCATGCGGCGGGCGGCGAGCTCCGGGTCGGTGAGCAGGCCGGCGGTGTCGGCCAGCCGGAATAGCTCGACCAGGTGCGGCACCGACCGCCCGGCGTGCAGGCCGCCGACCATCTGGAACCCGGGCTGGTGCCCGTTGAGCCAGGCGAGGAACGCGACGCCGGTCTTGTAGTAGTAGGTCGGCGCGGCGAAGATGTGCCGGCCGAGCGCCTGGGTGGATGCCAGGATCTCGTGGGCACGGGCGGGGTCGCCGCCCGGCTCGAGCTCCTGCAGGGCGGTGGACGCGGCCGGCGCGATGGCGGCGAAGATGCCGAGCAGCGCGTCGGAGTGGCCGCGCTCGTCGCCGACCACCAGGTCCGGGTAGTTGTAGTCGTCGCCCGTGTACATGCGCACGCCCTCGGGCAGGCGCTCGCGCACCCAGATCTCCAGGTCGGCGTCGAGGAGGGAGACCTTGATGCCGTCGACCTTGTCGGCGTGCGCACCGATGAGCTCGAGCACGGTCTCGGCGGCGGCGTAGGGCTCGGTGTGGCCCCAGTAGCCGGACAGGGCCGGGTCGAACGCCTCGCCGAGCCAGTGCAGGATCACCGGGGAGCTGCACTCGGCGAGCAGCGTCGAGTACACGGAGAGGTAGTCGGCGGCGTCCCGTGCCGCGGCGGCCAGCGCCCGCGACGCCATGAGGATCGGCTTCGCGCCCGCACCGACGACGGTGGCCAGCTGCTCGCGGTAGGCGTCGGTCACGGCCTGCAGCGCCGCGGCCGGCTCGACGCCTGTCAGGCTCGCCGGGTCGAGCTGGTCGGTGCCGGCCCCGCAGGCGATGGCCCCGCCGACCGAGCGGGCCTCGGCCGAGGAACGGCGGATCAGCTCGGTGGCCGCGGGCCAGTCCAGCCCCATGCCGCGCTGGGCTGTGTCCATCGCCTCGGCGACGCCGAGCCCCAGGGACCACAGGTGGTGGCGGAACGCCAGGGTGGCGTCCCAGTCCAGGACGGCGGGGGAGCCGGGAGTGTTCTCCGCCGTCAGGACCGGGACCACGTGCGCGGCGGCGTAGGCGACGCGAGCCGTGAACGGCGAGGTCGGGCTGGTCCACGCGCCGGGGGCGCGGAGCTGGTGCTCGGTGAGGGTGCCGTCGCCGGCGGGCAGGGCGAGCGTCGTCGTGCTCAGCTGTTGGGCGGTCATCGGGTGCTCCCTACGGGTTCGCCCACGACGTCGGCGCGGGCACTGGCGGTGGCGTCGGCGTCGCCGTCGAGGCTGATGGCCGGGATGTCGAGGCGGCGGCCCTCGTCGGAGGAGCGCAGCCCGAGCTCGGCGAGCTGGACGCCGCGGGCGGCCGAGAGCAGCTCGAAGCGGTGCGGGCGGCCGGCGACGACGTCGCGGAGGAACTCCTCCCACTGCAGCCTGAACCCGTTGTCGAGGTCGTCGTTGGCTGGCACCTCCATCCACTGGTCGCGGAAGGACTCGGTGACGGGCAGGTCCGGGTTCCACACCGGCTTGGGGGTGTGGGCGCGCTGCTGGGCGACGCACTTGCGCAGCCCGGCGACGGCGGAGCCGTGGGTGCCGTCGATCTGGAACTCGACGAGCTCGTCGCGGTGGACGCGCACCGCCCAGGAGGAGTTGATCTGCGCGATCACGGGGTCCCCGGCCGGGGTGCGCACCTCGAAGATGCCGTACGCGGCGTCGTCGGCGGTGGCGTCGTACGGCTCGCCGCGCTCGTCCCAGCGGGTGGGGATGTGCGTGACCGCCTTGGCGGTGACGGACTCGACGGTGCCGAGGACGCCCTCGAGGACGTAGTTCCAGTGGCAGAACATGTCGACGGTCATGCCGCCGCCGTCCTCCTTGCGGTAGTTCCAGGAGGGGCGCTGGGCGGCCTGGGTCTCGCCCTCGAAGACCCAGTACCCGAACTCCCCGCGCAGGGAGAGGATGCGGCCGAAGAAGCCCTCGTCGACCAGCCGGCGCAGCTTGACCAGGCCGGGCAGGTAGAGCTTGTCGTGGACGACGCCGGCCGTGATGCCGGTCTGCTGAGCCAGGCGGGCGAGCTCGACGGCCTCGTCGAGGGTCTCTGCGGTCGGCTTCTCGGTGTAGATGTGCTTGCCGGCCCGCATCGCCTTCGTCAGGGCCGCGACCCGCCGCGAGGTGACCTGGGCGTCGAAGTAGATGTCGACCGTCGGGTCGGCGATGGCGGCGTCGACGTCGGTGCTCCACTCGGTGACGCCGTGCTCGGCGGCGATCTCACGGAGCTTGTCCTCGTTACGACCCAAAAGGATCGGCTCGACCTGCACCTTGGTGCCGTCCTCGAGCTCGACGCCGCCGGCGTCGCGGATGGCGAGGATCGAGCGGACGAGGTGCTGGCGGTAGCCCATGCGGCCGGTGATGCCGTTCATGGCGATGCGAAGCGTGCGGGTGGTCATTGTCTCTCCGTCGAGTCGGGAAAGCCGGGTGCGGAATGCGCTTTCCCGCACGGTAGGCCGGGCGGGCTCCCGATGTCAACGTCTCCGACTTCCGGCTACCTGCGCGGGGTGGACTCGCGCACGACGACGTCGCCGGTCACCGTGATCTCGCGCGGCTCCGCAGCTGGCTCGAGCGCGAGCGGCGTGGCGAGCCGGCCGATCTCCTCGAGCGGCAGCCGCACGGTCGTCAGGGCCGGTGCGACGTCCCGCAGGGTCGCGATGTCGTCGAACCCGGCGAAGGCGACCTGTCCGGGCACGTCCAGCCCGGCGTCGCGGGCGGCTGACATCGCGCCGACCGCCATCACGTCGTTGACCGCGAAGACCAGCTCCGGGACCCGGCGGGCGTCGATGAGGGTCCGCATCGCGGCGTAGCCGCCGTCCCGGGTGAACTCGCTCGGCACGACGGCGTCGGGAAGGATTTCGGTCCCGCTGACTGCCATCGCGTCGCGGAATCCGGTGGCGCGCTCGCGCGCTGTCAGGTGCCCGGGCGGGCCGGCGAGGATCGCGACGTCTCGGTAGCCGAGCTCGTGCAGCGCGTCCGCCAGCGCCCCGCCGCCGCCGCGGTTGTCGGGACGGACGGTGCTGACGCCGAGGATCGGCTGGCCGATCATCGCCACCGTGCCGCCGCGCTCCTGGTAGTTCTCCAGCGCAGCGCGCAGCTGCTCGTTGCCCTCGGCGTCGTCGCGGCGGCCGCCGGCGAGGATGATCGCCCGCGCGCGCTGGTTCTGCAGCGTCTGGACGAACTCGAGCTCGCGGCGCGGGTCGTGGTGGGTGTTGGCGAGGGTGACGGCGCAGCCGGCCTCGTCCGCGGCGCCGGTGACGCCCGCGGCGATCGAGGAAAAGTAAGGGTCGGCGATGTCGTGCACGATCAGGCCGATGGTGGCCGTGCGGCCGCGGGCCATCGCCTGGGCGTTCGCGTCGGGGGAGTAGTGCAGCCGCGCGGCCGCGGCCAGCACGCGCTCCTTGAGGTCGGCCCGGACGGTCCGGTCGATGCTGCCGTTGATCGCCCGCGACGCCGTGGCCAGGGAGACGCCGGCCTCCCGCGCGACGTCGCTCAGGGTGACTCCTGTGCGGGCCCGTGCGACCGTGCGACCCGTTCCGTCTGCGCTCACGAACGCCCCGTCTCCGCTGATGAGGGCCCCGGTGAGATGGGGCCGCCGTCACAGTAAGCGCTATCCCGAACCGCGGCAACGAGCTCGCACCACGGTGGCCGGCGGCGAGGTCGGACAATCTACTTTCGGTGCCCACGTCGTCCGGGGCAGGATGAGGCAGGCGACGAAGGAGGGTGTGCGTGCGAGTGCTCCTGGCCGGTGCGACAGGCACCATCGGGACCGAGCTGACGGCGCAGCTGCTCGCCGCCGGGCACGAGGTCGTCGGCCTGACCCGGCGCGAGTCCGGGGCGCGCAGGCTGACCGAAGCGGGCGCCGACGGCGTGGTCGCCGACATCCTCGACGCCGGCGCGCTGCGCGAGGCGCTCGCCGGCCGGCAGGTCGACGCCGTCGTCCACGAGGGCACCGCCATCGCGGGGACGCCCATCCGGCACCGCGACCTGTACCCGACCAACGCCCTGCGCACCTACGGCACGGCGAACCTGCTCCGGGTTGCCCGCGACCTGGGCGCGCACCGCTTCGTGACCCAGTCCTTCCTCTACGTCTACGGCTACGTCGACCACGGCGAGGTCCCGGTCACGGAGGACGCCCCGCTCGGCCCGGGCGGTGGGGGCGCGTTCGACCGGCACGTCGCCGCCATGCGCTCGAACGAGAGGCAGGTGCTCGAGGCCGACGACATCGACGGCATCGCCCTGCGGTACGGGTTCTTCTACGGCGCCGAGCCCGCCACCCGCGGCATGCTCGACAGCGTCGCACGCCGGCGCCTGCCCGCTCCGCGCCGCGGCACCGGGCTCTCGCTCGTGCACGTCGAGGACGCCGCGGCCGCCACGGTCGCCGCGCTCGAGCGCGGACGGGGCGGTGAGGCGTACAACGTCGCCGCCGACGAGCGGCTGACGTGGACGGCGTACTTCGACGCCGTCGCCGAGGCCGCGGGCGCGAAGCGGCCCCTGCGGCTGCCGAACGTCGTGTTCCGGGCCTCGCCGTACCTCGGGGTGCTCATGACCCGGGCGAGTATCCACCTGGACAGCACCAAGGCCGAGCAGCAGCTCGGCTGGCGGCCGAGCTACCCGAGCGTCCGCGAGGGCCTTGCCGCGGTGGTCCGAGGCGGCCAGCGGTAGCGCAGCGGGTCATCGGCCGGCAGGTACCACGTTGACGACGGCCACCATCGGTGCTGAACTCTCGCGGGAAGCGTATTCCCCCACGATGAGGTGCACCCCATGACCAGCTGGCGGCTCGCCGCATCCACCCTCGGCGCCCCAGACGAGGACCTGCCCACGATCGTCGAGATCCTGCGGCGCCACGGCGCTGCCGCCGTGGAGCTGCGCGCCGCCGACGGTGCCCAGGTCCACGTGGGCCTCGACGCGGCCGAGCGGTCCGGTGTCCGTCAGCTCTTCGCCGACGCGGGCATCGAGATCCTCGCCGTCGCGAGCCGGGTCCAGGTCGCCGCGGCGGGCGACGACGACGGGGTCGTCTCCGCCCTGCTCGCCCATCTCGAGCTGGCCGCCGACCTCGGCGCCGGGTACGTGCGGGTCTTCCCAGGGGCCCCGACCGGCAACGCGCGACGGGACGAGCTCCCGATGCTGATCGAGGACGTCGACGAGGTGGACTCCCGGGCGGTCCGGCGCCTGGCCGCGGTGGCTGGACGTGCCACGGAGCTCGGTGTGCGCCCCGTGATCGAGACCCACGACTCCCACCCGCGCGGCACCGACGTCCTGCGGGTGCTCGACCGGCTCGACGTCGAGCGGCCCGGACACCCGGTCGGGGCCATCTGGGACGTGCTGCACCCCTGGCGCGTCGGCGAGCCGCTCGAGGTCACCGCAGCCGCCCTCCTGAAGCACCTGAGAGGCGGCCGCGGGTTCGTCCAGATCAAGGACGTCGTCGAGCCGGCGGATATCACGCCCGTCCTGCAGGGCAGCGGCACGGTGCCCGTGCCTCACATGCTCGAGCTGCTCGCCCACGGTGGCTACCGCGGCCCCGTCTCCCTGGAGTGGGAACGGATGTGGTACCCCCACGTCGAGCCGCTCGACCCCGCGCTCGGGGCGGCCGCCGCCGTCCTCGCCGCGGCCGGGACGGAGTAGCCCGGACGACGACGGTGCTCGTCGTGATCGCCACCGGGTTCGGACCCGACCAGCGGTGCGGGGGTCACGGGCATGGGCTGTCCGACCGCCTCAGGGGGCGACCATCTCGATGACGACCTTTCCGGCGGCGTGCCCGGACTCGACGACGGCCAGCGCCTCGCGGGCGCGCTCCAGCGGGAAGGTGGCAGTGACGTGCGGGTCGACCCGACCGTCGGCGACGAGGTTGGTGATCCTCGCCAGCGCCCCGGGGACGCGCTGACGCAACGAGCCGCCGAGGCGGGTGACGAGCCCGTCGGCGGCGGAGACGACGCCGGCGGGCCGGGTGGCCAGCACAGTCGCCTGGCGGAGCGCGTCACCCCCGACGAGGTCGACGACCAGGTCCACGCCGTCGGGGGCCAGCTGCCGCACCGCATCCGCGAAGTGCGCCCCGGAGGGGACGAAGGTGGCGCCGGTGGACTCCACGAGCTCACGCTTCGCCTCGCTCGCGACTCCGACGACCTCGAGCCCGCGCACCCGGCCGACCTGCGCGGCCAGGTGGCCGACGCCGCCACCCGCGCCGAGGATGAGCATGGTCCCGCCGGCGTCGACCTCGACCTGGTGGGTCAAGTCGAAGGCGGTGGTGCCCGCGACGGGGAGGACTGCGGCGTCGACGAAGGAGATCCCCGCAGGCTTGACGACCGCATGGGCGGCACGCACCAGAGTGTGCTCGGCGAAGCCGCCCCGGCCGACCCGCACCGGCGCGAGCACCTCGTCCCCGGCGGCGAAGTCCCGCACGCCGTCGCCGACCGCCGCGACCACGCCGGCAACCTCCAGCCCCATGGCGACCGGCAGGTCCCGGTCGGGGCCGAGGCCACCGGCTCGGATCTTCGCGTCCGCCGGGTTGACGCCTGCGGCGCGGACCGCGACGAGCAGCTCGCCGTCGCCGGGCGTCGGGACGGGCCGGTCGACGAGCTCCTCGTGCTCGGGTCCGCCGAGCTGGTTGAAGACGTACACCCTGGACATGGCCTGCCTTCCCTCGCCGTCGCCTCCCACGATCCACCACGGAGGCGGTCTCGTCACGGAGCCGGCGGACTGCGCGACGTCCGTTCCGCAAGCGCGACCGGCTCCCCGAGGTCACCGGTCAGAGCTCAAGGACCGCCTCGGTCTTGCCATCCTCGTCGACCTCACCGGTCGGGACGAAGCCGATCCGCTCGTAGAAGCTGCTCGGCCCGTCCGCGTCACCTTGGTAGCTCGTGCCGATGCGGCGTGCGGCGGGGCGAGTGCGGACGTAGTCGACCACCTGGCGCCACCGAGGCGTCCGTGGCAGGGGAGTGGCCCGGACGCGGACGCCCGGGCCACCCTCTGCTGCACCTGGTAGGTCAGTCTCTCGACGGGTGCCCGATCGTGGGCGGTGCCGGTGCTTCGTTGAGCATCAAGACGGCCGATATCCTCGCGAGCCGGCCGACAGCCAGGTGGCGTTGTTCGATGTTCTCACTCGCCTCACATCACCAGCTTTCGCTCGCGTCTTCAGAAGGTGCGTCCCTGCACCGTCCTGCCGCCGGGCGTCGTCGTCGATCATTCTCGTTCCCGACCCGTCGGGGCGCCTGACTCGGGACCCCGGGTCGATGCGAGCGCTTCGATCGTCATGCCGTCCAGCTACCTCCATCGTGCCACCGCTCGATGGGATCGCGCTATGGGACGTTCGTCCGTCCACAGATTGGTCTCACTCGGGCAGCCACCGGTCGGCGACGGCGTACCCGCCGTCCACCGGCAGGGCCACCCCGGTGACGAAGTCCGAGGCGCTCGACGCAAGGAAGACCGCCGGACCCACGAGATCGATGGGCTCGCCCCAGCGCTGGGCCGGGGTCTTGTGACGGATGCGCTCACCCCACTCGGTCTCCCGGGCGCCGCGGGTGAGCTCGGTGTCGTACCAGCCCGGCAGCAACGCGTTGACCTGCACGCCGTGCGCGGCGAGCTCGACCGCCAGGGACCGGGTCAGCCCGACCATGCCCGTCTTGGCGGTCGTGTAGCTGACCGAGGCGGGCTGACCGAACAGCGCGTAGATCGACCCGATGTTGATGATCTTCCCCGACCCCTGGGCGACCATGGCGCGGGCTGCGTGCTTGGCGCAGAGGAATGATCCGGTCAGGTGGGTGTCGAGCACCGCGCGCCAGTCGTCCTCGGTGAGCTCCAGCACCGGTCCGGCGACGTAGTTGCCGGCGTTGTTGACGAGGACGTCGAGCCGGCCGGCCGACTCCACGACGGTGCCCACGGTCCGCGCGACCGCGGCCTCGTCACGCACGTCGCAGACCAGGGCGCCGAGCCCGTCACGGCTCGCTACGGCGGCGTTCTTCCGCTCGTCCCGGCCGGTCACCCACACTCTCGCGCCCGCGGCGGCGAGCCCACGCGCGATGGCGAGCCCGAGCCCACCGTTGCCCCCGGTGACGAGGGCGACCCGGCCCGCCAGTCTGAACGGATCCGGCTCCACGTCGAGCCTCCTGCGGTAGGCGAGGCCTCAAGTGTCGTACCGGATCGCACGGTGCGCCAGGAGGGCGGAGGCTTCGGCCCGGACTACCGCGCGAGGAACGGCTCGAGCAGGTCGGGGACGGCGTCGACGGCCACCAGCAGCCCCTCGCCGGCGTCGACGTCGCGCATCGCGTACCCGCCGGAGCCGGCCGCCGTCGTCGCGGTGATCGTCGCGAGCCCGGCCCGGCGCTGGAACCACGACTGCCGCACGTTCCACCCGACGATGCCTGTGCGCTGCAACGCCACGGTGCTGCGCTGGAACGTCCCGCTGCGGGTGACGAGGTAGTCCTCGTCGAGCCGGTGCCCGAGCGAACGGGCGGCGTCGACGGCCAGGACCACGAGCGCCGGGGTGAGCACGACGACCCCGACCCCGGCGACCACGAAGAACGTCGGTGTGAGCCACACGCCAAGCACCGCCCCGACGACGGCGTACCCCACTACCGTGCCGAACGCCCACCTGATCCGCTTGGACCGGGCCGCCGGCGGGTGCGGCGTCAGACCGGTGACCGCGGTGGGGGAGAGGGCCTCGCGCAGCACGGTCGCCGCCACGTCGTCGGCGAGGCCTCGCGGGGCGAGCGGCAGCAACGTCTTGTTGTCCGTGGCGGTCTGCTTGCCGTTCTCGTCCGGCCGGCGCAGACCGCTGGCGACGGCGTCGAGCTGGGCGGCGCCGGCGAGCCTGGCGCCGAGCGGCTCGACCAGCGCGATCCCGCGCAGCCGGGACTCCTGGACGGAGGTCGACCGGGTGGTCAGCAGGCCACGTCGCACCCGGAGCGTGCCGGTCTCGCGCTCGAGCCGGTAGTTCCACCAGAGCTCGACGTGGATCAGCAGCGCGCCCACCAGGCCGACCAGGGCCGGTCCGGCCAGTGCGACGGCGAGGACCGGCAGCCAGCCGACGTCGCCCACCAGGGTCGTGAACCAGTCGATGATGCGCTGCTGCCCCTGCCCGGCGTTGCCGAGCGTCTGTCCGGCCAGGGCGTAGCAGGCCCCGGCGATGACGAACGGCGTCCAGGTCAGCGGCACGTAGCGCAGCCACCGCGGGTCGAAGGTGGCGATCGCAGGGTGTGCGACGTCGTCGTGCGCGCCGTCGCCGTCGGCCCGCCCGAGGAGCCTGGAGTGGAGACGCTCGGCGTCCCCGCGCGGGATCGGCGAGAGGTTGATCGAGCCCTCCTCGCCGGACTGCTCACCGGTGCCGATCTGGACGCGCGCGAGGCCGAGGATGCGCAGGACGGGGTCCGCGGTGACGTCGACGGTGCGGATCCGGTCGCGGTGCAGAGAGCGTCGCTTCTTCACGACGACGCCGCTGTGCAGCCGCATCCGATGCTCTTCGACGAGGTAACGGGTGGTGCGGTGACGCAGCCATCCGCCCACGAACCCGCACGCCGCCGTCACCACCGCTGCGGGCAGCACCCAGACCAGCGCCGTGGTGAGGGAGTCGACCAGGGCGATGACGATGCCCGTCGGGACGGCGACGGCGACGGCGAGGGCGGTGACGGTGAGTCCGTCGGCGACGAGGGTCAGCGGGTCGAGCCGGGTCCACTCGGCGTGATGGGGCGAGTGCGGACTGGGGCCGGGCGTCGGGGCTCGGTCGTCGGGTCGCCGCGTGCCCACCGCGTCCGCCGGTCCGGCGGCTGTCCCGGGCCACCCGCCGTCGGGCGAGCCTTCCGGCCGTGTCATGTGGCGTCCCCGGGCGTGGCCTGGGTGATCTCGGTGAGCTGCTCGACGACCTCGTCCGCCGTCTGCCCTGGCAGGCCGCTGATCGTGACCGCTCCGCGCGAGGACGCCGTCGTGACGACGACGGTGGCCAGTCCGAAGGCCTGCTCGAGCGGGCCGCGGCGGGTGTCGACGGTCTGGATCCGCGACATCGGGGCGATGCGCGACTCGACCCAGAACCAGCCCGAGCGGGCGTAGACCGCGGCCTCGCCGAGCTCCCAGAGCTGGTTGCGGTACCGCCACCGGGGCACGATCACCAGTGCGAGCACCATGACCACCGCCAGGGCACCGGCGGGGACGAGCAGCCACGTCCGGGCGGCGGTGATGAGCAGCCCGAGCACGACGAGCACGACGATGACCGGCAGGAACCACAGGGCGATCTCGACGCTCCACCACGCGATGGCCCTACGGTCGGCGCGGTTGCGCGGCGGGCGCAGGCGCGGGTGCTCGCTCGTGCTCGCGGGTGTCGGAGAACTCATGAGTGCCACCTTCCGGTCGGTGGACGAAAGCGTCGGGCGGCCCGTCAGTTTCAGAACGGCACTGCTGCTATCTCAGTGCACCTGGCACATGGAGACAAGGGGATTCTCCTCGGCGAGCCGACACGCCGACGACCCGCCGGTGTTCACCAGCTGTTCACTTGCCGATCGTCCGGCCCGTGGAGACACTCGCCCTATGCCCCACGATGCCGACGACGCGCCCAACCTGGACCACGCCGCGCACCAGCTGCACGAGGAGTTCGACGACGCCGTCGGGCCGGAGACGGTGGACCGCCACATCGCCGCAGAGGCAGGGCGGTTCGCGTCGGCCCGGGTGCAGAGCTTCGTGCCGTTGTTCGTCCACCGCCGGGTCCGGGAGGCGCTGCGTCGTCCCGGACCGGGAAGCCGCCGGCTCCCGGGGCAGGTGGCCTGAGGCAGCGATGAGGGCGGCCCGCGAGGTGGTCTGCGGCGTCGGTCCCGAGGTCGAGCCGGCGACCGGACCGGCGGGCCCGCCCGGCGTCGGCGGCCCCGACGTCGATCCGGCGGCCGGACCGGCGGGCTCGAGCGCCCAGCCGGGCCGTCGGTGATGCCGTGCCGCGCCGGCCGGGACCGGATCGCGAGGCCAGCCCGGACAGTCCGGCGTCCGAGGTCGTGCTCGGCTACGTGGACGCCCAGCTGCTCGCGCTGCGCCAGGCGCAACCCGGCGTCGTGGCGGACTCCCCGGATGCCGTGCACCAGATGCGGGTCGCCGCCCGGCGTCTGCGCAGCACGCTGAAGACGTTCCGGGCGCTGTTCGACCGTGAACCCGCGGAGCGGCTCCGCGAGGAGCTGAGGTGGCTCGGGACCGTCCTCGGCGATGCCCGCGACGCCGAGGTCATGCACGCCCGGCTGCGTGACCGGCTCGCGGCCGACCCCGTGAGCAACGGCCGGGCCGCGGTGCTGGGGCGCATCGATTCCGTCTTCGACGCCCGCCGCGCCCAGGCGCGCAAGCAGGTGCTGCGCGAGCTCGGGCGGCCGCGTCACCTGCGTCTGCTGGACGACCTGGAGGCCTTCGTCGCCGAGCCGCCGCTGACCGGACGAGCCGCACACGAGGCGAGCAAAGAGCTCCCCGGCAGGGCGCACAAGGCGTGGCGGACGGTGAGGCGCCGACACCGGGAGGTGGACGGGGCGACGGGCGCGGGCGAGCCTGCGGGGGCGCTGCACGAGGTCCGCAAGGCCGCCAAGCGGGCCCGTTACGCCGGTGAGGCGCTCGAGCCGGTCTTCGGGAGGGACGCCGAGCGGTTCGCCGCCGCCATGGAGGAGATCCAGGACGTGCTGGGCGCGCACCAGGACGGCCACCTCGCCCGTGAGGCCTGGACCGCCCTGGCCGCGCAGGCTCACGCCGCCGGGGAGAACACCTTCCACTACGGCCGACTGGCCGCGCAGGAGGAGGCCGGCGTCGAGGCAGCGCGCCGGGAGTACCGGGACGCCTGGCGAGCCGCGACCCGGAAGAGGCTCCACGCCTGGACGAGGTGATCGGGGCCCCGTTCGTTGGCAGACGACTCACCTGCATGCGATGTAGAGTTACATCATGTTACGTACGCAGATCTCCTTGACGGAGGCTGACCGGCGTCTCCTCGACGCGGAGGCTGCGCGGACGGGCCGGTCGATATCTGCCCTGATCCGCGACGCCGTCGCCCGGACGTACGGCTCCGCGGGGACCGTGGATGCCGACCTCCGTGCGATCGACGAGGCGGCCGGCGTCTGGAGAGATCGTGACGCCGACGGTGAGACCTACGTCGAGCGTCTTCGCTCCGGCGGCAGACTGGCCGAGGCGGACGCCGGGTGACGGTCGTCGTCGACACCTCGGTCCTCGTCGACGTCCTCCGAGGTGAACAGGCCGCTGTCGCGGTGCTTCGGCGGGCACGCAGCGCCGGCCCCCTGCATGCGAGCGAGGTGACGAGGCTGGAAGTGCTTGCCGGGATGCGAGCGCAGGAGGAGGGGGCCACCCGTGCGCTGCTCGACGTGCTGACGTGGCATCCCCTGGACCAGACGCTCGCCGAGCTCGCCGGAGAGCTCGGACGGCAGTGGCTGCCCGGCAACCGCGGTATCGACTCGGCAGATCTGGCGATCGCTGCTACGACGGCTGCCCTCGGTGCGCGGTTGCTCACGCGAAACATCCGGCACTTCCCGATGTTCGAGGGACTGACTTCGCCGTACTGAGAGCTCAGTCCCGCAGGCCGACGGCGTCGTGCCGCCAGAAGATGTCGGGATAGACCAACGGTCCGGAGAGGCCGGTGTCGTACGTGGGGAGCTGCCATGCCTGGAAGGCGGCCGGCGGGATCCGGGCCGACGGCCTGTGGAAGCCGAGGTCGCCCGCCGGTTGAAAGCCCGACGAGCCGTAGTAGCCGGGATCTCCTTCGAGGAAGACCACGGGCTCCGGGCGGCCCCGCAGCAGCTCCAGGGAGCGGTGCAGGAGCTGCCGCCCGACGCCTTGTCGCTGGACCTCCGGCCGAACGGACAATGGGCTGAGCACCAGAACGTCGATCAGCCGGTGAGGCGCGTCCACCCACCCCCGGGTGTAGGCGACGTGGCCGACGACGTGCCCAGGCCTTTCGGGATGCTCGGCGACGAAGGACAGGCCGAGCCAGCAGTGATCGCGGCGCATGTCCGCCAGGAGCGATGCCACGGCCGGGTCGTCGAAAGCAGCCGTCACCACGTCGTGGACCTGCGCCTCGTCGGACGGACGCTCCCGGCGGACGTTCCAGGTGGCGACACCGTCGGTGCTCGTCGGACTCGATGGCATGGGCACGTACGGTACGCAGGGCGCAGCCCCGGGCCGAGCTGTTTCCGGGGCCGGGACGTCGGGCCGAGTCTGCGCACCGTCCGCCCCATGCGCGTCACCGCGTGATGGTCGCGACGATCCGGTCGACGCCCCACGCGTAGGCGCGGTCGACGTCGCCACCGAGACGGAACGCCTCCGCGAGCTCCATCAGCAAGAACCCGTTCGCCCAGGCGGTCACGGTGCGTGCCGCCTCGAGGGCGTCGTCGTCGCCGGCGAGCCGGCGGGCGGCCTCCAGCACCGGGGCGCTCGCGCGGGAGAGCGTGTCGAGCTCGGGGCGCGCCGCCGGGGGCAGCGCGCCGAAGATGAGGCGGTAGCCGTGCGGCCGCTCGTGCGCGAAGGCACGCAGCTCGTGCGCGACGCGAACGAGGACGTCGCGCGGGTCCTCGCCGGCGCCGTCCGCTGCGACGCGCATCCGGCTGCCGAGGTCGTCGACCGACGCCTCGACGATGCGTCGGAGGAGCTCGTTGCGGTCGCGGACACGCTTGTACAGCGACGGTGCGCGCACTCCGGCGCGCTGCGCCACGGCCTGCATGGTCAGAGCGTCGACGCCGCCTTCCTCGACGATCGCACGACCGATCTCGACGACCGCCTCGTTCGTGGTGCGCTCCGGTGCGGGCATGGGGCCACCTCCTTCGAGATCACCATAGGCTATTGACCGTAGCCATGAAGGCTACGTATCGTAGCCAACATGGAACTCGCACCTGGCCTGCACCGCATCGGCAACGACATCGTCGCCGTCCACCTCATCGTCACGGCGGACGGCGTCACCGTCGTCGACGCGGGGTTCTCGGGTCACTACCGGCAGCTGCGCACGGAGCTGCGCCCCGTCGGCCGCGACCTCGGCGACGTCCGGGGCATCGTGCTCACCCACGGTGACTCCGACCATCTCGGCTTCGCCGAGCGGCTGCGGGCCGAGCAGGGCGTGCCCGTGTACGTGCACGACGCCGACGCCGCACGGGCGCGCGGCGAGGAGGGGACGAGCCCCGCGTGGGGTCACATGCGACTGGGCCCCACGCTGCGGTTCCTCGCCTACAGCGCGGGCAAGGGCGGCCTGCGGACGCGCCACCTGAGCGAGGTGCGCACGTTCGGCGACGGCGACGTCCTGCCGTTGCCGGGCGACCCGCGCATCATCGCGCTGCCCGGACACTCACCTGGCAGCGTCGCCGTGCACGTCCCTGCCGTGCGAGCCCTGTTCGTGGGCGACGCGCTGACGACCCGTCACGTGCTCACCGGGAGCACCGGGCCGCAGCCCGCGCCGTTCACCGACGATCCCGCGGCCGCGGCGGCCGCGCTCGAGCGGCTGGTGGCCATCGACGCCGGCTGGGTCCTTCCCGGCCACGGCGGCCCGTGGACCGGTGGCGTGCCGGCCTTGCTCGACGCCTACCGCTCCGCGGCCGTCGGCAGCTCGTAGCCCAGTCGGCCGGGCGAGCGAGAGGCCGGGCGAGCGAGGGGCCCGGCGAACGAGAGGGCTCGGCGAACGAGAGGGCGGCCCGGACGAGAGACAGGGCAGGCGAGGGAGGTCGCCGGGCAAGCGAAAGGCAGGGAGTCGTGCACTCCCTGCCACTCTCAAGATATATCGCACCGGGGGCCTTGCGGCAAGGCCCCGGTCACGGCGCAGAATCGTCCGCTCAGGCCGGATCCGAAGCACGGGACGGCCGGCAATCTCTCGGACGAACAGGGGACCGAATGATCGACGTCATCGTCGCCGGAGGCGGCCCGACCGGCGTCATGCTCGCCGCCGAGCTACGCCTTCACGGGATGCAAGTGCTGGTGCTGGAGAAGGAGCTCGGCCCCACACCGGTCGTCCGCGCTCTCGGGCTTCATGCCCGCAGCATCGAGATCATGGACCAGCGCGGGCTGCTGGAGCGTTTCCTCGCGCTGGGCACCCAGCACCCGGTCGGCGGGTTCTTCGCCGGCATCATCAAGCCGTCGCCCGGCGGCCTGGACACCGCGCACCCGTACGTGCTCGGCATCCCGCAGCCCCGGGTCGAGCGGCTGCTTTCCGAGCGTGCCTCCGAGCTGGGCCTCGAGATCCGGCACGGGTGCGAGGTCGTCGGGCTGAGCCAGGACGACGAGGGGGTGAGCGTCGAGCTTGCTGACGGCACGCAGCTGCGCGCGCGCTACCTGGTGGGCTGTGACGGCGGGCGCAGCACCGTCCGCAAGCTGATCGGCGTCGACTTCCCCGGAGAGCGGAGCCGCGTGGACACGCTGCTGGGCGAGATGGAGCTGACCGCGTCGCCCGAGACCCTGATGGCCGTGATGGCCGAGGTGCGCAAGACCCAGCTGCGGTTCGGGGCGATGCCCCTGGAGGACGGGGTGTACCGCGTCGTCGTGCCGGCGGCGGGCGTGGCCGAGGACCGCACGGTCCCGCCGACCATGGAGGAGGTCAGGCAGCAGCTGCAGGCGGTCGCCGGCACCGATCTGGGCGCGCACTCGCCGCGCTGGCTGTCCCGTTTCGGGGACGGCACGAGGCTTGCCGAGCGGTATCGGGTGGGCCGCGTGCTGCTGGCCGGCGACGCCGCCCACATCCACCCACCGGCTGGCGGGCAAGGTCTCAACCTCGGCATCCAGGACGCGTTCAACCTGGGCTGGAAGCTGGCGGGGGAGGTGGCCGGCTGGGCACCGGACGGCCTTCTCGACACCTACGAGACCGAACGGAGACCGGTGGCCGCCGACGTGCTGGACAACACCCGCGCGCAGATGGAGCTGATGTCCACCGAGCCCGGCTCGCAGGCGGTGCGCCGCCTGGTGTCGGAGCTCATGGACTTCGAGGACGTCAACCGCCACCTGATCGAGAAGATCACCGCGATCGGGATCCGCTACGACCTCGGCGACGGCCACGACCTCGTCGGCCGGCGGCTGCGGGACGTCCAGCTCGGGCGGAGCCGCCTCTACGAGCTGATGCACGACGGTCGCGGACTCCTGCTGGACCAGACCGGCCGGCTCTCGACGGCCGGTTGGGCCGACCGGGTCGACCACGTCGTCGACGTCAGCGACGAGCTGGACGTGCCCGCGGTCCTGCTGCGGCCCGACGGCCACGTGGCGTGGGCCGGCGACGACCAGAAGGAGCTGGTCGACCACCTTCCCCGGTGGTTCGGCGCTGCCGTCGGGTGAGCCCGCCGCAGCAGGCAGCGAGCGCGGCGCTGCCGTAGAGCCCACCGTGGGAGGGAGCGAGCACGGCGACGGTGGCCTGGGTGCCGGACCGTCGACCCGGTCGCCCGGCGCTCCATCGCCGCCAGTCGGCCGCAAACCTGTGGCTGAGGACGCATGCTGTGGCTGAAGACGCATGCTGCAGCATGCTGTTTCGTCCACGGTATGCGTTCTCGGGCACGACGTTTAGAACCGGCGGCCCTTGGGCGCCACACCGCAGGGCCAAGGCGTCAGGACAGCACGTCCTTGGTGGTGAACCGCCCGTACGCCAGGGCACCGAACAGCGCCACGTAGCCGGCCTGGAGCAGCGCGTTGTCCGCGAACGAGGTCCACACGATCGGCTGGCGCAGCAGGTCCGCGAAGCCGAGCCAGTGCTGGGCGAACAGCCACGGGTGCAGCCACTCGAGCTGGTCGAGCGAGCCGAGCACCTGCGCGACGATCGAGAGCACCACCGTCGTGGCCATCGCCCCCACCGGCACCTCCGTCAGGGTGGACACGAACAGGCCGACGGCGGAGAGCCCGAGCAGCGAGACGCTCACGTAGGCCGCCACCAGCAGCGAGCGGACGACGGACTCGCCGACGCCGATCGTGTCGCCGGACAGCAACGTCGCCGGTCCGACCGGGAAGAGCGCCGCACCGATCGCCGCACCGGTTAGGACCACGGTCAGCGTCGCCGCGAGGCAGAACGCCGCGGCGCCCGCGTACTTCACCAGGAGCAGGCGCAGTCGCCCTGCCGGGGCGACCAGCAGGTAGCGCAGCGTTCCGAGGCTCGCCTCCCCGGCGATCGTGTCGCCCGCGACGACGCCGACGGTCAGCGGCAGGAACAGCGGCACCGTCACCACCAGGGCGGTCACCGAGACGAACAGACCGTTCTGGGTGATCCGGTCGAGGAACGGCGGCCCCTCGCCCGGACCGGGTGGCGAGGGGGACAGCCGGACGGCGACGGCGACGAGCACCGGGATCGCCGCCAGCGCCAGCAGCATCGCCCAGGTGCGGCGGCGTCGGAACAGCACGGACAGCTCCGAGCCGAGCAGCGCCCAGCCGGCCGTCGGTTCCGGGAGCGGCTCCGGTGTGGGGAGCGGCCGGTCCGCCGCATACTCGGCCAGCGGCTTCCGGCGATCCACTGCCTGCTCGGCGAGCGGCTTCGAACGATGCGCCGTCCGCGCGGGGCCTTGAGCCGGCGGGTCCGCAGGCTGCTCCGTCGGCGCGGGGGAGTCACTGGGCAACGTCGAACCCCTCCCCGGTCAGCGCCACGAAGCGGTCCTCCAGGGACGCCTCCTCGACGCCGAACCCGCGCAGCCGTACGCCGCCTCGCACGAGGCCAGCAGCGATCGTCTCGGGGGCGGGTGAGCCCGCCGGCAACGGTGCCGTCACGTCGTCGCCGTCGGGCTCGGGGACCAGGCCGAGGCGAGCCAGCTCCGCGCGGGCGTCGGCCACGTCCGGGGTCACCACCCGCACGCGGGCGCGGCCGCGGCGCAGCTCGGCGAGGCTGCCGTGCGCGACGAGCGAGCCGACGCTCATCACCGCCGCGTGCGTGCAGATCTGCTCCACCTCGGCGAGCAGGTGGCTGGAGACGAACACCGTGGTGCCGCCCGCGGCGAGCGACCGCACCAGCGTGCGCACCTCCCGTGTGCCCTGCGGGTCGAGCCCGTTGGTCGGCTCGTCGAGCACCAAGAGCTCGCGCGGGCGCAGAAGCGCCCCGGCGATCCCGAGCCGCTGCTTCATGCCGAGGGAGTACGCGCGCACCTTCTTGTGCGCGGCGTGACCCAGTCCCACACGCTCCAGCGCCTCGGCCACCCGCGCATCGCGGGTGGCCGACCGTGCCGCCGGGTCGGCGGTGTCGAGGCGGCGCAGGTTCGCGGCGCCGGAGAGGAACGGGTAGAACGCCGGGCCCTCCACGAGTGCGCCGACGCGGGGGAGGACGTCGCGTCCGTGGCGCGGCATCTCGCGCCCGAGCACCCGCACCTCGCCGCCGGTCGCCGCAGCCAGACCGAGCATCACCCGGATCGTCGTCGTCTTGCCCGAGCCGTTGGGGCCGAGGAAGCCGAAGACGCTGCCGCGCGGGACGGCGAGGTCGATGTGGTCGACGGCGGTCTGCCGGCCGAACCGCTTGGTGAGCCCCTGGGTCTCGATCGCGAGCTCGGCGGTATCGGCCGGATGGTCCGGCGGTGCGCCGCCCACCTCCGCAGACGCCGGGAACGTCACGACCCGGCGACGGCCTGGAGCCGCTCCAGGGTGACGGATCCGATCAGCACGCGCCCGTCGTCGGTGACCAGCACGTTGACCAGGGCGGTCGAGAGGAGTCGGCCGCCGTCGACGGCGCGGGTGAGCTGGGCGAGCATCGGGTCGCTCGTGAGCTCATCGGCGGTGGGCAGGACGACGACGCTCTCCCAGCCCTCGCCGTCGACCATCGGCGCGGAGCCATCCGACGGGTGCGGACCGTGCGGTGCCGCGGTGTCCGGCCGGTGCGGTCCGGTCTTGTCCGACCCGTGCGGCGCCGTACCTGGTGCGGGCCGGGCCATCGCGCCCGGCCCGGCGAGGTCGGGAACGGTCTTCTCCTCGACGTCCGCGCCGGCCGGCGGGGTGAACTCGAACAGGGACGCGGCCGGCTCGCCGAGGTCGAAGGAGGTGTAGCCGAGCTCGAACGCGGGGTCCTCCTGACCGACGGCGTTGACGGTGACCCGCAGCGGGAAGCCGGTCTCGCCGTCGACGGCGATCGCGACCGAGCCGACGAGCGTGGCGTCCGTCCGTGGCGTGAGGACCAGCTCGTAGGCGTCCCGGCCGGCGACCGAGACGTCCTGGGCGACCGTCAGCTCCGTGCTCGGCTCCACGGCGTCGACGACGTGCTCCGCCAGCTCCTGCGGGGTCGGGACGTCGCCGGACATCTCGTGCGCGCGCCCGTCGACGCGCTCGGGCAGGGTGAGGTGGAGGGCGGAGTTGTCGGCCGAGTCGTAGACCCAGGCGTCCTGGCCGTTGACCACGAGGTCGCGCTCGGCGAAGGCGTCCATCACCTGCACGCGCATCGTGTCCGCCTCGCCGACGTAGACGCGGCCGGTGTGCGAGCCGGTGACCAGCTCGAGGGCCTGGGATGCAGCGTCTGCGTCGTCTCCGGCCAGGCCTCCGGGCAGCTCGGGCAGGCCGAGGTCGGAGGTCTGCTCGAAGGACCCGGAGAACGCCTCCACGGAGTGCTCGCCCATCATGGCGAGGATCTCCTCGGGCGACTTGTCGGGCAGGTCGGCCGCGCCGGCCGTGGACGTGATCGCGACAGCGCCGACGACGGCGGGCACGGCCGCCGCGGGGAGCCATCGGTACCAGCGGGCCATGAGGACGTCTCCTTCGTTGCGCTCAGTACGACGGTACGTCGTGCGGACCGCGACCCGCCAGCCATCGGCCCCCCGAACCCTGCGACGCCGGTCGCCGCGCACCGCGACACCGCCGGCCTCGACGGTGCCGCGCACCGCGACACCGCCGGCCTTGACGGGGCCGGGCCGGCAGTCAGGGCGCGCGGCGGACGGCTTGCCGCCATCACGACTGCGTACCGACCGGTGCGCCTCGGTCACGATTCGGACTCGGCGCTTGACACGCCCGCACCGGTCTGGAAACGTTTCCGAAACCAGCCTTGGAAACGTTTCCAACCAGTCGTGAACGACTTCAACCCAGGTCCCGAGCGACATGGTCCGGCTTTCGACGACGAAGGGAGAGCAGCCGCGATGGTCACCAACCGCGCGACCCTCCCGCAGGTCGCCGAGCGCGCCGGCGTCTCCCTCGCCTCCGCCTCCCGCGCCCTGCACGGCTCCGGCGCCAGCGTCGCCATGGTCGAGCGCGTCAAGGCCGCCGCGGCCGAGCTCGGCTATCAGCGCGACGCCACGGGACGTTCGCTGCGGCTCGGCCGGACCTTCCAGATCGGCTTCGCCGTCGCGGACATCGGCAACCCGGTCTACGTCGAGATGATGTCGGCGATCCAGGCGGTCGTCGCCGAGCGCGGCTACCGGCTGGTCGTGGCCACCACTGGCGGCACCCCCGAGTCCTCGGTCGACCTGGTCCGCTCGCTCAGCGGGGGGCTGGTCGACGGCCTGGTCATCAGCCCCCTGCGCCTGAGCCCCGAGCTCGTCACCGAGATGCGCGAGGCGGCGGTGCCGGTCGTGGCCATCGGCCGCTCGCTCGAGGCCGACGGCATCGACTCCGTCTCCACCGACTCGGCCGGCGGCATCGGCCAGGCCGTCGCCCACACGCTCGCCATCGGGCGCCGGCGCATCGGCTTCCTCAACGGCCCGCTCGAGACCACCCCGGGCGAGGCCCGCCAGCGCGGCTTCGACCACGCCGTCGCCCAGGACGGGTTCGGCGCGCACACCGTCGACACCCAGGTGGCGGCCGACTTCACCGTCGCCGCGGGCCTCGCCGCCGCCCACGAGCTGCTCGCCCGCCACACCGCCGCCCCGCTCGACGCCGTCGTCGCCGCCAACGACCTGCTCGCCATCGGCGCGATCAAGGCGGCCAGCGAGCTCGGCCTGCGCGTCCCCGAGGACCTCGCCGTCACCGGCATGGACGACACCGAGATCGGGCAGGTCTACCAGCCGAGCCTGACCAGCGTCTCGCTCCACTCGAGCGAGCGCGGCCGCCGGGCGGCAGAGCTCATGCTCCGCCTGCTCGACGACCCGCAGAGCAGTCCCACCACCGTCTTCGTCGAGCCCGAGCTGCGGGTCCGCGAGTCCACCCGAACGGAGGAGCAGGCATGACAGCACCGTCACTCGCCAGCGGCACGTTCCAGCCGCCGCTGCCCGAGCCGGAGCCCAGCTCCCGCAGGTCGAAGAAGCCGCGGATGGGCGGCGTGGGCAGGGCCAAGCGCCGCGAGGCCATCGCCCTGGTCATGCCGTCGCTGCTGCCGATCCTGCTGCTGAGCGTCGCGCCGCTGCTCGTCGGCGTGCTGCTCGCGTTCACCGACGCCCGCCTGGTGCGCAACCCGGAGTACACCTTCGTCGGCGTCGACAACTTCGTCCGGCTGCTCGACAACAGCTTCTTCTGGGAGTCGTTCCGCATCGGCATGGTGTGGGCGCTCTCGGTCACGCTGCTCCAGCTGGTCGCCGGCATGGGCCTGGCGCTGCTGCTCAACTCCGACCTGAGGTTCCAGGGCCTGACCCGCGTGCTGGCCCTGATTCCGTGGGCGATGCCGCCGGTGGTCGTGGCGATCATGTGGCGGATGATCTACTCCCCGAACGCCGGGCCGCTCAACGCGTTCCTCGGGGCGGTCGGGCTGCCGGAGAACATCAACTGGCTCGGCAACTTCGACACGGCGCTGCCCGCTGTCATCGTCGTCGGCGTCTGGCTCGGCATGCCGCAGACCACCGTCACGCTCCTGGCGGGCCTGCAGCAGATCCCCGCCGAGCTCTACGAGGCGGCCTCCATGGACGGCGCGGGCGCCGGGCGCCGGTTCGTCAGCGTGACGCTCCCGAGCCTGCGGCCGATCCTCACCTCGATCACGTCGTTGAACTTCATCTGGAACTTCAACTCCTTCAGCCTCGTCTACGTCCTCACCGAGGGCGGCCCCGGCGGCAAGACGATGCTGCCGATGCTGTTCACCTACCTCGAGGCGTTCAAGAACCGCAACATCGGCTACGCCGCCGCCATGGGAGTGGTGCTGGTCGTCGTCGTGGTCCTGCTCCTCGCCGCCTACCTCTGGTCGCAGTTCCGTGAAGAGAAGGAGGCCTGAGCCGTGCGTGCAGCCATCAAGCCGGCGCAGTACGTGGCGCTGTTCCTCTACATCCTCTTCCTCGGCTTCCCGCTCCTGTGGCTGATCTCCGCGTCGGTGAAGTCTTCGAGCGAGCTGAACTCCCTCACCGTCAGCCTCATCCCGCAGGACTGGCACTGGGAGAACTTCCCCGAGGCGCTCGAGCGCCAGGACCTCATCAGCTCGGCGTGGAACTCCGTCGTCGTCGCCCTCGTCTCGACGGCGCTCGTCATCGTCATCTCCCTGCCCGCCGCCTACGTGCTGGCCCGGTTCAAGGGGATGTTCCGCACCCTCGGCACCGGCTGGATCCTCGTCAGCCAGGTGTTCCCGGTCATCCTCATCATCCTGCCGCTGTTCCTCATCCTGCGGACCGTCGGCCTGACCGACTCCCTCGTCGGCCTGACCCTCGTCCACACCACCTACACGATGCCGTTCGCCCTGTGGATGCTGCAGGGCTACGTCTCCTCGATCCCGCCGGACCTGGAGGAGGCCGGCGCGATGGACGGCGCGGGGCGCCTCGTGGTGCTGCGGCGCATCGTGTTCCCGCTGCTCATGCCGGGCATCGTCGCGACGGCGATGTTCTCCTTCGTCTCCTCCTGGAACGAGTTCTTCTTCGCCCTGGTCCTCCTGCAGTCGCCGGAGAACTACACCCTGCCGATCACGCTGAAAATGTTCGTCGGCGGGGAGGGGAAGGTGGCCCTCGGCCCGCTCGCCGCGGGCTCGGTCCTGGCCGCCATCCCCAGCATCGTCTTCTTCTCCATCATGCAGAAGAAGCTCACCGGCGGCCTGCTGTCCGGTGCCGTCAAGGGTTGATCCCCCAACGCTGAAAGGCAACGAACCATGAACAAGCGTGGCGCTTCCATCGCTGCAAGCCTCACCGCCGGCGTCCTCGTCCTGTCCGCCTGCGGCGGCGGGGGCGACGACGGCGGGTCCGGGGCCGAGCCCACAGGCCCGATCTCGCTCGAGTTCCAGTCCCTGTCCGACCAGCCCGCCGCCATCGAGGCGACCGAGTCGATCGTCGACCAGTGGAACACCGACAACCCCGACGTCCAGGTCGAGATCGTCCCTGCCGGCTGGGACGGCATCTACGACAAGCTCATCACCCAGTTCAACGGCGGCGCGGCGCCGGACATCATCCACTACGAGGCCGCCTCGATCGTGCCCTTCGCGCGGGACGGCTACCTCGCCGACCTCTCGGAGTGGATGGACGAGGACTTCGCCTCCGACGTGCCCGAGGGCATCATGGAGACGGTCACCGTCGACGGCGAGGTCATCGCCTACCCGACCGAGCTGCAGTCCTACATGGTCTTCGCCAACCGCACCCTCCTGGAGGAGGCGGGCGTGGAGATCCCCACCGGCGAGACCATGGCCTGGGACGAGCTGCGCGAGATCGCCCAGGCGACGACGACGGACGGCACCTACGGCCTCGGCTGGGGCCTGAAGAGCCCGACCGCGGCGTTCATGACCATGGGCCCGACGTTCGGCGGCACCTACTTCGAGGGCACCGGCGCCGACGCCGAGCTCAAGGTCGACGAGGGCGAGCTCGCCATCCCCGAGCTCGTCAACGCGATGAACACCGAGGACGGCTCGATCCTGCCGGTCTCGCTGACCCAGTCCGGCTCGGAGGTGCTCGCCTCCTTCTACGCCGGCGAGATCGCGATGACGATGCAGGGCTCGTTCCAGGCGGCCAACATCGCCACCGACGCCCCGGAGGGCTTCGACTGGGTGGTCCTGCCCCCGCTCGAGGGCCCCGCCGGCGCCGGCCAGGCCGCCAACCCGCAGACCCTCTCGGTCAACATCGACTCGGAGTACCCCGAGCAGGCCGCGGAGTTCCTCAACTTCTTCACCCAGCCGGAGAACCTCGCCGCGCTGAACGAGGCCGACGCCCTCATCCCCGCCTCCGGCTCCGCCCAGGACCTCATGGCGGAGAACCTCTCCGGCGAGCAGGGCTGGGACGTCATCCTCTCCTCCGGCCAGCACTTCACCGACGCGCCCTACCTGTTCGTCGACCTGTACGCGCAGTGGAAGGACACCGTCGCCACCCCCGCCTTCCAGCGGTTCCTGGCCGGCGAGATCGACTCCGCGGGCCTGGCCGAGGAGCTGCAGGCAGGCTGGGACGAGATCAGCGCCTGACCCGGGTGCCGCGGCCGGCCGACCCTCCCGGCCGGCCGCGGCGCCGCACCGAGCGGTGGTGCACCTCCACCGCCCCCGCAACTGAGGAGCGACAGACGTGAGCTGGCTGGAAGACCGCGCGGTGGCCGTCATCACCGGCGCCGCCGTGGGCGACGCGCTGGGCGGCGCCATCGAGGGCTGGACCCCCGAGCAGATCGAGGAGCGCCACGGCGGCCGGGTCACCGGGATCGTCGGACCCTGGTACGAGAACTGGCGCGACGCGCGCCCCATCGCGCCGTACCACAAGGGCGACGGGCACATCACCGACGACACCCTCATGACCCGCGCCCTGGTGGAGGTCTACGCCACGCGCCGCGACCACCTCGACGCGTACGCCGTCGCCGAGGACCTCGTGCCGCTCATGATCGGCGAGCCGCGCTGGATCCCCGAGCTGGAGTCCACGGCCCTGCTGCTCCAGCGGGTCTTCCTCGCCGAGAAGTGGCTCGTGGCCCGCCTGCACTACGGCCACGTCGACCCCCGCGAGGCGGGCGTCGGCAACATCGTCAACTGCGGCGCCGCCATGTACATGGCACCCGTCGGCCTGGCGAACCCCGGCGACCCCCGCGGCGCCTACGCCGAGGCCATCGACGTCGCCGGGGCCCACCAGTCCAGCTACGGCCGCGAGGCCGCCGGGGTCTTCGCCGCCATGGTCGCCGCCGCCGTCGCGCCCGGGGCGACGGTCGACGACGTCACGACGGCGGCCCTGGACGTCGCCCACGACGGCACCCGGGCGGCGCTGGTCGCCGTGGTCGAGGCGGTCGCCGGCCGCGCGGTGCCCGCCACGGACGACGACGAGCGCGAGCTCGCGCGCGTCGTCCGCGACGCCGTCGCCCCCTTCGACTCCGTCGGGCCCGAGTACCGGCAGATGTCCATGGACGCCCGGCGCCCCTCGCGCACCAAGGCCATCGAGGAGCTGCCCGCCGCCCTGGGGTTCGTCCTCGGGCACCGCGGCGACTTCCGCGGCGCCGTGCTCGGCGCCGTCAACTACGGCCGCGACGCCGACTCCATCGCCGTCATGGCCGGC
The DNA here is from genome assembly GCF_009193155.1 of Georgenia subflava. GTDB lineage: Bacteria > Actinomycetota > Actinomycetes > Actinomycetales > Actinomycetaceae > Georgenia > Georgenia subflava. The sequence goes on from NZ_VUKD01000004.1 coordinate 250,890, forward strand.
GCGGTGTGCGCCGGGCTCGGCGGCCCCGAGTCGGTTCCCGCCGAGTGGCTCGACGAGATCGAGACCGCCAGCCAGATGGACATCCGCGAGACCGGCCGCCTCATGGGGCAGGTGGCGCTGGACATCGCCGCCCGCGACCGCGACCGCACGCGCGCCCGCCTCACGGCGCTGGAGGACCTCACCGTCCGGGAGGAGGAGCCGGCGTGAGGCTGACGTGGGCCCAGCCCGAGGACCTGCTCGCCCACGAGCTCGTCCAGTCCGCCGCCGAGGGCAAGGACACCGCGGACGTCGCCCGCCGCTGGCAGGACGCGGGCGGCGACGTCGTCCCCGCCGCCTCGGGCGCGTCGGCCACGCCGGCGACGCCGGAGCTGCGCGCCCTCGCCCGTGACCTCCTCGCCGAGCTCGCCGCCCGGCCCGGGGCGCCCGCCGCGCACGAGCCGGACGACTGGGACGCCATCGAGGCCCTCCTCCCACCCTCTCCGCGGCTGCCAGAACCGCGGGACGCCGAGCGCCGCGTCCACGGCGCCTGGACGGGCCGCGCCGCCGGCTGCCTGCTCGGCAAGCCCGTGGAGAAGATCCCGCGCCAGGGCATCGAGGAGATCCTGCGGGCCACCGGTCGGTGGCCGCTGCGGACCTACTTCACCGCCGTCGGCCTGCCGGAGGACGTCGCGGCGCGCTGGCCGTGGAACCGGCGCAGCGCCCCGACCTCGCTGGAGGAGAACATCGCCGGGATGCCCGAGGACGACGACCTCAACTACCCGCTCCTGGCGCTGGACCTCCTCGAGCAGCACGCGGAGCCCACCACCGAGGACGTCGCCAAGGCATGGCTGGACAACCTGCCCGCCGGGCGGGTCTTCACCGCCGAGCGCGCCGCCTACCGCAACATCCTCGACGCCCGGCCCGTGCCGGAGACCGCGACCCACCTCAACCCGTTCCGCGAGTGGATCGGCGCCCTGATCCGCACCGACGTCTTCGGCTGGGTCCGCCCCGGCGACGTGCACGCCGCCGCCCGGCTGGCGTGGACGGACGCGCGCCTCTCGCACACCCGCAACGGCACCTACGGCGCCATGTGGGCCGCCGCCCTGTGCTCGGCCGCGACGGTCTGCGACGACGTCGAGCAGGTCCTCGACGCGGCGGACGCCGTCGTGCCGCCGGAGAGCCGGCTCGCCACGGCGGTGCGCCGGGGCCGCGAGCTGGGTCGCGCCGGCGGGGACGTCGCCGACGGGCTCGACGCCCTGCACGCCGACTACGGGCACCTGCACTGGGTGCACGTCCTCAACAACGCCGCGGTCATCGCCTACGCGCTGACCCGGGGCGGCGGGGACTTCGGGCAGTCCGTGGCGATCGCCGTCACCGCCGGGTGGGACACCGACTCCGCCGGCGCCACCGTCGGGTCGGTGCTGGGCGCGCTGCTCGGCACCGACGGGATCGGCGAGCGGTGGACCAGCCCGATCCGGGGCACGATCGCCACGTCCCTGCCCGGCGGGGACGTCCGCAGCATCGACGAGCTGGCGCGGCGCACGCTGCGCCTCCAGACCCAGGAGGGAGCAGCATGAGCGGCACCGTGGTGGTGGTCGGCAGCGCGAACGTCGACCTGGTGGTCGACGTCCCGCGCCACCCCGGCCCGGGAGAGACGGTCCTCGGCGGGAGGCTGCGCCGCAGCCCCGGCGGCAAGGGCGCCAACCAAGCGGTGGCCGCCGCGCGCGCCGGCGGCGCCGACACCTGGTTCCTCGGGGCGCTCGGCCGCGACGGCGCCGCCGACCTGCTGCTCGAGTCGCTCACCGGCGCCGGCGTGCACGAGGACCTGGTCGCCCTCAGCGACGAGGCCACCGGCACCGCCCTGATCTGGATCACCGACGACGGCGAGAACGCCATCATCGTCGCGCCCGGGGCCAACTCCGAGGTCGCCGTCGACGACGCCGCCGCGGCGCGCCTCGCGCAGGCGGACGTGGTCCTCGTCCAGCTGGAGATCCCGCTGGAGACCGTCGTCGCCGCCGCCCGTGCCCGCCGGGACGGCGCCCGCTTCGTCCTCAACGCCGCCCCCTCGCGCGAGCTGCCGCCGGAGGTGTGGGCCGAGCTCGACCTGCTCGTCGTCAACGAGCACGAGGCCCGGGACCTGGCCCCCGCCGCCGGGGCGCTCGGCTCCAACGACGCCGCGGCCGCCGCCGGCACGGGCGAGCGGGCCGCCGTCGGCCCCGAGGACCTGGCGACGGCGCTGCTGGAGAAGGTCCCGGCCGTCGTCATCACCCTCGGCGGGGACGGGGCGCTGGTCGCCGAGCGCGGCGCCGACCCCGTCACCGTGCCCGCCCCGAAGGTCACGGCCGTGGACACCACCGGCGCCGGCGACACGTTCTGCGGCGTCCTCGCCGCGGCGCTGGCCGGTGGCGCCGGCCTGGCCGATGCCGCCCGCCTCGCCTCCGCCGCCGCGGCGCTGGCCGTGACGAAGCCCGGCGCCCAGGCGGCGGTGCCCACCGCGGAGGAGACCGCCGACCTCGCGAAGGAGCCGGCGTGACCTACAGCTTCGACCCGCTCGTCCCGCGTCCCATCGACATGCCAACCGCCGTCCCGCTCGGCGACGACGTCGACCTCGCCGCCCTGGACGAGGCGAAGATCTTCGCCGCACCGGACGACCCGGCCGACTGGCCGGCATGGCGGAGACGCCTGCAGGCCTGGCGCGAGGATGCCCGCGACCGGCACGCCTACGACGGCGCCGCCTACGAGCGCCCGAACGCCCGGTGGGCGGCGAGCTGCTTCACCGTCGCCCAGGTGTGGCTCTGGGACGAGTTGCTGTACTCCTTCGAGGAGCACCGCTTCACCCCGGAGCGGTTCGTCGCGGACGCCCGTGAGCGGTTCGGCGGGCTCGACGCCGTCGTGCTCTGGCACGCCTACCCGGTCATCGGTATCGACGACCGCAACCAGTGGGACTTCTACCGGGACGTCCCCGGCCTGACCGGGCTGGTCGAGGACCTGCACGCCGCGGGGCTGCACGTCTTCGTCGACTACAACCCCTGGGACACCGGCACCCGCCGCGGCGAGGACGACGTCACCGAGCTCGCCGCCGTCGTGCGGGAGCTGCAGGCCGACGGCGTCTTCCTCGACACCCTCAAGAAGGCCGACCCTGAGCTCGTCGAGTCGCTCGAGCGGGCCCGGCCCGGCATCGTCCTGGAGGGCGAGTCCAAGCTCGCCGTCGAGCGGATCGTCGACCACAACACCTCCTGGGCGCAGTTCTTCGCCGACAGCGAGGTGCCCGGCGTGCTGCGCGCCCACTGGTACGAGCGCCGCCACATGCAGCACCACATCCGCCGCTGGCACCGCGACCACTCCGATGAGCTGCAGTCTGCCTGGCTCAACGGCGTCGGCGTCATGGTCTGGGAGGTCGTGTTCGGCGTCTGGGTCGGGTGGAACCCGCGCGACGCCGCCACCCTCACGCGCATGGTCGTCGTCCAGCGCGCCGCCGGCGACCTGCTGCTCGAGGGGGAGTGGACCCCGCTCGTCGAGATCTCGGCCGACGCGCACGCCGCCGGCGTCTACGCCTCGACGTTCTCCCGGGACGGCGTCACCCTGTGGACCCTGGTCAGCCGCGGCGCGAGCGACTGGTCCGGCGTCGTGCCGCTGGCCGGTCACGGCGGCGGCGCCGTCCTCGACCTCTTCACCGACGCCGACACCGGGGCGGTCGCCGTGCCGGCACGCAGCGTCGGCGCCGCGCTCCAGCTCGCCCCCGGTGCGTCCGAGCCCCACTGGCTGCCGGAGCTGCGTGCCCGGCTCGCCGACCTCGAGCACGACGACGACGCCCGCTTCCCGCACCGCCTCGCCCGGCGGCTCGGCCCGGCCCCGGCGCCGTCCGTGCCGGCCGAGGGAGTCCCCGCGGACGCCGTCGTCGTCCCGGCGGGGGAGTACGTGCTGACCGTGCGTCACCGCGCCCGCGAGACCGGCATGTACCAGGGCGCGCCGTACGTCGACGAGTGGAAGCCGCTCGTCCCGCGCCTGCACGACGCCCGCACCCTCCAGCGCGACGGCGTCCTCGAGCGCCCGGTCGCCGTCGCCGCCACCGAGGCGACCAACGCCGAGTTCGCCGAGTTCCTGGACGCCACCGGCTACGCGCCCGCCCACCCGCACAGGTTCCTCGCCCACTGGGCCGGCGGCCGCCCGCCCGCCGGGCACGAGGACGAGCCGGTCACCTTCGTCGACCTCGACGACGCCCGCGCCTACTGCGCCTGGCGCGGCGGTCGCCTGCCCACGGAGGACGAGTGGCAGCTCGCCGGCGAGCAGGGCCTGCGCCGCGGCGAGCCCGCCGTGTGGAACTGGACCGAGTCCGAGCACAGCGACGGCCGGACCCGGTTCGCGATGCTCAAGGGCGGCAGCGCGCATCAGTGCGAGGGCTCGGAGTGGTACTTCGACGGCGGCGTGCGCGGCCCGGAGTTCACCGCCAAGCTGCTCGTGCCCGGCCTGGGTCTGGCCCGCAGCTCGAGCATCGGCTTCCGGTGCGCGTGGACCCTGGGGGGAGAGCGGTGAGCGTCTCGCGGGAGAGGTCCGACGGCGCGCTCGCCGGCCTGCGGGTGGTCGACGCCTCCACCCTGTTCGCCGGCCCGCTCGCCGCCATGCACCTGGGCGACATGGGCGCCGACGTCATCAAGGTCGAGCACCCGGCCAGGCCGGACCCCTCGCGCGGGCACGGCGTCGCCAAGGACGGCGTGAACCTGTGGTGGAAGACCCTCGGCCGCAACAAGCGCGCCGTCACGGTCGACCTCGGCTCCGACGGCGGCCGCGAGGTCTTCCTCAGGCTCGCCGAGACCGCCGACGTCGTCATCGAGAACTTCCGCCCCGGCACGCTCGAACGCTGGGGACTCGGCTACGACGAGCTCTCCGCCGCCAACCCCGGCCTGATCCTCGCCCGGGTGTCCGGCTTCGGTCAGCTCGGTCCCTACCGCACCCGCCCCGGCTTCGGCACCCTCGCCGAGGCGATGAGCGGGTTCGCCGCCATGACCGGCGAGGCCGACGGCCCGCCGACCCTGCCACCGTTCGGGCTCGCCGACGGCATCGCGTCCCTGGCCACGGCGTACGCCATCATGACGGCGCTGCACGCCCGGCAGGCGACCGGACGCGGTCAGGTCGTGGACGTGTCGATCATCGAGCCGATCCTGGGCATGCTCGGCCCCCAGATCACCCGCTGGGACCAGACCCGCACCGTCCAGCCGCGCACCGGCAACCGGTCGGGCAACAACGCCCCGCGCAACACCTACCGCACCAAGGACGGGCAGTGGGTCGCGGTGTCGTCCTCGGCGCAGTCGATCGCCGAGCGGATCATGCGGCTCGTCGGCCGCCCAGACCTCATCGAGGAGCCGTGGTTCGCGCACGGCCACCTGCGCGCCCAGCACGCCGACGTCATCGACGAGGCGGTGGGCGGCTGGATAGCCGAGCGCAGCCGGGACGAGGTCGTCGCCGCGTTCGAGGAGGCGCAAGCCGCGGTGGCGCCGGTCTACGACGCCCAGGACATCGTCGACGACCCGCAGTTCCAGGCGATCGGGACCATCCACGAGATCGAGGACCCCGAGCTGGGGGAGATGCGCATGCAGGGGCCGCTGTTCCGGCTCTCCGGCAACGACGGCGTCATCGCCTTCACCGGCCGTCCGCACGGCGCCGACACGGACGAGGTGCTCGGCGAGCTCGGGTTCACGCCGGAGCGTGTGGCCACTCTGCGCGACGAAGGTGCGGTATGAGCCGCTCGGTCGGCGCGCGGGTAGACACCCTGACGCCACGACGCCGCCGCTCGTCGCGGGCACACCGGGGCACATCATTGCGGGCGCACCGGGGCGCACGATGACCCGCCCGGTCATCACGCTGCTGTACGTGCCGGGCGACCGGCCGGACCGGGTCGTCAAGGCGCTCGCGTCCGAGGCCGACGTGGTGATCGTGGACCTCGAGGACGCCGTCGCCCCCGCGCGCAAGGACTCTGCCCGCACGGAGGTGTCCCGGCTGCTTGCGGACGTCGACCGGCCTGTCCAGGTGCGGATCAACCACCGGGCCACGCCCTGGCACGACGACGACGTCGCCGCGCTGGCGGCGCTGCCGGCCGCGGTCGCGGCCCGGGTGCCGAAGGTCGAGTCCGCCGAAGAGGTCGCCCTCCTGGCCGGCCGGCTCCCGGGGCGGGCGCTGCACCTGCTGATCGAGTCGGCACTCGGTGTCGAGCGGGCCTTCGAGATCGCGACGGCGTCCGAGCAGGTGGCGTCGCTCGGGCTCGGCGAGGCGGACCTGCGCTCGGACCTGCGGGTGAGCGACGACGCCGGGCTGGCCTGGCTGCGGGGCCGGGTCGTCAACGCGGCCCGGGCGGCCGGGCTGCCCTCGCCGGCGATGTCGGCGTTCACCAACGTCCGTGACGAGGCCGGCCTGGTCGAGTCCTGCCGGGCCGGCAAGGCCCTCGGCTTCCTCGGTCGCTCCGCGATCCACCCGGCCCAGCTGGCACCGATCCGCGCGGCCTTCCGGCCGAGCGACGAGGAGGTCGCACGCGCGCGGTCCGTCGTCGAACGGGTCGGCGCAGCTCGTACCGACGGGGTCGGCGCGATCGCCCTGGCGGACGGCACCTTCCTCGACGTCGCCATGGTCGAGCAGGCGCGGGCAGTCCTCGCCCTCGCGGACGAGGAGCCCGGAGATCGGTGAGGAAACGGTGCGCCAGTCGCATCGATCTCTCACCAATGATGCTCGACCGACTGTGTGAGATCCCCGGGGTTCTGGCACTCGTGGACGCGGAGTCCAACGATCGGTGAAGAAGCGGTGCGCCAGTCGCATCGATCTCTCACCAATGACGCTCGACCGACTGCGTGAGGCCTCCGGGGTACTAGCGTTCGTGGACGCGGAGTCCAACGATCGGTGAGGGAACGGTGCGCCAGTCGCATCGATCTCTCACCAATGACGCTCGACCGACTGCGTGAGACCTCAGGGCATGCGGGCGTGGTGCGCCCAACCCACTGAGCGACGTCCGATCTACCTACCTACTGCCCGACCAGAGCCCGGGAACCCCAGGGCGATCAGAGGACCGCTCTTGTTCAACGCCTGGCGATCGAACTCGCGGGACAGGGGGATCTACCAGGAAGGACATTGCGATCAGTGACATCAAGGACCTCCTCGACGCCGAGGGTGCGGAAGCTGAAGCAGCGGAGGCTGACCAGATTGCGTCCGGTCGGACCGACGTGACGGTGACTCGCGGCCACGTCCGTGCCAAGACCCTGCAGATCCGGCTCAACGAGGACGAGCTCGGTGAGCTCACTGCACTGGCTCAGGACCGCGGCCTTCCGGTCTCGACCGTTGCGCGCCAGCTGCTGCTGCAGTCGCTCGCGCCGACGGACGATCTGCGGAGTGCTTTGGACCGGCTCGAGCGGGACCTCTCCGCAGTGCGACGCAAGGCTCTCAGCGCCTGATCTCCGGTACCCCTGGTCAGGCGGGCGTGAGGACCACATGGTGTGCCACGGCAACGACCCTGGAAGGAACAACGATGTCCGAGCTGATGATCGACTGCATCACCTCCCTGGACGGCTACGCGGCCGCGGAGGGCTGGCCCGGGTTCTGGGGACTCGAGGGACCCGAGTACCTCGCGTGGCTCGACGAGCCGTCCGAGCACGAGCACACGACCCTGATGGGGGCGAACACGTACCGGTTGATGTCAGGGTTCGCGGCCGAGATGCCGGACGACCCGGGTTTCAAGCAGATCGCAGAGATGCCCAAGGTCGTCTTCTCCTCGACGCTCGAGGAGCCGCTGTGGTGGGCCAACACGAGACTGGTGAATCAGGACGCCGTCGAGGTCGTGCGCGAGATGAAGCGCGACGGCACCACGCCGTTGCGCACTCTCGGCAGCCTCAGCCTGTGCCGGTCCCTGCTCGGGGCCGGCCTGGTTGACCGGTTCCGGGTGGTGGTCTTCCCAGTGATCACCGGCAGCACCGGCCGGGAGCGGATCTACGACGGCTACCCCGACGTCGCCCTCGAGATGGTCGGCAGCCGCACGTTCGACGGCCGGCTGCAGCTGCTCGAGTTCGTCCCCACCGTGCTCAGCGGCCCGCCCGGCACCGACCATGGCGGCCGGGGAGCCTGATCGGGGCGGATCAGTGCCCGGCGGCCCGCCCGGCACCGACGGTGGCGGCTGGGGAGCCTGATCGGGGCGGATCGCTCACAGAAGACGTCCACCTGGCCGCGGGCACCGCATCCGGTTCTGGTCGTTCAGCATGTTCGCATCCGCAACGGCCACCTTCGAGCCGTCGACTGCCTCAGGACGTGCTCATCCCTCGCCAGGCGACGCGGATGGCGTCGGCGCAGCGCGCCATGGCGTCCGGATCCTCGAAGGACACGCCGCGCACGACGAACTGGTAGTAGAAGACCCCCGTCATCAGGTCGATGCACGCGTCGAGGTCGAGGTCGTCGCGGAGCTCGCCCCGGTCGATCCCCGCTCGCAGCAGCGCGACCAGTCCGGCACGGCGCCGGGCCACGTGCGAGCGCCAGTACGCCTGAGCGAGCTTGCGATCCGTCATCGCGAGCCGGAGCCGTAGGCGGAAGCGACCCTCGGGGTAGGTCGCGCCCGTCGTCTGCGTGGACGAGGTGAAGGCGGCGAGCACGTTCTCCAGCAGGTCACCCTCGAGCGGGATGTCGTAGGGCTCACGCCCCTGGTCGAGGGCCGCTGCGACGAGGTCGGTCATGCTCGGCCAGCGCCGGTAGATCGCAGCACGGCTCACGCCGCTCAGCTCGACGACCCGCCGGACGGTGATCTCCTCCCCGCGCTCGAGCAGCTCGATCGCGGCGTCGACGATCCGGCCGTCATGGCCCACGGCCCGCGGACGGCCCGGGCCGCGGGGATCAGCCGCGGCCCGGACCGGGTGCTCGAGGGTCGTCATTCTCCGAGCGCCCGCTCACGCAGGCGGGAGATGAGTCCCTCCGTGAGCCCGGCGTCGTGCAGCGGTGCGAGCGGGTCGCCGTGACGCTCGACGAGGCCGTCGAGGAACTCGCGCATCGGTGCGTCCGAGAACTCCTCGCGCAGGGCGGCGCGTGCTGCGTCGTCCAGGTCGAACCCGAACCGACGCAGGAGGGGAGTCATCATCGGCCCGATGCGTGCCATGATCGCCGCCGAGTTCGGCCCGGTGCGGGCGTAGTCGGCCACGATCGCCTCGCGGTTCGCGCCCAGCGCGAGCAGCAGCGACGCGGCGAGCACGCCGGTACGGTCCTGGCCTGCGGCGCAGTGGAAGGCCACGGCGCCGGGAGCGTGCGCGATGACCGCCAGCGCCGTCACGATCTGGGCCGACGCCCTCTCGTACATCCGCAGGTACATGTGACCGAACGCGTGCTGGTCCAGGGCGTCGATGTCGGCCGCGGCGCCGATGTCGGCGAGGAACGGCACGTGGTGGTACGTGACCGCCGCCCTCGTCCCGAGCGGGCCGCGGCCCGTGAGGTCGAGCTCGGCGGTCGAGCGCAGGTCGACCACCGCGCGCAGCCCACCGGCGACGAGCTGGTCGGCGACCTCCTCGGTGACGGTCGTGAGATCGTCGGCGCGGATGGCGACTCCCGCGCGCAGCGTGCCGCCGGCGACCTCGATGCCGCCGAGGTCACGGAGGTTGACAGGGGCGGTGAGCGGGACGGTGGGGTCGATGACGGCGGTCATGTGATCTTCCTTCGGATGACGGCGCTGGCCTGGTCGATGACCGTGACGAGCACGATGATGCAGATGACGATGGCGCTGAGGTGGCCGTAGTCGTACATCTTCATGGCGGTGGTGAGCTCCAGACCGATGCCGCCGGCACCGACCATGCCGAGGATGGTCGCGCCGCGCACGTTCCCCTCGAAGAGCAGGAGCGTGTAGGAGACGAGCATCGGGGCGGACTGCGGCAGGACGCCGTACTGGATGACCTGGCGCTTCGAGCCGCCGACCGCCTGCACGGCGGTCACGGGGCCGGCGTCGACCGCTTCCATGGCCTCGGCGAAGATCTTGCCGATCGAACCGATCGAACCGATGGTCATCGCCAGGATGCCCGCGAACGGGCCGAGCCCCACGGCCGAGACGAACATGAGCGCGAACACGAGGTCGGGCAGCGACCGGATGACGTTCATCGTCCAGCGCGTGGGGTAGTACAGCCACCGCGGGGCGATGTTCGACGCCGCGCCGAACGCGACGACGAGCGAGAGCACCGCGCCGAGGGCCGTCCCGACGATGGCCATCTGCAGCGTCTCGATCAGCAGCTCGACGATCGTGCCGAGCTTGTCCCAGGTCGGCGGGAACAGGCGCGAGAGGAACTCGCCCATGTTCACAGCCCCCTCACCAAGCTTGGCCACGTTGAACTCGGCGCCGACGAACGACCACAGGAGCAGCACGACGACCACCGGGAGGCCGAGGAGGAACCGGGCGCGAGGCACGGTGAACGCGCGTTCCAGGCGCTCGCGCTCGCGGGGGTCGAGCTGCGGCGCCGGCGCGGCCTTGTTGCCGCGCGTGCCGGTGCGGGCTGTCTCAAGCAGCGTCGACATCGCCGTCCGCCCCCTCGTCGTCATAGATCGCGGCGAGGTCGGTCGTATCCACCCGCGCGGTTGGAGCCGAGACGACCATCCGGCCGTGGCGCATGCCCTCGATGCGGTCGGAGTGCTCGAGCGCGAGCGTCATGACGTGCAGGCTCACCAGCACCGGGATGCCGTCCTCGCGGGCGATCTCGTGCAGCAGGTCGAGGACGTCGTGCGACATCCTCGGGTCCAGCGACGCCACGGGCTCGTCGGCGAGGATGAGCTTCGGCCGTTGCATCAGTGCACGCGCGATCGCGACGCGCTGCTGCTGGCCGCCGGACAGCGTACGGGCCTGGGCGGTGGCCTTGTGCGCGATGCCGACCCGGTCGAGCAGCTCCATGGCCCGCCTGCGGTGCACGCCGGAGAAGCCGCCCACGAGGTTGACGGGGCCGGCGTCGTGCAGGGCGCCCGTCAGCACGTTGGTGAGGACGCTGAGCCGGCCGACGAGGTTGAACTGCTGGAAGACCTGCCCGACCGACGCGCGCACGTCGCGCAGCTGGCCGCGCCGCAGGTTCGTCAGGTCGTACCCGACGACGCGTGCCGAGCCGCCGGTGATCGGTGCGAAGCCGGTGAGGCTCTTCATGAGCGTCGACTTGCCGGACCCGGAGGAGCCCAGCAGGGCGACCATCTCGCCCGGGAAGAGGTCGAGGTCGACGCCGTCGAGCACGACGGGCCCGTCGTCGTAGGCGACGCTGAGGTCCCGTACCGACACGAGCGGCAGCCGGGGCGGCCCGACGGCGGGGCCCACGGGCGTTCCGGTGGCCATGGCCGTGGTCGTGGCCGTGGCGGTCGTGGTGGGCGCGGTCGCCGTCGTGGCCGCGGCGGCGGCTCGAGCGGAGCTCCCGACCGGGTGGGCCCGGGTCGCGGGAGTGGTCATGCTGGTCATCCGCCGCACTCAGCCGAGGTCCGAGATGTCGACGTCGGCCACGGCCGCGATGTCGACGAACGGCTGGAAGATGTCCGACGAGGGCTCGAGGATCGGCTCGGTGCCCTGCATCGCCTCCATCATCACGCCGAGCGCCTCGGCGTTCTCGTCGACGAACACCTCAGGCAGCGCCTCGAGCAGCAGCTCGCGCTTGTCGTCGGCGATGTCCTGGTCGGCGAGGACCGTCACGGCCACGGGCATCGACGCGCTCTCGCCAATGGATCGGGTCTCGCCCTCCTCGAACGGGAACATCGGGTCTCCCATCCCGGCCATCTGCGGGAAGATCGTGGACGTGCAGGCGACGTCGACCTGTCCCTCCTGCAGTGCGATGAAGCTCATGTCGTGGCCGCCCGAGAACAGCGACGTGTAGTCGACGTCCTTCTCCAGGCCGGCCTCGTGCAGCGTCGCGACAGGCATGAAGTAGCCCGAGCTCGAGGCCGGGTCGGCGAACGCGACGACCGTCTCGGGGGTGATGTCCGTCAGCGCCTGCAGCGGCGAGTCGGCGAGGACCAGGCAGGTCGAGACGGGGTCGTCGTTGCCCGGCCACGCGACGAGCGCGTCGACCTCGCCGGTGTTGACGGCGAGCGCCGACGGGAAGCCGCTCATGAAGCCGATGTCGACGTGGTGGTTGCGGATCGCCTCGACGACGGCCGTGTAGTCGGGCACGTCGACGATCTCGACCTCGCGGCCGGTCTCCGCCGAGATGAGGTCGGCGAACGCCTCGACCGGGTTCTGCGCCGTCGGGTCGTCGCCCAGCGGTGTCGTGGCGAAGGTGATGGCGGACCCGGCGACGGCCGTGGACGCGGGCTCGCCGGAAGAGGCGCTCGAGCAGCCGGCGAGGGCGACGGCTCCGATGGTGAGGAGTCCTGCGGCGGGGAGGGCGCGGACGCGCATGGGCGTTCCTTTCGTCAGGAGTGTCGGACCGGGTCCGACTCGGTGTCGCGGCTGGCGACACCGGCAGTGAAGCGTGCGAAGGTGACGGCGAATTACGAGACCGGCGTACCCGGAAAGAAGTTCAGAAGAACAGTGGGTGACGTGCGGCCGAGCGGAGATCGCCCGCGGCCGCGCGGAGGGTCGTCGCACCTGGACACGGCAGGGCCGGAGTGCTTCCGTTGACCTGTGACGGTCACCGTCGACGCGGACTATCTCGTCGTGGGTGCTGGCGCCACCGGCATGGCGTTCACCGACGCGCTGATCGACCACGCCGACGTGCGGGTGGCCATGGTCGACCGCCGGCACGGCCCCGGCGGGCACTGGCTCGACGCCTACCCCTTCGTGCGTCTGCACCAGGCGTCCGCGTTCTACGGGGTCGCCTCCACGCTGCTCGGCGGCGGCCGCGTGCAGGAGCGCGGCCCCGAGGCCGGCCTGGCCGAGCGGGCCACCGCCCCCGCGATCTGCGCCTACTACGGTCGCGTGCTCGCCGACCGGCTGGTCGCCTCGGGCAAGGTCGAGCTCTACCCCAGCTGCGAGTACGCGCACGGCGAGGTTGTCTCGCGGGTCTCCGGCCGGCGCCTGACCGTGGGGCCGGGCTGCCGGATCGTCGACGCCCACTACCTCGCACCCGACATCCCGGCGACGACACCCCCGCCGTTCGACGTCGCCGACGGCGCGCGGGTGATCCCGGTCAACGACCTCGCCCAGGTTGCCGAGGCGCCGAGCCGGTACGTCGTCGTCGGGTCCGGCAAGACCGCCACCGACGCCTGCATCTGGCTGCTCGCCCGGGGAGTGGACCCCGACGCGATCTGCTGGGTGCGCCCCCGCGACCCATGGATGCTCAACCGCGCGATGGTCCAGCCGGACCCGGCCGTCTTCATCGGGATGGTGTCCGACGTCATGGCGGCGGCGGAGTCGGCGGACTCGCTGGAGGACCTGTTCCTCCGGCTCGAGGAGGCCGGCGTCCTGCTGCGCATCGACCGGGCGGTCATGCCCACGATGGCGAAGACGCCCACCCTCGCCACCTGGGAGCTGGAGCAGCTGCGCACCATCCAGGACGTTGTCCGCCTCGGGTACGTCCGGCTCGTGGAGCCGGGGCGCCTCACTCTCGACGGCGGAGAGGTCGAGATCGCGCGGGACGCGTTGGTCGTGCACTGCGCCGCGTCCGGCCTGAAGTACCCGCCGCTGGTGCCGCTCTGGGGGCCGACGGCGATCACGCTGCAGCCGATCCGCGCGGGGTTCCCCTGCTTCGGTGCGGCGCTCGCGGGCTACGTCGAGGCGACGCGCGCCGACGACGCGGAGAAGAACGAGCTGTGCCCGCCGACGCCCCTGCCGGACACGCTGGCCGGCTGGGCGAGGATGACCGTCCTCGGCGCCCGGGCTGCGAGGTCGTTCGGGTCCGCGCCGGACGTCAAGGCCTGGGCCGACGGCGTCGCCCTCAACCCGGCGCGCATCCCGGAGGAGCGCACGCCCGGCCTCGACGAGTCGCTCAGCCGGATGGCTGCCCACGCCGGCCCGGGGCTCGCCAGTCTCGCGGAGCTGGCCGGCGTCCCTGGCTGATCTCCCGCCGTCTGTGCGTACTCAGCGCGCAGCGAGCGACTCCAACACCTGGTGCATGACGACGTCGAGCATCGGGAGCAGCTGCGGCACGAGGGTGTACCGGTCGTCGCTCACGCTCAGCACTCCGGCGGCCGCAAGGGCGACGAGGTCGGCGTGCACGAGCAGAGCGAGGACGTCGTCGTCGTGACCGTCGGGGGCGAGGTGGACGCCGCCGGGCTGCGTCGCCTTGGTCAGCGCGAGGAACGTCATCGGTGCCATGTGGGCCATCGTCGTGCCGTCCTCCTGCAGCGCGAGGAACGCCGTGAGCGCGGCGGTGAGGAGCACCGTTCCCGCCTCGACGCGCCGGTCGGCCAGCCCTCCGTGAGGCTCCCACGGCGCAGCCTCCGTCGCGGGACGGACGGTGGTCCGCCCGACGTCGACGAAGCCGCCCGTGATCAGCGCAGCCCACAGGAGGGTCAGCTCGGGCACGTCCCACATCGACCGTACCGGCGGCGGGTCGAGCCCCAGCAGCCGGACGACCTCGGCGGTGTCGGCCTGCCGCAGCGCACCGGTGCTCGTGACCTTCTTGCCGGTCCCGAGCCAGTCGAGCAGCAGGTCGGCGCGTCGGACCAGCTCGGTGCCGGCCAGGGCCGCGGCCTGCTCCGAGGCCGACAGCGCCGGGGGCTCGTAGTCGGGGTCGAGGGGGTCGCCGAGGAAGCCCGGCCAGATGTCGGCCAGCTCGACGTCGTCCGGGTCCTCCCCTTCCGGCCAGTCGGGCTCGTCGAGATCCGGGACGACGGAGAGCCGGGGCCTGCCGTCCGGAGCGAGGCCGAACGCGGCACCGGCGTGGTCCCCGCCCGCGCCGGTGCCGCCCGGCGCGGCGGCGCCGGGCAGACGGCCGGTCTCGGTGACCGCGGCCCGCTCCTCGTAGCTGAGCGCGTTGAACATCTCCATGACTTTGCCGAGGCTGGCGTCGTCGCTGACGTCGAGCCCCTGGGAGAGGGCGAAGTCGATGATGTTGCCGCCCATCGAGCGGCGCCCCGGGTCTGCCAGTGCCGCGCGGATCGCGGGCTCGTGCTGTGCGAGGTCCGCCACCAGCTCGGCCCGCGGCGTCGAGCGCGCCGACCATCGACCGCCGGCCTCGAGAAACGCGAAGAAGTCCGCCAGCGTCGGGACGAGGAGGTCCCGGTCGTCGGCGTCGAGGTGGATCTTGCGGGGGACGACGTCGAGGAGGAGCTCGGCCAGCTCGTCGGACCGCCAGACGGTGGGGTCGGGGCTGTCGAGCAGGTCCCTCTTGAGCTCGGCGAGCGGCTGCAGCACCCAGGCGTCGTCGCCGTCCTGGCCGGCAGCCTCCCGGCTGGCGGCGAACTCCTCGACAAGCCGCGGGATCGTGACCTGTCGGGGCGTGCGGCCCGGGCCCCTCCTACGGCTCTTGCGACTCTTCGGCACGGTGCTCCTCGTGGCGTCGGCGGGTCGGCGGCAGCCGTCAGTCTGGCACGTCGGCACGCCCGCGCGTCACCCCACCAGAGCGCACGGCGTCGGGCTCGAGAGGCGCCGACGAGGAAGTGCCCCGCCGCACCGTTGCCGAGGCCGCGCGCTCGTGCCACGGTGCTGGGGTGATCCGGCTGCTCGGCATCCTCGGCGGGCTGTCCGGCGCCATGGACCTCGGGGCCGGCTCGCCGCTCGACGAGTCGCTCATCCGATCCGTGGTGGCGGTCCGGCTGGCGCGCGCCGTCGGCAGCTCCGACGACGACGCCCGGGTGGTCCTGTACGCCTCGCTCCTCGAGCACCTGGGGTGCACCGCGTACTCCTACGAGTCGGCGACGGCGTTCGGCGACGACATCTCGGTCGTCCGCGCCAGCTACCTCACCGACCTCGACCGACCCGCCGAGGTCCTGCGCACCTTCGTGCCCGGGGTGAGTGCCGGCTCGGGGCGGGGACGGGCGCAGACGCTGCTCGCCATGGCACGGACCGCGCGCGACGAGACGCCACCGGTCGCGACCTGCGAGGTGGCGCGCGACGCCGTCCGCAACCTCGGGCTCGGGGACGACGTCGCCACCACCCTCGCCCACGTCACCGCCAGGTGGGACGGCAAGGACCCGCCCCACACCGCTGGAGAGGACGTCCCGCTCACCACGCGGATCATGCACGTCGCGGGCACCGCCGTCCTCCTCGCCCTCCACGCCGGGCCGGAGGACGCGCTCGCCGAGCTCCGGCGCCGCTCCGGCAGACACCTCGACCCCGACGTCGTCGCCGCCTTCGACCTCGGCCTCCTCGAGGGCCTCGTCGACCTCCCCGCCCGTGGTGACACGCCGCCCTCGCCCGCCGCCCTCGACCCGCTCGAGGCGGCGCTTTCCGCCGAGCCCGACCCGGTCCGCTACATCGACGACGGCGACCTCGCCGGCGTCGCCCGCACCTTCGGGCACGTCGTCGACCTCAAGAGTCCCTGGCTGCACGGGCACTCGGCCGCCGTCGCGGACCTCGCGGGGGACGCCGCCGAGCTCATCGGCCTGCCCGACGCCGGACGGGTCCGCATCGCCGGCCACGTCCACGACCTCGGCCGCATCGGCGTCTCGAGCCGGATCTGGGCCAAGCGGGCGCCGCTCACGGCCGCCGAGCGCGACCAGGCCAGGCTGCACCCGTACTACACGGAGCGGATCCTCTCGCGCTCGCCGTCGCTCGCCGACGTCGCCACGATCGCGGCCCAGCACCACGAGCGGAGCGACGGGAGCGGCTACCACCGCGGGCTCCGCACGGCGGACCTGTCGATGGGCGCCCGCGTGCTCGCCGCGGCGGACCGGTACCGCTCCACGGTGGAGGACCGGCCGCACCGGGCCGGGCTGTCCGCCGCGGACGCCGCCGCCGGCCTGCGCTCGGCCGCGCGGGAAGGACGGCTCGACCCCGACGCGGTGACGGCGGTCCTGCACGCCGTCGGGCACCGCAGACCCGCCCGGGTCACCGGCGTCGCCGGCCTGACCGAGCGGCAGGTGGAGGTGCTGCGGCTGGTCACGCAGGGCCTGACCAACAGGCAGATCGGCGACCGGCTCGGCGTCTCGCCGCGCACCGCCGAGCACCACGTCCAGGACATCTACGTGCGCATCGGCGTCAGCACCCGGCCCGCCGCCGCCCTGTTCGCCATGGAGCACGGGCTGCTCGAACACTGGTAGGTCTACCCATGCGCCGCGCCGAGCGCAGGAGCCACCCTGACGGCATGTCCACCACCGACACCCTCCGCACCGAGCGCAGGGCCCGCCTGTTCACGCGGCCGTTCGTCCTGCTCGGCCTCGCCGAGCTCGCGTACTTCGCCGCCGCGGGCGTCGCCGTCTACGCCCTCCCGCTGTACGTCACCGGGCCGCTCGGCTCGGACACCGCCGGCGCCGGCCTGGCGTTCGGGGCCTTCGCCGTCGTCGCGCTCGTGGCCCGGCCGTTCGCCGGGCGGGCGACCGACACCCGGGGCCGTCGCCCGCTCCTGCTGGCCGGCGCGCTGCTGTGCGCCGTCTGCATGGCACTGATGCCGCTGGCGGGCAGCCTCGCCGGCGTCGTCGGGCTGCGGCTCGTCCTGGGGCTGGCCGAGGCGGCCTTCTTCGTCGCCGCCGTGGCCGCGCTGATGGACATCGCGCCGCGGGACCGGATCGGCGAGGCCCTCAGCTACAACTCGCTCGGGCTCTACCTCGGCCTGACCGCCGGCCCGCCGCTCGGCGAGCTCCTCGTGCGGGGCGCGGGCTTCACGGCCGCCTGGTGGGCAGCAGCCCTGCTCGCAGCGGTGGCCGCGGGACTGAGCGTCCTGGTCGGGGAGACGCGCACGCCCGGCCCGGCCCCGGCGGGGGAGCGGAAGCTCATCCACCGGCCGTCGGTCCCGGTCGGGCTCGTGTTCCTCGCCTCCGTGGTGGCCATGGGCGGGTTCCTCGCCTTCGCCGCCCTGCACGCCGAGACCGTGCGGCTGGAGAACGCGAGCCTGCCGCTGGCGACCTACGGCGTCGTCGTCGTTGTGTGCCGCATCGCCTTCGCCACGGTGCCCGACCGGCTCCCCCCGCTGCGCCTCGGCGCCGCCGCCCTCGCGGCGATGGCCGCCGGGCTTCTCGTCCTCGCCCTGTCGCCGACGCCCGCCGGTGCCGTCGCCGGCGCCGCGGTGATGGGGCTGGGCATCACGTTCAGCACGCCGGCGCTGTTCGCCGCGATCTTCGCGAAGGCCGGCCCGGACGAGCGCGGGGCCGCCTCCGGGACGGCGAGCGCGAGCATCGACCTGGGCCTCGGCATCGGCCCGATGCTCCTGGGGGTCGTCGCCCAGTCGGTCGGCATCCCGTGGGCGTTCGGTGCCGCGGCGGGGATCGCCCTCGCCGGTGCCGCGTGGGCGCTCGTCCTCGCGCTGCGCGTGCGCGCCACCTGAGCGGACGCCCAACGCGCGCGGAACCGGCCGTCTGCTCTCCCGCTGAGTGGCACCTTGTGCACCGGCTGCGCGGCGCGCAACCGACCACGGCGTGCCACTCGCCGGGTGCACGCGCCCCGCCGCACGGTGTGCACAGTCACCACCGGTTGACGTGCTCAGGGTCTGGGTTTGCGCCTAGGCCGAAAAGAGTACCGCACCCCTCTGACGTGTCGAACGCCATGTTCGCTCCGATCAGACGAGGCCCCTTGCGCCTTTCGGTCCTGTCCGTAAGGATGGGCACGCCAAGTCAAGGTCGACAGGGGGAACGATGGTCAGCGTAAGAACAACCAAGGGGCTGCGAGCCGGTGCGGCGTTCGCAGCCGCGCTCGGCATGGCGGTGCTGGCGCCGCCCGCCGTGCAGGCGGACGAGCCGGCGGACGACCAGTGGGGCGTGCCGCACGAGACGCTGGACGCGCAGAAGGTCGTCGTCGGGTCCGCGTCGACAGTCCAGATGCCCGACGGCGAGTGGCGCACGTGGGCGGTGCTCAACCAGTCGCCCGACGCACTTCTCGTCGAGATCGACCCGTTCGCGGGCGAGGTGCTGTCCTCCTACCCGATGCCCGGGGTGATCGGCTCCTGGGGCACCGAGGTGGCGCCGGACGGCACCGTGTGGTCGGCGAGCCACACCGCCGGACGCCTCTACTCGCTCGAGTACGGCGCCACGGAGGTCACACGGACCGAGCGCCCGATGCCCGGCACCAGCTTCATCTGGGAGCTCGACGTCGGTGCGGACGGCAACGTCTACGGCGGGACGTTCGAGGGGTGGACGCCGGAGCAGCCCGCGCCCGCCTACGCGTTCGGCTACGACCCGCAGGCCCAGGAGTTCCAGAGCTACGGGCCCTTCGAGGACGCCGACACCTACATCCGCTCGACCGAGACCGTCGGCGACGAGCTCTACGTGGGCACCGGCTCCACCGACCCGCACCTGTACCGGGTCGACACCGCGAGCGGCGCCTTCGAGAGCGTGCCGTTCCCCGAGTCGCTGGGCACCTGCCAGTTCGTCTACGGGCTCGAGGAGGTCGGCACCGACCTCTACGTCCGCTTCAACAACTGCGGCGAGCTCAAGAACGTCGGCTACGTGTACGACACGGTGGCCCAGGAGTGGCGTGAGCACGTCATCCCCAACTACTACGGCACCGTCTCGCAGCCGACCGACGACGGCGACGTCTACCTCGTCGCCGACCACGTCCTGCACCGCTTCGACCCGGTGACCGGCGAGCTCGAGGCACGCGACATCGGCCGGCTCTTCGTCAACAAGTTCCTCACGATCGCACCGGACCCGGTGACCGGTGACGACACCGTCATCGGCCTGTCGGTCAACGGCGACATGGGCCAGCTCAACCTGGAGACGGGTGAGTCGAAGTACTTCGTGCCCGAGGGCATGACCGGCGAGCTGGGCGAGAGCGTGCGCGCCTCCGGGATGAGCCCGGACGGCCGCTACCACGTGAGCGTCGGCTTCGGCGGCGGGCTGGGCATCTACGACCCGGCGGCCAGCGCCTGGGAGTGGTTCCCGGAGCTCGGGCAGGGCGAGAGCTTCGCCTTCCTCGACGGCAAGGCCTACATCGGCGTCTACCCCAGCGCCCGGGTCTACGAGTACGACCCCACCCAGGAGTGGTCGGAGACCAACGCGCGTCAGGTCGTCGACCTGCGCATCGAGGGGCAGGACCGACCCTTCGGGCTGGTGGCGGTCGAGGACAAGCTCGCCGTCGGCTCGGTCGCCGGCTACGGGCTGCGCCAGGGGGCGCTCACCCTCGTCGACCCGACGGACGGCAGCTACACCGCCTACCAGCCGGTCGAGGAGCACGGCGTCATCTCGCTGACCTACCGCGACGGCGTGATCTACGGCGGCACGACGATCTACGGCGGCAACGGCTCCACGCCGATCGACGACGACGGCCGCGTGTTCGCCTGGGACGTCGAGGCCGAGGAGCTGCTGTGGGAGACGGTTGCTATCGCCGGCGAGAAGGGGGTCGGCTCGCTGACCTTCGGCGACGACGGCCGCCTGTTCGGCGCCACGGTCGGGCACGTCTTCGAGATCGACCCCGAGACGGGCGAGGTGCTGCGCGAGGGGGAGATCGACCCCGTCGAGTCGACGGCGCTGCGTGGCCGCTGGCACATCAGCGACCTGTCGTACGACCCGTCGGACGAGCACCTCTACCTGTCCACCAGCAGCTCGGTCTACCGGATCGAGGTCGAGACCTTCGCGGACGTCACGCCCGAGCCCACGACCGGCAGCAAGCTGCGGGTCGCCCCGGACGGGACGAAGTACTGGGTCGTCGGCCGGACCATCTACTCCGGCGTCGTCGAGGAGGACGTGGTCACGGACCCGGCCACCGCGATGGTCTCGCTCGAGGAGTCGCTGCAGGACCACACGGCCTCCGGAGCGGTGGCCGGTCCGATCGCCCACCAGCTGGCCAAGGCCCTGGACCAGGCGCAGAAGCACCTCGACGGCGACAGGGTCGGCCCCGCGGTCGGCGCGATGGAGCGGTTCGTCCGCCACGTCGACAACCCGAAGCTCCCCGACACCCTCGACGCCGACGCGGCCGAGGACCTGCGGGGGCAGGCGGTCACGATCTTGGATCTCCTCGAGGAGGTGAACGACTCGGCCGCCTGAGGTCAGCATCGAGTCTGTGACGGATCGGCCTCGCGCACCCCGGCGGTGCGCGAGGCCGATCCGGGCGGTCCCGACGCCGAGGAGCGGTACGCGACGGACTGCAGGAGCGACTCCGATGCGATCTCCGCAGGCTCACGGCTGCGGGCTGCGCGGAGCCGCCGCGCGACCAGGAGCAGCCGACGTGGGCCGGAGGCCGCACGCCGCCGCCGGTGCGGCTTCCGACCGCGCGGCGGCGGAGAACAATAGGGTGACGCGCAACGTGATGAAAGGACGGTGATCAGCGTGGTGCACATCGGTGTGGTCGGCCACGGTGACGTGGCCGAGATCATCGCGACGGCGGTCGACGCCGGGACCGGGGTGACCCGCACGTCGCGGTTCCCGACCGTGGCCGCCCTCGAGGCGCACCTCGGTGAGGGCGAGCCGGCGGCCGACGCGTGGCTCTTCACCGACATCCACACCCACCACGAGGCCGAGGCGGCCGGGCTGCTCGACCGGCCCGCCGCCTACGTCATCTACACCGCCGGCGCGCTGCAGCAGGTCCTCATCACCGCGCTGCGCGCCGGCCGGGACATCACCAGGGTGTCGATCGACACGATGTCCGACGCGTCCGTGACCCGCGCCTACGCCGGCGCCGACATGCGCGACATCGACGCGGTCGACGTCCTGCCCTTCAGGCCCGGCCTCACCGCCGCCGACTATGCCGCCTTCCACCGGGAGCGGGTCGCGGCGGGGGCCGAGCTCGCCGTCACCTGCGCCGCCGACGTCGCCGAGGCGCTCGCACCCGACACCCCGGTGGTCCTCATGCGCCCGCTGCGGGAGGTCATCGACAGCGCCGTCGACGCGCTCGTGGTCGAGGTGCAGGAGCGCGACGCCGAGGGGGCCCAGATCGCGATCGGCCATGTCGAGGCGGACGCACCGGGACTCCTCGCCTCCCTCAGCGGCGACTTCGACGGCTGGGTGTCGATGAATCCGGCGACCGTGCTGGTGAGCACCCGCGGCGGTCTGGAGAGCGCGACCCGCACGTTCACCACCTTCCCCCTCGTCGACGACGCCGACCTGGTGCCGGGCCGGCTGCGCATCGGGTTCGGGATCGCGTTCAGCGCGGCCGAGGCGAGCCGCCTGGCCGACCGCGCGCTCAAGCGCGCCCAGCTGCTCGGCGAGCGGTCCGCCGTCGTCATGGGCCGGCACGGCGTGCACCTCGTGCACGTCGCGAGTGAGCCGGGCGGGGCGGCGGACAAGCGAGGAGGCGACACCGACCTGGAGTCGCTGGCCCTGCGCGCCGGGCTCTCGGTGCGCAACCTGCGCAGCATCTTCGACTACGGCCGGTCGACCAACCCGATGACCGCCCGCGGCCTCGCCGGGCACCTGGGGATCCAGGACCGCAGCGCCCGGCGCATCCTCAACCAGCTCGACAACGCCGGGCTCGCGGAGCGCTCGGTCGAGCCCGTCAACGGCTCCGGGGGCCGCCCGGCGGCGACGTACCTCGTCTCGATCCCGTCGACGGTGGAGGCGGGTGGCCCCAGATGACGCACCGGATCGGCATCGTCGGGCACCGCGACTTCATCGACGGCATGATGTGGGCCGTCCACGAGCAGCCCAGCGTCCAGGGCGTCCCCATCGCCTACGACTCGCCGGCCGAGCTCGACGACCTCCTCCAGGAGCACGGTCGCCGCCTCGACGGCGTGCTCACCGCGGACCGCCGCGTCCGGCGGCGGGTCGAGGAGCTCCTCCCCGGCATGCCGACCGGGCACGTCGAGCACGCGAGCGCGGCCCTCGTCCAGATGATGTTCCGGCTCACCCTGGCCGGCGTGGACATCGCCCGGGCCTCCATCGATGCGCTGGACGCAGGCGAGGTCGCCGACCTCTACGCCGAGCTCGACATCCCGACGACGGACGTCACCGCCCCGGAGCGCCGCGACGCGCTCTCCGAGGCGGAGACCGTCGAGCTCCACCGCGAGCACGCGCGCAGGACCAGGGGAGCGGTGGCCATAACGGCCGACCCGCGGGTGCGGACCCAGCTCGGCGACGCCGGGCACGAGGTGCGCCTGGTCTACCCGCACGCGACCTCGGTGCAGGTGGCGCTGCGTCAGCTGCTGGTCGGGATGTCGACGGTGATGGCCTCGGACGCCCGCGTCGTCGTCGGGCTGGTCGAGGGGGCCGAGACCGGCGCGCTCGAGGAGGAGGTCACGACTCTCGGCGGCACGCTCCTGCCCGGCAGCGGCGAGGTCCACACCGTGCTGCTCACGTACGGGCCGCTGCTCGCCGCGACGTCGCGCTTCACCACGCTTCCGATGCTCGGGCGCCTCGCCGACCTGTCGGCGCAGGTCCATGTCGGGCTGGGGGTCGCCCCGACGGCGGACCAGGGCCTGCGGGAGGCGGCGACGGCGCTCGCCGGCGCGCGCGAGCTCGGCCCGGTCGGGGCCGTGATCAGCGGGACGGGGGGCGCGCCGGTCGTGCTGGCGATGCCGCTGACCGAGGACACCATCGAGTCGATCCCGCCGCGGGTGCTGGCGCAGCGGGCGGGGCTGAGCGTGACGACCCTCGCGTCGCTGCACGAGGCGCTGAAGACGCACGGCGACGAGCCGCTGACCTCGCTCGAGATCGGTCAGATGCTCGACCTGCGTCCCCGCGAGGCGCGACGGGTGATCGAACGCCTCGAGCTGGTCGGCATGGCCGAGCGGGAGGGCACCGACCGCAGCGACCGGGCCGGGCGCCCCCGGATCCGGTACCGCCTGCACCTCTGACGCACCCGGCGCCGGCACGCCACCGGCCCGGCCCCCGACGGGGACCGGGCCGGCGGCGCTGAAGCAGCTCTAGCCGAGCAGCTCGCGGATGCTCACGGCCTGCGTGCGCAGGTCGTCACGGGCCGCCTCGCTCAGCGTGTCGGGCCGCTTGGGCTCGTCCAGGTGGCGGACGAAGCGGTCGACCGCCCGCGTCGCGGCCTCGGTCCGGTCGCCCTCGACGTGCCGCTGCGCCTGCGTGACCGCGTTGGCGAGCTGGTGGGCGATCGGCCCGGCGACGTCCCCGTTGGCGACGTGGGCGTCGAGAGCCGCGGCCAGGTCCACCAGGGCCTGTGCCGCACCCTGCTCCGGCTCCTCGGCGTCGACCGGCCAGGTCGCGGAGAACAGGGACCTGTCGTCGATCCAGTACGTCGTGTTGTCCGGGGCGAGGTCGAGCTTGATGCCGCTCGCGCCCTCCAGCTGGTCGACCTCGCGGGTGTCGGGGTCGATCCGCAGGATCCGGTCGAAGACGCTGCCGTAGATGTACCCGTCGGCCTCGCTGAACTCGAGGTCCGCCGAGCGCCAGAGCCCGTTGGGCACGGTGCCCCAGTCGAACGGCGCCACCTCGTGCTCGTGGGTGATCTCGCCGGTCGCCGGGTCGAGGACGAGCAGGTCCCCGACGGTCGCCGCCCACAGCTCGCCGTCGGCCATCGTCACCGCGGTGGCGGCGAGGCCGTCGACCGGGGTGGACCACAGCAGCTCGCGCGAGGCGAGGTCGAAGGCGAAGACGACGCCGGCGCTCTGCGTCGGCTCGATGCCGTTGCCGCCGAAGACGCTCGTGCCGCCGTACAGGACGCCGTCGTGCTCCTCGAGCGTGATGATGCTCTGGTCGGTGATGAGGTCGTGGTACTCGTCCCAGGTCCCGGTCTCGGGGTCGTAGAGCGTCAGCGAGCCCTTGAGCACGCCGTAGCCGCCGACGGTCCCGACGGCGACGAGGTCACCGGCGGAGGCCATCCCGAACGGCCGGTCCTGCTGGGTGGTCTCCCGCAGCTCCAGGACCTGGCGCGGGTTGCCGTCCCCGAGCGGGATCGAGGTGTCGATCTCGTAGAGCCGCGCGCCGGGGTAGACCCCGGCGTAGAGCAGACCGTCGTGCGCGACCATGCCCTCGGCCTGGCCGAGGCCACGCTCGAAGGTCCAGGAGTCCGCGGCCGGGTCGAAGGTCGCGAACCCGCCGGAGAGGTAGCCGCCGACGTGGATCCGGCCGTCGGGGCCGACGGCCATCGCGCGCGGGTTCACCGAGGTGCTGTCCAGGCCCACCGGCACCGGCTCGGCCTCGCCGGTCGCGACCTCGTACCGGTGCACGAGGCCGCGGTGCGACATGCCGACGACCCACTCGGCGCCGTCGGCGTCCGTGGTGACCCCGACGCCCTTGGCGCCGAAGGCGTGCCCGGTGTCGACGACCTCGCCGGCCGGCGTGCGGTAGGCGAGGTTGCCGGCGAGGACGAACCAGGTCCGCCCGTCCGCGGTCTGGCCGACCGACTGGCTGCTCAGCGCACCGATGGGCTCCGACCACTCCTCGGCGACGGTGTCGTACACGTACCCCACGTACGCGCCCTGGCACTCGATCTTGGCGTACAGGTCCGTGTCGGCGGCCGCCAGCTCGTAGACGAAGGTGCAGTCGGTGCGCCCGTCGGGCAGCGGCACCTCCGCGACGTCGCCGGAGTCGATGTCGACGGCGAACAGCCCCGCCACGGTGCCGGTACCGGCGTACGCGGTGTCGCCGACGACGGCGGTGCTGCGCACGTAGTTCATGCCCTCGCCGAAGGAGCCGTAGTCGCGCCACTCACCGGTGGTGCGGTCGTAGCTCGCGAGGTGTCCCGGCGGGAGCGGGGAGTCCGCCCAGCCCTGGAAGGTGCCGGTGAACGCCACCCCGTCCGCGTCGGTGTCCACCTGCCAGGCGAAGCTGGTCTCCGGCGTCGGCCGGCCGTCGCTGCGCACCTCGGTCGCGCCGGGCTCGAGGTAGTACAGCGAGGCGTCCATGTAGGACGTGGCCCAGACGGTGCCGTCGCTGCTGATGTCGACGCCCCAGCCGCCCGAGGCGCCGGGCATGGGGTAGGTGTTCTCGACCGTCCCGGCGAGCGGGTCGATCTCGGCGAGGTACGCCGGGCTGCCGCTCACCACCGCCCACAGGCGGGGTGTGCCGTCCGGCATGGTGCCGGCGGCTGCGCCGGCCACCGTCGTCGCGGTCAGCGGGACGGTCCCGTGGTCGACGATCTCCGGTGGTTCGTCGACGGTGCCTGTTGCCGCGTGGCTCGGCACCGCCGTCGCTACGACGGCGGCGGCGAGGCCGAGCGTCGCCGCGAATGCGGACAATCTCCTCATTGAGTCCCCCTTTGTTGGTTCCTCCGCGGTCGCGGAAGTGCGTGACGACTAGGTCGAGGCGCGCGCGATGACGCTGTCCCGGTGCGCGCGGACCCGGTCGAAGTAGTCGAGCACCGGCTCGAGCTCGAACTCGGCGATGACGTCATCCGCGGTGACGGCGTCGTCGTCGGAGATGAGCAGCACGACGCCGATGAGCCCGGGGTCGTGGATCCGCACCCGTGGCCCGTACGCGGCCTTGATGTCGGCGAACTTCGGGTGGTTGTGGTCGATGTGGATGAGACGGGCGTCGAGGTTGATGTTGGCGACGACCTCGTCGCGGTAGTTCGTCGTCCGGGCGACGTGCTCGCCGGTGGGGCTGAGGATCCCGGACACGGCGGGCGGGTAGACCGAGGCGATCATGTGCGCGCCGATCGTGTAGGCCCAGTGCTCCTGCAGGTAGCCGCCGTGGAACGCGGAGCTGAAGAGCAGCAGGTCCGGGCGCAGCGCCGCCACCTGCTCGCGGAACTCCTCGAAGTTGAGGTCGAAGCAGATCACCGGGGCGACCCGGCCGAAGTCGAGCTCGACGGCGACGGCCTCGCGCCCGTGCCGCAGCCCGTTGATCTCGTGCTCGCCGATGGTCAGGAAGACCTTGTCGTAGATCCCGGCGACGCTGCCGTCGCGGTCGATCACCTGGGTGGAGTTGAACCAGGCGCCGCTCGCGTCCTGCCGGTGGGAGGGGTAGGCGATGGTCGTGCGGTGGCGGCGTGCGACGTCGGCGAGCATCTCCAATGTGCTCTCGCCGCGCAGCTCGAGGTACTCGCGGTAGAAGTCGTGCTCGAAGGTCGCGCCCCGGGGCCGGTCGCAGTGCTCGGGGAGCACGATGATGTCCGGCCGGTCGGGCAGCACGGTGTCGAGCCGGTCGCGCCAGTGCCGGCGCATGGCGTCCAGCGTCTCCTGCGGGGTGGCCCCGGGGAGCGCGGCCAGCGGGGCGGCCGAGACGGCCGCAGCCCTGATGTTCCTCATCGTCCGGTCACCCCTTGAGCCCGCTGGAGGCGATCGAGTTGATGAGGTAGCGCTGGGCGAAGGCGAACACGATGAGGCAGGGCACGACGCTGATCGCGGCGCCCGACATCACCTCGGCCTGGCTGACGTTCGCGCCCCGCATGCTGGCCAGCCCGACGGTGAGCACCTGCATCTCGGCGCTCTGGGTGATGACCAGCGGCCAGATGAAGTCGTTCCAGTGCCACAGGAAGACGAAGATGCCGAGCGTGGCGAGGATCGGCTTGCACAGCGGGAGCACCAGCTGGACGTAGATCCGCCACTCGGAGGCGCCGTCGAGCGTGGCGGCCTCGAAGAGCTCGTCCGGCAGCTCGGCGATGAACTGGCGCAGCAGGAAGACCGCCTGGGCGTTCGCCAGCGACGGGACGATGAGGCCCCAGTAGGTGTTGACGCCGCCGAGGTTGTTCATCATGACGAAGTAGGGGATGAGGAGCACCTGCATCGGCACCATGAGCATGGCGAGCATCGACCACATGACGATGTTGTGGCCGGGGAACCGCTTCTTGGCGAACGCGTACCCGGCCATCGACGCCGTCAGCAGGATGAGAACGACGGTGGAGACCGCGTAGATCGCGCTGTTGAGCGTCCAGCGCAGGAAGCCCTGCTGGGAGAACACCGACTGCAGGTTCTCGAAGGTGAGGCGGGAGGGCCACTGGTGCGGGATCGTCGGCTCGCCGGCGGGGGAGAGGGCCACGATCATCATGACCGCGAACGGCGCGAGAGTGAGCAGCGACAGCACTGTCAGCGTGATGATCAGGCCGATCTGGCGGCGCGGGCTCCTGGCGGCCGTGGGCTCGGCCGGCGCGGTGCGGGGGCGGACGGGCCGGACCAGGCCCGGTGCGGTCGTCACTTGTTGCTCCTGTCCAGAACGAGTCGTTGGATCAGCGAGATCGCGAGCACGATGACGAACAGCGCGATCCCGATCGTCGCGGCGTAGCCGAAGTCGAGGAAGACGAACGCCTGGTCGTAGAGCATGTACACCAGGACGTAGCTCGCGTTCACGGGCCCGCCGCCGGTCATCACGTAGACCGTGTCGAAGGTCTGGAACGCCATGATCGTCTCGATGACGACGACGAAGAGCAGCACCGGCTTCAGCAGTGGCAGGGTGATACGCCAGAACTCCTGCCACCGGTTCGCGCCGTCGATCCGCGACGCCTCGAGGATCTCGGGCGAGATGCCCTTGAGGCCGGCGAGCAGGATGAGCATGGAGTAGGCGAAGCCCTTCCAGGTCGCGACGGTGGCCAGCGAGGCGAGCACGAGGCGGCTGTCCTGGAGGAAGCCGAGCGGGCCGATCCCGAAGAGCTCGAGGAAGGCGTTGATGAGGCCGTCGATCTTGAACAGCCAGCCCCACACGATGCTGGCCATCACGAAGCTGGTCACGTAGGGGATGAACAGCGCCCCACGGAACAGCCCCGGACGCCACAGCAGCCGGTTGAGGAGCAGGGCGACGACGAGGGAGACGACGATGATCGTCGGCACGAAGATCGCCGAGTACAGCACCGTCGCGCGCAGGCTCTGCCAGAACAGCGGGTCGGTGGCCAGGCGGCGGTAGTTCTCCGCGCCGATCGGCTCCCAGTTCCCGGCGATGTCGAAGTCGGTGAAGGACATGCCGATCGCACCGAGCACCGGGACGTACCGGAAGACGATGAAGAGGGTGAGCATCGGCAGGACGAACAGCAGCCCGGTCATGGCGTTGTGTCGTCGCCGGGCGGCGCCGACGGAGCGGGGCCGGCCCGGTCGCGCCGCGCCCGACGACAGCTTGTCGCGCTGTCGCGAGGCGCGGTCCTGGGTGAGTGTCATGGCGTTCCTGTCGATGACCGGTGGGGCCGCCGCGCGGGCGATGGCGGCGGCCCCACCGAGGTGGCGGTGCTACTTGCCGATCTGTGCGCGGGCTTCCTCGGCGGCCTGGGTGAAGGCCTCCTCGGGAGTCAGCTGGCCCAGGAACGCGGCCTGGATCTTCGGCCCGAGCAGGCTCTGCACCTGCGGCGACTCGGGGTGGATCTCGCCGGGGACGGCGACCTTGCTCGCCTCGAACAGCACCTCGGCGTACTCGTCGGCGTGCTCGACCTCGGCGTCGGCGCGGGCCGGGAAGAAGCCCGACGCGTCAGAGAGCTGGACCTGCTCCTCGGGGGAGGAGAGGAACGACAGGACGGTGCCGACCGCCTCGGTGTCCTCCGCGGCGTGGGAGACGGCGAGCAGGCCGGGCACACCGTAGGTCGCCTGCTCCTCGCCGGTGAGCGGCATCCCGGCGACGACGTTGTCCTCGCCCAGGATCTCCGCGCTCTGGCGCACCTGGGAGAGGTCGAGCCCGTAGTGCATGATCGCGTCACCGAGCCAGAAGGGCCGGCCCTCGAGCTCGTGGCCGACGGTCGGGGTGTCCGGCGCCAGCGCGCCCATCTCGTGGAGGTCGACGAGGAACTCGAGGGCCTCGATCGCCTCCGGGGAGTCGATGGCGATGTCGGAGCCGTCCCTGGTGAAGACGTTGCCGCCGGCCTGCCAGAGGAAGGGGAAGAACGTGACGTTGAGCGCGGCGTCGGGCGAGGCGCCGAAGTCGAAGACGCTGTACCCCGCGTCGACGACCTCCGGCGCGATCTCCCGGACGTCGTCCCACGTCGTCGGGATCTCGAGGCCGAGCTCGTCGAGCAGAGCGGTGTTGTAGGCGGGTGCCAGCACGGTCTGGTAGATCGGCACCGCGAAGGTCTCGCCGTCGACGGTTACCGAGCCGGTGGCGTTCTCGTTGAAGGGCTCGACGCCGTCCTCGAGGAGGTCGTTCACGGGCTGGACGCTGCCGGCCTCGGCGAACTGGTTCACCTGCTCGGGGGTCAGGAGGACGATGTCCGGGCCGCTGCCGCTGGCGAGCGCGGTGGTCACGCGCTCGAGCCGGCCGTCCCACGGCTGGAGCTCGACGGTGAAGTCGATGTCGCTGTGGGCCTCGGTGAACCGGTCGACGACGCCGTCCCAGTACTCCGTGCTCGCCGTCGGGTCGGCGATGACCGGGTACATCCACAGGGTGACCGAACCGCCTTCCTCACCGCCTCCGGCGGTAGCGTCGCCGCCGGACGCCCCGCCGCAGGCGGCGAGCACGAGCGCGGCGGCGGCAGCGGTCACCGCCAGTCCTGCTGTCCTGGATCTTCTTGCTCGCATCATGTTGATCACACCTCTTCCTCGGGGTGCCCTGTGCTGGTGTTACGGGCCGGTCCGAAACATACCCACCCGTTCCGCCAAGGTCAACAAGGGTCCACGGATTCGGCTGCTTGACGCGGAGCACTGCACCTCATACGGTCATGCCGCAATACCGACCAACCCACTGGAGCGTCATGTCCGTCCGCCCGGCCACCTTCGTCGCGATCCGAGCGGACGAGTTCGAGACGCTGTTCGCACCCGAGTCCCGCAGCGCGCTGCACCGGATCGGTGAGGTCACCTTCGGCGGTGGCGAGGAGGTCGTCGAGGTCCCGCACGGCGTCGCCGACGACTTCGACGTCCTCGTGACGTCGTGGAGCACGCGCCCGTTCGAGGACGACGTCCTCACCGGCGGCCGGCTCGGCCTCGTCGCCCACGCCGCGGGGTCGGTCCGCGGCCTGCTGCAGCCCGACTCCTTCCGCAACGGCGTCCGCGTGACGCAGTGCGGGTCTGCCGCCATGGCACCCGCGGTGGCGGAGATGGCGGTGACCATGGAGCTGGCGCTGCTGCGCAACCTCCACACCCACGACCGCCGCATGCAGGCGACCCGGGACTGGCACCGGGCCGGTCACGGGACGCTCGGGCACGCCCTGCCCGCGGCGCGCCACGGCATCCTCGGGCTGAGCCGGACCGGGCTCGAGTACGTGTCGCGGATCCGTGGGCTCGGCGCCACGCGGATCGCCGCCGCCGATCCGTACTGGGACCGTTCGGCGGCGGCCGAGCACGGCGTCGAGCTGCGCGACCTCGACGACGTGTGCCGGGAGTCGGACGTCTTCGCCGTCCATGCGCCGTCGACGCCGGAGACCCGGCACATCGTCGACGCCCGACGCCTCGCGCTGCTGCCCGACGGTGCGATCGTCCTCAACACCGCACGCTCGGCCCTGATCGACGAGGCTGCGCTGACGGCGGAGCTCGTCTCCGGGCGGCTGCGTGCCGGCCTCGACGTCTTCGACGACGAGCCGCTGCCGGCGGACAGCCCGCTGTTCGGGCTGCCGAACGTCATCCTCGCGCCGCACGTGGCCGGTGGCACGGTCGAGGCGCGGCACGCCCAGGGTGCGGCCGTCGTCGAGGAGGTCCGGCGGTACGCCGCCGGTGAGCCGCTCCTGCACGAGGTGACCGCGGAGCTCTACCACCGGCTGGCCTGAGTCCAGCGCCGCGCGGTCGTCGGGCCTCTCGCCCTCGGCGGCTGTTTCGGCTGGTTGACGCCGTATCGACGGGTTGTTGCGGTGTGTCCGAAACCCGCCACGCGGGGCATCTCGCGATGATGGTCGCCATCCGGGCGGATCCCTCGGCCGTCGCGAGAGTTCCGCCCGTGACGAGATCTATCCCGGGTTTCGGTCCGCACCCATACCGCCATGACGGTCGGTATCCCGGTGTCCCCGGTGTCCCTGCCCAGGTGCCCAGGTGCCCGGTGCCCAGGTGCCCAGGTGCCCAGGTGCCCAGGTGCCCGGTGCCCAGGTGCCCCTCAGCGTGTCCGCGCGGCTGCTAGGTACGGCGCCGAGTCGGGCGGCCTCTCCGGTCGAGGGTCATGCCGGCCAAGGACCATGCCGGAATATTCGATAACGCTCCCACCTTGTCCGTAATACGGAAGCACGTGAGATCGACCGAGAGAGGAGACTCCACAATGCGTGGTCTCAAGGACAAGGTGGTACTCGTTACCGGAGGCGGACACGGCGCGGAGCAGGCCGGCTCCAGCCTGGGCCAGGCGATGAGCGTCGAGCTCGCGAAGGAGGGGGCGAAGGTCGTCGTCGCCGACCTCTCCCTCGAGCGAGCCAACGCCACCGTGACCCAGATCCGCGACGCAGGTGGCGACGCCACCGGTGTCGAGGCGGACGTCGTCGACGAGAGCTCCGTCGCCGCGATGGTGAGCGCCGCGCTCGACGCCTACGGCCGGATCGACGTCCTGGTGAACAACGCCGGAGTCTTCGGCGCCTACTTGCCGCTGCTCGAGATCGAGACCAGCCAGTGGGAGCGCATCATGGACGTCGATCTCAAGGGCGTCTTCCTCGCCACGAAGGCGGTGCTACCGCACATGCTCGAGCGGGGGAGCGGCGTCGTCATCAACGTCTCCTCGGCGTCCGGCGTCGTCGCCAGCGAGGTCGGGGCCGAGTACACCACGGCCAAGCACGGCGTCATCGGGCTCACCAAGCAGATCGCGTACGACTACGGCCACAAGGGCATCCGGGCGGTCGGGATCGGGCCCGGAGTCATCAAGACCGCTGCCTTCGAGGGAGCCGAGATCACGCCCGACTTCCCGTTCTACGACCTGACGATGCAGGCGCCGGCCGGCCGATACGGCGAGCCCCTGGAGGTTGCGCGCGCCGTCGTCTTCCTGGCGAGCGACGACGCCTCGTTCATCCACGGCCACACCATCCCGGTCGACGGCGGCTCTCCCATCCGGTAGCCGCAGACGCGGGGTCGCGCGTCCGGCGGAAGGGCAGGACGTTCCCGCTGCATCGCGAAGGAGCCGGGTGAGTACACCCGGCTCCTTCGCGTTGTCGGCTCGACTTCTCGCTAGCCGGTGCAGGTTGCCGCTAGCCGGTGCAGGCGTTCTCCTGGCCCGGCGTCGCCACTCCCACGGGGACGAGCCCCTGGCCGCAGCGGCTGAAGGACCCCGCGCCGGGAACGCCCTGCCAGGAGTACGAATCGACCAGCGCGCCCTCGGGATCGACGAGGCGCACCTCGTCGTTGCCCACGAGGTGGATGCCCGACTCGTCCTGCTCCAGGAGGAGTAGCTCACCCGGCGCCAGCACGGCGTCCCCGAAGGTGTACGTCACGGCCGGACCGTTGGAGTTGGCGAGGGCCCAACCGCTCAGGTCGGCGCTGCCGTCCCCGGCGTTGTATAGCTCGATCATGCTCTGCCCGCCGGGCATGATCTCGTTGAGCACGACCTCGGCCTCCGCCTCGACGAGCTCGAACGACCACACCCGCTGTCCGTCGAGGCGGTAGCCCTCGTCGGGATTGGCGACCACTGTCCACTCGCCTGGTGTCGAGTACTCGCCGGCGGGGAGCACCTCGCCGTCGCGCAGGAACGTCACGCCCTGGACCTCGGGGATCGTGACCGTCCCCTCCTGCTCGTCCACGACGACGTCGACCCCGTCGACGACGGTCGGCTCCAGCGCCGGCAAGGTGCCGGTGTGGACGACGCGTCCGTTCATCCAGTAGTTGGTGCCGTCCTCGGCCACGCGGAGCAGCTCACCGGCGGTCGGGGCCGGGGTGATGTCGGCCAGCGTGCTCGGGGAGACGCGGACGATCTCGGTGCGCGTGGAGAGGTAGAGCGCCTGCTCGACCGCGTTCCAGGTCAGGTCGCTGATGTGCCACGAACCCGACAGTGCGTCGGACGGCGTGTCGGTCAACGTGTTGGACTGCAGTGCGTTGCCGGTCGCCGGATCGATCTCGACCACCTTGCCGACGCTGGCTGCGAAGAGGCGTCCGTCGTCATCCACCGTGATCGCACCGATCCCGGTCTCGCCCGGCAACGGGCTGCTCTCCCACAGCACGGTCTCGGTCGCGACGTCCCACGCGAAGACAGTGCCTTCCTGGTGGACCGGCGTGGAACCGCCGCCGCCGTAGATCATCGTCCCGCCGTACACGACGCCGTCGTGATAGGTGAGCGCGCCGATGCCACGGTCCTCGAACGGCTTGTGCAGGACGCGCTCGCCCGTGGCCGGGTCGTAGAACGTGAGTGCACCGGTGAGCTCGCCGTACCCGGCGATGGTGCCGATGGCAACCTGGTCGCCGGCCGAGGTGAACGCGAACGGCCGGTCCTGGCCCTCGTCGCTGAGCCGGAAGAGCGACGTCGGGTTGTCGGCCGACCACGGCTGGGCCGGGTCGTAGACCATCACGTGCGCCGTCGGGTAGATGCCGATGTAGATCTTTCCGTCGTGCTCGCCCATGCCCTGCGCCTGCCCGAGACCGGGCTCGTACCCCCAGTCGCCCGTGCTCAGGTCGAACGTGCCGAGCCCGCCGGCCCGGCGAAGGCTGACGTGGTAGTTGCCGTCGGGTCCCGCGATGGCTGTGCGCGCGGTCTGCCCGGTGTCGCCGGTGAGGCCGTCCGGGGTGAACGTCTCGTAGGTGCCGGCGTCGACGTCGTGCAGGATGACCTTGCCGCGCATGCTGATCGAGATCACGGTCTTCGCGTCGTTGGCCGGGTTGACGAACAGCTCGACATCCTTGCTCCCGCTCGTGCCCGAGCCCGAGAGCGGGGTGATCTCACCTGTGGTGGGATCGAGCGCGTTGATCACGTTGCTGGAGGCGACGTAGACGGTGCCGTCCGCGTCGGGCTGCGAGATGGCGCTCGGGTAGACAGGGATCGACCAGTCGGACCACTCACCGGTCGCCGGGTCGTAGAAGTAGCCGACGTCGCTGGTGCCGTCGGTGCACTTCTGGAGTCGGACCGCCAGCTTGTCACCGACCGGATCCACGCCGTAGACGAAAGTGCACTCGCCGACCGCGTCCGGCAGCGGGATCTCCACGCGGTCGCCGGTCTCGGGGTCGACCTCCCAGAGCTGGCCGTCGACGGAGCCGGTGCCGGCGTAGACCTTGTCACCCAGGACCCCGACGGCACGCACGTAGTGGGAGTCCTCACGGAAGCCGTCGTAGACGGTCCACTCGTCGTCCGTGCCGAACTTGGCCAGACGGCCGGGGACGGCCGGATCGGCGTAGCCCTCGTAGGTCCCGACGTAGACGTTGCCGCCCTCGTCGACCTCGACCTCCCAGAGGAAGCTGCTGTCGGGGGTCGGGCGCGGATGGGCGGTCGGCTCCTCGGCGCCGAAGGGGAGCTCCCAGAGCACGCCCTGGGTGTTGGAGGCCACCCAGACGGTCCCGTCAGGGGCGATCGTCGTGCCCCAGGAGCCACGGCTGCCGGACAGCACGTAGGAGTTGATCACCTTCTGCTCGTGGACGTCGATCTCGACGAGTCGAGCGTCCGGGACGGAGTTAGTGACCGCGAACATCCGGTAGGTACCATCGGGCATCCAGCCCGAGTCGGCGGAACCGACCGTGATCTTCGATGCCGAGATCTCGGAGTGCGCGACGTCCCATGCCGTCGGCTCGCTGTCGGGTGACGCGGACGCCGCAGGTGCGGCGTCCGATCCCGCCGACGGTTCGGCGTGGGCCGGTGCCATGGATACGGCCCCCACGAGCGCCCCGATGGCCGCGAAGGAGGCCAGCAGATAGGCGGGTTGGCGTTTCTTGCGTGTGCTGATCATCGCTGATCGCCTTCCGTAGGAAACTGAGTGCGACCCATCCTTACGGACACGACCGAAAGGTGCAATGCCTTCGCCGTGGGACGGCTCTCACCGGATCTCGACGAGATCCGGGTGTGAAATACGCTATTTCGGCCGGAGCGCTAACGGTGCTCCAGTTTGTCGTTTGCGTGCGAAAACGAGCGTCCGCCGGCACCGGCGGGACGGCGGCAACTGCCGGCTCGCCACCGACGCCGGTGATCGCACGATGTGCGGGAGTGAGTCCCGCAGGGGTTGAACGGCTGCCCCGCTCCTCATGGCGCAGTGCTGGACGCGGCCGGTGTGGTTGCCGCCGTCGAGTAAACCCGCGGGGAGCGGCTGCCGGTCGCCATTCGCGACGGAGGCCACCACGGCCCCGGGCTCGGCAGCGTGGACGACGGTCTGGTGGTCGATCTGTCGCGGATGCGCGGCGTACGCGTGGAGGGAGAGCGATGGACGGTGCGGGGCGCGGCCGGGTGCACCGCGGCCGACGTCGACCACGCCACCCACGCGTACGGCCTCACCGTCCCACTCGGGATCGTCGCGTCCACCGGCGTCGCCGGCTGACCCTCGGGGGCGGCATGGGGCCACCTGTCGCGGCAGAGACCACCCCGGAGTTCCCGCCGCCCCCGCGCCGCCCCCAGACCGAGCACACGGCGTAGGTCATGCGGACCTCCCGCGACTTGTTGGCCAACGCGCCGCCGGCGCTCGGCACCTTCGTGGGCAACAAGGAGGTCCCCTCCGTTGACCCGTTCCCCGGCGAGCAGGGCAAGCGCGCCTGAGCCGTCATCCCAGTTACACCGGCTCGGCCGAGCCCGAGGCGGAGGTCATGGCGCCGCTGCTCGACGCGATCCCGGCGCCCCTTCAATTGGATGGGAGTGACGCCGTTCCCGGGGGTCCAGAGCATGTTCGACCCGTTGATGCCCCGGCGCACGAGTGGTACTGGCGGGGCGAGTGCGTCGCAGAAGTGCGCTGACCGCCTACGCCGGCGGTGTCGAGAGCAAGCGGTTCCTGCTCGACCTGGAGCGCTCACGTTCGCCGTCTGGACTCGTGGCGCGGCGCTACGTGGGTGCCGCCGGCCTCTCGTGAACTCCACCGTGCCCGGTACTGACAGCGACGGTTGAAAAGTAGGCCGGGAACGACGGTCGAAAGTTAGGCCACCTGAGCAGTATCGGACAGGTGATGACTGTGGAGGACTGGGCACGGATTCGGCATCTGCACCAGGCGGAGGGGCTGTCTCAGCGGAGGATCGCTGAGGAGCTCGGACTGGCCCGGGAGACGGTGGCGCGGGCGATCAGGTCTGAGTGTCCGCCGAGGTACAAGCCGCGGCCGCCGGTGACGGGATCGGCGTGGTTGGCGGTGGAGCCGGCGGTGCTGGTGCTGCTGGCCAGGCACCCGCGGATGCCGGCGACGGTGATCGCTGAGCGGGTGGGCTGGTCCGGGTCGGTGACCTGGTTCCGGGAGAACGTCGCGCGTCTGCGGCCGCGGTACCTGCCGGTGGACCCGGCCGACCGGCTGGCCCATGCGCCTGGGGAGCAGGTGCAGTGCGACCTGTGGTTCCCTCCGGTCAGTGTGCCGGTCGGTGCTGGGCAGGAGGCGTCGTTGCCGGTGCTGGTCATGGCCGCGTCGAACTCGCGGTTCCTGGCAGCGATGATGCTGCCCTCACGCACGACCGGGGACCTGCTCGCCGGGATGTGGCACCTGCTCAGCTCCCACCTCGGTGCTGTCCCGCGGACGTTGCTGTGGGACAACGAGGCCGGCATCGGTCGCGGTGGCCACCTCGCTCAGGGAGTCGCGAACTTCTGCGGGACGTTGGCGACCCGGCTGGTCCAGGCCCGCCCGTACGACCCTGAGACCAAGGGCATCGTCGAGCGGGCGAACCAGTACCTGGAGACGTCCTTCCTCCCGGGGCGCGACTTCACCTCGCCGGCGGACTTCAACGCCCAGCTCGGCGCGTGGCTGCCGCGCGCCAACGCCCGGACCGTGCGTGCCCTGGCTGCTCGCCCAGTCGATCTAGTGGCCGCGGACCGGGCGGCGATGCTGCCCCTGCCGCCGCTGGCCCCGCAGGTCGGGGCGCAATGGGTGAGCCGGCTCGGGCGGGACTACTACGTGCGTGCCGGCACCAACGACTACTCCGTCGACCCGGCCGTGATCGGCCGCCTGGTCGAGGTCACCCTGGACCTCGAGCGCATCGTGGTCACGTGCGAGGGGCAGGTCGTCGCCGACCACATCCGCTCCTGGGCGCGGGCCGTCACGATCACCGATCCTGCCCATGTCGCCACCGCAAGGATCCTGCGCCAGCGCTTCCAGGCCACCGGCCCACTCACCGGGACCGAGGACGACCTGGTGCGGGACCTGTCGGACTACGACACCGCGTTCGGTGTCACCGGCCTGGACGGGCAGGTGGCCTGATGCCCACGACCGCGCAGGAGAGCGCCAAGGACCTCGAGTACTACACCCGGGCGCTGAAGGCGCCCCGGATCCGCGACGCCGCCGCGAAGCTGGCCGAACAGGCCCGAGCGGAGGCCTGGACCCACGAGGACTACCTCGCCGCCGTCCTGGCCCGCGAGGTCGCCGCCCGCGAGGCCTCCGGAGCCAACATCCGCACCCGCGCCGCCGGCTTCCCGGCCCGCAAGACCCTCACCGACTTCAACTTCGACCACCAGATAGCCGCCGACCGTGGCCAGATCCACCGCCTCGCGGCCGGGGCCTACCTGGCCGAGGCCGGCAACATCGTCCTGCTCGGACCACCCGGTACCGGCAAGACGCACCTCGCCACCGCCCTGGGCATCACCGCCGCCGAGCACGGCACCCGCGTGCTCTTCGACACCGCCACCGGCTGGGTCACCCGCCTGTCCGCCGCCCACGCCATCGGCAAGCTCCCCACCGAGCTACGCCGGCTACGCCGCTACGGCCTGCTCGTCATCGACGAGGTCGGCTACCTCCCATTCGAGGCAGAGGCCGCGAACCTCTTCTTCCAGCTCGTCGCCTCCCGCTACGAGCACGCCTCGATCATCCTGACCTCCAACCTGCCCTTCTCCCGCTGGGGCGAGGTCTTCGGCGACCAGGCCGTCGCCGCCGCGATGATCGACCGCATCGTCCACCACGCCGAAGTCATCACCCTCAAAGGCGCCAGCTACCGACTCCGGCACACCGAGATCGAGACACTGCCCTCCGCCACCGCGGAGAACCAGGCACACTAACCACACAACAACGTGGCCAACATTTCGACCACCGAAACTGGCCTACCTTTCAACCGTCGCCGACAGGTACCTGTAGGTCCAGCCCTGGCAGCTGTCGGCCTCGGTGACTGACCTTGCCCGTTTCCGTCAATCAGGAGCGCCCGATGGCAGGTAAAGGTCCAACTGGTCGACCAACTCCGGGATCGCCCATCCTCGCGCTGGTTGCACCGGATGCTCATGGCGTGCTCAGCGAGCCGGCGCTTACCACCTTGCCCTAGGCCTCTCGTCTTTGATCGCAATACCGTAGGCGGCCCTGTCGCGACGCTGCGCCTCGATTCTTCTGCCGAGTCAGGGCTATCCTCGGAACGAGGGAGCCCTAACGGCCCGGCTCGTCGTCCTTCGCTAATTCATCCCTAAGTTGCTCGATTTCTAGCCTTGTCCATATGGATTTCCAGCGCTTCTGACTAACCCTTCGACGGAACCGGTCGAGATCGAAACCAGGAGTTCTGCGCACTTTCAGATCAAAGAGATCGCGAAGGCCATGGGGGGCAAGCAATTTGATGCGATTGTCCCGACCCAGGCGGCAGGCAATCGCCGTCGCAGTTTCTGGGAAGCGGCGCACGGCCGCTTCCAGGGACTCGTAGGGGGCGTCACCGGCGACTTTGTGCATTCGGGCCTGGTTCTTCACGGACCACTTCACGTTGGCACTCACAATTTGCAGCTTTGCCTCAAGGCGGTGTTCGTCATCTTCCGTCTTGCGGTCAGGGTCGAAGTAGACAATGTCCACATCGCTCCAAGCCGTGGGTATCACGAAGCCATGAACGTGATCCCAGGCCGCTTCTCGGACGAAACCACCAGTGACCCAGGCGCTCTCACCAAGGACGTTCCTAACTACCGTTAACACGCCAAGCCAAGGCTGCTGCAAAACTATGCCAGCCAATTGGCTTCCGAGGGCTGGTTCGATAGGAGACTTGGACGTCATGTCGTCCCACCGTGCAGGGGCTTCCCCGGCGATCCTTTCAGCGTCTCTCGCCTTCTCTCTCTTTCCCGTAGCACTCTTCTTAGCTCGGAGATATTCGCGGTCGCTGCTTGGGGGTAAGGCGGCGAGGATTCCCTTGTACCGCTCCCTGGTAGCTGTGAGATCGTCTTCAGTTAGAAGCCTCGCTCCGGCGGCGCTCAACGCGACAAGGTCCTCGATGTCACGAATGAACTCGGTCAATACCTCGATCGAGCGGTAGTGCCGATTACTTCGCTCGTCGAATCGATACACAAGCCCGAGTAAGGTGACAACTAAGATCGCGAGGACGGCCAAATTGTAAAGGTCGCCGATCGTCGTCGCTTCTACAGGCCAAATTCTTGACATTGAACCCGCGAGCCTGTCCGGGCCCATGAACCCGATTACACTGACGACGGCCGCCACAACAACTGTAACGATTACATAGTTGCGTCCCCGGCGCTGCGCGCTACTACCCTTGTTGCTGTGGATCTGACGAAGGAGAAGCGCCCGCCTTACATAACCATGTACGCGATTGCGCACGGCGGACTCGTCGGCGTTTCCGGTCATCCCGTGATTCTAGGGGAACGCGTCGGGGCTAGCTTCGTCCAGAGATTCATGCCCGAGAGCGCTCGCGGCACCTCCTCTCCATGCTTCCGTCTGCCCCGAGAGCGGCAGAGTTCGAGAGCGGCGCGGGATGGTTAGGAGGCCGCTGATTAAGCCCCGTGGAGAGGTGTAGCGGTAAGCCTGCTGCGCGAGCGGCTCCGCTGGGTTGGCTATGCCGTCTTCAGGGCGGGTGCGTCGACCTCCTCGTCAGAGTGCGCCCTGGTGATTGCGGTGGGCCCCGGGCGGCAGAGCTTAGCCATGGGTGCCTCGGAGAGGTGGCGGCGATCGACGACCTGCCACTCTTCGTGGGCCTCGATCACGACTGCGCCGACGAGGCGGTCCAGGCGGTGACGTTGGGGAAGATACCGACGACGTCGGTGCAGCGCGTGACCTAAGGTGGTGACCACACCCGTCTTGCGTGGGTGACGGCCACCGTGCGGTCGGCAGCGCCGGAGTAGACAGTGATCAGCGGGTTGTCCGCTTAGTCATATTCGTGGCCGGTCGGCGTCCGGCCCGGTGACCTGCACGGCGCCCTCGCGCACCCACAGCGGCAGCGAGGAGAAGTCGTGCCGCCCGGTGCACCAGCCACCCCCGGCGGTCTCGCCGGTCAGCAGGTTCGTCCTGGTGCCGGCGGGCAGATACCTGACGTCACCCCTCGGCGGAGACGGCGCAGTCGCTTACCTGTCGCGACGGGACGTCGGTCGGGGTTGCGCGTCGGACGTGCTCGAGCGGTGCCCGACCTCACGCTCGCGTTCGCCCCGGCGTCTACCCCACGACGACGCAAGGGAGGACCACCATGAGACACGCGAGGATCAGCTCGCCCGTCGGCACGCTCACGCTCGTCCAGGACGACGACGGCGTCCTGACCGCCGTGCACCTGCCGACCGACCGGCGCGCGGTCGCCCCGGAGGGCCTCGGCGAGTGGGATGTCATCTCGCTCCTGCCCGCCGCACGTGAGCTCACGGAGTACTTCGCCGGCACCCGCCGGGCGTTCACGGTTCCGGTGCGGCCGCGTGGCACCGCGTTCCAGCAGGAGGTGTGGCGGGCACTCATGCGGATCCCGTACGGCCAGACCCGCACCTACGGGCAGATCGCCCACGAGCTCGGGCTCGGGCCGCGCGCCGTCCGGGCGGTCGGAGCCGCGAACGGCCGCAACCCGGTCGCGATCTTGGTGCCGTGCCACCGGGTCGTCGGCGCCGACGGTGCGCTGACCGGTTACGTCGGTGGCGTGGAGACCAAGCAGCTCCTGCTCGACCTCGAGCGCTCCGCCTCGACCGCGGAGCTCGTGGCACAGGGCGGCGTGGCCAGGTGGTGAAGCGCGGCTCCCGTCCCTCTCGTCAGCGGGCCGATGTCACTCGCCTGCGCCCGGCGACGAACCGTGCGCGGATCGGCAGCCTGACGCCGCCGTCGGCGTCCTCGAAGGTCCGGAGCGTCGCTCGCACATCCTGCGCGATCGCGCGGAACGTCGGCTCGTCGATCCGGCCGGCCAGCGGGGTGCCCTGGATCTCGGTGTGCACGAACGCGTCCATCGACGGGAACCTGACCACCCCGAGCACGTTCTCCGGCAGCGCGGGCTCCAGGCCCGCACCCTCCAGCAGCGTGCGTAGCTCCGAGAAGTCGCCGCGGGACCAGTAGGTACCCAGGTATGCGCGCGCGTCCTCGCCGGCATGACGCACGACGGCTCGGACGAACGGGCCGTACGCGGGCTGCTCGTCCAGGCCCGCGTAGGTCTGGAGCGCGACGACGCCGCCCGGACGCCCGACCCGGGCCATCTCGCCGATCGCCCGGGCGGGGTCGGGGAAGAAGAACAACGCCGACTGGCACAGGACGGCGTCGAACGACCCGTCGTCGTACGGCAGCTCGGCCGCGTCGCCGACCCGCCAGTCGACGGCGG
Source organism: Georgenia subflava (assembly GCF_009193155.1). Lineage (GTDB taxonomy): Bacteria > Actinomycetota > Actinomycetes > Actinomycetales > Actinomycetaceae > Georgenia > Georgenia subflava. The sequence goes on from NZ_VUKD01000004.1 coordinate 293,069, forward strand.
ACGCCCGCTCGCGCGCCACCTCGATCATCGCCGGGTTCAGGTCCACACCGCTCAGGTGGCCCGACGGGCCCACGAGCGCGGCGGCCTGCCGGGCGACGACGCCGGTGCCGCAGGCGACGTCGAGCACGTGCTGCCCCGGACCCACGCCGGCGGTGCGCAGCAGGACGGGCACCCACTGCGCGAACAGCGCCGGCACGAAGAGGTCCTCGTAGGCGTGCGCCTGCTCGAGGCTGAGGTCGAAGGTCTCGGTCATAGGGATCACCTTCCGTGACTGTCGAAGCCCAGCCTCGTCGCCCGCTCGTGGGTGCACATCGGTCAGGTGACCTATTCGCCGGCCCGCATACCGCGCGAAGATGTCGGTGTGGCGCCGTCGCCCAGCATTGAGGACGCCGCCGCTCTTGCCGACCACGGCCGGTGGGCGGCGGCGCGGGACGCCTACGCCGCGCTGGTGACGCGGGACGGGACCGCGGACGCCCACCGCGGTCTGTCGCGGGCCTGCTGGTGGCTGGGGGAGACCGCCCGCGCACGGGACCACGCGGAGCAGGCGTTCGCCGGCTACAAGGAGGCCGAGAGGTTCGGCGACGCGGCCATGACGGGCGTGCACCTGGGCATCTGGTACCTCACGAACTTCGACAACGCAGCTGCCGCGCAGGGGTGGCTCGCCCGGGCACGTCACCTCGCCACGATGAGCGACGACGACGCCGTCCTCGGGTGGGTCACGCTCATGTCGGGATATGTCGCCACCGACCGGAGCGAGGGGCTGCGGCTCCTCGAGGAGGCGGCCGCGACCGCCAGGACCCTGTCCGACCCGGACCTGGCCACGATGGCGCTCGCGGACCTGGGCCTGTGGCACGTGACCTCCGGAGCGGTCGAGCGTGGCATGGCTATGCTCGACGAGGCGATGGCCGCCACCCTCGCGCAGCCGCGGCGGATGCTCGAGGTGGTGGTGTGGTCGAGCTGCGACATGCTCGCCGCGTGCAGCATGGTCGACGACCTGCAGCGCGCCACCGAGTGGTGTCGTGCGGCGGACCGGTTCATGGAGACCTACGGGTGCCCGTTCCTCCAGGCGCGCTGCCGGACCCACTACGGACAGGTGCTGGTCGCCTCCGGGCACTGGCGGAAGGCCGAGCACGAGCTCGGCCAGGCGCTGGCCATGTCGACCGACACCGGGCGCGGCCCACGCACCGAGGCACTGTGTGCGCTGGCGACGCTTCGGCAGCGGCAGGGTAACCCCAAGGCCGCACTCGAGCTGCTCGACGCCGCGGACCCCACCGCTGCCGGGACCCTCGTCCGCGCCGCCTGTCTGCTCGACCTGGGCTGGCCGGCGGAGGCGCGGGAGGTGCTGCGCGGGGAGATCGCGCTCCGCACGCCCGAGCAGCCGGACCACCCGGAGCTGGTGGCGGCCGTCGTCGAGGCCGAGGTGGCCTCGGGCCGGCTCGAGGAGGCCGCACGGCTCGTGGGTCTCCTCGGCGTCGCCGGGGCCGCACCCGCGTACCCGAGAGCCGCGGGTCTGCGGGCGCGGGCGGCGGGGCTCGTCGCGGCGGCGCAGGGCGACCTCGCGTCGGCCCGGCAGCAGCTGGGCCTCGCGCTCGAGGCGTTCACGAGGCTGGAGCTGCCGTTCGAGGCCGCCCTGACCGAGCTCGACCTTGCTCGGCTGTTCCAGCACGGCGACCCGGAAGCAGCGGCCGGCCGGGCCCGCTCCGCCCACGCTCGGCTGCAGCAGCTCGGAGCCCGCCACCTAACGGGGGAGGCGGCCGCACTCCTCAGGTCGCTGGGCGTCACGCCGCCGCCGGGCCCGCGCACCACGGAGACGCTCTCCGCGCGCGAGCGCGACGTGCTCATCCTGCTCGCCGAGGGCCTGACCAATCCCGACATCGCGCGGAGGCTCTTCCTCAGCCCGCGCACCGTCGGGCACCACGTGAGCAGCATCCTGCGCAAGCTGGGGCTCCGCTCGCGGGCCGAGGCCGCGGCCTATGCCGCGCGTGCAGGCATCGGGTAGCGGGGGATGGGTATCGCTACCCATAGCGCCCTCAGGCGCGATGGGCATTTCGCCCGACGCGGGGACCGTCACAGCGCTCCTACTGTCGGTGACATGGCGACGTCGGGAAGCGACGGACGAGCCGGCGACCTCGCCGAGGTCGTCGCATCCGTCGGGATTCTCCTGGCACCCGTCGCCACGGCGAGACGTCACCTCAGGAGGCTGTCATGTCCACCCAGCACGTCGAGACGCTGATCATCGGGGCCGGCCAGGCCGGTCTTGCCACCGGCTACCACCTGCAGCGCCAGGGCCGGGAGTTCCTCATCGTCGACGCCAACGTGCGCATCGGCGACAACTGGCGCTGCCACTACGACTCGTTGAAGCTCTACTCGCCCGTGAAGTACGACGGGCTGCCCGGCATGCCGTTCACCGGTGACCCGTGGCACTTCCCGGGCAAGGACGAGGTCGCCGACTTCCTCCAGGCGTACGCCGCCGAGTTCGATCTGCCGGTCCGGCTCCGGACCAGGGTCGAGCACCTGGAGGCGCGCGACGGCGGTGGCTTCGGCTTCGTCGCACACCTCGGTGCCGACGTCGTCGAGTGCGAGAACGTCGTCCTCGCCACCGGGTCGTTCGGGCGTGTGCCCCGGGTGCCGGAGCTGGCGGAACGCCTCGACCCGGCGATCCGGCAGCTGCACTCCGCGGAGTACAAGAACCCGGCCCAGCTCCAGCCCGGGACCACCCTGGTGGTCGGCGCCTCCCACTCCGGCTACGACATCGCCTTCGAGGTGGGGGCCGACCGACCCACGATCCTGGTGGGACCCGACCGCGGCAACATCCCGCTGGAGTGGAACACCCGCCGGTTCAAGATGGCGCTCCCTGTCATCATCTTCATGTGGAAGCACGTCCTGACCCGCCGCACGCCCATGGGCCGCAAGGAGATGCAGAAGGTGCGGCACGCGGGCGGCCCGACCACCAGGGTGAAGCCGCACCACCTCGCCGAGCGCGGCGTCGACCGTCTCCAGGAGAAGGTCACCGACGTCTCCTCCGACGGCAGGCCGGTCCTTGCCGACGGCCGGGTGCTCGACGTCGCCAACGTCATCTGGGCCACCGGGTTCCGCCGGGACCTCGACTGGGTCGGCGCGCCGCTCCCGATGGAGGACGGCTGGCCGGTGGAGCACCGCGGCGTCGTCGAGTCGGTCCCGGGCCTGTACTTCTGCGGCCTCGCGTTCCAGTACGCCTTCGGCTCCATGGTGCTGCCGGGCGTGGGCCGTGACGCGGCCTACGTCGCCCGGATGATCGGTGCACGCCGCCGGGCGAAGACCCCGGTGGCCACCCACCGCACGAGCCGAGACGACGAGCACCGGCTTGTCTGATCCGCGGCCGCCTGCGCGCCTGGAGACACCCCTCGTTCGCCGCCGTGAGCTCAGGCACCGAGCCCCTGGTCGAGCTCGGCCTCCTCCGCCGCCCGGTGCAGCGCGTCGACGAAGAACCGGGGCTTCTTGGCACCGTGGATCGGCGGCTGTCCGGCGACGACGTACGTGGGGATGCGCGTGACGCCGTACGTGCGAGCCAGCTCCCGGTCCGCGCGGACGGCGTCGGCGTGCCGGCCGGACGCCACGGCCTCTCGAGCCTGCGCCCGGTCCAGGCCCGCGTTCGCGGCGACGCCGGCGAGGAGCTCGAGGTCGCGGACGTCCTGGCCCTGCGCGAAGTAGGCCCTGAACAGGGCGTCGAGCACCTCGCTCTGCCGGCCTTGCGCGCGGGCGTGATGGAGCAGCTGATGGGCGCGGAAGGTGCTGGTGTGGCGGACCCGGTCGAAGTGGTACTCCAGGCCCAGCTGAGCACCTGTCGTGGTGACCAGGCGCATCATCTGCTCCAGCTCGCGGTCGGATCGCCCTGGATACTGACGCCTGAGGTAGTCGACCTGCTGGCCGACGTGGTCGGCAGGCAGGTCCGGGGCCAGCTCGAAGGAGTGGTACGTCAGGTCCACCGCGCCGCCGTACTCGGCGACGGCGGCCTCGAAGCGGCGCTTGGCGATCCAGCACCACGGGCAGGCGACGTCGAGCCACGCGTGCACCTCGAGAGCGGCAGCGGGCTCGGCGGTCACAAGGCCGACGGTACCTGGGTCAGGGGAGCGGCGAGCACGTGGAACCGCCGCGGGAGCCCGGTCACCCGACCGGCCCCCCGCGGCTGTCCTCACGCGGCGGCCGACATCCGTGCTCGTAACCCGATCACGACGTACGCCAATCCTGTGATCGTGTGCATGCCGGAGAGCAGCACACCGGTCACGGTGTCGTGCGACCCGGTGAAGACGAACGGGATGCTGACCGCGGCGACGGCGGCGCCGGCGATGGTCACCACAGTCGTCCAACGGCGCGACCGGCGGGCGATCAGGGCGAGTACGAGGGCTCCGAGCGCGAGCGGAACGGCTGTCTTCCACGCGACGTCGCCGACGATGACCGGGTGGTTGGGCGCACCGACGCCCGGGTCCACCCTGAGCGCCGCGTCGGTGGCTCGTCCGACGGCAAAGAGTCCGAGGTTCGCCGCGGTGGCGGCCGCGACGCAGGCCACGGTCAGGAGCGTGTACCTCCCGGGGTCGGGTCCGACGTGCGCAGGCGTGCGGGTGCGGACGGGAGATGTGGTCATGGTGTCGTCCTCCGAGACGGTTCCGGTAAGGGGTCATCCCTTAGGACAAGACAGGCCCGGCCCCTGTGACATCGGCACCGTGCGCGACGGCGGACGGTCGAGCCCGCTACTCGCGCTTCCCGAGGTAGGCCTCGTGAACCGACCAGGCGTTCGCCACCGCACCGAGGTGTGCGAGCTTCTCGGGATTGATCACGGAGCGCACCACCTGCACTCGTCCGTCGACGACGTCGAGCACCATGACGCTCAGGACCTTGCCCGTCCCGTCGCGGACGAGCGCGCCGGGCTGTCCGTTGATGTCGCGCACCTCGAGGGTGAGGCCGATCCGCACGAGCTGCGGCCAGACCGAGATCAGCAGCCGGGCGGCCTTCTCCGCTCCGACGACCGTGCGCGGCAGGCTCGGCGCCTTGCCGCCGCTGTCGGCGCCGAGGCGGACGTCGGCGGCGAGCAGGTCCCGCAGCCCGTCCAGGTCGCCCTCGCTGAGCGCGGCGAAGAAGCGCGTCGCCAGCCGCTGATGCGCACGTCGGTCGGCGTCGAACCGGGCGTGCCCGTCGTCCATGTGCCGCCGCGCCCGCACCGCCAGCTGACGGCACGCCGCCTCCGAGCGGCCCACCATCTCGGCGATCTCGGAGAACCCGAACCCGAACACCTCCCGGAGCACGAACACGGCCCGCTCCAGCGGGCCGAGTCGCTCGAGGAGCAGCAGGGCTGCCATAGACACCGACTCGGACAGCTCCGCCACGCGCTCGGGGTCCTGGTAGGGATCGTCCAGGAGCGGCTCGGGGTACCACTCTCCGACGTACTGCTCCCGCCGCACGCGGGCCGACCGGAGGACGTTGATCGAGACCCGGGTGACGACGGTCGACAGGAACGCCTTCGGCGAGTCAGGGCGCGTGCCGGCCGCCGCATAGCGCAACCACGCCTCCTGGACGACGTCCTCGGCCTCGCTCACGCTGCCGAGGATGCGATAGGCGATGGAGAACAGCAGCGGCCGGAGCTCCTCGAACTCCTCGGCCCGCGCCAGGTCACTCGGTTCCGGCATCGCGCGCCCCTCACCCCCGACCGCTCGCGCTCCCTCGAGCCTCCTTGGTCCCCAGCCACGCTACGAGGGAGGCGGCCGCCCCGCCAGGCCGTAGCCCGACGCCGGCCCGAGCGGCGACCCTCAGCAGTGGTCCTCGTTCTATCTCTTGTCTGTGGAGCCGGACTTCACCCGTGCCAGGTTGTGGCAAAGCCGTGCTAGAACCCGTTCCTGCTGCTGTAATGGGCCGATGCCCAAGCTCGTCGACCCGGCCGCGCGCCGTCGCGAGGTCGGGGAGGCAGTGCTCCGGGTCGTCGGTGCCAGGGGGGTCGAGGGTGCCTCGTTCGGTGCGATCGCCGAGGAGGCGAACCTGGCGATCGGGTCTGTGCGCAACTACTTCCCGAACCACGACGCCGTCCTGCTCTTCGCGATGCAGGAGCTGGCCGACCGTGTCACGGACCGGTTGCGCCGACGCCTCGAGTCCATCGCGGAGCTGGACGTGGACCTCGCGACGGTCGAGGAGATCCTGGCGGAACTTCTCCCCGTGAACGAGCACCGTCGCCTCGAGGCCGACGTGTGGCTCGCCTTCGTCGCGGCCACGCGCACACGCCCGGTGCTCGCCGAGGTGGCGCGGAAGGCCGGCTCGGGTATCCGGACGGTAGTCGGGCACGTGCTTGCTGGTGCGCAGAGGCGTGGTCTGCTTCGCGTCGAAGACCCGGTGGTCGAGACCGAGCGTCTGGCGTCTCTCCTCGACGGACTGACGATCGCGACCATCCGACCGCCCGGTATCAGTGCCGCCACGGCGCGCGAGGTGCTGCGCCGGCACCTGGAGTCGCTCACCTGAGAGGCGGCGTCGCCCTGCTCGGTCGACGCTATGTCGCCAGGTTGTCGAGGAAGGTCAGCAGCACTCGGTTGAACGCGTCCGGCCGCTCCATGGGCGGGTAGTGCGCGGCGCCCGCCACCTGTGCCTCCCGGCCGTCGTTCACTCCGGCGACGAGGCGGCGTCCCATCTCCAGGTGGTCGGAGACGTCGAGCTCGCCGAGGACCGTCAGGACCGGCACGGTGATCTCGCCGAGCCGGTCCCAGGACCCGGCGACGTGGTGCGGGGCCACTGCGTCCGGCCGGACGTGCGTGGTGAGGGTGCTGACCGCCATGTCTCGCAACTGCCCGACCGCGGCGGGGTCCATGTCCTGCAGCGTCCGGTGGGGGCCGTGTACCAGGCGCAGGAAGGCGTCGACCCACGACTGCATGTCGTGCTCGGCCTGCGCCTGCTGCCAGGTGGCGAAGACCTCGAGGGCGAAGGGGTCGGCGAAGGTGGTCTCGTTGGTCCCACTGCCGACGGTGACCACCGCCCGGACCAGGTGGGGATGTTCCAGGACGGCGTCGACGGCGGCGCCCCCTCCCATCGAGAGGCCGACGACGACGACCGGCCCCTGGTCCAGGTGTCGCACGAGGGCCGCCACGTCGTCGCACTGCCGGAACGGTGCGGTCGGGGTCGAGGACTGACCATGGCCGCGGGCGTCAGGCGCGACGACGCGGTATCCCGCCGCTGCCAGGACCGCAAGCTGATCGGCCCACATGCGGTGGTCGAGCGCGCCTCCGTGCAGGAGGACCACGGGTGGCCCCTCGCCGCGCTCCTCGACGTGCAGGTGCCCCCCGGTCACGGGCAGGTCGTAGCTGGTGGTGGTCATCCGGTTCTCCTCCGGTCAGCGTCGCACGACGGCGATGGCCGTCGTCCTCTTCCCACGGCGGCCGCGGTCCGTTACTTTTGTAGCATGGACGTGCTAGATAATCCTCTTGTTCTGGCGGCCGTGGTCGTCGTCGTGGGTGGATACGTCATCGTGCGCCGCTCGGTCGGCGAACCGCTCAACGTCAGGGATCTGTCGGTCCCTCCGCTGGTGCTGCTGGCCCTGGGGGTGCGGGAGGTGGCCCGGGGGGACGCGCTGACGGTGGGGCAGCTCTACGGCCTGGTAGGGGTGGGTGTCCTCGCGGTCGTGCTCGGGGGACTGCGGGCCATGACCGTGCGCTTCTACCTGCGCGAGGGGGTGCTCTGGTACCGCTACCGCCTTCTCACCTATGCGGTGTGGGTTGCTACCGCGCTCGTCGGTGTCGCTGCACGGTTGGCGACGTACGCGGTCACGGACCTTCCCGCCTCGGCCCAGACCTTGTATCTCTCGGTCGGTCTCACGTTGGCGGGGGAGAGCCTCGTGCTCGCCGCCCGGGGACTCCTCAGTGGAGAACGGTTCGCCGCGGAGGGGCGTGACGCCGAGGCGACGAAGCGGGTCATCCATGACGAGATGCGGGCACGCTTCCGCCGCGACTGAACCCGCCGCACCACCCGGTCTTCGTCGGCTGGGATCCTGCAAGGAATGGGACCCACCTTCCTGAACGTCACCGGGGCGGTCGTCGGGGCGGCGATCGGCATCGGGATCGGGTTCAGGTTCGGAGCAACTTTCGCCCGCGCAGGCCGAGTCCGGGAACGAACGAAAGGACAGCATGATGATTGAGAGGCTCCGCCACCTGGCCGGAACGCCCTGCTGGGTGGACACGCTGCAGCCGGATCCGCTCGCCGCGACGGAGTTCTACGGCCCGTTGCTCGGCTGGAGCTTCGACGATGCCGTGCCCGCGCCGCGCGCCGTCGCCGGCGGCGACTACTACACCGCACGCCTGGGCGGGCACCGCGTCGCCGGGGTCGGTCAAGCGCCTCCGGGCTTGCGGGCAGCATGGCTGACTCATATCCGTGTGGACGACATCGAGTCGGCGATCAGCCGAGCGGAAGCAGCCGGAGGTGCATGTCTCGCCGCCCCCGCAGCCGGCGCTGGCACGCACGGGCGAGCTGCCGTCCTGACGGACGCTACCGGCGTCCCGTTCTGCGTCCAGGAGGCCGGCGAGTCGGCCGGTGCCGAGGTCGTGGACGGACCTGGCACCTGGGCCATGAGCTCGTTGCACAGCACCGACATGGCGGAGTCGCGGCGCTTCTACGGCGCTGTCTTCGGCTGGGAGCTCGACCCCGTGCCGGGTGCGCCGTTCTCCAAGTGGCATCTGGGCGGGCACGTCGTCGGCCTCCTGACCGAGGCCGACGGGGTCTCCACCCCGCAGCACTGGAGCGTGAACTTCACCGTCCGCGACGCCGACGCCGTCGCCGAGCACGCCCTGGCGTTGGGTGGAACAGCCGTGCTGGCTCCGTTCGACACGCCCGGCTTCCGGAACACCGTCATCGCAGACCCGCAGGGCGGCGTCGTCGCCCTGAGTGCGCGCACGTCATGACGCGGCCGGCCCGGACGGATGCGGTCTCGGGAAGCGGCGGTACTCGGCCGAAATGCGGGGGAACCTTCCGACCGTTTCCGTAGCCTCTCGAGCGAGCGGAGCGCCGAGTGCCTCGGCAGGCGTGGTTCTACAGTTCGACCGAGATCAAGGAGGAGAGACGGATGGGACAGCTGCTGAAGGTTCAGAACTTCTGCGTGTCGCGCGACGGGTACGGGGCCGGCGAGGCTCAGAGCCTCGAGCATCCGTTCGGCCATGTGGACCCTCAGGGCCTGATGTCGTGGGCCGGAGCGACGGCGAGCTGGCCCAACCGCACGGACCCCGGCGGCAGCCGCGGCCTCGACGACTACTTCACCCGGGACTTCTCCCACAACATCGGCGCCGAGATCATGGGACGCAACAAGTTCGGACCGCAGCGCGGCCCGTGGCAGGACCACGAATGGCAGGGGTGGTGGGGCGACAACCCGCCGTTCCGCACGCCCGTCTTCGTGCTCACCCACCATGAGCGCCCCTCCTTCACCCTGAACGACACGACTTTCCACTTCCTCGACGCTTCTCCGGCGGACGCGCTGGCGGAGGCGCGCGAGGCGGCGCAGGGCCGGGACGTCAGACTCGGTGGTGGTGCCACGACGATTCGTGAGTTCCTCGCCGCGGACCTCGTCGACACCCTGCACGTTGCAGTCGCCGACATCGAGTTCGGCTCCGGGGTGCGGTTGTGGGAGTCGCCCGACGAGCTGACGGACCGTTTTCATCTGGAGGTTGTGCCGAGTCCGAGCGGCGTGACGCACCACATCTTCTGGCGGAAGTAGCGGGAGAAGCACTGTGGGCGACGGCGCGGTGCACACCGGGAAGGAACACCGATGCCGAACGCGGGAGGTACGCCAGGGCGGCGGCCGTCACGGCACCTGCCTCTTCGGCGGCGGCGTAGGCGCCGGCGCCGGTGCCCTGCTGCCGGGCTTGGTCGCGCTCGGGTGACCAAAGCCGCGCTATTCCGCTGACACCTGGTGCGCGCACGGGCATGCTTCTCGCGCTGAGGCATCGGGATCGGCGCAAGGGAGGCACGCGTGTCGTTGGTCAAGGACAGGTCCGAGGGACGCCGTCCGGTAGGCACGCGGCCGTCGGCTCCGGCGTTCTGGCGCACCATCGCCGCGGGTGCGGTGGGCGGCGGGCTCGTGGGTCTGCTCGTCGGTGGTGTGCTGGGCCGGCTGCTCATGCGCGTCCTGACCCTGACGTCACCGCCGTCGGTCCGCGGTCGGATGACGGACGACGTCCAGCCGGTGGGCCAGATCTCCCTCGGCGGCACCATGCAGCTGTTCGTCACCACCATCGCCCTCGGCGCGATCGCCGGGCTGGTCTACCTCTGGGTCCGCCGGGTTCTGCCGTCGTCCGGGCGGGCCAGGCCACTGCTGTTCGCTCTCTTCACCGGCAGCATCGGCGGCTCGTTCTTCGTGCACGACCATCCGTCGTTCGACTACACGGTGCTGCGCCCGGTGTGGCTCGCCGTCGTGTCGTTCATCCTCATCCCGGCCCTGTTCGGGCTGCTCGCACCGACCGTCATCGAGTCGCCCCGCGGCTGGGCACGCAGCGCCCCGGTGTGGCTGGTGGTCGGTGCCGGCGCGCTCGTCCTGAACCTCACGCTCGTGCTCGTCGCCGTGCCGGTCGCGGTGGCGTTCGGCGTCAGCCGGTCCGAGACAGCCCTTCGGTTCTGGCGAGGTCACGCCGTCACCGTGGCCGGCCGGGTGCTGTTCGTCCTCGTGGTCGCGTGGGGTCTGTACGGGCTCGCCGCCGACGTCGTCTCCCTCGTGACGGGGACGGCCTCGACCCTGCCGCTGCACCCCTGACCGGAGCTGGGAGCGGAACGGCCGCCCCGGACGGGCGCCTCGGGCGCCACCCTCGCGCGACGTCGTTCATCCGGCGGGAGGCAGCACGACGGGGCGCGGCCGAAGCCCCGCCCCGCACGTCGGACCGTTCAGCGGATGTCGCGCCTCCGGACCACGACCGTTGCCAGGAGGAGGGCGCCGACCACGTACGCGGCGAGCACCAGGAATCCGGCCCACGGGCTCAGCAGGCCGGGTACAGGCTCGAGCTGCATCACGGCCACGCCTGCGGCGTCGGGAAGGTACGGCATGACGGTGCCGGGGACGTCGCCCGGGAGCAGGCCCACGAGGGCGGGCAGGATCATCAGGACGCCGAGCAGGAACATGTAGGCCCCGACGGTGCTGCGGATCAGCCAGCCGACGGCGGCACCGAGCAGCGCGACGACCGTCAGGTACACGGCGGCGCCGACCACCGCCTGCAGCACGCCGGCGTCGAGCAACGACATCGTCACGCCCGCGCGGGCGAGGATCAGCTGCGCGGTGACGAACGTGATCACCATGGCGGGGAGCATGACGGCCAGCGTGACCGCCCCGAGGACGAGTGCCTTCGCTGCCACGACCAGTCCACGGTTCGGGACCGCGGAGAACGTGGTGGCGACGGAGTGGCTGGCGAACTCGCCGGTGACGGCGATGACGCCGAGGACCGCGACCGCCCACGCGGCCGTGCTCACGCCGTTGAACGCGGCCGTGGCCGGGTTGGCGCCAGGGGCCGCGTCGAGTCCTTCGGCGCCTTGGACGACGACGCCGATCGCCAGGGCGGCGGCGATCGCGACGAGCAGGAAGGCCGCGACGGCCAGGGAGGTGACGGTCGACCGCATGCGGAGCTTGGTGAGCTCCGAGGCGACGACGCGCCGGAGGGTGGTGACCTGCCCGGCGGTGGCGGGGCGGGTGTCGGAGAGCTGGAGGGTGGTCATCGGGCAACCTTCGTGGTGGTAGCGGTGGTGGGCTGTGCGGAGTACTCGACCTCGTCCTTCGTGAGGGCGAGGTAGGCGTCCTCGAGGGAGTCGTGGAGCGGGGTGAGCTCGGTGACGAGCACGCCGACGGCCAGGGCGGTCGCGGCGATCTCGTCACTGTCAGCGCCGGTGACGGTCAGGCCGCCGTCGTCGGGCGTGACGGTGACGCCCGGCCGGGCCAGCACGGCGGCGAGCCGGGTGCCCTCCGGGGTGCGGACCCGGACGGCGGTGCGGGTGCCGGTCAGGTCCGCGAGCGGTGCGTCGGCGATGAGCCGGCCGCGGCCGAGGACGATGAGGTGGTCGGCGGTCAGCGCCATCTCGCTCATGAGGTGGGAGGAGATGAACACCGTGCGGCCCTCGGCGGCGAGCGACTTCAGCAGCGTCCGGATCCAGCGGATGCCGTCGGGGTCGAGGCCGTTGACGGGCTCGTCGAGCATGATCACCTGCGGGTCGCCGAGGAGTGCGGCGCCGATCCCGAGGCGTTGGGCCATGCCGAGCGAGAAGGTGCCGGCCTTGCGGTGCGCGACGGCGCTCAGCCCGACGAGGTCGAGGACCTCGTCGACCCGGCGGGGCTCGATGCCGTTCGAGCGTGCGAGCCCGAGGAGGTGGCGGTGGGCGGTGCGCGAGGGGTGCACGGCCCGGGCGTCCAGCAGGGCGCCCATGGTGTGCAGCGGGGCCGGGTGCTCGACGAACGGGCGGCCGGCCACCAGGACGGTGCCCGAGGTCGGGCGGTCCAGACCGAGGACGGCGCGCATCGCGGTGGACTTGCCGGCGCCGTTCGGGCCGAGGAAGCCCGTGACGACGCCGGGGCGGACGGTGACCGTGAGGTGGTCGACGGCGGTGGTGGTGCCGTAGACCTTCGTCAGGTCGTGGAACTCGATCATGAGGTGCTTCTTTCAGGTGGTGGAGCAGGACTCCACCAAGGTGCTCCGGTCGCGCCCGACACGGCACCGACAGCACCCGGACGCTGTCGGGACACTCTGCAGTGTCAGGGTGTGAGGCTGTCCCGGTCGTGCTCGCCGCCGCCGGGGGAGCCGGCATCGACGCCGTCGGCCTGCCCGGCGTCGTGGCCGTGGAGGGCGAGGGCGGCAGCTGCCTCGATGTCCAGGACCGCGCCTGCGCGGTGCTCGGCGTCGAAGCGGTCGACCCCGAGCGCGGACCGGGACACCTCGACTGCGGCGTCGCGGGCGACCAGGTCGGGTGCGTAGTAGCCGTACACCGCGGTGCCGATCACCTTGCGGAGGTTGGCGGCAGCTCCGAGCAGGGTGGCCGCGCGCCCGTGGTCGCCCTCGGCGGAGTCGAGCATTGCCATGGCGTCCAGGAGATAGGAGAGGTTGGCCGCGTCCCCGAGGTCGCGGGCAGTCACCACTGCCTCGGCGAGGTGGGTCCGGGCGGAGGCGTCCCGCCCGAGGGCGCGCTCGGCCTGGGCGAGGTTGTACAGGGCGACGGTGACGAGGGTCCGGTCGCCCTCCTGCTCTGCTGCGGAAAGGCCGGCCCTGGCGGCCTCCGCGGCGCCGAGGTCGTCGTGCCGGTGCCGTCGGGCGGCGCCCAGGAACACGAGGCAGGCTGCGGCGAACCACGCCCCGGCGCCGGACGCGCGGCCTCCGGCCTCGGCACCGTCGCGGAAGTGGTTCTCCGCGCTCGCGGGATCGTTCTGCTCCAGAGCGAGCAGGCCCAGGCGGGTGCGTGCGGCCGCCTCGACCTCGACGTCGTCGGCGCGGCGGGCCAGCTCCAACGCCTCGAGGCATCGCTCCCGGACCAACGTGGTCCCGACGTCCGGCTCGGCCAGGGCGGTGGCGGCGACGAGCGCATGGGAACGGGCGGCGTCGGGGAGGTCGGCGGCGAGGATCTCCTCGACGAGCCGACGTGCCGGCACCACCTGACCGCGCAGCCACCAGTAGCGCCACAACGCCCAGCTGAAGCGTGCGGCGAGGGCGTGGTGGTCGTGGCGGACGGCCCAGTCGACGGCGGCACCGATGTTGCCGTCCTCGGCGCTGAGGTGGTGGAGCCGCTCGCGCTGCCCCTGCTGTCGGTGCAGGTCCGCACGCTCGGCGATCTCGAGGAAGTGTCGACAGTGACGTTGGCCGACATCCAGGGCCTCGTCGGGTGTGAGGAGCGAGCGGGCGTAGCGGGCCACCGGACCCAGGAGCTCGTACCGGGTGTGCCCGTCCTGCTGTGGGTGAGCGACGAGCAGCGACTGGGTCACGAGGCGGTCGATCGAGGCGACGACGTCCGATGCCTCGAGCACCGCCCGGGCAGCGCTCACCGTGAAGCCGCCGGTGAAGACGGAGAGGCGGCGCAGCGCGGTGCGCTCCTGCTCGCGCAGCAGGCCGTAGCTCCAGTCCAGGGTGGCGCGCATGGTGTGCTGGCGTGCGGGCAGATCCACCGGTCCGGCGACGTCGAGCACTTCCTCGAGATTGTCCAGCAGCTCCGCGGGCGTGAGCGAACGCAGTCCGACGGCGGCAAGCTCGAGGGCGAGCGGCAGACCGGCCAGCCGCTGGCAGATCTGGACGACAGCAGCCGCGTCACGTTCGGTGAAGACCAGACCGGGGCGCACGGCTCGACCGCGTTCGAGGAGCAGCGCCGCGGCCGGCGACGCCCGGAGTGTCTGCGGATCCGTCACACCGGATTCTGGCAGGGCCAGCGGTGTCACGGGGAACTCGGTCTCGCCCCGGATCCGCAACGGTGCCCGGCTCGTGGCGAGCACACGTACGCCGGGACAGTGTGCGAGGACGTCCGCGATGATGAGCGGAGCACCGCGGAGGTGCTCGAGGTTGTCGACGACGAGCAGCAGCTGCAGCTCGGCAAGGGCAGCCAGAACGTCGGGCGCTCCAGCACCCGCGCCGATCTCGCCCAGGGCCTGACCGATGGCGGGCAGCACCAGGCTCTCGTCGATCACCGGCGCGAGCGCGACCCAGGCGACGCCGTCGCGCAGCCGGGTTGCCACGCGCTCGGCGACTGCCGTGCCGAGCCGGGACTTGCCCACGCCACCCGGTCCGGTGAGCGTGACGAGCGGGCGGTCGGTCAGCAGGGCGGCCAGGGTGATGAGGTCGTCGTCGCGGCCGAGCAGGGACGTCGGTGGGCGGGGGAGCGGGGAGCGGACGGCCTGGCGCTCGGGCGGTGACTGTTGTTCAGACCGGCCACCGCGCGTGGGCAGCGACGCGATGAGGCGGGCCCGTTCCGCGGGGTCGAGGGCGAGCGCGTCGGCGAGCGAGCGAACCGTGCTCGGGTAAGGGTGGGTCCGGGTGCCCCGCTCGAGCGCGCTGACCGCGTCTGTCGAGATCCGCGCGCGCTGGGCAAGCTCCTCCTGGCTGAGACCCGCCGCCTCGCGCAGGTGCCTCAGGCGGTCGGCGAACGCGTCTGGTGCGCCGGTCGTGGCGACTGACCGCTCACGGTCCATGGTTCAGGGTAGCGGCGCCAAGACGGGACTCGGCGGCCCACCAGACCCGAGACTTCGGGCATCCGCCGGGGCCGGGAGCGAGAACCCGGCTGGGGTGTCGCGCCGGTCAGGTGGAGGCTGTCCCGATGGCGGTCCGGATGGCCTCGAGCCGCGCGACCGCCTCGTCGACCATGACCGGGTCGGTGCCGCGCACGACGATGTTCGTCCCGTGGACCTCACCGTCGCGGAAGGGGTAGGACCCGATCGTGACAGCCGTCATCTCTTCGGCGAGCTCGCGCAGCGGGGTGGCGATCCGTCCCTCGCCGACCTCGAAGCGCACCTCGCGGGACAGCCGCGGGGCGCCGGTCTCGAGCGTGGGCAGCACGGTGGCGACCATCGCGACGAAGATGCTCGGGACCCCGGCCATGACGTGGACGTTGCCGACGGTGAACCCCGGTGCGCCGGAGAGGTCGTTGATGATCAGCGTGGCGCCGTCGGGGATGCGCGCCATGCGCAGCTGGTCAGCCGTGACTGTGCGCCCACGGCGGGCGAGCGCCGCCTCGAGGACCTCGCGGGCGTCGTCGCGCACGTCGATCCCGACGCCGAAGGCCGCGGCGACGGCGTCGGCGGTGATGTCGTCGTGCGTCGGGCCGATCCCGCCCGAGGTGAACACGTGGGTGTACGCCGACCGCAGGCTGTCGAGCGCGTCGACGATGACCTCGTGGTCGTCGGGCACGACCCGGATCTCCGCCAGGTCGATCCCGACGCGGGTGAGCTCACCGGCCAGGTGGTAGGAGTTCGTGTCCCGGGTACGGCCGGAGAGGATCTCGTCGCCGATGACGAGCATGGCGGCAGTCGGGTTCGGCATGTCGGGCAGCCTATGCGCCGGACGGCGGAACGGTCCTGCTCGCGCGGTTCGAACCTGCTGCTCACCGGTGCTCGGTCGCCGCCACACCGAGCCGGACCGGGTGCCCCGGACGCGTCACGAGTCCGGGGCACCCGGGCGAGATCACGGCAGGACGGTGATCCGGCCCTCCGTAATGACGTCGATGACGCCCAGCTCGGTGGCGTGGGCGACGATCGCCTCGGCGTCGCTCGGAGCCTGTGACGCCGGGACGAGAACGTCACCGTCGGCGAACCCGGTGACGCCGTCCCCGCCTCCGACGACGTAGTTCGTCACCGCAGCGCTGTACGTGGCGGCGAGGTCGATCGGTTCGCCGGCCACGCGCACGTCGCTGACCCGCGAGCCGACCGACGCGGTGGGGGAGTAGTCGTAGGACATGCCGGAGACCTGCGGGAACCCGCCGCCGAGCGCGTCGACCCGGCTGACGGCCTGCTCGAGCGACTGGACGATCCCGGCGCCGGAGACGTCGACGGCCATGACCTTGTTGTCGAACGGGGCGATCGCGTACGCGTCGCGCGTGGTGAACTCCGGGCCGGGCGCCTCGGCCCGGATCCCGCCGCCGTTCATCCACCCGATGTCGGTGCCGTGGTACGCGCGGAACGCGTCCGCGACGAAGTTGCCGAGCGCCGTCTCGCGCTGCCGGCTCGCGTGGTCGGGGTTGAGCAGCGGCGTCTCCACCGTGGCGAGGACCGTGGAGAGGTTCTCCTCCATCTCGGCCTCGTAGTACTCCTCGACGGCGCGCAGCTCCGGGTCGGGGGCGACCGTGTGGTCGACCTCGACGACGGACGGCGCGAGCGTGAAGTCGCCGCGGTCCTTCGTGATGTCGAGGCGGATGAGGGAACCCATGTTGCCCTCCGACGCCATGAGCGGGACGTCACCCTCCCACTCGACGACGGAGTCGTACTCGGCCATCTCCTCGCCGAAGATCGCATCGATCTCGGGCACCGCGCGCGCCAGCTCCCGGTTCTCGTCCATCGGGTGCTGGGTGACGGCGACGACGACGTCGACGTTCGCCTGCGCCCTCATCTCCTCGACGGCGGCACGGGCCGAGGCGATCGCGTCGAGCTCGTCGAGCTGGTCGCCCGCGGACGTCGTCTCGATGGCGTCGGTGAGCCCGATGTACCCGACCCGGATCTGCCCGACGCGCTGGACCTCCCACGTGCCGCCGGCGACGAACGGCTCGCCGTCGGCGTCGACGAGGTTGGAGGTGATCCACGGGAACTGCGAGGCGGCGACGAGCTCGCGGGCGTTGTCGACCCCGAAGTCGAAGTCGTGCTGGCCGAAGTTCGCCAGGTCGATCCCGATCGTGTTGAACGCCTCGACCATCGGGAAGCCCTTGTACAGGCCGCCGAACAGCGTCCCGCCGGCGAGGTCGCCGCCGAAGACGATGGACGTCGCGGCGTTGTCCTCGCGCACGGTGTCGATCGCGGTGGCGAGCCGGGCGACGCCACCGCGGTCCTGACCGCCGGTGAGGACGGGGCCGATCTCGTGGGCGTCGTGGAAGTACAGCAGGCTCGCCGTGCGCGAGGAGCGCGGGTTGTCGGAGCCGGCGGCGTGGTCGGGCGGTGCCGCCGCGGCCGGCGCCGCGAGGAGCAGGCCGGCGAGGACGGTGGCGGCGGTCATGGTTCGGCGCATAGGTCGTAGCCTCTCGGTCGGTTGCCGCGGACGCTACCGGTACGGCGTGAACGGGACGTGACCGCGCGACGTCGTCCTCGCCGGACATGCGGGGTGGTCGTCCTCGCCGGACATGCGGGGTGGCGACGGCCGGCCGGGCCCGTCGCCCGGAAATGTGTTGGTCCGCGCTTGTGGTGTCGAGAAACTGGTTCCGGCTCGGTCCCCGGGACACGAGTGGCCGCGCCGGCCACGTGACGAAGGAGGTATGCCCATGCGACCCGACGAGATCGCCGAGGTCCTGAACCACCCGACCAGCCAGCAGCTCCTGGCCCGCGACATCACCCGGCTCGCCTACACCGCCACGGACGGCACACCGCGCGTCGTCCCGATCGGGTTCGTCTGGAACGGGACTGAGATCGTCATGTGCACCGCGACGAACGCCCCGAAGCTCCCGGCACTGCGGCACAACCCTGCGGTGGCCCTGACGATCGACACCGAGGTGCACCCGCCGTTGATCCTGCTGATCCGCGGCAGGGCCGAGCTCGACGTCGTCGACGGCATCCCGGACGAGTACATGCAGGCGAACGGCACGTATCAGATGACGCCCGAGCAACGCGTCGAGTGGGAGGCCGAGGTGCGCTCTATCTACGACGGCATGGTCCGGGTCGTCGTGACCCCGACCTGGGCGAACCTGATCGACTTCGAGACGACCCTCCCGAGCGCCGTCGAGGAGCTGATGCGCCGACGGGATGAACGTCAGCGCGCGTGAGACGCGCCGGCTCTGGCTCGCCCACGCTCCGCCCGTTGCCGCGCCTGCTCAGACCTGGCGTGTCTCGATCACGTCCAGGTCGCGTACGGCAAATCGGTGGTGCTCCCACTCCTCCTCGAGAATCGTGTGCAGGCACGACAGGATCGTTTCCGGGTAGTCCGGGGACCAAGGGTTCGGCCGTTGCTGGGCCAGCTGCTCCACTGTCACGTTAGCCAGGAAGTCGCGCACCTGCGTCACCCTGTCGGCGCGCACCTCAAGCACCTCGGCATACGTCGGGTCGGTCATCGAGAAGACCGACATGTCCCCGCCGTCCATCTCGTACTCGTCGTTCGGCTGGCCGATCGGGTGGTAGGCGTCCGCACGCTCGAGGACGGCTGTGCCGAGCCAGGTGTCGATCGCCATGACCAGATGCCGAAGCGTCTGGGCGAACGTCCACTCCCCGGCGACGGACACGTCCACACTGCCTTCCGGCATGCCCTCCACCCGCTCCAGCGTGGCTTTCCACGTGCGCTCGACGGCAGCCCACGCCTCCCGCAAGCCCTCTGGATCCACGGCCCGCCGAGCTTCCCGTCCCGGCATCCGGCGGTTGAGCTCAGCCTCGACGAGCGGGGCGACGTCGACCCCGTTGATCAAGAGCCTGCTCTCCCCGTCGAGGAGCCACGGCGCGTCGATGTCCGCCCCGGCGATGTCGACCGAGCGCATCACACTGCCTGCGAGGCTGGAGCGGACGAAGCGGGCGCCGCGCAGGTCGGTGTCGATGAACTCGCGCGGTTGCGCATCTCCTGCGGCACTGTCCATAGGCAGAAGGTAGTGGGCAGTGGACGGGCTGCCCACGCCGCGATTTCGCTGCACCGGGCGCGACAAAGGGGGCGCCGCCAGTTCGATCCCTCGCGGCCCTTGACTCTGACACCGTGTGAGGTCGTAGATCTGGTGCCATGTTCGGCATCGGCGATTTCGCCAGGCACGGTCGGGTGTCGGTGCGGATGCTGCGCCACTGGCTGACGCGCGTGCGGGAATTCCCTGAGCACCGGCTCCCTCGCACGGGGGAGCGGAACCGGGACGGACCACCGTCGTGGGTGATCCGCCCGCTCCGGCGGCTGACGAGGGTGGAGGCATGAGATACACAACGATCACTGCCACGTACTGGACTCTCGCCGCCGGCGCCGGTCTCCTGCTCGCCGCGACCGGCACCGACCTCGCGCTCGCCGACCGCATGCCCACCCCGACGGCCGCGCTCGCCGGGCTCCTACCGCTCCCCGTCTTCCTGGTCCTGGCCGCGGCGCTGGCCGCCGTGCTCGCCGGGACGGCCGGGCGGTTCGCCGCCGACAGCCGCACCGACGACGGCGGACCAGCCCGGCCGGGCACCGGCGCCGGGCCCGTGGTCGTGGGAGCCGTCGCCAGCGGGATGCTCATCCTGCTCATCCTGACCGCCGGCCTCCTGGCGTTCGTCGGATACCTGCCCCTCGCCGTCGTCATGGCGCCGTTCCACGAGGGCATGCGCGAATCCCTGGTACGTGGCGTCGACACCAGCCTCCTGGTCCAGGTGGCCGTGGTCGCCGGCGTCCTGCTGTGGGGCGCGGCGGCCCGCGAGCACCTACGACGCCGTCCGGCCGCCGTGCCCTCCTGGGCGCGGCCCGAGTCCGCCGCCCGGTGGGGGAGGTGGGCAGTGGGTGTCGCCGTCGTGCCGCCGCTCGTGTACGCCTTCACGCGCTTCGCATGGATGGTCTACCCGCTCGGTTTCGACCGCGAGGTCTGGGAGGCGGGGAGGGCCGAGGGCTCGCTTCTGGCGGGCGTGTGGCTGGGTGCGTTCGCCGTCGTCGGGGCGCTCCTCACCCTCGGTCTCGTCCAGCGCTGGGGCGAGGTCGTGCCCTCCTGGGTGCCGGTGCTCGGCGGCCGCCGGGTGCGGCCCGCGGCGGCCATCGTGCCCGCGGCGTTCGTCTCCGTCGTGCTCGTCCCTGCCGGGATCTCGATGACGCGCCAGATCTTCGAGCGCGAGGTCGCGCTGGAGATCGTGGAGAACTGGGCCGCTGCCGGGCCGACGCTCCTGTGGCCGCTGTGGGGGCTGGCGCTCGGCGCGGCGACGCTGGCGTACGCGCTGCGCCGCGGCGGCGAGCGGCAGGCGTCGCCGGATATCGACGACGCGCGGCTCCGAACCCGGTGAGAGGTCCGGCACGCGCCCCGACGAGGAGGGACGGTCCGTGGTGGTGAGTCGTTCGGGCAGACTTGCCGCCATGGCCGTCCCGAAGGCGCTGCTGCCGCTGACCAGCGCGAGCACCCCGCGCCGCGGGGTGCTCCTGGTCATCGGCGGTGTGGTCGCGGCCGCCTACGGGCTGCTCGTCGCGGGGTTCGGCCAGATGTACGGGCAGCCGGACGTCCCGCGCGCGGTGATCACGGTGCTCGTCGTCGTGACCGCCGCCATCGTCCTGGCCCCGCCGTTCCTCCACTCGGTCCGCGTCCTCGAGGCGCTCGCGGCCCGCACCTTCCTCGACGCCGACCTGCCCGTCCTGCCCGTCCTGCCCGGACGCGGCACCGGCGCGAGCCTGCGCGGCGCGGCTTGGTACGCCGCCCACCTCGTGGGCGGGGCGGTCGCCGTCCTCTCGCTGCTCGTCTGCGTGCCGCTCGCCGTCACCCTGGTCGCGCGGCAGGCGGGTGTCACGGTCCTCGCGCAGGCGCTCGGTGCGTTCCGCGACCTGCCGGTGGTGCCCGCCGTCGTCCTCGCGATCGTTCTCCTCGCCGTGCCCGCGTACGTCGTGTGGGGGCTCGGCGAGCTGCTCCGCCTCCTCGCACCGGTGCTGCTCGGGCCCTCCGCGCAGGAGCGGATCGCCCAGCTCGAGGAGGACAAGCGCTGGCTCGCCGCCCGGAACGCCCTCGCCCGCGACCTGCACGACAGCGTCGGGCACGCGTTGACCGTCACGTCCCTGCAGGCGGCCGCCGCGGAGCGGGCTCTCGACCGCGACCCGGAGTTCGTCCGGTCCGCGCTCGCCGCCATCGCCACGACCGGCCGGGACGCCGCCGCCGAGCTCGACCGTGCGCTCGGACTGCTCCGGGCCGGGGAGGCACCGTCGGCCGCGGAGGCCGCCGCGGGGGACCGCACCCTCGCCGACCTCCCGCAGCTCGTCGACGAGCTGCGTACCGCCGGCGCCGACGTCACGCTCGCCCTCCCGGCCACCGACGGGGTAGCACCGCTCGTCTCGCGTGCCGGCTACGCCGTCGTCCGCGAGGCGACGACAAACGCCCTGCGCTACGGCGACGGCACGATCGGCATCGCCGTCGAGACGGTTGGCCCGGCCGTCGAGGTCGAGGTGGTCAACGGCCTGGGCGGCGGGGGAGCCGGTCACCGCGGGAGCGGGCGGGGCCTGAACGGGATGCGGGAGCGGGCTGTCGCCCTCGGTGGTGAGATGACCTGGGGCGTCGAGGAGGGCCGGTGGGTGGTCCGCGTCCGGCTGCCGGGGGAGGCGTCATGACGGTGAAGGTCCTGCTCGTCGACGACGAGGCGCTCGTGCGTGGCGGTCTGCGCTACATCATCGACGCCGAGCCCGACCTCGAAGTGATCGGCGACGTGGCCGACGGCGCTGACGTGCCCGACGCCGTCGCCCGGACGCGCCCCGACGTGGTCCTCATGGACGTGCGGATGCCTGGCCTTGACGGCATCTCGGCCACACGCGCGCTGCTCACGCACGCCGACCGTGCGGGTGCCGCCGCCCCGCGCGTGCTCGTCCTGACGACGTTCGAGAACGATGACTACGTCCTCGACGCGCTGCGCGCCGGCGCGAGCGGGTTCCTCCTCAAGCGCGCCCACCCGAAGCAGGTGCTCGAGGGCATCCGGGTGGTCGCACGGGGAGAGGCCCTGCTGTTCCCGACGGCGCTGCGCCGGCTCGTCGCCGCGTCCGGCGCCGCCGTCGACGGCGACCGGCTCGCCCGCGCGCGGCTGTCCGAGCGGGAGCAGGAGGTGCTCCGGCTGCTTGCGTCCGGGCTGTCCAACCCGGAGATCGGCGCGGAGCTCTTCCTCGGCACCGAGACGGTCAAGACGCACGTCGGCTCGATCCTCGCCAAGCTCCGGGTTCGGGACCGCACGCAAGCCGTCGTCCGCGCCTACGAGTCGGGGTTCGTGCGTCCTGGAGCCGACTGATAACCGCTCTGCACGATGTTGCGGGACTGGTGCGGACCCCGGTGGGTGAGTCGCGCAAGCCGGTGAGCGACACCCCGGAGGAGACTCACAACCTCCGGACCATCACTGTCACCAGGGCATGTCGTCGTCCGCGACGGTCAGCAGGCCGGCCGCCATGGCTTGTGTTCATACCGATACTGCAGCGGGCCGATCCATGGGCTTACGCACTTCCCGCCCTGACTGATGCCGCCAGATGGTGTGGTCGAGCACGCTTGAGGAGACGTCGAGCTTCTCTGCGGCTCGCTCGACGAGTGTGGCGATTGCCGCGTCAGTCAGCGCTGACGACTTACCGGCGGCGCCCTCGACGAACCGCCGGATCATTCGATCGGGCTTCACCCCCGGCACTCCCGCCAGCATGAGGAGGTATCGCCAGCTGATGCCGGACTTCTGTCCAGGGACGGCGCGCCACGCTGCCTTGATCCCGTCAAGTTCTCCGTTGCTGGCGGCCTTCTGCAGATCATCCACGGAGTTGATGCCGCGAGAGGTCAGGGCGTTCGCCGCCCGGTAGATCGCCTCCGCCTTCAGCGGCGCCCCCGGGGCGGTCGACGTCCGGTGCCCATTGCCGATAGTGGCGGACCACTCGGCGACTCCAAGCTCGTCGAAGGTCGTCCTCAGTTCCGAGAGCCCGTCGGTGTACGCATCGCCGCCATCGCGATCGCGATGATGGCAGTAACGGCTGACAACCTTTACGACGCTGCCATACCGAACGCCCATCGACTGGATCGCGTCGATGACGCCGAGCGCAAGGCTGTTCGGGTAGCCGCCCGGGAAGGTCCACTCTGCAGACGGCGGAAGCTTCGCTTCGACGGTCGTTATGAGAAGGTCCGTCTGCTTGTCGACGTCGTTGTCTGTCATGCGGCAATCCAACCACGGTACCGACACGGTTATACCGAATCCACGTTCCGAAACCT
Organism: Georgenia subflava; assembly: GCF_009193155.1. GTDB lineage: Bacteria > Actinomycetota > Actinomycetes > Actinomycetales > Actinomycetaceae > Georgenia > Georgenia subflava. Next base: position 316,544 of record NZ_VUKD01000004.1, read on the forward strand.
TCGGCGGCGTATGTTGGGCACCAGCGGTACCGACGGACTTCTGGCTCCCCAGACATGTCCCCTCCGCACGTTGATTCGTGCTGCCCGAGGGGAAGTCAGTGGTCGAGAGCGTCAGGCTTTCCGCGTCCGCACTACGCGCGAGCTCGAGCGACGACTTCTCGGTGCTTGAGGACGCCCTGGGGAACCATCTCCTCATGCACGGTAATGCCCTGCCGGGCCAGAGTGAGCGCCGCGCGTGGCGGAACAGTCTCCCGGTCCTCGCTGCCGATCTCGACGCAGCAGGCCTCTCGGCGGTCGAAGTCATTCTCGAGCACCGACTCCCGCTGTCCAACAAGAGGGTCGACGTCGTGCTCGCCGGCCGCCACCCGGTCACCGGCCGACCAAGTTACGTCGTCGTCGAGCTGAAGCAATGGAGTGGTGCCACGAGCTGGGGCGGCAGCGACACACTCGTCGACGTAGCTGGGGCTCCCTACCGTCCGGCGTTGCATCCGGCCATCCAAGTAGCCGCCTACTGCGAGTACCTCAGCGACTTCGTGTCTGTCCTTGCGGACGACGTCGATGCCGTCGTCCCGGTCGCGTACCTCCACAACGCCACCGACAGCCTCGTGCAAGACCTGTGGCTGACGGCGGAGCGGACGGGCATCTCGATGTTCACCGGGCAGCGACGGTCGCACTTCCAGGAATTCCTGCGGAAGCACCTCGCCGGCTCGGGGGAGGACGCCGCAGACGTATTCCTGACCTCGCCCGCCCGACCGTCGAAACAGCTCCTCGCGCACGCGGCGGCCGAGATTCAGGATCGCGAGCAGTTCGTACTACTTGACGAGCAGCGAGTCGCGTACGAGCTGGTCCTGAAGACCGTCGCAGATGCCCACCGGGGCGGCGAGAAACGTGCCGTGGTGGTCACCGGGGCGCCGGGGAGCGGCAAGAGCGTGATCGCCCTCTCCGTCATGGGCGAGCTCGCACGCCGCGGCGACGCCGTCGTGCACGCGACGGGCTCCAGGTCGTTCACCCAGACGATGCGACAGGTCGCGGGACGTGGCTCCAGCCGGACCAAGAACCTCTTCAAGTACTTCAACTCCTTCGTCGCAGCCGAGCCGAACACGGTCGACGTCGCAGTGCTCGACGAGGCGCACCGCATCCGTGAGAAGTCTGTCCACCGGTACACACCGAAGGCGCTGCGCGAGAACGCCCGGCCACAGGTCGAGGAACTTCTCGACGTCGCCCGCGTGCCAGTCTTCCTGCTCGACGAGCACCAGGTCGTAAGGCCGGGCGAGATGGGGACGGTCGCCGACATCAAGGCTCGCGCGGCCGAGCGTGGCATCGATGTGCACCAGGTCGACCTCGCCGGTCAGTTCCGCGCAGGAGGGAGCGACCGGTACCTCGAGTGGGTCCATGGCCTCTTGGGTCTCGGCGCCGAGTCGCCTCGGGTCACCGCAGAAGGCGACGTCTGGCGCGACGAGCCTGACTTCTCCGTCGACGTCGTGGACAGCGTCGAGGAACTCGAAAGCAGGCTGCGCGCCAGGGTCGCCGCCGGCGAGAACGCCCGCATGACGGCAGGGTTCTGCTGGCCCTGGAGCGACCCGAACAAGGACGGCTCTCTGGTCCCCGACGTGCGCGTCGGCTCGTGGTCGAAGCCGTGGAACCTCAAGAGCGATCGGGCCGTGGGCGGGGCACCGCCGTCGTCCCTGTGGGCGTCCGACCCTGCGGGCTTCGAGCAGGTCGGGTGCGTCTACACGGCCCAGGGCTTCGAGTACGCCTGGAACGGAGTCATCCTCGGTCCGGACCTGGTGTGGCGGAAGGACCGCTGGATTTCCCGTCGCGAGTACAACAAGGACCCCGACTTCCGCTCCCGCTCAGCAGTCGACGGGCCCACGTTTGACCGCCTGGTCCGCCACGTCTACAAGGTGCTCCTGACGCGGGGGCTTCGCGGCACGCTTCTCTACTCGGTCGATCCCGAGTCCCAGGCGATGCTGCGCGCGCGGATCAATCCTGCTCAGACAAGGCCGGCCATCACCAGTACGGCCTAAGAGATTCTCCGGCTCCATCGGCCGGGATACACCAACACAAGTAAGCGGCCCGACAGGCTTCCAGCTCACGGACATGCCTCCACCCGCATCTCGCGGATGAGGAATGCCATGACGAGCTGGGTGCTCACTATCGCCAAGGACTACCCAAACCACTGGGATATCGCGAAGGAGAACGGTCTTTGGGACATGGCGACCAGCCGTCCCATCAAGAGCGGCGACGTCGTCTACTTCTGGATCTCCAAGCACGGTTTCATAGGCCGGGTAGAGGTTACCGACGGCGCCACGCCCCTCACCGGCAACGAGGACCTGCCGTGGACGGATGAGGGAGAGCGCGAGTACGTCTCGCGGTTCCGCTTCAGGGCAGCGGCCGACATGGCCGCAGATCGGGTCAGCTGGTCGGAGGTTCAGGAGAACACCGGGTTTCGCCAGAGTCCGTCGTGGGCGCCGCACTCTGATGACTCGGCCGTGGAAGCGTGGCTGAGCTCCCTCTTCGAGCAATTCGACGCGGCGGAGACCGCGTTCGTCGACTCCGCGGCTGCAGTCGCGCGTATTGCCGACCTGAAGGAAGACAGCCGCGAACGGGCGCTGGCTGAGATAGCCGTCCGTCGTGGCCAGGGTCCATTCCGAAAGTCGTTGCTCTCGGCGTACGGACGACGGTGCACCGTCACCGGAACGGCGGAGGAGGCTGTGCTCGAGGCCGCCCACATCTCTCCGTACCGCGGTGAGCACACCAACGTGGTAGCGAACGGCCTCCTGCTCCGATCGGACATTCACACTCTCTTCGACCTGCACCTCTTGACGGTGCGACGTGAGGGCGAACGGCACGTCGTCCATGTTTCTCCGGCGCTGGGGGAAGACATCTACCGCGCCCTTGACGGACGAGCGATCGGGCACTTGCCGCGTAACCCTCAACACTGGCCATCGGCTGAAGCGCTCGCGGACCACAACGAGGCTTGCCCTTGGCTGGCAGGCCACCAGGGGACGGTCGACTTCGTGTTTTGACCGCCTCGGGCTAGGGGCGCTAGTTGGCAGAGATCGAGACTGGTGCGCCCCGGCCTCCGACGCTGGTGTACTGACTGGGAGCGAAGAGATTCCAAGCCTTCTGTCGGACGGCGGCGATGTCGCCGATGATGGCGGACTCTGCCGAGCCGGCCGCGTGGGGATTTTTTGGCTTACTCCACTCGGACCACTCGGCGACCGCGTTGAATGCCGCCCATGCAGTGTTGCGACCCAGATCCTGGGTCGCCGCGTCGCGGAAGAAGTAGGCAAGGCCTCGTCGGTCCACGGTGCGGTTCTCCCGTTGCTTATCGCTGGCGTTGGATGGCATCGGAACGAACTCGCGCGCCACGATCTCGTCGAACTCGGCGTTGCTGACGCTCAGCTTCAGCATCTCCTCAGCCGCGGCGACGAGGTCAAGCCCACCCGCGACGGTGATACCGAGCATCTCGCGGGCGTCCTCTGCCGACGGTGCCTGACCTGGGCGGTGCTGCACCCTGTAGCGGGAGCGGGCGTTCCGGAGCGCGAGGGTGAGCGTGTTCTGACAGACAACCCGCACCGGCGTGGGGATGGCGGTGAACGCCGACTGGCCGTCGTGGCTGGTGGTGACGGCGAGGTAGAGATTGATGTGGTCGTGCCCGGCGACCGTAACGATCTCCGGGACCCGCATCGTCACGAAGACGCGGGCACCGCCCTGGAGGGAGCCCGCCGTCTCGAACTCGGCGTCGCCGTCCTCCACCAGCTCGGTCAGGAAGTTGAACGCCTCTTCGTTCTGGATGACCTGATAGTCGGTGCCCACAACCCCGAGAGCATCGAAGGAGCCAGCTGGTGTGCCTGGGGTGCGCCGGACGGTCGCTCGGTGCTTCGTGAGCGCGACCGGCTGTCCGTCGGGCCCAGTGGTGAAGACCGGCCGGGTCGTAACGTTCCAGTTGTCCAGGCCGGCGAGGTGGAGGGCTTGCTCCGCGCGAACGGCCTTCTCCGTGGTCGTGCCAAGTCGGTGCCATGCCGGCGTGCGCGCGCCGTAGAACCCAGCGCGACCATCCTGAAACAGCTCGATGTTATCCACTCCGGTCTTCCCTTCGTGCGGCACTGCCGCTGCTGCGAGGCCGGCGAGGTTCGACGGCGAAAGGTTTCAATGCTGCGCTGACCATATTGGCGTGCACCGACATGCCGAGGTCGAACGGGGAACCGAGCGTCCGGACGTAGCCTGGTGTCACTGACTTGACTGGCACGAATCGACGAACGGGCGTGAATGCGTCCGAATCCGTGGCAAGATCGGATGGTTGGTCCACGCGGGCTGCGCCAGCGTCGAGTGAGGGCAGGAAACCGGATGGAGTCGACGTCGACCAGGTGGGTCAACCTCGGTGAACCCGCCTCGCCGGCCGAGGCGGCTGCGCTCGCACGCTTTCGCGAGCTGCTCCGCGACGATGGCGCCACGTTCGCTTGGTCCAACCTCACCTTCATCGACACGTCGGGCCGCACCGCGGAGGTCGACGTCCTCCTACTCAGCCGAGTGGGCATGTTCGTCGTCGAGCTCAAGGGCTGGCACGGAACCATCTCGGGCGACCAGCAGAACTGGGTCGTCACGACCACGTCTGGCCAGCAGGTACGTCACGCCAAGAACCCACTCTTTCTCGCCGACGCCAAGGCGAAGCGGCTCGCGTCCCTCCTCAAGGCCGTCGCTCCACGAGGTGCGGAGCGGGTCGTACCGTTCATCGGCGCCAAGGTTGTGCTCCACGGCGAAGACTCCCGCATCGAGCTCAGCGAGGCCGCCAGCTCCCACCTCCTCGCGCTCGACGGCTACCGCGTCAACGGCCTGAACCCCTCCGCCACCCTCTCGGCATTCGTCGCCACCCCACCCGCGAACCCCCGGCACGTCATCAGCGCCGATGACGCACGCGCGATCGCAGCCCTCGTCGCCGAGGCCGGGTTCGTCCCCACGCCGCGCACCCGCACCGTCGGCCAGTACACCCTCACCAGCGAGGACGCCCTCGCCGTCGGCACGGGCTGGCACGACGAGCTCGCCGAGCACCCAGCCATGCCCGGGATGACGCGACGGATCCGCATCTTCGACATCCCGCCGGGCACCGCCTTGGAGGACCGGCAGGAAATCGAGCGCACCGCCCAGCGCGAGCTCTCCCTCACCCGCGGCATCCGCCACCCGGGCATCGAGGCGCCCGTCGACCTCGTCCGTTCCGACCTCGGCCCGGCGCTCATCTTCGAGTACGACCCCGACGCCATCCCGCTCGACCGCTACCTCGCCCAGCGCGGGGACAGTCTCGGCTACGACGCCCGGCTCGGCCTCGTCCGGCAGATCGCCGAGGTGGTGGCCTACGCCCATTCCCGCCGCCTCACCCACCGGGCCCTGAGTCCCTCACGGGTCTGGATCAGCCCCGGCGACGGCGCCCCGCAGGTCCGCATCCGCGACTGGATGACCGGCCGCCGCACCGGCACCTCCGCCCGCTCCACCATGACCGTGCTCTCCGGCGGGATCACCGACCCGGCCCGGCTCGTCGAGCAGGACCAGTGGTTCTACCTCGCCCCGGAGAGCCTGCGCGGCGGCGCCAATCTCCCCCCGGTCCCGCTGGACGTCTACGGGCTCGGGGCCCTGGCCTACCTAGCCTTCACCGGGGAGCAGCCGTCGGCGAACGTGGCCGAGCTCCAGAGGCGGATCCAAGCCGGAACCGGCCTCGACGCCGCCGCCGTGAGCCCCGCCCTGCCCGACGCCGTGGTCGCCCTCGTGCGCGAGGCCTCCAGCCCCGGCGAGCTCGAGCGACCCGCCACCGTCCAGGACTTCCTCGACGCCCTTACCGCCGTCCAGGCCCAGACGACGACGGAGGTCGCCCCGTCGTCGTCGATCCCCTCGAGGCACCCAAGGGCACGGTCCTCGCCGGACGGTTCGAGGTGCGCTCGCGCCGCGGCCGCGGCTCCACCGGCACCGCCCTGCTCGTGGACGACCTCACCGAGGACCGCGAGGGCGTGGTCCTCAAGCTCGCCCGCGACCTGCCCGCCGGCAAGCGGCTCGACGTCGAGGCCGACGTGCTGCGCAGCCTCGACCACCCGCGCGTCGTCCGGCTCCTCGAGGGGCCGTTGGACGTCGACGGCCGCCGCGCCCTCCTCCTCACCGACGCCGGCAAGACCACCCTCGCGGACCGGCTCCAGAACGAGGGCCGCGCCACCATCGAGCAGCTCGAGAACTATGGCCGCGACCTTCTGGAGGCCGTCCAGTACCTCGAGTCCCAGGGCGTCTTCCACCGCGACGTCAAGCCCGCGAACCTCGGCATCGCTCCCGACCGCGGCACTCGCAAGCCCCGGCTGACCCTCTTCGACCTCTCCCTCGCCACGGAGCCGGTGGAGAACCTCACCTCCGGCACCCCCGGGTACCTCGACCCGTTCCTCGGCACCGGCCGGCGCCGCCAGTACGACCGTGCCGCCGAGCTCTACGCCGTCGCGGTCACCCTCTTCGAGATGGCCCACGGCGAGCTCCCCTCGTGGCGCCACGGCGAGGACGCCCCCGCCTCCGCGGACGACCGCGTCGTCATCGTGCCGACCTCCTTCGACGAGGCGGTGGCGGAGCAGCTCACCGAGTTCTTCGGCCGGGCCCTGTCCCCGGTGGTCGCCGACCGCTTCGCCAACGCCGCGGAGCTCGGCACCGCCTGGACGGCGATCTTCGACCGGCTCGAGCAGCCGGCGTCCGGCACCGACGTCGACGAGGCCGCCCGGGACGCCCAGGCCGCCCGCGCCACCCTCGCCACCCCGCTCTCGGCCGCGGGCTTGAGCGCCCGGGCCCTGTCCGGACTCACCAGGGAGGACGTCGGCACGGTCGGGGAGCTCATCACGCTCAAGGGCACCCGCGTCAACTCCATCCCCGGGCTCGGGGAGCAGTACCGCCGCGAGATTCAGCGCCGGGTGCGCCAGTGGCGCGAGGCGCTGCTCCCGCAGACGGCACCCGTCACCACCGCGACCACCGACCCGATCGAGGAGCGTCAGGGCATCGAGGTGATCGCGGGCTCCCTCGTCCCCCGGCCCAGCCCGGCCAACGCCACCGAGATCGCCGTGGTCACCGCCCTGCTCGGCCTCGACGACGCCGACGGCCTCTGGCCGAGCGTCGCGGAGGTCGCCGACCGCACGGGCGTCTCCCGGGCCGACGCGTCCGACGCGCTCGCGAACGCCACCAGGCGGTGGCGCCAGCGCGGTCGCACCACGCCCGTCCAGGAGATCCTCGCCGCCGCGGTCCGCGACGCGGGCGGCGTCCTCGGCCTGCCGGACGCCGTCGCGGCCCTGACCTTCCGCCTCGGCTCGGCCCTCGAGGGGCGAGCCCGCGAACGCGTCGCGGCGGGCCTCGTCCGGGCCGTGGTCGAGACGGACGCGCGGGGGGCCGAGCCCACGTTCGTCACCCGGCGGCTCCTCGACGACGGCGGCCGCACCCGAGGCGTCCTCGTCGCGCTCGGCGAGGACGCAGACGAGCCCGGTGACGCGGGGGAGCGGGCCCTCGACCTCGCCGTCGCCCTCGGCGACGCCGCCGACGCCCTCGTTGCCGAGCGAGAACTCATCCCGGCCGACCAAGCGCTCGCCGAGCTCAGGGCGGTCGTCCGCGCCACCGGCGACGACGTCCGGCTCACCGACGACCAGCTCCTCCGATCGGCCGTGGCCGCCGCGTCCCGGGCCGCCCTGTCCTCCCGGTCCGAGGTCTACCCCGCCGACCTCGCCCCGGAGTCCGCCGCCGTCCTCGCCCTCCGCAACGCCCACGTCGTCGCCCTGACCAAGGAGCGGCTCCGCTCCCGCGTCACGGGCCGGTTCCCGACGGTGACGAACCTCCCCGACGGCCCGGCGCTCGACGAGATCGTCGCCAAGGCGGCGCCGGGCCTGGAGTGGGACGGCGAGCAGTACAGCCAGCGCGAGCTGAGCCGGCGCAGCACCACGGACTCCACCGTGACCGGCACCGCCACCGTCAACCTCCTCTCGCTCGACCGGCTCCTGCAGGACTCGCTGCGCCGGCGCTCCGCCCTCACCCTCGCCGTTCACCCGCGCTCGCACGGTGACGCCGTCGCCTACCTCGCCCGGACGTACGGGGTCGCCGTGGTCGACGTCGCCGCGCTCGTCGTCGACGCCCTGCGCCAGGGTGCGAAGGACAACGACGCCGACTGGCTCGCCGTCGCCCGGCTCGACGCCCAGCCCGCCGGCACCGGCGCCTTCGGGATCCTCCAGGGCCTCGCCCGCGAGTACGTGCCCCGGCTCTGGGCCGAGCGGCTCCGCGCACCCCAGCCCGTGCTGCTCGTCGACGCCGCACCGCTTGCCCGCTACGGCCTCACCGACCTCCTCGCCCCGGTCTTCGACCTCGCCGAGGACCGGCCGGCCGCACGGTGGCTCCTCCTCCCGCGGCGCGGCCACCAGCCCATCCCCACCCTCGACGGTCACCCTGCCCCCATGGGACCCGACGGCTGGGTGGACCTGCCCCCGAACCTCGACCTGTCCGACACCACGGAGATGCCCGCATGATCGACTCCGCTCGCCTGCTCACCGACCTGCGCCGGCAGCTCACCCTCCTCACCCGCGACCTCAAGGCCCAGGCGGAGGACCCCTCGCTGCACTGGTCGCAGGACCTGCGGCGCCAGCACCGCGAGGCCACCGAGCGCGAGCGGACCGCGCTGACGTGGCCGGAGTGGCGCGACGGAGAGGTGGACCAGGCGGCGGTCGCGTGGATCGTCGCGACGGCGTTCATCCGGTTCTGCGAGGACAACGCCCTTCTCGACGGCGCCCGCGACGCCGGCGGGAACGTCGTCGCCCTGCCATGGATCGGCGGCCCCACCGCGGGCCCGCGGGGCGACCGGCTCGCCCGCGCCGCCGAGAACGAGACCGTCTTTTACCGCCACCACCCGGCGGCCAACCCCCGCGACTGGCTCTACGAGGCGTTCGGTCTCCTCGCGTCCCTGCCCGCCGGCCGGCTCCTCGTGGACCGGGAGCACAACCCGGTCTGGCGGGCGCCCATCAGTTCCGAGGCCGCGCAGGCGCTCCTCGACTTCTGGCGCCGGCGCGACGACGACGGCGCCCTCGTCCACGACTTCACCGACGAGGGCCTCGGCACCCGGTTCCTGGGCGACCTCTACCAGGACCTCTCCGAGTTCGCGAAGAAGAAGTACGCCCTGCTCCAGACGCCCGAGTTCGTCGAGGAGTTCGTCCTCGACCGCACCCTGGAGCCCGCCGTCGCCGAGTTCGGGCTGACCGACCTCAAGCTCATCGACCCCACGTGCGGGTCCGGCCACTTCCTCCTCGGCGCGTTCGCCCGACTCGTCGGCAAGTGGCGGGAGGAGGCTCCCGGTGCCGACGACCGCGACTTCGTGCAGCGCGCCCTGGACTCCATCCACGGCGTGGACGTCAACCCGTTCGCCGTCGCCATCGCGCGCTTCCGGCTCACCGTTGCTGCTCTCCACGCTGCGGGGGACACCTCGCTCGTTGGCGCGCCCGACTACGACTACCACCTGGCCATCGGCGACTCGCTTCTCGCGGCGCAGGGTCGCCAGGACGCGCTCGCGCTGGACGGCGACGAGGAGCCGTTCTCCTACGCCGCCGAGGACGTGGGGGAGTATCGAGACATCCTCGACGAGGGCCGCTACCACGTGGTCGTCGGCAACCCACCGTACATCACCGTGAAGGACAAGGCGCTGAACGACGCCTACCGCGCGGCGTACTCGACCTGTCACCGCCAATACGCGCTGTCGGTGCCGTTCATGGAGCTGTTCTTTAGGCTCGCAAGGCGCTACAGCGCAGTCGGGGGAGCGGGCTATGTCGGCCAGATCACCTCAAACTCCTTCATGAAGCGTGAGTTTGGTACCAAGGTCGTTGAGGACCTCTTGTCAGGGCACGATGTGTCCAACCCGGTCGACCTTCAAGAAGTGATTGACACTTCAGGGGCGTACATTCCCGGGCACGGCACACCGACCGTAATCCTCGTCGGACGCCGTCAGCTTCCCTCAGTGCCCAACGTCAGGGCCGTCTTGGGCGTCCGAGGAGAACCCGGGCAGCCTGCTGACCCGGCCAATGGCAAAGTCTGGCGCGAGATCGTAGATCACCTCGACCAGCCAGAGGGCTTCGACGGTCGGTTCGTCACTGTCGCCGAACTCTCTCGCGACGTGCTCTCCCGGCACCCCTGGTCCCTCGTGGGCGGTACGGCGGGCGCGCTGCAGAAGGGCCTCGAAGGCGGCGCCCCCCGTCGCCTCTCTGCGGTCCTGGACAGGCCGGTTGGCGGGGCAATCCGCGCTGGTGCTGACGAGATCTACATGAGGCCTCGACGTCTGTCAGGGGAACGCTCAGTGGCAGACCTGAGCCGCGAGTTCGTGGTCGGCGACGGTATCCGGGACTACCAGAACCGGTCGACGGAACGGATTCTGTTTCCCTACACGGAGGACCTCCGGCCAACGGAAAGGCTTGATGGCGTCCTGTGGCCCTGGCGAACGGTACTGGCGCGCCGGGCGACGTTCCAGGGGAACATGGCAGATGCAGGGCTGCGCTGGAGCGAGTACATGCAGTTCACGCCGTGGTCGGTCTTGGCCCCACGCTCCATCACGTTCGCGTTCGTGGCGACGCACAACCACTTCGTACTCGACCGCGGCGGGAAGGTGTTCAAGCAGTCGGCGCCGGTGATCAAGCTGCGGGCGGGCGCGAGCGAGGACGAGCACCTTGACCTGCTCGGGGTGCTCAACTCGTCGACGGCGTGCTTCTGGCTCAAGCAGGTCTCCTATGAGAAGGGAGCTGGTAGCCACGGGTTGGGCATCGCCGATGAGCTATGGGAGTGGCGATATGAGTTCGCCGGCACCAAGCTCCAGGAGTTCCCTCTCCCGGCGACGTTTCCGCGTGAGCGTGCACGGGCGCTTGACACGCTTGCCCAGGAACTCGCCGCCGCGTCGCCCGGGAATCTCGTTGCACACGTCCTGGAGAACGAGGGTGACGTCGAAGGCCGTGTGCGGGCGGCACGCGAAGATTGGGAGTTGCTCCGTCGCCGCATGATCTTCGATCAGGAGGAGCTCGACTGGGAGGTGTACCGCCTGTACGGCCTCATCGACGAGGACGTCACCTATCACGGGGGCGCGCTCGACGAGATCGACCTTGGGGAGCGTGCCTTCGAGGTCGCTCTCGCTCGCGCCGTGGCCTCCGGCGCCGAGGAGACGGCGTGGTTCGAGCGGCACGGGTCCACCCCGGTCACCGAGCTGCGGTCCGTCTGGCCTGCCGACTACCGCGCGGTCGTCGAGCGGCGCCTTGCCCTCACTGAAAGCAATTCGAAGGTCCGGCTCCTCGAGCGGCCGGAGAACAAGCGTCGGTGGGCCACCGACCGCTGGGACGCCCAGCTCCGCGACGCCCTCCGTGCCGCCGTGCTCGACCGCCTGGAGGAGCCGGCGCTGTGGCGCGACGCCGCCGGGCCCGTCGTCCGGAGCGTCGCCCAGATTGCCGATCTGGTGCGCGACGACGCGTCCGTTCGCGCTGCGCTGCGCCTGCTCACCGGCGCCGAGGACGCCGACGCGGTCACAACTCTGACGGCCCTGCTCAAGGACGAGGCGGTCCCCTTCCTGGCGGCGCACCGCTACACCACCTCGGGCCTGGAGAAGCACGCCGAGTGGCGCAAGGTCTGGGACCTCCAGCGTCGCGAGGACGCCGGCGAGCGCGTCACCATCCCCGTGCCGCCGAAGTACCGCACCCCCGACTTCCGCACCACCGCCATCTGGCGGGCGCGGGGCAAGCTCGACGTCCCGAAGGAACGGTTAACCTCCTACCCGGGCGTGCGCGTCGGTGACGACGCCACACCCGTGCTCGGGTGGGCCGGGTGGGACCACGCCGACCAGGCCGTGGCCATCGCCCGGCTCATCGGCACCCTCGCCTCGGACGACCCCAACCGCACCGCGCTCGTGGCCGGGCTGGTCGAGCTCGAACCGTGGCTCCACCAGTGGCACAGTGACCCCGACCCGCGGCTTGGCACCAGCGCTGCGGCGAGCATCAGCGCGATGATCGACGACGAGCTCGCCCACCTCGGAGCCACCCGGGACGACGTCGCCGCCTGGCGGCCCGACCCGCCCGCCCGCGGACGCCGACGCACCGTCCGCGCCTAGGAGAGACCGATGACCACCGACATCCTCACTACCCCGCTCCGCGACGTCCTCGACCTGCCCGAACGGGTCACCGCCAGCGACTACGTCCTCAACCTCCAGAGCGGCGTCGCCCACGCCGAGCCCACGCTCCACCAGTACGTCGTCACCGACGGCATCGCCGGCGCGATGGACGAGGCGCTCGACCTCGTCGCCACTGCGATGCGCGCCCAGCGCAGCTCCGGGGCGTTCGTCCACGGCTTGTTCGGCTCCGGCAAGTCCCACTTCATGGCCGTCCTCCACCTCCTGCTCGCCGGGAACCCGCACGCTCGCGCACTCGGCGGACTACAGCGGACGGTGGCCGACCACGAGGAGCTGCTCGGGAAGTCCTTCCTCGCCCTCGACTACCACCTCCTTGGCAAGGAGTCGCTCGAGGCGGCCATCTTCGAGGGCTACCTCACGGTGGTCCGGGAGCGGCACCCCGACGTCGCCCCGCCGCTGCTCCACCGGTCGGAAGACCTACTGGCCGACGCCCGCACCCAGCGGGCGCAGTACGGCGACGACGCCTTCTTCGCCGCCTTGAACTCCGTCGGCAGCGACGACGACGGCCCCACTGGCCTCGCGGGGCTCGGCGACCTGGGCCGGCTCACTCCCGGCGCCGGAGGCGGCAGCGGGTGGACGGCCGACCGGTTCGAGCGCGCCCTGGTCGAGCCCGTCGGCGGGCCGGAGCGGACCCGGCTGAGCCAGCAGCTCATCCGCACCCTCTTCACCGGCTACGTCTCCACCGGCACCTGGGTTGACATCTCTACCGGGCTGCGGACCATGACCGAGCACGCCCGCGGCCTGGGCTACGACGCCGTCGTCCTCTTCCTCGACGAGCTCGTGCTCTGGCTCGCCCAGCACCTCTCCGACACCACCTTCATCCAGCGCGAGACGTCCAAGGTGGCCAAGCTCGTCGAGACGGAGATGGGCACACTGCCCCTGCCGATGATCTCCTTCGTCGCCCGCCAGCGGGACCTCAAGGACTTCCTCGGCAACACCGCCGACGGCGCCGAGCAGGTGGCCATCGGCCAGTCCTTCCAGTGGTGGGAGGACCGCTTCGACCGGATCGAGCTCAAGGCCGCCGACCTGCCCAAGATCGTCCACCAGCGCCTCCTCCAGCCCCGGGACGACGACGGCGCCCGCGCCATCGCGGCAGCGGTCGACCGCATCCGCCACGACCGCCAGGCCATGACTCACCTCCTCACCGACGAGGCGGCCTCCACAGAGGCGGACTTCGCGCTCGTCTACCCGTTCTCCCCGGCGCTCGTCGACGCGATGATCGCCCTCTCCGCGCTCATGCAGCGGGAGCGGACCGCCCTGAAGATCATGGGCGAGCTCCTCGCCGAGGGCCGCGACCACCTCCGCGTCGGCGACCTCATCGGCGTCGGCGAGCTCTTCGACGCCGTCGTGCTCAGCCCCGCCAAGCCACTGACGCCGGACATGCGCCGCCGGTTCGCCGTCGCCGAGCACTTCTACGCCAACCGGCTGCGCCCCTACCTGCTCGAGAAGTACGACGTCACCGAGACCGAGGCGGCGGCCCTGCCCCGCAACGCCCCGTTCCGCACCGAGGACCGCCTCGCCAAGACCCTCCTCGTCTCCTACATCGCGCCCGGCACCGCGTCCCTCACCAACCTCACGGCCGCTAAGCTCGCCGCCCTGAACTACGGCACCGTCACCTCGCTCATCCCCGGGCGGGAGGCCAGCCAGGTGACCCAGTGGGCGCGGGAGTGGGCGCAGAAGTTCGGCGACGTCGTCGTTGGGACGGAGGCCAACCCGGTCATCGGCCTGCAGCTCTCCGGGGTCGACTACGAGACCGTCATCGAACGGGTCCAGGCCGAAGACAGCCCCAGCAACCGGCGCCAGCTCATCAGGGAGCTCCTCGCCGAGGAGCTCGGACTGGGACCGGCCGAGGGGTTCCGCCCGGAGCGGCCCTTCACCCACGTGTGGCGGGGCAGCCGGCGTGAGGTCGACGTGCTGTTCGCGAACGTGCGAGAGACTAAGTCTCTGCCCGCCGATCAGCTCCGCGCCGAGGGCGGCCGGTGGCGCGTGGTCGTCGACTACCCCTTCGACGAGCCCGGCCACTTCCCCTCCGACGACTTCGCCCGGCTCAACCAGGAGCGCGACGCCGGCCTGGAGACGAACACCGTGGTGTGGCTGCCGCACTTCCTCACGGCGGCCCGGATGCAGGACGTCGGCCGGCTCGTCCTCCTCGAGCACCTGCACAAGCCGCGCATGTTCGAGGCCAACGCCTCCCACCTCGCGCCGGCGGAGCAGGAGCCGGCCCGACTCGCCCTGGAGAACCAGCGCAAGGCGCTGCGTGAGCAGCTCGTGCGGGCCCTGCGCGAGGCGTACGGCATCGCCGCGCCGAGGCCGGAGGACGTCGACACCGGGTCCATCGCGGCGAACGAGATCTTCACCGCGCTGCGGCCGGGCCTCACCGTCCGCACCCCTGCCGCCACCACCATGCGCGACGGGCTGGCCCAGGTCATGGACCAGGCGCTCGGCGACCAGTTCCCCGACCACCCGCGCTTCGAGCCCGAGGGTGAGGAGGTTCGCCGCGCCGAGGTCCGCAACGTCCTGACCCTCGTCCGCCAGGCCCTCGCCGAGCGCGGGCGCCTCGCCGGCCTCGACCGGACCAAGGCCCGGCTGCTCCAACGCGTGGCCGGCCCCCTCGGCGTCGGCACACCCCGGGAGAACGTCTACGCCCTCAGTGCCACGGACTTCCGCTGGCACGGCGAGTTCACCCGGGCAGTCGCAGACACCGGGCGCGACGGCGACGTGACCGTGAGCGACCTGCGTGACCGGCTGGCGCCCACCGGGATGGCCACCGACCTGCAGGACCTCCTCGTCATCGCCTGGGCGGCCCTCACGGACCGGGAGATCGTCCAATACGGCACCGTGCTGCGCGAGCCGGCCATCGGCGAGCTCAAGCCGCACATGGCGCTGCGACAGCCGCCGCTGCCCGACGCCGCGGTGTGGGAGGCCGCCCACCGGCGGGCTCAGCAGCTCTTCGGTGCCCAGCCGGAGGCGCACCTCTCGGCCGCAGCGCTGCACCGCGTCGCCGGCACGGTGCGGACGCGGGCGGAGCAGCTCCGGGCGGGGGCAGAGCAGCTCGAGCGGGCGCTGCGCGAGCACCAGGGCGTGCTCGGTCTCAGCGGCGACAGCGCGCGGATGGTCACGGCCGTGCGGGCGCGGGAGCTCGTGACCGCGTTGCGCCGCGGCGACGACCTCGCCCTCGTCACCGCGCTCACCGAGGCCGACGTGCCGGAGGAGCCGCAGGCACTGGGCAAGTCGCTCTCGACGGCCGGAGACGTGATCCGCGGGCTCGGCCGGGTGCCGTGGGACGTGCTCCGCAGCGTCGAGGCGTTGCCCGGCGGCGCGGAGGTGATGGCCGCCGTGCGCGCGACGGCGGAGCGCGACGAGCTCCACGCTCCGCTCGTGCCGGTCCTCGACGAGGCCACCGCGAGGGCGAACCGCATCCTCATCGAGGCCACCCGCGTAACGCCGACCGGCGGAGGCGCCGGGGGCGGTGGAGCGGTCGGTGGCGGTGGAGCCGGCGGTAGCGGCGAGACGATCGAACCGCCCACGTCGGGCGGCGGGGGAGTGACGGTCACCGAGGTGGACAAGGTCTACCTCGACGCCGACGGCGCCGAGGCCTCCGTGAACGACACCGCCGAGCGCCTGGCCCGCTTCGTCCGGGACAACCCCGGCCGGCGCGTCCACGTGAAGTGGTGGGTGGAGTGAGCGTCACCGCCTCCGCCGTCGCCCCCGCCTCCGCGGGGCTCGTGCACGAGCGCGCCCGCGCTCTCGTCGGCCACGGCACCCACAAGGTGCTGCTCCTTAGGGCCGCCCCCGTGTGGACCGGGCCCGACGTCATCGAGGTCGACGGCTGCCGCGTCCGCGTCCGGCCTGGCCCCTCCCAGCTCGCGGTGCTCGCGGAGATCCTCGACCTGCCCGAGGAAGAGTGCCTCGTCGTCCTCACCGACCGGCCCGAGCAAGACCTCGGCGACGCCGTCATGCTGCGCGCCCTCGGCCGCCGGATCGAGCAGCCGGACGACTGGTCCGCGCTCGCCGACATGGTCGGCGCGCAGGCCATCGACCCGGCGCTGCGGCGCCAGGGACGCTGGGCCGCCGCGACGCTCCTGGAGAACCAGCCTCGCGAGGGCTGGCCGGTCGCCACCACCGGTGTGCTCACCCAGGACGCAGCGCTGGGCAACCTCCTCGCCCACCTCCTCGGCGAGCGGGTGCCGGCCCACCTCGACGCCGTCCGGCTCCTCGAGCTCCTTAACCGCTCCGACCGGCGCGCCCGGTGGGCCGCCGTGGACCCTGACCTGCGCCGCCACCTCACCCGGTGGGCGGGCGAGGCGCTCGGGCCGCAGTCCGCCCTTGCGCTCACCGCCGCGGCCGAGAGCACCGTCTCTGTCGTCGCCGTCGGGCTCGTGGCCGACGTGCTCTGGCCGGCCACGCCGGCGCGCACCATGGACGCCGACCAGATCAGTGCCCGCACCCGCATCGAGAAGTACCTCGGCGGCCGACCGGTGGACCAGCGGCACGCACGGGCGCTCGCCAGTGACGCCCGCGACGTCGCCCTGCGCCTGGACGACGCCGACGATCCCGAGCTCAACAACGCCCTTGTCCAGGCGGAGGCCCTGCTGATGGACCTCGGCTGGCCCGACGGCCGGGCCCGGTCCGACGTCCTGTCCAGTGGCCTCACCGCCCGGCTCGAGGCCTTCGGCACGATGCTCGACGTCCGGCTCACCTCCCAGGGGGCCGACGGCGACGTCGAGGGCGCCATGGCGGCGATCGCCGGGCACCGGCTCGCCCACCGCGACCCGCACGAGGTGGCCACCGCCCGCATGGCCACCCGGCTCGTCCGGTGGGTCGGCGGCCCCACCGTCTCGGCCCAGCCCGCGACACTAGGAGAGAGCCTCCACCTGCACGTCGACGACGGCGGGTGGGTCGACCGCGCCGTCGCCGCGGTGTGGACGGGCAGTGCAAACGCCGCGCTCGCCGCCGTCTACCGGCGCCTGGCCATGCATGCCCGGGAGGTGCGCGCCGGCCGGGACGTGCTCGCCGCGGGGCAGCTCGCCGCGGCGACGGCACGCGACGAGGCGCCGGCTGGCGTCGTCCTCGTCGAGAACCTGCTCGCGGAGGTCGTCCGCCCCCTGGGTGCCCAGTCGCCCGTGCTCCTCATCGTCCTCGACGGGATGAGCATGCGGGTGGCCACCGAGGTAGCCCAGGGCGCCCTCGACATCGGGTGGTCCGAGCTCGTGCCGAAGGACGGCAACACCCGCGCCGTCGCCCTCGCCACCCTGCCCACTGTCACCCGGTTCTCCCGCACGTCCCTCCTCACCGGAAGGCTGCGCGACGGCGGCCAGAGCACCGAGAAGCCGCGCTTCCGGGCGCTCACCGGCGGCCCGCTGTTCCACAAGGACGACCTGCGCGCGGACTCGGGCGCCCTGCTCGCCGCCGACGTCGGCGCGGCGATCGACGACGAGGCCACCCGCGTCGTCGGCGTCGTCCTCAACACCATCGACGACGCCCTGGCCAAGGACGACCCGGAGGGCACCCGGTGGAGCCTCGACCGGATCCAGCACCTCCGGCCCCTGCTTGACCGCGCCATCCTCGCCGGCCGCGTCGTCGTGCTCACCTCCGACCACGGGCACGTCGTGGAGCGGGGGAGCGAAGGGCGGGCGGTGGCCGGAGCCGACTCCCGCTGGCGGCCCACGTCCACCGGCCCCGCCGCCGGCGGGGAGGTCGAGGTGAGCGGGTCCCGCGTCCTCGCCGCGGGCGGCGCCGCCGTCCTGGCTCTGGACGAGGACCTGCGCTACGGGGCGAAGTCCGCCGGCTACCACGGCGGTGCGTCCCTGGCCGAGATCACCGTGCCCGTCGTCGTGCTGGATCGGATCGGCCGGGCGAGCATTGCCAGCTGGAAGGAAGCGCCGCCCCAGGTGCCGGCCTGGTGGCACGACCCGGCCGTCACGCCGCGACCGGAGTCGCCCGCGGAGCGGTCGCTCAGCACCGCGACGAAGCGCGCGCCGAAGCCCCCGCAGCCGGGCCAGGGCACGCTCGACATCTTCCTGCCCGAGCCCGCCGTTCCCGCCGCCCCCGCGGAGGCCGGGCTGGTGGACCGGCTGCTCGCCTCGCCGACGTACCGCACCCAGCGGTCCCGTGCGGGCCGGCGGCCCGTGGACGAGGGGGTGCTTCGCGCGGTGTTGGATGAGCTCCTGAACCGTTCCGGGCGCGCCCATCGCGACACGGTGGCCAACGCCGCCGGTGTCAGCCGTGCCGCCCTGGACCCCACGCTGGCGGCAATCAAACGGATCCTCAACCTGGACGGGTACCCCGTGGTCGCCGACGAGGCGGACGGGCTGACCGTCGCGCTCGACGAGCGGCTGCTCCGCGAGCAGTTCGAGCTGGGAGGGTGACCTCGTGAACCTCTCCAGCCGGCGTCGTCGTGACGTCATCGACGCGCTCCGACGCGGCACGGTCCCCCAGCGCGGTCTCGACGTCATGGCGGTCGGCCTCAACCGGTTCGAGGCGGCGGTCGACGCCGAGCTCGACGGGGTGACCGGCGGGGGCGCGCAGATGAAGGCCGTGCGCGGGGAGTACGGCTCTGGAAAGACGTTCTTTGCCAGGTGGCTCACCGAGCGCGCGAAGCACCGTGGCTTCGCCACCGCCGAGATCCAGATCTCCGAGACCGAGACGCCGCTTCACCGCCTCGAGACCGTCTACCGGCGCATCACCGAGAACCTCTCGACGGCAGAATCCGCCCCCTCGGCATTGCGGGAGATCGTCGACGGCTGGTTCCACGTGCTCGAGCAGGACGTGCTCGACGCCGGAGCCTCGCCATCTGACGAGACCGGCCTACAGCAGGCGGTGGACGAGCTGCTCGAACGGCGGCTCGCGGGGGTGTCGAAGTCCGCGCCCGCGTTCGCCACCGCCTTGCGGGGCTACCGAGCGGCGCTGCGCGCCGGGGACGTTCCCCATGCGGAAGGGCTGCTGGCGTGGCTCGGCGGTCAACCCAACGTGGCCGCCGCGGTCCGGCGCGGGGTGGGCATCCGCGGCGACCTCGATCACTTCGGCGCACTCGGGTTCCTCCAGGGCCTCCTCGCGGTGCTGCGCGATTCGGACTACGCGGGGCTCGTCGTCGTCCTCGACGAGGTCGAAACCCTGCAACGGGTGCGGTCCGACGTGCGGGAGAAGTCACTCAACGCGCTGCGCCAGCTGATGGACGAGGTGGACTCTGGGCGGTTCCCGGGGCTGTACCTCGTGATCACCGGCACGCCCGCCTTCTACGACGGGCAGCAGGGGATGCGGCGGTTGCCACCGCTGGCACAGCGTCTGGCCACCGACTTCACCGGTGATCCGCGCTTCGACAATCCCCGGGCGCCACAGATCCGGCTGGGTGGCTTCACGCAGGACTCTCTCGTCGAGCTCGGTACGCGTGTGCGCGACATCTACGCCGACGGCGCGGATGCGGCCGGGCGGGTAGAGGACCTCGTCGACGACGCGTACGTCGGTGACCTGGCACGCGCCGTTGCCGGCGAGCTTGGCGGCAAGGTCGGGGTGGCGCCGCGGCTTTATCTTCGAAAGCTTGTTGACGTCATGGACCGGGTCGACCAGTTCGAGGAGTTCCAACCGCGGCGGGACTACGCGCTCACCGTGGACGGTTCCGAGCTGAGGGAGACCGAGCTGGAGGCGCGCGAGCTGGGCGTGGTCGGCCGACCGCGCCCGTCGGCGTTATCGGTCGACGAGATCGACCTCGAGCTGTGAGAACGGGATTTAGCACGCGCACCGGTGGGAGAAGACCCGTGCTTGAAGCGATGCGCGCGTCCGGGCCAGCATGACGTCACTGACTGGACTGAGCGCCGCCGTCGAGTATCACGTGGTCAACTCCCTCGGCTGGGCGTCTTTGCGTCCACTCCAGCATGCGGCTGTCGGGCCAGTTCGCTCGGGAGACGACTGTCTGCTCCTCGCGCCTACGGCGGGTGGCAAGACCGAGGCCGCGATGTTTCCCCTGCTCTCCCGCATGGCCGACGAGAGCTGGCACGGGGTTTCCGTGGTGTACGTGACGCCCTTGAAGGCGCTGCTCAACAATCTCCACCCTCGCCTTGAGCAGTACGCCGCGTGGGTCGGGCGGTCGGCCGGGCTCTGGCACGGCGACGTAGGAAACACCGCGCGCCGGCACATCATGAACGAGCGGCCTGACATCCTTCTCACCACACCCGAATCGCTCGAGGCGATGCTCGTGTCCACGCGGGTGGATCATCGCGCGATGTTCGCGGACGTCAAGGCCGTCGTCATCGATGAGCTCCACGCCTTCGCCGGCGCGGATCGGGGGTGGCACCTCCTCGCCGTACTCGAACGCATCCAACGGCTATCTGCCCACCCGGTACAGCGACTGGGACTATCCGCCACTGTCGGCAATCCCGAGGAGATGCTCACGTGGATGCAGGGCAGCCTCCAAGGGCAGGGGCGAACTGGGCGGGTGGTCACCGCTGAGGACGGCGACGGGCCTGCGGTAGGCGGGCGCTCGGCCAAAGCAGCGGATGTGGAGGTGACGCTCGACTACGTCGGCTCTGTGCCGAACGCCGCCGAGGTGCTCTCACGCCTGTACCGCGGGGAGAAGCGGCTCGTGTTCTGCGAGTCACGCCGAAGGGCGGAAGAGCTCGCCTTCGAGCTCCGAAGGCGCAACGTCACCACGTTCGTCTCGCACTCGTCGCTGTCCGCAGACGAGCGACGGGTCAGTGAACGAGCATTCGCAGAGGCGCGCGACTGCGTAATCGTCGCCACGTCCACGCTCGAGCTCGGCGTGGACATCGGAGACCTCGATCGGATGATCCAGATAGATGCACCGCGGTCGGTGGCCTCCTTCCTCCAGCGTCTCGGGCGTACGGGCCGGAGGAGCGGTGCCCGACGCAACGCCCTTTTCCTAGCCGTCGACAACGACGGTCTGCTCCGAGCGTCAGCGGTCCGCCTGCTCTGGGGGCGAGGCTTCGTGGAGCCTGTCGTCCCTCCGCCCTCGCCGCGGCACATCGCGGCGCAGCAGCTCCTGGCATTGGCGCTGCAGGAAGGACGCTTCGGGGCCTCGACGTGGCGCCGGTGGTGGGGTGACCTCGCCGTGATGGACGACGCGGACGTTGTCCTGACCTACCTTCGCGAGCGCGAGTTCCTCGTAGAGGACCAGGGCATGCTCTTCATTGGCCCGACGGCGGAGAAGGAGTTCGGACGCCGCCATTTCATGGACCTGCTGGCCTCGTTCACTGCCGATCTTGAGCTCAAGGTCGTCGCCGGACGGAGGCAGATCGGCAGCGTGTCACCGTTGGCGCTAAGTCAACGATCGACCGCAGGAGCCGAGAAGCGGCTGCTCCTCGCAGGTTGGGCGTGGCGGGTGGAGTCCGTCGACTGGCAACGACGTGAGGTGGTGGTGAGTGAGCAGCCCGAGAAGGGCAAGGTGCAATGGCCGAGCGAGGCGGTCGCCGAGTCCTTCGAACTGGTCCAAGCGCAGAGGGAGGTGCTGCTCGGCTCCGACCCGACCGTCGGACTGTCGCGACGCGCGGCCGACCGGCTTGTCCGCCTAAGGGCGGAGATGGCCGCAACGGTGGACAGCTCTGGTCTTGTGCTGGCCGACACACCACGCGGCCGACAACTCTGGAGTTGGGCGGGCCTGCGCGCGAATGAAACTCTCGCCGCGGCGCTCGGCGGAGCCGACGTGCTCGGCACGGACAATCGACGTCTTGAGTTGGCTTCCCACGTCACGATTGACGACATCCGCACTGCGCAGATCGCGCACGCGGAGCCAGCCGTGAGCTCGGACGCGGTAGACGGCCTCAAGTTCTCCGCTGCCCTGCCGCTAGAACTCGCCCGATCCACGCTCGGCGAGCGATTCGCTGAACGGCGCGGGGCTGAGGAAATCCTCCGGTCGTAGATCGTGCCCCGGCCGCTGGGGTGACTACTCGGATGGTGACGCGGTTGTATGTCCAAGAAGCCAGGGCTGTGATGTCGTATCGCCCCCGCAATGAAGAAGCTCCTTGCTTATGGCGGATGACCGTGACGTCGCCGGTGCAGACGCCGTGCTCGACCGGATCTGCGCCCCAAGTGACGTGGACTAACGTCGGTTGTTGATATGTCACGACCAGGAGGTAGAGATCGCAGGAACCGTGCGCCATGACATTCTCGGGCCGCAACTTTGGGTTACACCATCGTGATCGCATCCCGGAGTGGGTAATCACGATACTGTCGGGACAGCGCAATAGCGAGCGACGGCTGCCTGGGATGGCGTCGCCTGAAGGAGTGGATACGGATGAGTCGCAATCCTCTGAGGTCGCCTGGTGATCGGGATATTTCGGCCCTTTACGATATGTACAAGCAGGGAACGCTCAGACTGGCTCCGGAGTTCCAGCGGGAAGGTGTGTGGCCTCAGCCTGCTAAGGCCTACTTAATAGACACTGTCCTGAGCGATCGGCCCATTCCGCTATTATTCTTTAGTAAGGTAATCAGTTCTCACACGAATAGGGCGACGTACGATGTCGTCGACGGTCAGCAGCGCTTGCGCGCCATCTTCGATTACATGGAAGACAAGTTTCCTCTCTCGAGATCCTCGGATACGGACTCGCGGTGGCGCGGCCGGCGCTATTCTAAACTCGACGACCAACAACGTATGCAATTCCTTAACTACGACATGGCGATATCGGAGCTGAAGAACTATAATCAGGCGGAGATCAAGGACGTATTTCTTCGTATGAATAAGTATGTTGTACGGCTCAATTCTGCGGAGATGCGTAGAGCGAAAGAGAGTGGTGTCTTCAAAGACTTCTGCGCCAGCGTGGGGCGGCAGGAGTGGTGGACAGATCTCCGTATTATCACAAAGCAACAACGAGCTCGGTTGCGAAGTGAAGAACTTGCTGCCGAGTTTGCTATCCTCCTGATGGAGGGGCCGCAAGATAAGAAGGAATCGGTGGACATTTACTATGTTAAGTACGCCGATGATTTTCCCGATGGAGACGAGGTTAAGAATCGACTCGACCGCTACGTGGAATGGGCGAGCGCGCACATCCCAGACTTCTCAACGTCGCGGTGGCGCAAGCCCGTTGACCTGTATGCCTTGCTGGGTGCCCTCGATGTTGTGACGGAGGCAGGTGAACTCCTAGAGACGCTTGACGGTCATGCCGCTGGCGAAAGCGCGACGAAGCTTGAGAGGGACCTAGCGAAAGCTGCTGCGGCGCAGCGCACGGATCCGGAGATCAAGCTGGAACCCCGGCTAGCTCGGTATCTAACGGCGGCTTCATCGCAGACGGATAACATTCAGCCGCGTAAGACTCGGACGGAAATACTGGTCCGTATGCTCTCGGACGCGGCGTTGGCGTGAGTATGCTTCCCCCAGACTTCATATCAGACTACGAGGCCGGAATAGAGTCGCATGAGCAAATAGCGAGTTCTCTGGAGAAGTTCGTTCGCGATCTACTCTCTGATCGCGACTACCATATCCACCTCGTTGTGGCTCGCAACAAGTCCGCCGTGTCGCTGAAAGAGAAGATCACTCGAAAGGGCTACACGAATCCGGCACGGCAAGTGACTGACCTGTACGGCGTGCGTGTAATCACTTATTATTCAGAACAGGTTGACCTGATCGCGGACCGGCTCTCCTCGAACCTGGTGGTCGACGAGCTGAACTGCGTGGACAAGCGAGCGCAACTAATATCCGACGAGCAGTTTGGATACAAGTCCGTTCACCTCGTTGTGAATGCACCGCCAAGTTTACCACGGCAATGGGCCCAGGTCCGAAATGTAAGATTCGAGATCCAGATCCGCAGTGTGCTCGACCAGGCGTGGGCGGAAATAGAACATGAGGTGGTTTATAAGTCGGGGATTCAGTACCCTCCTGAAATCCGTCGCCGTTTCGCGGCGATTGCGGCCAACTTCGAGATCTTGGAACGTGAGTTCATCTCGCTCAGGGAAAAGCGATGGATGATGGTGGATGACTACCTGGAAGAATATCGGCATGCTGAACGTCTCGACGAGGCATTCGATGCGGCCCGGCTAGTGGCGGCGCTGGAATGGTTGTGTCCGGCAGGGAAGGGCTGGCGCCAATGGTCTCGTGATAACGAGACTCCAGAGGTGACGTCTAAACAAGCCGTCACTCTACTTCGAGAGGCTGCTATCACCAATGCTCTAGAACTTTCTAGTGCGGTTTACGATAAAGAGTTCCGCACGGCTTCCGAATCGCTGGCATCGTTGCAAGGAGGCTCAGTGAATGAGATGTCCCACGTTACCGTCGTCGGCGCGCTGGCCGCGGCGAAGGACTTCGACATCTTGAGGCGCCAACTTCCAGGTTTGGCGGAGTCGGCCGAGTTTGTTGAGGTGTTCACTAAACAGCAGCGTGATCGGAGCTGATTCGAAAAGCGGGACGATGTACGTGAGCTACGGAAGTTCGACGACGCACTCTACTTCGAAGCCTTCAAGCTTCGGATCGCTAGTGTGGCGACTGCCGCCTTTGGGCGACTTCTCGTGCGCGTGGAGTCTGCCAATTGCAGAGCCCGGCTTCGCCCGTACGTGCCCGTCATAGTTGCATATATCAGCGAAAGTTCGCCAGGAGTGCACTCACGTTGCGCAGAGCGACGGCAAATGACTCATACTCGGAATTAGGTCACAGCTGGCCAGCGGGAACGGTCGCCCCTGGTTCGACGCGGGCACGGACTTGATAGCGACATCGAGACCCTTCGGATGGGCGTGACGTACCGACGCACGCACTCTGACCGCCAAGCAGATGAAGCTTTTAGATCAAATCGAACTCCTCGCGCAGGGGCTCTGGCAGATCGAGGGAGTACTTGTCAGCTAGGAAGCGTGTCTGGCAGTACCGCTGAGCGTCCAGGGCGACAGCTGCGAGCAGATGGGAGTTCATTCCCGCACCGACGATCACACCTACCCAGGGCAGCGCTTTGCCTACGTGCTGGACCGGTACGTGTCCGCCCTGGTACCAGCGGCTCATGAACTTCTCCAGAGCTGCAGTGAGTTTGTGGCTCTCCCTGAGGTTGTTGCTCCAGCGGACCCTGCCTCTGACCGCCTGTGCAGCCGAGGCTGTGTCCTCAGCGCCTTGGCCTTTGCGCCCTGCGCGATGAAGGACCGGGCAACGAGTTTCTGAATGAATTCCTCTTCGTGGGGATCCGCAGCGTCAATCCCGTAGCAGTGCGCGACACGTGTGGCGATCGCTGTGCTCATGACGTGGACAACTGCAACGTCGGCAGTGATGGCGACTGCGCCGCCTGCCACTGGGATGAATGACAAAAGACCCACCGTTGCGCCTTCGGCAGCCCCGACTGTTCGCCACTTCAGTGCGTTTCGGGAGAGCAGGTGGTCACAGACTTTCAGGTCAAGGTCTCGAAGGTCGGCGATCCCATCGATTTGCTGACCGTCTGCTCGAGCGCGCTTGACTACCGTCTCCTTGTTTGTGAGTTGCTGGCACCACTCGGTCGTCAGGTCTAGGAGATGGGTTACGGCATCGATGGCGGGGATGAGCGCTGTATCTGCGACCTTGCTCGTCAGATCCCGAACCTGGGCCGGCGTCGCGCCAACGGCCTTCTCTCCAGCTTTGGTGACGACACCGCCGACCGTTCGCCCGGCGTCTTTCAGCCAGTCAGGAGCCGTTGGCAGCGAGCGGCGGTGGGCTCGCTTGTGCCAATAGGCATCGAGCTGCTCCCACGCCCTTTGCTCGTAGTCACTCATGATGGCCACGAAGAGCCTCCTAAGGGATCGTGATTACCGGTCCGATTCGATCATGCCGGGGCGACATCGCTTGTACAGGGTGTTTGGGTGCCGTGTCCTCGCTCGTTCCGGCCCGTCCGATTCCCGCGGGTGGTAGCGACCTCGGATGTCCGAGCTCGTCTGTAGCGTGCAGAGGAAGGGCGGCCAGGCCGTCACCCTAAGTCTCATAGAGGGAAGTGCCTTGCTGCTGTTGAACGATCGTCTTGTTCTGACTCCCACCGACATCACGAGCGGCGCCAGCTGCGAGTTCGCCTTTCTGCGAACCCTCGACGTCAAGCTCGGCCGGGCGACACCAGACAGTCCGGAGCAGTCAGCAGTAGTTGCCAGAGCCCGGTACATGGGACAGCCCCGATCTCGTTGAAAGAGCTCACGCAGGACGCGACGTTCGCTCGAGATGGCTCAGGAGTCACTAAGTGTTGGCGGCCGCCGATACCTTGGTCTATTAGTGAGGTAGCCACGCAGGAGGATTGATGGCCCAAGCAGGCAGCACCGACTCTGGGCTCGCCGTCGAGTCGGTGATCCGACACGTCTCCAGCCTGCTCAAAGGGCGCAACACCATCGACGCCGAGCTCGCGGAGATCATCGGCAGGCCACCACTCACCGGGCACCTCGGTGAGTGGCTGGCCGGTCAGCTCTTCAAAATCGAGCTACACCGGTCGGCCACGAACAGAGGATGGGACGGGGTGTTCACCGGACCGGAAGACCTGGCTGGCAGAACCGTCAACGTCAAGTGGTACGTCAAGGACGAGGGACTCCTCGACATAGCGGCCAAGGACGGTCCCGACATTTATCTGGTCTTCACTGGCCCTCGCGGTCCGGCTACGAGCTCGCGGGGCGGTGTCCGGCCATTGACGCTCGAATCGGTGTATCTCTTCGATGCCGTCGAACTCGTGCATAACCAGCTCGCTCGAGGCGCGAAACTCGGAATTGCGTCAAGCGTTCCTCGCCCAACTTGGGAAGCTGCTCGGATCTATCCAGGCACGGCGTCCTCGATCCTGTCACTCACCGATAAGCAGCGCCGCCTGCTCGAACTCTTTCAGGGTGATCCACGGTGACCGACCCAACTGGCGCGTCGCCAAGTGCACCCGCAGCCGAGATGGTGGCTAGGCGGCTCATTTCAGCAGGTGCGACAGCCGCACGAGGGGTCGCTGATGTCGCGATCCCGGCGGATCCTGGACTCTATGCCTGGTGGTCGAGGCCAGGGGTCCTACCCGACCTCCTGCACGGATCCGATGGCCCGACGATTCATCCGGAAGGCAATCTGGAACTTCTCTATGTCGGCATTGCCAACAGATCGTTGCGGCGTCGTGTCAACGGTAACCACCTCGGCAGGCAGACAGGTAGCAGCACACTCAGACGAGCATTGGCTTCCTGGATCGGTGAGACGGAAGGCTGGGAGCGCGAGTGGCGCGCCGGACGCCAGCAACTGACTGTGCGGTCCGAAGTCGGCCTCACCGCTTGGATGATCGAGCACCTGTGGCTCACATGGGCCGAGCATTCGAGCCCGCGGGATGCTGAGACGGATGTCATCCGGCTCCTGCGTCCTCCGCTGAACCGAGCAAACAACAGTTCACACCCAAACTACGTAGAGCTCCGTCGCCGTCGCCAAGTGTGGCGGTCCGGTGGCACGACGATCGTCTGAGCTGAGAAACATCTGTCGCCGCACCCCACGGTCGGCCCCGAGCACGGACGCCCGAGAGCGTGACGCTCAGCGACCCCTTCACCTCGAGGTGGGCGGCGTGGGCTTCCTCCGTCTCATCGGCGCCCTTGGTACACACGCCCGAAGTGGCAATGTCTGTGCACGGTGACGGGGCGTGCCGTCTGCGCGATGCCAGCCCACCCTCTGGGCGTGCGACCGCCCGGCGCCGTCCCTAGGCTGATCGTGAGCGGAACGGGGCAGGGCGGCACCGTGGAGCAGCGCAGGTGCTGCGAGTGGTGAGGCTCCTTCCCACCACGCAGGGGGGCGCGATGCGACGGTCGGCGCGAGCCGCAACGGTGGCTGCGACTTTGCTCGCCGCGGCCGCCTGCTCGACCGCCGGCGGTGAGGGCGTCGTCGAGCTGGAGTTCTTCCAGTTCAAGGCCGAGGCGTTCGCGACCTTCAACGGGCTCGTGGAGGAGTTCAACGCCGCGCACCCCGACATCCGGGTCATGCAGAACCAGGTCCCCGACTCCGAGACGGCCATCCGCACCCGCCTGGTCCGCGAGGACCTGCCCGACGTCATGACCCTCAACGGCAACGCGACGTTCGGCGAGATCGCCTCGGCGGGCGTCCTCTACGACTTCTCCGACGAGGCCGTGCTCGGAGACGTCAGCCCGGCGATCCTCGAGATCCTCACCGACCTC
The DNA here is from genome assembly GCF_009193155.1 of Georgenia subflava. GTDB lineage: Bacteria > Actinomycetota > Actinomycetes > Actinomycetales > Actinomycetaceae > Georgenia > Georgenia subflava. The sequence goes on from NZ_VUKD01000004.1 coordinate 344,790, forward strand.
GGCCGCTTCGAGGAGCAGGTCAACGGCATCCCGTTCGCGTCCAACGCCAACGCCTTCATCTACAACAAGGAGATCTTCGCCGAGCACGGACTCGAGCCGCCGCAGACGTGGAGCGACTTCCTCACGCTCGTCGAGGAGCTCGAAGCTGCCGGCGTGCAGCCCTACACCCTCACGCTGGTCGACGCGTGGACGACGATGCCCTACTTCAACCAGCTCGCCGCCAACCTCATGCCGGAGGACTTCTTCGACGAGCTCGCCGAGGACCAGACGTCGTTCCAGGAGGCCTTCCCGCCGGTGGCCGAGGCGATGCTCGCCATCACCGACCGCGCGAACCCCGACGCCGCCGGTCTCGGGTACGACGACGGCAACCGCGTCTTCGCCAACGGCGAGTCGGCGATCCTCATGCACGGCAGCTACGTCCTCCCGGCGGTGCTGGCGCTCAACCCGGACCTCGATCTCGGCTCCTTCGTGCTGCCGGCCACCGACGACCCGGACGAGACGCTGCTCGTCTCCGGCGTCGACGTCGTCGTCACCATGGGTGCCAATCCCCAGCACGAGGAGGAGGCGCTGGAGTTCATCCGCTTCCTCATGGAGCCGGAGAACATCCAGCGCTACGTCGACGAGCAGTCCGCCGTGCCGACTCTCGAAGGTCTCGAGCCGTCCGACCCCACCGTCGCGGAGATCTTCCCCTTCTTCGAGCAGGAGCGAGTCACCTCGTACGTCGATCACTCGATCCCGCCGGCCGTCAACCTGCAGCCGCTCACCCAGGCCTTCCTCCTCTCCGGCAACGCCGACCGGTGGCTCCGGGAGCTGGACGAGGAGTGGGACAAGGTCGCCGCACGCAGCAGCTTCGGGACCGAACCGTAACGGCAGCCCCAGCGGCAGCGACGCCGACGCCGACACAGCCGAGACGCCGAGACAGCAGAAGGGAGGGACATGATGGCCACGACGACGGAGGCCGGCACCGGCGCCCAGGTGCCCAGCGCAGGCCTGCGCGGCCGCCACAACCGCACGAACCCCACCTTCTACTGGATGGTGGTGCCGGCGGTAATCCTGTTCTTCGCCCTGCACACCTTCCCGCTGCTGCAGGGCGTCTTCTACAGCTTCACGAACTACGCCGGGTACGGCGAGTGGAGCTTCGTGGGCTTCAACAACTACCTCGCCCTGTTCCGCGACGACCGGGTCCTGGACGCCTACCTCTTCACGTTCCAGTTCGCCATCGTCGCCACGATCCTCACCAACGCCATCGCGCTGGCCGTCGCCGTCGGCCTCAACGCCAGGATCAAGTTCCGCAGCACCCTGCGCGGCGTCTTCTTCCTGCCCAACGTGCTGCCGATGCTCGTCGTCGGGTACGTCTTCAGCTACCTGTTCGCCAGCGTGCTGCCCGTGCTAGGGCAGAGTCTCGGCATCGAGGCCCTCTCGACGAACATCCTGGGCAGCGAGAGCCTCGCCTGGGTCGGCATCGTCGTCGTCGCGGTGTGGCAGGCGGCCGCGTTCAACATCATCCTGTACCTCGCCGGCCTGCAGACCATCCCCACGGAGGTGTACGAGGCGGCGTCGATCGACGGGGCGGGGCCGTGGCGGCGGTTCTGGACCATGACGTTCCCGCTCATCGCCCCGTTCTTCACCATCAACATGGTGCTGGCGCTGAAGAACTTCCTCATGGTCTTCGACCACATCGTCGCCCTGACCAACGGCGGCCCGGGCAACGCGACGACGTCGATCTCGCTGCTCATCTACCGCGGCGGCTTCCAGGGCGGGGAGTTCGCGTACCAGACGGCCAACGCCGTCGTGTACCTCATCGTGATCGTCGTCCTGTCCATGGTCCAGCTGCGGTTCCTGCAGCGTCGGGAGGTGGCGGCCTGATGTCCGAGCAGCAGGGGCTGTCCCAGGAGGGGAACGCGGCGACGGCGGCAGCCGCGCGTGCCGCCGGCCAGTCGCCGGAGCGCCGCTACCGCAAGGACAGGCACGGCGGGATCAACTGGGGACTCACCGTCGTCATGGTGCTGCTCACGCTGAGCGTGCTGCTGCCCCTGTACTACGTCGTCGTAACCGCGCTGAAGACGCCAGAGCAGCTCACCGGCACGGGACTGGCCCTCCCGGACCCGTTCGCGTGGGGCAACTTCGCCGAGGCCGCCCGGCTCACGAACTACCCGCGGGCGGCGTTCAACACCGCGCTCGTCACCGTCTTCGCCGTCGGGCTGACGCTCGTGACCAACTCGATGGTCGCGTACGCGATCTCCCGGAACATGGACAAGCCCTTCTTCAAGGCCCTGTACTACTACTTCGTCGCTGCGCTGTTCGTACCGTTCCCCATCATCATGCTGCCGCTGGTCAAGCAGACGTCGGCGCTCGGGCTGTCCAACCAGGTGGGGCTGATCCTGCTGTACGTCGTCTACGGGCTGGCGTTCAACATCTTCGTCTACGTCGGCTACCTCAAGTCCGTCCCGAGAGAGCTCGAGGAGGCGGCGCTGACCGACGGGGCGAGCGTGTGGACGACGTTCTGGCGCATCATCTTCCCGCTGCTCGGGCCGATGAACGCCACGGTCGGCATCCTCACCTGCATCTGGGCGTGGAACGACTTCCTCCTGCCGCTGGTCATCCTCGGCAACCCCGACAGCTACACCCTCCAGCTCGTCCAGTACGTGTTCCAGGGGCAGTTCAGCACCGACTACACCCTGGCCTTCGCGTCCTACCTCATGGCGATGGCACCGCTCGTAGTCGTGTACGTCTTCGCCCAGCGGTGGGTCATCTCCGGGGTGATGCGCGGGTCCAGCAAGTGACGCCGGAGCAGTGAGCTCCGGCAGTCACCCGGGTCAGTCGAGCGCGTCCTCGGCCCGCGTGACGGTTCCCTCGTCCGCCGCGATGACGACCTGGCGTGGCTCGGGACACTCCGGCGTCGGGACGGTCACCACGTCCACCCCGGCGTCACTCTCAGCCACCGCTATCACCGGGATGCCCTCGGTCGTGCGCGCCGTGCCCGCGCACGACTCGCCGAGTCGTGACTGCCACACGTCGTCGTCATCGGTCAGCACCAGTACTGCCGCAACAGGTGTGGGTGGCAGAGCGTCGGCCGAGTCGGGCTCGTCGGTCGGTGGGTTGGACGCCCATGCGAAGACCACGAACGAGAGCGCTGCCACCGCTGCTGCCAGGGGCACGACGACGGAGACCAGCTGGCTCTTGCGCTTCGTCCGGATGTGACTGTTGAGCTGCGACGTCGCCCAGACCCCGCGGTGGTAGTAGCCGTACTGCGCCTCCCAGGCCTCCTGCCGCTTCAGGGCGTCCGCGAGGGTGGTTTCGGCTCTCGCCTTGGCTGCTTCGGTCTCCGCGCGCGTGACGGCCAGGGCGGCCTCGTGCACCTGTGCCCGGGCGAGCTCGTACGCCGTGGCCGACGCGTTCCAGCGGTCGAGCAGACCTCCGAGGTCGGTCGCGCCCCGGTGGAGCGTGGGGTCGCTCGTGACGGTCCGGGTCAGGAGCGTCGACCGTCCCCCAGCCGTCTTCTCGTGGGCCTTCACCAGCCGCCCGACGTTGGTGTAGTCCGGCATCTGCACCCAGGTCAGGAGCCCGATGGCGAGGATGACGAGGGCGACGGCCACCGTCACGGAGATCGCGGCGGCGGCCAGGCGGCCCCGATCCTCTTCGAGGGCGAGGGCGCCGATGCTGCTCAGCTGGCTCCCCGCCACCATCACGCTCGCGACGCCGGCAAGGGCCGCGACCATCCAGGTGACCGTCTTGAGGAACTTCTCGTCCCGAGCCGCGTACGGGTTCGTCGTGCTCGCCGAGGTGTCGGCCGGCTTTCCGCCGGCTTCCGGTGCGGCACTGTCATCTGCCGCGGTGGTGTCAGCAGGAGCTCCACCGGTCCTGGTCAGGACCCACTGTGCTAGAGCTCGGGCGCCCGCGATGACCACGTGATCTGAACCTGGTCGAAGTGGGGTTGGGCGATGCTGCGGACCTCGTCCGTCGAGAGGTTGCCCGGTTCGAGCGATATACCGATCTCACTGATCCGGGGCGCGTCATCCGACTCGAGCCAGCGTCTCAGGTCGGCGCCGGAGACATCGCCTGTCACGTGGAACCAGATGGGTGGCCATGGTTCTCCGGCCGACATTCTCGAGATCGGCATGGCTCCTCCTCGCGAGGCCATCGTGTCTCCGTAGTATCGCCCCGCTCTGCTCGTCGTGTCAGCAGTTCGACGGCAGGTGCAACGGCCCCTCAGTCCCAACTCACTCCGAGGTCGCGGACGCGGATGCCCGCACACCCGCCGGGCGACGGGCGTCGTCGTCAGACCCGCGTGCCGTGAGGACGGCCATCGCGACGAACGCCACGAAGAACAGGGCACCGGAGAGGTAGCCGGCCCACACGCTCATCCCCGAGAGGCCGAACTCGACGACCACGAAGGCGATGAGCGCGATGCCCAGCCACCGCGGACCCCAGCCGGCCCGCAGGATCGCGGCGCCGAGGAGGATGAGACCGAGCACCGTGCCGAGCAAGCCCAGAGCCATCAGCGGCAGCCCGGCCCCGGCCTCGGCCGCGGCGAGGACCTCCGCGTGCGCGGCGGCGTCGTCGAGGTCGGCGGCCATCGCCAGCATGATGGCCTGCACCCCGCCGTACGCGGAGTGCCCGAACGCCCCGAGCACGGTGGTGACGGCGGCGAGGTAGGCCAGTTTCGGCGCCCGGTCGCGGAGCTGGGTGGCGACGCCGACGACCCCTACCGCGAGGAACAGCTGGGAGAAGGTGAAGAGCAGCGACGAGGCGGTCGCCGTGCCCGGGCTGGCGGCGATCGCTCGCAGCCCGTCTTCGTGAGTGCCGCTGAAGTCGGGCATGAGCAGGACTCCCACGACCGTCGTGACGGCGGTGAGGGCGAGCGCGACGACGATTGTCCAGCGCACGGTGGGGGACGAGATTCGCATGGTGGGGCTCCTCGGTGGTTGCGGTCCGGCGGCAGTGCCGGGCCAGGCCGACGCTAGGGACGGCGCAGGTCGTCGGGCATCGGCGCCGGGTCGTCGGCCGGTGCACCCGCGGTTGTCCGCGCGGGCCAGCCGGATCAACCCTGGATGATCGTGAGTCACCTCCGGAACGACGCCGGGTCGGCAGTGCTCGCCCTAGATTGAGGCCGTGGAGCGCTCAGCCCGTCGGGAACAGGTGCAGGACGTCGGCGTCGCCGTCCTCGTCGCCGTGCTGGGCCTCGTTGAGGTCTGGCTGCCGATGGAGTCGGTCATGGGCTCCGGGTCGCCGGTGGTCAGCACGATCGGGATCGTCGCCTTCGCGGCGCTGCTGTCCCAGCGTCGGATCCGCCCCCGCCTGGCACTCGGCGCGCTCGCGACCTGGCCGGTCCTCGGCGTGCTGACAGGCGGCTCGCTCCAGGTGCTCTTCCTCGGCCAGCTCATGCCGATGCTCGTCCTCGTCTACTCCCTCGCCCGCCACGCACCCGGCCGGCTGCGGTGGCTGAGCGCCGTTGCCGCGGCGGCGGTGATCGTCGTCGCCGACCTGTTCCTGCCGCTCCTGCGCGACCCGGGCGAGCTGGTCTTCCACTGGGGAGCGGTGACGCTGGCCTTCCTGTGCGGGCACGGGCTGCGCGTATCAGCGGACCGCGCCGCCGCGGCTGCCGTGCGGGCCCACCAGGCCGAGACTGAGGCGAAGGAGGCCGCCGCTGCCGCCGTCGCCGAGGAGCGGGCCCGGATCGCCCGCGAGCTCCACGACATCGTCGCCCACGCCGTCGGGGTCATCGTGGTCCAGGCCGGCGCCGCCGAGCAGCTGGTCGAGGACGACCCGGCGTTCGCCCGTCGGGCGCTCGGTACGATCCGGTCCACCGGCTCGAGCGCGCTGACGGAGATGCGCCGCATGGTCCACATGCTCCGCGAGCTCGAGCCGGCGCTCACTCCGCAGCCCGGCGTCGACGCCCTGCCCGAACTGCTCGGTGCCGTACGCGAGTCGGGGCTGGAGATCGACGTCGAGATGACGGGGGAGCGCACCCCGCTCGCCGCAGGGCTCGACCTCACCGCCTTCCGGATCGTCCAGGAGGCGCTGACGAACGTGCGCCGGCACTCCGCGGCCGAGAAGGCCCGCGTCGTCCTCCACTTCGGCGAGGAGCACCTGCGGATCCGCGTCTCCGACGACGGACCCGCGCGTCCCGCCGACGGTGAACCGGGGCACGGGCTCGTCGGGATGCGCGAGCGGGCCGCGATCTTCGGCGGGAGCCTCACCGTGACGTCGGCGCCCGGCTTCACCGTCGAGGCCGTGCTGCCGGTGGAGGGGGCGTGAGCGCGACGGCCAGCGGGGCGGGGGTTGCGACGTCGGTGCTCGTCGTCGACGACCAGGAGCTCGTCCGGATGGGGTTCCGGCTCATCCTCGAGCGCGCCGGGCTCGACGTCGTCGGCGAGGCGGCGGACGGCCGGGCGGCCGTCACCGCCGTGGGTGAGCTGCGCCCCGACGTCGTCCTCATGGACATCCGGATGCCGCACCTCGACGGCGTCGCCGCCACCCGGGAGATCCTCACCGGCGCGGGGCCGCGCCCCAAGATCCTCGTGCTGACGACGTTCGACCTCGACGAGTACGTCTGGACCGCCGTCCGGGCCGGGGCAGCGGGTTTCCTCCTCAAGGACGTCGCCCCCGACGACCTCGTGCACGCCGTGCGGGTCGTGGCCCGCGGGGAGTCGATGCTCGCGCCCTCCCTCATCACCCGGCTGCTCGCGCAGTTCGCCCGCCGGCCGCCGGCGGGGCAGCTTCCCGCGGAGCTCGGGGACCTGAGCGAGCGAGAGGTCGGCGTGGTGCGGCTGGTCGCCCAGGGGCTGTCCAACGCCGAGATCGGCGCGCGGCTGTTCCTCAGCGAGGCCACGGTGAAGACGTACGTGTCCCGTGTCCTGACCAAGCTCGACCTGCGCGACCGGGTCCAGATCGCCGTCGTCGCGTACGAGTCCGGCCTGGTCCAGGCGGGTGAGCCCCGGTGACGGCGGCTGAGTCGCAGGTGGTCAGCGTAGGAACGTGAGGTTCTCCCGCTCGGCGCGATCCCGGTTCCGGCGATGTCGCCGGATTCGAGTCCTCGCAGGTACCGGCTCGGACGTCAGTCTCCGTCGGGGACGACGGAAAGGTGGCGGCGTCCCAACGGATCACGTCGTGAGGGCGGCACGGTCCGCGACAGGTCGCCGAGCAGTGCGATGAGCGCCGCATGGGCGGCGGGGTCCGCGGGACCAACCTCCATGTCCACCAGAAACACGAGATAGTCACGGAACGTGGGCAGCAGGCGTGCTCGTTCCTGCTCGTCCAAGATGCCTGCACGCGGGACGACCTCCTCGAGCAGCTCCTCCAGCACCGCCGCCGGCCACACCGTGGGGTCGGGGCTGGCGAGCTCGTCGCTCTTGAGGTCTGCGAGGACCTCGATGAGCTCTGCGTCGTCCGGGGCGAGGCCCTTGGTGATGCGCCAGCCGGAGAAGTCCTGCATGAGGCTCTGGGTGTGCGGAACAGGGGTTAGTCGCCGGCGCCGACGTCGTGTGCGATCGTTCACCTCGACCTCCTCCCTCGGCTCTGCGTGCACCGTACGGCAAGGAGCTCGGTCACCACTCGACGGGCTTGGTGGGTGTGTGGAGCCAGACGGTGAAGAACTGCGTCAGGTCCTGCCCGGAGATCTCCTCGGCGAGCGCCTCGAAGTCGGCGGTCGAGGCGGTCCGGTCGTCGTAGCGCTCCACCCACTCGCGGGCGAGCGCACGGAACGCCTCGTCACCGATCTCGCCGCGCAGCGCGTGCAGGGTGGCCGCACCGCGGTCGTAGACGGCGCCGGCGAACAGGCCCAGCGGGCCGGGGTCGGCGACCACGGTGGTCCAGAACGGGTCGTCGGCGGGAATGGTCATGAGCTCGTCGAACTGCGCCTGCGCGCTAGGGCCACCGCGGTGCTCGGTCCACAGGTGGGTGCTGTAGGTGGCCCAGCCCTCGTTGAGCCAGATGTCCGACCAGCGGTAGGGACTCACCGCGTTGCCCACCCACGAGTGGGCGAGCTCGTGGGCGGCGGTGCCCTCGCGGGCGACGCGCGAGAAGATCGACCGGGTCTGCGTCTCCAGGGCGTAGCCGATGGAGTCGTCGTCGACGATCGAGCCGTAGGCGACGAACGGATAGTCGCCGTAGAGGCCCGTGAAGAAGTCCATCATCTCGTCGGTGAGGCCGAGCGTCGTCTCGGTCGTGGCGGCGTTCACCGGATCCAGGTCCGGATCCACGAAGTCGAGCACCGGCACGTCGTCGGGCCCCGCGGTGGAGGTGCGCATCTCGTAGTTCCCCACCGACGCCGTCGCGAGGTACGAGGCCATCTGGTCGGGGGCGTGCCAGGACCACGTGGTCCACCCGCGGCGGGTCTGCCGCCGCTCGAGCACGCCGTTGGACACCCCGACGTAGCCCTGCGGCACGGTGAGGTCGACGTCGAAGGTGGCCTTGTCCGTGGGATGGTCGTTCGCGGGGAACCAGGTGGCGGCGCCGTCGGGCTCGTTCGCCACCATGGCGCCGTCACGGGTCGTGACCCAGCCGTAGAGAGCGCCCTCGAGGTCGGTGGGGCGCCCCGTCGTCCCGCCGTAGGTGATCGTGACGGTGACGCGCTCGCCCTTCCGGAGCTTGGGGCGGGGGGTGATGACGAGCTCGTCCGGGCCGGGCTGCTGGTCGTTGAGGTCAGCGTGGGTGAAGCGTGCCCGCTTGCCGTCCACCCAGACAGCGCTCGGCTCGAGGCCGCGCAGGTCGAGGTTGAACTGGTCGAGGTTCGCGGTGGCGCGGAGGCGGATGGTGGCGGTGGCGTCGAGGTGCCCCTCGAGCGGTGCCGGCTCCGCGGTCGGCGGGGTGTAGCGCAGGTCGAGGTCGTAGTGCCGCACGTCGATGCCGCCGTTCCCGGCGAACGGCAGGTACGGGTCGCCGGCGCCCGGGGCGCCTGCGGAGAAGCGGGGGTGACCGCGGCGGCCGTGGTCGTCGGAGCCATGTGCACGGCCCGTGGCCCGTGCCTCACCGGGACTGCCGACCGCCGTCTCGCTCGCGACGGCGGGGACGGCGGTGAGCCCCGCCGTGGCGACGGCGACGGACGCCACGGCGACCGTCAACCTGCGCGCGTGGGAGCCACTCGGGCTCGCGGATGGAGACATGGCGTCCTCGCTCACCTCGGGGCGAACGCCCGGGCGGTTCGCCGGAGGCACCATCCTCCCGCCTGAGGGTCGGGCGGGGAAGGGGTGACGGCGGCTACGCTCGGCTCGCAGGGAGGAGTGCGCGTGAGCCGGGAGTCGGAGCAGACGAACCGCCGGCTGCTGCGCGCCCGCGACGCGATGGACCGCGCCTACACCGAGCCGCTGGACATCCCGGCGCTGGCGCGCATCGCGCTCGTCTCCGACGCCCACTTCATCCGTACCTTCAAGGACACGTTCGGCGAGACGCCGCATCGTTACCTCCAACGCCGGCGCGTCGAGCGCGCGATGAACCTGCTGCGCGAGACCGACCAGTCCGTGACCGACATCTGCATGACCGTCGGGTTCACCAGCCTCGGCACGTTCAGCCGGACGTTCCGCGACGTCGTCGGCCAGTCACCGAGCGAGTTTCGTGCCGCCGGGTCCGCCCCGGCGGTGCCGACCTGCTTCACGAAGAGGTGGAGCAGGCCGAGCAGTTTCGGAGAAGCACCGCGCCGGGTCGGCTGAATAGCGTCGTCCCATCGGCCGCCGCACCCCGCGGACGGCCCCGAGCACCGGAGTTCATCATGATCACCACGACGCGCATCACCCAGGTCTACGTCCTCGACCAGCAGGAGGCGCTCGACTTCTACGTCGGCACCCTCGGCCTGGAGGTCGGCGACGACCAGGACCTCGGCTTCATGCGGTGGCTCACCGTCAAGTCGCCCGACGGGCACCAGATCCTGCTGGAGCGTCCCGGTCCGCCGTCGATGGACGACAGCACCGCCGAGCAGGTCCGCGACCTCGTGACCAAGGGCGCCGCCGGCGGCCACCTCTTCTTCACCACCGACGACGCCCAGGGCCTGTACGAGCAGCTCGTCGAGCGCGGCGTCGACATCACCGACGAGCCGGAGCGCCGGCCCTACGGCCTCGACTTCGGCCTGCGCGACCCGTTCGGCAACCACATCCGCATCGCCGAGCTGTCCGACGTCCCGTCCGCGGCCATCAGCACGACGGCGGAACGATGAACGCCCCGACGACGCCGACCCGGGCAGCACGCGGCCTCGACCCGACGCCGCTCGCTCCTTCCCACCAACGCGCCGCCTGAGCGGTCGTCTCGAGAGAGGCTCCCACCATGTCGTTCCAGGCATACCTCGACACCATCGAGGACAGGACCGGGCTGACCCCGCGCCAGCTCCTCGAGATCGCCCGCACCAAGGGCCTCGACCAGCCGGGCGCCAAGGCCGGCGACGTCGTCACCTGGTTCAAGGACGACTACGACCTCGGCCGCGGCCACGCGATGGCGATGTGGCACGTCGTCAAGAACGGGCCGGGCATCGGCACCAAGCACGTCGGCACCGCCGGGACGCACTCCGACGAGTCCGACACCCTCTGGCTCGACGGCAAGGCCACGCGCCCCGCCCGGTAGACGTCGGGCGGGGGACGCACGACGGCAGAGTGGCGGCGGTACCTTCGCTCCCATGCACAGGTACGCGGCACTCCTGCGCGGGATCGCACCGAGCGGCCCCAACATGACCAACGACAAGCTCCGCGGGGTCTTCGAGGACCTCGGCTTCGAGCACGTCGGCTCGGTGCTGGCCAGCGGCAACATCGTCTTCACCAGCACCGCGACCGACGTGCCCGCGCTCGAACGGCGCATCCAGCGAGCCCTGTCGAGCGAGCTCGGCATCCCGGGCGGCACGATCATCCGGGAGCACGGCGAGCTGCGAACGCTGCTGGACAGCGACCCGTTCCCGGGGCTGACTCACGGCCGCGGCACCTACCTGACCGCGACCTTTCTCAAGGACGGCGCCACCGCCCCGGAGCAGCTGCCCGACCAGCCGGACAGCAGGACCCGGGTCGTCGGCTACGACCCCGCGGCCCGCGTCTTCCTCGCGGTCATCGACAACAGCGACCCCGGCAGGACCCCGGACTTCATGTCGTGGCTCGACAGGACCTACGGCAAGGACATCACCACCCGCACCTGGCTCACCGTCCAGCGCATCGTCAAGAAGCTCGAGAGCTGACGGCCCGACACCTGCCAGGATGAGGCCAGCTCCAGCCCGGCACGCAGGCCGCGGGAGGTCGGGTCGAGCCCGTGCCACCGGAGCACCGGGGCGTATACCGTCGCCGTGTGCCTACCGAGAACCCGGCCGACCGGTTCCGCGACCTGCACCGCCCAGGGGCGCCGCTGCTCATGCCCAACGCCTGGGACGCCGGGTCCGCGAAGATCCTGGCCGAGCTCGGGTTCGCGGCCATCGCGACGACGAGCAGCGGCTTCGCCGCGACGCTCGGACGGCACGACGGCGACATCACCCGCGAGGAGGCCCTGACCAACGCGGCCGCCCTCGTCCACGCGGTCGGGATCCCCGTCTCGGCCGACCTGGAGAACGGGTACGCCGACGACCCGGTCGGCGTCGCCGAGACCGTCCGGCTCGCGCGGGACACCGGCCTGGCAGGCTGCTCGGTCGAGGACTACACCGGCCGCGACGACGACCCGATCTACGCCGTCGGGCCGGCGCGCGAGCGAGTCGAGGCGGCGGCAGAGGCATCCGGGTCGATGGTGCTCACCGCCCGGTGCGAGAACTACCTGCACGGCCGGCCGGACCTCGGCGACACCCTTGCCAGGCTCCAGGCCTACCAAGAGGCAGGCGCCGACGTGCTCTACGCGCCCGGCCTGACCGACCTCGGCGAGATCCGCACCGTGTGCGCCGAGACCGACCGACCGGTCAACGTGCTGCTGGTCCGCGGCGGGCCGGCGCCCGCGGAGCTCGCCGACGCCGGCGTGGCCCGGATATCGGTCGGCGGGACCTTCACGTGGAACGCCTTCGCCGGGCTGGTCGAGGCGGCCCGCGAGCTGCTCGACGGCGAGACCGGCTTCCTCGACCGCACCGGGCCCGTGCGAGAGGTCATCGACGCCGCCTTCGGTTGAGGAGGGGCGTGAGCCGGCCGAGCAGCGTCGTGTCGCCGCCCCAACGGTGAAAGGGGCAGCCTGGCGTCACCGACCGCAGCGGGGGTTGCAGGTCGGCGCTGGTGGCGCCAAACTGGCGCCATGGCGACAATTCAGATCAAGAACGTCCCGGAGGAGACGCACGCCGTCCTCCGGCAGCGGGCGGCGGCCGCGCACATGTCGATGCAGGAGTACCTCCTCAGCCGCATGATCGAGGAGACCTCACGACCGACCATGGATGAGGTGCTCGCCCGGGCGGGCGGGCGGGCCGGAGGGGCGGTCCCGCTCGCTGACGCGGTGTCGGTCCTGCGGAGCGAGCGTGCTCGTCGTTGACGCCAGCGTGCTTGTCGTCGCGCTCGCCGACGACGGCAGGGACGGTGACCACGCGAGGAGGCGGTTGCACGGCGAGCGGCTCTTCGTCCCGGAGCTCGCCGACCTCGAGGTCATGTCCGTCCTGCGGCGCCACCTCGAAGCAGGGCGACTCGACCAGCGACGCGCCCGCCTCGCCCTCGACGACCTGGTTGCTCTGCCCGCCGATCGCGCACCGCACGCGCCGCTGCTCGACAGGGTGTGGGAGCTGCGGGGAGATCTGACGGTCTACGACGCCGTCTACGTCGCGCTCGCCGAGGCGCTAGGCGCCGTCCTGGTCACCGGCGACCGGCGGCTCGGCAGGGCACCGGGCCTGCGATGCGCGGTGGAGATCCTGGAGCCGTAGGTCGTCACCCAGGTGGGTGGCCGGTGTGCGACAGACTGGTGGGATGGAGGCCTCGTGGCGATGACGCGCGCGGCGGTGCTGCGCCGCAGGCTGGCGGTCCAGCGTCTGTCCGGCGCCGGCCTGCGGCGCCCGTCCGACGTGGTGCGGCTGCTGACGTGCGTCCAGGCCCAGGAGCACCCCCACGCGCTGTGGTCGCTCGGTATGCGCACGAGGGACGCCGATTTCGCTTTGCTGGCGGCGGCCTTCGACGCCGGGGACTTCCTGCGCACCCACATCCTGCGTCCCACCTGGCACTTTGTGGCGCCGGAGGACCTGCGCTGGATCGTCGATGTGACCAGCCCCCGCGTCCTCGACCGGATGCGGGGCCACCTCGCCCGCCAGGGCCTGGAGGACGACGTGATCCGGCGCGGCGCGGAGGTGCTGCACCGGATCCTCGCCGGCCGGACCGCCTTGACCCGCAAGGAGATCGGGCGGCACATGGCCGCCGCCGGGCTGCCCGCCGCCGGCCTGCCGCTCGGAGACCTGCTCCTGACGAACGAGCTGCGCGGGGTGATCGTCAGCGGACCGATGCGAGGCGCCGCGCACACCCACGTGCTCACGGACGAGGTGGTGGCGCCGTCGCCCGCGCTCGACCGGGACGAGGCGCTCGGCCGGCTGGCGCACCGCTTCTACGCCGGGCACGGACCGGCGTCCGTGAAGGATCTGACCCGCTGGGCGAGCCTGACCCAGGCCGACGCGCGCCGCGGGATCGACGTCGCCGGCGGGGCGCTGGAGCGGGTCGAGGTCGACGGCGTCCCGCACTGGTTCGACCCGGCGGTGCCGTCGCGGACCGGCGCCGGGAGCCCGACGGCCGTCCTCCTGCCGACCTACGACGAGGTGGTCCTCACCTACCCCGCGCTCGGCTTCCCGGTCCTCGACGGGCACCCGCACGGCCCCCGCGCCGATCCGGCGGTCGACCCGTACGCGGGCACCGTGCTCGTCGACGGCGTCAACGCCGGCTCCTGGAAGCGTCGCACCGCCCGCGAGACGGTGGAGATCGAGCTCCGGCTCGCCGCGGGCGTGACGCCCGGGCAGACCGCGGCGGTCGAGATGGCGGCCGACCGGCTGGCCGGCTTCCTCGGCCTGGCGCGGACGGTGCCGGCATAGGCCTTCGCTGCTCTTACCAGCACCGTGACCGTGCCGCAAGGATCTGCTGCCGAACGGGCGTCGGGTCTCGCGCCCCGGACGCCGGTCGCGCTGGACGTCCTACGTGACGAGAACGCCGAGCCCGGGCGGGATTGCGACAACGTCACGGACCTAACGTCACTCCCAGCCGCCGTGCGCCCACCCGGGGCGCAGCCGGACAACCTTGGGAGCCACCATGAGCCACCGCCGCCGCATCGGCACCGCCGCCGCCCTCGCCGCCACCGCGGTGATGGTCGCCGGCTGTACGGCGAGCGCTCCCACCGAGCGGTCGACAGCCACCGGTCCGCAGTTCGGGGACACCCTGAAGTTCGGGATCCTCGCCCCGCCGAACGCCGTCGACCCCCACCTCGCCGGCAACTACTCGGAGGGGATCCTGGCGGTCAACCTCGCCGACAAGCTGACCTATCTCAACCCCGAGACCAACGAGGTCGAGCCCTGGCTCGCGACGTCGTGGGAGCCGAACGCGGACCTCACCAGCTACACCTTCACCCTGCGCGAGGACGTGACGTTCAGCGACGGCACGCCCTTCGACGCCGAGTCCGTCAAGGAGAACTACGACCTGCTGGGGCTGGGGGACCCCGAGCTCGGCGTGCCCGCCCTGAGCGAGATCGTCCCGGGCTACGTCGGCTCCGAGGTGCTCGACGAGCACACCGTCCGCATCGACTTCGACCGTCCGAGTGCGGCGTTCCTGCGCAACACCTCTCACTTCAACGCCGGCATCCTCGCCAGCTCCACCCTCGCGCTGACGAGCGAGGAGCGGGGCGACTTCGAGAACATCGTCGGCACGGGCCCCTTCACCATCACCGGTCACGAGCCCCAGGGGACGACGGAGCTGACCCGGCGGGACGGCTATGAGTGGGCGCCCCCGTCCCTGGAGCACGACGGCGGCGCCTACCTCGACGCCGTCGAGCTCATCGTGATCCCCGAGGCCCAGGCCCGCACCGGCGCGCTGCGCTCGGGCGAGGTCGACGCGATCCTCGACGTCCAGCCGACCGACGAGGCGGCGCTGACGGAGGAGGGCTACGGCATCTCCTCCCAGCTGATCCCCGGCAAGACGAACGCGTTCAACCTCCTGCTCGACAAGGCGCCGACCGACGAGTGGGAGGTACGTAAGGCCATCCAGCTCGGGTGGGGCCGGGAGGCGCTGCAGGCCACCGCGCTCAGCGACAGCTACACGGTCGCCACGTCGATCATCAGCGAGCAGGTCGACGGGCACGTGGACCTCAGCGAGGAATACCTCAAGTACGACCCGGAGCAGGCGGTCGAGCTCCTCGAGCAGGCCGGCTGGACCGAGGTGGACGAGGACGGCATCCGCGTCAAGGACGGCGAACGGCTGGAGGTCGACGTCCTCGCGCTCAACGTCGCCGTCACCAACCGCCCCGCCTTCGAGCTCGTCCAGCAGGACCTGCGAGAGATCGGCCTCGAGCTGAACCTCGCCCTCCTGCCCAGCGCCGAGTGGGGCCCCGAGCGGCAGAACAACGACCAGGACTGGAACGTCATCCAGTACACCCAGTCCGGCGCGGACATCACCGTGCTCGACGAGGTCTTCTCGCCGGCCCGGACGAACCTGTCCGAGCTCGACGCCGACGAGTACGCGGACCTCACTGCGGCTCTCGACCGGCTCAACACGACCCTCGACCCCGAGCTCCGGGCCGAGTACGCCGCCGAGGCCCAGGAGCTCGTGGTCGACACCTACGCGCTGTCCGCCCCGATCTTCAATCTCGCGCAGGTCGTCGCGGCGGCACCGACCGTGCACGACATCGGCTTCGACGCCCTCGCCCGGAACCACTTCTACACCACCTGGCTCGGCTGACGAGACGGGTCCGATGGCTGCGGGGCCCACCGGCTCCGCAGCCGGCGAGGGGGCAGCGTGCGGTACGTACTGCGACGCGTCGGTCAGGCGGCGCTCGTTCTCTGGGCCGCCTACACGGCGACCTTCCTCCTGCTGTACGTCCTGCCGGGCGACGCCGTGGACCAGCTGTTCGACCCCACGCGCATCTCCGCCGCCACCGCGGGGGAGAAGGAGCAGATGCGGGCGTACTACGGGCTCGACGACCCGCTCGTCGTGCAGTACCTCGGGCGGCTGGCCGCGGCACTCCAGGGCGACCTCGGGCTCTCGATCCAGACGGGCCGCCCCGTGACGGAGGAGCTCGCCCGCGTGCTCCCCGCCACCCTCGTGCTCTCCGGGTTCGCCCTCGCCCTGGCCGTCGTGCTGGCGCTGGTTGTCGCAGTCTCCGCGGTGGTGACGACCTCCCGCCGGTGGCGCAACGCGCTGCTCGCGCTGCCGCCGGCCGCGGTGTCGATCCCCGGCTTCGTCATCGGTCTGGTGCTGCTGCAGGTGTTCTCCTTCCAGCTCCACTGGTTCCCCTCGATCGGCGACCAGGGCCTGACGACCCTGGTGCTGCCCGGGGTGGCGCTCGCGATCACCGTGTCGGCGCCCATCGCCCAGCTCCTGGCCGGCAACCTCCTCCACGAAGGCGACCAGCCCTATGCCACCACCGCGGCCGCCAAGGGGTTCGGCCGCATCGCCGTCACCCTGCGTGAGCTGCTCCGCAACGCCACCCTGCCGGCGTTCACCATGGCCGGCCTGGTGCTGGGCAACCTGCTGGCCGGCGCGATCATCATCGAGACCGTGTTCTCCCGGACCGGCATCGGGCGCCTGGCCGAGACGGCGGTGCGCACGCAGGACATCCCGGTCGTCCAGGGGGTGGTGCTGCTCGGGGCCTTCATATTCGTGGCCGTGAACCTCGCGGTCGACCTCGTCTACCCGCTGCTGGACCCGCGCCTGCGGACGGGCCGCCCGGGGACCACCCGCACCGCCGCGCGAGTGGAGGCGGTGCGGCTATGACCACGCTGACCGGGCGGGCGACCCGCCCCGCCCCCGGCACCTCCGCCGTAGGGGCCGTCACAGCCGCGCTGAAGGACCGGCGCGCCGTCCTCCCGGCGGCGGCGGTCCTGGTCCTCGTCCTGCTCTGGGCCGCCGTGCCGGGCCTGTTCACCGCGGCCGACCCGCTGCGCGGCGTGAGCGAGGAGAGCCTGCAGCCACCGAGCGCGCAGCACTGGTTCGGGACCGACCGGCTCGGGCGGGACCTGTTCACCCGCGTCGTCCACGGGACGCGCACCACCCTCACCGCCACCTTCCTGGCCGTGCTGGTCGGCGGGCTCGTCGGCGCCCTCCTCGGACTGGTGAGCGGCTTCGTCCGGGGCTGGCCCGACGCCGTCCTCATGCGCGTGGTCGACGTCCTGCTCGCGATCCCCGGGCTGCTCCTGGCCATGACGGTGGTGACCGCGCTAGGGCACGGGACGAACGTCGTCGCGATCGCGGTGGGGGTCGCGGCCGTCCCGTCCTTCGCCCGCGTGATGCGCTCGGAGGTGCTGCGCGTCGTCGGCACCGAGTACGTCGAAGCCGCCTACCTCACCGGTGGTCGACGCCTGTCCGTGCTGTGGCAGCACGTGCTGCCGAACGCCGCCCGGCCCGTGCTGGCGCTCGCGGCCCTGGAGTTCGGCGCCGCCGTGCTGGCGGTGGCCTCGCTGGGATTCCTGGGGTACGGCGCCCCGCCGCCCCAGCCGGAGTGGGGGCTGCTCGTGGTGGAGGGCAAGGACCTGCTGGCCTCCCACCCGTGGGTGTCCCTGCTGCCCGGGCTCGTGATCGCGCTCACCGTGCTCTCGGCCAACCGGCTGAGCAACGCGCTGGGGAGGATGGGATGACCGCACTGCTGAAGGTCAGTGACCTGCACGTGAGGTACGGCGGGCTCGCCGCGCTCGACGGGGTCGACCTGCGCGTCGACGCCGGCCGGCTCGTGTCGGTCGCCGGGGAGTCCGGCTCCGGCAAGTCCAGCCTCGTGAGCGCCGTCCTCGGCCTGCTCCCGGCCGGTGCCCGGTCCTCCGCTGCCACCGTCGAGCTCGGCGGCCGGTCGGTCGCGTCCCTCGGCCGCCGCGAGATGGCTCGGCTGCGCGGGTCGTTGGTCGGGTACATCCCGCAGGACCCGGGCGCCTCGCTCAACCCGGTCAAGCGGGTGGGAACGCAGGTCGCGGACGCGATCCGCGTGCACCGCCGCCTGCCGCGCCGGACGGTCGACGCCCTCGTCCTGGCCGGGCTCGCGGACGCGGGCCTGTCCGACGTCGAGCGGATCGCGCGCGCCTACCCGCACGAGCTCTCCGGCGGCATGAAGCAGCGGGTGCTCATCGCGATCGCCCTGGCCAACGACCCGGCGCTGCTGATCGCCGACGAGCCGACGTCCGCCCTCGACGTCACGGTGCAGCGCACCATCCTGGACCACCTGCAGCGGCTGCGCTCCGAGCGTGGTCTCGGCGTGCTGCTGGTCACGCACGACCTGGGCGTGGCCGCCGAGCGGTCCGACCACATCTACGTCATGCGACGCGGGAGGGTCGTGGAGGCCGGACCCGTCGCCGCCGTGACCGGCGCCCCGGCCGAGAGCTACACCCGCCGGCTGCTGCAGTCCTCACCCACGCTGCGCTCGCCCCGCCTGCGCCCCGCCCGCCCGGCGACGGCGCACACCGGTGAGCCGGTCGTCGTGGTGCGCGGGGCGGGGCGCACGTTCCCGGCCCGTACCGGTGGCACGGACGTGACCGCCCTGAGCGGTGTCGACCTGGTCCTGCGGCGGGGCACGACCCACGCCGTCGTGGGTGAGTCGGGTGCCGGGAAGTCCACTCTGGCGCGGGTCGTCGTCGGTCTCGAACGGCCTGACGCCGGCAGCGTCCACGTCCTCGGCCGTGAGATGGCCGAGCGGTCCACCGCGAGCTGGCGCGCGGCGCGGCGGCACATCCAGCTCGTCCATCAGAACCCGTACTCATCGCTCGACCCGCGCATGCGCATCGCGGACATCGTCAGCGAGCCGCTGCGCCACCTCGGGCAGGTCCGGGACCGCCGGGCCGGCCGTGGCCGAGCCGAGGAGCTGCTCCAGGCGGTCCACCTCGATCCCGCGTACCTCGGCCGGCGGCCCGCCGAGCTCTCGGGCGGCGAGCGCCAGCGGGTGGCGATCGCCCGCGCACTGGCTCTGCGCCCGGAGATCATCGTGCTCGACGAGGCGGTCTCCGCGCTGGACGTCGTCGTCCAGGCCAGCATCCTGCAGCTGCTCGCGGACCTGCAGGGCGAGCACGGCACCTCCTACCTGTTCATCACCCACGACCTGGGCGTGGTCGCCCAGATCGCCGACGACGTCACGGTCCTGCGGGCCGGGTCCGTCGTCGAGTCCGGCCGGAGCGAGCAGGTCCTCGACGCACCGAACGAGCCGTACACCCGCCAGTTCATCGACGCCACGCCCCGTGCCGTCGCCGCGCACAAGGAGAAGGAGCAGGTATGAGTACCGACAGGACACTGATCATCGACGGGCACGTGGACGTCCTCGCCGTGGACGGCGAGTACACCTTCCCCCTGGACGCGGCCATCGCGGGCGGGCTGGCCGCGGCGGTCATCCCGGTGCGGGCGGGGCTGATCCCGCGGAGCGCCGCGCCCGGCGCCGGCGCCGCGGAGCACGAGCAGTCGTTCGCCGCCATCGAGCGCGTCGTCGCCGGCTCGGGCGGGCGGGCGGCCGTCGCCCCGACGCCCGACGCGGTGGTGGACAACGCCGCCGACGGAGTGTTCTCGATCGTCCTCGGTTTCCAGAACGCGCGGCCGCTCGCCGACCTCGCCGCGATCGAGCGCTGGCTCGACCGCGGCGTCAGCGTGTTCGACTTCGGGTTCATCGGCAACAACCGCTGGGCGACGTCCTCGCGCCCGTACCCCTACGCCGGCGTCGACGTCGACCACGACGGGCTGAGCCCCGCCGGTGCCGAGGCCGTCGCGCTGCTCAACGAGCGCCGGGTCGTGCTCGACACCGCCCAGGTCTCGCCCCGGGCCAGGCAGCAGATCGTGGAGCTGTCCACCGCCCCGGTCCTGGCCTCCCACAACGGGCTCCGGGCCAAGGTGGGCGAGGCCGACCGGACCATCGGCGACGACGAGGTGCGCGCCATCGCCGAGAAGGGCGGCGTCGTGCAGATCGTCGCGTTCGACGGCTACCACACCCCTCGCGGCGACCACCCGCGGGTGGTCGCCGACATCCGCGAGCTGCGGGAGCGGTTCGGCCTGCGCGCGCACGTCGGGCCCTCGGACTACTACGCCCTGCTCGACCAGGAGACGGCCGGCTGGGACGAGCAGACCTTCACCGACTACTTCCGCGAGTACCACGCCAAGGTGCGGCACGACTGGCCGCGCACCGATGTGGAACGGCTGATCGACTCCGTCGACCACGTCGCCGAGCTGGTCGGCGTGGACCACGTGGGCCTGGCGTCCGACTTCCATCACGGCGGGGGAGTGGCCGGGTGGCTCGACCACACCCAGACGCCCCACGTCACCGCCGCGCTGCGTCGCCGCTACGACGAGACCGACGTCGCGAAGATCTGGGGCGGCAACCTGCTGCGCCTGTGGCGAGAGGTCCGCGCGGACCGGGAGGCACCCGTGGGGGCGGGAGCTCAGCCCCGGCGCGCGGCAGGACCGGGCCGCTGGTAGGTTCCGTGCCAAGTCCCTCGGGACAACGTCCAGGGGACCAGGACACAACGACGTGTCCGTGGCGGTAATGGGGGTCGCCGCATGTCCTCTCCGACGAGTTTCGACGAGCTCACCCTGGACCGGCGCCAGTTCGGCGCCCTGGTCGCCGGCGCGGCCCTCGTGCCGGGCCTGATGGGCCGGGACGAGAAGCCTGAGGGCCGGCGCCACGGCCATCCGCCGGGCCGGCGGCGGCGCGTGGCGTTCTACGCCTCCACCGGACCGGAGCTCATGCGGTACCACGTCGACAGCCGGGCTCTCGCGCTGACGCCTGGAGGGTTTGTCACGCTGCCCGCCGCGATCCAGTACGCGTGGCCGCACCCGTCACGGCGGCTGCTGTACGCGGCGTACAGCGACCGCGCCGGAACGAACCCGGGCACCGTGCACGGCGTGGCCACGTTGCGCATCGACGACCGGGGCGACCTGCGGCTCGTCGGGGCACCGCTCGAGCTGCCGAGCCGGCCGATCCACATCACCGTCGACGCCGAGGGCAGGTGGCTGCTGGCCGCCTACAACGACCCGAGCGGGGTGGAGGTCTACCGGATCGACGACGGCATGCCCAGCGAGCTGGTCGTCCAGCCGGAGCCGATCGACGCGGGCGTGTACGCCCACCAGGTCCGGGTGACACCGTCGAACCGGACGGTGATCCTGCCGACCCGCGGCAACGACGCCACCGACACCACACCCGAGGACCCGGGCGCGCTGAAGGTGTTCGACTTCGTCGACGGCCGGCTGCTCGACGAGCGCTCCATCGCCCCCGACGGCGGCGTCGGATTCGGCCCGCGCCACGTCGACTTCGACCCGCGCGGGCGCTGGACGTACGTCTCGGACGAGCGCGCCAACGAGCTGAGCGTCTTCCGGCTGCGCGCCGGCACGCTGGCCGAGTCGCCGTCGTACAGCCTCAGCACGCTGCGCTCGCCGTCGTCGCCCCAGCTGCCCGGCCAGGTGGCCGGACCGATCCACGTCGCCGACGACGGGCGCCACGTCTACCTCGCCAACCGCGCCGACGCCACCACCGAGGTCGACGGTCAGCAGGTGTTCGCCGGCGGGGAGAACAGCATCGCGGTGTTCCGCATCGACCGGGAGAGCGGCCGGCCGAGACGGATCCAGAACGCCGACACCGAGAGCTTCCACGTGCGCACGTTCGCGCTGCACCCCGACGGGCGCATGCTCGTGACCGCGAGCGTCGCGCCGATGCTCGTGCAGCGTCGCCGCCGCGTCCGTACCGTCCCGGCGCGGCTGACCGTGTTCCGCATCAGGGACGACGGACGGCTGGACCTCGTGCGCACGTACGACGTCGACACCACCGCCGGGACGCAGTTCTGGTGCGGGATGGTCGCCTACTGAGCCGCCGGCCCGAGGTCCGGTCCAGCCCTTGCCGAGGCCGCGGTGACGGCGGGATAGTTGTGCGTACGCGTGAGGGGCTGGTGCGACATGCGCGTCTTCCTCAGCTACCGGCGCGAGGACACTGCCGCCCACGCCGGCCGGCTCGCCGACGGGCTGCGTCGACGCCTGGGACGGTCCGACGTCTTCATCGACGTGGCCGGGATCCAGGCGGGCAGCGAGTTCGACGCCGCCATCGCGGAGGCGATCGGACGCAGCGACGCCGTGCTCGTCGTCATCGGGCCGCGCTGGCTCTCCGCGCGGGATGCCGACGGGCGCCCGCGGCTGACCGACCCGCAGGACTACGTGCGCCGCGAGGTCGCCGGTGCGCTGGCGCGCTCGCTCCGGGTGGTGCCGGTACTGGTGGGCGGTGCCACGCTGCCGAGCGGCGCGGACGTTCCGGACGATCTCGTGCCGCTGGTCCGCCGGCAGGCCGTCTCCCTCGACGACGCCACCTGGCAGCGTGACGTCGACGCCCTGGTCGACGTGCTCCGTGGTCGGCAGGCGGAGCGGCCGCGCCGGCGGGCGTGGCCGCTCGTGGTCGGCGGCGTCCTGGTGGGGGCCGCGGCCGCGACGGCCGTCGTCCTGCTCCTCCGGCCGGACACCGGTGGTGGCGACGGCGAGACGGCCGTGCTGGCCAGCTGCCCGGACGCGGACGACGGCTGGACCCGGCTGCTGGGGCCGGGCGCGACGGCGTCCGGCCGGGTGGACGAGGGCGATGCCGGTTCGCTGGACTTCACCGTCACGGACGTGTTCGCCCAGGCCCGTGAGGACGGCAGGTGGGAGGTGGTGATTACGTCCGAGCTCGCGAACAACCTGGGCGAGCTGCGCGAGCACGGGGACTGGGTCTACGACCAGCTCGAGGTGGATCGCCAGCCCTACGAGCAGAAGACCTGCTTCTCGGTCGAGGCCCGTTATCCCGAGCCCGGGCAGCGCAGCCGGGGCCGGGTGGGGTTCGAGGTCGGGGACGACCCGGCCAAGGGTCTGCGCCTGGTCGTTCAGGACAGCGACTACTCCCGCGACTTCACGTTGACCACGGCCGCGTCGCCGTGAGCGGCACCCGGAGGGCGGCCGACCCGTGCCCGCTCACCTTGACCAGGGCCGCGTCGACCTGAGCGGCGCCCGAAGCGAGGCCGGCCCTTGCCCGCTCACTGCCGGCGCACGAGCGCCCGGAGCGTGATCGCGAGGCCGGCGAGGCACCACAGCGCCAAGACCACCAGGTCGCGGCCGGACGCGGTGAAGGTGTCCGAGGCCAGGCCCGCCCGGAGCAGGTCCGCGCCGGCCCGCACGGGCAGGACGTCGTGCACCGTCTGGAACCATCCCGGGAGCTGGCCGGCGGGGAACGTGATCGGGGAGAACAGCAGGACGAAGAAGACGAGCACCTGGGTCACGAGCTGGGCCAGCATCGGCGGGAGCGCCACGGCGATCGCGTAGCCGACCGCCGTCGCCATGACCGTGACGAGGACCGTCGCGGCGATCAGCAGCGGCCAGTCGAAGGCGAGTGCGAGGTCGTAGCGCAGCTGGGCGACCAGTACCCCGACCGCCACGCTCGGCATCCCGATGAGCAGCCAGATCGTGAGGTCGGCGGCCAGCAGGAGCGGGCGGGGCAGGGGGAGCGAGCGCATGTAGTTGAACGTGCCGTCCGTGCGGGCCCGGGCCACGCCCTGCGGGACCAGCACCAGCCCGATCGTCAGGAGCAGGACGGTGGGTGCCCCGGTGGACAGGAACAGCGCCGTCGCCGGGTCGATGTCCGGGATCAGGAAGCCGAACCCGATGATGATCCCGCCCGCCAGGAGGAACTGGACGATGACGACGAGCGGCAGCAGGGCGCCGATCTGAGCGACCTGCCAGCGCAGGAGCGTCCGGTACGAGGTCCACCAGGGCGCCGCGGACGGCGCCAGCGGCTCGGCCGGTCGGGCTGTGGTTGCCGGGGCGAGCGACTCAGACATGGGCGGACTCCGTCCGGGACGTGGTGGGCTCGGGTGCTCCGTCGGATGCGCCGTCGGGCGCCGGGGAGGTGAGCGAGAGGTAGGCGTCCTCGAGGGTGGCCGGGCCGAGGCTGTAGCCGTCGATGCGCTCGCGCTCGCGCAGGGCGCCCGCCCAGGTGACTGCGGCGGCGGCCTGGTCGGTCGGGATGGTGAGCAGGACCCGCCGTCCCGCCCGCGTGCGCCGCAGCGGCGTCAGCGGGACGGTGGCGTCGTCCGTCGTCGGGTCCTCGCCGTCGGGCGCGAGCTGCAGCTCGAGACGGAGGGCCGAGTCCTGGGTGCCGCGCAGCCGGGCGGGGGAGCCGGTGGCGACCACGCGGCCGCGGTCGAGCACGACGAGGTCGTCGACGATCCGTTCGGCCTCCGTGACGTTGTGGGTGACGAGCAGGACGCCGGCCCCGGCGTCGGCGCGACGGCGCACGGCCGCCCACAGGAGCCGGCGGCGGGCGGCGTCGACGTCGTTCGTGGGCTCGTCCAGCACGAGGACCGGGGTGGGGGCGGCGACGGCCATGGCGAAGGCGGTCAGGCGCCGGACGCCGCCGGACAGGCCGCCGCCCTCGGGCTGGGCACGCTGGTCCAGCCACGGCTCGATGTCGAGCTCCGCCCCGAGCGCCTCGGCCGCCGCCCGCGCTCGGGCCTGGCTCAGGCCGCGGATCCGGCCCGCGATCTCGACGGCGGCGCGCGGCGTGAGGCCGTCGAGAGGGGCCTGCGCCTGGGGCTGGAGGGCGACGTGCCGGCGCGCCGCGGCGGGGTTGCGCACGGCGTCGACCGTCCCGACCCGGATGGTGCCGGCGTCCGGGCGGAGCAGCCCGACCACCTGCGAGATGAGCGTGGTCTTGCCCGCGCCGTTGTGGCCGAGCAGTCCCACCACCTCGCCGGGGCGGACCCGCAGCGAGACGTCGTCGTTGGCCACCACGCTGCCGAAGCGGCGCGTGAGGCCGGTGACGCGCAGGACGTCGTGAGCGTTCATGAGGCTTCTCCGAGATACCGTGAGTATGTCGATACTGAAAGTATTCGGATACCTGGGGTACGTCAAGAGCTGGAACCTCCCTATGCTGGGTGGATGGCCCGGCTTCCCGCACCCATCTCGCGCCAGGACCGTCAGCGCCAGACGCGCGAGGCGCTGGTCTTCGCCGCGCGGGCCGTCTTCGCCCGGGACGGCTACCACGGCGCGCGCCTGGACGTCATCGCGCGTGAGGCGGGGTTCTCCAAGGGGGCGGTGTACTCGAACTTCACCGGCAAGGCCGCGCTGTTCCTCGAGGTGATGGACGCGAACCTGCAGGCGGCGAGCGCCGACGGCGGCTGGGACGTCTTCGAGTCGTCGCCGCAGGGCGGGGCGGGGGCCGTCCCGACCGAGGAGATCCAGGAGGCCGTCAAGGGCTTCGCGCTGGCCACGCTGGAGTTCATCGCGACGGCGGCGCGCGACGTCGACCTGGCCGCGCAGCTGCAGACGCGGATGCAGGCGCTGGCCGCCGGGTACGCCGCGGTCGCGGCGCAGTCCCGGCCCGAGTCGGAGACCATGCCGCCGGAGGAGGTCGGAGCGCTGCTCACCGCCCTCGACCAGGGCGCCGCGCTGCTGACGCTCAGCGGCAGCACCGCCATCGACCAGCGGGTGCTGCGCACCGGGATGCGTCGTCTGCTCGATCCCGCCCGGGCCGCCGAGGAGCCCGAGGCCGACGGCGACGACGAACCGGCCCTGCACGACCGGGTGATCCGCGAGCGGATCGCCGCGACGGTGCGGGAGTGGCCGACGTCCTCCACGCCGTAGGTCGGAACCCTGCGACGGTCGGGAGAGGACGAGCCGGGGAGCGCGCGTGCACGCGCCGCTCGGGAGGCTGCGACAGTCCGGAGGGCACGAGCCGGGAGCGCCCGTGCACCCGCCGCTCGGGCAGACTTGGGCACATGGACAACACAGTCGCCGCATTCCTCGACGGCGTCACGCCGGCGAAGCGGGCGCGGGACGCGCGCACCCTGGTCGAGCTCTTCCAGCGCGTGACCGGGCTCGAGCCGGAGCTGCACGGCACGATCGTCGGGTTCGGCACGTACCACTACCGCTACGACAGCGGACGCGAGGGCGACGCCGCGGCCTCGGCGTTCGCGCCGCGCAAGGCGGCGACGTCGATCTACCTCCCGGACGGCGTCGGCGCGCACGCGACGGCGCTGGGGCAGCTCGGCCCGCACACGACAGGTGTCGGCTGCCTGTACATCAAGGACCTCGAGCAGGTGGACCTCGCCGTTCTGGAGGGCATCCTCGCCGAGTCCTTCGCCCGGGTGTCGGCAGGGAGCCACTACACCCAGCGGGCGCGCGAGGGCAGTGAGGAAAGCTAGCCCCGCCCGCGAGGGCAGCGAGGAACGCTGAACCCGCCCGCGACGGCAGCAAGGAACGCTGAACCCGCCCGCGACGGCAGCGAGGAACACTGAACCCGCCCGCGAGGCGATGCCGGCCGCCGGCGAGGTCTACCGTTTCTGCCAGCGGCGTCGTCCGTGCGGGAGGAGGTCGTCGTGCCGCCGATCGTCATCGTCGACGTCCACCCGCACCGGCACGTGGTCCCGCGGGCGCTGCGGCCGGTCGCCGTCGTGGCCGGCGGGCTGCTCTACGCCGCGGGCCTGGTGGCGACCGTCGCGTTCGTCGCCCTGGGGTTCGTCCTCGCGGCGTGGCAGTTCGGCAGCGAGCGCGACCCCGAGCAGCTGCCCCTCGGTCCGGGGCGTGCGCTCGGGCTCTGGCTCGCCGCCGGCGCGGTCATGGTGCTGGGGCTGCGGTACGGGCGCCGGCTCGTGCGCGGCCGGCGCGCCACGGTCCTTTACCTGCGGCGCTTCCGCGACGACGCGTCCATGGCCGCCGTCACGGGTGCCGCCCGCCGCTCGCTCGGCGGGCGGTGGCGCCTCGTCTCCCTCGACGACGCACGCCTCGTGCCCGTCGGCCTCTCGACGGCGACCAGCGGCCTGTTCTCCGCCGGTCGCTTCGCGGCTCGCGTCCCGCGCGCCCTCGCGGTCGTCTGGCGGCGCGCCTTCCTCGTCGCCGTCGTCGTCGCGGCCGTCTCGGGGTTCCTCTTGTACGACCAGGGCGGCGTCGAGGCACTCCTCGCGCCGTTCGACCTCGACGGGACGATGACCTTCCCGCTCGTCCCGCGGCCCGCCGTCGAGCTGACGTGGGACGCGTCCGGGGCCTTCTTCGTCTCGGTCGTCGCCATCGCCCTCCTCGGGCAGGCGACGATCGTCGCGATGGTCGTGATGTTCGGTGTGCTCGTGCTGATGCCGCTGGTCGTGGCGGTCTCCTCGTGGTCGCAGGCCGAGACGTGGGCCAGGGCGAACGTGCGCCTGCGGGCGACCGGCTCGTCCGACGTCGACCGCGCGCTCGCCGTCCTGCGGCAGATGGAGAAGAAGATCCTGGCGCCGCGCCTCGTCGTCCTGACGGTGGCCACGCCGATCTGGCAGGAGACCGTCCGCCGTCTCGCCGCGGCGGCGGACGCCTGCCTCGTCGACGTCTCCGAGCCGAGCGCGAACGTCGTCTGGGAGCTCGAGCACCTGCGCGGGCTGGACGTGCCGTGCCACTTCGTGGGGGAGCGGCCCGACCTGGAGCGGCTCGCGCGGGCCGCGGTTGACGGGTCGGACCCCGCCGCCGCGCATATCGCCGACCTGCTCGCGGGCCGGGAGGTGCTCGCCTACACGACCGACCGCCGCGGCCTCGGCCGCTTCGCCGGCGAGCTGCGGCTGACGATGGACTGCCCGGTGCGTGCGACCGCCTGACCCTGGGCCCTGAACCGCCTCGGGACCGCGGGGGAGCTCAGTGTGCGTCGACCAGATCGAGCCGCACGTGGACGACGTCGCCGGGCTCGAGCCGCTCCGCGCGCCGGACCGCCTGCTTCACCGGCAGCATGTACGTGCGCTCCTGCTTGCTCGGGAAGATCGACGTGCGCCACGTCGTTCCGCCGACGGTGACCTCGACCCGCACCGAGCCGAAGCCGCGGGCGAACCGGGCCATCAGCTCGTCGATCTCGTCCGCGACCTCCTCGGGGAGGGAGACGAACGTCCACGTGTCGGCCTGCCGGGCGTCCCAGACCCACAGCGGCGCGTCGAACTCGTAGGGCACGCAGGGCATGCTGTCGCCCGCACCGGCGCGCGTCAACGCGGTACCAGTGGGGGCTCGTCGTGATGGTCGGCGACCGCCGGTCCCGGGGACGGTCGCCGCCGGGCGGGAGCGTCGTCGTGACGGGCGGCGCCGGCCGGTTCCCGGGACGGTCGATGGCGGGCGGGAGCAGAATTGGGCGATGACAGCCGCCGGCTCACGGGTCGTCCTGGTCACGGGCGCGTCGACAGGTATCGGCCACGCCGCCGTCGCGCACCTGGTCCGGGCCGGGTTCCGGGTGTGGGCGACGGTGCGCCAGGCGGCCGACGCCGAGCGGCTCCGGGCTGAGCACCCCGGCAAGGTGCGGACGCTCCACATGGACCTCCTCGACGACGACTCCGTGCGGGCCGTGGGCGAGGAGGTCTGCGCCGCCGGGGCGCTGCACTCCGTCGTCAACAACGCCGGGGCGGCCCTGCCCGGACCGCTCGAGCTGCTGCCGGTCGAGGTGCTCCGGCGCCAGCTCGACATCAACCTCGTGGGGCAGCTCGCGGTGACGCAGGCGGTCATGCCGGCGCTGTGGCAGGCACGCGAGGCGGGCGACGAGCCGCGCATCGTCATGCTGGGTTCCATCGGCGGCCGCATCGCCGGGCCGGTGCTCGGGCCGTACCACGCGGCGAAGTTCGGGCTCGTCGGCCTGACGGACACGCTGCGCGCCGAGCTGGCACCGTTCGGGATCCGCGTCGTCCTGGTCGAGCCCGGCGTGATCGCCACCCCGATCTGGCAGCGGGGTCTCAGCAGCGGCGACCAGCTCACCGCGGGTCTGCCGACCGGGCTCGGCCGCTACGGCCGCCAGGCCGAGAGCGCCCGAGCGTCCGCGACGCGAAACGCAAGGCACGGCGCCGCCCCGGAGCTGGTCGCCCGCGCGATCACCGCCGCCGTGACGGACCGTCGGCCCCGGCCGCGGGTGCTCGTGGGGCGCGACGCCAAGGTCACCGCCGCCCTCGTGCGCATGCTGCCGGCCCGGCTCCTCTACCGCGTCACCGCCGCCCGGCGCTGAGGCCGGCACTCTTGCCACGCGCCGCCCGCGGGTAGATCGTGGACTCAACGTCGGGCCGCGACGGCGCGGCCCGCCCGCACCCCGGGCGGAGGTGCAGCGTTGCCGGAGCCGGTCGCCTTCATGGTCATGCCCTTCAACCGCAAGCCCACCGGCCGCGGCGAGGCGCACGTGCCCTCCCAGGTCGACTTCGACCTGCTGTGGTTCCGCGTCTACCGGCCGGTCCTCGCCGATCTCGGCTACCGCCCGATCCGGGCCGACGCCGACGTCGGAGCGCTCATCATCACCGAGATGATCCAGCGCCTCGTCCTCGGGGACCTCGTCGTCGCCGACGTCTCCCTGCCGAACGCCAACGTGTACTACGAGGTCGGGGTCCGCCACGCCGCCAGCCGGGTCGGCTGCGTCCTCGTCGCCGCCGAGTGGGCGCAGCCAGTCTTCGACATCGGTCAGATGCGCCAGGTCCGCTACCCGCTGGACGACGGCGCCCTGCCGTCGGAGGCGGCCGACCGGGCCAGAGCGGCCCTGGCGGCGGGTCTCGGCCCGCTCACGGAGGGGATCTCGCCGGTGTACACCGCCGTCCCCGGGTACCCCTCGACCGTCGACCGTGCGAAGTTCCCCGCGTTCGCCGATCTCGCCGACGAGCTCATGGCCTTCGACGCCGACGTGCGGACCGCCTACCTCGCGTCCGCGGTCGAGCGCCGGGACCGGGCGCTGGAGGTGGTCGAACGGCACGGGCACAAGAACACCGTCCGGCACGCCGACGCCCTGCTCCTGCTGCGGGTGCTGCGCGACCTCGTCGGGTGGCGGCCCGTGCTCGACTACATCGCCACGCTGCCGCGCGCCGTCGCCGAGCACCCCCTCGTGCTCGAGCAGCAGTGCCTCGCCCTGGCCAAGAGCGGCGACGTCGCAGGGGCCGCCGCTCGCCTCGTCGCCGTCATCGAGCGGCACGGCGAGACGTCGGAACGGCTCGGGCTGCTCGGCGGCCGGTACAAGCAGCTCTGGCGCGAGGCGACCGACGCCGCCGAGCGCCGCCGGTACCTCGACCTGGCGATCGACGCCTACGAGCGGGGCACGCAGGCCGACCTGAACGACTACTACCCGGCCAGCAACCTGCCGCTGCTCTACCGGGCACGGGGCGCCGACGGCGACGCCGCCCTGGCCGCCGACGTCCAGGCCGTGACCATGGCGGCCTGCCGGCGCACCCTCGCGCGCGGCTCGGGCGACGAGTGGGTCCGCTCGACGATGCTGTCGATGGCCTTCCAGCGCGGCGACGTCGCCGCCGCCCGCGAGCTCGCGGCCGCGGTGGCCCTGGAGGGAGCCGTCGCCTGGCGGCTCGGTACCACCGTGCAGGACCTGCGCGACGCCGTCGCCGGGCAGGAGGACGACGCCGTGCGAGCCGGGCTGGCGGCGGTCCTGGACGAGCTCGACGACCTGCTGCCGCAGCAGGTTGCCGGCGGGGGAGCCCGGCGATGACGGCCGTGGTGCGCCGCGTGGCCGTGACGGCGGACCTGGGCGCCGCGCTCGGCGACGTCGTCGAGGTCGGCGGTCGCGCCGTCGTCGTCCTCGTCGGTGGGGCCGGCGGCATGGACGCGGATGCGCTCGACGCCGTCACCTCGCTGCTGACCGACCACGTCGTCCCGCTCGTCGTCGCCAACGACGGCGTCGTCGTCGACGGCGGCACCGACACCGGCGTCATGCGCGCCATGGGTCAGGCACGGACGGCCGCGGCATCGGCCTTCCCGCTCGTCGGTGTGGTCGCCGCGGGGACGGTCGTCCTGCCCGGGGAGCCGCAGCGTCCCGGGGCGTTCGACACCGAGCCGCGGCACAGCCACGTCATCGTCGTCCCCGGCGAGGACTGGGGCGACGAGTCCCGCTGGCTCGACCGGGTCGCGGCGCTGCTCGCCGGGCCTCGGCCGTCGGTGACCCTCCTCCTCAACGGCGGCGCCATCGCCGCCGCCGACGCCGCCCGCAGCATCGCCCGTGGCCGCCCGGTCGTCGTCGCCGCCGGGACCGGTCGCCTCGCGGACGCCGTCGCCGCGGCCGCGGTCCACACCGGAGCTGCCGCCGGCACCGCTGGAGACGTCGCCGACACCGACGCCGACGCCCGCGCGATCGCGGCGTCGCCGCTGACGAGGGTCGTGCCCGTCATCGACGGGGCCGCGCTCGCCGCGGCACTGGCGGAGGTCCTCGGGCAGGAGCGTCCACAGCCTTCCGCGGCCGGAACCCCTTCTGAGCACGGGGATCGGCTCGTACAATTCGACCAACCGACGGAGGCGGACATGGACGTCGCTCGAGATCGTCCCGCGCGGGACGACGTCGGCCTCGGACCCGCCGACCTGGCACTGGGGCGCACCACCTCGGGGGCCGGCGATGACTGAGAGCATGCGGGCCCCGGCCACCGAGGCGGCCGCCACCACCGCCCGCAAGATCTTCATGAGCTACGCCCGGCCGGACAAGGAGCTCGTGCAGCGGCTGCGCGACGGGCTCGCCCGCCTCGGCCACCAGGTCTGGATCGACGACCGGCTCACCGGCGGACAGCAGTGGTGGGACGAGATCCTCCGGCAGCTGCAGGCCTGCGACGTCGTCCTCGTGGCGGTCTCCCCGGCCCTGCTGGAGTCCGAGGCCGGCTCCGTCGAGCGCGGCTACGCCCGTGCGCTCGGCAAGTCGCTGCTCCCGGTCATGATCCGGCCCGTGCCCACGGCCGTGCTGCCCCGCGAGGTGGCCGCCATCCACATCGTCGACTACTCGAGCCCCAGCGCCGAGGCGGCGTTCGAGATCGCCGACGCGGTCGCCCGCGCCCCCCGGTCCGCCGCCCTGCCGGACCCCCTCCCGGCGCCGCCACCGGTGCCGCTGACCTACGTCAACGACCTCGCCGAGCGCGTGCACCGGCCGTCGATGTCCCTCGACGAGCAGCTGGCGACGGTCGCCCGGCTGGAGGAGGCGCTCGCCAAGGAGGTGCACCGCGGCGCGGCGCTGCAGCTGCTGCGGGCCCTCGCGAACCGGCAGGACCTGTACAACCTGCCCGCCCGCCAGATCGAGCAGCTCCTCACGGCGAACGACGGCGCCGGCGTCGAGCCGGGCTGGTACCGCGACCCCACGCACCGGTTCCCGTTCCGGTGGTACGACCACGACTGGAGCGACTGGGTCAGCACGGGGCACGACGTCGTCAGCGACCCGCTCTGAGAGCACCGTCCGAAGGGGAACGTCATGAGCACGGACCGACCGCACTTCCCGCCCCCGACCGAAGGGCCGTTCGGACCCGACCCCACGGCCGGCCCCAACCCCGCGCCCGGCCCGAACCCCGTGCCCGGCCCCACGGGCAGGACCGGACCGACCCCGTACCCGGCCGGTGGCGGGCAGGTCCCGTATCCGACCGGGGACGCCACGGTGCGGCCTCCCGGCCCGGTCGGGGCGTCGCGGGACAACCTCGGCACGATCGGCCTCGTCGCCGCCATCGCCGGCGTCGTGCTGTCCTGGGTGCCGCTCCTCGGACTCGCCGGCGGGGTCGTCGGGGTGGTCCTGGCGCAGAAGGGCAAGGCTGCCGCGCTGCAGGGGCGGGCGAGCAACCTCGGCGTCTCCAAGGCGGCCCTGATCGTCGGGATCTGCGCGATCGTCCTCAGCGTCCTGATCCTGATCGGTCTCGCGTCCTCGGGTTACTACTGAGCCACCAGCGCCGCGTGCTCGGTGCGCGCGAGAAAGCCGAGGATCGTCTGCCGGGTGCGCGTCAGGCAGTCGATGCGTGCGTCCAGCTGGGTCAGCTCGGCCACCAGCAGCTGCGCGACGTCGGCGGTGCAGGTGGCGGCGAGCTCCGGGGCTCGTTCGCCCTCGAGGTCGAGGAGCACGCTCACGAGGCGCGTCGGCACCCCGGACCGGATGAGCAGGGCGATGCGGTCGACGAGCTCGACGTCGGCCTCGGTGTAGGCGCGGTAGCCGTTCCCGGACCGCTCCGGCCTCAGCAGTCCCTGCTCCTCGTAGTAGCGCAGCAGTCGGGTCGCCACGCCGGTCCGGCGGGAGAGCTCGCCGATCTTCACGTCGTCTCCTCGAGAAGGGGGGTTGACCTTCACACTGATGTGAGAGTTTAGCGTCCTCGTCATGGACACGTCATCCCTCTCCACCGGGCCGCGGCCCGCGGTCGACGTCGGTGCAGGCGTGCCGTGGCGGAGCCTGCTGGTCCTCGCCGCGGTGACGTTCGTCGTCGTCTCCGGCGAGATGCTGCCGACCGCGGTGCTGCCGTTCATGGCGGCCGACCTGGGCGTGCCGGTGCCGCAGGTGGGCCTGCTCGTCTCGCTGTGGGCGGTCGTCGTCGTGCTCGCGAGCTTCCCGCTCGTCCGGCTCATGGCCGGGCGGGACCGACGGCGCACGGTGGCGGCCGCGCTCGTCGTGTTCGGGGGCGCGAGCCTGGGCACCGCGCTGGCGCCGACCTTCGCGGCCGCGCTCGGCACGCGCCTCGTCGCCGCGGCGGCCTGCGGGCTGCTCTGGGCCACCGTCAACGCGCACACCGCGGCCATCGTCCCGGAGCACCGGCTCGGGCGGGCCGTCGCGGTCGTGCTCGGCGGCGGCACCCTCGGGACGGTCCTCGCCGTGCCGGCCGCCAACGCCGTCGCCCAGCTGTGGGACTGGCGCGCCGCCTTCGTCGTCCTTGCGGCGCTCAGCGCTGCCGGGACGCTCGCCGTCGCGCTGCTCGTCGTGCCGGGCACGCTGGAAGGTGGCGAGACGCCCGGGAACCCGGCGGCGAGGGCGGGGGCAGAACCGGGCGCGGCCCGCGCCGTCGTCCACCTCGCCGCCGCCGGCGGGATGCTCGCGGCCGGGCACCTCGCGGCTTTCACGTTCGTCACCGCGGTCCTCGCCAGGTCGGCGGTGGACCTGGGCGTGCTGCTGCTGGTGTTCGGGGTGACCTCCGGGCTCGCGGTCGTCGTCGTGGGACGCGTCGCGGACCTGGGTCCCCGGCGGGTGTTCCTCGTCGACGCCGCCCTGCTCGCCGGGGCGCTCCTGGCGCTCGCGGCCGTGGGCACCTCGGCGGGCGCCGACGTGGCGATCGTGGCGATCTGGGGCCTGGTCAGCGGGGCCGCCATGCCGCTCGCTCAGACCGTCATCATGCGCGCCGCGGGTCCCGCGCTCCGCACGGTCGCCGGGACGACCATCCCGGTCGTGTTCAACCTCGGCGTCGCCCTCGGGGCGGCGGCCGGCAGCGGCGCCGTCGACCGGCTCGGGGTGCAGTCGCTGCCGTGGCTCGCCGGCGCCCTAGCCCTGCTCGCGACGGCGGTGGCCGCCGGGACGGTGCGGCGTCGCCGGCCGTCGCGGCGTCGCCGGTCCTCGACGTGGCACGGCGGCGTCCCCGACTTCCCCCGGTGCTCACCCAAGGCCCGCGCGGTCGCTCAGGGTCCGCGACGAGCAGCCGTTCGTGCCATGTGCGGACGGCGCCGGAGACGTCTCGACCGGCAGCGGGTACCTTGTTGGCAACGAGCCTCAAGCGATCAACGAGGGAGGTGACCGATGACCACCGCCTACAGTCCGCGTCCGATGGAGGACGACGCTCACCTCGAGCCGTTCGTGGTCACCCGCAAGGAGGTGTCGGCCGCCAAGCTGCGTATCGACACCGATCGCCGTCTGGGCCGTGAGACACCCGATTGGATCAAGCGGGTTGCCGAGGCGAAGCGCGCCTCCTGATCTCGCGTGTCGGGTCGCTCGCGCTCCACGCGTGCCACGACGTCACTCCGATGCGGATGAGGGGGCCGGCGGGCGGCACCTCGGCGTACTGCGGGTACTTCGCTGCCAGCTCCGTGAGTGCGGCGTGGACCTCAGCTGTATCGGCCAGGTCCGTGATGCTTGCCGGTCCGTCCGCCCGGACCCACCAGAGCGCCGACCAGTCGTTGTCGTAGCGGTCGACCAGCAGGCTCACCGCCGGGTGGGCGGCGATGTTGGCGAGCCGCTGCAGGCGGCGGGTCGACTTGGGCTTGTCGTCGACGGCGGACCAGACGACGTCGCCGTCGACCGCGAACGTCACCGGCACGATGTGCGGCTCGCCTGCGGGGGTGAGCGAGGCGAGCCGGGCGACCCGGGCAGCCGCGAAGCGCGCGCGTGCTTCTTCGGCGCGACGAGCTCCGGCGTCGTCCACAACGCCCACGGTCTTCATCGACGGCTCCCTTCCCAGCGTGCCTAGTTCAGGCAAGTCCATCCACTACCCAGGATGCACCGTGCTGGCTGTCTTCACGGGCTCGTCAGAGTGCGCGTCAGCTCCGTCCGGGACGCGACGCCCAGCTTGGTGAAGACGTTGCGCAGGTGGAAGTCGATGGTGCGCGGGCTGAGGAAGAGCTGGGCCGCGACCTCGCGGTTCGACAGGCCCTCGCCCACCAGGGTGGCGACCTGCCGCTCCTGCGGCGTCAGCTCCACCGGTGCGGCCGTGGCACGCCGGCGGGCCGTCTCGCCCGAGGCGCGCAGCTCGCCCGCGGCCCGGTCCAGCCACGGCCCCGCGCCGATCTCCTCGAAGATCCCGGCGGCCGCGCGCAGGTGCGCACGCGCGTCGACCCTGCGTCGTGACCGCCGGAGATGCTCGCCGTACGCCAGCTCCGTGCGTGCCCGGTCGACGGCGCGCGTGGAGCCGGCGTGGTGGACGAGCGCCTGCTCGAACCACCGGTCGGCGTCCTCACCCTCGGCGAGCAGCGCGTGGCCGTGGGCGGCGGCCGCAACGGCCCACGTCTGGTCGACCCCCGCTGCGTAGACCTCGAGGTCCCGCACCCACTGCTGGGCGAGATCGGCACGCCCCGCGCGTACCGCGGCCTCGAGCCGGTCCGTCGCCGCCATCCGGGCCACCACCCCGTGCTCGATCGCCGCGAGATGACGCAGGGCGACGTCCGGGTGCGCCGCCGACTCCACGCCGCGTGCCCAGCGCACGACGTCGGCCGCGGCACCACCGAGGATCCCGGTCGGGTGGGTCGCCGCCGTCCCCTCCGCCCGCGCGAGCCGCTCGGCGAAGGTGCCGTCGCCCCGCAGTGCGGCGAGCAGCGTCGACCAGGCGAGCGGCATGGCGGCGAAGCCCGGATGACCCGAGGCCTGGACCAGCTGCAGCGCCTCGGACATCCCCGACTCCGTCTCGCGCCACCGGCCGCCGGGGACGTCCGCGAACGGCTTGCGCACGAGCGAGTACACGACCATGAGGATGGCGCCCGTGCTCCGGGCGCGAGCCAGCAGCAGGTCGTGGTGGTGCCGCACGGCGCCGTCGTCGCCCAGGTGCATCGCCGCGATCCCGAGGTTGGGCAGGAGGTCGAGGTCCTCGTCCTGCAGGGTCTCGGTCGTCGTCAGGGCGCCGCGCAGGTGCGGCGTCGCGGCGGCCCAGTCCTCCTCGGCAGCACGGGTCAGCCCGAGCAGCAGGTCGGCGAAGCACCGCGTCCTGGCCGTGGTCGCCAGGTCCGGGAAGGCGAGGTCCACCGGGTCGACGTCGACGCCGGAGCTCCCGCCGAAGGACGCGACGGCGGCCCCGAACATCGCCATCTCGCGCGCCCGGTCGACGTCGTGCGGAGCGACCCTCGCGGCGCCGTCCATGATCATCCGGTGCGCCAGCGGCAGGGAGCCGGTGTTCCACTCGATCCGGGCACGCAGCCGGACCATGTCCGCGCGCACCCCGGGTTCCGCCGCGCCGGGGATCGCCGCGTCGACCAGCCGCCGCGCCCGTGACGCCTGACCCGCGAGCCAGGCGGCGCGGGCGGCGGCGTACAGCCTGCCGGACTGGCCCGCCGGGTCGACGCTGAGCTCCGCCGCCCGCTCCCACGCGGCGGCCGCCGCCTCCAGCCCGCCCCGGGCCCGGGACCGCTCGGCCGCGGCGTCGAGCTCGGCCACCACGGCCGCGTCGGGCGCGTCCGCGGCCGCGGCCCGGTGCCACGCCCGCCGGTCCGCGTCCGCCGGGGAGGTCAGGGCCTCCGCCAGCGCCGCATGGACCCGGCGGCGTCGCCGACCGGTGGCCGCCGCGTAGACGGCCGACCGCACCAACGGGTGCCGCAGCTCCAGCCGGTCGCCCACCTCCTGCAGCAGCCCGGAGCGCTCGACGGCTTCGAGCGCGTCGGCCGGGGCGTCCAGCGCCCGCGCCGCCCGCTCCACCACGTCGACCCCGCCCGAGTCGTCCGCGGCGGCGACCAGCAGGTACGTCTGTGCGCCGGCGGGCAGCCGGCGGTAGCGGTCGAGGAACGCACGCTCGACGCCGGTGGTCAGCGGCAGCTCGGCAGGCAGCGGCTCCCGACCGGTGAGCTGGGCGGGGGAGAGGATCCCGGCCAGCTCCACCAGGGCGAGCGGGTTGCCGCCGGTGGAGCCGACCAGCCGCTCGCTCACGTCGGCCGGCACGGCAGAGCCCGACCGCTCGGTCAGCAGGGCGGCCGCCGCGGCGTCGTCGATGCCGGCCAGCTCGAGGGTCGGGAGGTCGCCGGAGTCGAAGGTGCGCTCGTCGGCGTCGCGCGCCCCGAAGAGCACGGCGACCGACTCCTCCGGCACGCGCCGGGCCGCGAACAGCAGCGCCGCCGCGGACGCGTCGTCGAGCCAGTGCGCGTCGTCCACCACGACGAGCACCGGCGCCGAGTCCGCCTCGGCGGAGAGCAGGCTCAGCACGGCGAGGAAGACGAGGAACCGGTCCGTTGCGCCGTCCTCGGTCTCGCCGAACGCGGCCCGCAGCGCCCGCGACTGCGGCGTCGGCAGCGAACCGACGCGGTCGAGGACCGGGTGGAGGAGCCGGTGCAGCGCCGCGAACGGCAGCGGCGACTCCGACTCCACGCCCCGGGTGCGCAGCACCGTCATCCCGCTTGCGGTGTCCGCCGTGTCGGCGAGCAGCGCGGACTTGCCCACGCCGGGCAGCCCGTGCACCACGAGGGCGCCGCCGGCCCCGGCGCGTGCGGAGTCCAGCAGCGTCGCGACGGCGGCGCGCTCGGTGTCCCGCCCGGCCAGCACGGCAGCACGGTAGTCCTGCCGCAGGTGGTCGCGGACGCAGTTCGCACACGGATCGTGCCTAGCGGGCGCCTCGGCGCCGCCGACATCGGTAGCCGGGAGGCACGCCACCCGGCGATATCCCGGTGACCGACCCGGCGATCTCACCGGCGCGAACCCGGTACCCCGGCGACGAATCTGGACGCGCACAGCAAAGTCACCGAGGAGCCCCCAATGCGTCACACCCCTCGCACGTTCGTCGGCACCGCCACCTTCGAGATCGCCGGCCTCACGTGCCGCCACTGCGGCGACGCCGTCGCCGCCGCCGTCCGGGCCGTGCCCGGCATCGACGACGTCCACGTCGACCTCGCCACCGGCGCGGTCACCGTCACCGCACGCCGCCCCGTCGACCGGGCCGACGTCGACGACGCGCTCGACGCCGTCGGCCACCTCCCGCAGCACTGAAGGACCACCGCCATGCACACCTGGCTCGACCTGCACGAGATCCGCACCCGCGACCTCATCCACGAGGCGCAGACCGCCCGCGCCCGGCGCACCGCGCCGAGACGCCACCGCACCGCCACCACCTACGTCCCGGAAGGACAGGACCGATGACCACCACCCTGACGACCTCCACCACCAGGCTCCACGCCGCCGTCGCCGCCCAGGCGCAGGACGTCGTGAAGACCTACGGCCGGGGCGAGACCGCCGTCCACGCCCTCGACGGCGCGACCGTCACCATCCCCGCCGGCACCTTCACCGCCGTCATGGGCCCCTCGGGCTCCGGCAAGTCCACCCTCATGCACGCCCTCGCCGGTCTCGACACCGTCGACGCCGGCCGCGTGCTCCTGGGGGACACCGACCTCACCGACCTCGACGAGGAGGCCCGCACCCACCTGCGGCGCCGGCGCATCGGGTTCGTCTTCCAGGCTTTCAACCTCGTGCCGTCCCTGACGGCGGCGGAGAACATCGTCCTGCCGCTCACTCTCGCGGGCGACAAGGCCGACCCCCTCTGGCTGGCCGAGCTCGTCGAGATGGTGGGCCTGGCAGACCGGCTCACCCACCGACCCACCGAGCTCTCCGGCGGCCAGCAGCAGCGCGTCGCCGTCGCCCGGGCGCTGGTGGCCCGGCCGGACATCGTCTTCGCCGACGAGCCCACCGGCAACCTCGACTCCCGCGCCGGCGAGGCCGTCCTCGGCTTCCTGCGCTCCGCCGCCACGGACCTCGGTCAGACGATCGTCATGGTCACCCACGACCCCGTGGCCGCCGCCCACGCCGACCGCGTCGTCTTCCTCGCCGACGGCCGTGACGCCGGCGAGCTCACCGACCCCACCACCGCCTCCATCCTCACCGCGATGGCCGGCCTCGACACCACCAAGGACGCCTGATGCTGCACCTCACCCTGCGGCACATCGCCACCCACCGCTCCCGCTTCGCCCTCACCCTGCTCGCCGTCGTCCTCGGCGTCACCTTCGTCGCCGGCAGCCTGGTGCTCACCGACACCTCCCAGAAGCTGTTCGAGGACCAGTTCCGCACCGCCACCGCCGGCGTCGACCTCACCGTCCGCGACGCCGCCGCCTTCGACTCCGCCATGGGCGTCGAGGTCGAGCGTGACCCGCTGCCCGCCGGCGTCGTCGACCGCGTGCTCGCCGTCGACGGGGTGGACGCGGTCGCCGCCTCCGCCGCCGGGCAGGGCCTCCTCGAGCTCGACGGCGAGCCCCTAGTCCCGGCCGGGTCGTCCCTCCTGTCCTCCTGGTCGCCGGCCCCGTTCGGCGCCTTCGAGATCCGCACCGGCCACGAGCCGACGGCGGACGGCGAGGTGGTCCTCGACGTCGCCACCGCCGAGACCTACGGGATCGCCGTCGGGGACGAGATCACCGTCCGGGCCGACGCCGCCGAGACCCTCGAGGTGGTCGGGCTCGCCGGGTTCGGCGCCGAGGACGGGCTCGCCGACACCACCATGGCGCTCGTCCCGCTGCCCACCGCGCAGCGGCTCCTCGACCTCGGCGACCAGGTCACCCAGGTCGAGGTGGTCGCGGCCGACGGCGTCACGCCCACCGCGCTGCAGACCGCCGTCGGGGCGGAGCTCGGCACCGGGTACGACGTCGCCACCGCCCAGGACACCGTGGCCGCCGGCGCGGCCGCCGCCGCGTCGAAGGTGTCGATGATCCGCGTGATGCTGCTGGCGATGGCCGGGGCCGCGCTGCTCGTCGGCGGGTTCCTCATCGCCAACACCTTCGCGATCGTCATCTCCCAGCGCTCCCGCGAGCTGGCCCTGCTGCGCGCCGCCGGCGCCACCGCCCGGCAGCTGCGCCGCTCGGTCCTCGGCGAGGCCCTCGTCGTCGGCGTCGTCGGCGCCGTCCTCGGCACCGGGCTCGGCGTCCTGGCCGGGTACGGGCTGCGGGGCATGGCGCGGGGCTTCGGCATCGCGCTGCCCGACGGCGGCCTCGTCGTCACGCCGCGCACGCTGCTGGTCTCGGTGGGCATCGGTGTGGTCGTCACGGTGCTCTCGGCGGTCGGGCCCGCGCGCAAGGCCGCCCGCGTCGCGCCCGTCGAGGCGATGCGCGAGAGCGGCGTGGTTCCGCCGTCGCGACGGCGGACGGTGCTCGGCTGGGTCGCGGCCGTGGTCGCCGTCGCCGCGGTCGGGTCGACGTTGCTGGGCGCGGACATCACCGTCGTGGCCGTCGGAGCCGTGGCCGCACTGGTGGCGCTGACGCTCCTCGGACCGGTCCTCGCCCCGCGGCTCGCACGGCTGGTCGGCCGCCCCCTCGACGCGGCTGGCATGACCGGGCGACTGGCCCGGGAGTCCGCCGCGCGGGCCCCGCGCCGCACCGCCGCCACCACGACCGCGCTGGCGATCGGGCTGACGCTCATCACCTTCATGACGGTCCTCGGCCAGTCGGTGAAGGCGACGACGGCCGAGACCTACCAGGAGGTCGTCACGGCCGACCTCGTCATCGAGAGCGCCCGGTCCGAGATGCTCGGCGGGCTCTCCCACGACGTCCACCACGCCGTCGAGGACGTCCCCGAGGTCGGCGTCGTCTCCCGGATGCGGTACGGCCACTGGCGCGACGCCGGCGCCACCAGCGCCCTGACCGCGATCGACCCCGCCACCCTCGGCGAGGTCGCGGAGGTGGACATGGTGGCCGGCTCGCTCGCCGACCTCGCCGACGGCGGGATCGTCCTCGGCGCTCAGAAGGCCGCCGAGCGCGGTCTCGAGGTGGGCGACACGCTGACCATGACCTTCGCCCGCACCGGCGAGACGGACCTCCAGGTCGTGGGGCTCGTCGACGACGGCGACGCCCAGGCGCTCGCCACCGGCTACCTCATCTCGATGGACACCTACGCCGAGCACTTCACCGAGGACGTCGACGCCTCGCTCCTGGTGCGCCTCGCCGACGGCGTGGACGCGGCGGCGGGGGAGGAGGCGGTGGCCGAGGCGCTCGCCGCCTTCCCGACCGCCGAGGTGCAGGACCTGGCTGCCGCCGTCGCGGCCCGGTCCGGCGCGGTGGACCAGATCCTCGGGATGGTCACGGTGCTCCTGCTGCTCGCGGTCGTGATCGCCCTGCTGGGCATCACGAACACGCTGGCCCTGTCGATCGTGGAGCGGACCCGGGAGATCGGCCTGCTGCGGGCGATCGGGATGAGCCGCAGGCAGGTGCGCTGGATGGTCCGCTGGGAGGCCGTCCTGGTGGCGGCGCTGGCCGTGCTCGTCGGCGTCGCGCTCGGCGCGGGCCTCGGCGCCGCCACCGTACGGGCGCTGTCCGGTGCGGAGCCGGTGCCGGTGATCTGGCCGGTCGGGCGGCTGCTGCTGGTCGTAGCGTTCGCGACGGCGGCCGGTCTGCTCGCCGGGATGCTCCCGGCCCGCCGGGCGT
Source organism: Georgenia subflava (assembly GCF_009193155.1). Classification (GTDB taxonomy): domain Bacteria; phylum Actinomycetota; class Actinomycetes; order Actinomycetales; family Actinomycetaceae; genus Georgenia; species Georgenia subflava. The sequence goes on from NZ_VUKD01000004.1 coordinate 386,570, forward strand.
CCCGGATGGACGTGCTGAGCGCCGTCGCCGCGCAGTAGAAGGTTCCGGGTGCGGGGACGGGCCTCGTGGTCCGTCCCCGCACCGGCTGCGACCCTGCCGGGACCGTGAGAACTGCTGCTATTGCACGGGCTCGGGGTGCCCGCCCCGGTCGAGTCCGGGGTTCCCGTACCCGAACACCCCTCGTGATCCAGGTGCGGCGCGCACAATCGCCGCAGGACCGCCGTCGACCCGCAAGAGGTGGACCATGACCACGCACCACCACCCCGAACCTTCTGCGCTGCCCGTGCTGGTGGTCGTCGACGCCGACGACGCGGCCCGGCGCAGCAGCGAGGAGGCGCTCGAGCGCCGGTTCTCGCCCGACTACCGGGTCGTCGGGGCGGCATCCGCCGCGGCGGGGCTGCACCTGCTCGAGGCACTCGCCACCGAGGGGGCGGACGTCGCGCTCGTCGCGGCCGACCTGCACCTGCCCGGTGGCGGCGTCGAGCTCCTCCAGCAGGCCCACGCGCTGCACCGCGGCGCCGGCCGGGTGCTGCTGTTCGCCATGGACCAGCACCACACCCGCATCCCGTTCGGCGAGCTGGAGACCCTGCAGCGCGCCACGGCGCTCGGCCTGATCGACTTCCAGGTCGCGAAGGGCTGGGTCGACCCGGAGGAGTGGTTCTACCCGCAGGTGCAGGAGTGGCTGAGCGGCTGGACCAAGGCGCACCGGCCGCACTACGTGATCTACCGGGTCGTCGGCGACCGGTGGACGCCGCGCACGCACCGTCTGCTGGACCTCCTCAGCCGCAACAGCGTCCCGTTCGACTTCGTCGCGGCAGACTCCCCCGAGGGAAGGGAGCTGATCGACCGGCACGGCCTGGACGCCGCGCAGCTGCCCGCGGCGGTCCACCAGAACGGGTCGGTGCTGGTGGACCCGAGCCTCGGCGACCTCGCCGTCACGCACGGGATCAGCACCCGCCCCGAGGCGAAGACCTACGACCTCGCGATCCTCGGCGCCGGACCGGCCGGGCTGGCCGCCGCGGTGTACGGCGCCTCGGAGGGGCTGCGCACGGTCGTCGTCGAGCCCCAGGCGATCGGCGGCCAGGCCGGCACCAGCTCGATGATCCGCAACTACCTCGGCTTCACCCGGGGGATCGGTGGCGGGGCGCTCGCCCACCGGGCGTGGGAGCAGGCGATCCTCTTCGGTGCCGAGTTCGTGTTCAGCCATCCGGCGACCGGTGTGGCGGTGCGCGGGGATCAGCGCGTGGTGCGGCTGGCCGACGGCGGCGAGGTGACCGCAGGGGCGGTGATCGTCGCCACCGGCGTGACCTACCGGCGGCTGGAGATCCCGGCTCTCGAGCGGCTGCTCGGTGCGGGCGTCTACTACGGCGCCGCCGGGGTGGAGGCACCCGCGGTCGCCGGCCGGCACGTCTTCGTCGTCGGCGGGGCGAACTCGGCCGGGCAGGCGGCGGTGCACCTGGCCGGCTCCGCCGCCCGGGTCACGATCCTCGTCCGGGGCGAGTCACTGGCGACCAGCATGTCCGCCTATCTGATCCGGCAGATCGAGGCGACAGCCAACATCGACGTGCGGACCCGCACCCGGGTGAGCGATGCCCGCGGCGAGACCCGACTTGAGGGGCTGACCGTCGAGGACCTACGGACAGGGCGGCACGAGGAGGTGGAGGCCGCCGCGCTCTTCGTGCTCATCGGCGCCGAGCCGCACACGGACTGGCTCCGCGACGTCGTGGCCCTCGACGAGGGCGGCTTCGTCATGACGGACCGCGACCTGCCGCCGTCGAGCCGGCAGCAGCCCAGGCCCGCGTGGCCGTTCGAGACCAGCCTGCCCGGGGTGTTCGCCGCCGGCGACGTGCGGCACGGCTCGGTCAAACGCGTCGCCGGCGCGGTCGGCGAGGGCTCGGTCGCAGTGGGAGCCGTCCACCAGTACCTGGCGGAGCTGGTACCGGTCGAGGCGTCCCGGAGAGCGTGAGCGGCAGAGTCCCGGGCCGCTCGGGCAGTGCCGACGAGTGTTCCTGCCGGACTGTCCGGGCTGTCAGCGCCCGGCTTCGTCCTGCCTGTGCACCTGGTGGAAGCGGACCCGGCTTCCCAGCCACCTGGTGCGTGAACAGCTGATCACACTCCCGTCGGCGTCGCGGGCGACCTCCCCGACGACGATGAGCGGTGAGTCGGGGTGGCACCGGAGCACCTCGGCGAGCTCCGCAGAGGCGGTCTCGGCGTGCAGGTAGCTGTCCACCACGTCGGGCCGGACGCCATGGTCGAGCTCGAGCGTCCGTGACAGCGACCCCTCGATGAGCGGACGGTCCTCGATACCTCGCGCCACCTGCGGGGCGAGCCACGACTCCGCCAGGCCGATCGGTGCGCCGTCGACGATCTGGAGACGCACGAAGTGTCGAGACCCCACGTTCTCAGGGTCCACGCCGAGGTCGGTGAGGAGTGTCGCCGGTGGCTCGTGCCGGCGTTCTGAGGGCAGCTCCTCCGACCGTGCCGCCTGCCCGCCCAGGCGCTCGCGCCATGGCTGGGCGATCGCCAGGTCGTGCTGGACGACCTTGAAGGAGTCCGAGACGAACGTGCCGGCCCCGTGCCGACGGTGGACGTATCCGTCCGCCGCCAGCGACGCGAGCGCCTGACGGACGGTGATCCGGCTCACGCCGAACGACTCCGCGAGATCGTTCTCGCTCGGCAGCTGCTGTCCCGGCGAGAGATCACGCTGCTCGATCCGTCGTCGGAGCTCGCGAGCGATCTGCCCCCACCGGGCGACGGGAGACCGTCGATCCGTGCCTGTCACTGCCATCGCGCTGCTCCGATTTCGTCGTGGCCGGTGGCACAACTGTGCCAGCCAGCATGGTCTGCCGGGAGACGGATGTCTCAGAGGTATTGACAAGCGTACGTCAGAGGTATCAAGATGCATACATCTCGTCGAGGAGGTGAGGAAGATGGCAGGGACAACGGTCGCCCTCGGGCACGTCGTGCTGGACGAGATCCGGCTCGCCGACGGCACGGCGTTGCCACCCGTCGTGGGTGGCGCTGGAGCCTATGCGGCCTACGGCCAGGCGCTCGTCGCGCCCCAGGTGCTGCTCGCTTCCGGTGTCGGCGAGGACTTCCCGGCCCGTGCCGACCTCGCCCTGGCCGGTATCGACTCGGCCGCGCTCGCCGCCCTTGACCCGCACACGCCGCGCACTCGAATCCAGTACTTCACCGACGGCGAGCGGGAGGAGACGCCGGAGTTCGGGCTCGATCACTTCCGTCGGCTCGACCCGGCGGTCTGGATGCTTCCCGAGAGCGCGGACCCGATCGCGCTCTACGTCTTCGACGAGATCAGCCCAGACTTGTTCACCGACATCGCGGAACTTCGGCGCCGAACCGGATGCGCGGTGCTGTGGGAGCTGCACGCCGGTGTCTGTACCCCGGAGCAGTTGCCTGCCGTCCGCGCGCAGGCCGCCGGCGTGGACATCCTGTCGCTCAACCGGACAGAGGCGCGAGGCCTGTGCGGTACGGACGACCTCGAACGGTGCCTTGCAGAGCTCGCCGACATCGTGCCGACCGTCGCGCTCCGGCTCGGCGCGGAGGGCGCCCTCGTCGTCCACGACGGCGAGACGGTCTCTGCCCGCCCGCCGGCAGGACCCGTCGTCGACCCGACCGGCGCCGGCAACGCCTTCAGCGGTGCCTTCGTCGCCTCCTGGGCAGTTGCAGGGCGCGATGCCGAGGCTGCCCTGCGTGACGCCATGGGGGCCTCCGCCCTGACGATCCGCCAGTACGGCCCACCTCCGGTGGACGCCGCCTTGCGTGAGGAGCACAGGCGCATCGCTGCCTCGATCGACGTGACAACGCCCCAGCTACAGAACGGACCCTCGCTGTGACCACCCCCAACGCCCTTCACAACCAGGTGACGAGCCTGCCCGAGCTCATCCGGACCGAGACATGGCGTCTCGAGGACGAGCTCCGGAAGGTGGTCCCGACCCGAGTGCAGCACGCGGTCCGGCACATCGTGCTCACCGGCTCCGGCGACTCTGCGATTGCCGGCAGCGCCTCCGAGCAGACCTTCCGAACGTTGGTCGGTGTGCCGACCATCGCGGCAAGCTCCCTCACCACCTCTCGCTACCTGCTCGACGCCTACGACAACGAGTACCCCCACACCCCGTTGGTCATCGCGACCTCGAACTCCGGAGAGGTCGCCCGCGTCGTCGAGGCCGCACAGCGTGCCAAGAAGGTCGGCGGGTACGTCGTCGGTCTCACCGGCAACCAGGACTCGCGGCTCGCGCAGACCTCGGACGTCACCGTTGACGTCGCCGCTCCTGCGTTCCCGTCCTCGCCCGGCATGCGCAGCTACTCCATGGCCGTTCTCGCGCTCAACCTCTTCGCGATCCGGTTTGCCGAGGTCCGCGCCCGGATGACGATGGACGAGGCACAAGCCATGCGCGGCGAGCTCGCCGCCCTCGGGGACGTCGTCGAGCAGGTCATCGCCGGCGCCGATGCCACGCTCCGGGAGGTGGCCACCCGCTGGGCCGGGCTGCAGGGTGTCGAGCTCCTCGGGGCCGGACCCTCACTAGCCAGCGCGGCGTTCGGCAGCGCCAAGATCCTCGAGGCAACCGGCAAGCAGTCGTCTCACATCGAGCTCGAGGAGTTCGTGCACCTCAACTACTTCGAGCGGGCGGCCGAGCAGATCGGCACCGTCGTCATCTCGCCGACCGGTTCCGCAGCCGCCAGCCGCGCCGCCGAGGTCGCGCCGCTGCTCAACAACCTGCGCCGACCGTGGCTCGCAGTCGGTGACGTCCCGGGCGCGCCGGTTACCGTGCCCGTCCCGCAGGTACGGGAGGAGTTCGCCCCCGTGATCCAGGCCGCCGTGCTCGGTCAGCTTGCCGCCCACCTCATGGACGCCACGGGCGAGGAACCCGGACGCGGGGCCGTGGGGCAGTGGGCTGACTGCGTCGACGGCGCGACCACCCGTGAGTCCGCGCTCGTTGTCTGACCCCTCCTCGTTGTCTGTTCCCGCACCACCTGACGAAGGACCACACATGGCCACCCCCACCCGGTTCCCGCTCCAGACCGAGGGCAACCACGCGTACGACATCCAGCCCCAGATCGACGAAGCCGTAGCTGCCAGTGCCGTGACCGAGGGGCTCGTGACGATCGTCGCCCCGCACACGACGGCAGCGCTGGGGATCATCTCCTACCACGACCCGCTCGGCCTCGAGGACGTCATGGACGAGTTCGAGCGGCTCATCCCTGCGCGCATCACGTTCAAGCACGAGCACGACACCCCGCAGGACGCCGCCGGGCACGTGAAGTCCACGATGGTCGGCCCCACCCTCACCCTCATCATCACCGAGGGAGAGGTCCTGGTCGGTCACTCGCAGAAGGTCTTCTTCCTCGAGTTCGACGGGCCCCGCAAGCGTCAGTTCTTCGTCAAGGTCACCCCCGACCCCGCCGCCTGACACCCCCGAGCCGAGAGGAGGAGAACCGTGAACGCACCACGCCGGGCCGGCGTGCCCCACGACAACACCGACGTCCTCGCGCGCTACGCCTACGGGCGGAACGTCCCCGCGGACGGGTTGAAGATCGATGGCCGGCCCGCCCTCACGCAGGTCGAGCCGTCGCGCGTCGGTCGGTACGTCCTCCTGCTCGTGCGCGACCCGCTGTGCGCGTACGACGACGACCCGGCCGCCCAGGTCGCGGCCCGGCTCGACGACGCCCAGCTCGTCGGCCGGTCGGGCATGTTCACGACCTACTCGGGCACGTATGAGGGGGCGTCGATCTCCGTCCTCAGCGGCGGCTCCGGCGGGCCTGAGATCGAGCTCGCCCTCATGGAGCTCTTCGAGCACACGGAAGCCGACACATACGTGCGGGTCGGCGGGTCCGGCGGGATGCACCCCTCGGTCCGGCCCGGCGACGTCGTTGTCGCGACCGGTGTCGTGCGGGACGAAGGGCTGACCGCCGCGTACGTCCCCGCGACCTACCCAGCCGCCTCCGCGCCCGAGGTCGTCCTCGCCCTCACGCAGGCCGCGGCGGACCTCGGCGTCCCTTACCACGTCGGCCTGACCCGCTCGACGGACTCCGACTTCGTCGGTGGCGGCCGACCGGGTGCCCGGGGCTTTCTCCCGGCCGGCCAGCTCGACGTCGTTGACACCTGGTCCCGGGCGGGCGTGCTCAACGGTGACCGGGAGTCCGCCGCGATCGTCACCCTCGCGGCCCTGTACGGGCTGCGTGGCGGATCCGTGTGCTCCGTGGCCGACAACATCACCACCGGCGAGACGTTCGCCGCGGGTGCCGGACACATCGCCGCCATCGACGTGGCTCTCGCCGGCATGGCGCAGCTGCACCGCATGGACGCCGAGCGTGACGCCGCCGGTGCAGCGATGTGGCTGCCCTCCCACCGCGGAGGCATCGCATGAGAACAGTCGAGATCCAGGGCGGCATCAGCCGCGACCACCTCGTCACCGTCGGACGCCCACCGGCGTACGACCAGCCCGGTGGCCCCGGGGTCTACGCTGCGCTCGGCGCCGCGCGGGGTGCCGCGGTCGCCGACGCCCGCGCCGGCACCTCCACCGCGGTGCGGCTGCGTACGACTCTGCCGGTGGGGGAGCCTGACATCCGCGAGCTCCTCACCGGGGCTGGTGTCGACCTGGCCACGTGCACCGACGGTTCCGTCCCGCGGCTGTGGATCCTCGATGCCCCGGAGGGACGCCGGGTCCTGTCGACCACCCCACCGAGCCACGAGCTCGACGAACGGGACGACGAGTCGATCGACCGGCGGCCCGGGACCACGAGCACGGACACCGACGTCCTGCTGCGCAGCGCGCCGGGCGCCGGCCTCGACGGCACCGCACGGCCCGCCGTCGTCGTCGTCGACCCCGACCAGCGCGCCATCGCCGCCCACGGCTGGGACTACCTCACTGACCTCGCCGCCACGACAGACGTATTCGTCCCGAGCCGGGTCCAGCTCACCCAGCTGCACCCTGACGCCCGCCAGGCCGCGCACGAGCTCCGGCGCGTCACGGGACGGTCCGTCGTCGCCCGGCTCGACGCCGAGGGTGCCCTGGTCCTGCCCGCGTCCGGTGGTACCTGGCACGTCCTGCCTGCGCCGGTCGACCTCGTCGACACCACCGGCGCCGGGGACTCCCACGCCGGTGCCCTCGCCGCCGCACTGACGACCCCTGACGACCCCCGCTCGCTCGTCAACGCGACGGTCGTCGCCACGGCCGTCGTCGCCCGCACCCTTTCCGGGCACGGCCCGGAGACACTCGCCACCGGCCCGGCGGTCACCGACGCCGAGCTCGCCGCCGTCCACGTCCTTGAGGAGGACTGACATGACCCAGCATCTGCAGGCGGACGTTCTGTCCCGTCTTGCTGTCCCCGAGGTGACCCAGCTCGGCGGCCGCCGCGCTGCCTTCCTCGGGTGCGGTGACTCACTCGCCGCAGCGCGCCCCGCCGAGCAGCTCGGCCACCGTGTCCTCTCCGCCGGTGACGTCGCCTGGGGCGGCGGCGCACCGAAGGGCGTCGACGTCGTCGTCCCGCTGTCCTGGTCGGGCAAGACCGGCGCGACCATCCGGGCCGCCCAGGTGGCCAAGGACGCCGGACTCCCGGTGATCGCCGTGACGACGAACCCCGCCTCGCCGCTCGCCGACCTCGCCGACGAGGTCGTCACCGTCCCGGCGTTCGACCTCACCGAGGAGATCCCGGCGGTCGGCTATGCCGTCCACTCCGCCGCCGTCGCAGCCCTCGTGGGTGAGTACATCGACCTCGCGCAGGTTGCCGCCGACTGGTCCCTCGCGCACGAGGAGGTGGGCCGGCTGGCCGACGCCAGCGGCCCACAGCCGCACGGCATCACGGTCGCAACCATGGCCGACGCACACGGCGCCGGCGAGTTCTGGATGCTCAAGCTCATCGAGGCGACCGGGCTGGCCGTCCGCACGACAGGCGTCGAGGAGACCGGGCACGTCGACTACTTCCTCGGGCCGCAGCAGCACCTCACTCTCGTGCTCGCCGGTGAGGCCGACTCGCCCCGGGCCACCGCGCTCGGCGACGCACTCGCCACCAACGGCCAGCACGTCGTCCAGCTCCGCCTCGCGGACCTCACCAGGCTCACCGGGTGGTCCCGGCAGGTCCTCGGTGGCGTCGTGGGGGCCGACTACTCGGCGTCCCTCGCCTCCGGCTGGGGCCGCCCGTTCTTCCGCGGTGGTCAGGTGGACATGTCCGCCCGCCACATCCAGGTCCCCGTCGCCTGACGGGTCCTCACCATCGTCCGGGCACGTCCCCTGCTGCCCGGTCATCCCCCTCCACCGCCACGGCCCCGGCCGGGCACCACTCAACGAGGAGTACGACAGATGACCACACGACGCACGCTCGCCAGGATCGCCGCCGTCGGCGCTGCTGCCGCCCTGCTCGCCGCCTGCGGCGGAAGCTCGGGCAACGGCGATGACGCGGCGGCAGGCGGGCGCGAGAACATCGAGATGTGGTTCTGGGGCGCGACCCCGAACCAGCGAGCCGCGCTCGAGAAGAACCTCGTCGAGGCCTACAACGAGTCCCAGGAGGAGTACACGCTCAAGGTCACCTTCAACGAGCGGGTCGACAGCAACATCCAGACCGCACTCTCGGCCGGCGAGGGCCCGGACATCGTCTACGGCTCCGGCCCCTCGTTCGTCGCCCCGTACGCGCAGAGCGACAAGCTGGTGAACCTCGACGAGTACTCCGAGCAGTACGGCTGGGAGGAGCGCATCCTCCCGCCGATCTACGAGTCGGGCACCGTCGACGGCAGCCTGTACGCGCTCGCGAACTCGATCAACACGGTCGGCGTGTTCTACAACAAGGCCGTCCTCGACGAGCTCGGCGTCGAGGTGCCCACCGACCTGGAGTCGTTCGAGTCGGCCCTCGCCGCCGCCAAGGAGGCGGACCTGTACCCGTCGGTGACCGGGAACAAGGGCTGGCAGCCGGTCAACGAGAACTACTCCTCGATGTTCCTCACCGCGGTCGCCGGGCCGGAGGCCATGCACCAGGTTCTCACCGGCGAGGCGTCCTGGACCGACGAGCCCTACGTCGAGGCCGTAGAGATGAGTGCCGAGTGGTACCAGAACGGCTACCTCGGCGGCGGCCAGTACACCAACCTCAACTTCCTCGAGTCGATGCAGCTGCTGGCCGACGGGCAGTCACCGTTCTTCATCGGTCCCACGCTCGGGTTCCAGTTCGCCGCGGAGTTCTTCAACGAAGAGGCCGGGAACGTAGAGGACCTCGGGTTCATGCAGTTCCCGACGGTCGGCGAGGGCCTGGAGTCCCCGCTGTTCACCCTGGGCACCACGGCGTCCTTCTCCATCAACGCGGAGAGCGAGCACCCCGACGCCGCCGCGGCGGTCATCGACCGGATGATGACCGAGGAGTTCATGAAGCAGATGAGCGCCGAGTGGCCCGGCTACTGGGCTGTGCCGCTGTCCGGCGTCGAGCTCGACCCGTCGCAGTTCGAGGGACTGTCGGTGCCGTTCGCCGAGGCGGTCAACGAGATCATGCCCGCCGTCGAGGAGGGCCGGTTCGGCTACTTCACGGCAACGTTCTTCCCGCCGCAGACCCAGCAGGCCCTCGTCGACATCGACACGGTGTGGACCGGGCAGACCGACGCCGCCTCCTTCATGGAGGGCATCGAGCAGACCTTCAACCAGGAGCTCGAGGCGGGCGACGTCCCGCCGATCCCGGCGCCCTGACGACGACCACGCGACCGGGTGGCGGAGCCAGCCTCCGCCACCCGGTGCACCCAGACCACGAGGGACCAGCCATGGCACAGCCTCCTCAGGCGCCCGCGGTCGCCGCCCCGGTGGCGGTGGCCCCGCCCGCCGCCGTCCCACGACGGCGCCGGCGGCGCAACGCCCACCTCGCCCACTACCTCCTGCTCGCCCCCGCGATCCTGCTGTCGATGACGATCGTCCTCCTGCCGGGCATCTTCACGGCGGTGACGTCGCTGACCGACTGGGACGGCGTCAGCACGACGCCGGCGTTCGTCGGCGTCGACAACTACGTGGAGATCTTCGCGAACCCGATCTTTCGCACCGCCGTGACGAACAACATCATCTGGACGCTGCTCTTCGTGACCGTCCCGGTGGTCGTCGGGCTCGGGGTCGCGATGCTGCTGCTCAGGCGGCCGCGGTCGCGGGGGCTGTACCAGGTGATATTCCTGCTGCCGTACGTCATGGCGGCCATCACCAACGCGATGGTGTGGTTGAACATGATCTACAGCCCGATCTCGGGCGTCATCGGGTTCCTCAACAAGCGGGGGATCGGTGTCGACTCACCCCTCGCAAGCACCGACTGGGCCATCTACGCCGTCGCGGCGGTCGACATGTGGCACTACTGGGGCTTCCTACTCGTCGTCTACCTCGCTGCGCTGCGGCAGACGCCGGTCGAGCAGGTCGAGGCGGCACAGCTCGAGGGTGCGAACTCCTGGCAGGTCTTCCGCTACGTGTACCTGCCGAACATCAAGCCCACCATGCAGCTGATGTTCGTCATGATCACGATCTTCTCCTTCCTGACCTTCGACTACATCTTCCTCATGACGCAGGGCGGGCCTGCGAACTCGACGGAGATGCTCAGCACCTTCGCGTACAGCCTCGCGTTCGCCACGTTCCAGTTCGGCAAGGCTGCCGCCGTCGGCGTCGTCATGGGTCTCTTCGGCCTTGTCGCCGCGGTCTTGTACACCCGTCTGAGCAGAAGGGGCATGGACGTATGAGTACCCGAACCGTCCGTCGCGCGCTGCGCGCGACCCCAGGGCACGTCGTCCTCGCCGTCCTGGCGATCATCGCGCTCTTCCCGATCGCGCTCGTCCTCGTCAACGCGCTCAAGGACGCCCCCGAGGTCGTCCGCAACCCGCTTGCCCTACCCGAGATCGTGGACTGGGCGAACATCCCCGAAGCCTGGACGTACGGCAACTTCGGGCGCGGGTTCATCAACAGCGTCCTGCTCACCGGGACCACGATCATCACGGTGCTGGCCACCGCCGCACCGGCCGCGTACGTCCTCGCAGCCCGAAAGATCAAGATCGCCGGGCCGGTGATGATCTACCTCATGATGGCGATGACCGTCCCCATCCAGCTCTTCCTCTTCCCGCTGTACGCCGCGTTCGCAAGGCTCGGCCTCCTCAGCAACGTCTTCGCCGTTGGTGTGGTCATCGCGGCCATCAACATGCCGCTCGCGGTCCTGCTCCTGCGCACGTTCTTCCTGCGCATCCCGGCGGAGCTGCCGGAGGCGGCGGCGATGGACGGGGCCAACACGTGGCAGGTCCTGCGCCACGTGCTCATCCCGGCGGTCAGCCCGGGGATGATCACGGTGGGGATCGTCGTCGGCCTCATGGCGTGGAACGAGTACCTGATCTCGGTGACGTTCCTCCAGGACCCGACCAGCTACACCGCAACCCTCGGATTCCTGTCCCTGACCGGGACGTTCGCGGTCGACCAGGGCGTCCTCATGGCGGGTGCCGCGCTGCTGATCGTCCCCATCATCGCGCTGTTCCTCGCTGCGCAGCGCCGGTTCGTCGACGGTCTCGTCAGCGGCTCGGTGAAGGGGTGAGCACTCCCGAGGACTACCTCGTCCGCACCTACGCCGGCGTCCTCGGCAAGATCATCGGGGTCTATCTCGGCCGGCCAGTCGAGGGCTGGCCGGTCGAGGACATCGAACGGCGGTTCGGGACGTTGCGCCACTACGTCAACGACCAGCTCGGGATCCCGGTCGTCACGGCAGACGACGACATCTCCGGCAGCTTCGCCTTCGCCCGGGCCGTCGTCGACCACGGCCGAGCGGGCGTGCCCACCGCGCGGCAGGTCGGAGAGACGTGGCTCAACTACATCATCGAAGACAAGACGATCCTCTGGTGGGGCGGGCGCGGGCGCTCGACCGAGCACACGGCCTACCTCAACCTCGCGGCCGGGGTGCCCGCACCGGAGAGCGGCTCCTTCGCCCGCAACGGGCGCACTCTGCCCGTGCAGGTGGGCGCCCAGATCTTCGTCGACGCCCTCGCGATGATGTCCCCCGGAGACCCCGAGCGGGCAGCCGCCACAGCCCGGGCGGCGGCGAGCGTCAGCCACGACGGCGTCGCCGTCGAGGCCGCGGGGTTCGTCGCCGGCATGGAGGCGCTCGCGTATACCGAGCGGGACCTCGACATCATCGTCGACACCGCCGTGCACCAGCTCTCAGACGCGACCCTGCTTCGCATCGTCGAGGACGTGCGCTCCTGGTGCGCGGACACCGATGACTGGCGCACCGTGCGGGACCGCATCGAGCACCGGTACGGCTACTCGGTCTTCGACGGGCCCTGCCCGGTACCAACGAACAGCGCCGCCGTGCTGGCGGCGCTCCTCCTCGGCGAGGACAGCTTTCACCGGGCCGTCTCCGTCGCTGCGTCCGCCGGGTGGGACACGGACTCCAACGCAGGCGTCGTCGGCGCCCTGAACGGCATCCGCCTCGGCCTCGCCGGCCTCGACGCGGAGGCGGACCTGCGCGGTCCCGTGGCCGACCAGCTGCTCGTCGTCACCGCCGACGGCGGCGAGTGCCTCACCGACGCCCTCCGAGAGACCCTGGCCGTCGACGCGGGCCGTCGGGTGCTCGACGGGGACGCGCCGGCGCCCCGTTCGCCGCGGTTCTCGTTCGCGCTGCCGGGATCCGTCCAGGGGTTCGGCCGCTGCGAGGACGCCTCGTCTCCCTACGTCGCCGTGAGCGTGACCAACGCTGGACCCGGCCTGCGGGTCACCGTCCGCGGCGTCAGCGCGGGGGCCGACGCGGCAGTGTCCACGCCGACCTTCCTCGCCCGCCCGGGCGACGGAGACAACTTCTCGACCCTGGCCAGCCCCACGCTGTACCCGGGGCAGACCATCCGGGCGCGCGTCCGGCTCGAGCATGAGCGCGACGACGTCGAGGCGTGCCTGTACGTCCTTGCCGAGGATGCCCACGGCGACCTCGTCGCGACGGTCTCTCCGCCGGTGACACTCGGGACGGCCGGCCGTGATCTCGGGTGGACGGTCCCCGACGTCGGGCCGAACCCAGTCCTGCGGGTCGGTCTGCAGGTCAGGACGGCGCGGCGGCTCGACGGTGACGTCGTGGTCGAGCATGTCGACTGGGCCGGCGCGCCCGAGCGGTACAGCCAGTCGGGTGTCCTGCTCACCTCGATCTGGGACCTCGAGCCGGAGTCGCTGCGCCAGTGGGTCAGCTCGGCCAAGAACTTCGAGCCGGACTTCCGGTACACCTACTCGGTCTCGCACCCGCAGGGCACAGGACTCGCGACAGTCGGCACCCGGGACTGGGACGACTACACGGTCAGCTCCACCCTGGTCTTCAACCCGCACGAGCGGGGCGGGATCGTCGCCCGGGCACGCGGACACCGGAACTACTACGCCGCCGTGCTCGACTCGTGGCGCACGCTCACCCTCGTCCGGCGCGACCACGACGAGGAGCACGTCCTCGCACGCGCCGACGTGGAGTACGCCGAAGACTCCCCGCTCGACCTCGCTCTCACGTGCCGCGGCACGCAGCTGTCATGCACTGTCGGCGGGAGAGCGGTGCTCGTCGCGGAGGACGACTCCTCCAGGGCTCTGCGCAGCGGTGGTGCCGGGTTCCTGGTCACGACCGGGACCATGCTCGCCGACGGCTTCACCGTCACCGCACAGGAGGGCAGGAGCTGATGGTCGACGTCGCCGTCGTCGGCAGTCTCAACCTCGACCTCGTCGTCTCCACGGCGGCCGTGCCGGTCGCGGGTGAGACGATCCTCGCCCGCGGCCACCGGCAGGGGCTGGGCGGTAAGGGCGGCAACCAGGCGGTGGCCGCCGCGAGGCTCGGCGCCGCCGTCGCCATGGTCGCGCGGATCGGCGAAGACGCCGCCGGAAGCCGGTACCTCGACCTGCTCGACCGCGAGCACGTCGACCGCCGGGCCGTCACCAGCGGCGCGGGGGAGACCGGCCTCGCCGTCGTCCTCGTCGAGGACACGGGAGAGAACCGCATCCTCGTCAGCCCGGGCGGCAACGCCGCGCTCTCCCCGGCCGACGTGACCGCGGCGGGCGAGACGGTGGGTGCGGCCAGAGTCGTCCTCGCCCAGCTCGAGGTGCCCCTCGCGACCGTCACAGCCGCCTTCCGGCTCGCCACGGGCACCCGCATCCTGAACGCCGCACCACCGACGCAGCTGCCCGCCGAGCTCCTCGACGTCGTCGACGTCCTCGTCGTCAACGAGACCGAGCTGGCCGCGGTCGCCGGCGCACCGGTGCCACGCGACCCGGCCGAGGCGGCCGAGGTAGCCGCGCGCACCGGCTGCCGCGGAACAGTCGTCGTCACTCTGGGCGAGCGGGGCAGCGTCGCCCGCACTCCGGACGGCCGGTGGTGGCACGAGCCCGCGCGACCCGTCACCGCGGTCGACACCACCGCTGCCGGCGACGCGTTCTGCGGGGCGCTGGCCGTCGAGCTGGGCCGCGGCACACCGCTCGACGAGGCGCTGAGCCGGGCGACCCTCGTCGGTGCCGTGACAGTCAGCCGTCCCGGCGCCATCGACTCTCTGCCCACCGCGGCCGACCTCATCAGTGAAGGACAGACCACGACATGAAGCTCCTCATCGACTGCGACCCCGGCATCGACGATGCCGTCGCCATCATCTCCGCGCTCAAGCGCAGTGACGTCGACGTGCTAGCCCTCACCGCCGTCACGGGCAACCTCCCTGCCGACCGGACGTCGGTCAACGCCCGGAAGATCCTCGAGCTCATGGGCGCCACCGACATACCCGTCGCGCAGGGCCCGCTCCAGCCACTGTCCCGTGAGTACCCGGCCGACCCGTTCTCGCACGGCGACGACGGCCTGGCCAACACCGGCCTTCCGGAGCCGACCGCTCGGCTGGACCCCCGCGCGGCCGCCCAGCTCATCGTCGATGTCGTCAACGACCACCCCGGCGAGGTGAGCATCGCCGCGCTCGGGCCGCTGACCAACCTCGCACTCGCCCTGCGGATCGACCCTGAGCTGCCCCGCAAGGTCCGTCGCGTCGCCGCGATCGCGGGCTCCTTCGGCTTCACCCCGTACGCCTGGACCCAGGCCACCGGCGACAACCCGGTCAGCGAGTGGAACGTCTACGTCGACCCAGGCGCGGCCGCCGAGGTATTCGCCGCCGGCTTCGACCTCACCGCCGTCGGCCTCGACACCGCCACGCACCCCGCGGTCAACCTGGATGAACGACGGTTCTCCGTCCTGCAGGACAGCGACCGACCGGAGGCGCGCTTTGCTGTCGACACCGTCCACTTCGTCCGGGGCCGCAACTACCAGAGCTACTGCGCGCTCATCGACGCGATGGCCGTCGCGGTGCTGACCAACCCCGAGTGGTTCACCACCGAGCAGGTGCGGTGCGCCGTCGAGACGGCCGGCGAGCTCACCCTCGGCATGACGGTCGTCGACCGGCGAAACCATCACCGATGGCAGCACCTGCCGCTACTGCAGGCCGTCAGCGACGTCGACTACGCCGCGTTCCTCGATGACCTCGTAGCAACGCTCACCCGCTAGGCCGCAGCCCCGACAGCGCTGCCAACTCGATTGTCCCCCCCAACCCATCAGAGGTGCTCATGCTCGTCCAGGCCGACCCGTCGACCCTGCCCGCCGCGCTGCCGGCGGCCTACCCCGAACAGGTCTATGCCGGAGTCCTCGGCAAGATCCTCGGCGTCTACCACGGCCGGCCCGTCGAGGGCTGGGCGTACGAGGACATCCAGGAGCGGTTCGGCGACATCCATCACTACGTCGCCGCCGACACGGGCTGGCCGCTCATCGTCCCGGACGACGACATCTCGGGCACCTTCGTCTTCTTCCGCGCGCTCGAGGACAACCTCGACCGACTGCCGCTCACTGCTGACATGGTCGGCGACAGCTGGCTCAACTACATCATCGAGAACCGGACGGTCCTGTGGTGGGGAGGGCTGAGCCGGT
Source organism: Georgenia subflava (assembly GCF_009193155.1). GTDB lineage: Bacteria > Actinomycetota > Actinomycetes > Actinomycetales > Actinomycetaceae > Georgenia > Georgenia subflava. Next base: position 402,479 of record NZ_VUKD01000004.1, read on the forward strand.
CCACCGAGCACACCGCGTACCTGCGCCTGAAGTCCGGCCTGCGCGCCCCCGCCTCTGGAGCGATCTCCCTCAACGGTCCGTCGATGGCCGAACAGATCGGCGCCCAGATCTTCATCGACACCTGGGCGCTCGTGAACCCCGACGACCCGGAGCGCGCTGTCGCGATGGCACGTGCGGCGGCGTCCGTCAGCCACGACGGCCTGGCGGTCGAGGCCGCCAGCCTCCTGGTCGCGATGGAGTCCATGGCCTTTGCCGAACGCGACGCGGGCGTCCTCCTGGACCGGGCGACGCAGTTCGTCGCCGACCCGCGGCTGCTCCGGATCGTCGACGACGTGCGCGAGCAGTGCGCCCGGACCGACGACTGGCGCGTGGTGCGCGACTGGATCGAGACCCACCACGGCTACGACCACTACCCCTCGAACTCGCCCGCGGCGACAAACCACGCCGCGATCCTCATGGCGCTGCTCATGGGCGGGGAAGACTGGCAGCGCGCCTCCATGATCATCACCTCGGCCGGCTGGGACACCGACAGCAACGCCGGGAACCTCGGCTGCCTCAACGGCATCCGGCTCGGGCTCGAGGGCCTCGACGCGGGCTCCGACTTCCGCGGTCCGGTCGCCGACCGGATGTACGTCGTGAGCGCCGACGGCGGGGAGTGCCTGAGCGACGCCGTTCGCGAGACCCGCCGCATCGTGCGGACGGCCGCCGCCATGCGCGGCGCCGAGCTGGCCGACCCCAAACGGTTCGCGTTCGAGCTGCCCGGTTCGGTCCAGGGGTTCCGCTCTCACCCGGATCTCGGCGTGCGCCAGGCGTGCACGAGCGTCAGCAACGAGGGCGACGGGCTGGCGATCGCGTACCGGTCACTCGGTGCCGGCACCGAGGCGACCGTGTGCGTCGACACGTGGGTGGAACCCGCGGGGCGGGGCGTGGCCGGGACGAGCTACTTCGAGGTCGTCGGGAGCCCGAGCCTGTACCCGACCCAGCACGTCACCGCGACGGTTCGCGCCGACGCCGACGCGCCGGCGCTGGCGTTCTTCATCGAGAGCTATGGCGACGACGGCGTGATCCGGCGGACCGTCGGCGACGCCTTCGCCCTCGTCCACGGTGAGAACCAGCTGCGGTGGACGGTCCCCGGCACCGACGGCCGGCCGATCTTCCGGCTCGGGTTGCGCCTCACCTCGGCGTACCGCACCGACGGGGCCGTCACACTGGTGGATCTCGACTGGACCGGCGCGCCCGAGGACTTGCTGCTCGGCCGCTCCTACGAGCTCACGCCGGGGTTGACCCCGTGGACGACGGACACGGCGTGGCTACGTTCCTTCGTCAGCTCGGCGACGAATCTTGCGCCCGACTACACGACGACGATGTGCGTCTCGCACAGCGGCCGGCACGGCCTCGTCACGACCGGTACCCGTGACTGGAACGACTACTCCGTGAGTTCCAGGATCGAGTTCAACCAGAACGACGGCGCCGGTCTTGTCGCACGCTCTCGGGGCCACCGCCGCTACTACGCGGCCATCATGAGGGGACGGGAGCTTCAGATCCTGCGGGTCCGGGATACCGACGAGGCTGTGCTGGCGGCGACGCAGGTCGACCATGAGACGGACCAACGCCACGACCTCGAGTTCCGCGTCTCGGGGCGAGACCTCTCCGTCGTCCTCGACGGCGAGCAGCGGCTCAGTGCGACCGACGACGCCTACGTCAGCGGTGGTGCTGGCTTCGTCATGAACGAGGGTGCGATGCTCGTTGACGGTTTCCGGGTGCGTCGGATTCCGCGGTGAGCACCGACTGGCGATGGGTCGCCACGATGTCATCCCGCGCCCGCGCGTTCGGCTAGGGGGTGGGTCACTGTCGGCGCCGTGCACCAGGACCTGGCGGAGCACGCCGCCGAACCTGCCAGCACTCGGTGAGGTCAACGCCCTGTGCAGGGGAGTGTGACGGTGTCATCCTCGAGGCATGCCACTGGTCGATCTCAGCCACGACATCGAGCACGGGATGCTCACCTACCCCGGCCTGCCCGGCCCGGAGATCGGCGAGCACCTGACCTTCGACGCATCCCGGGAGAGCTACGCGGCCGGCACCGAGTTCGCGATCGGGCGCATCAGCATGGTCGCCAACACCGGCACGTACCTCGACACGCCGGCGCACCGCTACCGCGACGGGCACGACCTCGCCGGTCTCGCGCTCGAGCGCTGCGCGGATCTGCCGGCCGTCGTCGTCGACGCGGACGGGGTCGTCGAGGCCGACGCCTTCGCCGGACTGGCGGTGAGCGGTGCGGCGGTGCTCCTGCGGACCGGGTGGGACCGGCACTGGGGTACCGACCGCTATGGCGACCCCGCACACCCCTCTCTCACCGCGGAGGGTGCTCGTGCCCTGGTCGACGGGGGAGCGGTCCTCGTCGGGATCGACTCGGTCAACATCGACGCCACCACCACCGGCGAACGGCCAGCCCACAGCCTCCTGCTCGGGGCCGGCATACCCGTGGTCGAGCACCTGACGAACCTGGCTGAGCTACCCACCACCGGAGCGCGCTTCACCGCCGTGCCGCCCAAGGTGCGCGGGATGGCCACGTTCCCGGTGCGGGCGTTCGCCGTCGTGCCGTAGGGGCCCGCCACCATCACCGCCGGCTGTGCTCGCCCCACTCGTCGGCCAGAAGCGCGTAGCCCATGCCGTCGAGCCACCCGTCGGTCCGGTGGAGCGACTCCCGGACCGTGTAGAGCTCTCGGCGCATGCCGAGGCGCTCCATGAGCCGCCACGACGGCTCGTTGGCGGCGAAGCAGTTCGCCGTCACCCGCCGCAGGCGGAGGTCCGCGAAGCAGATCCGGAGGAGCTCGCGCACCGCCTCGGTGGCGTAGCCGCGGCCGGCGTAGTCCGGGTGCAGCGACCAGCCGAGCTCGGCCTGCACGCCGCGTGCGTGCTCGGCCACCTCGGCCTGGGCCCATGCGTCCTCGACCGCGACCATGAGATCGCCGACGACGACGCCGTCGAGCTCGACGACGAGCGTCTTCGCCAGCGATGCCGGTTCCTCGAACTGCACCCGATAGGCCTCGAACGTCTCAGGCGCCCGGGTGAGCCAGCGGTTGACGACCTCGAGCCGGCGGTAGCGCCACGTCGCCTCGGCGTCGGCCGGCGTCGCCGGCCGGATCGCCAGACGGTCGGTGTGCACGGGCCACGCCACGGCTGCGAGCGGCGACGGATCGGCAGACATGGTCACCAGCATGACAGCGCCCCGGGACGGAGGATGCTCCACCCTGCGGCGTCAGGGTGGAGCCGAAAGGTGGATCACGGGAGCTGCGCCGTCGCCGTAGCGTCGAAGCGTGACCGAGATACAGCGCTGGGACCTCACTGTGCGCGGCAGGCGCCACCGGGTCGAGATCACCGGTGGCGCGCCACGGACCGTCCGGTGGTACGCCGACGACGACCTCCTCGCGACGCGGACGACCGCCGACGACACCGTCCGCCTGGCGCCGGAGGACGGTGGCACCGAGGCGGTCAGGGTGAAGTTCACGGCCCTGGGGCGCACCCGGCGCGTGACGCTCTTCGAGGACACCGCGGAGCAGGACGCCGAGGCACAGGCACTGCTCGGGCTCGGCGGCATCGACCTCGATCCCGAGGCCGGGTCGCCGGCCGCGCTGCGCGAGCAGCGGATCCGTGAGCACCCCGGCCGGTACGCGGCGATCGCGGCGGCGGGCGGCGTCGCCAAGGTGGTCGTCCCGCTGGTGCTCAGCCTGCTGGCGGTGCGGTTCGTCGTCGACCTGCCATGGCCGAGCTGGGACATCCCCTGGCCCGAGATCGACCTCCCGAGCATCCCGTGGCCGGACATCGACCTGCCGGACATCGACCTGCCGGACTGGCAGGCGCCGGCATGGCTCGCGTGGATCCTCGAGCGCGCCAGGTTCGTCTGGCCCGTGGTCCTCGCCCTCGTCCTCGCCAGGGGAGAGATCGCCCGCCGGCGCAAGCAGGACGCGCTCAAGGCCGAGCTGGCCGGCCAGGCCGACGACGAGTCCGGGTCGACAATGCCCGCCGAGCCGGCGGACCGGGACACCACGCCGTAGCCCCGACGGCGCCCGGACGGCCGGTGCCCGCTACCGGCGGTGGGCCCGCAGCCAGGTCAGCACGGCGAGCACCCGGCGGTGGTCGTCGGCCGACGGCGGGAGGTCGAGCTTGTCGAAGATCGAGGACACGTGCTTCTCGACGGCCTTCTCGGACACGAAGAGCTCGCGGGCGACGGCCGCGTTGGTGCGCCCCTGCGCCATCTGCTCCAGCACCTCCCGCTCCCGCGGGGTGAGCCGGTCCAGCGGGCTCGCACGCCGGCGGACCATGAGCTGGCGGACCACCGTGGGGTCGAGGACCGTGCCGCCGGCGACCACACGCTCGAGCGCGTCGGAGAGCTCGGCGAGCGAGGCGACGCGGTCCTTGAGCAGGTAGCCGAGGCCGCCGTCGCCGCTGGCCAGGAGGTCCTCGGCGTAGGACTCCTCGACGTACTGCGACAGCACGAGGACAGCCGTGCCGGGCAGCTCGGTGCGGATCTCCGCCGCCGCCCGCAGCCCCTCGCTGGTGAAGGTCGGCGGCATCCGCACATCCGCGACCACGACGTCGGGCCGGTGCCGGCGGGCCTCGGCGACGAGGGCCTCGCCGTCGCCGACCGCCGCCACCACCTCGCAGCCCGCCTCGGCGAGCAGCCGGACCAGCCCCTCGCGGAGGAGGACCGAGTCCTCGCCGAGCACCACCCTCACGGAGTCAAACTACCGGCCGACAGGGATCCGTCCGGTCACGACCGTGCCACCGCCGTCGGGGCTGCGGACCTCGAGCGTGCCGTCCAGGCCGGCGAGGCGGTCCGCGAGACCGGACAGCCCGTGCCCCTTGCCCAGGTGCGCACCACCGTCACCGTCGTCCGCCACCGTCACCGTGACGACGTCGCCCGAGCGCGTGACCTCGACGTCGATCTCGCCGGCGCCGCTGTGCTTGGCGGCGTTGGTGAGGGCCTCGACGACGAGGAAGTAGGCCGCGTTCTCGCGCGGCCGGAGGAGCCGCTCGCCGTCGAGGTCCACGCGCAGCCGCACCGGGATCGGGCTCTGCGCGGCGGCGGCGCTGAGGGCCGCCTCGAGCCCGCGGTCGGCCAGGACGGGCGGGGCGATCCCGCGGGAGAGGGCGCGGAGCTCGGCGACGCTCTCCTGGACCTGGAGCACGGCCTGGTCGACCAGCTCGCGTGCGGCAGGCGTGTCGTTCTCGGCCAGGCGACGCTGCGCCGCCTGCAGGTCCATGGAGGTGCGCAGGAGGCGCTGCTGGGGTCCGTCGTGGAGGTCGCGCTCGATGCGACCCAGGGTGTCCGCCTCGGCGTCGACCGCTGCCGAGCGGCTGCTGGACAGCGCATCCACCTGCTCGCGGAGCCGCGCGGCGTGCGTGGCGCCGAGCGTCGCGTACGCCAGCCCGTGCTCCAGCGCGAACGCCGCCCGGACGACGAAGGGCAGCAGGAGGAGGAAGACCAGGCCGACGGCGGTGCTCAGGACGACGTCGGCCGTGCGGCCGGGGTACCCCAGGAGGTCCGCGAGCGAGGTGTTGTCGACCGGGAGGAACTGCTCCCACACCACGTAGGTCAGCCCACCGAGCGCGACGGACCACCAGGTGACGAGAAGGACGAACGTGAAGGTGGAGACCGGGAAGCGCAGGAACGCGTGCAGCAGATCGAGCCAGCTCTGGCCGTGACGCAGGCGCGCGAGCACCCGTGCCAGGCCGCGCTTCTCGCGGCGGAACGGCTGCGTGGGCGGTAGCGGCCGGCCGACAGCGGCGAACCGGCGCCGCTCGAGGTCGCCGAGGCCCTGGGCGACGAACAGGGTGCCCGCGACGACGAACAGCCCGACGAAGATGATCAGCAGGCCGGCGCCGAGCGCCACCCCGGTGACAGCGACGACGAAGGCGACGATCGCCAGCGGGAACGAGGCGAGGAGGAAGGCGGACTCGCGGCCCAGACGGGCGAGGAGCCCGGTCCGGGGGAGCGGCTGGTGGATGGGGATGGTCATGGTCTCGGTGCTCATGGAACCACTCTCCAGCGCCCGGCAGGTGCCTCCCAGTGTGCCCGCACCCGAACGGGGGTAGGGACAACCCCCCGAGATCACGTGGACGCCCGGTACACCCCGGCTCCGGGTCTCCGGCGGCCGTAGCCTGTCCGCATGAGAGTGCGCGGGCTCGCGTGGCGAGGGCTGTACGAGGTGCTCGCCGTGCGGATCCGCCGGTCCGAGTGGGCTTTCATGAACTACGGCTACGCACCCCCGCCAGGAGGTCCACCCCTGCTCCTGGACGCTGCCGACGAGCCCGACCGGCTGTGCATCCAGCTCTACGACCACGTCCTCGGGGACACGCCGCTACAGGACGCCGACGTGCTGGAGGTCGGCTGCGGACGCGGTGGCGGCGCCTCGTACATCGCTCGTGACCGCGGCCCGCGGAGGACGACGGCGGTGGACTTCTCCCGCAGCGCGATCGCCCTGTGCCGACGGTACCGGCACGGCCCCGGGCTCACGTTCACCTGGGGGGACGCGCTGGACCTGCCGTTCCCGGACGGCTCCTTCGACGCCGTCGTCAACGTGGAGTCGTCCCACTGCTACGGCTCGATGGAGCAGTTCCTCGCGGAGGTGCACCGGGTGCTCCGGCCGGGCGGCCACCTCCTCTTCGCCGACCTGCGGTCCGCGGATGGCGCGACCACGCTCCGGGACCAGCTCGGCGCGAGCCGGCTGGAGGTCGTCGAGACGCACGACATCACCCCGCGCGTGCTTGCCGCGCTCGATCTGGACGACGACCGCAGGCGCAGCCTCGTCGGGACGTGGATACCCCGCGCGTTCCGTCGCCCTTTCAGCCGCTTCGCCGGTCTGCGGGGCACCCGGACCCACGCGCGGCTGACCGAGCGCGAGACCCGGTACCTCAGCGCCCGCCTGGTCAAGCCGGGGGCGCCAGCTCGCGGGGCCCACGCGCAGCCGTGACCGACGCGAGCCGGCCCGCGGGGAAGCCGTCACTCCTGATCGGTCGGACCACGTCCTGGGGCGGCGAGCGGGACGGCGAGGGTGCCACGAGCGGCACGGACGAGGAGCACGACGCTGAGAACGGGCAACCAGAGCCCGAACGCGAACAACCCGAAGGCGGGGACGGCGACGGAGACCAGCGAGGCCGCGGCGACCACGAGCCCCACGTATCCCAGCCAGCGGGGCAGGAGGCGGGTCCGCAAGGCGAGGACCGACACCGCGAGGACCAGCAGGCCACGAGGGATGCCGGCGACGTCCCCGAAGGTCTCGCCGAGCCGCCCGATCGGCTCCAGCGCGAGGAGAGTGCCGTCGTCGTACGCGGCGAGCGTGCCGTCGTCGTCAGCCAGCACCAAGGGGATCGCGTCCAGGCTCGCCTGGAGCGTCAGCCACACTGCGACCACCGCGCCGCACACGATCGCCAGGTCGCTCCAGAACCGGCGGGGCGTCTCGGCCGGGCGCAGCAGGGAGTTCAGCGCCGCGACGAGGACGAGGACGGCACCCACGCCGACCAGCTGTCCCGCCACGGCCCAGGTGAGGGCGTCGAAGCTCTCCTCCACGTGGCGGCGGACCGCTTCACCGGACGCGCCGCCCGCGGGGTAGCCCGGGGAGTCGACCCAGAACGCCGCAGCGGTGACAAGTCCAGCGCACCCCGCAAGGAGCCCGGCGCGCCGCAAACCCAGATCGTCGGCGACCGTTGCCGTCATGATGACGCCTCTCGCGCGTGGCGGCGCCCACCACACCGCCACGTCCGAGTATGCGCTCCACGCCACCTGACGTGGTACCCCATGGTCTCGACTGCTCTCACCGTCCCCGTCCTCGTCATGGGCGTCGGATCTTGCGTCGGTCAGCCGGCGTCGACTCGCCCTTGCCCGGCCTCCCCGGCACCATCGACCCGACACCACCCTGAGGAGAACGAACCATGACCCACGGTGCTCCCTCGTCGGAGCCGGCCCGATGATCCGGCTCGGCGCCATCGCCGACGACCTCACCGGCGCCACCGACCTGGCCATCACCCTGACCGCCGCCGGGTTCCGCTCGGCCGTCGTCGTCGGCCACGAGGCGGTCACCACGGAGCTCGGTGAGCAGGCCGACGCGGTGGTCGTCGCCCTGAAGTCGCGCACGTCCCCGGTCGACCAGGCCGTGAGCGCCTCCCTGGCCGCTCTCGACGCCCTGCAGCGGATCGGCGCCGAGCGCTTCTACTTCAAGTACTGCTCGACCTTCGACTCCACCCCGGAGGGCAACATCGGCCCCGTCACGGAGGCCCTGCTCGACGCCCTCGACGAGGACGCAACCGTTGTGTGCCCGTCGTTCCCGGCGAACGGCCGCACGGTCTACCAGGGCCACCTCTTCGTCGGCTCGCAGCCGCTGGACGAGAGCCCGATGCGTCACCATCCCCTGACACCGATGACGGACTCGAATCTCGTGCGCCTCATGGCGGCCCAGACGAGGGCGACGGTGGGACTGGTGCCGCTCCAGGAGGTGCACCGCGGGTCCTCGGCCCTCCGAGAGGTCCTCATGAGCCGCGCCCGCGACGGAGTGCGGCACCTGGTGGTCGACGCGGTCACCGACGACGACCTCAGGACCGTCGCCGAGGCCGCCGGTCACCTCAAGCTCCTCACCGGCGGCAGCGGTCTCGCCCAAGGGCTCGACGGGCCGCGTGCCCGGGCGCAGGAGCCGATCACGGTGCGTGACCGGCGTCGAGTCGTCCTCTCCGGCAGCGCGTCGAGCATGACCCAGACCCAGGTGCGCCACGGCCTGGAGGAAGGCGACGGGGTGCAGCTGGACCCGAGCGCCCTGCGGGCCGACCTCGCCGGCTGCGTGGGAGGGATCGTCGCGCGCGCACTCGCCGGACCTGCCACCCCGTTCGTCGTCTACGCGACGGCCGCGCCGTCCGACGTGCGCAACCTCGACGACGCGCCGCTGATCGAGGAGGCGCTCGGTGCGATCGCCCACGACCTCGTGGATCGGGGGGTGGACTCCCTCGTCGTGGCCGGCGGCGAGACCTCGGGCGCCGTCGTCAGCGCGCTGGACATCACCGACCTCAGGCTCGGGCCGACACTCAGCCCGGGCGTGGCGTGGGCGCGCGCGGCCCGTCGGTCGGGGGATGACGTCATGGTCGTTCTCAAGTCCGGCAACTTCGGCGGTGCCGACCTCTTCACCACGGCCTGGGACGGTGTCGCGTGACTGCAGGCGACCCGGACGCGAACGCCGCCGAGCTCCTGTGCGAGGCCGGCCGGCGCGTCGTCGACCTCGGGCTGAGCCCAGGCAGCTCGGGCAACATCTCGGTCCTGGTGGACGGGCACATCCTGATCAGCGCGACCGGCACCTCGCTCGGCGCCCTGCGGCCGGACGACCTGTCCACCATCGGCCTCGACGGTGCCCTCGGCGACGGACCGAAGCCCTCGAAGGAGTACCCACTCCACCTCGAGATGTACCGCCGTGAAACCTCCGCCAGGGCGGTGGTGCACCTGCACTCCCCGGCCGCGACCGCCGTGTCCTGCCTCTCGCCGTGGTCCGAGCACTCGGCCCTGCCTCCGATCACGCCCTACCTCGTCATGCGGGTCGGACAGGTGCCACGCGTGCCGTACGCCGCGCCCGGCAGCCGCAGGCTCGCCGAGAACCTGGCGACCGTACCCGGCGAGCTCCGCGCCGCACTGCTTGCCAACCACGGATCCATTACCTCCGGGCGCGACCTCGAGGCGGCGATCGACGCGGCCATCGAGATCGAAGAGGCCGCGCGGATAGTCGTCGCGTTGTGCGGGCGCGAGGTCGACCTGCTCAGCAGGCAGGACGTCGACGAGCTCACGGCACGGTACGGGACCGTCTGGGACTGGTGAACAGCCGGTGCCAGCCGGCGAGCAGGACGTAGGGAATCGTCCGGTTCAGCGCTTTCGGTAGACCGCGCCGCGGTGTCCGGCACGGAGAACCAGGACGACCAGTCGATCGTCCTCGATCTCGTAGATCACGCGATAGTCGCCCGTCCGGACGCGCCACTCGCCGGTGCCGCCGACGAGGCGTGTCGCGGCCGGTGGGCCGGGATTCTCGGCCAAGAGCTCGAGCACGGCCTGGATCCTCCGTCGAACGGGTGGATCGAGCTTGCGGAGCTCGCGGGCAGCGGCCGGCGAGAGGACGACGTCGTAGGTCACGACAGGCCCAGGTCCGCCTTGACCTCTTCCCAGGGGATGGGTTCCTGCGCCGTCGCTCGCATCTCCTCACGGGCGGCCTCGGCGGCGAGGACATCTTCCATGTCCTCGGCCAGCTCGGTGATGCGGTCGAGCTCTGCCGCATCGATGATCGCTGCGACCCGTTTGCCCCGGCGGGAGATGTAGACGGGACGATGGTTGGTGGTCGCCTGCTCGATGACGGCGGCGAGCCGCTCCCTCGCCTGAGAGACGCTCAGCTGGTTCATCCCGCTCATGGACGGATCGTACAACTGAGGATCTAAGTGTACGAGAGTGCGACGGTCGCACCTGCCATGCGTGGACGGTCCAATCTGCGCTGGAAGGCCCCGTCCGTCGGTGCGGCGGTGGCCGGCCTCAACTTCCGGCCACGGGGCGCGGTAGCGTCACGTCCATGCTGGGGACCGTGCGTTCCGCCCTGCGGGAGCCGCTCGCCGGCCGGCGGCTCATCACCCCGCTCGCGGCCCTGTTCTTCCTGGCCGCCGCGGTCGACACCGGCCGGTGGTGGGAGCTCGCCCTGCTGGCAGTGCCGGTCGCACTGTTCGGGATCTGGTACGTCCGGCCGCGCTTCCTGCCCGTGCTCGCCGTCGTGACGCCGGTGACGGTCTGCCTCGCCCTGTGGGACGGCGGGCTCGAACCCGGGGTGTTCCTGGTCTCGCTGCTCGCGCTGACCGTCTCGGCGTGGGCGGACAACCGCGTCTTCGCGGCAGTGGTCGTGGTCGCCTGCCTGCTGACGCCCGTGGTCGTGGACGTCCTCTCGCCGGAGGCCCACATCGTGTGGGGCATCTGGATGCTCGGCATCATGTTTCCCGCAGTGCTGGGCCTGACCGTCCGGCGGCTCGAGCACGTCACGGCCGAGCTCGCCCGTGCCCGCCACGAGCTCGCCGAACGGGCGGTCGTCGACGAGCGCCAGCGCATCGGCCGCGACGTGCACGACCTGGTCGGGCACGGGCTCGCCGCCGTCATGCTCCACATCACGGGCGCCCGGCACGTGCTGCGCCGCGACGTCGACGCCGCGGACGAGGCGCTGCGTACCGCGGAGGAGGCGGGTCGGGCGAGCATGCAGGAGCTGCGCCGCACCGTCGAGCTGCTCAGGCGTGATGACGAGACCACCGGCGCGAGCGCGCCGGGCGGGGCCGACCCGCCCGCGCCGGGGCTCGGCCAGATACCCGACCTGGTCGCCACCTACCGGGCGGCCGGCCTGCCGGTGCGGCTCCGGTCCACCGGTGACCTCGACATTCCCGACGGCGGCCTCGACGTCCCGGCGACGGTGGGCCTGACGGCATACCGCATCGCGCAGCAGGCCCTGGCGAACGCGGCGCAGCACGCGCCGGAGGCGGCCACGACAGTCACCGTCGAGGTCACCGGCACCGCCGTCCGCCTCGGCTTCGACACCGTCGGACCGACGAGGGCCGGCGTGCCTGGGCACGGTCACGGGCTCGTCTCCATGCGCGAGCGGGCGCGGGTGGCCGGCGGAGCGCTCTCTGCCGGCCCGACCGCTACGGGCTGGTCGGTGCGGTGCACGCTGCCGCTCGACCCCGCGGCAGACGCCGGCCCCGCCGAGACGGACGGATGGATCACCGGCGCCGGGCCGGGCGGGCAGCACGACCCCGCCGAGCCGGCCGCCATGCCGGGCGAGGAGGCCCGGCCGTGATCCGGGTGGTGCTCGCCGACGACCAGCAGATCGTGCGGGCGGGCGTGGCCCGCATCCTCGGGCCCGGGGACGGGTTCGAGGTCGTCGCCGAGTGCCGGGACGGCTCCGAGGTCGTCGCTGCCGTGCGCGCGAGCAGTCCGGACCTGGTCGTCATGGACGTGCGGATGCCGGGTGTCGGCGGGCTCGAGGCCACGCGGCTCGTGCGTGCCGAGCCGGACCCGCCGCCGGTGCTCGTCCTCACCACGTTCAGCGACGACGACGTGCTCTGGGGAGCGCTCGAGGCCGGGGCAGGCGGCTTCGTGCTCAAGGACACGACGGCGACCGATCTGATCGCGGCCGCCCGCGCCGTCGCAGCCGGGGCGGCCTGGTTCGACCCGGCAGTCACCCCTCGGGTGCTGTCCGCCTACCGCGGCTCGGTCGCGCCCGCCCAGCGCGACGTCCGCAGGCTCGAGGCCCTCTCCGACCGCGAGCTCGAGGTGCTGCGGCAGATGGCCCGCGGAGCCACGAACCGGGAGATCGCCGCGTCGCTCGTGGTCAGCGAGGGGACGGTGAAGTCCCACGTCGGCGCGATCTTCACCAAGCTCGATGTGCGCGACCGAGCCGCGGCGATCGTGCTGGCCTACGACCGCGGCGTCGTCACCCCGGGCGGATGAACCGACTCAGACCACGGTCCAGGTCCAGGTCTGGACCGCAGGGGGAGGTCCGCCGTCGCCGCGCGCGCCAGCATCGTGACCATGACCGCCACGACCCGCACCGCTCCACACCCACCGGCGCGACGCCTAACGAGGCCGCCCGCGCGCGGCCCACGCCGGGGACGTCGGCTGTGGGGCCTCGTCACCTTCTTGTCGCTCGGCGTCGTCGGGTACGCGGTGGTGGTCTACTTCGGGTTCGACCCGTCGAGGTCGACGGTCGAGCTGCGCGAGGACGTGCCCTGGCACTACGCCGTGCTGATGGGGCACATCGTCACGGCGGCCGTCGCGCTCGCCGTCGGACCGCTGCAGCTGTCTCGGCGCATCCGGGCGCACCGGCGGGTGCACCGCTGGATCGGGCGGACCTACCTCTTCGCCGGCGTGCTGCCCTCGGTGGTGTTCGGCGTGCCGGCCGCGATCCTCTCGACCCAGGGGGCGGGGGCCGCCGCGGGGCTCCTCGTGGGCGACGTCGCATGGGGCGTGACCGCCGTCGTCGCCTACCGCGCCGCCCGGCAGCGGCGGTACCGCGACCACGCGCGGTGGATGGTCCGGAACTTCGCTCTGACTTTCGCGGCTGTGACGTTCCGGGTGTGGCTGCCGCTGCTGATCCTCGCGCAGGTCCCGTTGCTGGAATCGGTGCATGGCGGGGACTTCGACGCCCTGTTCACCGTGGCGTACACGGCCACCTGCTGGCTGGCGTTCCTGCCGAACCTGGCCGTCGTCATGCTGATCCAGCGACGCCAGGGCGTGCCGAGCAGATGACGGTGGCCGCCAAGTAGGGCCCCCACCGTGGCCGCTACTGAGGGCTGACGCCCGCGGGGTGCCGCAACGCCGCGCCCCATCCTTGAAGTTGCCGTGCCGTCACGTCCGGCAGTCAGTGTCAACCGATACGGTCCGAGCACGGTGGCGTCATTGAGGTGCGGTCATCGTGTGGCTGGGAAGATCCAGCCTCGTTAATACGCTATGCTGTAACGAGATCGGTGACAGGATGCAGGTTCGGTACGACGACAAGTCGCTCGAGCGGCTGTGCACTGATGAGAGAGAGATGAAGAGGAAGCGCGCCGATATCGCACGGAAACTCCCGTTGCGTATCAAGGCGCTTGAGGCAGCACCGAACGTCGGAGCGCTGAGGCAGTTCGACCCGCTGGGTAACTGGCACCCGCTGACCGGGAATCGTGTCGGTACGTGGGCGGGATCGGTTAGCCGCAACCACCGCATCATCATCCGCCCGGAGGGCGGTAACCCTGGCGTCGAATCCGTCACGGTCACCGTGCTCGAGGCAGGCGAGGACTACCACTAGAAGGAGGGGCGAGCACGATGGCGACGACCAACTACGCAGTTCCCCCTGGTGCCTTCCTGGAGGAGTGGCTCGACGACGAGGCCATGACCCAGGGGGAGGCTGCCGCACGACTCGGCTGCAGCCGCAAGCAGATCAACGAGATCGTCAACGGTCGTGCCCCCGTCACCGCAGACACGGCCTCACGGCTGGCCCGTCTGACGAGTGTCCCGACGGACGCCTGGCTGCGGTACGAGGCCCTCTACCGTGCTGACCTTGCGCGCATCCGTGACGAGGAGACTCTCGCCCAGTACGTGGACGCCATCCACCCTGGCGCCGCGTCCTATCTGCGCGAGGTCGGCGCGACGAGGGCCACGAGACGCCGGCCGGGCGAACTCGTCTCCGACTTCCTCGCGTTCCATCGGTGCGGCACGTGGGAGGCGTACGAGCAGCTCCAGCACACCGAGTCGTCAGGTGACTACGCCCTCGCCGCATTGACGGAGAGCAGGGCAGATCTTGATCCGACCCTGCTCTCTACGTGGGTGCGCGCCGGTGAGCTCGATGAGCGGTTCGAACTCGGACGCCGCGGCGACTATGACGAGCGCGAACTTCGCGCCTTGCTGCCCGAACTACGCGAGCGCACGGCCAGACCGGACCAGAAGCTGCTGGCCGACGTCGGCCAGATCCTGCGTCGGGCCGGCGTCGTCTTCATGCTGATCTCGCCGCCCAGGGGACTTCCGCTGTACGGCGTGACTCGCTGGATCGACAAGCAGGTACCCATCATCCAGCAGAGCGGGCGCCGCCAGCATGACGGGTTCGTCATCTGGACCCTGTTCCACGAGATCGGACATGTTCTGAACGATCCGCGCGGTGAGCTTCATGTGGAGTACTCCACGAAGAAGATGCGCACCTCGGTCGCCGAGAGGTCCGCCAACCAGTTTGCCCTCGACACGCTGTTCGGTCCGGAGGGGTTGGCGCCGTTCAGCGACCTGAGGTACGACCGTGAGATCCGTGACACGGCTGCACGCATCGGTGTGGCCCCAGGGGTTGCCGTGCAGCAGATGCACCGCAACCGCATCCTTGACTACTCCCGTGGCAACAGGCTTTTCGTCGACGTCGGCACCGCCGAGTAGGCGACGGTGGACTCGCCGCGCCATTCCAGCGCATCGGCGTGGTGAGCGGGAGACGGACGTGGACTCGAGGCTCTGGGAGACGATGACCCGGGATCTTCCGCCTATGGCGAGGCACGTTCAGGACATCCTTGGCCGCTGAGCGGCGGATCGCTCCTCGTCGGCAGCTGGTCGCCGTCAGCCGCGGAGCGTCTGGCCGTGCCGGCAGGCGACGGCGGCCGCCCCGTGAGGGAACGGCCGCCGCCGGTCACGCCTTACCCACAGCCTCCTGGCGGTCCGGACCGAAAGCCTCCTGGCGGTCCGGGCAGTGCGGTCAGGAGGCCCGGCGCACGTCGATCGCGCTGACGACCGGAACGTTCTTCAGGCCGGTGAAGCCGATCTCGATGCCGTCGCCCGACGCGGTGACCGTGGTGGTCACGTCGTACGGCGTGTGCTGACCGACCTTCGCGACGAGGTCCAGCCCGGTCTCCAGCGCCTCGCCGTTGACGGCGACGTCGAAGATCCGCCACCCCTCGGGCACCTGCACGGAGCCGTCCGGCGCGGGCACCGCCGTGCCGTCGCCCCCGGTGTCACCGGCGGAGGTGATCTCGGCGAACCGCAGCGTCACCTCGTAGGTGCCGTCGGGCACGTCGAAGCGGTAGCCGGACATGCCCTTGCGGTAGGTCTGGTAGAGCGGGTCCTCCTCGGTGCCGTTGACCCAGTTGTTCTTCATCCACCCGTAGCCGGCGGTGAAGTCCTCGGTCACGGCGCCGAACCCGCCCGGGGCGTACTCGCGGTCCTCGAGCCAGACCGTGCCGTCCGGGTCCTCGTACTGCACGATCGCACCGGCCGAGACGCTGAGCCGCTCGAACGGCACGTCCGGGTCGGCGAGCGTGGGGGAGTGGTACGTGAAGCGCACGGTCTTCTCGTCCGTCAGCGTTGCGCCGGACGGGGCCGTGCCGACGGCGGCCAGGTGGTTCTCGCCGTCGACGAACGGCACCATCCAGGAGACGTACCCGATGGAGTCGGTCGCCTTCGTGCCGAGCGAGGTGCCGTTGTGGACGAGCTCGACCTCGTCGGCGTTGGAGTAGACCGTGACCGTCTGCTCGATCGGCTGGTACCCGCTCGCGCCGTCGGAGCCCACGCCCGCCCGGTTGTCCCACAGCCCGGCGGCGATGTGCAGGACGTCGACGCCGCGCCAGGCCTGCATGAGGTGGTAGACGGGCTTGGGCGTGCGGTCGGTGAGCATGAGCCCCTTCATGTTCACGTGCGGGACCGAGCCCGTGCGTGACTCCGAGCCGAAGTCGAACTGCGACCAGTACGTGGTCCCGGCGAGCCAGGGCCGCTCGTCGATCTGGCGCAGGTAGCTCTCGAGGAAGTACTGCTGGAACTCGGTGGACTGGTCCTGGTAGATCCGCTGGCCGGCGAGCTCGGGCAGGTCGCCGGGGACGACCTTGTGGAGCCGGGGGTCGGAGTCCGCGCCGAACTCCGAGACCCACACCACCCGGTCCGGGTACGTCGCGTGCTGCTCGTCGAGCCACGGCCCGAACTGCTCGGCCCTGCCGCCGTACCACCCGTGATAGAGGTTCCATCCCCAGATGTCCGGGATGTCCGCGATGCCGGCCTCGTTGTAGGCGTTCGACTGGTGGCCGACCATCGCCGTCAGACGGTCGGTGCCCTCGGCACGCAGCGCGTTCTCGCCCTGCTGGAGCATGTCCCGGGTCCACTCGAAGTAGTTCTCCGGCTGCGGGTCCGGACGGCGCAGCAGGATCTCGTTCATCGTCCCGAAGACGAGGATCGACGGGTGGTTGAAGTGCTGCCTGGCCATGTCGCGGATGTTGCTCACGTGGTTGTCGATGAACGGCTGGGTGAGGATGGCTCGGTTGACCATCGGTGCCTCCTCCCAGATCGCCAGGCCGAGCTCGTCGGCGGCCTCGAGGACGGCGGGCGCCTGCGGATAGTGGGCGAGCCGGATGACGTTGGCGCCCATGTCCTTGATGATCTGCAGGTCGCGGATGTGGTCGGCGTCGGACAGGGCGTTGCCCTTGCCGACGATGTCCTGGTGACGGTTGGTTCCACGCAGCGGGTAGCTCTTGCCGTTGAGGTAGAAGCCACCGTCGGCGTGGGCGGAGAACCAGCGCACGCCGAGCGGCGCGTCGACGCGGTCGCGTCGGCCCTGGCCGGAGTCGACGACGGTGACGACGCGGTACAGGTACGGCGACTCCGGCGACCACAGGTGCGGGTCCTTGATGGCGGGCAGGTGGAGCGTGAACTGGGCAGTGCCCCATGCCTCGAGCCGTACCGTCTGGCGGAGCTCGGCGACCGTGACTCCGTCGGCGTCGACGACGGCGCTGTGCACCTGCGCGGAGGTGGGTCGGTCGGAGTCGTTGACGACTCGCCCGCGCGTGCGGACGGCGGCACGGGACACCGTCGCCAGGGGCGTGTCGACCCTGACTCCCGGCGAGGCGTGGTCGAGGACGTCGAGGTGGACCTCCTCGGTGGCCACCAGCCAGACGTTGCGGTACAGGCCGCCGTAGAAGGTCCAGTCGCCGGAGAAGGGCGGGATGTCGTCGACATGGGTGTTGTCCACCCGCACGGCGACGACGGCCTCGCGGCCGGGCCCGACCCGGCGCAGCTGGTCGGTGATCTCGACGCTGAACGCGGTGTAGCCGCCGACGTGCCCGCCCACGCGCTCGCCGTCGACATAGACGTCGGCCACCTGGAAGGCGCCCTCGAAGTAGAGGAAGACGCGCTTGTCCTTGAGCTTTCCGGTCATCTTCACGCCGCGGCGGTACCAGCCCGGGCCGCGGTAGAAGCCGGCCTCGTCGTCGAGCGAGTCCTGGGCGTTCCACGTGTGCGGGACGGAGAGCTTCTCCCAGCCGGCGACGTCGGCGTCGGGTCGCTGGGCACCTGCCGGGTCGCCGAGCGTGTGCAGCCAGCCGTCGTTGAGCAGCTCGCGCTCGCGGTTGCGGGTGGCGTGCGGCGGGCGTCGGTTCTGCGCCTGGGCGGGCTGCGCCAGGATCGACAGCGCGGTACCGGCGGCCATGCCGGTCAGCACGGTCCGGCGGGAGACGCCGGCTCTTGCGGAGTTGGTCATCGTTGATTCCTTCCGTGGCTGACGCACCCCCTGCGCGTCAGCGCACCGACCATCGCCGTCGCGGGCGTCACATGGCAAGGCGGTTGCCATCAGTTGCCCGCGGACCGCCGCGGTGCGGTGGGCGGCGTCCGCCGTCGTTCCAGAGCCCGTGCCTGTGCTTGTGCCTGTGGACGAGCCACGTTGGTCAACTAGACTAAGCACCGTGGTGACCGAGGTGAACGTGCACGAGGCGAAGACGCACCTCTCGCGTCTGCTCAAGCAGGTCGAGGACGGCGAGCGTGTGGTCATCTCGCGCGGTGGCTCGCCCGTGGCCGATCTGGTCCAGCACGTGCGACCGCGCCTGACCGCGGGGTTGCTCAGGGGCCAGCTCCACTACGACTCCGAGACCTTCGACGACCCGGACCGTGCGCTCGCGCGCCAGATGGTCGACGGTCCCCTCGGTCCCGAAGCGGGCTGAGGTGCTGCTCGACAGCCACGTCCTGCTGTGGTGGATGGACGACGACTCACGGCTCGGCCCGCAGTCGCGGCGGTCCTTGAGCTCCGCCGCGCGTCCCTCCTTCTCTGCCGCGAGCATCTTGGAGCTCATGCTCGAGGTGCGCGAGGGAGGCCTGACCATCCCGGAGACGTTCGAGAGTGAGGTCCGGCGGAGCGGTCTGGACGAGATCCCGGTGACCGCCGAGCATGCGCGCGCCGTGCTGAGCTTCCCTGAGCTCGCCCGGCACGACCCCTTCGACAGCCTCCTCGTCGCGCAGGCGCACGCCGAGCGGCTGGAGCTGCTGACCGCGGACCGGGTCCTGCTGGCGCTCGACCTGCCGTTCGTCAAGGACGCGCGTGCCTGACCTGGACGACCTACCGGAAGCGACACGGGTATGAGGAAATGGCTGCTGCTCGCCGGGGCGATCGTCAGCGAGGTGATCGGCACCATGTCCCTGCGGGCGGTGATCGACAACCCCGCCTGGCTGCCCCTCGTCGTGGTCGCGTACCTGGCCGCCTTCACGCTGCTCGGGCTGACCCTGAGGACCGGTATGGCGCTCGGGGTCGCCTACGGCATCTGGGGCGCCTGCGGAGTGGCCCTCACCGCGGTGCTCGGTGCGCTGATCTTCGGCGAGTACCTCAGCGTCACCGCGGTGGTGGGCATCGCCGTCATCATCGTGGGCGTCATCGTCGTCGAGACCGGTGCGCACCGGCCCGGGCCGGACTCCCGAGCCACCGAGCCCACCGAGGCCACCGCGTGAGCTGGGTGTGGTTGGCCGCAGCCATCGTGGCCGAGCTGGCCGGCACGCTCAGCCTCCGCGCCTCGGACGGCCTGCGCGAGCGCGCCTGGCTCGTCCCGGTCGTGGCGGGCTACGCGGTCGCGTTCACGTTCCTCGGCCTCGCGCTGCGTGCGGGCATGCCGGTCGGGGTCGCCTACGGCATCTGGACGGCCACCGGCATCGCGCTGATCGCGCTGCTCGCGCGAGCCATCTGGCAGGAGCCACTCACGCGGCGGATGCTCGCCGGGATCGCGCTCATCACGCTGGGCGTCGTCCTCGTCGAGATCGGGTGAACGCCAGCTCCGTCCGAAAACCTGCGCACGCCGGGCGGGTGCCTGCAAGGATCCGGGCATGACCGACTCCCACCACCGTTCCGAGGCCTCCGGCGACGTCGACTCCTCGATGGCCGCCGCCGACCACTCCGCCGATGCAGCGTCTTTTGGCTGGTCGGCCGCGCCCGGCTGGGCTCCCGCGCCGGACGGGCTCCCGGCACCTGGCTATGGTGGCGTGCCGACGCCGGGCGCTGCCTCGCCGGCGGACGCCGCCTCGACGGCGGATGCCGTCCCCGAAGGGAGGCTCGCCGAGTTCCTCGCCGCCTTCCAGCGGCTCAGCGAGGCCGCCGCCGAGCAGGCGTCGGCCGCCCGTGCGTCGGGCGGGAACCCGCTGCTCCCGCCGCTGACCGAGCACCTCGGGGTCGACCCGCGCAGCCTGCCGGTGCTGACCGAGCTCGTCAGCCCCCTGCGTGAGGTCGACGCCGACGTCGGCCTCGAGCACGTGATCGCCGCGCACGGCGGCGGCACCCTGCTCGGCGTCGGCGGGGGCGAGCAGCGCTGGCACCACAGTCTCTCGGAGATCCTCCAGATGGCGGGCAGCTACGGCCAGTTCCGCCTCGGGCCCGTCGACTACCGCACGGCCCCGGTCGGCCCGGACGCCGAGCGCGCGACGGTCGCCTTCGGCCTGCACCTGTTCCACGTCGGCGACGACGGCGACCGCAGGCCCGTCGTCGTGCTCGAGCGGATGGGCAACGCACGCTTCGGGCAGCCGCCACAGCTCGAGGTGCTCGCCGAGGACGGCGTCGCCGCCGCCGTGCTCACCGAGATCCGTGACGCCATGAACGCCCACAGCGTCCTGCGCGGGCAGGTGGTCACCTTCACGGGGTCGGTGTACGAGCCGAGCTCCGGCGGCGTCACCTTCGTGCGCCGGCCCGATGTCGCGGCGGCCGACGTCGTCCTCCCGGCCGGGCGGCTGGACCGGATCGAGCGGCACGTGCTCGGCATCGCCCACCACCGTGACGAGCTGGTCGCCGCGGGGCAGCACCTCAAGCGCGGGGTCCTCCTCTACGGACCGCCCGGGACGGGCAAGACGCACACCGTGCGCTACCTGGTCGGTGCCGCGCAGGAGGCGACCGTCATCCTGCTCTCGGGCATGTCGCTGCAGTTCGTCTCGCAGGCGGCCGAGACCGCCCGGGCGCTGCAGCCGGCGATCGTGGTGCTCGAGGACTGCGACCTCGTGGCCGAGGAGCGCAGCCACCACAGCTCCTCGCCCCTGCTCTTCGAGGTTCTCGACGCCCTGGACGGCCTGGCCGCCGACGCCGACGTCGTCTTCCTGCTTACGACCAACCGCGCGGACATCCTCGAGCCGGCGCTGGCGCAGCGTCCCGGCCGGGTGGACCTGGCCGTCGAGATCCCGCTGCCGGGCACCGGGGCGCGGCGCGCGCTGCTCGACCTCTACGCCGCCGACCTGCCGTTCTCGGCCGCCGTGCTGGACGAGGTGGCCGGCGCCGCCACGGGGACGACCGCGTCCTTCACCAAGGAGCTCGTCCGCCGGGCGGTCCTGCTCGCCGTCGAGCGCGGCGACGCGAGCGGCGTCGGGGACGCGGACCTGCGTACCGCCCTGACGGAGATGATGGACGACGGCGGAGCCCTGACCCGGTCGCTGCTCGGCGGGTCCGGGAGCGGAGGCGACGAGGGGTAGCCGTCGGATCCTCAGCGCGGCTCGTCGCCCAGGGCCTCGGGTTCCCGGAACCGCGTCGTCTTGGCGCGGACGCCGCGGTTCCACAGGAACGTGAGGACCCACAGGAAGACGCCGAGACCGAGCATGACCCCTGCGATCCGGTACTCGATCGGGTCCTGCGCCCACGGACCGACCAGGAACGCGCACGTGAGCGCGCCGAGGTACGGCAACCCGCCCGGGGAACGGAAGTGCTCGCCGTCGTGCGGGCGGCGGCGCAGCACGAGGACGGCGATGTTGACGATGGTGAACACCGCGAGCAGCAGCAGCGCGGTGGTGCCGCCGAGGGCGGCGACCGTCTCCTCGCCCATCACGTTCGTGACCGTGACGATGAGGCCGACGGCGATCAGCGTGGTGAAGACGATCGAGCTCCACGGGGTGCGGTTCCGCGGCAGGACCTTGCCCAGCACGCCCGGCAGCACGTCCTGCCGGGCCATCCCGTAGATGAGGCGGCTGGCCATCATCATGTTGATGAGCGCGGTGTTCGCCACCGCGAACATGGACAGGAACGGGTAGATCGTCTCCACCGGCAGGCCGGGCGCGCCCGTGCGGACGACCTCGAGCAGCGGTGTCGCGCTCTCGGACAGTTCGCCGACCGGGACGAGAGCTACCGCGACGATCGAGACCAGCACGTAGATCGTCACGGTGATCCCCAGGCCGGTGAGCATCACCTTGGGGAAGGTCCGGACCGGGTCCTTGGTCTCCTCGGCCATGTTGACGGAGTCCTCGAACCCCACCATCGAGAAGAACGCCAGCGACGTGGCTGCGGTCAGGGCGAGGAACACGCTCTTGTCGGCGCCTGCCTCGAACACCGTGACCCGGCTGAAGTCGGCCTCGCCCTGGGTGACCGCCGCGAACCCGATCACGATGACGATGAGCAGTCCGGTGAGCTCGACGAGCGTGAGCACCACGTTGAACTTCAGGCCCTCGGTGACACCGCGCAGGTTCACCAGCGCCAGCAGGGCGATGAAGGTCACTGCCACGGCCGTGACCCCGCCGGCCCCCCAGTCCACCCCGAACCCGACGACGAAGTTCTCGGCGAGGAACTTCGCCGCGGTCGAGGCCGAGGTGATGCCCGAGCTCAGCACGGCGAAGGTGACGAGGAACGTCAGGAAGTGGATGCCGAACGCCTTGTGCGTGTACAGCGCGGCGCCGGCCGCCTGGGGGAACTTGGTGACCATCTCGAGGTAGGACAGCGCCGTGATCGTGGCGACGGCGAAGGCGAGCAGGATCGGTGCCCACGCCGCGCCGCCGATCTCGCCGGCCACCTGGCCGGTGAGGGCGTACACCCCCGTGCCGAGGATGTCGCCGATGATGAACAGCAGGAGCAGCTTCGGGCCGATGACGCGCCGCAGGCGGGGCCGCTCCGTCTCGGTCTGGGCGCTCGTGTGCCCACTCATCTGCCCCACCCCCTCGTGGCTGTCCTTGTGGACTCTGTCGGAGGCGGCCGGTGCCCGCAACTCGGTGGTCCGGGGCCCGCGGGCCGGCCGGCGGCCGCGGCGCGCCGGCTCTCGCTGCCGGGTGCGCCGCAGCGGTAAAAGACCAGGTCAGGACAGCCTTTCCTTGCTGGTGGACGCTCGGGAAGGCGCCTAACGTCGTGACCATGGATGGGTCGTCGACCGTCGAGGCGCATCCGCCGGGGGTGTCGGCGCCGCCGGTGGAGCGGCAGGGGCGTGGGCTCGAGCAACGACTGAACGCGCTGCGCGCCGGCGTGCTCGGGGCCAACGACGGCATCGTCTCGACGGCAGCCGTCGTCGTCGGCGTCGCTGGCGCGACGACCGCCACCGGACCCATCGCGATGGCCGGGCTGGCCGCCGCGATCGGTGGTGCGGTGTCGATGGCGCTGGGCGAGTACGTCTCGGTCAGCAGCCAGCGCGACAGCGAGCAGAACCTCATCGCCGTGGCGCGTCGATCTCTCGCCGAGGATCCCGAGCGCGAGTTGCAGGCGCTCGCCCGGCTGTACGAGGCGCGCGGGATCTCCGCGGCGACCGCCCGTCAGGTGGCCGAGGAGCTCTCGTCCCACGATGCGCTCGACGCCCAGGTGCGCGCCCGGCACAACATCGACACCGACGACGTCGCCAGTCCCTGGCACGCCGCCGTCGTCTCGTTCCTGGCGTTCGCGCTCGGCGCCGTGCTGCCGCTCCTGGCGATCCTCCTGCCGTCGCCGGAGGTGCGGGTGCCCGTCGCCTTCGTCGTCACGCTCGCCGGGCTCGCGCTCACCGGCACGGTGGCTGCGGCCATCGGCGGCGGGTCGAGGCTGCGGGCCGCGGTCCGCGTGGTGGCCGGCGGTGCGCTGGCGCTGCTGGCGACCTACGTCGTCGGCGTCCTGCTCGGCACCTCGGGCATCCTCTGAGGCCGCGCGTCCCGGACCGGGAGGCAGCGCGGGCTGCCCGGCACGCGCCACGGACCGCCGCGACCTCGAGCGCCCGTGACAAGCCCCTCGCTGCGCGAACGCCCGATCAGTTCCGCTCGAGGTAGCGCTCGTACGCGGGCAGCGTGCCGTCGAGCACCGGGATGAACGCCTCCTGTGAGCCGGCCTGGTCGAGCGAGAGGGTGGCTTGGAGCGTCGCCCCCGGCGGGTCGTCGACGCTGGCGGGGGTGAGCTCGGCGTCGGCGAAGTTCACGACGTCCTGAGGGCCGAGATCGAAGTCGTAGACCGGTCCGCCCGCCAGCTCGATCTCGACCGCGACGTCCTCGTCCGACCGGTTGACCACGGCACCGAGGAGATGGCCCTCGCGGCCCTCGCCCCGGGTGAGGATCATGAGGTTCTCCGCCGAGACGTTCTCGGAGAGCTCGACCCGGACGCCGTCGCTCGGTGCGTACTCGAGCTGTGTCGTGATGGGGTTCGCCACGGAGCAGCCTGCGAGCGTGGCGAGCAGGGCGGCCGCGGTCAGCGATCTCGTCGGTCGGGCCATCGCGGTCTCCTTGTCCGGTCTGTGTCTGTGTCTGTGCCTGTGCTGCCTGTGCCTGTGCCGCGTCGGTCCGGCGGCACCGCGCACGTACGCCGGCGTGCGCCTCCGGGTGTCCCCGTTCCCTGCTCCTGCTTCGGTAATCCATTAGTAAATACTTCGCCTCGGCGCGCAACCGGAGGGACGGCGTCAGCGCCGTGCTGCCCGGGGCCGTGCCGCCCGGGGCCGTGCCGGTCAGGGCCGTGCCGCCCGGCGCCGCCGAGCGGCCCCCGTGCGCCTGGCTTAGCGTCACGAGGGCCGCCTGGGTGGCCAGGGCACTCGACGTCGTCAGGTCACCGGTGGACTCCCAGGTGTGCGGAAGTCGGTGTGCCGCCGCGGCGCACGGCTCGTCGTCCGGCGGGCGTGGGCGTCTTCCGCCTCGCGCACCAAGTCGCGGTAGCGGATCTCGTGCAGATACAGCCAGTCGTCCATGACTGAGGTCTCCTTGCTCTCGAATGTTTGGTCGCTGAGTGCTCAGTTGCTCAGGCGTGCCGGTACCTAGGTGCGCAGGTATCAGGCGCGCCGGCCCCAGGTGAGGGCGTGCACCGGGGTGAGGCTGGTCGAGCCGATCTCGGTGAAGCCGTGGCGCTCGAGGAGATCGTCGTACGTGGCGCGGGGCAGCAGCTGGTCGTCGATCTGCGCCTCGAAGAACTGGATGCCGGACATGATCCGGCCCGGCACGGTGCGCAGCCCGGCGTCGGTGTCCGGGAACGGGAAGTCGGAGATGACGAACCAACCGCCGGGCACCAGGGCCTCGCGCACCCGTTCGGCGACGAGATCGATGTCGCGGCACTCGTGCATCGAGATGTTGTTGACGACGACGTCGACCGGATGGTCCACGCGTAGCTCCTCGAGCGGACTGACCGTGACCTGGACCCCTTCGATGCCGGCCTCGGCGAGGAGACCACGTGCGGCGGAGACCGAGTGGGCGTCGCCGTCGACCCCAGAGACCGTGGCGGCGGGGTAGGCCCCGGCGAGGCGCAGCAGGCCGTAGCCGGAGCCGCAGGCGGTGTCGAGCACGTGGCCGCCGGCGGCGAGCCGTTCCGACAGCCCGGGCACGTTCTGGAGCCCGGCGGGGACCAGCCGGGTGTAGAACGGCCGCCCGGTCTGGGCGACGCCGGCCGTCCAGCCGTCGCTGGTCTCGTCCCACCACAGCCGTGTGCCGGTGGCGAGCTCGCGCTCGAACCGCCCGAACATCTCGTCCTGCTCGAAGACGGTGAACAGGCCGCCGGCGAAGGCGGGGGAGTCCGCGTCGAGCAGGAGCGTGCCGATGTGTGGCGCCAGGCGGTAGCCCGTGGCGCTCCGCTCGAGGATCCCGGCCGCGAAGGCCGACCGGGCCCAGACCGAGACGTAGAACGGGTCTAGACCGAGGGCGGCGGCGAGCTCGTCCGTGCTCGCTCCGTCCATGTCCGCGAGCCGTCGTACCAGGCCGGTTCGCAGCCCGGTCGCGACCGTGCGGTGGGCGATGTACCCGGCGACGTGCTGCAACAGCTTGGGGGCCTGGTCGGCCAGGGTGACCGGGGCCTCCTGAGCGACCGGAGGTTCTTGTGCGACCGGCGCTTCCCGCGGGACCGGCGCTTCCTGTGCGGCTGGTGCCTGCTGCGCGACCGTCGCGGTGCCCTGCTGGTTGTCCATGGTGGTTGCCTCTCGTGGTGGGTGGACGTGCGAGCGCAACGATCCGCCGTCGTCGAGGCCGTGGGCAGTGCACGATCCGGTACCTCGCCAGTACTGGATCTGTACCGCCGCAACGGCCCCGAAGTGCTTGGAGGCCGCATGGGTGCGCGCGTACCGTTGAGCCGTCGACAAGGAAGTGGACGATGACCGGGTATGGACAGTTCTGTCCCATCTCGAAGGCGATGGAGCTCCTGGACGAGCGGTGGACCGTGCTCGTCCTGCGCGAGCTGATGCTGGGCAGCACGCACTTCAACGAGCTGCGCCGCGGAGTGCCGCGGATGTCGCCCGCCCTGCTCTCCAAGCGGCTGCGCAGCCTCACCCGCGCCGGGCTGGTCGTGCGCCGCACCGACCGCGGCGACGTCCGTTACGAGCTGACCGAGGCCGGCCGTGAGCTGGGGCCGATCATCGAGAGTGTCGGCGCATGGGCGGTCCGGTGGATGCCCGACCTCGGTGACGCCGATCTGGACCCGCACCTGCTCATGTGGGACGTGCATCGCAACATCGACCTGCAGGCCGTCCCGCCCGGGCGCACCGTTCTGCACTTCGCCTTCACCGATCTCGCGCAGTCGGGCCGCTGGTGGATCGTCGTCGACGGCGGCGACGTCGACCTGTGCGACTTCGACCCGGGTCACGGCGTGGACGTCACGCTGACCACCGACCTGCGGACCATGGTGCGGGTGTGGCGCGGCGACGTCGCCTGGGTCGAGGCCATGCGCGACGGGCGGCTGGACGTCGCCGGCCCCAGCCAGGCGCGCCGCGGCGTGGTCCGCTGGCTGATGCTCTCACCCTTCGCGAAGGTGCCCAGGCTCCCGGCAGACTCGCCCGCAGTGCGGGTTGCCGAGCCCGCGTAGCCCCCTTCGGCGCGACGGGCCCGCGGCTGACGAGAGCCGCGGTTACTGGCCGCTAGTGCACTGACAGCCAGTGCACCGCGCGGTAGCCGCGCGATGCGTACGCGCGTCGCGGAGGGGGCCGGGGGTGGCGTCGCCCACCGTTAACCGGCGCGTTCATCCCGCGACGCCAGCGCGGAGGTGTCGCCTCATCCGATGTTGCAGGGACCGACAGACGCCGTTCACGGCCTCGTGGCACCGGACTCCTACGGTCGGGAACGTCCGAGCCACCCAGCAGAAGGATGTGTCCCGAGATGATTGTGACAACGCGCAGGCTGACCTTGGCCTGCACCGTGGTGACCGCCGCCGTGCTGCTCCCGGGGGCGGCCGCCGTCGCCGCCCCGACGAGCGAGAATGCCGAGGGCGTCGTCTACCACGACCTCAACGAGAACGGCTCCCGCGACGCCGGTGAGCCAGGCATCGCCGACGTGCCGGTCTCCAACGGCTTCGACGTGGTGACCACCGACGCGGACGGTGCTTACACGCTCCCCGTGGACGACGAGACGATCATCTTCGTCAGCAAGCCGAACGGGTACATGGTGCCCGTCAACGAGGTCCAGCTCCCGCAGTTCTACTACCTTCACTACCCGAACGGGACCCCGCACGAGCTGCGCTACGGCGGCATCGCGCCGACTGGGCCGCTGCCCGAGTCGGTGGACTTCGCGCTCGTGGCGCAGGAACAGAGCGTCGAGTTCGACGCGCTCGTCTTCGCCGACCCGCAGACGCGCACGTCCGGCGAGATCAGCGAGCTGCGCCAGGACCTCGTGGCCGAGCTCGTCGGCTCGGACGCCGCGTTCGGCCTCACCGTCGGCGATGTCGTCAACGACCCGCTCCACCTCTTCCCGGAGCACAACGCGGCCGTCGCGGAGATCGGGATCCCGTGGTGGAACCTGCCCGGCAACCACGACATGGACTACGACGCGCCCAGCGACGAGCACGCGACCGACACGTTCAAGTCCGTGTTCGGCCCCACGAACTACTCCTTCGACTACGGCCAGGTGCACGTGGTCGCGATGGACAACATCGAGAAGACCGGTGCCGGTTCGGCCTACCGCGCACACCTGAGCGAGGCGCAGCTCGCCTGGCTCGCCAACGACCTCGCACTCGTTCCCGACGACAAGCTGGTCGTGCTGGCCACCCACAGCCCGCTGCGCACGGACGCCACCATCTCCAGCGGCCTCAACCTCAGCGACGAGAGCCTGCAGGGGCTCTTCGACGTCCTCGGCGACCGCGAGCACGTGTACAGCTTCGCCGGCCACGACACGTCCAACAGCTGGCAGATGTTCCTCGGCGAGGAGGAGGGCTGGACCGGCGCCGAGCCGTTCCACCACCAGGTCCTCGCCGAGGCGCGCGGTGGCGGCTGGGGCTCCGGGCCCGTGGACGAGCGCGGCGTGTCCGCCGCCGATATGGCCGACGGCAACCCCAACGGGTACTACACGATGAGCTTCGACGGCGTCGACTACACCCCGCGCTACAAGGCGGCCAGCCTCCCGGCCGACTTCCAGATGCGACTGACCTTCGACGGCGGCGCTTCGGACGAGGTCCACGTGCCCACCGGCCCCAGTGGTTCCGGCGGGTTCACCGAGCCCGTCACCTACCACCCGCGGGACTGGGACACCGAGCGGTGGACCGCGCCCACGGTGACGGCCAACGTCTTCGACGGCGGTTCGCGCCACACGGTCGAGGTCTCCGTCGATGACCGGCCCTTCGCCGAGATGACGCACTCCGAACCGGTCACCGACCCCTACATCTCCGCCCTGTATGAGCAGTACCGGGGCACGCCCGAGCAGCCCGCCCGACCGGAGTGGTCCTCCCACCTGTGGACTGCGGCGCTCCCGACCGACCTGGGTCCGGGCTCGCACACCGTCACGGTGCGCAGCACCGATCCGTACGGCCAGGTGTCGACGTCCACCAGCGAGATCGAGATCGTGGCCGGCCGGCCCACCCACGGCTGAGCCGCGAGCCCGCACACGCCGAGAACGACCCACCGAGAGGACACACCCATGAACGTGAAGACAACCGTCGTCGCCGTGCTCACCGCCGCGGCCGCCGTCGTGCCCGCCGCATCGGCATCTGCCCAGAGCCCGGCCGACCGGTTCGACCTCCAGGCACACCGGGGCGGGATCGCCCTGTACTCGGAGAGCACCCTCGAGGCGTTCGCCAACGCTCTCGAGCTCGGGGTGACCACGCTGGAGCTGGACACTCAGGTCACCCAGGACGGCGCCGTCGTCGTCACGCACGACAGGCAGATCAGCGCCGGCAAGTGCGCCGACACTGGGCCCGCCTTTGAGGGCGACCCGGAGTTCCCGTACGTCGGGAAGTACATCACCGACCTCACGCTCGCCCAGGTGCAGACCGTCGAGTGCGGCATCGCACCGGTCTACGAGGGGCAGCAGCTCGCTCCCGGCCCGATGGTCGAGGTGGGCGAGGTGTTCGACCTCGTGCGGTACTACCGTGCGAACAACGTCATGCTCAACATCGAGACGAAGGTCGAGGCAGGGGCACCGCACGAGACCGCGCCTCGAGACCTCTTCGTCTCTCGGGTCGTCGAGGAGATCAAGGAGGCCAAGATCGGTCGCCAGGTCAGCATCCAGAGCTTCGACTGGGGATCCCTCCGGGTGGTCGAGGAGCTCGCGCCCGAGCTCGACCGGGTGGCACTGACCAACGGGGACTTCCTCCAGGTCGGCCTGCCGGGGGCGTCCCCGTGGCTCGGCGGGCTCGACGCAGACGACTTCGACGGCGACCTCGTCGCGATGGCCGAGGAGCTTGGGGTCGAGGCGATCTCCCCGGTTCACGGCAACCCGCAGGGCGGGAGCGTCGCGGACGAGGGCTACGAGCCGTACGTCACGGCCGGGATGGTCACCGACGCTCACGACGCCGGGATCGAGGTGATCCCGTGGACGGTCAACGACCGGCCCACCATCGAGCACCTCATGGACCTCGGGGTCGACGGCATCATCACGGACCGGCCCGACCTGCTGCGAGAGCTCATGGCCGAGCGAGGGTTGAAGCTGCCCCGGCCGCTGAGCGCGCCGCACGGATCGATCCTGGGATGACGACGGGCGTCGCCGGGCCGGACTAGAGGCGCCGACCGTGCCGCGCGTGGCCGCCTCCCCGCGGGGAGGCGGCCACCACCGCGTCACCGCCGGCCGCGGCCACCCTGCGTCGCCGAACTGGTGCGCATGGTGCCCCCGGCACTCCTGAATGGAACACGGGAGGCGGCCGGCCACGGTCCGACGGGCCTTTCGAGCGCCGGCCTACGCGGGATCGGCTGACGGCACGACCTCGTAGGCGTGTCCCGCCGCACGGAGCCGCCTCACCAGCACGTCTCCGAGTGCGGTGGCCGGCGTCAGCGAGCCGGCCCGAGGGGGCAGCCGGTCGCCGTCGAGCGCGAGGGCCAGCGCGCTCTCGCCGAACATGACGGCCGTCGCCGCGTACCCCGGGTCGCCTGGCCCGGCCGCGGTGGCGCGGTAGCGGCGGCCGAGGTCCGTGCGTGCCTCCACGACCATGCGGAACCAGCCGCTCTGGCGAGCAGCGTGGTCCGGGCCGGTGCCCGGTGCCGGGAGGAACCGGTCCAGCAGCGCGCGCGAGGGGGCGAACCTCATGGCGCCGAGCAGACCGGCCAGTCCGGCAGTCATGCCGACGGCGGTGGCCGCACCTCTCGCTCCCCGTCCGCAGCCCATGACCTCCCCGTAGGTGAGGCCGCGTCCGTAGGACCAGCTCTGCAGGGCGTTGCTGCGGCGCACCAGCCGGGTGTTGTACGGCGCCATGACGAACGGTGCCGTCCAGCGGCCGTCGCGGGTGCGGGACGGGAGCGTGGCGTCCGGCGGCTGAGAGGTATCGGGCTCGGCGGGACGGTCGGGGCTGAGCGCGAACGGGTCGTCGGCGAGGCGCCGTGCCGACGGGTCACGCCGTCTGATCGCGGCCTGTCCCCGCATCGAGGCGACGGTCCCGCCGCTCACGCCCCCGCGGGAGGTCGCGACCAGGCGGACGTCCCGCAGCTCACCGGCCCCGTCGGTGCGGGCCTGTTCGGCGAGCAGGAGCACGGCGAGGTCCGACGGGAGGGAGTCGTAGCCGCACGAGTGGACGATGCGCGCACCCGACTCGCGAGCCGGTGCGTCGGTGCGGTCGATGGCGTCGCGGGTGAAGGTCAGCTCACCGCTCAGGTCTGCGTAGTGCGTGCCGGCCCGGGCACAGGCCTCCACGACCGGCATCCCGAGGACGGCGTAGGGGCCGACGGTGGTCACCAGCACCCGGGTGCTCTCGGCGAGCGCGACGACGGAGCCCGGGTCAGCGGTGTCCGCCAGGACCAGCGGCCACTCGCGGGCCGCGCCCGGCAGTTCCGCCCGGACGGCCGCGAGCTTCTCCCGTGAGCGTCCGGCCAGCGCGACCCGCAGGCCGGCTGGGGCAGTCTCGGCCAGGTAGGCGCTGAGGAGCTTCCCGACGAAGCCAGAGGCGCCGTAGACGACGAGGTCGTGCTCGCGGCGGCGCATGGCCCCCATGCTCACCGGTGGACGCGGGCACCGCCACAGCGCCGCGCGGTCGGCCGTCGTCGGGAAGGTCGGCACACCGCGACCGTGCGGGAGGTCGAGCCGGCGGGCCGATGTCGGTGCCGGCCGCCAGACTCGGTGCCATGGATCTGGACGAGGCGAGGACCCTGAAGCAGCAGCTCGCCGCCCATGCGGCGGACCTGCTCACCGATCGTGTGAGCGCGGAGTCCGCGACGGCCCCGGTTGCGGTCGCTGTCGGGATCGCGCCGCTGGCCGACGGGTCGTTCGGCGTCGCCGTCCGGTATCCGCTGGGGACCCCGACGGCGCGGATGGTCGCCCGGCGCCTCGAGGCGGCGGCCGGACCCGTCGTCGACGTCCGACGCACCGGACGGGTGCGTACGCTCGCCGTCCGCGGGCCACGTGGCCCCGTCGCCACCGCGCAGGCGCAGGGGGAGACCGGCCGGGTCCGGCCCCTCCGGCCGGGCGTCTCGATCGCCCACCAGGCGGTGAGCGCTGGCACACTCGGCGCCTTCGTCACGCTCGACGGTGCTCCGGGCACCCACATCCTCTCCAACTACCACGTCCTGGTCGGATCCCCGACGGCGCGCACGGGCGATCCGGTCCTGCAGCCCGGCCCGGCAGACGGCGGATCGGACTCGGACCGTGTCGGCCGGCTCGCCGGGTTCGTCCCGCTCAGCGCGGGGGAGCGGGCCCGCGTCGATGCGGCTTTGGCCCTGGTCGACGACGGCGTCGGGGTCGACCCCACCTACCCAGTTGGGCTGCTGGCCGGCGTCGCCGAGGCCATCGGTGACGACGTCGTGCAGAAGATCGGCCGTACCACCGGGGTCACCGACGGCCGGGTCACCGCCATCGAGCTCGACGGGGTGGTCGTCGGTTACGGGCCCGAGCTCGGTGAGCTCACCTTCGACAACCAGATCGAGGTCGAGGGCAGCGCCGACCTGCCCTTCTCCCGGGGCGGGGACAGCGGGTCGCTGGTCTACCGGCCGGCGGACCGCCGCGCCGTCGGCCTGCTCTTTGCCGGGAGCGAGACGGGAGGGGAGAATGGCAGGGGGCTGACGTATCTCAATCCCGTCGACGAGGTGCTGACCGCGCTGCGTGCCACGCTCTGACCGCGGCCCGGCGGCACACGGAGGTGTCCGATGGCCGACCTGCCGCAGGCACGTGCCGCGAAGGAAGGCCTGCGCGCCCGGATCCGCGACCGCGACGGGGTGGTCGGCGTAGGGATCGCGCGCAGGGGCGACGGATACTGCCTCAAGGTCAACGTCACCACCGAGGACGTCGCCACCCGCGTGCCGTCCGACATCGACGGCGTCGAGGTCCGCGTCCGCGTCGTCGGCCGGATCACCGCCCAGGCCTGACCCGCCTCGCCGGCATCTCTCCGAACGTCGCCGGGCCCTCGCCCTCGTCGTCGATACCTCGCCTACGTCGTGGGTGGGTCACCTTCGTCGCCGGTACCACGCCTACATCGTGGGTGGCTCGCCTTCGTCGCCGACACGTCGCCAACCTCGCTGGCACTTCCACTGACGTCTCCGGCACCTCGCCGAGGTCGTGCACCTCGTCCTACTTCGGAGGAAGGGTGCGGGCGCGGGTGAGTCCGTGGCGCACCCAGCGGCGCAGCTCGTCGTCGCTCTCGAGCCCGTCCGGAGCGATCCTGACCCAGCCGGTCATCCTGTGCCCGCGCATCTCGACGAGTCCGACGTGCGGCTCGTCGAGAAGGGCGGCGATCTCGGCCGGGTCGGCCCGGACCATCATCCCGCCGGCACTGCTGGCGCTGACCGCGAGGTTGCCCTCGACCAGGAAGCCGAGTCCGCCGAACATGCGCTTCTCGCGCACGCCGGGCTCACGCTCGAGCATCTGCCGGATGCGCTGCGCCAGGACGTCGCTGTAGGGCATGGCACGAGTATGCCGCCGGGTTCGCTCCGCCGGGGCGTCGCCGCCGTCGTCCTCGTTCGGCACGCATCGGGAGCGTCGTCGTGTCCGCCGGCCCGACGCCGTTGGGGTCGTCCTCACCCTTCGCCCCACCCGGCTGGCGGCCGGCCGGCCGCCGCGCTCAGCGCAGAACGGGGTGCGGTCGATGACGACCTCGACGTCGGCCGGGACGTCACGGCTGGTGCGGCCGCGGCGTCGACGAGCGGGTCGGAGCGGTCGACCCCATCGTCCGACACCGATCTGCCCGCTGGCGTTCACACCGCGGCCACCTGCCGTGCCCGTGCCCGTCATCGACCGTCCGTAACTTCTCGTCTCGGACATCTCGACCGAGGAGACACGATGATTCGCCCCAGACCCGCCGTTGGCACGACAGCCGCAGGTATCGCAGCAGCACTGGCAGCGGCTGTCGCCGGCGCCGTCGTCGTCGCCGCTCCGGCGGTGGCGCAGAACGCCGACGACGCCGCGCACCCCGAGTACCTCGGTCGCACCCACTACACCGGCGAGTTCCACTCCCACACGTCGATCAGCGACGGCCAGGCCCTGCCGGTGGACGCCTTCACACACGTGGCGGAGAACTCCGACGCCGACTTCTTCGGCCTCGCCGAGCACGACGTCACCTTCGACCTGCGCAACGCCGACGACTTCATCACCGACTGGCGCGACGCCGCCTCCGACGAGTGGCGGTACCTGCACGAGGAGTCCGAGGCGTTCAATGCGAACAGCGACCTCGAGACGGTCATCGGCGAGGAGCTGACCTGGTACGACGGCACCGGTCACATGAACATCTTCAACGCCGACTGGCTCGCGACCGCCAACAGCCCGTCCGGCGGCACCTTCGGGACCGGCAACATCATGTACGACCTGCCCACCATGTACGCCCGGCTGGCGCTCGACCCCGAGGCGGTCGCGCAGTTCAACCACCCGGGCGCCACCGGCTGGGGCGACTTCTACGACTTCAGCCACCTCACGCCCACCGCAGACGAGAGCGTGCAGCTCTTCGAGTACAAGTCCCCGAGCTACCACAGCCAGTGGATCCTCGCCCTCGACAACGGCTGGCACCTCTCGCCCACCTACAGCGGCGACGAGCACGCGCGCACCTGGGTCACCGGCAACCCGGCCACCACGGGAATCTGGGCCACCGAGCAGAGCGCCGACGGCCTGTACCAGGCCATGCGCGAGCGGAGCACCTACGCCACCTTCGACGCCGACGCCATCCTCCAGCTCGGCGCCAACGGTCGGATGATGGGCTCGATCCTCCCGGCCGGGACCACCGAGCTCACCCTCGACGTCGACCTCACGGACCCCGAGGACACGTTCGAGACCGTGCAGGTCTACACCAACGGCGGCGAGGTCGCCGCCGAGTTCACCGATCTCGACACCTCCACGGTGAGCGTGGACCCCGTCATCGACGTCGCCGACGGCGACTACTACTTCGTCAAGGCGACCCAGGCCGACGGCGAGGAGGTCATCTCCGCACCGGTCTGGATCGGCGAGCGCGTGCGCGGGGCGAACTACGCGCCCGAGATCACGGTAGCCGACACGCTGCCGGCGAGCGCCGCCGACGGCGAGGTCGTCGCGCTCCCCGAGGTCATTGCCACCGACGACAGCGGCGCGGCCCCGCAGATCGACATCACGGTCTTCACCGGATCCGGCGAGCTCCCCGTCGCCGACGGCACCTTCACGGTGACCGGGCACGACGACCACTTCGTCGTCGTCAAGGCCACCGACGGGAACGGCTCGACCGCTGCCGACCTCGTCCGCACCACCGTGACCCAGGACCAGCTCGACCCCGACACCGTCTTCCGGCACCAGGGCACCGTCGCCGCCGTCGGCGCCCGGCCCGGCGAGGCCGGCGTCACTGCGGTGACCGACCGGTCGATCACCGAGACGTACCTCCAGGTGCTCCCCGCCGGCGCGTCCGACTGGGCGGCGGCCCAGACCGTGGCCTCCGACGGCGGCACGGTCTTCGAGATGGACCGCATCGCCCGCGAGGCCAAGAGCTACCAGGACTCCATCACCGGCCAGGTGCTGCGCAGCCACGAGTTCGACCTCACCGCCCTCACCCCCGGCGAGCGATACCAGTACCGCCTCGGTGTCACGCCGGAGGGCGGCTGGACCGATGTCGCCGGCGAGTTCGTGGCCGGCGGCGAGACGAACGAGCCGATCTACGTCCTCGGTGACCTCCAGGTCGTCAGCTCGGAGCCGGCCGACTACGCACTCTTCGACGCCATGCTCGAGCGTCTGCGCGCCGAGCACCCGGGCGGTGACCTGCTCGTCCAGATGGGTGACCTCGTCGACCGCGGCGGGCGCGCCGAGTACTGGGACCAGGCCTACGAGCACGTCCTGGACGACCTCGACCTGCAGGTGGCGACGATGGTCGGCAACCACGAGACCTACGGGGACAAGGAGTTCCACGACGTCATCGCCGACGAGCGCAGCGCCATCTTCGCCGGTATGTACAACCTGCCGGGCAACGGCTCGGCGGTGGGGGAGTCGAACTACTCCTTCGACCGCGGCGACATCCACTTCGCCGTCCTGAACTCCAACTACGACCTCGACACCCAGCTCGACTGGCTGATCGAGGACATGCGCGCCACCGACAAGCCGTGGAAGGTCGTGCTCAGCCACTTCCCGTACTACGGGGGCAACCACAGCGACGACGCCGGCATGGCGAACCAGCGCGCCCAGATCACCGAGGTCCTCGACCAGCTCGGCGTGAACCTGCACGTCGGCGGGCACGACCACGTCTACAAGCGGTCCACCGTCTACGACGGCCGGCTGGCCGAGACTCCCGAGGAGGAGGCGGCCGGGACGACCTTCGTCACCACCGGGTCCGCCGGGCCGAAGTTCTACAACAACCAGGTCCAGTGGTGGGACGACGTCGTCTACGACGACGACCTCCAGACCGGCACGGTGCTCGAGGTGACCGACGCCGGGCTGCGGCTGCTCACCTACAACAGTGCGGGCGAGACCGTCGACGACTACACCGTGACCAAGCCCGAGAGCACCTGGGAGCTCAGCTCCGCCCGGATCGTCGACGACGAGCTCGCGGGCGTCGGGTTCCTCAGCTATCCGGGCGCCCGCGAGGGCCTGACCGTCACCGCCGTCGCCATGGACCACGCCCAGGAGGAGACCCTCGCGGTCCGCACGGCCGACGTCACGCTGAACCACTCGGGGACCGAGCAGTACGTCGCCTTCGACGCACCGCTGCCCGTGGACCCCAACAACGCGGTGAAGATCATGGTCTGGGACAGCCTCGGGAGCGGCCGCCCGCTCGTCCCCGCCACCGTGCTGCGCGAGGGGGTGCTCGGCGAGGGCACCGCGGAGGAGCCCTTCGAGGTCCGCACCTGGGCCGACGTGGAGAACATCCGCCACGCCCCCGAGGCGCACTACGCCCTGATGAACGACATCGAGCTGGACGACCTCGAGCGGGCGCAGATCGGCTCCGGCACCGAGACCTTCCGCGGCGTCTTCGACGGTCGTGGGCACGCCATCAGCGGCTTCCGGGCGAACGCCGACGGCGGAGGCGGGCTCTTCGCCACCAACGAGGGCACCATCCGCGACCTGGCCGTCACGGACGCGGACATCGACACCACCAAGGGCACCATCGGCATCCTCGCCGACTACAACACCGGCACGATCGAGAACAGCTGGAGCTCGGGCTCGATCATCGGCCAGGGTCGGGTGGGCGGCCTCGTGGGCGACTCCACCGGAGTGGTGCGCGACAGCTACTCGACGGCGGACGTGCGCTCGCGCTCGACCGAGGCCGGCGGCGTGGTCGCCGTCGCGCTGGCGGGCTCGACCACGGAGAACGTCTACTCCACCGGCAACGTCACCTCCGACACGCGCAACGTCGGCGGCGTCGTCGGCTACGGCTACACCGGGACCACGGTGCGCAACGTCCTCTCGCTGAACGAGTCGGTGACGGCGCCCAACTACGCCCACGCCGTCGTCGGCCGGGTGCTCAGCGGCCACACGGCCACACTCGAGGGCAACCTGGCCACCGACGCCGCCTACGTCAACGTCCAGAGCCTCGACGAGGAGCCGGCCGAGACCAACCTCAAGGGCCGGGTGGTCCCCGCCGACGCCACCCGCACGCAGGCCCTCTACTCCGACGATCTCGGCTGGGACCTCACCGACGTGTGGGTCTGGGACGAGGAGGCCGGACGACCGCTGCTGCGCGCCAACACGGAGGACTACGTCGCGAAGAGGCCGGCCGGCGAACCGAACGCGGACGGCTACTACGAGATCGCCAGCGCCGAGGACCTGGCCCAGATGTCGCAGTACCGGAGCGAGAAGTACGTCCTCACCGCGGACCTCGAGGTCTCCGGCGTCTCCGACTGGACCCCGATCGGCGGGCTCGCCCCCTTCACCGGCGAGCTCGACGGCAACGGTCACACCATCAGCGGCCTGACCTCGACCCGCGGCGGGCTGATCAACATCAACAACGGCACCGTCCACGACCTCGGCATCGTCGACGCCGACGTCTCCCTGGACGGCGGACGCGTGGGCATCCTCGCGAACGTCAACGGGGGCGTCGTCAGCGGCGTCTACACCACTGGGTCTGTCAGCGGGACCTCCCGGGTCGGCGGCGTGGTCGGCGACTCCGCCGGGACGGTGCGCGACTCGTACTCCACCGCGACCGTGCGCTCCGCCTCCACGGAGTCCGGCGGCGTGGTCGGCGTGGCGCTGGCGGGCTCGGTCACCGAGAACGTCTACTCCACCGGCGCTGTGTCGGCCGACACCCGCAACACCGGCGGTGTCGTCGGCTACGGCTACACCGGCACCGAGATCCGCAACGGCATCGCGCTCAACCCGAGCGTGACCGCCCCGAGCTACGCCCACCGGTTCCTCGGTCGCGTGCTCTCCGGGAACACGGCCACGCTGGAGAACAACTGGGCCTCCGCGGGCGTCGTCGCGTCGGTCCAGTCGAACCTCGACGAGCCGACCGCCACGAACTGGTCCGGGGCGACGGCAAGCCTGCACCAGACCCGCGACCCGCTGTTCTTCGCCGAAACCCTCGGCTGGGACTTCGAGAGCGTGTGGAGCTGGCACGACGCGGCGGCCCGGCCGGTCCTCACCGCGGCGCCGGAGCGCTACACCGGCGAGCCGGTGCCGCCGCTGCCCGCGCCTGAGCTCCCCGCGCTCGAGCAGGACACAGACGGTGCGTACCTGATCGACGAGGTCGCCGACCTCGCCGAGGTCACGGCACACCCGGACCAGCAGTTCCGCCTCGCCGCGGACCTGGACCTCACGGGCCAGGACGTGCGGATCGCGCCAGAGGGCTTCACCGGGGTGCTCGACGGGGCAGGCCACGTCGTCACCGGCTACACCTCGGACGACGGCGGGCTGTTCCCGCTCAACGAGGGCACCATCACCGCGCTGAGCCTCGACGCCGTCGTGACGACCACCGCCGACAACACCGGACTGCTCGTGGACGTCAACCGTGGGGAGATCTCGCAGGTCTCCACCTCCGGCGCGATCAGCGGCGGCTCCACCGTCGGTGGCGTCGTCGGCTACTCGTACGGAGAGCTCCGCGACTCCTACTCGACGGCGGACGTCACCGCCACGGGCGGGCGCCAGGCCGGGGGCGTCGCGGGCATCACCGGTCGGGGCAGCCTCACCGAGAACGTGTTCGCCACGGGCCGGGTGGAGGTGGTCGGCAACATGAACGCCGGCGGCGTCAGCGGCTACGCCTACACCGGCACCACGCTGCAGAACAGCGTCGCGCTGAACGAGGCGGTCGTCGCGACCGGGTACGCCGGGCGGGTCGTCGCCCGGGTGCTCTCCGGCGACGTCGCCACCCTGGTGAACAACTACGGCGTCGAGACCGTCGAGGTCGGCGTCGAGACCGAGCCCGAAGAGGGCACCGACACCACCAAGGGCGCCACCCTGACCACCGAGCAGGCCACTGACCGGGGGACCTACGAGAACGTCCTCGGGTGGGACTTCGCCGCCATCTGGGCGTGGGACGACACCAGCGCCCGCCCCGTCCTGCAGCACGAGATCGCCTGAGGAGCCACCATGAACCGCATCGTCACCTCTGTCACCGCCGTCGGCGTGCTCGCCCTCGGGGGGCTGGCGCTGAGCACCTCGGCGTCGGCCACGGACCCCTTCGCCCACGTGGCCACCGTCGCCGGCGACCGCGTCGACGTCGTCATCGCCGGCGAGGGAGCGCTCGCGGGGGAGGAGGTCAGCATCCTCATCCTCGACGGCGACGCCGACCCGTGGGATCCCGTCGTGGCGGACATCGTCTATGCGAACCAGCTCGTGCTGGACGCCGAGGGCGACGCCTCGCTGCGCGTGGCCCTGCCGACGACGGAGCTCGAGGACTACGTCATCGCGCTGAACACGAGCGGGGAGACCGAGCGGTATGTCGCCCTGCTCGACGGCTCAGAACTCGCCGACGACGATGGCCGCCCGGGTAACCGTCCGGACCATGCTGACGAGACGGGGCGTCCGGACCACGCCGATGAGACGGGCCGCCCGGACCACGCCGGTGAGAAGGGTCGCTCGGACCACGCCGGTGAGAAGGGTCGCTCGGACCACGCCGGTGAGAAGGGTCGCCCGGACCACGCCGGTAGGCCGTAGCCGGACAGACCGGGCCCGCCAGCCCTAGTCGTCCCGACCGCGGTTGGCAGGCCGTAGCCGACCAGGCCACGCGGCAAGCGGAAGCCGGCCTGACCAAACCACCGAGTCGCGGCCTGCCCTGCGCCAGCCGGGGAAGGCGGCGTCGTGCCTTCCCCACCGTCGTCCCGCACGGTCGGAGTGTGATGCTGCCGGCCTGCGTGACGGTCGGAGCTGGTCGGGTCGGGATGTCGGAGGGCGCCGATAACGTCAGCGACATGGTGGAGCGGCAGCGTGGCCTGGGCCGGGGCGGTGAGCGTCCCGGCTCTTCGGCTGCCCGTCCGGCGCCGTTGGACCAACCAGGGGCTACCGGTGGTCCAGCGTCGTCGTGGATGTCGGCGGGCGCCGATAGCGTCAGCGACATGGTGGAACGGCAGGGTGGCCAGGACCGGGACGCGACGCGTCCCGGGCTCTCGGCTGCCGCCGCGCCGATGTCTGCGAGGGAGACGAGCGCGCCTGACGCTCGCTCGGCCGCCGGCACAGCGGCTACTGCCGACACGGCGTCTCCGGCCTCTACAGCCGGCACGGCCTCTGCTGCCGGTTTTGGCTCTGCTGCCAGTCCTGCCAGTCCTGCCGGTCCTGCTTCTGCTGGGGGCGTGCTGTCGCGAACGGGTCTTCTCGTGGCGGCGGACGTGGCCGGGTGGCGGGAGGCGGTGGCGAGTCTGGATCGTGACGTCTCGGACGCGGAGCGGGTGGACCAGCTGCGGGCGTTGGAGGACCTCAAGGCCGCGGCAGCGGCCGCGCAGGCGCGGATCGCGGTGGATCTGCAGGCCTCGCAGCTGCAGGCCCAGGCCTCCGCCGGGGTCCCGGCCGCCCGGCGTGGTCGGGGTATCGGCGCTCAGGTCGCCCTCGCCCGACGTGAGTCGCCCGCCCGCGGCGGGCGGCTGCTCGGCTTGGGCAAGGCGCTGGTGACCGAGATGCCCCACACCCTGGCCGCCCTGAGTCTCGGGGTGATCAACGAGTGGCGTGCCACGCTGCTGGTGCGTGAGTCGGCCTGCCTGTCCGTGGTCGACCGGGCCGTCTTCGACGCCGAGGTCGCCGCGGATCCTGCCGCCCTGGCGGGTCTGGGCGAGCGGCGCCTGGTCGCGCGGGCCAAGCAGGTCGCCTACCGGCTCGACGCCGCAGCGGTAGTCGCTCGGGCGGCCAGGGCGAGCAACGAGCGGTGTGTGTCGCTGCGCCCGGCGCCGGAGACGATGACGTACCTGACCGGGCTGCTGCCCGTCACCCAAGGCGTGGGTGTCTACGCGGCGCTGACCCGGGTCGCCGACGCGCTGCGCGCCCAGGGCGATGCCCGCAGCCGGGGACAGATCATGGCCGACACCCTCGTCGAGCGCGTCACCGGCCAGGCCCGCGCCGAGGACGTCCCCATCGAGGTCCACCTCGTGATGACCGAACGGACCCTCCTCGGCGGCGATGACGAACCCGCCCAGATCCCCGGCTACGGCACCATCCCCGCCGAGCTCGCCCGCCAGCTCATCAAAGACCGCACCCAGCACCCAGACACCACTCAGGGCGCCGGGGACCCAGACACCGCCAGCGGGACGGACACCGGCGCCACTGCCGGCAGGCCGGACGCCGCCGGCGGAACCGACACGGACAGCACCGCCGGCGGGCCCGACGCCGACGCCGCCGCCAGCAAGAGCGACACGGACAGAGCCGCGGGCTGGCCGGACACCGGCGCCACAGCCGGCGAAGCGCCCGGGCCGACGAGTTCCGGCGCACCGATGAGCATGGTCAGCGGGGACGACGCCGGCACCGGCTCCGGCAAGACGGATCCCGCGGTGCTGTTGTGGCTGCGGCGGTTGTTCACCGCCCCCACCACCGGGCAGCTGATCGCGATGGACTCGCGGCGCCGGACCGCACCGCCCGGCCTGGCCCGGTTCATCGATGCCCGCGACCAGACCTGCCGCACCCCATGGTGCGACGCCCCGATCCGCCACCGCGACCACATCACCGCCCACGCCGACGGCGGCGCCACCACCGCGACGAACCTCGAAGGGCTGTGCGAGGCCTGCAACTACGCCAAAGAGGCCCCCGGCTGGCACGCCCGCACGATCACCGAGAACGAACACGCCAGAGCCGAGACAGACCACCCGCGACGCGCCGGACCCGAGCCCGACATCGACCAGGATGCCGGACCCGAAACAGGCCGCGCGCGACGCGCCGGACTCGACCTCGACCTCGACCTCGGCCTCGACATCGACCAGCGCGCCGGACCCGACCCCGGACACGTCGTTGAGATAACCACCCAGACCGGGCACCGGTACACCTCGAGCGCCCCACCCCTGCCCGGACACCGAGACAGTCCACGACAACCGGGCACGGCGCCACCGGCGACGCCACTCGCCCAGGCCGACAGCCCCGTCGAACGACTCCTCGCCGAGTACATCCGAGCGGCCTGATCGCCGGTCCATGCGGGAGTCGGTGGACGGACGTCGAGGTCGCCTTGTCCCGGACGTGGTGGAGGGGAAAATGAGCGTGAGGTCTGGTCCTCGTCACGGAGGTGCACGATGAGCGCCGAGCTCAACCACACCATCGTCAACGCCACGGACAAGCACGCGTCCGCCGCCTTCCTCGCCGAGATCCTCGGTCTGCCCGCGCCGACCACGTACGGGCCGTTCGCCGTCGTCGAGCTCGCCAACGGCGTTTCGCTCGACTTCGCCGACGACCATGGTCCGGTCGTTCCCCAGCACTACGCCTTCCTCGTGAGCGAGGAAGAGTTCGATCTGATCCACGGGCGCATCGTCGAGCGCGGGCTGACCTACTGGGCGGATCCCTTCCACCGGCGCTCGGACACCGTCAACACCAACGACGGCGGGCGTGGGCTGTACTGGTCAGACCCGGACGGGCACAACCTGGAGATCATCACCCGACCCTACGGCGGCTGAGTCCTGGCGAGCGGGCTCACCTGCAGCGGCCTGGCAAACGACGGGGCGCTCCGTACGTCGGCACGGTGGCGGCGGGATGGGCCGTTCGGCCCATCCCGGGCATCTCGGGCAGTGCGAGCATGGCGTGGTACCGGACCCAGGGGTGGTCGGCACGGCAGGAGGAGACATGATGGTTCGCCGGTTCACGGTTGCGCTCGGAGGCGTCGCGCTGGTCCTGACAGGCTGTGCGGCGGAGCCCGAGACCGGTGCCGAGCAGACCACCGTGCAGTCGGCCGTCACGTCGGGCGTGGAGGAACGCCTCGCCGCGCACGGCCTGGACGGGCTGCCGGCCACCGAGCTCATCGGCGAGCTGGACCAGCTCGCGGTCGAGGACCGGCCGAGGGATCTCATGGCCTCGGTCCGCGTCGACGAGCTCGTCCTCGCCACCGAGGACGAGGAGGTTGCGCTCGACCTCCCCGAGGACAGCTTCTACGTCTCCATCGCCCCGTTCATGAACCAGACGCACGAGTGCTTCTACCACTCGCTGACGACCTGCACCGGCGAGCTCGGCGCCGAGGACGTACAGG
The DNA here is from genome assembly GCF_009193155.1 of Georgenia subflava. GTDB lineage: Bacteria > Actinomycetota > Actinomycetes > Actinomycetales > Actinomycetaceae > Georgenia > Georgenia subflava. Next base: position 445,789 of record NZ_VUKD01000004.1, read on the forward strand.
TCACCATCGTCGACGACGCCGGCGAGGTCCTGGTCGACGAGCAGACCACGACCTACGACAACGGCTTCGTCGGGTACTGGCTGCCACGCGACATCGGCGGCACTATCACCGTGACCCACGACGGGCACACCGGGGAGATGGCCTTCTCCACCCAGGAGGACAGCCCCACCTGCGTGACGACGCTGCAGCTCCTGTAGCCCACGACACGCTGCGGCTCCTGTGGCCCACGACAGCGTCCGAGTGCGCGATCCCACACCGGGGGATGGCGGCCGGGGCCGGTCTGCGCGAGCATCGATGGGATATACCGGTACGTAGATCCCGTACCGCCGTCGAGAAGGGGCTGATCGTGCCCAACACCGCTTCGCACACCCACACCACCGTGGGCGGCCCGTCAGCACCGATGCACGTGCACACGACGCCCGACGGTCACCACTACCTCGTCGACGGCCCGGCGGAGTCATGCCCCGCCCACGCGACGGCGGAACGGATCATCGAGCCCCGTGCGCTGGACCGATCCGAGCGCCGGGGCGTGGCTCCCAGGGTTCTCGCCGCGGCCGCGGTCGCCATCGCGCTGGTCGTGGCGGTCCGCCGGCTTCGCTGAACCCGGCAGCGCGCCGTCGCCCGCGCGGCGCGCCAGTGTGGACACCTGTTCGAAAGCGTGCTCGAATGGGACCGTGCGATGGGAAGCGCGGGAGCTCAAGGTCACCGACGAGGCGGCACTGCTGCCGCTCGCCGGCCTGGTCCGCAGCGTCCGGACGCCAGAGTTCGCCGGGGTGACGTTCCACGAGGTGCTCTGCAAGAGCGCCCTCAACCGTGTGCCGGCGGCCTCGTCGATGCCGTTCAGCTGGACGATCAACCCCACCCGCGGATGCCTGCACCGCTGCACCTACTGCTTCGCCCGGCGCACCCACGAGTATCTCGACCTCGACTCCGGCAAGGACTTCGACACCCAGATCGTCGTCAAGACCAACGTCGTCGAGGTGCTGCGCAAGGAGCTCGCCCGGCCGTCCTGGAAGCACGAGCACGTGGCGCTCGGGACGAACTCCGACCCCTACATGCGGGCCGAGGGGCGCTATCGCCTCATGCCGGGGATCATCACCGCGCTCGCCGGATCCGGGACTCCCTTCTCCATCCTCACCAAGGGCCCGCTGCTCAAGCGCGACCTGCCGCTCCTCGTGGAGGCGGCGCGCACCGTGCCCGTGTCCGTCGCCGTGTCGCTGGCGCTCGTCGACCCCGAGCTCCAGCAGAAGGTCGAGCCCGGCACCCCGACCCCGAAGGCCCGCCTCGACCTGGTCCGTGCGCTGACCGACGCCGGCCTCGACTGCTCGGTGCTGGCGATGCCGATCCTGCCCTGGCTGACCGACTCCGAGGAGCAGCTCGACGCGTTGTTCGGAGCCCTCGCCGAGGCCGGTGCCGCGGACGTGACAGTCGGTGCCCTGCACCTGCGGCCCGGCGCGCGTGAGTGGTACCTCGCCTGGCTCGCCCGCGAGTACCCGGCCCTCGTCCCGCGTTACCGCACGCTCTACGGACGCGGGTCCTACGCCCCGGCCGACTACCGCACCTGGCTCGCCGAGCGTGCGGGCAAGGCTCGCCGCCGGCACGGCTTCGACCGTCGCGCCCCGCGACGATGGGCTCGATCGCCGGAGCCCACCGCGATGCCCGGCCCGGTGCGCGCCCTCGAGCCGGCGCAGCAGGCGCTCTTCTGATCGTCGAAAGGTCTCTCGACCCTGGCGGCGACGACGTCCGTCCGCGTCACGGGTGACGGCGATACCCTGGCTCTGACGGCTCGTCGTCGCGCGGGCCGAGACGTGACCTCTTGACAGGAGGCGCAGAGATGCGCCGCGAATCGCAGCCTTCGCCACTCGCGATCTTCATCAGCTACCGGCGCAGCGGCGCGGCCGGCACCGCCGGACGGCTCTACGACACCCTCGCCAACCGGTTCGGCGACGACCACGTCTTCATGGACGTCGACTCCATCGAGCCCGGAGAGGACTTCACCGAGGTGCTGGCGCGCACCCTGCGCCGCTCGCGCGCGATGGTCGTGGTCATCGGACCCACGTGGCTGGACGTGCGCGACAGCGAGGGCAACCGGCGGCTGGACGACCCCGACGACTTCGTCCGCATGGAGGTCGAGCACGCACTCTCGGCCGGCCTGAAGGTCCTCCCGGTCCTGGTGGAAGGGGCCACCATGCCGACGGCGGACCAGCTCCCGGGACCGATGCGCAAGCTCGCCGCGAGGCAGGCCATCGAGATCAGCCCCACGCGTTACAGCTACGACGCCGGACGGCTCGTCGCTGCCCTGGCGCCGAAACCGTCGGGGCACCCGTCGCGACGGATGCTGGCGGCCGCGGGCACGGTGGTCCTCGTCGGCGGGGCCGGCGTCGCGTGGGCGGTGCAAGGGCGGGACCGCGAGCCGGACCCGGACGGCACCGGCACGGCCACCACGGCGGATCCCACGGATGAGGTGACGCCGGAGCTGCTAAGACTGCGGGTCAACTTCCAGAACGCTGCGGCGCAGACGCCGGAGGGCTACCTGGCCGACTTCGGGGAGCCGTTCGGTCCGCGTACCGGCCCGGACCAGGGGGAGGGGCAGGTGTACGGCTGGGTCCACGAGGGGACCCACGACCCGCTCGACCTTGTGGCCATGGGCCGTGACCGGGACACCCCCGGGCAGGAGGACCAGCGCCTCGACACCCTCATGCACATGGAGGGCGCCGACCCGCAGACGGGCGAGCTCGCCAGGGGCGCCTGGGAGATCGAGGTGCCGGACGGACGGTACGTCGTCACGGTCGTCGTCGGGGACGCGGCGCCGACGAGTATCCACACGATCAACGTCGAGGGCGTTCCGGTGATCCGCGGGTTCGACGGGCTGAGCGAGAACTACGAGGAGAGCTCGGCACAGGTCGAGGTGACAGACGGCGTGCTGACGGTCGACAGCGTCGGCGGGACCAACACGAAGATCAACTACCTGCACGTCGTCGAGGTGCCTTCCTGACGTGGGGTGGCGCGACGTGGCCTAAGCACAGGGCGCGCTGGGGGGCAGCGTGCTTCGCCCGGACGCGCGTCGCCGCGGCACGCTTCGCCCGGACGCACATCGTCTCCGACGTCGCTCGTGCCCCGCCGTGTGCCGACGGTGACGTCCGCGTGCCGTCGCCGTGACGTCCGGCCTCCATGCTGTGCGGATGACGGGCGGGTCCGAGCGGGTCGGGGTGTGCACGTTGCGGGCCTGGCGGTACGGCGGAAAGACCGTGGTCCGGCTCCAGATACGCGACGACGTCGAGGCGCTCGGCAGTGAGCGCGTCATCCTCGCCACCGACGTCGAGGCCGCCCTGGAGGAGGTGCGACTGTTCCTCGAAGGGCTGTCGGTGGACGACGCCACCTCGACCTCGTGACCCCCAGAGCCGTGACGGTCGTGTGACGGTGCTCGCTATCATGGGACGCGTAACTCTGCGGGGCCACCGGGGGTCGCGATGACGCTACATCTGGTCAATGCACTGGCGAACGAGGACACCGAACGACCTCTCGTCCATCTGCTCGGGCGGCCGTACGTGAGTCGTGGCACCAGCTCGTGCGCCGTGGGCGAGGGAAGCTCACGGTTGCTGGCGTTCCTCGCCGTCAACCGCGGGGACAAGGAGCGGCGCTACGTCTGGGGCCGGCTGTGGCCCGACGCCGAGGAGGAGCGCGGAGCGGGCAACCTCCGCTCCGCCATCTGGCGGCTCAACGGGCTCGGCCCGAACCTCGTGCACTCCGACAAGCACACGGTGCGCCTCCACGACGCGGTCGAGGTCGACGTCGAGCTCATCGGTGCCTGGGCGAACCGCCTCATCACCGGGATGCACCGCCCCGAGGACCTCACCATCATGCCGTGGGACCTCGACCAGCTCGACATGCTTCCCGGCTGGTACGACGACTGGGTCCTCCTCGAGCGCGAGCGGCTGCGCCAGCGGCTCCTGCACGCCATGGAGTGCCTGAGCCGGGAGCTCCTCCGGCTCGGGAGGTACGCCGAGGCAGTCGAGTCCGCGCTCGTCGCGGTCGGGTCGGACCCGCTCCGCGAGAGCGCCCAGCGGGTCCTCATCGAGGCCCACCTCGCCGAGGGCAACCGGTGCGAGGCCCTCCGCCGGTTCGAGGAGCACCGGGCGCTGGTGCGGCGCGAGCTCGGCGTGGACCCGTCCCCGGCGCTCGCGACACTGGTCGCGCTGCGCCGCCCGGCGGTGTCGGCGCCGTCGCCGTTGCACGCTGCCGTCTGAACGCCCTGCACGCTGCCGTCCGACAGCCTGCACCCAGCCGTCTGACACGAGGAGGCCCTGGTGGACACTCCGTCCGGCCCGCACTGCGACGTGCGCCCGCGAACCGCTCCGGCGCTGCCGCCGGACCTGGCGGTGCCGCGCGAGCGCCTCATACGGCTGCTGCGCTCCCAGTGGGTCAACGGGACGCGGCTGCACTACTGCTTCATGGACGGCCCGGCTCCCCAGCGCGACGCGGTCCGGGCGGCCTTCGCGGAGTGGAAGGACCTCGGGATCGGGCTGGAGTTCGCCGAGGTCGCCGAGCCAGGTGAGGCCGAGGTGCGGATCGCGTTCGACCAGAGCGACGGCTCCTGGTCGTACATCGGCCGGGACGTGCTGCAGATCCAGGTGGGCGAGCCGACCATGAACTTCGGCTGGGACCTCACCACCGAGTACGGCCGCAGCACCGCCCTGCACGAGATCGGACACACCCTGGGGATGCCGCACGAGCACCAGAACCCCTTCGCCGGCATCGTCTGGGACGAGGAGAAGGTCTACGCCTACTTCGGTGGCCCGCCGAACGGCTGGTCCCGTCAGCAGACCCACCACAACGTGCTGCGCAAGATCGATCCGAGCGAGGTCGAGGGCTCGACCTGGGACCCCGACTCCGTCATGGAGTACTGGTTCCCGGCCGGCCTGATCAGGGAGCCGGCCAGGTTCCAGGCCGGCCTCAACCCGCCCGGGGGCCTCTCGGCCGCCGACCGGGAGTGGGTCAGCACCTTCTACCCGCCGCTGGACACCTCCGCGCCCCTCCTCGAGCCCTTCGCCTCCCGTCCGCTCTCCCTCGCACCCGGGGAGCAGGCCGACTTCCGCATCGAGCCCCCGGCCTCACGCAGCTACCAGGTGGCGACCTTCGGGACCGCGGACACCGTGCTCGTCGTCTTCGAGGACGTCGACGGCGACATGCGCCACGTGGCCTCGGACGACGACAGCGGGGAGGACCGCAACGCCACCGTCACGGTGACGCTGCTGCACGGCCGCCGCTACGTGGTCCGCGCGAGGCTGTACTGGGCGGGGGCGTCCGGTCAGACCGCGGTGATGTACTGGTAAGCGCGCCTCCTCCTGTGCCGCCCGGCGCGGTGGTGCCTCCCGGTGCGGTGGTGCCGCCCGACGCGCGGTGATGCCGCCCGGCGCGCGGTGATGCCGCCCGGCGTGGCGATGCCGCCGTCGATCTCAAGCGTCGCCACCTGGCCGACCTCATGCGTCGCCGCCGGCCGAGGCGTCGCCGCCCGGCCGGCCTCAGGCGTCCCTGGTGCCGGACTGGGTCGCAAGGAGGTACGCCGTGCCGTCGGCGTACCCCATCGCGAGCCACCCGCCCGGCACTAGAGGTCGGGCGCGCAGGTCCCGCAGCCCGCTCGGGTCCGTGGGCCACCAGGACGGCGGGTCTCCCGGTTCGACGCGCCAGCCGGCCGGCATCAGGACCGCGGTGAAGGCGCGTGCGGCCGACGTCGCCAGCCCGGCGGCCGCCCACAGCGCCTCGGTTCGCTCCGGCGGGACCGTCAGGGCACCGTAGGACACCCGGTAGTCGAGCCCGCCGGACAGCGAGAACGTCTGTCCGCGCAGCGGCAGCCCGCGGTCCACGGGGCTGCCCAGCAGCTGCTCGACGTCGTCGTGCGTCAGTGCCCTGGTCTCGCTCACTGGTCCGGCTTCCTCATCTGTTCACGTCCTCCGAGCCCTGGGCCCCGATCTCGCCGCCGATGTCGGCGCCCGGCGGACCCGCGGGCGCCCCGGCCACCTCGCCGCCGGCGATGTCCGCACCGGTGGTCCCGGCCCGGTCCGGCACGTGCACCGGTGCCGCCATCGTGCCCCACTGAGCCCGGACGTCGGAGTCGGACTGGGTCACCGCCACCGCCGTGCTCTCGATCGCGAACGGGCTGCCAGGCAGGAGGGTCGCGGCGACGCGGACCTTGACCTCTGCGCCCAGCGGCCTGCCGGACCCGCTGCCCTTGGGGTCGAAGTCCCAGTAGTCGTAGAAGGTGAGCACGCCGGTGAAGGTCCAGGTGCCGTCGGCCCTGACGACGACAGAGCCGTAGTACCTGATCGTGAAGTTGCCGAGCGTCCCGTTGGTCCGGGCGCCGCCCCACCCGCTCACCTGGACCGGCACGGTCCCCCCGCCGGCCGCGGCGAGGCGGGCCACCAGGGTCATGAAGGCGGTGCTGCGGCGGATGTCGACGATGGCGTTGCAGTCCTGCATCTCGGTCGGGGTGAGCACGATGGTCCGCCCCGTGTCGTCCATGTAGTTGCCCAGGAACTTGCGCGGCAGGTAGTGGGAGTAGAGCGACAGCCATGCCCGGCGCTCGAGCCAGGTGGCGGAGCGCAGGTGCACACCCGGGACCCCGGCGGCGACGTGGCTGAGCTCGTGGCGCATCAGCGCGGCGTCGGTGGGGGACTCACCCTCGGCGAGGAACACGTCCCGGCCGTGGGTCGCCGCCCGCGCACCGAGCCGCGCGGCGAACCGCCTGTCCGCCGGCCCCTGGTGCACCCGCACCCGCGCGAGGTCGGGCCCCAGCGGCAGCGACCCGGCGGCCCGGCGCACGGACTCGTCCAACGGTCGGCCCTCGTCCCCGGCGAGGGGGGACCGGGCCGGCGCACGTCCAGCCGGCGCGCGTGCGGCCGCAGCGCCGGCTGCCGACCGGGATCCGGTCCCGGCTGCCGACCTGCCAGGCTCCGACGGGGTCCGCCCGGACTCCGCGGCGTCGGCCGCCCGCTCGTCGGTGCCGTGGCGGGGCGCGACCCTGGGCAGGTCGGTGTCGCCAGGGACCTGCTCGCGCTCCCGCCACATCGACGACCCGGCCACATCGCTCCTTCAGGGCAGCAGCGTCGCCATCACGGCGCGGGTGCTGGGCCCGACCTTGCCGTCGGCGGCGAGGGAGTGCTCGCGCTGGAACGCCCGCGTGGCGGCGTCCGTGGCCGGGCCGAAGATGCCGTCGACCTCGATGACCGCGCTGCGCACCTGGTTGAGCTGGCCCTGCCACTCGGCCACCTCCAGGCCCTCGCTGCCCAGCTGCAGCAGGGTGATGCGGTCGAGCATCCCGTCCAGCAGCGGGGTGAAGACCGTGGTGCGCGTGACGTCCTCGCCGCGGCAGCCGCTCGTCGGGCACACCAGGGAGATGTCGCAGCTGCCGGTGCTGACGAAGTCGGTCTCCCCGCGCACGAGCACCCCCTCCACCTCGTGGGTCTCCGAGCTGATCACCGGGGAGCCCGAGTTGCCGCCGTAGGTGTCCAGGTTGGCCACGAACATCGCGACCTCCGTGCTCTCGCGCACCTCGGCACCGCCCGCGACCTTGGTGGGCAGCCCCACCGGGTGGCCGATGACGTGCAGGTCCTGCCCCACGGCGACGGCCCCGGCCCGGCGCACCGGGAGCGCACGGTGGTCGGTCGCGGGCCGGTCGAGGCGGACCAGCGCCCAGTCGGGTCCCGGGGTGTCGGCCAGCTGCCGCCCGAGGATGGCTCGGGCGGAGAAGACCTGGTCGTTGTGGACGACGGACGGCGCCGTCGTCGCATCGCTCATCCGGAAGCCGAAGACGAAGCGCACGTCCGCCAGGGTCGACGCCGTCAGGCAGTGACCGGCCGTGGCGACGACGTCGGAGTCGACGAGGAATCCCGAGCAGAACGGGCCGGTGGGCTGGTCGAAGAACCGTTCCTCCGCGCAGAGGCCACGGGAGAGCCCGTACGGCGCGGTGACCAGCGTCGACGTCCCGTCACCGTTGTCGAGGACGCGGTCGGAGGCGAAGAGGGCGACGACGCCGTCCGCGTCGGCCAGGAGGTCCTCGTCCGTCACGGCGAAGACGTCCTGCCGGTCGTCGACGCCGTAGATCACCTTCTGTCTGGACAGGAGCTCGCGGGTCAGGGTCGCGGTGTCGACAGCCGCCAGGCGGTCGGCGGTGACGGCGTCCGCGGCGGCCGGGTCGCTGGGGCGGCCGGGGCCGCCGGCAGGCTCGTCGGAACTGGCGGTCTCGCGGGCACGCAGCTCGTCGAGGAGGTCGGTGACACTGACGTCGTCGAAGCTCTCGGTCGTGGTCATGACGAGCCTCCGCTCTCGGTCGTGGTCATGACGCGCCTCCGCTCTGTCGTGATCATGACAAGCCTCCGCTACGCGCCGGTGTCGAGACCGGTGAGGATCTCGACGGTCACCGGCACGTCGGTGTGGTTGGTGAGCGTGAGCGAGCGCGGCCCGCCCTCCACCAGCGCGGCGAGCACACCCGCGCCCGGCAGGAACAGGGCGCCGTCGACCTCGAACGCGGTCCCGGTCGCCGTCGGGCCCGCGGGGGTGACCTGCACCCGGGCGGCGGACCCGTCGCCGCGGCGGGCGGCCAGCGCGAGCAGGGCGACGGCGCCGCCGTCGGGCAGCAGCGGGACCACCTGCTCGTCGTCGTCGCCGCCCGCGGGTCCGAGTGCCTGCCCGGCGAAGGTGTACGACTCCGGCTCGAGCACGCCGCCGACGTCGAGCGACGGCCCACCGGAGGCCTTGACCGTCGCCGTCACCAGCACCCTGACCATGTCAGCCTCCCCGTGGTTGCCCCGGTCCGAGCTGCGGGGTGGACCCACCGTGCCGGGAGCACGTCACGGCGGCGTCGCCCCCGCGTCACCGGTGAGGTGACGTCCCGGTGACGGCAGGTCGCCAGAGTCGTCTCAGGCGCGGGACGACGAAGGAGCTGCCATGTCCGTTCTCACCACCTACCCGGGGGTCTACATCCGCGAGATCCCCAGCGGCAGCCGGACGATCACCGGTGTCGCGACGTCGATCACCGCCTTCGTCGGCCGCGCCCAGCGGGGCGAGCTGGACGAACCCGTCCCGATCGGCAGCTGGCCCGACTTCGAGCGCCGCTTCGGCGGCCTGTGGCGCGAGAGCGGCCTCGGCTACGCCGTCCGCGACTTCTACCTCAACGGCGGCTCGACCGCCCTGGTGGTACGGGTGGCGCGCGACGCGGCCACCGCGACCTTCGAGGTGGGGGAGGTGACCGTTGAGGCGCTGGGCCCGGGCTCCTGGGCGAACCCGATGCTCCTCAGGGTCAGCCACCCCAGCCCCGGTGACGCCGCCGAGGTGGCCGCGGGGCAGGGCGGCGACGTGACCGCCACCGACCTGTTCACCTTGGAGGTCTACGAGGATGCCGAGAAGGTCGACGACGAGGCCCCGGTCGAGACCCACCTCAACGTCACGATGGTCGACGGCCCCCGCCGGTTCGACCTCGTTCTCCAGTCATCCCGGCTGCTGCGGGCCACCGGCGTGCCCACCGGTGCGCGGCCGGACACGGGGGACATCACGCCGGCCACCGAGGGCTCCGACGGCGACGCCCCGGAGGCCGAGGACTACGTCGGGGACCCCGCGGCCGGCGACGACTTCGCCGCCGACAAGCGCGGCCTCTACGCGCTGAGCAAGGCCGACCTGTTCAACCTCCTCGTGCTGCCGCCGCCGACCCCCGCGGGCGACCTGCCCGTCGGCCTCTGGGTCGACGCCGCCGCGATGTGCGTGGACCGCCGGGCGTTCCTGATCGTCGACCCACCGGGCGCGACCACGCTCGACCAGCTCAAGACCTGGCCCGCCACCAGTGCCGGGCTGGGTGGGCCGGCCACCCGGAACGCGGCGGTGTACTTCCCCCGCATCCGCCGGCCCGACCCGCTGCGCGGCGGCGCCGTCGCCGACTTCGCCGCCTCGGGCGCCGTCGCCGGCGTCATCGCCCGTACCGACGCGACCCGCGGCGTATGGAAGGCGCCCGCGGGCACCGACGCCTCCGTCGTTGGGGCAGTCGGCCTGAGCGTGCCCCTGACCGATGCCGAGAACGGTCAGCTCAACCCGCTGGGGCTGAACTGCCTGAGGACCTTCCGGGTCATCGGATCCGTCGTCTGGGGCGCCCGCACCCTGCGTGGCGCGGACGCACTGGCCGACGAGTACAAGTACGTCCCCGTCCGCCGCCTCGCGCTCTTCCTCGAGGAGACCCTCTACCGCAGCACCCAGTGGGCGGTGTTCGAGCCCAACGACCGGCCGCTGTGGTCCCAGCTGCGCAGCTCCATCGGGGCGTTCATGCAGGACCTCTTCCGCCAGGGAGCGTTCCAGGGCGCGTCCCCGCGCGAGGCCTACTTCGTGCGGTGCGACGAGGAGACCACCACCCAGTACGACATCGACCGCGGGATCGTGAACATCATCGTCGGCTTCGCCCCGCTCAAGCCCGCGGAGTTCGTGGTCGTCGGCATCCAGCAGAAGACCGCACAGAACAGCGCCTAGGAGGAAGTGGGATGGCCGAGTTCACCGTCAACGCCTCGCGCTTCGACCCGTACAAGAACTTCAAGTTCCGGGTGAAGTGGGACGGCCGCTACGTCGCCGGGGTGTCGAAGGTCGGTGCCCTCAAGCGGACCACCGAGGTGGTCAAGCACCGCCACGGCGGCGACCCGAGCACGAGCCGGAAGTCACCGGGCCGCTCCGAGTACGAGGCCATCACCCTCGAGCGCGGCGTCACCCACGACGTCGACTTCGAGCAGTGGGCGAACAAGGTCTGGAACTGGGGGGCCGGGCTGGGGGCCGAGACGTCGCTGGCCGACTTCCGCAAGGACGTCATCATCGAGGTCTACAACGAGGCCGGCCAGGTGGTGCTGACCTACACCGTCTTCCGCTGCTGGGTCTCCGAGTACCAGGCGCTGCCCGACCTCGACGCCAACGCCAACGCCGTCGCCATCCAGACGATCAAGCTCGAGAACGAGGGCTGGGAGCGTGACTACGCCGTGGCCGAGCCGGCCGAGCCCTCCTTCGTCGAGCCCTGACCGGCTCGGGGACGACGGTGTCCGCCCTGCGTGAGGCCGAGCTCCTCCACGCGTGGGAGCGTGGCGCCGCGGCACCGCCCGCAGCCCGCGGCGCACGGCTGCTCGACGCTGCCGAGCAGGCCACCCTCGCGGAAGTCGCCCACCGGGCGGCCGCCGTGTACGCCGAGACCTTCTCCGCGGCCGCCGAGGTGCTGCTGACCTGCCGCTGCGGCGAGACCCTCGAGCTGTCCCTGGACCTGGCCACGCTGGCCGGCCCCGCACCCAGGCCCGAGGAGCGGACCGTTCCCGGGGTCGACGGGGACCTCACCGTACGGGCCCTGCGGGTCGGTGACCTGGTCGCCTCCGCGACGGCTGCCGACCCCGTCACCGAGCTCCTCGCGCGCACGGTCACCCGGGCCGGCCTCACGGCGGCGCCGACGACGCTCGCACCGGCCGAGCTCGAGGCGGTCGACGACGCCGCCCGAGACCTTGCGGGGGCGGCGGCCATCACCGTGCGCACCACCTGCCCGAGCTGCCACGACCTCCTCACCGCCGGCGTCGACGTCCTCGCCCTGCTGTGGGAGGCGGTCGACCGCAGGGCCCGCACGCTCCTCGTGCAGGTCGTGACGCTGGCCGCCGCGCTCGGCTGGAGCGAGGCCGATGTCCTGGCGCTCACCCCGCAGCGCCGCCGCGCCTACCTCGAGCTGGTGGGTGCATGAGCTTCCTGCAGGAGGTCGTGGCACGTGCCCGGGGCACCGAACGGGTCGTGCGGCTGCGAAGCCCGCTCCCGTTCGAGGACGGCGCCAGGCCCGGGCCGGCCGGCGCGGACCGGCTCCGCGCCGAGGATTGGGAGCCGCGGACTCGCCCGGCGGTCCGGACACCCGTGGCGACCACACCCGACGAGGGCCTCGGTGTGCAGGCACTCGACGGCGAGCGCGGCGACGGGCGTCGTGACGTCCGCCTGCCCGGGCGCAGCGGGGCTGGAGCCGGTGCCGAGGCAGGACGTCCGCCGCCCGGGAGCACCGTGCGAGAGCCTGCCGGTGCCGCCCCGATCACCGAGGGCCCGCTCGGCCGCGGCCTGCGGTCGGGGGAGCGGACCGACCAGGGGAACGTGCCCGGGACGGCCCGGGTCGGGGACCTCGCGGACCCGTCCGGCCGAGAGGCCGACGACGTCCCGAACGACCTGCCCGCGATGGGGGCACGGGCCGGTGTCCCGACGGTGAAGGCGAGCGACGGCGCGGCCGGCACGCGGATCGGCGGCGTGCCGGGCGGGGAGGCGGGCGTTGCTGTCACTGCTGTGCCGCTGCCCGTCCGGAGCGTGCGAGATGGGCGGCGGGTCGGGCGGGGGAATGGCTCGCCCGCCGGACGCCCAGGAGATGGCGAGCCCGCGGGGGACGACTCTCACGACGAGCGCCCGGGGGACGACGGGCACCTGCGGGACGATGAGCGCCGGGCGGACGACGACCGCCCGAGGGGCGACGAGCGCGCGGGGAACGACGAGGACCCTGGGGACGACGAGCGCCGGGGGCATGAGGTGCCCGACGGCTCGGTGCCGCCGCGGCGCGCCCAGGCCCGGAGTGCGTCCGAGCCCGTGTCCGACCTGGTCCGCGCCCAGGTGGTGCGCGCCCTGCTCGCGCGAGGGGTGGTCGACCCTGGCGAGCGCCTGGAGGTGCACGTCGGCGGCGCCGCGCCCGTGCCCCACCGCCGGGTGAGCCCGAGCGGCGCGCGGTCCACGGCCGTCTCCACGACGCCGGCCTCCACAGTGACGTCCGACGGCGCCGTGGTCGTGCACATCGACCGCATCGACGTCGTCCGGCCCACGCCCGCAGCGCCCGCAGCGCCGGCCGCGGCCCCGCGGCGGCCCCGGGTAGAGCACGATTCGTACCTGGCCCAGCGTCGTCGTCGGGGCGGGCCATGAGCAACTCCCTCGCGATCGCCGCGGTCACCTCGACGCTTCGCTACGTCATCGACCGCTCCCTCTCCGGTGGTGCCGCCCCCGTAGGCGGGGCGCGGGTGACGACGCTGCGACCCGACCGGATCGCCGACCTCACCGCCGGCGACACCCCGACCCCGGGACTCAACCTGTTCTGCTTCCAGCTCACGCCCAACCACGCCTGGAACCTCAGCGACCTCCCCACCAGGCACACCGACGGCTCGCTCGCCCGTCGGCCGGTTGCCGCCCTCGACCTGCACTACCTCCTCACCGGCTACGGGGCCGAGCCCACCCTCGACGCGCAGCGACTGCTCGCCCGGGCCGTCCTCGCCCTGGCCGTGACCCCGGTGCTGACCAGGGCCGTCGTCACCGAGGCGCTCGACCTCTACGCCGCGGACGACGGCATGGACTTCCTCGCCGCGGCCGACCTCGCCGACCAGCTCGACCTGGTGAAGCTGTCCCCGGATCCGCTGTCGCTCGAGGAGGTCTCCAAGCTGTGGGGGGTGGTGGGCAGCCACTACGAGCTCTCGGCCGCCTACGTCGCCTCGGTCGTCCTCCTCGAGGCCGACGTCGTGCCGACGACCGCGCTGCCGGTCCGCTCGCGCCACGTCGTCGTCTCGGCGGCGGGACCCCCGCGCATAGCCGAGGTCGCGACCGTCCCCGCCGGCGGCGCCGTGGTCACCGGTACCGAGCTCGTCGTCTCCGGCACGGGCCTGCTCGGCCCGGCCACCGAGGTGCGGGTGGGTGCCGCGGTGCTCGATCCCGCCGACGGTGCCACCGCCCAGCGGATCGGCGTCACGGTGACCGCGGACGTACCGTGCGGGGTGCACAGCCTCCGGGTACGGCACCGCGCCGCCCCGGACGGCGCCGGCGGCCCGCAGCGGGTGCTCGCGACGTCGGGCGCCGTGCCCCTCATGGTCCGGCCGACCGTCACCGTCAGCCCGCCGGAGCCGGGTGCGGAGCTCGCCGTCGGGCTCGTGCCGGCGGTGCAGGCGGGGCAGCGCGCCGTCGTGACGCTGCGCCGCCTCTCCGGCGGGGACCCGCAGGACCCGTCGTACCGCTCGGTCGACTTCCCGCCCGCACCACCAGGCTCGCCCCCGCGGGACACGTTGCTCGTCGACCCGGCCGACGTCGGCCCGGGTCGATGGCTGGTTCGGGTCGCGGTCGACGGCGTCGAGAGCCTGCCGGAGCTGGACGGCGACACCTACGGCAGCCCGTCCGTGGAGCTGCCGTGATCACCGACCCGTCACAGCGCCTGTCGACTGCGGACGAGCGAGTCGGGCGGGCGTCCGCAGTGCACTCGCCCGACGGCCGCGCACGCACCCAGCTCGCGCCCGATGGGGGCGTCGCCGACGGACGCGCCGACGGACCCATTGACGGGCGCACGGGCGCACCTGTGCACCCGCGTCCTGTCGAGGAGCGCAACCGCGACGTCGTGGTGGCCGAGCTCGCCCTCCTGCGGGCGCGGATACGGGGCGACCCGGCCGGCGCGGCGCTGGAGTCGCTCCGGCACGCCCGTCGCGAGCTCGGGCTGGCCAGCACGCTCGACTCGGTGGTCGAGGCGGCGCGGCTCACCCCGTTCGAGCGCGACGTGCTGCTCCTGGCGGCCGGCCCGGACTTAGTGGCCGAGACGGCCGACGACCTGGTGGCAGCGGGCTGCGGCGCGCGCCTCACCTTCGGCGCGGCCCTCGCACTGCTCGACGGCGCCCACTGGAGTGCGCTGACCCCAACAGGGCCGCTGCGTCGCTGGGACCTCGTGCGGCCCGCCGAGCCGTCCGCGCCGACCGCGAGCCCGCTCGTCGTCGACGAACGGGTCCTGCACCACCTCGCGGGAGCCGGGGACGTCGATCCCGAGCTGGCGATGCTCAGCTGGCCGGCCCCGCCGGTGCCTGACCTGCCGCGCTCCCTGCTCGTGCGGGCGCGGGAGGTCGTGGAGGCCTGGCGAGGGGACCGCGCGGCGGTGCTCCACGGACCGCAGCCGGGCAACCTGCGCACGGTGGCCGCCGCGGCGGCGGCGCTGGTCGGGATGCAGCTGCGCGAGCTCGCCGGCATTGACCTGCCACCCGACGCAGCCGGACGCGCTCGCCTCGTCCGGCTCCTCGGACGCGAGTCCGTGCTCTCGGCGACGGCGTGGGCCGTCGACCTCTCGGACGCGCGCGCGGAGGACGCACCGGGGATCGCCCGGGCGCTGGTCGGCTGCGGCACGCCCCTCGTCCTGCTCGACGGCGGTCCGCCCCGGGCATGGCCCCGCGCCGTGCCCGTCGAGGTGCCCCGCCTCGAGCCGCGGGAACGACGGGAGGTCCTGACCGTTGCCCTGCGCCGGCACGGCGCCGCGGTGGCCGAGGAGGTCCTCGACGAGGTGGCCGGTGTGTTCGACCTGCCGGTCGGCGACCTGGAGGAGGCCGCCAGGGAGACCGCTGCCGGCACCACCCTCTGGCACGCCTGCCGGGAGCGGTCGCGCCCGCACTTCGACGGCCTTGCCGAGACCGTCACCCCACGAGCCGGCTGGGACGACCTCGTCCTCCCGGAGGCCCAGCGGGCTCAGCTCAGGGCGCTCGTCGCCGCCGTCCGGCACCGTACCCGGGTGCTCGACCAGTGGGGTCTCGCGGCCCGGTCGTCCCGCTCGCAGGGCGCGACGGCGCTCTTCGCCGGCCCGAGCGGCACGGGCAAGACCATGGCCGCGGAGGTGATCGCCGGCGACCTCGGCCTCGATCTCGTCCGGGTGGACCTGAGCCAGCTCGTGGACAAGTACATCGGCGAGACCGAGAAGAACCTCAAACGGGTCTTCGACGCCGCCGAGGACTGCGCGGCGGTCCTGCTCTTCGACGAGGCCGACGCGCTGTTCGGGCGGCGTACCGAGGTCCACGACAGCCACGACCGGTACGCCAACGTCGAGGTCGGCTACCTCCTGCAACGGCTGGAGAGCTTCCGGGGCATCGCCGTGCTCACCACGAACGCCCGGTCCGCGATCGACCAGGCCTTCCTCCGGCGTCTGCGGGTGCTCGTCACCTTCCCATACCCCGACCTCGCCGCCAGGGTGGCGCTGTGGCAGCGGGCCTTCCCGCCGTCGACGCCCACCCGGGGCCTGGACCCGGCCCGGCTGGCCGCCATCGACCTCCCTGGCGGCGGGATCACGGCCGCCGCCCTGACGGCGAGCTACCTCGCCGCCGACGACGGCGAGCCGGTCTCCGAGGACCACGTGCGCCGCGCAGCCAGGTGGGAGCTGTCGAAGTCCGGTCGCACCGCCGCCACGGTCGGTCCTGCTGCGGCCGGCAGCCCCGGGAGCAGGCCCTGATGGGACAGGTCCGCGCCCAGGACCGTGACCGGCGTGACGCCCCACGGGCGCACGAGAGCGCCGACCCCCGGGCCGCGGCGGTCGCCGCCGCGGTCAAGGAGCCCGGCCGTCCTGCCGGCGCGGACGTCGGCGCCGCCCTGCCGCCGCACCTGCGGTACGACCTGGGCAGGGTGCGGGTCCACACGGACGCCCCGGCGGACCGGGCCGCCCGGGCCGTCGGCGCGAACGCCTGGACGGTGGGCAACCATCTCGGCTTCCGGGCCGGGCGCTACCGCCCCGCCACAGCCGAGGGACTGGCACTGCTGGCCCACGAGCTCGTGCACGTCCGCCACAGCCCCGCCGGCCCGGACCCGGCGGCCGTGGACGGTGCCACCTTCCTGCTCGCCGACCCCGCCGGGGCTCAGGAGGAGGCGGCACGGCACGCTCTCTCAGGCGGGGCGGCGGAGCCGCTGCGGACGACACGGGCCGGTCAGGACACCACCTGGTACATCCACCGCCAGGAGGTGGGTACCGCGACCCTGGAACCGAGCGCGGTCCTCGCCGCGGACGAGGGGTTCCGCTGGACCGGCACGTCCAAGCGACCGCTGCTGGTGATCCGACCGTCCTGGCTGGTGGCGCAGGGCGTGCCGCGGGGGACCACTCTGATCCACGGCTCCGAGCACCCCCGGGTTCTGGAACCGGTCCTGCGGGGCCTCCTCGCCGCACTCCCGTGGACGGACCCCGCGCGCGCTCTGGCCGGCATGGACGGCCTCGCCATCCAGCTCAGCCCCGAGAGCTGGGGGGTCGAGGAGGCCCAGGTCCCGGTCGGCAGCTCGGTGTTCGAGATCATCGGGCTGCCGCCCCAGGCCCCGATCTTCATCACCTACCTCGCCGACGGAGGCATCCGGATCCTCGTCGACATGGTCCACCTCGCACCGCAGGCGCCGGCCGACGGGACGCTCACCGCCGACCCTTCGGCGGACGTGCCGGCGGCTGATGCGGCCGCCGAACGGGTGGTGCAGACCCTCGAGCGGACCGTCGGGGGCCCGGTCGTCCCGCAGTCCCGGCACCTCCTGGTCGAGGTGGTCCGGCGTGGGCTCGCCGCCGAGACCGGGGTGTGGACCGGTGGACTGAACGCCGAGAGCATGACCGACCTCTTCGGCGAGGCGACCTACCGCGGCTACGTCGGGCGCCAGGGGGAGGGCGGTGAGCACGGGTCGGTGGTGCCGCTCGCCGGGGGCGGGACGGTCACCCT
The DNA here is from genome assembly GCF_009193155.1 of Georgenia subflava. Classification (GTDB taxonomy): domain Bacteria; phylum Actinomycetota; class Actinomycetes; order Actinomycetales; family Actinomycetaceae; genus Georgenia; species Georgenia subflava. The sequence goes on from NZ_VUKD01000004.1 coordinate 463,269, forward strand.
GCCACCGGGCGTCACGGTCGGACAGCTCGAGATCCTCAGTGCGTTGATGGACGAGCTGGGGGTCGCCGGGGAGCAGTCCTCCGCCGAGACGCCCGTACCGCTGACCACCTCCGACGTCGAGGCGCTGCTGGAGCTCGCGCAGAGCGAGGACCGGGCGGAGGTCGTCGCCGAGATCCGCGCGGCCAGGACGGCCGCACCCGGGGCACCGTCGACGGCAGCGACCGTGCGGGACGTCATCGAGTCCGCGCGCGAGATCCTCGACTGGCGCGCGTCCGCCGCGTCCATCGGCACCGACTTCGACGAGGGCAGGGCCGAGGAGCCGATCGTCCCGCGGCCGGTGCACGGCGAGATCCTCAACCCCGACCGGCTCGTGCCCGGCCTGGAGGCCCACTTCACCTTCCGCACCACCGACGCCGTCGACGCGTTCCGCGTCCCCCACGTCGCGATCCACTGGTACGCCCGGGCCGCCCCGGCCCCGGACGGCACCCCCGGGCGGGTCGTCGAGGACGACGTCACGCGGTACATCGAGGTCCGTCCGCACGGGGTGCTCAACGAGCGGATCTTCGAGGTGACCTTCACCGAGCCGGGGATCTACGAGGTGCACGCCTTCGTCAACCACAACTTCTACCTGCCGGCCCACATCAGGTCCACGGTGGAGGTCGTCACGGAGGCCACGGTCCTGGAGGAGCTCCGGGCACAGGCGGCACCGGGCTGGGGCGCGGACGAGACGACGGCGGAGTTCGAGTTCGCGGAGATCGCCGCCGACGAGGAACGCGACCTCGCCCTGGCGGTCGCAGTGCCGCTGGCCGTCGCCGCCCCGCGCCTGCTGCCGCTCGCCGAGACCGTCGCGGGCCAGGCGTCGAGCGGCTACGCCGTCGGGACCCGGTCCGAGGGCCGGCTCACGGCCGCCGCAGCGGCCGAGTCGCCGGTGGTCTTCGCCCGACGGAAGGCGCAGCTCGAGGCCGAGCTCACCCGGCTCGCCGAGCTGGAGGCGGACTACGGCGGTCGGGGGCACGAGGGCGCGCTCGACGCCATCCGTGAGCGCCGTGACCGCGTGGGCGAGACGGTCGCCGAGCTCGACCGCCTGGCGTCCGACACCACCACCCGCGCGGTCCCCAGCCGAGGGTTCTTCGCCAGCCGTACCCACGGCGTCCCGAGCGCACCGCTGACGCTCGTCACCTACTTCACCACCAGCGGCACGGGGGACGAGCTGCGCTACCACGGGCACATCCTCGACCAGAGCCAGCTGCTCGAGGCCCGCCACTACCACCTGACCCGGTCGGGGAGGACCTTCGCCGAGGTCATGGAGGGCCTCTTCGTCGACCTCACGCAGGTGTACCCCAACGGGCGGGTCAGCCTGGCGTTCCAGCAGTGGGACGAGGCGTCGGGCGCGTGGACGGACCGCTTCGTGCGGTTCGAGCGCGTGACCGACACGCTGGAGCAGGACGTCACGGACGTCGCCTTCTCGCCAGGGGTGTCCCTCGGCGTGAACATCCTCGCCACCCTGCTCACCCTGTTCCCGCCGACGGCGCTCGTCGGCATCGGCCTGGGGCTCGCCTACAACGCGGCGTCCGTGGCGCACAACATCTCCGACGACCTGCGCCGCGGGACCCTGACGGCGGAGCGGACCACCGTCGAGCTCCTCATGCTCGGCCTCGACCTGGTGCCCGTCGTCGGCAAGGCCGGCCGGTTCGTGACGATCGGTGCGCGGACCTACCGGGTCGTCGACGTCGCCCAGCTGGCCGGGATGTCCTACCTGCTCCACGAGGACGCCGAGCTGCAGATCCGCACGCTGCGGGAGGGCGGGATCACCGAGCTGGCCGCGCTCGACGCCGAGATCGAGCGGATCAGCGCGGTCAACGCCTCCGACCCCGCCCTGGGGGACCTGCGCCGCCGGCGCACCGAGGTGCTGGAGCGGGTGCAGACCGCCGCGTCCCGCGTCTACACCGAGGCGATCACGACCCAGGCGCTGACCCTGGGCGCGACCGCCGTCATCGGCCGCGTGGGCGAGGCCGTGCTCGAGCGGCCCGGTTCGGCCCCCCGCACCGGCGAGCCCGCGGTCCGTCCGGACACGGACACCGCGCCCCGGCCGACAGATGTCGCCGGACGACCGGGGGACGCCGGCCGGCCAGGGGACGCCGGACGACCAGGGGACGCTCCGGGCCCACGGACGGACGTCGCGGGCCGACCCACCGGCCCCGCCGCCCGCCCTGGGGACCCTGCCGCCCGCACCCCCGCGGCCCCGACAGAGACCGCGGCCGAGGGTGGTGCGACGCAGCGACGTGAGGCCGAGAGCCCGACGGCCCACCGGGAGGGCCCCGCCGCGCCCGAGAGGACACCTGCCGAGTGGGAGGCCCTGCAGGACGCACTCGGCGACCTGGCGGACCGCGTGCCGATCCACGCCGGCGAAGGCCTGGGCGGCAACACCGTGCGGGTGCACTACGGCGAGGACGGCGACCTGCGGGTGGTGGTCGGCCGCGAGGCGGGCCCGGCCGACATCCGGCGCCACCTGGCGACCATCCGCATGCTGCGCCGCTTCGAGGGCCCGCTCGGCCGCCTCCTCCGGCTGGTCGACCGTGCCCGGTCGCTCCTGACCGGCTACCCGCCCTACGGGTCGGCAGGTTTCGAAGCGCGCGCAGAGATCACCAAGCTCACCTCGATCATCGACGAGCTGACCGGGCAGCGCCGCACCGTGCAGGAGCGGGCCGACCGGATGACCACCGACCCCGCCGCCGCCCGCGCCGAGGTCGAGGCGATCGACCGGGAGATCGCCGCCCTGGAGGAACAGCTCGCCAGGTACGAGGGGGAGGTCGACTCCCTGCGCGCCGGCCGCGGCTACGTCGCCCAGGAGGACACCACCGGCGGCGGCACCGCCCGACCCGAGGGCGAGCCCCGCGCACCGCCCGAGGTGGCGCAGGAGGCACCGCAGGAGGCGCCGGCGGCACGGCCGGCGGGCGGTCCACGACCGGCCGCCGGAGCGGCGGCCGACCTCGGCACCGTCGAGGGACTGCAACGTGCGCGCGACCAGGCGAGCGCCGACGTGGACAGGCTGCGCGCCGAGCGGGCCGAGCGTCACCGGTGGAACGACGAGGTCAACCGGATCGAGACGGAGCGTGCGGCGGTGGCGCGCGCCCCGTCGAGCGCGGAGCGCACCGCGCAGCTGCGCGAGCTGGTCCGCCGTCGCGAGGAGGCGAGAGCCAGCCGTGACGAGCTCCGCTCCCTGGGGGACATCGCCGACGACCTCCGGGCCGCCGAACGCCGACAGGCCCGCTTCGAGACGTTGCTCGACCCACAGTCGCGTGCCCCGATCCCGTGCTTCCACCCGAGCACACCCGTCCACGTCCCCGACGGCGTCCGCCCCATCGCCGAGCTCGCCCCGGGGGACCGGGTCCGCACCTACGACCGGGCCCGCGCCGCCACGGTGACCGGCACGGTCACGGCGGTGCACCGCAACCGCACGGCGCACTGGTACGTGCTCGACGTCGGCGGGGCAGCCGTCCGGGTCACCGGCCGGCACCGGTTCGACGTCCCCGGCGCCGGCTGGGTCGAGGCGCGCCGGCTCGAGGTCGGGGACGAGGTCCGCTCCGCCGACGGCCGAACCGTCGAGGTCACCGGCGTCTCGTTCGAGGACGGGCTGGACACCGAGAGCTGGAACCTCACCGTCGCCGGTAGCGCGTCCTACTTCGTCGGTCCCGGGATCCTCGTCCACAACCAGGGCGTGGACCTAGGCTTCGACGGCCCGTGGGTGGTGTACCGCGGCACGAACCCGGCCTACCCCGGCCTCGTCTACATCGGGCAGACGGACCAAGGCGCGGAGACCCGTCAGGGGCAGCACCGTGCCCTCGCGGAGGCGGAGATCGCGGTGCTGGACGCCGTCGCCCTCCGTCGACCGCTCACCCTGAAGGAGACGCAACGGCGCAGGTTCTTCGAGTTCATGCGGGCGGTGGACCTGGAGGTGGCGGTCAGCGGGATCCCCGACCAGGCGCTGGCCGACTACCTCGAGCAGCACAACATCGACTACGAGCGCACGTTCGTCGGCGGCGAGGAGTCGCTCATGAACCGGCGCGAGCAGATCACCCGGGAGATCCACCGGGACGAGGTCCTGCGACGGATCCGGGAGAATCCGGTCCTCGCCCCATACTGCCCTTCCTGAGGACTCCCAGAGCGAGGAGGAGAAGCATGTCCTGGTGGGAGCTCGCCGACGGGGCCTGGCTCGGCGACGGCCCGGCCGACGCGCTCGGTGCGGCCCTGAACCAGGCCGCTGCGGAGTCGTTGGCGGAGGTCGTCCCGGTCCCCGACCTCCTCGCAACGGTGGTCGAGGGGATCACCGGTGCCCTCGGCGACGACGCCCGGGTCCAGGTCTCGCTCGGCGACGAGTCGTCGGAGCAGGGGAGCCCCGTGCCGGCGCTGCGTCAGGCACTCGCCTCGGCCCTGGAGGCGGTGGTGGGGCAGTACCGCCGCGAGTGGGGACGCGACCCCACTCCCACCGAGCTGGTGCACCTGGTCGTCTTCTGCCTCGCGCCGGACGGCGCGGGCATCGTGGCGCCCCTCGCGCCGGGGAGCCGTGCGGTGGTCCGCCCGGACCGTGGCTAGCCGGCGGCGCCCGCTCTGGTCGTGCCGTCGGCGTGCCGTCCGTCCGGCTCTACCCCCGTCCGGTCGAGACCCGCAGCACCACCGTGGCGCCCGGTTCCGCCTCGGCGCCCGCCGGTGGGTCGGTGCCCACCACGCTGTTGCGGCGGACCTCCTCGCTGGTCTCCTCGGCGAGCTCGACCACCAGGCCCGCCTCGTCGAGCAGCCGCTCCGCCCGCGCCCGGGTCATCCGCGTGACGTCGGGCACGGGCACCCGGATGGGCCGCACCGGGTCGACCGGGACAGGCCGTCCCGGGTCGATGGGGTCGAACGGGTCGTCGGGGATGATGCGCGTCATCGCGACGGTCAGGTTCACGGCCGTGCCGACCGGCACGCGCGTCCCCGGCGTGGGCTCCGCCGCGATCACGGTCCCGCGCGGCACCCCGACCGCCACCTGCTGACGGACCCGCCCCACACCGAGGTCGGTGCGTGCCAGGAGCTCGCGCGCCTGGTCCAGCGGCGTCCCGACGACCTGCGGCACCACCACCAGCCGGTCCTCCTGGGTCTGCTGGGAGAGCCGGAACCACTGGACGAAGGTGCCGCCGGCGACCTCGTCGTCGGTCGGCAGCCGCAGCCGGGTGCGGGGGCCGACGAGCACCGCGTCGGCGTGGGTGTTGACGTGCTGGGACTCGTCCTGCTCGTGGACGACGGCCCAGCCCTCGAGGACGAAGCGGCCGGTCAGCGGCGGCTCGCGGCCGAGCTCGGCGAGCATCGTCCACAGCTGCTCCATCAGCCACCGCCGGGTCAGGTCCGCCGGGCGCCAGACGATGAGCGGCCCGTCGGCGTTCCACTCCGCCGCGAGCTCGACGGTACGGAAGGCGACCATCTGCTGGGCCCAGATGTCGCCGTCGGGACCGTGCGGCCACGGCAAGTCGAGCTCGACGCGCACCACCGGCTTGCCCTGCACCGAGCGCTGCGCGACGGGCGCGTCGAGGTTGACGACGATCCCCGTGGCCAGGTCCGCCCCGGTGAGGTCGGAGTCGTTCTCGAACGGTGCCCCCGTGCTCAGGGCGAGCCCGGTGATGTGCACCCCGGGACGTCGTGCACCCGCAGCCGCGATCTGGGCGGTCACCCGGACCGGTGCCGCCTCCTTCAGGGACAGGTCCACGACGGCGGAGCGCAGGTCGCCGAACCCGGGCTGCCACCACAGACTCACGACACCGTCGGCACCCGGGCGGAACGAACCCTCACGGCTGCCGGTGCCCTCCAGGGTCTCGGGGGTGGGCTCGTCCTCGGCGGCGGGCTGGATCAGCCCGTCCTCGCCCGCGCGCACCTGCACCTCGACGTCGGTGACCGGCCCGCACGCGCTGTCGACGACCACCCGCACGGGACGGGGAACCAAGGCGCCGCGCCGGGGCACGGTCTGACCGTCCCCGCCGAGCAGGCGGAGCTCGGGGGTCGTGACGATCAGCTCCAGCGCGTCCTGGACCGTGCGGGTGCGGCCGAACCGGTCGCAGGCCGGGTCCCACTGCACCTGCGCCGCGACGGACAGGCGGCCGGTGACCACGACGGACGCGCCGACGTCGTCGAAGTGGTCGTCGACCAGGCGGGCCCGCAGGGTCTGGGTCGTCGGGTCGCCGGCCGCGCTGCCCAGGCGCCAGCGCATCGTCGCCAGGCCGTCCGGGCCGGTGACCACGTCGGCCTCGAGGTCGGCGGCGGGCGTCGCCGGGTCGATGCCGCCGCGCTCGGCGGTCCAGCGCACGGTGGCGCCGGCCACGGGCAGCCCGCCGCGGCGCACGACGACCCGGACCGGCTGGGGCAGCGGGTCGCCGGGCATCGCCTCCTGCCCGTCCCCGCCCACCAGGTCCAGCGACACGAGGTCGGTCAGGGCCGGGAAGAGGTCCCGGCAGTCGGAGTCGAGGGTCCAGGCGCCGCCGGTGCCGCTGAGGATGCCCAACGGAGCGACGTGGTGCACCGGGCCGGCGGGCGGCAGCGGCGCCCCGCTGCCGTCGTCGAGGGTTGGCCACTCGATGGTGCCGCTGACCGCACCGACCCCCCAGGCCACCTGGACGGTGCGCGCCGGGACCAGCCAGTGGTCGCCGGTGCGCGGCTCGCCCATCACCGGGAAGGACACGAGGATCCCGCCCTCGAGCTCCTGGGGCTCCGCCTGCAGCGGCAGCGGGCCGCCCTCCCAGCGCCGCACGAGGGGGTGGTCGCCGAGGTCGTCGAGGGTGGGCGCGCCCGCCGGCCAGGCGACGGCGAGGTCGAGCCCGTCCGGCGCGGTGACCGACGTGAGGAACCCGCGCCGCCCGCCCAGCTGCCAGGCGGTCGAGGTGAGCTCGACGACGTCGCCGGCGTGGAAGGACAGCGCGTCGTCACGCCCGAGCCGGTCCAGCGCCAGGACCGCGTCCGGGTTGCTCGCCGTCGGCGGGGTGATGGAGAGCAGCCGGGCGACGACGCTGCCGTTCTCCCGCGACCACAGGAAGGTCGCCGCGGCGCCGCCGTCGTGCACCTGGACGCGGTACAGCTGGTTCTCGAGCAGCTCGTACCCCTGCACGGCGGTGATCTGGCACGGGTCGTCCGACCCCGCCTTGACCTCCAGGGCGGCGACCATGGTGGGCGGCTGCGGGCGCAGCCACCCGGGGTCGCGCAGGTCCGAGCACCGCTGCTCGTCCAGCTCCGCGGTGCGCACCTGCCAGACGGTGCGGGCCCGGGTCGTGGTGTCGGGCCCGCCCAGCGCCGGGTCGGCGAGCGCCGGCTCCTCGTCGGCGGTGACGTGGTGGGTGAAGACGTCGAGGTAGAGCGCGTGACGCCGCTCCTCGCCGTCCGGAACCTCCGGCTCGGGCAGCGTGGTGCTCCCGTCCTCGCCGGTCCCCAGGTGCGGCTGGCCGGCCAGCGGCCAGCCCGGGTCGGGGGCGTCGCCGCTCTCGCACAGGACGCCGTCGACGTAGTAGCGGCCCGGGACCACGAAGAGCTCGGCCCACGGCCGGCCGGCGGGTCTGGCACCGTCCGGCCCGACCAGCGCGAACGCCCCGGGGCTGCCGTCCGTGGGGGCGCGCGTCCCGGTGCGGCCGACGACGTCGAGCGTGCGGGTCTCGTCGTGGTGCGCGGTGATCGCCGTCTGCTCGTTCCAGTCGGCGTCGAGCAGGACCCGACCCTGCTGGAGCAGGACCGAGCGGTTGTGGTCCTCGGGCCGGTGGGTCCACCGCGTGAAGTCGCCGTGCATGTCAGCTCCTGAAGATTCCGGTCTCGAGGCCGACGGGGACGTAGGGCGCCAGGAGGCGCCCGGCCGCGGCCAGGCGCTGCGGGCGGTGCAGGTGGTGGTGGGCGCCCATCTCGGACTCGTCCTCGCCGCCGGCCGCGATCAGGGGCGAGCAGTCCCGCGACAGCGCCAGGTAGCCGGGGGAGCCCGCGTCCTGGGCGGCGTAGACCGGCCGCGGTGCGGGTGCCCCGTCGGCGCCCGGGACGCACCGGTAGCGGCGCGGGACCCTCGACCCCGGACCCACGTAGCTGAAGCGCACGCAGCCCGTCTGGCGGTGCTCGGCGGTGACCGTGCCGTCCAGGATCGCCGACGACGCGTCGAGGACCCGGACCCCGACCGTGCCGCGCACGGTCGCGCCGGACACCGACAGGTGCGTCCCGGAGGCGTCCACCGCGGTCCCCGCCGGGGCGTCGACGACGGCGTCGACCAGGTCGAGGGCGGGGACGGTGCCGGCGAGGACGACGCGTCCGACCAGGGAGCGCACGAGGCGCACTCGGCAGTTCTCGTTCGGCTCGGCGGCGGCCTCGACCCGCACCCCCGCCACGGTGCACTGGCCGAGCGTGAGGTCGCCGAGGTCACCCGGGCCGACGACCACGTCGCCGGTGACCACCAGCCCGTCGAGGAGGACGGCGCTGCCCGGGTCGCCGGTGACTCGCAGGTCGCCGACCACGACCGGGCGCAGCCCCTCGGTGCCGTACACCCCGGGCACCGGCGGCACGACGTCGCCCAGCGGCAGCGTCCGCCCGCGCCACGCGGCGGCGACGACCACCAGCCGGGTCGCGGTGGGCACGTGCACCGCGAGGTCGCCGACGTGCCGGTCGCTGTCGCCGACCGAGACCACGTAGGTGCCGCCGGCGGGGGAGCCGGGGGCAGTCCACTCGGCCTCGGCCGCGGCGAGGGCGTCGGCCAGACCGAGCGCGGGACCGACCGCCACCTGTGCGCGCACCGCGGCCCCGCCGCCGTCGCCGACGTAGCCCTGGGACTGCAGGAGGTCCTCGTGGACGCCGGTGCGGTCGTACGGGCCCGCACCGATGTCCGCCGTCGAGCCGTAGGCGTGCAGCACCCGCACGCGGTCCGGGGTGGCCGGGCTGCCGTCGAGGTAGGTGTGCACCCGGCCGGTGACGGTGTCGACCATGGCCTGCCAGCCAGGCAGCGCGGCGGGCGGGTCGCTGCCGAGGACGGTGGCCAGGTCCTCCAGGCGGCACACCCGCACCCGGACCGGCTCCAGCGGGTCGTCGTCGTCCACCTGGACGCCGACGGGCAGGGTCTCGGGGTCGGCCCCGGCGGCGCGGGCCGCGCGCAGCAGGGCGAGCAGGCGGCGCGGGCGCAGCGGCACCGGCAGCTCCTCCTCCCGCGCGAGGGCGTCCACGTGCTGCTCGGCGGGGACCGCGAAGAGCGGGGTGTCCAGGCCGAGCGGGTGCACGGCCCAGCCCGCCGGGGTCGGCGTCGCCTCCGGCCAGGCGACCTCGTCGCGCTGCGCCGCGAAGGCGTTGGCCCGGTCGCCGAAGAGGAAGACCCCGACGTTCGGGATGCCGTAGCGCCCCCGCCCGGTCGCGATGCGTCGCACCTCGGCGCTGTGCGCGAGCGACTCGAGCGCCCCGCGGGCGCCGCTCCGCAGGTCGAGCGCGTCGGCGTCGCGCAGGGAGGCGGTGGCCGGCCGGTCCAGGCGCACGTGCCGGGAGTGCGTCGAGGTCGCGAGCAGGCGGTAGAGCTCGACCACGCGCGCCGGCCAGCCCGTCACGTCCCGGGCCACCTGCTCCAGGGCGCCCGGTGTGCCCTTGCGCCGCCGGTACGCCAGGGTGTTGGCGACGAACGCCCGCCGGCTCAGTGCCGCGCCGGCCGCGGCACCGCCGAGACCGCCCGGGCCCCCGGACAGGTCGGGCGGCAGGTCCTCGACCCCGACGAGGTCGGCGAGGTAGGGCACCACCCACTCGGGGCACGTCTCGATGAACCACGACGCGTACAGCGCGTCGAGGTCGTCCTCGAGGACCTCCAGCTCGTGCCCGGCGGCGTCGAGGAGCGCCCGCAGGAGTCCGCCGGTGGCCTCGTCGCGCGCTCGCACGTGCACGGGGAGCAGGTCGAGCAGCCGGTCGGCGGTGCTCATGTCATCACCCCGATCACGACGACGTCGGTGGCCAGCGCCGGCAGCTCGGCGGGCAGCGGGCCGGGGACGGCGGGGTCGTACCGGCCGGGCCGGGCGCGCAGCACGACCGGGGAGGGGTCGGTGCCGCCGAGGTCTGTGAGCACGGGCATCGTGCAGGCAAGCACGCCCGCCACGCCGCGCACGACGACGAGCGCCTCCGCGGCGGTCACCGGTCGGGCGAAGGCCCGGGCGGGTGGCCCGAGCGCGTGTGCCAGCGCCGACCGGACGGCCGCCTCGACGTCGGCCCGCTCGTACGCGGGGTCGTGCTCGACCAGCACCGAGACGCCGAGGTCGAGCACGTCGCCGACGAGCACGTGCACCGGAGTCCCGGGGTCGCGGACCTGCTCGACGGCGGCCGCCAGGTCCGTGAGGAGGGCCGGCCCCGGGTCGGTGGCGTCGACGCCCCGCACGGTCAGGACGAGCCGGGTGCGCCGCCCGTCCCAGACCGTGTCGGTGCGGGCGGGCCCGACCCCGGCGTAGCCGTGCGCGAAGTCGGTGAGGTCGGCCGCCGAGACGACGCGGTCGAGGGTCCGCACCAGCAGCGGGGCGCCCCGGCGGGCGTCCTCGAGCGTCTCCGCCGGTGCCCAGCCGTGGGCGGGCGCGGGGTTGGTCACCGCGTGCAGCCCCAGCGGGCGACGCACGAGCTGGCTGACCTGGTCGGCGCCGACCGCGCCCTCGGCACCGATGCCGACCCGGTACGCGGCGGTGATGTTCTCCTCGCCCGCGGCCGGCCGGGCGCCGTGGCTGCCGTCGCCGAACACCACCCGGGGCGGGGCGTCCTCCTCGTGCCGCAGGACGTAGACGCGGTCCTGCGGGCCGGCGGCGTCGAGCCCGGGGACCTGCTGCCAGGCGACGCCGTCGACGCGGACCGTCAGCTCCGCCCGGGTGCCGCCGGGCGTGGTGGAGCGCACGTGGGTCAGCGGCCCACGACGCGGCCGCACCTCCGCGAAGTCGGTGCGGCCATCCCCGCTGCCGAGCACCTGGGCCACCGACTCCCCGTGCGTGGCCGTGACGACGTTGCCGTGCACCACGAGGCTCGCCGGGGCGTAGCCGTGGACGAGCGGGTGGTCCAGCGTCAGGGTCATCCACTCCGCGCCCGGGCCCGCCGCGCAGGAGACGACGGCGGCGAGCTCGGTGCGACGCTGACCGTCGGCGGCGTCCGTGCCCTCGACGAGGACCGCGCGGCCGGGCGGCAGCGGCGGGTCGGTGGCAGGCACCTGCAGGACCGGGGTGCCGGTGACCGGCCCGGTGAGCGGCACCTCCTCGGCAGGCAGCGCGACGGACGTGCCGTGGACCTTCACGCGCCGGGGGGTCAGCGCCCCTAGCTGCTCGGCGAGGTCGACCTGGACACGGGTGACGGGGCCGGCCAGCCCCCACCGGGCGGCACCGTCCGGAGTCGCCGCGACGATCTGCACCGCCGCCGCGTGGTCGGGCTCCTCGAGCACCAGCCAGCTGCCGACGACGACGCCGGGGTGGTCGCCGTCGAGCTCGACGACGTCCGCCGGGTCGAATGCATCGATGCCGTCCCAGACCCACCTCTTCCGGGTCGGGGGCGCGGGGTCCTCCCGCGGGTCCTCCCGCAGGTCGGGGACCGGCGAGGCGCCCGGCGGACCGCCGTCCTCGGTGACGAGCAGGCTCGGGTCCGGCGCCTGGTGGCCGAAGACCCGGGTGCGCTCGGTGAGCAGGTGGACCCGGGGGTGCTTCTGCGGGACGAGCGGCCGGTCCGGGGTGTGGCCCAGCGGTCGGTCCAGGTCCAGCCGTACCCAGCCGGTCCGGCCGTCCGGCTCGGCGGTCACCGCCACCACCCGTCGCGCCGCCCAGGTCTCGGCCCAGTCCGCGAACGGGGGGCGGTCCGCCGGGGCGAGCGCGGCGTAGGCGACCCGCTCGTCGCCGACGACCAGGACCGTGTCGCCCGGTCGTACGGGCGTCGTCGGGGTGCGCAGCCAGATCTCGGCGGTGCCGAGGGCGAGCTCCTGCGGCGCCGACGCCCGCACCGGCAGGTGGTTCCAGACGCCGCGGGCCTCGAGGTCGGTGCCGGTCTCGAAGATCTGCGGGAGCTCGCCGGCTCCCGGGACGCTGCGCACGGGCGTGGCCCGGGGCACGGTCACGACCGCCGGCGCCCCGGGAGCGGTCTGCGCCTCCAGCACGAGGTCGACCTCGGCGGCCACCCCCGGGCGCAGCTCGTGGCCGAGGGTGCGGGCGAGCTCGCGCACCGAGCGTCGCTCGGTCGCCGTCCGCAGGAAGCCCTCCTGGGCGATCCGCTCGGAGTAGAACGTCACGACGTCGGCGACGAGCGCCCACGTGTCCAGGAGCGCGATCGCGGGGTCGTCGGCCGGATGGCGGGCGAGGGTGCGCAGCTTCTCCGGCCGGCCCGGCGCGCCGGCCGCGAGGTCGCCGCGCATCCGGGCGAGCGAGGTGGAGTGGGCCGTGACCCGACGGCGCAGCCGGTCCGCGCCCGGCGGGTTGGCCGGGCCGGCGTCGGGCACCTCGCACCCGCAGTCGTTCATCGTCCCTCACCCACCCGGACCTCGACCCGGCCCATCTCCGGGTTGTCGGGGTCGGTGTCGCAGCGCAGCACCTCGCGCGGCGCCATCGCCAGCCGGCCGGCGGCGAGGGCGGTGGCGCTGCCCTCCGGGGCGTCCAGGCGGGCGAAGGTGGTGACCTCCACCCAGGACAGGCCCGTGACGGCCATGGCGGCGGCGACGACGTCGCTGAGGAAGAGAGGCTGGCCGAACGTGAACGCGTCGGGGTGGAAGAAGCCGGGCCGCCCGTCCGGTCGCACCCCCGCGGAGAACACCTGGCGCAGGCCCGCCTCGACGTCGGTGCGGTGATGACCCGGCGCCGCGCAGCCCTGGAGGACGATGAGCAGCGGGACGTGGACGGGCCCGGCGAGGGTGACGTCGACCCCGGCCATCCGACGTCCCTCCAGGACGGCCCGCAGCGACTCGCGCAGGCCCGGGTCGTCGGTGCGCGCCGCGACGGGGTCGATCGTGACCTCCTGGGCGTACCAGGACCCGGTCCACCGGCGCCGGGCCACCGCCCGCTGCAGGCCCGGGTCGAGCATCGCCGTGGCGGCGTAGTCGCTGCTCGTCACGGCCCGCAGCGGGGCACGGAACGCCAGCGGTGCGAGCTCGCGCACCTCGGCCAGCGGCTGCGGGTCGGTCCCGCCCGTCGCCGGCAGCGGGTTCCGCACGGTCACGGCGGCCCCGGACGGGACCGGCGGCGAGCCGTCGGCGCGGGGCAGGAGGTGCACGAGGCGGTCGGCGGCGACGTTGCCGCGGCTGCCGCCGCCGATGCGGTACCAGGCGCGCATCGGTGCGCCCGACGGGCGCCGACCCGTGACGCCGTCGCCGAAGCGCAGCCAGGTCACCCCGTCGTCGTCCGGCTCGGCCACCACGTGCGCGGCCAGCCGGTCGCTGGCGAGCAGGTCGGGCCGCGGCTCCCAGCGCCGTCGGCCGTCGTCCAGGACGAGCTGCGCGGCCGCCCGGGCCGGGTCGGGGGAGAGCAGCTCGGCCGCGCTCGCCACGGGCGGGTCGAGCCTGACCGGGTCGGCGAACGTCAGGCCGGTGCGCGCGAGGCGGGCACGGCGGGGCCGTGACCCTTCGACGAGGTCCTCGCCGGGCACCGTGGCGCCGTGGTCGGCGAGCACGACGTTGGCGAGGGCGACGGCCCGGACGACCGGTCCGCCGTCGGGGCCGGGCTCGCTGACCACGAGCGGGTGCGGCAGCGCGTCGCCGCCGGCCCAGTGCACCTGCAGGACGGCCACGCCGGTGACCTCGTCGGTCAGCGGCACCGGGTCGCGGTCGAGGCGGACGGCATGCCGCCGCCCGGGATCGCCGTGGCCGTCGAGGGTGCCGCGCGTCGTGTCGGCCAGCACGAGGAGGTCGCCGCGGGCGAGGGCGGGGCCGGTAGCGCCGTGCTCGGCCGCGAGGAAGGCGGTCGTCGCCCCGACCGGCAGGCAGTGGGCGGGATCGCCCCACGGGTACAGGGCGATCGCGTTGCGCACCGCGCGCAGGCGCGCGCCAGCGGCGGTCTGCACGACCACCGCGCCCGCCTCCGCGGCATCCACGGGCGCCGGCGGCGCGGCCGGGTCGAGGACGCTGTCCGCGACCGGGGTGCCGGCCGGGAGGGTGACGTCGGTGTCGGTCGTGAGCGCGAGCAGCACCCGCGCCGCGCACCCCTCGTGGACGCGGTAGTCGAGCAGCCGGGCGTGCCGGTGGACGGAGGTGCGCAGCCGGGCCCGGCCGAGGTAGGCCTCCTCGGCGACGGCGTCCTGCCAGGTGGCGAGCCGGTCGCCCAGGTGGGCGAAGAGCTCCATGACCATGACGGCGACGTCCGCGGGGTTGCGGTCGTCCCAGCCGGGCACCAGGGAGGCGAACCGGTCGAGGAGCCGGCCGCGCAGCGCGTCGTAGTCCCGGGCGAGGTAGTCCAGCAGCGGTGAGGTGACGGCCTCCGGGGGACAGCTCGGCTCGACGGCGCAGTCCAGGTCGGACGGGCAGTCGACGGAGAACACCACCGGTGCCTCGGCCAGGACCGCGTCGAAGCCCTCCGGGTGCCCGGTGCCGTCCGCCCCGAGCAGGCGCAGCACGTAGCCCGACCGGTCCCCGCTGCTGGTGGTGCGGACCACGAGGACCCCGCCCCGGTCGTCGGCGGGCACCGCACCGGTGACCAGCGCCTGGTCGAGGGCGTCCCACGGCGCCTCGGGCGGGGGCGGGGCGCCGTCGCCGACCACCTCGTCCGCCGGTGCGGCCCACGCCACCCGGACCGGGTTGATGGCCGGGTCGTGCCGTACCCCGCCGACGACGGCGACCCGGGCGGCGTCCCAGCCGGCGGGGACGTCTCGCTTGAGCAGATGGACCAGCAGGGTGCGCTGCCGGGGCGCGCCGGGCACGTGGCCCGGTGTGCCGGGGGCGTTGGCGAGCACCTCGACGAAGTCGATGCCCTCGAGGTCTCCTGGCCCGCCGGTGACGCCGAGCACCAGGCGGCGCCGGGCCGCCCGGTCGACGTCGGCACCGAAGGTGGTCGGGGGTGCGGCGCTCATGCCGGCCCCTGCACGGTCAGGGCCCGGCGCGGGTCGTCGGCCGGTGCCCGCAGCGGCCGGTAGACCACCGTGACGTCGAGGACCGCGTCGCGCGCCTCCACCCGGACCTCCTCGATGCGCAGGAGGTCGCCGAGCCACTGCTGCAGGGCGCCGTGGACCAGCGCGTGGGTGGTGCGGGCGACCTCGTCCCCGCCGGGGTCGAAGACGAGGCGGTCGATGCCGCTACCCAGCTCGGGGCGGTTGACCCGCTCGCCCGGCCGGGTGAAGAGCACCTGCTCGATCAGCCCGCGCAGGTAGCCCTCGTCGTCGGCGAGGGCGGTGCGTCCGCGGCTGTCGAGGCGGAGCGGGAAGGCGACGTGGGTCATGTCGCGATCACCCGCTGCTGCGCGCGGGTGACCTGCAGCGGCACCGCCGTCGGCGCGCAGGTGGAGGTGCCGGTGCTGAGCACGAGCGGCTGCCCGCCGGAGGTCACCCGCGTCGTGCCCGCGGTCCAGGACGCCGTCGCGCACGGCCCGCCTGAGTTCGGCGGCAGCGTGCAGCTCGCAACCGTCCACGGGGTCGGCAGCAGGATGGCCGCCGCGCCGTCCAGGCTCACCCGCGGCGAGCCTGCGCCGGGGCTCGCCTGGCCCTGGTGGGGGCAGGTGACGGTCGCCCCCTGCTCCACGAGGCTGCCGGCCATCAGATCACCTCCAGGGCGCCGCCGTTGACCGAGACCTTCGCCGCGGTGAGCTCGACGGTGGACGCGCCGACGGACAGGGCGATGCCCTCCGAGGTCATGGTCAGCTTCATCGGGGTCTGGACGGCGGGGGAGGCCACCTCGACGGTGAGCCCGCCGGCGCCCGGGAGGTCGCTGAGCGTGAGCGTGACGCCCTCGGTGCGCCAGACCTTCACCTCGGGCACGGCCGGGTCGGCGGGGACCTCGTCCGGCGCCCAGTAGCAGCCCGCGACGATCGGGCGCTGGCTGTCGCCAGCCTCGAACTCGACCCACACGTGGGCGTCGACGGGCGGTACGGCGAAGAGCCCCACCCCCTTGCCCGCGTAGGGAACGCACACCTCGGCCCAGCTGAGCTCGCCGTCGCCGAGGACCGCCGGCACCGAGACCTGGACCCGGCCGAGGAGGAGCGGGTCGACGTTCTGCCTGACGACGCCGCGGTACTTGCCGTAGAAGGTGCTCACGCGACCACCGCCGGGACCGTGGAGCCGTAGCCCTCGCGGGCGATGGTGAACTCCTGCTCGTAGGACCCCGGCCGGAGCCGGTGCACGACCCGCCGCACGTACCACAGGCCGTCGTGGGACCAACCGGCGCCCCGGACGCCGACGAGCGCCCGCGGACGCAGGACGCCGCCGTAGCGACCGCCGTCCAGGGTGCCGTCCCCCACGACGCAGTCGTTGCTGCGGTCCACCTCGGCCTGCGCCCGCGCCTGGGCGGCGACGGGCGAGAGGCCGCTGTCCCGGAACCGGCGCTCGCGGAGGTCGCCGCCCAGGGTGGTCCATGCGGGCACGGCGGCCAGCGGCGGCCGCAGCGGGGTGCGGGCCTGCACCGCGGTGGTGGTCCCGGTGCGCGGGTCCTGCACGCTCCCGGTCACGCTCGCCGGGGCGAGGGAGTCGAGGCGGAAGCGCGGCGGGCCGAGGACGTTCGTGTGCGGACCGAGGTCCACCGAGATGGCGGGCTGGGGGAGCCCGACCCGCACCGGCGGGCCCCAGTAGAAGCTCGAGGTGCCCGGGGCGGGGCCGGGGACCATGTAGGCCACGTACCCGTGCCGGTGCGCGAGCTCGACAAGATGGTCGAGGTCGGTGCCGTGCTGCGTGGGGATCCGCTCGATCGGGAGCGGCGGGTCCATGTCCACGGGCGGCACCACGAGCGGGACGATGCCCTGCGCGGCGTAGGGCGCGAGGACGGCGAGGACCTGGGGGTAGTCGTCGAGGGCGGGCCACTCGGCGTCCCGCTCCTGCCGGTCCAGCAGCAGGGTCGTGTCCTCGCCGGTGACCTCGAGGGTGGCGGATCCCGGCCCCTCGGCGGGCGTCAGCTCGACCCGGGTGACGATCCCGTCGAGCAGGACCGTCGGCACCGCACCCAGCGTGACGACCAGGCAGACCCGGGCGTCGACACCGACCGGTGAGTCCAGCAGCAGCGGGGAGTCCAGGGCCGCGAGAGGGCCCGACCGGCCGGCGTCGAGCGTGAGGGTGAAGGCCGATCGCTCGTCGTCGGTCTCCGTCACCACGACCTCGCGCAGGCGCACCGCGATCTCCCCGGGGACGGGGAGCGGGATGGTGCTCCCGGCCAGCAGGCTCAGGCGAACCCCGGGCGCGCTCATGCCGTCACACGCCCGGCGTCGGGATCACGAGGATCCTGGACTCCGCCCGGGGGCCCACCAGCTCGTCCGGGTCCAGGGCGCGGTTCGCGTCGCAGATCCGCCAGGACGCCGTCGGGTCGCCGAGGTAGCGGGCGCTGATCAGGTCCAGGCGGTCGTCCGGCCGGACCCGGTGGTGGGCGAGGGGCACGGCGGCGACCGCGGGGATCGGGCGACGGCGCAGGTACCGGACCTCCCGCTCGCCGTCACCGTCCGCCACGACCACGACGGCGACCTCCAGGCCGTCGTAGCGGCTCCGGCCGGCCATCAGGGCCCCCCGGTGAGGGCGTCCACCGCGCCGGTCACCCCGCCGACGACGGCCATGGTCTCCTTGAGGACCTGGTGCACGAGGAAGAGGGCGTACCCGGGGTCGGTCACGGGCAGGTCGTCGTAGCTGAGGACCTGCACGGCCAGGGCCACGGTCGCCCGCACGGGGAAGAGCAGCGTGTCGAACGCCTGCTCCGTGACCGTCATGCTCTCCACCCGCACCGGGACGGCGCGGCCGGGACCCAGGACCAGCACGGTGAGCGGACCCTGCGGGGGGAGGATCTCGATCGTGCCGGCCTGCAGGAGCACGGCGTTGGCGATGACCAGCGCGCTGGACGGGTAGAGGAGCATCTCCAGCGCCGCGAGCTGCGGGGCGATGCCGCTCACCGCGGCGACCGGGTCGGAGTCGGCGAGCTGGTCGGTGGCGTCGACCTCGACGGTCATCGTGATCTTCTCGACCGGGGCGCCCCAGATCCGGTGCGCGTCCGCGGCACCGCCGGACGTCTCGGTGTTCGGGCCACGCCGGGTGAGCGCGCGGGTGACCTCGTCGGGGTTGTACTGGAAGATGACCAGCCGGGAGAGCGGGCTCAGCGGGTCCACGGCCACGATCGCGCCGCGGAGCGTGCGGGGGCTGCCGGAGAAACCGCTCATGTGCCGAGCGTGGCCGGGCGGCGTCACCCGGGCGTCACCCCGACGTGGCCCCCGCGCCAGGGTGAGGCCGTTGACCGTCGTGGTCACTGTGCCCTGGACGGTGGACGCCGCAAGGCATCGACTTGCGGCCGTCGCAGGAGGATCATCGAGCCATCACGACTCCTCACAGACGCGGGGCGTGGCGATGCGCGAGCTACGGGCGGCTGCCGCCCTCCTCCTGCTGCTGACGGCCTGCGCCTCCGCCGCCGAGCCCGACGGCGACACCACGACCGGCGTCGAGACCCTGGCGCCGTCCCCCGACGAGACCGCGACGCCTCCCACCGGCTCCGACGCCCTTGCCGCCGCGGTCGAGGACAGGTTCGTCAACGACCCCAGCGACCGCGGCTACGAGGACGTGCGCGCGTTCCTGGTCGTCGCGGGCGGTGAACCGCTGGTCGAGCGGTACGACGACGCCACACCGGAGACCGGGCACAACGTCTTCTCGGTCACCAAGAGCGTCACGTCGGTCCTCGTCGGCATCGCCCTGGCGGAAGGACACCTCACCTCGGTCGACCAGACGCTGTCCGAGCTGCTGCCGGAGCACGCGCCGGACATGGAGCCCGAGCTCGCGGGCGTCACGCTCGAGCAGCTCCTGACGATGACCTCCGGGCTGCCTCTCAGCTTTCCCCGCGTGACGGCCGAGAACGACGTTGTCGCGGCGATCGTCGAACGAGGCCTGACCGGTCCGGCCGGTGAGCAGTTCTTCTACTCCGACGCCGGGGTGCACCTGCTCTCGGCGATCCTCACCCGGGCGACCGGGATGTCTGCGATGCAGTTCGCCCGAGAGCATCTCTTCGACCCGTTGGGCGCCTGCGCGGGCCCAGCACCCGAACCGCTCGCCCTGGCGGAGGACCAGACCTCGTACGACGAGGCGAGCTGCGCCTGGCCGGTCGACGCGCAAGGGCACAACATCGGGAGCTGGGGGCTGAAGCTGATCCCGGAGGACATGGTCAAGATCGGCCGGCTCATGCTCGACGGCGGAGCGTGGGAGGGCGAGCAGGTCGTCCCGGCCGAGTGGGTGGCCCGGTCGACCGAGGCGCACGTGGACGTCCGAGGGGCACCGGACTACATGCCCTCGTACGGCTACCTCTGGTGGGTGACGACCGCCGGTGGCCACGACGGGTTCGCGGCCCTGGGGTACGGCGGGCAGATGATCGAGGTCGTCCCGGCGCTCGAGCTCGTGGTCGTCGCGTCGACGACCGTGCCCGAACGCCCGAACATGGAACCGGCGTTCCTGGTCTACGTCGTGGACCGGGACATCGCCCCTGCCCTCGAACCGTGAGCCGCCTGCGGGCGTCGGGTCAGGAACCGAGCGTCGCGGTGATCGTGAACCGCTCGCCGAGCTCGACGTCCAGGCTCGTGAGGCGGGCGCCGGCGAAAGTCTGCTCGGTCAGCGGGAACGACCGGTTCCGGTAGCGCCCGAGCACGGACTCGATGATGCCGCCGGCCAGCGCGCCGATGATCCCGCCGGCCTGGGCCGTCAGCTCGTCGACGTGCAGCACGAGGGCTTCGTCCAGGCGCACCTCCGCGCGTGCGGTGACGTTGCTCGAGGCGAAACCCTTCGTCACCCGCGCGGCGATGTCCACGCTCCACCGGTTCGGTCCGACGGTGCGCGGCCGCACCTGGACGTCCTTGACGCTGACGCCCTTCTGGCGTCCGACCGCTGCGGCCGCGGTGCCCACGGCCTCGCTCAGGGCTGCGACGTCGCCCTCGACGACCGCACGACCCGCCGTCGCGCCCGAGGTCGACCGTTCGTCGCGGAACGCGAGCCAGAGCCGGTCGCCGTCGTCGTGGAGCCATGCGGCGGGCACGTGCTCGACGTCGAGCTGGAGCTCGACAGGCGCCCCGAAGACGACGAGCGGGCGCCCGGTCAGCGTGCCGGACTCCAGCGTGGCGGGCACGCCGCCGGTGGTGGACGCCGGCGGGCGGAGACTGATGGCGCTGCCGGAGAGGTACCGGTTGTCGATGACGCCGCCCGAGAGGTCGACGGCCAGCCGGGTCACCCTCTCCTGGGACGGCAGCTCGGCCGAGACGGCGACGTTCTCGGGCTGCAGGTGGAGCGACTCCGTCAACGCGTGGGCCACCCGGTGCGCCAGCTCGTCGCCGTCTGCCGGGATGTCGGCGCTGCCCACAGGGATCATGTGCACTCCTCGAGAACCTGGCAGCCGCGGCTGCGTCGTCGCGGCTCCGAGCTGGAGCCTGTTCGATCGTACGCAGCCCGCGGTGTGCTTCGCTGCCGCTGCCGCTGCCGCTGCCGCTGCCGCTGCGGGGCGCAGGACCCGTCAGTCGGTGCCGACGTTCGCGTCGAGCCAGTCGGCGAGCGGCCGGACCTCGCGCCAGGCCGCGCGCACGTGGTCGAGAGCAGTCGGCGTCCGCAACCACGTCGGCTGTCCCACGTAGCTGATGGCCATCAGCTCCTTGCGGCGCAAGAGGCCGATGCGCGGATGGTCGTCCCGGTACCCACGTGGACGGGTCTTCACGGAGGCTCCCTCGATCGAGTACCCCCTCGCCACGAGGTCGCCGACGATCGCGGGCAGGACGCCGTCCGCGTCCTCGTCGACCGCGCGCCGGAACCGGGCCGTCTGAGCGGCGGAGCCTGACCGGAAGCCGCCGCCGACGGCGAGACCGTCGGCGTCGAGGTGGAGGTAGAAGCCGAGGCCGGGGCTGGGGCCGTTGATGACGCCCTGGTGGGTCTTGTACGGCGAGCGGTCGGCGCTGAACCGCAGGTCGCGGTTCGGCCGGCGGACGGTGAGAGGACCGAACTCGGGCTCCAGCGCCGCAGCGAGCGCACGCATCGGGTCGCGCACCTCGCGCTGCCAACGGTCCTTGTTCGCGGTCCAGTACTCATGGGTGTTCTGGCCCTCGAGCGCGGAGTAGAACTGCGGTCCCCACGGCGAGAACCCGGTGAAGTCGCCCATGGCCGACATCATGCACGCCCGCCGACGAGGCGCGTTCGGGGGTGTGGATGCCGTGCGGCTGTGGACGCCGGCGGTGGACGACGTGCGGCTATCGACGACGTGCGGCTGTGGATGGGGGAGGTCGCCTTGGTCTGGTCAGGCTGGTCAAGCAGGTTGTACGTTGAGGTACGTGGCGGTGACCGTGAACGTTCAGGAAGCGAAGACGCGGCTCTCCGAGCTTCTCGGCCGGGTCGAGCGCGGCGAGGAGATCGTGATCGCTCGGGCGGGCGTGCCTGTGGCCAGGCTGGCGGCTGTCGCTCCGGTCCCGGCCCGCACGTTCGGCACGATGTCGTTCCACGTCCCGGACGCGTTCTTCGAGGCCCTTCCTGACGCGGAGATCGACGCATGGGAGTGAGATATCTGCTGGACACGCACGTCGTGCTCTGGCTGCTCGGCGACCCCGACAAGGTGCCGTCGACCGTCCGCGAGCAGCTCGCCGACCGGTCGAACGAGCTGCTGGTGTCCGCCGTCTCGGCGATGGAGGCCGCGACCAAGGTCCGCCTCGGAAAGCTCGAGGCCGCCCGTCCGCTCGTCACCACGTGGTCGGTGCGTACCGCGGAGATCGGTGCGGCGCCGGTGCCGCTCTCCACAGAGGCGGCGCTGCTCGCCGGATCGCTCGAGTGGGAACATCGCGATCCGTTCGACCGTCTCCTCGTGGCACAGGCGATCGAGGGCAACCACGTCCTGGTGACCAGCGATGCAGCCCTGCAGGTGCCCGGGGTGCGGATCCTCGGGTGGTGACCCCTCCCACCTTCGCCGCGCTCGAGAGGCACGGACCGGTCACGGCTCGTACGGTCGAGAGCGACGACGAACCACCACCTGAGAGGAGTGCACCATGGCAGAGCTCAACGGGAAGCGCGTCGCCTTCCTGCTCACCAACGGCTTCGAGGACTCCGAGTTCACCGATCCGTGGGAGGCCGTGACCAAGGCAGGCGGGGAGGCAGTGCTGGTCTCGCCCGAGTCAGGCACCATCTCCGGCAAGAACGGTCACACGGCCACCGTCGACCTCGCCGCGAGCGAGGCCAAGGCGGAGGACTTCGACGGTCTCGTCCTGCCTGGCGGTGTCGCCAACGGCGACAAGCTCCGCATGGACGACGACGCGGTCTCGTTCACGCGATCGATCTTCGACCAGCACAAGCCGGTCGGGGTCATCTGCCACGGCGGCTGGATCCTCACGGACGCCGACGTGCTGAAGGGCCGGACCCTCACGTCCTACCCGAGCCTGAAGACCGACCTGAAGAACGCCGGTGCCACCTGGGTCGACGAGGAGGTCCACGTCGACGCCGGACTGGTGAGCAGCCGCACCCCGAAGGACCTGCCGGCGTTCAACGCCAAGCTGGTCGAGGAGCTGGCCGAGGGCAAGCACAGCGGCCAGACCGCCTGACCCCTGTTGTGGTGATCATGCCGCCGGTGCCAACCGGACGCCGGCGGCATGTGCGCCGGCGCGGAGCGTTTTGTCCCACACCGCGAACACAGTGTTCTGCAGGCCGACGGCGAACACGCTCGCGAGGTGCACCGCGTCCGCCCCGCGCAACCCGTAGCGACCCGCGAGATCCCCTGCGTGTGCGGTGACCGCTTCGCTGAGCTCGACACGTTGAGTGACCGCCCAGTAGTCCTCGAAGGCTCGCTCTGCGAGGTCGCGATCCCGTCGGCCGAGCCGGTGAGCTCGACCGGCGGCGGCGAGAGCCGCTCGCACCTCGGGATAGGCGAGCCGGCTGGAGAACGGGGCATCGCACGCATCCCAGAGCGTTGCGACCAGCTCGGTCCCCTCCTCCTGGACGACGAGCTTGACCAAGGCGCTGCTGTCGAAGTAGACGATCACGAGCGATCAACGTCGTTGGTCACCGACGAGGTCGGACACTGAGCCGATGGCGTGGGCGCGCGCTGCCGTGCGCGCGGCGGGCCGGGCAGTGTTGACCGGAGGACTGACGATTCCGCGCCTGACAAGTTCTTCGAGCACCGGAGCAGAGTCGACCGGTACGAGGCGCGCCACGGGCGTGCCGCGATCAGTGATCACGACCTCGTCGCCCGACCGGACCTTGTCGATGCAGTCCGAAAGGTGCGCGCGGAACTTGCTGATGGCCACCTCCATGTTCTTAATGTACATTCCGGGCCCCCTTAGCTTGTACATAGGAAGCCCCAGGTGGGCCACCGGCGCGACTCCCTCAGAGGACGTGCACGGTGCGCCGGCGTCATCCACAAGCGGTGGCGGCGTACCTGGTCGTCCGGCGCGACGGTCCCGGTTCCCTGAGCTCAGGAACCGGGGCCGACGCGTCCGACGGCGAGCCCTCCGCACGCCGCCGAGGAACCGGCTGTCAGTCCATCGTGATCGACGTGCCCAGCCGGACGACGTCCGCGAACTCCTGCGAGTCGAGGTACGCAGCCCGCTCGTCGTCGTTGCGGAACTGGTAGCGGCCCCCGTCGAACCGGACGACACGGTCCCCGACGGTGTGCTCGGCCGGCAGGTCGCACCGGGCCCCGGTGTCCGGCGCCGACCCGGGTACCAGCATGGCGGTAGAGACCTCCACACCCACGCCGTCCGACCAGGTCACCAGGGCGACGTCGAGCCTGCCCTCCGGTGACTCCAGCGCCGTGGCCGCGCGTCCCTCGATGACGTAGGTCGAGTTGGGGAGCGCGCACCCGCCGCTGCCCTGCGGGTGTGTCGAGACCAGCAGCTGGGCGACGTTCTTGCCACGGGGGTCGAAGTAGGTGAAGACCTCCTGTCCCCGATCGCCAGCATCCTTCACGGCATCGCTGGAGGATCCGTCGTGGAGCACGGTCGATGCGGAACCCGCGCCGTGCCAGACGGCGTCCGAGCGCCACAGGAACGCCACCTGGCTCCCGGCCGGCCGGTCGGCACCGCCGGGCGTCCAGCTCTCCGCGGGTGTGTCGACCGTCCACACGACGGTCTCGGGTCCGAGCAGGCGCTCGCCGGTGACGGCGTCGACGCCGATCTCGGCGTACTGCTCGGCCATGCGTTCCGCAGCGGGCGGGTCGCCGGGCAGTTCGTAGCCGATGAGGGTCGGCCAGGAGCTGTAGACGCGGAGGTCGAGCTCGCCGTCGGGCGTCTCGTGCGCTCCCTCCATGGTCCACGTGCCGTCCGCCCACCGGGCCAGGACGATCCCCATCGCGATGTCGTCGACGCCGGACTCGTAGAACCAGCGGTCCGACATCTGCAGCGCCGCGACACCGTCCACGCAGCCGACCACCGGGTACTCCCAGGGCTCGGTGGCGAGCGGCTCGCCGTCGGGACCACTGGTGCGGACCTGGGTGACGTCGAGTGCGTCGCACGCCGCGGAGTCCTCGAGGTAGACGTCGTCGTGGGCGGGGACCAGCCCGTTGGGCAGCCGGGCCGCGTCACCGGACGGCGACGGGGTCGACGGCGGGTCCGTCACCACCGGCGCCGAGCCGTCGGGCTCGGCCGGCTGGGCGGGGGCGTCCGGTGTCGTCTGCCACTGGTTCGCGATGACCAGGCCGCCCGCGAGTGCTGCCGCGACGCCGACCGCGCCGCCCCATACGGCCAGGTGCTCACGGCTGCGTCGCCGCGCCGGCCTCGTCGCGGGGCTCGTGATCTCGGCGACGCGGAACGGGCGGGGACCCGGAACTTCGCGCGCAGGGTCGGCAGCCCTCATCAGCTCTTCGATGCGGTCCATCAGCGCCGCCCTCCATCCATGACGATCTCGTGGCCGACCAGCTCAGGAGGAGCGAGCCGGGCGAAGGCCTTGCGGGCACGGAAGAGCCGGGAGGCCGCCGTAGCCGCCGGGCAGTCGAGGACGGCGGCCAGCTCGGCACCGCGGAACCCGTCCCAGTAGGCGAGCATGAGGATGTCGCGGTCCTGCTCGCGCATCGTCGCCAGCACCTCGTGCACCCGGTCGCGCACACCGTCGTGGCCCGGGACCGACGAGTCGGTGACGGCGTCGTCGTGCAGCCGCGCGCTCAGCCGGGCGCGTCGGCCGCGTGCCCGTACCTCGTTCAGCACCAGGTTCTTCGCCGTGCCGATCAGCCACGGCAGGTCCACCGAGCGGGCCTTCCTCAGGTTCTGCCAGGCGATCCGGAAGACGTCGTTCGTCAGCTCGTCCGCCACCTGCCGGTCGAGCACGCGACGGTAGACGTAGCGGTAGACGGTGCCGGCGTGCTGGTTGTACAACGCCTCGACGGCCGTGTCCTCGTCGATCGGCACGTCATCTCCTCCCTGGCGGTCCGACGGCCGCTGTCCCGGCCTTCTACCCCCTACATGTCCGGGAGGCCCACCAAGATTGCACCCGCCGATCGATTCTCATCGGAAGCGCCGCGGCACGGGCCCCCGTCGCCGCGGCGCGGCACCCGCCGGCCGTGCCGGCCGGCTGTCCGTCACCCGGCAGAATCACCCGCCACTACCGCTGTGTGCCATGGACGTGAGGCCTAGCGTGAGGAGCGGGTGCTGCGCGAGCGCACCACCGAGGGCCGCGACGGTGCGGCCACGACCGCAACGGAAGGCTTCGTCATGCTCACCTCGCTCCGTCGTCGCGCCGCCTCGGCGCTCGCCGTCGGCTCGGCCGCCCTGCTCCTCGGGGCCGCAGGTGCCTCTCCGGCCTCGGCCCGGCCGCCCCAGGTGGACCTCGTCAACCTCGGCGACTCCTTCTCCGCGGCCATCGGCACAGGCGCGATCACGGCGTCCCCCGACGACCCCGCGTGCCTTCAGGGGCAGGGCCCCGACCACGTCTCCAAGCTCGACAGCCACCCGCGCATCACGCTGCTCCTCGACGCCGCGTGCTCGGGGCTCGACAGCGCCGGCGTCGGTGCCGTCGCCGCGCTCCCGCCGGTGGCCGCCGCGCTGGCCGAGGCCGAGCTCGTGACCCTGACCCTCGGGGGCAACGACGTGCCGTGGATCCCGACGATCCTCGCGTGCTCCACCTTCGGCGACGACCAGAGCTGCGACGGCGCACTCGGTCTGGCCGCGCTCGCCGTCGCGGCCGCGGCGGCCTCGGCCGGGACGACCGTCGACGCGATCGATGCGGCCACCGACGCGAAGATCGTCGTGCTGGGCTACCCGCACCTCGTCGACCCCTCGGCGGCCGGGCTGCCGATCACCCCGGAACGGGCGGCCGACCTCAACGCCGTCACCGACCAGCTCAACGCCGCGCTCCAGGCGTCGACCGAGGCGAACGGTGCCACCTTCGTCGACGTGACCGCACGCTTCGCCGGACACGGCGTCGGGTCCGACGACCCGTGGATCCACCTCGACCTCGCCGACCTCTTCGACCCGAACAACCTGCACCCGACGTCCGAGGGCTACCTCTCCGGCTACCACCCGGCGGTGATGAGCGCGATCAGCATCGGGCAGCTGGGCCGCTGAGCGGGGGTGGCGACGTCGTGCTGACTCCGCCGGGGGTGTCGACGTCGTGCTCACTCCGCCGGGGTGCCCGGCTCCGCGGCCGGCGAGGGGGCGGTGCGCACGTCAGCCGGTGCTCGCTGTGCGCGGGAGAGCGCGAGGAACGGCAACGCCAGGAGCGAGATCCCGGCCCCGATGAGGTAGGACGCGCCGTAGCCCCACACGTCGGCCGAGCGGCCGAGCACCGGCTGCGACCACACCCCGCCGGCCGAGTCCACGAGGGAGTCGAACGAGAGGATCGTCGCCCGCTGCTCCGAGGGGATCAGGCCGTTGAGGTAGGCCTGCCGGATCGGCATCGCTGCGGCGAACAGCAGCGCCCACACCACGATGAGTGCGACGACGGCCACGAAGCTCTCGGTCAGTCCGATCATCGCCAGCGCCACCACGCTCGTGCCCGCCGTCGCGATCAAGGCGGACGTGCGCCGTCGGAAGAGCCGGCGGATCTGCGGCGCGGCGAGCCCGCCGAGGATCTGCGCGCCCGCGACGATCGCCGCCACCAGTCCGGCGATCTGGTAGGCCTCCGGGTCGCCGTAGAGCTCGAGCAGGTACGGCTGCAGCGCGTAGAAGGCGTAGAAGCCGACGCCGCCGGTGAAGAACGCCTCGACCATCAGCCACTTCACCGCCGGCACGCGCCAGCCGTGGTCGATCGAGTCCCTGAGTATCCGCCGGACCTCCGCGAGCGGGCGTCCGCCCCGGCGCGGGGTGAAGCCGACGTCGTGCATCACCTTGAAGGCGACGGCGAACATCACCACGAGGATCGCCGCACGCAGCACGAACGGCACGCCCAGGGTCGTCTGCTGCGCGATCACGCCGCCGGCGATCGAGCCGGTGAGCATGGCGACCCCCGAGACGATCTGCCCCCGGCCGAACACGGGCTCCATCTCGCCGGTGTACCCGGTGGCGGCGAGCGCGTCGACGAGCCACGCCTCGACGGCGCCGGAGAAGAACGTGAAACCCAGACCGAGGAGCATCGAGGACAGCGCCCACTGCCAGAACGGTGCCTCGGTGTACCAGAGGAGCACGTACAGCAGCGTGGTCACCGCGAGCGTCACGGTGCCGAGGAGGTAGGACGCGCGGCGCCCGATCGTGTCCGCGACGATCCCGGTGGGCACCTCGAAGAGCACCATGCCCAGGGTGTAGAACGCGTTGGCCGAGAACGCCTCGAGGTTCGACAGTCCGGCGTCGAGCAGGAAGATGGTGTTGATGCCCCAGATCAGGGACGCCGCCAGGGTGTTCCCCAGCATCAGCACCAGGTAGATGCGCACCACGGAACGAGGCGTTCGCATGGGACGTCAACTCCTGGCCGACGGGTGATGTTCCCGCCGGCCGACACCGCTGGAGACAGGGAAGCCGGTGGCCGAGTGCGGGTGGGTCGGGCGAGGATGGCACCTCAGGGCATGACATCGACGCAGGAGGCCCCCATGGACTGGACCCTCGAGGTCGTCATCGTCCCGGTCACCGACCTGGACCGGGCGATCGCGTTCTACCGCGACCAGGTCGGCTTCGAGCTCGACCACCACACGGTGAACGAGCACATGACCGTCGCTCAGCTCACCCCGCGCGGCTCCGGCTGCTCCATCGTCATCGGCAGCCTGCCCGCCCAGAACCAGATGGCGCCGGGCTCGCTGCACGGCACCCAGCTCGTCGTCTCCGACGCGGCTGCCGCGCGCCGCGAGCTCGTGGACCGCGGTGTCGAGTGCACCGAGGTGACGGTCTTCGACGAGCGCGACGGCGGCACGTTCTTCGGCTTCAGCGACCCCGACGGAAACACGTGGGCGGTCCAGCAGATCAGGGCCCGCGCCGAGAAGCCGCTCATCCCGAAGGCGCCGCCGAGCTGAGCTCATCGCGACGGCGCCGCTGAGCCGAGCTGGGCGCGGGAGGTGCTCGTGGCGGCGCGGGCCAGCGCGTCGAGCAGCGCCATGGCGTCGCGGTGGCGGTCGCCGGTGGCCGGCACCGTCCGCAGGGCAGGCGCCGGGTCGGCGTGCACCGGTGAGTCCCGCGGGGCGAGCGCCGCGGCACGGTCCAGGGCGTCCCGCAGCGTCGCCGCGTCCGTGGTGGCGTCCGTCATGGCCACCACCCGCTCCAGCGGCAGCAGGGCGACGAGCTGGTCGATCTCGTGGAGGACCCCGGTGTTGGCGGGCGTGAGAGCGCGCAGGTCGACCAGCACGGCGTCGGCACCGGTGACGAGGGCACGCAGCGCGGGGCGCCAGGTGTCCTCGTGGCACAGCAGCTCGTTGACCCGGTAGCGCCCGTCGCGGTCACGTCGCAGGTCCAGCCCGCGCAGGCGACGGGCGAGCTCGCCCTCGTCGCGGACGAAGCGGTCCCGGAGCCGGCCGGTGAGGTAGTCGACGAGCTCGTGCGGCTCGAGCGTCTCCGTGGCCAGGTCCGCACCGGTGATCAGCTCGACGCTGCCCACCCACCGCCAGCGGCTGGTGAGGTCGCGCAGCAGCCGCGAGCTGCGCCGTCGGGAGCCGAAGGTCCGCAGGAGCAGCAGCCGTACGGGCGGGGCGGTGGGCGGGCGGTGCACCAGCGCGACGACCAGGAGGAACGCCAGCATCAGCGCGAGAGGGGTGACCGCCGCGACCGCGTCCGTCCATCCCTGGGTGCCGAGCAGGAACGCCTGGGTGATGGCGAGGACGACCCACCACTGCAGCACGAGCAGCGTGTCGTCGCTCGCGACCTTGCGCGAGTAGAACCACGCGGCGGTGCCGGCGTAGACGACGAGCAGCCCGACGAGCCCGGCGGCGACCGCGACGAGCGACCACGCCAGGCGGTCGAGCGCGACGCCGACCATCAGGTACGTCAGCGGCACGTACAGGATCAGCGCGACGGCGGCCAGCACCCCCACCGTCGGGAAGACCAGCCACGCGACGCCGCGGATACGACGTCCGGAGGTCAGCACGATGACCAGCCCGGGGACGGCGACCACGACGACGAAGAGCTGGAGCACCTCGACGAAGGCCGTCCCCGTGGCAGCCGGCAGGCCGAGGGTGAGGACCAGCAACCCGGCCCACAGACCCACCTGGGCGCGCCGGTCCGTGATCCCGGTGGCGATCAGCGCGGGGACGAGCACCCAGCCCAGCAGCGCGACGAGGGCGACGGTGCGTACCGGCAGCCACTCGAGCCCGGCGACCGCGTGGTAGGCGACGGTGGAGCCGACGCCGAAGATCACGCCGGCGACGGCGAGCACCACCTGCGCCCGGCGCAGCGACGACGCGGCCCGCGCCGTCAGGGCGGCGGGCTGGGTGCGCGGCCCGGTCGCCGGCGCCTCGACCAGGGCGATGGACGGCGCCGGCCCGGCCGCCACGGGCCGGTGGGGCGACGGGGCGGACGGCGGCGCAGCGCCTGCCTGCCCGTACGCCGGTGCGGCTGCGGGGCGGGCCCGCCGGCGCATCCCGCTCGTCACCGAGCGGCGGTAGCGCCAGAGCACGAGCGCGGAGAGCGGCCAGGTCAGCACACCGGCGGCGAGGACGGCGGTCGTCCCGGTGGCTAGGATGACGGTGCGCAGGTCCAGGCCCAGCAGGGTGAGCAGGTCGTCGAGCATGTCGCCCCCTGGTGGGCGGTCGGGCCGCCGGCGTCGGGTGACGGGTGAGTCGTCAGGTGAGGATGTCGTCCGGGCGGACGATCTCGCGCGGCAGCGAGGTGGCCTCGAGCCGTTCGAGGGGGTCGCCGGCCACGTACGCCGTCAGGTCCATGCCGGTGAGGTCGCCGACCCGGCGCACGGGCACCTGGAACGTGCGGTACGCGCCGAAGGAGAACTCCTCGTCCCCGGTCTCGAACTCGTCGAGCAGCGCTTCCTGGCTGAGGAGGTAGGCGGTGACGGAGAGCTCCCCGGCCGTGGTGCGCATGGCGGCGAGCTTGAAGAACTGCAGCGGCAGGGCGACGCCGCGGTACTCGGGGTCGCCGTCGGCGAGGACGGGGCCGCTGAGCACGCTCACGGTCAGGCCCTCGGTCTGGGCGCTGCGCAGGACGTAGTCCTCCAGGCCGAGCCACAGGTCCCGGCCGGCGTTGAAGCCGTGGTGCTGCGGGGCGCAGTTGGTGAAGTGGAAAGTGTCGTCGTTGGCGGCCTTGGCGCGCCGGCCCCAGGCCGGGTCGAGCCGGCGCACCAGGTGGCCGCGGTCGAGGTCGTTGTTCGCGTACACGTCCTCGCCGGTCTGCTCCTCGCGGGGCAGGCGCGGGTCGAGGATCCACCGGTCGGACTCGCGCGTCATGTCCTCCGGCGCCTTCGCGCCGTCGATGTTCACCGCTGCGACCCGTGCGAGCCGACGACGGCGGTCCATGACGACGCTGAAGTGGTGGTACCTCAGCTCGGGATGCTCCTCGTCGACGCCGGGCAGCGGCAGGTGGGTGCCGAGGAAGTCGGGGTCGTAGCCGGACCGGTTGCTGTAGTCGGGGTCGATGGAGATGGCCTCGCTGAGGCGGCCGTCCCCTGCCGCCGGTCCGACCGGCACGGTGGCCGACGGCGGCCCTGACGGTGGTGGTGACGTCGTCGACGCCGGCCCGGTGGTGGCGCCGACGGCCGGTGCGGCGGGGGCCGGTGGGGCGGCGGGGGGACCGAGCTGGATGGTGATGCGCAGCGGGACCTCGAGGGTGACGGAGCCGTCGCCCGCCGGGAAGGTCGACGGTGTGCCGTCGCTCTCCGCGCTGACGGTGGGGACCGGGCCGCCTGGAACCGGCGCGTGCTGCGCCGTCGCGGCGACGTGCGGTGCGGCCTGGTCGGCTGCGGAGGCCTTGGCGGCCTGCGGGGCCGACGCCGGCACGGCCGACGCCGGCACGGCCGACGCCTGCGGCGGCGATGTCTGCGACGGCGCATTCGTCCCGGCCGCCAGGCCGTTCCCGCCGGCTCGTGAGGTCCTCGTGCCGTTCTTCGTGGCGAGGGCGTCGACCAGCGCACGGCGCTCGGGGGTGAGGTCCGCCGTCGCCAGGAAGCTCAGGATCCTGCTGATCCGGATGCCCTCGTTGAGGAAGGTGTACTCCGGGGCGCGCTCCGGCGTCGGCACGCTGGCGTGGTGGAGGGCGACCACCTCCCACTGGTCGTTGAAGACGGGCGAGCCGGAGGAGCCCGGCTCGGTGTCGGCGGCGTAGTGCACCACCAGTTCGGGGATGTCGATGATCCGGTTCTCGCGCAGGGCGATCTGCTTCTTCTCCCCGCGCGGGTGCTGGACGATCGTGACGGACTCGCCGATGATCACGGTGCCCTGCGCGGCGGTGAGGTAGTTGTAGCCGTACCCGGCGAGCACCTCGGGCGGGGCGTCGACGGCGACCAGGGCGAAGTCGAGCTCGCGGTCGGCGACGAAGAACCGGTCCGGGGCGAAGGGGTGGACCTCCGGCAGCAGCGGCTTGCCGTCGACGCCGTCCTGGTAGTTGAACTCGATGATGCTGGTGCGCGCGGTGCGCTCGTCCGGCAGCACGTGGTGGTTCGTCAGGAGCAGGGCGGGGGAGACGAGGAACCCCGTCCCGTACCCGCGCAGGACGCCGCGGTCGTCACGGATGTTCACCCGGCCCACCGAGTGCTGGGCGAGCACGCCGGAGTCGAGGTAGCGCACGCTGACGAAGTCGGCGGTGTTGATGATGCGCTCGAGCAGGATCGTCTCCGGTGCGGCGGCGCCCTCGCCGTCCGGTGCCGGTGGGAGCGACTCCAGGCCGCGGTCCGCGACCCGGCTCCGGTAGCCGTCGCGGTCCACGGACGGCGCCGGTTCCTCGAGCACCTCGGTCGCCCGGTCCATCGCGCTCTCGACGAGGACCTCGGGCGGGGCGTCCGCCGGCGACTCCAGCGGGTCGCCGCCGGCCAGGTAGCGGGTCACGCGGTCCAGCCGCTTGGCCACACGCACCGGGTCGTTGGCCTCGACGAGGCCGTCCGGCTCGCGGAGCTTCGCCTCCGTGGCCCGGCGCTGTGCCTCGCGTTCCTCGGCGCGGCGGCGAGCCAGGTCCTGCTGGTGGCCGAGCTCCTCGTTCAGCGGGGTGGGCGGCGCCGCCGTCCGCGCGCCGTCGGGTCGGTGCTCAGGTGCCGCGCTCGACATGACCGCTCCTCAGGTCGGGTGCCCGACCGGTCGGGCACGCCAGTCCCCCTGGCCTCAGTGTTCTCTCCCGCTCCCGCTGCCACAAGAGGCAGGTCAGGGGACGCGGTCGACCTCGTGGAGCAGGGCGGAGACGTGCAGGTCGCGCGGGGTGACGAAGTTGGCGTTCGTGGAGAACAGCGACCGCAGCGCGCCGACCGGGTCGATCGCCGACTCCATCACGGCCCCGCCGGGCTGCCTCGCCCGCGCGGCGGCCGCACCGAGGGCGGCCGCGGCCGCGGCGATCTCCTCGTCGGTGACCTCCGGGAGCACCGCCTCGACCTCGAGCACCGCGCCGGCAGGGGCGACGGCGGAGCCCTCCTCCGCCACGAAGTACCGGGCGAGGAGCTCGTCCACCTCGTACTCGGCGCGCTCGGCGACCGCGGCGGG
Source organism: Georgenia subflava (assembly GCF_009193155.1). Lineage (GTDB taxonomy): Bacteria > Actinomycetota > Actinomycetes > Actinomycetales > Actinomycetaceae > Georgenia > Georgenia subflava. Next base: position 496,366 of record NZ_VUKD01000004.1, read on the forward strand.
GTCGGCGGTGGCGCCCGCCACCGGGGCCGACTCGGGCAGCGGCCTGGTCTCGAGCCACTCCATCAGCACCACCCCGTCGCCCGGCCCGGCGGGGACAGCCGCTGCCTCCGGGACGGCCCCGGGCGCAGTCGTCGCCTCCGGAACCGCACCTCCCGGCAAGGCCGCCGCCTCTGGCGCAGCCCCGGGCGCGGCGGCGGCCTCGGGTACGGCAGCTCCCGGCACGGCCGCCGCCCCGGGTACTCCGGGGACGAGGTCGAGCCCTGCCTCGCGGTAGCACCGGTAGACGTACTCCGAGCAGATCATCAGGTCGGTGCCCCGGTCCACGAGGGCGTTGAGCAGCTCCGCGGCGGCCTCGAGGATGCGCCGCAGCGCCCGGCGGAACAGGGCGTTGTCGATCGGGACGCGCCGGGTCAGGCACAGGCCCGCGAGCAGGAGGATCTGCTGGTAGGCGTACGGGACGCCGTCGTCGAGGTAGGCGCGGGCGCGGGCGACGGCGGCACCGGTGTCCGCGTCCTCGGCCCGCATGACGATCACCGCCTGCGCGCCCTCGGCGGCCCTCGCGATCAGCGACACGTCGAGCCCGTGCGCCGCCGCCTCGGCCTGGTCGGTCGCGCTCAGCGCGATGGCCGCGTGGTTGACCTCGCCGCCGTCCAGGAACCGGATCGCCCGCGAGAGGAACCCGTGGCCCCGGTAGAGCAGCACGTCACCAGCAGTTACGTCCATGACGACCTCACCAGTCCCCAGTTGCGCCGACGCGGCGAACGTTAGTCCTCCGCCCCCGGGGGCGAAAGGGTTCGTCCGGTCGGTACCGGAAGGGTTCGTCCGGTCGGTACCGAAAGGGTTCGTCCGGTCGGTACCGGAAGGGTTCGTCCGGTCGGTACCGGAAAATACCGGCCTGGTCACGGCGAGCGTTCCTGAGGACACTGGTGGCCGGGACCCCCGACGGCGGAGGCGGCCATGGTCCGGAACGCGCGACGGCTCAGCCGCCGGTGCGCTCGTGCGACCGGCGACGGGATCCGGAGCGCGGGGCGCCGGCGATGAGGGCGCCCGAGGAGCTCAGCCGGTCGTGGCCGGAGACCGCCCGCGCGCTGGAGGTGGCGCTGGAGGAGCGTGACGAGGACGGCGCGGCCCGGCTGGTCGGCGCGCTGGTCGCCCGCCTCGACGGCGCCGAGGACGCGGGGACCGCCCCCGAGGCTCTCGACCTGCTCGAGCTGCTGCGCCGCCACCGGCGCCTCGCGCTCGTCGAGCGGCTGGCCGAGGCGCTGCTGCGCACCGACGCGCCGCCGCCGGCCGTGCACCGTCACTACGCGCAGGCCCTCATCGAGCGCGGTGCGCTCTCCGCCGCCGTCGCCGTGCTCGACGAGCTCGTCCGGGGGAGCGACCCGGCCGAGGTGGCGGAGGCGCGCGGCCTCCTCGGTCGTGCGCACAAGGAGATCTTCCTGACGCTGGCCTCGCCGCTGCGGCGGCGGGCGGCGCTGGAGCGGGCGCTCGAGGCGTACGGGTCGGTCTACCGGGCGGACCCCACGCGACTGTGGCACGGGACCAACACCGCCGCCCTCCTTCTCCGGGCCGCCCGCGAGGCCTGCCCGGTCGCCGGGGTCGACGACCCGCAGGCCGCCGGTCTGGCCATCGCCGCGGACGTCGCCGGGCGCGTGGCCGCGGGCGGGGGCGGCAGCTGGGCCTGGGCCATCGGCATCGAGTCCGCCGTCGCCCTCGGGCGCATCGACGACGCGCTGGCCCTGCTGAGGGACCAGGCGCAGGACGCCGGCGCCTTCGCCCTCGCGAGCCTGCGCCGCCAGCTCGTCAGAGTCTGGGAGCTGCGGCCCGACAGCCCGCCGGGCTCGCTGCTGCTGCCCCCGCTGGAGGCGCTGCTGCTGACCAAGCAGGGCGCCGAGCTCAGCCTCACGGCCGCTGCGCCGACCTCCGGCGCCGGGTTCGAGAAGGTCTTCGGAGCCGAGGGCGCCCAGACGCAGGCCTGGTTCGAGGACCTGCTGCGCCGCTGCCGGGCCGTCGCGCGCATCGACGGGCCGTACGCGCGCCCGGTCGGCACCGGGTTCCTGCTGCGCGGCGCCGACCTGCACCCGGCGCTGCCCGCGGTCGTGCTCGTGACCAACGCGCACGTGGTGCCCGACGCCGTCGCCCCCGAGGACGCCGTCGTGACCTTCCTCGGGCTCGGCACGCCGCTGCCCGGACTGGTCGTGCGCCGGCTGCTCTGGAGCTCGCCGGCCGGGAAGCTCGACACGGCGGTGCTCGAGATCGACCCGCCGTCCGGCGTGGACGTGAACCCCGTCGCCACCCGTATGCCTCCGCTGGGGGCCAGCCCACCGAGCCGGGTCTACGTGGTCGGCCACCCGATGGGATCCGGCGCCGTCCGGGTCACGATCCGCGACAACGACCTCCTCGACCACGACGACACCATGGTCCACTACCGCGCGCCGACGGAGCCGGGCAGCTCCGGCAGCCCGGTCTTCGACGACCGCTGGCGTGTGCTCGCCGTGCACCACCGTGGTCTGGACGCCATGCCCCGGCTGCACGGGTCCGGCGTGTATCCCGCCAACGAGGGGGTCCAGCTCGGCCGGATCCGGGCCGACATGGCGGCCGAGCTGCCGCGCGGCGAGGGGTGAGCGGCACCGGTCGCAGCCGGCGGCCTGGCCGCCGAGCTGCCGGGCGGCGAGGGGGGAACGCGAACCGGTCGCAGCCGACGGGCCGCGGGGCTGGGGCGGCGTCAGTCGGTCCTGACGATCGGCGGCCCTCCTGCCGGAGGGCGTCCTCGCGACGAGCAGGTGGACGGGGGTGCTCGCTCGGCACCCGACCGGCTCGCCTCAGGATGGTGGCTGGGTGGCCATGTCGGGGAAGAGGCGCCGGGCCGCCTCGGCGTGCCGGCGGCGCACCTCGTCCTCCTGGCCCGGCGCGGGCAGGGCCTCGAGTCCTGCGGTGTCCCGGGGTGCGTCGTCGGCCATGGTCATCGCCGCCAGTGCCCGACCGTTCGTGGCTGCCGTGGCGTTCTTCTTGGCACTGGCCTCGGCCTTCTTGACCCGCTCGCTCTGCACGCTCACCCCGAAGATCGCGCCGGCACCGGCGAACGCGACCGCCTGCACCGAGGCGAACACGAACGTCAGCCGTGTCCAGCGCGCCTCCTCGGCGCCGAGATTGAGCAGCAGGACGATCACGAAGACGACCCAGGCGATGACGACGACCACCGCGACGGCCATCGGGACACCGGCCAGGCCGCTGCGCGTCTGCTTCTCGTCGGCCATCGCACTGCCCTCCGGGCTCGTCGGCTCTTGCCAGCGCATCCTGCTCGCACCGTCCGGCGCGGTCAACGGCTCGCAGCGCGCTCGGACCGTCGCGCCGGCCCCGGCACAGCTCCGGGGCCACCGCGATTGCGCCGTCGCCGGACCGGGCGGATGGTGGGTGGACGAGCGGTGCACCCGCCCGAGCCGAACCGAGGAGGGCACGATGAGCGCCACGTGGGACGCCTGGCAGTACCGGGAAGACCTGACCGACAGCTCCGCCGGCGAGTCGGTCGTCGGGTACACCGTGCACGCCACCGACGGCGAGATCGGGAAGGTGGACGAGGAGACCGGCGACGTCGGCGCGGCCGGCGTCGTCGTCGACACCGGGCCGTGGATCTTCGGCCGCCGGGTGCTGCTCCCGGCCGGCACGGTGCAGCGTGTCGACCGCGACGCGGAGGAGCTCTACGTCGATCTCACCAAGGACCAGGTCAAGGGCTCGCCCGAGCTGCCCGAAGGGATCGACCACACCGACACCGCGTACCGCGAGCGGCTCGGCGGCTACTACGGCGGCGTGTACGGACTGCCGCCGGGCACCGTCAACCCCGCTGTCTGAGAGCCAACCCGCTGTCTGAGAGCCAACCCCCGCTGTCTGAAAGCCGACCCGCTGACCGCCAGCATTCGAACGGCTGTACGATGCTGATGTGGTTCTCGGAGCGGACGGGGTGGCCCCGTGGTGGGCCGGGCGGCAGCGCATTCTCAACGCGCGCGGCGTCCCGCCGCGCTTCACGCGGGGTGCCGCGCCGATCCCGGTGACCGCGCGGGTCTGCTGGTCCGACGACGGCGAGGAACGGCTCCAGGCCACGGCGACGGCGTGGACCGTGCCGCTGGTCCTGGTGGAGATCGCCGACCCGCGCTCGGCGTTCCGCGGCGTCTGGCTGCCGGCCGGGGACGTCCGACGGCGGTAGGGCGGCCGGCGTCGGCGGAGCGGCAGTGCCGCCAGGCCGCGGCGAGCGATCGACGACGCGGCGGCGGAGCGTCAGAGCTCGGCGAGCCGGGGGAGCAGGGTGGCCATGTCGTCGAGCATGTCGGCGGCGCGCACCACGTAGCGGGTGATGCCCCAGCGTCGCTTGTGCTCGGTCACGGCGGCGACGATCTCGTCCTCGGTGCCGGCGAGCACGTACGGCACGGTCAGCAGGTCCGCCTCGCTGAGCCCGATCTCCGTGGCGAGGTCGCGCACGGCCGCGCCGGCGTCGTCGGTGACGACGAGGAGCTGGACGAGCGCCTCGAGCTCCGGCCCGTGGTCCCGGCCGGCGGCCCCCTCGGCGACGAGCCCCACCTGGGCGTCGACGTCCTCGGGCCGCCAGCGCACCGTGTGGTTGTGGCCGTCGGGCAGGGTGCGGCCCAGGCCCGAGAGACCTACGACGTCGGCCCGGGCACCGGCGAAGCGAAGCAGCCTCGAGTTGGAGGTGCCGATCGTCAGCGGGATGCGGTCCTGCACCGGCCGCGGCGCGGCGAGCGTCGCACCGCGGGCGACCACCGGACCGTCCGCGTCCACGCTCTCCCCGGCGAGCAGCGCCTGCACCGCCTCGACCACCGCGATGCAACGCTCGACCCGCCCGGCGACGTCCGGGCGTTCGCGCCCGACCGCCCGCCACTCCGCCGGGGTGTGGCCCGCGCCCAGGCCCAGCCGGGCGCGGCCGCCGGAGACGACGTCGAGGGTGGCGACGTCGGCGGCGATGTGCGCGGGCTCGCGGACCCCGCCGTTGGTGACGTAGGAGCCGAGCCCGATGCGCTCGGTGACGGCGCCGGCCGCGGCGAGGGCGACGAACGGGGCCGCCGACGCCCCGGGATGGTCCGCGGCCGTGAGGGCGTCGAAGCCGAGCTGCTCGGCGCGGCGGGCCAGGTCGAGCCAGGTGGCGGAGTCGGTGGTGCGTGCCTGCAGCGAGACGGAGACCATGCCTCACCCTGGCCCACGGGTGGCAGCGGGCGCAGGATCTTTTCACCCTAGAGCGGCCGTACCGCTCAGTACCGGCGCATCCGCCTCGACCCGGTGCGTTCAGCGACGGGCGCCCGTGAGGCTTTCCGGAGTGCGTGGTTCCTGGAGCTGGAGCACGGCCGCCCCTTCCGGTGACTCGGGCGGCACCGGCTCCACCTCCGGCAGTCCCGCGGGCTTGGCGGCGGTGAACAACCACTGCTCGAAGAGCTCGTCGAGCTGCTGCCCGGAGACCCGCTCGGCGTGCGCGATGAAGTCGTCGACCGAGACGTGCCCGCCGGCGTGGCTCCTTATCCACGTGCGCAGGGTGGTGAAGAAGGCCTCGTCGCCGACCTGCAGCCGCAGCGCGTGCAGCGTGCCGGCGCCGCGGAAGTAGACAGCGCCGTCGAACATGGCCTCGGGCCCGGGGTCACCGATGGTGACCTGCCAGAACGGGTCGTCGGCGGGGATGGCCACGAGCCCGTCGTAGATCTCCTGGGCGGTGATGACCCCCTCCTCCTCGGCCCACAGCCACTCGGTGTAGGTCGCGAAGCCCTCGTTCAACCAGATGTGCTGCCACCGCTCGACGGTCAGGAGGTCCCCGACCCACTGGTGGGCCAGCTCGTGGACCACCACCGAGGTCCCGGAGAACTCGTCGGTGAAGAAGTCGCGCGCGTAGATCGGTCGGGTCTGGGTCTCCAGGGCGAACCCGAGCTCGGGGTAGTCGTCGACGATCGCGCCGGACGCCCGGAACGGGTACGGCCCGAAGAGCTCGCTCAGGAACGAGGTGACCTCGGGCTGCCGCGCGAGCGCCAGGTCGACGATCTCGCCGGGTGACGGCGGGAACAGGTCTGCGGGCCCGAAGGTCCAGTCGTTCGCGTTGCCCGGGCTGCCGGCGGGCGCGCCCAGGACCGACCAGCCGTCCGTCGTGTCGCCGTCCTCCTCGAAGGACGTCGTCCCCTCACCGGTGGAGACCTCGACGTCATCGACGAACAGACCGGGATAGGCCACGGTCTCGTCGCCGACGGTGCTGATCGCGACCTGGACGTCGCTCCCGGCGTACGCGCTCAGGTCGAGGGTCCACTGCTCGTACCCCGCGCTCTCCCCGGTCGCCGCCCACCACTGGCCTGTGGTGCCTGTGGGGTCGCACCCCTCGGCCGTGGGTGTGAGGTAGTGCTCGAGGAAGGGGTGGATCATCACCAGGTTCTGGCAGCTGAAGCCCACGTCCTGCCCGGCGTGCCCCTCGGCCGGGGGCAGGGTGGTCCAGTCGTCGGTGCCGGCCGGCGCCGCCTCCACCATCATGAAGTCCCAGCCGGGCTCCACCCGGCGGTCCACCCAGAAGCTGAGCGTCGCTCCGTCGGCGGGGACCGTCAGGGTCCGGCCCAGCCGTTTGTAGGCCAGGTCCGCACTCTGCGACAGCGCCGCCTGGTCCCCGGTCCGCGGGCCCGCCTGGACGTAGAGGTCGGGGTCGACGGCGTCCCAGTACCTGATGCCGTCCGCCCGGTACGCGCGAACGTCGAGCTCCCCGATCGCGAGGACGGTGAGGTAGGACGCCATCGGCTCCTTCGCGTGCCACTCCCAGGTGGTCCACCCGCGGCGGGTGTCCGTGTCCTCGAGCACGCCGTTGGACACAGCCTCCAGGCCCTCCGGGACCGTGACGCGGACGGTGTAGGACGCCTTGTCGATGGGGTGGTCGTTGACCGGGAACCAGGTCGCCGCCGCGTGCGGCTGGCCGACGGCGAGCGCGCCGTCGTCGGTGTGGATGAACCCGCTGACTCCGAGCGGGTCGGCACCTGCCATCTCCGGCACACCCGCGTACGTGACGACGACGGCGAACCTCCGGTCGTCGCGCAGCGGGTGCCGGGGCGAGACGGTGAGCTCGTTGCCGTCCCGCTCCCAGGTGGCTCTCGAGCCGTTCACGCGGACCGACTCGACTTCCATGCCCTGGAGGTCCAGGTTGAAGCTGCGGAGGTCCTCGGTCGCCCGCGCCACGATCTTGGCCCGCCCGCGCAGGACGTCGGACGCCGGGTCGTAGCGCAGCCGGAGGTCGTAGTGGTCGACGTCGTAACCGCCGTTGCCGTCGAGCGGGAAGTAGGGATCCCCGATCCCCGGCGCACCCCGCTCGGGGTGGGACCTGTCACCGTGGGCCACCGCCGCCGGGGTGCCCAGAGCAAGTGTGAGCGTCGCGACGAGCGAGACGAGGGCAGCCTTCATTCGGTACATCGGTCGCTCCCTTGCGCCGGCGCCCCAGAACTTCTCAGCTGGTCCAACGGTAGAACCGGGTCCCGGGCAGCCGCAAGGGTTGCCTGGGACCCGGCAGGCCGAGGTTCTCGGCCGACTAGCCGCGCCGGGTCACCGCCTCCCGGCGGGCCGCCAGCAGAGCGAGCCCGGCGAGGACGACGGCGGACCCGAGCACCCAGGTCAGGTGCACCCAGGTCGCACCCGTGGCTGCCCCGGTCCAGGCCTCGACGTCGCCGTCGGGCATGACCACCCGGTAGGCGAGCTGGCCGAAGTGGAACGTCGGCAGGAACTGCGCGACGTCCCGCAGGACCTGCGGCAGCTCGCCGAGCGGGACGAAGAACCCGGACGCGAAGGCGAGCGGCAGGAAGATCAGGTTGGCGATCACCGCCGCCGTGCGGGGTCGCGCCAGGAACGCGATCGCGAACCCGAGCGTGCTGAAGATCAGCAGACCGGCGACCATCGTCGCGCCGAGCGCGAGCCAGGACCCCGGCGGCAGGCTCACCCCGCCGGCGGTGGCCGCCAGGGCGAACATCACCGCCACGATCAGGACGGCGAGCAGCACCCCGTTCGCCACCTTGCCGACCAGGTGCACCCAGGTGGGGAACGGCGTCGCCCCCAGGGTGCGGGTCCACCCGCGACCGCGCTCCTTGGCGAGGTTGTCGCCGAAGGTGAAGATCGCGAGCGAGACGACGCCGTAGGCGGACATCGACACCAGCATCGCCAGACCGACGCGGGTGCCGCCGTCGAGGACGGACGAGGCGTTGGGCAGGCCGAACATCGCGTAGAGCAGCACGGGAACCGCGATGGCGCCGACGGCGAAGTCCGCGGTGCGGAAGCTCGACCGGATCTCGGTCCACACGCTCACGGCGAGCAGACCCAGCCGGCCCCCGTTCGGCGTCGGCCGCCGACGTGGGGCGCTGCGGGTCGGGGCGGGTGTCGTGGCACGGACGCTCATCAGTCGTCTCCTTCGTCGAAGGCGGAGGATCGCTCCGCGGTGAGGGCGAGGAAGACCTCCTCGAGGTCGTCGTCGCCTTGGTGTGTCAGCTCGTCCGCCGTGGTGTCGGCGACCAGCCGGCCGGCCGAGACCACCAGCACCCGGTCCGCGACGGCCGCGGCCTCGGCGAGGTCGTGGGTGGCGAACAGGACCGTCGCGCCGTCCTCCACGCTGGCGCGCGCCTGGTCCCAGAAGGACCGGCGGGAGGCGACGTCCATCGCGGCGGTGGGCTCGTCCAGGAGCAGCACCTCCGGGGCGCCGACCAGGGCGAGGGCCAGCAGCAGACGCTGCCGCTCGCCGCCGGACAGGTTCGTCACCGTCCGGGCGGCGCGCTTGGTCAGCGACGTGCGGGCGAGCACGTCGTCGACCTCCAGCGCCTGGGGATAGCTGCGCCCGACGAGGCGGACCAGCTCACGCACGGTCACCTGCTCCGGCAGCCCGGCCGACTGCAGCATCGCGCCGACCCGGCCGCGCACCCGGCCGGGTGCGTGCCCGAGCACCTCGACCGTGCCCGCGGTGGGGCGGACCAGGCCGAGCAGCAGCTCGAAGGCGGTGGACTTGCCCGCGCCGTTGGGACCGAGCACGGCGACGATCTCGCCGCGTTCGACCGCCAGGTCCAGCCCGTCCAGGGCCTCGACGCCGGGGTAGCTCTTGCGCACGCCGCGCATCTCAAGAACGGTCATGATGGTTCTCCTTCCCGTCGACACCAACGCTAGGAATCGCGCGGTGACGGCGGATGTGCCGGTCGGCACCAGTTGGACCCATGACCAATGGCAGGTCCGTCGGCGCCGTCCGGACACGGGCCCCGCGACCCTCGTCGCGATTGCGACTGCCGGTCCGCGGTGGGAGACTCGCCGTGATCCGGGCGCCCCGACTGCTGGGCGCGGCGGAGTCTGCACATCTCCTGGCCGCCGAGGTCGTCGGTCGACGCCCGGCCGGCCCTTCGGGACCGTTCCATCACGGGGTCGAGGACGACCCGGGAGACGAGGGGTCAAGGACGACCCCGGAGACGACAACTGAACAGTCATCGCGGTGCGCACCCGAGCAACGCGATCGCTGTGCGCACGGCGCCTCGCGCCGAGCCGCACACGCATGACACGCACCTGCAAGGTTCCGGAGGAACCGATGCGCAGATCGACGATCGTGACGTCTTCTTCATTCACGCTCGCCCTCGTGGCGAGCGCACTCGTCCTGGGGCCCGCGCACTCCCAAGAGGCTCCGCCGCCCCCGCAAGAGTCGGTCCCGGCAGAGGACGACATGCCCGGCGACCGCCACTGGATCCGGCCCGAGGACCTGCCGGCGCCGGTCAACGAGGGCGACCCGGAGGCGCCCGACTTCGAGAACAACCCCGTGCTGGTCGACGCACCGGCGGGGAGGATGCCGGATGTGCCCGATGGCTTCGAGGTCGAGGTGTTCGCCAGCGGCTTCACCCAGCCCCGCGTCATGCGGACCGCCCCGAACGGCGACATCTTCCTGGCGGAGAGCGGGACCGGACGCGTCCTGACCTTCGACGCCGACGCGGCCCTGCCGGCGGAGCCCGAGGTCTTTGCCGAGGGGCTGGACCGGCCCTTCGGTATCGCCTTCTACCCGGTCAGCGAACCGCGGTACGTCTACGTGGCGGCGGCCGACCGGGTCGTGCGTTACCCGTACGACGACGGCGACCGCGAGGCGACGGGCCCGGGCGAGGTCATCATCTCGAACATCCCCACCGAGCGGCACTGGACGCGCGACCTGGCGGTATCCCCGGACGGGGAGCACCTCTTCGTCTCGATCGGCTCGGCCTCCAACGTCGCCGGTGCCATGTCGGAGACGCCGCCGGGAGGGATCGAGGCCTGGGAAGCGACGCACGGGCTCGGCGCCGCCTGGGACGACGAGACGAACCGGGCCGTCGTGCGCGTGTTCGACCCCGAGGGTCTGAACGTGCGCAACTATGCGACGGGCCTGCGCAACTGCTCCGGCATGACGATCCAGCCGGAGACCGACCAGCTCTGGTGCACGGTCAACGAGCGTGACCACCTCGGCGCCGACGTCGTGCCCGACATGCTGACCACCGTGGAGGGTGGGGCGTTCTACGGCTGGCCCTGGTACTACGCCGGGGGCTTCGAGGACCCGGCCCACGCCGGTGAGCGTCCGGACCTCGCGGACCAGGTCACCGCGCCCGACGTGCTGATCCAGGCGCACTCGTCCACCATGCAGCTTCTCTTCTACGACGCTCAGGCGTTCCCGGCCGAGTACCACGGCGACGCGTTCGCCACGCTCCGCGGCTCCTGGAACCGCGAGCACAGGACCGGGTACAAGGTGGTCCGCGCCATCATGGAGGACGGTGTGGCCACCGGTGAGTACGTGGACTTCATGACCGGTTTCGTTCTGGACGCGGAAAGGGTCTGGGGCCGCCCCGTCGGCATCACGCTCACCCACGACGGCGCTCTGCTCGTCGGCGACGACGCCAACGGCACCATCTTCCGGGTCTCCGCGACCGAGCCGGAAGCACCGGAGGAGCCGCCGTACGGGTTCTTCCTCAACGATGCGTGGGACACCACGGCGAACCATGTGTTCATGTACGGCCGGTTCGCTGACGAGGTCCTCATCGGTGACTGGGACGGTGACGGCACGGACTCCATCACGGTCCGGCGCGGGAACACGTACTACGTCAACAACACTCTCGGCGGCGGGGAGGCCGAGCACGTGTTCGTCTACGGCCGCCCCGACGACACGGTCCTCGTGGGCGACTGGGACGGCGACGGCGTGGACACGCTCGCGGTTCGTCGCGGCGCCGAGTACCACGTGAAGAACGACCTGGCGGGCGGTCCCGCCGACCAGGTGGTGGTCTACGGCCGCTCCGGCGACCAGGTGGTCGTGGGCGACTGGGACGGTGACGAGCTGGACACCTTCGCGGTGCGTCGTGGTGCGACGTACTTCGTCAAGAACACCATCGCCGCCGGTGAGGCCGACCAGGTCGTGGTCTACGGCCGGGCCGGTGACATCACCCTCGCCGGTGACTGGGACGGCGACGGCGACGACACCTTCGCGGTGCGTCGTGGTGCGACGTACTACGTGAAGAACACGATCGCTCCGGGAGAGGCGGACATCGTGCTCGTCTACGGCCGCGCCGGTGACGAGATCTACGTCGGTGACTGGAACGGTGACGGCGAGGACACCCTCGGCGTTCGCCGCGCACCCTGATCCGACATCCGACGGTGCGGTGCCCGACCGGGAGGAGGCGGGCACCGCACCACCAGCAGAGCAGAACCGGCGGGGCTCGCGTCCGAGGGCGCGGGCCCCGCCGCGCTGCGCGCCTCCGCCAGCCGGCGCGTCGACCCATGACCAATGGCAGGTCCGTCGGACCCGGTGCGCTCGTACAGTTCAGGCATGGCGAGTCGCGCGCAGGAGCGGCTGAGTGCCGGGGCGGGGCTGGCCGCCGTCCTGGTCGTCGGCCTCTCCGTCCTCCTCTACGGCGTCCCGGTCGGTGACTCCGCGGCCGCCGTCGCGCTGTGGTGGGTCGGGTTCGCCGTCTACGTGCTGACCTTCGCCGCCGACTCGGAGATCTTCGGCCTCCGCACGCCCTGGCCGGACGCCGTCACGGTCGCCGTCCTCACGGTCAGCGGCCTGACGCTCTGGCTGCTCGCCCCGCACCTGGGCTGGACGGCGCTCCTCTTCGTCGTCACCACTGCCGCTGCGGCGTACGTCCTCGTGCCCCGCGTGGTCGGCGCCCTCGTCGTGCTGCAGACGGTGGCGGTCGCGGTCGGTGGGGCGATGGCGGGCCTCACCACCGACAACGTCGTCTTCGCCACGCTCGCCTACCTCGCGTTCCAGGTCTTCGCCGCCCTGGTCGTGGTCGGCACCCGGCGCGAGGCGGAGGCCCGCGCCGCGCTCGCCGTCGCCCATGCCGACCTACGCGCGGCGACGGCCCTGCTGGCCACGTCCAGCCGCAACGACGAGCGGGTACGGATCGCCCGCGACCTGCACGACGTGGTCGGCCACCAGCTCACCGCGCTGGCCCTCGAGCTGGAGGTCGCCGCCCACCGCGCGACCGGCGACGGCGCGGAGCACGTCGCCCGGGCACGCGGGATCGCGAAGGACCTGCTCGCCGACGTGCGCGCGACCGTCGGGGAGCTGCGCGACGCCCCCGCCGGCCTGGAACCAACGCTGCGCGGCATCGTCGAGCACGTCCCGGGTCTCGCCGTCGAGCTCGAGGTCGACGAGCGGCGGCCGCTCGACGACGCCGCCACGATCGCCGTCGTGCGCTGCGTCCAGGAGATCGTCACCAACACCGTCCGGCACGCCGGTGCCGCGCACCTGCAGGTGGCCGTGGTCTCCGACGACGACGGCCTGCGGCTACGGGCGCACGACGACGGCGTCGGCGTGCGCGCCGTCGAGCCCGGCAACGGTCTGACCGGCATGGCGGAGCGGTTCGAGGAGCTCGGCGGCGAGCTGTCGCTCGACTCCGTCCCCGGCAGGGGCTTCACCGTGAGGGCGCGGGTGCCCGCGCGATGAGGGTGGCCATCGTCGACGACCAGACCCTGGTGCGCCAGGGCATCCGCAGTCTGCTCGCGCTCAGCGACGAGATCGAGGTGGTGGGGGAGGGCGAGGACGGCGACGACGCCCTGCGGCTGCTCGCCGGCAACGATGTCGACGTGCTGCTGCTGGACCTGCGGATGCCGCGCCGGGACGGGATCGCCACTCTCGAGGCGCTCGCCGAGCGGGGGTCGAGCGTGCCGGTGCTGGTGCTGACCACCTTCGACGACGACGAGCTGGTCCTCGGTGCACTGCGGGCCGGCGCCAGGGGGTACCTGCTCAAGGACGTGACGCTCGAGCAGCTGGTCGGTGCGATCCGCACCCTGGCCGGCGGTGGCACGCTGCTCCAGCCTGGGCTGACGGAGCGGCTCTTTCGGGCGGTGTCGCAGAGGCCGGGCACGGTGACGGGGTTCGACCGGCCGGAGCCGCTCACCGCGCGCGAGCTCGATGTGCTGCGGCTCGCGGCGTCCGGGTACTCCAACGGCGAGATCGCCGCCGCCCTGCACCTGGCGCCCGGGACGGTGAAGAACCACCTCTCCAGCGTCTTCCTCAAACTCGGCGTGCGGGACCGCACGCGGGCGGTGCTGCGGGCGCTCGACCTCGGGATCCTCGAGGGGAGCTGACTGCTAGCTCGCTGTGTTGCCAGTTGCTAGCATTGTGCGACATGAGGACTTTATACCTGCGTAACGTGCCGGACGAGGTCCTCGCCCGGCTGGAGTCGCTGGCGAAGCGGGAGCAGATGTCCGTCTCCGCATTCGCGGTCCGCGAGCTCAGCGCCGCCAGTCGACGGGCCGACAACGCCCGTCTGCTCGCAGAGCTTCCGGTCCTCGAGCTGTCGACGACCGACGTGCTCGCAGCGATCGACGAGGGCCGAGCAGGGCGGTGATCGTTCTCGACTCCTCTGCAGCCATCAAGGCGCTCGCCGGTGACGACGACGCGCGGCACGCGATCCGGTCCGCGCCCGTCTTCGCCCCGCACCTCATCGACACGGAGGTCACCAGCGCGCTGCGCGGCCTGGTCCTCGGGCGCAAGATCTCGGCAACCGAGGCGGAAGCCATGATGGACACCTGGCCCCGGCTCGGGGTGGTGCGGTTCGCGGCGCACCCGCTGATGCGGCGGATCTGGGAGCTGCGAGACAACCTCACGGCGTACGACGCCACGTACGTCGCCCTTGCCGAAGAGCTCGGCTGCCTGCTCCTCACGGCGGACGCGCGGATACCCGCAGCGCCCGGGGTGCGTTGCGCGGTCACCGTGCTGCGCGCGTAGGCGTCACGCTCCCGGCGCCGGTGGCCCGAGGCCAGCGGGAGTCCGGACGATCATGCCCGCGCAGTTGGTCGAGCTCGGGCCGCCTCGAGCGTCCGCGCCGTCCGCTCCTACGCTGGTGGCATGGCCCTGGGCAGCGCCACCACGGCAGCCACCGCTGAACCCGTCGAGGGTGGGCGGGGTCCTGGGGTGGCGGATGCCCGGGCATGGCCGCGGCGGGCGCTTCTCGGCGGCCTCCTCGGCAGTCTCACGCTGCCGGTCCTCCTGACCGCCGCGGGGCACGGCGGGCCGGTGCTCGTGGTCGGGTCGTTGGCGTACGTCGTCGGGGCCGCTCTCGTCGCGCTGTGCTGGCCGAGCCGGGCGCTGGGAGCAGCGAACCAGCTCACCCTGGCGCGGCTGGTGTTGACCTCGTGGGTCCTGGCAGCCCTGGCACCGGCCCACCACGACTCCTGGGCCGTGCCCGTCCAGCTCGGCATCGTGGTCGCCGGCGTCACCTGCCTGGTGCTCGACGGGATCGACGGTCGGGTGGCGCGCGCCCGCGGCAGCGCCAGCGCCTTCGGTGCCCGATTCGACGTCGAGGTCGACGCCGCCCTCGTCCTCGTGCTCAGTGCGGCCGTCCCGCTGCTCGGGGTCGCGGGCTGGTGGGTGCTCGGAATCGGTATCGTCCGCTACGCCTACGTGGCGGCCTCGCTGCGCTGGCGGTGGCTGCGCGGCGCGGTGTTCCCGAGCACGGCACGCAAGGTCGTCGGAGTCTGCCAGGTGGTGGCGCTGCTCGTCGCCCTGCTGTGCCCGCTCCTGCCGGAGATGCCCGTCCGCGCGCCGAGCGTGATCCTCGGCCTCGCGCTCGCAGGCCTGTGCTGGTCGTTCGGCCGGGATGCCCGGTGGCAGCACGCCCGGAGGTTCTAGCCGCCGCGCCGGCCCGTCACCTCGACGAGGCGGTCGGCGCGCACGGCGTAGATGTCCCCGGAGCGCCCTCCCGGCGGCAGCGAGCGCAGCGCCGCCACGATCTCGCCGGTGTCCAGCCAGCCCGACGTCGTCCAGCGCAGGGTCTCCAGCCGGGAGCGCCGGAACCGGTAGTCCCCGAGCTCGGCCAGGCGCTCCACGCACGCCACGGCGCGCTCGACCACCACCGGGATGTACTCGAAGGACAGCGCCGCGAGCGGTCGGCTCAGGCCGGTGAGGACCGCGAGCTCGAGCCCCTCGACGTCGATCTTGCAGAACCGCGGCTCGCCGTGCCGGGCGATCAGCTCGTCCAGCGTGGTCACCGCTACGGTGACCTCCGCGTCCCAACGGGTCGAGGCGAACCGCCGGTCGGCGGCGACCTCACGCATCCACGACGGTGCGAGCGAGGAGACGGTGGGATGCCGGCTGCTGACGTGGAGGAGAGCCCGCCCCGCCTCCGCCCCGACTGCACAGGCCTCGATCCGCACGCCCCGGTCGCGTCCGTAGAGCCACCTCAGCACCGTCACCAGCTCGGGCTGCGGCTCGACGGCCACCACCTTCGCCCCGATGCGGCGGAAGACCCGGACCCGGTTGCCCGCGTGCGAGCCGACGTCGAACGCGAGATCCCCGGGGTCGACGAACTGCCGGTAGAACGCCACCATCGGTCGCCGTCGCCACACGGTGGCGTAGGACTCCGCCGTGGACCTGGCAAGGCCGGCTAGCCGGACGATGGCCCACGCGCGAGTGCGGCGCCGCTCTGTCACGGGCGCATCGTGGCACAGGCCGGACATGGCTGGACGGTCATCCGAACAGCGGTCAAGCACCCTGAGCTGAACCTGGGAGTCGGGTCGAGGTGGGCGTGCTAGCGTGCCCGGCTTCGCAACGGGAGGAGTTCGATCATGCTCAAGAAGACCTTGCTGGGTGTCGGCCTGGCACTCTCGCTCTTCGGCGTCGCTGCCTGTGGGAGCGCCGACCAGGAGGCGAGCCGAGGTGCGACGTCGAGCGCCACGGAGCAGCAGTCCCCCGGCGCAGCGGGGCAGGCGCCGGGCGCGGGGGAGCAGCCCGAGATGCCCGAGCCGGATCTCGCGGGCATCCCCGAGGTCGTGGCCGAGGTGAACGGTGAGCAGATCGGCAAGGAGGACTTCGTCGCGGCCTACGAGGGGCAGTTCCAGCAGATGGCCATGCAGGCTCAGATGGCTGGTGAGGACCTCGACCAGGATCAGCTCAAGAAGCAGACAGCCGAAAACCTCGTGGGCACCGAGCTGCTCGTCCAGGAGGCCGACCGGCGTGAGCTCACCGCCACGCAGGAGCAGATGGACAGCACGCTCGACGAGCTGGCGCAGCAGAACGGTCTGGGCTCGGCCGAGGAGTTCCTCAACGCCCTCGGGGAGCAAGGTATGCCCGAGGACGAGGTCAGGGCCCAGCTGGAGATGCAGGTCAAGCTCGACCAGCTGGTCGCCGAAGAGGCCGGCGACACGGCTCCCACCGAGGACGAGCTACGCGCGCTGTACGACCAGATGGTGGGTCAGCAGGAGCAGCTGGCTCCGGAAGGCGGCGAGGGTGCAGAGACGCCACCGTTCGAGGAGATGAGGCCGCAGCTCGAGCAGCAGCTGCGGTCGCAGAAGGAGGGCGAGGCCGCGCAGGCCTTGGTCGGTGAGCTTCGCGAGGGTGCAGACGTCACCATCCACGTGTGACGCAGGCCGTCGTGTGACGCAGGCCGTCCCCGCTACCTGAGGGGTGATGGATCAGCCGACCCGCCGCTACTGCAGCAGCGTCCGGTCGTCCAGGGCCGCGCCCTTGATCTTCTCGAACGCGCCGAGCAGGTCGGCGACGGTCGCGCGCTTCTTGCGCTCGGCGTCGAGGTCCAGGACGACTTGTCCCTCGTGCATCATGATCAGCCGGCTCCCGAGCCGCAGCGCCTGCTCCATGTTGTGGGTGACCATCAGCGTGGACAGGTGGTGCCGCTCCACGAGCTCCGCGGTCAGCCGGGAGACGAGCTCAGCGCGCTGCGGGTCAAGGGCGGCGGTGTGCTCGTCGAGCAGGAGGATGTCCGGCTCGCTGAAGGTGGCCATGAGCAGCGACAGCGCCTGCCGCTGCCCGCCCGAGAGCATGCCGACCTTGGCGCCCAGCCGGTTCTCCAGGCCGAGCTCGAGGGTGGCCAGCTCCTCGCGGAATCTCGCGCGCTTGGCGTTGGTGACGCCGCGCCGCAGACCACGGAACCGGCCCCGCTCGAGCGCGATCGCCAGGTTCTCCTCGATCGTCATGTGCGGGGCGGTGCCGGCCATCGGGTCCTGGAAGACACGGCCGAGATACTTGGCCCGCTGATGGTCGGCGAGACGGGTGACGTCCTTGTCGTCGATGCGCACCGTGCCGGTGTCCGGGCGCAGCTTGCCCGACGTGATGTTGAGCAGCGTGGACTTGCCGGCACCGTTGGAACCGATGACGGTGACGAACTCGCCGGCGCCCAGGCGGACCGAGATGTCGTGCAGCGCGACGCGCTCGTTCACCGTGTTCGTGAAGAACGTCTTGGACACGCCATCGATCTGCAGCATCAGCCCTCCACCGCCGCAGGCTCACGGGTGGTGCCCGAGGTCCGCACGCCCCGGACCCGGCGGAACCGGCGCAGCACCGACCAGCGGGGGAGCACCAGCGCGGCGACGACGAGGACGGCCGAGATCAGCTTCATGTCGTTGGGGTCCAGATCGGCGTACAGCGCGAGCTGGATGAAGCCGCGGTAGGCGACCGAGCCCAGCACTGCAGCCAGCGCCGCCACGAAGATGGTGCGCTGACCGAGGATCGCCTGGCCGATGATGACCGAGGCGAGCCCGGCGACGATCAGGCCGATGCCCATGCCGATGTCCGCGAACCCCTGGTACTGGGTGATCAGCGCCCCGCAGCCGGCGACGAGCCCGTTCGACAGCGCCAGGCCGAGAACCTTCATCCGGTTCGTCGAGACGCCGAACGAGCGAATCATCTCGCCGTTGTCGCCGGTGGCCTGCAGCGCGAGGCCCATGTCGGTGTGCAGGAAACACACGAGCAGCGCCAGGACGACGACGACGACGGCCGCGAAGATGCCGATCGAGGTCGCCGTGCCCATGAGGTCGTTCTCCCGCAGCGGCGTCATGAGGGTGTCCTCGCGCAGCAGCGGGAGGTTCGCCTTGCCCATGATGCGCAGGTTGACCGAGTACAGGGCGATCTGCGTGAGGATGCCGGCGAGCAGGCCGTTGATGCCGCCCTTGGTGTGCAGGAGCCCGGTGATGACGCCGGCGGCCAACCCGGCGGCGACGGCCGCGGCCGTCGCCACCAGGGGGTCGGTGCCGGAGATGATCAGCGCCGCCGCGGTCGCGCCCCCGGTGGTGAAGGAGCCGTCCACCGTCAGGTCCGGGAAGTCCAGGATCCGGAACGTCAGGTAGACCCCCAGCGCCATGACGGCGTAGAGGATGCCCAGCTCGAGCGCGACGGTCATGACGGTGCTACTCGATGACCGTGTCTGCGCTGTCGATGAGGTCCGCGGGGATCTCGACGCCCATGCGCTCGGCTGCGGCGGGGTTCACAACCAGGCTGAGCTCCTGGATCGTCTGGATCGGCATGGTGGCCGGGTCCGTGCCCTCCTGCAGGATCTCCACGGCCATCAGGCCAGTCTGGTAGCCGAGCTTCTCGTAGTCGATGCCCCACGTCGCGACGCCGCCGCGGGCCACGGAGTCGCCCTCGCCCACGATCAGCGGGATCTGCTTGTCCTCGGCGACGGCGATGACGGACTCCAGCGCGGAGACAACGATGTTGTCGGTCGGGACGTAGAGGGCGTCGACGTCAAGGGACTGCGCGGCCTGCTGCACCTCGCCCGAGGCGGTGACGGTGGCCAGCTCGAGCTCGATCCCGAGCTCGTCCGCGGCCTCCTGGGCGATCTCCACCTGCACCTCGGAGTTGACCTCGCCGGAGCTGTAGACCACGCCGACGGTCTGCGCGTCGGGCGCGATCTGGGTGAGGAGCTCGAGCTGGTCGGCCACCGGGTTGAGGTCGGAGGTTCCCGTCAGGTTGCCGCCCGGCTCCTCCCAGCTGTCCACCAGGCCCGCCTCGGCCGGCTCGGTGACCGCCGTGATGAGGATCGGGACGTCGGTGATGGACTGGGCGGCCGCCTGCGCCGTGGGGGTGGCGATCGCGAGGACCAGGTCGACGCCGTCGGTCGCGAACTTCGTCGCGATGGACGTGGCGGTGCTCTGGTCACCCTGTGCGTTCTGCTCGTCGTAGGTGACGTTCTCGCCCTCGGTGTACCCGTTCTCCTCCAGCGCCCGCTTGAAGCCGTCCCGGGCGGCGTCCAGGGACGGGTGCGAGACGATCTGCGAGATGCCGATGGTGACCGGCTCGGCGGCGCCGCCGGCCGCGCCGGCGGTGTCGCCGTCGCCCGCGGTGTCGTTGCCGCCGCCGCAGGCGGCGAGGAGGAGGGCGAGCCCTGCGGCCGCGGTCAGGATCTTCGTTCGCTTCATGGGGAGGGACCCCTCCGGGGATCCGGGGCGGGGGCGGCCGGGTGCCGCCCGACGCTGCGCAACGTACGCAGTCTGTCTGCGCTTCGGTCGTTCGATCTTACGATGTGGTCAGCACAGAGCAGCCACCTCCTGGGTGACGGGCCCGATCCGCGCGCTGTTCTCCGCAAAGGGCGGAGGGGCTCGCGACGACCCTTGGACCGGGTCGACGATCGTCTGGACCGGGTCAACGATCGTCGCGCAGCCGAGCACCGGCAGGGGTGGTCTCCCTGGTGTACGCAGTGAGCAGGACCGACACGCGCCTTAGCCGGTTGGTGGCGCGGACGGCGACCTCTGCGCGTACGGGTAAGGCACCTTAGGGCGGTGCGACGCGGCCAGAACTGGGCGAACTCCCGATGTTCTCGCGGCCGCGAACGAGCAGGCTCGAGTCATGAGCTACTACAGCGACACCACCCACCACGTCCTGCACCAGATCCACGAGAGCGAGCTCGCCCGGCGTACCGGCGAGATCCGGATGCTCGCCGAGCTGCGCGGCACCGACCGCAGGTCCCGCCGTCGCGCACGCTCCGCCAGGGAGAACCTCGCGTGACCCGGTGACGTCACCGGCGCGTGTCCCGGTGAGGTCACTGGTGCGTGCCCGGTGAGGTCACCGGTGCGTGCCCGGTGAGGCCACCGGTGCGTGCCCGGTGAGGCCACCGGTGCGTGTCCCGGTGACGTCACCCCTGCGTGGCACGATGGCAGATGTGACGCAGAGACAGCCCGCGCTCGTCGTCGGGCGGTCGGCGGAGCTCCACGAGCTGGCCGAGACCTGGACCGCCGCCCTTCGCGACGGCGCCCGGGTAACCCTCGTCGGCGGCTCCGCCGGCATGGGCAAGACGACGCTGGTCAACGCCTTCGCCGGCTCGATGGCCGACGACGCCGAGGTTCTCGTGGGCCAGTGCGTGGCCTTCGGCGGGGAGGGGATGCCCTACGCCGCCGTCGCCCAGATCCTGCGCGAGCTGGTGCGCAGCCGCGGCCAGGACCAGGTGATCGCCTGGGCCGGCGCCGGCTGGGAGTCCCTGGGCGCCGTCCTGCCGGGGATCGGCTCCTCGCCCGGACCCTCCAACGTCGAGCGGCTGCGCCTGTACGAGGCGGTCACGCTCGTGCTGGAGGAGGCCGCCCGGGAGCTGCCGCTGCTCCTCGTGATCGAGGACCTGCACTGGGGCGACCCCTCCACCTGGCACCTGCTGCGCTTTCTCGCCGCCGCGCTGACCGACGCCCCGCTGATGGTCCTCACGACCTACCGCGACGACGAGCTCCACCGCCGTCACCCGCTGCGGGCCGTCCTCGCCGAGCTGGTGCGGCAGCGGGGGACGAGCCGGCTCTCCCTCGGGCCGCTCGACGACGGAAGCACCTCCGAGCTGGTCACGGCGGTCACCGGCGAGCCGCCCTCGTCGGCCGTGACGGCCACGGTGTACCGACGCAGCGAGGGTGTGCCGTACTTCGCGGAGGAGCTGGCCCGCGCGGCCGCGGAGGGCGTGGACATGCCCTGGACGCTGCGCGACGCGCTGCTCGCCCGCGTGCGCCAGCTGAGCGAGGCGACCCAGCAGCTGCTGCGGACCGCCTCGGCGGCCGGCACCCAGTTCGACCACGACCTGCTCGCCGCCGTCGTCGACACCGCCCCGGAGTCCTTGGACGCCGCGCTGCGCGAGGCCGTCGACGCAGCCATCCTGGTCCCGGACGACACCGGCTACCGCTTCCGGCACGCCCTGCTGTACGAGGCGGTGCACGACGAGCTGCTGCCCGGAGAGCACACCCGCGTCCACGGGCGGTTCGCCGACGTCCTCGGTCAGCGGCCCGAGCTCTCGGCCGCACGGGGCCACGACCTGATCCACCATCTCTTCGCCGCCCATCGCATGGACGAGGCGTTCCGTGCCGCCCTCGGCAAGGCGTCCGACCGGTCGGTGGCGCACCACGTGGCGCTGTCGCTGTACGAGCGCGCGCTGGAGGTCTGGGACCTCGTCGAGGAGCCGGAGTCGGTGCTCGGGGACCATCCGGTCGTGCTGCAGATGGCCGCCGGCGCCGCCGTCTGGGCCGGCGAGCCCGAGCGGGCGCTCGCGCTCATCGAGGCCTCGCTGCGCGAGACGCCTAGCGACGGCGACCCGGAGCTGCTGGCCAAGCGCCTCATCATCAAGGCCCGTGCCCTCGGCCCGCTGATGCGCCCAGGGGCCCTCGAGGCGCTGGAGGAGGCGGTCGCGCTGACGTCCTCCGAGGAACCGACCCTGGTGCGGGCCTTGGCGCTGGACTTCCTCGGCTCGCAACTGATGCTGGCCGGTCGCTTCGCAGACTCCAAGGTCGTCGCCGAGGAGGCCATCGAGGTGGCGACGGCGACCGGTGGCGCGGCGTACCGCGGCAGCGCCCGCAACACGCGGGCCATCGCGCTGTGCGCGCTCGGCGAGGAGGAGCAGGGGCTGGCCGAGATGGCCGCCGCCCGGGAGGACTCCGAGGCCCGACCGCGCACCGCCTCGCGCTTCTGGGTCAACTGGTCGAACCAGCTGATGCTCGCCGGCAGGTACCAGCAGGCCAAGGACGCGGCGCTCGAGGGCGTCGAGCTTGCCCGCGCCAAGGGGCTCGAGCGCTCGAGCGGGGCGATGCTCCTGGGCAACGCGGCGGACCCCATGATCGCCCTCGGTGAGCTCGCGGAGGCCGGGCGGCTTGTCGACCGGGCGCTGGACCTGGCGCCGCCGCGCAACCACATGATCCAGCTCCGGACCCTGCAGGCGGTGCTGGCCCTGTGGGGCGACCGGCCCGAGGAGGCGGAGCGGATCCTCGTCGACTTCACCGCCGCGCTGGAGGGGCGGACCGAGCAGGTGCAGTTCCAGAGCGAGCTGGCGATCGCCTACGGCTGGCTCAAGCTGCTCGGTCCCGAGCCCGATCCCGCGGCGGCGTGGACGGCGGCGCAGCGCGTGCTCCGCGGGCCGCTGCCGCACAGCCCGAGCCGGTCCTGGCAGCTGGGGTTCCTGGCGGCGTCGGCACTCGGGGCGGGGGCGGGCACGCGAACCGACCGAGACCTGCTGGCAGAGCAGCTCGCCGGACTGGCGCCCTGCCTGAACCGGCCCGTCTGGGAGGCGATGGTGGTCGCCGAGCTCACGGACGACGTCGAGACCTGGCGCGCGACCGTCGACAGCCCCACCGTCGCGGCCGGGCCCGCCGTGCTCCTTCCGTATGCGGGCATCCGGCTCGGCCGGGCCCTGATCGAGCAGCAGGACCGGGCGGCGGCGCAGCCGGTGCTCGCCCGGGCCGCGGAGCGAGCCGCACGGATCGGTGCCCGGCTGCTCGTCCGCCGCGCCGAGGACCTGCAGCACCGCGCCGGGCTCGGTGCGCCACGCCGCCGGTCGGCCGACCCCACCGCGCTCACGGTCCGGGAGCGCGAGGTGCTCGCCCTCGTGGCCGCCGGGCACTCGAACGGCGAGATCGCCGCGAAGCTGTTCATCAGCACGAAGACCGCCAGCGTGCACGTGTCCAACATCCTGGCGAAGCTCGGGGTCGCCAGCCGGGGCGCCGCTGCCGCCCGGGCCCACGAGGAGCCCGAGCTGGTCGGCGGTGGCGCCGGCGGCCGGTCCGCCGGCACTGCCTGAGCGACACCGCACGGCCGGTTGCGCGGGTCGGCTCTCGGCTGGGAAGGGCGGAAACGTCAGCGGTGAGGATTCGGTGCGGAATCCGCACCGTTCTCTCACCACAACGAGCGGGGAGGTCGCGGTCGGTCGGAGACCCGGGTCCGGTCTGGGCCGAGCTGCAGTGCCTGATCTCGGCTGACGGCGGCGGACGACCGGGCGGGATCGGGAGCGATACGGCCCGATGTCCGCTCACCGGCTCTCTGGCGCCGTCGCTGTCGCCCCCGCCGTCGCCGTGGACAGTGTTCTCGATGTGGTCGTGCCGCTACGGTGCTGCTGCGGGCTGACGCCCCGGACCCGCTTGAACGCCGCGCTCAGGGCGAACGGGCTCGAGTAGCCGACCTGGCTCGCGACGGAGGCCACCGTCATCGCCGGGTCGGTCAGGAGGTCCGCGGCGAGGTCGAGGCGCCAGGTGGTCAGGAACGCCATCGGTGGCTGACCGGCCAGCTCCACGAATCGTCGGGCGAACGCCGCGCGGGAGACCCCGGTCTCGGCGGCGAGGTTCGCCACGGTCCACGGTCGGGCGGGGGCGTTCTGCATGAGTCGCAGCGCCCGGCCGACGACTGGGTCGCTGGTGGCGCGATACCAACCGGGCTCATCGGCCCGGTGGTCGAACCAGGCACGCAGCGCGGCGACGAGGAGCAGGTCGAGGAGGCGGTCGAGCACCGCCTCCTGCCCGGGGCGGTCCAGCATCGCCTCACGGGCGATCAGGGTGACGAGAGGCTGGTCCCACTCGTCCGCGCGGAGCGTCAGCAGGGGCGGCAGCGCGGCGACGAGGTGACGACCGAGCTCGTGGTGCTGCTGGTAGGTGCCGGTGAGCATCACGACGGGCCCGGAGGGATCGTTGCCCCACGTGCGCACACCCAGGGCCGCGATGTCCGTGAGCTCCTCGCCGTCCACCGTCGTGCACCGCTGGCCCGGGTGGATGACAGCCTGCGGGCTCGTGGCAGGACTGTCGGCGATCGTGTAGGCGTCCGGGCCGCGCAGCACGGCGACGTCTCCGGGATGCAGCACGACGGCTGGGCCGGAGTCGGGCTGCAGGTGCGCGGTGCCGTCCACCATCGCCACGACGGTGAGCGGTGCTCGGTCCTGGATCCGGAGCGACCACGGTGGCCGCATGACAGAGCGCAGCACGAACGCACCTCGGGCGTGCGGGCCGTCCAGCATGCCAACGACGGAGTCCACGACACCCAACGTAGACGATCGCGTATGTATCCGAGCGTCTCAACCATGGAGCGTCTCGCCCGGCACCGCTGGAATGGTCACATGGACACCACCACAGACTCCTTACCCACGCTGGTCCTCGGCGGGACGGGCCACACCGGTCGCCGCGTCATGGACCGCCTCACCGCGCGCGGCGTGCCCGCTCGGGTCGGTTCCCGCTCAGGCGAGCCGCCGTTCGACTGGAATGACAGCAGGACCTGGGATCCGGTGCTCGACGGCGTCAGGGCGGTCTACCTCTGCTGTCACCCAGATCTCGCGGTGCCAGGTGCCGCGGCGACCGTCGCTGCTGTGGCCGCCGCCGCCGTGTCGGCAGGAGCCGAGCGTCTGGTGCTGCTCTCTGGCCGCGGGGAGGCCGAGGCCGAGCACGCCGAGACCCTCGTCCGGCAGGCCGGTGCGGGAGCCGCCGTCACGGTGGTGCGGGCCAGCTGGTTCGCGCAGAACTTCAGCGAGAGCTTCCTCCTCGACGCAGTCCTGGCCGGCGAGCTGGCTCTGCCGGTCGGGAACGTGCGCGAGCCGTTCGTGGACATCGAGGACATCGCGGACGTCGTCGTGGCGGCCCTGACCGAGGACGGACATGCGGGGGAGCTCTACGACGTCACGGGTCCCCGGCTGCTCAGCTTCGCCGATGCGGCCGACGAGATCGCGCAGGCGGCCGGAATCGAGGTGCGTGCTCGCACCGTCCCGCTCGAGGAGTACGTGGCCGGGGCGACCGCCGCAGGCGCCTCGGTCGAGGAGACCGAGCTGATGGCTTACCTGTTCACCGAGGTGCTCGACGGACGCAACGAGAGCGTGACCGACGGGGTCGAGCAGGCACTGGGGCGCCCGGCCACCGACTTCGCCGTCTTCGCCGCACGGGCCGCGGCCGAGGGAACGTGGACGCGGCGAGCGGCGGTCGTGCGATGACCGGGGAGAGCGTGCTCGTCGCAGCGACGGCGATCGGGAGCGCGACGGTCGGCGGGGTGTTCTTCGCCTTCGACGCCTTCGTCCTGCACGGGCTCGCCGCGCTGCCGGCGGGCCGAGGCGCGGAGGCCATGCGCTCGGTCAACGTCTCGGCCGTGCGGCCCGGCCTCATGATCGCGCTGTTCGGCACGGCGGCGCTGTCCGCCGGAGTCGTCGTCCTCGCCGCACGGTCGGACGACGGCGTCCGGGCAGCACTCCTCGCCGGCGGCGCCGGTGCGTACCTCCTCGGCACGGTGGGAACGACGATCGTGCGCGACGTGCCGCTCAACGACGCCCTGGGCGCGCAGCGTGACGCGAGCGTGTGGGCGGACTACGTCAGCCGGTGGGGGCGGGCCAACCGCGTACGCACGGTTGCTGCGCTGGTCGCGGCCACAGCGCTCACCGCCGCTCTCGGCCGGTGAACGGCCTTGCGCACCGGCCGGGACTACGGCGTCGGAGACGCGCTCGACGCGGCGCCCCGGGATGTGGTCGTGCTCAGGCGCCGGCCAGGGAGCGCACAGTCTCGACCGTGTCGGCCTCGGCCGCCGACTTGTCGTCCCGGTAGCGCAGCACCCGGGCGAAGCGCAGCGCCATCCCGCCCGGGTAGCGGGTGGAGCGCTGGATGCCGCCGAACGCGATCTCGACCACCTGCTCGGGGCGGACGTGGACGACGTGCCCCTCTCGCCCGGTCTCGAGCTCGAGGAACCGGTCGGTCTGCCAGGTGAGCATCTCGTCGGTCATACCCTTGAACGTCTTGCCCAGCATGACGAAGCCGTCGCCGTCGCGGGCGCCGAGGTGGATGTTCGACAGCAGGCCCTGCCGGCGGCCGCTGCCCCACTCGACCGCGAGGACCACCAGGTCGAGGGTGTGGCGCGGCTTGACCTTGACCCACGCCGAGCCGCGCCGGCCGGCGTCGTAGGGGCTCTCCAGGTTCTTCAGCACGAGGCCCTCGTGGCCTGCGGCAAGCATCTCGGCGAAGAAGGTCTGCACCTCGGCCGGGTCCGCCGTGATCCGGCGGGGCACCAGCGACGCCATGGGTACGACCCCCTCGAGCGCGGCGAACCGGTCGGTGGCGGGGGAGTCGATCAGATCCCGTCCGTCGAGGTGCAGGAGGTCGAAGAAGTACGCCGTCAGCGGCACCGCCTCGCGCAGTGACGCACCGTCGCGGCTCATGGTGCGCGACCCCGTCTCCTGGAAGGGGCGCGGGCGTCCGTCCGGCCCGAGCGCGATCGCCTCGCCGTCGAGCACCAGATCGTCCGGCCCGAGCGTGCGGACCGTCTCGACGACCTCGGGCACCCGGCCGGTGATGTCGTCCAGCGATCTGGTGAACACGGTGACGTCGTCGCCGGAGCGGTGCACCTGGATGCGGATCCCGTCGATCTTGCCGTCCGCGGCAACGTGAGAGCCGACCTTCTCCAGGGCGGCGTCGACGTCCGGGGCCGTCGCGGCGAGCATCGGGCGGACGGGGCGGCCGACCTCCAGGCGGAAGTGCTCCAGCGCCTCGACACCTCCGGTCAGCGCCGCGCGGGCGATGGGGCCGGTCAGGGCGCTGAACATCGCTGCCCGGCGCACGGCCTTGACCGGCACCTGCGCGGCCTCGGCGATCGCGTCGAGCAGGAGCGAGTCGAGCGCGCCCTGCCGTAGCTCGCCGAGGATGAGGGCGCGCAGGAAGTGCTGCTCGTCGGTCGTTGCGGCGCCGAAGAGTGCTGCGACGGCAGACGCGCGCGCCGCCTGCGAGCCGGAACCGGCGAGCGTCCCGAGCTCCTCGAGGGCGGCGTCGACCGCCGTCGGTGTCAGGACCGGCGACGGGGCGGCTTGCGGAAGCTGGGCGAGACTGCGCCAGCCCACACCCGTCCTGCGCTGACGTGGCCGTCCGGAGAGGTAGGAGGCGACGACCTCGACCTCCTCGGATCCCGTGTCTGCCTCCGCGGGTCGGTCCGCATCTTCCGTCGGGGCGCCCGCCGCATCCGTCGGGCTGGCTCCCGCCTCCGTGGGGCCGCCGCCCGCAGCAGCGCGGAGGGCGTCGGCGAGGAGGGCGCGCTTGGTCAGGCGCGAGCGGGTGGCCGCCACGGCGGCGGAGGTCGCGACGACGTCGGCGAGGAGCACGGCACGATTGTGCAGGCGTCACCGGGCGGGCGCCTCAGGAGTGGTGACGCTCCGGCACCTACCCTGATGAGGTGAAGGCAGCCGAGCGGACGTGGCGGCCGGGCTGGCCGTGCCCCGTCGACCAGGTGCTCTCCGTGGTGCGCAAGGGCCCGGGCGACCCGACCTACCGGCGCGATCCCGACGGCGTCCTGTGGCGCGGTGTCCGCACCCCGGTCGGGCCGGCGACCCTGCGGCTCGAGAGCCGTCCGACCGCCGGCGAGGTGCACGCGACCGCCTGGGGCGACGGCGCCGACTGGGTCCTCGACTCGGTGCCGGCCATGCTGGGTGCCGACGACGACCCCACCGGCTTCGCCGCCGAGCGCCACCCGGTGGTCGAGCGGCTGCACCGGCGGCACCCGCACTGGCGCGTGGCACGCACGGGGCTGGTCATGGAGGCGCTGGTACCGGCGATCATCGAGCAGAAGGTCACCGGTGCCGAGGCCTACCTAGGGTTCCGGCGTCTCGTGCACCGCTTCGGCGAACGTGCGCCCGGGGCCGGCCTCGAGCGTGGTGTCTGGGTGCAGCCGGCCTCTGAGGTGCTGGCCCAGATCCCCTCGTGGGAGTGGCTGCACCTGCCCGTGACACCCGCGCGCTCGCGCACGCTGATCCAGGCGGCGCGCGTCGCCCCGGCGCTCGAACGCACTATGACGGTCGACCACGACGAGGCGGACCGCCGGCTGCGCTCCCTTCCCGGCATCGGGGTCTGGACCAGCGCCGAGGTGCGGGCCCGCGCGCACGGCGACGCGGACGCCGTGAGCTTCGGCGACTACCACGTCGCCAAGGACATCGGCTGGGTGCTGACCGGCACGCCCGTCGACGACGCCGGCCTCGCCGAGCTGCTCGAGCCGTTCCGTCCGCACCGCTACCGGGTGCAGCGCCTGGTGGTCCTCGCCGGGCTGGGCCGACCACGCCGCGGGCCGCGGATGCCGGTGCGCGCACACCTGCCCGCCTGAGTGTTCGACACCCGCTGGCCGCCCCCTCCTGTTCTCGACGGTAGATGGCGAACACGCATGCGGTGGATGAGGACGCATGCCGCAGGATGCGTGCTCGTCCACGGTGTGCGGTCTGGGTGCGGCGTCCGGCCGCGCCCAGACGGTGGACTCGGAATTCGCACGGTGAGCGGCCTATCGAACTCCGCCATGCGGAAACACACTTCCGAAGAGGTGGATTCCACGTACCCGAGCCGAGTATGGTCGGGGTCACAGCGGAGCTGCTGTTCGCATGGATAACCAGCGGCCCGTTCCAGTCCTTGAACCATGCACCCGCGGCACCGGTCTGCGCAGCGCGCGGGGACGGTCTGATGCAGCGGGGCAGACGGGTTGAGGAGCGTGAGCGATGGACCCCATCGAGATGACGGTCAACGGCAAGGTCCGCACCGGGACCGGCGCCGGTCCCCACACCAGCCTCCTGGACTGGTTGCGCGGTGAGGGCCTGACCGGAGCCAAGGAGGGCTGCGCCGAGGGGGAGTGCGGCGCCTGCGCCGTCCTGGTGGCCCGCCCCGACGGCCCCGACCGCACCCGGTGGACCTCGGTCAACGCCTGCCTGCCGCCGGCCCTGGCCTTCGACGGCCAGGAGATCGTCACCGCGGAGGGACTCGGCACCGCCCCCGGCGCGTGCGCCGTCGAGGACCTCCACCCGGTCCAGCGGCAGATGGCGGACCGCGGCGGGTCGCAGTGCGGCTACTGCACGCCCGGCTTCGTCTGCTCCATGGCGGCCGAGTACTACCGGCCGGAGCGCCGCCCCGCCGAGTCCAGCGCACCGGACGCCACCGGCACCTCCGCCGTCGGGGAGGAGCACGCGGCCGACCACGAGACCGGGCCCAACGGGTTCGACCTGCACGCCCTCAGCGGGAACCTGTGCCGCTGCACGGGCTACCGCCCCATCCGCGACGCCGCCTACGCCCTCGGCAGCCCCGCCGGCGACGACGCCCTCGCCCGCCGGCAGGACCAGCCCGCCCCCGCCCCGCGGCACACCCGCCTCAGCGCCGACGGTGGCGAGTTCGTCCGCCCGGGCAGCCTCGAGGAGCTCTTCGAGCTGCTGGAGCAGACCCCCGACGCCGTGCTGGTCGCCGGCGCCACCGACGCCGGCGTGGAACGGAACATCCGCCACGCGCGCCCGCCGCTCGTCGTCGCGATCGACCGGCTGGCACCGCTGCGCCACCTGGAGACCACCGAGGACCGCATCGAGCTCGGCGCGGCGCTGACCCTGACCGAGATCGAGCGCGCCCTCGACGGCCGGGTGCCGCTCCTCGCCCAGCTGTTCCCGCAGTTCGCCTCCCGACTCATCCGCAACGGCGCCACCCTCGGCGGCAACCTCGCGACCGGGTCCCCGATCGGCGACGCAGCCCCCGTCCTCCTCGCCCTGGACGCGTCCCTCGTCCTCGCCTCGGCCGGCGGGGAGCGCGAGGTGCCCCTGGCGGAGTACTTCACCGGTTACCGGGAGAGCGTCCGGGCGGCGGGCGAGATCATCCGTGCGGTCCGCATCCCGCTGCCGCTGGCCGAGACCGCCGCGTTCTACAAGATCGCCAAGCGCCGCTTCGACGACATCTCCTCGGTCGCCGTCGCCGTCGCGCTGCGCCTCGACGGCGACACCGTCACCCAGGCCCGGATCGGCGTCGGCGGGGTGGCCGCCACCCCGATCCGTGCCCGCGCCACCGAGGAGCTGCTGACCGGCAGGCCCTGGACCCGCGAGAGCGCCGAGGCAGCGGCCGCCGCGCTGGCCCACGAGGGCACGCCGATCGACGACCACCGGGCCAGCGCCCGCTACCGCAGCGCCATGCTCGGCCAGGCGCTGCTGAAGCTCTACGCCGAGAACACGCCCGCTCTGGAGGTGGCCCGATGAGATTCCTGTCCGAGCGCCCCGTCAACCCCTCCGTGGGGACGACGGTCTCCCACGAGAGCGCCGCCCTGCACGCCACGGGCACCGCGCTGTACACCGACGACCTCGTCGGGCGCAGCCAGAACGTGCTGCACGCCTGGCCCGTCCAGGCCACGCACGCCCACGCAGAGGTCACCGCCCTGTGCACCGAGCCCGCCCTGCAGGTGCCCGGCGTGGTGCGCGTGCTCACGGCCGCCGACGTCCCGGGCGTGAACGACGCCGGGATCAAGCACGACGAGCCGCTCTTCCCCAGCGAGGTCATGTTCTACGGCCACGCCGTGTGCTGGGTGCTCGGCGAGACCCTCGACGCGGCCCGCCGGGGCGCCGAGGCCGTCGAGGTCGAGTACGCCGAGCTGCCCTCGCTGCTCACCCTCACCGAGGCCATCGAGGCGGAGAGCTTCCAGGGCAACCGGCCCACCATCAGCCGGGGCGACGTCGACGCCGGCCTCGCGCGCTCGGCCCACCGCTTCTCGGGCGAGATCGAGTTCGGCGGCCAGGAGCACTTCTACATCGAGACGCACGCCGCCCTGGCGCACGTGGACGAGTCCGGCCAGGTCTTCGTGCAGTCCAGCACGCAGCACCCCTCGGAGACCCAGGAGATCATCGCCCACGTCCTCGGCCTGCACAGCCACGAGGTCACCGTGCAGTGCCTGCGCATGGGCGGCGGGTTCGGCGGCAAGGAGATGCAGCCCCACGGGCTCGCCGCCGTCGCCGCCCTCGGCGCGGTCCTGACCGGCCGCCCGGTGCGGCTGCGCCTGAACCGCACGCAGGACATCACCATGACCGGCAAGCGCCACCCCTTCCACGCCACCTGGGAGGTCGGCTTCGACGACGACGGGCGCCTGCACGCCCTGCGGACCACCATCACGTCCGACGGCGGCTGGAGCCTCGACCTGTCGGAGCCGGTCCTGACCCGGGCCATGTGCCACATCGACAACTCCTACTTCGTGCCCGACGTCGAGGTGCACGGCCAGATCGCCAAGACCAACAAGACGTCCCAGACGGCGTTCCGCGGCTTCGGCGGGCCCCAGGGCATGCTCGTCATCGAGGACATCCTCGGCCGGTGCGCACCGCTGCTCGGGATCGATCCCGGCGAGCTGCGCCGTCGCAACCTCTACACCGACGGGCAGAGCACCCACTACGGCCAGCCCGTCCGCCACGCCGAGCGTCTCCACGCCATCTGGGGCCAGCTCCACGAGCGGGCCGAGGTCGACGCCCGCCGCGCGGAGGTCGACGCCTTCAACGCCGCCCACCCGCACACCAAGCGCGGCCTGGCGATGACGCCGGTGAAGTTCGGCATCTCCTTCAACCTCACCGCCTTCAACCAGGCCGGTGCGCTCGTCCACGTCTACAAGGACGGTTCGGTCCTGATCAACCACGGCGGCACCGAGATGGGGCAGGGCCTGCACACCAAGATGCGCCAGGTCGCCGCCACCGCCCTGGGCGTGCCGCTGCACTACGTCCGCCTCGCCCCGACCCGCACCGACAAGGTCCCGAACACCTCCGCCACGGCAGCGAGCTCTGGCGCCGACCTCAACGGCGGTGCGGTGAAGAACGCCTGCGACCAGATCCGCGACCGGCTCGCCGAGGTCGCGGCCGGCAAGCTCAACATCCACCCCGACGACGTGCGCTTCGTCGACGGCGTGATCACCGGCATCGGCTTCCACGACGACGGCATCGCCTGGTCCGACCTGGTCAACGACGCCTACTTCCAGCGCGTCTCGCTCTTCGCCGCCGGGTACTACCGCACCGAGGGCATCCATTGGGACGGGAAGAGGATGCAGGGCGAGCCGTTCAAGTACTTCGCGTACGGCGCCGCGGTCTCCGAGGTCGAGGTCGACGGCTTCACCGGTGCCTACCGGTTCCTGCGCACCGACATCATCCACGACGTCGGCGACAGCCTCTCTCCGCTGGTCGACCTCGGGCAGATTGAGGGCGGCTTCGTCCAGGGCGCCGGCTGGCTCACCCTCGAGGACCTGCGCTGGGACACCAGCGACGGCCCGAACCGGGGTCGGCTGGCCACGCAGGCCGCCAGCACCTACAAGCTGCCGAGCTTCTCGGAGATGCCGGAGGAGCTCAACGTCCACCTCTTCGAGCACGCCACGGAGGACGGGGTGGTCTACGGCTCCAAGGCCGTCGGCGAGCCGCCTCTCATGCTCGCCTTCAGCGTCCGGGAGGCCCTGCGCGACGCCGTCGCTGCCTTCGGTCCGGCAGGCCGTGCGGTGGAGCTGGCGAGCCCGGCCACCCCCGAGGCGGTCTTCTGGGCGGTCGAGACGTCCCGGCAGGCCGCCGCGGCGGCGCCGGCGCCGGTGGGCGCGACGGCGGGCGACGGGCAGGCTCGACCGGCGCCCGCACCCGTGGGGAGCTGACATGGACTGGCTCGACGCCCTCCACCACCTGCGGGCCGACGGCGTGCCGGGTGTGCTCGTCACCGTCACCGCCGTGCGCGGGCACGCCCCCCGGGAGGCCGGGGCGAAGATGGTCGTCGGTACCTACGACGTCTGGGACACCATCGGCGGCGGCAACCTCGAGGCCACGGTGATCGACCGGGCCCGGGCGATCCTCGCCGGCGGCCAGGCCGTGCCGGAGGAGCTTCAGATGGCGCTCAACGAGCACGCCGACAACCGGCACGGGCGCCAGTGCTGCGGCGGCGAGGTGTCGGTGCTGCTCGAGCCGGTGCGCACCCGCGCCACGGTCGCCGTGTTCGGCGTCGGGCACGTCGGGTACGAGCTCGCCCGGATCCTCTCGCGGCTGCCGCTGCGGGTGCACCTGGTGGACTCCCGGGGCGACCAGCTCGACACCGGCCGCCTCGCGGACGTCACGAGCGGCTCCGCGGACGTCGAGGTCCACCACGCGCCGGCCCCGGAGGTCGTGCTGCGGACCCTCCCGGCCGGCGCCCACGTCTTCGTCATGACGCACGACCACGCCGAGGACATGGTGCTGTGCGACGCCGCCCTCAACCGCGGCGACCTCGGCTCCGTCGGCCTCATCGGCTCCCGGGCCAAGTGGCTCCGCTTCCGCAAGCGGCTGCTCGAGGGCGGCCACGAGGAGGCGGCCGTCGAGACGATCACCTGCCCGATCGGGCTGCCCGAGATCACGGGCAAGGCGCCCGCCGTGATCGCCGTCAGCGTCGCGGCAGACCTGCTGCGCACCCTCGAGCGCACGGCCGCGACCTCGGCCATCCGGACGAGCACGCCCGCCGACGGTCGCGCGACGACCGCACCGACCCCAGGCACAGCCACGACCGCGCCGCACGGACAGACGCCGGCGGGTCTGCGTTGAGCGCGCCGGAAACGGCAGGTGTGAGCGCACCGGGGGACAGCACCCGGCTCTGGATCAAGAACCCGCTGGCGGTCCTCACGCCTGACGGCGTCGACGCTGCGGGCGGCATCGTCGCTCAGAACGGCGTCATCACCGAGGTCCTCGGCGCGGGCGAGGAGCCGGCCACACCGTGCGAGGAGGTCTACGACGCACGCGAGCACGTGGTGATCCCGGGCCTGATCAACACCCATCACCACTTCTACCAGACCCTCACCCGGGCCTGGTCGCCGGTGGTCAGCGTCGAGCTCTTCCCCTGGCTGGTCAACCTCTACCCGGTCTGGGCGCGGCTGCGGCCGCGGGACCTCGAGCTCGCCACCACCGTCGCGCTCGCCGAGCTGCTGCTCTCGGGCTGCACCACCGCCGCCGACCACCACTACCTCTTCCCCGGCGGCCTGGACGACGCGATCGACATCCAGGTCGAGGCCACCCGGCGTCTGGGCATGCGGGCCGTGCTCACCCGCGGGTCGATGACGCTGGGCCAGGACGACGGCGGGCTCCCGCCGCAGGAGGTGGTCCAGGACGCCGAGACGATCCTGGCCGACAGCCAGCGACTCATCGACACCCACCACCAGCGCGGCCCCGGCGCGCAGATCCAGATCGCCCTGGCACCCTGCTCACCGTTCTCGGTGACCCGGGAGATCATGCGCGAGAGCGCAGAGCTCGCCGAGCGCAACGACGTGCGCCTGCACACCCACCTCGCCGAGACGCTCGACGAGGAGGACTTCTGCCTCGAGCGGTTCGGCATGCGCACCGTCGACTACCTGGAGTCCGTCGGCTGGCTGAGCCCGCGCACCTGGCTGGCGCACGGCATCCACTTCGACGACGGCGAGATCGCCCGCCTCGGCGCGGCCGGCGTGGGGGTGGCGCACTGCCCGTCGTCGAACATGCGGCTGGCGTCCGGCACGTGCCGCGCCGTCGAGCTCGAGGACGCAGGGGCCGCCGTCGGGCTCGGCGTGGACGGGTCCGCCTCCAACGACGGGTCGAACCTGATCCTCGAGGCCCGGCAGGCGCTGTACGTCCAACGGCTGCGCTACGGCGCGGAGATCTCCCCGGAACGGGCGCTGCGGTGGGGGAGCGCGGGCTCGGCCCGCGCGCTCGGGCGCGACGACCTCGGCGAGATCGCCGTCGGGAAGCAGGCCGATCTCGCGCTCTTCCGCCTCGACGACCTGCGCTTCTCCGGCAGCCACGACCCGCTGGCCGCGCTCCTGCTCTGCGGGGCCGACCGGGCGGACCGGGTCATGGTGGCGGGGAGCTGGCGCGTCGTCGACGGTGCTGTCGAGGGGCTCGACGTGCCCGCGCTGGTCGCCGAGCACTCGGCCGCCGCCCGCCGGATGGTCGCCGGCGCCTGACGGGCCCCCATCCCCGCCCGGGTCGAGAGCCGCCGGACCGGTGCGCCCCTGCTACCGGTTGCACATCTTTGGCGCTCCGGTAGCGTGCGCCGCGCGTGCTCATCCAGACGAAGGACAATCCGGAGGTTTGGCATGAAACGAAGGCTCATCGCCCTGGCGGCCGCGGTCGTCATGGTTCCGCTCGGGATCGCGTCGACGGCGACGGCTGACCCGCAGAGCAAGCCCAACGGCCCATGGGGTGACTCCAACCTGGCGGCGATCCACAGCTACGAGGAGCTGTGGTCGACGCTGGAGAGCATCGAGAACCGCGCCAAGGGCGCGTTCGAGCTCGAGGCGGCACCCCAGACGAGCAACACGGGCCGGGAGATCCCGGTGGTCACCATCGGGGACGGACCGACGCAGGTCATGTACATCGCGAACCAGCACGGCAACGAGTTCGTGGTGAGCGAGGCCATGATCAGCATCGTCCGCAACCTCAGCGGCAACAACCCGACGGCGCGGGCCGTCCGGGACGCCCTCACGGTCACGATCGTGCCCCGTGTCAACGTCGACGGCTTCGACGCCGACGTCGTCGACAGCGACGGGGACACCACACCGTGGCGGCAGAACTACGACCCGACCTGCACGCTGGCGTGTGAGTTCTACGCCGACGGCCGCGGGTACGACATCAACCGCTACCACTCCTACAGCGACAACCCGTTCGACCACCCGTACCTCGAGGGCGACGACGACCTCAATCCGGTGCCGGAGGCCATCGCGATGCGCCAGCTCTGGGAGGAGCGCCGGCCGGAGCTAGTGATGGACTTCCACCACCAGGGCTCCTACGTCGACGAGGACGGTGGGCTGATCACCGGCTCGACCATGTGGCCGAACGCCGAGGACGAGGCCGCCGTGCTCGGGATCTCGGAGGAGTTCGCCGAGACCGTGACACTGTCCCAGCGGGTCGTCGGCATCATGCTGACCGAGCTGGACCAGTACGGCTACGCCAACATCACGCGCTACCCCAGCACCGAGACGCCGGGGATCGCGCGCAACGCCTACGGCCTCCTCGGCTCCGCCTCCGTGCTCTTCGAGATGCGCGGCGACATCGGTGCCAAGTCCAACGGCTACATCGCCAAGACCGCCGAGAACGCCGGCATGGCGGTGCTCGAGGCCGTGGCCGACGGCTCGTGGACGACCGCCAGCCTCGAACCGGTCGAGAACATCCGCGAACGGGGGGATTTCATCACCGACCCGCACGAGTGAGACATCGGTGAGCACGCACTCACCCGGACCCCGTGGCGCTCCCTCCCGCCGCGGGGTCCACCCGTCTGGTCACCCGGCGTCCGCAGGTCGACGCCGAGGGGTGCGGAACGACGTCGCCGCCCGTGCGTGCTTCCCGCCCTGCTTGGCGCCGAGGGGTGCGGAACGACGTCGCCGCCCGTGGGTGTCTCCGCAGCTCGACGCCGCGGGGTAGGGAATAACCTCCGCACCCCGGGGTGTTCTCGCCCGCCGGACCGGCGAGCACCCGCCGGGCGGTGAGAGGGGCGCATGAACGAGGAAATCGACCGCGAGCAGGACCATCTCGACGGGCTGTACGCCAGGGTGGACGAGCTGCGCCGCGAGGTCGCCGACCGGCTCGACGCGGCCCTCGCCCCGGCCGGCAGGCGCGGCCAGGACCTCGTCGAGCGCGACGCCCAGGTGACGCGCCTGACCGCTCGGCGCACCGCGCTGGACCACGCCGAGGAGGGCCTGTGCTTCGGCCGGGTCGACCGGACCGACGGCTCGCACCTGTACGTCGGGCGCCTCGGCCTGCGCTCCGCCCCGCCCGAGCGGGCCCCGCTGCTGCTGGACTGGCGTGCGCCCGGTGCGCGCCCGTTCTACACCGCGACGGCCGCCAGCAACCAGGGAGTGCTCCGCCGTCGGCACCTGCGCACGCAGGGACGCCGCGTCGTCGGCCTCAACGACGAGCTGCTCGACCTCGACACCGACCGGGGCGGCGACGGCCTCGTGGGTGAGGGCGCCCTCATGGAGAGCCTCACCGCGCACCGCACCGGCCGGATGCACGACATCGTCGCCACCCTCCAGGCCGAGCAGGACGAGATCGTCCGGGACCGCCCCGACGGCGTGCTCGTCGTCCAGGGCGGACCGGGGACGGGCAAGACCGCGGTGGCGCTGCACCGTGCCGCCTACCTGCTGTACTCGCACCCGACGATCGCCGAGCGCGGCGTCCTCGTCGTCGGCCCGAGCGAGACCTTCCTTCGCTACATCGGCCAGGTGCTGCCATCCCTCGGCGAGACCCACGTGGTCCTCACGACGGCGGACGGACTGTTCCCGGGCGTCGTCGCCGACCGCACCGACACCGACGCGGTGGCGCGTCTCAAGGGCGACGCACGCACGGCCGCCGTCCTCGCGCTGGCCGTACGCGCCCGGCAGGGCGCCCCGGGCGCCGTCGAGGTCTCGTTCGAGGGCGACACCTACCGCCTCGACGCCGACCGGCTCGGCGCCATAGTCGAGCGCGCCCGGGCGAACGGGCTGCCCCACAACCTCGCCCGGCGCACCTTCCGCCGCGAGCTCCTCGGCGCGCTCGTGCAGGACGTCGTCGAGCACGACCGCCGCCTGCTCGTCGACGTCGAGGAGGGCCTCGACGAGGACCTGGCGCGGTTCGACGCGTCGCTCGCCCGGACGCTCGACTCCGTTCCCGCGACGGTCGGGGGCACGGGCACCGAGGTGGACGGCGCCGTCGCCCCGCACGAGCTCGACCGGGTCCGCCGCGAGCTCCTGCTGGACCCGGGCGTCGCCCGGGTCGTGGAGGAGCTCTGGCCCCTGCTCGCACCGGAACAGCTGGTCGAGGACCTGCTCACCGACCCCGAGCGCCTCGCGGCCGCGGCGCCCGGGCTGGCCGACGCGGACCGCCGGTCGTTGCTGCGCGAGCGCAACGCCGGATGGTCGAGCGCGGACGTGCCGCTGCTCGACGAGGCCGCCGAGCTCCTCGGCGAGGACAACACCGAGCAGCGAGCGCGCGAGCGGCAGCGACGCCGAGAGGCCGTGGCGTACGCGCGCCAGGTTCTCGGTGCGACGACGACCGACCTCGTCGAGGAGTTCCTGCCCGCCGTAGAGGCGGAGGACCTCGCCGAGCGCCACCGCGACCGGGACCACCGCACCCTCGCCGAGCGCGCCGCCGCCGACCGCACATGGGCATACGGCCACGTGATCGTCGACGAGGCCCAGGAGCTCTCGCCCATGGCCTGGCGCGCGGTGCTGCGCCGCTGCCCGGCCGTCTCGTTGACCGTCGTCGGTGACGTCCACCAGACGTCCGGCGCCGCCGGGACGGACTCGTGGGAGACCGTGTTCGGCGATGACCGACGGTGGCGACGGCGCGAGCTCAGCGTGAACTACCGCACCCCGAGCGAGGTGATGGCTGCTGCCGCACCGGTGCTCGCCGCGCTCGACGCCGATGCCCGGCCGCCGCAGTCCGTGCGGTCCACCGGCGAGCGACCGTGGCGGCGCCGGGTCGGGGAGGAGGGCCTGGCCGGCGCCGTGGTGGCAGCCGTGCACGAGGAGCTCCGGGCGCTCGACGGCGGGAAGCTCGCCGTGGTCGCGCCGGTCGTACGGGTGGCCGCGC
The DNA here is from genome assembly GCF_009193155.1 of Georgenia subflava. Classification (GTDB taxonomy): domain Bacteria; phylum Actinomycetota; class Actinomycetes; order Actinomycetales; family Actinomycetaceae; genus Georgenia; species Georgenia subflava. The sequence goes on from NZ_VUKD01000004.1 coordinate 535,122, forward strand.
TCGCCCGTGCCCTCGACCTCGCTGCACCCGCCGGCAAGGTCGACCTCGACGCCGACGTGGTGGTGATGACGCCGGAGCAGGCCAAGGGGCTCGAGTTCGACGGCGTCGTCGTCGTCGACCCGGACGCGATCCTCGCCGGCTCCAGGGGCCTGAACGCCCTGTACGTGGCGCTGACCCGACCGACCCGCCGGCTCGGCGTGCTGCACCTCGGAACGGCGCCGGCGGTGCTGGCCGACGTGCCCGAGGTCTGACGGCATCGACGGCGGACCCGGGACCTCGGTCCCTTTCTTCTCGACTGGCGGCTTGTTGTCGTAGAAGGGAGCCCCCAGATGGGAGAGACCACCATGACTGCACGCACGACACTGACACCCGCCGCCCGCGCGTCCGCGGCCGCCACGCCGGAGGGCGGACCGGCTACCGAGGTCCCGCCGGTGCCCGGGGTCCTGGACCTGACCGGCCGGGACCACGAGGAGTGCCGCCGGATCCTACGGGCGACCCTGCGGTCCCTGGGGCCAGGGGACGACGTCGACATCATCAGCGGGCCGGAGCTCACGGCGCTGCGGTACGAGATCGACGCCGTGCTACCTCCGGTCTACCGCTGGTCGCTGCCCAGCGGCACGCGGGCGCGCTCCACCACGGTTGTCACGCGGCTGTAGCGGCCCGAGCCCGATTGCGGGCCGGTGCGGTTGCCGCCGGCAGCACCCTCCCGGCATCCCGACCCCGCCGGTACCGGCCACGTGCCCGGGCTGCAGCCTGGCTACTCACCTGCTGGTCACGCGGCCGCGCGGAGGAAGTTCTCGAGCAGCGGCCCGGCGGTCGCGGCACCGGAGTGGCCGTCCTCGACGAGCACGGCGACGGCGAGGTCGCCCTGGAAGCCGATCATCCACGCATGGGCGCCGCCGGCGTCCTCCGCGCCGAACTCCGCGGTGCCGGTCTTGGCGAAGACCTCGCCGCCAGGCACGTCGGCCAGGAAGGTGGCGGTGCCGTCGGTCACGACCGAGCGCATCATCTGCCGCAGCGCGGCAGCCTCCTCCTCGCTCAGCGGCGAGGCACTGGCGGCCGACGCGTCGGTCGCCGCCTGCGTCGGCGGCTCACCACCGACCGCCGTGACCAGCACCGGAGTGACGCGCGACCCTGCCGCGACGCTCGCCGCCACCGTGGCCATCGTCAGGGGCGACGCCACGACGCGGCCCTGACCGATCAGCGAGGCCGCGTGCTCCGTGCCGGCGGCGTCGGTGGGCACCTCGCCGGCGACGACGGGGACACCCACCTCGGCCGCGACGCCAAGGCTGAGGGAGGCTGCAGCGTCGGCGACGTCCTGGGCGCCGATCCGGTCACGGGCAGCGATGAGGGCGGTGTTGCAGGAGGTGGCGATGACGCCCTCGAGGGTCGTCGCCCCGACCGCCTCCGCCGGGAAGCCCGGGTAGTTCGAGAACTCGCGACCGTCGGCGGTCGCGCTCGGGGTGCAGTCCATGGGGGAGTCGACGCTCAGCCCCGAGCGCAGCAGGGCCAGTGCGGTCGCGACCTTGAACGTCGACCCCGGCGCGTAGCTGCCGAGGGTGGCGGTGCTGAACCCCGCCGAGCCCGGCCCGGACGCGGCGGCGAGCACCTCACCGGTGGACGGGCGCACGGCGACGACGGCAGCGGGCGACTCGACCGGCGCCAGCAGGTCCTCCGCCGCGAGCTGGAGCCGCGTGTCCAGGGTGATGGTCACGTCCGCGCCCGGTCGCGGCTCGGTCGAGAAGATCTCGGTCTCCTCGCCGCGGGTCGTGAGCAGGACGGTGGTCCCCGGCTCGCCGCGGAGCGCCTCGTCGTACTGGCGCTGCAGCCCGGACAGCCCGGCCAGGTCACCGGGCTGGACGGCACCGTCGGACTCCTCGACGAGCTCCGCAGTCGCCGCGCCGACGGTGCCGAGGACCGGGCGGGCGAACGCGGCGGTCGGGGCCAGCGGGAGCTCGTCCTCGACGAGCAGGACGCCGGGCAGTGCACGCGCTCCCTCGACGTCGATGTCGCCGTGGTCGTGACGACGGACGACGATCGCCTCGACGAAGGCGCGCGGCCCGGCCGCCACCGCGCGGTCGGCGAACGCCTTCGGGTCGCCGAACCCGAGGGTCTCGGCGAGCGCCGTCGCGGCGCCGGCGACGTCGGCCTCGGGCACGTTGGCCTTGTCGATGCCGATGCGGAGCACCTCGCGCGAGGTGACGATCGCCGTGCCGTCGGCCCCGAGGACGTCGCCGCGCTCGGCCGGGGTGCGGCGCGAGGACAGGGTGGAGCCCGCGGCGGCGTCGGGGTGCATGACCGTCTGCGTCCAGTGCGCCGTCCAGGTGTCGTCGTCGAGGCTCAGCTCGGTGGACGTGGTCCAGGTCAGGTCGTTCTCGGAGGAGTCGACGTCGACGGTCCAGGTCAGCTCGACGGGTGCCGTGAGAACCTCGCCGGACTCGTCCACCTCGCCGACCTGGGCGACGACCTCACGCGGGAGGTCTGCCAGCGGGCCGAACAGCGCCGCGAGGTCGGTCGCGGCCAGTGCCCGGTCCGCCTCGCTCAGCGGCGCCTCGGCGAGCGTGCCGGAGGCGAGAGCAGCGGCGAGGTCGGTGGCTGCGGGACCGGGTTCCGGGGTGGTGGCGGTGCACGCCGAGATCCCGCCGACGCCGAGCAGTGCCAGGGCGGCCACCAGCGCTGGCCGGGTGTGGGTGGGCATGGGAGTCATCCTGGCAGCACCCGCCCACACCGCGGAACAGATTTAGGACGGCTTCCGCCCGCTCAGACGGCTGGACCGGGGGGGGACAAGGGACCGAGCCGCAGGATCCAGGTAGCGTGTCGGGCGTGCTGCTCGCCGACGAACATGCTCTCCTCCGGGACCGGGCCGGCCTGCCCGGGCCGACGCCATGACGACCGTGCTGGTGACCGGCGCGAGCGGACAGGTCGGCCGGGCGCTGGTTCCCCTGCTCCTCGCCTCCGGCTACGAGGTGCGGGCGATGAGCCGCGACGAGCGGCCTGGCGGCGACGGTCTGCAATGGGTGAGCGGGGACCTGGCGACCGGCGCCGGACTGGCCGAGGCGGTGGACGGCGTCTCCGCCGTCGTACATCTCGCGTCCGCGCCGTACCGGCGCGGGTACACCCGCAAGGTCGACGTCGATGGCACGGCGCGCCTCGTGCGGTTGGCCAGGTCGGCCGGCGTGGCGCACGTCGTGTTCCTGTCGATCGTCGGCGTGGAGGACGTGCCGTGGGGCTTCTACCGCACCAAGCTGGCCGCCGAGGAGATCGTCCGGACCGCCGGGGTGGGCTGGACGGTGCTCCGCTCGACCCAGTTCCACACGTTCACCGACCGTGTGCTGACGAGGAGCGCCCGGCTGGGTGCGCTCGTCGTCGACCCGGGCATCCGCAGCCAGACCGTCGACCTCCGGGACGTCGCGGCGCGGCTCGTAGGAGTGGTCGGCTCCGGACCGGCCGGCCGGGTGCTCGAGCTGGGCGGTCCAGAGGTCCTGGACGCCGAGCAGGCGGCCCGGGAGTGGCTCGCCGTCCGGGGCCGACGGCGCCCCGTCGTCCGACTACGTGTCCCCGGCCGGCTCGGGGCAGCGTTCCGCGGCGACCACCTCATCACCGACGCCGAGCCCCAGGGCCGCACCACGTGGCGCGCTTATCTCGAAGCGAGCGGATGAGGGCTGTCCGACCGGCCCCCGCTTGATGCGCGGGTTCACCCACGGCGTGTCGCTGGGGAGTGCGACGAGACGTTGGGCCGCTGAGCGCGCAGGCTCGGCGTCATTCCCTGGCGCACGCACGCCTTCAGGGACCACCATGCGGAGATGGCAGAACTCTCCGGCGAGGCGCGGGACCGGGTGCGGGCCCTGGGGCTGTGGCTCGTCGGCGGGATCCTGCTCGCCGGTGTGCTCGTCGGCCTCTACGCGACCCTCGTCGGCTTCGACCGGGTGAGCCCCGCGGCGGTGGACGCGGTGGCACGCACCGCCGAGGGACGGGACCTGCTCGTCCGGTACATCGGTGGCTCACCCGGCTGCGGCGATCCGCACCGCATCGACGTCACCGAGGACGACGAGACGGTGGTGATCTCCGCCTACACCGTCGCGCCGCACGGCACCCGGGCCGGCTTCGGGTGCGACGACCGAGGTGTCGTCATGCTCCAGACCGTCCGGCTCGGCGAGCCGTTGGGGGAGCGGCAGGTGCGTGATGGCGCGCGCGACAGTGCCGTCGTCGTGCACGACTCGCCCGCGGCGCTGCTCGACGGCGCGGGCTGACCCACAAGGCGGGGGACCATAAGGTGCGGGACCCCCGAGGTGCGGGCTGGCCCATAAGGCGCGAGATCCCCGAGGCGCGGGCTGGCCCATAAGGCGTTGATCGTCCGGCGGCGCCTCGGGATGCTTGTCACCGGCACTGTCGATCCCGGCGGTGCCCGTTCGACGTGAGTGCACAGGGGTGCGTCAGTGTGCCCCGGACCGACGACGAAGGAGCAGTCCATGCGCAAGCTCGTGATGGGGACGTTCGTGTCCCTCGATGGCGTCATGCAGGCACCCGGCGGGCCGGAGGAGGACCCCGAGGGCGGCTTCCCGTACGGGGGTTGGCAGTTCCCGTTCGGCGACGAGGAGCTGGGCGAGATCGTCACCGAGCTGTTCACGAGGACCGGAGCGTTCCTCCTGGGCCGCAAGACCTACGACATCTTCGCCGGCTACTGGCCGAACCAGGCGGGCGACGACCCCGTGACCCGTGGGCTCAACGAGCTGCCGAAGTACGTCGTCTCCACGACCCTCGGCGAGCCGACCTGGAACAACACCACGGTCATCCGGTCCGACGTGCCCGCGGCCGTGCGGCGACTCAAGGAGCAGGACGGTGGTGACATCCTGATCCAGGGCAGCGCCGCCCTGCTGCCGACGCTCTACGAGCACGATCTGGTCGACGAGTTCCTGGTCGGCATCTACCCGGTGGTGCTCGGGCAGGGCAAGCGGCTCTTCGCCGAGGGTCTGCCGGGGCGGACGTTGCGGCTGACCGACTCCCGACGCACCAACAAGGGAGCGGTCTTCAACACCTACGAGCCGGTCGGAGAGGTGCAGACCGGTTCCTTCTGATCCGATGCCGGGGCGGTGTCGGCGCGGCGGGTCCAGGCTAGGCGCCGGTCGGGCAGGGCCCGGCCGAGGGCGCTAGCGTCGTGCGGATGGACCCGGTCTCGGCTCTGAAGCGCGTGGCGTACCTCCTCGAGCGCGAGCTCGCCGAGCCGCACCGCGTCAGGGCGTTCCGCAAGGCTGCCTGGCGGCTGGAGTCGCTGCCCGAGGCCGAGATCATGGAGCGGATCGCCGCCGGGACGCTCACGACGCTCGCCGATGTCGGCCCGAAGACTGCCAAAGTCGCTGCGCAGGCGGCTAACGGCGGGGTGCCCGACTACCTGGCCGACCTCGAGGCCCGGGCGAGCGTGCCCCTGGTCGACGGCGGCCAGGAGGTGCGCAGCTGGCTCCGCGGTGACCTGCACGCCCACTCGGACTGGTCCGACGGCGGCAGCCCGATCGCGGAGATGGCGCACGCCGCGATCGACGCCGGACACGCCTACCTCGCGCTGACCGACCACTCGCCGCGGCTCACCGTCGCCCGCGGGCTCAGCCCCGACCGGCTGCGCGAGCAGCTCGACGTCGTCGGCCGGCTGAACTCCGAGCTGGCCCCGTTCCGGATCCTCACCGGCATCGAGGTCGACATCCTCGACGACGGCGAGCTCGACCAGGAGGACGAGCTGCTCGACCAGCTCGACGTCGTGGTGGCCAGCGTGCACTCGAAGCTGCGGATGGACGCCCGTGCGATGACCCGACGCATGGTCCGAGCCGTGTCCGACCCCCGCGTCGACGTCCTCGGCCACTGCACCGGGCGGCTCATCACCGGTGGACGCGGCACCCGGCCCGAGTCGGTGTTCGACGCCGACGCGGTCTTCGCGGCCTGCCGCGACCACGACGTCGCCGTCGAGATCAACTCCAGGCCGGAGCGGAGGGACCCTCCCACCCGGCTGCTCGCCAAGGCCGTCGACATGGGGTGCCGCTTCTCCATCGACACCGACGCCCACGCGCCCGGCCAGCTGGACTTCCTCGACCACGGCTGCGCCCGCGCCCAGGCACAGGGGATCCAGCGCGAGCGCATCGTCAACGCCATGGAGCTCGAGGAGCTGCTCGCCTGGACGCGCGCGTCCTGACGTCGATGTGGCCTATCCGGTCGTGAGCGTGTGAGGATCGGGCAGGTCGACCCGTCCGGGTCGACGGCAGCCGGACCGGGTGCACGACGGCGCCGCTCGCGAGGTGGCGGTCGGACAGGGGAGCGACGTGGCGCAGAGCGTGCTGTTCATCGGCGGGTCCGGGGTAATCAGCGCGGCCTGCACCCGGCTGGCCGTCGAGTCCGGGCTCGACGTGACGGTCCTCAACCGTGGGAGGTCGACGCTGCGGCCCCCGCCGCCGGAGGTCCGGGAGGTGCACGCCGACGTGCGTGACACGGCCGCGGTGCGCAACGTCCTCGGCGCTGCTGAGCACGACGTCGTCGTCGACTTCGTGGCCTTCACGGCCGAGCACGCCAGGGCCGACGTCGAGCTCTTCGCCGGGCGCACCGGCCAGTACGTGTTCATCAGCTCCGCCTCCGCGTACGAGAAGCCGCCCAGGCACGTGCCGATCGTGGAGTCGACCCCGCTGCACAACCCGTACTGGCAGTACGCACGCGACAAGATCGCCGCCGAGCACGTGCTGATGCGTGAGCACGGCGAGGCCGGGTTCCCGGTGACCGTCGTGCGGCCGTCGCACACGTACGACGCCACCAAGGTCCCGATCTTCGGCGGCTGGACGGCCGTCGAGCGGATGCGCCGCGGGCAGCCGGTCGTCGTCCCGGGGGAGGGGACGACCCTCTGGACGCTGACCCACAGCAGCGACTTCGCCGTCGGGCTCGTCGGCCTGCTCGGCCGGCACGAGGCGATCGGCGAGGCGTTCACCATCACCGGAGACGAGACGCTCTCGTGGAACGAGATCTTCGAGACCCTGGCCGCGGCGGCCGGCGCCGAGCCGGACCTGGTGCACGTACCCGGCCCGGCCATCGCCGCCCTCGACGCCGAGCTCGGGGCGTCGCAGCTGGGCGACAAGCTGCACCCCGGGGTCTTCGACACCAGCAAGCTGCGTGCGCTGGTCCCGGGCTTCGCACCGCGCGTGCCGTTCGCCGACGGCGCCCGCGAGATGGTGGCCTGGCACGACGCCGACCCCGCCCGGCGCGCGGTCGATCCTCGCATCGACGGCATCCTCGACACGCTCGTGGCGGCCCACGGACCGCGCTGAGCGCTCGAGGGAGGATGATCGGGCCATGGACGTCGGCTTCGCCCTCCCGGTCTCCGGGTCCTGGGCGACGCCGGGCAACGTCCTCGAGGTCGCCCGGCGTGCGGAGTCGCTCGGGTACGCGTCGTTGTGGACGTTCCAGCGGCTGCTCGTCCCGGTGGGACGGCCGACGGCGGCCGTGTACACCAGCGTGCTCGACCCGGTCGTGGTGCTCGGCCACGCCGCCGCGGTGACCGAGCGGGTCCGCCTGGGCACGGCAATCGTCAACGTCCCCTACGTCGCCCCGGCCGTCCTCGCGAAGCAGCTCGTCACCCTCGACGTCCTCAGCTCGGGCCGCCTCGACGTAGGGCTCGGGCTGGGGTGGTCCCGGCCGGAGTTCGAGGCGACCGGTGCCCCGTTCGAACGGCGCGGCGCGCGTGCGGAGGAGTACCTCGCCTGCCTGCGGGCGCTGTGGGGTCCCGACCCGGTGGCGTTCAGCGGCAGGTTCTACCAGGTGCCGCCGTCGGTCGTGGCCCCGAAGCCGGTCCAGCGGCCCGGCCCGCCGATCCTGCTCGGCGGCGACGCGCCGCGGGCGCTGGAGCGGATCGGCAGGTTCGCGGACGGGTGGATCAGCAGCAGCCGCGCCGACCCGGCCGCCCTGCGCGGACCGGTGGACACGGTGCGCGAGGCGGCCGTCAGGGCCGGGCGTGATCCCGACCGGATGAGGTTCGTCTGCCGGGGCGTGGTGCGGGACGTCCCGCGGTCCGGGCCGCTGACCGGGACGCTCGAGGAGGTCCGGGCGGACCTGCCCCGGCTGGCGGCACAGGGAGTCACCGAGGTCTTCGTGGACCTCAACTTCGACCCGTCGGTCGGCGACCCGGACGCCGACGCCGCCGCGTCGATGCGCCGGGCGCACGAGGTGCTCGAGGCGCTGGCGCCGCGCTGACGGCTGGTCGTCGTAGGTGGTCATCGATCGCGGCCGGGGCGGTCGTGACGGGTGGTGGTCGGGGCGGGCCCGTGACCGGTGGTCGGTCGCGGCCGCGCCGACAGGTCGGGGTCGGTGGCCGGTCGCGGCCGGGCCGACAGCTCGGGGTCGGTGGCCGGTCATGGCGCGCTCAGGCCTTCGCCGCCAGGTGCTTCAGTGCCTCGCGTCGCGAGAGCGGCGACAGCCGGTCGCCCCGGTCAGCCACGAGATCTTTGACCCAGTCCGAGTCCGTCTTCGCGTAATCGCGCAGCGCCCAACCGATGGCCTTGCGGATGAAGAACTCGTTGCCGTGGCGGCTGCCCTGGAGGTTGGCGTCGAGGCAGTCGGTGAGCAGGGCGGTGTCCGTCGCTGCCTTGGCACCGAGCTGGCTGAGGATCGCCGCACGGCGGACCCAGAGGTGCTCGTCCTGCGCCCAGCGGCGCACGACGTCCGCCGTCTCGGCGTGGTGCGCCCGCAGCACGGGCGCGAGCAGGTGGGCGGCGACGTCGTCCACGTAGTCCCACCACGCGCCGGTCTCGACGAGGTGCCGGTACAGCGGGACGGCCCCGTGCCCGGTGCTCCAGGTGCGGTAGCGACGGTCCTTGGCGATCGCCAGGGCGGCGTAGCGCTCCTCCCGGTACTCGGCTCCGTCCCAGAGCCGTCGGACGGTGTCGTCCCAGGACCGCTCGTCCGCGAGCCGGAACCGCTCGTCGGTCAGCAGGGCGCGCATGCGAACCTTGAGGTCGGCGCTGGTGAGACCGCGGTACGGCATGGCGGACTTCATGTAGCGCTGCTGGGCGGCGGCGCGGACGGGGTCGGCAGCGTCGGCGAGAGTGCGGCGCACCGCCGTGATCAGCTCCGCGTGGACCGGCATCGGTTCGTCGGGCTCCCTCCGTCGTCAGGCAAGCATCTCGCGAACCATCGGAGCCACCTGCGTGCCGTACAGCTCGATGCTGGACATCAGCTTGTCGTGCGCCAGCGTCCCGTTGGAGTACTTCAGGTCGAACCGTGAGAGCCCGAGCGTCCGGACCGTGCCGGCGATCTTGGTCGCCACCGTCTGCGGCGAGCCGACGTACAGGGCGCCGTCGGGTCCGGCCTGGTGGGTGTACTGGTCCCTCGTCATCGGCGCCCAGCCCCGCTCACGACCGATCCGCGCCTGGACGGCCGCGTAGTGGGGCCACAGCTCCTCCATGGCCTGCTCGTCGGTGGCGGCGACGTGCCCGGGCGAGTGCGCGCCGACCGGCTGGTCCGGCTGCTCGAACTGGGCGAGCGCGCGGCGGTACAGGTCGGCCAGCGGTGCGAACTGGGCCGGGGAGCCCCCGATGATCGCGAGCATCAGCGGCAGGCCGTAGTGCGCGGCACGCACCACCGACTGCGGGTGCCCGCCCACGCCGACCCAGGTCGTCAGCGCCCCGGAGTCGGTCGTGGGGTAGACGGCCTGGTTCGCGAGGCCCGCTCGGGTGCTGCCCGACCAGGTGACGGGCTTCTCGGCCCGTAGCGCGGCGAACAGGTTGAGCTTCTCGTCGAAGAGCTGCTCGTAGTCCTCGAGGCTGTAGCCGAAGAGGGGGAAGGACTCGGTGAAGGATCCGCGCCCGAGGATGGCCTCCGCACGGCCGGAGGAGACGGCGTCGAGGGTCGCGAAGCGCTGGAACACCCGGATCGGGTCGTCCGAGCTCAGGACGGTGACGGCGGAGCCCAGGTGGATCCGCTCGGTGCGGCCGGCGATGGCGGCCAGGACCACCTCGGGGGCGGAGACGGCGAAGTCCTCGCGGTGGTGCTCGCCGATCCCGATGAAGTCGAGCCCCACCTGGTCGGCGAGGACGCCCTGCGCGACGACGTCACGCAGCACCTGCGGGTGCGACTTCGGCCCGTCGGTGCCGGCCGTGACGTCGCCGAAGGTGTCGAGCCCGAGCTCCAGCTGCTTGTCCAAGGTGCGGCCTCCAGGTAGATGCAAAGGTATCGACTGCGGCAACCGCAGGGCTGGTCGGACTATTCCGCCGCACGCCGCACGCCGCGCGCCGCGCGCCGCGCGCCGCACGCCGCACGCCGCAGGCAGGTGGCGGGTTGAGCAGCCGGTTTGTGGATGCACGGCCGTTCTCGGGACGGGCGGCCGGACTGGTGCTTGACTGCGCGTACCGCGGGCCATGGACGTCCTGCCGCAGGAGGGTGGAGAGATGCCGACACGTGCCGAGCCTGCCGCGCGAGGTCTGGTCGTCGTCGCCCTGCTGGTCAGTGCGTTCTACGGTGCCCGGGCGGGCTGGGCGCGTTGGCACGTGTGCGTCGACGGCTTCGACACAGCGGAGTGCCTGCGGGTGCAGGACCACCTGTACGACTACTGGGTGCCGACCGCGCCATGGACCCCGATCGAGGGGGCGGCTCTGAACGAGGGCATCAGCCTGCTCGCTCTCGGGCTGGCCATCGTGCTGCTCGGGTGGTGGGCAGGTGGCGCACTGACCGTGCGTGACGGCGCCTGGATCGGCAGGAAACGGCTCGGCGTCCGGCTGATCGGGCTGCCGGCGGCGGCGAGCTGGATATGGGCCGGCGTGCTGACCGCACGCTCCGGCGTCACCGGTGAGGTCAACGAGCTCGGGAGTCTGGTCGGCGTCGGGGTGTCGGCCTTCGGCACGGCGATCTCGCTGGTGCTGGCGGGCCTGGCCTGGGGGGTGGAGCAGGTCGGCAGCGCTCGGGTCGCCGCACGGCGGATGGTGGTCGCGTGCGTGCTGCTCACGCTGGCGCACCCGCTGCCGGAGCTGGTGCTGACTGGCCTTGTCTATTCCTCGCACGACGCCAATCCCGGTGACGGACTGGTCCGCTCGGCGATGCTGGCACTGTGCGCGATCGCGCTGGCCCTGCCTGCCCGGACATGGCGGGTGAGTCCGCGCGTCACCGTCGGGGCGGTGCCGTCCGCCGCCGACGACGCCCGATGACCACAGGCGGCAGCCTTCGCACTCGGCCTCGCCCGCGCGCTCGCGACTGCCTCGTCCTCGCCGCGGGCCTCAGGCGTCCACGAGCACCCGCTCCAGCGTCTCCCACACGGTCTGGTCGAGGGTCGCGAAGTCACCGTTGACCGTACGCAGCATGTTGCGCTGCACCCGGGACCTCCCGCGCACCGGACTGACGTGGTGCTCGTAGGTGTTGACCGCCTGCAGCACGGCGTGCGCGGTGCCGGCCCAGGGCTCGACCCGCCGGTCGTGGACGTAGAGCGAGCTGATCGCCTCACGCTTCTGCTCGGCGAACCGTGCCGCCCGGGGCGGTAGGCGCTCGCCGTCCCGACCCGTCATCGGGACCCACGAGTCCAGGAACCGGCTCCAGGTGCGCCGGTCGACGTCGACCTCGCACAGCCGGCTCACCTGGGCGGCGAAGATCTCCGCCGTGGTGTGGACGAGCGCGAGTGCCCGCCGCGCCGGTTCCAGCTGGAGCCTGGAGTTGCGCGAGTGCCGGATCTTCAGGTCCTGCCCCGGCTCCCGCAGGGCGACCATGCGGGTGTTGTCGCAGACGACGTCGGTCACGGTGCGCTTGTAGGTGGTGGCCAGCGAGCCGTCCAGCGTGGTCGTCGCGAGCAGGTTCGGCCGGAACTGCACCCCCTCGGGCGTGGTGATGGACTTCGGGACGCTCACCTCCACCCAGGCGATGGCGCCGTCCTTGAGCAGCCCGGCCGAGCTGATGGACAGGCTGTCGTCGAGGATGTTCGCCAACGAACTCAGCAGGTACTCGGTGTACTGGTGCGGGATGTAGGAGTCGGTGAAGACGCCGAGCACGCCGCCGTCGTCGCGGTCGGAGCGCACGATGGCCTGCCTGCCCTTCACCGGTACCCACCGCATGGGCTCGCCCCGCTCGTTCAGGTGGGTCATGGTCATGGCGTCGGCCGGACGCTCCACGGCGAGCGGCCGGGACTCGGCCTGCCAGTCGAAGAGCCGCCGTGCGACGTCCTCCACCGGGATCGGTCCTGGGTAGTGGTTCGGTTCCTCGCCCTGGAGCTCGCGCCTGTAGTGCCAGGCCGTGCCGCGGTGCTCGGTGTTGCCGATGAGGGTGTTCGTGTTCAGGGACTGCAGTGTCTCGCTGGTCATTGGGATCTCCTCCTTGGCCGTACTCAAGCGGGCCCCACCCACACCGCGCCGGCGTCCTCCACAGATGTGCGCGGGGCCTGGACCGCGACCGCCTGTGGACGAGGGCGGTCCCGACGTCGGGCGGCCGGGTCTTGGGCGGTGTGCCGGCCGGGACAGGCGCACGGCGCTGGGACGTCGGCGGCCGGGCGGGCTGGGACGTCGGCAACGGAGTGAGCTGGGACTCCGTCGACCGGCAGGGGCCCGTTCGGGGCCGGGACCTTCGTGCCAGGTGGGACGGCAGGCCGTGCCGGAGGATGGAGCCACCACCAACACCAGCGGAGAGGATGACGGCGATGTCGACATTCGAGGGAAAGGTCGCGATCGTGACCGGCGGCGGTTCGGGTCTGGGCGAGGCGATCGCCAAGGACCTGGCCGTCCGGGGCGCGAAGGTGGTGGTCACGGACATCAACCTCGACGGCGCCAGGCGGGTCGCGGACGAGATCGCTGCCGCGGGCGGGACCGCGGACGCCGTCGTCCACGACACCGCTCTGCCGGAGGACGCCGAGAGGGTGGTCGCCCACGCCGTCGAGACGTACGGCGCCCTGCACCTGGCGGTCAACAACGCCGGTATCGGGGGCGCGCCGGCACCGGCCGGAGAGGTCGACCTGGCCGACTGGGACAAGGTCATCGCCATCAACCTGAGCGGCGTGCTCTACGGGATGCGCTACCAGATCCCCGAGATGCTCAAGGCCGGTGCGGAGAGCTGCGCGATCGTGAACATGGCGTCGATCCACGGCAGCGTCGCCGCGCTCGGTAACGGCGCCTACACGGCCGCCAAGCACGGCGTCGTCGGCCTCACGAAGAACGCTGCCGCCGAGTACGGTCCGCAGGGGCTGCGCATCAACTCCGTCGGCCCTGGTTACATCCGCACCCCGCTCCTGGAGAACCTGCCGCAGGACGCCTTCGACGCGCTCACCGGCAAGCACCCGCTGGGCCGGCTCGGCCGGCCGGAGGAGGTCGCGTACCTGGTGAGCTTCCTGCTCTCCGAGGAGGCGTCGTTCATCACCGGCGCCTACTACCTCGTCGACGGTGGCTACACGGCTGTCTGACCGCCTCGATAGGCTGGGCCCAGGCAGCGGCGCCGCCGGTGCCTGGGCACCGATGAACGGGCAGGAGCCGAGGATGGCCGAGGGCACGAAGGACGACCCCTGGGAGCTGAGGACCGCCCCCGGCTCCTCCTCGTACACGATGTACCGGGACCCCGGCGCGGACCCGCCGGCTCTGGTGTGCCAGGTGGGCTCGACGGCGCTGCGCTACCACCTCAGCGCCGTCGAGGACCTCCACGCCTGGCTGAAGGAGCGCGGGGACTGGGTGCCGCTCGGCGCCGCGGACGAGAGCAAGCCGGCCGCCGAGGGCAGCGTCGAGGCCTGGGGCAGAGCCGAGGACAACCCCGTGGGCGGCTGGTACGGGTTGCGCAAGGGCTACCGGGGGCGGTTCGGCATGTACCTCCCGCCGCTGCTGGAGGAGCTGGGCCTGGTAGAGCTCACGCACGACAAGCGCAACAACCAGGTGCGGGCGCGCTGAGGGAGCACGGCCGCCGGCAGCCGACCACCGGAAAATGCGTCGGGTCCGCCGTCGGGCCTGTGGCAGCATGGCCGCGCGAGCACCGGAGAAGGGCGGGCGATGACGACCAACACGGTCACCGAGCAGGTGCACGAACGGGACGGCGCGCGGCCGGACGTGCTCGTCGTCGAGGGGCTGGTGCACCGCTTCGGCGATCTGACCGCCGTCGACGGCGTCTCGTTCCGGATCGCGTCCGGCGAGACCTACGGGCTGCTCGGTCCCAACGGCGCCGGCAAGACCACCACGATCTCCATGGTCGCGGGCCTCCTTCCCGCCCACGCGGGAGTCGTCACGGTGGCCGGCGAGCCGATGGGGCCGAGCAAGGTCGACCCCAAGCGGCACATCGGTCTCGTCCCGCAGGACCTGGCGATCTACCCCGAGCTCTCCGCGCGCGAGAACCTCACCTTCTTCGGCCGGCTGCAGGGGCTGCGCGGCAAGGACCTCGCCGGGCGGATCGACGAGGTCCTCGACCTCATCGGCCTGGCCGACCGCGCCAAGGACGCCACGAAGGAGTTCTCCGGCGGGATGAAGCGACGGCTGAACATCGGCATCGGGCTGCTCCACCGGCCCACGCTGCTGATTCTGGACGAGCCCACCGTCGGCGTGGACCCCCAGTCGCGCAACGCCATCCTGGAGTCCGTCGAGGCGCTGTCGGGCGAGGGCATGGCGGTGCTCTACACGACGCACTACATGGAGGAGGCCGAGCGGCTGTGCGACCGGATCGCGATCGTCGACTCCGGTCGCATCCAGGCCGAGGGCACGCGTGACGAGCTCATCCGCCTGACCGGCGGGGTCGACCACATCCGTGTCGTCGGCTCGGGCGACACTGACGCGGCCGCCGAGGCGCTGCGCGCTCTGCCTGCCGTCGAGCAGGTCGACGCCGACCGGCACTCGCTGGTGCTGACCGTCCACGACGCGCCGACCGCCGTCGCCCAGATCGTCACCGGTGCGACAGGTGCCGGGATGTCGCTCAGCGACGTCGAGATCACCCGTCCGAACCTCGAGTCGGTCTTCCTGCACCTGACCGGGAAGGCCCTGCGGGACTGACGTGAACCAGCTCTGGACCATGACGGCGTCCGACCTGCGTCAGCGGGTGCGCGACAAGTCCGTCATCATCTTCGCGCTCGTCGTCCCGCTGGCGCTGATGTTCGTCTTCAACCTGGTCTTCGGCGGCGCCCAGGACCTCGAGCTCGAGCCCGTCACCGTGGCGGCCTCCGCGCCCGACGGCGACCAGCTCGCCGGCGTCGTCGTCGACGCCCTGGGCGAGCTGGAGTTTCTCGACGTGACGGTCGAGGAGGTGGCGGCCGACGAGGTCCGCCCGATGGCCGAGGCCGGCGACGCCCAGCTGGGGATCGTGGTTCCCGAAGGCTTCGGCGCGGCGGTCTCCGGCGGTGAGGGCACGGTCGTCGAGATCGTCGAGGGCGACGGCGCCGGCATCGAGACCGACATCCTCCTCTCCGTTGTCCAGGGCGTGCTCGACCAGCTCGCCGCCGGCACCGTCGCGGCGGCGGCCGGCGCGGAGCTGGGGCTACCGGGCGAGGAGCTCGGCCGGATCGCGCAGGAGGCCGCCGACGCCGGCCCTGCCATCGCCCTGGCGGAGGGCGAGTCGTCCGACGAGCAGCTCGGGGGCGCCGCGACGCTCGTGGCCGGCCAGGCGGGCCTGTTCCTGATGTTCACTGTCGGGTTCGGAGTGCTGGGCCTGCTCTACGAGCGCGAGTACGGCACTCTGGCGAGACTGCGGTCGATGCCCATGCGGCCCGGCCTGATCGTGGCCGCCAAGGGCCTCGTGAGCTTCATCCTCGGGGTGGTCGCGACCAGCGTGCTGCTGACCGTGGGCTCCCTGTTCTTCGGCGTCTCGTTCGGGTCGACCATCGCCGTGGCGGTGCTCATCGTGTGCGTGGTGGCCGCCGCGACGTCGCTGATGTTCATCATCGCCCGGGTGGCGAAGACTGCGGAGCAGGCCAGCATCGCGCAGTCCATCCTCGCTCTCGTGCTCGGCATGACCGGCGGTGCGTTCTTCCCGATCACAGCCACTGGCGGCCTCGCCCAGGTGCTCGACCTCAACCCGATCGCCGCCTTCACGCGCGGACTGGGGATCACCTCCGGCGGAGGCGGGCTGGCCGACGTCGGCGTACCCGTGCTGATCATGCTGGGGTTCGGCGCCGTGTGCGCCGTCCTGTCCCGTGTCGTTCCCGACCGGGGGTCGGCGCTGTGAGATCCATGGTCGCCATCACCGCCGTCGAGCTGCGCCGCTTCCTGCGCGATCGCTCCAACATCTTCTTCGTCTTCATCTTCCCGCTGCTGCTGGTGCTGGTCATCGGCTCGCAGTTCGGCGGCGACGGCTCTGCGGGGCGCATCACCGTGGCCGGCGAGGCCGGCGAGCTGCGCACCGCCCTGGTCACCGAGCTCGAGGACGACGGCGTCGCCGTCACCTTCGCCGACCGGGACGGCATGCTCGAGCAGGTGGCGCGCGGGCGCACCGACGTCGGGCTCATCGTCGACGGCGAGGCGGCGGCAGCGTTCGAGTCCGGCGACGACGTCAGTCTCGAGATGATCGCCGGCTCCGGCACCGGTGCGCCGGCGACCGTCCAGCGCGCGCGCACCGCCGTCCAGGCGGTGACGGCGCAGGAGGGCCAGCTCGCCGCCCTGACCGGCGCCGGGCTCGGGGAGGACGAGGCGCGCGAGGCACTGGCCGCGGCCGGGGAGTCGGTGACGCCGCCGACCATGGAGGTCGTCGACGTCGACGAGATCGCCCAGGAGTTCTCCGGGCTCGGGCAGTTCGACCTGGGCGCCGGCTCGCAGGTGCTGCTCTTCGTGTTCCTGACGTCCCTCGCGGGCTCGGCCACGCTCATCCAGGCCCGCCGCCACGGCGTGATGGGACGGACCCTCGCGGCCCCGGTGTCCACCACCCAGGCGCTCGGCGGTCAGGCGCTGGGCCGCCTGGCCATTGCGGTCTTCCAGGGCGGCTACATCATGGCGGCGACCGCCCTGCTGTTCGATGTCGACTGGGGCAACCTCGGCCTGTCGCTGCTGGTGCTGCTCTTCTTCAGCGCCGTCTCCGCCGGGGCTGCCATGGTGATCGGCGCGCTGGTCGACAACGACGGCGCTGCGACGGGTCTCGGGGTCGGCTTCGGGCTGGTCCTCGGCGCCATGGGTGGCTGCATGTTCCCGCTCGAGCTGTTCCCGGACACCCTGCAGACGATCGCCCACGTCACCCCGCACGCCTGGGCGTACGAGGCGTTCGCGGAGATCCAGCGGCACGAGGGCACGCTCGTCGACGTCCTGCCGCAGCTCGGCGTGCTGGCTGCGATGGCGGCGGTCCTGCTCGGCCTCGGCTCGTGGGCGTTGCGGCGGAGCCTGGCTCGCGCGATGTAGCCGCACGCGGGCGCGCCGGTATCACCGTGACCACGCCGCACGGCATGCTGGGCACATGAGCCCGACAGGTCCGCTGCTCCTTCTCGACTCCGCCTCGATGTACTTCCGAGCCTTCTACGGGGTGCCGTCGAGCATCACCGCCGCCGACGGCACGTCGGTCAACGCGGTCCGCGGGTTCCTGGACATGATCGCCCAGCTCGTCACCGACCGCCGACCGGGGCGGATCGTCGCGTGCTGGGACGACGACTGGCGTCCGGCGTTCCGGGTCGACGCGATCCCGTCGTACAAGGAGCACCGGCTCGCCGCCGACGGGGGCGAGGAGGTTCCGGAGGCGCTGAAGCCCCAGGTGCCGATCGTCGTCGACGTTCTCGCCGCGCTCGGGATCGCCCGCGTCGGTGCCCCGGGATTCGAGGCCGACGACGTGATCGGGACGCTCGTGGCGCGCGAGCTCGCCGCCCCCGCAGCCGAGCGGGCCGACGCCGTCGAGGTGGTCACCGGTGACCGGGACCTCTTCCAGCTCGTCGACGACGCGGCCGGCGTCTCGGTGCTCTACCCGGCCAAGGGCTTCAAGAACCTGATCGTCGTGGACCAGGCGGTGCTGGCGGAGAAGTACGGCGTCCCCACCGGTACGGCGTATGCGGACATGGCGACTCTTCGCGGAGACCCGAGCGACGGCCTGCCCGGCGTCGCGGGGATCGGTGAGAAGACGGCGGCCTCGATGCTCCGGACCTACGGAACCCTCGCGGGAGTGCTGGCCGCGGTCGACGCCGGCGAGCTCAGCGCCACGCAGCGCGCCCGCATCGGGGCCGCCCGGGCCTACCTCGACGTCGCACCGACCGTGGTCCAGGTGGCCAGAGACGCTCCGGTCGGTGAGTTCGACGACGCCGTCCCGACCGTTCCGGCCGACCCGGAGACTGTGGCAGCACTCGCCGAGCAGTGGAACCTCGGCGGCTCGATGACGCGAGTCGTCGAGGCGCTCACGAAGGCAGGTCAGTAAGCGCGCGCCGGCGGCACTGTCTCGGTTGCCGTGTCCGTCTGCGTAGTGGCGTAGCTCGGCTGCGAAGTGGCGTAGCTCGGCGCCGACCCGGTTGGCGGCCTCGGACCTGATCCACCGCGCGGTGAGTGATGGCCCGCGAGGTGAAGAGACCGTCATCGTCGGCGCGTCTCTGAGCACCAGGCATCCGACCTGCGCTCGCGCAGGAGCTGAGGATTGCGCGGTCATCGCGGGTCTTTCCACGGGATCCACACCCTCTGGGTCGGATGTCGGTGGCCCGGACTAGTGTTTGAGACATGCTCGAGGACGAGGTGGCGGGGTCGGCCGGTGGTGCACCGGTCGGGCCGGGCGCCGCCATGGAGTTCTCGCCGCTCGAGGCGCGTGTGCGCGGGCGGGTCTCCTCTGTTCGTCGGGCGGTCGGGGTGGTGTGCGTGGACGACGGTCGTGTGACGGTGACCGGCTGCTCGGCCGGCGGGTCTGGGGTGGACTTCGCTCGGCCGCCGGGGGTGTGGGAGCTGGAGTCGATGGTCCTGGACCCTGACGAGGTCGATGCACGGAGGTCTCCGCACGGGCTTGTCTCGGTCGCCGCCCGGTTCTTGGAGGACCAGCCCGGTGGTCCGGTCCTGGCGCACGTGCTGGATGCGCTCGAGCCCGCCGGGGTCGGCGAGCAGGAACTTGTGGAGGCGATCGCGGGGTTCGAGCGTCTGGCGTCGTGGGCGATGTCGGCCCAGGCCAGGTTCGTCGCGGAGCTGACCGACCGGCGCGGGAGCGGCTCGAACGCGTTGACCGAGGCCGGTGCGGAGATCGGCGCCCGTCTGGGCACCACGACCAGGGCGGGGGAGGCGAAGGTCCACTTCGCTTCCGGGTTGTGCCTGTTCCCCAGGGTCGCCGACGCGTTGACGACCGGGACCATCGACACCAAGAAGGCGAGCATCCTGTCCTCGCGGGAGCCGGGGATGAGTATCGAGGACCACCGCAAGGCCGTGGACGAGCTGTTGGACCAGGCCGGTGCGCTGTCCGGGACGACGCTCAAGGCGAGGTTGCGCAAGGCCGCGCTGACCATCGACCCGGACGCGGGGGCGAAACGTCGGGTGGCGGAGCATGCGGACCGGCGGGTGGTGTTCGACCCGGTCCCGGACGCGATGGCCTGGATCAGCGCGTACGTGCGCGCGGACGACGCTGCCCGGGTCCGCACCATCCTGGACGCGGTCGCCAAGGCCGCGAAAGGTGACAAGGACATCGACCCCAGGTCCCTGGACCAGGTGCGGGCGGATGCGTTCGTGGACGTCTTCACCACCCTGGCCGACAAGGGCGTCGACCTCACCGGCCAGCCCCTGCCCAACCGCACCGGGTCGGGCGGGGGTGTGGCGGTGCAGGTCACGGTCGGGGCCGGGACGCTGCTGGGTGTCGATGACGAACCGGGCATGTTGGGTGGGTACGGGCCGATCCCGGCCGACCTGGCCCGGCAGATCGCGCAGGACGGGACGTGGCGGGCGTTGTTCACCGACGCCGATGGCCAGTTCCGTGCCCTGGGGAGGAAGAAGTACCGCCCCGGCGCGGACCTGACCCGCACGATCGTCGCGCGGGATGTGACGTGTACTTTCCCGGGGTGCCGCCAGCCGGCGGTGTGCTGCGACCTGGACCACATCGTCGCTTATGACCCGGCGTGTGCGGCGCGGATCGCGCAGACCACCGAGGTCAACCTCCACCCGCTGTGCCGGCGCCATCACAACCTCAAGACGAACAAGAAGTGGGGCGCCAGGCGCGCTGCGGACGGGACGATCGTCTGGACCGCACCCACCGGCCACACCTACCGACGCCGACCCGAACCCATCCCCGGCACACCCACCAGCCGTGGCGGAGGTGGCGGAGGTGGCGGCGGAGCCGGCGGCCGAGGCAGCGGCGGCGCCGGGAGCCGCCGGAACGGTGCCGGCGGGACCAGCGGCACCGGCGGCGGAAACAGCGGTGGCGCCAGCCCACCCGACCACCAGGCGCGAGTCTGACGACGACATTCCGTTCTGAGCGTCCTGACGACGTCGGGTGCTAGACGAGGCGGCGGGCCGTGCAGTGCGCATGTCTGGGAGTGAGGCGTGCTTGTTCGCCGTGCACACCTGCGCCGTTACTGACGGGGAAGCCTGATGACTTGACCCCGTTCTCTTGAGCCCAGCGCCATACTGGCGGACGTGGACGAGCTCGCAATCTTCCGCGAGGTGCTGACGACCGGTGCCGTCGGTGGCACGGCTGCCGGGACCCAGGTGCGGCTGCGAGAGACCGGTGTGCGCGCCGTCGTCCTGGTCGAGGGCGTCAGCGACCAGGCGGCCGTCGAGGCGCTGGCCGAGCGACTCGGCCGAGACCTCGCCGCTGAGCGCGTGGCAGTGGTGCCGATGGGAGGTGTCACCAACACCGACCGGTTCCTCCGGACGCTCGGTCCGGCCGACGGTGGGCCCAAGGTGGCGGTCCTGTGCGACGCGGGTGAGGTGCGCTTCGTGGAGCGCGGGCTGGAGCTGGCCGGCATGGGCGGCAGCCGGCCCGGAGGTACCGGTTGCTACGTCTGCGTCCAGGACCTCGAGGACGAGCTGCTCCGGGCTGTCGGCGCGGACGCCGCGCAGCAGCTCCTGGACGCCCACGGCGACCTCGCCCGGTTCCGCCTCTTCCAGCGCCAGCCCGCCCAGCGCGACCGCACCGTCGAGCGGCAGCTGCGCCGGTTCCTCGGGACCACGAGCGGGCGCAAGGCCGCCTACGCGCGCCGGCTCGTCGAGCACATGGATCTCGACCGGACCCCGGCGCCGCTGGCCCAGCTGCTCGCAGACGTGTGAGGCGCCGAGGCCGGAGCGGCGGGGCTCACGTGCTCGTCGACAGCTGCCGGTGCCACGACTGAGTGCTGTACGACGTCGCGAACCCCGTCGAGGTGTAGAGGCCGACGGCCCCGGTGGGGGAGTCAGCGTCGACCTCGAGCCCTACCCGGTTCCGCCCTCGCGCAGCGGCGTCGGCGATGATCGTGTGCAGCAGGGACCGGGCTACGCCCCTGCCACGGGCCGCGCGGAGCACGCCGAGGTACTCGACATAGCTGCCCTCGGGCCCACCGCCCGCGCCGGGCGAGACGGCGCCGAGGAGCGCACCGGCCGGCCGCGGTGCCGCACCCGGCTCGTCCACGATCTCCGCCACCCACCAGTGGTCCCACCGGTGGCCCGGGTCGGCACGGAGCCGCTTGAGAAACTCGTCGAACGTCTCGGCGTGATAGTTGAAGTGGTCCGTGAACGCCTCCTCGAGGATGTCGTGCACCGTCACCAGGTCGTCCTGGTCGGGCATGCCGTCGCCCGACCGTCGGACCCGTCGGATGACGACGGTCGGGTGGGGCTCGGGGAACGTCCCGGGATCGCCGTCGGCCTCGGTGACCGGACGGCTCATCTGCAGCCAGGTGCGAGCACGGACGAAGCCCGCGCGTTCGAGCCATCGCTGCTGCCGGCCGTCCTCCACGTACGCGCCGCTGTCCAGCTGTGTCACGTCGAGACCGCGCGCGCGTGCGTGCCCGCCCGCGGCCTTGGCCGCCCAGGTGAACAGGGCGTCGGCGACCGTGTCCGCCGTCGTCGGCTCGAGGTCGTGATCGACGACGACGGAGAGCACGGTCCGCCCTGCAGCGCGGTCCGTGGCACTCGCCCAGGCGCGTACCTGTGTCGCGTCGTCGCGCACGAGGAGGTGGCTGCTCGTCGGTCCTGCCGCCGGCGAGATCTCTGCCTCGACGGCAGCCCTGATCGTCGACGCCCGGCCACGGATCGCGATCTCCTGACGGTTGAGCAGCGCATGGAGCTCGGGAATGTCCACGAGCCGCGCCGCCGTCGGAGACCAGCCGTTCGGCAACGCTGCCGAGATCACCGCGTCGCCGGTCAGGGAGTCATGGGCACGCGGACCGGTTCCGGAAGTCATCCGGCAATCCTTGCGCACGTCCCCGCCCTCGCGCAGGTTCCCTGTCGGGCGGAGCATGCTCGGCGACCGGCCAGCGGCGGAGCGCCGCCCTCCCGCAGGAGGGCGGCGCGCCGTGCTGTGCGCGTCCACCTAGGACGGCGGACTGTGCTGTGCGGGTCCGCCTAGGGGCGGTCCGTGCTGTGCGGGCCCGCCGTAGGACGGCGGACCGTGCTGTGCGGGCCCGCTCCCTCGCCTAGTCCTCGTAGCCGAGGCCGAAGCCGAAGGTGTAGTCATCACCGGCAGCGTTGGAGTACGCGTAGTCGAAGTCCTCGGCGTACCCGGGAACGTCGGACGCGTTGGCCTCGACCGCGGCCTGGTCGGCGGGGATGGTCAGCGGAAGCTGACCGACCGGGTCGAAACGCCCGCGCAGGACGTCCAGCAGAGCCTCGGCCTTGACGTTGAACGTCCCGACCACGGCGGCTGCGCCGGGCTCGATCTCGTTGACGACCCACGGGTTGGTGAAGTTGATCGCCACGGCCGTGGGCACGGCTGCCTCGATCTCCTTGACGCGGTCGACGTCGATGCCGGTGAGGTCACCGAGCTGGATCTCCACCGTGGAGTTGTCCTCGTACTCGAAGGTGCTGGGGCGCACCCACACCAGGGCGGCCTCCGCGTCTGCCAGGTCGTCCACCACGTTGATCGCCGGGTCCTCCTCAGCGATCAGCTCCTTCAGCGCCGCGGTCTGCTCGGCGCTGTCCTCGCCGTTGAAGACCTCGACGTACACGTCCGTCGCAGCGACCGCCTCGTCCGTGAGCGGCAGCAGCCCCTCGTCGTTGCGCAGCAGCACCACGGACTTGCGGTGCGCCTCGTCCGCCAGTGCCTGGGAGGCTGGGTCGTCCGCGATCTGCTGGGCGAGCTCGGGGTCGGTGTACGGGTCCTCGAAGAGGCCGAGGTCGAAGATCTCGGTCAGCAGCAGGGCGACCGAGGGGTCGAGGTCGGACGGGTCGACGAGCCCCTGGTCGATGGCCGACAGGAGACCCGACGGGTCGTTGTTGTCCGAGAAGATGTTCGTGCCGGCGTCGATCGCCTTGGCGAACTTCTCCTCGATCGTGAGGTCCTGGACACCCCAGTCCCGGCTCGTCAGCACGCCCGAGTCGGAGTTGACGTACCCGGTGAAGCCCATCTGACCGCGCAGCAGGTCAGTCAGGATCGTCTTGTTGTAGGCAGCGGCCACCTCCTCGAACTGCTGGTCCGGCGACTGCCACAGGTCCATCGGGATCTGGTCTGCGCTGAAGGCGTTCGACGGCACGTTGTAGTAGGACATGATCGAGCTGGTGCCGGCGTCGATCGCCGCCTGGAACGGCGGCAGCTGGTACGCCTCGAGGCTGCCCGGCGTCGGGTACACGGCCCACTGGCCGGCCTCGTTGTGCGGGTCCAGTCCGCGGAGCACCGCGCCGTCACCGGGGAAGTGCTTGACGGTCTGGGCGACTGACTCCTGGGACAGCTCCTCGCCCTGGAAGCCGAGGACGAGCTCACGAGCGATCCCGGCGCTCAGGTCCGGGCTCTCGCCGAAGGTCCCGGAGATGCGTCGCCAGCGGGGCTCGGTGGCGGTCTCGATCTGGTAGCCGTAGATCTTCTGGATGCCGGCCGAGCGCCACTCGTCCTGCGCGATCTCGGCGAAGTCCCGGACGAGGTCCAGGTCGTTGGTGGCGGCGAGGCCGAGAGTGCCGGGCCAGGTCGAGAACTGGCCGGAGGCCTCGACGATGCCGAACTCGAGGTCCTCGTTGATGTGGTTGCGCGGGTTCGACGTGAACACGAGCGGGATACCGAGATCGGAAGCCTCCGCGACCTCCTGGTAGCTGTTCGCCCGTTCCGCCAGCTCGGCGGCGGTCGGGTTGTCCCGGATGATGAGGAACCTGATGTGCCGGTTGTTGATGTAGTCGTCGACGTCGCCGCGCAGCGACGTGATCTGCATGAGACCCGCCTTCTCCTCCGTGCTCATGCGCGGCAGGAGGTCGGCGACCCGCTCCTCGGTGCTGCGACGCCAGTCCTCGTACGGGTCGAGGCGGCCGTTGTCGTTGAGGTCGCGGAAGTCCCGCTGACCGATCGTGATGATGTCCTTCACCCGTGACTCCACCTCCGGGGCGTGGCGTCCGCCGGCGTTCGAGTGGTCCGGAGGGTTGCCACCGGCGCTGGAGTGGCCCGGCGGCGCGGCCATGGCACCGCCCGCGAGGACCAGGGTGAGGGGGACGGCTAGGGCGAGGCCGGCAAGGCTGTGCCGCGAACGTGACGTGCTCATCTTGGGTCTCCTTCGACCTGACATGCTGGGTTGGGGTGCGCGGCCGGCCGCGCACCCCGGGGATCTGACGTCGTCGTCGGTACTGCTCCGCGGTAGTCCCCACCATTGCCTCGGGTCAGGGCGTTCCCCACCGGTTGCCATTTGTTGCCCCGGAGGAGAAGCGGCCATGGCAACTCCATGCCAACCCGGGCACGGCCGCGGGCGGTACTGGCTCGCCCGCCACGCCAGGCCTACGCTCGGAGCATGGCCAGCCGCTGGTTCGCGGCGCTCGTCGGCGTCATCGTGACGGGCTGCGCGATCGCGCTCGCCGAGATCCTCGCCCGCTTCACCGGAAGCGGCCCGGGCCCCGTCGAGGCCGTGGCCGAGGCGTTCATCGACCTGACCCCGGGCTGGCTCAAGGACCTGGCGATCGACTGGTTCGGCACCAACGACAAGGTCGCCCTCGGCGTCGGCATCGCCGTCGTCATGCTCGCTCTCGCCGTCGTCGCGGGCCTGGCCGAGCGTGCGGTGCGCTGGCGCGGTGCGGGCGTCGTCATCCTGCTCGGGCTGGTCGCAGCCGTGGCCACCCTCACCCGGCCCGACGGCGGGGTCGTCGCCGTGTGGCCGGTCGTCGTGGGCACCGTCGTCGGCGCGCTCGCCCTGCCCGGGCTGCTCGCGCCGCCCGGGACCGCCGACCCCGAACGGGCCATGGCGGACCGCCGGGTGCTCGACCGGCGCGCCCTGCTGCTCGGGGCCGGTGCCGTCGGCGGTCTCGCCCTGGTGGGCGCGAGCGTCGCCCGGGTGGTCGGCGTGCGCCGGGCACCGGTCGCCCCGGCGCTCGAGCTCCCGGACGCCGCGAGCACGGTGCCGCCGCTGCCGGCCGGCGCCGATCTCGACATCGAGGGGCTCGCACCCTTCCGGACCCCGAACGAGGAGTTCTACCGGATCGACACCGCGTTCGTGGTCCCGCGCGTGGACCCCGCCACCTGGACCCTGCGCGTGCACGGCATGGTCGAGCAGGAGGTGACGATGACCCTCGACGACCTGCTCGCCGACGACCTCGTCGAGGCGTGGGTGACGCTGTGCTGCGTGTCCAACCAGGTCGGCGGCGACCTCGTCGGCAACGCGCTGTGGCTGGGCCTGCCGGTGCGTGAGGTCCTCGACCGTGCCGGCGTGCGGCCCGGCGCCGACATGGTCCTGTCGCGCAGCGTCGACGGGTTCACCGCCTCCACCCCGCTCGAGGTCCTCACCGACGACCGCAACGCACTGCTCGCCGTCGGCATGAACGGCACCGACCTGCCCCCGGAGCACGGCTACCCGGTGCGCGTCGTGGTGCCCGGCCTCTACGGCTACGTCTCGGCCACCAAGTGGGTGAGCGAGCTGCAGGTGACCCGCTTCGCCGACGAGACGGCGTACTGGACGGACCGGGGCTGGTCCGCCCACGGACCCGTGAAGATCTCCTCGCGCATCGACGTCCCGCGTGGGCGCTCGGTGGCGGCGGGGGAAGTCGTCGTCGCCGGGGTCGCCTGGGCACAGCACACCGGGATCGCCGCCGTCGAAGTTCGGGTCGACGACGGCGAGTGGCAGCCCTGCGAGCTGGCCGAGCAGGTGCACGTGGACACCTGGCGGCAGTGGTTCTTCCGCTGGGACGCGCCGGCGGGCACGCACTCGCTGGAGGTCCGCGCCACCGGGCAGGACGGCGAGATCCAGACGGGGGAGCGGGTGGGGGTGGTGCCCGACGGCGCGACGGGCTGGCACCGCGTCGACGTCCAGGTGGGCTGACCCGCCCCGGTCGGCCAGGCGTCCGGGCGACCGGACCGTGGCCCGACCGGACCGTGGCCCGACCGGACCATGGCCTGCCGGTGCCGGCCGTCCGGGGCGGGCGCCGCGCTACCGGCTCGCCGAGCGCTGGTACTGCCAGGTGGCCAGCGGCACGAAGATCAGCAGGACGATGCCCGCCCACAGCATCGTGTACAGCTCGGGGTTCTGCAGCGCCCACGACGTGGGATCCGGGGCGGCGGGGTTCGGGTCCGGGTTGCCGAAGTTGTCGCGGGCGGCCTGCGTGACCGCCGAGACGGGGTTCCACTCGGCGAAGCGCTGCAGCGGCCCGGGCAGGGACTCCAGCGGCACGAAGGTGTTCGCCACGAAGGTCAGGGGGAAGATCACGATGAAGGCGGCGTTGTTGACGACCTCCGGGGTCGGCACGAGCATGCCGATCCATGCCATCACCCACGAGATGGCGTAGGCGAAGAGGAGCAGCAGCACGAATCCGAGCAGCGCCTCCGGCACGGAGGTGCGGATCCGCCACCCTACGATCAGGCCGGTCAGGCCCATCACCACGAGTACCAGCACGTTGTTGACGACGTCGGAGAGCGTGCGGCCCACCAGCACGGCCGAGCCGGACATCGGCAGCGACCGGAAGCGGTCGATGATGCCCTTCTTGACGTCGTCGGCCAGGCCGGCGCCGGTGATGGTGGCGCCGAAGACCACCGTCTGGGCGAAGATGCCCGCGATGAGGAACTCCCGGTAGGCGGCGCCGCCGCCCTCGGTGTCGATGGCGCCGCCGAAGACGTAGGCGAAGAGCAGCACGAACATGATCGGCTGCAGCGTGGTGAAGACCAGCAGGTCGGGCACCCGCTTGATCTTGATGAGGTTGCGTTTCGCGACGACCCAGCCGTCGACGACGGCGCCCGGCAGGCTCATCGTCCCTCCCCGGCCACGTGCCGGCCGGAGGCGGCCGGTGCAGTCTCCGTGCCGCGGCCTGCCGGCTGCCCGTCGCCGCCGTCCTCCGCCGTGTGCCCCGTCAGGGCCAGGAACACGTCGTCCATCGTGGGGCGCCGGATCCCGATGTCGTCCACCGAGAGCGCGGCACCGTCCAGCAGGTGCAGGGCGTCCACGAGCGGCTGGGTGCCGCCCGCCGTCGGCACGACGAGCAGACGGGAGCGCTCGTCCTCGGTGACCGGACCGACCGCCAGCGGCTCGAGCAGGGACCGCGCCGCGCGCAGCTGTGCCGGGTCGCTGACGACGATCTCGAGCCGCTCGCCGCCCACCTGGGCCTTGAGCTGGTCGGAGCTGCCGCGCGCGATGGTGCGGCCGTGGTCGATGACGATGATGTCGTCCGCCAGCACGTCGGCCTCCTCCAGGTACTGAGTGGTCAGCAGCACGGTGGTGCCCCGCCCCGCCAGGGTCTGGATGACCTCCCACATGTCGAGGCGGGAGCGCGGGTCGAGGCCGGTCGTTGGCTCGTCAAGGAAGATCACCGGGGGTTCGGCCACCAGCGCCCCGGCCAGGTCCAGGCGCCGGCGCATGCCGCCCGAGTACGTCTTCGCCGGGCGGTCCGCGGCGTCGTCGAGACGGAACTGGGCGAGCAGCTCGCGAGCCCGCTGCCGGGAGCGGTTTCGGCCGAGGTGGTACAGCTGGCCGATCATGTCGAGGTTCTCGAAGCCGGTCAGGTACTCGTCGACGGCGGCGTACTGGCCGGAGAGCCCGATCCGCTCGCGCACCTTGCGCGGCTCGGTGAGGACGTCCGCGCCCGCGACCGTCGCGGTGCCGGCGTCCGGCCGCAGCAGCGTGGTGAGGATGCGGATGCACGTGGTCTTGCCCGCACCGTTGGGGCCGAGCAGCCCGAGGATGCTGCCCGTGGCGACGTCCAGACTCACGTCGTCCAGCGCCACGACGTCGCCGTAGCGCCTGGTGAGTCCTGCTGCCTCGATGGCGAAGGTCACACCGGAACGGTACGCGCGTGGCGTGGCGCTGCCCAGAGGATTTTCGAGTCCACGATCCGCGCCTCGACGTGCCTCACCACCCGCCTGCGGAAGCGAGGTTTGCACGGACAGCGGCGTCACCACACCTGCCCGCGGCGAGAGGTGCTGCACGGCCAGGGACGTGCCTCACCACCTGCCCGCTGGTGAGAGGTGGTGCGCGGATAGGGTGGCGGCGTGAGCACCACGACGCCCTGGACCGGTGGCCGGCTGACCCCGCGGGCCACCTGCGTGCTGGCGCCGAACCCCGGCGTGATGACCCTGGAGGGCACGAACACGTGGCTGCTGCGCGAACCCGGCGCCGCGGACGTCGTCGTGGTCGATCCCGGCCCGGCGGACGAGCAGCACCTGCGCCGTGTCCTCGACGCCGCCACGACCGACGGTGGCCGGGTCGCGCTGGTCGTCCTCACCCACCACCACAGCGACCACGCGGGCGGTGCAGCCCGTCTCGCCGAGGTCACCGGCGCGCCCGTTCGCGGGGGCGGTCGCGGCGCCGAACCGGCCGAC
The DNA here is from genome assembly GCF_009193155.1 of Georgenia subflava. Lineage (GTDB taxonomy): Bacteria > Actinomycetota > Actinomycetes > Actinomycetales > Actinomycetaceae > Georgenia > Georgenia subflava. The sequence continues at coordinate 563,844 of NZ_VUKD01000004.1, forward strand.
GGCGAGCGGATCGACGTCGGCGGCCTCACGATCGAGGTGGTGGCGGCGCCCGGGCACACCGCGGACTCCGTCTGCCTGATCGTCCCCGCGGACGGGCTGCTCCTGTCGGGCGACACGGTCCTCGGACGCGGCACCACAGTGGTCTCCTGGCCCGACGGCGACCTCGGCAGCTACCTCGCGACGCTCGAGCGCCTGGTCGAGCTCGTCGAGCAGGGGCGGTTCAGCCAGATCGCGCCCGGGCACGGGCCGGTCGTCACCGACCCGGTCGGGGCGCTCCGGACGCTGCGCGCACACCGCCTGCACCGCCTCGAGGAGGTGCGTGGCGCCGTCCAGGCCGGCGCGGAGGGCCTGGACGCCGTCGTCGAGGTCGTGTACGGGCACCTCGGCCCCGACCTGCACCGCGCTGCCGCGCTGACCGTGCAGGCCCAGCTCGACCACCTCGGCATCACCATGGAGGAGCCCGCATGACGGACCTCGGTACGGGCGACGGCTCCGGCGTGGAGGAGGTCGTGCTCCTCGACGACGCCGGGACGCCCGTCGGGACGGCGGACAAGGCGCTCGTGCACACCACCGATACCCCGCTGCACCTGGCCTTCTCCTGCCACCTCTTCGACGACGCCGGCCTGGTGCTGGTCACGCGGCGCGCCCTGAGCAAGCGCACCTGGCCGGGCGTGTGGACCAACGCCTTCTGCGGGCACCCGGCTCCCGGGGAGCCCATGACGGACGCGATCCGTCGTCGGGGCGGGTTCGAGCTGGGCGTCGAGATCGACGACCCGGTTCTCGTCCTGCCCGACTTCCGCTACCGCGCGGTGGACGCCTCCGGCGTCGTGGAGAACGAGATCTGCCCGGTGCACACGGCCAGAGCGGTCGGCACGCTGCGACCCGAGCCCAGCGAGGTCGCCGAGCACCGATGGGTCCCTCCCGAGGACCTGACCGCCGCCGTGGCTGCCGCGCCCTGGGCGTTCAGCCCCTGGCTGGTCGACCAGCTAGCCGACGCACGGCTCGCCGCACTCCTGAGCTGACTCTGCCCGCACGACCGGCGGCCCTGGCTCGGCCGCTGGTCGGACGACCGGGGCGCCACCTCCCGCCCGACTCATAGGGTGCGAACCATGGAACTGAAGCGACTGGGCCGCTCGGGCCTGTCCGTCTCTGCTGTCGGCCTCGGCTGCAACAACCTCGGCCGCGCCGGCACCGTCACCGAGAGCGCCGAGGGCGCGTCCGCCGTCGTCCACGCGGCGCTCGACGCCGGCATCACGCTCTTCGACACCGCCGACACCTACGGCAAGGAGCCGGGCCTGAGCGAACGGCTCCTGGGTCACGCACTGACGGGCCGGCGGGACGACGTCGTCGTCGCCACCAAGTTCGGCATGGACATGCGCGGTGCCAACGGGCCTGACTTCGGGGCCCGCGGCTCGCGCCGGTACATCGTCCGCGCTGTCGAGGCCTCGCTGGCGCGCCTCGGGACCGACCACATCGACCTCTACCAGTTCCACACCCCGGACCCGCTCACCCCGGTCGAGGAGACGCTCTCGGCCCTGGACGACGTCGTGCGCGCCGGCAAGGTCCGCTACGTCGGGCACTCGAACCGGTCCGGTTGGCAGATCGCGGAGGCGGCTCACCTCGCCCGTGAGCTCGGCACGACGGCGTTCGTGTCGGCGCAGAACCACTACAACCTGCTCGACCGCCGCGCCGAGGTCGAGGTCGTGCCCGCCGCCGCGCACTACGGTCTGGGGGTGCTGCCGTACTTCCCGCTCGCGAACGGCCTGCTCACCGGGAAGTACAGCGACGGCCGTGCCCCGGAGGGCAGCCGTCTGACCCGACAGCGTCAGGAGCTGCTGGAGCGCGCCGACTACGACCAGCTCCGCCGGTTCGGCGAGTTCGCCCGGGCACGGGGGCTGACGGAGGTCGAGGTCGCGTTCTCCTGGTTGGCGTCGCGGGACGTCGTCGGCAGCGTCATCGCCGGGGCGACCACGCCCGAGCAGGTGCGCCAGAACGCCGCGGCAGCGTCCTGGGTGCCGTCGCCCGACGACGAGGCGGAGCTCGACGAGCTCTTTCCGCAGGTGCCGAGGGTGGCGCTGTTCTGATCCGACGCGGTCAGCGCTGTACGGCCGCCAGGCAGGCGTGCTCGAGCAGCCTGGTCAGCTCTGCGCGGTCGTGCCGTCCCGCGAAGATCTCGGTGCCTGGTTCGAGCGCACGTCCGGCGGCCAGCGGCCCGGCGTCGACGGCGTCGAAGCCGAGGCGCTCGATCAGGTCGGCGACCACTGCGCGGGCGTCGTCGTCGTCGCCGGCCACCGCAAGGGCGCGCCGACCCGGCGCGCCGGCCGGCACGTGGTCCGACTCGAGCTCGTGGTACCCGATGTGGTTGAGGGTCTTGACCACGCGGGCGCCTGCCAGGTGAGCCTGGACCGCCTCCGAGGTGGAGGACGCGCCGTCCAGGTCCGGGACGTCGCCGTCGGTCTCCGCCCAGTGGTTCATGACGTCGACGACGACCCTGCTGGCCAGGAGCTCGGGGTCGAGCGTGTCGTACTTGCGCATCGGGACGGCGATGACCACGAGGTCGGCGGCGGCCGCCTCGGCGGCCGTGACGGCGCGCGCCCCGGGGGCCATCACCTCGACGATCAGCGAGATCTCCGCGGGGTCCGCGGCCGTGGCGACCACGACGTCGTAACCGGCGCGCAGCGCCTGCCGGGCGATGGCGGTACCGACCCGGCCCGCGCCCAGGATGCCGATCGTGCTCAATGCTCACCTCGTGGCTCGACGGCGGGCACAGGCCCGCTCGGACACAGGTTGAACGCCAAGGCGGTCCGATACATTCCGGCCCGGCGGCGGGATCGGGCTTGAAGCGTGTTCTCCGCTGCTGGAACAGTCGCGAGGCCGGTTGAGCACGGCGGGAGGGCGTGCCGGTCGGCGCCCCTCCACCGAGAATCGCTCTCGGACGTGTCTTGCGGGACGTCCGACGCCGCGCGCAGCTGCCGGCCTGGCAGTTTTCCCGCACGGGGTTCGGCTTACGGGATGCGCGAGCGCGTTCTGTCGGTGGCTCGTGGAAGTGTGTCTCCATGACAGAACAGCGAGAGAAGGTCGTCGTCCCTGCCCGCTATTCCCGTGTGGACCCTTGGGTGATCAGCACCGACACCGCAGCCGAGATCGCGTTCCTTGAAGCAGCGTTCCAGGCGCGAGAGACCCCTGGATCGCGGATGGTTGGACCTGACGGACGAATCGGACACGTCGAGGTGGAGATCGGTGATGCTGTGATCATGATGTTCGATGCCGGCCCCGAATGGCCGGCCACGCCCTCACATCTGCGCGTCTACGTCGCCGATACCCAGGAAGCCGTCGACCGTGCAGTGGCAGCCGGCGCTCGGGTCGTCACCCAGCCGACCGAGCTGGCCTTCGGCGAACGCGTGGCCCGAGTGCGTGATTCGCACGGCCACCTCTGGTGGGTCCATGAGCGCTTTGAGGACGTCGACCCAACCGACCTCGCGTCAAGGTTCGCCGATCCGGCCGCGCAGCAGGCGATGGCCTACGTCCAAGATTCATTGACGAACGAGATGTCCCGCGTCCGGTAGGCCATCGGCTACCGGGATGCTGCAGAACAGCAGGCTGCAGGTTCCTCAGCTCGCCCGGTGAACTGCCTCATCGAGGACGCGCCGCACCCATTCCGAGCAAGACGCTCCGGCTCGCCGGGCGGCGTCGCTGACGGCTGCATCCAGGTCACGCGGCAGACGGACACGTAACAGCGGTGATTCTCCCGCCTTCGAAAGTGATGGACGTCCTCGTCCGCGGACCTGCTCGATGGCCTCTTCGACGGCCGCGTCGACGTATGCCCCATCGATCAGCCGATTCCGGCTGTCGCGCAGCTCCTCCTCGTCGGGCACGTCCGGTCCGAGTCGATATCTCACGTGTTCACTCATCTCATCGCCTCCGCAGTTCGGTCGGCATGACGTGGATCACGACGACAGCGTCATCGAGGTCCAGCGACACAATCTCCAGCTCGACGCCGCGATCGTCGTCACCGATCCACGCGATCGAGCAGTTCGGTAGCCAGGGCTTCTCCGTCCTCACTGTCGGGAGCCAGGTGAGAACGACCTTGCGCTGGCCGGCGGCCACATCGGACGCCACCCGGCCCTGGTGCGGCGACGGTTGAATGTCCTCTCTGCGCTCCGGCGCAGCCCTGTCGGACCTCCGACTCAGCTCACGGCCGCGACGGCGTCGGCCCAGATCCCGGCCGCCTCGGCCACCTGCTCGTAGCTGACGACGAGCGCCGGGATGAACCGCACGACCTCGCCCCACGGGCCGCAGGTGAGCAGCAGAAGGCCCCGCCGGGCGGCCTCCTGCTGCGCCCGGGCGGCCGTGGCGCCGTCGGGATGCCCGTCGCCGTCGCGGAACTCGTTGCCGAGCATCAGGCCCAGGCCGCGCACGTCCGTGACCGCGGTGTGCCGACCGGCGACCTCCTCGAGCGCGCGGCGTAGCTCGACGCCGCGCTCGGCGGAGTTCTGCACGAGGCCCTCGTCGGTGATCACCTCCAGCGTGGCCAGGGCGGCCGCGCACGCCACGGCGTTGGCCCCGTACGTGCCGCCCTGCGAGCCGGGCCACGCCTTGTCCATGAGCTCGGCGGGCGCCGCGATGGCCGAGAGGGGGAAGCCGGAGGCCAGGCCCTTGGCGGTGATGAGCACGTCGGGGGAGACGTCGAAGTGCTCGGCCCCCCAGAACGTGCCCGTTCGGCCCCAGCCGGTCTGCACCTCGTCGAGCACCAGGTGGATGCCGTGCCGGTCGGCGCGCTCGCGCAGGCCGGCGAAGAACCGGGCGTTGCCCGGGACGTACCCGCCCTCGCCGAGCACCGGCTCGACGAGGAAGGCCGCGGTGTCCTGCGGGAGCGTCACCGTCTGGAAGACGTAGTCGAGCTCGCGCAGCGCGAAGTCCGTCGCCTCCTCCTCGCTCCAGCCGTAGTGCGCAAGGTTGGGGAACGGCGCGACAACCACCCCGCCCATCAGGGGGCTGAAGCCGGACCGCACCTTGGTGGCCGACGTCGTCAGCGACGCCGCGCCGACCGTGCGTCCGTGGAAGCCGCCGTGGAAGACGACGACGTTGGGCCGGCCCGTGGCCTGGCGTACGAGCCGCAGCGCCGCCTCGACGGCCTCCGAGCCCGAGTTGGCGAAGAACATCCGGTCCAGCCCCGCCGGGAGCACGTCTCCGAGGCGGTCGACGAGGTCGAGGAGCGGGCGATGCATCACCGTCGTGTACTGGCCGTGGATCAGCGTGGCGACCTGGCGCTGCGCCGCCTCGACGACCCGGGGATGGCAGTGCCCCGTGCTGGTCACGCCGATGCCCGCGGTGAAGTCGAGGTACCGGCGATCGTCCTCGTCGAAGAGGTAGACGCCCTCGCCGCGCGCGGCGAGGACCCCGGTTGCCTGCTTGAGGGTCTCGGACAGCTGGACCACGTCGTCCTCCGGATTGTCGACAATCTGGTGCCCGCGACACTACCGTGGCAGCGTCGTCCCGCACAGGACCCCGCCGCGGTGCGGTGGAGCACCGGGACGAGAAGCCGGCCTGGGTGCGGGGCGACGGCAGATGGGAGAACCTGACCCTGGCGCCGAGAACCTGACCTTGGCGCCGGAGCCGGGCACGGTGCCGGGGCCAGCTCGGCGCCGGACCACGTAAGAGGGGAGAGGGACATGCTCCAGGCCCAGGAGGAGGCCGTCGTCCAGGCGGTGCCCAAGCAGCTCTTCATCGGCGGGCGGTGGGTCGACGCCACGTCGGGGAAGACCTTCGACGTCCACGACCCGTCCACCAGCCGCGTGCTGTGCCAGGTGGCCGACGCCGCGCCCGCCGACGGCATGGCGGCGCTGGAGGCCGCCGCGGCGGCCCAGCGCGACTTCGCCGCCGTCTCCCCGCGCGAGCGCTCCGACATGCTCATGAAGGCGTTCGAGCTGCTGCACGAGCGCATCGACGACCTCGCCCTCGTCATGACCCTCGAGATGGGCAAGCCGGTGACCGAGTCACGGGGCGAGATCACCTACGCGGCCGAGTTCCTCCGGCACTTCGCCGAGGAGGCCACCCGGATCGACGGCGGCTACCAGGTCTCGCCCGACGGCAAGGCCAGGTTCCTCATCGCCCGGCAGCCAGTCGGCCCCAGCCTGCTCATCACGCCCTGGAACTTCCCGATGGCCATGGGCACCCGCAAGATCGGCCCGGCCATCGCCGCCGGCTGCACCTGCGTCATCAAGCCCGCCTCGCAGACCCCGCTGTCGATGCTCGCCCTGGTGGACATCCTGCGGGAGGCCGGCGTCCCCGACGGCGTTGTCAACATCGTCACCACCTCCAGCTCTGGCGACGTCATGGAGCCGATGATCCGCTCCGGCGTGGCCCGCAAGCTGTCGTTCACCGGATCCACCGCCGTCGGGCGAAAGCTCCTCGAGCAGTGCGCGGACAAGGTGCTGCGCACGTCCATGGAGCTCGGCGGCAACGCCCCCTTCATCGTCTTCGACGACGCCGACCTCGACGCCGCCGTCGAGGGTGCGCTGCTCGCGAAGATGCGCAACACCGGCGAGGCGTGCACGGCCGCCAACCGGATCTACGTCCACGCCGACGTCATCGACGAGTTCGGTGCGCGGCTGGCGAAGAAGATGGGCGCCCTGCCCGTCGGCCGGGGCACCGAGGACGGCGTCCGGGTCGGTCCGCTCATCGACGCCGAGGCCCGCGAGAAGGTGCAGGGCCTGGTCGACGACGCCCGCGGCCGCGGCGCCGAGGTCCTGACCGGTGGCGAGCCGCTGGACGGCGACGGCTACTTCTACCGCCCGACCGTGCTGACCGGCGTGCCGGAGGACGCGCGCATGCGCCACGAGGAGATCTTCGGCCCGGTCGCACCGCTGAGCCCGTTCCGCACGGAGGAGGAGGTCCTCGCGCTGGCGAACGACACCGAGTACGGCCTGGTGTCCTACGTCTACACCCGGGACCTGAACCGGGCGCTGCGGGTCGCGGAGGCGCTCGAGAGCGGCATGGTGGGGCTGAACCAGGGCGTGGTGTCCAACCCCGCCGCGCCCTTCGGCGGGGTCAAGGCCTCGGGCCTCGGCCGCGAGGGCGGCACCCTCGGCATCGAGGAGTACCTCGAGACGAAGTACATCGGCATCGCCATGGGTTAGGACCCGCGACCAAGCACCGTCGAACGGCACGTTCTGGTCGTCGATTCCTCGGGCGGGTGGTGCGCAACGTGTCTTTCGGCGTGGTTCCTCGGCGAGTGACGCGTTCTGGTCGGTGATGCGTCGCGCGGACGGTGCGGAACGTGATGGCATGAAGGAGCGGGGCCTCCGCTCCTCGGGAGTCCCTCCAGAGGTAGATCCTGGAGGTGGCTTCACTCTCAACGACGATGGAGGCCCCTGATGGAAGGGTACGCAAGTAGTCAGCAGTTC
>NZ_VUKD01000005.1 GCF_009193155.1 Georgenia subflava
GCGCCTCGGCGCGGACGGCCTCGGCGACGGCCTCGGCGACGCGGGTGTCGAAGACGCCGGGGATGACGAAGGCGGGGTTGAGCTCGTCGTCGCCGACGACCTCGGCGATCGCCACCGCCGCCACCCGCAGCATCTCGTCGGAGATGTGCGAGGCACCGGCGTCGAGCAGCCCGCGGAACAGCCCCGGGAACGCCAGGACGTTGTTGATCTGGTTCGGGTAGTCGCTGCGCCCGGTCGCCACCACCGCCGCGCTCTGCCCCGCCTCGATCGGGTCGACCTCCGGCGTCGGGTTCGCCAGCGCGAACACGATCGCCCCCTCGTTCATCCGCGCCACGTCCGCACCCGTGAGGATGTCACCGGCCGAGACCCCGATGAACACGTCGGCGCGGGCGAGACCTTCCTTCAAGGACCCCTCGAAGCCCTCGGGGTTGGTGTGGTCGATGATCCAGCTGCGGTGCTCGTCCCCGTTCCGCGTGCCGGCGTGGAGGGCGCCGTACCGGTCGAAACCGACGATGTTCCGGGCGCCCTGCGCCATCAGGAGCTTGATGATCGCGGTGCCGGCGGCGCCGACGCCGGAGACGACGATCCGCACGTCCGCGAGCTCCTTGCCCACCACCTTCAACGCGTTGATCAACGCCGCCAGCACCACGATCGCCGTACCGTGCTGATCATCATGGAACACCGGGATGTCCAGCTCCTCCCGCAACCGCCGCTCGATCTCAAAACACCGCGGCGCCGAGATGTCCTCCAGATTCACACCCCCGTACACCGGCGCCAACGCCTTCACCACCGAGATGATCTCCTCGGTGTCCTTCGTGTCCAGACACACCGGCCACGCATCCACATTGGCGAACTCCTTGAACAACGCCGCCTTGCCCTCCATCACCGGCAACGCCGCCGCCGGCCCGATATCCCCCAGCCCCAGCACCGCCGTCCCATCAGTGACCACCGCCACCGTGTTCCGCTTGATCGTCAACCGACGCGCATCCTCCGGCTTCTCCGCGATCGCCAGACACACCCGCGCCACACCCGGGGTATACGCCCGCGACAGATCCCGCCGCGTCTTCAACGGCACCTTCGCCGTCACCTCGATCTTCCCACCCAGATGCATCAAGAACGTCGAGTCCGACATCTTCAGCACCCGCACACCCTCGAGCGCGTCCAACGCCGCACGCACCCGCTCACCATGCTCACCATCAACCGTGTCACACGTGACATCAACAACCAGCTGCGTGTTCGTCGAGTGCGCGATATCCACCCCCATCACCGCACCCCCCGCCTCCGCGACCGCCGCCACCACCGTCGACGTCGCCCGCTGAGACGCAGGCACCTCCACCCGCAAAGTGATCGTGTAGCTAGGACTGGGCAGAGCCATGGGTGCTTCCCTTCGACTGATGACAACTGGTGACGTGGTTTCCGACATGTGGAAGACTACTTCTGCGGATCGGTTTCGTTGGTCCGCTAGACCCGCCGGGCGCGCCCGGCGCTGACGGGAAGGCATCGCGATGGCAAACGGCACCGCCGTGCAGTCGGTCGACCGGGCGATCGACCTGCTGGAGATCCTGACCGACCTCGGCGGCGAGGCGGCGCTGAGCGAGCTCGCCGGCAGCTCCGGCCTGCCGCTCCCCACGATCCACCGGCTGATGCGCACCCTCGTGGTCCGCGGCTACGCCCGGCAGCTGCCGTCCCGACGGTACGCGCTCGGCCCGCGACTGATCCGGCTGGGCGAGAGCGCCGGACGGCAGCTCGGCGCCGGCACCCGGCCGCACCTGGAGCTGCTCGCCCGTGAGCTCGGCGAGTCCGCCAACCTGGCGATGATCGACCGCGACATGGCCGTCTACGTGGCCCAGGCCTCGTCGTCGCACTCGATGCGGATGTTCACCGAGGTCGGCCGCCGGGTGTTCTGCCACAGCACCGGGGTGGGCAAGGCGGTCCTCGCGCAGCTGCCGGACACCACCGTCCGGGAGATCGTGGCCCGGGTGGGCATGCCGCCCGCCACGGACCAGTCGATCACCGACGTCGACGCGCTCCTGGCGGAGATGGCCCGGATCCGTTCCCAGGGCTACGCCATCGACGACGGCGAGCAGGAGGTGGGCGTGCGCTGCTTCGCGGTGCCCGTCCCCCACGCCCCCACGCCGACGGCGCTGTCCGTCTCCGGACCCGCCGCCCGCGTGACCTACGAGTTCGGCGAGAACGCCCTGCCGCTCCTCCACCGGGTGGCCGAGCAGATCTCCACCGAGCTGATCAGCGCCGGCTGACCGGGCGGCGTCCGGCACTCTGCCGCCCGCGTCGCAGGGCCACCGCATCGCGTTGCTCCTCACGGCGTCGACGGCGGTGCGTCGTCGTCAGCAGAAGCCGGTGACGCTGGCCCAGGCACGCGGCTCCGGGGCGGCGCCGGCGCGCTTGACCTCGCCCTCGATCAGCCCGTACGGCCGGTCGGCGGCGTAGAAGACCTCGTTCGGGTTCTCCATGCCGAACGGCGCGAAGTCGACGAGGAAGTGGTGGAGGTTGGGCATCGAGAACTTGATCTCGGCGATCTCGGGGTGCGCCTCCAGGACTCGCTTGCCCATCTGGTACAGCGTCTGCTGGAGTGCGTACGAGTGCACGTCGGCGAAGGTCTCCAGCAGCACGCGGCGCACGTCCTCGTACACGGCGTTGAAGTCGACGTCGACGCTCGAGTAGCGCCAGCGCGCGGTCACCGAGGTCGCGAGGATGCGGTCGTCGGTCTCCACCAGGGTCGTGTACCGGTCGCGGGGGAAGCCGTGGAACTCCGAGCCGGTGGACTTCAGGACCGACAGGTCCTCCAGGCCGGCGACGACGAAGACCTCGTCGCCGTCGCGCTGGACGACCGCCGTCCGGGTCTCGGTGCCGCCCTTGACGAAGGAGTGGTTGTGCTCGCCGTCCGCCGCGTCGTCCGTCAGCGAGGTGGGGATGCGCGCCCAGCTGTACTGCTTGACGCCCCAGCGTCCGCCGGTGACCCAGTCGAAGGAGGACGTGAAGTGCTCGGCGAGGCGCATGGCGAACTGCTCGGGCGAGGCGATGCCGTCCTTCGCGAGCGCGAAGATCGTGTTCTTCTGGGTGTCCGTGGCCACGACCGGAGAGTTGTCACCCTCCGTGTGCGCGACGCCGAAGTCCCCGCGGAGCTGTGAGGTCACCGACAGGTCGGTGATGCGGTGGCGCGGCGTGTCCCGGTCGACCTTGACCAGGCGGACCTCGGCCTTGCCGTACTGGTTCTCGCCCAGCACGATCGTGTCCTGCTCCGCCGCTGCGCCGACGGTGGTCGTGCTCGTGTCGCTCATCTCTAGCTCCTTCGGTAGTGGTGCGACTGCTCGTGCTGCTCGCTCGTACGTGCTTTCCTCGGTCCGGCCGCCCTCGCCCGGCCGGCGTGGGCTCAGCTGCCCCGGTAGGTCGAGTAGGCGTACGGGCTGAGCAGGATCGGCACGTGATAGTGCCCCTGCCCGTCCTCGACGCGGAAGTCGATCGTGACGGCGGGGTAGAACGCGGGGCGGTCCTGCGCGTCGAAGTACTCGCCGGTGGCGAAGACCAGGCGGTACGTGCCGGCCTCGAGCGCGTCGGGTCCCAGCTCCCGGTTGCGTCCGTCGGCGTCGGTGACGCCCGCGGCGATCTCGGTCAGCCCGTCCTCGTCGTGGCGGGACAGCGTGAGACCCACGCCGGCGGCGGGGACGCCGCGGACGGCGTCGAGGACGTGCGTGGTGACGTGCGAGGTCATGCCAGCTCTCCCTGGAGTCTGAGGACGGCGATCTCGCGCAGCTGCTCGGCCGCCGTCCGGCGTTCGGTCTCGGGGTCGTGGGTGAGTCGCTGGTCCAGCGCCGCGAGGATCTCGGCGGCGCTGCGCCCGGCCGCCCGGATGAGGAAGACGTGACCGAAGCGGTCCTCGTACGCGCGGTTGCCCTCGCGCAGGCGCCGGGCGACGTCGGTGTCGGCGGGGTCGACACCGGACTGCTCGCGACGGGAGTGGGCGGCGTCGCGCGCCTGCCCCTCGGCGCGCTCACCGATGCGTGGGTGACGGGCGAGCGCGGCGTCGACCTCGCCGTCGGTCCAGGGCTCGGCAGCCGTGCGCGCGGCCCGCAGGGCCGCCTCGACGTCCGCGTAGGGGCGGCCGGCGGCGACCTCGTCCGCCCAGCGCGGGACGTCGGCACAACCGAGCAGCAGCCGGCGGACGGCCTCGTCGGAGGCTGTGTTGAACCGCTCCAGTCCTGGCGATGTCATGTGGGTCCGTCCGCCGCCTGTCGATCGACTTCGATTTCACTCAATGGAAGTTTCGTTCCAACCGATGGCAGTACACTCCCCCGCGCCGCGGCTGTCAAGCAGCTCGAGGTGGTGTCGACCGTCCGCGGTCCGGCCGGATGGTGTCGACCGTCCGCGACTCCAGCCGGATGGTGTCGACCGTCCGCGACTCCAGCCGGGACGGAGGAGGGGACGGGCCTCACGGCCGCAGGGACGACGGGCGGGGCCCCGACCGGGACGAAGGCCCCGCGATTCGGGCGAGAACCGCGTCCATGCTGTGCGTGAGACGTCATCCCCAACGTTCGAAGGAGACCGTGATGGCCACCACCACTCAGCACCGTCCCACCGCCGGCAGGATGTACCAGGAGGAGATCGTCTCCGCTGCCGGCGCCCGCAAGACCCTGGCAGCCGGCCGGATCATCATCGGCTGGGTCTTCCTGTGGGCCTTCCTCGACAAGACGTTCGGCCTCGGTTTCACCACCCCGGCCGAGCGTTCCTGGATCAACGGCGGCGAGCCTGCCCAGGGCTACCTGGACAACGCCGTCTACGGTCCGTTCACCGACTTCTTCCAGATCTTCTCGAACCCCTTCGGTGACTGGCTCTTCATGCTCGGACTGCTGGGCATCGGGGTCGCCATGATCACCGGCGCCGGCCTGAAGATCGCCGCGATCACCGGCACCCTGCTGATGTTCTTCATGTACCTGGCCGCCCTGCCCTTCGTGGGTGAGCCGGGCACCAACCCGGTCACCGACTCGCACTGGATCGAGGCGTTGGTCCTGATCATCTCCGCCGTCACCCTCTCGGGCGACACCTGGGGCCTCGGCCGGTGGTGGGCCGGCAAGGTCGGCAACGGCTGGCTGCGCTGACCGTCTGACCCTCCCGGTCCCCGCTCCCCCGGTGACCGCGACGGCCCTGGTCCTGCGACCAGGGCCGTCCGGCACGCTCCCCGGTACCGACCAGGCTCGGGCAGCGGTACCGGCGCGGCCTGCTCAGGCCGAGGGGACCGCGGTCGCCTGCTCGTCGAGGTGACGCTGCGCCTCGGCGCGGACGGCCTCGGCGACGGCCTCGGCGACGCGGGTGTCGAAGACGCCGGGGATGACGAAGGCGGGGTTGAGCTCGTCGTCGCCGACGACCTCGGCGATCGCCACCGCCGCCACCCGCAGCATCTCGTCGGAGATGTGCGAGGCACCGGCGTCGAGCAGCCCGCGGAACAGCCCCGGGAACGCCAGGACGTTGTTGATCTGGTTCGGGTAGTCGCTGCGCCCGGTCGCCACCACCGCCGCGCTCTGCCCCGCCTCGATCGGGTCGACCTCCGGCGTCGGGTTCGCCAGCGCGAACACGATCGCCCCCTCGTTCATCCGCGCCACGTCCGCACCCGTGAGGATGTCACCGGCCGAGACCCCGATGAACACGTCGGCGCGGGCGAGACCTTCCTTCAAGGACCCCTCGAAGCCCTCGGGGTTGGTGTGGTCGATGATCCAGCTGCGGTGCTCGTCCCCGTTCCGCGTGCCGGCGTGGAGGGCGCCGTACCGGTCGAAACCGACGATGTTCCGGGCGCCCTGCGCCATCAGGAGCTTGATGATCGCGGTGCCGGCGGCGCCGACGCCGGAGACGACGATCCGCACGTCCGCGAGCTCCTTGCCCACCACCTTCAACGCGTTGATCAACGCCGCCAGCACCACGATCGCCGTACCGTGCTGATCATCATGGAACACCGGGATGTCCAGCTCCTCCCGCAACCGCCGCTCGATCTCAAAACACCGCGGCGCCGAGATGTCCTCCAGATTCACACCCCCGTACACCGGCGCCAACGCCTTCACCACCGAGATGATCTCCTCGGTGTCCTTCGTGTCCAGACACACCGGCCACGCATCCACATTGGCGAACTCCTTGAACAACGCCGCCTTGCCCTCCATCACCGGCAACGCCGCCGCCGGCCCGATATCCCCCAGCCCCAGCACCGCCGTCCCATCAGTGACCACCGCCACCGTGTTCCGCTTGATCGTCAACCGACGCGCATCCTCCGGCTTCTCCGCGATCGCCAGACACACCCGCGCCACACCCGGGGTATACGCCCGCGACAGATCCCGCCGCGTCTTCAACGGCACCTTCGCCGTCACCTCGATCTTCCCACCCAGATGCATCAAGAACGTCGAGTCCGACATCTTCAGCACCCGCACACCCTCGAGCGCGTCCAACGCCGCACGCACCCGCTCACCATGCTCACCATCAACCGTGTCACACGTGACATCAACAACCAGCTGCGTGTTCGTCGAGTGCGCGATATCCACCCCCATCACCGCACCCCCCGCCTCCGCGACAGCCGCCACCACCGTCGACGTCGCCCGCTGAGACGCAGGCACCTCCACCCGCAAAGTGATCGTGTAGCTAGGACTGGGCAGAGCCATGTGGGGCGACCTTTCGACGTGTGACGGAGGTCGCAGTTTATCCCGGCAGCGCCGGCCGGCAGCCCACCGCTCCGTTCGGCGGCGTGCCGTGCGAGCGCGACGGCACATCTTGTCGGTGGCCCGCCCGGGTGGGACGGCGCGACCCGGCCCCGCGATGCGCGGATCCCGCGGCGTCGGTGGAGCGGGCGCTCCTGGAGTACGGGGCTCGCCGGCCGATCGCGCAATGCGCCGTGGGAGGTCGGGAGGACAACGGACGGCGGCCCCTCCCCCTGCTCGGGAAAGGGGCCGCCGCCAGTCGGTCGGGCGTCGGTCAGCCGATACGCGCCATCAGGATCTCGCGCACCCGGGCGGCGTCGGCCTGACCCCGGGTGGCCTTCATGACGGCACCGACGATGGCCCCGGCTGCCTGCACCTTGCCGCCGCGGATCTTCTCCACGACGTCGGGGTTGGCGGCCAGCGCCTCGTCGACGGCGGCCTCGAGCGCGCCGTCGTCGGAGACGACCTCGAGCCCCCGGGCGACGACGACCTCCTCCGGCGAGCCCTCGCCGGCCAGGACGCCCTCGAGCGCCTGCCGGGCGAGCTTGTCGTTGATGCGGCCGGAGTCGACGAGCCTGGTGAGCTCGGCGACCTGCTCCGGGGTGACGGCCAGCTCTTCCAGGCCCACGCCCTCGCTCTTGGCGGTGCGGGACAGCTCGCCCATCCACCACTTGCGCGCGGCCGCCGGGGCCGCGCCCGCCGCGACGGTGGCCTCGACGAGGTCACCGGCACCGGCGTTGACGAGGTCGCGCATCTCGGCGTCGGTGAAGCCCCAGTCCCCCTGCAGGCGGCGACGGCGCACGGCCGGCAGCTCGGGCAGGCTCGCGCGGATCTCCTCGACCCACTCGCGCGGCGGGGCGAGCGGCACCAGGTCCGGCTCGGGGAAGTAGCGGTAGTCCTCGGCGTCGGACTTCACCCGGCCCGGTGACGTGGACCCGGAGTCCTCGTGCCAGTGGCGGGTCTCCTGGATGACGGTGCCGCCCACGTCGAGCACGCCCGCCTGGCGGGAGATCTCGTAGCGCACGGCCCGCTCGACGGAGCGGAAGGAGTTGACGTTCTTGGTCTCCGTGCGGGTGCCCAGCGGCGAGTCCGGGGTGGGCCGCAGCGAGACGTTGACGTCGGCGCGGACGTTGCCGCGCTCCATCCGCGCCTCGGAGACGCCGAGGGTGCGGAAGATGTCGCGCAGGGTGTTGACGTAGGCCCGCGCCACCTCCGGCGCCCGCTCACCGGCGCCCTCGATCGGCCGGGTGACGATCTCCACGAGCGGGATGCCCGCGCGGTTGTAGTCCACCAGCGAGTACTCCGCCCCGTGGATCCGCCCCGTGGCGCCGCCGACGTGGGTGTTCTTCCCGGCGTCCTCCTCCATGTGGGCGCGCTCGATCTCGACTCGGAAGACCGTGCCGTCGGCGAGCTCGACGTCGAGGTAGCCGTCGTGGGCGATGGGCTCGTCGTACTGCGAGGTCTGGAAGTTCTTCGGCACGTCCGGGTAGAAGTAGTTCTTCCGGGCGAAGCGGCACGTCTCGGCGATGGTGCAGTTCAGCGCCAGCCCGATGCGCACCGCGTACTCCACCGCGGTGCCGTTGACCACCGGCAGGGCGCCGGGCAGGCCGAGCGAGACGGGCGTGACGGCGGTGTTGGGAGCGGCACCGAAGGTCTGCGGGGCGCCGTCGAACATCTTCGACGCCGTCCCCAGCTCGACATGCACCTCGATGCCCAGCACGGGGTCGTAGCGGCGGACCGCCTCGTCGTAGTCGACGAGGTCGACGGTGTCGGTGCTCATCGGGCAGCCACCTCCAGCTCGGGGGCGCGGTCGAGGATGGGGCCGCCCCACTCGGCGGTGAGCAGGCGCTCGAGCACGCCGCCCACCCGGTACAGACGGACGTCCTCCCGCGCGGGCGCGAGGACCTGGAAGCCGACCGGCAGGCCGTCGTCGGACAAGCCGGACGGCAGCGACAGGCCCGGCACGCCGGCGAGGTTCGCCGGGATGGTGGCGACGTCGTTGAGGTACATCGCCATCGGGTCGTCCAGCTTCTCGCCGAACCGGAAGGCGGTGGTCGGCGCGGTGGGCGAGACCAGGACGTCCGCCTGGCTGAAGGCGGCGGCGAAGTCGCGCTGGATCAGGGTGCGCACCTTCTGGGCCGAGCCGTAGTAGGCGTCGAAGTACCCGGCCGAGAGGGCGTGGGTGCCCAGGATGATGCGGCGCTTGACCTCGTCGCCGAAGCCGGCGCCGCGGGTGGCGGCCATCACGCGTTCGGCGGTGAGCGGACCGTCCTCGGGCTCGACCCGCAGGCCGAAGCGCATGCCGTCGAACTTGGCCAGGTTGGAGGACGCCTCCGCCGGCAGGATCAGGTAGTAGGCGGCCAGCGCGTAGTCGAAGCTCGGGCAGGAGACCTCGACGACCTCGGCGCCCGCGGAGCGCAGGAGGTCCACGGAGTGCTCGAAGGAGGCGCGGACGCCGTCCTGGTAGCCCTCCCCACCGAGCTCCTTGACGATACCGACCCGCAGCCCGGTGAGGTCGCCGGAGCGGGCGGCGTCGACGTAGCCGGTGGCCCGGCCCGCGAGGGAGGTGGAGTCGAGCGGGTCGTGGCCGCCGATGACCTCGTGCAGCAGGGCGGAGTCGAGCACGGTGCGCGAGACCGGGCCGGCCTGGTCCAGCGAGGAGGCCAGGGCGATCAGCCCATACCGGGAGACCCCGCCGTAGGTGGGCTTGACGCCGACCGTGCCGGTGACGGCGGCGGGCTGACGGATCGAGCCGCCGGTGTCGGTGCCGATGGCCAGCGGCGCCTCGAAGGCGGCGACGGCGGCCGCGGAGCCACCGCCCGAGCCGCCCGGGATGCGTCCGAGGTCCCAGGGGTTGCGGGTGGGGCCGTACGCCGAGTGCTCGGTGCTCGACCCCATGGCGAACTCGTCGAGGTTGGTCTTGCCGAGGATCGGCATGCCGGCGGCTCGCAGCCGCGTCACGAGGGTCGCGTCGTAGGGCGGGACCCAGCCCTGCAGGATCTTCGAGGCTGCGGTGGTGACCTGCCCCTTGGTCACGACGACGTCCTTGACGGCGATCGGCACGCCGGCGAGCTCGGCGAGCTCGTCCCCGGCCGCGCGGCGGGCGTCGACGTCGGCCGCGGCGGCGAGCGCCTCGTCCGTGTTGACGTGCAGGAAGGCGTGAACGTCGGTGTCGACGGCGGCCATCCGGTCCAGGTGCGCCTGGGTGACCTCGACGCTGGAGACCTCCTTGGTCCGGAGCAGCTCGGCGAGCTCGGCAGCGGTGCGCCGTGTCAGGTCGCTCATGCGTCCTCCCCGAGGATCTGCGGGACGACGAACATGCCGTCGCGGCCCGCGGGAGCGCCGGCCATGACGGCGTCGACGTCGAGGGTCTCGACCACCGCGTCCTCGCGCATGACGTTGGTCAGCGGGATGGGGTGGGAGGTGGCGGGCACGTCGGGGGTGGCGACCTCGCTGACCCGGGCCACCGCCGAGGCGATGACGTCGAGCTCGCCGGCCAGCCGGTCGATCTCGTCGGGGGTCAGGGCGATCCGGGCCAGGGCCGCGACGCGCGCGACCTCGTCGGAAGAGATGGTGGACATGCACGCGAGTCTAAACGTCCGGACGCCCCGTCCGTCCGGTCCGGCGCCGCCGACGGACCGATGGGTCGGAACGACGTCGCCGATCGTCGCGACGCGGTCGTGCGCGGGCGCCGTGCCGGCCATCGCGTGGAGGGCGCGGCGCATGCGGCACGACCTCGCAGCGATCCGGACGGCGAACAGGTCGTCCTGGTGTGGCGGCGGTCAGTCCGAGGAGCGGCCGATGAGGTCCAGGAGCGCGAGGGCGTACGCGTCGGCCGCGTTCTCGGCGGCGTGCTCGGCGACTCCCGGCCCGCTCGTGCCGGGCGGCGTCGTCGTGACACGGAAGAGTCCGTCGTCGCGGTCCAGGCCGCGGAAGGTGCCGCCGAGGAGCTCGCGCAGCTGGTCCTCGCGGGGCAGCCACAAGGTCTCCTCCAGCGCCACGGAGTCGAGCGCCCACTCGGTGGTGCCGTTGAACCCGAGGATCGTGCCGGTCGGGTAGGTGTGCGCCTCGACCGTCATCTCGGAGAGGGTGAAGACGTCGCCGACCAGCCCGGGCTTGTCGATGGTGAAGCGGTCACCGGCCTCGGGATGCCAGCGCAGCCCGGCGGCCTGGAGCTCGACGGCCAGCTCGAGAGAGATCATCCGTCCAGTATCGACGCTCCGAGAGCACCGGGGCGACCCGCGCGCACCGGGGGCGACCTGGTCGCACCGGCCCACCACGGGCGGCGGCGCTCGTGCGGGCACGCCGCCCGGAGTTCCCGCCAGTCTCACGTGTCCCTTAGGTTGGCGACATGCCGCTCCGCAGCCGACTGGGCCACGCGATCCTCGACCTTCAGCACATCAGCCGTCGCGACGTGTGGCGTGCGGTCCGGTGGTACGTCGGCGCGGTCGCGACCGTCCAGGCTGCTGCGATCACCACCGTCGTGACGGTGGACCGCATCCGCAAGCGTCGCGAACCCCCGACCGGTGAGTTCCCACGCACCGCGCCGGCGACAATTCCGGTCGCCGACTCGACGGTCACGACCTTCACGTACGGCGCCGACCTGTACGAGGACATGCTCGCCTCGATCAGGAGCGCGGAGCGCACCATCTACTTCGAGACGTTCATCTGGAAGTCCGACGAGACCGGGCAGGCCTTCAAGGACGCGCTCCTCGCCGCGGCCCGTCGCGGCGTCGACGTGTACATCGCCTTCGACAGCTGGGGCAACTTCGTGGTGCCGCCGTCGTTCAAGCGCTTCCCGGAGCTGGCGAACCTGCACGTGCTGCGGTTCCCGTTCTTCCGCCCCGGCCTGCTGACGATGAACATCCGCAAGACCGGCCGGGACCACCGCAAGCTCCTGGTCGTGGACGGGGCGATCGGCTACGTGGGCGGTTACAACATCGGGTCCCTGTACGCCACGCAGTGGCGCGACACCCACCTCCGGGTGGACGGCCCGTCGGTCTGGGAGCTGGAGAACGCGTTCGTCGACTTCTGGAACGACCACCGCAGGCGCCGGCGTCACCCGGAGATCCCCGACCAGGGCGCGAGATCCTGGGACGCGCGGATCCGCTCGGCGCAGAACGCCCCGGCCCGTCTGCTCTTCCCGGTCCGGGGCATCTACCTCGAGGCGATCGACCGGGCGCAGGACCACATCTACATCACGCAGGGGTACTTCATCCCGGACCGGGAGATCCTGAACGGTCTGATGTCCGCGGCGCGTCGCGGCGTCGACGTCAAGGTGCTCATCCCCGAGGTGTCCAACCACGTGATCGCGGACTGGGCAGCGCGTAGCTACTACAGCCGGCTCCTCGAGGCCGGCGTGACCCTGTGGCTGTTCCAGGGGGCGATGGTCCACGCCAAGACGATGACCGTCGACGGGCGGTGGACGACCGTGGGGACCACGAACATCGACCGGCTGTCCATGACGGGCAACTTCGAGATCAACCTCGAGCTCTACGACGACGACCTGGCCGCGCAGATGGAGTCGATCTTCGCGACCGACCTGACCAACTGCCGCGAGCTCACCCGGGAGGAGTGGCAGAGCCGCAGTGCGCTCGAGCGCGTCTTCGAGCGCATCCTGCGCCCGCTCGGTCCGCTGCTCTGAACGCTGCCGGACGCAGACCTTTCGTTGCCTCGTCGGTGCGCTGACGCTCGGTGGGCGTCGTGATACTGCCCCTGGCTCAGAGCGCGAGCTCGTAGAACCACATCTGCGGGTGCCCCTCCCAGTAGCCGACGTAGTCGCGCGCCGGGTCCCGGCGGTAGCCGAGCCGCTCGTAGAGGCGGTGCGGCGTGCGTGGCCCGTCGGTGGTCACCACCGAGAGCACGAGGGCTGGGTAGCCGTGCTCCTGCGCCCACTCGGCCGCGGCGCGCAGCAGCACCTCCGCCACGCCCCGGCGCTGGGCCGTCGGATCGACGGCGAGCATGCGCACCTCGAGCTCCTCGTCCCGGGCCAGGTCCGCGTACGGGCCGCCGGCGGCCGCCAGCGTGAGCGAGCCGAGCACCTCGCCCCCGGCGCGCGCCACGAGCACGACGGTCTCGGCGGCCCGGCGCGCGACGTCGCGCAGGACGGCGGCGTACTCGTCGCTGAGGAGCTGGACGCCGGCATAGGCGGCGACGCCGATCTCCCCGATCCTGGAGAAGTCCTCGGGGCGGGCGGTCTCGACGGTGATGCGGACGGTGTGCTGCACCGGCCCATTATGGCTGGACCGACGCAGCGCCTTCACGGGCCGGCGCAGCCACGGGGCCGTGAAACCGCCTCGGACCGTCAGGTCTGGACCACCTCGGCGGCAGCCTCCGGGCCCCCCTCCAGCAGGGTCACGAAGCCGGCCTCGTCCAGGATGGGCCGCCCGAGATCGCGCGCCTTGGCCTCCTTCGTGCCGGCGTTCTCGCCGACGACGACGAAGTCGGTCTTCTTCGACACCGACCCGGCCGCCTTGCCGCCACGGGCGATGATCGCCTCCTTGGCGGAGTCCCGCGTGAAGGTCTCCAGCGATCCGGTCACCACCACGGTCAGGCCCTCGAGGGTGCGCACGAGCGACTCGTCGCGCTCGTCGGCCGTACGCACTCCCGCGGCCGCCCACCGCCGCAGGATCTCCTGGTGCCAGTCCACGGCGAACCACTCCGCCAGGGCCTCGGCGATGACGGGACCGACGCCGTCGACCGAGGCCAGGGCCTCGGGCGTGGCTGCCTGGATCGCGTCGAGGGAGCCGAGCTCGGTGGCCAGCGCACGGGCCGCGGTGGGGCCGACGTGCCGGATCGACAGGGCGACCAGCACCCGCCACAGCGGCTGTGCCTTGGACTTGTCCAGCTCGGCGAGCATCCGCTCGGTGTTGGCGGCGGGCTTCGACGCCCGCTCGAGGGTCCCGTCCTTCTTGCGGGCCGGCGTCGTCCAGAAGAACAGCCGCTGCTCCCACCGTCCGGTGCCCACACCGTCCTTCCTGATCTCGCGCCAGACGCGCACGTCGGCCAGATCCTCGGCGGTGAGCTCGAAGAGACCAGCCTCCGTGGTGAGGACCGGCAGCTGGCGCGGCGGGAGGTCCGCCTCGGCGGCGGCGAGCGCGGCGCCGTCGTGCGGGTCCTCCCCCGCTGCCCGGGCGCGCGCGGCAGCAGCCAGCTCGCGACCGGCCTCCGGGTCCGTGAGGGCGAGGGCTGCCTCGCCCCCGAGCGCCTCGACGTCCAGCGCCCCGCGCGAGGCGACGTGCGCGACGCGTTCGGTGAGCTGGGCGGGGCAGGAGCGGGCGTTGGGGCAGCGCAGGTCGACGTCGCCCTCCTTGGCCGGGGCCAGCCGGGTACCGCAGGACGGGCAGTCCTCCGGCATGACGAACTCGCGCTCGGTGCCGTCGCGCAGGTCCACCACCGGGGCGACGATCTCGGGGATGACGTCGCCGGCCTTGCGCAGCACGACGGTGTCCCCGACGAGCACGCCCTTGCGGCGCACCTCGTTGGCGTTGTGCAGCGTCGCCTGCGCCACCGTGGAGCCGGCGACGAGGACCGGCTCCATCACGCCGTAGGGGGTGACCCGCCCGGTACGGCCGACCTGCACCCGGATGTCGAGGAGCTTGGTGTTGACCTCCTCGGGCGGGTACTTGTAGGCGGCGGCCCACCGAGGGGCGCGCGAGGTGGAGCCCATCTGGCGCTGCAGCGCGAAGTCGTCGACCTTGATGACGATGCCGTCGATCTCGTGCTCGACGGCGTGCCGGTGCTCGCCGTAGTGGGCGATCATCGCCTCGACGTCCGCCTCGGACCGCACGACCCGGGTGTGGCTGGAGACGGGCACGCCCCACGCCTGGAGCTGGTCGTACAGGTCCGCCTGCGAGCGCCAGGTCTCCGGCCGTGGGCGGCCCGCCCAGTCCACCGCGCCGACGCCGTGGGCGATCATGTCGAGCGCCCGGGACGCGGTGACCCTCGGGTCCTTCTGCCGCAGGGAGCCCGCGGCGGAGTTGCGCGGGTTGGCGAAGGGCGCCTTGCCGGCGGCGACCAAGGACTCGTTGAGCTCGGCGAAGGCGGCCACCGGGAAGAACACCTCGCCGCGGATCTCGATGCTCGCGGGATGGTCGGTGCCGGCAAGCTGCTGAGGGATCGTGCCGATG
This sequence comes from Georgenia subflava, assembly GCF_009193155.1. Classification (GTDB taxonomy): domain Bacteria; phylum Actinomycetota; class Actinomycetes; order Actinomycetales; family Actinomycetaceae; genus Georgenia; species Georgenia subflava. Next base: position 14,822 of record NZ_VUKD01000005.1, read on the forward strand.
GTGCGCACGTTGAGCGTGACGTCCTCGCCCGTGCGGCCGTCCCCGCGCGTCGCGGCCCGCACGAGACGGCCGTCCTCGTAGAGGAGGTTGACGGCGAGCCCGTCGATCTTGAGCTCGCAGGTCATGGCGACGTCGGTGCGTCCGGCCTCGGCGTGCACCCGGGCGGCCCACTCGCGCAGCTCCTCGAGCGAGAACACGTCGTCGAGGCTCATCATCTGCTGGCGGTGCTCGACCGTGGCGAAGTCGGTGGAGTACGTCCCGCCGACGCGCTGGGTGGGTGACTCGGGCACGCGGAGATCGGGGTGGGACGCCTCCAGCGCCTCGAGCTCGCGCAGCAGGGCGTCGTACTCGGCGTCCGAGATCGTCGGGGCGTCGCGGACGTAGTAGGCGAACTGGGCGGCGTCGAGGGTCTCGGCCAGCTCGGTCCACCGCTGGCGCGCGTCGGCGTCCGCCGCCTCGGGGACCTCGACGACGGCACCCTCGGGGTCGGTCGGGATCTCGGCAGCCGCCTCGGCCGGGTGCTCGGCGACAGGGTTCTCGGCAGTCACGCCCCCATGATGACGCACGGTAGTGACACCGGCGCGTCCCGACCCGGCGGGTCTACCGCTCGTCGCCGGCAGGCCCGGGACCGGCCCGCGCCTCCCGACCCGGCGGGTCTACCGCTCGTCGCCCGCAGGCCCCGGGACCGGCCCGCGCCTCCCGTGGGGCCGGCCGGCAGCGCCGTGACCGCGTTCGTGGTCGCGGTGGCGCTCGTGATCGTGGGCGTGGTCGTGGTCAGCACCGCCTCGTCCGTCGCCGCGGCCCACGCCACCGCGGCGGCCGTCGTGGCCTCGGTGGTGCTCCTGGACCAGGCGCCCGAGCAGCGTGGCGAGGGTCTGCCGTTCGCCCGCGTCGAGCGGGGACAGATAGCGCTCGGCAGCCTCGACCCGGGCGTGCTCCACGGCGGCCCGGACCCGCAGGCCCTCGGGAGTCGGCTCCACGACCACGGCTCGACGGTCGGTCGGGCTGGGTGAGCGTCGCACCAGGCCCTTGGACTCCAGGGCGTCGACAACCTCGGTGGCCGAGCGTGGCGCGATCCGCAGCACGTCGGCGACGTCGGCCAGCCGCGGCGCCTGCTCGCGGGCACACACGACCCGCAGCGCCCGCGACTGGTGCAGCGACAGGTCCCACGGCGCGATCGCCTCGGCCCAGAGCCGGCGCAGCGCACGCCCCGCATGGAGCAGCAGATCGGTCGGCTCGCGGTCGGCGGGCTGCGGCGTGTCGTGGGGCGGGGACGTGTCGTCGGGCACAACACCAGCGTACCTGTAGATGTAAAGCCTCATTGTGAGGTAACCTCACCATCGTGAACCTCTGAACAAGAATTGAGGTGATGTCCGTGAGTGACGTCATCATCGGGCCGCACGGCGGCCCCCGCGGCGGCGGTCCGGCTCGCAAGGACCCCAAGGACCTCGTCCAGCTCGAGTCCCACCCCGTCAGCCTGCGCCGCATCGGCGCCCTCTTCCGTCCCTACGGCGGACGTCTCGCCGTCGTCGTCGCCCTCATCGTGGCGGCATCGGCGATCGGCCTGGCGACGCCGTTCCTCACCCGCCGCCTCATCGACGAGGCGATCCCCCACCAGGACGTGCCGCTGCTGCTGTGGCTGGTCGGCGGCATGCTCGCCGTCACGGTGATCGGCTCGGTCCTCGGCGTCTTCCAGACCTGGCTGTCCACGACCGTCGGGCAGAGCGTCATGCACCGCCTGCGCACGCAGGTGTTCACCCACCTGCAGCGCCAGTCGCTCGACTTCTTCACCCGCACGCGCGGGGGCGAGGTCCAGTCGAGGCTCACCCACGACATCGGCGCGATGCAGTCCGTCGTCACGACGGCGGCGACCTCCATCGCCTCGAACGTCACCACCGCCGTCGGGACCGCCGTCGCGATGGCCGCGCTGAGCTGGCGGCTCTCCCTGCTGTCGCTCGTCGTCCTGCCCCCGGCCATCTGGCTGACCCGCAAGGTCGCGCTCATGCGCCGCGCGGTCACCGCCCGCCGCCAGCGGGCCCTGGCCGACCTGCACGGGCAGGTGGAGGAGTCGCTCTCGGTCAGCGGCGTGCTGCTCGGAAAGACGATGGGCGCCGGCCCGGCGCTGTCCCAGCGGTTCGACCGGGGCTCCGCGGACCTGCTCGACCTCGAGGTCCGCGCCGAGCTCGCCGGCCGGTGGCGGATGGCGACCATGAGCGTCGTCTTCGCCGCCATCCCCGCCCTCATCTACCTCGCCGCGGGTCTGCCCGCCACCTCGGGCGGGATGACGATCGGCACGCTCGTCGCCTTCACCGCGCTGCAGGCGGCGCTCTTCCGTCCGCTCATGGGCGTGCTCAACGTCGGCGTCCAGGTGACGAGCTCGCTGGCGCTGTTCAGCCGGGTCTTCGAGTACCTCGACCTCCCGGTCGAGATCGCCGACCCTGCGGACCCGGTGGACCTCGACCCGAGCACGGTCGCCGGCACCGTCCGGCTCGACGGCGTCGGCCTCACCTACCCCGGAGGCGAGCGTCCGGCGCTGGCCGACGTCGACCTGGTCGTCCCCGCCGGCAGCAGCCTCGCCCTGGTCGGGGCGACCGGCTCGGGCAAGAGCACCCTCGCGTCCCTGGTGGCACGCCTGCACGACCCGACGACGGGCGCCGTGAGCATCGACGGCGTCGACCTGCGCGACCTCCGGCTGGAGACGGTGGCCGGCATCGTCGGGATCGTCTCCCAGGAGACCTACCTCGTCCACGCCACGGTGCGGGAGAACCTGCGCTACGCCAGGCCGGACGCCACGGACGCCGAGATCGAGCGGGCCGCGCGCACCGCGCAGGTCCACGACCTCATCGTCTCCCTCCCGCAGGGCTACGACACCGTCGTGGGGGCCCGGGGCCACCGCTTCTCGGGCGGGGAGAAGCAGCGGATCGCCATCGCCCGCACGCTCCTGCGCGACCCGCGCGTCCTCGTCCTGGACGAGGCGACGTCCGCGCTGGACACCCGGACCGAGCGCAGCGTGCAGGCCGCGCTCGACGTCGTCAGCCGCGGCCGGACGACGATCACCATCGCGCACCGCCTCTCCACCGTGCGCGACGCGGACCTCATCGCCGTCCTCGACGGCGGCCGCGTCGTCGAGGTGGGCGACCACGCCACGCTCGCCGGGGCCGGCGGGAGGTACGCGGACCTGCTTGCCGCGGCGCTGCGCGAGCCGGCCGACGCCGACCGGTCCGGGCCCGGGAGGGCTGCTCAGCTGGTGGCGTGACGGGACCTGTGGGCGGCTGGTGGCAGGCTGGAGCCATGTGCGGTCGATATGCCTCCTTCCGCCAGGCACAGGACCTGGCCGACATCTTCGACGTCTCCGTCGTGGCCGACGAGGCGGCCGACGTCCCGCCCTCCTGGAACGTGGCCCCGACCGACGGCGTGCGGGTGGTCCTCGAGCGGTCCGTGCCCGCTGCGGAGGACGCGCCGCAGCCGGAGGAGGTCGGCGCGGTGCGCCGGGAGCTCCACGTGGCGCGCTGGGGCCTCGTGCCGCACTGGGCGAAGGACCTCTCGGTCGGGGCGCGGATGATCAACGCGCGGGTGGAGTCGGTCGCGAAGAAGTCCGCGTTCGCGACGCCGCTGCGGACCAAGCGCTGCATCGTGCCGGCCGACGGCTACTACGAGTGGCAGAAGCCGGACCCCGCCGCCGGCGGTGGGACCAAGACGCCGTACTTCATCCGGACCGAGGACTCCTCCCCGCTCGCCTTCGCCGGCCTGTACGCCTGGTGGCGTGACCCGGCCCGACACGACGAGGCCGACGCCGCCCCGTGGCTGCTCACCTGCACGATCCTGACCACCGCCGCCGCCGGACCGATGACCGAGCTCCACGACCGCGTGCCGGTGGTCCTGCGTCCCGACGCGGTCGACCACTGGCTCGACCGTTCTGTCACGAATGCGGACGAGGCCCTGGCGGCGCTGTCCGAGCCGGCACCGCGGCTGGCGTGGCACGAGGTGTCCACCACGGTCAACTCCGTGCGCAACAACGGGCCGCAGCTGATCGAGCCGGCGAGCTGATCGAGCCCGCGAGCTGATCGAGCCGGCGAGCTGATCGGACCGTCCGCGCCGCCGGCGCTCGACGGCGGTAAACCCTCGACAGAGGCGCCCGCCGCACGGTGAGGTGGGAGGCATGCGAACCCAGTACTACACCGCGTCCAGCGTCGACGGATTCATCGCCGACCCCGACAACTCGCTCGACTGGCTCCTCACCCGCGACATCGACGAGAAGGGGCCGATGAGCTATCCCTCGTTCATCGCCGACGTCGGTGCGGTCGCGATGGGCGCGACGACCTACGAGTGGCTCCTCGAGCACGAGCTCTCGAAGGAGGGCGCGACGTGGCCCTACACCATGCCGTCCTGGGTCTTCACGCACCGGGACCTGCCGGGCGGGCCCGGCGCGGACATCACCTTCACGAGCGACGACGTCCGCGACGTCCACCGGCGGATGTCCGAGGCCGCGGCCGGCAAGAACCTCTGGGTCGTGGGCGGCGGCGACCTCGCCGGCCAGTTCGCCGACTTGGGACTGCTCGACGAGCTGTTCGTGCAGTACGCCCCGGTGACCCTCGGGGGCGGGGCACCGCTGCTGCCGCGACGGATCGAGCTGAGGCTGGAGGAGGTCGCGCGCAACCGTGACTTCACGTGCGCCCGGTACACAGTGGTGCGCTGAGCGAGCCGCACCACCGAGGCGCTGGGGCGCCACCGGATCCGGTGGCGCCCCAGCGCCCGACGGCGCGACGCCGCAGCGGCGTCGCCCTTGCGTGTCGCTGGCTACAGGACGGCCTGGAGGAAGTCCTTGGTGCGCTGCTGCTTGGGGTCGGAGAACATCACGTCGGGCGACGCCTCCTCGATGATCCGGCCGCCGTCGAACATCAGCACCCGGTTGGAGACCTCGGCGGCGAACTGCATCTCGTGCGTGACGATCAGCATGGTGATGTCCGTGTTGCGGGCGATGTCGCGCAGCACGGTCAGCACCTCCCCGACCAGCTCGGGGTCGAGCGCCGAGGTGACCTCGTCCAGCAGCAGGATTTCCGGGTCCATCGCGAGCGCCCGCGCGATGGCCACCCGCTGCTGCTGACCGCCGGAGAGCCGGGTGGGGTGGGCGTCGGCCTTGTCCCCGAGGCCGACCAGGTCGAGCAGCTCGCGAGCCCGGCGGTCGGCCTCCTCCTTGGACTTCCCGAGCACGTGCACTGGCGCCTCGGTGATGTTCTCCAGGACCGACATGTTCGGGAAGAGGTTGAACTGCTGGAAGACCATCCCGATCATCGTGGTCATCTTCGCGACGTCCTTGGGCCTGCGCTCGACCCGCCTGCCGTCGCGCAGCTCGTGCGTGAGCGGCTTGCCGTCGACGTAGATGAAGCCGCCGGTGAGCTCCTCCAGCGTCATGACCAGACGCAGGATCGTCGTCTTCCCCGAGCCGGAGGGGCCGATGAGCGTGACGCGCTCACCCTTCCGCACGTCGAAGTTCAGGTCGTTGAGCACGACGTTCTCGCCGAACTTCTTGACGACGTTCTCGAAACGCAGGGCAGGCACGTCGGTGCCGCCCGGCACGGTCTCGTTCTCAGTATCGGGCAAGGCGGTGTTCCAATCTGCGCAGCAGGACGGACGTGGGGTAGCTGGCGGCGAGGAAGATCAGACCCGCCAGGGTGATGGCCTCGGTGTAGACGAACGTGCGTGCGCCGTACTCCTCCGCCCGGGTGAGCATCTCGACGACGAAGATCACCGTGAGGAACGGGGTGTCCTTGAACATCGAGATCACCCACGTGCCCAGCGCCGGCACCGTGGTGCGCAGCGCCTGCGGGATGATCACCTTCCGCCAGGTCCGGGACTTCGACATCGACAGCGCCGTGGTGGCCTCCCACTGCCCCTTCGGCACGGCGTCGATGCCGGAGCGGTACACCTCGGCCATGTAGGCGGCGTAGTGGATGCCCAGCACGGTGATGCCGATGGTGAGGCCCTCGAACGCCGAGAAGGTGTAGTAGGCGAAGAGCAGCTGGATGACCAACGGGGTCATCCGGATGAACTCCATCACCCAGTGCAGCGGCTTGGCGATCCAGACCGGTGCGAGTCGGCGGACCATCGCCACGATCAGGCCGAGCACGGCGGCGATGATCGAGCCGACGACCGTGGCCAGCAGGGTCACCTGCAGGAACGTCTCGATGAGCTGCGGGAAGACCTCGCCCGCTCGCTCCCAGCTCCAGATGTCGTTACCCATCAGGCCACCTCCCCGGCATGGGCGGTGGGCGCCTTCGCCTCGAACCGGCCGCGCTTCGGGGGCGCCTGCCCCAGCCGGCGCTTGGCCCGGATCTCGAGCGCGTTGGCGATCAGCACGAGGCAGTACGCGATGAGGAAGTAGATGACCATCCCGACGCCGTAGGAGAAGAACGTGTCGTTGGTGGCCTGGCGCAGCCGCTCGGTCACGAAGGTCAGGTCGTGCATGAGGATGATGTAGGCGACGGCGGTGCCCTTCAGCAGCATGACGAGCAGGTTGCTCAGGGACGGGATCATGATCGCCCAGGCCTGCGGCCAGATGATCTTGACCATCGTGCGGGCCGGGCTCATGCTCAGCGCGGTCGTGGCCTCCCACTGGCCCTTGGGCACGGAGTTGATCGCCCCGCGCACCACCTCGGCACCGTAGGCGCCGTAGTTGAGGCCCAGCGCGAGCACACCGCAGAACAGCGAGCTCAGCTGGACCCCGAAGAGGGGCAGCACGTAGAAGAGCCAGAACAGCTGCACGAGCAGCGAGGTTCCGCGGAAGAACTCGATCAGGACCCGGGCCGCGCCGCGGACGACCATCAGACGGCTACGGGCCGACAGACCGAGCACCACCGCGATGACGAAGGCGAGCACGCCGCCGCCGAGCGTGAGCTGCAGGGTGACCAGCACCCCTTCGCCCAGGCTCGGCAGCCGCGCGATCAGTGCGTCGATATTGTCCATGGACTAGAGGGTCAGCCCAGGTCGCCGGCGCAGAGCTGCTCGGTGGTCAGGTCACCGGTGGGGCGCTCCTCGGCCGTGAAGCCGAAGTCACCCACGACCTCGAGGTAGGTGGCCTCGTCCCCCACGATCTTCGCGAGCTCCTCGTTGTAGGCGTCGCGCAGGTCGGTGTCGGCGTCGCGGAAGACCGTGCCGCCGGCCCCCACCTGCTCCTCGCCGTCGATGACCGCCACGAAGGACTCGGTCACCTCGACCGGGGCGTCGGGGTTGTTGTCGGCCATCCAGTTCAGGGAGATGCCGGTGAGGGCGAAGACGTCCGCACGGCCGTTGACGACGGCGTCCATCCCGTCCTGCGGGTTGCCGACCTGCAGGGTCTCGAGCCCCAGGGAGTCGGCGTAGGTCGACTCGATGGCGCCGGTCATGGCGGCCATCTGGACCCCGTCGGCGTCGGCGATGGACTGCATGTCGGACAGACCGAGCGGGTTCCCCTCCTCGACCATGAGCGCAGTGGTGTACATGAACTCCGGGTCGGAGAAGGAGGCCTGCTCGCAGCGCTCGGGCAGGATCGACATCCCCGCGGCGATGACGTCGAAGCGTCCGGCGTTGAGGCCCTGGATCAGCTGGCCGAACTCGGCCTGCTGCCCCTCGACGTTGTCGATGCCGAGCTCTCCCCAGATCCGCTCGTGCAGGGCGACGGTCGCGCCGGTGAGCTCCCCGCCCTCCTGGAAGCTGTACGGCGCCTCGCCGGCGAAGCCGACGGTGATGGTGCCGTCCTCCTGGAGCTGCTCGAGGGTGAGGACGTCGCCGGCCTCTCCGCCCCCGGTGGCGCCGCCGTCGGCGCCGGTGTCGTCGCCGTCGTCGGAGCTGCCGCAGGCGGCGAGCCCCAGGGCGAGGGCGCCCGCCAGCGAGGCGATCGCGGCCTTGCGGCGTGAGGTGGTTGTCATCATGGTCCCTTCGGTTGGACGAGGCAGAGCCTCCCGGCGGCTGCCGCTCCCCCGGGGCGCGCAGCACCGGACGGGTCACCCCGAGTGGTCATGGTGCTCAGTCACGCTATGGACCCTTGCGACGGGCCACAACCTCTGTGTTCCGGCCCGCCCGTCACCGGTCGCCGCCCACCGTTGCAGGCGGAAACCGTTGCCACACCACCGTTCCCGCCGTGTGGGCAGGCGTGCGGATGTGAACCACATCATAGCGATTTGACAAGAGTTTCGTTATCCAGCCGAGACCTTCTAGGCGATTCCTTGACCGAATGATGAGACTTCGCTGAGCCTCGTCCGTCCCACCGTGGCATGACTGCCGGTCGCGGGCACCTCAGCCCGGAGGCTGATCCGCGCCGGCCCGGCACTCCTTACGCTGGGAACCATGGGAGCGATCGAGGGCCTGCGCGCGCGCCTTCGCGACCCCGCGACCCGGGTGCGGACGGTCGACTCGCTGGTCGCCGTCGTGCTCGTCTTCCTCCTCGGCGCACCGAGCATGGCGAACGCGCACGCGTACAGCTACGGCACCACGTTCGCCCCGACGGTCGCGGGCGTCTGCGCCGTCGTCATGTGCGGCGCGCTGGCCTGGCGACGGACCCGCCCCGCCGCGTCCGCGGCCACCGTGTACGCCGCGGCCCTGCTGCACCTCGTCCTGGGTGCGCCCCTGCTGCCCACCGACGTGCTCGTGCTGGTGGCCCTGTACTCGGTCACCATCTACGCGCCGCGCTGGGCGCGGCGAGCCGGCCTGCTCGGCGCTCTGACCGGGGCGCTGCTGATCGGCGTGATGGTGTCCGGTCCCTGGTCCGGCGACTTCTCCTGGCTCAGCTTCGCCTCGGGCACCCTCGCCGTGGCGGGCATCGTCTTCGCGACCTGGGCCCTGGCGATCGCGCGGCGCAGCCGCATCGAGCGGATGGATGCGCTGGTCGAGCGCGCGCACCGGCTCGAGGTCGAGCGCGACCAGCAGGTGCAGATCGCGACGGCGGCCGAGCGCACCCGCATCGCCCGCGAGATGCACGACGTCGTCGCCCACTCGCTCTCGGTCGTGATCGCCCAGGCGGACGGCGGCCGCTACGCCGCCCGGACCGATCCCGCGGCGGCCGAGCGCGCGCTGGAGACCATCGCCGGGATGGGACGCGACGCCCTGGCGGACATGCGGCGCATCCTCGGGGTCCTGCGCACCGCGGGCGGCGCCCCCGCGGAGCACCAGCCGCAGCCCGACGACGCGGACCTCGACGCGCTGGTCGAGCAGGTCCGCGCGACCGGGCTGGCGGTGTCCCTCGTGCGGACCGGCAGCCCCCAGCCGCTGCCGCCCGGCGCCGGTCTCAGCGTCTACCGGATCGTGCAGGAGGCGCTGACGAACGTGCTCAAGCACGCCGGCCCGGACGCGCGGGTCACCGTGGTGCAGCAGTGGCGTCCTGACGGCCTCGTCCTGCAGGTCGACGACGACGGCCGCGGCGCCGCCGCCACCTCCGACGGTCTGGGGCAGGGGGTCGTCGGGATGCGCGAGCGCGCCACGCTCTTCGGCGGCACCGTGACCACCGGCCCGCGCCCCGGTGGCGGCTACCGTGTGCTGGCCGAGATCCCGCTGCCGGGCACCGCCTCCGCCAGCCAGGGTGCGGCGTCCGCACGTGTGGCTGCCGCACCCGCGCCGCCCCGGGATGCCGCGACCGCATACACGGCAGGAGTCCCGGTGCCGCCCCGGGATTCCGCGTCCGCACCCGAGGTTGCCCCGCCCGCGCCGACCCCTGGCGCCGCGTCTGCACCCGCGGCTGGCCTCCCCGCGCCGGGCGCCGAGGCCGCCTCCGGGCACACCGCCGTCGACCCACGTGACCCCGCACGATCCGCCGTCGTCCCACCTGACCCCGCACGACCCGCCGGCCACAGCCGGCCCGACCAAGGACATCGATGAGCCAGGCCGAGCCGTCCACCTCCCCCATCCGCGTCGCTCTCGTCGACGACCAGCAGCTGGTCCGTGCCGGCTTCGCCATGGTCATCGGGTCCCAGCCGGACATGGACGTCGTCATCGAGGCCGGCGACGGCGCCCAGGCCCTGCGGCTGCTCGGCTCGCACGACGTCGACGTCGTCCTGATGGACGTGCGCATGCCCACCATGGACGGTCTGGACGCCACCGCCCGGCTCACCTCGGGCGCCGCACCCACTGGCTCGGCCCCGCGGGTCATCATCCTGACGACCTTCGACCTCGACGAGTACGTGCTCCAGGCGATCAAGGCGGGCGCGAGCGGCTTCCTGCTCAAGGACGCCCCGCCGGAGGAGATGCTCGCCGCCATCCGCACGGTCCACCGGGGCGACGCCGTCATCGCCCCGTCGTCGACCCGTCGGCTGATCGAGCACCTCGCCGGTGTGCTGCCCGACGAGCAGAAGGCCTCCCCCGCAGTCCTGGAGTCCCTCACCGACCGCGAGCGCGAGGTGCTGGTGCTCATGGCACGGGGCCGGTCGAACACCGAGATCGGCGCCGACCTCTTCGTCGCCGAGGCGACCGTGAAGACCCACGTCGGGCGAGTGCTGGCCAAGCTCGGCGCCCGCGACCGGGTCCAGGCCGTCGTCGTCGCCTACGAAACCGGCCTGGTCACCCCGGGTTCGTGAGCTCCAGCGCGCGTCGACCCGCCACCGCCGCGGCCACCGAACGACACCTTCCGCACCACCGTGCGCGCCGAGACCCCACCGCTTCGTGCCACTCGACGAACCCACGCGCCGAACGACACCTTCCGCACCACCCTGCGCGCCGAAACCCCACCACTACGTGCCACTCGACGAGCACCCGCGCCGAACGACACCTTCCACACCACCCCGCGCGCCGAAACCCCACCACTACGTGCCACTCGACGAACCCACGCGCCGAACGACACCTTCCACACCCCTCCGCGCGCCGAAACCCCACCACTTCGTGCCACTGGGCGAGGACGGCGCCGTCGGGAGGAGCTGCGAGGGCCGAGGTCCACCTGCGGGATGACTGAAGGACCAGCCCGGGGCCCGACGACTGCCCGGGCGCTCGTCCGTAGCGTCGAAGGTGCCGGGACACGCCCGGCCGCGGCGCCTCGCCGCGCGGCAGTCGACCGCAGGAGCACCATGAGTCCCACGAACCCGCCAGCAGCCGTCACGGCCGTCGGTCTGAGCAAGGTCTACGGCAGCGGCGACGTCGCCGTCCACGCGCTGCGCGGGGTGGACGTCTCCTTCGCCGCCGGCCGCTTCACCGCGATCATGGGCCCGTCCGGCTCGGGCAAGTCCACCCTGATGCACCTGCTCGCCGGCCTGGACGAGGCCAGCTCCGGCCGCGTGCTGCTGGGCGAGACCGATCTGAGCCAGCTCGACGACAAGCGCCTGACGCTGCTGCGCCGCGAGCGGGTCGGCTTCGTCTTCCAGTCCTTCAACCTCCTGCCGATGTACACCGCCGAGCAGAACATCACCCTGCCCTGCGAGCTGGCCGGCACCGCCGTCGACCGCGCCTGGTTCGACGAGCTCGTCGGCATCCTCGGGCTCACCGAGCGCCTGGGCCACCGTCCGTCCGAGCTGTCCGGCGGGCAGCAGCAGCGCGTCGCGATCGCCCGGGCGCTGATCACCCGACCCGACGTGGTCTTCGCCGACGAGCCCACCGGCAACCTCGACTCCCGCGCGGGCGCCGAGGTCCTGTCCTTCCTGCGCACCTGCGTGCGCGAGCTCGGCCAGACCATCGTGATGGTCACCCACGACCCCGCGGCCGCCGCCTATGCCGAGCGCGTGGTGCTGCTCGCCGACGGCACCCTCGCCGGCGAGATCTCCGACCCCACGCCCGACTCCGTCCTGGCCGGGCTCGACGCCCTGCGCGGCGCGGAGGTGGCACGTTGATCCGCCTCACCTGGGCGCAGACGCGCCGCTCGGCCGGGCGGCTCGCCGCCGCCGCGGTCGCCATCGTCGTCGGGACGGCGTTCGTCGCCGCCACCCTCCTCGCCGGCTCCCTCATCAAGGACGCCACGTACGGTGCGGTCACCGCGTCTCTCGGTGACGCCGACGTCATCGTCCGCCCGGCCGGCACGGAGCTGACGCCGGAGGTGGTCTCCGGGCTCGACTCCCTCGACGGCGTGAGCGCCGCCGAGGGCATGGTCCAGGTCTACGGTCAGGTGCGCGCAGGCGGCACCCAGGACTCCGCCCTGCTCACCCCGGTGGCCGCCTCGGCGGAGCTCGACCCCTACGAGTGGGTCTCCGGCGACGCACCCGCGGACGATGGCGAGCTCGCCCTCACCGAGTCCGCCGCCGAGCGCCTCGGCGTCGCCCCGGGCGACGAGGTGCGCGTCGAGCGCGACGTGCTCACCACCGACGACGAGTGGGTCACACGGGGCGTGGACCTCGTCCTGTCCGGCACCGTCGCGGACCCGCCGGCCATCGTCGCCCCGTTCTCCACGGTGCTGGTCTCCCGTGCGAACGTCGAGACGTGGGCCGCCGAGCTCCGGCCGGACGCCACCGTCACCTACGAGTCGGTGCTCGTCGCCGCTGCCGACGGCACCGCTCCGGACGCGCTCGCCGACACGCTCCGCTCCGCCGTGCCGGACACGCTCGTGCGCACCGCGGAGGAGGAGGCGCTCGCCCGGACCGAGGAGCTCACCGGGTCGACCGAGTCCCTGACGGCGCTCGTGCTCGGCTTCGGATGCGTGGCGATGTTCGTCGCCGCCATCGTCATCGCCAACACGTTCCAGGTGCTCGTCGCCCAACGTGCCCGCACGCTCGCGCTCCTGCGCTGCGTCGGGGCCACCAAGGCACAGGTGCACCGCTCGGTCCTCCTCGAGGCCGCGGCGCTCGGCCTGCTCGCCTCGCTCGCGGGCCTCGCCGCCGGCCTCGGACTGGGTCAGGTCGCCCTGTGGTTCCTCCAGAGCGCCGATCTGGGCATCGCGCTCCCGGCCGCGATCAGCCCGACGCCGGCCGTGGTCGCCGTGCCGCTGCTGACCGGCACGGCCGTCACCCTGCTGGCCGCCCTCGGCCCGGCCCGCGCGGCCACCCGGGTCGCGCCGGTCAGCGCGCTGCGGCCGGCGGCCGACCCCGGCACGCGGGCCGGCGGCGGACGCCTGCGCCGCTGGAGCGCCGTCGTGCTGACCGTGACCGGCGCCGCGATGCTGGCCGGCGCGGTCGGCGCGGCCCTCCTCACCGACGACTCAGACATGGTGGTCATGCTCGCCCTCGCTGTCGGCATCCTCGGCGGGATGCTCTCCTTCGCGGGCGTCATGGTCGGCGCGGTCTTCGTCGTGCCGCAGGCCGTGCGCGCCGTCGGGGCGGCTGCCGCGGCGGTCTCCCGCCGGGCACGTGCCACGGTCGGGCTCGCCACGGTCAACGCCCGGCGCAACCCGCGGCGCACGTCGGCGACGGCCACCGCGCTGGTCATCGGCGTCGCGCTCGTGACGATGATGGCCACCGGCGCGGGCAGCGCACGGGCGAGCCTCGACGCCACGCTCGACTCCACCTTCCCGGTCGACGTCATGGTCGGCACCGGGGACCAGGCGCTCACGGCCGCCCAGATCTCCGCGGTAGGTGACGTGGACGGCGTCGCCGAGGCGGTCGCGGTGCGCCGGACGCACGCAACGGTCGGCGACGGCGGCTCCGCGGTCGAGGCCGCCGTGGTGGGTCTCGACCCCGCCGGCCGGGAGGTCCTCCGCGACGCCGCCCTCGTCGCCGGCCTCGGCGACGACACGGTGGTCATCGGTGCGGACCTGGCCGAGGCCACCGGCACGGCGGACGGCGAGCGCGTGCCGGTCGCGGGCGTGGACGGCTCGACGGAGCTGACCGTGCGGGTGCTGCCCGACGGCGGCTGGACGAGCGTGGTCACGCCGGCGACGACGGCGATCCTGGACCAGGACGCCGCCGTCACGCAGGTGTGGGCCCGGCTGGCCGCCGACGCCCCCGCCGGTGCCACGATCCAGGCGGTCCAGGACGCGGTGGCAGAGGTCAGCGACTCGGCGGCTCCCTTCGTGACCGGCGCCGCCGTCGAGCGGGAGGGGTACACCCAGATCATCGACACGCTGCTCGCGATCGTGATCGGGCTGCTCGGCGTGGCCGTGGTCATCGCGCTCATCGGGGTGGCCAACACGCTGTCCCTGTCCGTGATCGAGCGCCGGCACGAGCACGCCCTGCTCCGGGCGGTGGGGATGACCCGCGGACAGCTGCGCGGGACGCTCGTGGTCGAGGGGCTGCTCATCGCCGCCGTCGGCACCGGGCTCGGGATGGTGCTCGGCCTGCTGTACGGCTGGGCGGGCAGCGCCGTCCTGCTCGGCGGCACCGGCGGGCTCGCCCTGGTCGTGCCGTGGCCCCACCTCGGCGCGGTGGCCGTCGTCGCGCTGGTCGCCGGCCTCGCCGCGTCGGTGCTGCCGGCCCGGTCCGCGGTGCGCACGCCGCCGGTGGCCGCGCTCGCCGCCTGACGTCCGAACGCCCCTGTGGACGGCCACTGACCCCGGGCCGTCCACAGGGTCGCTGCAGCCGGGGAGCGCCGGCGCCAGCCTGGACCGGTGCGCACAGCTCCCGAGCGGGCCGCCGGGCCGGCGGCGCCACCGGCCCCCGGCCCGGTCACGACGACCACACCCGCCGACGACGCCCCGGGCCCGCCGGACGCACACGAGGCCCTGCGCACGGCGTGGCACCTCGCCGTCGTCGCCGGGCCCGAGACCGGGTGGTGCCTCCCGCTGGGACGTGCGGCCGAGGTCGGTCGCGGCGTCGGCGACCTGGCCCTGAGCGACCCGCGGGTGTCCCGCCGTCACCTGCGGGTGCGCACGCGCCGGGACCGCGTCCAGGTCCGCGACACCGGCTCGGCCAACGGCACCCGATGGATCCCGCCGGGGCGGCGTCCCGCCCGCGCGAGCCGCCGGCGACGGCCCGGACGCCGGGCCCGGCGTCTGCGCCCGCACCGCTGGCGGGAGATCCCGGCCGGCGGCCGGCTGCGGATCGGGACCACCGTGCTGGAGGTGCGCGCGCGACCGCTCCGGCCCGTCTCTCCACCGCCCGCCGGCCCGACGGACGCAGCAGGCACCGCACGGCACCGCCCCGACCTGCTTCGGGTCGCCCTGCCCCTGCTGATGTCCCTGACGATGGTGCCCCTGCTGCTCGGCGCCGGCGCGGGGCCGTGGCGGTGGGCGCTGCTGGCCCTGCCGCTGCTCGTCGTGGCAGTGGCGATCACCTCCGCGGTCCGGGGGGCCGCGCCCGCAGACGTCGAGGCCGCCGTCGCCGACCCCGCTGCGCTGGTGCTCACGGCGGCCGCCGGAGCGGCCGCCGCCCCGCCCGCCGAGACCCTGCGCGTCACCGTCGCCCCGCCGGAGGAGGGACGGCCGCGGCGGCCACCACGACGGCGACCCCGCCAGGAACCGGCACCCACCGTCCTGGACCTGGCCGACGGCGAGCACGTCGCCCTCCTTGGCAGCCGGACGGCGGTGCTCGGGGCCGCCCGCTGGATCGTCTGCCAGCTCGCGACGTGGCACGCTCCACCAGACCTCGTCCTGGACCTGCCCCCGGCCTGGCGGTGGGCCGCCACGCTGCCGCACCGCGACGGCGAGCACGTCACCGCCCCTGGCCGGCGGGTCGGCGTCCGCCCGGCCTGGTCCCCCGAGCACGAGCCCGTGCCGCAGCACGTCCCGGGGAGCAGCCTCGTCGTCCTCGCCGAACGCATGGACCAGGTCCCCGCCTGGTGCACGCGGGTCGTCCGGGTGCCCGGGCGCGCCGGTGCGGTCGGAGTCGCCTGGGCACGTGAGGTCGTCCGGCTGCTCGCCGCGGCGGCGCCCGGGCCGACGGGTGCGCAGCTGCCGCAGGAGGTCCGTCTCGCCGACCTCGTCGGCGGGCCGGACCGGGTCCTACCGGAGTGGGCGGCCGCGCACGGCGGGCTGGCCGCGCCGCTCGGCGTGACCGCCGACGGTGTCCTCGAGCTCGACCTCGTGGCCGACGGACCGCACGCGCTGGTGGCGGGCACGACCGGCTCGGGCAAGTCCGAGCTGCTGCGTGCCTGGCTGCTCGGCCTCGCGCTGCGGTACGCGCCCACGGCGCTGCAGCTCGTGCTGGTCGACTACAAGGGCGGCGCGACCTTCACCGGGCTCGCGCCGCTGCCGCACACCGCCGGCGTCCTCACCGACCTCGACCCCGCGGGGACGGACCGTGCTCTCACGAGCCTGCGGGCCGAGGTCCGCCGCCGCGAGCGCCTGCTGGCGGACGTCGGGGCCGCCGACCTCGCGAGCTTCCGCCGCCTCAGGCCGGACGAGGTGCTCCCGCGGCTGCTGCTGGTGGTCGACGAGTTCCAGGCGCTCGGCGAGACCCACCCGGACGTGCTGCAGGCGCTCGTCCGGCTCGCCGCCCAGGGGCGCTCGCTCGGCATCCACCTGGTCCTGGCCACCCAGCGGCCGGGCGGCTCGGTCGGGCCGGACGTCCGGGCCAACCTGACCGTACGGATCTGCCTCCGGGTCCTCGAGGCGCCCGACTCACAGGACGTGGTCGGCACTGCCGCGGCCGCCGACCTGCCCGCGCTGCCCGGCCGCGCACTGGTGCGCACCGACCGGCTGCGCGCCGTGCAGACCCCGTGGTGCGGCGCGGACGGCTGGGCCGGCGATGTCGTCGAGGCCACCCGCCGCGCGTGGCTCGTCGAGGCCCGTGGGCCGGTGCCCGGACGGCCGTGGGCACCCGAGCTGCCGGACCGGGTCCGGCCCGCAGAGCTCGACGTCCCCGGCGCCGACCCGGGCGCCGGGCTGGCGCTCGGTCTCACCGACCTGCCGGCCGAGCAGCGCCTCGGCGTGTGGACGTGGGTGCCGGACGGGATGCTCGTGACCGGTGGGCCGGGGACCGGACGGACCGAGACGCTCCGGACGGTCGCCGTCGCCGGCCTCTCCGCCGGCCGCTGCGTGCACGTCGTCGCCGCCGAGCCTGCGCGCTTCGCCGACCTGCGGGGTCCGGGGCTGGGGACCGTCGTCGGGGCCGACGACCCCCGCCGGGCGGCCCGGCTGCTGGAGCTGCTGCGCACGAACCGCGAGGCCGGCACGACGCCGTCCCTGCTGCTCGTGGACGACGCCGAGGCCGTGGCGGAGCGGCTGGACCTGATGGGACCACCGGGCCACGGCACGGCGGTTCTCGGACAGCTGCTGCGCGACGCCCGCCGCGCGGGACTGGCACCGGTGCTGTCCGGACCGCCGTCGCTCGCCGGCGCGCGCTGGGTCGAGGGCGTGCGTACCCGGCTGGTGCTGGCACCGCGGGACGAGACCGAGGCGCTGCTCGCCGGCGTGCCCCGCGCCCTGGTGGCCGGACGCCCCGTTCCGGGGCGCGGGGTGCTGCTCGAGCCCGGCCGTGCGACGGTCGTGCAGGTGGCCGAGAGCAGCGCCGCCTGGCCGTCCGGTGCTGCGCAACCCTCCGGCGCCGGAGCAGCCGGAGCAGCCGGTGCAGCCGGGGCAGCCGGGGCCGACGGGACGGCGTCGGGGCCCCTGCGCCTGGCGCCGCTGCCCACCATGGTCCGCCTGCCGGACCTGCTCCACCGCGGCACACCCGTCGAGGACGGTGCCGTCGTCGTCGGGCTCGGTGGCGACGACGCCGGAGCCGTCCGGGCGTACCTCCGGCCCGGTGATGTCCTCCTCGTCGTGGGGCCGGCCGGGAGCGGCCGCAGCACCGTCCTCGCCGCGGTGCGTGAGCAGCTCGACGGCCGCCGGGTCGTCGAGGTCGCGCCGGCCGAGGATCCACGTCTTCCAGCCGGACCGGTCGTGCTGCTCCTCGACGACGTCGACCGCTGGCCGCTGCAGGCGATGGCCGCGCTCGAGGCGCTCGTCGTCTCCCGTGACGACCTCGCCGTGGTGGCGGCGGCCCGCACCGAGTCGGTGGCGGGCGCCTTCCGTGGCCCGCTGGCCACGTGGCGCACCGGCGCCACGCTGCTCGTGCTCCAGCCCGCCCACCCGGCCACGGCGCAGCTGGCGGAACCGGGGCTGGCGGCAGCCACGGACCCGACCCGACCGTTCCACCCCGGTCTGGGGGTGCTGCTCAGGCGCGGACGGGCGACCCCGGTGCAGGTAGCCGCCCCGTGAACGTCACACGACGGTGGTGGGCGCCCCGACGGCGGACGCGTGCTCACGCGACGAGGGCCACAGGACCCCGACGACCACGGCGAGCGACACCGCGACGACGAGCACCACCACCACGGCCGAGAGACTGCCGGCGAGGGTGAGCACGCTCGCGGCCTGCAGCACCTGCCAGGTCACCACCGGTCCGCGGCCCCACCGGCGGCCGCGCCACAGCGCCCGTGCGGCACCGCCGATGAGCAGCGCGAAGCCGACGAAGAACACCGCCAGGGCGAGCGGGCTCAGGGTGTCCGCCGTCGCACCCCGCACCACGTCCACCACGAAGGTGACCGCCATACCCACCAGGGCGGCGGACTCGAGGGCCACGAGCAGGCAGGCGACGAGCAGCGGCGGGGGCACCCGTCGGGAGGTCGGCTTCGCTGTCGGGACGGGCTCTTCGGCGGGAGGAACGGGCACGTCTGAAGGGTACGCAGGGTTCCGTACCGCGCGGCCCCGGCGGCCGCCCGGCTGTGACGAAGACCACTCCGGTAACCGGACCGTCATTTTCCCGAAACCTCTTGTCGTCCGTCCGGCCGCGTGCGAATCTTGTCCGAGCAGTTTGAACCCGAGCGTCCGGACCGCTGCTTCCCTCCATGACCTGGTGGTCCGACGCATGCGCTAAGGAGCCCCTATGGATTGGCGTCACCGCGCCTCCTGTCTGACCGAGGACCCCGAGCTGTTCTTCCCGATCGGCAACACCGGTCCGGCGCTCGTGCAGATCGAAGAGGCGAAGGCTGTCTGCCAGCGCTGCCCGGTCGTCGACACGTGCCTGAAGTGGGCTCTCGAGACCGGCCAGGACTCCGGCGTCTGGGGCGGGCTGAGCGAGGACGAGCGGCGTGCGCTCAAGCGCCGCACCGCTCGCGCCCGCCGCGCGGGCTGAACCAGAACCGAACTACGTACGACGCCGCCGGGAGACCGGCGGCGTCGTCGTTTCTCCGGCCGGCGCGGAGCCGGTCGCCCGGGCCGTTTCGCCGTCAGGCGCCGGTCCGTCGACCGCACGACGTAGGTCGCTGCCCCGGGCCGTTCGGCCGGTCGGGCGCAGGCCCGTCCACCGCACGACGTAGGTCGCCGCCCCGGGTCGTTCCGCCGGTCAGGCGCCGGTCTGTCCGCCGAACGACGTGACGGCCGAGGTCAGCCGACCTGGCGCGCCTCCCCCAGCAGCGCCCGCAGCACGACCTCCGTGCCGCCCTCGGGGACCCGCGTCCAGCTGATCGACCCGCGCAGCTCCCCGGTCACCAGGGTGTTGACGATCTGCGTGCCGAGACCGGCCAGCACCCGGCCCTCCTCGATGCCGGCACCGTCGTCGCGCACCCGCACCTCGAGCCGGGCGCCGGTGCGCCGGGCGTCGACCGTGACCGTGCCCGAGCGACCGGCCAGGCCGTGCTCGACGGCGTTGGCCACGAGCTCGGTCAGCACCACCGCCAGCGAGGTGGCCGCCTCCGCCCCGACCGCCCCGAACGTGCCGTCGACGACCGTGCGGACCGACGAGTCCGGGGAGGCGACGTCGCCGGCCAGTCGCAGCACCCGGCCGAAGACCTCGTCGAAGTCGACGACCTCGTCGATGTTCTGCGAGAGGGTCTCGTGCACGAGGGCGATCGTGGCGACCCGCCGCTCGGCCTCCTTGAGGGCGGCGCGCGCCTCGGGGATGTCGCTGCGCCGGGCCTGCAGCCGCAGCAGCGCCGAGACGGTCTGCAAGTTGTTCTTTACCCGGTGGTGGATCTCGCGGATCGTGGCGTCCTTGGTGATGAGCTCACGCTCGCGGCGGCGCACCTCGGAGACGTCGCGGCACAGCAGCAGCGCACCGCGCCGCTCCCCCCGGTCGGTCAGGGGCACCGCGCGCAGGGTCAGCGTCACGCCGCGCGACTCGACCTCCGTGCGCCAGGCCGCCCGCCCCATGACCACCACCGCCATGGTCTCCTCGACGGTCGTGTGGTCCTCGATGAGCTCGGTGACCACCTCCGCGAGCACCTGGCCCTTGAGCTCGCCGATGACCCCCAGCCGGTGGAAGTTGCTGAGGGCGTTCGGGCTGGCGTAGACCACCCGGCCGTCGGAGTCGAGCCGGACGAGGCCGTCGCCGACGCGTGGGGCGCCGCGTCGCGACCCGGTGGGCGCCCCCTGCTGGGGGAACTCGCCCCGGCTGATCATCCCGGACAGGACGTCGGCGATCTCGATGTAGGAGATCTCCAGGCGCGAGGGCACCCGCGACATCGGGAGGCTGACCTCGCGCGTGATCACGGCGATCACGTTGCCCTCGTGCACCACCGGCAGGACCACCTCCCGCACGGCGTCCGCCCCGCGCTGGACCGGGTCCGCGCGCACGTGGATGCCCCGGTCGGACATGGTCTGGCGCATGAGCTGGCGCCGCACCTCCGTGGGCCGCTGACCGACGATGTCCTCGTAGTGCACCGTCGCGGCCGTGGAGGGCCGGCTGTGCGCGGCGACGACGAAGCTGCCGTCCTGGGTGGGCAGCCACAGCACGAGGTCGGCGAAGGCGAGGTCGGCCACGACCTGCCAGTCTCCGACGAGCTGGTGCAGCCACTCGGCGTCGTGAGGATCGATCCCGGACTCGGCGATCATGTTGGCGAGGGTCGTGGGCACGGGCCAAGCGTAGGCGAGCGTCATCGGCCGAAGGCACGTCGATCCGCGCGCCGATACGCTGGCGCCGTCCTGCCGACCGTCGCACCCGGGAGCCCTCGTGCACTTCGCCGCCACCATCAGCTACCCCGCCGACGTCGAGACCGTCGCGGCGATGCTGGCCGACGAGGGGTTCGTCCGGCGCAAGATGGCGGCGGCCGGCGCCGAGGAGTCGGAGGTGGAGATCCACCACGAGGGCGGCTCCTTCACGGTCACCACCCGGGCGAAGATGCCGACGACGGCGGTGCCCGCGGCCTTCCGGTCCCTCGTCGGGGACTTCCTCGACGTACGGCTCGTCGAGGCCTGGGAGGCGCCGGACCCTGACGGCTCCCGCTCGTCCACGCTGGCCCTCGACATCCAGGGCGTACCGGTGCGCATCGCCGGCAGCCAGCGCCTCGAGCCGACGGCGACCGGCTGCACCGAGACCTACGAGGGCGAGGTCACGGCCAAGATCCCGCTCTTCGGGCGCCCGGTGGAGCAGGCGGCGGTGGACACGGTGGACAAGGTGGTCGCCGTCGAGCGGCGCCTCGGTCTGGAACACCTCGCGCGCAGCGAATGACGGCAAAGGCTGAGGCACCTGGTTCGCCGTTGAACCAGGAGCACCCACACCGTACCCGAACGTGACCCACACCACGGACGGTTCCGGTGCGCGGTCCCTGCCGGGGTATCGCGCCGGGGCGGCACGGACCTCTACCCGCCCAGCATCCACCGGTGCGGGACGGCGAGGCGGTCGGCCTCCTTCGGCCCCCAGGAGCCGGGTGCGTACGGCAGCGGGGTCGGCCGGTCCGGCCCCTGGAGCGGGGCGAACGCGGTGAACGCCGCGCGCAGCCCCTCGGCGGTCGTGAAGAGCGACCGGTCGCCGATCAGGGCGTCGTGGATCAGCGAGGCGTACGGGGAGATGGGCTCGCCACCGGGGACGTCGTCGAGCTCGAGAACCGCCTTGCCGGAGGAGTACGTCAGGTCCGGTCCCGGCGTCTTGACGGTGATGCCCAGCTGGATCTCGCCGTCGCCGGCGAAGCAGATCTCGATCGTGTTCGGGTCGGTCAGCTCGTTCGCGAGCGGTCCGTACGGCGGCTTCAGCACCAGCGTGATGCGCTGGGTCCTGCGCGCCATGCGCTTGCCGGTGCGCAGGAGGAACGGCACACCGCGCCACCGCTCGGTGTCCACCCACAGCCGCGCGGCGACGTAGGTGTCCTGGGTGGAGTCCGGCGCGACGCCGTCGATGTCGGTGTAGCCCTCGAACTGGCCCAGGACGACGTCCTCGGTCGGGTCCAGCGGCCGGAACGCGCGCAGGGCCGCCTCCCGGGCGGCGAGGACGCTCGTGGGGTCGCGCAGGTCGGCCGGCGGCTCCATGGCCACCTGGCCCGCCACCTGGAACAGGTGCGTGACGATCATGTCCAGCGCCGCCCCGGTGGCCTCGTAGAACGAGGCCCGGTTGGCGACGTCGAGGTCCTCGGGGACGTCGATCTGGACCTGCTCGATGCTGGCCCGGCTCCACTCCGAGCCGAAGAGCTGGTTGGCGAACCGCATGACGTAGATCGTCTGGACGCCCTCCTTGCCGAGGAAGTGGTCGATGCGGAAGACCTGCTCCTCGTCGAGCACCTCCTTGACGGCGCTGTCGAGGTCCTCGAAGGACTCGAGCGAGGTGCCGTACGGCTTCTCGAAGACGACTCGGGCGCCGTCGGCCAGGCCGTGGGCACCCAGCCCGCGCGCGATCGACTTGAACGCGCGCGGCGGCACGGCGAGGAAGAACAGCACGAGAGGTTCACCCCGGCCGCCCTCCGTGAGCTCGGCCCGGGCGCGCTCCAGCAGACCCGGCAGCTCGCCCGCGTCCTTCTCGTCGAACGCACCGCCGGCGTATCGCACCGAGGGGCTGAAGCTGGCCCAGTCGGACGGCACCCCCTTCTCGCTGCGCTCGAGGGAGGACCGGACCACCTCACGGAAGTGGTCGTCGTCGAACTCCTCGGTCGCGCAGCCGATGAGGCGCCACCGCTCCGGCATGAGGCCGCGGCCGTGCACCTCGGCCAGCGCCGGCAGCACCATCCGGCCGGCCAGGTCGCCGGTGGCCCCGAAGAGCACGATGATCACGGAGTCGGGGAGCGTGTGCGCGGCGGTCGTCTCGGTCACGGTGCCAACCTACGCGGCGCCACCTTCGGTCGCAGGCGGAGCCCGGCACCGGCGATTCCGGCACCGTCCCGGACACGCCTCCGCGCGGATGCCCCGCTGCCGTCATGGACGCGCCCCCGCGCGGATGACGTGCCACGATCGTCACCATGAGCGAGACCGACCTGTCCGAGAACGACGACGCGACGGCGCGCGCGCTGTGGGCGGAGCGCACCGGCACCCGGGCCTACACCGGGCGCAACTCGCGGGGCGCCCAGGTGCTCGTCGGCGACGGCGAGGGCGAGTTCTCCCCCGGCGAGCTGCTCCAGCTGGCACTGGCGACCTGCAGCACCCTCTCCGCGGACCACCGGCTCGCCCACGCCCTCGGCGAGGACTTCACTGCGGTCGCCGGCGTCTCGAACGACAAGAACCGGGACGAGAACCGCTACAACTCCCTCACCGTCGAGATCGTGACCGACCTGTCCGGCCTGGACGACGCGACCCGCGCGAAGACCCTCGAGCGCGCCGAGCTGGCGATCGAGAAGCAGTGCACGGTGGGACGCACCCTCGCCGCGGGGGCGCCCCACACCATTCTCTTCACTGACGAGGTTGCCGGATGAGTCGAAGCAGGCGCAGCACCGACCTGACCACCACGGGCGCGGATCCCCAGGACGCCGATCTGGCCAAGAGGTCCTCGCTCCTCGACCGCCTGCTCGACCGCGCCGTCGCCGGCAGCTCCGGCGCCGAGTCCCGCGTGGCCGAGCTGCGCCGCGAGAACCCGGACGCCTCCCCCGAGCAGCTGCTGCGCAAGCTCGAGAAGCGGTACCTGCGGCGGGTGTCCCGCCTCGGCGGTGCGGTCGGTGCCGTGGCGGCGGTCCCGGCGCTCGGCACGGCGGCCGCATTGGTGCTCACGACGGCGCAGACCGCGGCGTTCCTGCGGTCCTCGGCGGCGCACGTCATGGCGGTCGCCAGCCTGCACGGCATCCGGGTCGACGACGTCGAGCGACGCCGCACCCTCCTGCTCGCCTCGCTCCTCGGCGAGGAGGGCGCCCACGCGGTCTCCGGGCAGCTGGGGCTCGGCACCCTGTACTGGGGCAAGGCCGCGCTGACCAAGCTGCCGATCGGACTGGTCCGGTCGGTCAACAAGGGCCTGACCCGTCGCCTGCTGACCGCTGGTGCCGCGCGAGGGGGCCTGCTCGCGCTCGGCCGGCTGGCCCCGTTCGGCATCGGCGCCGTCATCGGCTACAAGGGCACCAAGACGGTCGGGAAGAACGTCCTCGAGGGTGCACGCAAGGCCTTCGGCCCGGTGCCCCACCGGTTCCCCGTCGAGTCGGGCGCGAACCAATGACGGGCGCCGTGCCCACCGTGGCGCTCGGCGCCGAGGACTCACCGCGTATCCCGCTGCTGGGGTTCGGCACGTGGCAGGCCCGCGGCGAGGAGGTCTACAACGCCGTCCGGACGGCGCTCGACGTCGGGTACCGGCACATCGACACGGCCACCATGTACGGCAACGAGGCGCAGGTGGGACGGGCGGTCGCAGACTCCGGGATCGACCGTGCCGACCTGTTCGTCACCACCAAGTGCCCGCCTGACCACGTCGGGCGGGAGGAGGAGACGCTCGACGCCTCGTTGCGCGACCTCGGCCTCGACCACGTCGACCTCTGGCTCGTGCACTGGCCGCCGCACACCGGCGCGACCCCAGAGATGTGGGAGAAGTTCGTCGAGGCGCAGCAGACCGGCCGCGCCCGCTCGATCGGCGTCTCGAACTACTCCCCCGCCGAGATCGACGAGCTCATCGACGCCACCGGTGTCGCGCCCGCGATCGACCAGATCCCCTGGAGCCCCGCGGACCACGACCCCGACCTGGTGGCCGCGCTGCGGGACCGCGGCGTCGTCCTCGAGGGCTACAGCCCGTTCAAGCGCACCGACATGGGCGCACCCGCGCTGGCAGCTGTCGCCCAGGCGCACGACGTGACGCCGCAGCAGGTGGTGGTGCGGTGGCACCTCCAGCACGGGTTCGTGGTCATCCCGAAGTCGGTCCACGCCGATCGCATCGCCGCCAACTTCGATGTCCTCGACCTGGAGCTGTCCTCCGCCGAGATGGACTCCCTGGACGCCCTGGGCGCCTGAGCCGCCGAGCTCAGTGCGAGTCGGCCCGGCAGGCGCCGCGCGCGAGGCAGGACCCGGACGACCAGCCCGTGTGGCGCACGCGAGGTAGTCAAAAGAGTGCCCCACACACCTCGCTCACCTGCGGTTACGACCAACAGTGAGTCGAGGGCACTCAACTTTTTCGCCCTGGGCGATCAGGCTTAGCACTCTCTGGTGCCGAGTGCTAAAACTGATGTCAGTAGCCGACCGGGGCGACCCCCTCGCCCCGGACGGGACCGACGACCCGGATGGTCCGGGCCGACACAGTGGAGGTGGATCTCATGGCTACCCGATACGACCCGTTCCGAGACATGGACCGCTGGCTGGCAGGCGCGCTGCGCACGACGCCGTCCTCCCCCGGCATGCCGCTGGATCTCTACCGCGAGGGCGAGAGCTTCGTGGCGAAGCTGGACCTGCCCGGGGTGGACCCGGCCTCGATCGACATCGACGTCGAGGACCGCACCCTGACCGTGCGCGCCGAGCGCACCAACGGCGTCGGCGACGACGTCCAGTGGCTCACCCACGAGCGCCCGGCCGGCACGTTCGCGCGGCAGCTGACCTTGGGCAACGGCCTCGCGCTGGACCGCATCGAGGCCGGCTACACCGACGGCGTCCTCACGCTGACCATCCCGGTGGCGGAGGAGGCGAAGCCGCGCAAGATCCAGGTGACGCACGCCGAGCGGCCCACCACCATCGAGCAGGCCACCGACGCGGCCTGATCTCACCCAGCACGGGCGCCCCGACCACTCGGGGCGCCCGTCGCTGTCTCCAGAGCGCTGCCGTCCGCTGCCTTCAAGGAAGGAACCCTCCACGAAACCCGGGGCGGTTCGCCTACGCCGCGGAGCCGGAGTGGTGGACTCGCCCTTGACGAGCTGCTGTCCGGAGTCGACGAGCGTTGATATTTGGAATACCGACCCAGTAACCGTCGGTTATACCGAGCACTGGGATAACCCCCAAATATCAAAGGAGACACCATGACCAATCTGCTCATCGACAAGGTCGCCGTCATCACGGGCGGCGCAAGCGGCATCGGCCAGGCCACCGTGGAAGCGTTCGTCGACAACGGCGCCAAGGTGGTCATCGGTGACATTCAGGACGACCTTGGCAAGGCCCTCGCCGACAAGCTCGGCGACTCCGCCGTTTACGTCCACGCCGACGTCACTGACGAGACCGACGTCGAGAACCTGGTCGCCACCGCCGTGAAGACCTACGGCAAGCTCGACGTGATGTTCAACAACGCTGGCGCCCCGTCTGCCCCGGCGCCCATCACCGAGTTCTCCGTCGAGTACCTCGACAAGGCGCTCTCCCTGTTCGTGCGGTCCGTCGCGCTCGGCCACAAGTACTCTGCCCGACAGTTCAAGTCCCAGGGCACCGGCGGCTCGATCATCTCCACCTCGTCGCTCGCCGGTCTGCAGGGGGGTTGGGGAGACATCGGCTACTCCTCCGCCAAAGCGGCCGTCCTCGGCATCGCCCGTGTCGCGACCGTCGAGCTGGGCAAGTTCGGCATTCGCTCCAACGTGATCGCGCCCGGCATCATCATGACGCCGATCTTCACCCGTTACGCCGGGCTGAGCGAGGAGGACTCCGAGAAGTTCCTCGCTCGGCTCGAGGAGCTGACCCAGGACGAGCAGCCCCTTGGCCGCACCGGGGTCCCCGCCGACATCGCCGGCCCCGCCCTGTTCCTGGCCAGTGACCTCTCGGCCTTCGTCAGCGGCGTGACCATCCCCGTCGACGGCGGATCCTCGTCGGTCACATTCAACACGTTCGACCAGAAGTTCGGTGAGGTGGCTGCCGAGCTCGAAGCTGGGTGGGTGTCTGCCCGAAACTGATGCCATGAGTGTCGTAGCGAGAACCCGTCCGGGATCACTTGGGCGGGTTCTCCTGCGTCACGGTGAAGCCGCGCCTCATTGTGATGCCAGGGACACATGACTCGGATCCCGTGGACACCCGGCTCCGGCGCCTACGATGCACGGGTGAGCGAGACCAGCACAGCCCCCGCGCCCGCCCGTTCCGCCGCCCCGCCGAGCACCAGCTACGAGGACCTGCTCCGGCTCGTGCTCGAGCACGGGGCCGCGAAGGCCGACCGCACCGGCACCGGGACCCGCAGCGTCTTCGGGCACCAGATGCGGTTCGACCTCAGCGAGGGCTTTCCGCTCGTCACCACCAAGCGCGTGCATCTGAAGTCGGTCGTCGGCGAGCTGCTCTGGTTCCTCCGCGGCGACTCGAACGTGCGCTGGCTGCAGGAGAACGGCATCCGGATCTGGAACGAGTGGGCCGACGCGGACGGCGAGCTCGGCCCGGTCTACGGCGTGCAGTGGCGCTCGTGGCCGACGCCTGACGGCGGCCACGTCGACCAGCTGCAGCAGGTCCTCGACACGCTCCGGGCCAACCCGGACTCACGCCGCATCATCGTCTCCGCCTGGAACGTCGCCGAGCTGGACCAGATGGCGCTGATGCCGTGCCATGCGTTCTTCCAGTTCTACGTCGCCGACGGCAGGCTCTCCTGCCAGCTCTACCAGCGCAGCGCCGACCTGTTCCTCGGCGTGCCGTTCAACATCGCCTCCTACGCGCTGCTGACCCACATGGTCGCCCAGCAGGTGGGCCTCGACGTCGGCGACTTCGTCTGGACCGGCGGCGACTGCCACATCTATGACAACCACCACGAGCAGGTCCGCGAGCAGCTCTCCCGCGAGCCGTTCCCCTTCCCCGAGCTGAGGCTGCGCAAGGCCGGCTCGCTGTTCGACTACACCTTCGACGACGTCGACGTGGTGGACTACCGGCACCACCCCGCGATCAAGGCGCCGGTCGCCGTCTAGTGATCGCCATGATCTGGGCCCAGGCCCACGACCGGGTGATCGGTGCCGACGGCGCGATGCCCTGGCGGCTGCCCGAGGACTTGGCCCACTTCCGCCGCACCACCACCGGCACCGCCGTCGTGATGGGGCGCACGACCTGGGAGTCGTTCCCGGCCCGGTTCCGGCCGCTGCCCGGTCGCCGCAACATCGTGCTCAGCCGCCAGAGCGGGCTCGAGCTGCCCGGCGCCGAGGTCGCGCACGACCTCGAGGCCGCGCTGCGCCTCGTCGGCGACTCCGACGTGTGGGTGATCGGCGGCGCCCAGGTCTACGCCGAGGCGATGCCCCGGGCCGACCGGCTCGTGGTGACCGACATCGACCTCGACGTCGACGGCGACGCCCGTGCCCCGAGGATCGAGCACACCGCCTGGGTGCCCGAGCGGACGGACCCCGACGACGGCTGGCACACCTCCGAGACGGGGCTGCGCTACCGCATCACGACCTACGTCCGACCACCCCTCGCCGCCCGAGGTCGATGACGGCCGTGCCGCCCCCGTCACGGCGGTGGCGGCACGAGACCCACGTCACAGCCGTTACCGTGGTCACCGGCAAGGACTGGACGAACGGGGGCACGGATGCTCGGCACGGCGACCGGGGGACGCGACCGCGTCGGTGGCCCGGCCGACCGTGCCGTCGAGCCGGGCACCCGTGCCGCGGAGACGGCGTCCGGCCGGCCGGCCGCCCCGTGGGGAGCGCTGGCCCTGACCCTGCTGGTCTGCCTCCTCGCCGTCGTGGCAGCCACCGGCCCCGCGCTGAGCGAGCGGTCCGCCGTCACGGTCGTGGAGACGCCCGAGACCGGCGCCGGCGACGAGATGGGGGTCGACAACCCGCCGCTCTACTCGGACCCGATCGAGCGGGACAAGGAGCTGCGACCTGACTTCGCGTCGGCGGACTGGATAGGCGCCGCCCTCGTCTGCGCCGTCGCCGTCGTGGCACTCGCCCTCCTCGTCCCGCGGCTGCTGCGGGCGCTGCGGCAGCGCGACCGCCCGGAGGAGGCCGGCGACGGCGTCGCGATCGCCGGCGCGAGCAGTCTCCTGGACGTCGGTCGCGCCCCGGAGGTGCCGGTGCTGATGGAGGGCGCCCGCGCCGCCGAGCAGCTCCTCGACGACGTGCAGGACCCTCGGGACGCCGTGGTCGCCGCCTGGCTCGCCCTCGAGGCCGCGGCTGCGGGATCCGGCGCCAGCCGTCAGCCGGCGCAGACGCCGACGGAGTTCACGACGACGGTACTCGACGCCACCGGGGCCGACCGGGAGGCCGTGGACACCCTGCTGCGGCTCTACCTGCGCGCCCGGTTCACCACCGCCGGACGACGCACCACGGGTGCGGCGGACGTGGCTGCCGCCCGAGCCGCGCTGGCGACGCTCTCGGAGAGCTGGGTCCGGCGCCGTGGCTGACCGCCCCTTCCGTCCGTCGGCCGGCGCCGTCGCCGGTGCGGTCGCCGTGGTCGTCGGCGTGGCCGCGCTCCTCGTGGTGCTCGACCGCCCGCCGGGCGTCGCCGTCCTGGCGGGCGCCGCCACGGCCGTGATCTGCGTGCTCGTCCTGACCCGTGGGCTCGGGCACGCCGGCGGCTTCGCCGAGCTGCCCGAGCCCGTCCGCGCCGGGACCCGCTACACCATCTCCCAGCTCTCCGCGGGCATGACCGGCCGGGACGGCCGCGTCCGCGGCCAGGTCGTCAACCGGCTGCACGACGTGGCCGCCACGCGCCTCGCCCTGCACGGGCTGGACCTGTCCGTCCCCGCCGACCACGCCGCCGTGCGCGCCCTGCTCGGCGAACCGGCAGCGGTGCTCCTCGACGGGGGACCACCGCCGACCGAGACCGACGTGGCCCGCTGCCTCGACGCACTCGAGTCCCTCACCCCCACCACCCAGCTCCGGAGGAACCGATGACCACCGACGCCCCCGCCCCGACCGCACTCCCCGTCCCGGAGGTCGCCCGGCTCGGCGGTGCGGTCCTCGCCCAGGTGGGCACCGCCGTCGTCGGGATGGAGCGGTCGCTGCGCACGGCGCTCGCCACGATCCTGGCCGGCGGGCACGTGCTCTTCGAGGACGTCCCGGGGCTGGGCAAGACGCTGGCCGCGCGGTCGCTGGCGACGGCGCTCGGGCTCGACTTCGCCCGGCTCCAGTGCACGCCGGACCTCCTGCCCGCGGACATCACCGGCTCCTACGTGTTCGACCCGGCCGAGTCGCGGTTCGAGTTCCGGCCCGGCCCGGTGTTCACCGGTCTGCTGCTGGCCGACGAGATCAACCGCACCTCGCCGAAGACCCAGTCCGCGCTGCTCGAGGCCATGGCCGAGCGGCAGGTCTCGGTGGAGGGCAGGAGCTTCGCGCTGCCGCGCCCGTTCCACGTCATGGCGACGTCGAACCCGGTGGAGTACGAGGGCACCTATCCCCTCCCGGAGGCTCAGCTCGACCGGTTCATGGTGCGGCTCGACGTCGGCTACCCGTCCGCCGCGGCGGAGGCCGAGGTCATCGGCCGGCGGCTGGACCGGAGGACGGAACGGGCCGACGTCGCCCGGGTGGTCGACCCCGAGGCGCTCCTCGCGATGCAGGCGGGCGTGGAGGCGGTCGACGTCGAGCGGGACATCGTCACGTACTGCGTGGACCTCGCCGCGGCGACCCGGCGGCACGACGCCGTCGAGGTCGGCGCGTCGCCGCGTGGCTCCCAGTCGCTCGTGCTGGTGGCCCGTGCCCTCGCGGTGCTGGACGGCCGCGACTACGTGACGCCGGAGGACGTCAAGACCGTCGCCGTCCCCGTGCTCGCGCACCGGCTGACGCTGACGGCCCAGGCCTGGGCCGGCGGGTCGACCGGCACCGACGTCGTGGCCACCCTGCTGGAGTCGGTCCCCGGGCCAGCCGGCGCGCCGACGGACGCCGTCGGGGCCGGCGCGCGACGGTCGTGAACGGGGCCGGCACCGGGGCCGGTGCACGCGCCCGCACCGGTGCCTGGCGGGTCAGCGGGGCGAGCCACGCCTTCGTCGTCGTCGCGGTGCTGCTGCTCCTCGTCGGGATGGTGCTCGGCCGGCCGGACGTCGCCGTGCTCGGGGTGCCGCTGCTGCTCACGGTCGTGTGGGGGTGGGCGGCTCGCCCCCGGGCGGCGGTGCGCACGGCGCTGCACAGCGCCTCGCAGGAGGTCGCGGCCGGCGAGGTCGGTGCGGACCTCGTGGTCGAGGCGCCTGCTGGGTGCGAGGCGATGATGCTGCGCGTGGCGTCGCCGGGCCTGGCGCCGGCCGAGGCGCTGGTCCACCTCCCCGCCGGGGAGCGCACCCTGGGGCTGCGCAGCGCCACCGTACGCACCGGCGCGCAGCAGCTCTTCACCGTCGACCACGCCGGGGTGGGGACCGGTGGGGTCGTGCGCACCGGGCAGGCCACCGTCGGCCCGGTGACGACGCTCGTGCTGCCCGGCGTGGTGCCGCTGGGGCGGCTGCCGCTCCCCCGACGGCTCCAGGGCCTGACCGGTGCCCACGACGCCAACCGTGCCGGTGACGGCGGGGAGCTGCGCGACGTGGCGCTGTTCGCCCCTGGCGACCGGCTGCGCCGGATCGACTGGCGCACGACGGCCCGGCGCACCGGGGCGTCCGGCGGGGTCGTGCGCGACCTCTACGTGCACCGGACGTTCGCGACGGCGGACGCCACGGTCATGCTGGTGGTCGACTCGCGCGACGAGGTGGGCCCCGACGTCGGCACGTGGAGCGGGTCCCGGCAGGTGCGTCCCGACGACGCGACCTCGCTGGACCTGGCACGTGAGGCGGCGGCGTCGATCGCCCGGCGCTATCTCGCGGCGGGTGATCGCGTTGGTTTGGCGGATCTGGGGATGCGCCGTCGCGCGCTCCCGCCGGCGGGCGGCAGCCGGCAGCTCGCCCGCCTCACGCACCGGCTGGCGCTGGCGCAGCCGGAGCCGCAGGCCGGACGGCTCGTGCGCGCGCCGCTGCTGCCGTCGGGCGCGCTGGTGGTGCTGCTCTCGACGTTCCTGGACGAGGAGGCGGCCCAGATCGCGCACAGCTGGCGCCGGTCGGGCCACCAGGTGGTGTCGGTGGACGTGCTGCCGCCGTTGCGGGAGTCGGGCGTGGAGCCCGGTCAGCGCACCGCCTTCCGGCTCGTGCGCATGGAGCGGGCGGACAGGCTCGAGCTGCTGCGCCGGGGCGGGGTCGACGTCGTCAGGTGGCGCCCCGCAGACGTGCCGGGCGCGGTGCCTGCCACGGCGGCGCTGGGCGCGCTCGCGCTGGCCGGGCGCCGACGTGCCGGAGCGGCTGCCGGGAGCCGACGATGATCCGCCCTGGGCGCGATCGCGCGGCGGCGGCCGGGCGCCGTGGTGGCACGTCGGCACGGCGCGCCTCACGCACCCGCATCCTGAGCGGCCCCTCGGTCCCGGGCTGGCTCGTCCGACTCTCGCCGGGGCTGGTCCTGGTCGCGGCTGGTGCGGTGACGCTCGACTGGCCGCAGCTCGTGGTCGGCGTCGTGCTGGCCGCCGTCGTGACCGCTCTCCCGAACCACTACCTGCTGGGGCTGGCGGCGGCCTGGACGGGCCTGGCACTGATGCTCGGCACACCGGGCGGGCTGGGCTGGCAGAGCGCGTCGATGCTGCTCCTGATCCATCTGCTGCTCGTGACCGGTGGGCTCGCCGCGGTGACGAGCTGGCGGACCCGGGTCGAGCTGGCGCTGCTCGCGTCGACGGGTCGGCGCCTCGTCGTGGTGCAGGCGGTGGCGCAGCTTCTGGGGGTGGCCGGGGCGATGCTGCTCGGGACCGCCGTCCCGCTGTGGCTGGCCGTGGCAGCTGTGCTGGCACTGGCGGCCGCGGGCTGGGTGCTGCTCGCCGGCATGCGGTCCGAGAGTCCGCCGGTCCGGCACGGCTGAAGCCACCCGAGAGCCCGCCGGTCCGGCACGGCTGAGCCGCCCGTGAGCCGTCGGTCCGACACGGCTGAAGCCACCCGAGAGCCGCCGGTCCGACACGGCTGAGCCGCCCGAGGGCTCCTCGAGCGGCTCGCCGTGGGTGCCTGCCCGGACGCGGCGGGTGCGTCGTCGCCAGGCGGCGCCGGCAAACTGGGCCAGGCGCTCACCCGACGACCGAACGCCAATCAGCGCGATCGGGGCGGGTCGCGGTCGTCGTCAGGCGGCGGCGCGGACCTCGATGAGGTTGTTCCACGGGTCGTTGACGCGCAGGACGGCACCGTCGTGCCGGGTGGCGACGCCGCGGCCGTCGAGCCGGGCGGTGAGCGCCGCGACCTGCTCGGTGGTGGGCAGGACGATGTCGACCGTGCCGAGCCCGAGGGCCGGGACACGCGGGGGCGCACCGGCGCTGTTCCAGGTGTTCATCGCCATGTGGTGGTGGTAGCCGCCGGCGGAGACGAAGAGCGCCTGCCCCGGGATCTCCGTGGTGGCCTCGAAGCCGAGCGCGTCGACGTAGAACTGCCGGGCGGTGACGGTGTCACCGACCTGCAGGTGGACGTGACCGACGATGGCGCCCGCCAGTCCCTGTGCGGGCGAGGTGGGGATCTCGGGCTGGGCGGTCGCGATGATCTCCCGGGCGCTGTCGGTCAGGTGCTCGGTGAGGAAACGGTTCGGGTCGAGCCAGGACGTGCCCATCTTCACCTGGCCGTTGGTCCACTGCCAGGTGCTGCGCGGGCGGTCGGCGTACAGCTCGACGCCGTTGCCCTCCGGGTCGGTGAAGTAGAAGGCCTCGGAGACGTCGTGGTCGCCGGAGCCGACGTAGGTGCCAGGCGCGCGCACCGCCACCGAGGCCAGCGCGGCGGCCAGGGCGGCCTGGTCCTCGAACAGGATCGCCGTGTGGAAGAGGCCGGCGCTGCGGGGCGAGCCCGGCGGGAGCGACGGGTCGTGCCGGAGCACGAGCAGCTCGGTGCCGTGGCGACCGAGGGAGACCTCGTTGCCCTCGGCGCGCAGCACGCTCAGCATGACGGCGTCGCGGTAGTAGCGCGTCATACCGTCGAGGTCACCGACGAGGAGCGTGACCGCGCCCATGCTGGTCTCGGCGGGGAGCAGGTCCTCGGTCGGGCGGCTGGTCTTGACGAACATCTCGGTCACCTTGGTTCTCCTCGTTCGCGTCGGTTCGGTGTGCTGCTGGTTCTACGGTACAAGTACTTGACGTTTCAACTCAATAGGAGTGGACGGTATTCCGGTGTGAGTCACCTCTCGCCAGGTCACGCAGTGCCGCCCCTGCTCAGCGGGCCGCTCCGCTGCTCACGATCTCGAGCGTGTCCCTTACCGCCCACGCCGGACCGGCACTGATCCCGACGGGCCCGAGCGGTGAGTCCGACGGGATGACGACGGGCGCCTCGAACGACCCGATGTCGTTGGCGTCGACGGTGGCGAGCAGTTTCCGCCCGCGACCTCGAGCAGCGCGAGGTGCGACCGCAACGGGGTCGCTCGGCAGCCTCACCCTGCCTGAAAGACATCCATGCCAAGGATTCCGCCGCACTACCCCCCGGGGGTATGGCGGCAGGGCGGGAATCCTGTTCCATCCCATGAGCCGCCGCGACTCCGATCGACGTCCGGGCACAGGCCCGGCGCGGAGCACGCAGCCGTCGAACGCCAGAAGGGAGGACATGGCTCGGTTGCTACGTCGCCATCCCACCAGGACCGATCGCACCGGGCCGGCAGTCGGCCGCCTTCCTGAGCAGCTCGCAAGCCATGAACTTCCGAGGAGTAGGAAAATGATCCAGACAACTCTGCCCCGTCCCCAGGCCGGGACACATGGCCTGCTGCGGTACTGGCCTCTGCTGGCCGGCATCGCCTTCGCTGTCAATGTGAGTCTCCACCTTCCAGCCGGTGCAGGAATGGCGCCGGTGCTCGCCGCGTCGGCCGTCGTCTACGTGGGTGCCGCAGCCATGGGTAGGCGGGCCGCATGGCCGGTCTTCGTCGTGACCGTTGTGCTGATCACGGCCGGTCAGCTCGTCGACACTCCCCTGGGCCCCACAGGTCTGCTGCTCGCCCTCGGTGCGGTGCTGGCCGGAGCCGGGCTCCTCCGTCCCGCCACACGGCGCGAGACGCAGGCGCAGACGCTGGGGCTCATCGGCTTCGGTGCCATCGCCCTCCTGGCCGCCGTCACGACGCCGTTGCTCGGCGGTTTCGTGACCGCCCTTGGCCTGCTCGCCCACGCCGTCTGGGACTGGCGCCACCACCGTACCGGCCGGGTCGTGGCCTCCTCGTTCGCGCAGTTCTGTGCAGCCCTGGACTACACCCTGGCGGCCATCGTCCTTTCCCTCACCACTCTCTCCGCTGCGAGCTAGGAGCCCATGATGTCGACCACGAGGTCGCCGGCCGAGGCCGGACAGAGAATGCTCCCGCAGCGTTGGCTGGCGCTCGGCCTGCTCGGGACGGCGCAGCTCATGCTGATCCTCGACGTCACGGTCGTGGCGATCGCGCTGCCCCAGATGGCCACGGACCTGAGCCTGGCGCGTGAGGCCGTGACCTGGGTGGTTGCCGCCTACACGCTGACGTTCGGCGGCCTGATGCTGCTCGGTGGACGCAGCGCGGACCTCTTCGGCCCCAAGCCGGTCCTCTTCGCTGGCCTGCTCACGTTCGCCCTCGGGTCGCTGGCGGCCGGCCTGGCCGGCGGCGCGGGCCTCTTGCTCTGCGGTCGGGTAGCGCAGGGACTGGGTGCCGCGATGCTGTCACCGGCGGCGCTCTCGGTGGTCGTGCGGCTGTTCTCCGGCGATGAACGCAACCGCGCCCTGGGCATCTGGTCCGCCCTCGGCGGCGGGGGCGCCGCGATCGGCGTGCTGCTCGGCGGCCTCATCAGCGCCGGTCCCGGCTGGCCGTGGGTGTTCTTCATCAACATCCCGGTCGGCGTGATCGTCCTCGTGGGCCTGCTGCGGCTCCTGCCACCCCTGCCGCCGGCGACCGCTCGACGGTCGTCCCTCGATGTGCTCGGGGCACTGCTGGCCACCGCCGCAACGGGCCTGGCGATCTACGCCCTGACCGTCGCGGGCGAGACGGGCTGGACCGCGCCGCAGACGCTCGTCGCCGCCGGTGTCGCCGTCGTCCTCTACGCGCTCTTCGGCTGGCGACAGAAGGCTGCCGTCTCCCCGCTGATGGATCTCGCTCTGCTGAGCCGGCGGCCGGTGACGGCAGGCGTGTTCGTGATCCTCATCGCCACGGCACTGATGGTCGCCGTCTTCTTCCTCGGCACCTTCTACTTCCAGCAGTCCGCCGGCCACGGCCCCCTCGCCACCGGCCTGCTGTTCCTGCCGACCGCACTGGCCACCATGACCGGCGCGAACCTCGGCGGACGCCTCATCGGCCGCCTCGGCGGGCGCACCCTCGGCGCGACCGGCATGGTCATCGCCGCAATCGGACTGCTGGTGCCCGTGCTCTGGACCACCACGCCCGCCACCGCTATCGGCGTCAGCTTCGGCGCCTTCGGCGTCGGCGCGCTCTTCGTCGTCGCCTCGGCGACCGCACTCGGCGAGATCGCACCGGCAGAGGCCGACATCGCCTCGGGCCTGCTCAGCACCTTCCACGAGCTCGGCGCCACCGTCGGAGTGGCCACCGTCTCCAGCATTGCCGCCATCAGCCTTGTCGACGGCGGTGACACCGGCTTCCGGCAGGCATTCCTGGTCGCCGCCGTCGCAGCCCTCGTCGCCGCAGCGATCTCCGCGATCGCGATCCCGCCGCGCTCTGCCCGCAGCTGACCAGTCGCAGGAAGGATCGAAGCCAGCATGTCCACTCCCGCGCTCCCAGTGCTCGCCGGGGCGATCTCGACCCTCATCTTCGTCGCGAGCTACGTCCCGATGCTGGTCAAGGCGGTCCGAAGCAGGGACCTGAGCTCGTACAGCACGGGCCACCTGGCCCTCGCCACCATCGGCAACCTGATCCATTCCCTCTACATCTTCAGCCTGCCGGTCGGACCGATCTGGTTGCTTCACTCGTTCTACCTGATCAGCACCGCCCTGATGCTGGTGTGGTACCGCCGCTTCCGGTTGGTCAACGGGATCACCGGATCCCTGGAGAGGGTGAGCCCGTCAGGCGATGATGACGACATGGACTCCGTCATGGTTGCCGGTGGTGCACCAGACCTGAGCCCGTGCTCGCCGTTCTCACGTCACCGGGTACCGGCATGACCCCGCCGACGCTGCGTGGACGGGTCGTGGTGCTGGAACCCGTCGTGGCCGAGCACGTACAAGAGCTGCGGCGCATCCTCGCCACTCCCGCGGTCCGGGCACGGTGGCGCGATGAGGACGCCTCGCCGCAGTGGCCGTTCGACGACCCTTCGACCACCCGCTTCGCCGTGCTGGTCGATGGCGCGGTACGTGGCATGGTGCAGTACGGCGAGGAGGACGAGCCGGACTACCGGCACGCCTCTCTCGACATCTTCCTCGACCCCGCCGTCCACGGCCGCGGGCTCGGCCGCGACGCCGTGGCCACACTGGCCCGCCACCTCGTGCACGACCGGGGCCACCACCGGCTGGTGATCGATCCCGCGGCGGACAACGAACCGGCCATCCGCGCCTACACCGCCGTGGGGTTCCGCCCGGTCGGCATCATGCGCCGCTACGAGCGAGACGCCGACGGAGCCGGCTGGCACGACGGCCTGCTCATGGACCTCCTCGCCGAGGAACTCGACCCGCCCCGATGAGCTCAGCGACGTCGATGACCTTGACGTGGGCCGCGAGGACCCGTGTGGGTCACGCCCTGGTGCTGGACGCGCCGCAACTCACACGTTCGGACCGGCGGGTACCGGCTCACCCGGCACAACCTCGCCGGAGAGGCCAAAGCGGAGGGTTTGTGCGGAGGGTGGATCAAGTCTCTAAACACCTCAGGCCCGGGAATCCGTAGATTCCCGGGCCTGATTCGTAGCGGGGGCAGGATTTGAACCTGCGACCTCCGGGTTATGAGCCCGGCGAGCTACCGAGCTGCTCCACCCCGCGTCGGCTGTTACAGGTTACGTCGCGGTGAACCACGAGGGCAACTCCGGTCCGCGTGCGCTCGGTCACACCAGTCGGGGTTCCGAGACCTGGGTCGGGTCGGGTCGGTTCTGACATGACCGCGCACGGTGCCGGGCCGCCCTGTCCAGGCGGCCCGGCACCGGCTGCGACTCAGCCCTCCGTCGAACCCTCGGTGGGCTCGGCGGTGGCGCCGTCGGCCGGAGCCTCGGTCGCGGTATCGCCCGCCGCGGGCTCCTCGCCGGTGGCAGCCGCGATCTCCTCCTCGGCGGCCAGGGCGTCCTCGATCGCCGCGCTCAGGCGGTCCTGCGCCTCGCCGTACGCGGCGAAGTCGCCCTCCGCGAGCGCCGCGTTCCCGTCTGCCAGCGCCTGCTGGGCCGCGGCCAGGGCCTCGGTCAGCCGCTCCTGGGCCGCCGCCGGGACCTCCGTGGTGCCCTCAGGCTCCTCGCCGTCGGCCGGGGGCTCCTCAGCCGGGTCGACGTCGGCATCGCCGGCCTCCGCGCCCGAGTCGCCGCCGAAGACCTCGTCGAGCGCCTCGTCGAGCGTGGACGCGAAGCCGATCTCGTCACCGAAGGAGACGAGGACGCGCTGCAGCAGCGGGTACTGGGTACCCGCCGAGGACTGCACGTAGACGGGCTGGACGTACAGCAGACCGCCGCCGACAGGCAGCGTGAGCAGGTTGCCCAGCAGCACGTCCGAACCACCCTGGCTGAGCAGGTTCAGCTCGGTGGAGACCTCCGGGTTGGCGTTGAAGTTGTTCTGCACCTGACCCGGTCCAGGGACGGTGATGTCGGAGGGCAGCTCGAGGAGGCGCATCTTGCCGTAGCCCTCGCGAACCTCCCCGGGGCTGTCACCCGTCTCGGAGTCGACGGCCAGGAACCCGGTGAGGATGTTGCGCTCGGTCTGACCGCCAGGGATGAAGCTCGACGTCAGGGAGAACCTTGCGGTCTCCTGTCCCGGCATCTGCATGGTCAGGTAGTACGGCGGCTGCGGGACACCTTGCTCGTTCGGGTCGTCCGGGATCCGCCATTCGTTCGAGCCGGCGTAGAACGTCGCGGCGTCGGTGACGTGGTAGTCCTCGAGAAGGGTCCGCTGGACCTTGAAGAGATCCTCCGGGTACCGCAGGTGGCTCATGAGGTCCCCGCTGATCTCCGCGGTCGGCGTGACGTGGCCCGGGAAGATGTTCTGCCAGGTGTCCAGGATCGGGTCGTTCTCGTCCCACTCGTAGAGGGTCACCTCGCCGTCGTAGGCGTTGACCACGGCCTTGACGGAGTTGCGGATGTAGTTGACCTCCTCCGGGGCGACACCGACGGTCTGCGGCAGCCCGTTCGCCGTCGTCAGGGAGTCGGTGGTGGCGTCCTCGAGGGACTCGCGCGCGGAGTACGGGTAGTCGTTCGTCGTCGTGTACCCGTCGACGATCCACACCAGGTCCTTGGGCGTGGACTCGTCGCCGTCCATGTCGACGACGGCCGGGTAGGCCCGGTTGTCGAGCGTGAGGTACGGAGCGACCTTGGCGACGCGGTCGTGCGGGTCGCGGTCGAAGAGGATCTGTGACTCCTCGGTCACCCGGTCGGAGAACAGGATCTGCATGTCGCCGAACTTCAGCGCGTACAGCAGCTTGTTGAAGAAGGTGCCGATGGACGGTCCGCCGTCGCCCGCGTAGGTGTTGTTGACGGCGCTGTTGGGGGCGTCGTCGTCCGGGTAGTCCAGCTCCCACGGCTCGGTGCCCTCGGGTGCACCGACGATCGAGTAGGCCGGGGTGTCCTGCCCGAAGTAGACGCGCGGCTGGTACTCGCCGAGCTCACCGACGCTGGGGATGCCCTGCTGGAAGAAGGCCGGACTGCCGTCCGACGTGACGGTGTTGCCGTAGGCGGCCACGACACCGAAGCCGTGCGTGTAGACGGTGTGGTCGTTGACCCAGGTGCGCTGCGCCGGGTCCAGACCGTCCTGGTTGAGCTCGCGGACCGCGATCACCGTGTCCCGGCTCTCGCCGTCGATGTCGTAGCGGTCGACCGCGAGGGTGTCCGGGAACCCGTAGTACTGACGGTTCTGCTGGAGCTGGTTGAACGTCGGTGAGACGATGTTGGGGTCCAGCAGACGGATCGATGCGGTGGACTGGCTGTCCGCGCGCAGCTGGCCGGCCTCCGCCTCGGTGGTGGCGGAGTACGTCTCGGTCTCCAGGTCCTCGAGGCCGTAGGCGGCGAGGGTGGCGTCGATGTTGCGCTGGATGTACTCGCTCTCGACCTCCTGGGCGTTCGGCTCCACCTCGAAGCGCTGGATGACCGCCGGGTAGGCGGTGCCGACGACGAGCGCGGACACGATCATCACGGCGATACCCGCGGCGGGCAGCGTCCAGGTCCCCCGGAAGGCCGCGACGACGAAGAGGACGACGACGACCAGCGCGATGCCGGCGAGAATCGCCTTCGCGGGCAGGTTCGCGTTGATGTCGGTGAACGACGCTCCGGCGAACCTGTCGTTCTCGGAGACCAGCATCGAGTAGCGGTCGAGCCAGTAGCTCGCCGCGATGAGCAGGACGAAGATCGCAGCGAGCACGGCCAGGTGGACGCGGGCGGCCGGGGAGACCCGCTGCTGCCGCGGCGCCAGGGAGATGCCGCCGTAGAGGTAGTGGGTGACCAGGGCGGCGACCGCCGAGAGGAACACGATCGTCATCAGCAGGGAGACGACCGAGCGCACCACCGGCAGCGTGAAGACGAAGAAGGAGATGTCCATCCCGAACTGCGGGTCGTCCACCCCGAAGTCCTCACGGTTGAGCCACGTGAGCACCTGGCGCCACATGCCGCTCAACGAGCTGCCGGCGAAGAGCCCGAGCACTATCGGGGCGCCGACCATGATGAGGCGGCGCAGCGGCTCGACGCTCTCGCGGTACCGGTCGAGGTTGCGCTCCTCCGGCGTGGTGGGCGGGTAGATCTGGCGCCGGGAGTACGCCAGGTGCAGGTTCAGCCAGATCGCTCCGCCCATGACGACGAACCCGATGACGAAGAGGATGACCCGGGTGGTCCACTCGCGCACGAGCACCTCGGTGAAGCCGAGGTGCTCGAACCACTGCACCTCGGTCCACACCTGGGCCATCGCCATGACGATCGCCGCGAGGACGGCCAGCACGATGATGGTGGGCAGGAGCGCTCCGCGGCGCCGTGGAGCCTGAGGGCCGGTCGAACGGGGGGCGGATGCGGACGTCACTGAGCAGCACCTCAAGGTTGGTCGTGCGTAGACAGGTCATTGCCGGACGGCGGTCCGGTCGGCACTCGTGCCACCCGGACAACGCGTCGTCCTGGTCAAAGGTTCCCATACCGCGCTCCTTGCAACCCAAACGGTCCGGTTCGCGCAACCCAAACGGTCCTGTCCGCGGGCCGTGCCGGACGAACCTCCCGCGGGCGGGGACGGCCTGCAGGTCCGGGGAGGCGCTGCGGGACCAAGGTGACTACGCGGGACCCCGCTGGTGGACGGGGAGCCGGACGTGCCCGCCGGTCGGGCTGTGCGCGATCATGGACCGCATGAGCTCAGAGTCCGACGCCCCGGCCCCCGTCCCGACTCCTCGCGAACGCGCACTGCGGTCCGCGGTGGACGACATCGAGCGGCACGCGGCCACTCTCGGCTGGGACGCCCCAGTCTTCGTCTTCGCCCTGGTGAACACCGCCCAGGCGCTGGCGCAGACGCCGTCCCTGGCCGACGAGCTGCCGGACGAGGCTCTGGCCGCCGCGGCCGAGGACCCCGAGCACCTCACCAGCATCGAGCAGGACGGTCTCCCGGAGGCGTCCACGATCGAGGAGCTCCTCGGCCAGCTGGCCTGGCCGGACGAGGTCCACGGTGCGGCGATCGTCGTCGAGCGGATGGTGGTCCCGCCGGAGGCCGAGCAGGACATGCCCAAGGACCCGGATGCCGCCGTGGCGTACCTGATGGAGCACCCCGACCGTCAGGACGTGCGGATGGCGGCCGGCGTGCTCCGCACCGGCGAGTCCTGGTGCGCGCTGCGCAGCCGCAGCCACGACTTCGACGACGCGGTGGCGGGCTCGCCCGAAGCCGTCCCCGGCCTCGTCGAGGCGTTGCGGGCGACCCTCTCCTGATCGCCGGTCGCCGCCGGGCGGCGTCGTGCGGCGTCGTACGGCTTCGTGCGAGTCTCGGGACTGCCGGGCCGGACGCGGTGCCCGCTGGTCAGGCGTCCGAGGCCCCCACACAGGTCGGCAGGTCGGCCGTGTCGCCGGAGCCGATGGCCTCGACGGCGTCGCGCGCCTCGCCGAGCGTGCCCACGCTGACCACCCGGAGCCCGGCAGGCACGTGGCCGACGACCTCTCCGCAGTTGTCCTCGGGTGCGAGGAACCACTCCGCGCCGTCGCGCTTCGCCCCCGCGAGCTTCTGCTGGATCCCACCGATGGCGCCGACGTCGCCCGCGAGGTCCATCGTCCCCGTGCCCGCGATCCTCTCCCCGCCCGTCATCTCGCCGGGGGTGAGCAGGTCGACGATGCCCAGGGCGAACATCGTCCCGGCGCTCGGGCCGCCGATGTTGTCGATGTCGAAGCTGATGTCGACCGGCAGCTCGACGTCGGGCTCCAGCACGACACCGAGAAGGCTGCCCTGGGGCTCATCGGCGGCCTCGCCTGCCTGGGTGCCGGGGTGGCCCATCGTCGTGACGTCGACCTCGCGAGACGACCCGTCGCGCTCGATCCCCACAGTGACGACGGTGCCGGGTGCCGTGCTACCAAGCACCTGTGAGAGGTCGGAGAAGCTCTGCACCTCCGTGCGGCTCTCACCGGCTGGTCGGATCGAGGTGATGACGTCCCCGGGCTCGAGGGCCCCCTCGGCGCCCGACCCGGGCGCCACCCCGGTCACGGTCAGCACCATGGGCACCTCCTGCCCGAGCTCCTCGAGCGCGGCGACGGTCGCGCTCGTCTGCGAGGACGCCATCTGCGCCGACGACTCCTCGTCGATCTGCTCGCGCGTGGTGCCCTCGGGGAAGACCGCCTCCCGCGGGAGCACGACCTCGTTGTCGTCGATCCACCCGGCGAGGACGTCCACGGCGGTCACGGGGTAGCCGGGTCCCCCGGAGACCGAGACAGTCGTCAGGCGCAGCTCGCCGCCGGTCGGGTAGGTGGGCGCGCCGTCGACGGCGATTAGCGGCTCGCCCTCGTGCTCCGAGAGCGTGTCGACCGTCGGCCCCGGCCGCTGCACCGCATACGGCAGCGGGATCAGCATCATCGCGAGGAGCAGGAGTGCGAGGCCAGCGCCCGCGACGACCATGGTGACCGCCCGGTAGGTGACGTACGGGACGCCGTCGTCGATGTCCGTGCGGGCGTCGGGTGCGCCCGGCCGGCCGGCGTCCGTGCGAGCCTCGGGTGCGCCCGGCCGGCCGGCGTCCGTGTGGGCGTCGGGTGCGCCGTGCCGGCCGGCGTCGTCCGTTCGAGCGTCGGATGCGCCGGGTGGCCGGGCGTCGGGATGACCTGTCGAGTCCTCGGGCCGGGAGGCGGCTGTGTCCCGGCCGGCGGTCCCGTCCGACGTCGGCCGCGTGTTCCCACTCCGGGCCAGGAGGTTGCCGTCGGCGCCGCTCCGGCGGTTGCCCGGGGCGCCGGCGGCGCGGCCGGTCTCTCGGGGCTCCTGGTGAGTCACCGGGTCATCATGCCGCACCAGGCTGGTAGTTCCCTGGACGGGACCAGGGACACCGGCGACCTGCTGCGCCCTGAGCGAACCAGCGGCGTCGTGGCACACCCGACTGTGCTCGGCGGCCGACCCGACGGTTACCGTGGTCATCCACCGTCGACGCGCCGAGGAGCAGTCATGAGCCAGGAGCCCACCAGTCCCGGCGGGAGCGAGCCCAACAGCTGGGAGGAGCTGCTGCGCTCGATGATGGGTCCGGAGGCCGCCGAGGAGGCCATGCGTGCGATGCGTGCGTCCGGGCTCGATCCCGAGGCCATGTCACAGGCTGCCGGCCTGCCCACCGACCGCAACCAGCTCATGATGATGCTCACCCAGATGCAGCAGCTGCTCGCGGCCGGCGGCGGCGACCCGGTCAACTGGAAGCTCGCCCACGACCTCGCACGCCAGACCGCCCATGCCGGCGGCGACCCGTCGGTGACCGCGGCCGAGGCCGAGCAGGTGCGCTCCGCGCTGTCCGTCGCCGACCTGTGGCTCGACACCGCGACCGAGCTCGCGCCGGCAGGCGGCAAGCAGCAGGCGTGGAGCCGTGCCGACTGGGTGGAGCGCACCCTGCCGACGTGGAAGCGTCTCGCCGAGCCGGTCGCGGCCTCGGTGGCGCAGGCGCTGGTCAACACGATCGGGGCGCAGAGCGAGTACCTGCCGCCTGAGGTGCGCGCGATGGCCGAGCAGATGGGCGCGGCCGGCGGGATGCTGCGCCAGCTCGGCGGCGCCGTCTTCGGGATGCAGGTGGGCCAGGCCGTCGGGACCCTCGCCCGGGAGGCGTTCGGGCCGTCGGACACGGGTCTGCCGCTCGTGGAGGACCCGACGGCGGCACTCGTCCCGGCGAACGTGGTCGACTTCGGGCAGGGTCTGGACGCCCCTGCCGAGGAGGTCCGGCTCTTCCTCGCCGTGCGGGAGGTGGCGCACGCCAGGCTGTTCACGCACGTGCCGTGGCTCCGGTCGCACCTGCTCGGTATCGTCGAGTCCTACGCGCGGGAGATCACCATCGATACCGAGGCGATGGAGGAGGCGGTCCGCA
The DNA here is from genome assembly GCF_009193155.1 of Georgenia subflava. Taxonomy (GTDB): domain Bacteria; phylum Actinomycetota; class Actinomycetes; order Actinomycetales; family Actinomycetaceae; genus Georgenia; species Georgenia subflava. Next base: position 59,129 of record NZ_VUKD01000005.1, read on the forward strand.
GCATCGACCCCACCAACCCGGAGCAGCTGCGGGAGGCCTTGTCGGGCGGGGTCTTCGCGCTCGAGCAGTCCCCCGCTCAGCGCGCGGCCCTGGTCCGCCTGGAGACGGCACTGGCGCTCGTGGAGGGGTGGGTCGAGGAGGTCACGGCCCAGGCCGTCGCCCCGCACCTGCCGCACGCCGTCCCGCTGCGGGAGATGCTGCGCCGGCGTCGCGCGACCGGCGGTCCCGCCGAGCAGACGTTCGCCTCTCTGGTCGGTCTCGAGCTCCGTCCACGACGGCTCCGCGAGGCGGCGACCCTGTGGGCGAGCCTCGGTGCGGCCCGAGGGACTGCCGAACGTGACGACCTCTGGTCGCACCCGGATCTCATGCCCACGCCCGAGGAGCTCGACGACCCGAGCGGCTTCGTCGCCGCCCGCCAGGCTGCGCACGCCGCGGACGAGGACGTCGACGCCGCGCTGGCCGCCCTGCTCGACGGCACGCTCGCCGACTCGACCGAGGTGGCCGCGGACGACAGTGACGGCGACAGCGACGATGCCGGCGACCGCGACCGCGGTACCGATATCGATCCGTCCTCCAGCTCGGGGTCGTCGTCGGACGCCGTGGGGCCCGGACCGGCAGGGTCCGAAGGTGACACCGATCCGGCCGACGACCGGGACGACGGCGGCCCCACAGCCCCCGACGACCATCGCCCCGACCGGGCCTGACGATTCCACGCCCCGGCCAGGCGTGACGACTCCCCGTACCAGCCAGGTCTGGCGTTTCTCGCGCCAGCCAGGCCTGACGTGCGCCGTCCCAGCCGGGTCTGACGAACCTCGTCCCGGCCAGGGCTGACGACTCCCCGTCCCAGCCGGGTCTGGTGGGCCTCGTCCCGGCCACTTCTCACTCTCGCCGACCCGGCCGGGTCTGACGGGCACCAACCCGCTGGGACGTCCAGCGTCATGCGACGTCCGAGATGCGGCGTACCGCGCAGGCCGTGCGCAACGCGGGCACAGCGCCGCCATGCCTGTGGATCGGCGCTGCGGCGCGACGGCGGTCCGTGCCAGAGTCCCGGGCACGGACCTCGACACGAGGTCGGGCCTGAGAGGGGGACGACCGTGCGGTTACGACCGGGGCTCTCGGTGCTGTGGCGCCGCAAGGGCGAGAGCCAGGTAGGGATCGACCCGCGGTGCGCCGTCGTGCTGGAGGACCTCGAGGTGGCGGAGCAGCAGGTGCTCGACCACCTGCGCCACGAGCCCACCGAGGCCGACCTGCTCCGGGTCGGCAAGGTGGCGGGCGTCGGGCCGGAACGCGTCCGTGAGCTCGTGACGTTGCTCGAGCGCTCCGGAGTCGTCGACCTGAAGGCGCCGGCCCGGCGCACACCGATTCCGTCGGCGGTCCCGTCGGAGGTGGCGTACTGGTCCCGGCTGATGCACGACGGCGACGGCGGAGCCGTTCTCGCGGCGCGCGAGCGAGCGACCGTCACCGTGGTCGGTCTCGACCAGGTCGGCATGCGGCTGGCGACGCATCTTGCGGAAGCGGGTGTCGGGACGCTCCTGCTCGAGGACGACAGCGCCGTCGGACCGGACGACGTCGGCCCTTACCACCCGCGTGACATCGGCGCCCGCCGTGCGGCACAGGCCGAGACGCAGCTGCGCTCGACCTTTCCGCGGCTGCGCACCAGCGCCCCCGCCCGTACTCGGCCCGACGTCCTGGTGGCGATCTCCTGGGCGGTCGCCGATCCAGTTCGCCTGCGACCGCTCCTCCGCGAGGACGTGGTGCACCTGCCGGTGGTGATCGGGGAGGTCGACGTGTGCGTGGGTCCGCTGGTGGTGCCCGGGAAGGGACCGTGCACACGGTGCATGGACCTCCACCGCACAGATGCGGACCCTGCCTGGCCGGCGCTTGCCACCCAGCTGCGCGGCTCGCCCGCACCGGGGACGTCGGCGACGGCGGCGCAGCTCGGTGCCGCCGTCGCTGCGCACCAGGTGCTCGCTGCCCTGGACGGCCGCGAGCTGGTGATCGACCGCGCCAGTCTCGAGGTCAGCGGGCTGAGCCCGCTGCCCGTGCTCCGTCCGTGGACGGTCCACCCGGAGTGCGGGTGCGACGGCGTGGGCCGCGACGGCATCGACGACAGTCGGGATGCCGGCGGTCGGAACGGAGCGGCGAGGGCCGACGGCGCCAGCTCGGAACGGGATAGCGTCGACGGCGGCTCATCCGCGCGGGACAGCACGGACGCCGGCACGTCCGAACGGAACAGCACGGACGCCGGCCGGTCCGAACGGAACGGCACAGAGGCCGGCCCGCACGTGCAGGACGGCGATGACGTTGGCGACGCCGACAGGGTGAAGCCGGCGGTCGAGGCGGTCCTGAGATCCGCCTGACCACCGGCTCGTGTCCCCCGTGGCAGCTCGCCGTGCGAGGTCCTCAGGCAGCGGCCTCGTCCTTGCGCGGCCGACCGCGGCCACGCTTGCGCGCGACCACGACGCCGTCGACGAAGACCTCGCCACCCCAGACGCCCCAGGGCTCGGCGCGGTCGAGGGCACCGGCGAGGCACGCCTCCCGCACCGGGCAGCTGCGGCACAGTGCCTTCGCCTGCTCGACGTCGGCGGTGCGCTCGGCGAACCACAGGTCGCTGTTCTCGGCAGACTGGCAGGGCGTTGCCGCCGCACCTGTCGCTGCCGGGGTGGCGAGCACGCCCCAGCCGGACTCGACGGCGTAGGGGACCTCCGCGGTGTGGGCAGAGGGTGTTGCTGGCCAGGAGACGGATGATCCCTGGCTGATCTGGTCGAGTAGAGCCGTGAGCTGCACAGCTGCTCCTGAAGGTCGTTCTTTGTCCGGGGCCTGAGGCCGCGGAACTCGTCAGAAACGACGAGAGCCGCGGTCCCGATGTGGGGATCCGCGGCCGGAGCTGCAACTCGTGTGGAGTGCTAGGTCCGGGAGGCGGTCCCGACGGGGGTGCCGACGAGCGCGGGGCGCAGACGCACCCCAGCCGTGGCAATGCCGAAGGCAGACTGCTGCCGAGTGAGGGCAGACTTCGGCCTTGCGGCGAGCGGGGTGGGCGCGAGCACGACGTACGCGCAATCGGCCATGTTCCTGTTGATCACTTCGGCACCTCCTTCGGCTGCGGGGATCCTTGTGTGCTGGCTAGGCAGGACCCGGTCGAAACGGACAGGAACGAGACTAGACCCGTCGTTCCTCGAGGGGCAATCCTTTTTCCGGGGAGTTTTTCGGCGAGTTTCCGGGACGGACTTCGAGAGGAGCAAGGCCGCCCTCCGGAAGGCTCTGAGGCCGCCCTCCGGAGGGTTCGACAGGCAGGGCTCAGCGCGAGAGCCAGGCCTCGACGTCGACGTCCTCACCGCGGACGACGGCGAGGACCTGCCCCCCGTAGGCCTCGAGCTTGGTCGCCCCGATGCCACGCAGGACGGCGAGCTGTCGCAGGTCTTTCGGCTTTGCCGTGGCGATGGCCTGCAAGGTGGTGTCGTGCAGCACGGTGTACGCCGGCTTGCTGATCGTCCGGGCAACCTCACCCCGCCAGGTTCGCAGCCGCTCGAAGAGCTCGGCATCGGCGGGGTTCTCCTCGAAGAACGAATCGGTGCGCGCCCGGGCGGCGGCGCGGCGCGAGAGCTTCCCTCCCCCGCCGGCACCGTCGTCGGGCCAGATGCCGTCCAGGAAGCGTGACCGCTTCCGCGAGGCGCGTCCACCGACCGTGCGAGCGCGGGCGTAGGACAGGTGCAGGTGCTCGCGTGCTCGGGTCACCCCGACGTAGAGCAGCCGTCGTTCCTCCGCGACGGCATCGTCACCGTCGGCGAGCGAGATGGGCAGGAGCCCCTCGGAGACGCCGACCAGGAAGACGGCGTCCCACTCCAGGCCCTTGGCGGCGTGCAGGCTCGCGAGCGTCACGCCGGCGACCGTCGGGGCGTGCTGAGCCGCCATCCGCTCGTCGAGCTCGGCGACGAGGCCGGCCATGTCGGCGTTGCGCGTGGCGTGGAGGTCGTCGGCGAGGGTGACGAGCGAGTTCAGGGACTCCCACCGCTCCCGGACGGCACCTCGTGCGGCGGGAGGCTGCTTGACCCAGCCCACCGAGGCGAGGATGTCGCGCACCGCCTCGGGCATGGGTTGGTCGGTCGTGGACCGGACGCCGCCGCGCAGCAGCACGATGGCCTCGCGCACCTCCCGGCGGGAGAAGAACCGCTCGCCACCGCGCACGAGGTAACCGATGCCCGCATCGGCGAGTGCCTGCTCGAGCGCCTCCGACTGACCGTTGGTCCGGTAGAGGACTGCGATCTCGCTCAGCGGCACCGCCTCCTTCTCGAGGGCCGTGATGCGTTCGGCGACCCCTCTGGCCTCGGCGAGGTCGTCGTCGTAGGTCTCGAAGCGCACCGGGATGGACGAGGGACGCTGCGCGACGAGCTCCACGGCTGCGGCGTTGCGATGGCGACCTGCCCGTGCCAGGACCTTGTTGGCGAGGTCCACGACCTGGGGCGTGGAGCGGTAGTCACGGACGAGCCGGACCACCGGGGCGCCCTCGTACCGGCGCGGGAAGCCGGTGAGGAAGTTCGGCGTGGCGCCGGTGAAGGAGTAGATCGTCTGGGAGACGTCACCCACCACGCAGATCTCGCGCCGCGAACCGAGCCAGAGGTCGAGGAGCCGCTGCTGGAGGGGTGAGACGTCCTGGTACTCGTCGACGACGAAGTGCCGGTACTGCGCCCGCACCTGTGCGGCGACGTCGTCTCGCTCGAGCAGGATCCCGACCAGCAGCAGGAGGACGTCCTCGAAGTCGATGACGCCACGTTCGTTCTTGACGTCCTCGTAGACGCTGAGCAGCCGCGCGATGGTGGCGTGGTCGTGACCGGCCACGTCCTCCCGTCCGGCACGGAGAGCCTTGGCTGCGTAGTCGTCGGGGGTGACGAGGGAGACCTTGGCCCACTCGACCTCCCCGGAGAGGTCACGGATGGCGACCCGGTCCGCGCCCAGGCCGAGCCGTCCGGACGCCTCGGCCACCAGGCCGGCCTTGTGCTCGGCGATCCGCGGCAACGACCCGCCGATCGCCGTCGGCCAGAAGTAGGACAGCTGTCGCAGCGCGGCGGCGTGGAAGGTCCGCGCCTGGACGCCCGCCACACCGAGGTCGCGCAGCCGTGAGCGCATCTCACCTGCGGCTCGTGCCGTGAAGGTCACGGCGAGGACGGTCTGAGGGTTGTACGTACCCGAGCGCACGCCGTTCGCGATGCGGTAGGTGATGGCGCGCGTCTTACCGGTACCGGCGCCCGCGAGCACGCAGAGCGGACCGGTCAGGTGCTCGGCGACGGCCCGCTGGTCGTCGTCGAGGGCGGCCAGCAGCTCTTCGGTACTCATCGACCTCAGTCTCTCAGGCGGCGGTGACAGCACCGGTGCCGGTCCCCAGGTTCTGGCGACCGTAGTCGCGACGACCGGGCCGGTGGATCGTGGCCGCGTCCATCTTCGGCGTCCATGCTCGGCCCCTTCCTGGATTGCGCCACCGCGACTTCTCGCGACGGTGCCTCCGGCGAGCGGGCCTGCGGGTGGGCCCGCGGTCCGCGTCCGGGGCTGCTCCTGGACGGGCTTGCCCGGGCCCTGGTGACGCGGGACGTAGGCGAGGGAACGGTCGAAGTACGCCGCCATGCCGGGGGCGAGGAAGACGGCGTGCCGTCTGGAGAACGCACGGACGTGCTCGCTTCGACGGCGCGACGTGGCGCGAAGCACGCCGTGCGGTCACCACCGAGGGAAGAATCGGAACGGTCTCGCCGTTTGTGCTGATGACGAACCATTCGTGCGCGAGCGATGCGCACGACCACCGACGCAGAGGAGCCCTCCATGACCACGCAGGCGCCCGAGGCCGGCACCATCACGATGTACTCGACCTCATGGTGCGGGTACTGCCGCCGACTGAAGACCCAGCTGGACAAGGAAGGCATCGCCTACAACGAGGTGAACATCGAGGAGGACGAGACCTCCGCGAGCTTCGTCGAGTCGGTCAACGACGGCAACCAGACGGTCCCGACGGTGGTGTTCCCTGACGGCACGGCGGCCACGAACCCGTCGCTCAACGAGGTCGTCCAGCGCCTGCAGGCCTGACCAGAGCTGGTGGAGGACCCCGCACGATCGTGCGGGGTCCTCTACTTTGTCGTGCGGGATCCGCTCGTCGTCGTGCGGGGATCCGCTCGTCGTGCGGGGATCCCCTCACGTCGACGATCACGGTTCCTCTCGGTGCGATCAGCCGTCGCGGACAGGCGAGACGGGACCACCGAACCAGTCCTCGATCAGCGCCCTCGCGATCGACGAGCGCATCGGTAGGAGCACGTGCTGCTCTCCGACGGCGACCGCCAGCTCCGCCCGGGTGAAGAATCGAGCCTCCGTGATCTCCACGCCGTCCACGCGGATCTCGTTCGGCGCCCCCTCGGCCACCCGCGCGCGGAACCCGAGCATCAACGACGCCGGGAACGGCCACGGCTGAGAGGTCGTGAACTCGACCTCACCGATCCTGATGCCGACCTCTTCCATGACCTCGCGGCGCACAGCCGTCTCGATGGACTCACCCGGCTCGACGTACCCGGCGAGCGTCGAGAAGCGCCGCTCCGGCCAGTGGGAGGCGTGGCCGAGGAGGATCCGGTCCTCACTGTCGGTGACAGCCATGATCACGGCGGGATCGCTGCGCGGGTAGTGCAGCGACTGATCGGCTGTGCAGCGGCGCACCCAGCCTGCGTCGATCACTTCGGTCATCTCGCCGCATCGCGGGCAGCGCGGGTGCCGAGCGTGCCAGGCCGCCAGGGCGACGGCAGTCGTCGCCAGTCCGGCGTCGCGATCGCCCAGAACGTCACCGACGTCGCGGAGGTGGTCGAAGGTCAGCGTCGAGACGAGCTCGACCAGAGCCGCGTCCTCGACGACCGGCACGCCGTCCAGATCGCGTTCCTCGCCGAGGTCGTCCGGCAGCGTCAGGGACACGTACGCACCGCCGTCGTCCCGTCCGAGGTATGCCACCTCCTCAGCCGCTCGGCCCGCCCCCGGCAGCTCGGCCGGGCTGTGCAGCGCCAGCTCACCGTCGCGGGTCGCTACGAGGCCGTGCCGGACGAGCACGATCCGCGTATCGGGATCGGACAGCAGGCCGGGCAGCAGGTCGTCGAGGGGGCGTGAGACGGCGTCACGGTCGACGGTGGAGCGGGCGAGCGGGAGTAGGTCGTGCACACCCACACGGTATCGGCCGCCATCGAGTCAGACCGGCGAGGGTGTCGCGCGTCAGGTTGCGTGGGGCGTGGGTTCGATGGTGGTGCCGTCGCGGCGGGTGAAGTGCCAGTGGGTGCCGCGGTTCTCGATGGTGATGCGTCGTTTGTGGACGAAGTCGTGGTGGTGCCAGCACAGCAGGATGCCGTGTTTGAGGTCGGTGGTGCCGTGCTGGGCCCACCACCAGATCGCGTGGTGGATCTCGCCCTCGCCTGGTGGGGCGTCGCAGCCTGGGTAGCGGCAGGTGCGGTCGCGGGCGATGATCGCGCGGGTCTGGGCGGTGATGAAGAGGCGTTTCTCTCTGCCGGTGTCCAGCACCTCGGAGGCGGGTCCGAAGACGACGCGGTGGACCTCGCTGGTGCAGGCGATGCGGGCCAGCAGGGACGGGGCCAGCGGGGTGCCGTCGTCGAAGGTCGCGGGTTCGACCTCGGTCATGGCGGCGGGGTCGAGCTCGGCGCCGATGACTGCCTCGGGCAGCGGTTGCCCGCACCCGCAGGTCCCTGGCTCTGATGCTCCGAACGCCGCGCCGGGGTGGGTCGGGAGCGGGCAGCCGGGGTGGCGGCGGGTGGGTGCGGAGGCGGCGATCAGGCGCTGGAGGGTCTCGAAGGGGACGTGGACGCTGAGGTGGGGGCGGATGCGGGCGCCGGGGCGCAGCGTCCCGGAGTCCAGGGCCAGGTGGGCCAGGGAGGCCAGGGCGCCGGCGTAGCGTTGCCCGGCGGTGCGGTGGTCACCGGCGGCGGGGGTGGCGACCCGGGCGTCCAGGGCGGCCCGCACGGCCTCGCCGGAGGCCTTGGACAGCCACCCGCCGGGGACGTAGCCGTCGGTGGTCTCGGACAGGTAGAACTCTTCCCGGTCGGACTCGGCGACGTAGGCGCGGTCGGCGGCGTCGGGGTCGGCCCGCAGCCCCCAGTGCTTGAGCACGATCGTGAAGGCCGAGGCGTCCAACGACCTGGCCTGGGCGAGGAGGAAGTCCTCCCCGACGGCCGGGTCGGTCAGCTTCGCCCGCCGGGCTTCGGTGTCGGTGGTGTGCTTGACCAGGGCGGCGGCGTGGTCGGCGCTGATCTGAGCGTCGGCCAGGGCGGCCGCGGTGGCGGGCAGGTGGTCGCGCAGCGCCCTGGCCTGGCGCACCTGCGCCGTGGCGGTGGACTTGTGCCGGCCCGTGCGGGCCCGGTACCAGGTCGGCATGGACCGGGCGCCGTCCAGCGCCCAGAGCCCGCCGGCCTCGATCGTGGCCAGTGCCCGGGCGGTGAGGGCCTCGACCTGCCGGTGGGCGTGCTCGAGGTCGTCCAGGGCATCCATCACCGCCTGCCCGGGCACGGTGTGCAGGTCGATCCCGGCGAGCCCGGACAGCAGCTCCTGGACCTGGGACAGGCCCGCCGCCAGCGCCGCGGCCGGGCCGCCGTCGTCGTCGATCGGGGACATCGGGGCCTCCCTCCCACGCCACGTCGTCGGGGTACGAAGATCGGGTCGTTCAACCACCACCACCGTATCGAACACACGTTCACGAATGCAAGAGGAAATGGTGCGCGAATCAAATTTGTGGAAAGCGTGGCAACAACGCCCACTGTGGAAAACCGCCCTGTGGAAACGTTGGCATCTCGCGGCTTCTGTGGATACGAAGCCAACTAATCACTGCTGTCACGAAAAGCATGGAGCTCGTACTACAGTTTTCCGCGCGACTGTAAGCAACATTGCAAGCGGCGGAACGAATCCAGTCTGCGGGCGACAGACGAGGCAAGCCGTTCGACAATGTCGCCATGCTCGAGGAACAGCTCGCCACCTGGGTCGAGGGCTACGTACGGGCCTGGAACTCGAACGACCGCGACGAGATCGGGATGCTCTTCAGCGAGAACGCGACGTATCGCACCGAGCCTTACGCGGAACCTGCCACCGGGCGCCAGGCCATCGTCGAGAGATGGCTCGAGCTTCGTGACGAACCCGGCCAGACGACGTTCCGGTGGGAACCGCTCGTTGCCAGCGGCGGTCTGGCAATCATCCAGGGCACGACCGTCTACCACTTCGATCCGCCGAAGACCTATAGCAACCTGTGGGTGATCAGGCTCGACGCCGAGGGTCGCTGCACGGAGTTCACCGAGTGGTGGATGGAACAGCCCGCGCGGTGACGGTAACTGGTCCGACGTCGGCGGCGGCGGTTGGACAGGAGCCCGGGGTGACGGCAACGCACGACAGGGCCTGCGCCGTCGGCAACCCACCGCAGAGGTCAGCGCGTCTCCGCGGTCTCCGCCGGCGGGACCGGGGACGCGCAGTAGGCCAGCGGTCCCTGCCCCTCACCGTGGTAGGCGAACTCCGAACCGCCCGCCGCCAGCACGAGCCGCCTGCCGTCTACCAGTGCCTGCGTGTACGCCTTCCCGGGCTCAGGGCAGCCGATACTGCCGTCGGACCAGGTCACCGTCTCGAACACGACGACGGCGATCTCGCCCGGGTCGACTCCGGTCCGGCCCGCGAGGTCGTCGACGGCGGTCCGCACGTCAGGAGGTAGCGACGCGGGGTCGCTGGGTCGGCCCGTGCTGCCAGTCGGGCTCGCGGTGGGATCGGCGGTCCGGTCGGTCGTCGGGCCGTCGGTCGGGATCGCGCTCGGGCTCGACGTCGCCCCTGGGGTCTCGTCCCCGACGTCCGGGTCGCCGCACGAGCCGAGTGCCAGGAGCAGGGCCGCGAGGCCGAGCACCGTGGGCCCCGCTGTCGGTCTCATGGCTCGACGGTACGTAACCCGGACCTGGACCGCATCGGCGATCAGGCGGGTACCGCCCTGCTGGCGCCCCGCGCTGACGCACCGCGTCTCGCCGAGGCGATCGTCGCCTGACCGAGTACGCGTGTGCCGGCGTAGACCACAAGAGACTGCCCGGGTGCGATGCCGCGCAACGGGACGGCAAGCCGGGCCTCGAGCCGCTCCCCGCCGGTGATGTCGGCGGCACCACCGCCCGAGCCGCCAGCGATGTCGGCGGCGCTACCTGCCGAGCCGTCACCGACCGGGCGCCCGCCGTCGGCGCGCTCGTGGTGAGGGGCGACGTCGTCCGCCGCCGCACCCGGTCGCGACCCCGTGGACCGCCGCACACGAGCGGCCACCGGCTCTCCGTGCGCCCGGACCTGCACCTCGACGTCGACCCACTCCCCCGCCGGGACGTCGTCTGCGAGCCACACCGCCTGGTCGCCACGCAGCTCGTCCACGCTGAGCAGCTCGCTCGGACCCACCACCACCTGGTTGGACTGCGGGCGGACCTCGAGCACGTAGCGGGGCCGACCGTCGGCTGCCGGTCGGTTCAGTCCCAGCCCCTTGCGCTGCCCGACGGTGTAGGCGTACGCGCCGTCGTGCTCCCCGACGACCCGGCCCTCGGCGTCGACCACCTCGCCCGGCCGGGCGCCGAGCCGCTCGCGCAGGAAGCCCTGGGTGTCGCCGTCGGCCACGAAGCAGATGTCGTAGGAGTCCGGCTTGGCGGAGACGCTCAGCCCCCGCGCCGCCGCCTCGGCGCGCACGGCGTCCTTGGACGGCACGTCGCCGAGCGGGAAGAGCGAGCGCGCGAGGCGGTCGGACCCCATCACCGCGAGAACGTACGACTGGTCCTTCAGGGGGTCGGCGGACCGGTGGAGCTCACGACGGACGCCGCCTACGCCGTCGGCCGCCTCGACGATCTTCGCGTAGTGACCGGTGGCGACGGCGTCGAACCCGAGCGCCAGGCCACGGTCGAGCAGCGCTGAGAACTTGATGTGCTCGTTGCACCGCACGCACGGGTTCGGGGTGCGGCCCGCGGCGTACTCGTCGAGGAAGTCGGCGACGACCGTCTCCTCGAACTCCTCCGACAGGTCCCACACGTAGTACGGGATGCCCAGGACGTCGGCCGCGCGGCGGGCGTCGCCCGCGTCCTCGATCGAGCAGCACCCGCGCGAGCCGTTGCGGTGCTGGGCGCGCGAGCGGGACAGCGCCATGTGCACACCGACGACGTCGTGGCCCGCGTCGACGGCGCGGGCGGCCGCGACGGCGGAGTCCACACCACCGGACAGGGCGGCCAGGACACGCATCAGCTCACGCTCCTCAGGTCGGTGGCGGCATCGTGGAGCCCGACGGCGGAGCGTCGCGCCCGGGCGGAGCGGGTCGCGTGGGCCTTGCGGGCGTTCGCGACGACCGTGGGCAGAGCCGCCGCGGCGGCGTCGACGTCCGCCTCGGTCGTGGTCCGCCCGAGCGAGAACCGCAGCGCCGAGCGCGCCTGCTCCTCGTCCCGGCCCATGGCGAGCAGCACGTGCGAGGCCTCCTGCACACCCGCCTGGCAGGCGGATCCCGACGACGCCGCCACCCCTGCCACGTCCAGGCCGAAGAGCAGGGAGTCCGCGTCCGCACCGTCGACGGTCAGGTGCGCGATCCCGGGCAGCCACGCGTCGGCGCCCGCCTGGTCGAGGTCCGGGCCGGAGAGGCGGACTCCCGGGACGGTCGAGAGCACGGCGGAGAGGAGCCGGTCGCGCAGGCGGCGCAGCCGTGCGGTCTCCGCCTCCTGCTCGGCGACGGCGGAGCTCACCGCGAGCGCCAGGGCCCGGGCGCCGGCCACCGCCAGCGTGCCCGAGCGAACCCCGCGCTCCTGGCCCCCGCCGTGCTCGACGGGGCTCAGTGCGAGGTCCCGGCGGGCCACCAGCGCGCCGGTCCCGACCGGCGCGCCAAGCTTGTGCCCGGAAAGGCTCAGGGCGTCCAGCCCGGACCGGGCGAAGTGGACAGGAGCGTGCCCGAGCGCCTGCACGGCGTCGGAGTGCACCGGGATCCCGGCGGCGTGCACCAGCGCCACCACCTGGTCGAGCGGCTGCAGCACCCCGGTCTCGTTGTTCGCCCACATGACGCTCACCAGCGCCGTCGCGGGGCCGTGCTCGTCGAGGTGCACGTCGAGTGCGGCGACGTCGAGCACGCCCGCGCCGGTGACCGGCAGCAGGTCCAGGGCCGCGCCGTCGTGCGCTGCGAGCCAGGTCGCGGCCTCGAGCACCGCTGGGTGCTCGACCGCGGATACGGCCACCCGCGTGCGGTCGGCCGTGCGACGGGCCCAGTAGCCGCCCTTGACCGCGAGGTTGTCGGCCTCGGTGCCCCCGGACGTGAAGAGCACCTCGGCGGGCTCGGCGCCGACCGCGGCCGCCAGCTGCTCCCGCGCCTCCTCCAACCGACGCCGGGCGTCCCGCCCGGGAGCGTGCAGCGACGAGGGGTTGCCGAGCCGGGTGAGCTCCTCGGCGTAGGCCGCCGCGACGTCGGGGCGCACCGGGGTGGTGGCCGCGTGGTCGAGGTAGGTGGTCACGATCGTCCAGTGTAAGGAGACGTCGCGACGCCTGCTCCGACGACGCCGGGCACGCCTGCTCCCACGAGGCTCCGGCACGCGCTGCCACGAGGACCGGGCCGGCTCGTTGCGACCATCGGGCCACCGGGGTCCACCCGCCGCACGCTCGCCGGCGAGGCCCCCCGGCGTTGATACCCTCGCTGCCATGCACCTGGGCGTCGATCTGGGCACGACCCGCACGATCGTCGCCGCGGTCGACCGCGGGAACTACCCCGTCGTCACGTTCCTCGACGACGACGGCGACGCCCACGAGAGCTTCCCCTCCGTCGTCGCCCTGCACGGCGAGCGCCTGCTGTACGGCTTCGACGCCATCGCGGCGGGCGCGACCGGGGCCCCGCTCCTGCGCTCCTTCAAGCGGGCGCTCGCCGAGCCCGACGTCAACGCGGACACCGCGATCGCCGTCGGGGACCGCACGGTCCCCCTGCTCGAGATCCTCACCGGCTACCTCCGTGCCATGCACGAGGCGCTGCTGACCACCTCCAACCTGCCCGGTGCCGGCACCGGACAGGCGGACCCGGACCTCCTGGGCCCGGTCGTCGTGGCGGTGCCGGCGCACGCGCACGGCGCCCAGCGGTTCCTCACGCTGGAGGCGTTCCGCCGCGCGGGCTTCGACGTCGCCGCGCTGCTCAACGAGCCCTCCGCAGCGGGTTTCGAGTACACGCACCGCCGGGGTGGCACGGTCACCTCGCGCCGCACCCGCGTCGTCGTCTACGACCTCGGTGGCGGCACGTTCGACGCCTCGCTCGTCGACGTCGAGGGCACCGGGCACGACGTGCTCGCGACCGCGGGGCGGAACCGGCTCGGCGGCGACGACTTCGACGACGTCCTCGTGCGCTGCGCCCTCGCGGCCGCGGAGGTCGAGGAGGCCGACCTCGACGCCTGGGCGCTGGCGAGCCTGCGTGAGCAGTGCCGCGAGGCGAAGGAGCGCATCTCGCCGCAGTCGAGGCGCATCGCGCTGGAGGTCGGCGAGAGGGACGTCAACGTCGCGGTCGACGCCTTCTACGATGCCGCGGCGCCGCTCGTCGAGGCCACCATGACCGCGATGGGACCGGTGCTCGACAGGCTCGACGACCCCACCGGCCTGACCGACGTCGCAGGCATCTACCTGGTCGGGGGCGGCAGCTCGCTGCCGCTGGTCCCCCGCCTCCTCAAGGAACGGTTCGGGCGACGGGTGCACCGCTCGCCGCACCCCTCCGCGTCGACCGCCATCGGCCTCGCGATCGCCGCCGACCCGGCGTCCGGGTACTCGCTCGCCGACCGGCTCTCCCGGGGCTTCGGCGTCTTCCGCGAGCAGCGCTCCGGGCAGGGCGTCGTCTTCGACCCGATCCTCACGCCGGACGAGATCCTGCCGACCGCTGACACGGTCGTCGCGACGCGCCGCTACCGGGCGGCGCACAACATCGGCTGGTTCCGCTTCGTCGAGTGCGCCGCCGTCGACGACGCCGGCGAGCCCCGCGGCGACATCGTCCCCTTCGCCGAGGTGCTCTTCCCGTTCGACCCGGCGCTGCGCGACCGGCCGGACCTCGGCGACGAGCCCGTCCGGCGCCAGGACGGCTGCCTGGTCGAGGAGCGGTACGTCATCGACCCCAACGGCATCGTCGAGGTCCACATCACCGACCTCGACACCGGCTACGAGCTGCGCCGGACCATCGCGGGACGCGCGGCGCCCGGCGCGTCCACCTGACGGCAGTCGGCGACGGTGGCCCCGGCCCGGGATCAGCCGAAGAGTGCGCGAGGCAGCTCCGCGTCGACGTCCTCGAGCACCACCTCGAAGCCGGCCCCCGCGTCGCTCCCGCCCACCTGCTCGACGAGCACGCAGATGCCGGTGCCGACGTCCAGCCGCACGCGGGCGCCCTCGCCGTAGACGTACCCGGCCGGCCGGTGCGCACCACCGGGGCCCCACTCACGCTCCTCCTGCGCCCGGTCGACCAGCAGGGCGCAGCACCCGCAGCGGGGCTCGTAGTACCCGCGGGCGGAAACCACCGCCTCCCACGCAGGGCGCCCGTGGTGGTCGACGACGGCGACCGGCCCGACCGACGTACCCGCACGCACCGTGGGGTCGACGCCGTCCGGATCGCGGCCGTCGGCCAGCTCGACCGGGTCGAGCATCGCCACCCAGGCGTAGTTCTCGTAGAACGCGTCGTCGGCCGCCTCTGCCGTGAACGGCCGCGCGGCCACGAGCCCGTCGGCGCGCAGCCTGGGCTGGGAGAGCCGGGCGAGCTCCCCGCTCTCGTCGTGCTCTCCGCGCACCTCACGCCACGCGATCACCGCGTCGTCCGGGTCGGCGGCCCGCTCCGCACTCACCCCCGCGCCCCGGACAGCCGCCTGGGCCGCACTCGTCCCCGAGTCCCAGACACCCGCCTGGGCCGCACTCATCTCCGAGCCCGGGGCTACCCCGGGCACCGCACCGTCGCCAGGCGACATCGCGTTCACGTCCACGTCCACGTCCGTGTACCGCTCCGGGAACGACCCGCCGTCGTCCGACCGGGCGAGCATCACGACCGACGTCGTCCCCCGCTCCTGGACCTCCGCCGTCACCAGCTCGCCGCCGAGGGTCTCGACCCGGACCGCTCGCGGCGAGCGCGAGATCCACGCACGCACCTCCTGGTGCCGTCGCGGAAGGGAGGCGTGCCAACGCACGCGCAGCTGCGCCGTCGTCCATCGCCATGGCGAGGAACGCGCGAGAGCGCGGAAGTCCTCGGCCTCAGGTGCGGCTGTGAGACCCAGGTCAGCTGACACCCGCCCATCCTGGCCGACCGTCCGTGCCGGCGGCACCGCATTTCCCGGACCCCGACGCCGACTGTGCATCCGCTAGCGGGGCGGTACCCGACGTGGCTCCCGTGCCTCACGGACCTGCGGGGCGGTACCCGACGTGGCTCCGGTGCCTCACGGACCTGCGGGGCAGTACCCGACGTGGCTGCGGTGCCTCGCCGACCTGCGGGCAGCCACCCCCGACACGCTAGGGGCAGCCGCGGAACGTACCGCTGCCCGCTGCCCGCCACCCAGCGCGCGGATCGGACGGCCCGGCGCAAGGATGGTTCCGCACCGTCCAGATCAACGCCGACCGGTCGGTCGCGGCCGGTCGCCCAGAAGGGATGAGCAATGGCCCAGTACAAGGTCGGCTACTTCGTCGGCAGCCTCGCCACCGGATCGATCAACCGCACGCTCTCCGAAGCGCTCATCAAGGTGGCGCCCGACACCCTGGAGTTCACCGAGATCCCGATCAAGGACCTCCCGCTGTACAGCTACGACTACGACGAGGACTACCCGCCGGAGGGCCGCGCGCTGAAGGAGGCGATCCTCGCCTCCGACGCCATCCTCTACGTCTCGCCGGAGTACAACCGCGCCATCCCCGGTGGGCTGAAGAACGCCATCGACTGGGGCTCGCGCCCATGGGGGCAGAACGCCTTCGCCCGCAAGCCGTCCGCGATCATCGGCGCCTCGCCGGGAGGTATCGGCACGGCCGTGATGCAGGCGAACCTGCGCTCGGTGCTCGCGTTCCTCGACTCACCGCAGCTCAACGCCCCGGAGGCCTACATCACCTACCAGGCGAACGCCTTCTCCAACGGCGAGTGCACGGACCCGTCGACGAGGGACTTTCTCGCCACGTTCATGTCCGAGTTCGAGGCGTTCATCCAGCGCGTGCTCTCCTCCGCCCCGGGCCACATCGGGCAGGACCCGGACACCCCGCACGACCGGGGCTGACCCTCAGCCGCGCAGCCTGCGCAGCTCGGCCACCGCCTGCGGCAGGACGTCGTTCAGGTCACCGACGATCCCGAGGTCGGCCATCTCGAAGATCGGCGCCTCGGGGTCGGAGTTGACGGCCACCACCGTCTCCGCGGACTGCATGCCCGCGGTGTGGTGGATCGCGCCCGAGACCCCGACGCCGATGTACAGCCGCGGGGAGATCGTCACGCCGGTCTGCCCCACCTGGGCGGCGTGCTCGATCCAGCCCTCGTCGGTCGCCACGCGCGTGGCTCCGACCGCGGCGCCGATCTCGTCGGCCAGCTCGGTCACCAGGGAGAAGTCCCCCTCGACACCACGCCCGCCGACGACGACGGACCTTGCCTCGCCGAGCGGGACCCGCCCGCCGCGGGGGTGCTCCGTGCGCGAGACCACACGCACCGCCCGTGCCGCCGTGGAGAGGTCCACCGGCACGCTGACCAGCGCCGGCTCGCC
Source organism: Georgenia subflava (assembly GCF_009193155.1). GTDB lineage: Bacteria > Actinomycetota > Actinomycetes > Actinomycetales > Actinomycetaceae > Georgenia > Georgenia subflava. Next base: position 75,841 of record NZ_VUKD01000005.1, read on the forward strand.
CCCGGGCGCCTCGACGGCCTCGACAGCGGTGGCCTTGACCGCGATGACCGGAACGCCGCGGGTGACGGTGCAGGTCGTCGACCACGTGCCCTGCAGCACCACCTTGGAGGCGACCAGGCCGGACGCGCCCTTCTCGACCCCTGTGGCGTCGACGACGGCGCCGGAGCCCAGCGCCACGGCCAGCCGGGCCGCCAGCTCCTTGCCGGCGAAGCTCGAGGTGAGGAGCACCGCGCCCGCGCCGGCGAGCTCCACGGCGGCGAGCACGGCCTCGGCCGCGACCGCCGAGACCGTCGGGTTGGCGCCGTCGAGGTCGGGCAGGTAGACGGTCGGCACGCCGAACCGGGCCAGCGCGTCCGTGTCCGGCGTCTCGAGGGCGACGGCGGCCACGCCGGCCGCGCCGGCCAGCTCTCGGGCCAGGGTCAGGACCTCGGCCGACGCCGCGGTGAGGGCGCCGCCGACGTGGTCGACGACCACCAGCACGGGACGCTCGGCGAGCTCGGGGACACTCATGTTCACTCCTGCCTCAGACCAGCTTGTTCTCGTGCAGGAACGCGGCGAGCTGGGTGCCGGCGTCCCCGGAGTCGGTGATGATGCGCCCGGCCTCGCGCGGCGGGCGGGCGGCGGCGGCGAGCACCGCGGTCCCGGCGCCGGCCGTGCCGACCTCGGGTCCGCCGTCGACCTCCGCCCCGGACGTCGCCAGGGCGAGGTCGTCGAGGTCCCAGGTGGTGACCGGCTTCTTCTTCGCGGCCCTGATCGCCATGAAGTTGGGGTAGCGCGGCTCGTTCGCCTGGTCGGTGACGGACAGCACCAGCGGCAGGTCCGCGGCCAGCACCTCGTCCGCCTCGCCGATCGTGCGGGTGATCGTCACGACCCGGCCGTCGAGCGCGACGTCGCTCGCGAGCGTCAGCTGCGGCAGCTCGAGGGACGCGGCCAGCGCCGAGGGCAGCATCGCGGTCAGACCGTCCATGGACGCCATGCCGGTGACCACGAGGTCCACCGGCACCTCGTCTCCCAGCCGGCGCACCGCGGCGGCCAGCACGCGGGCGGTCCCGACGACGTCGCTGCCGGCCACCCGCTCGTCGCTGACGTGGACTCCGGAGTCGGCCCCCATCTGCAGCGCCCGACGCACGGCGTCGACGGCCTCGTCCGGCCCGACGGTCAGGGCCACGACCTCCGCCCCGTGCTCCTCGGCGAGGGTGACGGCGGCCTCGACGGCGTTCTCGTCGAGCTCGTTGAGGACGTCGTCCTCACCGCGCACCAGGTGGCCGTCCCCGTCGAGGGAACGGTCGGACTGCAGGTCCGGGACGTGCTTGACGCACACGACGATCCTCATGGGTCCAGATTGCCACCTCCGCGGGTCCGGACCCGAATCGCGGCCCCGGCGGCCACGGGTCCGATCGGGTGGCATGACGCCCACGCGTGGACCTCCGTTGAGGTTGAATGGAACGGTGAGTACCACCAAACGCACCTCCCTCGGCAGGCTCGGCGCGGCGCTCCCCGAGCCGGAGCACTACGCCGACGTCCCGACCCGGCGGGCCCCCGCGCGGGCCACCAACCGCCGCCGGCTCGGGGTCCACCTCGTCGGCGACGGCGTCGACGTCGCCGTGCACGCCTCCCGGGCCGAGCGCGTGGACCTGTGCCTGATCGACGTCGCGGCGGACGGCTCGCTGTCCGAGCGGCGCTTCCGCCTGCGTGGCCCCGTCCACGGCGTGTGGCACGGTCACGTCCCCGGGGTGCGCGCCGGCCAGCGCTACGGGTTCCGGGTCCACGGGCACTGGGACCCCGCCGTCGGGCTCCGGCACAACCCCGCCAAGCTCGTCCTGGATCCCTACGCCCGCGCCCTCGCCGGCGCCACCGCGCTCGTGCCCGCGATCTACGGCCACGTGGTGGACGACGACCTCGCCCCCGTGGACGGCGTCCTGCACCCCGACCCGGTCGACTCGGCTCCGTTCGTCTCGCACGGCGTCGTGGTCGACGACACCTTCGACGGGGCGGTTCCGTCGCCGCGGGTGCCGTGGTCTGACACGGTCCTCTACGAGGCGCACGTGCGCGGGCTGACGATGCGCCTGCCGGGCCTCCCGCCGTCGCTGCGCGGCACCTACGCGGGCATGGCGCACCCGGTGACGATCGCCCACCTGAAGAAGCTCGGCGTGACGACCGTCGAGCTTCTGCCCATCCACGCCAGCCTTCCCGAGCCGTTCCTCGTGGAGAAGGGCCTGACCAACTACTGGGGCTACAACACCCTCGGGTTCTTCGCGCCCGAGCCCGGGTACGCCACGCGCGCCGCGCAGGTCGCCGGGCCGCAGGCGGTGCTCGCCGAGGTCAAGGGCATGGTCGCGCTCCTGCACGCGGCCGGCCTGGAGGTCGTGCTCGACGTCGTCTACAACCACACCTGCGAGGCCGGCGACCTCGGCCCGACGCTGAGCCTGCGCGGGCTGGACAACACCGGCTACTACCTCCACGACGGCTCCTCCCCCGCCCGGCTGGCCGACGTCACGGGCACTGGCAACTCCCTCGACTTCCGCCGCACACGGGTGGTCCAGCTCGCCCTGGACTCGCTGCGGTACTGGGTGAGCGAGGTCGGCGTGGACGGGTTCCGCTTCGACCTGGCGGTCACGCTCGGCCGCAACGGCGCGGAGTTCAGCCCGTACCACCCCTTCCTGGTCGCCATGGCCACCGACCCCGTGCTCGCGCAGACCAAGCTCATCGCCGAGCCGTGGGACCTCGGGCCGGGCGGCTGGCGGACCGGGCAGTTCCCCGCCCCGATGGGCGACTGGAACGACCGGTTCCGCAACACGGTGCGGACCTTCTGGCTCGCCGACGCCGGGGCCGCGGCCAAGGGCCAGCCCGGGCGCGACCTGCGCGACCTCGCCACCCGGCTGTCCGGGTCGGCGGACCTCTTCGGCCACGGCGAGGTCCCCGGCGGGCGCGGCCCGCTGGCCTCGGTCAACTTCGTCACCGCGCACGACGGCTTCACGCTCGCCGACCTGGTCGCGTACGAGCACAAGCACAACGAGGCCAACCTCGAGGGCAACCGGGACGGCAGCGACGACAACCGGTCCTGGAACCACGGCGTGGAGGGTCCGGTCCAGCGCGACTCGGTGGCCGCCGAGATCGTCCCGGTGCGTCGCCGCTCGATGCGCAACCTGCTCGGCACGCTGCTGCTCTCCGCCGGCACCCCGATGCTCACCGCCGGCGACGAGATGGGACGCAGCCAGGGCGGCAACAACAACGCCTACTGCCAGGACAACGAGATCTCCTGGCTGGACTGGCGCACCACCGGCTGGCACGGCGACATGCTCTCCACCACCTCCTACCTGCTTCGGCTGCGTCGGGAGCACCCCGTGCTGCGGCCCACCCGCTTCGCGTCCGGACGTCCCGCCGACGGCGACGAGGTGGCCGACCTCGCCTGGTTCGACGCCGGCGGCGACGCGATGTCCGCCCAGCGCTGGCACGACCCGCACAACCGGGTGCTGCAGATGCTGCGCTCGGGTCTCCACTGCGGCGACGGTGATGCGCTGGTGGTGCTCAATGGCTCCCTCGACCAGCAGGAGGTCACGCTCGCCCGCGGCCGGGGTGCGGACTTCGAGCTCGTCTGGGACTCGTCCTGGGAGCGGCCGGACCACTCGCTGGAGGACGAGACCGACCCGATGAGCCTGGTCGCCTCCCCCGGCGAGTCCGTCGAGATGGAGTCGCTCAGCATGCGGCTCTACCTCACCCGTCCCTCCCGCTGAGCCCCGGCCGGCACGTGACCGCCGGGCCACCGGGGCAGCTCCGCCGTCGGGCCCGCACCCGAACGTCGCGGCAGCACCGCCGTCGTGCCCCGCATCCGATCGTCGTGCCCGAACCGATCGTGGTGGCAGCTCCGCCGTCGTACCGGGACCCGAACGTCGCGGCCTGTCCCCCGAGGACTAAGGTGGGACCCGTGCTGACCCGCGTGCGCTCCTGGTGGCCGTCCTGACGGACGGCCCCCGGCGCACCCCACCTACCCGGCCGTCCCGCGAGGCGGCCGTCGTCATGTCAGCGCGCCCCGCAGGACGGCCACGACCGACGAGGACACCATGACCACCGAGCAGACCGTGCCCACCGACCAGGTCGACGACGCCGCCACCGACCTGGCGGAGGCCACCAACGAGGCGTCGTTGGAGCGCACCCGCCGGCGCAGCGACGAGATCGAGGCGCAGATCGCGAAGGACCCCACCGGGTTCCGCGTGCTCACCGGCGACCGGCCCACCGGCAACCTCCACCTCGGCCACTACTTCGGCAGTCTCCTCAACCGGGTGCGCCTCCAGCGCGCCGGGGTCGAGACCTTCGTCCTTGTCGCCGACTACCAGGTCATCACCGACCGCGACGGCGTCGGCCCGATCCGCGAGCGAGTGCTCTCCCTGGTGGCGGACTACCTCGCCGTCGGGATCGACGCCGACGCGAGCACGATCTTCGCGCACTCCGCGGTGCCCGCCCTCAACCAGCTCATGCTGCCCTTCCTGTCCGTCGTCACCGACGCCGAGCTGCGGCGCAACCCCACCGTCAAGGCCGAGCTGGACGCCACCGGCGACCGGCCGATGTCCGGCCTGATGCTCACCTACCCGGTGCACCAGACGGCGGACATCCTCTTCTGCAAGGCCAACCTGGTGCCGGTCGGCAAGGACCAGCTGCCGCACCTCGAGCAGGCTCGGGTGGTCGCCCGTCGCTTCGACGAGCGGTACGGGCGCGCCGGCGACGGCTCGGCGCCGGTCTTCCCGCGTCCCGAGGCGCTGCTGTCGAACGCCGCCTCGGTGCTCGGCACCGACGGGCAGAAGATGAGCAAGTCGCGCGGCAACGCCATCGAGCTCGGCATGGACGCGGACACCACGGCGAAGCTGCTCAAGCGGGCCGTGACCGACGCCGACCGTCACATCACGTACGACCCGGCGAACCGCCCCGAGGTATCCAACCTCGTGCTGCTGACCGCGCTGTCGAGCGGGCGCGAGCCCGAGGACGTCGCCGCCGAGCTCGGCGACGGCGGCGGGGCCGCCCTGAAGAAGGCCGCCACCGAGGCGGTCAACGAGATGCTCGCGCCCGTGCGTGCACGGCGCGCCGAGCTCGTGGCCGACCCGGCCTACCTCCTGCAGGTGCTGCGCACGGGCAACGAGCGCGCCAACGCGATCGCCGAGGCCACGCTCTCCGAGGTCCGCGAGGCCATGCAGATGGTGTACTGACCCACCTCGTCAGCCCGGTGTGACGCCTGCCCGCCACCGGGCCCTGGGACCCGAGCACCGCAGCACAGCACCGGCGCACGCGAACGCCCTGGTGCCCCGTGCGGGGCGCCAGGGCGTTTCGCGTCAGGCGGTCACGCGGCGCGTCAGTGGTGGGCGCCGACCGCCAGCCCGAGCTCGGTGACTGCGGCGATGTCGTCGTGGTTCGGCACCACCCGCACCGTGTACCCGAACGGTCCGGCCAGCTCGAGCTCGTGGGCGCCGACGAACGCGTACCGGCCGCCCTCCAGCGTCTGGCTCAGCGTGAGCGGGAAGACCCGGAACTCCGTGAGGTGGTCCTCGTCGTCCACGCGGCCGCCGACCACCTGGACCTGGACGTCCTGCGGCCCCAGCTCGCCCAGCGAGACGTAGGCGGTGACCTCGATCCGGTCGCCGACGTTCACGACGTCGGCGACGCCGTCGGCCTCGACGTGGTCGACCCGCACGCCGTGCCAGGCGCCGCGCACGCGGTTCTTCCAGTCCGCCAGCTCCCGGGCGCCGTCGTGGGTGGCGCCGTCGAGCGCCCGCGCGCTGCGGGCCACCGGGGTGTAGAGCCGCTCGACGTAGTCGCGCACCATGCGGGTGGCCTGGACCTTCGGGCCGAGCGTGGCGAGCGTGTGGCGCACCATCTCCATCCAGTGACGCGGCACGCCCTCGGCGTCCCGGTCGTAGAACCGCGGCGCGACGGTGTCCTCGAGGAGCTCGTACAGGGCTGCGGCTTCGAGCCGGTCACGCTCGGCCGGGTCCTCCACGCCGTCGGCGGTGGGGATCGCCCAGCCGTTGCGGCCGTCGTACCACTCGTCCCACCACCCGTCGAGGATCGACAGGTTCAGCGCACCGTTGAGGGCGCACTTCATGCCGGACGTGCCGGAGGCCTCCAGCGGACGCAGCGGGTTGTTCAGCCAGACGTCGCAGCCCGGCATGAGGGTCTGCGCCATCGCGATGTCGTAGTTCGGCAGGAACACGATGCGCTCGCGCACACCGGCGTCGTCGGCGAACTGGACGAGCTTCTGGATCAGGCCGACGCCCTGCTCGTCGTCGGGGTGGGACTTGCCCGCCACGATGATCTGGATGGGGCGCTCCGGGTCGGTCAGCAGCCGGGTGAAGCGCTCCGGGTCCGAGAGCATCAGGGTCAGCCGCTTGTAGGTGGGCACGCGGCGCGCGAACCCGATCGTGAGGACGTCGGGGTCGAGGACGTCGTCGGTCCAGCTCAGCTCCGCGGGCGAGGCACCGCGGTCGACCCAGGACTTGCGCACCCGGCGCCGCGCCTCGCTGACGAGGTTGGACCGCAGCCTGCCGCGCATCCGCCACAGCTCGCCGTCGGAGAGCCCGCCCTCCTCGGGCGTCAGGAGGAAGCCCTCGCCCAACTCGACCTGCTCGGGGGTGAGCCGGCCGTCGACCATCTCGGCGAAGGCCGGGTCGACCCAGGTCGGCCCGTGGACGCCGTTGGTGATGGACGTGATGGGCACCTCGGAGACGTCGAAGCCCGGCCAGAGCTGGTGGAACATGCCGCGCGAGACCTTGCCGTGGAGCTGCGCCACGCCGTTCGCGCGCTTGGCCGCACGCAGCCCCATGATCGCCATGTTGTACACGGCCGGGTTGCCGCCCTCGAAGTCCTCCGCCCCCAGGGCGAGCACCTTCTCCAGCGGGATGCCGTCCATCTCGGCGCCACCGCCGAAGTACTCGGCGATGAGGTCCGTGCCGTAGCGGCTGATGCCGGCGGGCACCGGCGTGTGGGTGGTGAAGACGGTGCCGGCCTTGACCGCCTCGAGCGCGGCGTCGAAGCTCAGGCCCTGACCGGCGACCAGCTCGCGGATGCGCTCGACGGACAGGAATCCCGCGTGCCCCTCGTTGCAGTGGTAGACCTGCGGCGTCGGCGCCCCGGTCAGACGCGTGTAGAGCCGGACCGCCCGGACGCCGCCGATGCCCAGCAGGAGCTCCTGGCGCAGCCGGTGGTCGGCGGAGCCGCCGTAGAGCCGGTCGGTGACCCGCCGGGCGGAGTCGTCGTTCTCGGCGATGTTGGAGTCCAGCAGCAGCAGCGGCACCCGGCCGACCTGTGCCAGCCACACCTGGGCGTGCAGCGTGCGGCCGCCCGGCAGCGCGAGCGACACCTTGGCGGCGGTGCCGTCGGCCTCACGCAGCAGCGTCAGCGGCAGGTTGTCCGGGTCGAGCAGCGGGTAGGTCTCGTGCTGCCAGCCGTCCCGGGTGAGGGACTGCTTGAAGTAGCCGGCCCCGTAGAGCAGACCCACCCCCACGATCGGCACGCCGAGGTCGGAGGCGGACTTGAGGTGGTCACCGGCCAGGATGCCGAGGCCGCCGGAGTACTGCGGGAGGACCGCGGTGATCCCGTACTCGGCGGAGAAGTAGGCGACGGCGTCCGGCTTGTCGGCGTCGTCGAAGTCGTTCTGGTACCAGCGCGGCTCGCTGAGGTAACGCCGGAGGTCCTCGTCGAGGCGGCGCACCTCGGCCACCAGCGCACGGTCCTCGGCGAGCTGCTCGAGACGCTTCCTGCTCAGCGATCCGAGCAGGGCGACCGGGTCGCCGTGGACCTTCTTCCACAGCTCGGGGTCCAGGGAGGCGAACAGGTCCCGGGTCGGGGTGTGCCAGGACCAGCGCAGGTTCAGCGCGAGGGTGTCCAGAGGCTTGAGCGCCTCGGGCAGGACGGTGCGGACGGTGAATCGACGGATTGCTCTCACGCAGACGAGTCTAGACGCGAAAGTTTGGAACGTTTGCATGAGGTTGCACGGCCGTTGCAGAAGTGCAGGTGGGGCCTCCGCCGTCGCCTCCCGGACTGCCGTCGCGGCCACACCTCGATAGGTTCGGGGGGTGAGCACCTCCCAGCCCCACGACCCCGTGCCCGCGCAGACCTCGCCGTACCCGGCCACGCGCCGCGGCGGCACGACGGCGTCTCCCGCCCTCACCCCGCCGGCCCCCGTGACGCCGGCGCCCGGCGGCGACACCACGCGCTCCGCGGACGCGCCCTCTGCCGACACGCGCCCGGCCCACCCGGGCGGCGCGGCGACCGTGCCCTACGCGCAGGCCCCGGCCCCGCGCCCGGCCCCCTTCGCCCCGATCGGCCGCATCCCGGTCGTCGAGGTCACGCCGGTGATCGAGGACGGGCGCTGGCCCGTCAAGGGCACCGAGGGCGAGTCCTTCCCGGTGCGGGCGACCGTCTTCCGCGAGGGGCACGACGCCGTCGCCGCCACCGCCGTGCTCGTGGCCCCGGACGGCACCGTGCACTCCTCGGCCCCGATGTACGACATCGCGCCGGGGCTGGACCGTTACGAGGCGTGGCTGACGCCGGACGCCCCGGGGGCGTGGGGGTTCCGGGTCGAGGGCTGGTCGGACCCGTACGCCACCTGGGCGCACGACGCCACCCTCAAGATCGACGCCGGCGTCGACGTCGACCTGATGCTCACCGAGGGCGCCCTGCTGCTGGAGCGTGCCGCCGCGCGCGACCTGCCCGGCGACGCCGCGCGGATCCTCGCCGACGCCGTCACCGCGCTGCGCGACGCCGACCGGCCGGCCCAGGCGCGCCTGGCCGCCGGCACCGGCGAGGAGGTCCGTGCGGTCCTGGCCGCGCACCCGGTCCGCGAGCTGGTGTCCCCGTCCGCGACCTACCCGGTGGTCGTCCACCGCGAGCGCGCGCTCTACGGCTCCTGGTACGAGATGTTCCCCCGCTCCGAGGGTGCGCACCAGGACCCGGCGACGGGCACCTGGACGTCCGGGACCCTGCGCACCGCCGCCGAGCGTCTGCCTGCGATCGCCGGGATGGGCTTCGACGTCGTCTACCTGACCCCGATCCACCCGATCGGCCTGACCAACCGCAAGGGACGCAACAACACGCTCGGCGCCGGGCCGGACGACCCCGGCTCGCCGTACGGCATCGGCAGCCCCGACGGCGGGCACGACGCCATCCACCCGGACCTGGGCACGTTCGACGACTTCGACGCGTTCGTCGCCCGTGCGCGCGAGCTCGGGATGGAGGTGGCGCTGGACGTCGCGCTGCAGGCCTCGCCGGACCACCCCTGGGTGAGCGAGCACCCGGAGTGGTTCACGACCCGCGCGGACGGCACGATCGCGTACGCGGAGAACCCGCCGAAGAAGTACCAGGACATCTACCCGCTCAACTTCGACAACGACCCCGAGGGCATCTACGCCGCCGTGCGCGACGTGCTCCAGGTCTGGGTCGACCACGGGGTCACGGCGTTCCGCGTGGACAACCCGCACACGAAGCCGCTGAACTTCTGGCAGCGCCTGCTCGCCGACTTCCACGAGCGCCACCCGGAGGTCCTCTTCCTCGCCGAGGCGTTCACCCGTCCGGCGATGATGCGCACGCTCGGCGCGGTCGGGTTCCACCAGTCGTACACGTACTTCACGTGGCGCACGTCCAAGGGCGAGATCGGCGACTACCTCACCGAGCTGGCCTACTCCACCGACGCCCGGGTCCGCCCGAGCTTCTGGCCGACGACGCACGACATCCTCACCCCCTACATGCAGCAGGGGTCCACCGCGGCCTTCGCCATCCGCGCCGTCCTCGCCGCGACGTCCTCGCCCACCTGGGGCATCTACTCCGGCTACGAGCTCGTCGAGCACATCGCCCGGCCGGGCGCCGAGGAGCAGATCGACAACGAGAAGTACGAGTACAAGGAGCGCGACTGGTCCCGGGCGGAGAGCCTGGGCATCGCCGGCCTGCTGCGCGTGCTCAACACCGTCCGGCGCGCCCACCCGGCGCTGCAGCGGCTGCGCAACGTCACGGTCCACCCCACCAGCGACGACGCCATCCTGTGCTTCTCCAAGCGGGTCGAGGCCGCGCAGTCCCCGACCGGGCTGGCCGACACCGTGATCGTGGTGCTCAACCTCGATCCCTACGCCACCCGCGACGGCGTGGTCCACCTCGACCTCGCGGCGCTCGGTCTGCACCACCCCGGCAACGACGACGTCCCGGTGATGGCGGCCACCGACGAGCTCGGGGGTGAGACGTACTTCTGGGGTGCGCGACCGTGGGTGCGGCTCGACCCGCACGGCCAGGTCGCCCACATCGTCTCCGTGAGGGCCCTGTGACCGCCGTCGGCCAGGGGCCCCGGGCCGGTGTGACGGTGCCGCCCGCCGGTGCCCTGCCGCCGCGGGTCGAGCCCGTCAAGCACCTCGACCGCGCCGACCGGCCGGGCCTGACCGAGGACCCGGACTGGTACAAGAAGGCCGTCTTCTACCAGGTGCTGCTGCGGGCCTTCCACGACTCGCGCGGCTCGGGCACCGGCGACCTGCGCGGCCTGATCGACCGGCTGGACTACCTGCAGTGGCTCGGTGTCGACTGCCTCTGGGTGCCGCCGTTCTACCCCTCGCCGCTGCGTGACGGCGGGTACGACGTCTCCGACTACACCGCCGTGGCGTCGGAGTACGGCACCATCGAGGACTTCCAGGAGCTGATGGTCCAGGCCCACGCGCGCGGCATCCGCGTGATCGTGGACCTGGTGATGAACCACACCAGCGACCAGCACCCGTGGTTCCAGGCCTCGCGCTCGAACCCCGAGGGGCCCTACGGCGACTTCTACGTGTGGTCCGACACCACCGAGCGGTACCAGGACGCGCGCATCATCTTCGTCGACACCGAGACCTCGAACTGGACGTTCGACCCGGTGCGCCGGCAGTACTTCTGGCACCGGTTCTTCTCCCACCAGCCGGACCTGAACTTCGAGAACCCGGCGGTCACCGAGGCGATCCACGACGTGGTGCGCTTCTGGTGCCGGCTCGGGGTGGACGGCTTCCGTCTCGACGCCGTGCCGTACCTCTTCGAGGAGGAGGGCACCAACTGCGAGAACCTCCCCCGCACCCACGAGTTCCTCGCCGACGTGCGCGCCCTGGTCGACCGGGAGTTCCCCGGCACCGTCATGCTCGCCGAGGCGAACCAGTGGCCCGAGGACGTCGTGGAGTACTACGGCACCGAGGAGCGCCCCGAGTGCCACATGTGCTTCCACTTCCCCGTCATGCCGCGGCTGTACTACGCCCTGCGCGAGCAGCGCGCCCGGGCGATCCGCGACATCCTCGCCGACACGCCGCCGATCCCGGCGGGCGCGCAGTGGGGCACGTTCCTGCGCAACCACGACGAGCTGACGCTGGAGATGGTCTCCACCGAGGAGCGTGCCGCCATGTACGGCTGGTACGCCGAGGACCCGCGGATGCGCGCCAACGTCGGCATCCGCCGTCGCCTCGCTCCCCTGCTGGGCAACTCCCGCGCGGAGATCGAGCTCGCGCACGCCCTGCTGCTCTCGCTGCCCGGCTCGCCGACCCTGTACTACGGCGACGAGATCGGGATGGGCGACAACATCTGGCTGCCCGACCGCGACGCGGTGCGCACCCCGATGCAGTGGACCCCGGACCGCAACGCCGGCTTCTCCACGGCCGACCCCGGCAAGCTCTACCTGCCGGTGGTGCAGTCCCTGGTCAACCACTACGCCGCGATCAACGTCGAGGCCCAGCTGGCCACCCCGACGTCGCTGCTGCACTGGGTCCGCGGCATCCTGGACGTGCGCCGGCAGCACCCCGTCTTCGGTGACGGCGACTTCGTCCCGCTGCACGTGGACAACGAGGCGGTCCTGGCGTTCACCCGGTCCAACGCGCAGGAGACCGTGCTGTGCGTGATGAACCTGGCCAACACGCCGCGTGCGGCGGCGGTGCGCCTGCCCGGCCACGCCGGCGCCCACCTGACCGACGTCTTCGGCGGCGCCCGGTTCCCCGCCGTCTCCGCCGACGGGACCGTCTCGATCACCCTCGGCTCGCGGGACTTCTTCTGGCTGGTCGTCTCGCGCCCGGAGGACACCGACGACGCGCCCCTGACGGGCATGCCCGCCGCGGTCCGGCCCGACGCCGAGGAGGCGCCGGCCGGGGCGGTGACCCCGGTGAGCCCCGCCCACCCGGCCGGCGAGCACGCCCACGTGCGACCGGAGCACTACCACGTGCCCTCCTCGACGTCGGCACCGCGCGCACCCGCGATCCCGCACGGGTCGGGCTCGCACGCGCCGGACGCCACCGCCGGACCGTCCCCCGAGGTCCCGGCCGCACCGTGGACGGGGCTGGGCCGCCACTCCGACCCGGTGGCACCCACCCCGGAGTCCTGATGCCCACCGTCGACCCGCCGTTCACGACCTTCCTTCCACCCTGGCTCGCCACGCAGCGGTGGTACACCGGCAAGGGCCGCACGCCCGAGCTGGCGCGGGTCGGCGGGCTGCGGCTGCAGGACCCGGCCGGCGAGGTCGGCATCGAGGTGTGGCTGCTGCGCGACACCTCCGGCCCCGTGCCGGTCCTCTACCAGGTCCCGCTGACCTACCGGGGCGCCCCGGTGGACGGTCTCGAGCACGCCCTCGTCGCCACCGCCACCCACTCCGAGCTCGGCCCGCGCTGGGTCTACGACGGCTGCCACGACCCCGTCGGCGCCGCCGCCCTGCTCGATGCGGTCACCGGCGAGCGCGAGCTGGCCGCGGACGGCCCGCCCGGCACCGGCCGTGCCCGCGGCCACCGGGCCGGCCTCCTGCCCGCGCTGCGCGTGCGCGGCTCGAGCGTGCTGCGCGGCGAGCAGTCGAACACCTCGATCATCGTCGACGCCGTGGACGCCGACGACCCCGCCACCGCCCGCCCGGTGATCCTCAAGGTCTTCCGTGTGCTGCACCCGGGCCGCAACCCCGACGTCGAGGTCCAGCAGGCGTTGGCGCTGGCCGGCAGCCCGCACGTGCCCACGCCGCTCGGCGACGTCCTGGGGCAGTGGCCCGACGGCGGGCACCAGGTCGAGGGGCATCTCGCCTTCGCCCAGGAGTTCCTCCCCGGGGTCCAGGACGCCTGGCGCGTCGCGCTCGCGGCGCTGGCGGCGGGCGAGGACCTCGGCCCGCGGGCCCGCGCGCTGGGCGAGGCGACCGCCGAGGTCCACGCCACGCTCGCCGCCGTCCTGCCGACCTCCCGCGCCGAGGAGTCCTCGCGCACGACGGCGCTGGCCACCTGGCGGGCCCGGTACGCCGACGCCTGCGCCGAGGTGCCGGCGCTGTCCGCCCGCGCCGCCGAGGTGCAGGCGGTCCTGGCGGCCGGGGCCGAGGCCGGCTGGCCCCTGCTCCAGCGCATCCACGGCGACTACCACCTCGGCCAGGTGATCGACGCCCCGGGGCGCGGCTGGGTGCTGCTGGACTTCGAGGGCGAGCCGCTGCGTCCGCTGGCCGAACGGACCCTGCCGGACCTGCCGCAGCGCGACGTCGCCGGCATGCTCCGCTCGTTCGACTACGCCGCCGCCTCCGTGCCCGGTGCGGCCGACGCGCCCGGCTGGGCGGCCCGGGCGCGCGCGGCATTCCTGGACGGCTACGCCCACCTGTCCCGGCAGGACCCGCGCGCCGAGCCGGCGCTCCTGCGCGCCCTCGAGCTCGACAAGGCGCTGTACGAGGTGGTCTACGAGGCCCGCAACCGTCCCGACTGGCTGCCGATCCCGCTCGCCGGCGTGGACCGGCTGCTCGGCGCCTGACCTCCCGCTTCGACCCGCACTCCGACCCGCCTGATGGAAGAGTGGACCACATGGATAGCGAACACCCCGAGACCACCACCGGCTCCGCCGCACGTCCCGGCCCCTCCGCCGTCCCGGTCGACGTCCACCTCCTCAACGAGGTCGCGTACGGCCGTCACCACGACCCGCACTCGGTCCTCGGCGCCCACCCCGGCAACGGCGGCGTCACCGTCCGCACCGTGCGCCACCTGGCCGACGCCGTCGCGATCGTCACCGCCCACGAGACCTACCCGGCCACGCACGAGCACGAGGGCGTGTGGGTCGCCGTCCTGCCCGGCGACCAGGTGCCGGACTACCGCGTCCGGGTGACCTACGGCCACGACAGCCACGTGGTCGACGACCCGTACCGCTTCCTGCCGACCGTCGGCGAGATGGACCAGTACCTCATCGGCGAGGGCCGGCACGAGGAGCTGTGGTCGACGCTGGGCGCCCACGTGCGCCGCTTCCCCGGCGAGCTGGGCGAGGTGCACGGCGTCAGCTTCGCCGTCTGGGCCCCCAACGCCCGGGCGGTGCGGGTCGTGGGTGACTTCAACTCCTGGGACGGCTCCGGCACGGCCATGCGCTCGCTCGGCGCCTCCGGCGTCTGGGAGCTCTTCCTGCCCGGGATCGGCGCCGGCGCGCGGTACAAGTTCGAGATCGGCTACCGCGACGGCTCCTGGCACCAGAAGGCCGACCCGATGGCCCGGCAGACCGAGGTGCCGCCCGCGACCGCCTCCGTCGTCGAGGAGTCGACGTACTCCTGGCAGGACGACGCCTGGCTCGAGCGCCGGGCGGCCGGCGACCCGCACGGCGGGCCGATGAGCGTCTACGAGGTCCACCTCGGCTCGTGGCGGCCCGGGCTGAGCTACCGCGAGCTCGCCGAGCAGCTCGTCGCCCACGTGCGCGACCTCGGCTTCACCCACGTCGAGCTCATGCCGGTGGCCGAGCACCCGTTCGGTGGCTCGTGGGGCTACCAGGTCACCTCCTACTACGCACCGAGCGCACGGTTCGGCACCCCGGACGAGTTCCGGCACCTGGTGGACGCCCTCCACCGCGCCGGCATCGGCGTGATCGTCGACTGGGTCCCCGCCCACTTCCCCAAGGACGCGTGGGCGCTCGCCCGCTTCGACGGCACCGCCCTGTACGAGGACCCGGACCCCATGCGCGGGGAGCACCAGGACTGGGGCACCTACGTCTTCAACTTCGGCCGGCGCGAGGTCCGCAACTTCCTCGTCGCCAACGCCGTCTACTGGCTCCAGGAGTTCCACATCGACGGGCTGCGCGTGGACGCCGTCGCCTCGATGCTCTACCTCGACTACTCCCGCCAGCCCGGCCAGTGGCGGCCGAACGCGCGGGGCGGCCGGGAGAACCTCGAGGCCATCAGCTTCCTGCAGGAGACCAACGCCACCGCGTACCGCCGCGTCCCGGGCGTGATGATGATCGCCGAGGAGTCGACCGCCTTCCCGGGCGTGACGGCCCCGACGTCGGTCGGCGGGCTCGGTTTCGGCCTGAAGTGGAACATGGGCTGGATGAACGACACGCTCCGCTACCTCGCGGAGGAGCCGATCAACCGCCGCTACCACCACGGCGAGCTGACCTTCTCGCTCGTGTACGCGTTCTCCGAGCAGTTCGTGCTGCCGCTCAGCCACGACGAGGTCGTGCACGGCAAGGGGTCGCTGCTCACCAAGATGCCCGGCGACCGGTGGCAGCAGCTCGCCGGCGTCCGCGCCCTCCTGGCGTACCAGTGGTCGCACCCCGGCAAGCAGCTGTTGTTCATGGGCCAGGAGTTCGCCCAGGAGGGCGAGTGGGACGAGGGCCGCGGCCTGGACTGGTGGCACCTGGACGACCCGGCCCACGCCGGCGTCGCCGCCCTGGTCAACCGCCTCAACGAGGTGTACGTCTCGCACCCGGCGCTGTGGTCGGACGACTTCTCCCACACCGGCTTCGAGTGGATCGAGGCCGGCGACGGCGACCACAACGTCGTCAGCTACATCCGTCGCGGCAAGGACGGCGGGATCGTGGTGTGCGTCGTCAACTTCGCCGGCACCCCCCACGAGGGCTACCGCGTCGGGCTGCCGAGCGACGGGGCCTGGACCGAGCTGGTCAACACCGACGCCGCCGAGTACGGCGGATCCGGCGTCGGCAACCTGGGCCGCGTCGTCGCCGAGAAGGTGAGCTGGAACGGCCGGCCGGCCTCGGTGCAGCTGCGCGTGCCGCCGCTGGGCGCCGTGTGGCTGGTGCCCGAGGAGCCCGCGGCGGACTGACCGGCACGCATCGACCGTTTCCGAGACAGGAACCCTGCCCACGAGGCCGGGCCGGTCCTTCGTCCGCCGAGGCCGGGCCGGTCCCTCGTCCGCCGAGACCTGCTGCTACAACCACAGGTCTGGGGTGGCAACTGCCGGTTTCGGCGAGCCGGCGATCCGACCGGGTAGTCAGTACAGCGCGCTGGCCAGCTGGCGGCGCGCGGGTGCGACGTCGGGGTGGGTCGGGCCGGCGATCTCGAACAGGTCGAGCAGACGCAGGCGAGCCTGCTCGCGCTCGTCCCCGGCGGTGGCGCGCACGAGCGCGAGCAGCCGCGTGAAGGCCGCGCCGAACTGCCCGGTGGTGGCCTCGACGTCCGCCGCCGCGAGCTGTGCCGCCACGTCGGTCGGGGTGGCGTCGGCGCGGGCCAGGACCTCCTCGGGGTCGTCCTGGTCGACCCGGCGGATGAGCTGGACCTGCAGCAGCGCCGCGTGCGCCTCGGCGTCGCGCGGGTTCTCCTTCACCGCCCTGGTGTACGCGGACTCCGCCGCCTCGAGGTCGCCCCGCTCGATCGCCTCGAGGGCCTCGGCGTGCAGGGGCGGCAGCGGCGGCTCCTCCGGTACCTCCGGCGCCTCGGGCTCGTCCTCACCGGCGACGACGCCCGTCACCCCGTTCTGGGCGGCGACCTTCAGCACCTCGTCGAGCACCTGACGGATCTGCTGCTCCGGGTACGCCCCCTGGAAGAGCGGGACGGGCTGGCCGCCGATGAGGGCGATCACGGTGGGCACGGACTGGACCTGGAACGCGGCGGCGATCTGAGGGTTGGCGTCGACGTCGACCTTGGCGAGCTGGAAACGCCCGCCGTACTCGCGGACCAGCTTCTCCAGCACCGGCGTCAGCGTGGCCGAGGCGTCCGAGCGCGGTGAGGCGAGGTCCACGAGCACCGGGACCTGGGTGGACCGCTGCACGGTCTCGCCGAAGGTCGCCTCGGTGACGTCGACGACCAACGGGCCCGGCACGGTGGCGCCCGGTGCCGTCGGCTGCCCGGCGGCACCCGGTGCGCCTGCGCCCGCCGGCGGGCTCGCCGCGAGCCCGGAGAGGTCGACGGCGCCGTAGAGGTTCATCGGGGGCTGACTCATCACTGTCCTTCGTCGTCCTGGTTCCGGCATCCGACCTTACGCCGGATCCGCCGCGCGTCGCTCTGGTCCTGGGTCGGGCTACTCCTCGGCGGGCGCCGAGGAGTCGTCGCGGGTGACCTCGACGAGCACGGTCGTGGCGCCGAGGGCCTGGATCGTGGTGTCCTCGGCGTCGGCGGGGGGCACGTAGAAAGCCACCAGCACGTCCGAGATGCCGGTGACCGAGCCACGCACCTCCGTGTCGTCGCCCAGCAGCGCGCCGATCGCCCCGCCGGCCCGCAGCTCCGAACCCGCGACGGTCTTCTGGAACGTCAGCTCCGAGCGGAGCTCACCCATGACGATCGCACCACCGTCCGCGGTAGCGATCGACACCGGCCCGTCGTCCCCGACCTCGGCCGACAGGGTGGCGTCACCGGCCGCCTGGACCGCCTCGTCGAGCTCCGCCGTCGTGGAGAGCAGGCTGTCCCGGTACGGGTCCGCCGCGAACTGGGGGGCGAACTCGCTCCCGGTGTCATTGATCGTGGCCACGAACCGTTCGACGACCTCGGTGGGGGTGGCGACCAGCGTGTCCGCATCGGGCGCGACGACGGCCGAGCCCGCCTCGGGGTGGGTCAGCGCGGGGGTCTGGACGCCGGGGAAGAGCTGGACCCATCCCCAGAGCTTGTACTGCTCGCGCGGCTCCGGCTGCACCAAGGTCACCAGCAGGGGCAGGTTCGCTCCCTCAGGCATCTCGGTGATGGCCATGGCAATGCGCGGGAAGTCCGCCGTGGCGCTGACCGCCTGCACCTG
Organism: Georgenia subflava; assembly: GCF_009193155.1. GTDB lineage: Bacteria > Actinomycetota > Actinomycetes > Actinomycetales > Actinomycetaceae > Georgenia > Georgenia subflava. Next base: position 93,759 of record NZ_VUKD01000005.1, read on the forward strand.
GGGGGCGGTCGTGATCGGCTCAGGCACCGCCTCGCCGTCGGTCGCCTCCGCCAGCCGGTACTCGCCGGAACGCAGGTCGAGCGCCGGGCCGGTCACCCGGGTGCTGAGCACCTCCGGGTCGCGGGCCTCGTCCCCGGCGCTGATCGCCTCGGCCACCTCCTGCAGCACCCGGTCGAAGCGGGCCTCGTCGAGAGCCGGCGGCGGGGTCTCGGCGACAGGGTCCGGGTCGGGCTGCGGCACCTCGGTGCTGCAGCCGGCCAGGAGGGCCAGCGCGAGGGCGACGCCGGCCGCGGCACTCGTCCGTCGCGCCCTCATCGCGGCTCCTCGCTCTCGTCGGCGCTGCGGTCCCGGTCGCCGAATCCCCACATGCTGCGCCAGTTCGGTGCCTCCTTCTCGTCCTCGGTCTGCACGGTCTCGTCGGTGCCGTCTGCGGCCGGCTCCTCCTCGAGGCCGTCGGCGTCGGCGACCCACTGCGCGTCCTCCTCCGGCGTCCTCCGGCCGGCCGGTCCGTCGGCGCCCGTCGTGGCGATGTCCTCGCCCCGTGGGCCCTCGGCGCCGACCTCGACCGGCTCCCGGGCGGTGCGGTACTCCGACGCCCGGATCGAGGCCGGCACGATGCCGGCGCCACGGGTCACACCCGCGGCCTCCCGGTCCGCGTCGCCGGCCGTCCCGGCTCCCGCGCCCGTGGGCTCGTCCGCACCCGAGCCGTCCTCGGTCCCACCCGGGACCGTCGTCGCCGCGGCGGGCGTCCCGCCACCCGCGTCACCGGGCAGGAACGCCGGCTCCGGCCGGCGGGTGGCATCGTCCGCGGGTGCAGGCACCGGCACGTCGCGGCCGACCCGAAGCTCCGACGCCCGGGGGGACCCGGGCACGATGCCGGCGCCGCGCGCCGCGCCGGCAGCCCGCACGTCACCGTTCTCGTCCTCGGCCACCACGGGGATCTCGCCCGTCACGGCGCCACGGCGGCCACGGGTGCGGGCGGCGGCCTTCTCACGCTCGCGCAGCTCGCGCCGCGTCAGGCGGCCGGTGCCGGAGGGGGCGTCGGCTCCCAGGGCCGGCAGCACGGTGGTCTCCTCGGCGTCGCCGTCCGCGCGCCGTCTGGCACGCTCGGCGGCGACCACCTGCCGACGGCGCGTCTCGCGCTCGGTGAGCACCTCCAGGGCCAGCAGCGCCAGCCCCGCGAGCAGGAGCACCGCGCCCACGATGAGGCCCGGCACCAGCCACGGCGTCCGCACGTCGACGGGCCACGTGAGCGAGACCGTCGGCGCCGGCGTCGTGCCGTCGGTGGCGGCCAGCAGGCTCCACCGGCCGTCGGCGCCCTCCCACTCGATCTCGGCGTTGCCGGTGCCCGTCTGCTCCACGACCCACAGGTCCGACCCCGCGGGGTTCGGCAGCGCGGCAGGAGCCTCGTCCGCCGGCTCGGTGGTCGCCGTGGACTCCGCGGTGGCCTCGTCCGCCGGCTCGCCCGTCGCCTCGCCCGTCGGTGGCTCGGTGGGCTCCGCCTCGACGTCGGTGACCTCGAGCTCGTCCCACGAGGCGAGTCCGGTGATGCGGCTGTGCGGGTCGGATCCGAGCCACGCCTCGACGTCCTGGGTCCGGGCCACGACGAGCGTGACTGGCTGGTCGTCGTCGGCCGTGGCGGTGATCGTCACCTCGTCGGCGACGGCGTCGAGCACACCCGGGTCGGAGACGAGCACGGCCGCCTCCGGCCGGGGCGTCGTGAGGGTCGCGGTGTCCGTCGGGCGCCAGAGCGTGGCCGAGGCGATGGCCGCCAGGATGGCGATCAGGCCCAGCACGACGAGCGCGACGGCGATGATCCGTCGTGTCACGTGGGTGGAGGTCCTCCCGTTCGGGGATGCCGTGGGGGGTGCGGCATCGTCAGCTGGTCAGGATACGGCGCAGCGGCCCGCGGCGCTTCCTCGCGTGCGCCCAGGCCCTCTCCGGCGCGGCACGGTCCGCGTGGTTACCCTGGTCGACGGCGCGGGTCGTCCGCGCGGTACGGACCCCAGGAGGACACGTGAGCGACGAGCGCCCCACCTTCCCGGTCGTCATGCGTGGCTACGACCGCGCCCAGGTGGACCAGCAGCTGCACGGCCTCCAGACGGCGCTCGCCGAGGCGCGTCGAGAGGTCGCCGCCCTGGACGCGCGGAACCTGAAGATCGGCGGGGAGCTCTCCGAGGCTCGCCAGCGTCTGAGGGAGAACGAGCGCCCGTCGTACGCCGGGCTGGGATCACGCGTCGAGCGACTGCTGCGCTCCGCCGAGGAGCAGGCCTTCGACGTCGTCAACCGTGCCAACGCCGACGCGCGGCAGACCCTCGAGAGGGCCGAGACGGCCGCGCGCAGCCTCACCGAGCGGGCGGAGCAGGAGGCGGCCCGCATCCTCGCCGACGCCCGGCGGGAGGCGGAGCAGCTGACCAGCGGACCGCGCGCGGCGGCGGAGACGACGTTGCAGAACGCCCAGCGTCGGGCCGAGGAGTTGGTCGCCTCGGCCGAACGTGAGGTGGCCCGGCTGACCAGCACGGTCGACGCGGACGTCAGCGAGCGGCGGGCCGGCCTGGAGCGCGAGCTGGGCCTCATGCGGGCACTCGCCGAGAAGGAGACGACGGAGCTGCGCACCCGCACCGAGAACGAGGTGGTGCACCTGCGCGCGTCCGCGGAGCAGGAGGCCCACGACGCCCACGCCACCGCGGTCGCGCAGACCGCGGGGCTCGTCGCCGACGCGGAGAAGCGGGCCGCGACGGCGGAACACCGGCTCACCGAGGCGCTGAGGCGCACCGAGCAGCAGCTGGTCGAGACGGACGCCACTGTCCGCAGTCGCCTCGAGGCCGCCCATGCCGAGGCCGAAGAGCTGGTCGAGAACGCCAGGACGGAGGCCGAGCGGCTGCGCACGGAGGCGCAGGCCGCCGCGGAGGCCGAGCGCTCCACGGTCCAGCGGCAGGTCGAGGAGCTGGTCGGCCAGCGCGAGTCGATCGCCGCCTACCTGGAGGACATGCGCGAGCTGCTCGCGGCCCGCGAGCTGCCCGGTACGGAGACGGAGACCGCTGCCGCCGCTCGTTCCGCCGATGCCGTGGCGACCGACGCCGGCACCGACGCGACTACCGACGGTGTCGCCGAGGCAGGGGCGACGGAGACACCCGAGCCCGAAGCAGAGCCCACGCAGACAGCCAAGCCCGAAGCAGAGCCCACGCAGACAGCCAAGCCCGAAGCAGAGCCCACGCAGACAGCCAAGCCGGAGGCCGATGCGACGGAGACCGCGGACGTGGAGCCGACCGAGACAACCAAGGCGGATCCGGCGACCGCGGAGACGGCGGAACCTGGGCCGACGGAGACAGCCGAGGCGGACCCGGCGACCGCGGAGACAGCGGAACCTGAGCCGACGGAGACACCCGAGGCGGAGCCGGCGACGGCGAACGTGGCCGGTCCCGGCGTGGAGAGCGACACGACTGACCCGTCCCTCGAGGCTCTCGCGAGCCGTGGCGAGCCCGAGAAGGGTGGTCCGACCGAGACGGCACCGCAGCGTGCAGAGACCGAGCCGGCACGGCAGAACCAGCAGCCCGAGCCGGCACAACAACGTGACAAGACCGAACCGGCACGACAGAACCTGCAGCCGGAGCGGGCACGCCAGCCCCGGACCGCCAAGGGCTCCGGCCGACCAGCCAGGCCGGCACCCCGGTCTGGAGGGCAGGGCAGGAAGCCGCAGCCGCCTACCAAGAAGGGCTGACTCAGCGCACCATGCGCAGCTCGGTCAGATGCCCTTGGGCAGCCGTCTGGCGCGTGGCGCCGTCCAGCTCGAACCCCAGGTCGCGGTAGAAGTCCTGAGCGCGCACGTTCCCCTCCTCGACCCACAGGAAGCAGGGAGCGTCGCCGATGGCGAGCTGGACCAGGTTGTGGCCGGTGCCGTGTCCCTGCTCGGCTGCGAGGACGTAGAGCAGGCGCAGCTCGAGCGGACGCACGTTGCCGGCCCCCGGTGCCTCGGCCCGCGCGAGGCCGACGGGCTCCCCGTCCCGGTGCGCGACCCAGGTGGTGGGAGCGTCGGGGTCTGAGAGCATCTCCTCCCAGACGGCGGTCCCGTGCTCGGCTCGGTCGACGTAGACGGCCTCGGGGATCTTGGCCCCGTAGGTCTCGCGCCATCCCTGCAGGTGGACCGCGGCGAGGGCTGCGGCGTCGAGGACGGTGGCTGGACGGATACGGGCAGCGGGTAGCGGCGAGGTGGTGGGCACGGCGTCCAGGGTAGGACGTCTACTCTGGCTCGGTGAGCGGGAGCAGCTGGTCCGAGCAGCGACGAGACGCGGCCGAGGAACGCGCCGAGCTCCTCGCCCGCCGGCAACGGTCGGAGACCGCCCGTGCCGCCGCCCTGCTCCAGCGCTTCGCCACCGCTGCCCGGGAGGCACGTCTGCCGACCGAGCACCTTCGGGTGCAGGGCTACGGCGGCCGGGGCTCCGCCCGTGGCGACAAGCTGGGGTGGTACCTGCGCGGTGACTGCACCGTCGCGGTGGGGGCCGACGGCGAGTTCTACGTGCTCACCGCCTCGCTCGGCCTCATGGACCGGCTGCGTGGCGTCACCCTGCACCCCTCCGAGCCGCCGCTGGTGATCGGGGCGGGCGGCAAGGACGGCGACTCGCTGTCGCTGGCCGCTGCGCTCGAGCGGCTGCTACCCGGCTGGGACGCGGAGCAGCCCCGGTGACAGGCCGGTGGCCGATCAGCGGCAGCGGGCGTGGAGTGCCCGAAGCGCGTCGGCCACCTGGTCCGGTGCCTCGAGGGCGCTCATGTGACCAGACCGCGGTACGACGACGACCTCGACGTCGGAAAGCGCCTCGGCCATCGCGTTGAGGGCGGACTGCGGGCTCATGCCGTCCTCGGCGCCGCGCAGCACCAGAGCAGGCACGTCGAGGTCCTCGAGCGCGGCGGTACGGTCCGGCCGGACGGCCATGGCGCGCTGCGCCCAGGCGATGCCGACCGGCGGCGCCTCGCCGAGGAGGGCGCGCATGCGCTCGACCAGCTCGGGCCGCTGGGCGTGGGTCGTCTCGCCGAGAACCTGGTCGACCATCGGTGCGACCGCCTCAGAACCGGCGTCCCCCGCAGCCGCCTCGGCGACGCGAAGCCGGTTGGCGCGTGCGGCGTCGTCGTCTGCCGATGCCTTCGTGTCGAGCAGACCGATCCCAGCCAGCAGGCTGCGGTGGCGCTCGGCGAGCGCTAGCGCGGCGTAGCCGCCCATCGACAGACCTGCGACGACCGCCCGCTCCACCCCCGTCGAGCGGAGGGAGTCGACAACCGCTGCGGCGTAGGTCTCGAGCGCCGGTTCCGTCGGCCGCCCGAGCCGCTCGGCGACCGCCAGGGGCGTCGGTGATCCACCGAAGCCGGGGGCGTCGAGCGTGATGACGTCAAGCTCCGGGAGAAGAGCGACGACCTCGTCCCACATCCTCGAGTCCAGGGGGAACGCGTGCAGGAGCACCAGGGGCAGCCCGCCGGGCTCGCCGTGACGGGTCAGGGACAGAACTGGGGTCATGCGCCGAGCATGGCACGCGACGGCGGCAGCGTCACCACATCAGACGATCACGGCCCCAGCGGGGTTCGCGGCTTCAGCGGGTGGGACGACGCCGGTCCCGAGCGCGCCAGCACGCGCTGTGCCAGTGCCGCCGGTCGTCCACGGCCGCCTGCGCGCCGAGCAGGTGCTCGGCCGGCCAGGCCACCACATGGGCCGTGCCCGGGGCGATGAGCTGGTCGCAGCCGGGGCATCGGTACGACTTCTCGGACCCGCGCACCTGCCGGACGGTATAGCTCTCGCCGTCGCTGCCGGTCTCGGTGCGCGCCATCCCCCGCAGGCGCTCCGGATCCAGCGGCACGTGCCCGTCGCTGTAGGGACGGCGGCGGGAGCGGCGGGAGGACGGCATGTCCCCATTGTCGCCGAGCCGGCCCGCCACAGTAGGACCGGTCGATCGGCTGGGCTGGTCGATCGACACGACCGGTCGATCGACAGGACCGGTCGGATCGGGAGGACCGCACGATCCGCAGGACCGGCCGGTCGGGAGGGCCGCACGATCCGCAGGAACCTGCCACGACGTCCGCGGAACTGGCTCGCGGTCCGCCGTCGCAGCATCGGAGCGGTCAGGCGTCGGGAAGCTGTCCGGTGCGCACGAGCTCGGCGTACCACCGGGCGGAGCTCTTGGGCGTGCGCTGCTGGGTGTCGTAGTCGACCCGGATGATGCCGAACCGCTTGGCGTACCCGTAGGCCCACTCGAAGTTGTCCAGGAGGGACCACACGAAGTAGCCGCGCACGTCGGCGCCGTCCTCCATCGCCCGGGCGACGGCGCCGAGGTGCGCGCGGAGGTAGTCCACCCGACTCGGGTCGTCGACCTCGCCGTCGGGGCCGACCTCGTCCTCGAAGGCCGCACCGTTCTCGGTCACCATCAGCGGCAGCCCGTCGTAGGCGTTGTCGAGGGCGGTGAGCAGCTCGTAGAGGCCCTCGGGCTCGATGTTCCACCCCATCGCCGTGAGCGGGCCGGCGGGGTCGAGGAACTCGACGTCGTCCAGCGCCACCCACGGGCTCGCCGCCCCGGCCCCGTGCCCGCCGGACCCGCCACCCGTCTCGCCCGCTCGGCGGTGGCGCACGTAGTTGGTCGAGTAGTAGTTCACGCCGAGGATGTCGACGCGCTGGCGGATCAGACCGAGGTCGCCGGGCAGCACGAACGACCAGTCGGTGATCCGCGCGGTGAGCTCGCGCAGCTCGACCGGGTAGGACCCGTCGAGCAGCGGACCGAGGAAGACGTGGTTGCCCACCAGGTTCACGCGGTGGGCGGCCTCCAGGTCGGCCGAGCTCTCCGGGTCCGCCGGCCGGGTCACGTGCAGGTTCAGGGTGATCGAGACATTCGTCTCCTCGCCGAGCTCGGCGCGGATCGCCGCCCCGGCCAGGCCGTGCGCGAGGTTGAGGTGGTGGGCCGCCGTCAGCGCGGCGGCGGGGTCGCTCCGGCCTGGTGCATGCACACCCGAGGCGTACCCCAGGTAGGCCGTGCACCACGGCTCGTTCAGCGTCGTCCAGACCTCTACCCGGTCTCCGAGCGCGCGGGCCATCGCACGGGCGTAGTCCGCGAAGGCGTAGGCCGTGTCCCGGTTCGTCCAGCCGCCGGCGTCCTCGAGCTCCTGGGGCAGGTCCCAGTGGTACAGCGTGACGACCGGGTTGATGCCCTCCGCGATCAGGGCGTCGAGCAGCTCGCGGTAGAAGGCGACGCCCTCCGCGTTGAGCTCGCCCGTCCCGCCGGGCTGGACCCGCGGCCACGAGATCGACAGCCGGTAGCTGTCCAGGCCGAGCTCGACCATGAGCGCGACGTCCTCGCGCCACCGGTGGTAGTGGTCCGCGGCGACGTCGCCGGTGTGCCCCTCGAAGGTCCGGCCCGGCGTCCGGGAGAACGTGTCCCAGATCGACGGCCCGCGCCCGCCCTCCGTGGCGGCTCCCTCGATCTGGTACGCCGCGGTGGCGGCGCCCCACACGAAGGACTCGGGAAAGGTTCGCGGGCTCACCGGGTGACCTCCTGGCCGTGGCGGACGACGTGGACGGGGTGCAGCGCGGCATCGGTGACGACGACGTCCGCGCGGCCGCCGGCGACCAGGGCGCCGGCCTCGGCGGCGCCGAGCACGGCGGCTGGGCCCGCCGAGGCCATGTAGACCGCGTCGACCAGCGGGACACCGCCGGCGACGGTCGTGCGAACGACGTCGAGGAGGTGCGCCGTCCCGCCGGCGATCGAGTCGCCGTAGGTGAGCCGGGCGACGCCGTCGGCCACCGTGACCTCCTGGGGCCCGAGGCGGTAGGAGCCGTCGGGCATCCCGGCGGCGGCCATGGCGTCGGTGACGAGCACGGCGTTCTCCCGCCCGACCAGCTCGTACACCTCACGCACGGTCGCCGGGTCGAGGTGGGTGCCGTCCCCGATGAGCTCGACGACGACGTCCCCGCGGCGGGCGGCTGCGAGGCACTCGCCGATGGGTCCCGGGTCGCGGTGGTGCCAGGGGTGCATGCCGTTGAACAGATGCGTCACCGTCGGGCGCGCCGAGCGGGCACCGACGGCCTCCGCGAGCTGCGCGCGCGACTCCGCCAGCGCTTGGCGGGTCTCGGCGGGACCGGCGTCGGTGTGGCCCCACGACGGCAGCGCGCCGCCGGCCACGAGCCGCGCGGCGACTCCGTCGTCACCGACGCTGCCGGGCAGCTCGGGCGCCAGCGTCATGGTGGCGACGTGCCCCCGCCCGAGCTCGAGGAGCGCGTCGGTCAGCGCCGGGTCCGGGTCGAGGATGTGCTCCGGGTCCTGCGCGCCGCAGCGCACGACGGACAGGAACGGCCCCTCGAGGTGGATCCCGGCGATCTCCCCCGCGTCGGCGAGGTCGGCGAGGATCCGCACGCCCGCGCGCAGCGCCGCGGGCGGGGCGGCGACCAGGGAGGCGACCAGCGAGGTGGTCCCGTGGCGGCGGTGCTCGTCGACCGCGTGCTGCGCCGCCGCGGCGTCCTCGGCGTCGGGGAAGGACGCGCCGCCGCCGCCGTGGCAGTGCAGGTCGACCAGGCCGGGGAGGACGTAGCGCCCGTCGTCGGGCCGCGGCGTGCGCGCGACGACGTCGCCGTGCCCGGCCGCGGCCGCGTCCGACGCCGTCCCGACCCAGTCGATGGTCGCGCCGTCGAGCACCACCACGCCGTCCTCGATCACCGTCTCCGGCGTGACGACCCGTCCGCGAAGCGCCTGTGCCTGCCCAGTCATGGCCTCCATCCAACACCCTGCGACGGCATCGGGCCGAAACCTGTCCCGGCGGGCCGGGCAGCGGCTCCCGACCGCGTGGCGTTCACGGACGACGGCGGGGATCGCCGTCGACCGGTCGACGGCGGAGCTCACCTCCTGACCGGTCGACCTTGCTACCGACCGGCCAGCGGGAAGGGTTCGTACCGAATGCCGGTACGAACCGTTCGGTCAGAATGAGCGGGAGTCCACTCAGAACAGTCGGGAGTCCACGTCGTCGAGCCCGCGCATGGCGTCGTAGTCGAGCACCACGCAGCGGATGCCCCGGTCCGTGGCCAGCACCCGGGCCTGCGGCTTGATCTCCTGCGCGGCGAATACGCCCTGCACCGGCGCGAGCAGCGGGTCACGGTTCAGGAGCTCGAGGTACCGGGTCAGCTGCTCGACGCCGTCGATGTCGCCGCGGCGCTTGATCTCCACGGCCACCGAGGTGCCGGCCGGCCCCTTGGCCATGATGTCGACCGGGCCGATCGCGGTGGGGTACTCGCGGCGGACGAGCTGGTGCCCCGGGCCGAGCAGGTCGATCTGCTCGGCGAGCAGCTTCTGCAGGTGTGCCTCGACGCCGTCCTTGACGAGCCCGGGGTCGACGCCGAGCTCCACGGAGTTGTCGGCGAGAACGTCGTGCACGCGCACCACGAGCCGGTCGTCGGTCTTGGCGTTCTGGACGGTCCAGACCTCACGGACACCGGCGTCCGCGTCGGCCCCCTCCGGCTCGGCCACGACGAGCCGGCAGGGCGGGCTCATCCAGTTCAGCGGCTTGTAGGACCCGCCGTCCGAGTGCACGAGCACGGAGCCGTCGGCCTTGACCATCAGCAGCCGTGTGGCGAGCGGCAGGTGCGCGTCCAGGCGGCCGGAGTAGTCGACGGAGCAGGTGGCGATGACGACACGCACGGGACAGGGTCATCCTCTCGATCGGGTCGGGGACGCTCATCCCCTGGTCTGCGACGGCGGCTGGCGGCCGTCGCCTGTCAGCCTCACCCCGCCGTCACATCGACTGGTCTGCAACGGCGGACTCGCCGTTTGCTCTGTCAGCCCCACCTGCGCGGGTCGCGCGGCGGAGCCGCCTCCAGCCAGCTCACCAGGCCGGAGTAGGCGGTGGCCACCATGGCGAGCTCGAACTCCTCACCGCGGTGGCGGCACCTGGCCTCGACGACCTGGTCGGCGCTCCCGCGTCGCACCCGGTCGACGATCACCAGGTCCTGCTGGACGAAGCTGCGGCTGGGCCGCATCCGCAGCGAGACGAGCCGGTACCAGTCGATGCGACCGACACCGTAGACCGCGAGCCCGCTCGTCCAGTCACGCTGCCCGGCCGGCCGACGCGCGCACTCGAAGGAACCGATCCGACGGCCCAGCCGCCGCACCCGTACCGCGAACAGCACGAGCCCGACGACCAGGACGAGCACGAGGGCGGACGCCGCTACCCAGCCGGCACCCGCCCCCGTCAAACGACGTCCCTAGTTCGAGCCGGGACGGCGCGTACCGGCGCTGTCGACGACGATCGTGACGGCGTCCTCGTCCACGGACACGAAGCCCTCGGCCACGTCGAGCTCGACCACGGAACCGGACTCGGGGGTCACGCGTACCGTGCCCGGCCGCAGCACCGCGAGGAGCGGCTGGTGCCCCGTCATGATCCCCAGGTCGCCGTTCGCGGCGGGGACGACGACGCTCGTCGCGTCCCCGCGCCACAGCTGGGCGGTCGTCGAGACCACGTCCACTGTCATCGCCATGTGGTGCTCCTCCTGCTCAGCAGCCGGCTCAGCGCAGCTCGGACTGGATCTTCGACCAGGCGCGCTCGAGGTCCTCGATGCCACCGATGTTGAAGAAGGCCTGCTCGGGCACGTGGTCGTACTCGCCGTCGGCGATGCGCTTGAACGCCTCGACGGTCTCCGCCACGGGCACGGTCGAGCCCTCGACACCGGTGAACTTCACGGCGGTGTAGGTGTTCTGCGAGAGGAACTGCTCGATCCGGCGCGCACGGGCGACGGTGACCTTGTCCTCCTCGGAGAGCTCGTCGACACCGAGGATCGCGATGATGTCCTGCAGCTCCTTGTTCTTCTGCAGGATCGACTTCACCCGGGTCGCCACGTCGTAGTGCTCCTGGCCCACGTACTGCGGGTCGAGGATGCGCGAGGTCGACGCCAGCGGGTCCACGGCCGGGTACAGGCCGCGCGAGGCGATGTCGCGGGAGAGCTCCGTCGTCGCGTCCAGGTGCGCGAACGTCGTCGCCGGTGCCGGGTCGGTGTAGTCGTCCGCGGGCACGTAGATCGCCTGCAGCGAGGTGATGGAGTGACCACGCGTGGAGGTGATGCGCTCCTGCAGCTGGCCCATCTCGTCGGCCAGGTTGGGCTGGTAGCCCACGGCCGAGGGCATGCGGCCCAGCAGCGTGGAGACCTCGGAACCGGCCTGGGTGAAGCGGAAGATGTTGTCGATGAAGAGCAGCACCTCCTGCTTCATGACGTCACGGAAGTACTCCGCCATCGTCAGGGCGGACAGGGCGACGCGCAGACGCACGCCCGGCGGCTCGTCCATCTGGCCGAAGACGAGCGCGGTCTTGTCGAAGACGCCCGCGTCCTCCATCTCGGCGATGAGGTCGTTGCCCTCACGGGTGCGCTCACCGACGCCGGCGAACACGGACACGCCGCCGTGGTCCTGCGCCACGCGCTGGATCATCTCCTGGATCAGCACCGTCTTGCCGACCCCGGCGCCGCCGAACAGGCCGATCTTCCCGCCCTGCACGTAGGGGGTGAGCAGGTCGATGACCTTGATGCCGGTCTCGAACATCTGGGTGCGGGACTCGAGCTGGTCGAAGCGCGGCGGCTCGCGGTGGATGGGCCAGCGCTCGGTGATCTCGAGCTCCTCGCCCTCGGCGAGGTTGAGCACCTCACCGGTCACGTTGAACACGTGGCCCTTGGTCACGTCGCCCACCGGCACGGAGATGGGGGCGCCGGTGTCGGTGACCTTGCCGCCGCGGACCAGGCCGTCGGTCGGCTTCAGGGCGATGGCGCGCACCAGGTTGTCGCCGAGGTGCTGGGCGACCTCGAGGGTCATGGTCGACGAGCCGCCGGCGTCCTCACCGAGGGAGACCTCGGTGGTGAGGGCGTTGTACATCTCGGGGATGGCGTCCGGCGGGAACTCGATGTCCACGACGGGACCCGTCACCCGGGAGATCCGGCCGACGCCGGGTCCGCCGGTCTTCGGCGTTTCGGTGGCAGTGGCAGTCATTTGTTCTTCGTTCCTTCGCAAGTCCGGCGGCGGCTGGTAGTGGGTTACCGGCTCGACGCGAGCGCGTCGGCACCGGAGACGATCTCGGTGATCTCGGAGGTGATGTCGGCCTGACGGGCCGAGTTCGCGAGCCGCGTGTAGTCGCGGATCAGGTCCTCGGCGTTCTCGGTCGCCGTGTGCATGGCCTGCTGGCGCGCGGCCAGCTCGGACGCGGCCGCCATGAGCAGCTGGGTGTGGATCCGACGGCGCACGTACATGGGCAGCAGCGCGTCGAGCACCTCGTCCGGGCCGGGCTCGAACTCGTACAGCGGCAGCGGGTCCTGGCCCGGGGGCGTCACGCCCTCGACGACCTCCAGCGGCAGCATGCGCCGGACCTCGGGGACCTGGGAGACCATCGAGACGAACTGGGTGTACACCACGTGCACCTCAGAGACGCCCCCCTCCTCCACCGGGGCGAGGAACGCCCCCAGCAGGGTGTCGGCGATCTCCTTGGCCCGGTCGGCGTCCGGGCTGTCGGAGCCACCGGTCCAGGACTGCGCGATGTCCCGGCCGCGGAAGCGGAAGTACCCCTCGCCGCGCCGGCCGGACACGTAGAGCACCGGGTCCTTGCCCTCCTCCTCGAGCTGCTGGAGGAGACGCTCGGTCTCACGCAGGACGGTCGCGGAGTAGGCACCGGCCATGCCGCGGTCGGAGGTCACCGCCAGGACCGCGACCCGCTGGGTGTCGGCCCGGCCGGTGATGAGCGGGTGGTCGAGGTTGGCGTGGGAGGAGACGGCCGAGACCGCCCGGATCAGCGCCCGGGTGTAGGGGTCGGCTCCCTGCGCGGCCTGCCGTGCCTTGGTGATGCGCGAGGCTGCGATCAGCTCCATGGCGCGGAAGACCTTCTTCAGGGTCTGGGTGGCCCTGATCTTCTGCTTGTAGACGCGCTGCGATCCCGCCATGCTCAGCCTCGCTTCGCAGCGACGATCTGCTCCTGCGACTGCTCTGCCTCGAGCTCACCGGCATCCACGTCGGGCTCGGCACCGAGGGCGTTGCCCTCGGCGTCGAGGAAGCCCTTGCGGAACTCCTCGACACCGGAGCGCAGCTCGTCCTCGGTGTCCGACTCGAGCTTGCCGGAGGAGGCGATGGTCGTCAGGACGGAGGTGTTGCGGCGCAGGTGGTCCAGCAGCTCGGACTCGAACCGGGCGACGTCCTTGACCTCGACGTCGTCCAGGTAGCCGTTCGTGCCGGCCCAGATGGAGGCCACCTGGTCCTCGACCGCGTACGGGGTGTACTGCGGCTGCTTGAGCAGCTCCATCAGACGCTCACCGCGGGTCAGCTGCTGACGCGTGGTCGGGTCGAGGTCGGAGGCGAACATCGCGAACGCCGCCATGGAGCGGTACTGCGCGAGGGTGATCTTCAGCGTGCCGGAGACCTTCTTCATCGCCTTGATCTGGGCGTCACCACCGACTCGGGAGACGGAGATGCCGACGTCGACGGCGGGGCGCTGGTTCGCGTTGAACAGGTCCGACTGCAGGAAGATCTGGCCGTCGGTGATGGAGATCACGTTGGTCGGGATGTACGCGGAGACGTCGTTCGCCTTGGTCTCGATGAGCGGCAGGCCGGTCATCGAGCCGGCGCCGAGCTCGTCGGAGAGCTTCGCGCAGCGCTCGAGCAGACGCGAGTGCAGGTAGAAGACGTCGCCCGGGTAGGCCTCGCGGCCCGGCGGGCGGCGCAGCAGCAGCGACACGGCGCGGTAGGCCTCGGCCTGCTTCGACAGGTCGTCGAAGATGATGAGGACGTGCTTGCCCTGGTACATCCAGTGCTGGCCGATGGCCGAGCCGGTGTAGGGCGCGATGTACTTGAAGCCGGCCGGGTCGGACGCCGGGGCGGCGACGATCGTCGTGTACTCCAGGGCGCCGGCCTTCTCCAGGGTGCCGCGCACCGAGGCGATGGTCGAGCCCTTCTGACCGACGGCCACGTAGATGCAGCGCACCTGCTTGTCCGGGTCGCCGGACTCCCAGTTGGCCTTCTGGTTGAGGATCGTGTCGATCGCCAGGGCCGTCTTGCCGGTCTGGCGGTCGCCGATGATCAGCTGACGCTGGCCGCGGCCGATCGGGATCATCGAGTCGATGGCCTTGAGGCCGGTCTGCAGCGGCTCGTGCACCGACTTGCGCATCATGACGCCGGGGGCCTGGAGCTCGAGGGCGCGGCGGTCCTCGATGTCGGCGATCTCGCCGAGGCCGTCCATCGGCTGGCCGAGCGGGTCGACGACGCGGCCGAGGTAGCCCTCGCCGACCGGCACGGACAGCACCTCGCCGGTGCGGCGGACCTCCTGGCCCTCCTCGATCCCGGTGAAGTCACCCAGGATGACGACACCGATCTCGCGCACGTCGAGGTTCATCGCGAGGCCGAGCGTGCCGTCCTCGAAGCGCAGCAGCTCGTTCGCCATCGCGCCGGGCAGGCCCTCGACCTGCGCGATGCCGTCGGCGGTCAGAGTGACGTGACCGACCTCTTCGCTCACTGCCTGGGTGGGTTCGTACGAACTCACGAAGCTGTCCAGCGCAGCCCGGATCTCCTCGGGCCGGATCGTCAGCTCAGCCATCTGCTCTTCCTTCGTTTCGAATGACCGCTGGTGCGCGGTCGCCTCGTTCATGTCGTTTCGTAATGGGTGGCGCTCAGCCCGCGAGCCGGCGCCTGGCCTCGGCCAGGCGGGAGGCCAGCGTGGCGTCGATGACGTCGTCACCGATCTGCACGCGCATGCCGCCGACCACGTCGGGGTCGATCCCCACGTGCACGCGGACGGAGCGGCCGTACTGGCGCTCGAGGATGCCGGTGAGCCGCTCGACCTGCGCGCCCGTGAGCGGGACGGCGGAGGTGACCGAGGCGACCAGGTGCGCGCGCCGCTCGGCGGCCTGCTCACCGATGGACCGCAGGACCGCGGGGACCGGTCGTCCGCGCGGGCTCGATGCGGCCCGGACCGCGAGGACCGTGGTCTCCGGACCGACCTTGCCGGACAGGACCGACTCCATGAGTCGGCCGCGGTGCGCGGCGGGGACGTCCTTGTCGGCCAGCGCGAGCCGGAGCTCGCGCTCGTCGACCAGGGTGCGTCCCAGCCGGTAGGTCTCGTCCTCGACGTCCTCGAGCCGGCCCGCCTGCTCGGCCGCGGCCAGCACGGAGTCGACCGCGAGTGCCTCGAAGGCGTCCACCAGGTCCGCCGGCTCCGACCAGCGCTCACGCACCAGCCCGGAGGCGAGGTCCAGGAGCTCTGGGTCGACCTTGCCGCCGAGCACCGCCTGGGCGACGCGGGCCTTGTCCGAGCCGTCACGGGACGGCTCGGTCAGCGCACGCCGCAGCGCCACGGAGGAGTCGAGGGTGTCCACGACGCCGAAGAGCTGCTGGCCGAGGCCGAGGGCACGCTGCCCCACCTCGCGCAGGACCGGCTCCCACCGCTCCCGCGCCAGGTCGAGGGCCGCCTGGCTGCTCGCCCGCATCACGCCTCCCGGTTCGCCGTGGCGCTCTGCTCGGCCGTCTCGGCCTCGAGCTCGTCGAGGAAGCGGTCGATGACGCGCGACTGGAGGGCGTGGTCGTTGACCGACTCACCCACGATGCGGGACGCGAGCTCGGTGGCGAGCATCCCGACGTCGGTGCGCAGCGAGATCTGCGCGGCCTGACGGTCCGCCTCCACCTGACGGGCGGCGCCCTCGGTGACGCGGTCGGCCTCGGTCTGGGCCTTGGCCCGCGCCTCGGTGACGATGGCCTTGCCCTCGTCCTGTGCCTTCTCGCGGATCTCGGCCGCCTCGCGCCGGGCCTGGCCCAGCTCCTCGGCGATCCGCTCCTCCGCCGCTGCCGCGGCCTGTTCGGCCTTCTCGGCGTGCTGGAGACCGGACTCGATCTTCTCGGCGCGCTCGTCCAGCGCGGCGGTCAGCCGCGGCACCGCGTACTTCACCAGGAAGAACGCGATGACTGCGATGCACACCGCCGACCAGATGATGTCGTAGGTGGCGGGGAGGAGGACGTGTCCGTCCACCTCCGCGCGCACCAGGGCCGCGGGCTGCATCAGAAGACGAAGCCTGCAGCCAGGCCGATGAGGCCGAGGGCCTCGACGAGGGCCATACCGATGAACATGTTGGTGGTCAGCGGGCCGCGCAGCTCGGGCTGGCGGGCGACCGCCTCCTGGGTCTTGCCGACCAGGATGCCCATGCCGATGCCGGGGCCGATCGTGGCGAGGCCGTACCCGATGGTGGCGATGTCTCCGGTGATCTCCATCAGGAGCTCTTCCTTCCTTTGTGCGGACCGGGTGCTTCCCGGCTCGTCATGGTGGGGTCCTCACGCCGGTCTTGCCCTCGGGCACCGACGAGCGGTGGTGCTAGTGGGACTCGACGGACAGGTTGATGTACACCGCGGTGAGCAGGGTGAAGATGTACGCCTGCAGCGCCGCGATGAAGATCTCGAACAGGGTGAAGGCGAAGCCGGCCGCGAGGGTGCCCACGCCGAACGGGGTCATCGCACCGGACGCCTCGAAGAAGAGGTAGTGCGTGGCACCGAAGCAGAGCACGAGCAGCAGGTGCCCGGACAGCATGTTGGCCAGGAGTCGGATGGTGAGCGTGGCCGGGCGCAGGATGAACGTCGAGAGGAACTCGATCGGCGCCAGGATGATGTAGATCGGCCACGGGACCCCGGGCGGGAACAGCTGCGACTTCAGGAACTTGCCGCCGCCGTGGTGCGCCTTGACGCCCGCGTAGATGAACGCGACATAGGCGATCAGCGCCATGAGCAGCGGGAAGCCGATGACCGAGCTGCCGGCGATGTTCAGGAACGGGATCACGCCCGTGATGTTCATGAACAGGACGCCGAAGAAGATGACGCAGAGCAGGGGCGTGTACTTCCGGCCCAGGTCCTTGCCCAGCACCTCCTCGGCCACGTTCCCGCGGACGAACCCGAGAGCGAGCTCGCCGACCGACTGGGCCCGGCCGGGCACCAGCTTCGTGTTGCGGGCCGCCAGCCAGAACAGCACGACGAGCAGCACGGTGGCGATGACCCGGACCAGCGAGATCCGGTTGAACTCGAAGAGGGTCCCGTCGCCGAAGATGGCCGGCGGGAAGAAGTCCGCCAGCGAGGGCGGGTGGAACCCGCTCTCACCCTCAGCAGCGGCAAGAACCGGTGCAGAGGCGGTGAGCGTCGGCATCGTTACGGCAGACAGGACGTCCCCCTGGTGTCTCGATCGGGCATCAGGAGTCCCCCGGGCACGCTCGACGATGGACCTGTGCGCTGGGAACCCCCACGAGCCTAACGCATTCCGGGCAGTGCTCGTGACCAGCCGACCTACGCCGGACGAATGTCGTCCGGATCGGTCGGCCGCTCCCCCGGTGCCTGCGCGCCGTGACCGCCGGTCGGCTCCACGGTCGGGATGCGCGCGGTCAGGATCGCGCGGAACTCGATCGCCAGCGAACCCAGGATCGCCAGGGCGAGCACGACGAAGAAGACGCCCGGCGAGTAGAAGTCGCGGTCTCGCACGATGAGAAGGACGGCGAAGAGCAGGATCATCTTCACGATCCACCCGCCGACCATCGCCGCGCTCATCACGTGCACCGGCCGGTCCGCGGTGCGCATCATCGTGATGACCGTGCCGAGCGTGAAGAGGGCCGCGATCGCGGCGCCCATGAGCGCTCCCCAGACGCCGGGCAGGCCGGCCACGAGATAGCCGACGACGGAGCCCCCGGCCGCCAGGACGGCCACCAGCACGATCAGCTGGCGCAGGATGACCTCGTACATGTTGCGGGTCGCACGGGTGGTCTCGTTCATCGGGTGGGTTCCTCGTGGTCGGGTGCGGAGCTGACGGTGTCACGGTTCGACGCGGCGGCGGCCACCGGACCGGTCGGCTGTGCCGCGCCGGCCGCGGCGTCTGCCGATCGAGTCGTGCCGGCCACGGCGTCTCCCGGCTGCACCCCACCGGAGAGCGGGCCGGTCGGTCGTGCCGTTCCGGTGGGTGCCGGCGGGCCGGTGGGTGCCGGTGCGGTGGGTGCCTGCGCGCCGGTGGGTGCCGGTGCGGTCGGTGCGGAACCGGTGCGGGCCGACGAGCCGGTAGAGGCCGACGGGCCGGCGCCGGCCGGCGGGACGGTGGGTGCCGACGGACCGGTGAGGGCCGACGGGCCGGTGGAGCCCGACGGGCCGGTGCGAGCCGACGGGCCGGCCACCCCGGCCGGGCCGGCCGTGGCGTGCCGGGCGACCTCGGCACGGGCCCGGCGCCCGCGCAGCCCGGGCAGCTGGTTGTACGTGATGACGGCCGCGACGACGACGGCGGCGCCCGCCCCGGCGGCGACGTACGCCGTCGGGATCACCGCCAGAGCGACGGCGGTGAAGGCGAAGACGGCGGTCCACAGGTACAGGATGAGCACCGCTCGACGGTGGCTGTGCCCGAGGTCGAGCAGCCGGTGGTGCAGGTGCATCCGGTCGGGGTGGAACGGCGACTGGCCCGCCCGCATCCGGCGGAAGACGGCCAACGTCATGTCCAGCAGGGGCAGCAGCAGCACGGCCACGGGCAGCACGATCGGCACGTAGGCGGGCAGCACGGCGGTGGTGTTGACCGTCGCCGGGTCGATCTGACCGGTCACCACGATCGCCGCGGCGGCCACCGTGAGGCCGAGCAGCATGGCCCCGGAGTCGCCCATGAAGATCTTCGCCGGGTTGAAGTTGTGCGGCAGGAAGCCCAGACAGACTCCCACCAGCGCGGCGATGACCGCCGTGGCGAGGTTCGCGTAGTTGCCCGGCGACGCGTCCCGGGTGAGGAGGTAGCTGTAGACGAAGAAGGCGCCGCCACCGATCGCGATCATCCCGGCGGCGAGGCCGTCGAGGCCGTCGACGAAGTTGACGGCGTTGATGGCGACGACCACCACGAGGATCGTCGCGAACAGGGACAGCCGGCTCGATCCGATGGTGAGCCCGAAGATCGGGAAGGTGATCAGCTGGACGCCCTGCCAGGCCATGAAACCGGCGGCCAGCACCTGCCCGGCGAGCTTCGTCATCCAGTCGAGGTCCCAGATGTCGTCCGCCACACCGAGCAGGCAGACCAGGGCGGCGCCGCCGAGGATCGCCCACGCCGTCGACGTCTCCGAGAAGACCTCGTCGAGGAAGGGCACGCGCGAGGCGACGAGCAGCGCGACGGCGAGGCCGGCGAGCATCGCCAGGCCGCCCAGGCGCGGCGTCGGCACGGTGTGCACGTCGCGGCTGCGCACCGGGGTCAGGGCACGGGTCAGGCGGGCGAGCCGGCGGACCAGCGGTGTGACGAGGAAGGTCACGGCGGCCGCCGTGAGCATGACGAGCAGGTAGACCCTCACGGCGGGCCGTCATCCCCCTCGGCGGTGGTGGCGTGGTCACCGGGCCCCCGGCTGGTCCCGGCGGCAGGCTTGGTCCCGCCGGCGCTCCCGTCACCGGCGCTCCCGTCGCCAGCGATCCCGTGGCCGCCAGCCCTGCCACCGGCGGCCCCGTCGCTAGCGGTCCCGTCCCCGGCGGCCCCGTCACTAGCGGTCCCATCACCGGCGGCCCCGTCACTAGCGGTCCCATCACCGGCGGCCCCGTCACTAGCGGTCCCGTCCCCGGCGGTCCCGTCACCGATCGCCGCTGCACCGTCGTCGCCGCCCGACCCGGTCACCGGGGCAGCCTCCTCTTCGAGCTCGGGCGCGACGGCGGCCAGCTCGGCGCGGCTCAGAGCTCCCTCGCGCACGATCAGCAGCCGCTCGGCGGTGGCGTCGACGATGGTCGAGGCCGTCCCACCGCCGGCCGTCCCGGCGTCGAGGTAGACGGCGACGGCGTCGCCGAAGTACTCCACGGCCTCGGCCGCCGTGGTCGCCGCCGGCTGCCCGGAGAGGTTCGCCGACGACACGGCAAGCGGTCCGGTCCGGCGCAGCAGCGCCAGCGCCGTGGGGTCCGCGGGCATGCGCAGCGCCACGGTGCCATCCGTGTCGCCCAGGTCCCACGCCAGGGACGGCTGGGCCAGGCAGATGATCGTCAGCGGGCCGGGCCAGAAGGCCTCCACGAGATCGCGCACGACGTCGGGCACCTCGGTGGCCAGCCCGTCGAGCGTGGCGGCCGAGCCGACCAGCACCGGCGGCGGCATCTGGCGGCCGCGTCCCTTGGTGCTGAGCAGAAGGGCGACGGCACGGGCGTCGAAGGCGTCGGCGGCCAGTCCGTAGACCGTGTCGGTCGGCAGCACCGCGAGCGCACCCCGGCCTAGTGCGGTGACGGCGTCATCGAGACCGGCGCTGCGCTGCGTCTCGTCATTGCAGTCGTACACGCTCACGCAGGTGAGTCTTTCACGACGTCGCGGCGGTCGTGACATCCTCACCGGTGAGATGACCGCCACCCCGCCGCCCGACGCCCCACCCGCCGCCGCGCGGCCCGGCACCCGGGCACGTATCCTGCTGGGCGTCGCCGTCGCCCTCCAGCTGCTCGTGCTGTACGCGCCCCGGCTCCCCGACGTGGGGCCGACCGACGTCCCCGGACTGGACAAGCTCGGTCACGCCGTGGTGTTTGCGGCGGTGACGCTCACGGGCCTCCGTGCCGGCCTGCGTCCCGGCCTGGTCATCGGCTTCGGCCTGGCCCACGCGGTGGTCAGCGAGGTGCTCCAGCACGCCGTGCTACCTGGCCGCAGCGGGGACCCGTTCGACGTGCTCGCGGACGTGGTCGGCGTGGCGCTGGGGCTCATCCTCGCCCGTCGGATCGCCCGCACCTGACTCGGCAGCCACGGTCGATGTGCCTGACCTCTGGTCGATGTGCCTGATCACTGGTCGATGTGGCTCACCCACGGTCGATGCGCCTGATCACCGCGCGATGTGCCAGACCCCGGTCGATGCGCCTGATCCCCGGTCGATGCGCCTGATCCCGGTAATTTCACTGCCGATGTGGTTGCTATAGCGACCACATCGGCAGTGAAGTTTGCGCCCAGCACGGGCAAGCGGTGGCACCTCGGCGAGCGGAGGCACAGGGAGCCTCAGGGGCGGCACGCGCTGACGCGCCGGTCAAGCACCTCAGCCCCGCACGCTCCGACGTACCGGTCAAGCACCTCAGCCGCGCCGAGCGCACACGCGCCGGTCAAGCACCTCAGCCGCGCCGAGCGCACACGCGCCGGTCAAGCACCTCAGCCGCGCCGAGCGCACACGCGCCGGTCAAGCACCTCAGCCGCGCCGAGCGCACACGCATCCAGTCGAGCCCTCAGCCGCGCCGGGCGCTGACGTACCGGTCGCGGCCGGTCAGGTCCACCCCGGTGGTGACCTGCCCCAGCCCGGCCGCGCGGACGATCTCGCGCACCGCCGCGGACTGCACCTCGGCGTGCTCCATCACGAGCACCCCGCCGGGGCGCAGCAGCCGGGCGGCGGTGGCGACGACGGCGCGCGGCACGGTCAACCCGTCGGGACCGCCGCCGTAGAGCGCGACGTCGGGGTCGTGCTCGCGGACCTCGACGTCGACCGGGACGGCGTCCGGGGGGATGTACGGCGGGTTGGACACGACGACGTCCACCGTCCCGTCGAGCTCGGGCAGCGCGGTGGCGGCGTCGCCGGCCACCAGGTGCACGTCCGGGGCTAGGTCGGCGACGTTGCGACGGGCCACCGCCAGGGCGGCGTCCGAGAGCTCGACGGCGTGCACCACGGAGCCGGGCACCTCGGTGGCCACGGCGAGGGCGATCGCGCCCGAGCCGGTGCACAGGTCGACCACCACGGGGATGCGCCCGCCGGCCGCGACCGCACCAGCGGCGTCGACGGCGACACCGGCGACGACCTCGGTCTCAGGCCGAGAGACGAAAGCACCGGGAGCGGCGTGCAGCACCAGGTGGCGGAACGCCATGGTGCCGGTGATGTGCTGCAGCGGCTCGCGCCGACCGCGCCGGCGGACCAGCTCCGCGTACCGAGCGAGCAGCTCGGTGTCGACGGCCGGGGCGAGCACGAGCGGGCCGCCCAGGAGATGCTCGGCGAGCAGCCGTGCGTCCACCGCGGGGGACGGCACTCCGGCGTCGGTGAGCAGGTCGGTGGCGCCGCGGACGGCGTCGCGCCAGCTGGGCTCCGGCCGCCTGGCACCGTCATGTCTGCTGGGCTCGGACCGCCCGGCGCCGTCGCCCCAGCTGGGCTCCGGCCGCCCGGCGCCGTCGCGTCGGCTGGGCTCCGTCCCGGGCCCTTCACGCCAGACGGGCTCCGGCCGCCCAGCACCGTCGCGCGAGGGGCGCGCCGGCCGCTCCGCGGGGTCTGGGGGGTTCACTGGCCCGCAGCGGCAGCGGCGAGGCGCTCGGCCTCGTCCATCTCGACGGCCGAGGCGATGACCGGGCCGAGGTCGCCGTCGAGCACCGCCTCGAGGTTGTAGGCCTTGTACCCGGTGCGGTGGTCGGCGATCCGGTTCTCCGGGAAGTTGTAGGTGCGGATCCGCTCGGAGCGGTCCACGGTGCGCACCTGCGAGCGGCGCTGCTCCGACGCCGCGGCGGCGGCCTCCTCCTGCCGGGCGGCGAGCAGCCGGGCGCGCAGCACCCGCATGGCCTGCTCGCGGTTCTGCAGCTGGGACTTCTCGTTCTGCATCGAGACCACGATCCCGGTCGGCTCGTGGGTGATGCGTACCGCCGAGTCGGTCGTGTTGACCGACTGGCCGCCGGGCCCGGAGGACCGGTAGACGTCGATGCGCAGGTCGTTCGGGTCGATCTCGACCTCGCCGGGGTCGTCGACCTCGGGCAGCACCAGGACGCCCGCGGCGGAGGTGTGGATGCGGCCCTGGGACTCCGTCACCGGCACCCGCTGGACGCGGTGCACGCCGCCCTCGTACTTCAGGTGCGCCCACACGCCCTCGGTCGGGTCCTGCGGCACGCCCTTGGTCTTGATGGCCACCGAGACGTCCTTGTAGCCGCCGAGGTCGGACTCGGTTGCCGTGATGATCTGGGCTGCCCAGCCCTGGCGCTCGGCGAAGCGCAGGTACATGCGCAGGAGGTCGCCGGCGAAGAGTGCCGACTCCTCCCCGCCCTCCCCCGCCTTGACCTCGAGGATCACGTCCCGGGCGTCGTCGGGGTCGGTGGGCACGAGGACCCGCCGCAGGGTCTCGGCGGCCTCCTCGGCCGCCGCCTCCAGGGCCGGGAGCTCCTCGGCGAACGGCTCGTCTGCCGCAGCGAGCTCGCGACCAGCCGTGAGGTCGCCGTCGGCCTCCTGCCACGCGCGGTAGGCGTGGACGATGCGCCCCAGCTCGGCGTAGCGGCGACCGAGCGTGCGGGCGCGGCCGGCGTCGGCGTGGACGGCCGGGTCGGCCAGGGCGCGCTCGATCTCGGCGTGCTCAGTCAGCAGCGGCTCGATCCCCGCGACGTCCTCGCTCATGGTCCAGTCCCTCTCGCTCGCCCCGGCATACGACAACGCCGGCGGGAGCCGCGGAGCTGGTCCGCGGCGTCACCGCCGGCGCTGGTGGGTCGCTACTTCTGCTTCTTGCCGTAGCGGGCCTCGAAGCGGGCCACGCGACCACCGGTGTCGAGGATCTTCTGCTTGCCCGTGTAGAACGGGTGGCAGGCGCTGCACACGTCGGCGTGGATCTCGCCCGACGTGGCGGTGCTGCGGGTGGTGAAGGTGTTCCCACAGGTACAGGTGACCGTGGTGGTCACGTACTCGGGGTGGATGCCCTGCTTCATGACTGTTCTCCTAGGTTCGTGAGTGCCCCGGGTCGTACGCCGCTCGCGCACGTGAACCGGAGGCCGACGAGACATTGTGCCAGACCGTGCCCGCGGGTCGGTACCGGTGGTGCAACACCGGCGCCGCCCGCCCTGTTCCTGCCGGGGCGTGCGGCCACCGGTTGTGAGCGATCTCTCAGCGGATCGCCAGCTCGGGGTCGTGCGACGGCGTCGGGGTGGTCTTCTGGACCGTCATGAGGAACTCCGCGTTGGAGTTCGTCTCCCGGAGCTTGCCGAGCAGCAGGTCGATCGCCTGCTGCTGGTCCAGCGCGCCCAGGACCCGACGCAGCTTCCACATGATCTTGAGCTCCTCGGAGCCCATGAGCAGCTCCTCGCGGCGGGTGCCCGAGGCGTTGACGTCGACGGCGGGGAAGATCCGCTTGTCCGCCAGGTTCCGCGACAGGCGCAGCTCCATGTTCCCGGTGCCCTTGAACTCCTCGAAGATGACCTCGTCCATCTTCGAACCCGTCTCCACCAGGGCCGAGGCCAGGATGGTGAGCGAGCCGCCGTTCTCGATGTTGCGCGCTGCACCGAAGAACTTCTTCGGCGGGTACAGCGCCGAGGCGTCCACACCGCCGGAGAGGATGCGGCCCGACGCGGGCGCGGCGAGGTTGTACGCCCGCGAGAGGCGGGTGAGGGAGTCCAGCAGCACCACGACGTCCTGGCCCAGCTCGACGAGCCGCTTGGCCCGCTCGATGGCCAGCTCGGCGACGACCGTGTGGTCCGAGGCCGGACGGTCGAAGGTCGAGGCGATGACCTCGCCCTTGACCATCCGCTCCATGTCCGTGACCTCCTCGGGGCGCTCGTCGACGAGCACCACCATGAGGTGGACCTCCGGGCTGTTGATCGCGATGGCGTTGGCGATCTGCTGCATGATGATCGTCTTGCCCGCCTTGGGCGGGGAGACGATCAGGCCGCGCTGACCCTTGCCGATGGGGGCGACGAGGTCGATCACGCGGGGCGTGATGGCCTTGGGGGTGGTCTCCAGGCGCAGCTGGTCCTGCGGGTACAGCGGCGTGAGCTTGGCGAAGTCGGGCCGCCTGCGGGCCTGCTCGACGCTCATGCCGTTGACCGTGTCCAGGCGGACCAGGGCGTTGAACTTCTGCCGCTGGCCCTGCTGCTCGCCCTCGCGGGGCTGACGCACGGCGCCGGTGATCGCGTCGCCGCGGCGCAGACCGTTCTTCTTGACCTGCCCCAGCGTCACGTAGACGTCGTTGGCGCCGGGCAGGTAGCCCGAGGTGCGCACGAACGCGTAGTTGTCGAGGACGTCGAGGATGCCGCCGACCGGCAGCAGCACGTCGTCCTCGCCCACCTCGACGGGCTCGTCGTAGCCGAAGTCCTGACCCCGGCCACCGCGACGCTTGCGGTCGCCGCGGCTGCGGTCCCGGCTGCGCCGGCGTCCGCGGCCGCTGCCGTCGTCGTCGTCCCGACGGGTGCGGTTGCCCTGCTGGCCGTTCTGGCCGCCGTCCTGGCCGCCGTCGCGCCGGTCCGCCTCGCCCTGGCGACGGTCGTGGCCGTCCTGGCCGCGACGGTCCTGACCGGAGTCGTCCTGACGACGGCGCGAGGCCGCCTCCCCGAGCGCGTCGAGGGCACGGCGGGCGCGCTCCTCCTCGGACTCACCGGCAGGGTCGACACGTGCGGCGCGCTCGGCCAGCTCACGCTTGAGCGCCTCCTTGGCGTCGTCGTTCGGTGCCGGGGCGCCCTGCGTCTCGGCACCCGACGGCGCACCCGTCGGGGCGCTGGCCGGTGCGGTGGCCCGGCGAGAGGCGCGACGGGGCCGCTCGGCGCTCTCCGCGCGGGCAGGGGCCTCCGGGGTCTCGAACGGGAGCGTCTGCTCGGTGTGCGTCGGGGCGGCGGTCCGCTCCGAGGCCGGGGCGGTCCGCTCCGGAGCCGGTGCGGTGCGCTCCGCGGCCGGTGCGGCGGTCCGGGCGGGGGCCTTGGTGCGCGGCGCGCGCTCGCCCTCGGCCGGGGCTGCCTTCGGGGTGCGGGTCCGGCCGGCGCCGTTCGCGGGCGCGCTGCCCCGGGCCTCGCGGATGGCGGCGATCAGGTCGCTCTTGCGCATCTTCGCGGTGCCCTTGAGGCCGAGCTCGGTGGCGACGGCCTGGAGCTCGGGCAGACGCATGGTGGTCAACGAGCCGCCCTTGGCGGCCGGGGCGGTGGCGCCAGCGCTCTGGGGGGCGTCGACAGATTCGGTCACGAGGTTCCTTCCCTCGGTGCAACGTCCGGGTGCACGGACGCGGGTGGGGGTACCCAACCGGGATGGCTGGGAGGTTGTGAGGGCCCCGGGGAAGCACGCGGCACGACAGTGCGCGGCGGTCGGGGCAGTTGCTCCGTCTGTACGAAGACGCGGTAGACGCACCCAGGTGCGCGGAAGACGTCCGCAGGGAGTCGGTGCACGCCAATCGTAGCAGTCCACTGGGGTCTCGACGCACGAATCGCCGGTGGGACGCCGCCGCTCGAGACGGCCGCTACCGGCGGTCGGGGCAAGGCCGGCGCCCGGGTCGGCGAGCCGGCGGGCGGGCGAGCTCGCGCCCGGAGGCGGCCGCTACCGGCGGTCGGCGAGCCCGCGCCCCCGTGTCAGAGCAGGTGCGCACCCCGCGGTGGCACCCCGGGGTCGAGGACCTGCCAGCCGTGCTGCTCCAGCGCACGGGCCGTCGCGGCGTCGAGCCGGTCGAGGACGAGCACGCTGGGGCCGGCGCCGGAGACCACGGCGGGCCAGCCCGCCTCGCGCATCGCGCGCACGGCCTCGAGCGTCGCCGGCATCGCCTCCGCCCGGTAGGCCTGGTGGAGCCGGTCCTCCGTGGCGGCCATCAGCAGCTCGTTGCGCCCGCCGAGTGCCAGGACCAGCAGGGCCGCGCGCGCGGCGTTGAACGCACCGTCGGCGTGCGGCACCTGCGTCGGCAGCGCGGCCCGGGCGGTGCGCGTCAGCAGCTGCGTGGCGGGCACGAGGACGGTCGGGCGCAGCGAGGGTGCGACCGGGACGCTCGCGGCGCGGGCGCCGTCGGCGTCCTCCCAGGCCACGGTGGCCCCGCCGAGCAGCGCCGGTGCGGCGTTGTCCGGGTGTCCCTCGAGCCGGCACGCCAGGGCGAGGACGGCGTCGTCGTCGAGCGACTCCGGCTCGGAGACGAGCCCGCGGGCCGCCACCAGCCCGGCGACCACGGCCGCCGCGGACGAGCCCATCCCCCGACCGTGCGGGATCGCGTTGTGGCAGGTCAGCTCCAGCCCGGCCTGCGGTGCGCCGACCGCGTCCAGACCGAGCCGCACCGCCCGGACGACGAGGTGCTCCTCGCCGTCGGGCAGGCCCTGGGCCCCCTCCCCCACGACGGTGACCGTGGTGGCTCCGGCGACCGCGCGCACGGTCACCTCGTCCCAGACCCCCAGGGCCAGGCCGAAGGAGTCGAACCCGGGTCCGAGGTTGGCGGAGGTGGCCGGGACGCGCACCCGCACCTCGTCGCGCACGAGCCGCATCGGCGTCTCTAGAGGCCGAGAGCCGCGACGGCGGACTCGAGGGTCGGGGCGATGACCTGCGGCTCGACCTCGGTGGAGCCCAGCGCGGTGGCGGTGTCCTTGAGCCCGTTGCCGGTGACGGTGCATACCACCCTCGCGCCGGCGGGGACCTTGCCGTGCTCGGCGGCCTGCAGCAGGCCGGCCACGGAGGCGGCGGACGCGGGCTCGACGAACACCCCCACCTCCGCAGCGAGGACTGACTGGGCGTCGAGGATCTGGGCGTCGCTGACCGCGTCGATCCAGCCGCCGGAGTCGTCCCGGGCCGCCTCGGCGTACGCCCACGACGCCGGGTTGCCGATGCGGATCGCGGTGGCGACCGTCTCGGGGTGCTCCACGGGGGCGCCCTTCACGAACGGCGCGGCGCCCTCGGCCTGCACGCCCCACATCTGCGGGACCTTCGTGGCCACCGGCGCGAGCCGGGTGGCGGCGTCGTCGACGGAGGCTGCGGTGGTGCGCCCGGCGTACTCGTTGTAGCCCATCCAGTACGCGGAGATGTTGCCGGCGTTGCCGACGGGCAGCACGTGGATGTCCGGGGCGTCCCCGAGGGCGTCGACCACCTCGAACGCGGCGGTCTTCTGGCCCTGCAGGCGGAAGGGGTTGACCGAGTTGACCAGCGCGACCGGGTGGCTCTCGGCCATCTCGCGCACGATGCGCAGGCAGTCGTCGAAGTTGCCGTCCACCGCCACCAGGGTGGCCCCGTGCACGATGGCCTGGGCCAGCTTGCCGGCGGCGATCTTTCCCGCGGGCAGGACGACGGCGCAGCGCAGCCCGGCGGCGACCGCGTAAGCCGCGGCCGAGGCGGAGGTGTTGCCCGTCGAGGCGCAGACGACCAGCTCGGTGTCCGTCGCCGCCACCTTCGACATCGCCATGGTCATGCCGCGGTCCTTGAAGGAGCCGGTGGGGTTCGCCCCCTCGACCTTGACGTGGACCTCGGCGCCGACGCGTGCGCTCAGGGCCGGCGCGGGCACCAGGGGCGTGCCGCCCTCGCCGAGGGTGACGACCGGGTCGCCGTCGCCGATCGGCAGCCGTGCGCGGTACTCCTCGATCACGCCTCGCCACAGGTGGGCCATCATTCTCCCTCGACTCTCGTCACCGAGATGACCTCGTGCACGCGGGGCTCCTCGGCCAGCCCCGCCACGGTCCGCTCCAGCGCCGCCTCGGTGGAGACGTGGCTGATGATGGTGATGCGGGCGACGCCGTCGTCGGAGCGCTGCTGGTGCACGCTCTCGATCGAGACCCCGTTGTCGCCGTAGATGCCGGCGACCGCCGCCAGGGTGCCCGGCTCGTCCGCCAGGCCGATCTGGACCTGGGTGCGGGCCGCCGTCGACTCGGGTCCGAGCACGGGCAGCTGGGCGTAGGTCGACTCGCGCGGGGCGTGCCCGCCGTGCACCTTGTGCCCGGCGGCGGCCACCACGTCGCTGAGCACGGCGGACGCGGTCGGGGCGCCGCCGGCCCCCTGGCCGTAGAACATCAGCCGTCCCGCGGACTCGGCCTCGACGACGACGGCGTTGAAGGCTCCGCGGACGGCGGCGAGCGGGTGGGTGGCCGGCAGGAGGGCAGGGTGCACCCGCACGCTGATGCCGCGGGCGTCCCGGTTCAGCCGGGCCACCGCGAGCAGCTTGATGACGTGGCCGGACTCGGCCGCCTGGGCCATCTGCTCCGCGGTGACGTCGCGGATGCCGGTGACCGGCACGTCGTCGATGCTCACGCGGGTGTGGAACGCGAGCGACGCCAGGATCGCCGCCTTCGCCGCGGCGTCGTGCCCGTCGACGTCGGCACTCGGGTCGGCCTCGGCGTAGCCCAGCTCCTGGGCGAGGGCAACGGCCTGGTCGAAGCTCAGGCCGTTGGTCGCCATCTCGTCGAGGATGAAGTTCGTGGTGCCGTTGACGATGCCGAGGACGGCGTTGACGTTGTCGCCGGCGAGGGACTCGCGCAGGCCGTAGACGACCGGCACGGCCCCGGCGACGGCGGCCTCGTAGTACAGGTCCGCGCCGCCCCTCGCGGCCGCGCCGTGCAGGGCGGGACCGTGGGCGGCCAGCAGCGCCTTGTTGCCCGTCACGACCGTGGCGCCGGACTCCAGCGCCTGGAGCACGAGCGTGCGCGCGGGCTCGATGCCGCCGACGAGCTCGACGACCACGTCCGCGCGGGCGACCAGGCCCGCGGCGTCGTCGGTGAGCAGCTCGCGCGGCACCCAGGGCGCCCGCTCGCCAGCCGTGTCGCGCACCGCGATGCCGACCAGCTCCAGGCGGGCACCGGCGCGGGCCTGCAGGTCCGCGGCGTGCTCACCGAGCAGGCGCACCACCTGGCTGCCCACCGTGCCGCAGCCGAGCAGGGCGATGCGCACGACGCCGCCGGCGACGTCGTCCTTCCGGTCGGTCGGTGTGCTCACCGGCTTCTCCTCTCGACTGTCGCCGACGTGCCTGGCCGAACTGGCCGAATCGGTCAGTGGCGCTGGGCCACGTCGGGCGGTAACGCTGGTCAGGATAGGGGTCAGGGGCCGCGGACCCGCACGCTGTCCGCCGGATGGGCCCGCTGCCGGGTGCACTGCCGGACGGACCGCGCCCCTCCGGCGCTGAGGGGCCGCGTCGGCGGCTGCGCCGGACGCGGCACCGGCCGTCGAGGCGCCGGGCACCGGACGCGGCACCGGCCGTCGAGGCGCTGGGTGCGCCGGGCGCGGCACCGGCCGGTCGAGGCGCCGGGCACCGGACGCGGCACCGGACGGTCGAGGTTCCGGGCACCGGGCGGGCCGAGCAGGTCAGCCCTGGTCGAGGCCGAGGAGGTCCTCGAGGGTCTCGCGACGCACGAGCACCCGGGCCCGGCCGTCGCGCACGGCGAGCACCGGCGGGCGGGCGACCATGTTGTAGTTGCTCGCCATGGAGCGGCCGTACGCCCCGGTCGCGGGCACCGCGAGCAGGTCGCCCGCGCGGACGTCGGCGGGCAGTGCGACGTCCGTCACCACGATGTCCCCGCTCTCACAGTGCTTGCCCACCACCCGCGCGGTGACGTCCGGGGCGTCGGAGGTCCGCCCGGCCAGGGCCGCGGTGTACGCGGCGTCGTACAGGGCCGGGCGGATGTTGTCGCTCATCCCGCCGTCGACGCTGACGTACGTTCGGGTGCCGCCGTCGTCGAGCGCGACGTCCTTGACGGTGCCGACCGTGTACAGCGTCAGCCCGGCCGGACCGACGACCGAGCGGCCGGGCTCGACGGAGATGCGCGGCACCGGGGTGCCGAGGTCGGCGCAGGTCCGGCGGACGGCGTCGGCGAGGGTGGTCGCGATCTGCTCCGGGGTGGGCGGGACGTCGTCCGCCGCGGTGTACCGGATGCCGTAGCCGCCGCCGAGGTCGACCTCGGGCACGAGGTACCCGGTCCTGGCTGCGACGTCGGCGCGCAGGCCGAGGACGGCGCGGGCAGCGACCTCGAACCCGGCGAGGTCGACGATCTGGCTGCCGATGTGGGAGTGCAGGCCGACCAGCTCGAGGTCGTCGTCGGCGAGGATCTGCTCGACCGCCTTGCCCGCGGCGCCCGAGGCCAGCGAGAGACCGAACTTCTGGTCCTCGTGGGCGGTGGCGATGAAGTCGTGGCCGCCGGCGTGGACGCCCGTCGTCACCCGCACCATGACGGGGGCGCGCACCCCGGCCGCGGCGGCGAGCGCACCGACCCGCTCGATCTCCACGAGGGAGTCGACGACGATGCGTCCGACGCCGTGCGCCAGCGCGGTCCGGATCTCCTCGTCGGACTTGTTGTTGCCGTGCAGGCCGATCGCCTCGCCGGGCACACCGGCGCGGATCGCCACCGCGAGCTCGCCGTCGGTGGACGTGTCGATCCGCAGGCCCTCCTCGTGAACCCACCGGGCGACGGCGAGGGAGAGGAAGGCCTTGCCGGCGTAGTAGACGTCCGCACCAGCCAGCCCGGCGTCCTCGGCGAAGGCCGCGTCGAACGCCGACGCGAAGGCGCGCGCCCGGGCACGCACGTCGGCCTCGTCCAGGACGTAGGCGGGTGTGCCGTGCTCGGCCGCCAGGTCGCTCAGGTCGAGGCTGGCGACGGCGAGCGCACCGTCGTCGCCCCTGCGCACGCCGGTGGACCACACCCCGCCGGGGGTGCCGTCGGGCTCGGGGGCCGGGAGGGGACGCCGGTCTGCGCCCGCCGCGTGCGCGCCGCTCACATCCGCTCCGGGGCGGAGACGCCGAGCAGGTCGAGGCCGTTGGCGAGCACCTGGGTGGTGGCGTCGTTGAGCCACAGACGCGCCGTGTGCCCGGCGTCGACGGGATCCTCCCCGCGGGGGGAGATCCGGGTCTGGCCGTACCACTGGTGGTAGGCCGCGGCGAGCTGCTCGAGGTAGCGCGCCACGCGGTGCGGCTCGCGCAGCCGGGCGGCGTGCGCGACGACCTCGGGGAACTGACCGAGCGACCCGAGCAGGGCGGCGTCGGCGGGGTGGTCCAGCCGGGCCGGGTCGAACGTCGCGCGCGGCACACCGTGCTCGGCGGCGTTGCGGGAGGCGTTGCGGGTGCGTGCGTGGGCGTACTGGACGTAGTAGACCGGGTTGTCCATGTTCTGCTCGCGCAGCTTCTCCCCGTCCAGGGTCAGCGGGGAGTCCGCCGGGAACCGGGCCAGGGTGTAGCGGACCGGGTCGGTGCCGATCCACTCGATGAGGTCGCGCAGCTCGATGATGTTGCCCGCGCGCTTGCTCATCCGGGCACCGGCCACGGAGACGAGCTGGCCGATGAGGATCTCGATGTTGCGCTCGGGGTCGTCCCCGGCGCAGGAGGCAAGCGCCTTGAGCCGGTTCACGTAGCCGTGGTGGTCGGCGCCGAGCAGGTAGATCTTCCCGGTGAAGCCGCGGTCCTTCTTCGACAGGTAGTAGGCGGCGTCTGCGGCGAAGTAGGTGGGCGTGCCGTCGGCGCGGACCATCACCCGGTCCTTGTCGTCGGTGAAGTCGGTGGTGCGCAGCCACACCGCGCCGCCGTCGTCGAAGACGTGGCCCTGCTCGCGCAGCCGTGCGACGGCCGCCTCGACGGCGCCGCCCGCGTGCAGCTCGCGCTCGGAGAACCAGACGTCGAAGTGGACGTTGAACGCCTCGAGGGTCTGCCGGATCTCGGCCATCTGGAGCCGGTAGCCGGCCTCGCGGGCGACGGCGACGGCCTCCTCGGCGGGCAGGTCGAGCAGGTCCGGGCGCTCGGCGACGACCTTGGCGGCCAGGTCGGCGACGTACTCGCCGCGGTACCCGCCCTCGGGGACCTCGTTGCCCGCGGCGCGGGCGAGGATCGAGGCGCCGAACTTGTCCATCTGGGCGCCGGCGTCGTTGATGTAGTACTCGGGCGTGACCTCGGCGCCGGAGGCGCGCAGCAGGCGCACGAGGGCGTCGCCGAGGGCGGCCCAGCGGGTGTGGCCGATGTGCAGCGGGCCCGTGGGGTTCGCCGAGACGAACTCCATGTTGATGACGTGACCGGCCAGCGCCTCGTTGCGGCCGTAGTCCCTGCCGGCGTCGACGATGGTGCGGGCCAGCTCCCCGGCCGCGCCGGCCTCGAGACGGATGTTGAGGAAGCCGGGGCCCGCGACCTCGGCGGCCGCGACGCCGTCGGCCGCACCCAGACGCTCGGCGAGGAGCTCGGCGAGGGCGCGCGGGTTGGTGCCTGCCTTCTTGGCCAGCTGCATGGCGACGTTGGTGGACCAGTCGCCGTGCTCGCGCTGACGGGGCCGCTCGACCCGGGGCTCGGGGACGTCCTCGGCGTTCAGTGCGACGTCGCCGGCGGCGACGACCTCGAGGAGGACGGAGCGGATGAGTGCGGCGAGCTCGGCAGGTGTCACGTGGGTCAGGGTAGTAGGCGGACGGGAGCGGGCGAGGGCCGCACCCCAGGCCTCGGGGTGCGGCCCTCGTCACAGCGCCTCGGGCGCCTGCGCGGCGGCGAGGTCAGATGAGCATGTTGGAGTAGATCGTCGGGACGGCCTGGGGGTCGCCGGTGAGGCTGAGCACCACGCCGTCGTCCGTCTGCCACACGACGGTGGTGGTCACGCCGTCGGCGAGCAGGTACGCCCAGAAGTGCCCGGTCTCGTCCGGGTAGACGGGACCGTCCTCCAGCTGCGTGGCGCCCGACTCGTCGAGCTCGGCGATCAGCTGCTGGCTGTAGGCGTCCTGGTCCTCGATGCTCTCGAAGGCGGCGGCGGTGACGGGCACGTCCACCGAGCCGTCGGAGTAGGTGCCGCTGATGGCCTCACGCGCCCCGGCGGCCATGGCGTCGCCGTGCTCGGTCCAGCCGGCGTCGGTCAGCGTGAACTCGGTCTCCGTGACGGTGGTGTCGACCCTCGGCTCGAGCGGGTCGGCACTGACCACGCGGGTGTCCTCGGTGGTCTGCCCGGTCGGCTCACTGCCCGCTGCGGGCGCGGTGGCGTCACCGGCAGGGTCCTGGACGGTCCCGTCGTTCGGGTCCTGCGCGGCGTCCGAGTCCTGCGCGGCGTCGCCGGTGGGGTCCTGCGCCGCACCGTCGGTGGCGTTCTCGGGCTGCCCGGCGGTCGCGGTTGGCGAGGCGATCGGCTCGGCGCCAGGACCACGGGTGAGGAAGAACACGGCGGCCGCCACGAGCACGACCACCGCGACGCCGATGACGGCCGGGACCAGCCAGGTGTTTCTCTTCTCGGGCTCCTGGCCGTACGGCACCTGGGCGCCGTACGCGGCACCGCCGTACGGCGGACCGCCTGCCGGTCCTCCGGGCGTGGGCGGGCCGGCGTAGCCGCCAGGAACGGCGGCGGGTGGTTGCTGCACCGGCAGGGTCTGTGTGGCCTGGGAGTCAGGGCCGACGGCGGGCGGCTGCTGTGCCGGGAAGGCCTGCGTTGCCTGGGAGTCCGGCTCGACGGCGGACGGCGGTTGCACCGGCAGGGCCTGCGTGGCCCGGGAGTCCGGCCCGACGGCGGACGGCGGCTGCACCGGGAAGGCCTGCGTGGCCCGGGAGTCCGGCCCGACGGCGGACTCAGGCTGTACCGGCAGGGCCCGCGTGTCCTGGGAGTCCGGGCCGACGGCAGGCGGCTGCTGCGCCGGGAAGACCTGCGTCGGCTGCCGGTCCTTGGCCTCGGTCGACCGTTCGCCTGCCGGAGGTTCGACGTCGTCCGTGGGTTCGGCGGGGTGCCCGTCCGGCTGGTCGTCGCGCCCCTGCGGCGGCGTCTGGGACATGGCTGCTCCTCCTCGGCGGAGGCTCGTGCCCCCGATGCTCTCCTGCCAGGTTAGGTCTCGGCCGACCGGCGTGTCGCGCCCGGATCCGCCGATCCGATGGGGAGTGCTCCCCCACGGGGCCGGTCTCCGGACGGAGGGTGAAGAGCAGTCCCCGCGGCTGATAACATCGCCAAGCGCTGTCCGCAGCGGCGCCCCTTTAGCTCAGTGGATAGAGCGTCTGCCTCCGGAGCAGAAGGTCGCTGGTTCGAATCCAGTAGGGGGCACGGCCGAGTCCTCGTCCTGTCACAGGGCGGGGACTTTTCGCTTCCCGGGTGTGGACTCACGCTTCCCGGGTGGGGACTCACGCTTCCCGGGCGGGGAGCTCGCGTCCCGGGTCGGGACTCTCGCTTCCCGGGTGGAGGTTCGCGTTCCGAGCGGGAAGCTCGTGTCCCTGCCCGGGCCGGGCCGAACGGCTCAGACAGACGACCGGTCCGGCGCGCGTCGGTCGGACCACGGCAGCGACAGCGAGCGGAGGAACGCCGCCGCGGTCCCGGCCGGGTCCGCCTCGAGGAGCACCGCCTCCAGCGCGCCGTACGCGCCGAACCCGAGGACGCGGGCGCCGACGGCGACGTCCGCGTCGGGTACCTCGGCGCCGACGCGGGCGCGCAGCGCCTCCTCCGAACGCACGACGAGCCGGTCGCACACCGCCCGCACGAGGGCGGGGTCGCCGTCGGGCCCGATCAGACCGGCGTACGTGCGCCGGTGGGCACCGACGTGGTCCAGGAGGGCAGTGAGCCAGGCGTCGTAGTCGTCGCGCCCGTCCGGGACCTCGAGCCTGGCGAGCAGGTCGGCGAGGGTCTCCCGCGCGAGCTCGGTGACCGTCGCGAAGTGCTTGTAGAACGTGGTGCGGTGCACCCCGGCACGCCGGCACAGCTCGGCCACCGAGACCTGGCTGAGCGGCGTCGTCCGGACCGTCTCGGTCAGCGCGTGCTGCAGGGCGTCGAGCGTGCGCAGGCTGCGCGGGTCGGTGCGGACGTCGACGCTCATGGGGCCATCATGACGCCCCGCCAGGCCGGGCGTCTCAGTGCCACGCGCCCCGTGCGGTCAGCACCTCGCGCAGCACCCGGGGCCGGTCGCTGATGAGGCCGTCCACGCCGAGGTCGAGCAGGCGCACCATCTCGGCGGGCTCGTCGACGGTCCAGACGTGCACGGCCAGCCCGTGGCGGTGGGCCGTGGCGACGAAGCGTCGGGTGACGATCGGCACGCCCCGGTAGCGCGGGGGCACCTGGACGCACACGGCGCCCTGGGCCGGACCGGCCACCGAGCGGCGCACCCGGGCGCCCAGCCGCGCCGCGGCCACGAGCCGGGCGGTGTCCCGCCGGCCAAGGCTGGTGGCGACGCCAGGGCCGAGCTCCGCGCGCAGCCGCCGCAGCCGCTCGTCCGAGAAGGAGGCCAGGCACACCCGGTCCAGGGCACCGGCCGCGCGGAGCGTGTCCACCAGCGGCCCGACGACGGCGTCGTCCTTGGCGTCGATGTTCACCCGCAGGTCCGGGTAGTCGCTCAACAGCTCGTCCAGCCGCAGCAGCCGCTCGCCGGAGGCGTCACGCAGCGTCGCCAGCCGGTCCCAGTCCATCTCCCCGACCGCCCCGGTGCCGTCGGTGACGCGGTCGACGGTCGGGTCGTGCGAGAGCACCACCACCCCGTCGGCAGTCGCGTGGACGTCGGTCTCGAGGTAGCCCAGGCCGAGCGCGAGGGTGTGCTCGACGGCGGCCCGGGAGTTCTCGGGGACCTCGCGCCCGCCGCCGCGGTGCGCGAGGGCGATGGGGCCGGGTCCGGAGAGGTAGTCGCTCACGCGGCCATCCTTCCCTACGCGCAGCGAATACCTCTCTCCCACACCTCGACGGCACGAACTATGTGGACATCAGCCATCGGGGCGCCGTCGTCGGCTACATAGGTTGCAAGGCATGAGAGACGACGACGGCGTCGGCCTGACCGGCCGGAAGGCGCTCGTGACCGGTGCCGCCAGCGGCATCGGCGCGGCCGTGGCGCGCGAGCTGGCCGGTCACGGCGCCGACGTGGTGGTCTGCGACGTCGACGCGGACGGTGCCCAGGCGCTGGCGGCGCAGATCGGCGGCGAGGCGTGGGCGGTGGATCTGTCGGACACCGCGGCGCTGGCGGACCTGCGCCTCGACGTCGACGTCGTGGTGAACAACGCGGGCATCCAGCACGATGCTCCTATGGATGTCAAGCGGCCTGTGGGAGGTCGGCGGCAAGGGATGAGGGGTGCGCGCCTCGGGCCTGAAGATCGTGGATCAGGGCTCGGTAGATGTCGCGGGCAATGTGGCGCTTGAGGCAACGCATGATGTCCTTCTTCGAGAGTCCTTGCTTGGTGCGGCGCTGGACGTAGGCCTTGGTGCGCGAGTCCCATCGCATGCGGGACAGGGCGATGGTGTGCAGGGCGTGGTTCGCGGCCCGGTCCCCGCCGCGGTTGAGGCGGTGGCGGTCCCGACGCCCGGAGGAGGCGGGGATCGGGGAGACGCCGCACAGGTGCGCGAACGCGGCCTCGGAGCGTAGCCGGTCGGGATTGTCCCCGGCGGTGGCCAGGAGCTGGCCGGCGACGTCGGTGCCGACGCCCATGCGGGCGAGCAGTGCAGGGGCGGCCTGGGTGGTCAGGGTCTTCAGCTCGGCGTCGAGCTCGGCGATCTCCTCGGCCAGGGCCAGGATCCGCCGGCCAAGGCGGCGCAACGCGGCCTTGGTCGCCCCGGTCGGGTCGGCCAGGTCGTCGGGGCGTAGCCGGGCGCAGGTCCGGGCCAGCTCGGTGGCGGAGAGGCCGCGCAGCTGCGCGCGCAGTGCCTCGGGGGCGGTGACCAGGAGCTGACGGGCCTGGTTGATGGCCTGGGTGCGGGCCTTGATCGCGGAGCGTCGCGGGACCCGCAGGGCGCGGATGGCCTCGACGATCCCGTCGCGGGTCTTCGGGGTGCCGGTGGCGCGGCCTGAGGCCACCGCGGTCGCGGCGGCGTAGGCGTCGATCGGGTCGGACTTGCCCCGCAGCCGTCGGGTCTTGCGGTCGGGGCGGTCGACCTCGACCACTCTCAGCCCGGACCGGGTCAGGACCCGGGCGAGCTCGGCACCGTAGGCGCCGGTGCCCTCGACTCCCACCGCGGCCACGGTGCCGTGGGAGCCGAGCCAGGTCATCAGCTGCCGGTAGCCGGCGCCGGTCGCCGCGAACTCCTTGTCGGCCAGGTGCCGGCCGAGCCCGTCGACCACCGCGGCGTGATGCGTCTGGCCGTGGGTGTCCACCCCGGCGATGACTTCCAGGTGCTGATCCGTCATGCTGGTCACTGCTGTCCTCTCGCTGATCCGGTGGGCAGCACGCGCCGGCCGGGCGGGCGGACAAGACAGTGGCGGGGCTTCTGAACCAAGCTCCTATGAGGTCACAGCGCCCGTCCGGTCGCGTGCGTGATGGTCCCTCGAGCGAGCCGACAGATCGCAAACAAGACAGCCGAGGCGTCGGTCAGCCCGTGAGTCAGACCCCACCCGAGGAACCACCACACACATCATCACTGTCAGCCCGGTGGAGGAGTTCCCGCCGGACCGCTTCGCACGGATCCTGCGCCTGATGCTCGAGTCCCCGTTCCTCCTCACCCGGGCGGCGCTCCCGCACATGTACGAGCGCGGGTGGGGCCGCCTCGTGCACATCTCGAGCGCGCACGGGCTGCGGGCGAGCGCCTTCAAGTCCGCGTACGTCGCGGCCAAGCACGGGCTGGAGGGGCTCTCCAAGGTCATCGCGCTGGAGGGCGCGGAGCGCGGCGTCACGAGCAACTGCGTCAACCCCGGCTACGTGCGCACGCCCCTGGTGGAGAGGCAGGTGCGTGACCAGGCCCGGGTGCACGGCCTCTCCGAGGAGGACGTCCTCGCCCAGGTCATGCTCAAGAGCTCGGCGATCAAGCGCCTGCTGGACCCGACGGAGGTGGCCCGGGCCGTCACCTACCTCTGCTCCCCCGCCGCCTCGTTCGTGACCGGGAGCAACATCGTCCTCGACGGCGGCTGGTCGGCCAGCTGACGCCATGGATGCCACCGCCGGGGCTCGCCCTGCCGCTCCTCCCACCGTCGTGCGGACGTCAGTCACAATGACGGGCGTGAGGGGGACGGAGTACCTGGAGCTGCTGGCGCGCGACGCCTCGCCGGTCGAGTTCGAGGCGCCGCTCCTCGCGGCGCGGAGCGCGGCCGCTGACGCGGAGACGATCGAGCGCCTCGAGCGCGCGAAGACCCTGGCGCTGCAGGTGCGTGCGGTGCTGGAGTCGCGCCGGCGCCGGGCGACCGAGCTCACGGCGCTCTTCGAGACCGCGAGCGACCTGGCGTCGCTGACCGACGTCGACGCCGTCCTGGAGGCCATCGTGCGACGGTCCCGGCAGCTGCTCGGCAGCGACGTCGCCTACCTGTCGCTCATGGACGAGGACGCCGGCGACACGTACATGCGGGTGACGGTCGGATGCTCCTCGAACCTCTTCCGCGCGGTCCGGCTGCCCATGGGCGCCGGCCTCGGCGGGCTCGTCGCCCAGACGGCGACGCCGTACGCCGCGGCGACGTACTTCCAGGACGACCGGTTCAACCACACGGAGGGCATCGACTCGGCGGTCCGGGACGAGGGCATCACCTCGATCGTGGGTGTGCCGCTGCTGCTCGGCCGCCAGGTCATCGGCGTGCTGTACGCGGCCAACCGCACCGTCCGGCCGTTCGGCCGCTCCGAGATCGCACTGCTGAGCTCGTTCGCCGCGCACGCCGCCATCGCGTTGGACAACGCGCGGCTGCTGAGCGAGACCCAGCTCGCGCTGCACGACCTGCGGGCGGCCGGCGAGGAGCTCCGGGAGCGCACCACGAGCGTGGAGCGCGCCACCGACGCCCACGACCGCCTGCTGGAGCTGGTGCTCCGGGGCGGCGACGTGGAGGACGTCGCCCGGGAGGTCGGCGAGGTCCTCGGGGGCACCGTCGTGATGACCGAGAAGGACGGGTCGCTGCCGGCCGAGGACCGCACGCACGCTCCGGCCGCGGAGGCCGAGACGGTCGAGCGGGCGGTGCGGACCCACCGCACCCGCACGGGCGACGGCGTCGTCGCGGCGCCGGTCCTGGCCGGCGGCGAGACGCTGGGTGCCCTGGTGCTGCGCCGGGCCGAGCCGCTGGACGAGGCCGACCGGCGCATCCTCGAGCGCGCGGCACTCGTCACCGCGCTGCTGCTGCTGTTCCGTCGCTCGGTTGCGAGCGCCGAGGAGCGGATGCGCGGGGAGCTCCTCGACGACGTCCTGCTCGGGCGCGACCCGCACGGCCTGCGTGAGCGGATCAGGCTGGCCGGGGCCGATCTGGACGCCCCGCACGCCGTCGTCGTCGCCGACATCGTGGGTGACCGGGCCCGGACGACCCAGGCGGCCGCCTTCCTGGCCGGCAGCCACCACGGCCTCTCCACCGTCCACGACGGGCGGATCGTCCTCGTCCTGCCGGCCGTCGAGCCGCGCGAGGCCGCCCGCACGGTGATCTCGGAGCTCCGCCGCGTGGCGGGCCGACCGGTGACCGCCGGCGTCGCGGGTCCGACGTGCGGCGCGGCGGAGATCACGGTGGCCCACGCCGAGGCGGCGCGCTGCCTGCACACCCTCCTCGTGCTCGGCCGCACCGGTGAGGTGGCCGGCGCGGCGGACCTCGGGTTCGTCGGGCTCCTCCTCGGTGAGGACCGCGACGTGCCGGCCTACGTGGGGTCGGTGCTCGGGCCGGTCCTCGAGTACGACTCCGCGCGCGGCACGGCGCTGGCCGACACGCTCCGCACCTACTTCGCCCAGGGCGCGAATCTCGGGCGCACGGGAACGGCGCTCCACGTGCACACGAACACGGTCACCCAGCGCCTCGAGCGGATCACGAGCCTGCTGGGCGAGGGGTGGAACGCACCGGAGCGCCTCCTCGAGGTCCAGCTCGCGCTCCGGCTGCACGCGCTGCTCCCCCGCTGAGCCGCCACACCGCCCACTCCACGCGATCGGTGAGGACCGCTCACTCCAGGCGGTCGCAGGGCCGCCCACTCCACGCGATCGGTGAGGACCGCCCACTCCAGGCGGTCGCAGGGCCGCCCACTCCACGCGATCGCAGGGCCGCCCACTCCACGCGATCGGTGAGGATTCGATGCAGTTATCGCACCGTTTCCTCACCGATCTTTGGCGGCGCCGGCCACGCGGGCGTCTGCGCGTCGCGACGGCGGGCGCCGGGGCCGCCCACTCCACGCGATCGGTGAGGATTCGATGCAGTTAACGCACCGTTTCCTCACCGATCATTGGCGGCGCCCGCCACGCAGGCGTGTGCGCGTCGCGACGGCGGGCGCCGGGGCGAGACCGGCACGCGGGGCGGGACCGGCGTGCGGGGCGCTACTCCGCGCGCAGCGGCTGCGACCGGTGCGCCGGGTCGACGACACGGGGGTCCGCGGCCGTCGCGGGGTGCTCGCTCGGACCGTCGCCGGCGGGCCTGTCCGGTCCGTCGTCGCCGGGACCGTCGTCGTCGGGCCCGCGGTCGCCGGGCCCGCCGCCGTCGCCAAAACTCCCGTCGCCGGGACCGTGGTCACCGTGTCCGCCGTCGCCCGGTCCGTCCCGGCCCTCGGCCGCGGCGTCTCTCTTCTCGCGCCGCAGCCGGAGCGCGTGGAGCGCCGTCCCCCAGACGCCCCGGCGGAAGAGCAGGACCACGACGACGAAGACGGACCCGGTGATGATGCCGATGCCGTCGAACCCGGCCGAGGCGAGCTGGTCCTCGAGGATGATGATGATGGCCGCGCCGACGATCCCGCCCCACAGGGTGCCGATGCCGCCGAGGACGGTGATGAGCACGACCTTGCCGGAGGTGGTCCAGTTGACCTCCTGCAGGGAGACGAAGCCGTGGCTGATCGCGAACAGGCCGCCGGCCAGACCGGCCAGGCCGGCGGAGAGCACGAACGCTGCGACCTTGTACTTCTCGACGTCGTAGCCGAGCGCCCGCGCACGCGGGACGTTGTCGCGGATGGAGACCAGCACCCGCCCGAACGGCGAGTGCACGATCCGCCACGCCATCCACATCCCGAGCAGGATCATCGGCAGTGCCGCGTAGTAGAAGTAGAACGCGTCGGTCTCGACGGCCGCGATCCCGAAGAACGACTTCGGCACGGACTGCAGGCCGTTCTCGCCGCCCGTGACGTCGCTCCACTGGTTGGCGAGGAAGAAGATCATCTGGGCGAAGGCCAGCGTCACCATGGCGAAGTAGATGCCGGCGCGCCGGACCGAAAGGTATCCCACCGGCAGCGCGATGAGCATGGCCGCCAACATGCCGGCGAGGACGGCGAGCGGGAAGGGCACCCCGAGGTGCACCGCCACGAGTCCCGTCACGTACGCCGAGCCGCCCCAGTAGGCCGCGTGCCCGAAGGAGAGCAGACCGGTGTAGCCGAGCAGGATGTCCAGGGCGATGGCGAACAGCGCCCAGCAGACGATGTCCATCGCGACGGGCGGGTAGATGATCCACGGCAGCGCCACCGCGACGAGCAGGCCGACGGCGAGCAGGGCCCACGTCTTCAGCGACCGGCGGGCGATGCGGTGGGGAACGATCCCGCTGGATGCCCGCTCCTCCAGCAGGGTGCGTGGGGTCGAGCTCATGCCCGCTCCTCCCGTCCGAACAGGCCGGCCGGGCGCAGCAGCACCACGACGGCCATGAGCACGAAGACCACGATCTGGGAGAACGCGCTGGCGTAGGCCTGACCGAACGCCTCGACGAGGCCGACGAGGAAGCCGGCCACGACCGCCCCCACGATGGACCCGAGCCCGCCGATGACCACCACGGCGAACAGGATGATGATGAAGCTCGAGCCCATGTCGGCCGTGATGGCTCGGAACGGCGCCGCGAGCACCCCGGCCAGACCGGCGAGTGCGATGCCGAAGCCGAAGACCGGGGTGATCCACCGGCCGACGTTCACGCCTAGCGCCCGGGCGACGTCGGGGCGCTCGGTCGCGGCCCGCACGATCATGCCGACGCGCGTGCGGGTCATGACCAGCCAGACGGCCGCGCACACCAGCAGCGAGGCCACGAACACGAACACCTGGTAGGTCGGCAGGCGCACGCCCCCGAGCGCGAGCTGGCCGGCGAGCACGTCGGGGAGCTCGTAGGGCAGGCCCGAGACGCCGTACTGCCGCTTGACGAGGTCGACGAGGAACAGCGACAGGCCGAAGGTGAGCAGGAAGTTGTACAGCGGCTCCAGCCGGAGCAGCCACTGCACGAACAGCCGCTCGATGACCACCCCGAAGACGAAGAGCAGGACCGGGACGACGAGCAACGCCCACCACAGGCTGAGGCCCAGCAGGTCCTGCAGGACCGCCGCGACCACCGCGCCGAGCATGTAGCAGGCGCCGTGGGCGAAGTTGACGACGCCGAGCACGCCGAAGATCACCGCCAGCCCGAGCGCGGCGACCGCGTAGAAGCTGCCGGCCGCCAGGCCCTGGATCGTGTACTGCAGGATCTCGTTCATCACCCGTTCCTCCCTCCTCGTGCGGTGCGCCGGGTGCCACGCGGGCACCCGGCGCACCGTGCGGCCTCTCGGTCAGCCCATCTCGCAGCCGGACTCGGCGACCGGGCGGAAGGCGTCCTCCGCGGGGATCGTGTTGAGGATGTTCTGGTAGTCCCAGTCCTCGGTGACGTCGCCCGGTGCCTTGACCTCGGCGAGGTAGACGTCGTGGATGACCCGGTGGTCCTCGGCGCGGATCTTCCCGTTGCGCAGGAAGACGTCCTCGATCTCCTTGCCCTCGAGATCCTCGACGACCGTGTCGGCGTCGTCGGTCTCGGTGGCCTGGACGGCCTCGAGGTACTGCAGCGCGCCGGAGTAGTTGCCGGCGTGGGCGAACGACGGCCGGGTGCCGGTCTCCTCGAGGAACCGGTCCGCCCAGGCACAGGACTCCTCGTCCATGTTCCAGTACCAGGCGTCGGTGAAGGTGGTGCCCTCGAACTGGTCGACGCCCAGGGAGTGGATGTCGGTGATGAACATCAGGCCGACGGCGAGGCCGATGCCCTGATCACGCAACCCCGCCGCGTTGTACTGCTTGACGAGGTTGATGAGGTCGCCGCCCGCCTGCATCGTCCCGATGACGTCCGGCGAACCGGAGGCCGCACGGGTGAGGAAGGTCGAGAAGTTGTCGTTGGGGAACGGCGTGGCGATCGAGCCGCTCACCGTGCCGCCGGCCTCCTCGACCGCCTCGGTGAAGGACTTCTCCATGTCCTGGCCGAAGGCGTAGTCCGGGTAGATGATCTGCCAGTCCGTGCCGCCGTTCTCGGTGACGGTCGTGCCGGTGCCGTTCGCGAGCATGTACGTGTCGTACGCCCAGTGGAAGACGTACGGGCTGCACTGCGCGCCGGTCAGCTCCGTGGTGGCGGCCCCGATGTTGAAGTGCAGCCTCTTCTTCTGGTCGGCCTGGCTGGCGACGGCGAGCGCCGCGGAGAA
The DNA here is from genome assembly GCF_009193155.1 of Georgenia subflava. Classification (GTDB taxonomy): domain Bacteria; phylum Actinomycetota; class Actinomycetes; order Actinomycetales; family Actinomycetaceae; genus Georgenia; species Georgenia subflava. Next base: position 137,540 of record NZ_VUKD01000005.1, read on the forward strand.
GGCGGGGACGTCGAGGATGATGTCGGCGCCCTGCCGGTCGTACATCTCCTGCGCCTTGGTGTTGGCGACGTCGGGCTCGTTCTGGTGGTCCGCGGTGATGACCTCGATCTGCTCCTCGGTGAGGACGGCGTCGTCGCCGTACTTCTCGAGGTAGTCCTGCACCGCCATCTCCACGGCGATCACGCTGTTCGGGCCGGAGAGGTCCTTGTAGACGCCGGACTGGTCGTTGAGGACGCCGATGACGACCTTGTCGTCGGTGAAGGGGCCGTCCGCGGCGGAAGGGCCACCTCCGCCGCACGCGCTCAGCAGGAGCGCCCCGGACATCAGTGCGGCCGCGCCGCCCGCAAGCTTCTTGGTCATCCGAGTTCCTGTTCTCTCGTTCCGGGTGGTGCGTGGTTATGTGGGCGGCACACAGGCCGTCAGACGCCGAGGTGCTCGAGGAGCTCGTGCTCCCGGGCGGTGAACTGGGCGTTGTCGAGGTGCTCGACGACGCGTCCCTGGGACAGCAGGTAGTGGCGGTCGGCGACCGTGGCCGCGAACTTCACGTTCTGCTCGATCAGCAGCACCGTGACGCCGATCGCCTTGACCTCCCGGACGATGTCGCCGATGGCGGCCACGATCACCGGGGCGAGGCCCTCCGTGGGCTCGTCCAGGAGCAGCAGCCGCGAGCCGGTCCGCAGCACGCGGGCGATGGCCAGCATCTGCTGCTCACCGCCCGAGAGGGTGGTGCCGGCCGCCCGGCGGCGGTCCGCGAGCACGGGGAAGGTCTCGTAGACCCGGGCGAGCGGCCACGCCCTGTCCGAGACGACCGGCGGGAGCAGCAGGTTCTCCTCGACGGAGAGCGAGGCATAGATGCCGCGGTCGTCCTGGACCCAGCCCATCCCGAGCCGGGCCCGCCGGTGGGTGGGCAGGCGGGTGATGTCGGCACCGTCGAGGCTGACGGTGCCGCTGACGTGGCGGTGCAGGCCGATGAGGGTGCGCAGCAGCGTCGTCTTGCCCGCGCCGTTGCGGCCGACGAGCGTGACGACCTCGCCCTCGGCGACGTCGATGCTGACGTCGACCACGGCCTGGGCCTCGCCGTACCAGGCGCTCAGGTTGCGCACCTCAAGCATGGCTTGCCTCCCCGAGGTAGGCGGTGATCACGCGGGGGTCCCGGCGGACCTCTTCGTAGGACCCCTCGGCCAGGACCTTGCCCTGCTGGAGCACGGTGACGCGGTCCGCGAGGCTGCCGACGACGTGCATGTTGTGGTCCACGAACACGACCGTGCGGCCGACTGCGATCCTCTTGACGAGCTCGATGGTCCGGGTGACGTCCTCGATGCCCATGCCGGCGGTCGGCTCGTCGAGCAGCATGATCGCGGGGTCCAGGGCGAGGACGAGCGCCATCTCCAGCGCACGTTTCTGGCCGTAGGCGAGCTCGCCGGCCGGCTTCTCGGCCAGATGGCTGAGACCGACCTCCGCGAGCAGCTCGTCCGCACGGGGGCGGAACTGGCGCATGATCTTCTCGGAGCGCCAGAACCTCCGCCCCAGGCTCGTGCGGCTCTGCAGCGCCAGCTCGACGTGCTCCCGCGGCTTGAGGTTCTCGAAGAGGCTGGTGATCTGGAACGACCGGGCGACGCCCTTGTGGGCGATCTGCTCGGGCTGCAGCCCGGTCACGTCCTCACCGCGCACGGTGATGGTGCCGGCCGTGGGTGTGAGGAAGCCGCTGAGCAGGTTGAAGAGCGTCGTCTTGCCGGCACCGTTGGGGCCGACCAGGGCGTGCACTCCCCCCGCGACGACCGTGAGGTCGACGTTGTCGACGGCACGGAAGCCGCGGAAGTCCTTGGTCAGACCGGTGGCCTGCAGAGCGATCTGCTGTGACGACGGCGTCACGGCACTCCTTCCCCTGGCTACGTTGCCGCTACGAGTGCGGTGCAGTGAACGCTAGGAAAGGCCTGCCCGGTGCAGCCATGTCGAGGCACCCACAAAGGGCACGGAAGGTGTGGTGGACCGGGCTACCCGGGGCGTGCGGGGTGGGCCGGTCACCCGCCCGGACGGGACGGGGCGGTCCCGATCAGGGACGGCCGACGCGGTGGCGCGGGGTGCTGCTCAGCAGAGCGCGGAAACCTCGACCGCGCCGCGCTCCTCGAGCCAGGCGAGCGGGTCGACGGTGGTGCCGTCCTCGTCGAGGTGCAGCTCGAAGTGCAGGTGCGGGCCGGTCGAGTTGCCGTTGTTCCCGACCTCGGCGATCACCTCGCCGGCGCGGACCTGCTCGCCCTCGGTGACCTTGATGCCGTTGGCGTACATGTGCACGTGCCAGCTGTAGACCGTCTCACCGCCGATCTCGTGGCGCAGGATCACGAGCATGCTCGACCGGCCGTCCTTGCCCGGTCCGACGTACTCGACCGTGCCGTCGGCGATGGCGTGGATCGGCGTGCCGAGCGAGGCGGCGAAGTCGGTGCCGGTGTGGAGGTTGTACGCCCCGCTGATGGGGTGCACGCGATAGCCGTAGCGTGACGAGTTGCGGTAGGTGCCGTCGGCGACGGGCCGCACCACCTGGTCCTCGACCTCGTCGGTCACGGCGGCACGGGTACCGCTGGCGCCGTCGAGCGGGGCACACTCGAGCGCGTTGCGGTCGGCCGCGCGCGAGGTCTGCAGGATCGTCGCCCGGCTCGACGCCGCCGGGTCTCTCAGGAGGCTCTCCGGGACGGTTGCTGTCCCGGCACCCGCGCCCCGCTCGTCCAGGATGGCGAGCACCGACGCGTCGGCCTGCACACCGGAGATCGACCTTGCGAACGCCGAGTTCTCCGGCGCGCCGAAGCCGGCCAGCGGCGCCACGATCGTCAGCACGCCCATCGCTCCCAGGACGGCAGCACGCGGTGCCCATGCCCGGGCAGGCGGCCGGGAGTCGGCCGGCCGGGTCGTGCCCGTGCGTGCGCCGCGCAGCTCTCGGCGGGACGGCAGGGAGCACTGGCCGGTCAGGACCTCGGTCGCCGTGCTGTCGGCGTCGTGGACCGTGTCGGCGGGCTCGGCGGGGCTGGGTGCGGTCTCGGCCTCGTCGGCCGCGCGGGACTCGGGCGACGCCGGGGCGGGCAGCACACCGACGACGGTGGGCACGACCGGAGCGGGCAGCACACCGACGACGATGGGCACGACCGGGGCGGGGAGCACACCGACGACGGTGGGCGCGGCCGCGACGACGGTGCGGGCCGGTGCGGCGACGGGCGGGACGTCGATCGTCCACGTCCTGCTCGCAGCGATGCGCTCCGCCCGCTGACGCTCGGCCGCGCGAAGGGCCGCACGGGTCAGCGGCGCTCCTGTCGGGGCGGCAGGTTCCTGGGCGGCGGCACGCTCCTGGATCGCACGCTCCTCAGCGGCACGCTCCTGGATCGCACGCTCCTCAGCGGCACGCTCCTGGGCCGCACGCTCCTCGGCAGCACGCTCCTGCGCCGCACGCTCCTCAGCGGCACGCTCCTGGGCCGCACGCTCCTCGGCAGCGCGCTCGCGGGCCGCACGCTCCTCGGCGGCGGCACGGGCTCGCTCTGCCTCACGGATCTGACGACGGGTCAGCGGTGCCGCAGGCGCGGGCACAGCGCTACCAGCCATCGATCAAACCTCCGGAGGGTGGAGTACGACCCGCTCGAGGCCGAGCGGCACCACCATCGGGACGAGGTCCCGCACCAGTGGCTGTCACGAAACAGTAACGGACGACGTGGGCTGCGTCCAACATCCTGTGGACGTGGTGACGGTCTCACGGCAACCGGTCGCACGACCGCCTTTGCCGGACCGCGCCGGTCACCGGCGTTCGTCGCGCTGCATCGAGTCGCGGACCTCACCGACCAGCTCTTCGAGGATGTCCTCGAGGAACACCACACCGACCTCGGTGTCCGTGCCCGTAGCGCCCTCGCGACCCGGTCGGACGACACGCGCGAGGTGGGCGCCCGAGCGTTGCATCGCGGCCAACGCGTCCTCGACCTCGTCGGTGGGCGCCACCGAGGCGAGCGCGCGGATCCGCCAGCTCGGCACCGGGCGCTCGCGCGCCTCCCCCTCGGCGTACAGCACGTCCTTCACGTGCAGGTAGCCGGCCAGCGCGCCGTCGTCGTCGACCAGCGGGAACCGTGAGTAGCCCGTACGAGCCACCTCCCGCTCGACGTCCTCGGGGGTGCAGGCCACGGACAGCGTCACCAGCTCGCCGGGCGGGATCATGACCTGCTCCGCGGTCTCCTCGGAGAACTCGATCGCCCCGGTGAGGAGTCCCAGGTCGTCCTGGAGCACTCCCTCGGCCTGCGAGCGCTCGACGATCGAGGCCACCTCCTCGGCGGTGAAGGCGGAGGCGACCTCGTCCTTGGGCTGGACGCCGACCATGCGCAGGAGCAGGTTCGCGAACCAGTTCAGGGCGGATATGACCGGGTGGAGCACCTTGGAGACCAGCACGAGCGGCGGGGCGAAGATCAGCGCAGCCCGCTCCGGCGAGGTGACGGCGAGGTTCTTCGGCACCATCTCGCCGACCACCACGTGCAGGTAGACCACGAGCGCCAGGGCGACGACGAAACCGACGGCGTGGCTCGCCTCGGGGGGCAGCCCGACCGCGACGAGCGGGCCCTCGACCAGGCGGGCGATCGCCGGTTCCGCGACGACCCCCAGCCCGGTGGAGCACACGGTGATGCCCAGCTGCGCGCAGGCGAGCATCAGCGTGACATTCTCCATCGCGTACAGCACCGTGCGGGCGGGGCGCGACCCCTGCGCGACGAGCGGCTCGATGCGTGAGCGCCTGGCGGACATCACGGCGAACTCGGCACCGACGAAGAAGGCGTTGAGCGCGAGCAGCACGAGGCCGACGACGAGCGCGGTCCCGGTGCTCACTGCTCCTCCCCCGCGGTGGGCAGCGCCCACACCCGCAGCCGGTCGACCCGGCGCCCGTCCATCTGCTCCACGTGGAGGACGACGTCGGCCACGGTGACCTCGTCGCCGACGCGCGGGATGCGACCCAGCCGGTCCATCACGAGGCCGCCGAGCGTCTCGAACGGGCCGTCGTCGGGTACGTGCAGGTCGGCCTGGTGGCCCAGCTCGTCCGGCCGCATGACGCCCGGGACGACCCAGCTGCCGCCGGGGCCGGCGTGGGCGCCGGAGCGCCGCCGGTCGTGCTCGTCGGCGACGTCACCCACGAGCTCCTCGACGACGTCCTCGAGCGTGACGATGCCCGACGTGCCGCCGTACTCGTCGACGACGACGGCCATCTGCAGGCCCTCGTCGCGCAGCTGGACGAGCAGCGGCGCCAGCGCCACGGTCTCGGGCACCCGGGGGGCGTCGACCATGATGGAGGAGGACGCGACCGGCACCTCGCCGCGGCGCTCGTAGGGCACGGCGATCGCCCGGCGCAGGTGCACCAGGCCGACGATGTCGTCGTTGTCGTCGCCGATGACGGGGAAGCGGGAGTGGCCGGTGGTGCGGGCGAGGCTCACGACGTCGGCCGCCGTGTGCTCGCGCGTGAGCGTGTGCACACGGCCGCGGTCGGTCATGACGTCGACGGCGGTGAGCGCGCCGAGCCCGATGGAGCGGGTGAGCAGCCGGGCGGTGCCCAGGTCGAGGGTGCCGTGCTCGGCGGAGCGGCGCACGAGCGCCGCCAGCTCGGAGGCCGAGCGGCCGCCGGAGAGCTCCTCGGCGGCCTCGACGCCGAAGAGGCGCAGGATCGCGTTCGCCGAGTTGTTCAGACCGGCGATGACCGGGCGGAGAGCCCGGGTGAAGACGCCCTGCACGGGAGCGACGAACCCGGCGGTGGCGAGGGGGTCGGCCAGCGCGAGGTTCTTCGGGACGAGCTCGCCGAAGACCATGGAGAAGGTGTTGACGAGCACCAGCGAGAGCACGACCGCCGCGCCCGTGGCGGCGGCGCCGGCGAGCCCGGCGCTGCCGAGCGGTCCGGTGAGCAGCGTGGCGAGGGCCGCCTGGGCGGTGTAGCCGAGGAGGATCGTGGTCAGGGTGATACCGACCTGGGCGCTGGAGAGCTCCAGGGACAGCCGCTTCAGCGCGGCACCGACGCCGACGGCCCGTTTGTCGCCGGCGGCGATCCGCCGGTCGACGGTGCCCGGGTCGAGGGCGACGAGGGAGAACTCGGCCGCCACGAAGACGGCCGTCCCGGCGGTCAGGACGACGCCGAGGAGGATGAGCAACCACTCGGTCAGCACGCGGGCCACCGCACCTGGGGGCCGGCTCGTCGGGGGCTCGGGGACGGGGCAGGTTCAGGGGGGTCGGCGGGATGTCGACCGCGGCGTGATCGTCGCATGGTGGGTCGATTGTACGAGCGCGCCGGGCGCCGTCCAGCGGGTTGTGCGCGACGCCGACGCGACGCACGAGTTGCACACGACACCCACGCGGCGCACGGCCCACGAGCGCCCGCCCGAGCCCGGTGGCGGGAGAGCCGCGTCGGGGCCGTCGATACCTACCTGGAGTGGCTCCAGACGTCGACCCGGAGGTGCCGGCCGACGTCGACCACCACAGGCGGCGCTCGTACCTGGGGGTGACGACGCCTTGACCCGGGCTTGGTCGGCGCGCCGCCCGAGGCCCGTCCGGAAGTGAATTTGGGTACTCAGAGGCCTGCCGATGCGAGACGGGCCGGGGCTAGACCGTAGGGTTGTAGGGATCTTCGTCACACCCCCTGGAAGAGGGCGATTTCCGAGTGTCCACGCAGGAGCACCACGACCCCATGGCTGCCTTCGGCGCCAACGAATGGCTCATCGAGGAGCTGTACGACAAATACCGTCAGGACAAGAAGCTGGTCGACCCCGCCTGGTGGGACTTCTTCGAGGACTACGACGGTGGCGCCAACGGGGCGGGCAACGGCGCCGCACCGACGGCCGAGCCGACGACGTCCGGCGCGCCGCGCGCCGCGGGCGCTGAGACGGCCGGGTCGGCCCAGCCGACCAGCCGCCCGGACGCCGCGGTGAGCAAGGAGCGCACCCCGGTGGACCGGCTCGACCCGCGCACGGAGCAGCCGGCCACCGAGCAGGTCCGCGCCGACCTGCCGCCGGCGCCGCCCGTCGCCGCCCAGCCACCGACGCACCCCTACGCCGAGCGCCTCGCCCGGCGGGCCGAGGACGGGTACGGCGAGGACCAGGACGAGACCGTCAAGCTCCGCGGCGTGGCGGCACGCACCGTCAAGAACATGGAGACCAGCCTCGAGCTGCCCGTGGCCACGAGCGTGCGAGCCGTCCCGGCCAAGGTGATGGTGGACAACCGCATCGTCATCAACAACCACCTCGCGCGCTCGCGCGGCGGCAAGATCTCGTTCACGCACCTCATCGGCTACGCCATGGTCGAGGCGCTGGCGGACATGCCGGACATGAACTACTCGTACAGCCAGACGGAGGACGGCAAGCCCGCCGTCTTCCAGCCCGCCCACGTGGGCTTCGGCCTGGCCATCGACCTGCCCAAGCCGGACGGCACCCGCTCCCTCGTGGTGCCCTCGGTCAAGAAGGCGGACGAGATGGACTTCGCCCAGTTCTGGACCGCGTACGAGGAGCTCGTGCGTAAGGCCCGGAACAACAAGCTCACGCTCGAGGACTACGCGGGTACCACGATCACGCTGACCAACCCCGGCGGCATCGGCACCGTGCACTCCATCCCGCGGCTCATGCAGGGCCAGGGCACCATCATCGGCGTCGGGGCGATGGACTACCCGGCCGAGTTCGCCGGGTCCTCCCCGCAGACCCTCGCCCGGATGGGCGTGTCGAAGGTCCTGACCCTGACCTCGACGTACGACCACCGCATCATCCAGGGCGCGGCGTCGGGCGAGTACCTCAAGCTGATCCACGGCAAGCTGCTCGGCACCGACGGGTTCTACGACCGGGTGTTCGCGGCACTGCGCGTGCCCTACGAGCCGGTGCGCTGGCTCCAGGACGTCGAGTACGACCCGGAGACGGAGCTGGGCAAGCCGGCCCGCATCGCCGAGCTCATCCACGCGTACCGCTCCCGCGGTCACCTGATGGCCGACACCGACCCGCTGGCCTACCGTCAGCGCCGGCACCCGGACCTCGACGTCGCGAACTACGGCCTGACCCTGTGGGACCTCGACCGCAAGTTCCCGACGGGTGGGTTCGGCGGGGCCTCGCGCCTGCCGCTGCGTGACATCCTCGGCCAGCTCCGCGACGCGTACTGCCGCACCATCGGCATCGAGTACATGCACATCCAGGACCGGGCCCAGCGCCGCTGGTTCCAGGACCGTCTCGAGACGCCGTACGAGAAGCCGTCGAGCGAGCAGCAGCTGCGGATCCTCAGCAAGCTCAACGCCGCCGAGGCCTTCGAGACGTTCCTGCAGACGAAGTACGTCGGGCAGAAGCGCTTCTCGCTCGAGGGCGGCGAGTCGCTCATCCCGCTGCTCGACGCGATGCTCACCGGCGCCGCCCAGGAGGGCCTGGACGAGGTCACCATCGCCATGGCGCACCGCGGCCGGCTCAACGTCCTGGCGAACATCGCCGGGAAGTCCTACGGGCAGATCTTCTCCGAGTTCGAGGGCAACGAGGACCCCCGCACCGTGCAGGGCTCGGGCGACGTGAAGTACCACCTGGGCACCGTCGGGGAGTTCACCTCCCCCGACGGCGAGCAGACCAAGGTCTACCTCGCCGCCAACCCCTCGCACCTCGAGGCGGCCGACGGCGTCCTGGAGGGCGTCACGCGCGCCAAGCAGGACCGTATCGACCTCGGTTCGCAGGGCTTCTCCGTGCTGCCCGTGCTGATCCACGGCGACGCCGCCTTCTCGGGCCAGGGCGTCGTCGTCGAGACCCTGCAGCTCTCGCAGCTGCGCGGGTACCGTACCGGCGGCACCGTGCACATCGTCGTCAACAACCAGATCGGGTTCACCACCGGCCCGTCGAGCTCGCGCTCGTCGTACTACACCACCGACGTGGCCAAGGGGCTGCAGATCCCGATCTTCCACGTCAACGGGGACGACCCCGAGTCGGTGGCCCGGGTCGCCGAGCTGGCGTTCGCGTACCGCCAGGAGTTCCACAAGGACGTCATCGTCGACATGGTGTGCTACCGCCGTCGCGGGCACAACGAGGGTGACGACCCCTCGATGACCCAGCCGGTGATGTACTCCCTGATCGAGAACAAGCGCTCGGTGCGCAAGCTCTACACCGAGTCGCTCATCGGGCGCGGCGACCTGACGGCCGAGCAGGCCGAGCAGGCGCTCAAGGACTACCAGCGCGAGCTGGAGAAGGTCTTCACCGAGACCCGCGAGGGCGGCTGGAACCCGCCGGAGCGCTCCGAGCAGGTCGCCGGCCTGGACCGGCCGGAGTCCCAGCTCGAGGACGCCGGGACCATGGTGGGCTGGCAGACGGCGGTGCCGGGCAGCATGCTCGAGCGCGTCGGGCAGGCGCACGTTCGCCCGCCGGAGGGCTTCCACGTCCACCCGAAGCTCGCGCAGCTGCTCGAGAAGCGGGACAAGATGGCCCGCGAGGGCGGTATCGACTGGGGCTTCGGCGAGATCCTCGCGTTCGGCTCGCTGCTGATGGAGGGCACCCCCGTCCGGCTTGCCGGCCAGGACTCCCGCCGCGGCACCTTCGTCCAGCGCCATGCGGTCCTTCACGACCACACCACCGGTTCGGAGTGGACGCCGCTGATGTACCTGACGCCGGACCAGGCGAAGTTCTGGATCTACGACTCCTCGCTGAGCGAGTACGCGGCGATGGCCTTCGAGTACGGCTACTCGGTGGAGCGCCCGGACGCCCTGGTGCTGTGGGAGGCGCAGTTCGGCGACTTCGCCAACGGCGCCCAGACCGTCATCGACGAGTTCATCTCCTCGTCCGAGCAGAAGTGGGGGCAGCGTTCCTCGCTGGTGCTGCTCCTGCCGCACGGCTACGAGGGCCAGGGGCCGGACCACTCCTCCGCGCGCATCGAGCGCTTCCTGCAGATGTGCGCCGAGGAGAACATGGTGGTCGCCCAGCCCTCCACCCCGGCGAACCACTTCCACATGCTGCGCCGCCAGGCCTACGCCCGGCCACGCAAGCCGCTGATCGTGTTCTCGCCGAAGCAGCTGCTGCGCCTCAAGGCCGCGGCCTCGCCGCTGGAGGAGTTCACCTCGGGCACGTTCCGCCCGGTCATCGGTGAGGTCGAGTCGCGGGTGCGCGACGCGGCCGACCAGGTCGAGCGCGTGCTGCTGTGCTCGGGCCGCGTGTACTACGACCTCGCCGCGCAGCGCATCAAGACCGACGACTCGCGCACCGCGATCGTCCGGCTCGAGCAGCTCTACCCCCTCGAGCTCGACCAGATCCGCGCCGAGCTGGCCGCCTTCCCGAACGCCGAGGTGGTGTGGGTGCAGGACGAGCCGCAGAACCAGGGGCCGTGGACCTTCGTGTCGGACCACCTGGGCGACGCCCTGGACGGACGTGAGCTCCGCGTGGTCTCCCGACCGGCCGCCGCCTCGCCGTCCACCGGCTCCGGCAAGCGCCACAAGGAGGAGAACGGCGACCTGATGGAGCGGGCCTTCGCCCGCTGACGCAGGCAGCCACCACCGAGGGGCCGGTCCGGGCATCACGCCCAGGGCCGGCCCCTCGGCCGTGGTGGGCGCCGGGCCTCCGGCGCGCGTGCGGACCCCTCGCGCCCGGACGAGGCAGGATGATGGCAGGAGTCGAGACGAAGGAGCCGGAGTGGGCGAGGGCCAGCTGTGCATCTGCGTGATCGGTGACGAGCTCACCGCCGGTACGGGCGACGCCCGCGGCCTGGGCTGGGTGGGGCGGGTGATGGCCCGGACACAGACCGAGGAGCCGGCGTTCGTGGCGCAGCTCGCGGTGCCGCACGAGTCCACCACGGCGCTGTCCGCCCGGTGGGAGGAGGAGGTCCGGCGCCGCCACCAGCCCCACGGCGACAACCGGCTCGTCATCGGCCTCGGCTCGACGGACCTCGACGAGGGCCTGTCCCTGGCCCGCTCGCGACTCAACCTCGCGAACATCCTCGACGGCGCCGCGGCCTCGCGCATCGGCTGCTTCGTCGTCGGTCCGCCGCCCCGTCCCGACGTCGACGCCGACGCCCTCGCCAGCCTCTCCGGCGCCTTCGCCGACGTCTGCCAGCGCCGGCACGTGCCCTACGTGGAGACGTTCGAGCCGCTGCGGACCCACGAGCACTGGCACGCTGACGTCGCCGCCGGCGACGGCGTGCACCCCGGCCAGGCGGGCTACGGGCTGCTCGCGTGGCTGGTCCTGCACAACGGCTGGCACGACTGGCTCGGCGTGCCGACAGCGAGCTGAGCAGCTCACCGCTCGCCGTCCCCGTCCAGCCTGGCCATCACGGACCCTCTGCTCGCCGTCACCGTCCAGCCGCACCATCACGGACCCGCTGCCCGCCGTCACGGTCCAGGCTCACCGTCACGCCCCCCAGCCTCACCCAGGGCCCAGGCTCACCGTCACGCCCCCCAGCCTCGCCGTCACGGCCCAGCCTCACCGTCACGGCCCCCAGCCTCACCGTCACGGCCCGCCTGCTCACCAACACCGACCCGCCGGCGCAGAACCGCCGACCAGCCGTGGGCACGGAACATTCGTCAGGATAGGCCTGACGAATGTTCCCCAGGCGGCTGCCGACCTGCCGACCGACTACCGATGACCGACCACCGACGACCCGTGGTGGCGGCGGTTCCGAGTTCCGTGGTTACAGTGGTCGTATGCCTCTGACCGAGCTCGGACTGCCGAGCGCCCGCCCGACGCCCGCGGCCGGCGATGCCGTCGCGCCCGAGGCGAGCGCGCGCCCGGACACCCCCGAGCTCGTCGACCGTTTCGGCCGCGTCGGCCGCGACCTGCGGGTATCGCTGACCGACCGGTGCAACCTGCGCTGCGAGTACTGCATGCCCCCCGAGGGCTTCGACTGGCTACCGACGCCCCAGGTGCTCTCCGACGCCGAGGTGGTGCGGCTGATCACTGTGGCGGTCGAGCACCTGGGCATCCGCGAGATCCGCTTCACCGGCGGCGAGCCGCTGCTGCGCAAGGGACTGGAGCAGATCGTCGCCGCCACCACCGCCCTGCGCACCGACCAGGGCCTGGTCCCCGAGACGTCGCTGACGACCAACGGGCTGGGCCTGCAGCGCCGCGCCGCCGGGCTCGCCGCCGCCGGCCTGGAGCGGGTGAACATCTCCCTCGACTCGCTCGACCGCGAGACCTACGCCACGTTGACCCGCCGGGACCGTCTGCCCGACGTGCTCGCCGGCGTCGACGCCTCCGAGGCAGCCGGCCTGCTGCCCGTGAAGATCAACGCGGTTCTCATGCGAGGCCTCAACGACCACGAGGCGCCCGAGCTGCTCGCCTACGCCCTGCGCCGCGGCTTCGAGCTGCGCTTCATCGAGCAGATGCCGCTCGGCCCGCCCGAGATGTGGAAGCGCGGCGAGATGGTCACGGCGACGGAGATCCTCGACCTCCTGCAGGCCCGCTTCACCCTCAGCGCGCACGACCCCGCCGAGCGCGGCGCGGCTCCCGCCGAGCGGTGGACGGTCGAGCCGGGCGAGGGCCACCCGGGCGGGACCGTCGGTGTCATCGCCTCGGTGACCCAGCCGTTCTGCGGTGCGTGCGACCGCACCCGGCTCACCGCCGACGGCCAGGTCCGCACGTGCCTGTTCTCCCGCACCGAGACCGATCTGCGAGCCCTCCTCCGCGGCGGCGCGTCGGACGCCGAGATCGCCGACGTGTGGCGGGTGGCCATGTGGGGCAAGAAGGCCGGCCACGGCATCGACGACGAGGGGTTCCTGCAGCCGCAGCGACCCATGAGCGCCATCGGAGGATGAGTTGAGCACAGGAGTCGACACCACGCCGACGACCACGACGGTGACGGTCCACGTGCGGTACTTCGCCGGCGCGGCGGAGGCGGCGGGCACTCCCGCCGAGGAGCTCGTCCTGCCCGCGGCCGCGACGGCGCTGGACCTGCGTGCCGCCGTCGTCGCCTCGCGCGGACCCCAGGTCGCGCGGGTGCTGACGATCTCGTCGCTGCTGGTCGACGACGTCGTCCGGGAGGACCTCGCCGCACCGCTGCGCTCAGCCTCGACGACGGACGTGCGGGTCGACGTCCTGCCTCCGTTCGCCGGGGGCTGAGCCGAGGGGCCGGGATCAGGCGCTTCCGGTCCACTCGTGGCTGCCGTCGGGGAAGACCTGCCGCTTCCACACCGGCAGCCGCTTCTTGATCTCCTCGACGAGCTCCGCCGTCGCCTCGAACGCCTCCGCCCGGTGCGCCGCGGACACGGCGGCCGCGAGCGCGACGTCCCCGACCCCGAGGGTTCCCACCCGGTGCACGACGGCGATCGCGTCGACCGGGAAGCGCACCGCGACGTCGGCGGCGACCTGCTTGACGACGTCGCCGGCGCCCGGGTGACCGACGTACTCGATACCGGTCACCGGGCGGCCGAGGTCGTGGTTGCGCACCACGCCGCCGAACGTCACGACGGCGCCGGCCGCCGCGTCCTCGACGGCGGCGGCGCACTCGGCGACGTCGACCGGCGCGGTCCGGACCTCGGCGAGCACGACCCGGCGGGCGGGCGGGCTGACGCGGGAGCCGTCGGGCGTGCTCACCGGCCGCCGTCCTCGTCCTCGGGCGCGTTCTCGGCGGTCCATCGTTCGACGAGACGGGACACCGCGTCGATACGTTCGGCGACGGCGGCTTCCTGGCCGGCCCGGTCGGTCGCTGCGGTGGCGGCGGCGAGCCCCACGAGGAAGGCGGTCAGCGGGGCACCCGGGCGGCTCGGCCCGTGCGCGACCTCGCCGATCAGGCGCAGCAGCGGAGAGGTGCTCGACGTCATGAGCGTCCGGTCCACGCCGAGCTCGGTGCAGACCTCGTCGAGCCAACGGTTCATCACCGCCATCTTGCGGGTCTCGTCGTCCCTCATGCTGCTCCTCTCCGGGGCCGCGGCGCGGGCCCCCGGCCATCGTGGCACAGCCGCGCCCTGGTGCCCGGGGCGCAGCCGGCGGCGGGCACGACGGTCAGTCGCCGTCCCCGCCGAGGACCTCCCGGCGGTAGTCGCGTCCGCTCTCGACGGACAGAACGGCGAGGACCACGCGGCCCAGCGTGCGCCACACCTTCGCGCTCGCGCCGGTGGCCAGGCGCCCTGCCAGGTCGGGCAGCACCGTGACCAGCTGCTCCTCGATCAGGGCACGCTCCGCTGCCCGCAGCTCCTTGCCACCGGCCATGTCACCCGCGGACCAGGCGTCCGCCTCGCGCCGGCACAGCTCCGCGACGGCCCGGACGTGCCCGGCGACGGCGGCGCCGGCACCCACGAGCTCCGCGTGATCGGCGCGCAGCCGGGCGAGGTCGTCCGCGACGCTGCGCCGACGTGACCCGCGGGCGTAGACGTCGAGGCTCATGAGGTCGGACGTGAACAGCTCGGCGTCCTCCCCCAGCCACCGCGCGCCCAGGCGCCAAGTGGTCGACAGCTCACCGCTGCGCAGCAGCTCGGCCAGCCGCTCGTCGGGCGGCTCGAGCACGGCGGCGACGGCGTCCCAGCTCCCCGCCCGGTCGCGGGCCGCCTGGGACACCTGGGCCCGGAAGGAGGCGACGGTGTCGTCGGCGACGCCCTCGACGGGGGCGAGCCGGCCGTCGTCGGCCGTCATGCCGGTGCGTCGGTGACGGCCGCCGGCATCCGGGTGACGTCCAGCGATCCCGCGACCGTGCGGGTGGTGAGGAAGCAGATGCCCGCCTCGGATCGCTCCTCGACGGTGGTGGCCGACAGCCCGCCCGCACGGTGGTCGACGCCGTCGAGGCGCACCGGTCCGGTGACGCCCCGCGCCGTCAGCGACACGCCCGCACCGGCCGGGAGGTTCACGCGCATGGCACCGGAGACCGTGGCGAGGTCGACCATCGAGGTCGGTGCCGTGGTGCTGACGCTGACGGCGCCGGCGACGCTGGTGACCTCGACGCGCGGCAGCTCGCCGCTGAGCGTGGTGCGCCCGGCGGCGGTGGAGACGCGCACCGGCCCGTCGTGCCCGAGGACGTCCACGGCACCGGAGGCGGACTTCAACGAGGTGGCGCCCTGGCACCCGGTGACCCGCAGGTGGGCGCTGGCGGTGATGAGCGAGGTGTCCTCGGTCAGGTCGCTCACGGTGGCGTCGGCGACGGCCGTGGCGACGGCGACGGCGGTGCCGCGCGGGACGTGCACGGTCAGCCGGGCGGTGTCGGCCGAGCGGTACGAGCGCAGCCGCTTGACCCAGCCGTCCCAGCCCAGGAAGGGGTAGCCGATCGTGAGCCGGTCCCCCTCGACGTCGAGCTCGAGCGGGTTGCCGGCGACCTCGGTGACCTCGACGTGCACGTGCTCGGCGTCGTGACCGACGACGGTGACGGCGCCGGCGACGAGCTGGACGCGCAGCGAGGCGACGTGCTCGACGTCGTGCTGGGAGGGGCCGGGGACGATCCAGGAGCGGGTAGCCATGCTCCGACCCTACGCGTCGAGCTCGACGACCACCTTGCCGACGACGTCGCCGTCGGCCATCCGGCCCAGCGCCGCGGGAACGTCGTCGAGGCGGACGACGGAGTCGATGACCGGCCGGGCGCCGGTCGCGAGGAGCATCTGCTGGAGCGCGACGAGCTGGTCCCGGGTGCCCATGGTCGTGCCGACCACGCGCAGCGAGCGGAAGAAGATCCGGCTGAGGTCCGCGGGTGGCATGGCGCCCGACGTCGCACCGGCCACCGCCACGGTGCCGCCCGGGCGCAGCGCCTTGAGGGAGTGCGACCAGGTCGCCTCGCCGACGGTCTCGAGGACGGCGTCGACCTGCTCCGGCAGCCGCGCCCCGGTCTCGAAGGCTTCGTGCGCCCCGATCTCGAGGGCGCGGGCGCGCTTGGTGTCGCTGCGCGAGGTCACCCAGACGCGCAGCCCTGCCGCACGGGCCAGGACCGTCGCGGCGGTCGCGACCCCGCCGCCGGCGCCCTGGACCAGGACCGTCTGCCCGGGGCGCAGCGCCGCGGCGTCGAAGAGCATCCGGTAGGCGGTCAGGTACGCCGTCGGCAGGCAGGCCGCCTCGGGCCAGGAGATCGCCGGGTCCTTCGGCACCACGTTGCGGGCGGGGACCCTGACCCGCTCGGCGAGCGTGCCGGGATGGAGCTCCGAGAGCAGCGTCCGCCGGGGGTCGAGGGTCTCCTCGCCCTGCCAACCGGGGCTGGGTACCACCGAGTGGACGATGACCTCCGTGCCGTCGTCCAGGACTCCGGCGGCGTCGGTGCCGAGGATCATCGGCAGCCGGTCGCCGGGCAGACCGACCCCGCGCAGCGACCACAGGTCGTGGTGGTTGAGGGCGACGGTGCGCACTGTGACGCTCGTCCAGCCCTCGGGCGCGGCGGGCTCGGGCAGGTCACCGACCACGAGGCCGGCGAGCGGGTCGTCGGGGTCCTGGCTCCGGGCGTAGGCGCAGCGCATGGCCGACACCCTAACCAGGCACGGCGCTCGGCCTTCCCTGCACGGCGCGCAGCGCTGTCACCCCGACCATGCGCGGCGCTGGGCCGTGCCATCACGGCGCGGTGCATGGTGGCACCCCGACCATGCGCGGCCACCGAACGCGCTCGGCCGTGCCGTCACGGTGCGTGGCCCACCGAGGCGCCGGGCCGTTTGACTGCCGATCTGGTCGCTATAGCGACCAGATCGGCGGTCAAGTTTCCGGTGGGCGCGGGCAACGCGACGGTCGGTGGGAGGAACCCGACGTCGGCGCGGACAACGCGACCGTCGGTGGGAGGAACCCGACGACGGCGCGGACAACGCGACGGTCGGTGTGCGGAACGCGACGGCGGGCCGTCGGCCGGGGATGCCGACGGGCCGGCCACCGTGCGGTGACCGGCCCGTCGAGCCTGTGGGCGTACGCCCGGCAGGACTCAGGCGTTGGGGCGCTTGCCGTGGTTGGCGGCGCCGCTCTTGCGGGCCCGGCGCTTGCGACCGCGCTTGCTCATGGTGATCTCCCGGATCTCTCGTCTCGGCCGCCGGCGGACGGCCGTTTCTCGCCGCCCATCGTCCCACAGATCGGCGGGCCAACGCAGCGCGCGCCGCTGGTCGCCATCCCCGGCTGCCCGGAGCTCGACCTGCCGGTCTGGCTGCCGAGGGCGGCGCCTCGCACCGGGCGCAGCCCTGGCACGTCAGACCGGCCAGCGGCGCCTCCCACCGGGCGCGGCCCGTGGCGCCTCGCACCGGGCGCGGCCCGTGGCACGTCAAGCAGGCGCGGCCCGTGGCGCGTCAGAGCAGGCGCGGCCCGTGACGCGTCAGACTTGGTGCGGCCGGTGGCGTCAGAGGGGGCGCTCAGTCGGCGGTGCGGATGCCGTTGACCCGCAGCACCGTCAGCTGGGACTGCACGCGCACGCGCAGCGAGCTCGGCGCCACCTCGGCGCACGACCGGCGCACGAGTGCTCTGATGTGCTGCTCCGCGTCCGCGGCCTCGGTGCACGTGGGGCACTCGGCGGCGTGCGCGCGGAAACGAGCGTACTGGTCCTCGTCCAGCTCGGAGTCGAGGAACTCGAAGAGGTGATCGAGCAGCTCCTCGCAGCTGCACACCGAGCCGGGCCGGGCGCGGCGGCGCAGCGCCTCCTCGGCCCGGTCGACGAGGTGGGCGTTCTCGTCGGTCATGCCTTGGCCTCCGTCCTGATCCCCAGCTCGCGGGCGTGGTCGACGAGCAGCTCGCGGAGCTGTCGTCGGCCGCGGTGGAGCCGGGACATCACGGTCCCGATAGGTGTGCCCATGATCTCGGCGATCTCCTTGTACGCGAAGCCCTCGACGTCGGCGAGGTACACCGCGATGCGGAAGTCCTCGGGGAGCTGGTTCAGCGCGTCCTTGATCTCCGAGTCGGGCAGCAGGTCCAGCGCCTCGGCCTCCGCCGAGCGCAGCCCGGAGGAGGTGTGCGACGCCGCACGGTGGATCTGCCAGTCCTCCACCTGCTCGGCGTCGGACTGCAGCGGCTCCCGCTGCTTCTTGCGGTAGGTGTTGATGAAGGTGTTCGTCAGGATCCGGTACAGCCACGCCTTGAGGTTCGTGCCCGGCCGGTACTGGTGGAAGGACGCGTAGGCCTTGGCGAAGGTCTCCTGCACCAGGTCCTCCGCGTCCGCGGGGTTGCGCGTCATGCGCATCGCGGCGCCGTAGAGCTGGTCCAGGAACGGCAGCGCCTCGTTCTCGAAGCGCAGCGACCGTTCGGCGTCGGACTCACCCTCGGGCGCTCGGTCGAGGTCTCCCTCGTGGCTCTCGGTCATCACCCACGAGCCTAGTCCGCGTCGCGACTTCGGCAGGTCGGGCGCCCACGGCGCGAGCAGGGTCGCGGTACGCGGGGTCGGGTCCAGGGCGATGACGGTCACGACGGGTACAACCACTGCGACCGGCCATGCATTCCGGACCCGCGCGGCTGATTCCCGCCCGCGCTCTCGACGGCCCCGGAGGGGGCCCGCCAGCGCTCGCCCCGACGCCGCGTTTGCGGTAGCAATGTGACATGAGCCCCACACGACTCCTCGCCCGACCGATGCTCGCCTCCGTCTTCGTGGTCGACGGGATCGACGCGCTCCGGCATCCCGACGAGCACGCGGCGAGGTTCAAGAAGGTCCAGGGCTACCTCGAGAAGGCGGGTGTGCCCCCGGCGCTGGCTGGGGACGCGAAGATGCTGACCAGGGTCGCCGGCGCCGTCTCCGTCGTCTCCGGTCTCCTGCTGGCCACCGGGCGTCGTCCGCGGTCCGCCGCGCTGACGCTGGCCATCGTCAACATCCCGATGACCGTGATCAACAACCCGGTGTGGGACGCGAAGGACAAGGAGGAGCGCAAGCGCTACCTGTCCGGCCTGCTGCGGGGCGTCGGGCTCGGCGGCGGTCTCCTCCTCGCGGCGGCCGACCTCGCCGGCAAGCCCTCGCTGGGCTGGCGGATCGGCAACGCCCGCGAGCACCGGGCCGATCTGCGCGAGACCCGCACCGCGCTCAAGGAGCGTTACAAGGACTGACTACGCTCGGGGCATGACCCGCGCTGAAGATCCCTGGTCCGCCCCGGTCGCCGCCGGGCCGCTGGACGCCGTCGTGGACGTGCCCGGCTCGAAGTCGCTGACGAACCGCTACCTGCTGCTGGCCGCGCTCGCGCAGACCCCGACCGAGCTCGTCGCACCGCTGCACTCGCGCGACGCCGACCTCATGGTCGGTGCGCTGCGTGCGCTGGGCACACAGGTCGAGGCCACCGGCGCGGACGGGGCCGACCTGCGGGTCACGGCACGCCCGCTGCGCGGCCCGGCCACCGTGGACTGCGGGCTCGCCGGCACGGTCATGCGGTTCGTCCCCGCCCTGGCCGTCCTGGCCGACGGCGAGGTGCGCCTGGACGGCGACGAGCGCGCACGCGAGCGCCCGATGGCACCCGTCGTCCAGGGGCTGCGGGACCTCGGCGCCGCGATCGAGGCCGCGGAGGGGCCGGGCGGCGCCGCCGTCCTGCCGCTGACGGTCCACGGCACCGGCTCGCTGCCCGGCGGCTCGGTCGACGTCGACGCGTCCGGCTCCAGCCAGTTCGTCTCGGCCCTGCTGCTCGCCGCCCCCGCCTACGACCTCGGGGTGGACCTGCGGCACACCGGCGCGACGCTGCCGTCGCTCCCCCACATCGACATGACGGTGGCGGTCCTTCGCGAGCGCGGCGTCACCGTCGAGGAGCTCGACGCCGACGGCGGCCCCGCGGGCGGGCAGACCGGCACGGCACCCACCCGCTGGCGTGTCCATCCCGGACCGGTCGCCGGCGGGACCGTCGTCGTCGAGCCGGACCTGTCGAACGCCGGGCCGTTCCTCGCCGCCGCGCTCGCCGCCGGCGGGACGGTGCGGGTGCCCCGGTGGCCGGCGACGACCACCCAGGGCGGGGACGCGCTGCGGGACCTGCTCGCGCGGATGGGGGCCGGCGTCGTGCTCGGCGACGACGGCGTCCTGGCGGTCACCGGCCCGGCCGACGGCGCGATCCTGGGCCTGGACGCCGACCTGCACGAGGTGGGCGAGCTCGCCCCGACGATCGCCGCGCTGTGCGCGCTCGCCGAGACCCCCTCACGGCTGCGCGGCATCGCCCACCTGCGCGGGCACGAGACCGACCGCCTGGCCGCCCTCGTCGCCGAGATCACCCGGCTCGGTGGCCGGGCCCGGGAGACCGACGACGGCATCGAGATCGACCCGGCGCCGTTGCACGGCGGCATCGTGCAGACCTACGCCGACCACCGGATGGCGACGTTCGCGACCATCCTCGGCCTGCGTGTACCCGGCGTGCAGGTGGTGGACATCGCGACCACCGCCAAGACCGTGCCGGACTTCCCCGTCATGTGGGAAGCGATGGTCGCGCAGCGGGTCAGGGCGGACTGAGGGCCCTGCCGGTGGCACGCGACACGGGCACCGACGACGCACGGGTGCGGGTGCGCCCCAACCCCCGCGGCACCCGGCCCCGGACGAAGACCCGTCCCGAGCACGCCGACGCGGTCGGCGCGATGGTCACCGGCGTCGACCGCGGCCGCTACCAGCTGCTGACCGACGCGGGCACGCCCGTGGTGGGGATGAAGGCACGAGAGCTCGGGCGCGGCGACCGCTCCGCCGTCGTCGTCGGGGACCGGGTGGGGGTGGTCGGTGACGTCTCCGGCCGCAAGGACACCCTGGCCCGGATCGTGCGGGTCGAGGAGCGCAGCTCCGCGCTGCGCCGCTCGGCCGAGGACGGCGAGGGCGCGGGGGTGGAGCGGGTGATCGTCGCCAACGCGGACCAGCTGCTCATCGTGACCGCGCTGGCCGACCCGGAGCCGCGTCCCCGCATGGTCGACCGGTGCCTGGTCGCGGCCTACGACGCGGGCATGGAGCCGGTGCTGTGCCTGACGAAGGCCGACCTGGCCGATCCAGCCGCCTTCCTGGCCCAGTACGAGGCGCTGGCGGTGCCGGCGTTGGTGACCTCGATCGTCGGGGACGAGATCCGCGGGCTCGAGGCGGTTCAGGAGCATCTCGCGGGGCGCACCTCGGTGCTGATCGGTCACTCCGGGGTCGGCAAGTCCACCCTCGTCAACGCCCTGGTGCCCGACGCCGGACGGGCGACCGGCGGCGTCAACGTGGTCACCGGACGGGGCCGGCACACGTCGTCCTCGGCCGTCGCGCTGGCGCTGCCGGACGGCGGCTGGGCGATCGACACCCCGGGCGTGCGGTCCTTCGGTCTGAGCCATATCGGCGCCGACGACCTGCTGGCGGCCTTCGCGGACCTCTCGGCCGTCGCCGCGGACTGCCCACGCGGCTGCAGCCACGCCGAGGACGCACCCGACTGCGCCCTGGACGAGTGGGCGGCCCGCGGGGACGCGGGACCGGCCGGGAGGGCTCGGCTCGCCTCCTTCCGGCGGCTGCTGGCGGCCAAGATCGGTGCGTCGGAGTGAGACGCTGCCGGGTCGTGCTGGTGGTCGGACTGCTCGCCCTGGCCGGCTGCGCCGAGGCGGAGCAGGGATACACCTCGGTGAGCGCCGGCGGCCTGACCGTCCTGACCGCGACCGACCTCGTCGGCGAGCCCGGCAACGCGGTGAGCGGCACCGTGGCCGTCGACGACGCCGGCTGCGTCGGCCTCGAGGACGGCGACGAGCTCCGGCTGGTCGTGTGGCCCGCGGGGACGGGGCTCGGCACCGACGGCCGGATCATGCTCCCCGAGCTCCGCAACGTCGCGGTCGGCCAGCAGCTGTCGGGCACGGGCATCCCCGTGCCCGCCGACGAGGTCGACGCCGGGGCGGACTGCCCCACGGACCAGGCGGAGGTGACCGTGCTCGACGCGGTCGGGACCGTGTGGGGCGCGCACTGAGCACGTGCCGCCCGGGCGGCGGAGCGCCGTCGCCGCTGCGGCGCGGGGCCGCGATACGGTGCCCGTCATGACTGTGCAAGGCGCCAGCCGCCACACCGACGACCTGCGCCTGGCGCACGTCATCGCCGACCAGGTCGACGGGCAGACCATGCACCGCTTCGGCGCCCAGGACCTCACGGTGGAGACCAAGCCCGACCTGAGCCCCGTCACCGACGCGGACCGCAGCGCCGAGGAGATCGTCCGGGCGCAGCTGAGCCGCACCCGGCCGCGCGACTCCGTGCTCGGCGAGGAGTTCGGGACCACCGGGCACTCCCAGCGCCAGTGGGTCGTCGACCCCATCGACGGGACCAAGAACTTCGTGCGCGGCGTGCCGGTGTGGGCCACGCTCATCGGTCTCGTCGAGGACGGTGAGGTGGTGCTCGGCGTCGTCTCGGCACCTGCGCTGAACCGGCGCTGGTGGGCGGCGCTCGGCTCGGGCGCGTGGACCGGACGGTCGCTCTCCGCGGCTCGCCAGCTCCACGTCTCGAAGGTCTCGCAGCTGGCCGACGCCTCGATGAGCTACTCCTCGCTCGACGGCTGGGCCGAGCGCGGCTCACTCCGCTCGTTCCTGGGGCTCGCGCAGCAGGTGTGGCGCACCCGCGCGTACGGCGACTTCTGGTCCTACATGCTCGCCGCGGAGGGCGCCGTCGACATCGCGTGCGAGCCTGAGCTGGAGGTGTACGACATGGCCGCGCTCGTGCCCATCGTCACCGAGGCCGGCGGACGGTTCACGAGCCTGGACGGCGCGGACGGCCCCTGGGGCGGCAGCGCCGTGGTGACCAACGGCCTGCTCCACGACGCGGTGCTCGAGCAGCTGGCCGCGCAGGAGGACTGACCGCTACGCGTCCGACGACCGGGCACTGAGCCACCGGCTCACGTGCCGGACGAACCCGACCTGGCGACGGACATCTCTCCGGCAGCATCGAGGTCCGCGATGAGCTCCTTCATGGTGCGCAGACGCACTGCCAGGACGTCCGGCCGGAGGTCCTTGGGGCTCACGCGCCCATCAGCTCCAGCTGGGCGCGGCGCAGCGGCTTCGTATCGAGATAGTCGCGGACGGCGAACATCTGGGCCTCGGCAAAAATGCTCGGATCCGCCTCGTAAAGCAGCTCGACACCCCGGCCCAGAGCCTCGAACCGGGCCACGGGGCCCGCACGGCGAAGGTCCATGACGTCGATCGCGTCGGAGCCGGTGAGATGGATCAGGTCGGTGACGACGGCCGCCGGATCGCCGGTGCGGCCGTGCTCGAACCTGATGGCCAGGTCGATATCCGCCGCGGTCGCGGGCTGGCGCGTGGCACTACCGAAAAGCACGACAAGATCGACGTCTCGGCGGATGCATAGCCGTTCAAGCTCGCCCTGGTCGGCAGCGGCACGAAGCCGCGCAAGACCGGCGTCGATCGAGGTGGCCATAGCCACAAGCGTAGCCTCGGAGACCTCGCCGACGCCGGACAGCGGCATTGCCTATTGGGTCGCGGTGCGTCGGGCTCGGGCGGCACACTCGGGGTATGACCGAGCGCAGGCCCGCCGACTTGCCGGTGGGGAACTGGGTCGACCAGCTCGTCCGCCAGGCGCAGGAGCGCGGGGAGTTCGACAACCTCCCCGGCGCCGGCAAACCGCTGCCCGACGTCGACGGTCCGCACGACGAGAACTGGTGGATCCGGCGAAAGCTCGCCGACGAGGGCCTGCCCGCCGACGCGCTCCTCCCGCCGGCGCTGCAGCTGCGCAAGGAGGTCGCCGCCCTGCCGGAGACCGTCCGGGACCTGCCGTCGGAGGACGCCGTGCGCGAGACGGTCCGCGAGGTGAACCAGCGCGTGGCCGCGTGGATCCGCACGCCGTCGGGGCCGGTGGTGCCCGTCGGCCCGGCCGACGTGGAGACGGTCGTCCGCGGCTGGCGTGCCGGGCGGACCGCTGCCGCGGCCGGTGCCACCCCGTCACAACCCGACGGCGGCACGTCACCCGCACCTCCCGACGGCGCCACGTCACCCGCACGCCCCGACGGCGGCGAGAACGCGACGGGCAAGACCCGGCCGCCGTGGTGGCGACGAGTCCTTCGGCGGCGCGCACACCGGGACTGAGCCGAGTCACTGGTCGACCGTCTGGATCACGCCGCGTGCGGGAGCCCGTTGCGACCACAGGGCAGCTGTGGGCGACACTCCTCCACAGCCTCACGGGCGATGTCGGTACCCGCGGTTAGTTTCGGTGTCATGCGGATCCTGCACACCTCGGACTGGCACCTGGGCCGCACCCTGCACGGGGTCGACCTCCAGGAGCACCACGCCACGTTCCTCGACCACCTCGTCGAGCTCGTGCGTGCCGAGAAGGTGGACGCGGTGCTGGTCGCGGGAGACGTCTACGACCGGGCGGTCCCGCCAGTGGCCTCGGTGGAGCTACTCTCCGACGCGCTCACCAGGCTCACCGAGACCACCCGTGTGGTGCTCACCCCCGGCAACCACGACTCCGCCACCCGGCTCGGCTTCGGTGCCGGCCTCTTCCGCGACCGTCTCGTGGTGCGATCCGCCGTCGCCGATCTGGGAAGGCCGGTTGCGCTGCCGGACGTCGACGGCGCCACCGGCGCCCTCGTCTACGCCCTTCCGTACCTCGACCCCGACATGACGCGCGAGGCGCTCGCCGGGCCGGAGCGGGACGAGCACGGCCGCCAGGTCCGCCCGGCCAGGTCGCACGAGGCCGTCACGGCCGCCGCCCTGCGCCGCGTCCGGGCGGACCTGGACCCGCGCCGCGCCGGCGGCGGCGCCCGGGTGCCGGCGGTGCTGCTCGCGCACACGTTCGTCACCGGGGGCGACGCCAGCGAGTCGGAGCGGGACATCCGCGTCGGCGGGGTCGACCAGGTGCCGTCCGGCGTGTTCGGCGACCCGTCCGGCCTCGACTACGTGGCGCTCGGCCACCTGCACGGCCCGCAGCGGGTGGGCCGGGACGGCGTCGACCCGGTGATGCGCTACGCAGGCTCCCCGCTGGCCTTCTCCTTCTCCGAGGCGCGCCACCACAAGTCGACCGCGCTGGTGGAGCTCGGACCCGACGGCGTCCGCGGGACCGAGCTCGTCCCCACCCCGGTGGCCCGACGGCTCGGCGACGTGACGGGCACGCTGG
This sequence comes from Georgenia subflava, assembly GCF_009193155.1. Taxonomy (GTDB): domain Bacteria; phylum Actinomycetota; class Actinomycetes; order Actinomycetales; family Actinomycetaceae; genus Georgenia; species Georgenia subflava. Next base: position 162,398 of record NZ_VUKD01000005.1, read on the forward strand.
AGCAGCTCCTCGGCCGCACCTTCGACGACCGCACCGACGACTGGCTGCGGGTCACCGTGACCGATGACGTGCGCCCGGAGCAGATGTGGGCCCGGGTCGCCGCACGCTTCCCCCACGCCCTGGTCGTCCAGCACGTCCCGGCCACGCTGCGTGAGCGGGCGGGGGCGGTCGCCGTCACCGCGGCGCAGGACCCGCTCGAGGTGGCCGCACAGTTCCTGCTCGCCGCCGGTGGCCGTCCCGCCGAGCAGGCCGAGCTCGCGGTCGTGCGAGAGGCGTACGAACGGGTCCTGGCAACGGAACGGAGCGCCTGATGCGGATCCATCGACTCACCCTGCAGGCCGTCGGTCCCTTCCCCGGCCGGCACACGGTCGACGTCGACGCGCTCTCGGCCGGCGGGCTCTTCCTGCTCGAGGGGCCGACCGGGGCGGGCAAGTCCACCATCATCGACGCCGTCGTGTTCGCCCTGTACGGCGGGGTCGCCGGCGGTGAGTCGTCCGACGACCGCCTCCACTCCGACCACGCCGACCCCGAGGTCGAGCCGTTCGTCGAGCTGACCTTCTCCACCGCGGCCGGGATATACCGCGTCTGGCGCTCGCCGAAGTTCCTCCGGCCCAAGAAGCGTGGCGGCGGCTTCACCACGCAGAACGCCCGCGCCAAGCTGTGGCGCCTGAGCGGCGCGGATGACGTAGGCGAGCCGGTCTCCGCGCAGGTGCAGGAGGTCGGTGGCGAGCTCGGACGCATCGTGGTGCTCGACCGGGCCCAGTTCACCCAGACCGTCGTGCTCCCGCAGGGGCAGTTCGCGTCGTTCCTGCGCGCACGGCCGGAGGACCGGCGGGCGGTGCTGCAGGACGTCTTCGGCACCGAGGTGTACGAGAAGCTCCAGAAGCAGCTCGCCGAGATGGCTCGAACCACCCGCACCGAGCTCGACAGGGCAACCGACGACATCGGCGCGGCGGCGCGCGCGTTCGCGTCGGCAGCCGCGCTCGAGGAGGGGCCCGCACTCGAGGACCCCGCGACGCTCGACGGCGACACCCTCACCGCCCTCACCGGGACCGTGTGCAAGCAGGTCGAGGAACGGGCCGACCAGGAGGACGCCCGGTGCACGGCGGCGGCCGCCGCCGAACGCTCCGCCCGGTCGCGGCTCGACGCCCAGCGTGCCCTCGCCGAGCAGCTGCGACGTCGGTCCGCGCTCCTCGTCGAGCTGGAGACGCTGACCGCGGCCGAGCCCGGCATCAGGTCCGACACCGAACGCCTGGAGCTCGCCCGCCGCGCGGCGACCGTCACCGGGGCCGCCGGTGCCTACGAACGCGCCACCGCACGCGTCGAGCGCGCCCAGCAGCAGCACGATTCCCTTCTGGCCACCGTCCGGTCCGGCACGCACACAGACCTCGCTCCGCTGGACTCCCTCGCGCTGCGCGCAGCGTGCGACGCGGCAACCGCCGAGCTGGGTGCGGTCACCGAGCTCGTCACCCTCGAGGCCGGCCTCCCCGCACGGCAGGAGCGGCTCGCCGCGGACCGTGCCGGCCTGGAGAGAGCGCTCGCCCGCACGGCGGAGGACCAGGCGGCGCTCGAGCTACGCCCGGCCGCCCGGGCGAAGATAGACGACGAGCTCGGCGGCTACCGGGACGCCGGCGCCCGGCACTCCGGGGCGCAGGCGGACGCCACAGCCGCGAACGCCGTGCTCGAGGCCGCCCGGGCAGCCCGGGAGCGCGCGAGGGACGTCGCCACGGCCGAGACAGCGGTGGCAGCCGCTGCCGCCCGGTGCGCCGCCGCGGCGGACGCAGAGCACACCGTGCGTCGGCGCTGGGTCGCCGGGATCGCCGGTGCCCTGGCCGGGACCCTGCAGGACGGCCGGCCCTGCGCCGTGTGCGGCTCGCCCGAGCACCCCGCGCCCGCCCGCCCGTCGCCGGAGCACGCGACCGACGAGGACGTCGAGGTCGCCACCACGGCCCGCGAGGAGGCAGACCGTTCCCTCGGCGAGGCACGCACCCGGCTCACCACCGTGACCGAGCAGCTGCACGCGTTGCGAGCCGCGGCCGAGGGGCTGGACGTCGAGGCCGCCCAGGAGCGGTGCATGACGGCGGCAGGTGCCGTCGACGCGGCGATGGCAGCCATCCTGCGCTCGGCGCAGCTCGAGCAGGACCTCTCCGACCACGACGCCGAGACGGCGAGCCTCACGGGACGTCTCGCAGCCGCCCGCGCCGACCAGGCCGGCCTCACGGCGCGGCTGGCGCAGCAGGACCAGCAGCTCGCCGCCGACCGGGCGCGGTGCGAGCGCGGCCGCGGCGGGTCCACGTCCGTCACCCACCGAGCGGCGGAGCTGCAGCAGCGGGCCGAGACCGCCCACGCGCTGCTGGAGGCGGCCCAGGAGCGGACCAGCGCGGCCGAGGCCGCCGACGATGCCGCCGCACGCCTGACCGCGGCCCTCACCGAGGCCGACCTGGCCGACGTCGCCGCCGTCCGTGGGGCGATCCTCACCGCCGATGACCAGCGCGTCCTCGCCGAGCGGGTCCGACGCCACGACAACGATGCGGCCCGAGTCCGAGCCGGCCTCGGCGAACCGGCGGTCGCGGCGCTGTCCGGGGACGAGAAGGCCGACGTCCCCGGTGCGGAGTCGGCGCACCAGCAGGCCATGGCCGTCCTCGCCGACGCCACCGGGGCGGCGCGCGAGCACCGCGTGCGGGCGCGGCAGGTGCGGGCGGCCGCCGACACGCTGCTCGCCACCCTGACGGCGCACGAGCAACGGCTCCGGCAGGCGGCCCCGGTCCTGCGGACCGCGGCCCTGGCCACCGCGGGCGAGGGCAACGAGCTCGACACGACCCTGGCGACCTTCGTGCTGCTGCGGCGTTTCGAGGACGTCGTCGCGGCCGCCAACGACCGTCTGTCGCTGATGTCGGACGGCCGTTACGCCCTCGAACGCATCGACGAGCGCGAGGGTGGGCAGCGCTCGCGCAAGGCCGGCCTCGGGCTCCAGGTCCGCGACCACGTCACCGAGTCCCCGCGCGACCCGCACACGCTGTCGGGCGGCGAGACGTTCTACGTCTCGCTGTGCCTGGCGCTCGGGCTGGCCGACGTCGTGCGCTCCGAGGCGGGGGGCGTCGAGCTCGGCACCCTCTTCGTCGACGAGGGGTTCGGCTCGCTCGACCCCGCCACGCTCGATACCGTCATGACCGAGCTGGGGCGGCTGCGCGAGGGCGGGCGGTCGGTCGGGATCGTCTCCCACGTGACCGAGCTCAAGGACCGCATCCCGGAGCGGATCGAGGTCCGGCGACTTCCCTCGGGCGCCTCGACGCTCGCTGTGCGGTCGTGACCCACGGCGGGCGAGAGCGGTGAGAGCCCTCATGAGGCTCTGCACGACCACGGCCGCGGCTCCCTGGCGGCTCTGCTCGACCACGGCCGCGGGCTCCTCGGCGGCTTGAATCGCCTAGCCGCCGAGCTCCGCGCGCAGGTCGTCCAGCTCGACGACGTCGTACCAGAGCAGGTCCCGCTCGGCCGACCGGTCCAGCGCACCGTCGTCGCCGGCGGCCGCGGCCCGGACGTCGTCCGCCGCCGCCGGCTCGTCCACGAGCAGCGCGACCACGTCGGTCCACCGGACCGGGCCCACGACCTCGACGGCCGAAGGCAGCTGCTCCTCCCCGAGCACCTCGGGCACCTGGACGAGCGCGTCGGGCAGGTCGGCCACCACGACCACGCGCCGGGGCACGGAGGCGTCCGACGCGATCCGCCGCACCGAGTCGTCCGCGGCGGCCAGGGTCGCCGTCATCTCCAGCCCCTCGTCGTCCTCGTCGGCGAGCTCGGCACGCAGGGCCGCCGTGACGGCGTGCGCCCAGTCGAGGTCGAGACCGTCGCCGCGAAGGTCACCGGCAGTGGCAGGCAGGTAGATCCGCATGCCGTCAGTGTCTCGCACCTGCTGGCCAGGCACCCGTGCGGCGGCGCCGCCCCCGTCGTTCCCGCTCCCCGGCCAGGCGCCGGGCGAGCTGCTCGACGGCAAGCCGGGCCGGCGAGGCGGGCGCGACGGCCGTCAGGGTCCGGCCCTGCAGGACGGCCTTGTCGAGCGCCGGGCGGTCGTCCGGGACGAGGACGGCGTCGTCCACCCCGGCGAAGCGCACGAGCGCCTCGTGGATCGACCGGGCGGGCGACGGACCCGCTGCCGAGGCGCGGACACGGTTGACGACCACCACGCGTTCCGTCCCGGGCGTCAGGAGCACCTCGTCGGTCAGCTCGCCGAGCGCCATCACCAGGCGTCGCATCCCGACGGGCTCCCCGGCACCGACCACCACGACGACGTCCGCGGCACGGAGCGCCGACAGCGTCGCCTGGTGCCGGCGGGGCCCGAAGGTGCCGTCACCGGCACCGGTCTCCAGCGCCGCCCCGGTGTCGACGACCGTCCACGGCGCCGACTCCCGCGCGACGTCCCACACCACCTCGAGCGCCGCCTCCGGCAGCTCGCGCCAGCGGTCGGCCCGGGTCAGGCCGGTCATGACGCGGAGCGTGTCGTCCACGACCGGACACAACCGCCGGAGCGTCGCCCGGTCGAGACGACCGTTGGCGGCGTGACGTGCGAGCGCCGCGACCGCCGACGAGTCGTCCAGGATGCCGAGCACCTGGGTGATGGCGGGTGCCTCCGTGTCGGCGTCCACCAGCAGGGCGGAGCCGGACAGCGTCGCGAGCTCGGCGGCCAGGGTCACCGCCAGGGTGGTGCGGCCCGGGGCGCCGGGCGGGCCCCAGACGGTGACCAGTCGTCCGCGCTGCGGGGGCGCAGACGCTCCCCCGTCAGGGCCGTCGGCGGGCGCCTCCGTGTCGGCGGCGGCCGGGACGTCCACGGGCGGACCGTCCGCGGCGGGGCCGTCCGCGGACCGGTCCGTGGCTGCTCCCCGTGCCACGGGCAGTGGTCCGGGCTCACCGGTGCGGACTCCGGGAGCGCGGCCCGCACCTGCGCCGTCGCCGGCTCCGTCCGCGGTGGCACGACGCCCTGTGGGCGGCACGCCGCCGCCGGTTCCGACGGCGCTAGCCACCGCGGTGACGACGTCGGCGAGCGCCTGGACCGGTTGCGGGAGCACCTCGACGGCGTCGGCCCCGAGGGCAGCACAGCGATCGACGTCGACCGCCTCGGCGACCAGGACGGTGCGGACCCCTGCCGCGCGCAGGCGAGAGACGACCGTGCGGTCGACGCCGGGCAGGTCGGCGGACAGGACGGCGACCGCACCGAGACCGGCTGCCGCGGCGGCGAGGACCTCGGGCACGTCGGCGCACCGGCGTACGACCCGGACCCCGGAGCCGGAACCGTCGAGCACCTGGACGAGGCTGCTCTCCACCGGGCCGGTCAGCGCCAGCAGGACACCGACGCTCACGCCTCGCCCTCCGCCGAGACCCCGTCTCGGGCCGGCGTGCCCGAGCCGGCACCGGCGAAGGTCGGCACGATGACCAGCTGCCCCTCGCCGGAGAGCGCGGCCAGCACGTCGGGCAGGTCGAGACGCGGTACCAGGAGCTCCACCGATGTGCCGGACCCGCCGGCGAACATCGAGCTGTCCTCGACCAGCTCGGCGACGACGAGGTCGGCGGCCAGCAGCAGCGGCTCCGCCGCCTCCGCGCCCTCGTCATCCGCTCGGCCCGTCTCCGGTGGCGGCGTCATCCACAGATCGACCACCGAGCCCGGTCCCAGGTCCGCGGGGACCGACAGCCCCGCCGGCACCACCACCGGGCGCAGGTCGACGTCGGCGGCATCCCCGACGGCCGTCCGGGGCACGAGCTCCCCCGCCCCGACCGTGCGGACGGCGACGGAGTCCTCCGGGAGACCGTCGGCGACGAGGTGGTAGAGCTCCTCGCCGGCGCCGAGGCGGACCTCGCGCACCACGAGCGCGTCGCCGCCGAGGGCGTCCCCCGGTGTGAGCGCGTCACGGGCGGCGTAGACCTCCACGGTCTCGGCCGCGTCCCGCACCGCCCACGTACCGAGTGCCACCGCACCGGCCACGAGAAGCACGCCGACGCCGAGCCGCGGGTCGCGCCACGTCGGTCGACGCAGCCGGCGGGCCTGGGGCGAGTCGTCCGGGCTCATTCAGCCCCTCCTTGGTCGGCGGTCCGGGCCACCATCGTGCCGGTGGACCGCGTTGGGTGCCCGTCGTTGTCCACAGGTGCCGCGTAGTGACGGTCGATCCACGGTGATGATGGGATGATGGGCGGCATGGCGCAGCGATTCCTCACCCTGGCCGACGTCGCCGAGGAGCTGGCGGTCTCGGTGGCCCAGGCGCGTGTGCTCGTGCGCACCGGCGAGCTGCGCGCCATCCAGGTCGGTGGCCGGAACCAGTGGCGCGTGGAGTCCTCGGCGCTCGAGGAGTACATCCAGGAGCAGTACGCGCGCACGCGTGCCCGGATCGAGACCCAGCAGGGCGGCTGAGCCGGTCACGCCGTCGCCACCGCGACGACTGACGCCAGCGCCACCGTGATCACGTCCGGCGCCTGGCCTGCGCCGTCGTCGCGCAGGTCCAGGTGGTCGGTGCCCACCCGGGTGAGCCGGCCGGAGTAGGCACCGGCGTCACAGGTCACCCGCACCCGGCTCCCCTCGCGGGCCAGCCCGCGCAACACGTGCGTGATGCGCAGGCGCTGTTCGACCTGCCCCGCCTCGGGGGCGACGGGCCCGAGCGGCCAGGCCAGGTGCACCGCCTCGAGAGGCACCAGCGTCCGGCGCTCTCCCGATCCCACCAGCACCCACTGCGGGGCGGCGTCGAGGATCGTCCCGCGCACGTCCAGCCCGGTGCGCAGCCGCAGGCTGACGTCGTGCCCGAGCTGTGCTCGCAACCGGTCGCCGATCCTGGTGCCACCGGCCTCCGCCTCGGCCAGCTCGGCGACCAGATCCTCCTCCTCGGCCCGCACGGCGGCGTCGAACTGGCTCTGCAGGTCGTCGAAGAGGGATTCCCACCGCATCCCCGCACCGTAGGGCAACCACCTGTCACGAGCGCAACGATCGCGGGCGTTGTCCACCGCCCGGCCGCACCGGTTTACACCGCGGGGCGCGACGCCTAGTGTCATGATTCATCATCAAACGGCATCATCCGACATCGTCAATCACCTAACCGTCTGATTGGAGAAGTCGATGACGACGACGCGACGGCACACCCTCATCGCCCTCACCTTGATGCTCGGCACAGGAACGCTCGGCCTCTGGCTCGGCCACCTGTCGCTCGAGGCGGCGCGGTTCCTGCTCGACGCACCGTCGGCGCACCTCGGAGCGGGACAGCTGGACGAGGTGGCGTCCCTCGTCCTGCTCGGCGTCGGCGCCGCGGTGGCTGCCTGGTACTCCGGCACCTGCGCTCTCGTGGTCGTCGTGCACGCCGGCCGGGCCGTCGGCACCCGGACCGACCAGCTCGAGCGTGCCCTGCGTCGCTGGGGCTTCCCGGTGGTCCGGCGCCTGGCGCTGACGACGGCGGCCGTCGGGATGGGCGCGGCCCTCACGGCCGGCCCGGCGGGTGCCGTGGCGACCGACGGTCAGGACCCGCTGCCCTTGGACCTCGGCTGGGGCGGAGCCACCGTCGCCACGGCCCCGGCGACGTCGGAGCCGGGGGCGACGACGCACCCGGCGGCTCCCGCCACACCGACGGCAGGGACGACTGCGACCGACGCGCCGCCTGCCGCAAGCGCGACACCGGAGACCAGCGCGACCGCAGCGGCAACACCGGGGGCCACAGCGACTGCGGCGGCGACACCGCTACCGACCCGGACGGCTGCGACGGTCACGCCGGTTGCGACCGGCGAGCCCGCCACCGGTGCGCCGCAGCCTCCGGAAGCCCTGCCCGCGGCAAGGCCCTCCACCGCCACGGCACCGGCCTCTGCGACGTCCGCCGGAGCACGACGGACGGCCGACCGGGACACGCCCGCCACCTACACGGTCCGGCCTGGCGACTCGCTCTGGGCCATCGCGGAAGCCCATCTCAGACCGGATGCGGCGGACGCCGACGTCGCCGCCGCCTGGCCGGAGTGGTACCGCACCAACCGCGCCCTCGTGGGTGCGGACCCGAACGTCATCCACCCCGGTCAGCAGCTGTTGGCCCCGACAGAGGAGAAGTCATGAGCACCACCACGCTGGTCCGCCCCGCCGTCGCCGGACGACCCCAGACCGCAACCCGGCGCCCTGCTCACTCGGTGGGCACCGCGGAGGTGCCCCGCACGTCGGTCGCCCAGCCGTGGGACCGGGTCAGGTTCGCCGGCCCGACTTCCCCGCCGACGGCTGCCGACGCCGACCCGGCCGACGCCGAGGTCGACGCCGACACCCTGCCCGACCCGGCCCAGTGGGCCGGGGCGCTGGTGCGCTCCGCGGTGGAGGCGTTGCGCGGCATCCGACCCGCAGCCCAGCTCGCCCGCTGGCTGTCGGCAGAGCTGTACGACTCCCTCGCACGCCGAGCCGGGCTGGCGGTCAGGGTGCTGGGCCGACCGACCGTCGCCCACCGCGCGATGATCCGCCGGGTGCACGTGTGCCGGCTCGGCCCGGGCACGGTCGAGGCCGCCGTGGTCGTCCACGACGGGCAGCACATGCGCGCGGCCGCCGTACGGCTGGAGGTGCACCGAGGACGCTGGCGGGCCACCGCGCTCGAGATCGGCTGACCGCCCGCCGGGACGACGAACGGCCACGTCCGAGGACGTGGCCGTCGCGCGGGCGGGCCGGCTTCGCGAGGGGGAACGCAAGGGCACCGCCCGGTGGGGTCACATGCTCCCGAGCATCTGACCGAACGAGGGCACGTCCGCGTAGAGGTCGGCGACTCCCCCGCCCTCGTGGGCGGCCACCATCTCGGCGAGCTCGCGCCCGGCGCGCCTGATGCGGGCGGGCAGCGGGTTGACGGTGTCGCCCTCGCCGGCCCAGTCGTCGGTGGCCGCGAACACGGACGTCGTGGCGACGTCGGCGCGGAGGTAGGTGAACAGCGGCCTCATCGAGTACTCCAGCGCGAGCGAGTGCCGCGGGGTCCCGCCGGTCGCGCCGAGCAGGACCGGCACGCCGGTCAGCGCGTCCTTGTCGATGATGTCGACGAAGGACTTGAACAGGCCCGAGTAGGTGGTGGTGAACAGCGGCGAGACGGCGATGATGCCGTCGGCGCCGGTGACCTTCTCCATCACCTTCGCCAGCTCGCCCGTGGCGAAGCCCGTGAGCATCGTGTTGATGATCTCGTGGGCGACGTCGCGCAGCTCGACCGTCTCGACCGTGGCGCTCACCCCCCGCTCCGCGAGCTCGGTGACTGTCGCCTCGGCGAGCCGGTCGGCGAGCAGCCGGGTGGAGGACGGCTGGCCCAGGCCGGCCGAGACCGCGACGATGGTGCGCTCGTTCATGTGCTCTCCTTCTTGGTCGGTCCGGCTCAGAGCCCGAAGGCCGAACCGCGCTTGGCAGTCTCGTCGGCGGCCGCGGTGTCGTCCTCGGCGGTCTTGCCGGTCCACTTGTCCTCGCCCGCGACGTGACCGCCGCCCTCCTTGCCCGCGGCCCGGGCCTGCGCGACGCGGTCGGCGTGGCTGGGCGGGCCGGACGGGACGTGCGCCGGGCGCTTGGACTCGTTCTCCTTGCGCAGGGCCGGGACGATCTCCTCGCCGAGGATGTCGATCTGCTCCAGCACGGTCTTCAGCGGCAGGCCGGCGTGGTCGATGAGGAACAGCTGGCGCTGGTAGTCGCCGACGTCCTCGCGCATCTTGGCGTAGCGGTCGATGATCTCCTGCGGGGAGCCGACGGTCAGCGGGGTCTCGGCGGTGAACTCCTCCATCGTCGGGCCGTGGCCGTAGACGGGAGCGTTGTCGAAGTACGGCCGGAACTCGCTCTTGGCGTCCTGGGAGTTCTTGCGGGCGAAGAACTGACCGCCCAGCCCGACGATCGCCTGGTCGGCGGAGCCGTGGCCGTAGTGCTCGAAGCGCTGGCGGTAGTACTGCACCATCCGCTTGGTGTGCTGCATCGGCCAGAAGATGTTGTTGTGGAAGAACCCGTCGCCGTAGTACGCCGCCTGCTCGGCGATCTCGGGCGATCGGATCGAGCCGTGCCACACGAACGGCGGCACGCCGTCGAGCGGCCGGGGGGTGGCGGTGAAGCCCTGCAGCGGCGTGCGGAACTTGCCCTGCCAGTCCACCACCTCTTCCTCCCACAGCCGACGCAGGAGGGCGTAGTTCTCGATCGCCAGGTTGATGCCCTGGCGGATGTCCTTGCCGAACCACGGGTAGACCGGTCCGGTGTTGCCGCGCCCCATCATCAGGTCCATGCGCCCGTCCGAGATGACCTGGAGCATCGCGTAGTCCTCTGCGATCTTCACCGGGTCGTTCGTGGTGATGAGCGTCGTCGCGGTGGACAGGATGATGTTCTCGGTCGTCCCGGCGAGGTAGCCGAGCATCGTCGTCGGCGACGACGCGACGAACGGCGGGTTGTGGTGCTCACCGGTGGCGAACACGTCCAGGCCTGCCTGGTCGGCGTGCTGTGCGATCTTCAGGATGGCGCGCACGCGCTCGGTGTCGTCCGGCGTCTTGCCGGTGGTCGGGTCGGTCGTGACATCACTGACCGTGAAGATTCCGAACTGCATGATGCGCCCCTCGCGAGATCGATGCTTTTGCATGTACATCGAGGCCAACAGTAGGACCTTGGTCTGTATTCCGCCCTCACCTCCGCTCGAGGTGACGCTCACCACGGTCCCAGACAGCGACGGGGTCCGCACCCTCCTCGGGTGCGGACCCCGAGGTCCTGGTGGGCCGTCGGCCGCGTGCTCTGGGCGAGAACCGGCCGGCGGCTCAGGAGCGCTTCTTCGCCGCCTTCGCGGCCGCCCGGCGCGCCTCGCGGTTCTGCCCCTGAGCGGCGCCACCGTCGGTGGCACCTCCGGCCGACGTGGTCATCGTGCCGGACTGGGGGTTGCCGTCCAGCGCGGAGGCCGAGTAGCTGAGCGCGGTCGGGCGCTCGGGCGGCTCGAGGCCGAGGAGGTCACCCTCGTCCGCGAGACCGGTCGGCGCGGCGTTCGCAGCGGCGGCGGCCACCCCGACGGACTGGGCGCCGGCGGCCACACCGGCAGGCTGCGCGGCGGCGGGCGCGTGCGCGGCGGTGGCCGCTGCGGAGGCCGCGGTGATCACCGGTCCGCCGGCGGCGGCCTGCTGCTCCTCGGGCCGCTTGACCTCGAGGTTGAACAGGTACCTGACCGACTCCTCCTTGATGGCCTCGTTCATGGCCTGGAAGAGCTGGAAGCCCTCGCGCTGGTACTCCACCAGAGGATCGCGCTGGGCCATCGCCCGCAGCCCGATGCCCTCCTTGAGGTAGTCCATCTCGTACAGGTGCTCGCGCCACTTACGGTCCAGCACCGACAGCACCACGCGCCGCTCGAGCTGGCGCATGATCTCCTCGCCCAGCTCGGACTCCCGGGCCTCGTAGGCCAGGTGGATGTCGGACTGCAGCTCCTCGACGAGCATTTCGGCGGAGATCCGGGTGGCGTTCCCAGCCTCCTCGACGATGTCCTCCGGGGTGATCGTCACCGGGTAGGTGTTGCGCAGCTCGGTCCACAGGGCGTCCAGGTCCCAGGTCTCCGGGGTCCCCTCGGCGGTGAACTCGGCCACCAGGCCCGCCACGACGTCGTCGAGGAAGCCCATGATCTGGACCTCGAGGTCCTCGCCCTCGAGGACGCGGCGCCGCTCGTCGTAGATGACGGTGCGCTGGCGGGACAGGACGTCGTCGTACTTGAGGACGTTCTTGCGGATCTCGAAGTTGCGCGCCTCGATCTGCCCCTGCGCGCTCTGGATCCCCTTGGAGACGAACTTGTGCTCCAGCGGCATGTCGTCGGGGTAGGACGCGGAGTCCATCACCCGCATCGCCATGCCCGAGTTGAACAGCCGCATCAGGTCGTCCTCGAGCGAGAGGTAGAACCGCGACTCGCCCGGGTCGCCCTGACGGCCGGAGCGGCCGCGCAGCTGGTTGTCGATCCGGCGCGACTCGTGCCGCTCGGTGCCCAGCACGTAGAGCCCGCCGAGGTCGACGACCTCGTTGTGCTCGGCGGCCACCGCCTCCTGCGCGGCCTCGAGCGCCCCGGGCCAGGCCGCCTCGTACTCCTCGGGCGTCTCGGTGGGGTCGAGCCCCTTGTCCTTCAGCGAGGCGATGGCGATGTGCTCGGCGTTGCCGCCGAGCATGATGTCGGTACCACGACCGGCCATGTTCGTCGCGACGGTGACGGCGCCCTTGCGGCCGGCCATCGCGACGACGGCCGCCTCCCGCTCGTGCTGCTTGGCGTTGAGGACCTCGTGACGGATGCCGCGCTTCTTGAGCTGCGCCGAGAGCGCCTCGGACTTCTCCACGCTGGTGGTGCCCACCAGGACGGGCTGTCCCTTCTCGTTCCGCTCGGCGATGTCGTCGACGATGGCGTCGTACTTCTGCTTGACGCCCTTGTAGATCAGGTCGGACTGGTCGGCGCGCTGCATCGGCCGGTTCGTCGGGATCGGCACCACGCCGATCTTGTAGGTGCCGGAGAACTCCGCCGCCTCGGTCTCGGCGGTACCGGTCATCCCGGAGAGCTTGCCGTAGAGGCGGAAGTAGTTCTGCAGGGTGATCGTGGCCAGGGTCTGGTTCTCGGCCTTGATGGCCACCCCCTCCTTGGCCTCGATCGCCTGGTGCATGCCCTCGTTGTAGCGGCGCCCGGCCAGCACACGGCCGGTGTGCTCGTCGACGATGAGCACCTCGCCGTTCTTGACGATGTAGTCCTTGTCCCGCTTGAACAGCTCCTTGGCCTTGATGGCGTTGTTGAGGAAGCCGATGAGCGGGGTGTTGAGGGACTCGTAGAGGTTCTCGATGCCGAGGTGGTCCTCCACCTTCTCGATGCCGGGCTCGAGGACGCCGACGTTGCGCTTCTTCTCGTCGACCTCGTAGTCGTCCTCACGGGTCAGCCGCGTGGCGATCCGCGCGAACTCCGAGTACCACTTGTTGACGTCGCCCGACGCGGGCCCGGAGATGATCAGCGGGGTGCGGGCCTCGTCGATGAGGATCGAGTCCACCTCGTCGACGATGGCGAAGTGGTGGCCGCGCTGGACCAGCTCCGCCGTCGTCCACGCCATGTTGTCGCGCAGGTAGTCGAAGCCGAACTCGTTGTTCGTGCCGTAGGTGATGTCCGCGGCGTACTGGGCGCGCCGCTCGTCGGGCTTCTGGCCGGACACGACGGTGCCGGTGGTCATCCCGAGGAAGCGGTAGACGCGCCCCATGAGCTCGCTCTGGTAGCTGGCGAGGTAGTCGTTGACGGTGACGACGTGCACGCCCTTGCCGGTGATCGCGTTGAGGTAGCTGGGCAGCGTCGCCACCAGCGTCTTGCCCTCACCGGTCTTCATCTCGGCGATGTTGCCCAGGTGCAGGGCCGCGCCGCCCATGATCTGCACGGTGTAGTGGCGCTGCCCCAGGGTCCGGGAGGACGCCTCGCGCACGGTCGCGAACGCCTCGGGGAGCATGTCGTCCAGGCTCTCGCCGTCGGCGTGGCGCTCCTTGAAGCGGTCCGTCTCCTCCCGCAGCTCGGCGTCGCTGAGCGAGGAGAAGGAGTCCTCCAGGGCGTCCACCTGGGCCGCCATGGCGGTGAGCTTCTTGAGGACGCGGCCCTCGCCCATCCGGAGGATCTTGTCGAGGATCGCAGGCACGCAGAACTCCTGATCGTCTACTTCCACCGGGACGGTCGGCCCCGGTGCGGGCGCCCTCGGCCGGACGCACCCGCCTCCATGGTAGGCGCAGCGGCCCGCGTGGCGTGCAACCTCACCCCAGCTGCCGCCCCAGCTCCGGCAGCAGGTCGCCGTGGGCGTCGGGATCGATCACGACGGCGCCCAGGCCAAGCCAGGCGCCCAGGTCGGCCAGCTCGGCCGCCAGGTTCTCCACGACGACGCCCCTCGCCGGCCACGCTCCCCCGCCCGCCCGCACCAGCCCCGGTACGGCGCCGGCGTCCTCCGCCAGGGCGGCCCGCACCCGCAGCAGCCCGGCGGCCCGGTCGGCCTTGACGTCGACCCGGGCCACGAGGTGCTCGCCGAGGAGGAACGGCAGCGCGTAGTAGCCGTGGGTGCGGTCCGCGGCCGGGGTGTAGATGCCGATGCGGTAGTGCATGCCGAACAGCTCGAGCAGCCGCCTGCGCTCGAAGACGAGCGGGTCGAACGGCGCGAGCAGGGCGCGTGCGGAGGTCCGCCAGGGCAGGCGGGCGGCGGTGTGCAGGTAGGCCGGGCGCTGCCAGCCGGAGACCCGCACGGGCTCGAGCACCCCTTCCTCGACGAGCTCGGCCGCGGCCTGCCGGGCGTCCGCGGTGCCGAGGCGGAAGTAGTCGGCCAGGCAGCGGATCGACGCCACGCCGTGGGCGCGGGCGCCGATGGCCACGAGCTCGCGGACGGCGTCGGCCCGTCCCGGCACCGGCTCGGCGAGCACGGCGGGCGGCAGCACCCGCTCGGTGAGGTCGTAGGCACGCTCGAACTGAGGGGTGCGGTGCGCGGCGGCGATCTCCCCGACCTCGAAGAGGTGCTCGAGGGCGTGCTTGGCCGGCGTCCAGTTCCAGCCCCAATTGTCCTTGGCGCCTCGCTCATGACCGAGCACCGTGTGCAGCCGGCCGGCGGTGATCGGGCCGTGCTCGGCGACGTGGTCGCGGACCGCCTCGACCAGGCCGGGGTGGTGGGACAGCTCCCGTCCCCAGTGGTTGCGCACCCGGTAGGCGGCCATGCGCCACCGGAGCAGCTGGTAGGTGCGCGGCGGCACGTAGGAGGCCTCGTGCGCCCAGAACTCGACGAGCCGGCGGGGGGCGCGGCCGCTCGCCCGGTCGAGGAGGGCGACGTCGTAGGGACCGAGGCGGGAGAACACCGGCAGCAGGTGCGCCCGGGCGACGACGTTGACGGAGTCGATCTGCAGCAGCCCGACGCGGTCGATCAGCCGCTGCAGGTGCGCCATCGTCACGGTGCCGGGGGCGGGGCGCGGGCGGTCGAGCCCCTGGGCGGCGACCGCCGCACGGCGCGCCTGGCCGAGGGTGAGGCTCCGGGTCGGCGTGGGCTCCGTCGTCGTCGTCATGCGGTCCTCTCGATGCTCACGGCGACGATCCTGCCTCGTCCCACCGACACGGGAGCGATCAGCCCGCCGCGAGCCGCAGGTCCGCCACGAGCCCGTCGAAGGCCTCCTGCCACTCGGGCCGGCCGCGCAGCCGCACGACGGCGGAGGGGTGGGTGGTGACGAGCACGCGCACCGGCCCGGCCGGCCCCTCGGTCTCGAGCAGCTCGCCGCGGACCTCGCCGATCCGCACGGGTCTGCCGAGCACGGCCCGGGCCGCCGTCGCCCCGAGGCAGACGACGACGGACGGCGCGACGGCCGCGAGCTCCGCCTCGAGCCACGGGTGGCAGGCCTCGAGGTGCGCGACACCCGGCTTCTTGTGGATGCGCCGCTTGCCGCGCTCCTCGAAGCGGAAGTGCTTGACGGCGTTCGTCAGGTACACCTCGTCCTTGTCGAGACCGGCGGCGGCGAGGGCGGCGTCGAGCTCGCCCCCGGCGGGGCCGACGAACGGCTCGCCCGCGCGGTCCTCCTTGTCGCCGGGCTGCTCACCGACGAGCACCACCCGCGCCCGGTCCGTGCCGGCGGAGAACACCACCTGGGTGGCGTCGGCCCACAGCTCGCACCCGCGACAGCCGGGCGCGGCCTCGCGCAGCGACCCGACGTCGGCGTCCGGCGGCACCCATCTCTCGGCGCCGGGGCGTTCGCGGGTGGCCATCAGTCCTCCTCCGTCGTCGGGCGGACCACGATGTCGGCCAGCCGCTCGGTCAGCCCGATCGCGTCGTGCGGTGCCCGCACCTTGGCGTCGTTGTCGAAGTACACGAAGACGTCGTGCCCGTCATCGTGCCAGCGCCGGACCCGGCCGGCCCAGAGGTCCAGGGCGGCGTCGTCGTAGCCGCTGACGTACAGCTCGCTGTCGCCGTGCAGCCGCACGTAGACGTGCGCGGCGGTGGCCTCCTGGATCAGCGGCCACTTCCCTGCGGTGTCGGCCACGACGACCGCGACGTCGTGGGCGCGCAGCAGGTCCAGGAAGGACGGGTCGTGGAAGGAGTCGTGCCGGACCTCGAGGGCGTGACGGAGGGGGCGGTCCTGCTCGACGGCGGTCCAGGCACGTCCGTCGAGCCGCTCGTCGTGGTCCTCGGCGAGGCGGGCGGCTGCGCTCGTGGTCCTCGGCAGCAGCTCGAAGAACGCGGTGAGACGGCCGAGGTCCAGGCCAAGGGTCGGCGGCAGCTGCCACAGGAGCGGCCCGAGCTTGTCCTCCAGCGCCAGGACACCGGACGCGAAGAAGTTGGCGAGCGGGGTACGGACGTCGGCGAGCTTCTTCATGTGGGTGATGAAGCGGCCGCCCTTGACCGAGAACAGGAAGCCCGGCGGCGTGGCGGCCGACCAGGACCGGTAGCTGGCCGGGCGCTGCAGGGAGTAGAAGGACCCGTTGATCTCCACCGTGCCGAGCCGCCCGGACACGTACTCCAGCTCGCGGCGCTGGGGCAGTCCCTTCGGGTAGAAGGTGCCGCGCCACGGCTTGTACCGCCACCCCGAGATACCGACGTGGACGCTGGCCATCTGCCGGAGTCTATGAGCGCGGCCGCTCCTCGGCGCGCGAAGACGGTCCCGGGGCCCACCACCGTCGCGGTGATGGGCCCCGGGGTGGGTCGGGCTCGGTCAGGCGTTGATGTTCGCGCCCGCCGACTCGTGCACGTGGTTGGTCGAGTCCCCGGCGACGACCGTGTCGAGGCGGATCACGCCGTACGTCCAGCCGTGCCGGTGGTACACGGCGCAGGGCTGGCCGGTCTCGTCGTCGATGAACAGGTAGAACGGGTGGCCCACGAGCTCCATCTCGTACAGGGCCTGGTCCACCGACATGGGACGGGCCTCGTGGAGCTTCTGGCGCACGATGACGGGCGAGTCGCCCAGCTGGGCCTCCACCGCCTGCCCGGGCTCGGTGGGCGGCACCGGGCGCTCGGGCGCCTCCTCCGCCGGCGCGGGCTCGGCCGCCGCGAGGGTCGCCTCACCCGGCTCGGGCACGGCGTAGCGGTGGTGGTCCTTGCGGCGGTCGCGCGATCGGCGCAGCCGTTCGAGGAGCTTTCCGGAGGCGATGTCGAGGGCCCCGTAACGGTCCGAGGCCTTCGCCTCGGCGCGGATCACCGGCCCCTTGTCACGCACGGTGATCTCCACCCGCTCGGCCTGGTCGGCCTGGCGCGGGTTGCGCTCGTGGGTGAGCTCGACGTCCACGCGCTGCGCACGGGGGGCGAACTGCTCGATCTTGGCGAGCTTCTCCTCGACGTGCGTGCGGAACCGGTCGGCGATCTCGGTGTTGCGGCCCTTGACGACGATCTCCATGGTGACCTCCGTTGGTGTGGAAGCAGGGGGTGACAAGGCCCCCTGAGACAAGTTGGTGTGCCCGCGGGTTCATCGGCGGGCGGTCGGGAAGTGGACCACCTCCCCCCGGTCGGGCCCGGTCCGCGCACCCTCGCGCGGCCGCCTCGGCCTCGACCTGTCCTCCATCACCACACGTTAGACCAGATCCCGGTCGGGGAACACGTCGAACGTCCTACATCGGCAGCCGCGCACCGCCACGACCGGGCGACGGGGTGGAGGCCAGCGCGAACGCCCCGGCCACCCGGCCGCCGGCGCCCCCGACCGCCGCGACGCACGCTGCCAGGGTGGCACCCGTCGTCACGACGTCGTCGACGAGGAGCACGACGGCGTCCGGCGGCAGCCGCGTCAGGGCCACCACCGTTCCGTGCCTGTTCGCAGAGCGGCCGCGTGCGCCCATGCCGGACTGGTGCGCCCGGCCGCCGCGCCGGCGCAGCAGGTCGACGACGAGCACCCGGGCGACCCGGGGCGCATCGGCCCCGACGGCGTCCCCCAGGCCGGCGGCATCCCGCAGGCCGACGGCGTCCCGCAGGCCGACGGCGTCCCGCAGGCCAGCGGCGTCCCGCAGGCCGGCGGCGAGACCGCGGGCTACCGCGTCGGCCAGGTCGGCGACCACGAGACGTCGGCTCACCCTGCGGCGCCAGCCCGAGGGCGCCGGCACCACCACGACGTCGACACCGGCGGCACCGCCGACCAGCCGGCGCTGCAGGTCCGGCTCGTGCGCCCACACCTCGGCCGCGTCCTGGGCGGCGGCCAGCATCGCCGGGGCGATGTCCTGACGCCGGTGGTTCTTCCACGCCAGGACCACCGAGCGCAACGCACCGCGGTACGGCCCGAGCGACCAGGTGGGCACCAGCGGCGCCGCGCCGTCGGCCGCGAGCAGCGGCGCGTCCTCGTCGCACCGCACCGGTGCCGCCCGCAGGAGCTGCTCGCAGTCCCGGCACAGCGCCACGTCCCACCGGCCGCAGCCCGCACACTCCACCGGGAGCACGAGGGCGCCGGCCTCGGCCAGCGCGGGACGCCACTCCATCGCCACAGCGTCCCGCGCAGCCACGCCCCGGCGGAAGCCGCGACCGCCGCCCTGTGGACGAAGCGGGTCGGCCCGGCAGCGGTGAGACGAGAACGGCCAGGCCGGCGAACCGGGCGACGAGACCCAACCCGGTCAGCAGCACACCGGGTCGAAACCGGTCAGCAGGGCACCGGGACGAAGCGGTCAGCCCGGCAGCGCGGGGTCGGCGACGCCCTCGAGGGTCGCGCGCCACGAGGCGCCGTTGCGTTCGTACAGCCGCCCCTCCTCGGTCGCGAGCACCAGCGACCGGTCGCCCCGGCCGGCGGTGATCGAGACCGCACCCTCGACGGCGGGCAGCCGCGTGCTGGGGCCGCCGATCGGCAGGAGGTGCACGGACGGGCTGGGCGCGGCGGCGGAGGTGCCGAGCACCGCGACTGTGTACTCGTCGATCCAGGCCGCGTCGGTGGCGGTGCTGAGCCGGTCCCCGATCCGCACAGGGTCGCCGAGACCGCGCGGGACGCCGTCGAGGCCGCGCACCACGGAGGCCACGTCGATGACCGTGGTGCCGGCGCTCTCCCACAGCACCACCACACGCGCTCCCTCGCGCGAGATGCGCAGGGCCCGGACGGTTCCCCCCTCGAGCCAGGGCGCGTTGACCTCGACGAGGTCTCCGGAGGGGCGCACCGCGATCAGGTTGCCCGTGCTCTCCGCCGGTGTGGTCCAGACCCAGCCCCGCCGGTCCACCGAGGGGGCGACCAGGTCGGAGCCCTGGGCGAGCAGGAAGGACTGGCTCTCCGCGGCGGGGGCGGTCACCAGCCGGTCGGTGCCGTCGAGCAGCACCGTGAGGGGCGAGTCGGTCTCGTAGCCGAGCGCCGGGTGGTGCGGGTCCAGCCCTTCCATCAGGCCGGCCCCGGGCAGCGCCTCGGCGGTGGTGCCGGTGACCTCGGCGAGGACGCCGTCGTCGACGACCACCACCGGGCGTGCCGTGTACGGGTAGGCCGTCAGCTCCGGCACGGGCTCGGCCACCTCGTACGGTGCGCTCGCCGCGGTGATCTCCAGCTCCTGGACCTCGGGGACGTCCCGCAGGGTGCGTTCCAGCTGGGCGTGGAGCAACGGCCGCTCGGCGGGTCCGGCGGCGAGCGAGTCCGCGGACAGGTCCACCCGGGCGACCCCCTCGGAGACGAGCACCGACTCCACGGTCAGGCGGGTGCCGGCGGGCACCATGCTGACCACCCCTGGCTGCAACCAAGGCGACGGTCCGGCCAGCAGGCCGCGCACGAGCGCGGTGGCGAGGTTGTGCTGGGGGTACCAGCGCACGTCCGGGACGAAGGCGTCGAGCTCGGGGGTGAGGAAGTACAGGGCGCTCTGCACGTACACGGAGCGGAAGTTGGCCACCGGGAGCAGCACGCCGTCGTCGAGGTCGATGATGCGCCACTCCCCGTCGGGGTTGCGGGCGAGGGTGAAGTCGGTCTCGAGGGTGGTCTGCACGGCCGTCTCGGTGTAGCGGCCGGCGGAGTCCACCGATCCCTCGCCGATGACGCTCAGCCGTACCGCGCCGTCGTCGGTGCGCGAGTACTCCGGCGCCGGTGTGTCGGCGTAGATCCGCACCTGCTCCAGCGGCTGCCACGTCTCGACGGCGGGACCGGCGAGGAACTGGCGGGCCACCAGGAACTCGTCGGAGTACCCGGCCCAGGAGGCGGTGAGGAAGCCGTCGACGATCTGCTGCGGGGTCGCGCCGGGCTCGGGCCCGCGCGCAAACAGCCCGATGCCCTGGGGCACGGGCAGGTCCGGCTCGGACGCCGTGACCGGTCCCGAGCGCGGCAGGTTGACGCAGCCGGCCAGGGCCAACGCGCAGGCCAGGGCGAGCAGCAGCACCCGGGCGCACCGGGAGCGCGTGGGCGTCATCGTCCCTCCTCCGTCAGGCCGGACCATGCCGTCGGGTCCCCGGGACCGACCAGCTCGCGCACCGTCGTCGGCGGGTCCTCCTCGGGCGAGAGCGGCAGCGGCGAGGTGCCGTGGCGCGCGCCGGCGCGGCGCGGCAGCGTCAGCAGGAAGGCGGCGCCGACGCCGGGCCGCCCCCATGCCTGGAGGCTGCCGCCGTGCAGCCGCGCGTCCTCCACCGAGATCGACAGACCGAGTCCGGTGCCGCCGGTGGTGCGGGCCCGGGCGGGATCACCGCGCCAGAACCTGTCGAAGACGTGCGCAGCGGCGTCCGGGCTCATGCCCACGCCGTGGTCGCGCACCCGCACGGCGACGGTCGTCGCGTTGAGCGCGATGGTGATGTCGATCGGCCGGCCCTCGCCGTGCTCGATTGCGTTGCTGACCAGGTTGCGCAGGATCCGCTCGACGCGGCGTGGGTCGACGTCGGCGCTGCAGGGCCGTTCCGGGGCGTGCACCCGGACCACGGAGCCCTTGCGGTCGGCGAGGATCGCGGTGAGGTCCACGACCCTGGCCACGAGCTCACGCATGTCCCGCTCCTCGACGTCCAGCACTGCCGCCCCGGCGTCGAAGCGGGAGATCTCGAGAAGGTCGGCGAGCATGGACTCGAACCGGTCCAGCTGGGTGTGCAGCAGCTCCGCCGAGCGGCGCACCGCCGGGTCGAAGGAGTCCTTGGCGTCGTGGATCAGCTCACCGGCCATGCGGATGGTCGTCAGCGGCGTGCGCAGCTCGTGGGAGACGTCGGAGACGAACCGCTGCTGGAGGCGGGAGAGCTCCTCCATCCGTTCGATCTGGTCCTGCAGGGACGTGGCCATCTCGTTGAACGACTCCCCCAGCAGCGCGAGCTCGTCGCGGCCGCGGACCTCCATGCGCTCGTCGAGCAGGCCGTCAGCCAGCCGCTCCGCCGTGAACGCCGCCTGCCGGACCGGGTGGAGGACCCACCGGGTGATGAGCCAGGTCATCGCGCCCAGGAGCAGCACCAGCGACACGGCGCCGACGGCGAGCACGCGGAGCACCAGGGAGATGGTCTGCTCCTCCGGCTCGAGCGTGTAGACGAGGTACAGCTCGTAAGGCCCGGCGGCCGGCAGCGTGACCGTGGACCCCACCACGATGCCGGGCTCGTCGTCGCCCGCGACGGGCAGGGAGACGGGCTGCCAGTGCTGGCCGCCCTCGGCGCCGACGGCGTCCCGGAGCTCGTCCCTCACCAGCTCGCGCAGCGGGATCGGGGTGTTGGTGGTGGGTTCGGCGATGGTCACCGAGGAGGTCGCCTGGGGCGAGCGCATGAGGATGGCGCCGACGAGGCCCGAGCCGGCCCGCTCCAACGTGCGGACCCAGTCGTTGGCGGTCTGCTGGACCTGCTGGCTGGTCGTCGCGACGGCGTTGTCGAAGTTCTGCTGGGCGTCCTGGGTGCGCAGCGCGGCGTCCTCGAGCATCTGTCCGACCCGCTCGTCGTAGAGGCCGTCGCGGATCTGGGTGGAGATCACCCCGCCGAGCAGCGCGAGCGCGACGAGCCCGCCGACGATCGTGAACGTGACCACCCGGACGCTCAGGGACGAGCGCCACCGGCCCGCCAGCGAGAGCACCTTCCGGCGCAGCCGGACCCGCAGCCCCGGACGCGTCCGCGGCCTGTAGGTCGTCGCCGGCCCGGCCGGCTGAGGGACGGACCCGGTCGCCGGTACCCCGACGACGTGCGGGCCTCCGTCGACGTCACGGCTCACCCTTGGGGAACTCCTGCCCGGTAGCCGACACCACGGACGGTGACGACGACCTCTGGGTGCTCGGGATCCTTCTCGACCTTCGCGCGCAGACGCTGCACGTGGACGTTGACCAGGCGGGTGTCCGCGGCGTGCCGGTAGCCCCAGACCTGCTCGAGGAGGACCTCTCGGCTGAACACCTGCCAGGGCTTGCGGGCCAGGGCGACGATGAGGTCGAACTCCAACGGGGTCAGCGCGATGACCGTGTCGCCCCGGGTGACCTCGTGGCCGGCCACGTCGATGTCGAGGTCGCCGATGCGGAGCTTCTCCGCCTCGCCGTCCTCCTGGCGGCGCAGCCGGGCACGCACCCGGGCGACGAGCTCCTTGGGCTTGAAGGGCTTGGCGATGTAGTCGTCGGCCCCCGCCTCGAGACCGGCGACGACGTCGATCGTGTCGGACTTGGCGGTGAGCATGACGATGGGGACGTCGGACTCGGCCCGGATCATCCGGCAGATCTGGATGCCGTCGAGCCCCGGGAGCATCAGGTCGAGCAGGACGAGGTCGGGCTGCTCGGCCCGGAACATCTCCGGGGCGCGGGCGCCGTCGGCGCAGAAGACCGCGTCGAAGCCTTCTGCCTCGAGCACGATGCCGATCATCTCGGCGAGGGCGATGTCGTCGTCGACCACAAGAAGACGGGCGTTCATGCCACCATGGTCCCACCTCCGGACACGGACGGTCGTCATCCGGCACGGGAGGGCGCCGTCGCGCGTCCCGGAGTGGGACGATGGCGCCAGCAGACGAGGGCGCCACCGAGCGCCGGAGGGGAACGCGGTAGATGTCGAGCGACGACGGCTGGAGCGGCACCGGCCGCGGGGTGCCCGGCGGAGGGTCCGACGCCCCGCACGGGCCGCCAGACGGCTACGGGCCCTACGGCCAGTACGGCCGGCAGCCCGACGGCCCGGACGCGAACCGCTCCCCCGACGAGCCGGCCACCGGGCCGGACGAGCCGGGTCGGTACGGCGCGGCAGACCAGCAGACCGGCCGGTACGGGCAGTACGGCGCACCTGAGCAGCGGAACGACCACGGCGCAGCTGGGCAGCAGGACGACCAGTACGGCGCGTACGGCCAGTACGGCGCTTACGGCGCGCAGTCCGGCCCGGTGCCTCCGGTGCCCGGCACCGGGACGGGTGGGCCCGGCGGGCCGTACGGCCAGGCGCCCGCCGCGGGACCGGCGCCCTGGCAGGGCCAGAACCAGCAGTGGGACCAGGGCGGCCAGCAGTGGGGCCAGGGCGGCCAGCAATGGGGCCAGGGCGGCCAGCAATGGGGCCAGGGCAACCAGCAGTGGGGCCAGGGCAACCAGCAGTGGGGCCAGGGCAGCCAGCAGTGGCAGTCCGCGCCCGCGTACGGTCAGTACGGCTCGGGCGTCCAGCAGGCGATGCCCCGCGGCTTCGGCGGCGCCGCCCAGCCCGGCATCGTCCCGCTGCGCCCGCTGAACATCGGCGAGATCCTCGACGGCGCCTTCCGGGCGATCCGGGCGAACCCGAAGGTGATGTTCGGGCTCTCGCTGATCGTCCTCGGTGCGATGGCGGTGATCGAGGCCGTCCTCATGGGCCTGTTCCTCGGCCAGACCATCCCGCTCATCGAGTCCGGCGCGACGGCGGAGACCCTGGGCGCGGTCGGCGCCTCCAGCCTCATCGGGCTGCTCGTCGCAGGCGTCGGCGTGTTCATCGCGTCCATCCTGCTCACGGCCGTCCTCATCGTCTCGGTGAGCCAGTCGGTCATCGGGCGGGTCATCACCGTGTCCGAGGTCTGGCAGCACGCGAAGGGCCAGATCTGGCGCCTGCTGGGGCTCACCCTGATCCTCGGGGTGGGCTGGGTGGTCGTGGTGGTCGCCGTGTCCGTCGTCGCCGCGCTGCTCATCGCCGCCGCCCTGGCATCGGTCGGCGAGTCCGCCCCGGTGCTCGTCGGGCTCCTCGTGCTGCTCGTCGTCGTCGGCTCGGTGGTGGCGATGGCGTTCTTCGCCGTGCGGCTGACGCTCGCGGCACCCGCCATGATGCTCGAACGGGCGGGTGTGATGACGTCGCTGCGGCGCTCGTGGTCGCTCACCAAGGGCAACTTCTGGCGCATCTTCGGCGCCCTGGCACTGTCGGTGATCATCGTCAGCGTCATCTCCTACGCCCTGATGATCCCGATCAGCCTGGCGACGACGCTGCTGGGCACTGACGTCACCGCGCTGGTGGCGTCCATGGTCATCACCACCGTGCTGTCCGTGCTCATCTCCGCCCTGACCACGCCGTTCCTCGCCGCGGTCCTCGCCCTGGCCTACATCGACGTGCGCATGCGCAAGGAGGGGCTGGACGTGGAGCTGGCCCGCGCCGCAGAGGCCCGCTGAGGTGCTGGGCCACCCGGTGCGCCTCGGCGTGCCCGTGGATCCCGAGGCCGCAGAGGCCCGGCGCTGGGCGGAGGAGGAGCTCGCCAAGGCCGTCTACTCCGACGAGCCGAGCCTGCTCGAGCGTGCGCTCGCGTGGTTCCTCCGGCTGTTCGAGGGCATCGGCGAGATCGGTCTCTCGGCACCGCCCGCCGTCGTACCGGTCCTGGTCGTCCTCGCCTTCGTGGCCGTCCTGGTCCTGGCGCTGGTCGTCGGCGGCCGCGTGCGCCGCAACCGCGCGGTGGCCGGCGCTGCCTCGACCGAGCTGTTCGAGGACGACCGGTCCAGCGCCGAGCTGGCCAGGACGGCCGACGACGCCGCCCGCCGCGGTGACTGGGCCACCGCCGTGCTCGAGCGCTTCCGTGCGCTCATCCGGGGTCTGGACGAACGAGCGGTGCTCGACGACCGCCCCGGCCTCACCGCGCACGAGGCCGCCGGTCTCGCCGCGGCGGCCCTGCCCGAGGTGGCCGACGGGCTCCGCTGGGCCGGCCGCCTCTTCGACGACGTGCGCTACGGCCACGTCGCCCCAGGCGCGGCGGAGGACGAGGACCTGCGCGAGCTCGTCGCACGGGTGGACCGCGCCCGCCCGGCGCCGGCCGGGGTGGGCGCGGATGGTTGGGCAGGGGTCTCGTGAGGGCCCCGGAGACCGCCGCGGCACCGACTGCGGACGCCCCCACGACGAACGACACGTCAGCGTCCGGCGCCGGTGCCGGGCCGGACGACGCGACGGGTTCCCCCACCGCGGGACCCTCGCTCTGGCGCCGGAGCGCACGCTGGTGGCGTCGTCGTCGCACGGTCGTCGTGGTCGTGGTCGCCTTCGTCGCCCTGGCGGTGCTCGCCGTCGTGCTCGGCTCGCGCACCTCGTCCCGCCCGCTCGCGCCGGACAACCCGGATGCCGGCGGTGCGCGGGCCGCCGCCCAGATCCTCTCCCGGCAGGGGGTGGCTGTGCACGAGGCGAGCCGGCTCGCGCAGGTGGGCGAGCTCGCCGGGCCGGGCACGACGGTGCTCGTCACCGACATCTCGATCCTCTCGACGGAGCAGCGCGCCGAACTCGTCGGCACGGGCGCCGACCTGGTCATCGCGGGCAGCCCGTTCGCCTCCCTCGACGGGCTCGGGGTGCCGTTCAGCCCCGGTGGTGCCGGGTCGGCCGAGCCCGTGCACGCGCAGTGCCCGGACCCGGACGCGGGTGCCGCCGCGCGAATCTCCTTCTCCTCCGGCTCGGTCACCGCGGAGCAGGGCTCCGGCGCCGTGGTGTGCTTCCCCGTGGGCGACGACGGTGCGGGCGCCTACGCGGTCTGGACCGACGGGACGCAGACCGTGCGCTACCTCGCCGACCCGCGGCTGATGACGAACGAGCACCTCGCCGAGGACGGCAACGCGGCCCTGACCCTGCGGATGCTCGGCCACCACGAGGACCTGGTGTGGTACCTCCCGTCGGTCCTCGACACCTCGAGCAGCGTCGACGACGGCGTCCCGACGGTCCCCGCGCAGGTGCAGATGGTCCTGTGGATGCTGCTGGGCGCCGCCGCGGTGCTCGCGCTCGGCCAGGCCCGGTCCCTCGGCCGCGTCGTCACCGAGGTCATGCCCGTGGTGGTCCGCTCGGCGGAGACCACCCGTGGCCGCGGCCGGCTGTACCGGCGCTCCGGTGCCCATGACCACGCCGCGGCCGCCCTGCGCGCCGGCGGCGCAGCCCGGATCGCCCGCGCCCTCGGCCTGCCCCGCTCGGCCGAGGCACCGGCCGTCACCGATGCCGTCGCCCGGGCCACCGGCTGGGACCCGCGGGAGGTTGCCGACCTCCTCTACGGCCCACCGCCCACCGACGACGGCGGCCTCCTTGCCCTGTCCACGATGCTCGACGCCCTGGAAAGCGAGGTTCACCGAACGTGAGCTACCCCCAGTACGGCCAGCAGCCGTCCATCCCGCAGCCGTCTGCCGCTCAGCCGTCAGCGTCGCAGCCGTCCGGCGACCACGACCGGTTCGCACCGCACCCGGAAGGTGGCGGCTCCCCCGCCGGTCCGGGCCCGGCGACGTCACCCGCGGGCCACGCGGCACCGGTGGCCACCTCCGCCCCGCAGAGCGGCGGCCCCCCGGCCGGCCCGTCCGTGGCGGACTCCGAGGCGCGGGCCAAGCTCGGCGCGCTGCGGGGCGAGGTCGGCAAGGCGGTGGTCGGTCAGGACGCGGCCGTCACAGGTCTGGTGATCGCGCTGCTGTGCGGCGGCCACGTGCTGCTCGAGGGCGTCCCGGGCGTCGCGAAGACCCTCCTGGTGCGCACCCTCGCCGCCAGCCTGGACATGGGCACCAAACGGGTCCAGTTCACCCCCGACCTCATGCCGGGCGACGTGACCGGCTCCCTCGTCTACGACGCGCGCTCCGCGGAGTTCTCCTTCCGGGAGGGCCCCGTCTTCACCAACCTGCTCCTCGCCGACGAGATCAACCGGACGCCGCCGAAGACGCAGGCCTCCCTGCTGGAGGCGATGGAGGAGCGGCAGGTCTCCGTCGACGGCGAGCCCCGCCCGCTGCCCGACCCGTTCATGGTGATCGCCACCCAGAACCCGGTCGAGTACGAGGGCACCTACCCGCTGCCGGAGGCGCAGCTCGACCGCTTCCTGCTCAAGCTCCTCCTGCCCCTGCCGGAGCGCCACGACGAGATCGAGGTCCTGCGCCGGCACGCCCACGACTTCAACCCGCGCGACCTCGCCTCGGCCGGTGTCCGGGCCGTGGCCGGGCCGGCCGACGTCGCCGCCGCCCGCGCCGAGGTGGCCAGGGTGCAGGTCGCCCCGGAGGTGCTCGGCTACGTCGTCGACCTGGTCCGGACCACCCGGACCTCGCCGTCGTTGTCGCTGGGCGTCTCCCCGCGCGGGGCGACGGCGCTGCTCGCGACCGCCCGGGCGTGGGCGTGGCTGTCCGGGCGCCGCTACGTCACACCCGACGACGTCAAGGCGCTCGCCCACCCCACGTTGCGCCACCGCGTCCAGCTGCGGGCCGAGGCCGAGCTCGAGGGCGTCACCGCCGAGACCGTCCTGGACGGGGTGCTCGGCTCGGTGCCGGTGCCCCGCTGATGATCCCCACCACCCGAGCGGCGGTCGTCGCCGCGCTCGGGGTCGTGCCTGCGGCCCTGTGGCCGAGGCCGCAGACGGTACTGCTCTGGCTGGGGCTGGTGGTGCTCGGCTGCGTGGTCGACACGGTGCTGGCGGCCTCCCCACGCCGGGTGCAGGCCGCCCGCACGGTGCCCGCCTCGGTGCGCCTGGGCGAGCCGACGACGTCGACGCTGACCCTGACCCACGCGGGCCCGCGGACGCTGCGCGCCCTGGTGCGCGACGCCTGGCCGCCGTCGGCGGGGGCGACCGCCGATCGGCACCGGGTGACGATCCCGGCGGGTGAACGGCGGCGGGTGCGCACCGCGCTGCTCGCGACCCGTCGCGGCGACCGGACGGCGGACCTCGTCACCGTCCGCTCCGTCGGCCCGCTCGGGCTCGCGGCCCGGCAGGCGTCGCTGTCGGCGTCGGCGACCCTGCGGGTGCTGCCGGCCTTCGCCTCCCGTCGCCACCTGCCCTCGCGGCTCGCCCGGCTGCGGGAGATGGACGGGCGCACCGCGGTGCTGGTGCGCGGGCAGGGCACCGAGTTCGACTCGCTGCGCGAGTACGTCATCGGCGACGACGTGCGCGCCATCGACTGGCGGGCCACCGCCCGCGGCGGCGACGTGGTGGTGCGCACCTGGCGCCCCGAGCGGGACCGTCGCGTGCTCATCGTCCTGGACGTCGCACGGCTCTCGGCCGCCCGGCTCGGCGACGCGCCGCGCCTGGACGCCCAGATCGAGGCCGCCCTGCTGCTGGCCGCCCTCGCCTCCCGCGCCGGGGACCGCGTGGACCTGGTCGCCGTCGACAACCAGGTGCGTGCTCGGGTGGCCGGTGAGCAGGGGGCACGCCTGATGAACGCGCTGGCCGCGGCGATGGCCCCGCTGGAGCCGTCGCTGGTGGAGATCAGCTGGACCGACGTCACCCAGGTGGTGCGGGACACGCTCTCCCAGCGGGCGCTGGTGGTGCTGCTGACCGCGCTCGAGCCCTCGGCCGTGACGTCCGGGCTCCTCCCCGTCGCCCAGGCCCTGACGGCGGACCACACGGTGGTCCTCGCGTCCGCGTCGGACCCGGAGGTGGCCGCCATCCGCGCGGACCGCTCCGGCACCGACGCGGTGTTCGACGCCGCCGCCGCGGAGCGCGGCGAGATCGAGCGGGACGCCGTCGCGCGGCGGCTGCGCCGCCGGGGGGTGGAGGTCGTCGAGGCCACCCCCGACGAGCTCGCCCCGGCACTTGCGGACACGTACCTGGCGCTCAAGGCGGCCGGGCGGCTGTGACACGGCGGGACGTAGGCTCGTGCCCGTGGTGACCGGTGGCCCGACGTCCGCGCGGGTGGACAGCTGGCTGTGGGCGGTGCGTCTGTTCAAGACGCGCTCGCAGGCCACCGCCGCGTGCCGGGCGGGCCACGTGCGGGTCAACGGCGAACGGGTGAAGGCTGCCACGACGGTCACCGTCGGCGACGAGGTGCGCGTGCGCGGCGGTGAGCGCGAGCGGATCGTCGAGGTGGCCAAGATCCTCGTCAAGCGCGTCGGCGCCCCGGTGGCCGCGGCCGCCATGGTGGACCGCAGCCCGGCACCCCTGCCGCGTGAGGTCTACGCCGTCCCCCGGCGCGACCGTGGGGCCGGCCGGCCTACCAAGCGCGACCGGCGCGAGATCGAGCGGCTCCGCGGCTACTGACGCCGTCGCGGCTGCCGGCCCGCACAGCTGGCCAGGCAGGCAGCTCGTGCCGTTGCGGCGGCGGCAGGTCAGCAGGGCACCGCAGGCCCGGCAAGCCTGGCAGCACGGCGGGCACGGCAGGCACGGCAGGCACGGCAGGCACGGCAGGCACGGCAGGCACGGCAGGCACGGCAGGCACGGCAGGCACGGCAGGCACGGCAGGCACGGCAGGATCGCACGTACGGCAGCGGAAGATCGCCGCCGATCAGGGTGCAGACGGGTGCGCTGCGAGGACAATCAGGTCATGGGACCAGGCGCGACGCGGCGCGCCGCGGAGCAGCTACGGCGAGCAGTGCTCGCCGCCCTCGTCGCCGTTGCCCTCACCGCGTGCGGGATCCTCGGCTCGGGCGGGCTGAGCATCCCGGAGGAACGCACCGGCGTCGCTCCGAGCGAGACCTCGACGTCCGCCGATCCGCCCACCGGGCCCGGTACGGACGTCTCGGCGAACCCGGCGCCGTCGCGGGATCCGGTACCGAGCGCCGCGCCATCCACGGCATCCACGGCATCCACGGCACCTACCGCACCGCCGTCGGCTTCACCGCCGTCGCCCGCACCACCCTCGACAGCACCGCCGTCGGCCACGCCTGGGACGGCCGCCCCATCTCCGTCGCGCGCCACTCCCCGGCCGGGTGAAGGCATCCCCGCGTCGTGGCTCGGGCTGGACGTGGAGGTGCTGCCCACCACCGAGCGGGTCGTCGCACTGACCTTCGACGGCGGGTCCTCCGACGTCGGCGCCGCATCGATCCTGGCGACCCTGGAGCGCCACGGCGTGCCGGCCACGTTCTTCGTCACCGGCGAGTTCGCCCGACGGTACCCGCAGACGCTGAGGAGCATCGACGCCGCGGGTCACCCGGTGGGCAACCACTCCGACACGCACGCCCACTACCCGCAGCTGCGCAACGCCGAGATCCGCGACGACCTCGCGGCGGCGGAGGCCGCGATCTCCGCCGCCACCGGCCGACCGGCCATGCCGCTCTTCCGGTTCCCCTACGGCGACCGCACCGCCCTGGACATCGAGGTGGTCAACGACGCCGGCTACATCCCCTTCCGGTGGACCGTCGACTCCCTCGGCTGGCAGGGCACCTCCGGCGGGCGCAGCGCGGCGGAGGTGACCCAGCGGGTCCTCGAGTCGGCTCGACCCGGGCAGATCGTGCTCATGCACCTCGGGGCACACCCGACCGACGCCTCGACCCTCGACGCGGACGCCCTCCCCGGTGTCATCACGGAGCTCCGCGCCCAGGGCTACGGCTTCGTCGCTCTCGACGAGCTCGTCGGCCGGTGAGGCGCGGTCTTCGGGCCGTGAGCAGACTCGTCAACCGGTGAGGCGGACTCAGCCGGCCTGGGCGAGCGTGTGGCCGGCCAGGTCGTGCTCGAGGTCGCCGGTCTCGCCCTCGGCGACCGCGCGACGGCCGAGGACGATCGTGTAGGTCCAGTAGCCGGCGAGCACGATGGCCCCGATCGTCAGCTTGAGCGCCGTCGGCAGTCCCGACGGCGTCACGAACCCTTCGACGAGGCCGGAGACCGCCAGGACGAGCACGAGCCCGACGGCGACGGTGACCAGCGAGCGACCCTCCTCGGCCAGGGCGCGGGAGCGGGTGCGCCGGCCGGGGGCGACAGCGGTCCAGAAGAGCTTCAGTCCGGTACCGCCGGCGATGAAGATGGCGGTGAGCTCCATGAGCCCGTGCGGCAGGATCAGGCCGAAGAACACCCGCAGGTCACCGTAGGTGGCCATGATGGCGCCGGCCTCGCCGACCCCGACGGCGTTGACGAACAGCACGTACAGCGGGAAGACGCCGGTGATGCCGAGACCGATGCACTGGGCGGCGATCCACGCGTTGTTGGTCCACACCTGCGCGGCGAAGTCGGGCGCCGGGTAGTCGGAGTAGTACGCCGCGAACGCCTCCTCGGCGTAGCTCTCCAGCTGGCTGGGCGGGCCGAGCTGGGCCAGCGCGGCCGGCGTCGTCGCGATGTACCAGCCGACCACGACGGCGAGCGCGACCCACCCGACCATCACCGCGACCGTCCACCAGCGCACCCGGTAGAACGCTGCCGGAAGCGTGCGGACGAAGAACCGGCTCACGTCCGACAGCCGCAGCTCGTGGGCACCGGCGACGCGCCCGCGCGCCTGGCCCAGCAGGGCCGACAGCCGCCCGACGAGGTGCGGGTCCGGGGCATGGGTGCGCACGGCGGAGAGATGGCCGGCGGTCGCCTGGTAGAGACGCACGAGCTCGTCGGCCTCCGGCCCGGTCAGCCGGCGCCTGCGGCTCAGCTCGTCGAGGCGCTGCCACTGCGGCTCGTGCACCGCGGCGAAGGCGTCGGTGTCCACACCGGTACCCTGCCACACGTGAGCACCACCGCCCGATGGTCCGGCCCGGAGGCGGCCCTGGCGCGTGCGCGCCTGCAGGAGGACCTGATCATCACCGGCGAGGCGGTGGCGCTCGAGATCCGTCCCGCCTCCGTCGGCGTTCGCATCCTCGGTGCGCTGATCGACGCCGCTGTCTACGCCCTCGGGGCGTTCCTCCTGATCATCGGCGGGGCGCGGCTGCTGGAGACCTTCAACGCCGCCCAGATCGGCGTCGTGCAGGTGAGCACCTTCGCCGTGGTGCAGGTCATCGCCCCCACGGCGGTCGAGACCCTCACCCGGGGGCGCTCGCTCGGCAAGCTCGCCACCGGGCTGCGGGTGGTCCGGGACGACGGCGGCCCGGTGCGCCTGCGCCACGCGCTGGTCCGCGCACTGACCGGCATCGGCGAGCTGTGGCTCACGGTCGGCTCGCTGGCCATCGTCTCCGCGGCGGTCAACCGCCGCGGAAAGCGGCTCGGGGACCTGCTCGCCGGCACCTACGCGGTCCGGGTGCGCGGCGGCGAGCGCCGCGAGCGGCCGCTCGTCATGCCGCCGGAGCTGGCCGGCTGGGCCGGCGCCGCCGACATCCGGGCGCTGCCCGACGGTCTCGGGCTGGCTGCCCGCCGGTTCCTCGGCCGGACCGGGTCGATGACCCCGCAGGCACGCACCGAGATGGGCACCCGGCTCGCCGCGCAGGTCGAGCCGTTCGTCGCCCCGCCGCCCCCGTGGGGCACGGACCCAGAGCGGTTCCTCGCCGCCGTCCTCGTCTCGCGGCGGGACCGCGAGTACGCCGTCGGCCTGCGCGCCCGCGAGCGTGAGGAGACCGAGGCCGCGCGGATCGCGCGGCTGCCCTACGGCGTGCACGATTCCCAACCGGCTGGTCCTCGCTGAGCGTCCACGATCCGCCGCCACGCGCTGGCCGTGGGCGCCTTGCGCCATTTCCGGGTGATCTGATCCGGTCTTAGCGGACTGAGGTTCCTCCGACCACCGCGTCGTCCCCGGTTGCCAGCTCACGCTCGATCACGAGGCGGATCCAGTTCGACACCGTGCGGTGGTCGGCCTCGGCTCGTGCTTTCACCTGCTCCCTTATGTCTTCAGGCAGGCGCACCGGGATCGGCGCACCCATCCGCGCACGTCGGCGGACTGGGGGACCTTCTGGCTCCTGGTTCGCTGGGTCTGCGTAAAAGTCGTACTCCTGCTGTGGTGTCATCCCCGTGCTCATCGGTCCTCCAGATACCGGCTTGCGAGGTGTTTCGCGGCGACGTAGCAGCCGATCGCCGCCTACCTCGAACGGGGTCATCGTCGAGCAGGTCGGGGTCGAACCGCTCACCGGTCACAGGAACAATCGTAGTCGCTTCGACTACATTGTGAACAGGGTCGTGGTCACCCATCGCTGCTCACATCCCGACACCCCCAGCGCGATCGATGGGTGCGGTCGGGTCCCGCGGGTCACCTGGCATGCAACTGACCGTCCGAGGCCACGGAGCGGGCACGCTCGTGACTGTCCGCCGGTACGCTCGGCGCGACGGCACGAGGGTGTGCACGGGCAGGCGAGGTCCGTCCGGTCGCGCCGCCCGTGCACCACACGCCCGTGCGATCACCTGGAGGCTCCAGTGTCCGGCCCGACCGTCGATGAAGCACGCACCGCCGACGACCGCCGTGGCGTCGGCGAGACCGCAC
Source organism: Georgenia subflava (assembly GCF_009193155.1). Lineage (GTDB taxonomy): Bacteria > Actinomycetota > Actinomycetes > Actinomycetales > Actinomycetaceae > Georgenia > Georgenia subflava. The sequence continues at coordinate 195,625 of NZ_VUKD01000005.1, forward strand.
CCTGGCGCTACGCCGTCGGCATGTTCGGAACGTCGATCCCGATCAACCTGATCAAGGGCTCGATGATCCTGTACTACGTCGACATCCTCGGTCTGGACGCCCGCGTGTACGGCGCGGTCATGGTCGTCTACGCGATCGTCGACGCGGTCGACAACCCGGTGCTCGGTTACCTCTCGGACCGGACCCGCACCCGCTGGGGCCGCCGTCGCCCCTGGCTCGTGATCGGTGCCCCGCTCCTTGCCGCCGCGCTGATCGGGTTCTTCTCCGCCCCGACCTCGCTGGACGGTCTCGGCCTGGTGATCTGGTTCGCGGTCTTCGCGATCCTGTGCGAGGCGCTGGACTCGTTGCTGAACGCCAACTACGGGGCGCTGCTTCCCGAGCTCTTCCCGGTCGAGTCGCGCCGCGCCACGGCCAACTCGTTGCGCCAGGGCTGCCAGCTCGCGGCGCTCGTGATCTCCCTGGCGCTGACGCCGCTGCTGACCACCTCGGTCCTCGGCACGGAGGATACGACCGAGGGGTTCACGCGCACCGCCATCATCTACGGCGTGCTGGCGGCGGGCGTCATCGTGTTCATGGCGCTCGGGATGAAGGAGAACCCGCGCTACGACGCGACCGAGCGGCCGCGCTTCTTCAGCACCTGGCGCACCATCGTCACCAACCGCCGGTTCTGGCAGATCGGCATCGCCTCGGCGTGCTACGGCAGCGCGATGGCGCTGGTGCTCGCCGGCCTGCAGCTGTACGTGCGCTACTCCCTGGGGCTGCCGGTGGCCAACGCGCTGTACCTGCAGGGCATCGTCATCGTCATCTCGGTCGGCGGGCTGTGGGCATGGACCCGGGTGGTCCGCGCCAAGGGCGCGCCGTGGGCCTGGCGGGCCGCCTTCGTCGTCCTCGCTCTCAGCTTCGTGCCGCTGTACTTCGCGACCTCCCTGATCACCGCGATCGGTGCCGGGGTGCTCGTCGGCGCCGGCTGGTCGGGGATGCTCGCGACCAACGACCTCATCGTGGCCCGCGTGCTCGACGAGGACGCCGAGCTCCACGGGGTGCACCGCGAGGGCCTGTTCCTCTCCGCGTTCGGGTTCTTCGGCCGGCTCAACGGCGTCGCCGTCGGCGTCGCACTGGCGTCGCTGGCGACCTTCTTCGGCTACACCTCGGGAGACGATCCCGGCGCGAGGCCGGACCAGGCGTTCCGGTTCTACCTGTGCGTGTATCCCTTCCTCCTGGCCGGCGTCGGGGCGGTCATCGCGCGGGTCATCACGGTGCCCGGCGAGGAGGACGCGGCCGAGCCGGCGACGGCGGAGCCTCGATGACGCGGCGGCTCGTGCTGACGGCCGACGACCTCGGCGTCCATCCCGCGGCCGACCGGGAGATCCTCGCCCTCCTCGCCGAGGGGGCGATCAGCGCGACGACCATGATCGTCGTCGCCCCGGCGTCGGCCGAGACCGCGCGGCTGCTGCGGGCTACTGGAGGTGGCGTGGAGCCGCGGCTCCACGTCGCCCTGACCAGGCCGCGCGAGCCCTTCGACGCCGGCCGCACCCCGGCCGGAGCGCTCCCGTGGCGCCCGCTCGGCCGGGGCACCGGCACCCTCACCGACGCGACCGGGGCGTTCCCGGTGGACCCCGCAACCGTCGTCGCCCACGGCTCCGCGGCCGACGTCACGGCGGAGCTGGCCGCCCAGCTGGCCTGGATGCGGGCCGCGGGGCTGCGGCCGACGGGGCTCGACTCCCACTCCGGGGTCCTCTACGGCCAGCACGGTCTGCTCGAGGCGGCGCTGAGGTTCTGCGCGGAGCACGGGCTCGCCTTCCGGCTGCCGCGCAGCCTCGGCTCGACGCTCGGGGCGAGCCTGTCGCCGGCGGCCCGTACCGGACACGTCGAGGCACTGGCTCTCGCCGACGAGCTGGGGGTCCGCCTGCCCGAGACGATCGCCACCGCCTGGCTGCCGGGCGCGGCCCTCGAGAGCTACGAGCAGCTGCGCGCCACGTACCTCGACGCCCTCGTCGCGCTGCCGGAGGGCACGTCCGAGGTGTTCTGCCACCCCGCACCGGAGGAGGCGACGACCGGGCTGCCGCCGGCCGAGGCCCGCAAGCGGTCGTGGGAGCTGCGTCTGCTCCGGGACCCGACGTTCACCGACGCGCTCGGTCGCGAGGGCATCGAGGTGGTCCCGACGTGGTGACTCACCGGAGAGCACCATGACGACGACCGTCCACCGCCGTCACCTGACGCTCGAGGTCCAGAGCACCGACCGGTACCTGGAGCTGCCGTTCGAGGTCGACGGGGCCGAGTCGATCGAGGTCACCCTGACGTACGACACAGGTGCCACGGTCGTCGACCTCGGCTGCCAGGACCCGCACCGCTGGCGCGGCTGGTCCGGCGGCGCCCGGTCCCGCTTCGTCATCGGGCCCACCGAGGCGACGCCGGGCTACCTCCCCGGCGAGCTGCCGGACGGACGCTGGGCGGTCGTGCTCGGGCTGCACCGCATCCCCGCCGACGGCGTGGACGTCACGGTCACCGTCACCATTCCCGCGTCCGCCGGCGTCGAGCCGGGCCCGCCCGACCCCGCGCCGCCGACCGGGCCGCGCGGCAGCGGCAGGCGGCTGCCCGCACCTGCCGGGCTGACCTGGTTCGCCGGTGACTTCCACGCCCACACGGTCCACTCCGACGGCGACCAGAGCATCGCCGAGCTCGCGGCCAGGGCGACGGCCCGGGGCCTGGACTTCCTCGCGGTCACCGACCACAACACCACCTCCCACCACCCGCACCTGCCCGCCGTCGGCGCCGCCTACGACCTCGCACTGCTGCCCGGCCAGGAGGTCACGACCCACCGCGGGCACGCGAACGCCTTCGGCGACATCGGGTTCGTCGACTTCCGTCGGCCGGCGCACACGTGGGTTACCGAGGTGGCGGACCGGGGCGGGCTGCTCTCGCTGAACCACCCGATCGAGACCGACTGCGCGTGGCTGCACCCGCTCCCCGAGCTGCCCCCTGCCCTGGAGCTGTGGCACATCGGGTGGTTCCGCGACCTGCGGGCCACCGGCGCGTGGGCGCTGTGGCAGCTCTGGCGCCAGGATGCCGTGCTCCTCGGGGGCAGCGACTTCCACAACGCCTCGCTCGGGTACCCGCCGGGGACGCCGACCACCTGGGTGGCCGCCGAGGACCGCTCCCCCGAGGCGATTCTCGCGGCCGCCGCGGCGGGCCGCACGGCCATCACCCGGTTCCCCGGCCCGGGCGAGCCGGCGCTGCTCCGGCTGGGCGCGGACCTGGTCGCCTTCGAGGCCGACGGCACCGTGCTGGTGGACATCGAGGGTCGGCGGCGAACCGTCCTCGGCGACCGGCAGACCTTCGCCGCGGGCGCCGGGCCGGGCGGCGCCGGACAGGGGCCGTACCGCCTGGAGGCGGCCGACGGAACGCTGCTGGCGATCAGCCCCTGACCCGCAGCCGGCGGAACCGTTGCGTACCAGCGGTATCGCCGAGCGTGGTGACGCTCACGTGCCGCCGCCGTATCGCGCGCCACCTCGCTCGGGTTACCGTCGACAGATCTTCTCCCGAGAGTCCGGAGCCCCGCCGCATGAGCCGACGACTGGTCGTGACCGCCGACGACCTCGGCATGGACGCTCACGCCAACGAGGAGATCGTCGACCTTCTGGGTCGCGGCGTCCTGACGTCGACCACCCTGATGACGGTGGCGCCCGGGGCAGCCGACGCCGCCGCGCGCGTCCGCGCCGCCGGGCTCGCTGCGCCTCGCCTGCACGTCACACTCACCAGCGCCCGCGAGCTGGGGCCCTGGCGCCCCCTCGCCGCGGACGTCCCCACGCTCACCGACGCCCGTGGCCGCTTCCACGTGGACCCGGGGCGCCTCGCGGGGCGTGCCTCGGTCGCCGAGGTCGCGCGCGAGATGACGGCACAGCTGGCGTGGATGCATGCCACCGGGCTCCGGCCAGGTGCGCTCGACTCTCACTCCGGAAGCCTGTACGGCTCGCGCGGGGAGTCGATGATGAATACCGCCATGACCTTCTGCGCCGAGAACGGGCTCGGTTTCCGGCTCCCCCGCCGCCTGCCGCGCGTGCTGGACCTCGGCATCCGCGGCCGTCTCCGCCGCCGCTACGACGCGGGCCTGGCCGCGGCGGACGCCCACGGCGTGCCGCTGCCGCAGACGATGATCGGCTGCTGGCTGCCGGGGCGGCTGATCGCCGGCTACGCTCACCTGCGGGCGAACGTCCTGCGCAAGCTGCGCGACCTCCCCGACGGCGTGTCCGAGCTGATCCTGCACCCCGCCCCCGCGGCGTCGGTGCACAGCCTGGACCGCGCCGAGGGCCGCAAGCGGGTGTGGGAGCTGCGGCTGCTGCGCGACCCGCTCTTCCTGCGCACGATCCGCCGCGAGGGCATCTCGCTCGTCCCCGCCTGGTGACCGACGACCGCCAGACTCACCGGAGACCTGCCAGGCAGAAACCGAAGACCTGCCAGGCTCAGCCAGACTGACCGAAGACCGCCAGACTGACCGAAGGGTTCGTACCGGATATCGGTACGAACCCTTCGGTCTGATCGGTAGCGCGCCGTCGGTCTGATGGTGCAGAGGCGCTGGTTCGCGCGGGCGTGGTCTGGCCGGACCTACTCCACCCGGCAGGCGTAGGCCGGGACGGTCAGGAACGTGGGGTAGCTCTCGCCGAGCGCGACCTCGGCGAACAGCTCCGCCGCGGCGGTGATGCGCGCCTGCCGTGCCGGGTCGTCGGCTGCCTCCCGGGTCAGCGCGGCCCGCTCGTCGTCGAGGATCTCGCCCACGAGCTCGACGGTCACGGTACGGCCGTCGTCGAGGACCGTGGCGTTGTGGATCCACTGCCACACCTGCGAGCGGGAGATCTCCGCCGTCGCCGCGTCCTCCATCAGGCCGAAGATCGCGACGGCGCCCCGCCCGCCGAGCCATGCCTCGAGGTAGCGCACGGCCACCGCGACGTTGGTGCGCAGGCCCGCCGCCGTGACCCGGCCGCCGGCCGAGGCGACGTCGAGGAGGTCCGCAGCGGTGACGTGGACGTCCTCGCGGGTGCGCCAGACCTGGTTCGGGCGAGGGCCGAGGACGCCGTCGAACACCTCCTTGACGTAGCCGACCATGCCGGGGTGCGCGACCCAGGACCCGTCGAAGCCGTCGTCGGCCTCACGCTGCTTGTCCTGGCGCACGATCGCCTCGACCTCGCGGTTGCGCGCCTCGTCCCGGGCGGGGATGAAGGCGGACATGCCGCCGATGGCGTGGGCGCCGCGCTTGTGGCACGTGCGCACGAGCAGCTCGGTGTACGCGCGCATGAACGGCACGGTCATCGTGACCGCGGCCCGGTCGGGCAGCACGAACGCCTTCCCGGAGGCCCGGAAGTTCTTGACGATGCTGAAGATGTAGTCCCACCGGCCGGCGTTCAGGCCGGCCGAGTAGTCGCGCAGCTCGTAGAGGATCTCCTCCATCTCGAAGGCCGCGGTGACGGTCTCGATGAGGACGGTGGCGCGGATGGTGCCGTGGCCCAGGCCGAGCAGCTCCTCGGCCCGGGCGAAGACGTCGTGCCACAGCCGCGCCTCGTGGTGGTTCTCGAGCTTGGGCAGGTAGAAGTACGGGCCGGTCCCGCGGGCGAGGAGCTCGTGGGCGTTGTGGAACAGGTACAGCCCGAAGTCGACCAGCGCACCGACCATCGGCTCGCCGTCGACGCGGACGTGCTTCTCCAGCAGGTGCCAGCCACGCGGGCGGACCACGATGGTGGCGGTCTCTGGGCCGAGCTCGTAGCGCCGACCCTCGGCGGTGGTGAAGTCGATCTCGCGCCGGATGGCGTCGCGGAGGTTCACCTGACCGTCGACGACGTTGTGCAGGTGCGGGGTGTTGGCGTCCTCGAGGTCGGCGAGCCAGACCTTCGCCCCGGAGTTGAGCGCGTTGATGGTCATCTTCTTGTCGGTCGGGCCGGTGATCTCCACCCGCCGGTCGACCAGTCCCGGCGCCGCGGGGGCGACGCGCCACGTGCGGTCGGCGCGGATGTGCGCGGTCTCGGCCAGGAAGTCGGGGTGCTCGCCGTTGGCGATCCGACGACGACGCTCCTGACGCTCTGCGAGCAGCTCGGCCCGGCGCGGGGCGAAGTGGTGGTGCAGGTCGGCGAGGAACGCGAGCGCATCGGGGCTGAGGATCTCCGCGGCCCGCGGCACGGCCGGACCGGTGACCCGGATCTCGGCCGTGCCGGCGGGCGTGACCACCTCCGCCGTCGTGCCGGCCTCGCCGTTGCCGGCGCCCGGGATGGCGTCGCTGGGGCCGGCCGGGGCGACGGCGGTACGCGCCGAGGTGTCGGCACCGGTACCGGCCGGGGCGACGGCAGCGGTACCGGCCGAGGCGACGACGGCGCCCAAACTGGCCGGGGCGACGGCGCCCGTACCGGCTGGGGCGTCCGCCCCGACGCCGCCCGGGCTGCCCGCGCTGGGGGCGCTGGGCGCGAGCACGCGGAGGGCGGCGCCGACGCTGCGGCGGGGCGGTGCGACGACGAACGGGCTGGCGTTGCTGGTCATGACGATCGTCCCTTCTGCAGTGGTCGTGCCTAGAACTGCTGCTCCTCGGTGGACCCGCGCAGGGCGAGGGTGTCGGACTCGGGGTTGAGCGCCGTGGAGACCAGGTCGAAGTAGCCGGTGCCGACCTCGCGCTGGTGCCGGGTGGCGGTGTAGCCGTGGATCTCGTCGGCGAACTCCTTCTCCTGGAGCTCGACGTAGGCGCTCATCCCGCGCTCGGCGTAGCCGCGGGCGAGGGAGAACATGCCGTGGTTCAGCTGGTGGAACCCGGCGAGGGTGATGAACTGGAAGGTGTAGCCCAGCTCGCCGAGCTCGCGCTGGAACCGGGCGATCTCGTCGTCGGTGAGGTGCTTCTTCCAGTTGAACGACGGCGAGCAGTTGTAGGCGAGCATCTTGTCCGGGAACTGCTCGTGGACGGCCTCCGCGACCCGGCGGGCCAGCCCGATGTCCGGCGTCGAGGTCTCGACCCAGATCAGGTCGGCGTAGGGGGCGTAGGCCAGGGCGCGGGCGATCACGGGCTCCGGCCCGGGCTCGGTGCGGTAGAAGCCCTCGGGGGTGCGCTCACCGGTGGTGAACTCCCTGTCGCGCGGGTCGACGTCGGAGGTGATGAGGTTGGCGCCGAGGGCGTCGGTGCGGGCGACGATGATCGTCGGGGTGCCCATGACGTCGGCGGCGAGGCGGGCGGCGTTGAGGGTGCGCACGTGCTGCTGGGTGGGGACGAGGACCTTGCCGCCGAGGTGGCCGCACTTCTTCTCCGACGCCAGCTGGTCCTCGTAGTGCACGCCCGCGGCGCCGGCGGCGATGAGCGACTTCGCCAGCTCGAAGGCGTTGAGCGGGCCGCCGAAGCCAGCCTCGGCGTCGGCCACGATCGGGGCGAGCCAGTCGACGCCGGGGTCGACGCCCTCGGAGAAGGTGATCTCGTCCGCGCGGAGCAGGGCGTTGTTGATGCGGCGCACCACAGTGGGGACGGAGTTGACCGGGTACAGGCTCTGGTCCGGGTAGGTGTTGCCGGAGGTGTTGCCGTCGGCGGCCACCTGCCACCCGGAGAGGTAGATCGCCTTGAGCCCCGCGCGGACCATCTGCACCGCCTGGCCGCCGGTGATGGCGCCGAGGGCGTGGACGTAGTCGCTGCCGTGGAGCAGGTCCCAGAGCCGCTCCGCGCCGCGGCGGGCGAGCGTGTGCTCTTCGCGGACGGTGCCGCGCAGCCGGACGACGTCCTCCGCGGAGTAGGTGCGCTCGACGCCGGCCCAGCGCGGGTCGGTGGCCCACTCGCGCTCGAGCTCGGCGGCCTCGGCGCGGATGCGCTCGGCCACGCCGGTGGGGGTCGTCGTGCGGTTCTCGATCGTCGCGGTCATGTCGCTCTCTCCTCGGTCGGGGCGGTCGGCCGCCCGGTGAACTTTCCGTGTACCGCAACACTGGCGACGTGGTCCGCCTCACATCTACTGCTAACCTGTGTGAAGTTCTTGCGATCTTCACACCAGGAGAAGAAGTGACATCGACAGAGCCCGCGGTCGACCTCGCCACCCTCGGTCGGCGTATCCGGCACGCCCGGCAGGCTCGCGGGCTCACGCTCGCCGAGCTCGCCTCCCGGGTGGAGCGGGCGCCGTCGCTGCTCTCGCAGATCGAGAACGGGCGCCGCGAGCCGCGGCTGGCGCTGCTCAGCGCGATGGCGCGGGAGCTCGGTGTCAGCGTGGCGGAGCTGATGAAGGACGAGCCGCCCTCGCACCGCGCGGCGCTGGAGATCGCCCTCGAGCAGGCCCAGTCGAGTCAGCAGTACACGACCCTCGGCCTGCCCACGGTGCGTCCCGGCGCACGCCTCCCCACCGAGGTGCTGGAGTCCCTGGTCGGCCTGCACGAGGAGCTGGCCCGGCGGGCGACGATCCGGGCGGCGACCCCGGAGGAGGCGCGGCGCGCGAACGCGGAGCTGCGCGGCAAGATGCGCGCCCGCAACAACTACTTCGCCGAGATCGAGGCGCTCGCCGCACGGATCTCGACGGCGATCGGCCACCGGGGCGGGCCGCTGACCGAGCGCGGGGTCGGGGCGGTGACGGCGCACCTCGGCTTCACCCTGCACCGCGTGCCGGACCTGCCCCGGGCCACCCGGTCCGTCTCGGACCTGCGCAACAGGCGGATCTACCTGCCGGTGGCCGGACGCGGCGGGCACGACCCCCGCACGATCGTGCTGCAGACCCTCGGGCACTTCGCGCTGGAGCACTCCGACCCCACCGGCTACGCCGACTTCCTGCGCCAGCGCGTGGAGTCGAACTACTTCGCCGCGGCGCTGCTCATGCCGGAGAAGCCGGCCGTGGCGTTCCTCGCCGAGGCCAAGGCGGCCCGTTCGCTGGCGATCGACGACCTTCGCGACGTCTTCGCCGTGTCCTACGAGACGGCGGCGCACCGGTTCACCAACCTCGCGACCGAGCACCTCGACCTGCCCGTGCACTTCCTGCGGGTCGGCGAGGACGGGGTGATCTACAAGGCGTACGAGAACGACGCCGTCACCTTCCCCACCGACGTCACCGGGGCCATCGAGGGGCAGATCGTGTGCCGGTACTGGGCCTCGCGCGCGGTGTTCGGCAATGCCGACCGGTACGCGACGCACTACCAGTACACGGACATGGGGCGCGGCACCTACTGGTGCACCACCCACGTCGAGCGCACCGGCGACGGCGACTTCGCGATCGACGTCGGGGTGCCGTTCGCGCACGTCAAGTGGTTCCAGGGCCGCGAGACGCCGGTGCGGGCGCGCTCGTCCTGCCCGGACCCGTCCTGCTGCCGCCGGCCGCCGGCTGAGCTGGCCGCGCGGTGGTCCACCCAGGCGTGGCCCAGCGCCCGGGCGCACTCGCACCTGCTCGCGGCGATCCCGCCCGGGACGTTCCCGGGCGTGGACGACACGGAGGTGTATGAGTTCCTCGACCGGCACGGGATCGCCGAACCGGTGGTGGCCGCCGACACCGGCCGGGTCGGGACCTGACCGCCGAGGAGACTGCCGGACGACGACGGCACCTACGAGGGAATCGCCTGGGCTGCCGGTCGGGACCTGACAGTCGGGGAGGCTGCCAGGTCGGGGCCTGACAGTCGGGGAGGCTGCCGGGTCGGGGCCCGACAGTCGGGGAGACTGCCGCAGGACCGCCGGCCGGATCCTTGGCCACCCGAGATGCACGGGCGCCGTGGGCGGGTGAGCCTGGTAGTGGAGACCCCGACCCCGACGGCATCTGGCCGCGGGAGGATGGAGGAACGCCATGGCACAGGATCCGGGACGCTTGGAGATGCTCAGCGACACCGGCAAGACGGTTGCCGACCCCACGGAGGACGTGCGCGGACGAAAGGTCTTCGACGCCGACGGCGAGGAGATCGGCACGGTCGACGACCTCTTCGTCGACGAGACCGATCAGGTGCGCTTCTTGCGCGTCGGGGCCGGTGGGTTCCTCGGTATCGGAGAGCAGCACTTCCTCGTTCCCGTCGAGGCGATCACAGCCACCGAGGCCGAACGTGTCCGCGTCGACCGCGGGCGCACGGCTCTGCGTGAGGTGCCCACGTACGACCCCGACCTCACCGACGACGTCGGCAGTTACTACGGCGACGTCTACGGCTGGTGGGGCGTGACGCCCTACTGGGGCATGGGCGCGTACCCGGGCCCGGCATACCCGCGGGGGCCGCAGGTCCAGTAGCGGGCAGGCCTGGGTGTCGACCTGATCAAGCGTCGCGACGACGCACTGACCTCAAGCATCGCGACGACGCAGTGGCACCAAGTGTCGCGACGAGGCACTGACGCGGCTCGCGCACGTGGGCGAGGCCGTCGCGCGGGCACCCGACCCCGCGCGCCCAGCCGACCGGCTGCGCGTGCTCAACTCGACCGCTTACGCGCGCTCGAGCTGGACCAGCACCTCGTGGTGCGCGGTCTGCGGGAACATGTCGAAGAGCTGCGCCCGGCGCGGGACGAGCGACGGCATGGCCGCGAGGTCGCGGGCGAGGGACTCGGCGTTGCAGCTGGAGTAGAGCACGTGGGCGACGTCGGAGGACTCCAGCCACCCGGCCAGTTCTGCACCGATGCCGCGCCGGGGCGGATTGACGATCACCAGGTCGGGCGCCGCGCCGGCCCCGACCGCGAATGCCGTGGCGTCGCCTGCCCTAAAGCTCACCCCGTCGAGCCGGGCCTCGGCGGCACTGAGCCTCGCCGCCTCGACCGCTTGCTCGCTCGTCTCGATGCCGACCACATCCCGGTCGGGTGCGGCGCAGTGCAGCGCGAAGCCGCCGACGCCGCAGTACAGGTCCCACACCGACCGCGGTCCGGCGTCGTCCACCCACGCCCGCCCCTGCCGGTACAGCGCGGCGGCGACGGCGGTGTTCGTCTGGAAGAACCCCTGCGGGCGCAGGTGCAGGTCGACGTCGTTGACGTGCATGCGCAGCGCGCTGGCCTCGGTGAGCAAGATCTCCCGGTCGCCCTCGAGGACGGCCTTGTGCTCGGGGAGGAGGTTGACGGAGGCGACCGCCAGGGCGGGCAGCTCGTGCCTGAGCGCGGGCAGGTGCTTGCGGATACGGACCACCGGCTCGTCGGTGCGCAGCACGAAGCGCACCATCAGCTCGCCGTCGGGCGACTGGGTGACGATGAGGTGCTTCAGCTCGCCACGACGCCGGGACACGTCGTACGGCGTCAGGCCGGCGCGGGTGACGAACGACGCCAGGACCGGGAGGACGGCCTGCAGGTCCAGCGGGTACAGACCGCACCCGCGGAGGTCGACACCCGCACCGGCCTCGTCGAGGATGCCGAGCGTCGGCTGCTCCACCGTGCCGGCGACCACCATCTTGGCCTTGTTGCGGAAGCCGGACTCCGGCCCGCTCACCGGCGGCAGCCACCGCAGGCCGTCGTGGTCGGCGAGCAGCTCGCGGCAGCGGCGGTCCTTGGCGGTCAGCTGCACGGCGTACGGCTGGCCCATCAGAGTGCACGAGCGGCAGCGGCCGGCGTCGAAGTAGGAGCAGTGCATGGCCGGGCAAGTTTATGCGCCGCCGCGCGCCACAGGTCACCCAGGGCCCCCGCCGCAACCACGACGACAGCACCTAACTCACCGCGCCGACGGAGGCCGCCTCATCGCATCTGCGCCGCTACCGCGACGCCCATCTCACGAGCCGAAGGGTTTGTACCGGATATCGGTACAAACCGTTCAGTCTGAGAGCCGCGAACCGTTCCGCGGACGGGCCGCGACCAGCACGGCCGCTCCGCCGACGGGAGGGCCACGCCGCGACGCCGGGCGGAGACGATCGCGGCCGAGCGCGCTGCGAGCGCTAGTCCGTCACAGCGAAGATGCCGTGCGCGCCGCGCTCGCCGTCGACCATGGCGTGCGAGGTGAACGGGTAGTTGCCCGCCTCGGGGAACGTCAGCTCGACGAACCCGCCCTGCGCCGCGACCAGCGGGAGCACCTGCGCGCCGCCGGTGGGATCGCCGCCGGCGTCCTCGGGCCCGCCGAGGAGGTAGGCCCCCTCGGAGTAGACCGTGTCGAACTGGCCGCCGATCACGTGGAAGGAGCTGCCGCGGCTGGGGCCTGCGTCGAGCACCCACACCCGCACCTGCTCGCCGACCCGGGCGACGAGCTTCTCGTGGTCGTACTGGTTGGCGTAGCCGTTGAAGACCACCAGGTCGGGCTCCTCCGCGGCGATCTTGTCCGCGTCGGCCGGCCCGGCGACGTCGCCGAGGTAGACCTCGGACTGCACGAGCACGTACTCGCGGTCCACCGGCTCCAGGTTCGGCGGGTCGATGATGACGGCGCCAAACATGCCGTTGGCGATGTGCATGGACATCGGCATGGTCGAGCAGTGGTACATCCAGATCCCGCTGCGGGTGGCGGTAAACCGGTAGGTCAGCTGCTCCCCCGGCGCGATCGTGCGCATCGGCCGGTCCGGTGCGAGCGCGCCGGCGTGGAAGTCGATCGAGTGCCCGATCGTGCCGTCGTTGACCAGAGTGATCTCGAAGACGTCGCCGACCGTGCCCCGCAGCGTCGGCCCGGGCGCCGAGCCGTTGAAGGTCCACCGCTCCTGGACGACGCCCGGGGCCACCTCGGCCTCGACCTCGCTGACAGTCAGCGTCACCTCGTGGACCTCCGCGCCGTCCGCGGGCGGCAGGACCGCGTCGTGCGCGGTGAAGTCCTCGCCCGGCTCGGCCTGGAGGTCCAGCAGACCCGCCGCTCCGGCGTCGTCCGGGCCCGCCGCACCCGCGCCGTCCGACGTGTCATGACCGGCGTGCGTGCCGCCGTCGCCCTCGACGGCAGAACCGTCGGAGCCGGCGGAGCTGTCGGAGCCGTCCGTCCCGTCGACGCCGGCCGCGGCGCCCGTCGCGCCGACCGCGACGATGTCGAGCGTCATACCCATCTGCCGGTGCCCGGCCACCGAGCACCAGCCCTCGACGTCGCGGCCGATGACGCCGGCGTCGAGCGTGCGGGTCTCCCCCACGCTGAGGCGGCCGGTGGTGGCCCCGGTCTCGAGGACGAGGTCGTGCACGTCCGTGCCGGTGTTGGTCAGCTCGATGACGAGCTCGTTGCCGGCGGGAACCTCGATGACCGACGGCGTGAAGCGCATCCCCTCGACGCTCACCTCGACGGTGGTCGTCTCCCCCGTGCCGGCGACGTCCGCAGCGGCGGACCCGGCGCCGAGACCGGCGGCGGCCGGGTCGCCGGCGACGCCGAGCACCACGGCCACGGCGACGGCACCCACGCCCCAGGCGGCGCCGAGACGACGGCGCACCGGCGGCGCTCCGGTCGGGATGCCGGTGGCGAGGACGTCGTCGTCGCGGCGACGCACGAGCCGACGGCGGGCGAGGACCGCCCGGGCCAGCAGCACGATGAACGACGCGAGTGCGGCGAGGCCGAGCATCGACGTCGTGACCCGCACCAGCGAGGGCAGCGGGAGGACGAAGAGGACGAGGCACAGGTTGAGCGTGACGACGCGCGCGAGGGCTGCGCGGTCCATCTCCTCGTTCACGGCCCGCACCACGGAGGGCCCGCCGCCGAGCATCACCGGGGCGAGGTAGCTCAGCGCGCCGACGAGCACCTGCCCGGCGAACCCGGCGGCGAACGGGGCGCGCAGGATGCCGAGGTCCTCGACGGCGGCCGGCCAGTCCGGGGCGGTGGCGACGACGATGCCGAGGGCCAGCACGCACAGGGCGAACCAGGCGACCGCGCAGGTCGCGGAGAAGGTGGCGAAGGACCGCGGCGGCTTGGCGCGGGCGATGGTGACCATCGGCCGCACGAGCATGGCTATGCCCACCAGGTAGACGAGCGTGCCGAGCAGGACCACGGCCGGGACCTGGGCGAGCGCGCCGGCGCCGACGACCACGACGCCGCCCACGAGCACCCACAGCGCCCGGCCGGCGGCGAGCGGGGCGCCGGGCACCATCTTGGTGCGCAGCATGGTCGGCCACAGCACCACCAGGGTGCCGAGCACGGTCAGGCCGACGAAGCCCATGAGCATGGTGCCCACGTGGCCGACGTAGAGCCCGGCCTGGGCGGCGGCGTCGGTCGTCCGGCGCGCCAGCAGGACGCCGAACCCGGCCCCGGCGGCGAGGGCCAGGCCGGCGGCGACGTAGAAGAGGGAGAGCTTGCCGAACCGGGCCATGATCGCGCCGCGGCGCTGGCGCAGCACGACCCCGGCGTGGGTGAGCGCCACCGCGGCGACGAGCCCCCCGCCGAGCGCCGTGACGACGTCGTTCGCGGTGTAGATGCCGGCGATGACGCCGATCGCACCGACGTTGTGCACGGCCAGGCGCACCACCATGAACGGCTGCCCACCCGGTGCCGGGCGCCCGAGCAGGGTGTCGGCGAAGTGGCTGGACCAGATGAGGATCGCCGAGGTCACCGCGCCGAGCAGCATGAGGTGGGTGAGCAGCCAGGTGGACTCCGGCAGCCAGCGGTGGATGATCGCGACGACGAAGGCGGCGAGGAACCAGGCCACCACGACGGCGTTGGCGCGCACGTGCCAGGTGCGCCGGTCGAGTCCGGGCCGGCCGGGGGGCGCCGGGCGGGTCGGGGCGGCTCCGTCGTCGGGGCGGGTGGTGATCGAGGGGCCAAGGGTCACGGGCGGGCTCCAGCGGGACGCGGTGCGCTCAGCACCGACCAGGCGGCGACGGCGACGAACGCCAGCACCGAGATGATGTTGAGGACCCCGGCGACCTGGACGACCGCCTCGAGGTCGCGGGCGTCGCCGACCGCGAGGCGCAGCAGCAGCGAGCCGTGCAGCAGAGCCGCCGGGACGTACATGACGGGCCGGTACGGCAGCGGGCGGCGCAGCACGGCAGGGAAGATCACCGGGGCGTGCGCCATGATCATCGAGATGACGAAGCCGAGCATGACGGCGTGCAGCACGGCGTCGTAGCCGCGGCCCTCGGTCACCGCGCCGCCCAGCGTCCAGATCGCGCCGGCGACGGCGAGCCAGGCGTAACCGGCCAGGAGGCAGACGGCGATGAAGCGCGGCAGCCCGGTCGCCCGGACCGTGCGGCGGGCGACGTCCTTGGCGGCGAGCCAGCCGGCGACGGCGAGCAGGCTCAGCCCGGTCAGGGTGAACCCGACCTCCGGGGCGAGGAGCGCGACGACGGCGGAGCCGAGCAGCGCCAGCGCCACGCCGAGGGCGGCGCGCGAGGCCGCGGGCGAGAGGACCTCCGTGCGGGCGAGCTCGAGCCGCTCGCCGAAGATGGTCAGCACCAGGTACCCGGCGAGCCACGGGGTCAGGTAGGGCACCGGCACCCCGCCGGCCCACAGCACGGCTGCGCCGAGCGACATGACGGCGCCGAGCACCTGGATCGTCACGGCGGCGGCCGGCTGGCGCGCGAGGAGCTGGCGGTAGACCAGCAGGGCGAGGACCTGGGCGACCACGAGCAGGCCCTGGCCGAGCGCGATCGGCAGCGGCGAGACCAGCGCGAGCGCCCCCAGACCAGATGCTGCCGGAGCCGCGTAGCCCCACGGCAGGCCCAGCGCCACCGAGCGCTCGAGGGAGATAACGGTGCCGACGAAGCCGAGCACCATCAGCGGGCCGTGCACGTCGGGCAGCCGGACGAGGCCGAGCGCCGGTCCGAGGAGCTGCGGCAGGCCGAGCAGGCCGAGAGCGGCGTCGAGGCCGAGGATCATGGCGATCGCGCCGGGCAGGAGGAAGGCCAGCCGGAAGCCGGTGCGGGTGCGCAGCGGCCGGGCGCCTGGCAGCCCCGCGGCTCCTGTGGCGCCGCGCGTGCCGCCCACGCGCACCGGCGAGGCGGGCGCTGACGGGCGCGACGGGCGCGACGGCCGCGGCGTGCCGGTCCCGGTGGTCGGTGCCGGCGAGGTCATGGCCGTTCCAGCGCGGGCGCGGCGGCCGACGCCGCGGTGTCCGCGCGCGCACCGCCCCTGGACGCGACCTCCGCACCGACCTGACGCGCGGCCACGTCAGCAGGTGCGGTCACCGGTGCGACGGCGTCCACGGGCCCCCCCGCCGGGGCGCCCGCACCGAGACCGGGGCGCGGGCCGATCCGCAGCCCCTCGTCGTCACCGACTGTCGCGGCGTCGCGCCGGGCGGCCACGTGGAGGAGGCAGCCGCCGGGCTCGGCGAAGGCCTCGAGCGTGACGTGCCCGGGATCGACGTCACCGGCGGCGAGGATCTCCCGGGCCATCCCGAGGTGGGCGTTGCACACGACGTCGGGGCGCTCGGCCGCGAGCTCGAGCACGGGGCAGCGCGGCAGGCGCAACGTGTACGTGCCGTGGTCCTTCGTGGTCTCCGGCGCGAACCCCACCTTCTCGAGCATCCGGCGCAGACCGGCGACGGCGGCACCCGCCCCGCGGCCGCCGGTACGCCCGCCGGCGGGCTCGGCCCGCTCGAGGATGGTCCGGCCCCAGTGCCGCCCGGCCTCGCGCGCGTGGTGGCGCAGCAGCGGGCCGTCGGGCAGCGTGTGGGCGAGGTAGGAGACGATCACCTTGGCCAGCACGGCGTACTCGGGGCTGGTGAAGGAGGCCTCGGGCGCGTAGGTGTACACCGAGGCCGGCCGGCCGCGCCCGACCGGGGCGAGCTGGTCGCGGCGGGCGAGGCCGGCGCGGGCCAGCGCCTCGAGATGCTCGCGGACGGTGTTCGGATGCTGTGCCAGCGTGGTCGCGACCTGCGACACGGTCATCGGTTCCTGCTGCTCGACGAGCAGGTCCAGCACCGCGCGTCGGGGCGCGGACAGCTGGCTGCGGGCGTCGGCGCGAGCAGGACGCGGACCAAGTTTATTCACATGCAATACCGTACTTATTGGACCGGGGCCTGACCAGGACGAAAGTCCGTGGTCAGTCCCGCCTCACCGTGCGAGCCGGACGTCTCACCGTGAGCCGATACGCACCCTCACTGGCGTGAGAACGTGACCTGCCTCTCGATTTCGACAAGCGATGGTCAAGAATTGTCACAACCCCATAACGATCCGGAACCGTCCGACATGTCCGAGAATCCGCGCCGCCGCAACGTTTCGGTCTCCTTCGGGACGTCGGCGACCGCCGACGAGCCCCGTGCATCCATCTCGTTTCGATGCCATGGTGGGATGTCCACTTTTCCATGACTTCATGCGCAGACCGAGGCCGGAGACCTCTGCAGAGTTTCCGAGGGGAGCCGGGACTGCGCCTGACGGGGCGGCCTCCACAGGCGTGCCCCGGCGGTCACGCGAGGTGAGCGGCGCGCCCGAGAAGGCGCTGCCCTGCTTCGCACCCGACGCGAACCGCGAGGTGAATGTGAGCGCCATCAGCGCCCAGAACGTGTACAAGGTCTTCGGCAGAAGATCACAAGAGGCGGTCCGCCGGCTCCAGGCCGGCAAGAGCCGCGACGAGGTCAAGCCCCTGGGCACGGCCGCCGTCATCGACGCCTCCTTCGAGGTCCAGCCGGGCGAGACGTTCGTCGTCATGGGGCTGTCCGGCTCGGGCAAGTCCACCCTGATCCGCATGCTCAACGGGCTGCTGCCGCCCACCGCCGGCCGCATCGCCGTCGACGGCGCCGACATCTCCGACGTCTCGGCCGCGCAGCTGCGCGAGATCCGCCGTCGGAAGGTCTCCATGGTCTTCCAGCACTTCGCGCTGCTCCCCCACCGCACGGTGCTCGACAACGCCGCCTACCCCCTGGAGATCCAGGGCGTGGACAAGGCGGAGCGTCGCAAGCGCGCCGCCGAGTCGCTGGGCATGACCGGCCTGGCCGGCTGGGAGGACCACCTGCCGTCCCAGCTCTCCGGCGGGATGCGCCAGCGCGTGGGCCTGGCCCGGGCACTGGCCGCGGACACCGACATCCTGCTCATGGACGAGGCGTTCTCCGCCCTCGACCCGCTGATCCGCCGCGAGATGCAGGACCAGCTCGTCGAGCTCCAGGCCACCCTCGGCAAGACCATCGTGTTCATCACGCACGACCTCAACGAGGCCATGTACCTCGGCGACCGGATCGCCGTCATGCGTGACGGCCGCATCGTGCAGATCGACACCGCCGAGAAGATCCTCTCGCACCCCGCCGACGAGTACGTCGCGAAGTTCATCGCCGACGTCGACCGGTCCCGGGTGCTGACCGCCGGCTCGTTCATGAGCCGCCCGGTCGTGACGATCCCGAAGACCGGCGGCCCGCAGGTCGCGCTGCGCGAGCTTCGCCAGGCGCAGGTGTCGGCGGCGTACGTGGTGGACAAGCGCCGCGTGCTGCACGGGTCGGTCTACGACGACGAGCTCCTCACCGCCCACCGTCAGGGCGCCGAGACGCTCGACGGGCTGATCCACCCGGACACCTCCGCCGTCGGCCCGGACACCTCCCTCGCGGAGATGTTCGCCCCGGCCGCGGAGGCCCGCCTGCCGCTGGCGGTGGTCGACGACGAGCGCCGCCTCCTCGGCGTCGTGCCGCGCGTCGCGCTGCTCGAGGCCATGGCGCCGACCTCCACCGCCGACAGCGCCGCGAGCCCGGAGGTGGCTGTCTCCGCCGGTCGCGCGACCCCGCACGGCAGCGAGCCGACGGCTGAGCACGTCGCCGCCGCGCAACCGAAGAACGAGACGACGGCGGCCGCCGAGCCGCCTGCCCCGACCACCACCGAAGGAGGCGCGCGATGAACGAGGACACCTTCCGTATCCCCGTCGGTGACTGGTCCGAGAGCTTCGTCGACTGGCTGACGGACAGCTTCGCCGGCTTCTTCGACGTCCTGCGCGCCGTCCTCGAGTCCAGCTACGACGCCGTCAACCTCGTCCTCAGCGCACCGCCCTTCTGGCTCGTCGGGATCGTCCTGGCCGGCCTGGCCTTCTGGGCGAAGGGCTGGAAGCTGGCGGTCGGCAGCCTCGTCGGGCTCGCGGTGATCGTGGGCGTGGACCAGTGGGACAACGCGATGGCCACGCTCGCGCTCGTCCTCGTGGCCAGCGTGATCGCGACCGTCGTCGGCGTGCCGCTGGGGATCTGGGCCGCCCGCAACTCCACCGTGGCGGCGATCGTCCGCCCCATCCTCGACTTCCTCCAGACGATGCCCGCCTTCGTCTACCTCATCCCCGCCGTGCTCATCATCGGCGTCGGCGTCGAGCCAGGGATCGTCGCGACCATCGTCTTCGCGGTGGCGCCCGGCGTGCGCATGACCCAGCTCGGCATCCGCCAGGTGGACCAGGAGGTCGTCGAGGCCGGTGCCGCGTTCGGCGCCGCCCCCAGGCGCATCCTGCGCCAGATCCAGCTGCCGCTGGCCATGCCGACCATCATGGCCGGGCTCAACCAGGTGATCATGCTGTCGCTCTCGATGGTCGTCATCGCCGGCATGGTCGGCGCTCCCGGGCTCGGCCAGGACGTCGTCTCGGCGCTGTCCAGCCTCAACATCGGGCTGGGCGTCGAGGCCGGACTGTCCGTCGTCATCCTGGCGATGTTCCTCGACCGCGTCACCGCCGCCCTGGGCAACCGCTCCGCCGTCTCGCGGGCGCTGCAGACCCGCTCGGCCGACGACTGAGCCGACCACACCACAGAACCTGCCACACCGGCTAACAACCAGAGCGCCCACGCGCTCACGGAAGGACAACGGAATGCAGAACATCAAGCGTCGCGGAGCAATCCTCGCGACCACCTCCGCGCTCGCCCTCACGCTCGCCGCCTGCGGCTCGAGCGCGGAGGAGACGCCGGAAGAGACCTCGGGCGCGGAGGAGACGGCCGCTGCCGGCACCGCACCCGAGGACGCCGAGCCCATCACGATCGGCATGTTCAACTGGGAGGAGGCCATCGCCGCCTCCTACCTGTGGGAGCACATCCTCACCGAGGCCGGCTACGAGGTGAGCATCGAGACCGCCGACCCGGCCGTCGTCTTCGCCGGCACCGCCTCGGGTGAGTACGACGTCAACTTCGACACCTGGCTGCCGCTGACCCACGGCGACTACAAGGAGCAGTTCGGCGACGACATGGAAGAGCTCGGCCTGTGGCTCGAGGACGCCCCGCTGACCGTCGCGGTCAACGAGGACGCCCCGATCGACTCCCTGGCCGAGCTCGCCGAGAACGCCGACGAGTTCGGCAACCGCATCGTCGGCATCGAGGCGGGCGCCGGCCTGACGGGCCAGATGAACGACTCGGCCATCCCGACGTACGGGCTGGAGGACATGGACTTCGTGACCTCCTCGACGCCGGCGATGCTCGCCGAGCTGCGCTCCGCCGTCGAGTCGGGCGAGAACATCGCCGTGACGCTGTGGCGTCCGCACTGGGCCTACGACGAGTTCCCCATCAAGGACCTCGAGGACCCCGAGGGCGCCATGGGTGAGGCCGACGACATCTACGCCTACGGCACCGCCGGCTTCTCCGAGGAGTACCCGCAGGTCGCCGAGTGGATCGGCAACTTCACGATGACGCACGAGACCATCGCCGAGCTCGAGAACGTCATGTTCAACGAGTTCGAGGGCGAGGACCACGAGGCCGCCATCGACCAGTGGGTCGAGGCGAACCCCGAGTTCGTCGAGGGCATCACCGGCGCCGCCTGATCCGACCGCCTCGGCGTGCCACGCCGGCGCCACGTGCGCCGGCGTGGCCCCGGACCTGGCGCGGCCTGCCGCCAACGGGCGACCTGACCTGGCCCGGGCTGCCGCCCACAGGTGTGGCGCGGCCTCCCGCCCACGGGCAACCTGGCTCGGCCTGCCGCCCACCGGCAACCAGGCTCGGCCTCCCGCCCACCGGCAACCAGGCTCGGTCTCCCGCCCATCGGCGACGTGGCTCGGTCTGCCGCTCACGAGCAACCCGGCTGGGCCTGCCGCCCACGGGTGTGGTGCGGGCTGCCCCCGTCGACGGGACCGCCCGCGCCGAGCCGTGTGGCCGTCCACAGCACGCACCACACACCGGGCTGCGCCTGGCCGTTGACCACCGGCGCACCAACTGACCGCTGCACGATCCTCGCCGTCACCAAGCACGGCGAGGCGTCCACCAGGCCGCTCACGGCCGAGCCGGGCCACGGACGAGAACGACCTCGCACGGCTCGGCCTGGCTGTCGGGAAAGACCCGAGGGCCGTCCCGGAAGGATCACCGAATGCAGAGCAGCACACGTCGCGGAGCGATCATCGCGACCACCACCGCCCTCGCGCTCACCCTGGCCGCCTGCGGCACCGGCGGCGGGGACTCGACCGGAGACAGCACCGACAGCGCGGAGACTGCCGCCGAAGGCGCCGCACCCGAGGACGCCGAGCCCATCACCATCGGCATGTTCAACTGGGACGAGGCAATCGCCGCCTCCTACCTCTGGGAGCACATCCTCACCGAGGCCGGCTACGAGGTGAGCATCGAGACCGCCGACCCGGCCGTCGTCTTCGCCGGCACCGCCTCGGGCGAGTACGACGTCAACTTTGATACCTGGATGCCGGCGATGCACGCCGACTATGTCGGCGAGTTCGGCGACGACATGGAGGACCTCGGCATGTGGATGGAGGGAGCGACCCCGGCGGCCATCGCCGTCAACGAGGACGCTCCGATCGACTCCCTGGCCGAGCTCGCCGAGAACGCCGACCTGTTCGGCAACCGCATCGTGGGCATCGAGGCCGGCGCCGCCCTGACGGCGATGACGAACGAGTCGATCATCCCGGGCTACGGGCTCGAGGGCATGGAGTTCGTGACGTCCTCGACGCCGGCCATGCTCGCCGAGCTGCAGGCCGCCACCGAGGCCGGCGAGAACATCGTGGTGACGCTGTGGGCCCCGCACTGGGCCTACGACGCCTACCCGATCAAGGACCTCGAGGACCCGGAGGGCACCTTCCCCGAGGCCGACAACGTCCACACCTACGGCCACGCGGGCTTCTCCGAGGAGTACCCGCAGGTCGCCGAGTGGATCGGCAACTTCACGATGAGCCAGGACCAGCTCGCCGAGCTCGAGAACGTGATGTTCAACGAGTTCGAGGGCGAGGACCACGAGGCCGCCATCGACCAGTGGGTCGAGACGAACCCCGACTTCGTCGAGGGCATCATCGGCGCGGCCTGACCAGGCACCCGCACTCCTCTGCCTCCGGAGAGGAACAGACCGAAGGGTTCGTACCGATAGTCGGTACGAACCCTTCGGTCTGTCATGCGGCGTCCGTCCATCCCGCCTGCCCGTGCCGAGGTGGCTCGCGTCGCGCTGGGGCCATCGAGTCGGTGGTGCACACAGATCACGGGCCGGTGCGGAGTCCACACGTCTCCCTGACCCGCTGTGTCCACAGCGAACCGTCGGCGGCGCCGGAGGGATCAGCATGATGACCACCCATGGCGACGGCGAACCTTCCCGGCATCGAGCGGATCGCGGGCGGCCAGGATCAGGCAATCACCCGCCAGCAGCTCCTCGAGCACGGAGCAACACCGAACTGGATCAGTCGCCAGGTCCGTAACCGGCGCTGGCAACGAGTCTTCCGCGGGGTCTACGTCATCCACACCGGCCCACTGCAATGGCGCACACGGGCGCGTGCCGCCCTGCTCTACCTGGGCGAGGGAGCGGCACTGAGCCACATCAGTGCCGCCTTTCATCACGGCCTTCGCGACCGGCCGGGCCGCGTCATCCACGTCAGCGTGCCGTCGAACCGTCGCCCGGCACCCCAGCGCGGTCTGGTCATCCATCTGCGCGACGCCATGCCCCCGGCTTGGGGGCGGCTCAGGGCGATATCGCCGGTCTCCACAGTCCTGGACCTCGCTGATGACCCGTCCGTCCACGAGGACGACGTCGTGGGACTCGTCTGCGCCCTCGCCCGGCGATCGATCCCGCTGAGTGCACTCATGAAGGAGCTGCGTGCACGCAAGCGGGTGCGACATCGCGCCCTACTAAAGGACCTCGTCACGGCGGTAAAGCTCGGCGTGGAGTCGCCCCTCGAGTACCGGTACCACCGTGTGGAGCACTCGCACGGTCTGCCTCGATCCACCCTGCAGGTCCGCGAGGTCCTGGACGAGCTGTGGCTGCGGGCCGACTGCCGATACCTCAAGCTCGGCGTCCGCGTGGAGCTCGACGGACAGCTTGCACACCCGAACGGCCGGACCGATGCCGACGTGTGGCGCGACAACGCCGCACTGATCGGCGCCGTTGAGATCACGCTGCGGTACCGCTGGCACCACCTTGTGGTGACGCCCTGCGAGGTGGCGCGACAGGTGGCACTGGCTCTCATAGCGCGTGGATGGACAGGACGACCACGCCGTTGCTCGCCCGGGTGCGCGGTGGGGGATCTCGCCGACCCGCCTGCCGGCAGCCGCCGCTGACGCCGAGTCGGGCGGCAGCCGCACCTGTGACCCGCCGAATGAGCCGGCGGTCGCAGCTGGCACCAGCCGAATGAGCCGACAGTCGTAGCTGGCGCCCGCCGAATGAGGCGGCAGTCGCAGCTGGCGCTCACCAGTCCGCCGACAGTCCCAGCCATTTGCCCGAACGATCTGTACCGATATCCGGTACAAACTCTTCGGCCTCCGCGGGGCCGACGGGATGGGACCAGCCAGATCACCGACCGCCAGCGGACGGTTTGCCTACGGCTGGTGGGGTTCCGTGTCGGACGAGCGGCCGACGGGCGCGTCTGCGTCCCGGACCACGGGGGCGTCGGCATCCGGGCCGGCGGGGGCGTCGGGGTCCGGGCCCGCGGGGGCGTCGAGGTCCGGGCCGGCGGCCGCCTCCGCCTGGCTGTAGAGGTCGGGCTCGAGGTAGATGTGCAGCTTGAGCGGCACCGCCTCGCGCAGCCGCACCTCGGCCGCGTCGATGGCGTCCGCGATCTGCTCGGCGCTCGAGCTGCGCGGCACGGAGACCTTCGCGGCCACGAGCACGTCGTCCGGACCGAGATGCATGGTCCGCATGTAGATGACGCGGTCCACCCCCTGACCCGGCAGGGCGTTCCTGAGCGCGTGCTGGTGGTGCGGCAGCGCCGACTCCCCCACCAGCATCGACATCATCTCGCGGGCCAGGAACACCGCTATCACCACGAGGAGCACGCCGATCGCGGCCGAGCCGACGGCGTCCCAGCGCCCGTCGCCGGTGGCGAGCGTCATCCCCACGCCGAACAGGCCGAACACGAGCCCGAGCAGCGCTCCGGTGTCCTCGAGGAGGATCGTCGGGATCTCGGGTGCTCGCGAGGCCTTCACGAACTGGAAGAGCGTCATCTTCCCGCGTACATGGTTCGCCTCGATCACGGCTGTGCGCAGGGCGAAGCCCTCCATCACCATCGCCAGCAGCAGCACGGTGATCGGCACCCACTGCCAGGAGTCGATCGGGTGCGGGTCGGAGAACTTGTGCCACGCCTCGTACAGCGCGAAGAGCCCACCGAGGCTGAACAGGACGATCGAGACGATGAAGGCGTAGACGTAGCGCACGCGCCCGTAGCCGAACTGGTGCTCGCTGGACGCCTTGCGTCGGGCACGCCTGCCACCGATGAGGAGCAGCGCCTGGTTCGACGTGTCGGCCACCGAGTGCACGGACTCCGCCAGCATCGAGCTCGATCCGGTCAGCAGGTAGCCGACGAACTTCGCGATGGCGATGCCCAGGTTCGCAAACAGTGCGGTGATGACTGCCTTGGTGCCGCCCGATGCCATAGGTCGTTTCCCAACGTTCGATCCGTCGGACTCAAGGTCCGCGCACAGGCTATGCGATCAGGCACAGGGGCGCCGGTCGTGCGGTCAGCTGCCGACTCGTCGTGGTGGCCCGACACCCGGGCGCACGTCCGGCCGACCGGAACGGTCGCACACCATCGCCGCAGCGGCAGCTGCTGCCTGTGACGCGCGCCCAGGTGGGTCTGCGCAGCCAGAGAGGTCGATTCGGGCGGACAGGTCAGCCCAACGGGGTCAGCGCAGGCAGTCGGGTCAGCCCAGGCAGATGAGCCCAACGAGATGAGCCCACGTAGGTCAGCCCCGGCAGGTCTGACCGTCAGACGCCGACGTGCCGGGCCTCGGACTCGAGAAGGATCGGCACACCGTCGCGCACCGGGTACGCGAGCGGGTTGACCTCACTGGTCGAGACGAGCTCTGGCTCACCGTCCGGTCCGGTTCCGTCCACGAGGTCGGCACCGGTCACCGGGCAGCGCAGGATGTGCCGCACCCACGGGTCGATGCCGAGCAGGGAACGGCCGGCGTCCGGGCGGGACTGGCTCACGTGAGGCCTCCTGAGTCTTGATCTGCCCGCCAGCCTACCGGCGGAACCTGCCACCACGATCGACGTGGCGATCGCTCGCGAACAGCCCGCTCGACCCGTCACGCGCAGGCACCTCCCCGAGGAGCTACTCCCCCTCGCCCCGCAGGACACGCAGATGGCCGCGGCGGCCGATCTCGCCGTCGGCAGCAGGCTCCGGCAGCCGGTGCGTGACGGGTGCCGGTGCGGCCGAGCCGGGGCGCTTGGCCGGCACGGTCGCCTGCGGCGTGGAGCGCGAGGCCTCACGGACCGCGTTGGCCAGCGCCACGAGGTCGTCGTCCGACGGGGCAGCCGGCACGAAGTCCGTGGCCAGACGCACCACGTCCCACCCGCGCGGCACCGTCAGACGCTCGGCGTGCACGTCGCACAGGTCGTAGCTGTGCGGCTCGGCGCTGGTGGACAGCGGGCCCAGGACGGCGGTGGAGTCGGCGTAGACATAGGTGAGGGTGGCCACGGCTGATCGGTCGCAGGCGGACCTGGTGCACTGGCGGACGGCTCTCACAACCGCTGACGCTACCTCCTGCGACGCCTTGCGCGGAGTTTCCACGCCGTGAGCCCCGTTACGCTCGTGTCGTGAGCGAGTCCGACCTGCCAGTCCCCGCGGTGCCGGTGCGCCGCGGCGCCAAGCGCCGGGACCGGCGCGGTCGTGGGCTGCGCGGCCCGCTCGTCCCTCCGACGCTGCCCGCCTGGCGGACGAGGGCGGACAAGTTCGACGACGTCGTCCTGCGTCGGGTGCGGCGGCTCGACCGTCAGTGGTCCAAGCAGCTCAAGGGCGTGGAGTTCGCCGTCGAGGAGGTCCCGCCGTCGGACCCGGCTCCCTGGGAGCACCGGACCGTGGCGCTCGGACGCTACTTCCCGGCCGACCCGGCCGCCGGGCTGACCCACCGGATCGTGATCTACCGCCGACCGCTGCTGGCTCGCTGCGAGGACGCCGAGGACGTGGACATGCTGGTGCGGGTCGTGCTCGTGGAGCAGGTCGCGAGCATGCTCGGCCGCGCCCCGGAGGACATCGACCCGGGCTACCCGGCGGAGTAGCGAGGTCCGGCGGGAAGCGGGTCCGGCGGAGCAGCACGGTCGGACGGGAAGCGGGTCCGGCGGAGTAGCGAGGTCCGGCGGGAAGCGGGTCCGGCGGAGCAGCACGGTCGGACGGGAAGCGGGTCCGGCGGAGTAGCGCGGTCGGACGGGAAGCGGGTCCGGCGGAGCAGCACGGTCGGGCGGGCAGCGGGTCCGGCGGAGTAGCGCGGTCGGGCGGGAAGGGCGGAGCGCGGCCGCGGGCAGCGGGTTCGCTATTGGTCGATGTCCACGAGCACCGACCGCGCCGCCTGCGGGTCCGCGCTCAGCGGCAGCACGGTGATGAGCTCGCCGTCGTCGGCCGTGGCGGTCAGCACGGCCGCGCCCAGCACCCCGGTGCCGTCGTCCCCGTCCTCGGCCGGACGCACGACGACGGAGGCCAGATCCTCCGCGAGGTCGCCGGCGTCGGTGCTCACGGTGCTGCGGGCCGGGATCGTCACGGGGACCGGGTCGCCGATCGTCCCGCCGGCCGTCACGGGGACGAGCTCGACCGTCACGTCTTCCTCGGCCGGGTTGGTCAGCACGAGGGCTCCGGCGTCGACGAGGTCGCCGAGCCCCGGCGTCTGGAGCAGCCCCCTCGGCGCGGGCTCCGCGGCCGCGGTCCACGCCCGGTCGACCGGAGCGGCGTCGGGGTCCAGCTCGCCCGCGAGACCCGTGCGAGCCAGGACGACGCCGCCGGTGACGGGCTGGTCGGCGTCGACCTCGACGGCGTAGGCGCCCGGCTCGAGGCCGGCGAGGCTGAGGTCGAGGACGGCTCCAGGATCGAGGACGACCTCGCGCGCCCCGGGTATCTCCGTCTCGCCGTCCGCGCCGAGGAGCGTGACCTCGGCCGTGGCGATCTCCTCGCCCGGGTTGACGAGGCGGACCGCTGAGGTGGCGGTGTCCTCCGGGGTCGACTCCCCGAGCACGACGCCCGGGATCGTGACGTTGAGCGCCGGGGCGGCAGCCGGGCTCACCGTGTCCAGGCCGGCGCTGACCAGCCCGTTCAGCTGCAGGTCCTGCACGGTCGCGGTGACCTCGCCGCCCGCGGCGTCGACCCGCAGCGCGAGCGCGGGGTCCCCGGTGGCGACCCCCTCGAGCAGGATCGCGGTCTGGCTGTGCGGGGCGACGACGATCTCGCTGAGCCGGGCCGCGTCGGCGAGACCCAGCGAGGTCCACATCGTCGCGGTGACTGTCGTCGTGGTGTCCCCAGCGTTGGTCAGCACGAGCTGTGCGCTCTCCCCGAGCTCGGTGGCTCCGCCGACGAGCCACGTGGTGGTCGACGGGGCCAGGCAGCCGGTGGCGCTCAGCCCGCGCAGGTCACCGGCGTTCGTGCGGGTCAGTGTCGCCCCGCCTGCCAGGGCGCTGACGCCGTCGACCGGCTGCGCCTCGAGCACCCCGGCACCGTCCGGGTCGGTGAGTGTGAGCTCGCGGACCGAGCCGGAGCGCGTCAGCTCCTCGGTCGCGCCCTCCAGCAGGGTGTAGCTCGCCTCGGCAGCAGCGGCGTCCGGACGGGGCACCGTGAGCAGCCGGGTGAGGGTGCTGGGGACGACGTCGGCCGGGTCGATCTCGGGGTCGACGGACATGCCCTCGCCGGTGGTCAGGGTGGGGGGCCCCGCACAGACGGCGGTCACCGGGCCGGCCGGCACGTCGACGGCGCCGGCGGGTGTGGCGGCCGCGACAGGTGCCGACCACTGCTCGCCCGCAAGCACGGCTCCAGCCGTCGCGGCGAGAATCACCAGCGCTGAGACGGTGGCGCCGAGACGGCGCACGGCTGCGCGGCCCCTGGGCTGCTTGCGGGCCGCAACGCCTTCCTCGGGCTCGGCGCCGGTCTCTGCGTCCGCCCCGGTATCTGCCACCGCCGCGGGCTCGTGCGTCTTCGCTGGCCCCGGCTCGGCTCCGGCTCCAGGCTCGTCCCCTTGCGGGCCGGCGTCAGCGCTCGGCTCGCGCCCCGTCGCCGGGGCCGGACCAGCCACTACCCCGGACTCCGCCCCTTCCACGTCGGGCTCCCGCGCAGCCTCGGGCTCGGGGCGAGTGCCGGCCTCGGGCGCCGGCGCTGTCGCGGCGGACCCGCCCTCGAGGTGCGCCCGCTCCTCGCTCGGGGCGTTGTCCTCGGGCACCGCAGACCCTTCCTGCTCACGCATCAGACCAGCTCCGTCCGTCGGCGGCGGACCGGCAGGGCGAGCAGCACCGTCAGCCCGATCACGATCCCCTGCACCCAGGCCCACGCGGTGCCCAGCGGCTCCTCGTAGGTCACGGTCAGCGTCCCGGTGTGGGCCGGCAGCTCGAACGCCTGCCGCCACCCGTCGGTCGTCGCGCGCAGCGGGCGGCCGTCGTAGTAGGCACGCCAGCCCGTGTCCGCCCGCTCGGCGAGCACCAGCGTGCGGCCCTGCGGACCGGAGGGCAGCTCGGCGCGCATGTCGACGACGCCGGCGTCGACGTCCTCCAGCCAGGCACCCTCGGCGTCGACCACCCGCGCCCGGGCGACCGACACGGCCGACCCGACCTGGTCCTCGCTGCGCGAGACCCGCCAGATCACCCCGGACTCGTTCTCCGTCACCCGTTCCAGCCCGGCCGTCGCGTCCAGCTGCGCGATCAGGTCAGCGCGCTCCGCCGTCGTGGGCTCGGTGCCCTCGGGGACGTACGTCTCCTCCGGCGGGACGACCACGATCCCGACGGCGTGCCGGCCCAGGACCGCGCCGTGATCCTCCCCCGCGCCGACGGCGAGCGCGGCGACGACGGCGGCAAGCTCGGTCTCGGCCGGGTCGGCCTCCGTCGCGGTCAGCGCTCGCGAGGACACGATCGCCGCTGCGGTGGTGAGCTGCGGCCCCGCGTCGCGCCACACCTCAGCGCGCACGGTCTCCCCCTCGGGGATCAGCGCAAGCACGCGCGCCCGGGTGCCCGAGCTCTGCATCTCGGCCGCAACCGCCGGCACGGGCTGCCCGGCACGACCGTGCACCGCCAGCAGCTGGGTCGGGCGGTCGTGGCCGGCACGCACGGCCACCAGCCATCCCGCGGCGGTCGCCAGCGGGCCGAGGACGACGACGAGGGCCAGGAGCCCGACGCCGACCTGGCGGAGGCCGAAGCTGCGCTCACCGAGCGAGCCCCGCAGCCCGTCGCCGGCGCTCACCGCGGCCATCAGGAGGCCAAGCACGACCAGGGAGGTGCCGGGACCCGCCCAACCTCGGACGACCTCGGCGCCGCCGTCGAGAGAGGTACCCACGGCGACGTCCGTACGTGCGGAGACCAGCGCCGTGACGATGCCGACGACGGCGCTCAGCCACCCCGCCCGCACGGCCCACAGTCGGCCGCCGCCGCGCAGAAGGGCGGCGAGGGCGGCCAGCAGGAGCGTCCCGCCGCCGAGAAGCATCCCCCACTGGGCGAACGCCTCGCCGACGGTCCCGTCCGCGGGGTCGAGCCCCGGGAACGCGGGGGGCTCGGCGGGCCAGCCGAGCACGCTGAGCCAGGACGGTCCCGCGTCCGCCGCGTAGGCGACGCCGGGGTCGGTCAGCAGCAGTCGCCAGCTGCCACCCCCGAGGTCGCTGACGGCCGCGACGACGAGCGGGCCGAGGACGACCAGGGCCGGCACGGGGACGGCCAGCAGCATAAGGCGGCGTCGCGGCACGACGACGGTGAGCAGCAGCACGGTCACGATCG
This sequence comes from Georgenia subflava, assembly GCF_009193155.1. GTDB lineage: Bacteria > Actinomycetota > Actinomycetes > Actinomycetales > Actinomycetaceae > Georgenia > Georgenia subflava. The sequence goes on from NZ_VUKD01000005.1 coordinate 225,401, forward strand.
CGGCCGGCAGGAGGACGGGCGCCCCGGCTGCGGCGCCGGCCAGCGCCAGGGCAGCACCCGCGCCGGCGGCGATGGAGCCGGCACGGCTCCGACCGGCACGGAGGGCGCCGACGTCCCCGGACGGCGCGGCGCCGGTGGCGGCGATAGTCCTAGTGCCGGTGGCAGTCTTAGTGCCGGTGGCAGTCCCGGTGCCAGCGCCAGTGCCAGTGCCAGCGCCAGCGCCGGCGCCGGCGCCATCGCCAATGCCAGCGCCGGTGCCGGTGCTGGTCCGAGCGCCCGCGCCAGCGGCAGGAGCAGCTGCCCGGACCGGCGTGGTCGCCCCTGCCTTCTCCGCTGCTCGCTCCTCGTCGGCGGCCCGTGCCCGGGCGGTGCGGCGGGCGCCGACGAGGCCGGACAGGATGACGTCGCGCCGGTCGACCCCCACCAGCCGGGCGATGCCGAGCGCGACCCACGGAAGCAGGACGTGGGCCAGGAGCGCGCCCAGCCGGCCCTGACCGGTGGCGAGCAGCAGGGCGGGAGCGAGCGCCCACACGACTGCGGCCCAGGCCCGCAGCGCCGTCGACCGGCTGGCGGCGCCGGCCGCGAACCACCCGCCCACGCCGGCCAGCGGCACGGCGAGGACGACCAGGATGCTGATCAGCGTGCCGGTGGCCGCCCCGAACGGGGCGAGGAGGAGCATCGGTACGGCCAGCGCCTGCAGGAGCGGGTCCGCGGGCCCACGGTGCCCCGCCCCCTCGGCGATCCAGCCGGAGCGGGCCGCACCCCACAGGTCGGCCAGTCCGGCGTCCGCCGGGAGCAGCGCCCCGCCGGTCAGCGGCCCGGCGAGGGCCAGCGGCAGATAGGCCACGAGGGCGACGGCGGTCAGCGCCAGCAGGACGACAGTCGCCGTGGTCCGCCGGCGTCGCGCCAGGGCCGCGCGCTCGGCGATCTCCAGCTCGCTCGGCGCCACCGCGGCGCGCCGGGCGGCCGAGGCCTGCCGGCGCACGTCCCGCTTGGCCGCCCGGATGTCCGAACCGGTCGCCTGCAGCGGGGCGAGGGACCGCGCCGGGATGCGCCGGGTGCGCGAGGCGTTCCGGCGGGCGCGCCACAGAGCGCCCGGCTGGGCGAGGACAGCGAGCACGGCGGCGATCTCGGCGCCGGCGAGAGCGAGCTCCTTGGTCGCGAAGCGCCACAGGGCACGCAGCGGCGCGAGCAGCACCTGCCCGACCAGGAGCAGCGGGACCAGCGCGGCGGGCGCGGCGACGAGGGAGTTGTGGAGCTGGGCCCGCCGTCGGGCGAGGTAGGACCGGCGCGGGTCCGCGGCGGCGTCCCGGGTCGCCCCCGGCGGCGTGCGACCGTCGTCGCGGAGCCCGAGGAAGGAGGCGCGGGCGTGGTGGACGACTGCTGTCGGGACCACGACGACCCTGTGGCCGGCGAGCCGGGCGCGGCGGGAGAGGTCCAGCCCGTCGCCGTAGGGACCCAGCGCGGGGTCGGTGCCGGCGAGCTCGTTCCAGATCTCCAGGCGCACGAGGGCACCGGCGGTCCCGACGGCGAGCACGTCCTCACGGTGGTCGTGCTGGCCCTGGTCGATCTCGCCGGGCTCGATGTCCGCCACCCGCCGCGCGGTGCGGGTGGCACGGACGCCGACCTCGAGCAGCCGGTCGGGCACCGTCCAGTCGCGCTGCTTCGCCCCCGCGATCGCCACGGAGCGGCCCGACTCGGCGGCGTGCAGCAGCCGGTCCAGGGCCTCGGGCGCCGGGGCGGAGTCGTCGTGCAGGAGCCAGAGCCACTCGGGCCGGGACGCGTGGTCGGGCGCCGCCCCGCCGACACCGACGGCGCGGATCTCGCCGCTGGTCACCGGGCTGAGCTCGCCGGTCACCCCGGACCACGAGCCGCTCAGGGAACCGCCGAACGAGCCCGATGTGCCGCCGTCGCCTCGTTTGCGGGCGCGGCGCACGGCCCGCTCGACGAGCGCCGCGTACTCGTCGAGGCCCTGCTTGACCGCCTCGCCGAACGTCGTCGCCTCAGACGCCCGGACCACCCGTACCCGGGTGACGTCCTCGAGGCCGGCGTCGGCGACGGCCTCGTGCACGGGGATCCCGGTACCGAGGTCTCGACCGGGCGCACCGACGTCGACCACCAGGACGACGTCGGGCACATGGCTCTGCCCCGCGACCGCGGCAAGGGTGCGGGGCAGGTAGGTCGACACACCGGCGCTGACCACCACGGCGAGCGTGGACGGTCGGACAGGCTGAGGGGACGCGGCCGCCATCAATCAGGCGGCCGGGTCAGACGGCGCGGCGCTTGAGCTTGCGACGCTCGCGCTCGGAGAGACCGCCCCAGATGCCGAAGCGCTCGTCGTGGGCGAGCGCGTACTCCAGGCACTCGGCGCGCACCTCGCACGAGCCGCACACACGCTTCGCCTCACGGGTCGAGCCGCCCTTCTCGGGGAAGAACGCCTCGGGATCGGTCTGCGCGCACAGGGCGCGGTCCTGCCATGCCAGGGCACCGTCGTCACCCTCATCGCTGCCCAGCAGGTGCAGGACATCGGTGTCCACCTGCTCGTCAGCCACCATGCCCGAGGTCAGCGGACCTTCACCGAGAATGTTCCACACGGCTCTTCCCCCTCCTCGCTAGCGGTTCTTGATCTCGTAAATTACACGCGTGTCATCCCCTGGCGTCAAGCCCAGAAGTGCTATGGCTCGGCTCGAAGTTCCCGAACTTGTGTGCTTCTCGGCGTGTCGTGCGGCGTGTCGGCCGAGTTCGTGGGACAAGGCCCGGTGCCTGCTCGGCGCCGAGCGGTGCCACGGTAACCCGGCGAGCCCCGTCGGTGCCGCGCCGTAGGCTCGCCCTCATGACTGCACCTCGAACGCTCGCCGGACGGCTGCTCGACGGCTTCCTCCAGGACGGCGCCGCGCCGCGCCTGACCTGGTACGGCACCGACGGCGAGCGCACCGAGCTCTCGGGGCGGGTGCTGGGCAACTGGGTGACGAAGGCGGCCAACCTCCTCGCCGAGGAGGCCGACGCCGAGCCGGGCACCACGGTGGTGCTCGACCTGCCGGTGCACTGGCGGGCGCTGGTGTGGGCGCTCGGGTCCTGGACCACGGGCGCCCGGGTGGTCCTGCCCGGCGCCGTCGAGCGGAGCGCCGACGTGGTGGTGACCTCCCGGCCCGGGCACGACCCGCGCGAGACGGACGCCGACCTGGTGCTCGCCGTCGCCCTGCCCGCGCTGGCGATGCGCTGGACCGGTCCCGAGCTGACCGGCGGCGCGGTCGATGCCGCGGCGGCCCTCATGACCTACCCCGACGTGCTCGGCTACGTCAGCGAACCGGCGGAGGACGACGTCGCCCTCCTCGGTGCGGACCTCGAGGCCACGTTCGGCGAGCTGACGACCTGGGCGCGCGGCAGCCGCGAGCTCGGCCGGCCCGCCCGGGACACCGACGACGACACGACGCCGGTGCGGGCGCTCGTCTCGCCCGCCGACCTCGACGGGCTCGTCGAGCAGGCGCTCTCGGTCTGGCGCGCCGGCGGCTCGCTCGTGCTGGCCGAGCCGGGCACGGACGAGGCGAGGCTCGAGCGCATCGCCCAGGACGAGCGGGTGGACCTGCGCTGGTGACGTGCGCTCGCGTGTGACCACCGGCGCGGCAGCCCTGCCACGAGGCTCCTCAGCGCCTGGGCCGGGTCGCCGCAGTGACCGACCAGCACGTCAGGTCTCGGTACCCCGCACAGACCTTCGCGTGACGCCCCCGGGGCGATCTCCCGGCTACGGCACGTCCGCCTGGACGAGCGTGCCCGTGCCCCGGACCGTGACCGGCCCCTCGTCGGCGCGCACGAAGGCGGCCTGACCGCGGTCGAGGGTGAGGGCACCGAGATCGCTGCGCGCGCTGACCTGGCCGGCCAGGCACAGCAGGATCCGCGGGCCGCGGCCGGGCAGCGGGTGCTCGCCGCCGTCGGCCACGTCGGTCACCGAGAGCTCGAAGTCGTCGACCGGGGCGTAGTAGACGCGGGTCGAGCCGTGGAAGACCTCGGGGGCCGGCCGGATCGGGGGCGCGGCGACGTAGTCGACGCACTCCAGCATCTCCTCGACGTCGACGTGCTTGGCCGTGAGCCCGGCGCGCAGGACGTTGTCCGAGGACGCCATGACCTCCACGCCGAGCCCGGAGAGATAGGCGTGGACACCGCCGGCCGGGACGAACAGCGCCTCGCCCGGCTGGAGCGTGACGGGATTGAGCAGCATCGAGGCGACGACGCCCGGGTCACCGGGGTAGGCCTCGGCGAGCATGACCACCGTGCCGTCGGCGCGCGGCGAGGGCGACCCGTTCTCGAGGCGGCGGGCGCAGGCGTCGGCGAACTGCTGCACCGCCTCGGCACTCGGCCGGGACCGGCCCTCGAGCAGCGCGGTGAACGCCCGCCGCATCCCGGCCGCTGACGGTTCGTGCCGCAGGAGGTCGTGCAGCTCCCTCGCGAGCGGGACCTTGAGGTCGGCGAAGAGCTCGGCGGCCCGGCGGGGGGCCCGGAAGCCGCACACGGCCTCGAAGGTGGTGAGGGCGAAGACGAGCTCCGGCTTGTGGTTCGCGTCCCGGTAGCTGCGTTCGGGGGCGTCGCGGGCGATGCCGGCGGCCTCCTCGGCGGCGAACCGCTCGCGGGCCCGCTCGAGGCTCGGGTGGACCTGCAGCGAGAGCGGGCGGGCGGGCGCGATCACCTTGAGCAGGTACGGCAGCTCCGGGCCGAAGCGGGAGACCACGTCCGCACCGAGGGCCGCCTCCGGGTCCTGGGCGAGGAGGCTCCGCAGGTCCGTGCCGACGTCGGTGCGGGCAGGTCCGCCCGGGTGGGCGCCGAACCACATCTCGGCCACCGGACCGCCGTCCGACCGGACCCCCAGGAGGGACGGGATGGCGGTCTTCGATCCCCACGCGTAGTCGCGGGCCGCCCCGGTCAGTCTGTGCACGTCTGCCCTTCGGTCGAGGTTCGCTGCCACGTTAGCGTCCGGCATGGGCCAGACTGGGCGGATGCGAGGAATCATTCTGGCCGGCGGGTCCGGCACACGGTTGCACCCCATCACCCAGGGCGTGAGCAAGCAGCTCGTGCCGGTCTACGACAAGCCGATGGTGTACTACCCGCTGACCACCCTGATGCTCGCCGGGATCCGCGACGTGCTCGTGATCACCACGCCGCACGACGCCGAGTCGTTCCACCGGCTGCTCGGGGACGGGTCGCAGTTCGGCATCAGCATCTCCTACACCGTCCAGGACGTGCCCAACGGGCTCGCGCAGGCGTTCGTGCTCGGCGCGGACTTCGTCGGGGACGACGCCGCCGCCCTGGTCCTCGGCGACAACATCTTCTACGGCCCCGGCATGGGCACGACCCTGAGCCGCTTCGGCGACATCGAGGGCGGCGCGGTCTTCGCCTACCACGTGTCCGACCCGACGGCCTACGGCGTCGTGGAGTTCGACGAGAACTTCAAGGCCCTGTCGCTGGAGGAGAAGCCGGCCCGGCCGAAGAGCTCGTACGCGGTGCCCGGCCTGTACTTCTACGACAACGACGTCGTCGAGATCGCCAAGAACCTCGAGCCCTCGGCGCGCGGGGAGTACGAGATCACCGACGTCAACCGCGCCTACCTCGAGCAGGGGCGGCTGCAGGTCGAGGTCCTCCCCCGCGGCACCGCCTGGCTGGACACCGGGACGTTCGACTCGCTCGCCGACGCCACGTCCTTCGTGCGCACGGTCGAGGCCCGGCAGGGGCTGAAGATCGGCTGCCCGGAGGAGGTCGCCTGGCGTCGTGGGTTCCTCACCGACGACGAGCTGGCCGAGCGCGCCGAGCCGCTGCGCAAGTCCGGGTACGGCGAGTACCTCCTCAACCTCCTCGCGCACCGCATCTGACGCGCCTGAGCACCCCGGCGCCCCAGCCGGCCCGTCATGGCCGCGAGAACAGACCGAACGGTTCGTACCGGTATCCGGTACGAACCCTTCGGTCTCCGCGGTCGGCTGATGACTCGGGCCGCTGAGCGCCGTGACGCCCGCTTCCGCTGCAGCCGTGCGTCCACCTAGACTGGCAGCCGGCGCGCCTCAACGCCCAACCCCAGACCGGTTCTCCACGCGGGCCGGCATCGCGGGGCAAAGGGGACTTCGAGAGCCTCGAGGCGCCGCGCGAACCATGCTTCCACCAACGGACGGCACGGCTGCGGCGGCGGACGGGGCGTGGAGCCGACCGTCGCGCGCGCAGCCGGAAGGTCCGACATGACCAGTGGCAAGCAGCTGAAGGCGCGCGTACGCGCGCGGATGGCCCGCACCGGCGAGCGGTACGCCGTGGCCCGGGCGCACGTGCTGGGTGCGAGCGGCGGGGCTGGACCCGTCGTCGATGCCGGGTGGACGCTGCGCGGCGGCACTGACCCGGACACCGCCGCGCTGGCCAACGTGCTCGAGCACCGCGGGGTCACCGGGCCGGACTGGCCGCTGACCGAGCCGCTGTTGCTCGTCGTCGGCGGCGGCCTCGGTGCCGGCTACATCCTGTGGGAGTTCGCGCACGACGACAGTCGCGTGGTCACCCTCGGGTTCACGCACTCGTGGCAGTACTTCGACCGCCGGCTGGCGACGACGGTCGACCGGCTCGGGCTGGACGTTGCGTGGTCGCGCACCGGCGGCTCCGGCGCCGCGGCGCGGGCGCTGGCCTCGACGCTGGCCGCCGGCGACCCTGCCATCGTCTGGCCGGACCGCTACCACGTCGGTTACTGGAACCTGCCCGAGCACCTCGACGGACACGGCGGCCACCCAGTCGTCGCCTACGCCGGTGGGGGCGACCAGGTGCACGTCGACGACCGCACGCTGGGCCCGCTGACCGTGCCCGTCGCCGCGGTCGACCGGGCGCGAGCCCGGGTGGGCAGCTACAAGAACACGATGCTGGTCGTCCGGTCCTCGGACGAGGTGGTGCCGGCCGACCGGCTGCGTGCCGCGGTGCGGGACGGGCTGCAGGCGATGGTCGACCACCTGGCCGGCTCGTCGACGTCGTTCGCCCTGCCCGCGTGGCGCAAGTGGTCGCGGCTCCTGGTCGACCAGCGTGCGGCGAAGGGCTGGCCGACGGTGTTCGCCGACCGGCGCGGGATGCTGCGGGCGCTGGCCGGGGTGTGGGAGGGGGTCGAGCCCGCCGGGATGGACGGCGGGCACCTGCGCGGCCTGTTCGCCGACGGGCTCACGCAGGCCGCCGCCGTCCTTGAGGAGCCGGCTCTGGCGGCCGAGGCGCAGCGGTGGCAGGAGATCGGGCAGCGCTGGCATCTCCTCGCCGAGACCGCGCTGCCGGACGACGTCCCGGCCATCGCCGAGATCCGCGAGCTGACCGCGACGGTGACCGGCGCCGTCGCCGAGGGGGACGCCGGAGCTGCGGAGCGCACGGCGGCCGCCGAGCAGCTGTGGCGGCTGCGGGCCGAGCACGCGGACGCGTCGCCGCTGGACGAGGAGCGGCTGGCCTCCATCCGCACGGCGATGAGCGCACAGCTCGCCGCGATCCACGAGGCCGAGACGAGCGCGGTCGCGTCACTGAGGGCGGTGCTCAGCCGCTGAGCGCCGGCGCCGCGTCGCAAGAGACACCGGGGCGCTGCGAGCTCGCGCTCAGCGCGCTGCGAGGACCGCCCCGGCGGCGGCGCGCCACCGCTCGGCCCAGTCGCCGATCGGCTCGACTCCGACGCGCCGCAGGGCGTCGTGCCCGAGGACGGAGTACGCCGGGCGCGGCGCCGGGCGCACGAACGCCTCCGACGTCGTCTCGCCGACCATCGCGGGGTCCTTGCCCAGCCCGGCGACGATCTCCTGGGTGAACCCGTGCCAGGACACCTGTCCCGACGACGTGCCGTGGTACGTGCCGGCCGGCGCCCCGGCCTCGACCAGCCGCACGATCAGGTCCGCCAGGTCGACCGTCCAGGTGGGCTGGCCGACCTGGTCCGCCACCACAGACAGCTCGTCGCGCTCGGCGGCAAGCCGGGCCATGGTCTTCGGGAAGCAGCCGCCGTGCGCGCCGTAGAGCCAGGCGGTCCGCACGATGAGGTGGTCCGGCGCCTCGGCCCGCACGGCCCACTCCCCGGCCGCCTTCGTGCGCCCGTAGGCCGACGCCGGAGCCAGCGCCGCGTCCTCCGCGTACGGCTGCGTGGCCGAACCGTCGAAGACGTAGTCGGTCGAGACCTGCACCATGCGGGCCCCGGCGCCGTGCGCGGCGCGGGCGAGCAGCTGTGGCCCGACGGCGTTGAGCCGGAACGCGCCGGCCTCGTCGGACTCGGCGTCGTCGACGGCGGTCCACGCCGCGCAGTTGACGACGACGTCGACGTCGCGCACCGCCGCGGCGACCGAGCGGGCGTCGGTGACGTCGAGCTCGGCCCGGCCGGCCGCGCGCACGTCGTGCGTCCCGCCCAGCCGCTCCACCAGGTCCGTGCCGAGCATGCCCGTGGCTCCTGCCACCAACCAGCGCATCGCGTATGTCCCTTCGTCGACGTCTCACCGCAGCCTAACGACGACGCGAGGCACTGTTCCGGACGCCTACCGCCCAGGTATCGTGGGTCACAGTGTCCGGACGTGCAGGTGCGTTCCGGGCCGGCGGGCACCATGCGGGAGCTGGCACGCGCGCGGCACCACTTCCCCGAACCGAAGGACGCACAGCATGGACAGGCTCCGGCTCTTCATCAGCACGACCGTGACGAGCATGCTGGTCCTGGCCGGCCTCGTCGCGATCTCGCAGCCGGCGGCCGCCGCCGAGGAGCGCTACCCGGCGCCGGCCAGCGGCTACTGGGACGTCAACGGGCGCGGCTGGGGCCACGGCATCGGCATGTCCCAGTGGGGCGCTCTGGGTGCGGCCGAGCAGGGCCAGTCGTACACCCAGATCCTCGACTTCTACTACCCCGGCACCACGAGGAACACCGTTCCCAACTCGAACATCCGGGTCGCGCTGAGCCAGGACGACTACACCCCGACGGACACGGTCACCCTCGGCGTCCCCACGGGGCAGCGGATGACGATCAAGGACGCAGCCGGGAACGCCATCGTCTCCGGCGTGGCCGGGCGGTTCACGGTGACCCGCGACAGTGACGGCTTCACCATCGAGCGCCGCGACCGGATCGACGTCAACGAGGCGGACGCCGACCGTGGGGTGCGGGCGACCTACGAGTCCGCCTCCTCGGAGATCGAGTTCTCCACCGGTGACGGCGTCGCCGTGTTCCCCGTGCAGCGGGAGACCGACGGCACCTGGTACCGCGGCACGCTCCGACTGGTGGGCAGCGCGGGCGTCGCCGGCGCCTTCGACGTCGTCAACCACCTCCGGCTCGAGGACTACCTCCGCGGCGTGGTCCCCCGCGAGTCCCCGTCCGCCTGGCCTGCCGAGGCTCTGAAGGCCCAGGCCGTCGCGGCCCGCAGCTACGCGCTGACCGAGAAGAAGGCGGCGCACTTCGACACCTGTGACACGACGCAGTGCCAGGTCTACGGCGGGCGCGCGGAGGTCGTCGCCGACGGCGTGGCCTTCGGTGTCCGCTCCAACGAGGCAGCAAGCACCGACGCAGCGATCAGCGCCACCGCCGGCCAGGTCCGCTGGTACGCCGGCAAGGTCGCCTTCACCCAGTTCTCCGCCAACAACGGCGGCTTCTCCCGTCAGGGCCGGGCGTACGGCGCCGAGGTCCCCTACCTGCCGGCGAAGGCAGACCCGTGGACCGGCACCGGCACCGGTGACGCGCGCACCCGGTGGACCGACCGCCTCGCCGTCAGCACCGTCGCCCAGCAGTGCCCCGACGACGGCTCCCTGCGGACCATGGTCATCACCCGCGACGGCAACGGCGAGCTCGGCGGCCGGATCGTGCAGGCGCGCCTGGAGTGCTCCACCGGGAACGTCACCCTGAGCCGTCCCGCGTTCGGGATGTACTCGAGCTGGTGGCGCCCCGTCGAGCCGCCGTACGGCTTCTTCCTCAACGACTCCTGGACCGCGACCGCCAACACGGTCTTCCAGTACGGCAAGCCCGACGACGAGGTCTACATCGGCGACTGGGACGGCGACGGGATCGACACCATCGCCATCCGCCGCGGCGCCGAGTTCCACGTGCGCAACTCCAACAGCGGCGGCGCGGCCGACCGGGTCTTCGTCTACGGCAAGCCGGGCGACGTCGTCCTCGTCGGCGACTGGAACGGCGACGGCGTCGACACCCTGGCCGTGCGCCGCGGGCCGGAATACCACATCAAGAACTCCGTCGCCCCGGGCAGGGCGGACCAGGTAGTCGTCTACGGCCGCTCCGGTGACGCCGTCGTCGTGGGCGACTGGGACGGCAACGGCAGCGACACCCTCGCCGTGCGACGCGGGATGGTCTACCACATCAAGAACTCCATCTCGGCCGGGAACGCCGACCAGGTCGTGCCCTACGGCAAGGCGGCCGACGTCGTCATGGTCGGTGACTGGAACGGCGACAGTCGCGACACCCTCGCCGTCCGGCGGGGCCGTGAGTACCACATCAAGAACTCGATGAGCGGAGGCAAGGCCGACCTCGTCCTGGCCTACGGCCGCCCTGGCGACAAGGTCATCGTCGGCGACTGGAACGGCGACGGCACCGACACGCTCGGCGTGCACCGCACCCCCTGACGCACCGGCGCCACGCGGCCGGCCGCGCGCGTCCGACGCCGGCCCGGTCGCGCCGCACGGCGCCGGTCGGGTCCGAGCCGGACCCGCGGTCGTCCCTTTGCGCGACCGCGGGGCCGGACGCTGGGCACCGCGTTCGGCCAGGCCGCGGGCACGTCGGTACTGTGGGGCCGCCGGGCACCGTGCCCGGGCGATCGAAGGGATGTGCCGATGGAGTTCCGTGAGCTGAGCGTGCCGGGTTCGTGGGAGATCACACCCAGGCTGTTCGGCGACCCGCGCGGCGTGTTCCTCGAGGCGTTCAAGGAGGAGGCGTTCGTCGAGGCGGTCGGGCACCCCCTGAACCTCAGGCAAGCCAACTCCTCCGTCTCGGCCGCCGGCGTGGTGCGCGGCGTCCACTTCGCCGACGTGCCGCCGTCCCAGGCCAAGTACGTCATGTGCCCGCGCGGGGCGGTGCTCGACTTCGTCGTGGATATCCGGGTCGGCTCCCCCACCTTCGGCCGGTGGGACAGCGTGCTCCTCGACGACGTCGACCGTCGCGCGATCTACATCTCCGAGGGTCTCGGGCACGCCTTCTGCTCCCTCGAGGACGACTCCACGGTCGTCTACCTGTGCTCGGCTCCCTACGCCCCGGGCCGTGAGCACGGGGTGCACCCGCTGGACGCGGACGTCGGCATCGAGTGGCCCACCACCGGCCGTGACGGCGCCCCGCTGGAGCTGCTCCTCTCGGACAAGGACACCGCTGCACCCGGCCTGCTCGAGGCGAAGGAGCAGGGGCTCCTCCCCCGCTACGACGAGGTCCAGGAGCTCCTCGCCTCGCTGCGCGCCTGAGCATGACCGACGAACCGACGGTCGTCGCCGTCGTGGTGACGCACCGGCCGCGCCCCGAGCTGGTCACCCCGCTGCTGGAGGCGCTCGCCGCACAGTGCGCGCACGTCGTCGTGGTGGACAACGGCTCGTCGGCGCAGGCGGTGGCCGACCTGCGGGCGAGCGGCGCCCGCCTCGGCGTCGACGTCGTGGCGCTGGCCAGCAACGAGGGCATCGCGCACGCCCAGAACGTCGGCATCGCGCGGGCGCGCGAGCTCGACGCGGACTGGGTCCTGCTCTCCGACCAGGACTCGCTCCCGGCCGCGGACATGGTCGAGCAGCTGCTCGCCGGTGCGCGCCGGGCGACCGCACGGGGCGACCGGGTGGCCGCCGTGGGGCCGGTGTCCTCCGACACCCGCTCCAGCACCGAGCAGATGGTCTACGTCAGCCGTCGGTGGGGGCCGCGGCGGGCCCGCCCGGACGAGGTGCACGACGGCCTGGTCGACGCGGCGTTCCTCATCGCCTCGGGCTGCCTGATCGAGGCCGCCGCCCTGGACGAGGTCGGCGGGATGAACGCCGACTGGTTCATCGACCACGTCGACCTGGAGTGGGGGCTGCGCGCACGCCGGGCGGGCTACGGCCTCTACGCCGTCACCGACGCGCACCTCGACCACGAGCTCGGCGACCGGCTCACCAAGCTCCCAGGCCGCGCGCAGGAGGTCCACGTCCACTCCCCCGTGCGCACCTACTACCTCACCCGCAACACCGTGCTGCTGATCCGCTCCGGCCTCATGAGCCGTGCCTGGTCCGTCGGCTACGTCGTCTGGCTGGCGAAGTACGTCGCGTTCAACTCGCTCCTCGCGGCGCCGCGACGACGGCGCATCCCCCTCATGGTCCGCGGCCTGCGCGACGGGCTCCGCGGACGGGTCGGCCCGCTGCGCTGACCGAACCGCCTCCCCCGACCGCCGCCACTGTCCGCCCCCACCGCCGACTGACACGCACTGCACGGGTCTGCCGCGGCAGAACGGTGCGGTTCGTGTCGCTCACCGGGGTCGCGGGCGCACCCGCCGAGGTCGTTGATGTGGCTTCGGCCCCGGGCAACATCTGACAACCGGTGGCCAATGCCACCTCCGCCGCACCACGATGGCCGCGAGCCGGCGCCGACGCCGGCCTGACGACGTCCACCGACGACGACGACGTCACCCCATCCAGGAGAGGCACCTCATGAGCAGGCCCTTCATCCCTCGCCCAGCCAGGACGGCCCTGACGGCCGCCTGTGTGGGCGCGGTCGTCATCAGCGTCGCCGCGGCACCGGCGTCCGCGGCCCCGGACCCGATCACGGAGTCCCTGATCGCCGTCCCCGACGTCCAGCCGGTCCCCGAGACCGCCGACAGCCACATGTGGTCCAGCATGGAGCGCGCTCGACTGCCGTTCGACGTCGCCGACTTCGGGTACGTCGAGGAGGAGTACTTCCTCTCCGGCACCGCCAACGTCTACGACAGCACCGACGACGAGCTGACGGTCACGCAGGAGGACGTCCCGTACGTCAACAACATCCTGGTGCGCCGTCCCGCCGCCGCGGCCGACTCCTCCGGCGTCGTGCTGGTCGACATCCTCAACGCCTCCAACGGGTTCCCCGGCGAGGACCACTGGCGGCGGATGTGGCAGTGGGCGATGGAGGAGGGCCACACCGTCATCGGCCTGACCTCCAAGCCGATCCAGGTCGACGCGCTGCAGAACTACGACCCCGAGCGCTACGCGGACCTGACCTGGGACCTCGACGACGGCGACGACGTCGGGCGCGAGCCGATCATCGCGGACCCCGAGGACCCGAGCAGCTTCGACCCCTTCATGGTGCTCGAGGACGCGGAGGAGGGCCTTGTCTGGGACATCATCACCCAGCTCGGCACCCTGCTCGACGGCGACGAGGCAGGCTCCGTCCTGGGTGGGCAGACCGCGGAGACGACCCTGCTCATGGGTCAGTCCCAGTCCGGGGTCTACCTGAACACCTACGCCACCCACTTCCACGAGCTGCAGGCGGAAGCCAACTACGGCTCCGTGTGGGACGGCTACCTCAACACGGTGGGGGCGGTGATCGAGCGACCGCTGGCACAAGGCACCGAGGACGGCTTTGCCACCCTCCCTGGTGCGGAGGTGGCGCTCGACGTCCCGTTCGTCACCGTGACCTCTGAGGGGGACGCCGGCCTGTTCGGGGCCGCCACGCTCGCCGAGAAGGAGCTTCCCGAGTCCCGGCGGCACTGGCAGGTGCCCGGCACCCCGCACACCGACCTGCTGTCCCCGGTGATCCCGGCGGACGAGGAGATCTACCAGGCGGGCCGGCTGCCGAACCTCAACGTGCACGACGAGGCGTTCGTGGACGGCCTCAACCTCTACCCTCTGGAGCCGGCGATCATCGCCGCCGCCGAGGCCCTCATCGCCTCCGCCCAGGACGGCGCCGAGCTCCCGGCCTCGCAGTGGTTCGACCAGGCCGCGGGCGAGCTCGTCCGTGACGAGGCCGGGAACGTGACCGGCGGGGTCCGCTACGGCCTCATCGAGCACCCGCTCGGCCAGTACCTCGGCGCCTCGGCACCGGGCGCGGTCGCGGGGTCCATGGACCTGATGTCCGCCGAGGAGTTCACCACGACGTACGGCACCCGCGAGGCCTACCTCGAGCAGATGTCGGCGTTCGACGACGGCCAGATCGAGGCCGGGTATCTCACCGAGTACGGCGCGGACTACCTCTACGCCGTGGCGAACCTGCTCCTGGACCGCATCGAGTCCGGGGAGCCGGGCGAGGAGCCGGGTGAGCCGGAGGAGCCGGGTGAGCCGGAGGAGCCGGGTGAGCCGGAGGAGCCGGGTCAGCCCGGGGAGCCGGCGGAACAGCCGTTCGGGTTCTTCCTGAACGACTCGTGGACCGCGAAGGCGAACCACGTGTTCATGTACGGCAAGCTCACCGACGAGGTCCTGATCGGGGACTGGGACGGCGACGGCACCGACTCCATCACCGTGCGTCGCGGGAACGTCTTCTACGTCTCCAACGCCCCCCGCGGTGGGGCGGCCGAGCACGTCTACGTCTACGGCCGCCCCGGCGACACCGTCCTCGTGGGCGACTGGGACGGCGACGGCAAGGACACCCTCGCCGTGCGACGCGGCGCCGAGTACCACGTCAAGAACAACCTGGCCGGCGGCCCTGCCGACCAGGTCGTGGTCTACGGACGCTCCGGCGACCAGGTCGTCGTCGGCGACTGGGACGGCGACAGCGAGGACACCTTCGCAGTGCGCCGAGGTGCGCAGTACTTCGTGAAGGACTCCATCGCCGCGGGCGAGGCCGACCAGGTCGTCGTCTACGGCCGTGCGAACGACGTCACACTCGCCGGTGACTGGGACGGCGACGACAAGGACACCTTCGCCGTACGGCGTGGGGCGACCTACTTCGTCAAGAACTCCATCGCCCCCGGCGAGGCCGACAAGGTCCTCGTCTACGGCCGTGCGAACGACGAGGTCTACGTCGGCGACTGGAACGGCGACGGCCAGGACACCCTCGGCGTCCGCAGGGTTCCGTGACCCGGTAGCACCGGTGCGGGGACCTGTTGCAGGACACCGCAGCACGCCCGCTCCACCGATGAGGCCCGCACCCGAGTACCGGGTTCGGGCCTCATCGGCTGCTCCAAGACTCGTGCTCAGCTCCCCCTCGAAGGCGTCACGGACGCGCAATGCAACATCTGGCAACCGTTGGCAGTTCCGCTCGGGCTCCCGGGAGAGTGAGCAAGGTCACGTCCGAGGAGGGCCGTGACGTGCCAGCGCCGGGCCACGTCCCGGCGACGGATGGACGACGACGTCCGGTCACGGACGCCGTCACCGCCCAGTTCAAAGGAGAACACCCTTCATGACACCCGAACACAGTGGTGCTCGCAGGCGGGGGGCGGCGCTGCTCGGCGCATCGCTCCCGCTCGCGATGGCACTGACCGGATTCACGGTCGCCGCCCCGGCGGCTGCCCAGACGGACGACGGCGCCCCGGTCGTCGACGACATGCGGGTCGAGGGCAAGGAGCTCCTCGAGATCGACGGCGAGCAGTTCCGCGACCTCAACGGCAGCGGCTACCTGGACCCGTACGAGGACTGGCGCCTGCCGACCGAGGAGCGCGTCCAGGACCTCATCAGCCAGATGTCGCTGCACCAGCAGGCCGGCCTCATGCTCATCGACACCCTCAACGCCGAGTGCATCGACGGCGACGTCGCCTCGGTCTCGGACACCGGCAAGGCCTACATCGGCGAGCAGCACATGCACCGGCTGATCTTCCGCAACGTCGTCTCCGACGAGCCCGTGTGCGGCGAGCCCGGCGGTGGCTTCCGGGCCTCCACCGAGCTGACCCCGGCCGACGCGGCCACCTTCATGAACCGTGTCCAGGAGCTCGCCGAGGCCACTCCCCTGGGCATCCCGGTGCTGTACAAGTCGAACGCCCGCAACCACATCGACCCGCAGGCGCGGGCCGGCATCAACGAGTCCGCGGGCGCGTTCTCGGCCTTCCCCAAGGAGGCCGGCATCGCTGCTGCCGCCCTGGGCGAGCAGGCCAAGAGCACCGGCGAGGCCACCGACGGAGACATGTCCGTGGTGGAGGACTTCGCGGGCGTCATGGCCGACGAGTGGAAGTCCATCGGCCTGCGCGGCATGTACGGCTACATGGCCGACCTGTCCACCGAGCCGCGCTGGTACCGCACGCACGAGACGTTCACCGAGGACGCCGACCTGGGCGCCAACATCATGGGCGAGCTCGTCGAGACCCTCCAGGGGCCGGTCGGCGAGGACGGGAACTCCCTCAGCCCTGAGACCTCGGTCGCGCTGACGATGAAGCACTTCCCCGGAGGTGGCCCTCAGGAGCTGGGCCTGGACCCGCACTACGCGTTCGGCAAGGCCCAGGTCTACCCGGGCGACCTCTTCGGCTACCACCTCAAGCCGTTCGAGGCGGCCATCGACGCCGGCGTCGCCGCGATCATGCCGTACTACGGCGTGCCGGTGGACGTGACCTACGAGGGCGTCGACTACGAGGAGGTCGGCATGGCCTTCTCCGACCAGGTCGTCAACGGTCTCCTCCGCGGCCAGATGGGCTTCGAGGGCTACGTCAACTCCGACACCGGCATCATCAACGACCGTGCCTGGGGCCTCGAGGACGCGACCATCCCCGAGCGGGTCGCCGCTGCCATCAACAGCGGCACCGACACCCTCTCCGGCTTCAACAACGTCGCGACGATCACCGACCTGGTCGACGACGGCCTCGTCTCGGCGGACCGTGTGACGGAGGCAGCCGAGCGGCTGCTCGCGCCGATGTTCGAGATGGGGCTCTTCGAGAACCCCTACGTCGACCCGGAGCACGCAACCGCCACCGTCGGCAGCGACGCGAACCGTGCGGTCGCCCTGGACCTGCAGCGCAAGTCCGCGGTCCTGCTGCAGAACGACGCCGGCGCCGACGGCGAGTCGGTCCTCCCGCTGGAGGCCGGCTCCGACCTGTACGTCCTCGGCAACATCGGTGCCGACGCCGCCACCGCCTACGGCTACGACGTCACGGACGGCAACGTCGACGAGGGCGAGACCCGGCCGAGCGCCGAGGGCAGCGACGCCGCCGTCATCTCGGTGACCGTCAGCAACGTCAACACCAGCACCTACGTGAGCGACGACCCGACCAGCGGCATGAACCCCGAGCACACCAACACCAGCGTGATCGAGGGCTTCGCCGGGCTGGACGGCAACAGCCCCTACGGTGCCGCCGACATCTGCGTCATCACCGGTGGCGCGGAGGAATGCACAGACAACGGCCTGCGCTTCGGCGGATCGCTCCCTTGGGAGTCGAGCATCCTTGACTTCACCGGCATGTCCGGCTCGGAGTCCTGGGAGATCACCCCGTCCCTGGAGACCATCCAGGCCGTGATGGACGAAGTCGGTGACGACAACGTCGTCCTCGACATCTACTTCCGCCAGCCCTACGTCCTCGACGAGGCCAGCGGCCTGCGCGACGCCGGAGCCATCCTCGCGAACTTCGGCAACACCTCCACGGCGCTGCTCGACGTGCTCTCGGGCGAGTTCGCCCCCCAGGGCCGGCTGCCGTTCGCGCTCGCCGGCACTCCCGAGGCCATCGTGGAGCAGGACACCGACCGTCCCGGGTACGACGAGACCGCCGACGGGGCGCTCTTCGAGTACGGCCACGGCCTGACCTACGAGGAGACCCCGGAGCCGGAGGAGCCCACCGAGCCGGGCGTGCCGGCGGACATCCCGTTCGGGTTCTTCCTCAACGACTCCTGGACGACGAAGGCCAACCACGTCTTCATGTACGGCAAGGTCACGGACGGCGTGCTGATCGGGGACTGGGACGGTGACGGCACCGACTCGATCACGGTCCGCCGCGGGAACGTGTTCTACGTGAACAACGAGCCCCGTCCCGGTGAGGCCGAGCACGTCTACGTCTACGGCCGCCCCGGTGACACCGTCCTCGTGGGCGACTGGGACGGCGACGGCAAGGACACCCTGGCCGTGCGGCGCGGCGCCGAGTACCACGTGAAGAACAACCTGGCCGGCGGCCCCGCCGACCAGGTCGTGGTCTACGGCCGCTCCGGCGACCAGGTCGTCGTCGGCGACTGGGACGGCGACGAGCTGGACACCTTCGCCGTCAGGCGCGGTGCCCAGTACTTCGTCAAGGACAGCATCGCCCCCGGCGACGCCGACAGGGTCGTCGTGTACGGCCGGGCCGGGGACATCACCCTCGCCGGCGACTGGGACGGCGACGGCAAGGACACCTTCGCCGTCCGCCGTGGCGCCCAGTACTTCGTCAAGGACAGCATCGCCCCCGGCGACGCCGACCGCGTCCTGGTCTACGGCCGGGCCGACGACGAGGTCTACGTCGGTGACTGGAACGGCGACGGCATGGACACCCTCGGGGTCCGCCGCCTGCCCTGACCACCGCCGACCAGGCACGACCCAGGAGCACGAGCGAGGCCCGCACCCCGACCCACGGGGTGCGGGCCTCGCCCCTGCGCTGCCGGCCCGAGGTCATGCCGACGTCACCGAACGGCCTACCAAACGTCATACGTGCCCGCTACCTTCTGGGGACGCCGTGTGATCCACGGCACACACCCCACGAGAGGAAGACATGCGCGTACGACACGCCGCAGGCGGCATCGCCGTCGCCTGCCTGAGCATCACCCTCGCAGCACCGGCACTGGCGGCGACGGCGCCGCCGGATCAGCTCGAGCTCACGCTGGTCTCGACGACGGACGTGCACGGGCACGTGTACAACTGGGACTATTTCGCCGGCGCCGAGTACACCGGCGACGACACCCTCGGTCTCACCCGTGTCTCGACAACCGTCGATCAGATCCGCGCCGCCAAGGGCGAGGAGTCCGTCGTCGTCCTCGACAACGGCGACGCCATCCAGGGCACACCGCTCACCTACTACTACGGTATGGGCGAGGGCGCCCCCGCGGTGCTCGCCGACGAGATGGTCCACCCGATGGCCACCGCGTTCAACGAGATCGGCTACGACGCCCAGGTGGTCGGCAACCACGAGTACAACTACGGCCTGGACCTCCTCTCGGCGTACGACGAAGACTTGAACGCGCCGCTGCTCGGGGCGAACGTCGTGCACGCGGAGGGCCCGAACAAGGGCCTGCCGTACCACGAGCCCTACACCCTGATCGAGCGCACCATCGACGACCAGGACGTCACGGTCGGGGTCATCGGCCTCGTCACGCCGGGCGTGCGGGTCTGGGACAAGCAGCACGTCGAGGGCGTCCTCGAGTTCCAGGACATGGTCGCCGCCGCGAAGAAGTGGGTGCCGGAGGTCGAGGCGCTGGCCGACGTGGTCGTCGTCATCGCCCACACCGGCGAGGGCAACGTGCCCGACGAGGGCTACGACCAGTCGCTCCTCCACGAGGACGTCATCAACAACATCGGCTACCAGGTCCCGGGCATCGACGTGCTCGTCGCCGGGCACTCCCACCAGGACAACCCCGGCAAGGTCTACGAGAACGTCGAGGGCGGCAAGGTCCTCATGACCCAGCCCTACTACTGGGCGCGCAGCAGCACCGAGGTCACGCTCAACCTCGTGCCCGACGGCGAGGGCTGGCAGGTCGACTGGACCGGGGAGAACGCCCCGGCGGCCGTGGCGCACTACGGCCAGGACGTCGCCGAGGACGCCGAGCTGAAGGAGCTGCTCGCCGAGGAGCACCAGACGACTGTCGACTACGTCAACACCCCGGTGGCGGATTCCGTCACCGAGCTGCCCGCGTCGACCTCGCGCTACGAGGACACGGCGATCATCGACTTCATCAACCACGTCCAGGAGGAGACCGTCCGCCAGGCCCTGGCAGGCACGGAGCACGCGGACAAGACCGTCATCTCCCAGGCGTCGCCGTTCTCCCGCACCGCCGTCTTCCCCGAGGGCGAGGTGACGATCCGGGACATCGCCGGTCTGTACATCTACGAGAACACCCTGCGCGGCGCCGAGCTGACCGGTGCCCAGCTCAAGGACTACCTCGAGTACTCCGCCCGCTACTTCAACCAGGTGGAGCAGGGAGCCGAGTTCGACCCCGAGACGGGGACGAACGCGACCTATCCGGACCGCCCCGACGGCGTCCCGGACTACAACTACGACGTCATCTCGGGCCTCGAGTACGCCATCGACATCTCCCAGCCGGTGGGCAGCCGCATCGTCGGCCTGTCGCACCCGGACGGGACGCCGGTGGCCGACGACGACGTGTTCGTCATGGCGGTGAACAACTACCGGCAGAGCGGCGGCGGCGGCTTCCCGCACATCGCCGACGCGCCGGTGGTCTACGACGAGCTGCTGGAGATCCGTCAGCTGCTCATCGACTGGGCCGGCAACGAGGGCGAGATCAACCCGGACGACTTCTTCGTGCAGAACTGGGCGCTCATCACCGAGCCCCTCGAGGAGCCCGGTGAGCCGCAGGAGCCGCCGGCGGAGATCCCCTACGGGTTCTTCCTCAACGACTCCTGGACGACGAAGGCCAACCATGTCTTCCACTACGGCCGGTTCTCCGACGAGGTCCTCATCGGTGACTGGGACGGTGACGGCACCGACTCGATCACCGTCCGCCGGGGCAACGTCTTCTACGTCTCCAACGCGCCCCGTGGCGGGGAGGCCGAGCACGTCTACGTCTACGGCCGGCCCGGCGACACCGTCGTGGTGGGTGACTGGGACGGTGACGGGATCGACACCCTCGCGGTTCGTCGCGGCGCCGAGTACCACGTGAAGAACAACCTGGCCGGCGGCCCCGCCGACCAGGTCGTGGTCTACGGCCGCTCCGGCGACCAGGTCGTCGTCGGCGACTGGGACGGCGACGAGCTGGACACCTTCGCCGTCAGGCGCGGTGCCCAGTACTTCGTCAAGAACACCATCGCCGCCGGTCAGGCCGACCAGGTCGTCGTCTACGGCCGGGCCGGGGACATCACCCTGGCGGGCGACTGGGACGCCGACGGCAAGGACACCTTCGCCGTCCGCCGTGGCGCCCAGTACTTCGTGAAGAACACGATCGCCGCCGGCGAGGCCGACACCGTCCTGGTGTACGGCCGCGCCGGTGACGAGGTCTACGTCGGCGACTGGGACGGCGACGGCTTCGACACCCTCGGGGTGCGCCGCCTGCCCTGACCGGCGACGCAGTGCACCACCCAGCAATGGGCGAGGCCCGCACCCCGAACCCGGGGTGCGGGCCTCGCCGCGTCGGTCCGGCGGTCAGCCGCAGGAGAAGGCGAACCGCTGGGTGTTGAAGATCTCGCCGTCGACGAGGATCGTGCCCGTCGCGACGAACCCGAGGTCGCGGTTCAGGATGTTCGCCCGGTGACCCGGTGAGTTCATGTACTCGGTCATCGCGAGGTCGGGCGTGCTCTCGTAGCTCGACCAGAAGATGTTCTCGGCGTACCCCGTCCCGCAGCCGGCGGCCCTGGTGTCCGCCCGGAGGACCGCCGCGCTGGCGTGCTCGAACGACGTAGGAGGCTCGTCCGGTGCCGACCGGTCGTTGCGGTCCATCCACGCCGAGTGGCTCAGCGCCCCGGTGCGCAGGCCGTCCCAGTACCGCAGGGGCGGCACTCCGTTCTGCGCCCGGTAGTCGTTGATCAGCTCGAACATCCGGCGGTCGTAGCCGTCCTGCGCCCCGGCCACCCGCGCGTCGCGGCGCACGCCGAGGGAGTCGGTGCCGTCGCCGTTCCAGTCCCCCACCATCGTGGTGTCCGTGCCGCGGCCGTAGACCACCGTGCGGTCGGCCGCCCCGGCGCGGATGGCGTTGGCGATGAAGTACTGCGGCCCGCGCCGCACGGTGAGGGTGTCGTCGCCGTCGCCGTCGAAGTCCCCGACGTAGACCTGGTCGCCCGCGCGGCCGTAGACGGCCACCTGGTCCGCCCGGCCGGGGGCGATGGAGTTCTTCACGTGGTACTCGGCGCCGCGCCGTACCGCGAAGGTGTCGTCGCCGTCGCCGTCCCAGTCGCCCACGAGGACGACGTCGGACGCGCGGCCGTAGACGACCTGCTGGTCGGCCGGGCCGCCGGCGAGGTCGTTCTTCACGTGGTAGACGGCGCCCCGGCGGACCGCGAGCGTGTCCGTGCCGTCGCCGTCCCAGTCGCCGACGAGGACCACGTCACCCGGCCTGCCGTAGGTGAAGCGGTGGCTCTCGGGTCCGGAGGAGTTCGCGTTGCGCACGTGGAAGGTCGCGCCGCGACGCACCGCGAGGGTGTCGGTGCCGTCGCCGTCCCAGTCGCCGACGTAGACCTGGTCCGTCGGCCCGCCGTAGGTGAAGACCGTGTTGGCCTCCGTCGAGAAGGTGTCGGAGAGGTAGTACGTGCTGCCGGAGCCGCCGACCTCCCCGCCCTTCGCCATCGCGGGCACCGCGGTCGCCCCGGTTGCCAGCAGCGTCGCAGTCGCGACGGCAGTCACCGCTCGTCTGAGCCTCATCGTTGCCCGGTCCCCCGATCGTCGTCGCACCGCACGGTCGAGGACGAGCCTACGGTGCACGACGGGCGTCCCGGCGCCAACGGGCGAGCGGCTTCAGTCGAAGAACGCCTCGAAGGCCGTCACGGTCCAGGCCTGCGGCGCGCTCTGGCCGATCCAGATCGCGCCGACTGGGCGCAGCGGGAAGTCCGCGGACAGCACGGTGCAGGCGATCGTCATGGAGTCCTCGGCGGCGCAGAAGTCGACGGAGAACGGGCCGGTGATGGTGAATATGTCCCACATCCGTTCCATCCAGTCGGCCGCCTCGGGTGTGGCCCACCGGCGCAGCCCGATGCCGTCACCCGCGGCCACCGCCGCCACCGCCCGCTCGGCGACCGGCCGCGCCACCTCGCTGCGTCGCACGCCGATCGTGGTGACTCCTCCGCCGTCCCAGTCCCCCGCCATCGCGCCGTCGGTGGGCCGTCCGTAGATCAGGCGAACGTCGGCGTCCCCCGAGCCCAGCTCGTGCTTGAGGAAGTACTCGCGTCCTCGACGCACGGCGAGGGAGTCGTCCCCGTCACCGTCCCAGTCGCCCACCAGCACCTCGTCCAGCTCGCGACCGTAACCGAGCGAGAACTCGGCAGCACCGGGGGTGAGCGAGTTCCGGAAGTAGTAGAGAGCGCCGCGGCGCACGGCGAGGGAGTCGGCGCCGTCACCGTCCCAGTCGCCGACCAGCACGTCGTCCGAGTCGTTGCCGTACGCGAACACCGTCTGCGCCGGCCCCGACGTCAGGGAGTTGCTGATGTGGTAGACGGCGCCCCGGCGCACGGCCAGGGTGTCGACGCCGTCGCCGTCCCAGTCCCCCACCAGCACCTCGTCCCCGGCACGCCCGTAGGTGAGTGTCACGTGGGCCGGCCCGTCGGTCGCGGCGTTCCTGAGATGGAAGGTGGCGCCACGGCGCACCCCGACGGTGTCCGTGCCGTCGCCGTCCCAGTCACCGACGAAGGCCTCGTCCGCGTCCCGGCCGTAGGCGAAGGCGATGCCCGACGTCGCGTCCAGGGAGAGGTGGTAGCGCGCACCGATCCCGTCGACC
This sequence comes from Georgenia subflava, assembly GCF_009193155.1. Lineage (GTDB taxonomy): Bacteria > Actinomycetota > Actinomycetes > Actinomycetales > Actinomycetaceae > Georgenia > Georgenia subflava. The sequence continues at coordinate 248,795 of NZ_VUKD01000005.1, forward strand.
TCGCTGCCCTTCGCCGACGCGGCGGGGGCCAGCAGCACGGTGGCGGCCAAGAGGGTGGTGGCCAGCACGGAGGCATCGACCGCGCGGATCTTCTTCATGGCGACCTCCCCGTCGAGGTGCTGTGCCTGGCGCAAGCATAGGACTGCCAAAACCGGCGCGGAACGGAATGGCGACGCTTCCGAGGGCGCTTCCAAGGGCGGCGTCCAAGGGCCGCTTTCAAGGGGCAGCGCCGCGTGGGTCGGTCGGCCCGCTCGGCACCGCCGGACGGGTCAGTCGACCCGCTCGTCACCGCCGGACAGGTCAGTCGACCCGCTCTGCAGCGCCGGTCGCCTCGACCGCGCGACGGTCTGGCCGGTTCTCGGCCAGGCCGAGCAGGTACGCGATGACCACCGACAGCACGAGCAGCTCCCCGCCGTCCTCGACGACCACGAGGATCTGGTCGACCGTACCGCCGTCGTCGAAGGCCAGGGCGAGGCCGTCGACGATGACGCCGAAGAAGATCAGGAGGCCGAAGAGCACGACGAGCCGCCAGGAGACGGCGCGCTCGGCCGCCGCGCTGCGGCGGTGCGTGAGCAGGACGGTCAGGGCCAGCAGGGCTCCGACCCCGGCCATCCACAGCACCTCGACGAGCTGGGTCCGCTGGTCGCCGAAGCCGGGGGCGAAGAGGTAGTTGTTGATCACCCACCGCCCGACCCCCTCGTGGATCCCGCCGGCGTCGTCGGCCAGGAAGTAGGCCGTGACCAGGGCCCAGGCCACGATGACGGGGCTGCGCGACGTCCACCAGGCCGCCGCGAGCAGGATCACCGACCACAGCTGCTTGAGGTACTGGAAGGCCTCGCCCCAGCCGCGCTCGGCACTGAGGTCGAAGTACCAGCTCGACGTGCCGTTCACCCTGAAGCCGACGTGCAGGACGATCAGCACCACGTCCGCGACCAGCAGCAGCACCAGCAGCAGGCGGGCGAGGGACCGGCGGGGCGGCAGGACGTCGAGCGGCGGCATCTGACCAGGATGCCGGAGCGCCATGAGAACAGGATGAGAGACCCGCCGGACGACGACGCGTCTGCCGCCTAGGAGGCCCGGCGCCTCTGCGGACCGGTCGGCCCGACGGCTCCGCGAGCTGGTTCGGCTGGACCTCTCCGCCAAATGCTCGGATCCGTCTGCCGGACCACTTCGCCGAACCCTCGGACGGAGGAGTCAGCTGCCCACCTGGTCGCTGCGGGGTCGCTCGCGGAGGCGGCGCGCCGAGGTGCGAGCCAGCAGCAGGCCGCCCGAGCCGAGCCCGACGTCGGCGACGGTCAGCAGCACCCGGCTCAGCAGCACCACCACGACGACACCGCCGGCGTCGAGCTGGCCGGCGAGCACCACGGCGAGGACCGCCTCGCGGGCCCCGACGCCGGCCGGGACGACGACGACCAGGAAGCCCACCGTCCAGGCCAGCGCGTAGCCGCCGACGGCGAGCGCGAACGAGGCGAAGGTCTCGTCCATCCCGACGGCGGTGGCCAGCAGCCATACCTGGGCGCCGGCCACCAACCAGGCCAGCAGGGCCCAGACGGCAGCCGTCGCGATGCCGCGGGCGGTCATCGGCTCCTCGAGCGCGGGCCGCCGGGTCACCCGGAGCGCGACGCCGAGCAGCCGGTTGAGCACCGGCGGGAGCAGCACCACGAGGACCACGGGCAGCGCCCAGGCCACCCACCCGTACCGGTCCGCGACCGCGCCGGGCGCGAGGGCGACGGCCAGCACCGCCAGGGCGAGCCCGGTGACGATGGAGACGAGGATCGAGACCACCATGACGGAGACCGAACGCCGTCGCGGGATCTGGTGGTCGGCCCCCATCTCGGCGGCGGCGAGCACGTTCCAGATCCCGCCCGGCAGGTACTTACCGACCTGCGAGACGAAGAAGACGGACGACGCCGTGCGCAGCGGCAGCCGCGAGCCGAGGTCGGCGAGGACCGCTCGCCAGCTGAGCATGGTCAGCGACACGTAGACGAGGCTGAGCCCGGTCGCGCCGAGCAGCGTGCCGCCCGGGATGGTGGAGACGGCGTCCGTGACGTCGTCCCACTGGCTGACCAGCGCCCACACGCAGGCGCCGAGAGCGAGCACGACGAACCCGGCACGTACCGCGGGAGCGCGCAGGACGGCCAGCAACCGACCGATCACGGCGTCCTCAGCCGCGCCAGGATCGGCCGGACCACCGACGCGGGGGTGAAGGCCGCGTCGGCGAGGTCGGCCGTGAGCGCGCGGTGGTGCCGCAGCCGACCGCCGTCGTCGGCGAGCCGCTCCAGGGCGTCGGCGAGGGCCACCGGGTCACCGGGCGGGACGAGGATCGCCGCCTCGTGGAGGACCCGGCGCTGGGGCGCGGTGTCGCTCGTGACCACCGCGGTCCCGGCGGCCGCGCCCTGGTACACCTTGTTCGGGATCACCCGCAGCGCCTTCGGGGTGGTGGCGAAGATCCCCAGGCTGACGTCGTGCTCGGCGACCAGCGCCGGCAGCTCCGCGCCGCGCACCCAGTCCGTCCAGCTCACGGTGTCGAGGCCGTCCACCAGCTCGTGCACCGTCTCGGCGTCCTGGCCGCTGCCCACGAGCGTGAAGCGGACCGGGGCACCGCGGCGGTGCAGGATCCGGATCGCCTCGCCGATCACCGGCGTGCCCTGCAGCGGGGTGAACAGGCCGAAGAAGATCACCGACAACGGCGCGTCGGCCGTGCGCGCGGTCGCATCCGTCCGGCGCGCCGCGTCCGCCGGGCGCGCCGCCGCGTCCGCCGGGCGGGCCGCCAAGTCCGCCGGGCGGGCCGCGAACCAGGTCCGCGGGGCGCCGACGGGCACCACGACGGCCGCGTCCCGCCTGTCCTCCGGCACGAGGGAGCGGTGCTCCTCGGTGTCGACGATGACCACGTCGGCCGCACGCACGGCCGCCTGGTCCAGCTGTCGCAGCACCACGGACCGCAGGCCGCCGTCGACGCCGCGGTCGGCCGCCGTCGTCGCGCCGGAGATGAGGTGGTCGAGGAAGATCGGCACGCGCGGGAAGAGCAGCCGCGCGAGGAGCACGTCGAAGTGGCCCATGTAGCCGACCAGGACGGCGTCCGGGCGGTGCCGGCCACGGTAGCGCCGCGCGTCGCGCGTCAGCCGCACCCAGCGCGAGACGATCCGAGCCATCATCGCCGGCACCAGCCAGGGCTTCTTGAGCGTGTCGACCCGTCGCGCCGTCGACAGGCCCAGCGGCGCGTTGCACTCCACGACGTGGACGCCGTTGGTCCGCAGCCCCTCGATCAGCACGCGGATCCGGGGGTGCACCTCGGCGTCGTAGGTCCCGAACGAGAGCACCCTCATGGTTCCACCACCGTAGCCGCGCCGCTCCGCCCGCCGACGGCGGAGGGCAGGAACGGGACGAGCGCCAGGAGCCCGACCTCCGCGGCGATGATGAGGAAGCGGGAGAGGACGGCGACCGCGAGCGCCGGCCCGCTCCCGATGCTGCCCGCGAGCAGCCCGACGAGCACCGCCTCGCGCACCCCCACGCCCGCCGGGACGAGGACGGCGAGGAACCCGCAGACCCAGGCGATGGCGAACCCGCCGACGGCGAGCCGCAGGCCGTCCGCCCCGGTCAGCCCGGTCGGCGCCGCCAGCAGCCACAGGTGCACGCCGTACGCGCCCCAGGCGGCGGCGGACCAGCCGATCGCCGGCCGCAGCGACCCGGCGGCCGGGAACACCTCCCCGAGCCGGGACGCCAGGGCGGGTACCCGCCGCGTCACGGCGCCGACGACGCCGGGCCGCACCGCGAGCACCAGCACGGCCGCCGCGGCCAGGACCACGACGGCGACCTGGGCTGCCACCGGCAGCCACGAGAGCGACGGCGCACCGAGGACGAGGAGACCCGCCACGAGCGCGAGGAGCACCGTCAGCCCGGCGCCGAGCAGGATGGCCAGGACCGACGACGCCCGGTCGATGCCCTTCTTCCGGCCGAGCTCCATCTGCGCGACGTAGGCCCACGCGGTCCCCGGGACGTACTTGCCGAGCTGCGCGAGGTAGAACACCCGCATCCACGGCCGCAGCGGCAGCCGGTGCCCCAGCGCGGCCAGGATGCTGCGCTGCTGCTGGCCGGAGATCGACACCGCCAGGGCCGCGGCCACCACCGAGGCGACCGCCGCGCCGAGCGGGATCTCGGCGAGCGCGTCCGAGACAGCCGGCCACTGGAGGTACAGCGCCCGGCCGAGGAAGAAGACGGCGACGGCGATCAACAGCCACCGCACGGCGACCTTGACCGCGGCGCCGCGGGTGCGCACGGCCCCCTGCTCGCCCGTGTCCGCGCTCATCGCGCCCGGTCCCCGTCCAGCATCGAGCCGATGACCCGGACGTACTCGGACCACTCCCGCAGGTAGTCCCCGCGCGGGTAGCTCCCGATCGCCTCGGCCATCGAGTTGTACACGTCCGGCTCGCACGCCTGCCGCAGCGCCGCCACGATCTCGGGGACGGCGGGGCGCTCGGCCACCACGCCGTAGCGGCCGCGGATCTCCTCCGCCAGCGCGCCGACCTGGGTGGCGATCACGGGCCGGCCCAGCTCGAACGCGAGCTTGATGTTGCCCGAGCCGGTCACCGAGCGGTAGGTCAGGGCCACGATGTCCGACTCCGCGAACAGCTCGTGCAGCTCGCCCGTCGGCACGTAGCCGTTCCGGACGGTCAGGCGGTCCGCGGCGCCGGCGCGCCGGGCGACGTCCCAGAGATCGGCCTCCGGCGACCAGAACTCGCCGGCGACGGTGAGGTGGACCTGGGGGACCTGGCCCGCGGCCTCCACCAGCAGGTCGACGCCCTTGTACGGGCGGACCAGCCCGAAGGACAGCACCCGCAGCGGCTCGTCGAGCGACCGCCGTGGCCGCGGTGCCGCCGCCTCCAGGTCCCCCAGGTTCGAGGGCAGGACGGCGGTGGTCAGCGGTGTGTCGGTGAGCCGGCGGGCGAGGTCGTGCTGCTCGGGCGAGTGCACCAGGACGTCGTCGACCGCGCCGAGCAACGCCGAGACGAGCGTGCGGTCGCCCAGCCGGCCCTCGTGGGGCAGCACGTTGTGCATGAGCGCGACGGTGCGGACCCGGCCGCGCAGCATCCCCACGACGGGCAGGTACGGCAGGATCTGCACGGTGCTCGCGACCACGAGGATGACGACGTCGGCGCGGCGCAGGCGGCGCCCGGCCTCCCACCAGGTCCACGGCCGGTTCCACGAGAGGCGCCGCAGCACCCGGGGGAAGACGGGGATCTCCGGCTCGTCGTCGGGCACCGTGAGCTCGCCGGGGTACAGCAGCGCGGGGTACTGGCGCCGCCAGGACTCGACGTAGACGTCGTGGCCCTCCCGGCTGAGCTCGTGCGCCAACCGGGTGGTGTGCTGAGCGATGCCGCCCTTGTACGGGTGGGTGGGGCCGACGACGGCGATCCTCACGACTTGCTGAGTCTCACGTCATCGACGGGCTCGGGCTCGACCGAGCCGACCCACTCCACCTCGTCCGGGTCGTCGGTGCGAAGTCCGTCCCCCACCGGGTCGTCGGTGCGCCGGTTCGCCCGCACCGCGTCCTCGGTGCGCAGGCTCGCCCGCAGCGGGTCAGCCCCGGACGCGAACGCGCCGTCGCCGTCGTGCTCGAGCAGCTCGGGCAGGGCGGGGCGGTCGATCGAGGCCGCCGGCCCCGCCGGGTCGTACTGGAGCGTCTTCATCCGCTCCAGCGTCTCCTCGAGCAGGACGCGGTTGGTGCGCTGAAGATCGGCGATGATGAGCAGCGCGAAGCACACGAGCGCACCGACGAGCATCGCGGTGCCGAAGATCAGCGACTGGACGTGACCGGCGGAGTCGCCCATCAGCCAGAACACGAGGAACCGCACGAACGGGATCAGCGCGGCCACGAGCATGACGCCGCCGATGGCGCCGAGCAGCACGTGCGGCTTGAACATCAGGTACGAGCGGGTGATCGCGCTGCCCGACTTGAACATGTGGTGCCAGATGTTCTTGAAGAGCCGCGACTCGCGCGTCTTGGGGTTGGTCGTGATCGGCAGGGACGCGATCCTCAGCCGCTTGTTGCCGGCCTGGATGATCGTCTCCATGCAGTAGGAGAACTGCGTGACGACGTTGAGGCGGATGAGCGCGGCCTTGGAGTAGGCGCGGAAGCCGCTGGCCGCGTCGGGCAGGTCCGTGCCGGCAGCCCTGTTGACGACCTCCGAGCCGACCTTCTGCATCGCCTTCTTGAACGGGGAGAAGTGCTCGATCGTCGCGGTCTGGCGGTCGGCGATCACGACGTCGGCCTCGCCGCGGACCAGCGGCTGGACGAGGTCGCCGATGCGGTCCTGCGGGTACTGGTTGTCGCCGTCGGTGTTGACGACGATGTCTGCCCCGTGCGCGAGGGCGTAGTCGACGCCGTCCCGGAAGGACCTGGCCAGCCCCATGTTGCGGGCGTGCCGCACGAAGTGGCGCACGCCGTGCTCGCGGGCGACCTCGACCGTCCGGTCGGTGGAGCCGTCGTCGACGACGAGGATGGTGATCTCGTCGATGCCCGGGATCTCCCGCGGGATGCTCGCCAGCACGAGCGGGAGCGTCTCCTCCTCGTTGAGGCAGGGAACCTGGACGAACAACTTCATGATTTCCTCGGTCGGCGTGAGGGCGGGCGTGTCGCTGCGACCGTCGGCATGGCCCGCAGCACTCAGCGCAATGGACGCACGCGCTGACAATGTAGCGTAGCCGAGTGCCCCGTCCGGGGCTGGTGGCATCACTCACACCCGCACGGTGCCGCGGCTGCCGCACCTCGCCGGCTCGGCCTCGGCACCGGCGTGCGCGTCGGCCTCGCAGCGGCGTGCGCGCCCGCGTCGCACACGAGGAGAGACATGACAGAGGTCGCTGACCCGGCGCCGCCCACCCGGCGCGCGCCGGACCGCGCCGGCCGCCGCGCGGACGTGCTGTGGTGCCTGCTGCTGGCGGTCCTCGGCATGGGCCTGGCGACGCTGGGGGTGGTGAACGGGCCCGGCCTGTCCGCCCTGGACGAGCACACGCACCTGGACTACGCGTGGAAGGTCGCGCAGGGTGAGCTGCCCCGCGCCGGCTCGGAGCTGTCCGACCTCACCCTGGAGGAGTGGTCCTGCCGCGGGCAGGAGAACATCCCCGACGCGCTGCCGGAGTGCGCGCAGGCGGACGACGCCGACGCCGCCGACTACCCGGCGGAGGGCGAGAACTACAACTACTGGCACCCGCCGGGCTACTACGCGGTGACGGCGGTCCTCGCCGAGCTCGCCACCGCGCTCCCCCTCGGCCTGACCTTCACCACCGCCGCGCGGCTCACCGGTGGGCTGTGGCTCGTGGCGGCGCTGGTGGGGATGTACGCGGTGGTGCGGATGTGGCGGCTGCCGCGCTGGCTGTCCGCGGCGGCCGCGGCGACGATGCTCGGCGTCCCGTCGCTGGCCCATGCCTCCTCCACGGTGACGAACGACGCGCCGGCCGCCCTGATCGGCGTCGGGGCGCTGTGGCTCCTGACCCGTGTCTTCCTCCAGGGCCGCCTCGGGCTCGTCGCCCCCACGGTGGTGGCGCTGCTCGCGGCGTCGACGAAGCTCATGAGCACCGTGGCCGTGCTGACCGTGCTCGGCCTGGTGGCGCTGTCGGCGGTGGGTGCGTGGCGGCGCGGCGACCGGCGCGAGGTGCTGCGCCGCCTCGGGGTGGCGGTGGTGCCGGTCGTGGCGATCGGGGCGAGCGCCGTCGCCTGGTCGCTCTTCCAGGCCGGCCGTGCGGAGCCCGGCTGGAGCAGCCCGATCACCGGTGTGAACACCGTGCCGATCATCGGGGCGCCGTTCGACGAGTGGGCCCCGACGCTGGCCACCGTGTTCGGGCTGGTCGAGGACTACTTCCTCCAGGGCACGCTGACCAGCACGGCCGTCGTCGGCTGGATCGGCATCCTCGGGGTGCTGTTCACGGCCGCGCCGTTCATGGCGCTCGTGGCCTTCGACCGGCTGCGGCCCGAGCGCTGGGTCGGCTGGGCGGCGCTGGTCGGTGCGGCGGCCGTCCCGCTGCTCGTCCAGGGCAACGAGCTGCTCGGCGGCGGCTACTTCCCGCACGTCTCCAGCCGGTACGGCGTCACCCTGGTCCCCCTCACGATCGCCGCGCTCGTGCTGGTCGCCCACGAGAAGGGGTTCCGCGTGGCGGCGGCGGCCGTCGCCGTGGTCGGGTACCTCGCGATGGCGCTCAGCTTCGCGGGGATCTTCTGAGCGGTCCGCGCTCCCGCCGGGCCAGGACCGCCCAGGTGCCGGCCAGGGCGAGCACGGTCGTCAGGGACACCCACGGGAGCACGCCCCAGCCGACCGGCCGGTAGGCGAGCTCGACGACGTGCTCGCCGGCGGGCACCTCGACGCCGCGCATCGCGTGGTCGGCCCGCAGGAGCGGGACCGTCTCGCCGTCCACGGTCGCCTCCCAGTCGTCGTGGAAGCCGTCGGCCACCACCAGGACGCCGGGGGCCTCCGCGTCCACTCGCACCCGCTGGAGGTCCCCGGTGTCCACCTCGACGTCGACCTCTGCCGCGCCGGGTTCGAGCCGCACGCGGGCGTGGTCCTCCGGCGTCAGCAGGACGGTCGAGCCGTCCACCTCTCCCATGAGGTCCGCGCACGAGGCCGCCGACGTGCAGGCCGCGGCATCGTCCGCCCACCGGAAGCGCGGCAGCGCGCCCGGGCGCTCGTAGACCTGCGCCTCGGCGGTCTCGACCAGGTCCAGCCCGTCGTCCTCGGCCGTCATCACCCCGACCCACGCCCCGTCCTGGCCGGTCGCCGGCAGCACGGAGACCGGCTCGCCGCCCTCGGCGCGCACCTCCACCGTGTACGGCCCCGCGTCGGCGAGGTGCTCGCCGGCGACCGGAACGGTGAAGGTTCCCTCGGCGCGGTCCCGCACGCGGCGGGCCCCGCTCGCGAGGACCTCGCCGTCCGCCCCGACGGCCTCGACGACCACGTGCGCGGGGTCGTCGGCCTCGCGGACGTCGCCGACCGGCCTCGCCAGCTCGACGACCGCGCCGCGCAGCGCCGTGCCGGCCGGCACCGCCCGGCTCCCGGGGGCCTGCTGCAGGACGACGTCGCGGGTGCGGTCCTGCCCGCCGTCGCCGTGGAACGAGCCCAGCGGGACCACGTCGGTGTCCGCGACCCCGTACCGCACGCCGAACCGGTCGAGCACCGGGCTGCTGAGCGGCCCCAGGCTGCTCAGCGTGTGGTAGGTGTCCGTGACGAACATGTCCGCGTCGGCCTGGAGCAGCAGGTCGCGCCACTCCGGCGGCACGAAGACGTGCCCGGACAGCGACCTGATGCCCGCCACCTTGTTGGCGCCGGTCCAGTACGCGCCCTGGACGCCGACGATCCGCTCGTGGCCCAGCCGGGCCTGCAGGTACGCGTCGGTGCTCGTGGGCCGGTACAGCTGGTCGGGGTCCGTGCGCGGCCAGAACGCGTGAGTGAAGGCCAGGCCCTCGACGAGCAGGACGAGCGGCAGCAGCGCGACGAGGGTGCGCCGGGCACCGAGACCGGCCAGGGCGGCCGCCCACACCGCAGCGACGAGGAGCCCGCACACCAGGCCGAGCAGCACCGAGCCCCGCACCTGCGCCCAGGCGGCCGCGTCCGGGGCGACGAACCACACGGCCACCGCGGCCAGCACGAGCAGCACCGGCGCGGCGACGACGCCAGCCCACGCCACCCGGCGCGGCGCGCCCCGCTCACGGGCCGTGCGCCGCAGCGCCTCGAACCCGACGGCGGCCAGCATGGCCAGCAGCAGCGACCCGACCCCGCGCATCCGGTACAGGCTCGAGTTGTCCATCAGCGGCAGCAGGTGGAGCACGTAGCTGACCGGCCCGCCCAGGAAGGTCGCGGCGAGCACGACGCCGCTGCCGACGACGAGGAACGCCCGCACACCGCCGAGCCGGGGGCCGTGGCTGCTCACCAGCGCCGCGAGGCACAGCACGAGGGCCCCCGCACCGACGAACGAGACGCCCTCGATCGGGATCATGCTCCCCCAGCGCGCGTCGCCGGACTGGCACGTGCCCAGGGCCTGCGGGTAGGCCATGGTGAGCGCCTCGCGCAGCCCCACCGTGTCGGCCCAGATGTCGTCGCGGTAGCTCAGGTCGGTGCCCCGCAGCTGGTCCAGCCACGGCAGCAGCTGGAAGGCCAGGAGCAGCACCGTCACCGCCCCGGCCCCGACGGCGAGCACCGGCGCGCGGCCCCACCGCCGCCAGCGGCCGGCCCGCCCGCCCGCGACGGCCCCGTCGGCCGGGCGCCGGTTGAGCACGACCAGGCGCACCACCGCGTAGGCCGCGGCGAAGTAGAGGGTGTGCACCGCGATCGCCGGGAACCCGCCCAGGATCATGGCGGCGACGACGAGCGGCAGCGGGAGCGCGGAGCGGACGGTGCGGTCCTGGACGAGCCGCTCCACGGCCCAGAAGACCAGGGGGAAGAAGGCGGCGGTGCGGGTCTGCGGCCAGTTGGTCCACAGCACCATGAACGAGCCGGTGACGTAGAGCAGCCCGCCTACCAGCCCGGCCGGCGTGGACAGCCCGAGCCTTCGGGCCCACAGCACGGTGCCCGCGACGGCGACGCCGATCTCGAAGAGCTTGATCCACGCCGGGAACGCGACGTCGCCGAACGGCAGGGAGGCGATGAAGATCGGTGAGTTCACGCCGCCGGGCGGGGCGGACGCGAGCATCACGCCGGCGGCGGCGGTGTTGTCCCACAGGGCCGGCACGTCCCCGGCCGCGATCCGGTCGCGGTACACCAGCGCGGTCGGCAGCGCACCGTCCACGGTGTCCGAGACGCACGTGTTCGTCACGTGCTCGGCCGTGGAGGACTCCTCCCACGGCCCCTGGTAGTCGATCAGGTTCCCCGCGGCGAAGAGCCTGGCCCCGAGCAGCGACGGACCGAGCATGACCAGCACGAGGAGTACCGGGGCGAGCCAGGCCACGACCTGGCCGAGGGCCGGCCGGCGCCGGCCGACGGCGTGCCTGGCCCGGGCGGGGGGCCGGCTCATCGGGCGGACCGCTCCCCCGCCTTGCGGACCAGCCGTGCCGCCACGCCGCGGGCGCCGTCGGACCGGAAGACCCGGCGGGCGGCCGCGAGCTTGGTGCCGATGCGCCCGTGCCGCAGCGCCGCCGGCAGCTGCCGGGCGCCGGGCGCCGGCACCGCGTAGTCCTCGACGTACGCCTCGGCGCCCGAGAGGGGCTCGTCGTCGAGCACGGGCGACCAGTCCGTGGGGCGGCGCGGCCCGTGGGACCTGACGTGCGCGGCGGCGGCGAGCAGGTTGTCCAGGTAGACCCGGCCCTGGAGGTGCGGCGACCAGCGCAGGAGGGCCTCCCGGCGCGCCTGCGAGCCGACCCGGCGGCGCAGGGCCGCGTCCTCGATCAGCGCGGTGACGGCCGCCGACCACTCCTGGGGCGTCGTGGCGAGGAACCCGGTGCGTCCCTCGTCGACCGCCTCGCGGAAGGGCTGGGTCGAGGAGGCGACCACCGGTGTCTCGACCAGGGCGGCCTCCAGCCACTTGATGGCGGACTTGGCCTCGTTGAACTGGCTGGCCTCCGTCAGCGGGGCGAGGCAGACGTCGACGTCCCGGAGCGTGCCCGGGAGCTCGTACCACGGCACGAAGGGCAGGCGGCGGACCCGGTGCGCGAGCCCGTCGAGCGCCGGGGTGGTGCGCAGGTGGCCACCGAGCCAGAGCTCGACGTCGGGATGCGTGTGCATGATCTCGACGACGGCCGGCTCGACGTAGGCCCAGTCGGCGTCGTGCGTCGTCGTGCCGGAGAAGTAGCCGATCCGCAGCGGCCCGTCCGCGCGGGGCCGCACGAGCGCCCGGTCGCTCGCCCGCGCCAGGAGCGTGCCGACGCCGTTGGCGAAGCGCCGGGCGGGCAGCCCGGTGACCGCGGCCGCGTGGCGGCACAGCTCCTCGGTGCTGCCGATGTACATGTCGGCCATCTCCATGGTGGTGCGGTACCTCGCGATGCCGCGCCACCACAGCGCCACCTCCTCCTCCGAGAGGGCGGCGAGCCCGTGGACCTGGTCCTTGAGGTCAGGGTCGAAGATGAGGTCGTCGACGTCGAAGAGGACCGGCACGGGGCGCGTGCGCGCCCGCACGGCGTCGACGAGGTCGCGGACCTGGACGGTGGCCGGGACCCGGTACAGCACGACGGCGTCGACCTCGCGCACCAGCCGGGGCAGGTCCGGGCTGCGGTAGTGCCGTACGACGGTCTCGACGCCGACGAGGCCCAGCGCCTCCGCGGGCAGGTGCGCCCGGTACCGCAGCGGGGCGCCCTGAATGCCGACGACGAACAGCACCCGCCGCATGAGCTGCTCCTCGGCGCCGCGCACCAGGGAGCCGTCGTCCTCCGGCCGGTCGGCCGCGCGAAGGTCGCCGTAGCGCTCGACGAGGCCGCGCACCTGGTCGTCGAAGGAGCGGATCGGCGAGGCCGAGCCCTGCCCGAGGAGGCCGCGGGCCAGGTCCGGGTCCTCGATGAGGGAGCGCAGCGCCGCCGTGAGGGAGGCGGCGTCGGACGCCGGCACCACCAGGCCGTTCTCGCCGTGGGCGACCGCCTCCTCCGGGCCGAGGGTGTCGGTGCAGACGACGGCCAGCCCGGCGGCGAGCGCCTCGCGGGTGAGGATCGAGTGGGACTCGCGCACGACGGAGGGCAGCACGAGGACGTCGTGCTCGGCCAGCACCCGCGTGAGGTCCTGGGGCGGGAACGCCGGCCTGGGGCGGGCGGCGCGGGGCAGGTCGTCGCGGGCCCTGCCCTCGGCGCCGTACAGGTCGACGGACCAGCCGGGCAGGTCCGGCAGGGCGGCCAGCGCGTCCTGGAGGACGTCGAAGCCCTTCATGGGGTCCGGCCCGCCGGCGTACATGAACCGCAGGAGCGCGCGGCCGTCCGCCGTGCGGGCCGCGGCCACCTGCCGGGCGTCGGCGAGGGTGTCCGCGGGCAGCCCGTTCTCGTCCACCTCCACCTTCTCCGGCGGCACGCCGTTGGCGACGAGCACCCGCGCGGCGCTCGCCGACGGCGCAAGCACGAGGTCTGCGTCCGCAAGGAAGGGGGCGATGCGGGCGTTGCGCTCCTCCAGCCAGGAATGGTCCACCTGGCAGGGGCACTCCCCACAGCTGACGACGACCGAGCACGGACGCAGCTGCGTCGAGGAGAGGAACTGCCGCGCGCAGAACCACCAGAAGTCGTGCATCGTCACCACGACGCGTGCCCCCGACTCCTTGGCCGCACGCACCAGCGAGGCGCCGAGCGTCTGCAGCGAGTGGATGTGGACGACGTCCGGGCGGGCCTCGGCGAGCCACTGCCGGAAGTCGGCCTCGACGTCGGGGTTGAGGGTGTTCCTCGGGTCGTCCCACGCGGTCCAGGGGGTGATCACGACCCACCGCACGGTGACGTCGCCGTCGGCGTCGGTCCATGTCTCGAGCGGCGTCCGTGCCTCGTCGAGGTAGCCGGCGTAGACCAGGCTCTCGTGGCCGGCCGCCGCGACGGCCTGCGCGATCCGCTGCGGGACGAGCGTGCCGCCGCTGACGAAGTTCGGGGGGAAGTGTGCCGAGACCTGGGCGACGCGCATCCCAGCATGCTAGTTGGCCGCCGAGGACCGCCGCGTCCGGTGTCCCCTACGGTATGGCCATGACTCCTGACCCGACGACGGTCTCCGACTTCGACGCCTACTGGCGCGCGCTGGCCACCGAGGACCGCCGTGCGCACGCGGCGGAGTCCGACCGTGCGCTGCTGCTGGAGGTCGAGGGGCTGCGGGCCCGCTGCGCGGACCTGGCGGCGGCCCTGACGCAGGCCCGGGCGGCGATCGACGTCCGCCAAGACCTGCTGACCGCGCAGTCGGCGGCGCTCGAGGAACGTGACCAGGCTCTCGCCGAGGCCCAGGCGGACTACCTGCGCGTCGTCCGGTCGAAGCGGTGGCGCGCGTTCGACCTGCTCGGGCGCGCCGGACGCCGCGGCCGCTCCGCCGTCCCCGGGCTCCGTAGGCCCGCATGACGGTCCTCCTGACGCTCGTCGTGGCCAGGTCCGTGCAGGCGGTGGACGACGACGCCGCCGGGGCCACCGAGGAGTCCTTCCGCGCGCAGGGCGAGGGTCCCTGGGAGCTGCTCACCACCACCGGCGCGGGGCCGGTCTCGGACCGGCTCAATGCCGCCCTGCGCCGCGCGCGGGGCCGGTTCGCGGCGGTCGTCGAGGCCGGCGACCGGCTCGAGCCCGGTGCCCTCGCCGCGGTCCGGGGGGTGCTCGACGACCTGGCCGGGCGCGGCGCGGAGCCGGACGTGCTCTACACCGACGAGCAGTGGCCGGCCGACGGCGCCGCCGGGATCTTCGCCAAGCCCCGCTGGGTGCCGCGCTACCTCGAGGGCTACCCGTACCTGGGACGGATGTGCTTCGTCCGGCCCGAGCTGGTCGAGCGGGCCGGCGGGTTCCGGGAGGACTTCGCCCCGGCCCGGGAGTGGGACCTCGCGCTGCGGGTCACCGAGCTCGACGTGGCGGTCGCCCACGTGCCGGTCCTCGGCGTGGCACGCACCCATGCGCCGGCCGCCGACCCGGTCGCGGCGGAGGCCGGTCGGCGTGCGGTCGCCGCCCGGTACGAGCGCCTCGGCATCCCGGCGGTCGTCGAGCTCACCGGCGACGACGACGGGCAGGCCCCCGGCTTCGTCCGCGTCTGGCGCCAGGTCGAGGACCCTCCGCTGGTCTCGGTGGTCGTCCCCACCGCGGGCGGCAGCCGTGCGGTGCGCGGCACGGAGACGGTGCTGGTGACCAACGCGCTGCGCTCGCTGGCCGCACGGACGACGTACCCCGCCTGGGAGGTGGTGCTCGTGCCGAGCGAGCACACCGCGGCCGAGGTCCTGGCGGAGTGCGCGGAGATCCTCGGAGACCGCCTCCGGCTCGCGCCCGTGGCCGGCCCGTTCAACTTCTCCCGCTCGGTCAACACCGGCGTCGGGGCCGCCCGCGGCGAGCTGGTCCTCCTGCTGAACGACGACACCGAGGTGATCGAGCCCCGGTGGCTCGAGCGCATGGTCGCCGTCGCCTCGGAGGACGGCGTCGGCGTCGTGGGCGCGAAGCTGCTCTTCGACGACGAGCGGATCCAGCACACCGGGATCACCTTCGACCACGACGGCGAGGCGACCCACGTGCACATCTTCGAGGAGGACGGGCCCGGCCACTTCGGCTCCACCGTCGTCGACCTGGACTTCCTCGCGATCACCGGGGCGTGCCTGCTCGTGCCGCGGGCGGTCTTCACCGAGGTCGGCGGCTTCACCGAGTCACTCCCGCTGAACTACAACGACGTCGACTTCTGCCTCAAGGTCGGCGCGACGGGGCGGACGGTGGTGTGCACCCCGTTCGCGCGGCTGCACCACTTCGAGTCCAGCAGCCGGGTGGCGCGGATCGAGGACGACGAGCGGGCGGCGCTGGCGTGGTGGGACCACCGCAAGCACCTGGACCCGTACGTCAACGTCCGCGGCGTCTGATCCCGCCGCCGGCTCCCTCGGCGGGGACGGCTACGGGTGCGGCCACCCGTTGGGCCGGCAGCCGCCCATGCTCAGGGTCTGCTGCTGCATGACCGGGGCGAGCCGACCGGCGCCCGGGCAGCCCACGTGGCCGTGCCCGAGGAAGTGGCCCGTCTCGTGGTTGACCACGTACTGCCGGTAGGCGGCGATGTCGCCGCCGGCGGCGTTGAAGGCGGTGGCCCCGCCGGCCCAGCGTGCGGCGTTGATGATCACCTGCGAGCCCGTGCGGCAGGAGGTGTAGCCGTTGGTCCGCAGCGGGGCGCAGAGCCGGTCGACCGTGGCCGGTGAGGCCAGGACGAGCGTCATCTGCCCGGTGGTGCCGCGGGCGAAGCTAACCGAGCCGTCCGCTCCCCAACCGCGCCGGTCGTTGAGCGTGTCCATGGCGACGTCGGCGAAGGTGGCGCCGTCGACCGGGAGCCCGGCCTCGACCTGGACGCGCACCGTCACCTCGCGCGCGGCGCTCCGCGGCGCCGGGACCGCGCCGGCGACGGTCGTGAGCCGCCCGCTCGCGGCGGTCGGGATCTCGGTGCTGGTCAGCCCGCCGCTCCCCCGGAGCCCCTCGACGGCGAGCGGCACCGGGTCGCGCCGCACACCGAGCGTGTCCACGCCGTCGCCGTCCCAGTCGCCCACCAGCGTGGTGTCGCCCGCCCGGCCGTAGACCACCACCCGGTCCGCCGGCCCCGGCGCGATCACGTCCTTGAGGTGGTACTGCGCACCGCGCCGCACCCCCAGGGTGTCGCGCCCGTCGCCGTCCCAGTCGCCCACCAGCGTGGCGTCGGCCGCCCGGCCGTAGACCACCACCCGGTCCGCGGGCCCCGGCGCGATCACGTCCTTGAGGTGGTACTGCGCGCCGCGCCGCACACCCAGGGTGTCGCGCCCGTCGCCGTCCCAGTCCCCGACCACGACGACGTCCCCGGCCTGGCCGTAGACGACGACGGCGTCCGCCGGGCCGCCGGACAGGGAGTTCTTGACGTGGTACTGCGCGCCCCTGCGCACGGCGAAGGTGTCCCGGCCGTCACCGTCCCAGTCCCCCACGACGACGACGTCGCCCGGGCGGCCGTAGGTCTGGACGTGGTCGGCGGCGCCGCCCGCGTTGGCGTTGCGCAGGTAGAACGTGGCACCGCGGCGCACGGCGAGGGTCTCGGTGCCGTCACCGTCCCAGTCGCCGACGTAGATCTGGTCCGTGCGGCGGCCGTACACGAACGAGGTGGACGCCTCGGTGGAGAAGGTGTCGGACAGCAGGTACGCCGTCCCGGTGCCGCCCACCTCGCCGCCGCGGGCGGCGGCCGGGCCGGCGAGCGTCAGGACGGTGACGAGCGCGGCCGCGAGAGCCGTCAGCGCCCACCGCAGCGAGGCGCTGCGACGGCGTGGCAGGTCAGGGGAGGCGGAGGGCACCGCGACATCCTACGGACCTCGGGCGACCGGAACGGCCGGGCGCAGATACGGGTCAGCCGCGGCGGCGCCGCCGGGCCAGCCGCCACCGCACCTTGTCGACGACCGGCCGGGGACCGGAGGTCCGCACGAGGCGCCAGGCGGCCGTGACGTCGAGCCGGACCCGCGTCGCCAGCGGCAGCCCGGCGAACTCCGTGCCGATCCGGCGCGCGTCGGCCGCCCGGCTGGGCCGGCGGCAGAACTCCAGGAGCGGGGCCAGGGCCACCGGCCAGGTGTATCGCTCGGCCACCCGGGCCACGTTCGCCCGGACGCGGTCCCGCTCCGCCTCGTCGGTGAGCAGCCGGGTCAGGGCCTGCGCCATCGCGTCGACGTCCTCGGTGGGGACGGCGGCGCCGAGGTCCTCCGCGGCGACCAGGTCGCCGAACGTGTCGCCGGCGCTGGTCACGATCGGCAGGTCGGCCCAGAGGTAGTCCAGGATCCGCGTGCGGAAGCTGAACGCGGTCTCGATGTGGTCGAAGTGGGCGCTCACCCCGACGTCGGCGTCCAGCAGGTAGTCCGCCCGCCGGGCGTAGGGCACCCAGTCCTCGTTGAAGAAGACGTGCGTGCCGGTCAGGCCGAGCTCGTCGGAGAGCTCACGGGTCCGGGTCGCCATCGCCATCTCGGGGACGTCCGGGTTGGGGTGCTTCATGCCGAGGAAGTACAGCCGGACCTCGGGGACGTCCTGGCGCACCCGGTCCACGGCACGCACCACCGTGACGGGGTCGAACCAGTTGTAGACGCCGCCGCCCCACAGCACGACCTTGTCCTGCTCGCCGATGCCGGGCACCACGCCCTTGATGGCCGGGGCGGTCCGGGCCGGCGGGGTCGGCGAGGTCCCGAAGGGCACCACGGTGAGCAGGTTGCGCAGCGAGGGGTCGGCGTCGTAGGTCTCGGGGTTGACCCGGCCGGCGGCGGCCAGCTGCCCCAGCCACAGGTCACGCTGCTTCTCCGAGGCGCACAGGAACAGGTCGCCGCGGGCGGACTGCGCGCCGAGCTCGCGCAGCGCGTTGGCGAGGGCGGCGTGGCGCTCGTCGGTCGGCTTGTACTTCTCCACCTCGAGCGACTCGAGATGGAACGGGTCGTACAGGTCGAGCACGATGACCGGCTCGGCCGTCTGCAGCCACGGGAACGTCTGCAGCACGAAGCCCTGAATGATGACGACGTCGGCGCCGTCGACCTCCTCGCGGAAGTCGGCCACCGTGATGTGCCGGGTGGTGAAGCCCTGGCCCGGGCGGTCGCAGGAGCCGAACGTCACCAGGCGCACCTGGTGCTCGACGGCGAGCGCCGAGGCGATCTCCCAGGCCCGGATCGCCGGGCCCGCCATCCGCTCGGCCAGCGTGTCGAGCGTGACGACGAGGATCCGCGCCATCAGGCGTCCTGCCCGTGGCCGGCGGGCGCCTGCCAGCCGGACTCGGTGTGGATGTAGCCGCCCCACCAGCGCTGGTCGCCGCTGTCGACGCTGAACCGGGCGCTGTCGCGCACCTGGTCGTACACGTGCTGGGTGGTCGAGTCGGTGAGCGAGGTGATGACGACGTACCCGCCAGGGGCGAAGGCCACCGCGGGTGCGTGGCAGTCGACGTAGCCGGAGCCGCGCACGGTGCCGAGGCGCGGCCCGTCGTCGAAGGTGTTCGACGCCCACAGGTAGGTGCCGTCGGTGCTCTCGATCCCCACGCCGATGACCGGGTCGGTGACCGGCTCCTCGGCGCGGTAGTGGACGCGGATGGTCACGTCGTCGCCGGTGCGGATCGTCCCGTCGCCGCCCGGGCCCAGGACCTCGACGTCACCGACCACCATCTCGCCGGTGCCCCAGTGCGAGCGTCCGCTCTCGTCCACCCGGGTGCTGTCACGGGTGGAGTCGAGGTAGCGCTCGAGCACGCCGTTGGCCGGCCCGACCTCCTGCAGGACGCCGTGCTGGAGCCAGGCGGCCTGGTCCGCCATCGCCCGCAGCTGCGGCATCGAGTGCGAGACCAGCACCACCGTGCGGCCCTCGCGGCGGAACTGGGCGAACTTCTCCGCGCACTTCTCCTGGAACGCGGAGTCGCCGACGGCGAGCACCTCGTCGACCAGCAGGATCTCCGGGTCCACGTTGATCGCCACGGAGAAGCCCAGGCGCACGTACATGCCGGAGGAGTAGTTCTTCACCGGCTGGTCGATGAACTCCTCGACACCGGAGAAGTCGACGATCTCGTCGAACTTGCGGTCGATCTCGGGGCGGCTCATGCCGAGGATCGAGCCGTTGAGGTAGACGTTCTCGCGCCCGGAGAGCTCGGGGTGGAAGCCGGAGCCCACCTCGAGCAGCGCCGCCAGCTTGCCGTGCGCGGTGATCGTGCCCGAGTTCGGGTAGAGGATCTGCGCCATGCACTTGAGCAGCGTCGACTTGCCCGAGCCGTTGTCCCCGACCAGGGCGAAGGTGGAGGCCTCCGGGATCTCGAACGAGACGTCCTTGAGCGCCCAGAAGTCCTCGTACACCGACCGGCGACGGCGCATGATCGCGCTCTTCAGGGTCTGGTTGCGCTCGTGGTAGACGCGGAACTTCTTGGAGACGTCCGCCACCTCGACGGCCACGTTGCTCACAGTGCCTCAGCCAGCCCCTTCTCGTGACGCTTGAAGATCCAGTAGCCGAGGAAGAAGGCCGCCAGGCTCCAGGCCGCGCAGGTCAGCGACGTGGCCAGGTCGGGCCACCGGTTGTCGTACAGCAGGTTGCGGAACGCCTCGGCGAACTCCCCGATGGGGTTGAGCAGGTACAGGTCGAGCACGGTGACGGAGCCGAACAGCGGCCCGATGTCCTCGGAGACGCCGGCGACCATCGAGACCGGGTACAGGATCGGGGTGAGGTAGAACCACACCTGGAAGAAGATGCCCACGAAGTGCTGCGTGTCGCGGAAGTAGACGTTGGCCACCGAGAGCATCAGCGCGACGCCGGTGGCGAGCAGGGACATCAGCGCCATGAAGACGAGCACCAGCGGCACCCAGGGCAGCGCGTTCGCGCCGACGATCACCAGCGCGACGAGCAGGACCACCATCTCGATGGACCAGCTGAACATCCAGGAGAAGGAGTTCGCGACGAGCAGGGCGATCCGGGGGAAGTGCACCTTCTTGATGAGGTTCTCGTTCCCCACCAGGGCGCCCATGCCGCCGTTGACGACGTTGGTGAAGAAGCTCCACGGGAGCAGCGCGCACAGCAGCCACAGGGCGAAGATGTCGAGCCCGCTCGGGTCACCCGGCTCCGGCTGGACGCGGATGATGAAGGCGAAGACGACCGTGTAGATGGCCATCGCGGCGAGCGGGTTCGCCAGGGACCACAGCTGACCGAGCGCGGTCCGCTTGTACTTGCCCTTGATCTCACGGCGTGTGAGGTTGAGCAGGAGCTCGCGCGAGCCCCTCAGGTCCTGCACGATCGACAAGATCTGGGCCTTCCTCGTTCCTCTGGCGTCCGGGACAGTCGTGCCCACCGCTCGGGACAGGTTACGGCACCCTGGTGCGGGTCTCCCTGCCGCGAGAGCGCCCACGCCTGTGGAACGGCGCACACGGCCGGGGCCGTGGCGCACCGCGAGCCGCGCGGCACCGGCGGACCGGACCGCGCCGCCGGCGGTGGCCTACGGGCGGCGCACGCCCAGGGTGTCCTTGTCGTCCCCGTTCCAGTCGCCGACGACGACGAGGTCGGCGGGACGGCCGTAGACGACCTGGATGTCGGCCCTGCCCGGGGCGATCGAGTTCTTGATGTGGTACTCGGCGCCGCGGCGCACGGCCAGGGTGTCGAGCCCGTTGCCGTTCCAGTCGCCGACCATGACCGTGTCGCCCGACTTCCCGTAGACCACCGTCTGGTCGGCCTCGCCCGGGGCGATCGAGTTCTTGACGAAGTACTGCGCGCCGCGCCGGACGGCGAACGTGTCCTGCCCCTCGCCGTCCCAGTCACCGACGAGGACCTGGTCCTCCGGTTTGCCGTAGGCGACGATCTTGTCGGCCGGGCCGGAGGTCACCGAGTTGCGGACGTGGTACTCACGGCCGCGCCGCACGGCGAGCGTGTCCTTGCCGTCGCCGTCCCAGTCACCGACGAGGATGACGTCGCCGGGCTTGCCGTAGGCGAAGACCACGTCGGCGGTGTCGGTGAAGGCGTTGGAGTTATTGACCGAGAACACCGTGCCGCTGCGCACGGCGATCGTGTCGATGCCGTCGCCGTCCCAGTCGCCCACGAACACCTCGGTGCCCTTCGGGCCGTAGCGGAACGAGACGTCGGCGGTCGGGCTGAACGAGTTGTTGAGGTAGAACAGCTGCGGCAGCTTCGCGTCCACCGTGGCGCTCAGGGCGGACAGGTCTCCCTGGAACAGGCCGGGGCACGACGTCGCGGAGACCTCCTTGTGGCCGAAGATGCGCGGCAGGTTCTGCCCGGCGGGCCGTGTGGGGGTGCCGTTCGAGATCAGCCCGCTCGGGGAGTCCATGTCGATCCCGGCGCGGCTGTACTGCCAGGCGATGACCTCCGACATCGCGTACAGCGGCGCCTGCCTCGCCGGGGGGACGTTGCCGTTGCCGGGGGCGAAGTTGCCCATGACGGACACGCCCATGGTCGAGGTGTTGAACGGCCGCGCGTGGCCCGCGACGACCATCTGTCCCGCCGGGGCGGCCAGCGAGCCGGACCGGCCCTCGAAGATGTTGCCCCACTTGTCGATGAGGAAGTTGTAGCCGATGTCGCCCCACTGCCGGCTGACCGTGTGGTAGCGGTAGATCCCGCGCACGATCGACGCCGACTCCGCCGGGCCGTAGTTGTTGGTCCCGGCCGTGTGGTGCACGACCGTCGCCTTCAGCGGGGCGTTCTGGCGCGGCCAGGTCATGATCGACTCGTCGGCGCCCCACCCGCTCCGGCTGGTGATGGCGGGGCGGCGGGCGAGCGAGGTGGGTGCCAGCGCGAGCGTGTTCGCCGTCGCGACCGTGTTCGCCTTGGTCGCTACCGTGGTCGCCGTCGGGACCGTGCTCGCGGTGGTGTAGCCCACGGTGACGACCTGCCGGCTCGAGGTCCCGAGCGAGGTGAAGGCGGCGGGCTCGGTGGTGGCGGTGGCCTCGCTCTCGGGCAGCTCGCGCGGCTGGCTCGGCGAGTCGACGACCCGCTCCGAGACGTCCGGGTTCGCCGGGATCAGGCTGACCTCCAGGCTCGCAGGCAGCTCCGCAGCGTCGCCGGTCACCTGGATCTGCACGGCCTCGGCCCCGCCGGTCACGAAGGGGTCGGTGCCCACGCGGGCCGCGTCTCCTCCGACCTCGGCGTCGGCGCCGGCCTCTGTCTCGGTCTCGAGCCAGTCGGACCAGCCCCCGTCCTCGAGCACCCGCAGGAAGACCCGCGAGCCCATCGGCAGGTGCTCGCCGTTCTCCCAGGTCAGCCCGGCGACCATGAACTCCGCGGTGGCGATCGGTTCGGTCAGGACGGCGATCTTGTCCAGGTCGGCCGCCTGCGCGCCCGTCGCCGGCATCATGCCGCGCACCGTGGCGATGCCGGCGCCGCCACCGATCACGCGGAGGCCGGCCGCCTCGACCGACCCGTCAGCGGTGTGCGTCGCTGCGTCGCCCAGGCGGTCGATGCCCTCGACCGCGACCTCGGTGCGCGTGCCGGCGCCGTCCGTGAGCGGGATGACGGTGACGGGCTCGGGCGGCGCCTCGGACGCGCCCGTCTCGGCCTGCGCGGGCAGCGCTGCCACGGTGGCGAGGATGAGGCCTGTCACGGCTGCTGTGGCGGTCGTGCGTCGGACCAGCATGGAAACCTCGAGACTCAGACTGTGGGAAGAAGCACGTGTGACCGGAAGGCCCAGCACGTGCCAGCTCCTCGACGGTACCGTGCGCACATGCGAATCTCTGTTATTGGTTGCGGGTATTTGGGCGCCGTTCACGCGGCGTGCATGGCCGAGCTCGGCCACGACGTGGTCGGCATCGACATCGACGCCGGGAAGGTGGCCTCGCTCTCGCGCGGCGTGGCGCCGTTCCACGAGCCGGGCTTCGACGAGGTGCTCGAGCGGAACGTGGACGCCGGCCGGCTGCGGTTCTCGACCGACTTCGCCGACCTCGCCGACGCCCAGGTGCACTTCATCGGCGTCGGCACCCCGCAGGTCGAGAACGGCTACGCCGCGGACCTGACCTACGTCGACGCCGCCATCGACTCCCTCGTGCCGCACCTGGGCCCTCACCCGGACGGACCCGTGCTGGTGGTGGGCAAGTCCACCGTGCCGGTCGGCACCGCCGCCAGGCTCGCCGAGAAGGTCACCCCGACCGGTGCGCACCTGGTCTGGAACCCCGAGTTCCTGCGCGAGGGCTTCGCCGTGCAGGACACCGTCTCCCCCGACCGGATCGTCTACGGCCTGCCCGGGGACCCCGCCGCGGCCGAGGAGTCGCGCACGGTCCTGGACGAGGTGTACACGCACCTGATCCACGAGCAGTCGATCCCCCGGCTGACCACGGACTACGCCACCGCAGAGCTGGTGAAGGTCGCGGCGAACTCGTTCCTGGCCACCAAGATCTCCTTCATCAACGCCATGGCCGAGCTGTGCGAGGCGACCGGCGCCGACGTCACCCAGCTCGCCGAGGCCATCGGCCACGACGACCGCATCGGAAGCAAGTTCCTGCGCGCCGGCATCGGGTTCGGCGGCGGGTGCCTGCCCAAGGACATCCGCGCCTTCATGGCCCGCGCCGGCGAGCTCGGCGTCGACCAGGCCCTGACGTTCCTGCGCGAGGTCGACTCCATCAACGACCGCCGCCGCGAACACACCGTGCACCTCGCGCGGACCGCCGTCGGGGGCAACCTCACCGGCAAGCGCGTCGCCGTTCTCGGTGCGGCGTTCAAGCCGGACAGCGACGACATGCGCAACTCCCCCGCCCTGGACATCGCCAACACGATCGCCGGTGCCGGCGCCGAGGTCACCATCACCGACCCCGCCGCGGGCCGGATCCTCGCCCGACAGCGTCCCGACATGACGATCGCCGAGGACGCCTACGCCGCCTCGGCGGACGCCGACGTCGTGCTGCTGCTCACCGAGTGGAAGCAGTTCAAGGAGCTCGACCCGGCCCGGCTCAAGGACGCCGTCGCCAACGCCTGGATCATCGACGGCCGCAACGCGCTCGACCCCGCCACCTGGCGCGAGGCCGGCTGGACCTACACGGGCATCGGCCGGCCCTGATCCTCGGGTCCGGCGCCCGATCCCCCATACTGGCTGCTGCTGATCCGACCTGAAGGAGGCCGTCGTGCGCGCGCTCATCACCGGAGGTGCCGGCTTCATCGGCGCCAACTTCGTCCACCAGACCCTCGCAGACCGTCCCGACGCCTCGGTCACGGTGCTGGACAAGTTGACGTACGCCGGCAACCCGGCGTCGTTGGCGGGTCTCGACGAGCGGGTGACCCTGGTGGAGGGTGACATCGCCGACCCGGAGCTCGTCGACGCCCTGGTCAAGGACGCCGACCTGGTGGTCCACTTCGCGGCCGAGTCGCACAACGACAACTCCCTGAACGACCCGTCCCCGTTCGTGACCACCAACCTCGTCGGCACCTTCACGCTGCTCGAGGCGGTGCGCCGGCACCAGGTCCGCTACCACCACATCTCGACCGACGAGGTGTACGGCGACCTCGAGCTCAACGACCCGGAAAGGTTCACCGAGCACACCCCGTACAACCCGTCCTCGCCCTACTCGTCGACGAAGGCGGGCTCCGACCTGCTGGTCCGGGCGTGGGTGCGCTCGTTCGGCATCGAGGCGACGATCTCGAACTGCTCGAACAACTACGGGCCCTACCAGCACATCGAGAAGTTCATCCCGCGCCAGATCACCAACCTGATCGACGGCGTGCGGCCCAAGCTCTACGGCGCCGGGCAGAACGTGCGGGACTGGATCCACGTCCGCGACCACAACACAGCCGTGTGGAAGATCATCGACGCCGGGCGCATCGGCGAGACCTACCTCATCGGTGCGGACGGGGAGAAGAACAACAAGGAGGTCGTCGAGCTCGTCCTCGAGCTGATGGGCCACGACCCCGAGGACTACGAGCACGTGGCCGACCGTCCCGGCCACGACCTGCGCTACGCCATCGACAACACCCGCCTGCGTGAGGAGCTCGGCTGGGAGCCGCAGTTCGAGGACTTCCGCACGGGCCTGGCCGACACCATCCGCTGGTACCAGGAGAACCAGGACTGGTGGCGTCCGCAGAAGGCCGAGGTCGAGGCGAAGTACGCTGCCCAGGGGCAGTAACACCCTCTGGCGAGACGAGACGGCCGGCACGGTGACAGCACCGTGCCGGCCGTCGCTTCTCCGTGCACCCACCGCCTGAACGCCCGACGCGATGCTCCTCACAAACCATGGACGCGTGGCGTCCCGAATCACTATGGTCACTTCAGCCCCACCACCCTGAAGGAGACCCGGCCTTGCGCTCGTCCCAGACCGGCCAGGTGCGACCCGTCTGGAGACGACGTCCCCTGGCACTCATGCTCGGCATCCTCACCGCTACCGGCGTCGCCCTCACGGGCCCTGCCGCGAGCGCGGACACGGCCGACGCGACCGCGACCACGAGCGCCCGGGTGACCAGCTACCTCGGCGGCTGCAACGCCCCGGCGAACGGCGCGCAGCGGATCGACGCGGACGGCCTGCGCCAGATCGAGGACGAAATCGCCACGCAGACGAACGCCCTGCGGGTGGAGCACGGTCGGGCCCCGCTCGCCCGCAACGCCGACATCGACGCGGTCGCCCGTGAGTGGAGCCGCACGCAGGCGGCCGTCAACGGCATGCACCACTCGCCGAAGCTCGGCGCCACGCGCATGCCCGAGGGGTTCTCCTGGACCAGCGAGATCCTGGCCTACGCCTGGGGCGCCGACACCGAGGCCACCGAGTTCATGGACCTGTGGATCAAGTCCACGGTCCACCGCAACAACCTGCTCAACACGTCCTTCACCCACCACGGCGTGGGCGTGGCGATCAACGACCGCGGCTGTGTTTTCGCCACGCAGAACTTCGGCGTCTACCCGCGCGGGCTGACCGAGACCGGCGGCGAGTACCAGGAGCCGACGCCGAACCCCGTGCCGACCAAGCCCGTGCCCGTCGCACCGAGCCCCCCGCCGGTGCGCCCGAACCCCGGGGAGTCCTGGTTCTACCTCAACGACGGCTGGACGGTCACCGCGAACCGCACGTTCGAGTTCGGCCAGAAGGGCGACCAGATCTACGCCGGCGACTGGGACGGCGACGGCGACGACACCCTCGCCGTGCGCCGCGGCAGCACCTTCTACTTCTCGAACACGCCCAACAGCAGCACGCCCGACCTGGTGGTCACCTACGGCAGGCCCGGCGACGTCGTGCTCGTGGGTGACTGGGACGGCAACGGCACCGACACCCTCGCCGTGCGGCGCGGGCAGGTGTACCACCTGCGGGACACGATCAGCACCGGCCCGGCGGACCGGCTGCTGGCGTACGGCAAGCCGGACGACGTCGTCCTCGTGGGCAACTGGGACGGCCGCGGTGGCGACAGCCTGGCTGTGCGCCGCGGCCAGTTCTACCTCATCGCGAACAGCCTGCGCTCCGGCCCGGCCGAGCTCACGGTGGCGTACGGCAAGCCGAACGACGTCGTCATCGTCGGCGACTGGGACGGCAACGGCACCGACACGTTCACGGTCCGCCGCGGCGCCCAGTACCTGCGCAAGAACGACATGACCACCGGCGTCGCGGACAAGACCCTCGTGTACGGCCGCCCGGACGACGACATCATCGTCGGCGACTGGGACGGCAACCGAGAGGACACCCTCGGCGTCCGACGCATCATCCGCTGAGCCAGGTCGGGGCTCGCCCCGGCCCGGCCGGCTCGATCGTCAGCTGCGGCCGCGCGTCTCCCACGCCGCCCGTACGCGCAGCCCGAGGGAGATCGCCAGCCGCACCGGGGCGTGGTACCAGGCGCCGTAGCGCCGGTGCAGGTACTGCTCGGCGCTGCGGTGGTGGGCCCGGATCATCGGTGCGGGCCGCTCGCGCCAGCTGGCGCCCTGGTCGTGCACGACCTCGGCGGTCGGCACGTAGACGTTCGACCAGCCGGCCTTGCCCAGCCGCTCCCCCAGGTCGACGTCCTCGAAGAACATGAAGTACCGCTCGTCGAAGCCGCCGACGGTCTCGAGGGCCTGCCGGCGCAGCAGCAGGCAGGCCCCGGACAGCCACCCGACGGGGTGCTCGGTGAGCAGCGTCTGCTTCTGGCGCCGCTGGTACGCCCGCGTCCACGGGTTGCCGGGCCAGAACCGGACGAACAGCGCGTGGCCGGCGCCCTGGGTCAGCGACGGGACGGCGCGTGCCGAGGGGTACACCGTGCCGTCGGTGTTGAGGATCTTGGGCCCGAGGACCCCCGCCGACCGGTTGCGCCGACCGGCGGCGAGCAGCTCGTCGAGCGACCCGGGCCGCCAGACGATGTCAGGGTTGGCGACGACGACCCACGGCTCGTCACCGGCCGTGGCACCGAGGTTGGCTGCTGCGCCGTAGCCGAGGTTCTTCCCCGGCCGCACCACCTCGGCGCCGTGCCGCCCGGCGACGTCGTCGACCACGGCACGGTCAGTCCCGTTGTCCACGACCACCAGCGTCACGTCCGCAGTGGTTGCGGTCTCCAGGCTCTGGGCGAAATGCTCGAGCTCATATCCGGGGTTGAACGCCACGGTCACGACCCGCACTCGCTGCACCGGGTCAGTCATGTGACGTCCCGGGAGCAGCGTCGGCAGTCGGACGGGCGGGGACGCCCGTGACCGTCACTCCCGGTGCGACGTCGCGCGTGACCACTGCACCGGCACCGACGAAGGCATCGGCGCCGAGTCGTCGGCCCTGCAGCACTGTCGCATGCGCACCAACCGTGGAGCCCTCACCAAGGTGGCATTCGCCGGAGATCGCACTCAACGGGTAGGCCGACGAGAACGGCTCCAGCACCGTGTCGTGCCCAACCGTGGCGTTGACGTGGACGTGCGTGTGCCGCCCGATCGTGATGTTCGTCGTCAGCCGGGCACCTGCACAGACGACGGCACCGGGTCCGAGGGCAACCCTGGAACCTGTCGACGCTGCGGGATGGACGAGTGCGACTGGCTCGTGTCCGGCAGCGGTGAACTTCGTGTCGATGATCCTCCGCACCCGGGCGTTGGCGATACCGATGACGTAGCTCGCGGTCACACCCTTGGCAAGCCACTGGTCCACGGTGCCGAGATAGGGCACGCCCCGGACGCTCAGCCGTTCGGCGTGCTGCTCCGCCGGGGCGTCGTCGAGCATTCCGAGAAGCTCGAACCGAGTAGCGCTGGCGTTCATCGCATCGACCACGTCGATGACCTCACGGCCGAAGCCACCGATTCCCACGATCACTAGCGGCGTCGAGGTCACCGGTCGTCCCTACCGGTCGTGTCCGCTGTGCCCGTGAAGGGAGCCATCGTCACGTGCCCGGCGGCCGAGATGCCTTCCCGGCGCAGGACGGTCCGGACCGTCGCGATTGCGATGCGCACGTCCATCACGAGCGAGCGGCGGTCGACGTACTCGACATCGAGTCGGAACCTCTCCTCCCAGGACAGTGAGTTGCGTCCCGAGGTCTGTGCATAGCCGGTGACCCCAGGTCGGACCTCGTGACGGCGCGCCTGCTCCGAGGTGTAGAGAGGCAGGTACGCGGACAAGAGGGGCCGCGGTCCCACCAGACTCATATCCCCCTTCACCACGTTCCAGAGCGTTGGCAGCTCGTCGAGGCTGGTCCGGCGGAGCGCGGTTCCGAACGGGGTGAGACGGTCCGCGTCGGTGACGAGGCCGCTCGCCTGGTCGACGTCCCGCATCGTGCGGAACTTCACGAGGCCGAACAGCTTGCCGTCGAGCCCGGGACGCTGCTGGCGAAAGAGGACGGGCCGCCCGAGGTTGCGGGCGACCAGGGCCGCGATGACGCCTTGCACTGGTGCGGAGACGACCAGGGCCGCGCCGCCCACGACGACGTCGATCGCACGCTTGACTACGTCGTAGGGCGGCCGACGCCTCATGCTCGGGCGCCCTCGACGTAGTCGGCGATTGTTCTGCAGATGACATCGAACTGGTCGTCGCGAAGTGCGGAACCGCTGGGCAGGGAGATGCCTTGGGCGAAGAACCGCTCGCTCGTCCCGTTGAGATAGCTCGTCGACTCGCGGAACACCGGCTGGAGGTGCATGGGCTTCCACAACGGCCGGGCCTCGATGTTCGCAGCCGCGAGGTGCTCGCGCAGTCCGGTCGCAGACCAGCCGGACACTGACTCGTCGACCAGCACGGAGGTCAGCCAGAAGTTGTCGTGGTCAACCCCGCCGTCAGCTCCGTCCGCGCCCCCGAAGATCGACGTGCCTTCGAACCGGCCGAAGAGCTCCCTGTACCGAAGGCGCCACCCACGGCGACGTTCGATCATGGCGGGCAGCCGGCGGAGCTGCGCGCGCCCCAACCCGGCCAACAGGTTGGAAAGTCGGTAGTTGTAGCCGATGTCCTCGTGCTCATAGTGCACGACGGGCTGGCGAGCCTGGGTGGCAAGGTAGCGGGCACGGTCGGCCGTGGCCGCATCGTCGGTCAGGAGCATCCCGCCGCCCGACGTCGTCATGATCTTGTTGCCGTTGAAGGAAACCGCGGAGGCGATGCCGGAAGCGCCCGCGGCCTGTCCGTCCCTGACCGCGCCGAGCGACTCGGCGGCGTCAGCGACCAGAGGGATCCCGGTCTTCGCGAGAACCTGTTCGATGCGGTTGTAATCCGCGATCTTGCCCAGCAGATCTACGGGAAGCACGGCGGCTACCTCAACACCCTTGCCCTGCAGGTCGCTGACGGCGTGGGCGAGGAGGTCGGGGTCCATGTTCCCCGAATCGTCGGCGTCGATGAAGACCGGCTCAGCGCCGGTGTAGGTCACGCTGTTGGCGGTGGCGGCGAATGTCATCGTGGACGTCACGACGACCGTGCCCGGACGGGCGCCAACGCCGAGCAGCGCGAGATGCAGCGCGGCGCTACCGGACGACAGGGCTACGGCGTGCTTGCGACGGGTGTAGGAGGCGAGTTCCTGCTCGAAGGCGTCGACCTCGGGACCGAGAGGAGCAACCCATCCCGACCGGATCGCAGCGACGACACCGTCCTCCTCGGCCTGGGTGATGTCCGGCGAGGACAGGTAGATCCGTTCGCTCATCGCCCGGTCCTCGAGGTGTGCATTGCGTTGAGCTCCTCGGGAGCGAGTGCTGGGGCGGTCACGTGCGAGATCAGCGGGTGTGACGACCTCTTTCCCGACTCGGCCTCGCCGAACAGGTCCTCGTGCATCTTCTCGCCGTGGCGCAGGCCGGTAAACACGATCTCGATGTTCTTGCCGGACCGAGCGATGAGGCGCTGCGCCACATCCAGGATCTTGACCGGCGTGCCCATGTCGAGGACGAGCACCTCGCCTGGGCCGCCGATCGCCCCGGCCTGCATGACCAGCTCGCACGCCTCTGGGATCGTCATGAAGTACCGGGTGATGTCCGGGTGCGTCACAGTCACCGGTCCGCCGGCGTCGATCTGGGAATTGAACGTCTGCAGCATCGAGCCGCGCGAGCCAAGGACGTTGCCGAAACGGACGGACATGTACCGCCCGTTGGCGTGCTCCGCTTGCCATGCGGTGAGCTGCTCGGCCAGGCGCTTCGTGCGTCCGAGCACGCTCGTCGGGTCGGCCGCCTTGTCGGTGGAGACGTTGACGAAGACCTGGACGTCGAACTCGGCGGCAAGGGTGAGCACGTTGAGAGAGCCCAGGACGTTGGTCTTCCACCCCTCCTCGGGGTACATCTCCAGCATCGGCAGGTGCTTCAGCGCGGCGGCATGGAAGACTATCTCGGGCCTGTGCTGCTCGAAGATGCGACGGAGCGCATCGGCGTCGCGGATGTCCGACAGAGCCATGTCCGGGGTGTCCAGCAGACCCTTGCCGTAGATCGACAGCTGAACGGCGTGCAGCGCGGACTCGTCCCGGTCCAGAAGGATGAGCTCTTCCGGACCGAACCGGTGGACCTGGCGGGCAAGCTCGGAACCGATCGAGCCACCGGCACCGGTGATGAGCACCCGCTTGCCGCCCAGGTAGTCAGCGATCGCGCCGAGGTCGGTCTTGACCTGCCGACGGCCGAGGATGTCGGCGATGTCGACGGGCCGGATATCGCCGATCTTCACGCGCCCGCCGATCATCTCGGTCACCGGCGGAAGTGTTAGGAACTCCAGGCCCGCTCCCTCGATGACGTCCTGGACATCTCCGATGAAGTCGCCGTGTGCGGACGTGATCGCCAGCACCACCGTCTGGGCGCCGGCGTCGATGACGGCGTCCGGCAGGCTTGCGCGGTCGCCGATCACTCGAACCCCGAGGAGTCGCAGGTTGCGCTTGCCTGGGTTGTCGTCGATGAACCCGACCACGCGGTACTCAGACTTACGGTCGGTGGCGATCAGGCGGAGTAGTTGGTAACCGGCATCGCCGGCACCGTAGATCACAATGTTCTTCGTCGGAGTCTCACGGTCCCCGACAGCCCGCGTCCGCAGGAGCCGGTATAGCCACCGTCCGGCCGCGGAGCCGAGGACGGCGACAGGAGGCACCAGTAGCGCAATCCCGCGGGGCAGACCGGGGATCAGCACGATGAAGATCACATATGCAATCACGCCGACGCCGGCGTACAGGGCACCGAGGGTAGCTGCCTCGTCGAAGGACCCGACGCGGTGACGCCCGCGGTAGAACTTCGTCAGGAACCCGGCCAGTACAAGGAGGGCAGCGCCGACCGTGACATAAGCGACTATCGAGTTCCACTGCACGTCGCTAAGACGGAAGTCATACCTTGCGCCAATAACAAAAATCGCCCCCACCACCCAGCACATCACGTCCCAGGCGGCCAGTCCGGCACGCCGGGCGGTGGGGCTGTAGATCACGCGGCTGTCCTCCACATGGGGTCGGATGAGGGAATGCGATCGATACCGGAACACCGTGCAGGGTATCGGAGCATCCGTGGTCATTGGACAAGCCGTGCCTAGGATCACGCTGGCCTAAGACCTCACCACGGTACCGAGGCTTCCGAGCAGGCACACCGCACGACGCACGCCACGTAGGATCAGACATCGTGCCGCGACATGCCGCCCCCCGGGGCCGCTCAGCCGCGTCGGACAGACAAGTCTCGACGCCGCCTCGGCACGCCCTCTTCCGGAACGGCCATACGATCGTCCGCCGTCTGGGGATGGCAGCCCTAGCGCTCGTGATGTTCGTCGGCTCAGGCGCGGCCTTCGCCTATTCCGAGATTCAGGGCAACGTCACCCGCCACGACATCAACGACCTCCTCGGCTCGCGACCCGACGTAGGGGATGGGACCTCCCCCCCGCCCCCGATCGACTCCAAGTCCGGGCAGCCGATCAACATCCTCGTCATGGGTTCCGACGTGCGTGAGGGTGAGAGCGACGTCGACGGGGCGGGCGCGGCGGGCCTCGTCGCCGGCATGCGCTCGGACACAACGATGATCGCCCATATCTCGGCGAACCGGTCCAGGGTCGAGATCGTCTCGATCCCGCGCGACACGCTGGTCGACATCCCCTCCTGCCGGCTCCCGGACGGCAGGGAGACGGCCCCGCAGTACGACGCCATGTTCAACTCGGCCTTCCAGACGGGAGGTCAGACCGGTGACGTCGGTGCGGCGGCGGCGTGCACCATCCGTACCGTCGAGCAACTCACGGACGTCTACATCGACGACTTCGTCGTCGTCGACTTCGCGGGCTTCACAAATATGGTCGACGCCCTCGGCGGAGTGCCGATGTATGTCCCAGAGGCCGTGAACGACTCGTTCGCCAACCTTCACCTCGAACAGGGTTGTCAGGTGCTCGACGGTACCGACGCCCTGGGTTTCGCCCGTGCCCGTAAGTCCCTCGGGGACGGGTCCGACATCTCTCGCATCGGCCGGCAGCAGGAGTTGGTCGCTGCCATCGCCCGCGAGGCGTTGAGCAAGAACCTCCTCACAGACGCGCCAGCGCTGTACCAGTTCTTGGACGCCAGCACCTCGACGCTGACCACGGGTCCCTACATTGGCGGCCTCACCACCATGGCCGGCCTGGCGAACTCGCTGCGTGGCCTCGACGCCGAGAGCATCAGCTTCGTGACCATGCCGTTCGACTGGGCCGGACCCAGGGTCCGTCCGTCCCCCGATGCCGACGCGCTCTGGGCGGCATTGGGCGCGGATGAGCCGATCCAGGCAACCCTGACCGGCACCGGCGAGCCCCCCACCAACAAATCCACGACCGAACCCACCAGTACCGGCACACCGGATGCCGGCGAGGTCACCCCAACCGAACCGCCCGTCGTCGAGGACGATGCCCCAGACGACGGCGTCGTCTCAGCCTCACCCGAGCCCACGATCCCGGTGTGCACGAAGTAGGGCGCGCCCTTCTCCGTGGCTCCGCCCCGTGGCCTACGCTGGCCAGCGCGTCGACCGTCGTAAGGTCAGTCGGGACCGCAGAGGAAAGGTGCGAGGGATGAGCAACGACGAGCGCGAGCCGCTCCCTCCGACCTTTCGTCCCGGCGTGACCGGACGGCGCCCCGACGCGCGCGGCGCCCGGCCGGTCGGCCCGGATGCCAACCGCCCGGCCCGCCCTCGCCGTATGGCCCGTCCGGCTCAGGATGCGCTTGCCTCCGAGCAGGCCCGGCGAACGGCAGATCAGCCTGTGGTCCGCCGTACGATCCGGACCGACGGGGACGACACCACACAACTACCGTCGTTCGCGCCTGCATCACGACGTAGCGTCGGCACACCGCCAGGGGCGCACGACTCGGGCAATCGCACCCCCGCTGACAGCATCCGGCATCAAACGCGCCCCTCGCCTACCTCGACCCGACCGTCTCGACGACGGCGTCGTCGGCATCGCCCAGTCCTGTGGATCCTCGCCGTCCTCCTAGTACTCGTCGTCGCCTGGCCCGTGGGGCTGACGATTTGGGCAAACGGCAAGATCCAGCACACCGAGGCGCTCTCCGGCGCGACCGGAACGCCCGGCACGACCTACCTGCTTGCCGGCTCCGACTCCCGCGCCGACGGGGCAGTCACAGATCCCACCGAAGGACAGCGGTCGGACACGATCATGGTCATGCACGTCCCCGAGTCCGGGCGGTCGGCACTGATCTCCCTTCCGCGCGACACCTTTGTCGAGATCCCTGGCCACGGTCCGAACAAGCTGAACGCTGCGTTCTCCGCTGGTGGAGCACCGCTGCTGGTGGAGACCGTCGAGAACCTGACCGGCCTGACCGTCGACCACTATGTGCAGATCGGCATGGGCGGGGTGCAGGGCGTGGTCGACGCCGTGG
This sequence comes from Georgenia subflava, assembly GCF_009193155.1. Taxonomy (GTDB): domain Bacteria; phylum Actinomycetota; class Actinomycetes; order Actinomycetales; family Actinomycetaceae; genus Georgenia; species Georgenia subflava. Next base: position 283,002 of record NZ_VUKD01000005.1, read on the forward strand.
GCGGAGTGGAGTTGTGCCTCGACCGCGACGTCAGCGACGATCTCAGCGGCCTGCAGTGGAAGGCGGGCTGCCACGAGGTTGACGGGCAGACCGCGCTAGCCTTCGCCCGGATGCGTTACGCGGACCCCACTGGTGACATCGGCCGGACGGATCGCCAGCGTCAGGTGGTCAGCGCCGTCGTGAGCGAAGTGGCCACGCCCGGAACCCTGCTCAATCCGGTAAACCACGCGCAGCTGGTGGAGGCGGCCACTGACGCCCTTGTGACGGACACCGAGACCGGGATGCTGGACCTGTCACGGATGGCGCTGGCCTTCCGTAATGCCACCGGCCCGGAGGGAATCGTTGGCACCCCGCCGATCGCGGACTTCAACTACCGACCGGGCGGTGTCGGCTCCACCGTGCTCCTCGCCGACGACGCGCGCGACTTCTTTCAGCGGCTCGCTGAAGGCAATCTCACCCCGTCTGATCTCCAGAGCCCGTGAAATGCCGCTGACCAGCACTTATTCCGTCACACGGCGAATGAAATCCGACAAGGTACGCCCGCCACGCCACGCCACGGGCAGCTGGCCGCGAACGCTGGTGTCGTTCTCGACTCCTCGTCATGCTCGACCCCCAAAAGCTATCGACGCGAGCCGTGGACGTAGACATGATCTGCCTGTCGGCAGATGGCGCGGTCTTCTTTGGTCGGGGCTCACCTGTTTCGCATTCGTAATCGTCTCAAACCCTTCGTCGTGGCTGCCGTCTATGACCACGACGCTCGGTTGGCTCATTCTTGCCGTTGCAGTGGTTGCCCTTGTGGATATGCGAAGACTTCGACTTCCCTTAGTGCCATGGCCGCTAGCCGGTTTTCTACTGTTCTGCGCAGCCTCGTCGCTGTGGTCACAGAATCCCTCCATGACCTGGAAGGCTGTCTCCTTCTACGGGATCATCAGCGCGGTCGCCTGCCTGGTCGTCAGCAACGGCACCACGCTCGCGCTCGCACGCGGAATCACGTGGGCTGGTCTACTCCTCGCCGCAACAACCCTGTGGATGCAGGTGCCGGTCTGGGCGACCGAGGGCTTGGGTGCAGCCTTTGAGGGCGTCCACGGCAACCGGAACATCGTCTCGTACACTTTTACACTGACGCTGGCTGGAACCCTGGTCTACGCCATCTTCGCGCCCTTCCGCTTGCTGACGTGGTTGGGCGTGGGCTTGTTCACAGCCATCATTCTCACTACCGGCTCGAGCACCGGGATTATCGCGCTAGCAGCGATCCTCATAACAGCGGCCTGGGTCGTCCTGCACCGTCGTCTCGGCACATACGGCCGCGTGCGGCTGCACCGTGCCACGGCGCTGAGTGCTCTGACAATGGGTGCGCTCGTCCCGATAAAGTTCGACGACCTCCTCACCTGGTTGGGACGGAACTCGACGTTGAGCGGCCGATTGCCGATCTGGGAGGCGACAATCGAGGCGAGCTCAACCGCACTCATAGGCGGTCACGGGTTCGGCACAGTGTGGTTCTATACGTGGCTACAAGCACCGCCCAACCCCGTCAAGGACGAGATCGAGACCATCTCAGGCAGTCCCCGTACCCACGGCCACAATTCCCTTGTCGACCTGCTCCCGCAAGTCGGCTTGATCGGGATCGTTCTCGCCCTGACAGCCGTCGCTTACGCCGTGTGGCGGACGAAGGGCCTCAAGTCCCGCGACTCGGTCGCGGCGGCCGTTCTGCTTCCGGGCCTGCTGGTTTGCTCTGTTACAGAACCGATGCTCGCTATCCCATCCGGCTGGTTCGTACTTTCGGCCGTCCTTGTGCTCGCAACTCGGCGCGATGGCGCCCATCAAGTTGTACAGCCTTTGCGGGGTTCTGGGCGTGACACGATTCTGCAGACAAGCCCTAATCGTGGGGCTGGCCGACCATCAGTCAAAGTGGGCTGATATAAGGGACAGAGAATCTCTCTGGGCCACTGAGCTGCTCGGATTCAACTCTCGTTCGAAACTGAGCTTATGGAAACTGTAGCGGATGGCTCGTCGGGACGGAAGAGCCTTCTGGAACCGGCTGCAATGGGATCCGCTGGCCCCGGGGCTGGGCACGCCCGCGCCATGCCGGCGTCGGCACCGAGCAGTGCGCTGCGGCGCATAAGGAGAAGCGCCATCCCGGCAAGTCTGGACGGCCATATACGACTGCGATGCGGTGTACGCCGTCTATGCCCGGCTGCGGACTATCACGCGCCTGGCCTCGACGCACGAGGCCTTAAGCGACCGGAATCTTCTGCTCGCGTCTGCGCGCGGGCCGACCCGCGGTAACTGCCATGAACCATTTAGACGAGGTCCAATTCCGATCTGTTACCTCCTGAAACTCACTGTCTGAGTGCGCTCGACTTCCGCCCACCCCCTGGTCTTGGCGATGTACGAGAGCCGCGCCAGTAAGTACCATCAACAGGATAGGAAAGTTCCAACCGTTAAGAGTCTCAAACAGCAGGCCTAGACCGGCGGACATGACAACATACTGAACTCCTACAGCCCGGAGACTCGCAATTGGGGAACGAAACAAGACAACAAGTATGGCACTGAATAGAACCAGGCTCGCAACTGCACCGAGCAGTCCAAAATTCGAAATGGCATAAAGTAGATCGTTGTCTAAGACATCGGCCGAACCTGGACCGAACCCGAAGTACCAATGGAGGGGCCGCGCGTTCAGCCGCTCAATAGCACCACCCCAGTTCGCCACGCGGGCCGCGAACGAATTTACGCTCGTAAGGTCTCCGGTTTCAATAATGGTTAAGAGTTGATTCAAATACGGAAGCCGATGGCCGAAGAGCTTGATAATGGCCAGGAAGAAGAGTCCAGAACTCCCGATCAAGACTACAGATTTCCATAGCCGCCGGGATGTGACGGAACGACCAATTCTCACATCGAGCAGGAGTGTCGTCAAGGCCAGAGCAAAAGGAAAGGCGACCAGTACCGTCCTCGACCCGGCAAGAACGACGAGTACAACGCCTATCGCCAGCGCTGCAAACTTAACAACTCTACGACGCTCAAACGCGAGTACAATCATTGAAACCTGCAAGACGACCCAGGCAAATAAGTTAGGATTGTACAGAGTGCCAGTAATCCGGACCAGTTCTCCGAGCCCGCGAGTCTTCTCACCGGAATATACGGGCTCCAGTGAACCACCGAAGAGCTGCACCATCCCGTTAATTGCACTAACTGCTAGCGCGACATAAGCGAACAAGAGGAAAGCGCGATGAACTTCCTCAACTCGCAATCGCCTGGCCTCCAGATAGGCGGCACACAACACGAGCGCAAGCAGCACCGGCCTAAGGGCATGTAAAAGCGATGCGAATTCGATTCGCTCATAGTTAACCACGGCGGAAATCGCAATGGCGACCATGTACACAAATAGCAGCGCTACCACTTTCCACACTCCTCGACCAATCGGCTGACGAATGCGCATAGCGATAAGCAACGCACTAATTGCGCCGAGAGCGCCGTAGGTGAAGTAGTGTGCGCCTCCCAGATCAGGCCGAGGCATGATAACGAAGAAGATCGGCAACACCGCCAACGTAATCCCGTTGCCGCGACTAAAGGTCTGGAGGGTCAAGGGCATCAAAAGTCCATCCCAACTTTTGCCTTCCACTCTAGTGCGGTGACCGTAGTGGCCGTTGCACAGATTACATGGGGCGCAACACGCGCGAGGCGTGGCATCCGTCACTCACCTAGTTGCCGTCGTGACATGCATCACTCGAGAGGTGTGGGAACCGCGCCAGCAGTCCCGTAGCCTTGAAGCCTGCCGGTCTCATGCTCTCCACACTTCTCTAGACAACACAGCGCATCGTTTGAGCGGTAGACAGGTACCACGGCTGAGCGGCGGGCACGCACCCACATAGAACTAGACTCGCTGCGACATCAGGAACACAGCGTGGTGCGACCGCATTACTATCTGCACCAGAACGTCCGCAAACAATTCGCCGCTCCGAACCGTTACGGATTGATATGAGAATTACCTACATTCACCAGCATTTCAAGAGCCCTACTGAAGCTGGTGGCACACGGTCATGGGAGTTCGCGCGGCGACTCGCCGACGACGGTCACGATGTCACAATGATCTGCGGCGGCCGAGGCAAAGCCAAATACACCGAAGCGGGCTTCACTGTCGTACAGGTGGCTTCCGAGTACAACAATGCGATGTCGGTCAGTGCACGCGTGCGGTCGTTCCTTTCGTTCGGCGCTAGGGCTACAGCACGGGCAGTAGCCACCCCGGCGGATCTCGTCCTGGCGACTAGCACGCCCCTAACTGTGGCTATCCCTGGCATCATTGCTTCGACGGTACGCCGAAAAGCGTTCGTGTTCGAGGTGCGAGACCTTTGGCCAGACGTACCGGTAGAGTTGGGTGTCCTACGTTCCGGCACAGTTATTCGCCTCGCGCGTGCTCTCGAAAAGGTTGCGTATACTCGAGCGAGTCGCATTATCGCACTCTCACCCAGTATGGCCGACGGTGTTCGCGCTCGGGCCCCCCACAGTTGCGTAGTTACGATCCCCAATGGAAGCGACTTTGCGCTATTCGACAAGGCCAGCGAGGACAGAGACGAATTCCGGAAGAGCACAGCCACGTCGGAACAGCGTATGCTCGTCTACGCTGGCTCCCTCGGAGCGACATATGACGTCGGTTGGCTCGTGGATCTTGCCGCTGAACTTCAGGCTAGTGACACAATCATAGTCATTATTGGAGAAGGCGCGATGAGCCCTAGGCTCAGGCAACGAATCGATGAACTTCGGCTGGACAATATCGTGCTTACCGGAGCGATCCCTAAGTCCGACGTTGCAGACTACGTCGCGTCGGCGGACGCAGTCTTCTCCACATTGCAGGACCATCCCGCGTTGCTTGGCAATTCGCTGAACAAAGTCTTCGATGCGATGGCTGCGCGCCGCCCAATACTCTTCAACCATGAGGGCTGGCTCGCGGAACTCGCAAGCGAGCGGGGCGCCGGATGGATCTTGAATCGCGACGTTCGGGTTGCTGGACGACAGATCGTCGATATCCTAAACGACGGCGAGGCATTGGCGAGGGCTGGTGACGCATCCGGGACCACCGGCCAGGAGTTTTTCGATCGCGATACGTTGTATGAGCACTTTCATGCAACACTGACCGCGGCCGTTGGAGGTTGAGGCATGAGCTCTCGCGTCACGCACGATCACAAAGCGCACATCAGTTGAGCTCAGATATTCGGTCAGTCATCGTTGCCGTCATCACCTACAGACGTCCGGAGAGCTTAGCGCGTCTTCTCGACTCCTTGCTCCGGCTAGAAACGCAACTTGTCGTCGAAGTGGTAGTTATCGATAACGATCCGTCCCGGAGCGCGAGGACGGTAGCGACGACACACGCCATCCAACCCGTCTATCACGTCGAGCCGAAGCCGGGCATCGCGGCGGCGAGAAACGCGTCAATCGAGGCAGCCGTCGGACGAGGCGACGCGATCATATTTGTGGACGACGACGAGGAAGTCCCCCCTGGTTGGGTCGACAAGTTGGTTGAAGCGGCGCTCAAGTACGATGCCGCAATGGTTGCCGGGCCGGTTATCTCGAGATTCCCGGAAGCGACGCCTAAGTGGGTTACGCGCGGCGGGTTCTTCCAGCGTCGGGTGCGGTCAACTGGAAGCAGTGACGGGTTGCCCGCAACGAATAATACGCTCGTGAGAACAGATCTGCTCCTTCGCCACGCTCATATCCGTTTTAACGAGAGCTACTCGTTCACGGGCGGCAGTGACTCAGACTTTTTCTCCAGGCTCATTGCGACTTCTCAATGCCGCTGGATCTGGTGCTCTGACGCAGAAGTTTTCGAGCATGTGCAGGTCGATCGAGTGTCGGCGCGCTGGCTCGTACGCCGTGGGATACGGTCAGGCAACGTTCTCGGTCGCCTTGCGCTGCGGTCAACTCCCAAGACCATTGTAGTGATCAAGAGTCTTGGTTATCTTCTAGCCGGTCTACTCTCGTTGCCGATCTCTTTGACCATCGCACCAGGTTGGCGGGCCCGAACACTTATTGCATTTACCCGAGGAATCGGCATGTTGGGTGCTTGCCGAGGGAAGTTCGTAAATGAGTATGCACGCGATTAGGCAGCGGAGCACGCTTTGATGTCGTGCGAAGCCCAGATTGTGAACGCGCTCGCTTCGAGGACCCTCAATGGCGAATAGACGGTATCTGATCGTCCTAGCGTCACGAGTGGTTGCCGCCGTTCTTAGCGCGATAGGCTTTCTATTGGTGGCTAGGGAGACCTCACCCGCCGATTTCGGGTACTTCTCAGCATGGCTTGCCGGCGTCACGGTGGTTATAGCCCTGTCTGACGGAGGGCTTCAGACATACTCGCTACGCCGATACGCAAGTCGAGACCCTGACCGAACGCAAGGGCTGGTTGCAATGTCGCTGCAGAGACGCGCGACAGTGGCAGTTTCGGCGACGGTCGCGCTCGCAGCTTCTGCGGTGATCCTATGGGCCGACGGCCCTGGGTGGCTTCTGCTAATGCCCGCTTGGCAATGGGCACAAAAAGAGACGACGGGCGTCCTCGGCATTGCACTCGCCGAAGACCGCAGTTTGGTGCAGCTTGTGGCCCTCACTGCCACTAGAGCCGGCGCCTTGGGGGCATTTGCCTTCGCTCACTACTACTTCCACATCGAAGCCATCCTCAGTTTCGTTTTGGGCAATCTTATTGCTACCGGTATAGGACTGCTGGCGCTGTATGCGGTCAACCCCCGTTATCGTCGCGTACCCGAAAGGAGTTCTCTGCAATTCTGGAGGGCGGCGCGTCCTTACTGGGTCGCCTCGATTTCCGCCCAGGTGCGTTCGCTAGATACGGCATTGATTGCACTCGCTGCCTCGCCGTTCCAAGCCGGCCTGTTCAGTCTCCCGTCCCGTTTGACAGGACCGATGCGTCTGGCTGCTACGACGCTATCCACAGTGGCGCTCCCTGTTGCGAGCCGGGGCGATAAGGATGAACTACGTCGACTTACTCAAACGCTGCGATTGGTCACCATCATCGCAGCCGGCGGCCTCGGGACTCTAGCCCTTTTCGCTGAGCCTATAATCCGTTTGGTTGTAGGTGATGGCTACGTAGGTTCAGTGACCCCTCTCCGCATCCTTATCATCGGTCTGTTCCTGAACATTCCCGGTAGCTTCATCAGCGGTGTTCTGCAAGGGACGGGAGCCGAGCGCAGCATCGCGCGACTGGGTGTTATACTCGCACTCTGCACTATTATTGGCGTACCTTTGGCAGCCAGTATAGGCGGTGCGAATGGTGCAGCCTTATGCCTTTCCTTAATTTACGTAATGCAGCTTGCAGCGGTGACGTACTTGGATCGAAAGCGACGGCAAGACAATGCATGATACAACGCCGCGGGTACTAATTGGCATCCCGACCTACCGTCGACCAGCGGAGCTCGAATCGCTTCTTACTGGACTCGTCATCGAAGCTCGCATACACAATGCATCAATCGTGGTCGTTGATAACGATCCCGAGGAAAGTGCGCGCAAAGTCGTTGAGTCCGCACACCACAGTAACGACATTAGCTACTTGACTGAATCGCGGCCGGGAGTAGTTCACGTGCGCAACGCCATCCTGCGTGCTGCAAAATTGCACGATGTCTTGATCTTCGTCGACGACGACCAGGTCACCTTTCCGGGCTGGCTGGGAGAGTTCTTGAAGATGCGGGACCGCTACCCTGAGGCCCTCGTCTCGGGCGAAGTGCGCTATCAATTGCCTATTGGTGCCGATGGGTATGTTCGTGCGTGGTACTTGCGTAAGCTCAGCACTCGGAACGAACAACCGCTCAAATCGACGGGTACCGGCAACCTGCTAATTCCTATGAGCGTTCTGGGGAAGCTTGGCAACGCCGAGTTCGACATCCGGTTCGGGACGATGGGCGGTGAGGACACGGATTTTGTCTATCGTCTGACCATGGCCGGAGTAGAGATCATCTATGCGAAGCATGCATATGTGCATGAAACTGTGCCGGCCACGCGTGCTACGAGACGGGCGGTTCGCCAACGAATCATCCGGCAGGGCATGATCCGTGCCCGCTTGGGAATGAAGTTTCACGGGCGCCCAGCGGTCCTCGCTGGAGGTGTGGCCCGGATCATCGTGGGCGGAGTTGAGTACTTGTGGCACATGCTCCGGACGTTCAACCCATCCCCGTTGGTCGAGGGAAGACTACTCACGGGCGTGGGGTATGTGGTCGGCGGACTCGGTGTCAGTTCTGACGCATACGGAGGCAAAAGGTGATGAGGAATTATCTCGCCGATGTCGGCGGATTGTCTGGTGCGGCGGGCACACTGTGGCGCGCCAGGGGGCAAGCTAAATGGCTTCTTCGTCCCCACGCGGATGCTGCATACCTTGGCTGGGTGGGACAGGGAAATATCGGCGACGAACTGATGTTCAACGCGCACAGTCACGTGTTAGCACCTCGCGAATTACGTCCGGTCGGCCTGGACGGCCCCGGCCGCAGACTGATGAACGGAAGGCGTCCAAGTGCCGAGGTGCTTCTTCTCGGCGGCGGAACGGTTCTTAACCTAGATTCCTGGGGACGCCGGCTTGATAAAGTCACCCGGATCTTGGACTACGAGCGTCTGATCGTGTTTGGCCCTGGAGCCGAAGATACTGAATTTGGTATTCGCCGAGGTTTAGTCAGTGAGGAGGGACAGCGTACATGGAGGCGCTTAATGTCTGAGGCCGCGTTCATAGGTGTCCGTGGACCCAGGTCCCAACATACGCTAAGCAAACTGGGCATCTCAAGTGTTGTCGTAGGCGATCCCGGCCTTTGCGTGCCCCTCCGACGGATTTCGCCACATACTTCACTAGCAGGGCGACCTCAAATTGCTCTAAACCTTACGGGTGTCAGGAATGCACTGCCGAAGATGTATGAATGGCGCGCTGAAGTCGCGCGCGCCGCTGCTACATGGAAACGGCGTGGTTGTCTTGTCAACGTATTCGGCATGGATTCCGGCGACGTCATGGCAACGCTCGCTCTTCTCCAACAGTTCGGTGTACAGGCAGACAAGTGGATTGATCGCCCCTCCGTCTCGTCTCTGACTCAGTTCTTGGCCGGGACGCATCTGGTCGTATCCGAACGCCTGCACGGGGCTATCGTTTCAGCGAACCTCGGCGTCCCATTCCTTCATCTGGGATACAAGCCCAAGTCGTTCGACTTTCTCGAGTCAATTGGCGCGAGCGAGCGAGCAATCGGGATCGGCACGCCAAATTTTGAAAGGGTTATCGAAGCCGGCGATGCAATTATGGGTGATTTCTTGGATGCGCAGATGCGAGAGAATATCCTGCGCCTCCAAGAGGAGTTTCGCCGAAATTATGACCTTGCACTTTCATAACGAAACCGGGCGGTCGCGGGGCGTTCTCGGTGGCGTCAGATTGAAACTGGTTGCATGTTGTGCCGGCAGCGTGTTAGGTGCGCACATGAAATCGGGGTGAGCACATTGGCAACTTTTCTTCGATAGGAACACCATCATCATGCACCGCCGATCGCCTGCGTTCTTGCTGCTCGCCGCAGCGGCCTCCCTCGCCACTGTCCTCAGTCTCACCACCCCGGCAACGGCCGCTCCGGAGGATGAGGAGCCCGTCGGTCCGCTGAACACCTGGATGTTCAACAACGACGGCGAGGACGTCCTCGGCGGCGAGACGTCGGCGCGCTACCAGATCGGCCTCAACGCGTACGCCCAGGAGCACCAGAAGGGGCGCCTGTACGCGACACCGGTCGGGGTGCACGCCGTTTACGGCAACGTCTACTCTGCGTTCGTCCGGCAGGGCGGGCACGGGAAGATGGGCTTCCCGACGTCGAGCCAGTCCGTGACCGAGAGCGGGGCGCGGCTCCAGGAGTTCCAGCTCGGGGCGATGTTCGTCTCCCCGCACGGCTCCTTCCCGGTGCGCTTTCCGGTGTACGGAAGGTACGAGGCTCGCGGCGGCGCCAGGATCCTCGGTGTGCCGACCGGTCCGGAGCGGGTCGTGGGCAACCGGCTGGTCCAGGACTTCGAGCACACCACGATCTCGGTCCCCCGCGGCGAGGGTGCTGACTCCCTGGGCCTGCGGCGGGGCGCGACGTACTACCTCAAGAACGAGATCTCGCCGGGCGAGGCGCACGACACGATCGTCTACGGCCGTTCGGGCGACGTCGTCCTGGTCGGCGACTGGGACGGGACCGGCACCGACACCCTCACGGTGCGCCGGGGCCGCGAGTACCACGTGAAGAACTCGATCTCCGCCGGCGTCGCCGACAAGGTCATCTACTACGGCCGCCCCGACGACACGGTCCTCGTCGGCGACTGGGACGGCGACGGCATCGACACCCTCGCCGTACGCCGCGGCCGCGAGTACCACGTCAAGAACTCCATCAGCACCGGCGTCGCCGACAAGGTCATCTACTACGGCCGCCCCGACGACACCGTCCTCGTCGGCGACTGGGACGGCGACGGCATCGACACCCTCGCCGTACGCCGCGGCCGCGAGTACCACGTCAAGAACTCCATCAGCACCGGCATCGCGGACCACGTCGTCGCCTACGGGCGTCCCGACGACGCCGTGCTCGTCGGCGACTGGGACGGCGACGGCATCGACACCTTCACCGTCCGTCGGGGTAGCACGTACCACGTGAAGAACAGCATCGCCGCCGGCACCGCGGACCAGGTGGCCGTCTACGGCCGCGCGACCGACACGGTGCTCGTCGGCGACTGGGACGGCCGTCGCCGGAACTACAACCGGGCCGACATCAACCCCCCGGTCGAGGTCACGCCGACCGGCGCCTCCGAGCTCTCCCGCCTCTCGCCCGGCTGGGCGAACAACTCTGTCAACACCACGGCCTTCCGGAAGAGCTCGATCACGAGCATCGAGGCTCCGGACGGGCGGCTGATGCAGTACACGGCCTACTACGACCCGATGGGCACCCTCGTCCTCGCCCGCCGTGACCGCGGCGCCGGCGCCTGGGAGTACGAGTGGACCCAGTACACCGGCGACGTGACGGACGCCCACAACTCCATCAGCATCGCCGTCGACGGCGCCGGGTACCTGCACGTCGCCTGGGGCCACCACGTCAGCCGGCTGAACTACGCACGCTCCGCCGCCCCGTGGTCCCTCGAGCTCGGGCGCAAGCAGTCGATGGTCGGCTCGGGCGAGGCCAGCGTGACCTACCCGGAGTTCTTCCGAAAGCCCGACGGCGACCTCTTCTTCCTCTACCGAGACGGCACCTCTGGGGACGGAAAGGTTGTCCTGAACAACTACGACACCGATCGTCGACGGTGGACCCGAGTGCACGACAATCTGATCGATGGCCGCGACGGCCGAACGACGCACTCGGCCTACTGGCAGGGCGTGGTCGACTCCTTGGGCAGACTTCACCTGAGCTGGACGTGGCGCGAGACGCCAAACGTGGCGACCAACCACGACATCGCCTATGCCCGGTCGACCAGCGCTACTGGCCGCACCTGGGAGAGGTCCACCGGCGTGGACTACAAGAGGCTGCCGATCACCAAGGCCACAGACGACGTCGTGGTCGAGGTCCCCAAATACCGCGAGCTGATGAACCAGACGTCGATGGCCGTCGATGACGACAACAACCCGTTCATCGCCTCGTACTGGACTCCCGACGGGTCGGACGTGCCCCAGTACCACGTCGTTCATCCGACGGTTGAGCCGGAGCCCGAACCAGAACCCACGGAGAAACCGACCGAGGAACCTACGGCAGAGCCAACCCAGGAGCCGACGGCCGAGCCAACCGCGGAGCCGACCGAGGAGCCCACGGCCGAACCGACCGAGGAACCCACCGACGAGCCCACGGCCGAGCCGACCGCGCAGCCCAGCGTGGATCCCACGGAGAACCTCACCGAGGAACCAGCGGACGAGGAAACAGACGCACCCACGGAGGCACCGACGCTCGAAGATCCGACGGTCGATACCGCCGATGCGCCCGTCGTGGAGCGGGCGACCGTCACGACCGCCGCACACAGGGTCGCGACCGTCGCCGAGACCGACGAGCCCTGGACGACGATCAATACAGGCATCCGTGAGACGCCGTTCACGCTGAGCGGCGCGGGGACGAAGGCGCTGCCGATCGCCCGTCCGCAGATCCTGGTGAGCGGCTCCGGGGCAACCGCCACCGTGCATCTGATCATCCGGGATGTCGACTTTGGCGGAACTGCCGCCCTGGCCTCGTTGCACGGGCTGCACTCAGGCGAGTGGGACGTCACGAGCCTCACCGTGGACTCCCTCGGCGAGTGGGAGCCGTCCTACGACCTCGACCTGTGGCGCGAGCACGGCCTTCTCGACGTCTTCGTCCAGAACGTCAAGCAGATCGACGGCGAGGGCCTGGCCGACTACCCCTCCCAGTTCGTCTACGTCATGCAGGTGGACCGCACCCTCGCCGGCTCGTGACGTTGTCCACAGTGGGAGCGGAGCATGCCGTCGCGGCTCGTGATTGGCTGGGCTCATGACCCACGTCAACGACCCCACCGTCACCCGACGCCTTCTCACCACGCCCGGCCGCTGGGCCGTGGTGGGCCTGTCCGAGAACCCCGCCCGCACCGCGTACAACATCGCCCGGTACGTCCAGCGCGACCTCGGGATGGAGATCGTCCCGGTGCACCCCAAGGCGGACACGGTCCACGGAGCCACCGGCTACGCGACGCTCGCCGAGGTCCCGGGGACGATCGACGTCGTCGACGTCTTCGTCCGCTCCGAGCTGGCCGGTGACGTCGTCGACCAGGCGATCGCGGTCGGTGCGAAGGCCGTGTGGCTCCAGCTCGGGGTGGTCGACGAGGCCGCCGCCGAGCGGGCCGCCGCCGCGGGCCTGGACGTGGTGATGGACACCTGCCCGGCGATCGAGGGGCCGCGGCTCGGGGTCGGCTGATCAGGCGGTTTTCGTGGCCGCCTGACCCGATGGCGACGGCGCCCGGCCCCGGCCGCGCCGCAGGGTCCGCTCGAGCCACCGCCGCGCGCGCGGGGAGACGCGCTTCTCCACCTGCCAGATGCCCCAGGCCATGACCAGGGCGAGCGTGATGGCGGCGCCGAGCACGACCCAGCGGTTCGCGTGCCCGGAGAGCTGGTCGATCAGCCACCAGCCCCAGAACTCGTGGATGAGGTACAGCGGGTAGGTCAGGGCGCCCAGCGGCATCAGCCACGCCCACGGCAGCCGCTGCAGCCGCGTCATCGTCAGGACGGCGACGAGCACGAAGCACCCCGCCGTCAGGACTCCCAGCACCACGGGGCTCGGCGTGAACACCGTGTTCGTGGTCACCGACTCCATCTGCCAGGGGATCGTGTTGCGCACCGCCAGCGCGACGTTCATCGCGACCAGCAGCCACGGCAGCCGGGCGTGCCCCTCGCGGTACATCAGGTACAGCAGCATCCCGCCGGCGAAGAAGGGGGCGTACTGCTCGATCAGCATCACCCGCATGACCTCGGGCAGCGCGAGCTCCCGCGCCAGCTGGGCGACGACCGGCCAGACCGCGCAGAACCACAGCAGCCGCTTCCGCGTGATCCCCACGGCGACGAAGATCACCATGAGGGCGTAGAACCGCAGCTCGGTCCACAGCGTCCAGTAGACGCCGTCGACGTGCCGGACGTCGAAGGCCTCCTGCAGCATCGTGAGGTTCACCAGGGCCTCGCCGACGCTGATGTCCTTGCCGGCCGGCCAGATCCACAGCAGCAGCACCGAGGTGGCGATCACGGCGATCCAGTACGACGGGTAGAGCCGGGCCAGCCGGGAGGCGACGACGTGCGGGACGTCGCGCCCCCAGGCGGTCATAAGGATCGCGAAGCCGGAGACGACGAAGAACAGCTCGGGCGCGAGCACGCCGTAGATGACGACCGGGCCGATCTCCGGGAAGACGACGCCGGGCTCGTCACCCCAGACCTGCGACCACCGGGCGGCGTAGTGGTAGACCACGACGGCGAGGGCGGCGACGAAGCGGAGCCCGTCGATCGCGTACAGGCGGGGAGGGCTGCTCGCCGGGACCGACAGGTCGGTGCCGACCCGTGCTGGTGCCTGCGTCTCGGGGCGCAGAGTCGTGGCCATGGTTGTTCACGCTAGGTCGGGCCCGACGGGGCCGCACTTCGAATGTCACGATTCGGTCACGATGTGACCCACCGCACATCAGTCCCGACTCGCGCGCCGCGCCTCCCACGCGCTGCGCACCATCTGGTCGACCGTGTGGCGCATGGCCCAGTCCAGGTCCTGCGCTGCCAGGCCGCCGGACGCCACGATCCGGTCGGGATCGCCCGGCCGCCGCGCGCGCACCTCGGGCTGGAAGTCGATACCGGTCCCCCGGACCATCGCGTCCATGATCTCGCGCACCGACAGCCCCGTGCCGCTGCCGAGGTTGTACACCGGCGCCAGCGGCTCGCCGGCCGCCAGCCGCCGGGCGGCGGCGACGTGGGAGACGGCCAGGTCGCTCACGTGGACGTAGTCGCGCACGCACGTGCCGTCCGGGGTGTCGTAGTCGTCGCCGTTGATGGTCGGCGTGCGTCCCTCGACCAGCGCCGAGATGACGAGCGGGAAGAGGTTGTGCGGGCTCGTGTCGCACAGCTCGGGCGTGCCGGAGCCGACGACGTTGAAGTACCGCAGGGCGGTGTACTGAAGGCCGGCGGCACGCTGCATGTCCCGGAGCAGCCACTCCCCGACGAGCTTCGACTCGCCGTAGGGCGACTCGGGGGCCACCGGGCTGTCCTCGGTGACGAGGTCGGTGCGCGGCGTGCCGTAGACCGCCGCGCTCGAGCTGAAGACGAGCTTGTCGACGTCGTTCGCCGCCATGGCGCGCAGGAGGCTGACGGTGGCGGTGACGTTCTGCTCGTACGTGTGCAGCGGGCGGCTGACGGACACGCCGGCGTACTTGAACCCGGCGACGTGGACGACGCCGGTGACCCCGTGCTCACGGATCGTCCCCTCGACGAGGCCGGTGTCGAGCAGGTCGCCGTGGACGAAGGGGACGGCCCCGGGGACGAACTCCCGGTGGCCGCTCGACAGGTCGTCGATCACGACGACGTCCAGGCCGACGTCTTCGAAGGCGCGGACGACGTGCGAGCCGATGTACCCGGCGCCTCCGGTGACGAGCCATGTCATGTGGGAAGTCCTCTCGTCCGCGTAGCTCCGGCGCGCAAGTCTTCCAGCAGCTCGGGCCGGTCCTCCAGTGCCGTGACCAGGCACGCGAGCCCGAATGCCAGCGGGACGGAGGTGCTCCCCGCGAGGCGGGCGTCGCCGTCGACGAGGGCCTTGACGGCATCGCGGCGCGCCGCGTCGTCACCGTCGACCGATCCGGGCACGGCGCTCAGCGACAGCGGCAGCGTCTCCACCCGGGTCGTCCAGAGCTTCTCGTCCGAGGTCCGTGCCGGGCGGGCCACGACCTCGGCCGACGACAGGTCGAGCGCCGTCAGGCAGACGAACTCCGGCTTCGCGCCACGGTCCAGCCAGCGGCCGAAGCCGAGGACCGTGCTGGCCACGATGGAGGCGGGCCTGATGCCGCACTCCTCCACGAGCTCGCGCTCGGCGCCCTTGGTCACCACCTCCTGCAGCGTCGTCGAGACATCGGCGACCACGTCGCGTGGTTCCAGCGAACCGGATCCCGACGGCGCCCAGAGCTCTGCGCTCGCCGACGACCGGCGCGACTGCAGGACGATCAGGAGGTGGTCGTCCGAGGTGATCGCGAGAGTCGAGACGCCCACGACGTTCGCCAGCTCGCTCTGGTCGAGCGGCCGCACGCCGCCGTGGGAGTCGAGCAGGAACTCCTCGCGGAATCGCCACGGCTTGTCCCAGCGGTCGATCGCCCACGCGGTCAGCTCGTTGGAGCACAGCGCGTCGAAGAAGCTCGCGGGCCGGAGGAAGACGTCGCCGTCGTCGCGGAGCAGGTCGGCGTCGATGTCGGTCTCGAGCCGCACGCACGGCCCGTTGAAGGGCAGTCGGCTCGAGGTGGACCGGCGCAGCACGTACGGGGCGGCCTGCCGCAGGTCGCCCTCGAGCCGATACGGCTCCGCGCGCCAGACCACCTTCTGCACCGCGTGCCGCAGGTGCCGGTTGACGTCGTCGTCCGTCGCGACGACGCCGCGGTCGAGGACCATGGCGACCGGAAGTCCCGGGACCGGCGGCAGGTCGCTCCGCTCGAAGGCGGGTTCGCGACGGCGGAACTCCCAGCCGGACCACCGGCGGACGAGGTGCCGCGTGTCGGACACGAGGAGCAGGAGCCCGAGCACCACGCCGATCCCGGTGACCACCGCGCTCCCGAGGACCGACCAGCCGGGGATCAGGGGCAGCAGGCCGACGAGCGTGATGAACGCGGCCGCGACGTACGTGACTTCCGAGGTGATCACGAAGCGAAGGACGTCTCGGACGCTTCGCAGTCGTGTCAGCATTCGCGCTCTCGGGCCATGGCCACACCGTAGCCGCCCGAGCCGCCGTCGGTGGCAGCCGTGCGGATCCCGGTGCGCGCAGCCGTGCCGTCCCGGCGTGCTCAGACAGCCGGTCCTGGACGCACGCCGGCCGAGGTCAGGTCCGGGCGCGCAGGACCGGGATCAGACCGCCCGCCACGACCATCTCCACCTGCCGCGCCGAGAGGCGGTGTCGCACCGGGTAGTCTTCGTCCCGGGTGACGTTGTGCACGGTCAGCTCGGGGCCGGCGGCGAGCGCGGTGGTGAGCCCCTCGACGGCGAGGACGTCGTCGGTCTCGACCCGGTCGTAGTCCGCGGGGTCGACCAGCTCGAGCGCGAGGATCCCGAAGTTGGCGAGGTTCTGCCAGTGGATGCGGGCGAAGGACTTCGCGACCACCGCGCGCAGCCCGAGGTACCGCGGGGCGATGGCCGCGTGCTCCCGGGAGGAGCCCTGCCCGTAGTTGTCGCCCGCCAGGACGAGGTGCGGGCCGCTCTGCGCCCGGGCTCGGGCGGTGTAGTCGGGGTCGATCTGGTCGAAGACGAACTCGGCGAGCGCGGGGATGTTGGAGCGGAACGGCAGCGCGCGGGCCCCGGCCGGGCTGATCTCGTCGGTGGAGACGTCGTCGCCGACCTTGATGAGCACCGGGCCCTCGAGCCTCTCGGGCAGCGGGTCGAACTCGGGCAGGGCCGTGATGTTCGGTCCCTTGACCAGCTCGACGTCGGCCGCCTCCGCGGCGTCGAGGGGCGGCTCGAGCATGGCGGTGTTGACGCTCGCCCGCTCCGGCAGGTCCAGCACCGGGTAGGTGACGTCCTCGGTGGCCGCCCACTCGCGCGGGTCGGTGATGACGCCGGCCAGGGCGGAGGCGGCGGCGGTCTCCGGGGAGCACAGCCACACCGAGTCCTCGCGGGCGCCGGAGCGGCCCGGGAAGTTGCGCGGCATGGTCCGCAGCGAGTTCGACCCGCTGGCCGGGGCCTGCCCCATGCCGATGCAGCCCATGCAGCCGGACTGGTGGATGCGCGCGCCGGCCGAGATGAGGTCGAAGGTGGCGCCCATCTTCGTCAGGTCCTGCAGGAGCTCGCGGGAGGTCGGGTTGACGTCGAAGCTGACCCCGGAGTGGGTCTGCCGGTCCTTGACCATGGCGGCGGCGACGGCGAAGTCGCGCAGGCCGGGGTTGGCCGAGGAGCCGATGACGACCTGGCCGATCGGTTCGCCCACGACCTCGCGCACCGGCACGACGTTCCCCGGTGAGCTCGGCCGGGCGATGAGCGGCTCGAGGGTCGAGAGGTCGATCTCCTCGTCGACGTCGTAGGTGGTCCCGGCGTCTGCGACGATCTCGGTGAAGGCGTCCTCGCGGTCCTGCGCGCGCAGGAAGGCGCGGACGGCGTCGTCGGCCGGGAAGACCGTGGTGGTGGCGCCGAGCTCGGCGCCCATGTTGGCGATGACGTGGCGGTCCATCGCCGTCAGTCCGGCCAGCCCCGGCCCGTGGTACTCGATGATGCGGCCCCGTCCGCCGCTGACGCCGTGGCGGCGCAGCATCTCCAGGATGACGTCCTTCGCACTGACCCAGTGCGGCAGCTCACCGGTCAGGCGCACGCCCCAGATCTCCGGCATCACCAGGTGCAGCGGCTGCCCCGCGATCGCCATCGCCACCTCGAGGCCGCCCACGCCGATGGCGAGCATGCCGAGCGACCCGGCCGCGGGGGTGTGCGAGTCCGAGCCGACCATCGTGGTGCCCGGGACCCCGAACCGCTGCATGTGCGTGGGGTGCGAGACGCCGTTGCCGGCCTTGGAGTACCAGATCCCCCACCGGCGGCAGGCCGAGCGCAGGAAGCGGTGGTCGTCGGCGTTCTTCTCGTCCGTCTGCAGGAGGTTGTGGTCGACGTACTGCACGGACAGCTGGGTGCGGGCGCGGTCGAGCTCCATCGCCTCGAGCTCGAGCATGACCAGGGTGCCGGTGGCGTCCTGGGTGAGCGTCTGGTCGATGCGCAGCCCGATCTCCGCGCCGGGGACCATCTCCCCCGAGACGAGGTGGGATTGGATGAGCTTGTGCGCGACGCCGGGCATGACCGCCTCCATCGGCTAGGGGTCCCCTCGACCCTACCCACGACGACGGCGCAGGTCGCGGCGTGCGCCCGATCCGGTACCTGGCGCGGCCGTGGGACCCGGGGCCGGTCAGCCGGCCGGCCCGGTCGCGTCCCTCGCGTCCGTCGCGGCCGACCCGGTCACGCGCCGAAGCCGACCTTGCCGCCGCGCTGCGACCGGAGCCGGGCGCCCTTCTCCTGGGCGGCCTGGCGCAGCCCCTCCTGGAACGTGACCATCTGCTCGCGCACCCGGGCGGCGCCGTCGTCCGTGCCGGCCGCGAGGATGCGGGCGGCCAGCAGGCCGGCGTTGCGGGCGCCGCCGATGGAGACCGTGGCCACCGGGACGCCGGCCGGCATCTGCACGATGGAGAGCAGGGAGTCCATGCCGTCGAGGTGCTGCAGCGGCACGGGCACCCCGATCACGGGCAGCGGCGTGACGGCGGCGAGCATGCCGGGCAGGTGGGCCGCTCCCCCGGCCCCGGCGACGATGACCCGCAGGCCGCGCTCGGCGGCGGTGCGCCCGTAGTCGATCATCTCGGCGGGCATGCGGTGGGCGGAGACGACGTCGACGTCGGTCTCGATGCCGAAGTCGGCGAGGACGTCGGCGGCGTCCTTCATCACCGGCCAGTCGGAGTCCGACCCCATGACGATCCCGACCGCTGCACCCATCACTGCCTCCTCGAACCCACGACAGGCGCCGGAGCCGGTGCCTCGCGTCAGTCTGGCACCGCAGACGTGACGCGAGCCGCCCGGTTCACCGAGAGCGCACGACGTCGTCCCCGCGGAGCAGGGCCACGGCACCGCGCGCGACCCGGCGGGCCTCGTCGAGGTCGGGCCCGGTGACGGTGACGTGCCCGAGCTTGCGCCCCGGGCGCACCTCCTTGCCGTACAGGTGCACCTTGGCCTGCGGGTAGCGGGCCATCAGCTCGGGGTAGGCGTCGCGCGGGTCGGCCAGGGCCGAGCCCAGCAGGTTGACCATGACGCTGTGCTCGGCCGTCGCGGCGGTCTCCCCCAGCGGCAGGTCCAGGACGGCGCGCAGGTGCTGCTCGAACTGGCTGGTGACGGAGCCGTCGATGGTCCAGTGGCCGGAGTTGTGCGGGCGCATGGCGAGCTCGTTGACGACGAGGCGCGAGCTGCCGTCGTCGTGGTGCACCTCGAACATCTCGACGGCGAGCACGCCGGTGACGCCGAGGCCGGTGGCGATGCGCTCGCCGATCTCCTTGGCCCGGGCCGCGGTCTCCGCCGAGAGGCCGGGCGCGGGCGCGACCGCCTCCGCGCACACGCCGTTCTCCTGGACGGTGCGCACGACCGGCCACATGCGCACCTCGCCGGCGCCGTCCGGGCCGCCGGATGGCCGCCGGGCCACGAGCACCGCGAGCTCCTGGGTGAAGGGCACCTTCTCCTCGGCCAGCAACGCCTCTCCGGGTGCGAGCCGCGTCAGCCAGTCGGCGGCCTCTGCGGCGGAACCCACCACGCGGACCCCCTTGCCGTCGTACCCGCCGCGGGCGGTCTTGACGACCACCGGCCAGCCAGTGGCGTCGCCGAACGCCGCCAGCTCGTCCTCGGTGGCGACGGCGGCCCAGGCCGGGCAGGGCACGCCGACCTCGGTGAGGCGGGTGCGCATGACGATCTTGTCCTGCGCGTGGACCAGGGCGTCCGGCCCCGGCCGCACGGGCACGCCCTCGGCCTCCAGGGCGCGCAGCAGGTCGCCCGGGACGTGCTCGTGCTCGAAGGTGAGCACGGCGGCGCCGTCGACGAGCGCGCGGACCGCGTCGGCGTCGGCCGCGGCGCCGACCGGGGCGTCCGGCACCACCTGGGCCGTGGCCACGGTGGGCGACTCGACGAGCACGCGCAGCTGCACGCCTAGCGCGATCGCCTGCTGCTGCATCATCCGGGCCAGCTGGCCCCCGCCCACGACTGCCACCACCGGTGCATCCACGGTGGTCGAGCGTAGCCGCCGTGAGCCTGTGCCGGTCACCACGTCTCGCGTCCGGAAGGGTCCGCCGTACCGGGGCGCCGTTACGCTGGGCGGGTGACCACGTCCCGCACCCAGGAGGCCGCCCCGCGCGGCATTCCTGGCGACGGCGCTGGGACGGCGGGAGCTCCGGTCGCCGGCGGTGCCGCCGGGGCCGCGGCCGCCACGGCTGCCACGGCCTCGACGGTCGTCGACGTCCCCGGTGCCGCGTCGACGCGGCTCGGCCGGACGGCGCAGCGGCTCCTGCGCGGGCAGTCGGTGCTGGCGTGGCTGCTGGAGCTGGTCAAGTTCTGCGCGGTGGGCGGCACCGCGTTCGTCGTCGACGTCGGCCTGTTCAACCTGCTGCGCTTCGGCCCGGGCGAGCTGCTCGGCGACAAGCCGCTGACGGCCAAGGTGATCTCGGTAGCCGTGTCGGTCGTCGTCGCCTGGCTGGGCAACCGGCACTGGACCTTCGCGGGCACCCGACGCTCCTCCGCGCGGCGGGAGCTGCTCATGTTCGTGCTGGTCAACCTCGGTGGGATGGCGATCGCCGTGTCCTGCCTCGCGGTGAGCCACTACGTGCTCGGCCTCACCTCACCGGTGGCGGACAACATCGCCGCCAACGGCGTCGGGCTCGTGCTCGGGACCGCCTTCCGGTACCTGTGCTACCGCTACCTGGTCTTCACCGGGCCCGCGCGGCACTGAGCACCGGTCCTACCGACGGCTCCGCCCGGCGCGTCACGATCTCCGACTGGTCACCGATATCGGCGCCCGATAGCTCAACCAGCCCCTCCGGGCGAGGACTGGGGGCGGCGCCGGCAGTCCCGAGCAGCAACCCCGCGGCGCCCGAAGGCTCTCGTAGCTGTCAGGGCCGACGCCTCTCGTCGCCGTCAGCGCCGACGACGTCGGCGCCCCACCGAGACCAGCGCCCCCTGCGGGAGCACCACGTCCGGGTCGAGCGAGGCCGGTAGCGCGTTGAGGAAGATCGTGAAGACCGGGGGGCGGCGCTGGCTCAGCTCGAGCCGACCGCCGTCGGCCGCGATCAGGTCGCGGGCGAGCGCCAGCCCCAGGCCCGTACCCGAGCCGCCGGACACGTGCTTGGTGAAGATCTCGGGGGCGAGCTCGTCGTCGACGCCCTCGCCCTCGTCGGAGACGTCGATGAATACCCCGTTGCCGGTGCCGGACTCCCGCGTGATCACCTTGGTGGTGCCGGCGCCGTACTTCAGGGCGTTCTCCAGCAGGGTCGCGAGCACCTGCGCGAGCGACCCGGGCGAGGCGAGGACCGCGATGCCGGCGGCGTCGTCGAGGATGAGCTCGCGCTTCGCCTTCCGGTAGCTCTTCGCCCACTCCTCCTCCTGCTGGGCGAACACCTCGCCCAGGTGGAGGGCCTCGGTGGTGCCGCCCCGCGAGGAGCGGGAGGTGCGCAGCAGGTCCTCGACCACGCCGGTGAGCCGCTCGACCTGCTCGAGCGAGACCCGGGCCTCCTCGCGGACCTCCTCCTTCTCGGCGACCGTGAGGATCTCCTCGAGCCGCATCGACAGCGCCGTGAGCGGCGTGCGCAGCTGGTGGGAGGCGTCGGCGGCGAACTGCCGCTCGGCGGCCAGGCGTCCGGCCATCCGGTCGGAGGTCCGCACCAGCTCGGCGGCGACGAGGTCGATCTCCTCCACCCCGGAGGGCTTCAGCCGCGGGCGCACCTGCCCGGAACCGATCTGCTCGGCGGAGGCGGCGAGGTAGATCAGCGGTGCCGAGAGCTTGCGGGCCTGGCGCCGCGCCACCATGACACCGACGAGGAGCGCGGCGATCGCCCCGGCGATCACGAAGGCCACCACCTGGATGGCCTTCCACCGCACCTCGGCGGCGTCGACGTCCATCTGGATGGTCCCCCCGGACGGCGTCAGCTGGGAGGAGCGCACCACCCGGTCGGTGAAGACGGGCCCGGCCCGGAACTCCTCGCCGCCCGGGGCGCGCACCAGGATGGCCGCCTCCAGGTTGGTGCTGCCGCCCACCCACGGCTCGAGCATCGCGTTGTCGAGGTCCAGGCCGTCGGCGATGCGACGCTCGACGGAACGGCCGAGGTGGGAGGCGCGCACGTCCAGAGAGGACTGCTCGCCCTCCCAGACGAAGATCGCGCCGAACACGGCCATCGGCACCCCGAGGATGAGCACCGCCACCGTCACGGCGGTGACGATCATCTGGATGGCGCGACGGCGCACGGCGGACTAGCTCCCGGAGGTCTCGAAGCGGAAGCCCATCCCGCGCACCGTGGTGATGTACCTCGGGTCGTTGGCGTCGTCACCGAGCTTGCGCCGCAGCCAGGACACGTGCATGTCCAGCGTCTTGGTCGAGCCGGTCGGGTCGGTCCCCCAGACCTCGCGCATGAGGGTCTCGCGGCCGACGACGGAGCCCGCGTCGCGCACGAGGACGCGCAGCAGCTCGAACTCCTTGGCCGTCAGGTGCATCTCCCGGCTGCCCCGGAAGGCCCGGTGCGCGGCGACGTCCACCCGGACGTCCTGCGCGACGAGCTCGTCCTCCTCGGTGATGTCGCCGCCGGCGCGCCGCAGCAGCGCCCGCACGCGCGCCAGGAGCTCGGCCAGCCGGAACGGCTTGGTCACGTAGTCGTCCGCGCCGGCGTCCAGGCCAACCACCAGGTCGACCTCGTCGGCCCGGGCGGTGAGCACGAGGATCGGCAGCGTGAGGCCCTGGTTGCGGATGTGGCGGGCGACGTCGAGGCCGTCCATGTCCGGCAGTCCGAGGTCCAGGACCACCAGGTCCACCCCGTTGGCGAGGTCGTCGATCGCGGCCTGTCCGGTCCCGTGCGGACGGACGTCGTAGCCCTCCCGACCGAGGGCGCGGGCCAGCGGTTCGGCGATGGCCGGGTCGTCCTCTACGAGCAGCACGTTAGTCACGTCGTCATCGTAGGGCAGAATCCCAAGAACGGGTCAAATGATCTTCACCGTCGGACGACTGTGCAGGTCACGCGCTTGCCGACGGTGTCGTCGGCGTCGCTGCCGCAGCGGGTCGGAGCGGTGGACGGCGTCGTCGTCGGGCGGGCGGGCCCCTGCCGTCGCGGTCCGGGCAGTGCGGGTCAGACGGGCCGACGACGCAGCTCGATGGGGGCCACCTGCCCCAGTCCCTGCAGCTCGGCGACCTCGCGGCGCACCATCGTGTAGCGGCTGGCGGCGGGGCCGGCGGCCATCGCGTCCGCCGTCGCCTGGTCCATGAGGATGGCGCCTGGCGGGGCGACGTCGACCAGGCGGGAGGCGAGGTTGACGGTCGGGCCGAAGACGTCGCCGTTGCGGGAGATCACGCCGCCCCACACGAGCGAGGCGCGCACCGGGAGCATGTCCTTCTTGGCCTGCAGCTCGGCGACGAGCTCCG
Organism: Georgenia subflava; assembly: GCF_009193155.1. GTDB lineage: Bacteria > Actinomycetota > Actinomycetes > Actinomycetales > Actinomycetaceae > Georgenia > Georgenia subflava. Next base: position 306,803 of record NZ_VUKD01000005.1, read on the forward strand.
CGGCGACGTCGGCGGCTGTGGTGACGTCGTCGGCGATGTACAGCACGGCGTCGCCGATGGTCTTCACGACCCGGGCGCCGTGGCTGGTGATGACGTCGCGCGAGGTGTACTCGAAGGTCTGGACCAGCTCGGCGAGCGCGTGGGTGCCGAGCTCGGTGGAACGCCGGGTGTAGGCGACCATGTCCACGAAGCCCAGCGCCCGCCGCAGCGGCATGTGGAAGGGGTCGGTGTCCGGCCGGCGGCTGTCCGCGACCTCGGCCTCGGTGCGGACCATGAGCGCGGCGAGCTGGCGCCGCCAGGAGTAGTTGAGCTGCGACTGGAGCACGTCGACGATCCCGGGGAGCTTGTCGAGGACGACCAGGCGGGCGGAGACGTCGTCGAGCTCCAGGCTGCGGGCGGCGCCGTCGACGAGCGTCTCGGTCTGCCAGAGCACGAGCCGGTCGGTGGTGTGGGACTGGGCCCGCAGCAGCGAGATCGCCGTGGTGGTGTCGATGCGCCCGTCGTCGAGCAGCGCGCCCATCACGCGCAGCGCGTTGATGTCGATGTCGCCGAACATCGCCACGTGGTCCTGGACGTTAGGGAACCCCATGGCCTTCCAGAACGTGCGGGCGAAGTCGACGCTGACGCCGGCCTGCTCGGCCATCTCGACGATCGTGTAGCGCAGCGAGCCGCCGAGGAGCTGCTCGAGGTAGTCCTGGACGGTCGAGGAGACGTGGGGCGGGCTCGAGGTCTCGCCGATGTCGTCCGCGCGCGGACCGTCGGGCAGCTCACCGTCGGAGGGCCTCGAGGGTGCCCCGTCCGTGTCTGCGCTCACACCCCGAGCGTATCGTCCGGTCAGCCGGGCACCCGCACGTGGAGGACGTCGCCGGCGGCGACGGTCACCGTGGCGCCCTCCGTGGTGGTCACGAGCAGGTGCCCGTCGGGCCCGAGATCGTCGGCCCGTCCCTGGATGATCTCGCCGCCAGGTAGCTCGACGCTGACCTGCCGGCCGAGGGTCGTGGAGGCCGCGCGGACGTCGTCGGCGAGCCCGGAGCTCTCGGCGTCGCCGTCGGCCTCCTCCCAGCGCCGCAGCACCGCCGCGAGCTCCCGGCCGAGCGCGTCCAGGGCGTCGGAGGGTGCGGCCGCGGAGCCGAGGATGCGCAGCGACGTCGCCCACGGCACGGGGAGCTGCGCACGGTCCTGGGCCACGTTCAGGCCCACGCCCAGCACGACGGCGGCACCTGGCCGGCCGGGTGGTGGTGCGGGGGGCAGGGCCTCGGTCAGGATCCCGGCGAGCTTGCGGTCCCGGCCCCAACCGTCGAGCTCCTCGCCGACGCCCAGGGCAAGGAGGTCGTTGGGCCACTTGAGCCCGGTCGGGACACCGGGGGCAAGCGTGGCGCAGGCGCGGTGCAGGGCCAGCCCGGCGAGCAGGGTCACCCACGGCAGCCGCGCGGGCGGGACGCGCGGGCGAAGGAGCACCGACGCGGTGAGCGCCGTGCCCGCCGGCGTGACCCAGGCCCGTCCAGCCCGGCCTTTCCCAGCCTCCTGCGAGCGCGCGACCAGCACCGAGAGGTGCGGCCAGGCGCCGGGGTCGGCGGCGGCAGCCGCGCGCAGGTCCGTGTTCGTCGAGCCGGTGCGCTCGACGCGCTCCACCCGCGCGAAGGGGCTGGAGGGTGCGGCATCGTCCATGGCACCAGCCAACCACTCCCGGGCCGTGGCAGGACTTCGGCGTCGCGCCGGAACCGCCGCACCAGGCGGTGTCAGCGGGCGCCCACGACCTCGGGCCGCCCGGCCAGCAGGTCGGCCACGTCGATGCCGTGCTCGGCGAGCGCCGGGAGCAGCACCTTCTCCTCCTTCTCCATGCGCAGCGCGAAGAGGAGGAGCAGCGAGCGGGCCGCCAGTGCGGCGGCGAGATCGGACGGCGCGTTCTCCAGGGTCTCGACCAGTCGCAGGATCGCACGGTGGTCGAGCTCGAGAGAGGCGACCAGCGGCTGCAGTCCGGCACCCCGGGCGAGGTTGTACAGGACGAGCTGCTCGGTGCGCAGGTGGGCGATCACCTCGGCCCGGAGGTAGTCCAGCAGGGCGGCGCGCGCCGGGCCGGCGTCCTCACCGCGCGCGACCGCGTCGATGAGGGCGTACGTGGCCTCGGTCAGCTCGGCCCAGAGCTCGGCGTGGTGCTCCTCGGCGGCCCGGACGGCGGGCTCGGCGGCGGTGGAACTCATCGTTCTCTCCCTCGGATCAGTTTGCACGAGTCGTACTTGTATTAACCGCCTTGGCGGCGAAGAATGCAAGGGTCGTAAGGAGATGAGATGACCTACGTGATCGGCGCTCCGTGCATCGATGTCATGGACCGCGCCTGCGTTGACGAATGCCCGGTCGACTGCATCTACGAGGGCGAGCGCACGCTGTACATCCATCCGGACGAGTGCGTGGACTGTGGAGCGTGCGAGCCGGTCTGTCCCGTCGAGGCGATCACCTACGAGGACGATCTGCCCGACGGCCAGGAGGCCTTCCTGGCAGACAACGCGCGCTTCTTCGACCAGCCGCTGCCCGGACGGGCGACGGCGCTCGGCTCCCCGGGCGGCGCAGCCAAGCTCGGCGCGATCGGCGCCGACACCGAGCTGGTCGCCACGCATCCCCGAACCTGACCTTCGGCTGCGAGCCCACCCGCTCCCCTGGTCTCGGTCGGGTTGCGTGTGTCGCTTGCACGCCTGTCGCACGTGCGCCCGCCCCGAGTGCGTCCGTCGGTCCCGCTGCGTTCGTGCAGCGGTACGTCAACTCCGCGACGCGTCCCGGTGCCGCAGCTCCGCGATGCATCCCTGCGGCGTCGCGAACGGAACAAGCCGCTCGACGAGCAGGGGTGCGTCGGTGCGCTCCAGCAGCCCGCGCATCAGGCCAAGGTGGACGGTGCAGACGACGTCGCGGTGCGCCTCGGCGACCTCGAGGAACGGGCAGTGCTGCTGCAGGACCTCGATCCGCTCCCCCACCGTGCGGGTGCCCGGGTCGAAGCCGACCTCCTCGAGCGCGTCGACCAGCAGGGTCAGCGCCGCCTCGGAGTCGGTGATACCGCCCGCATCCGGCCCGGCGAGCGACTGCCCCCACGCCCGTCCGGCCTGCTCGGTGAGCGCGCCGGACGGACCCAGATCGGCGACGAGCGCGGCCAGCACCTCGGCCAGGGAGCGGAAGTCGCGGGCGGCGTCGCGCGAGCTCGGCCGGGCGACGGCGGTGAAGCGGAGCGCGGGACGCCCCGGCACGCCGCTCGGCGCGGTGGCGCGCTCGACCAGACCGTCGGAGACAAGGCGTCCGAGGTGGAACCGCACGGAGTTCACGTGGAGCCCGACGAGACCGGCGATCTCGCGCGCTGCCAGTCCGTCCGGGGCACCGCGGAGGGCACGCAGCACCTGACTGCGTGAGCGCGGCCCGCGCGAGTCCCGGTCCTGCGTCGCCATGGGCCCCATCGTGCCACCGGGGCCTGGGCGGACGGACGGCGCGGCGGAACTGTGACGCGCCACGGCACAGCCGCGGCACGGCGGCGCGGCGGCAGGCAACACGGCGGCTCCTGGAACATCCGTACGGTCATTCCCTTACGGATGTTCCAGGAGCGAATGGTCGGAAACCGATCCGCACCGGCGACCTGCGCCTCTCCGCGCGTTTTGTGGGACTCCGACAACCGAGCCGGGCCGGACACGCACGCTCCCCGCAGCGAGACGTGGGGAACCGACAACTACGCTGGCGGGCGTGACCGACCCGACCACCGCCAGCGCCCCGCCCTCCGAACAGCCGTCCGTGGCGTCCTCGCCGCTGCCGACCCCGGCGCCCACCTCCACCACCGCGGAGAAGCTCGCCGACTTGGCCGACCGCCACGAGCGCGGGATCGCCGGACCGGCCGCCGTCGCCGAGGAGAAGCAGCACAAGCGCGGGAAGAAGTCCGCCCGCGAGCGCCTGGAGGCGCTGCTCGACCCGGGCTCGTTCACCGAGCTCGACGCGTTCGCCACGCACCACTCGACCAACTTCGGGCTCGAGAAGAAGCGGATCGCGGGCGACGGCGTCGTCACCGGCTACGGCACCGTGGACGGACGCCAGGTGTGCGTGTACTCCCAGGACTTCACCGTCTTCGGCGGGTCCCTCGGTGAGATGCACGGCCAGAAGATCACCAAGGTGATGGACATGGCGCTGCGCACCGGGGTGCCGCTGATCGGCATCTCCGACGGCGGCGGCGCACGGATCCAGGAGGGCGTGGCCGCGCTGACGCAGTTCGCCGAGATCTTCCGCCGCAACGTCGCCGCGTCCGGCGTCATCCCGCAGATCTCGCTCATCCTCGGGCCCAGCGCCGGCGGCGCGGTCTACTCCCCCGCCCTCACCGACTTCATCGTCATGGCCGAGGGCACCTCCAACATGTTCATCACCGGCCCGGACGTCATCAAGGCGGTCACCGGCGAGGAGGTCGGGTTCGAGGAGCTCGGCGGCGCGGCCACGCACAACCAGCGCTCCGGCGTCGCGCACTACCAGGCCGCCGACGAGGACGACGCGATCGACTACGTCCGTGCCCTGCTGAGCTACCTGCCGTCCAACAACCTCTCCGATCCGCCGAGCTGGCCGGTCTCCGAGGCGGAGGCGGCCGCCGGCCTGGAGGTCTCGGAGGACGACCGGTCGCTCGACACGCTCGTCCCGGACTCCGACAACCAGCCCTACGACATGCGCACCGTCGTCGAGCAGGTCCTCGACGACGGCGAGATGCTCGAGGTCCAGCCCGGGTACGCGCCGAACATGATCACCGCGTTCGGGCACGTGGAGGGCCGCCCCGTCGGTGTGGTCGCGAACCAGCCGCTGCAGATGGCCGGAACCCTGGACATCGGCGCCTCGGAGAAGGCCGCCCGCTTCGTGCGCACCTGCGACGCCTTCAACCTCCCCGTGCTGACCTTCGTGGACGTGCCCGGGTTCCTGCCCGGCACCGACCAGGAGTGGAACGGCATCATCCGCCGCGGCGCCAAGCTCATCTACGCCTACGCCGAGGCGACGGTGCCGCTCGTCACGCTCATCACGCGCAAGGCCTACGGCGGCGCGTACATCGTCATGGGCTCGAAGAAGCTCGGCGCGGACGTCAACCTCGCCTGGCCCACCGCGCAGATCGCCGTCATGGGCTCCGGCGGGGCGGTCAACATCCTCCAGCGCGGGGCGCTGAAGCAGGTGGCCGAGTCCGGCGGCGACGTCGAGGCCGAGCGCGCGCGTCTCGTGGCCGAGTACGAGGAGGCTCTCGTCAACCCCTGGGAGGCGGCCGAGCGCGGCTACGTCGACGCCGTCATCGCCCCGGCCGAGACGCGGGTGCAGATCGTCAAGGCCCTGCGTGCGCTGCGGACCAAGCGGGCGACGCTGCCCGCGAAGAAGCACGGGAACATCCCGCTGTGACCACGGCCGATCTCCCGCAGACTTCCGCCGGCTCGCCGGCGGAGTGGTCGGCCGACGGCGAGGACGACGCCGTCACCGAGGCGCTCGGCCGGCTACGGCCCGAGGACCTGGCGGACGCCGGGCCGGCGCTGATGACGTCACCGGCCGTGCGGGTGCTGCACGGCCGGCCCGACGAGGTCGAGCTCGCCGCCCTGGTGGCCGGGATCGTCGCGGCCCGCACGCGCAGCGACGAGCTCGGCGGCCTGCCCGACGCCGCCGCGGAGAGCGTGCGCGGCTGCTGGACCGACCGCGGGCGGCCGCTGGGCGCCCCGGCGGCCGCCGGGGCGGGAACCTGGCGCTGGTCGATGCATCCCTGAGTCGCGCATCGAGAAGCTGCCCCCGTCTCCCACGACGCCGGAGATCGCGCCAGGATGGCAGGCCCCAACGGCGTCGGGTCTACGCTCGAGACGTGTCTGAGCCCACCCGCACCGCCACCCCGACCGACGCGATCGCCGACGCCTACGTCCATCGCAGCGTCGCCCTCGACCCGATCGCCGCGACCGGCCTTGGCCTGCCGGGGCACGACCACCGGCTGCCCGACCTCTCCCCCGCCGGGATCGAGGAGCGCACCATGCTCGAGCGCGCCACCCTGGCCGAGCTGGCGACTATCGAGCCGGCCGACGACGTCGACCGGGTGACGCACGCCGCCATGCGCGAGCGCCTCGGCCTGGCGGTCGAGCTGGCCGAGGCCGGCGAGCTGACCCGCGACCTCAACGTCATCGCCTCCCCGGTCCAGGCGGTCCGCGAGGTCTTCGACCTCATGCCGACGGCGACGGCGCAGGACTGGCAGACGATCGCCCAGCGGCTCCAGGCGATCCCGGCCGCGCTCGAGGGCTACCAGGAGTCGCTGCGCGCGGCCCAGGCCGACGGCGGCGTCGCCGCGCTGCGCCAGGTCGAGGCCTGCCTGAAGCAGGCGGACGCGCTGGCCGACGCCGACACCTCCTTCTTCACCACCTTCGTCGACGGCGCGAGGCCCGACGGCGAGGCCCCCACGACGGCGCTGGCCGAGTCGCTGCGGGCCGGTGCCGCGGACGCGCGGCAGGCCTACGCGGACCTCGCCCGGATGCTCGGCGAGGAGCTCGCGCCGGACGCGCCGCGCGAGGACGCCGTCGGCCGCGAGCGCTACGCCCTGTGGTCGCGGTACTTCCTCGGGGCGGAGGTGGACCTGGACGAGACCTACGAGTGGGGCCTGGCCGAGCTCGCCCGGATCGTGGCCGAGCAGCAGGAGGTCGCCGACGAGCTCTACGGCGCCGGGACGGACATCACCGAGGCGATGGCCCGCCTGGACCGCGACCCCGACCGGCTGCTCGACGGCACCGACGCCCTGAAGGCCTGGATGCAGGTCACCTCGGACGAGGCGCTCGCGGCCCTGACCGACACCCAGTTCGACATCCCCGGGCCGGTGCGCCGCCTGGAGTGCCTCATCGCCCCCACCCACGAGGGCGGCATCTACTACACCGGCCCCAGCGCGGACTTCTCCCGCCCGGGCCGCATGTGGTGGTCCGTGCCCGAGGGGGTCACCGAGTTCGCCACCTGGCGCGAGCGCACCACCGTCTACCACGAGGGCGTGCCCGGTCATCACCTGCAGATCGGCCAGACCACGTACCGGGCGGAGCTGCTCAACCTCTGGCGCCGGATGGCGTCCTGGGTCAGCGGCCACGGCGAGGGCTGGGCCCTGTACGCGGAGCGGCTCATGGCCGATCTCGGCTTCCTCGACGACCCGGGCGACCGCATGGGCATGCTCGACGGGCAGCGGCTGCGCGCCGCCCGGGTGGTGCTCGACATCGGCGTGCACCTGGGCAAGCCCGCACCGGAGCAGTGGGGCGGTGGCACGTGGGACGCAGCCAAGGCGTGGGACTTCCTGCGGGCCAACGCGAACATGGCCGAGGGCTTCCTCGCCTTCGAGCTCGACAGGTACCTCGGCTGGCCGGGGCAGGCGCCGAGCTACAAGATCGGCCAGCGGCTCTGGGAGGAGGCCCGCGACACCGCCCGCGCCGGTGCCGAGGCCCGCGGCGAGGAGTTCGACCTCAAGGTCTTCCACCGCCGCGCCCTGGACGTCGGCTCGGTGGGCCTGGACGTGCTGCGCGAGGCGCTCGCCTGAGCGCCGACCGTAGGCTGCCCCGGTGACGACCCTGCTGCTCGCCTCGGCCTCCCCCGCCCGCCTCGCAACCCTCCGCTCGGCCGGGATCGAGCCGCAGGTGCAGGTCTCCTCCGTCGACGAGCCGGCGCTGCTCGACCAGGCGGCCGCCGCGGCGGCCGCGGCCGGCACCGGGCCGGTCCCGGCGGCCGAGCAGGTGCTGCTCCTGGCACGCGCGAAGGCGCGCGACGTCCGGGCGACCGCTCGGACCGCGGCCGACCTGGTGCTCGGCTGCGACTCGATGCTCGAGCTCGACGACGGCACCGGCCCGACCGTCGTCGGCAAGCCGGCGGACGCCGCGGAGGCGGCGGCCCGGTGGCGGGCGATGCGCGGGCGCACCGGCGTGCTGCACACCGGCCACTGGCTGATCGGGACCGGCACGGACGAGGTGGGCGCGACGTCGTCCACGGTGGTGCATTTCGCCGACCTCACCGATGCCGAGATCGACGCCTACGTGGCGACCGGCGAGCCGCTGCACGTCGCGGGTGCCTTCACGGTCGACGGGCTGGGCGGCCCGTTCGTGACCGGCATCGAGGGCGACCATCACGGCGTGGTCGGGCTGAGCCTGCCGCTCCTGCGCGACCTCCTCGGCCAGGTCGGTGTGACGGTGCCCGAGCTGTGGAGCACGACCGCGCTCACAGCCGGGCGATGACGGCGTCGAGCATCTCCTCGGTCAGCTTGCCGGTGAAGGTGTTCTGCTGGCTGACGTGGTAGCTGCCCAGCAGCCGGACCGGCCGCCCCTCCGGGGTGCGGAGCTCGGTCTCCACGCCGTGCCCGAAGCGGGGCTTGGGTCGGGGTACGGTCCAGCCGAGGCGGCGGGCCGCGGCCAGCGCCGCGTCCCAGCCGATGGACCCGAGGGCGAGCATCGAGCGCAGGCCGGGCGCGACGAAGGTGATCTCGCGGTCCAGCCACTGCCCGCAGGTGCGACGCTCGTCCGGCGTCGGCCGGTTCGCCGGCGGCGCGCAGCGCACGGCGGAGACGATCCGGATCCCGGTCAGCGTGAGCCCGTCGCCGGCGGCCCAGCTCTCGGGCTGGCTCGCATACCCCGCGCGGTGCAGGGCGGCGTAGATCCAGTCGCCGCTGCGGTCGCCGGTGAAGAGCCGGCCCGTCCGGTTCGTGCCGTTCGCCGCCGGCGCCAGCCCGACGACCAGCACCTGGGGCCGGGCGTCACCGAAGCCCGGGCCCGGCCGGCCCCAGTAGGGCTGGTCCGCGAAGGAGGCGCGCCGGCCGGTGGTGGCGACCGACTCGCGCCAGGCGACCAGGCGCGGGCAGGCGCGGCACACCGACACGTGGGCGTCCAGGTCGGCCACGTCCCGGACGGCGCCGGCGAGCTCGGCGACCTGCTCCGCCGTCGTGGCCGCTGCCGTGGTCGGCCCCGCCGGGTCGCCCGGCCAGCCCGTCCCCGGCGGCACCGGCGAGCCGAAGAGCCGGCCGGTCACGGGGTGCGGCAGGGGCACGACGTCTGGCGAGGGGGGCACAACCATCAGGCCATCCTGCCGTCGGCCGACGCGGCCGGCACGATTTGTACGGCTGCTACAACAAGGGCCATCATGTTCCCCGTCACCCGGCCGAGGGTTGTGGACATCCCACAATGCACCCGAGTCACGCTTGACGGGTTGAACAGACTTGCCCGGCCCCGGCAGGTCGGGCTGGGAGCCGCCCGGTCCCCACGGCTAACGTGGGTCGGTCAGCCCGCCGACCCGGCCACCGGTCGGCCCTGACGACCCAGCCGCCGGTCCCATCGACCCACCACCAAGGAGCGTTCATGACGAGCACCTCGAGCCGGCCGGCACAGCGACGCCGGCTGAAGAAGGTGCTCATCGCGAACCGCGGCGAGATCGCCGTGCGTGTGACGCGCGCGTGCCGCGACGCCGGCATCGCCACCGTGGGCGTCTACGCCGACCCGGACCGCGACGCCCTGCACGTCAAGCTCAGCGACGAGGCGTTCGCGCTCGGCGGCATGCGCGCCGCCGAGACGTACCTCGACGCCGCGAAGATCCTCGACGTCGCCCGCCGCTCCGGCGCGGACGCCGTCCACCCCGGGTACGGGTTCCTCTCCGAGAACGCCGACTTCGCGCGCGCCGTCATCGACGCCGGCCTCGTGTGGGTCGGCCCGCCGCCGGAGGCCATCGAGGCCCTGGGCGACAAGGTCACCGCCCGGCACATCGCCCAGCAGGTCGGTGCCCCGCTCGTGCCCGGCACCGCCGACCCGGTCGCCGACGCGGACGAGGTCCTCGCCTTCGCCGACGCCCACGGCCTGCCGATCGCCATCAAGGCCGCCTACGGCGGCGGCGGTCGCGGCCTGAAGGTCGCGCGCACCCGCGAGGAGATCCCCGAGCTCTTCGACTCCGCCGTCCGCGAGGCCGTCGCCGCGTTCGGGCGGGGCGAGTGCTTCGTGGAGCGCTTCCTCGACCGGCCCCGGCACGTCGAGACGCAGTGCCTGGCCGACGCCGAGGGGAACGTCGTCGTCGTCTCCACCCGTGACTGCTCGCTGCAGCGCCGCCACCAGAAGCTCGTCGAGGAGGCCCCGGCGCCGTTCCTGACCGAGGCGCAGGAGGCCCAGCTCGTGGAGGCCTCCAAGGCGATCCTGCGCACCGCCGGGTACGTCGGCGCCGGCACCTGCGAGTTCCTCGTCGGGGTGGACGGCACCATCTCCTTCCTCGAGGTCAACACCCGGCTGCAGGTCGAGCACCCCGTGACCGAGGAGGTCAGCGGGATCGACCTCGTGCGCGAGCAGCTGCGCGTGGCCGCCGGCGAGACGCTCGGCTACGACGCCGTCGCCACCCGCGGCCACTCGATCGAGCTGCGGATCAACGGGGAGGACCCGGCGTCGGGGTTCATGCCGGCGCCCGGCACGATCTCCTCCCTTACCTGGCCCTCCGGGCCGGGCGTGCGCGTGGACACCGGCGTGGTCGGCGGGGACTCGGTCTCCGGGGCCTTCGACTCCATGCTGGCCAAGATCATCGTCACCGGAGCCACCCGCACCCAGGCGATCGAGCGGGCGCGGCGCGCGCTGCGCGAGACCGAGATCATCGGTCTCCCCACGGTCCTGCCGTTCCACCGCTCGGTGCTCACCGAGGACGACTTCGTCGCGGCGGGCGGCGCCGAGGACTTCCGGGTGCACACCACCTGGATCGAGTCCGACTACGCCGAGCGCCTGCGCGCCCTCCCCTCGACCCGGCAGGACGCCCCGGTGCCGGCACCGGCCGCCGAGGAGTCCGCGGAGGCGACCGAGCGGGTCGTCGTCGAGGTCGGCGGCAAGCGGCTCGAGGTCGTCATCCCGGCCGGGCTGGGCATCTCCGGCGGGCTGCGCGGGGCGACCCGCCGGCCGGTGCGCCGGACCGCGGCCGCTCGCGCCGGGAGCGCGGCCGGCGCCAACGGCGCGTCGCTCACCTCGCCGATGCAGGGCACGATCGTCAAGGTGGCGGTGGCCGACGGCGAGATTGTGGCCGCAGGCGACCTCGTCGTCGTCCTGGAGGCGATGAAGATGGAGCAGCCGCTCGTCGCCCACCGTGCCGGCCGGGTGCAGGGCATGGCCGCCGCCGTCGGCCAGAACGTGGCGACCGGCGCGGTCATCTGCCAGATCGATCCCGCGGACGACCAGGGCTGAGCAACACTCCCGGGCCCGGCACCGGCGTGGGACGACCCCGTACCCCGCACTGGTTGTGGGGGCGACCGCGCCGCCACGTCCCTGCTGTTAGGTGCGACCACGAGACCCGGCACCGGCGTGGGGGCGAGACCCGGCACTGGTGTGGGGCGACCGCGAGACCCGGGTCTGCCAGGCTGAGCGGGTGACCTCCCCCGCCGGCCGCCCACCGGACGCCCGCGTGCACCGCCAGCCGGGCGACGGCTGGGTCGAGTGCGCGTGCGGGAGCAGGCACTGGGGCCTGAACGGCGCGGCCGGGCTGCTGCTGTGGCGCATCGCCGAGGACGGGCCCGAGCTCGTCCTGCAGCACCGCGCGCTGTGGTCCCACCACGGCGGCACCTGGGGACTGCCCGGCGGGGCGCTCAGCGACGGCGAGACGCCGGTGGCGGGCGCCGTCCGCGAGGCGGTCGAGGAAGCGGGCCTGGACGCGACGTCGCTGCGCGTGCACGCCGCCCGTGCCCTGGTGCACCCCGACTGGTCGTACACCACGGTTGTGGCCGAGGCGGTCGGGCCGCTGGACCCGCACGTGTCGGACCCGGAGAGCCTCGAGATCGCCTGGGTCCCGCTCGACGACCTGGCGGACCACGAGCTGCTGCCGGCGTTCGGCGACGCGCTGCCCGAGCTGCGCACCATGCTGCGCCGGCTGGTGCTCGTGGTCGACGCCGCGAACGTGGTCGGCTCACGCCCGGACGGGTGGTGGGCCGACCGGCACGGTGCGACCGAGCGGCTGCGCGACCACCTCGCGGGCGCAGGTCCGGCGGGGATCGACGCCGCCGCCGTCGGTCTGCCCGGACAGACCTGGTTCCCGCGGGTGGTGCTCGTGACCGAGGGCGCGGCCCGCGGGGTGGCCCCCGTGGACGGCGTCGAGGTCGTGGCCGCCCCGGGCAGCGGGGACGACGCGGTCGTCGACACCGTCGCGCGGCTGGCCGCCGACGGCGTGAACGAGGTCGTCGTCGCCACCGCCGACCGCGAGCTGCGCCGGCGCGTGGAGGCGCTCGGCGCGCGCACCGTCGGCCCGCGTCTCGTGCGTCACTGACCCCCGACACCAGCTCCGTCGCCGCCCGCACCCGCCGCGCGCCGTCACTCGCCGCGCGCCCACACGCGACGCCTTCCCCTCGCCCGTCGGCCCCTTCTCGCCGAACGACACCTTCCGCACCGTTTTCACGCCACCGACACCGCCGCAGCGTGATGGCATGAAGGAGCGGGGCCTCCGCTCCTCGGGAGTCCCTCCAGAGGTAGATCCTGGAGGTGGCTTCACTCTCAACGACGATGGAGGCCCCTGATGGAAGGGTACGCAAGTAGTCAGCAGTTC
>NZ_VUKD01000006.1 GCF_009193155.1 Georgenia subflava
GCGGCCGTCATAGTGATTGATCCCGTCCCGGTCGAACCTGCGAACCCCATCATGCCGCCCCTTCGCTCACTAACACTTTCACGCGAGGGGAACACCGGCGAAGGGATGACCGAGCAGCCCCCCGGGGCCTGCACACCCGCCCACAAACGGCGCTGATGAGCGAAACTGACACAACCCCCGGAACCACCAACACCTGGGAGCACACACCCGTTGAGCTTCTCCGCTGGTTGAACATCGTGGCCCGGCACGGCGCCGGCCTCAAGGCCCTACGGCCGCTGCGCGGTCGCGCTCCGCGCGAGCCTTGACCCCGACGCCTCAACCGAGCACACCCAAAACCCAGCCGGACAAGCAAAAAACAAGCCCAAGCAGACTCACCACACCCCCTTGACTCACCACCGCTCCTTCAGGGATGTCGCTCGGCGATGGGACGACCAGCGAGGAGGCGAGTCGATGAGTGACGAGGCGCGGACCGACGTCGTGGCGTGGTTCGACATCCCGGTGACCGATCTCGACCGTGCCACCGCCTTCTACGGGGCGATCCTGCAGGCCGAGCTCACCCGCTACAGCGCGCCGGGCATCGAGGGCGCGTTGTTCCCCACCACCGGGCTGAGCGGGACACTGCTCAAGGGCGAGGGCTTCGTGCCCAGCCACGCCGGCTCCGTGGTGTACCTCGACGGCGGAGACGATCTCAGCACGGTTCTGGACCGGGTCGAGGCGGCGGGCGGGACGGTGCTGCTCCCCAAGCGCGAGATCGGTGGCGGTCGCGGCTACTTCGCCTACTTCCAGGACACGGAGGGCAACCGGATCGGCCTGCACTCCGCCGGCTGAGCCCACGCTGAGCCATGTGCACACGGCTCACCGAGCCTGCTGAGTTCACCCCGACCTCGAGCCCACCGTATGGGGAGTTGTGTCACGTCGTGGCCAGCAGGGTGTGCGGCACGGTCGGGAACCGGGCGAAGTCGTGGTCGAGCGTCGCCACCGTGGCGCTGTGTTCGGCGGCGAGCGCAGCGATCACGGCGTCGGGGACGAGATCGCCGACCGCGCTGCCCTCGTCGCACAGCTGCCGAAGGAGTGTGAGGTGTCGGGGGCCGGGGTCCAGCCGCAGACAATGGGGCTGTGCGAGTACCGCATCGATGAATGCGAATGCCTCGGGACGAGGCGTCGGGACTGCGAATATCCGACGATTCGTAGCCAGGCGCAGGAACGATGCCCACACGCCGGTCGGGACACCGAAGGCCTGTTCGCGGGCAAGGACCTCGTCGAACCAGCGACGTACCGCCTGATGCTGAGGGTGGTCGTCGCGGTGCGCGGCGAGGACGACATTCACGTCGAACAGCAGCACGGGTACCTCACCGCAACGCGTCGAGCTCGACGCCGTCGTCGAGCGCCTCGTGAAGAGCCCGGCTGGAGGTCAGGTCGATACCCGGACGCGGCCCGGTGCCACCGCGGAACACGGGGACCGGTGGAGGCGCCGCGCCGGGCTCGGTATCGGTCAGCTCTCGGCGCAGCGCGGCGTCGACTATGGCTCCGAGCGTGACGCCGCGCTCGTGGGCGCGACGTTTCGCTGCAAGGAGCAGCTCGTCCGATATCGTGACCGTGGTGCGCATGATGACCAGATTAGTGCATCACCCGCATCACGGCTCGGCCGATCTCGCCCGACCAGGTGGCAGCGACGTGCAGGTTCGCTGCGGAGGTTGTGACGATGTGATGAAGTCACCGACATGTGGTTGCCCCGCACATATACCGTCGGCGGGAACTAGTCGATCAACAAGGCAGGCGGACGGGATGAACAGTGCGAGACGGCTCGTGACAGGCGGCCTCATCGGCGCGGTCCTGACTGTGCCTCTGACGGGATGCAGTGACCGTGGTGACCTGTCCATCAGCAACGACAGCCCCGACGACGTGACCGTTGTGACAGGAGACGAAGAGGTCACCGTCGACGCCGGGGGCGGAGTCGCCCTGCTCGACTACGGCTGCACGCCCGGTGATGTCACCGTCAGGTTCGCCTCGCGCCCTGAGGTAGTGCTGCCCGGGCCGGTGTGCCCGGACCAGCGGATCGTCGTCGGCGACGGTACGGCCGCCTTGGAACCCGTCCCCGCGAACGCCACCTGAGCGATCGGCGGGCGACTACCGCGGGAGGGAGCATGGCGCGGCCCTCGGCGCTCGGCCCACCTGCACCTGCTCAGCGGAGGAGCTTGGACATCCGCCGGTCGGCGAGTATCTTGCCGCCGGTCTGGCAGGTCGGGCAGTACTGCAGGGAGGAGTCCGCGAACGAGACCTCCCGCACGGTGTCCCCGCACACCGGGCAGGCCTGCCCGGCGCGGCCGTGCACCTTCATGCTGCGACGCTTGGAGTCCTTGAGCTCGGCGGCCGGGCGGCCCGACGCCTGCTCGGCGGCGGAGGCGAGCACCGCCCCGATCGCCTCGTGCAGGCGGGTGACGGCGTCGTCGTCGAAGGAGCGGCTCAGCGCGAACGGGCTCAGCCGGGCGGCGTGCAGGATCTCGTCGGAGTAGGCGTTGCCGATGCCGGCGATGACCGACTGGTCCCGCAGCAGTCCCTTGACCTGCTGGTTCTTCCCCTCCAGCAGCTCACGCAGCCGCTCGATGCTCAGGTCGGCGGGCTCGACCCCCAGCGTCGCGATCGCCGTCACCTCCTCGGGCCGGGCGACCACGTGCACGGCGAGACGCTTGCGGGTGCCCGCCTCGGTGAGGTCGAACCCGGCTCCGTCGTCGAGCCGCACGCGCAGCGCGATCGGCGAGCGGCCCGGCCGGAGCACCGTCTTCGGCACCGCGTCGTACCACCTCAGCCAGCCCGCCTTGGCCAGATGGAAGACCAGGTGGAGGTCGCCGTCGTCGGAAGTGGTCAGGTCCAGCCACTTGCCGTGCCGGGCCACGGCGGTCACGGACCGGCCGGTGAGCTCGGTGGGCGCGGGGGAGTAGGTCTTCAGCGCGCTGATCGCCCCCACCTCGACCGCTGCGACGGTGCGGCCGACGGCGCGGTCGCGCAGGAACTGGACGAGGCCCTCGACCTCCGGCATCTCCGGCACGCCACCATGGTGGCAGCACCGCGGCGCCCCCGCGTCCGGACCAGGTCCGGGACCGAGCGCGCGTCTCGGTAGGCTGGCCCGCGTGCTGATGAAGATGTCGTCCCTGTTCCTGCGGACCCTGCGAGAGGACCCGGTCGACGCCGAGGTCGCGAGCCACCGCCTCCTCGTGCGCGCCGGCTACATCCGGCGGGCCGCCCCGGGGATCTACACCTGGCTGCCGCTGGGCCTGAAGGTGCTGGCCAAGGTCGAGGCGATCGTCCGCGAGGAGATGGACGCCATCGGCGGCCAGG
Source organism: Georgenia subflava (assembly GCF_009193155.1). Lineage (GTDB taxonomy): Bacteria > Actinomycetota > Actinomycetes > Actinomycetales > Actinomycetaceae > Georgenia > Georgenia subflava. Next base: position 3,337 of record NZ_VUKD01000006.1, read on the forward strand.
AGGTGCACTTCCCCGCGCTGCTGCCCCGCGAGCCGTACGAGGCCACCGGACGCTGGAGCGAGTACGGGCCGAACCTCTTCCGGCTCAAGGACCGCAAGGAGGCCGACTACCTCCTCGCGCCCACCCACGAGGAGATGTTCACCCTCCTGGTGAAGGACATGTACTCCTCCTACAAGGAGCTGCCGCTCGCGCTCTACCAGATCCAGACCAAGTACCGGGACGAGGCCAGGCCGCGTGCGGGCCTGATCCGCGGTCGCGAGTTCGTCATGAAGGACGCCTACTCCTTCGACGTCGACGACGCCGGTCTGGAGCGTTCCTACGGCCTGCAGCGTCAGGCCTACCGACGCATCTTCGAGCGCCTCGGCCTCGAGTACGTCATCGTCCGCGCCATGAGCGGGGCGATGGGCGGCTCCATGAGCGAGGAGTTCCTGCACCCGACGGCGATCGGGGAGGACACCTTCGTGCGCTCGCCGGGCGGCTACGCCGCCAACGTCGAGGCCGTGACGACGCCCGCGCCCGAGCCCGTCGACCACGCCGACCTCCCGCCGGCCGCGGTGCTCGACACCCCTGACACCCCCACCATCGACACCCTGGTCGAGGTGGCGAACCGGCTGCACCCCCGGCCCGGGCGTCCCTGGACCGCGGCGGACACCCTCAAGAACGTCGTCCTGGCGCTGACCCATCCGGACGACACCCGCGAGATCATCGTCGTCGGGCTGCCCGGGGACCGCGACGTCGACCTCAAGCGGCTGCAGGCCGCCGTCGAGCCCGCCGTCGTCGAGCCCGCCACCGAGGCGGACCTCAAGACCCGACCCGAGCTCGTCAAGGGCTACATCGGTCCCGCCGTGCTCGGCCCCAACGGCGCCCCGCGGGACGAGGCCGGCGACGGCGCCGCCGGTGCTGTCAGGTACCTCCTGGACCCGCGCGTCGCCCCGGGCACCGCCTGGGTGACGGGCGCCGACGCCGAGGGCAAGCACGTCTTCGGGCTCGTGGCCGGCCGGGACTTCACCGCCGACGGGACCATCGAGGCCGCCGAGGTGCGCGCGGGCGACCCTGCGCCGGACGGCTCCGGCCCGCTGGAGCTCGCCCGCGGCATCGAGATCGGTCACGTCTTCGCCCTCGGCCGCAAGTACGCCGAGGCGCTAGACCTGAAGGTGCTGGACGCCAACGGCAAGGCGGTCACGGTGACCATGGGCTCCTACGGCATCGGCGTCACCCGCGCGGTGGCGGCCCTGGCCGAGGCCAACAACGACGACAGGGGCCTGGTGTGGCCCATGCGGGTGGCTCCGGCCCAGGTGCACGTGCTCGCCACCGGCAAGGGCGAGGAGATCTTCGACACCGCCGAGCGGCTCTCCCGCGAGCTCGAGGCCGCCGGTGTGGAGGTGCTCTACGACGACCGGCCCAAGGTCTCCGCGGGCGTGAAGTTCGCCGACTCCGAGCTCCTCGGCATCCCGCTCAGCCTCGTCGTCGGGCGCGGCCTGGCCGACGGCGTGGTCGAGGTGCGCCGGCGGGCCAGCGGCGAACGCGAGGAGATCGCCCCCGACCTGGCGGTCGCCCGCGTGCGCGAGCTCGTCGACGAGGCGCTCGCCGGCTGAACCGCTCAGGCGGCGGCCAGGCCCGGCAGCGCGCGGAGGGTGCCGCCCCACGCCTCGACCTCGGCCGCGGCGTGCGCGGCGGCGTCCAGCAGAGCCGCGCGCGCGTCGGGCGCCGCCACGCCCAGGCTGAAGAGCCAGTGCTCGAGCAGGCGCTCCTCGGCGTCGACGGCCGCCGCCTGCTCGGCCGAGAGCCCGGCTGCCGCGTCCGGCCCCGGCAGGTCGTAGAAGCCGAGGCGGACGTCCGGCGCACCGGCGGCGACCGCCGCGTCGACGAGCGACCGGAGCTGGATCGCGCGGGTGGTCGCCCGCTCGCGCGCGGCGCCCTCGGTGCGGGCCGCGACCGTCTCGAACGCGTAGCGCGCCTGGTCCAGCACGAGGAGCGTCGGCCCGTCGACGCCGCGGGCCAGCAGGCCCTGGGGGTCCAGCGGCGCCGCCGTGCCGGCCGGCGGCTCGGTTCCCAGCACCGCGGCCAGCGCCGTGGCGGAGCGCGAGCGCGAGACGGCGACCGACGCGAGCAGGGCCGCCAGCTCGTCCGTGGGTGCCTGCAGCGCCCCGGAGCGGGCCTCGGCGGCACCGTCGGCCAGCAGCGTGAGGAGGTCTGCCGCGCCGGGCTCGGGCACGGGCGGTGTCGTGACGACGTCGCTGGTCTCGACGTCCTCCGGGGCGCCCTCGGGCCAGGCGACCCACACCCCGCCGAGGGCGCCGAGGTGCGCCCCGGCGTCGGCCGCGACCCGCTCCAGCAGCGCCGCCGTCGCCTCGTCCTCGCTCGTGATCTCCGCCACTGTCGCGGCGATCGTGGCCGCGTCCACGGCAGCCTCCTGCCGGAGCTCCTCGACGGCGTCCGGCGCCGGCTCCTCCGGCGGCGCCGAGTCCAGCCGCACCCCGCAGCCCGCCAGGACCGCGGCGGCGAGCAGCGCGACGGCCGCGCGGCGGGCGCGTCGGCCGCGGGCCCGGGCGGCGGGCCGGTCCGGAGCGGGCTGCGCCGGGACGCCGACGGCGGGTGCTGGAGTGCGCATCGCTGCCGATCCTGCCACGAGCCGCGGCGCGCGGAGGCCAGGCCCGGGTGAGTAGGGTGAGCCTGCCGAGCCCGACCCTCGTACCAGGAGCGACACCGAAGATGAGTGCCCACCGTCCCACCGACCTCGCAGCCCGGCTGCGCGGTGCGCTCGAGCCGGTCGTCGGCGGTGCGGACCTGTACCTCGAGGACGTCACCGTCGCCGCCGCCGGACGCCGCAAGGTCGTCCGCGTCGTTCTCGACCTGCCCGACGGGCCCGGCGGTGTGGACTCCGACAAGCTCGCGGACGCCTCCCGGCGGATCTCCGCGCTCCTGGATGACGTCGACCTCGTCGAGGGCGCGTACACCCTCGAGGTCTCCACCCCGGGCGCCGACCGCCGCCTCACCGAGCCGCGGCACTTCCGCCGTGCCGTGGGCCGGCTGGTGGCGCTGCGCACCACCGACGGCAGGTCGCGGACCGGCCGGCTGCGCGAGGCCGACGAGGCGGGCGTGGTGCTCGACGTCGACGGCAAGCGCGAGGAGGTCGCCCTCGCCGAGGTCGCCGACGCCCGTGTCGAGGTCGAGCTCAACCGTTCCGACCAGGCCTGAGGAGGACCAGATGGACATCGACATGACGGCCCTGCGCCTGATCGAGAGCGAGCGCGGCATCAGCCTGGACGTCCTGGTCCGGGCGATCGAGGAGGCGCTGCTGCTGGCCTACCACCGCACCCCCGGCGCGGTGGACAAGGCCCGGGTGGAGCTCGACCAGCGCACCGGCCGGGTCACCGTGCTGGCCACCGAGGTCGACGAGGAGGGCAACGAGGTCGGCGAGTTCGACGACACGCCGTCGGGCTTCGGGCGCATCGCCACCGCGACGGCTCGCTCAGTGATCGTCCAGCGGCTGCGCGACGCCGAGGACGACCAGGTGATGGGCAACTACCGGGACAAGGCCGGGGAGATCATCAGCGGCATCGTGCAGCAGGGCCGCGACCCGCGGACCGTGCTCGTCGACATCGGCGACATGGAGGCGGTGCTCCCCGCCCACGAGCAGGTGCCCACCGAGAAGTACGTCCACGGCGACCGGCTGCGCGCCTACGTCCTCGAGGTCACCCGCGGCATGAAGGGCCCTTCGGTCACCCTGTCCCGCACGCACCCCAACCTCGTGCGCAAGCTCTTCGCGCTCGAGGTGCCCGAGGTCGCCGACGGGACCGTCGAGATCGTCGCGCTCGCCCGCGAGGCGGGCCACCGCACCAAGATGGCCGTCCGCGCGACGGTGCCCGGCCTCAACGCCAAGGGCGCCTGCATCGGGCCCATGGGGCAGCGGGTGCGCGCCGTGATGGCCGAGCTCGCCGGGGAGAAGATCGACATCGTCGACTACTCCGACGACCCCGCGACGTTCGTCGCGCACGCCCTCTCGCCCTCGCGGGTCTCCAGCGTCGAGGTCGTCGACCTCGAGGGCCGGGCCGCCCGGGTGGTCGTGCCCGACTTCCAGCTCTCGCTGGCGATCGGCAAGGAGGGGCAGAACGCCCGCCTGGCCGCCCGGCTGACCGGATGGCGCATCGACATCCACTCCGACACCGAGGACGAGGCGGGCGCCGACGCGTCCGAGGTCACAGGTGTCGTCGCGGAGCCGGGGGAGCACCCCGGCGACGTGCCGGGGTAGAGTGTCCGGTGGGCACGCGCCCGGAATCCCACATGAGTCGACGCAGCAAGACACCTACGCCCTTCGCCGGGCCGGTTCGGACCTGCACGGGATGTCGCGGCCGGGCCCCGAGGTCCGCACTGGTCCGCCTCGTGCTGGACGGCGCCACGCAAGCCGTGGTGGTCGATCCGGCCCGGAGCGCTCCGGGGCGGGGCGCCTGGCTCCACCAGAGCCAGGAGTGCCTGGATCTCGCCGTGCGCCGTCGTACGCTCGGCCGGGCCCTGCGAGCAGCGGGGCCGGTGCGGCTGGACGGGGTTCAGGCGTGGTTCGACCAGCATGTCCGTCACGAGGCGTCAGATGCGCCCGGTGATCAATCATCGACGAAGAAAGCGGGTTGGAAGCCGATGGGCACCCGATGAGTACCCAGCGATGAGCTGCCAGCACTAAGAACGGTCCACCCTGTCCCGGGCGGGCCGAGACAGGAGAGTTGTGGCAAAGGTCCGCGTCCACGAGCTTGCGAAAGAGCTCGGCGTCGACAGCAAGACGGTGCTCGCGAAGCTTCGCGAGCAGGGTGAGTTCGTGAAGTCGGCATCGTCGACGATCGAGGCCCCGGTCATCCGTCGGCTGCGCGAGGCATTCCCCGCCGCCCCGGCGGAGGACTCCACGCCGAAGAAGCCCAGCGGCACGAGTGCCGCGAAGAAGAAGTCCGCCCCCACGCCCGGCCCGGCGGCCCCCGCGGCTGTCCCGGCCGCCCCGGCGGCACCCGAGGCGGCGGCCCCGGCCGCGCCTGAGGTGCCGGTCCAGGAGCCGGCTGCCGAGAAGCCGGCTGCCGAGACGCCCGCCGCCGAGAAGCCCGCCGCGACGGCACCGGCTCCCCGCGCACCGGAGGCACCGGCCCCGGCGGGGCAGGCACCCGCGGCCCGGGCGACCCCGGCCGCGCGTCCCGGCGCCCCCAAGCCCGGCGCGCGTCCCGCGCCGGCCGAGAAGCCGGCCGCCCGTCCCGGTGGCGCCCCGCGCCCCGGCTCGCCGCGGCCCGGCAACAACCCGTTCGCGCCGTCCCAGGGCATGCCCCGTCAGGGTGGCGGCCCGCGGCCGGGCAACAACCCCTTCGCCACCTCCCAGGGCATGCCCCGTCCCGGTGGCTCCGGCGGCCCCCGCCCCGGCGCCGGCGCGGGTCCGCGTCCGGGCGGGACAGGTGGTGCGGCAGGTCCGCGCCCCGCGCCGCGTCCGGGCGGCGCCCGCCCGAACCCGAACATGATGCCGGGCCAGAGCGCTGTGGCGCGTCCCGGCGCGGCCCCCGCCCGCGGTGGCGGTCGCGGCCGTCCCGGTGGCGGTCCCGGTGGTCCCGGCGGTGGCGGCGGCTTCGCCGGTCGTCCCGGTGGGGGCGGCGGCTTCGGCGGTCGCCCCGGTGGCGGTGGCCGAGGTGGCCGTGGCGGCACGCAGGGCGCCTTCGGGCGCGCCGGCGGCCGGCCCGTGCGCGGACGGAAGTCCAAGCGGGCGAAGCGCCAGGAGTTCGAGCAGCAGTCCGCGCCGTCGCTCGGCGGCGTGCAGGTCCCGCGCGGCGACGGCTCGACGGTCGTGCGCATCCGGGCCGGCGCGTCCCTGGCCGACTTCGCCGACCGCATCGACGCCAACCCCGCGTCGCTGGTGACGGTGCTGTTCCACCTCGGTGAGATGGCGACCGCCACGCAGTCCCTCGACGAGGACACCTTCGGTGCCCTCGGCGCCGAGCTCGGGTACGTCATCGAGATCGTCTCGCCGGAGGAGGAGGAGCGCGAGCTCCTCGGCAGCTTCGACATCGACCTCGAGGCCGAGGAGGCCGGCGAGACCGACGAGGACCTCAAGCCGCGGCCGCCGGTGGTGACCGTCATGGGTCACGTCGACCACGGCAAGACCAGGCTGCTCGACGCCATCCGCTCCACGGACGTCGTCGCCGGCGAGGCCGGCGGGATCACCCAGCACATCGGTGCCTACCAGGTGACCACGCAGCACGAGGAGACGGACCGTCCCATCACGTTCCTCGACACCCCCGGTCACGAGGCGTTCACCGCCATGCGTGCCCGTGGTGCCGAGGCGACGGACATCGCGATCCTCGTGGTGGCCGCTGACGACGGCGTGATGCCGCAGACCGTCGAGGCGCTCAACCACGCCCAGGCGGCCGGTGTGCCGATCGTCGTGGCCGTGAACAAGGTGGACAAGCCGGAGGCCAACCCGGCGAAGATCCGCCAGCAGCTCACCGAGTACAACCTCGTGGCCGAGGAGTACGGCGGCGACACCATGTTCGTCGACGTCTCCGCCAGGAACCGCACGGGGATCGACGAGCTGCTCGAGGCCGTCCTCCTCACCGCGGACGCGGCGCTGGACCTGCGTGCGAACCCCGACAAGGACGCACGCGGCGTCGCCATCGAGGCGAACCTCGACAAGGGCCGCGGCGCCGTCGCGACCGTGCTGGTCGAGTCCGGGACGCTGCACGTCGGCGACTCGATCGTGGCCGGGACCGCCCACGGGCGCGTGCGGGCCATGTTCGACGAGCACGGCGAGGCCCTCACCGCCGCCGGACCGGCCCGCCCGGTCCAGGTGCTCGGTCTGCAGTCGGTGCCGCGGGCCGGTGACACCTTCATCGTCGCCCCCGACGACCGCACCGCCCGGCAGATCGCCGACAAGCGGGAGGCCGCCGAGCGTGCCGCCACGCTGGCCAAGCGTCGCAAGCGCGTCAGCCTCGAGGACTTCACCAAGGCTCTCGAGGAGGGCAAGGTCGAGAACCTCAACCTCATCATCAAGGGTGACGTCTCCGGTGCCGTGGAGGCCCTGGAGGACGCGCTGCTCAAGATCGACGTGGGCGAGGAGGTCGCGCTGCGGATCATCCACCGTGGTGTGGGTGCCATCACGCAGAACGACGTCAACCTGGCGACCGTGGACAACGCGGTCATCATCGGCTTCAACGTGCGCCCCGCCGAGCGGGTCGCCGAGCTGGCCGACCGCGAGGGCGTGGACCTGAAGTTCTACTCGGTCATCTACGACGCGATCGACGACGTCGAGGCGGCGCTGAAGGGCATGCTCAAGCCCGAGTACGAGGAGGTCCAGCTCGGCACCGCGGAGATCCGCCAGGTGTTCCGGTCCTCCAAGTTCGGCAACATCGCCGGTTCGATCGTGCGCTCCGGCACGATCCGCCGCGGCACGAGCGCCCGGCTCCTGCGCGACGGCGTCGTGGTGGGCGACAAGCTCACCATCGACTCGCTGCGCCGCGAGAAGGACGACGTCACGGAGGTCCGCGAGGGCTTCGAGTGCGGTATCGGGCTCGGCGCCAAGGACATCCAGGAAGGCGATGTCATCGAGACGTTCGAGATGCGCGAGAAGCCGCGCGCCTGACGTCCTCGGCACACCTCAGGCGGCTCCGTCGGCACGGACACAGTGCCCGCGGGGCCGCCTGCGGTCCCACCACCAGCAAGGAGACTCCCCATGGCCGACGCACCCCGCGCCCGCAAGCTCGCCGAGCGCATCCAGCAGATCGTCGCCCGCATGCTCGACACCCGGATCAAGGACCCGCGGCTCGGCTTCGTCACCGTCACCGACGTGCGCGTGACCGGTGACCTGCAGAACGCGACGATCTTCTACACGGTGCTCGGCTCGGAGGAGGAGCGCTCGGCGTCGGCCGCCGCGCTCGCGTCGGCCCGGGGCCTCATCCGCTCCGAGGTCGGCAAGCAGACCGGGATCCGGCTCACGCCGAACCTGGAGTTCGTGCTCGACGCCGTGCCCGAGACCGCCGCCAGCCTCGAGGAGGCGCTGCGCGCCGCGGCCGAGCGTGACGCCGAGCTCGCCCGGCTCGCGGCCACCGCCGTGCACGCCGGCGACGCCGACCCCTACCGCCGTCCGGACGAGGTCGACGACCTCGCCGAGGACGTCGAGGACGACGAGCTTGAGGACACCCTCGCCGCGTACTCCGCCGACGAGGACGAGGCCGACGACGGGGTCACCGGCCGGTGACCCCGTCCGGGTCGCCGCGGCCCGAGGTCCCGCGCGGCGCCGTCCCGGCCGCCGACGGCCTGCTCGTGGTCGACAAGCCCCAGGGCTGGACCAGCCACGACGTGGTCGCACGCACCCGCCGGCTCGCCGCGACCAAGAAGGTCGGCCACGCCGGCACGCTGGACCCGATGGCCACCGGCGTGCTCGTCCTCGGGGTCGGGCGCGCCACCCGGCTGCTGACCTACCTCGTCGGCGCCGACAAGGAGTACACCGCCACGGTCCGCCTGGGCGGGCGCACCATGACCGACGACGCCGAGGGCGAGGCCACCTCGACCCCGGGCGCCGGCGTGCTCCTCGACGCCGCCGGCCGGGTGGACAAGGACGCGCTCGAGGCGGCGCTGGCGACCCTGCGGGGCCCGATCGACCAGGCCCCGAGCGCCGTCTCCGCCATCAAGGTCGACGGGCAGCGCTCCTACGCCCGCGTGCGGGCCGGCGAGGACGTCGTCCTGCCCACCCGGCCCATCACGATCCACCGCCTCGAGGCCACGGCCGAGCCGCGCGTCGTGACCGGCGACGGCCCGCCGCTGGTCGACCTCGACGTCGTCGTGGGCTGCTCGTCGGGCACCTACGTCCGGGCCCTGGCCCGCGACCTCGGCGACGCGCTCGGCACCGGTGGCCACCTCACGGCCCTGCGTCGCACCGGCGTCGGGCCCTTCACCCTTGCCGACGCGCGCACCCTGGACGCGCTCGCCGCCGAGGTGCGCGCGGACGCCGGCTCCGCGGACCCGCGGGGCCTGCGCGTGATGAGCCTGACCGAGGCGGCGACCGCCTGCTTCCCGGTGCGCCGCCTGGGCGCGGACGAGACCGCCGACGTCCGGGTCGGCAAGTTCCTCGCCCCGACGGCGGACGCGGCCGGTCGCCGCGGCGGTCCGGGCGCCGAGGTCGTCACCGCGGCGCTGGCGCCCGACGGTCACGTCGTGGCGCTGCTGGCCGACCGCGGCGGACGCGCCCGCCCGGTGCTGGTGCTCGACCCGGCCTGACCACCCGTCCGGCGCCGCGCGCACCCGAGATAGGGTCGTCCACGCGCAGCGCGCTCACCGTCTCAGGAGGACCCACGTGCAGGTGTGGAACGGAGCCGACCAGGTTCCCGCCGACCTCGGCCCGACCGTGGCGACCCTCGGCATCTTCGACGGCGTGCACCGCGGCCACCAGGTGGTGCTCGCCGCGACGGTCTCCGAGGCGGAGGCAGCCGGGCTGACGTCGGTGGCGGTCACCTTCGACCCGCACCCGGCCACCGTCCACCGGCCCGAGCAGGACTTCGTCCTCATCGCCTCCCTGACCGACCGGCTCGAGCGCCTCGCCTCCACCGGGCTGGACGCCGTCCTCGTCCTCGACTACACCCTCGAGTTCGCCCAGGCCACGGCCGAGGAGTTCGCGCGGCGCTACCTGGTGGAGCTCCTCGGCGCCCACCTCGTGGTGGCGGGGGAGGACCTCCGCTTCGGGCGCGCCAACGCCGGCGACCGGCACACCATGGTCGAGCTCGGACGGAGCCTGGGCTTCGGCGTCGAGATCATCGAGGACATCGCCTGCCCGGACACCGGCCGCCGCTGGTCCTCGACCTGGGTCCGCGAGCTCCTCGCCGGCGGCGACGTGGCCGGGGCCGCGCACGTCCTGGGCCGGACCCACCGCGTGCGCGGCGTCGTCGTCCACGGCTTCAAGCGCGGCCGGGCGCTGGGCTACCCGACGGCGAACCTGCGCGCCGACGACCTCGGGCTCGTCCCCGCCGACGGGGTCTACGCCGGCTGGCTCATCCGGCCCGAGCACGCCCCCGACGACGGCACCTCCAAGCGTCTGCCCGCCGCCGTCTCGATCGGGACCAACCCGACGTTCCACGGCGTCGAGCGCACCGTGGAAGCCTACGTCCTCGGCCGCACCGACCTCGACCTGTACGACGAGGAGGTCGTGGTCGAGCTCGTCGAGCGCCTGCGCCCGATGGTCGACTTCGACGGCGTCCCGGCGCTGCTGGACCAGATGGCCGACGACGTCGCCCGCACCGCCGCGATCCTCGGCGTCCCGGCGCCGGCCCGTCCCGAGGTCAGCTTCCCGAGCGGCTGACCGCAGCCGTCCTGGACTTCTCGGTGCGACCCGCAGCTGCGCCACGGTCCGCGCCGGTCCGCGCGCAGCGGCTGTGGCGAAGGCCGCTCGCGCGGGATCCTGCGCGGCTGATACTCTTCCTCTTGCCGTCAAGCCGGCCACGGATGTGTCATGCCCGGGTGAACCAGCCCCGGTGCTCCGTGCAACGACCTACAGGAGAACCAATGGCCCTCGCTGCCGACGTCAAGCAGTCCATCATCGCTGAGTACGCCACCCACGAGGGTGACACCGGTTCGCCGGAGGTCCAGGCGGCGCTGCTCACCCAGCGCATCAAGGACCTCACCGAGCACTTCAAGACGCACAAGCACGACCACCACTCGCGCCGCGGCCTGATGCTCCTCATCGGCCAGCGCAAGCGCCTGCTCGGCTACCTCCAGGCGGAGGACATCGAGCGCTACCGCAGCCTCATCGCGCGGCTCGGCCTGCGCCGCTGAACCAAGGACCGGTCCGGACCCTCGGGTCCGGGCCGGTCGTGCATGTGCGGTTCGCCGGCCAGGCCCCGGACCGCCAGAACAACTGAACACCCACACCAACCCCGCACCGAGATGCACGACCGGTCCTCGGTAGTGGCCCCCGGAACGTCGGCCAGCGCCGGCCTCCGTGAGCCTCGATCGATGACCGCCGGGCCGACGGTGCGCCACGAACCAAGAGGAGGGCACCCATGGAGGGTCCCGAGATCAAGTTCGCCGAAGCCACGATCGACAACGGCAAGTTCGGCACCCGTACCGTCCGCTTCGAGACGGGGCGGCTGGCCCGTCAGGCCGCCGGCTCCGCCGTCGCCTACCTGGACGAGGAGACGATGGTGCTCTCGGCCACCACGGCCGGCAAGCACCCCAAGGAGCACTTCGACTTCTTCCCGCTGACCGTGGACGTCGAGGAGCGCCAGTACGCCGCGGGCAAGATCCCCGGCTCGTTCTTCCGCCGCGAGGGCCGCCCCTCGACCGAGGCGATCCTGGCCTGCCGCCTGATCGACCGCCCGCTGCGCCCGTCCTTCGTCAAGGGCCTGCGCAACGAGGTCCAGGTCGTCGAGACGGTCCTGGCCATCCACCCCGACGACTCCTACGACGTCCTGGCGATCAACGCCGCCTCGATGTCCACTCAGATCTCCGGCCTGCCGTTCTCCGGCCCGATCGGCGGCACCCGCATCGCGCTCATCGACGACCAGTGGGTCGCCTTCCCGCGCTACAGCGAGATCGAGAAGGCCGTGTTCTCCATGGTCGTGGCCGGCCGCGTGGTGGGCGACGACGTCGCCATCATGATGGTCGAGGCCGAGGCCACCGACAACGCCTGGACGCTCATCAAGGAGCACGGCGCCACCGCCCCCACCGAGGAGGTCGTGGCCCAGGGCCTCGAGGCCGCCAAGGTCTTCATCAAGGCGCTGTGCGACGCGCAGTCCGAGCTGGCCGCCACCACGTCCAAGCCGACGGCGGAGTTCCCCCGCTTCCTGGACTACCAGGACGACGTGTACGAGGCCGTCGAGGCCCACGTGCGCGACGAGCTCGCCCAGGCCATCACGATCGTCGGCAAGCAGGAGCGCGAGACCCGCCTGGAGGAGATCCGCCACGCGATGCTCGAGAAGCTCGGCGAGCAGTTCGCCGAGCGCGAGAAGGAGCTCTCCGCCGCGTACCGCTCCGCCACCAAGTCCGCCGTGCGTCGTCGCGTCCTGACCGACGGCGTGCGCATGGACGGCCGCGGCCTGAAGGACATCCGGACCCTCTCCGCCGAGGTCGAGGTCCTGCCCCGCGTGCACGGCTCGGCGCTCTTCGAGCGCGGCGAGACCCAGATCATGGGCGTCACCACGCTGAACATGCTCCGGATGGAGCAGCAGCTCGACACCCTGAGCCCGGTGACGCGCAAGCGCTACATGCACAACTACAACTTCCCGCCCTACTCGACCGGTGAGACCGGCCGCGTGGGCTCGCCCAAGCGCCGCGAGATCGGCCACGGCGCCCTGGCCGAGCGTGCGCTCGTGCCCGTGCTGCCCACCCGCGAGGAGTTCCCGTACGCGATCCGTCAGGTCTCCGAGGCCCTCGGCTCCAACGGCTCCACGTCGATGGGCTCGGTCTGCGCCTCGACCCTGTCGATGCTCAACGCCGGCGTGCCGCTGCGCGCGCCCGTCGCGGGCATCGCCATGGGCCTGATGTCCGACACCGTGGACGGTGAGACCCGCTTCGCGGCGCTCACCGACATCCTCGGTGCGGAGGACGCCTTCGGCGACATGGACTTCAAGGTGGCCGGAACCCGCGAGTTCGTCACCGCGATCCAGCTCGACACCAAGCTCGACGGCCTGCCCGCCTCGGTGCTCACCGGTGCGCTGACCCAGGCCCGCGACGCGCGCCTGTACATCCTCGACGTGATGAACGAGGCCATCGACACCCCGGACGAGATGGCTCCGACCGCCCCGCGCGTCATCACCGTCAAGGTCCCCGTGGACAAGATCGGCGAGGTCATCGGGCCCAAGGGCAAGATGATCAACCAGATCCAGGAGGACACCGGCGCCGACATCTCCATCGAGGACGACGGCACCGTCTACATCGGCGCCACCGACGGTCCGTCCGCCGAGGCGGCCCGCCAGGCCGTCAACGCGATCGCCAACCCGACGATGCCCGAGGTCGGCGAGCGGTTCGTCGGCACGGTCGTCAAGACCACCTCCTTCGGTGCGTTCGTCTCCCTCAGCCCGGGCAAGGACGGCCTGCTGCACATCTCGCAGATCCGTCGCCTGGTGGGCGGCAAGCGTGTGGAGAACGTCGAGGACGTCCTCGGCGTCGGCCAGAAGGTCCAGGTCGAGCTCGCCGAGATCGACCCGCGCGGCAAGCTCTCCCTGCACGCGGTCGTCGAGGACGAGGAGGGCGGCGAGGCCGCTGCCGAGTCCGAGGAGCGCCCCGCGCGCGAGGAGCGCGAGGAGCGTCGTGAGGGTGGCCGCGACGGCGGTCGCCGTCGTGAGCGCACCCGCACCCGCAAGGGCGGCTCGGACGAGGGCGACGCCGCCGCCGGGGCCGACGCCTGAGGATGCCGCATTCGCTGAACCTGGGCCCGGCCGGCGCCCCGGGCACCGAGATCCGAACCGAGCAGGACGGCAGCGTCATCCGGCGCTCCGTCCTGCCCGGCGGGATCCGGGTCCTGACCGAGGCGATGCCGGCCCAGCGCTCGACGGCGGTGGGCGCCTGGGTGGCCGTCGGCTCGCGTGACGAGTCCGACGGCCACCACGGGTCCACCCACTTCCTCGAGCACCTGCTGTTCAAGGGCACCCCCAGCCGGTCCGCGCTGGACATCGCCGAGGCGTTCGACGCCGTCGGCGGCGAGGCCAACGCGGCCACCGGCAAGGAGCACACCGCGTACTACGCCCGGGTGCTCGACGTCGACCTGCCCATGGCCGTCGACGTCATCCTCGACATGGTCACCTCCTCCGTCATCGACGCCGACGAGCTCGAGACCGAGCGCGGCGTGATCCTCGAGGAGCTCGCGATGAATGACGACGACCCGGTCGACGTCGCCCACGAGCGCTTCACCCGCGCCGTGCTCGGCGAGCACCCCCTCGGCCGCCCCATCGGCGGCACCCCGGAGACCATCCGGGCCGTACCGCGCGACGCGGTCCTCGCGCACTACCGCGAGACCTACGTCCCCAGCGAGCTGGTGGTGACGGCCGCCGGCAGCGTGGACCACGACGAGCTGTGCGCACGCGTCCTCGAGGGCGTGCGGCGCGGCGGCTGGCAGCTCGAGGCCGACGGCGTCCCGGCCGAGCGCCGGATCGGCGCCGTCCAGGCACGCGCCCGTGGCGTCACGGTGCCCGGCTCGGGTGCCGTCGTCGTCCCCGGCCCCGAGTCCGCGCTGCTGCCGTCGACGGGCTCCGCCCTGACCGTCAACCGTCCCACCGAGCAGGCCAACGTGCTGCTCGGCGGACCGGGGATCGCCGCAGGTGACGACCGCCGCTACATCCTCTCGGTCCTGACGACGGTCCTCGGCGGCGGGATGAGCTCGCGCCTGTTCCAGGAGGTCCGTGAGAAGCGTGGCCTCGCCTACTCGACCTACGCCTTCGCGTCCTCCTACGCCGAGGCGGGCACCTTCGGGCTGTACGCCGGCTGTGCGCCCGGCAACGTCCCCCAGGTGGTCGAGCTGCTGAGGGCCGAGTGGGGACGTCTCGCCACCGACGGCATCACCGTCGAGGAGCTCGAGCGCGGCGTCGGCCAGCTCCGCGGCAACATGGTGCTCGGCCTCGAGGACAACGGCTCACGCATGTCCCGCCTCGGGCGTGCCGAGATCGTCCACGGCGAGCTGACCAGCCTCGACGAGCTCATCGCCCGCATCTCCGAGGTGACCGCGGAGCAGGTGCGCGAGCTCGCCGCCGAGCTCGCGGCGGCGCCGCGCTCGCTCGTGGTCGTCGGGCCGTTCCAGGACGACGTCGCCGGCGCGCTGCTGAGCGCCTGAGCCGGGCCGCGGCCACGGGGGGCCGGGCCGGCCGTCTACGGCACGTCACGGCTACGGAGCCGAGCCGGCCGACTGCGACACGTCGCGGCTACGTGGGCTGAGCCCGCTGTGTGCGACACGTCACGGCTACGGAGCCGAGCCGGCCCACTGCGACACGTCGCGGCTACTGGGACCGGGCCGGCCGTCTGCGACGCGTCGCGACGAGTTCGCTCGGATGGTCGCTATAGCAGCCAGATCAGCGACCTCGGCGTCCCTCGAGACGGCGGCCGGTCAGCGCGGCAGGACGACGTCGAGCCACTCCGTCAGGGCCGACCGGAGCGACGGGAGGTCCTGGCTGAGTGAGTGGTCGCCCTCGACGACCACCACCGTCCGGCCAGGTCCACCGGGCGGCATGCCGAAGGGGTCCTTCGCGCCCTGCACCACGAGCGTCGGGACGCCCGCGCCGTCGAGCTCGGGCAGCCGGCTGGGCCTTTCCGCCCTGCCCGGCGGCTGCAGTGGGAACGCGAGGCACACGACCGCGACGGCGCCCACGGCGCCAGCCGTGCGGCACGCGACCCGCGCCCCCGACGAGCGGCCCCCGGTGACCAGCGGCAGACCCGCGAACGGGCCCGGGGTCAGGTGCCCGGCCACCGCCGTCCACGCGGCGTCGAGCTGGCGCGCCGGAGCCGGGGCGCGCCGGCCGGCCACGCGGTAGGGCTGTTCCACGAGCGCGACCGAGATCCCGAGCGCCTCGGCGACCTGCGCCGTCGCGACGAGGTCCTTCGCCCCCACGCCGCCCCCTGCGCCGTGGCCGAGCATCAGCGCGGCCCGGGCGCCCGTCACCTCGGTCAGATGTGCCCGTGCCGGCCCGTGCGGCGTGCTCAGCTCGACGGTACGGGCGTCCATGGGGCGAGGATACGGCGACCACCTGTGCCGTCACAGCATCGTGTACTCCACACCGACCGAGTCATAGGTCCCGCGTGCACGACGGTCCCGGGTGAGGAGACGGAGGCGGTGGTGACGTGCGGTGACGGCAACCAGAGCGTCGTAGGCCGCGCCGCCCGTGAGGCGGGAGCGTCCGAGCTCGGTGACCAACGCACGGTAGGTGCTGTCGGGGACGCCGACCGCCCTCACAGCGAGTCGGGAGAGGACGTTCGCGGCGTCCTCCGGCGAGATGCGGTGCGGAGCCGGGAGGCGGGTGAGGACGCTGTAGGACTCGATGACTACGTGGGCGGGGACGACATCCACACCGCCGGCGATCGCGTGCCGTGCCGCTTCGTGCTCGCGGTGCCACGAGATGAGGGCGGGCACCAGCACACTGGTGTCACAGGTGATTCCGGCGGTCACCGGCGCGTGGACTCGAGCGTGTCACGGACCTGCTCGTCGGTGAGGGCCGGGAGATCGTCGGTCGGTACGAGGCGGGGCATGCCCTCGTCCCCGGCGACGGTCACCTCGGCGGGCGGCAGGTCGATCTCGATCCGTCCGTCCGTGAACACCACGTCTATCACCCGTCCAGCTGTGAGACCCATCGCGTCTCGCAGCGCCTTCGGGACCACGATGCGGCCCGCAGCGTCGATGGTGGTACGCATGGTAGAAATCTACCATCTGTCGCCGACGGTCAAGGCTCGGTCGCGACGACGTCCCGCGGGTGGATCGCCTACGGTCGTCGCATGACGGCAGTGAGAGTGGCAGTGATCGGCGCCGACGGGCGCATGGGCTCGACCGTCTGCGCGGCGGTGGAGGGCGCGGACGACCTCGAGCTCGTCGAGCGTCTCGACGCGGGCGACGATGTCGCCGCCCTGGCGGGCTCGGGCGCACAGGTTGCCGTGGACTTCACCGTGCCGAGCGTGACCGAGGCCAACGTGCACGCGCTCATCGACGCCGGTGTGCATGCCGTCGTCGGCACCACCGGGTGGACCGAGGAGTCCTTGGCCCGGGTGCGCGAGCACCTCGCGGAGGCCGGCGCCACGCGGGAGCAGGGCCTGGGCGTGCTGATCGCCCCGAACTTCGCGCTCTCCGCCGTGCTGGCGATGAGCTTCGCCCGGCGGGCAGCGAGGTTCTTCGAGTCCGCCGAGGTGGTCGAGCTGCACCACCCGGACAAGGTGGACGCCCCCTCGGGCACCGCGGTGACGACAGCCCGGCACATCGCCGAGGGCCGCGCCGAGGCCGGGCTCGGCCCGGTGCCGGATGCGACCGAGAGCCAGGTCGACGGTGCCCGCGGCGCGATCATCGACGGGGTCCACGTGCACGCCGTACGGCTGCGCGGCCTCGTCGCGCACGAGGAGATCCTGCTCGGCAACCCGGGGGAGCAGCTGACGATCCGCACCGACTCCTTCGACCGGACGAGCTTCATGCCCGGGGTGCTGCTCGCGGTGCGCGAGGTCGTCCACCGTCCCGGCCTGACGTTCGGGCTGGACCAGGTGCTCGACCTCGGCTGACACCACTGCCGCACCAGGTGCTCGCGCCCTGCGTGCAGAGCGGTCGGGCCGGCGGACCGCGGCCGGTCGGCCGCGTCGTGACCGACGGAGAGCGTTCAGATCTCGGCGTACCAGCAGGTCTCGACGAGCTCGTGGCCGCCGACGTCGAGGGTTCGACGCAGCCCGGCCGGGGCGAACCCGGCCTGGCTGAGGAACCGGGTCCGGGCGTCGTCGCCCTGCACCGCCCAGGTCTGCACCCGGCGGACGCCCTGGTCGCGCAGCAGGTCGACGCAGGCGGCGAGGAGGCGGGAGCCGTGCCCGCGCCGCCCGAAGGCCGCGGGCACCTCGAGCGCCAGGATCTCTCCGACGGACCCCGCGTCGTCGGCGCCGGCGGTGCCGGGCGACGTCGTGCCGGGCTGGACGGCGTCGGCCGCACCCGGCTCTCCACCGTCGGTGGTGCCGGGCGCTCCGCCGTCGTCGATCGCGCCGGTCGCTCCGCCGTCGGGCTCGGCGGCCCGGACGTCGACGGCCACCTCGGCCGGGGCGATCGCCGCGAACCCGACCACCTGCGCCCCGGCGAGCGCGGTGAGCACGCGGTGCTGCGGCGAGGGAGCCGCCGTGATCGCCGAGGACCACGACCGGCCCAGCTCGACCGGGTCGATCATCGACGCGACGACCGGGTCGAGCTCCGCCCCGGTGCCGGCCGCGAGGGAGGCGCGCAGGGTGCGGGCGTGCAGGTTCCCGAGCTCGGCGGCGTCCTCGGCCACCGCCGGCCGCACCGACAGGTCGGCCGACGGACGCAGCGGGTCGCCGTGGCCGTGCCCGGCGTGCGGGTCCGCGTGGTCGTGCCCGGCGTGCGGGTCGCCGTGGTCGTGGCCCGCGTGGGGGTCGATGCCCCCGGGCGAGGAGCCGGGACCGGCGCCGGTACCCCGCATGAGGGAGCCGAGCACGTCGTCGGGGTCGAGGTCGTCCGCGGAGGTCACCGGTCCAGGTTAACCGCCAGGATGTGGGACGCCTGACTGCTTCCCGGCGGCGACGGCGCTACCTTCTGGTCATGACCCAGCCAGCCACGCCGCGCGTCCCGTCGCGCACCTTCGGCTCCGTCGCGACAGCGATGGTGACGCCCTTCCACGAGGACGGCTCGATCGACGTCGACACCGGCGTCGCGGTGGCGGTCAAGCTCGTGGACGACGGCTGCGACGCCCTCGTCCTGCACGGCACCACCGGGGAGTCCCCGACGACCCACCAGCCGGAGAAGGACGCTCTCGTCCGGGCCGTCGTCGACGCCGTGGGGGACCGGGCGATGATCATCGGCGGCGCCGGCTCCAACGACACCGCGCACGCGGTCCGGATCGCCAAGGGTGCCCAGCGTTCCGGCGCCCAGGGCCTGCTCGTCGTCTCGCCGTACTACAACCGGCCCTCGCAGGAGGGTGTCTACCAGCACATCAAGGCGGTCGCGGACGCCGTGGACCTCCCGGTGGTCCTCTACGACATCCCCGGGCGCACCGGTGTGGCGATCGGGGACGAGACGCTCGACCGGCTCGCGGAGCACCCCCGCATCAAGGCGGTCAAGGACGCGACCGGCAACGTACCCGCCGGGTTCGAGCGGATGGCGCGCACCGGGCTGGAGTTCTACTCCGGCGACGACGCGCTGAACTTCGACTGGCTCGCCCACGGCGCGTCCGGCGTCATCTCCGTCGTCGGGCACGTGGTCGCCGGCGACTACGCCGAGATGGTGCGCGCGGTCGACGCCGGCGACCTGCCCGGCGCGCGCGACGTCGCCGCCCGGCTGCGCCCCGTCGTCGCCGGGATGATGGGCGGCGGCCAGGGGGCGGTGATGGCGAAGCACGCGCTCCACCTCCAGGGCGTCATCCCGTGCCCGGTGGTGCGGCTGCCACTGGTCCGGCCCGCCGACGCGGAGCTCGACGCGCTCGCCACGATGCTCCGCGAGGAGGGGCTGCTCCCGGCCTGACCGCCGGCCGGCCCGGCGAGGGCACGGCGTCCCACGACGGCGGCCCTGGGAGCCGTCGTCGGCACCGCCTGGCAAGATGGGTCCGTGAGCCATCCCCATCCTGAGCTGTCCGCGCCCGGCCCGATCCCGCAGGGAGGCCTCCGGATCGTCCCGCTCGGCGGGCTCGGCGAGGTCGGCCGGAAC
Organism: Georgenia subflava; assembly: GCF_009193155.1. Classification (GTDB taxonomy): domain Bacteria; phylum Actinomycetota; class Actinomycetes; order Actinomycetales; family Actinomycetaceae; genus Georgenia; species Georgenia subflava. Next base: position 22,661 of record NZ_VUKD01000006.1, read on the forward strand.
ATGACCGTCTTCGAGCACGCCGGCAGGCTGCTCATCGTCGACTGCGGCGTGCTCTTCCCCGAGGACCACCAGCCCGGCGTCGACCTGATCCTGCCGGACTTCGAGTACATCGCCGACCGCCTCGACGACATCGAGGCGATCGTCCTGACCCACGGGCACGAGGACCACATCGGTGGCGTGCCGTACCTGCTGCGGCTGCGTGGCGACATCCCGCTGGTGGGCTCCCAGCTGACGCTCGCCTTCATCGAGGCGAAGCTCAAGGAGCACCGCATCACCCCCGTCACGCTGGCCGTGCGCGAGGGGCAGACCGAGCAGCTCGGGCCCTTCGGGCTGGAGTTCGTGGCCGTGAACCACTCCATCCCGGACGCTCTCGCCGTCATGATCCGCACCGGCGCGGGCAACGTCCTGCACACCGGTGACTTCAAGATGGACCAGCTCCCGCTGGACAACCGGATCACCGACCTGCGCGCCTTCGCCCGACTCGGCGAGGAGGGCGTGGACCTGTTCATGACCGACTCCACCAACGCCGAGGTGCCCGGCTTCACCGCCCACGAGCGCAACATCGGCACGGTCCTGGACAACGTCTTCGCCCAGGCCGAGGGGCAGATCGTCGTCGCCTCTTTCGCCTCGCACGTCCACCGCTTCCAGCAGGTGCTCGACGCCGCCTCGCTGCACGAGCGCAAGGTCGCCCTGGTGGGTCGGTCCATGGTGCGCAACATGGGCATCGCCGCCGACCTCGGCTACCTCAAGGTCCCGCCGAACACCCTCATCGACGTCAAGCGGATCGACGACTACCCGCCGTCGGAGACGGTCCTCATGGCCACCGGGTCCCAGGGCGAGCCGATGGCGGCGCTGAGCCGGATCGCCAACCGGGACCACCGGGTGGCGGTCGGCCCCGGCGACACCGTGATCTTCGCGAGCTCGCTCATCCCCGGGAACGAGAACTCCGTCTACCGCGTGATCAACGGGCTCATGCGCCTCGGCGCCAAGGTGGTCCACCAGGGCAACGCCAAGGTGCACGTCTCCGGCCACGCGAGCGCCGGCGAGCTGCTGTACTGCTACAACATCGTCCGGCCCAGGAACGTCATGCCCGTGCACGGCGAGATCCGCCACCTCGTGGCCAACGGGGCGCTCGCGGTCGCGACCGGCGTGCCGGCCGAGCGGGTGGTGCTCGCCGAGGACGGCGTCGTGGTCGACCTCGTGGACGGCAAGGCGCGCATCGCCGGCGCCGTGCCCTGCGGCTACGTCTACGTCGACGGCTCCTCGGTCGGGGAGATCACCGACGCCGAGCTCAAGGACCGCCGCATCCTGGGCGAGGAGGGGTTCATCTCCATCTTCGCCGTCGTGGACACCGCGACCGGCAAGGTCCTCACCGGGCCGCACATCCAGGCCCGCGGCATGGCCGAGGACGACTCGGTCTTCGACGCGATCCTGCCCGACGTCAGCCAGTCCCTGGCCGAGGTGGTCGGTCGCGGCAACGCCGACATCCACCAGATGCAGCAGGCCATGCGCCGGGTCGTCGGGCGCTGGGCCGCCAAGCGGCTGCGCCGCAGCCCGATGATCATCCCGACGGTCGTCGAGGCCTGAGGGCTGACGAACATCGTGAGCGCCCAGGTCTGGACGGTCGAGGACCACCTCCGCGAGCAGCCCGAGGAGCACGTCGCGCTGTACCGGCGGCTGGAGTCGGTGATCCGGTCGTTCGGCGAGGTCTCGCTGTCGGTGTCGAAGTCCACGATCACCTTCAAGGGGTCGCGCCGGGGCTTCGCCGGCGGACGTCCCACGCGCCACGGTGTGGAGGGATACTTCGACCTCACGCGTCCGCTCACGGGGGACGCGCGGATCCGCCGCGTCACGCCCTACCAGCGCAACCTGCACGTCCATCACTACCGGCTCCGCGAGGACGCAGACCTCGACGAGACGTTCGCCGGCTGGCTGCGGGAGGCCTACGACGTCGGCTGCGGTGCGCACCTGAGGACGTAGCGGCCGAGCCGTGGCGGCTCAGCGCCGTGGCCGGGTCCTTGCGCGCTCGCGTCGCGCGGCCGAACGGGACAGGTGATCCCTCGCCGGGGGCGCAACGGCCGCGGCCGGATCTCGCCGGGGCACCGCCGCACGGCGCGTGCCCACCGACCGTCACAGCCGCACGGCGCGCAGGGCCTGGACGTAGCGGGTCTCGAGCTCGCCCGGGGTGCCCGGCAGCAGCCCGGCCAGCTCGAGGCTGACCAGGCCGTGCGCGTGCGACCACAGCCGCAGCGCGACCTCCTCGGCCGCCGCGGGCCCGGCCCCGGGCCGGACGCGGGCGACGGCGTCACGCAGCACGAGGAACGTCGGCCGGGCGACGGCCGGCCGCGCACCCCCGTCGTCGACGTCCGCGCGGCGGGCGCGGTCGGTGGTCGATTCGTTCCGGCCCGCCGCCGACGGCGGCGCGAACATCACGCGGTAGAAGTGCGGGTTCGCCAGGGCGCTGGTCCGGTAGGCCACACCGAGGGCGAGCAGGTCCGCCAGGGCGTCGTCGGAACGCGGCACTGCGGCCAGGTGGCCGGCGAAACGCCGGAACCCCTCGGCCACCACCTCCTGGACCAGGGCTTCCCGGCTGCCGAAGAGGGAGTACACGGCCGCCGTCGTCGTGCCGGCAGCGGCGGCCACCGCCCGGACGGACAGCGAGTCAGGACCGCCGGCCGCGATCGCCTCCGAGGCGTGCTCGAGGAGTCGGCGGCGGACGGTCTCGTCGTGGGTGCGCGGGCGGGCCATCCGGGAATCGTACGGCCTTGACGACGGTTATCGCACACTGTTAGATAACGGTGTTAGATAACTCGGAGGTGTCCTCATGATCGAGCTGTCCAGTGCCGCGCAGACCACTGCCGGCATCGTCGTCCTCGCCGCGATCACCGTCGCCAGCGGTGGCCACTTCATGACCCGCGTCGTGCGCGGGAAGCAGCCCGCGACGGAGTTCCAGACCTCGTTCTTCCGGGCCGGGCACGCCCACGCCGGCGTGCTGATCATCCTCGGCCTCGTCTCGCTGATGCTGACCGAGGTCACCGCGCTGACCGGCGGGTGGGCCTGGCTCGCGCGCACGGGAGTGCTCGTCGCCGCGATCGTCATGCCCGCCGGGTTCTTCCTCTCCGCCGTCGGGTCCGGGCGCACCCGGCCGAACAGGCTCGTCGTGCTGCTGTGGGTCGGAGCGGCCTTCCTGGTCGCGGGGCTCGGCACGCTCGGGGTGGGGCTGCTGACCGCCTGACGCGCCCGATACCTGCAGCCGCGTTCTCATACCTGCGGTTCCGGCAGCAGGTGTCGGCGCAACGAGCAGGTATCGGCGTCGCCGACAGGTGCCCGGGGGCCAGCGGCCGTGCCGCGGACCGGCTGCGACGGTCGGCCGACCCGCCCGGGCGGCGCGGCGATGGTGCCGGATCGGCGCGCCGGGGCTAGTTTGGGCACCATCATGGCTACCCGTACGACTTCCCCCGGACGGTCGGCCTCGACAGCACGAGGGTCCAAGGCACGCGGCTCCCGGAGCGGTGCAGGACCCCGTGGTGGCGGGCGGTCGACGAGACAGTCGCGCCCGCAGCGCCGGTCGCTCCCGGTCCGCATGGCGCGTGGCCTCTGGATGGGAGGGGCACACCTGGTGGGCGGTACCGCACGCAGCGTCGGATCCGGCGCGAAGGATCTCGACCCCGCGCTGCGGCGCGACGGGCTCGCCTTCCTGCTCCTGGGACTGGCGATCGTCATCGCCCTCCGCGAGTGGTTCGGCCTCTCCGGCATCGCCGGTGACGTCATCCACCACGTGGCCGCCGGCGTCGTGGGCGTCCTGGGCGTCCTGATGCCGCTCGCGCTGGTCGCGATGGCCGTACGGCTGATGCGCCACCCCGAGCGGGCGCAGGCCAACGCACGAGTGTCCATCGGTCTCCTCGCCGTCACGGCCGCGGTCTGCGGGCTCATCCACATCGGCTCCGGGCTGCCGTCGCCGCGCACGAGCTTCGCTGCGGTGGAGAGCGCCGGCGGCCTGCTCGGGTGGCTGCTCGGTGCTCCGCTGACGCTCCTGCTCTCCGAGTGGGGCGCCGTGCCGATCCTGGTGCTGCTGGCGCTCTTCGGCCTGCTGGTCGTCACCGCCACGCCGGTCGCCGCCGTCCCGCAGAAGCTCGGCAGCGCCGGGAACTGGCTGCTCGGGCGCGGGCCGGCCGAGACGGCCGAGGAGCCGACCGCCGAGCTGGTGGCCGCCGACGGCACGCACCGCCCGCCGGCCCCGCGCCGGCGGAAGAAGCAGCGCGCCACCGACGGCGAGGCCGTGGTCCCGGGGGAGTATGCCGCCGACGAGGCCTTCACCGCCGCCGCCGAGCTGGAACCGGCCGACGAGGCCGCGACGACGGCGATGCCCGGCAAGGGACGCGGGCGCCGGCGCACCGCGGGCACCGCGGCCACGGCCCCCACGGCCGACTCCGCCGGAGCGGACAAGGCCAAGGACGAGCTGACCGCGCCGCCCACCTCGCCGCTGCCGGCACGTGCCGAGCAGCTCGAGCTGGCGCCGGACGTCATCTACACGTTGCCCTCGGACGAGGTACTCACCAAGGGTGCCCCGCACAAGGTCCGTTCCGCCGCGAACGACCGCGTGGTGGAGTCCCTCACGACCGTCCTCACCGAGTTCTCGGTCGACGCCAAGGTCACCGGCTTCTCCCGCGGCCCGACAGTGACGCGATACGAGCTCGAGCTGGGCCCGGGCGTCAAGGTCGAGCGCATCACGGCGCTGAGCAAGAACATCGCCTACGCCGTCGCGAGCGCCGACGTCCGCATCCTCTCGCCGATCCCCGGCAAGTCAGCGATCGGCGTCGAGATCCCCAACGCCGACCGTGAGACCGTCTCGCTCGGTGACGTGCTGCGCTCGTCGGTGGCGCGCCGCACCGAGCACCCGCTGGTGGTCGGCGTCGGCAAGGACGTCGAGGGCGGCTACGTCGTCGCGAACCTCGCGAAGATGCCCCACCTGCTGGTCGCGGGTGCCACCGGCGCCGGAAAGTCGAGCTTCGTGAACTCGATGATCACCTCGATCATGATGCGGTCCACCCCGGAGGAGGTCCGGATGGTGCTGGTCGACCCCAAGCGGGTCGAGCTGACCATCTACGAGGGCATCCCGCACCTGATCACCCCGATCATCACGAACCCGAAGAAGGCGGCCGAGGCGCTGGAGTGGGTCGTGCGGGAGATGGACGCCCGCTACGACGACCTCTCGGCCTTCGGGTTCAAGCACATCGACGACTTCAACGCGGGCGTGCGCGCCGGGAAGGTCAAGCCGCTGCCGGGGTCGGAGCGGACCATCTCGCCCTACCCGTACCTGCTGGTGATCGTGGACGAGCTCGCCGACCTGATGATGGTGGCCCCGCGCGACGTGGAGGCGTCCATCCAGCGCATCACCCAGCTGGCCCGTGCGGCCGGCATCCACCTCGTGCTGGCCACCCAGCGACCCTCGGTGGACGTCGTCACCGGCCTCATCAAGGCCAACGTCCCGTCGCGCCTGGCGTTCGCGACCTCCTCCCTCGCGGACTCGCGCGTGGTCCTGGACCAGCCCGGCGCCGAGAAGCTGATCGGCCAGGGCGACGCGCTGTTCCTGCCGATGGGCTCCGCCAAGCCCATGCGCGTGCAGGGCGCCTGGGTGACCGAGTCCGAGATCCACGCCGTCGTCGACCACGTCAAGGCCCAGCTGCAGCCGACGTACCGCGAGGACGTCATCGCGCCGGTCGCCAAGAAGCAGGTCGACGAGGACATCGGTGACGACCTCGACCTCCTGCTGCAGGCCGCCGAGCTGGTGGTGACCACCCAGTTCGGCTCCACCTCGATGCTCCAGCGCAAGCTCCGGGTCGGCTTCGCCAAGGCCGGCCGCCTCATGGACCTCCTCGAGTCCCGCGAGATCGTCGGCCCCTCCGAGGGGTCGAAGGCCCGCGACGTCCTGGTCCAGCCCGACGACCTCCCCGCGACGCTGGCGATGCTGCGCGGCGAGGCCCCGGCAGGCGACCCGTACGACCAGGACGACGACGACGGCGAGCCGGTCTACGACGTCGAGGCCGAGCCCGTGGCCGCCGTCGAGGACCGCTACGCCGACGGCGTCGAGGGGCACCTCCCGCCCGCCGCGGCCACGTTCGACGACGGCGCGGACGACAGCGACGAGGACGCCTGGGAGCTCACCGGACGATAGCGCTCAGCGCTCGCGGGGCAGCACCTGCGGCGCGGGGCCGGTCGGCTGCGGCGGCTCGACGCGGTGCTGCTCGGCGCCCATGACCTCCTGGACCCGGGCGGCGCGCTGCTGGATGGTCGCCGGGTCGAGAGTCAGCCACTCCGGCCGGTCGCCGGCGACCAGGTCGTGCAGCGGGTAGATGTGCTGGTCGCCGACCCGGTCCACGGTCGAGGCCGTCCACTCCAGGTCGGTCACCCGCGCCGGGCCCTCGGCCGGTGCCGTCACGGTCGCCGTGACGAGCAGCCCGGTGGCCGTCTCCATGGTGCAGCACTTCGAGTCCTGGTTGGAGATGAAGTTCCCCATCGACCACACGAGCCACATCCCGTCGCCGTCGGGCCCGCCGGGCAGCTTCTCGATGGGCTGCGGCACGTGCGAGTGGTTGCCGAAGACGAGGTCGATCTCGCCGGACTCCGCCAGCGCGGCGCCGATCTCCAGCTGCTCGTCGACGGGGGAGTGGACGTACTCCAGGCCCCAGTGCACGTTGGCGACGACGATGTCCGCGCCGGCCTCGCGCGCGGCACGCGCCTGCGCCACCAGGGCGTCGACGTCGACCTTGGTCACCGCCCACGGCGAGCTGGCCGGGGCGGGCAGCCCGTTGTCGATCGTGGTGGCCGCGAGTTGGGCGACGACGATCTCGCGGCCCTCCCGCTCGAGGGTGTACATCTGCGGCTGCTCGGCCTCGAGCGGGCTCCGGGCGGTGCCGACGTGGCCGAGACCGGCGGCGTCGAGGACGTCGAGGGTGTGGAAGACGCCGTCGAGCCCGCGGTCCATGGAGTGGTTGGTGGCGGTGGCGCAGCCGTCCCAGCCGAGCGCGGCGAGCGAGCTGACCAGTCCCTCGGGAGCGCCGAACACCGGGTACGCGCTGACCGCCTCGCCGGGCGGGGCGACGGGGACCTCGAGGTTGCACAGCGCGAGGTCGGCGCCGGCGACCCAGTCCTGCACGCCGGCCAGCAGCGGGAGGTAGTCGTAGGTGCCGTCGGCCTGCTCGGCGTTGAGGTTGACCGTCGCGTGGGGCAGGACGTCGCCCGCGGAGAGGATGGTGAAGGTCACGTCCGGCACCGGGGTGGGCGGGGCCTCCGGCTCCGCGGTCGTCGCCTGCGTCGTCGGCACCGGCGACTGGGGGACCGGCGCCGCACCGACCCCGGCGAGCGGCTGGGTGCCGACCGCGAGCCCGACCCCCACGGCAGCCACCATCGCGACGCCGGCGAGTGCCGCCACGGGGGCGACGGGCGAGCGGCGGGGGGTCTTGCGCCCGTGCCGGGGCGACTGCGTGGCCATGTGCGAAGCGTAGAACGCGGACGGCGCCCGGCGGCGCCACGTCCGGGCCGGCTCGCGCGGCGGGCTGCCGTGGCGATGTGCGCCCTGAGGTCCTCCGGTGGTCATAAGGTGGGGCGGTGACGACCGACCCTGCAACGACGCCGGCCAGACCTCCCGCCGAGGTTCCGCTGTGGAACGTGGCCAACGTCCTGACGATGCTGCGCATCGCGATGGTCCCCGTCTTCGCCGTCCTCTTCCTGCAGGACACCACCGCCACCCGGTTGTGGGCGACGGTGGTCTTCGCGCTCGCCGCGGCCACCGACAAGCTCGACGGCTCCCTCGCCCGGAGCCGGGGGCTGGTGACGAACTTCGGCAAGCTCGCCGACCCGATCGCCGACAAGGCGCTCGTGATCACCGCGCTCGTCCTGCTCTCGATCGACGGGCTGCTGCCGTGGTGGGTCACCATCGTGATCATCGTCCGCGAGCTCGGGATCACGGTGCTGCGGTTCTTCATGGTGCGCCGCGCCGTGATCGCGGCGAGCAAGGGCGGCAAGCTCAAGACGACGCTCCAGATCACCTTCATCCTGCTGCTCCTCGTCCCGTGGTCGGGCCTGGTCTCCAACGGGCTCGTCGACGCGATCTCCGTCATCACCTGGATCGTCGTCCTGCTGACCGTCGCGGTCACCGTCATCACCGGGCTGGACTACGTGCTGCAGGCGTGGCGCATCGCCGCACGGTCCGACGACGGTCCCGCCTCCGCCGGCGGGGAGCCGGCGCGCTGACCCCCGCCGGGCGGGTGGTGGCCGCGCTGCGCCGTCAGGGCGGCAGCCTGGCCGTCGCCGAGTCGCTCACCGGCGGGGCGCTGAGCGGGGCCCTCGTGACGGTGCCCGGGGTCTCGGCCGTCCTGCGGGGCGGCATCGTCGCGTACGCGACCGACCTCAAGGAGCAGCTGCTCGGCGTCGACGGCGAGCTCCTGGCCGCGCACGGACCGGTGCACCCCGAGGTCGCCCGTCAGATGGCCGCCGGCGCCGCGGACCGCCTCGGCGCGGACCACGCGATCGCCACCACCGGGGTCGCCGGTCCCGGCGCCGCCGACGGTGCGCCGGCGGGCACCGTCTGGGTCGCCGCGCTCGGCCCGGGCGGGCACCGGGTGCGTGGGCTGCTGCTGGCCGGCGACCGGGCGCTCGTGCGACGGGCGAGCGTCGCCGCAGCGCTCGCGCTGCTCGGCTCCCTGCTGTCCGACGAGCTCCAGCGACGCCCGCCGACCCGGCGAGGAGCTGACGCGTCCGACAGCTCCGGGTCCGGCGACGGGCGGGAACAAGGGCCGGGCGCCGGGCGTTGGACCAGGTGATGATGACGAACAGGTATACCTATCGCGGCGCCGGGCAGCAGCTCCGGCGCCCCCAGGGTCGTCCGGACTCGCCGTCCGGACAGCGCTCGACCCGTGCTGCAGGGTACGGTAGTAAGACATCGCCCAGCCGGGCAGGGGAGGAGGGCAGCACGATGATCCTGCTTCGACGCGAGATCGGTGACGTGCTCCGTGACGCCCGCCAGCGCCAGGGACGCACCCTGCGCGAGGTGTCGTCGGCCGCCCGCGTGTCCCTCGGCTACCTCAGCGAGGTCGAGCGCGGCCAGAAGGAAGCCTCCTCCGAGCTGCTCGCCTCCATCTGCGAGGCGCTGAACGTGCCCATGAGCTTCGTGCTGCGCGCCGTCTCCGACCGGATCGCGGTCAGCGAGGGCGTGCACGTGCCGGACACGGTGCCCGACGAGCTGGTGCACCGCACCGAGCTGCTCAGCACGGTCGGCTGACCGCCGGGGCGCCAGCCCGCCGTCCGACGAGCCCCGGGGAATCCCCCGGGGCTCGTGGCGTGTCCGGGCCGCGCCAGGGCAGGAACGGCTCAGCCGCCGGCCTGGCAGCGCGGGCAGAAGAAGACCCGACGGGTGGTCGGTGCACGGCCGACCTCGCCGCGAGCCACCGGAGCCCCGCAGCGGGGGCAGGGGCGACGGTCCCTGCCGTACACGTTGGTCGGCCGCCGCGGGTCGTCGGTGGTGGTCCCCGGCTGCCGCGCCGCGACGGAACGGAGCAGGAGCGAGCGGGCCGTGCGTACGAGGTCTGCCGCCGACTGCCCGAGGCTCCCGGCCGGCGCCCACGGGGAGATCCGGTGCGCCCACAACGTCTCGGTCATGAAGATCGTGCCCAGCCCGGCGACCACCCGCTGGTCCAGCAGGACCTCCCCGATGCCGCGCCCACCCTGCGCGAGGATCCTGTCCGTCGCCGCCGCGACGTCGAGATCGGCGCCGAGGACGTCCGGGCCGAGGTGCCCGAGCAGCCGGTCCTCTTCCGCGGTCGGCACCAGGTCCATGAGCCCCAGCTCGAGCCCGAGGCAGGTCCACCGCTCGGTGGCGAGCACCGCACGCACCTGCGGCGAGCGGTCCGCCCTGCTCGGGCCTGCAGGGGCCAGGTCGGCGGTCCGCACCAGGCGCCACCGGCCCTCCATGCGCAGGTGCGTGTGCAGGGTCCGCCCGTCCGCCAGCCGGGTGAGCAGGTGCTTGCCGTAGGTCGCGTTGGCGACGACGCCGACGCCGGCCAGGTCGACCCCGCCGAGGTCCGGCCAGCGGAGCTCGCCGCGCACGAGCACCTGTCCGGCGAGGGCGGCGTCGAGGCGCCGGGCGACCCGGACGACGCTGTCGCCCTCAGGCACTCCGGGCCCCCTCGAGGCGGGCGGCCGCTCGATCCTGCCGCCAGGCGGGCAGGTACAGCGGCGCGGCGAGCGCCAGGACGGCACCGCCGACGCCGATCGCCAGCCCTACCGATGTGCCGTCCGCCAGCGCGGTGAGGACCACCAGGCCGATTGCGGCGGCCGGCTGCATGACCATGGAGTTCAGCGAGACCACCGTGGCCCGCTGGGGTCCGGTGACACGGCGGTGCAGCAGCGTCATGTGCGCGGTGCCCGAGGTCCCGTGGACCAGGTAGCACGCGAGGTACGCCGCCAGCATGGCCGCGACCCCGCCGAAGAGCCCGATGCCGACCACTGTCGCCCCCTGGACGATGCGCAGCAGCGCCGCGGTCGGGGCGAACCCGAGCCGCCGGCCGAGCCAGGGCAGGACGGCGGAGCCCGCCGCCGACGCCAGCCATGCGGCGGCGGTCGCCGGACCTGTGATCGCGGCGGCCGCGTCGGCGTCGCCGACGAGCTCGGCGAGGCGCACGGGCATCAGACTCTCGAAGGTCACGATGCCGAAGCCCCAGAACAGCTCGACGGCGACCAGTGCCAGCAGCACCTTGTCCCGGCGCAGCAGGCCGACGCCGTCGGCGATCGCCCGCGGTGTGTCCGCCGCCGCCCGCCACGTGTTGCGCAGACCCGTGGCACGAGGTGTCTCGGCCATCAGGAGGACGATGCCGACGAGCCCGGCGACCTGCAGCAGCAGGGACGCGACGACCGGTACGGCCAGCGCGTCCAGGGCGGGGAACGGATCCAGGGCCACCAGACCACCGCTGGCGAGCGCACCGCCGCCGATCGCCAGGCCGACGACGACGCCGTGCCCGCTCAGGCCCTTGTCGATGGCTGCCCGCGGGTCGGCCGCGAGGGCGGCGTCGACGTACCAGGCCTCGAGCGGCCCGCTGTCCAGGGCGCGGAAGGCGCCCTGGAGGGCGAAGGCGAGCGCGAAGACCGGTGCGGACCCGGCGACCAGGAGCAGCGAGGTGGACACCAGCCCGACCGCGGCGGCGACGATGAGCACACGCCGCCGACCGACGGAGTCGGCGAGCCCACCGGTGGGCAGCTCGAGAGCCAGGACCACCAGGCCCTGGAGCGAGGCGGCAAGGCCCACGTCGGTCAGTGCCAGTCCCCGCTCGAGCGGCAGCAGCATGATGACGGGGACGATCAGCCCGACCGGGAACCAGCGCAGGGCGCTCAGGACCAGGAACCGGCGGGTCGCCGACCGGACCGTCAGGGTCACGGTTCGCCGCCGACGTCGGGGTAGGCCTGCAGGAAGACGAAGACCCGACGGGCGTCAGGCCGTGGGGGCTCGGCCCGGTAGCGCTCGACGACGGCGTCGAGCTCGTGGGTGAGCTCGGCGAGCTGCGCGGGGGACAGGTCGAGGAAGTAGTCGGACATCCCGGCGGCATCGCGCCACGGGAGCGGCCACTCCTGCTTCGCGCCGTGCCAGGCGTCGGCCCGCTGCTGGAACTGGCGCAGGCCCTCAGCCTGGAGCCAGTCGTTCGCCGCCTCGCTGTCCGGGTCCCCGGCGACGTCGGAGGAGAACCAGGAGTGGCGCTCGTGGGCGGCGCCCCACAGGCGCTCGCGGCCCGTGCCACCCGCGGTGTCCTCGACCAGGCCGACCTCGGCCAGGCGACGTAGGTGATAGCTCGTGGCGCCGGAGTTCGTGCCCAGGGTCCGGGCGAGCCGGGTGGCCGTGGCCGGTCCGTCGAGCCGCAGCGCGCTGAGGAGCCGGCTCCGCAGCGGGTGCGCCAGCACGGTCATCGCACGGGCGTCGAGACGGGTCTGGTTCTGCTCCACGGTATGCACAATAGTTGTGCACAGTTTCTGTGTAAACCGGGCGACCGGTTGCCCGGAGATTCGCTCGTGCTGCGAGGGGTCAGCTGCGCGGCGAGCCCTGCGCGTCTGCCTGCTTCCGGGCCGCCTTGATGCGCGCGTCCTCCGCGCGCACCTGGGCCTGCGTCGCACGCTCCGCCTCGAGCCAGGCGGGCATGTCTGCCAGCAGCGCCTTGATCTCCTCGGTGGTGAGCGGGTCCGTGACACCGCCGCGGGCCAGCCCGGACACGGACACGTTGAGCCGGCGGGCAACCTCCTGGCGGGGGTGCGGGCCGTTGCGGCGCAGGTCGGCCAACCACTGCGGCGGGTCGGCCTGGAGCTCGTCGAGCTCGGTCCGGCTGACCGGCCCGTCCTGGAACTCGGCCGGGGTCGCAGACAGCAGCACACCCAGCTTTCGGGCGGCGGTCTGCGGCTTCATGGTCTGCGGCTTGGGGGAGCTCATGGTCGAAGCGTAGGCCGTCGGCTCGCGCACCGTTCTCGGCAGGCGGCGACCGTTGCTCGGTCACCACCTGGTGACGGAGCACGGGCTCGCCCGCCAGGCGGCGAGCCGTAGCCTGGTGGCCAGGCACCGCCTACCCGGCAGCTGGTGACGACGAGAGGACCGACATGGCCGAGCCCTTCCGCGTCGGTTTCGTACCGGGCGTCACCCCGGACAAGTGGCGGCGGATCTGGACCGAGCGCATGCCCGGCAACGCGCTCGAGCTCACGCCCGTCGACGTGTCGCTGCAGACCCGGGTGCTCCACGAGGGTCAGGCAGAGATGTGCCTCGTCCGCCTCCCCATCGAGCGGGAGGGGCTGCACGTGATACCGCTCTACCGCGAGGTGCCCGTCGTCGTGGTGTCCAAGGAGCACCCGGTGGCGGCCTTCGACGAGGTGGACGTGTCCGACCTCGCCGACGAGCACCTGCTGCAGGAGCCCGAGGACGTGCCGGAGTGGGCCGCGGTCGCCCGCGAGCTCCGGGACGGAGGGCGGGACGAGGAGCCCGCCATGACCGTCGAGCAGGCGATCGAGGTGGCCGCCTCCGGGGCCGGCATCGTGATCGTGCCGCTCTCCCTGGCCCGCCTCTACCACCGCAAGGACGTGACCCACCGGCCGGTGACCGGTGTCGCCGAGTCGCAGATCGGACTCGCGTGGCGCGTCGACGACGACGACCCCAGGGTCGAGGCCTTCATCGGCATCGTCCGTGGCCGGACCGCGCGCAGCTCCCGCGGCGGCCAGCCGGAGCCACAGTCGCCGGCGAACCGCTCCGCCTCACGGACGCCGCCACGTGGGCCGAGGCCGCCGCGACGAGCATCGCGGCGCCGCCATCGATGACGAGGCGCGGCGTCGATGACGAGGCACGGCGTCGATGACGAGGCACGGCGTCGATGACGATCCACGGCGTCGATGACGATCCACGGCGTCGATGACGAGGCGCGGCCGAGGTGCGGCGGCAGGCGCCGTGGATGCCGTAGTCAGCTCTGCGCGGAGGCTCTCGACAGCCCTCTGTTGTGGTTGAGCTGGACGACGAGCGTGCCGGTGAAGGCCGTGAGGACGACCAGGACCGTCCAGTAGCCGATGTCCACGCCGGCGACGGTCGAGCCGAGCACGGCGAGACCGGCACCGCCGACACGCAGCATGATCGCCCGGCGAGGTCGGCGGGGCGGGTCCGACCACACCGGCCACCGCGTGCCGGCGTTGGCACGTGAGAGCTCGACCGCAGAGCGCGTGAGCAGCACGGCGCCCAGCAGCATGATGGCGATACCCCCGACCAGCATCCAACCTCCTCCGTCGTGACGAAGACTACGAGACCCGACGGACGATAGGGTCCCGTGAACGTCGCCGACCGGCGACGACCCAGGAGGTCACGATGAGGTTTCCGCCGAGGCTGTCGTCCGGTCAGATGTGGTGGGTCGGACTAGGCGTCCTCCTGCTGTCTCTCGTCCTCAACTATGTACTTAATACGCAGTTGAGTCGCCTGTACGACTCGGTCGGTGCCGTGACGTTGGCGAGTTCCATCTTTCCCTACGTGAGCGGGCTCGTTCAGATCCTTCAGCTCGTCGGTGCCGGGATGGTCGCCGCCTCGTTCGTCGTGCGCCGCCTAGAGACCCGCGAGGTCGGCGGGACGACCTTCGGGGACGAGGTGCCGGAGAACTGGACGGACGGCCGGCGCTAGCCGCACGACACGCTCGCGCGGAGCGGTCGGGGTGCCCGCCGACCGGAGGCAAGGCGGTGCGGGGCTCAGTGGTGGGACGGCGGCGGCCGGTGCAGCCGGAGGCCGCGGGGGGTCGGTCCGAAGCCCGCCGCCCGCAGCGCCTCGGCCGGCGCGCCCTGCGCCTCCAGGGCGGGGACGCCGTCGACACGGCTGAGCGTCACGGTCCCGAGAGTGCCGTCGCCGGCCACCTCGGCCAGCGCCGCGGCGGCGAGGTCGAGCGCCGCTCGGTCGCCGGTGAAGGAGAGCAGCGTGCGACCGCCCTTCTCGACGTAGAGCACGAGCTCGCCGTCCACGAGCACGACGACCGAGCCGGCCTTCCTGCCGGGGCGGTGCCCCTCCCCGGCGCTCGTGGCGGGCCAGGCCACCGCCGCCCCGTACGGGTTCGCCGGGTCCGTCGCCGCCAGCAGGTGCACGCGCGGCGACGAGCGGGACGGGTCAGCACGTCGGGCAGCGAGGTCCGCGGCGTCCGCCCGCAGCCGGTCGACGACCTCGGGGAGCGCGAACTGTGCGGCGCCGAGTCCCTCGACGAAGTAGCCGCGCCGTACCTGCCCGGCCTCCTCGAGGCGGCGGAGCACCTGGTAGGCGGCGCCGAAGCCGCCGGGCACCGCCTCCAGCCCGGCCGCCCCGCGCACCAGCACGCCGTGCCGCTCCAGCAGTGCCGCAGTCACCGCCGCCGTACGAGCGGTGCGTTCGGCCACCCCGTCCCCGGCCTGCGCGCCGGGATGGACGAGCGACCAGCGGCCGACGGCGGAGGGCAGGTTCGCGACGGAGCGGGGGCGGGCGCCGGCGAGCGCGGTACGGGAGAGCGCCCCGCGCCGCAGCCCGCCGGGGCGCATCGAGCGGGGCCGGGCCGACGGGCGCGCCGAGGCGTGGGCGGGTCGGCCGCCGCCGAGCCGGGCGCGTACCGGCGCGAGCGTGTCGTTGGTGACGTAACCGGCCCAGACGAGCTCCCACAGGGCCTCCAGCACCTCGGTCGGCGGGGCGCTGGCGGCCCGCCCCGCCTCGTCGAGCTCGTCGGGCGGGACGAGGTCACGGAAGAACCGGCCGCCACCGGCCGCCAGGACGTCGAGCAGGTGGTTGTGCAGCGTGCCGAGCTCGAACGGGTCGCGGGGCGGGGACAGCTCGTCGACCGCGTCGGCCGGCAGGAGCGCGATCAGCCCGTCCACGCCTGGCAGCGTGCCCGCTCCGGCCCACACCACCTCGCCCGCGGCGGTCAGCTCGTCGAGCAGGCCCGGCTGGTAGTCGCGGACTCGGGCGGGCAGCACCAGCGACTCCAGGGCCGACGCCGGCAGGAGGGCTCCCGCCAGCTGGTCGACGACCGTCAGCACCGCGTCCGCCCCGCGCAGGTCCGACCTCCTCCCGTGCGGGGCGACGTGGAGCCAGCGTGGGAGGAACAGCCCGAGCGTGCGCGCCGGGACGGGCTCGACCTCGCTTCGCAGGTGCGCCAGCGACCTGCGCCGGATCCGGCGCATGACCTCGGCGTCGCAGTACTCCACCGCCGGCGTCGCCGCTGCGCCGGCGTCGTCCGGGTCGCCGGCCGGCGGTGTCGGGCTGAGGCGGCCCTGCACCAGCAGCCCGGTGCGGACGAGGTCCGCCAGGACGGCGTGGACCGCCCCGACCGCCAGGCCGAGCCGGTCCGCGAGCTGCTGGGCGGTGAACGGACCGTGCGTGCGGGCGTGCCGGCGCACCAGGTCGCCGAGCGGGTCCGGGACCGCCTCCAGCACCGCCTCGGGCAGGCCGACCGGCAGCGCCACCCCGAGCGCGTCGCGCAGCCGCGCCGCGTCCTCGGTCACCGCCCACTGCTCGACGCCGGCCACCCGGACGGGGAGGACGCGACGCTGTGCCACCAGCTGGTCCAGCCACCCGGGCACGAGCTCGGGCGAGACGGCACGATCGGCCAGCTCCGCCGTCGTGACCGGGCCGAGACGGCGCACGAGGTCCACCAGACCTTCGGCGTCGCGGACCTGCGCGTTCTCCGTGCGCAGCCCGACCGCGGCCGCGACCTCCGCCACCGCCTCCGGGTCGAGGAGGTCCGCCAGGTCCCCGAGGTCGGAGCCGACCAGCTCGGCGAGCAGGGCCGAGTCCAGGCTCAGCGCCGCCGCACGGCGCTCGGCCAGCGGCGCGTCGTCGTCGTAGAGGAACTGCGCGACGTACCCCATGAGCAGGGAGCGGGCAAAGGGCGACGGCGCGCTGGTGGCCACCTCCACGAGCCGGATCTCGCGATGCGCGATGCGGCGCATGAGCTCGGTCAGGGCGGGGACGTCGAAGTCGTCGCGCAGGCACTCGCGCACCGCCTCGAGCACCACCGGGAAGTCGGGGTAGGCCGAGGCGACGGAGAGCAGCTGGGCGCTGCGGTGCCGCTGCTGCCACAGCGGCTGGCGCCGGTCCGGCCGCCGTCGGGGCAGGAGCAGCGAGCGGGCCGCGGCCTCGCGGAAGCGGGCGGCGAAGTGCGCGGAGCCGGTGAGGGACTCGACCACGAGCCCGGAGACCTCGGCGGGGTCCAGCAGCAGGGCGTCGATGCCGAGCGGGCCCTCGGCGTCGCCGCTCGTGCCCTCGACGTCCGGCAGGCGCAGCACGATGCCGTCGTCGCTCGGGGCGGCATTGACGTCCATCCCGGTGACCTCGCGCAGCCGGGTGGCCAGCACCATCGCCCACGGCGCGTGGACGCGGGCGCCGAAGGGCGAGTGGATGACCACGCGCCAGTCGCCGAGCTCGTCGCGGAACCGCTCGAGGACGATCGTGCGGTCGTCGGGCAGCCGGCCGGTGGCCTCGCGCTGCTGGTCGAGGTAGCCCAGGACGTTCTCGGTCGCCCAGGCGTCGAGCCCACCCGCGCTCAACCGCTGCGCCGCGGTGCCGTCCTCGATCCCGGCGAGCAGCTCGCGGGTGGTGGCGCCGAGGGCACGGCCGAGCTCGGCGGGCCGGCCGGGGGAGTCGCCCTTCCAGAACGGCAGGCGGCCGGGCTGGCCCGGGGCGGGACTGACCAGCACGCGGTCCGGGGTGATGTCCTCGATGCGCCAGGTGCTCGTGCCGAGCGTGAACGTGTCGCCCACGCGGGACTCGTAGACCATCTCCTCGTCGAGCTCGCCGACCCGCCGGCCGCCGCGCCCGCGGGTCCCCGACGTCGGCGAGTCGGACCCGGACGCGGGGGCGGTCGGCCCGCCGGCCAGGTAGACGCCGTACATGCCCCGGTCCGGGATCGTCCCGCCCGACGTCGTCGCCAGGCGCAGGGCGCCCGGCCGTGCGCTGAGGGTCCCGGCGCCGCGGTCCCACACGATGCGCGGGCGGAGCTCGGCGAAGTCCTCGCTCGGGTAGCGCCCGGCGAGCATGTCGAGCACCGCGGTCATCGCACGGTCGCCGAGGGTCGCGTACGGCGCCGACCGCCGCACCAGGGCGCCCAGCTCCTCGACCGTGAGGTCCTCGACGGCGAGCATCGCGACCACCTGCTGCGCCAGCACGTCCAGCGGGTTCGCCGGGATCTGCACCTCCTCGATGAGCCCGTCCTTCGCGCGCGTCGCCGTGACCGCGGCGGGCAGCAGGTCCCCGCGGTGGGTGGGGAGGACCACCCCGTGGGAGAGCGCGCCGACCTGGTGGCCGGCCCGGCCGATCCGCTGCAGGGCGGAGGCCACCGACGGCGGCGCACCCACCTGGATCACCAGGTCCACCGCCCCCATGTCGATGCCGAGCTCGAGGGACGAGGTCGAGACGACGGCGCGCAGCGTGCCCGACTTCAGCGCGGACTCCGTGCGCAGCCTCTCCTCGCGGCTCATCGACCCGTGGTGGGCCCGCGCGATCACGTCCTCGGTGGGCAGCGCGGTGCCCGACTGCCCCGGCACCGTGGCCGCCCACGAGCTGCCGGCGTCGTCGAGCACGGCGGCAGCGGCGCGCCCCTCGTGCCGGGCCTGCCACTCCTCGTTGACCCGGGCGGTGAGCCGCTCCGCCGACCGGCGCGAGTTCGTGAACACGATCGTCGAGCGGTGGGCGGCGACGAGGTCCACGACCCGCTCGGTCAGGTGCGGCCACACAGACGGCTGGCGCTGCTCGGGTGCGGCGCCGGTCGCGTCTCCCGACAGGTCGGGACCCTCGTCGCTCACCGCGTGCTCCACCGTGCGCAGCGGCGTCGCGGCCGGGTCGGAGAGGTCCTCCACCGGGACGACGACGTCGATCCGGAGCTCCTTGGTGCTCGCCGGCTCGACCACCCGCACCGGCCGGCCGCCGTCGGACAGGGGCCGGTGCCCGGCGAGGAAGGTCGCGACGGTGTCGACCGGCCGGACCGTGGCGGAGAGTCCCACCCGCTGCGCCGGGGCCGGCAGCAGCTCGTCGAGGCGCTCCAGGCTCAGCGCGAGGTGCGCGCCCCGCTTCGTCCCGGCGACGGCGTGGACCTCGTCGACGATGACGGTGCGCACGCCGCGCAGCCCCTCGCGGGCGGCCGAGGTCAGCACGAGGTAGAGCGACTCGGGCGTGGTGATCAGGATGTCCGGCGGACGAGTCGCCATACGACGGCGCTCGGAGGCCGGGGTGTCCCCGGTGCGGACCCCGACGCGCACGTCGTTGACCGCCGTGCCCAGCCGCGCCGCCGCCTGCGAGATGCCGACCAGGGGTGAGCGCAGGTTGCGCTCGACGTCCGCCGCCAGGGCCTTCAGCGGTGAGACGTACAGCACCCGGCAGCGTTCGGCGGGCTCGGGCACGTCGCCGGTGAGCATCTGGTCGATCGCCCACAGGAAGGCGGCGAGGGTCTTGCCCGAGCCGGTCGGTGCCACCACCAGGGCGTGCTCGCCGGAGGCGACGGCGTCCCACGCCCCGGTCTGTGCTGCCGTCGGGGACGCGAACGCGCCGTCGAACCACGCTCGGGTCGGTTCGGAGAACGGCACGTGCGTCATTGTGCCGAACACCACCCACAGCGACCTGCCGGCGGGCGCGGCGGTGGGAGCCGGGCGGCGTGCGTGGCACGCTGGAGGGGTGAAGCACTCGGAGTTCTGGCAGGTCGTGGAGGAGACCTTCGGCGCGGGCTACGGCCGCTCGGTCGCCGAGGACCTCGTGCTCGCCTCGGTCGGCGGCCGCACCGCGGTGCAGGCGCTCGCCGACGGCGTGGCGCCCCGGCACGTGTGGGACGCCGTCTGCGACGAGATGGACCTCGACGAGGCCACCCGCTGGCGGCACCGCATCGATCCCAAGGAGCGCCGCGGCCGCAAGGCACGGTGACGAGGCCGCCTCGGACCTGCCGCACGGCCCTGTCGGCGCACAGCGACAGCGCCGGAGGTGCGCGGTCCTGTCGGCGCGCCCGGACGTGCACGGTCCTCTCGGCGCACATGGGCGCGTCCGGAACGTCCGTCAGGATTGTCCTGCCGAATGTTCCGCGGGCATGGTCTGGCATTCCGCGGACGCCTGGGTGCCACGGTTCCGGCCGGCGCCCTCAGAGCCGCAGGTGTCTCCGGCGTGTCGCGCACCTCGAACACCCGTTCGGCGTAGTGTCGTCCCCAGGCGACGACGTCGACGGGTTTCCACAGTGCCAGCGGTGCCCTCGAACGGATGTCAGTGGTCGGGCATAGCGTCGCCAGCAGGTAGCCGTCCGGCGAGGGCGGGCCCTGCCACAGACCAGCCCTGACCCGAAGGGCCGCGACCCGCGGCCCGCTTGCCGAGAGGTGACTGACATGCCCGCTCCCGTAGCAGACCGCAGCAAGGCCCTGGAGGCCGCGCTCAGCCAGATCGACCGCCAGTTCGGCAAGGGGTCGATCATGCGCCTGGGGGACGACACCCGTCCCAAGGTCCAGGTGATCCCCACCGGTTCCGTGGCGCTGGACGTGGCCCTGGGCATCGGCGGGCTCCCGCGCGGCCGCGTGGTGGAGATCTACGGCCCGGAGTCCTCCGGA
This sequence comes from Georgenia subflava, assembly GCF_009193155.1. Classification (GTDB taxonomy): domain Bacteria; phylum Actinomycetota; class Actinomycetes; order Actinomycetales; family Actinomycetaceae; genus Georgenia; species Georgenia subflava. Next base: position 42,746 of record NZ_VUKD01000006.1, read on the forward strand.
AAGACCACCGTGGCTCTGCACGCCGTCGCCAACGCCCAGAAGGCCGGGGGAATCGCCGCGTTCATCGACGCCGAGCACGCCCTGGACCCGGAGTACGCCAAGAAGCTCGGGGTGGACACCGACGCCCTCCTCGTCTCCCAGCCCGACACGGGTGAGCAGGCGCTGGAGATCATGGACATGCTGATCCGCTCCGGCGCGCTGGACATCGTGGTCATCGACTCCGTCGCCGCCCTGGTGCCCAAGGCCGAGATCGAGGGCGAGATGGGTGACTCCCACGTCGGTCTGCAGGCCCGGCTGATGTCCCAGGCGCTGCGCAAGATCACCGGTGCGCTCTCCGCCTCGGGCACCACCGCGATCTTCATCAACCAGCTGCGCGAGAAGATCGGCGTGTTCTTCGGCTCCCCGGAGACCACCACCGGCGGCAAGGCCCTGAAGTTCTACGCGTCGGTGCGCATGGACGTGCGCCGGATCGAGACCCTCAAGGACGCCGGCGACGCGATGGGCAACCGCACCCGCGTGAAGGTCGTCAAGAACAAGATGGCGCCGCCGTTCAAGCAGGCCGAGTTCGACATCCTCTACGGCCAGGGCATCTCGCGCGAGGGCGGGCTGATCGACCTCGGGGTGGAGAACGGCATCGTGCGCAAGTCCGGCGCCTGGTACACCTACGAGGGCGACCAGCTCGGCCAGGGCAAGGAGAAGTCGCGGCAGTTCCTCAAGGACAACCCCGAGCTCGCCGAGGAGATCGAGAAGAAGATCCTCACCAAGCTCGGCATCGGCGTGGCCCCGGTCGAGGCCGAGGCTCCCCAGGTGCCGGCCGGTGAGGTCCCGGTCGACTTCTGAGCGAGCCGATGAGCAACCCCGGCACTCCTCGGCGGCGCACCCGTCGGCGCGACGGTCTCGAGCCGCCGTCGACCGGTGCGGCCGCCGAGGATCCCGAACCGCCCACCGAGGAGGTCGCCCGGACCATCGCGCTGCGGCAGCTGACCGCCGCGCCGCGAAGCCGGGCCCAGCTCGAGGCCGCCATGGCCAAGAAGGACGTGCCCGAGGACGTCGCCGCCCGCGTCCTCGACCGCTTCACCGAGGTCGGGCTCGTCGACGACGTCGCCTACGCCGAGATGCTCGTGCGCACCCGGCACGCCGAGCGTGGCCTGGCCCGGCGGGCGCTGGCCGCCGAGCTGCGCAGGAAGGGCATCGGGCCCGAGGTCGCCCAGGTCGCCCTCGAGCAGGTCGACGGCGACGACGAGATCGCCGCCGCCCGCCGGCTGGCCGAGAAGAAGGCGCGCAGCACCACCGGGCTCGACCCGCAGGTCCGTCGTCGCCGCCTCGCCGGCATGCTCGCCCGCAAGGGCTTCCCGGGCGGCGTCGCCATGCGGGTCATCGACGAGGTCCTGGCGGCCGAGGGCGTCGACCCGTTCGGCACCGATGACGAGGGCGGCGGGGACTGGGGCGCCTGGAGCGGGTGAGCGTGGTGTCCGCGCTCCAGGGCGCACGTCGCGGCACCGCCAGGCGCGTCCCGGGTCGCGCCTGCTCAGGCGCGTCCCGGGTGGCGCCTGCTCAGTCGGCGTCGGCCACGAGGGTGCGGTCCATCTGCAGGGTGCTCCCGGCGGTGCGGCTGCTCAGGCGACGTGCCACCCGCTCGGCCACCGCGGTGAGCGTGTAGTTGATGACGATGAAGATGGCTGCCGCGACGATCAGCGCGGGCACGTAGTTCGCGAAGGTCGAGCCCACCAGCCGGGCGGAGCGCAGCAGCTCGCTGTACGTGATGATGTAGCCGAGCGCGGTGTCCTTGAGGATCACCACGAGCTGGCTGATCATCGAGGGCATCATCGCGATGAGCGCCTGCGGCACCTCGATCTGCCGCAGGCTCTTGGCCGGCGTCAGCCCGATCGCCAGACCGGCCTCCCGCTGACCGCGCGGCAGGTTGGACACGCCGGAGCGCACGAGCTCGGCGATGACCGAGCCGTTGTAGAGCGTGAGGCCGACGACGACGCCGTAGAACGCGGGCTCGCTGTTCCAGGGGCCCTGGGTGTAGGCGAACACGTTCCAGAAGAACAGCATCATGATGAGGACCGGGACGGCGCGGAAGAACTCGACCACGACTCCGCTGAACGCGCGGACCACCGCGAGCTGCGACAGCCGTCCGATGCCGAAGACCAGGCCGAAGATGTTCGCCGTGACGATGGCAATGAGCGCCGCCCGGACCGTGTTCCACAGGCCGACGAGGAGGTAGTCCACCCACACCGACTCGGTGAGGAAGGGGTTCCACTTGCCGGCCGTCAGCTGCCCCTTGCCGGCCAGCCCCGAGATCACCCAGGCGAGGACACCGACGACGATCAGCGCGCCGACGACATTCACGACGGCGATGCGGCGGCGGGTCTTCGGACCCGGTGCGTCGAACAGGACGGTGCTCATCGGGCGACCCCCAGTCGGCGGGACAGGAACGTGGTGATCAGCCCGATCGGGAGCACGATGACGACCCAGCCGATGGCGGTCACCAGGAAGATCGCGACCATGAGGTCGGGCCGGAACTCGATCATCGTGGCCATGATCGACGCGGACTGGACCACGCCGGCGGCCTGGGCGACGGTGGAGTTCTTCGTCAGCGCGATCAGCGTGTTGCCGAGCGGTGCGATGGCCCCGCGGATCGCCTGCGGCAGGATGATCATCCGCATCGACTGGCCGAAGCCGAGGCCGATCGCCCGGGCCGCCTCGGCCTGTCCGGCGGGGACTGTGTTCACGCCGGAGCGCAGCGACTCGCACACGAAGGCGGCGGTGTACACCGACAGCCCGAGCACGGCGAGCAGGAAGCTGTTCTCGGAGATGTCGACCCGGCCGGCCTCGTTGCGCGCCAGGATGACGTCGAGCTGGCCCCAGAGCCCGAGCGAGCAGGCCAGGATGATCAGCGTGAGCGGGGTGTTGCGCACGAGGTTGACGTACGCGGCGCCGACCCAGCGCAGGCTGGGGGCGGGTGAGACCCGCATGATCGCCAGGACGGTCCCGATGATGAACGCGAGGATCGCCGAGTACAGCGTCAGCCGGAGGTTGACGAGGAAGCCGCCGACGATGTCGTAGGTGGCGAACAGCTCCGACATGCCCTCGATGTACTGACCCACTCAGAGCTCCTTCGGGTGATCAGCGGGTGTGGACGCGAGCAGTCGCCCGGGGCCGGTGGTACCGGCCCCGGGCGAGGCGTGACTCAGGCGCAGGGCTGGGGCTCCGGCGGGTTGAGCTCCTCGTTCCAGGAGAAGTTGTCGCCGACGTTCTTGGCGATGAGCTCCTCCCACGTGCCGTCGTCGATCATCTCGGTGATCGCGGCGTTGACGTCCTCGCAGACGTCGTTGTCCTGCGGCAGGCCGACACCGTAGTTCTCCTCGGAGAACGGGTTGCCGACGACCTTGAACTGCCCTTCGTACTCGTCCTGCGCGGCGTAGCCGGCCAGGATGACGTCGTCGGTGGTCACCGCGTCCACGGTGCCCGCGCTGAGAAGCTCGACGCACTCGGAGTACGTCTGCGCCGGGTAGAGCTCGACGCCCTCGGAGTGCTCGTCCCGGATGCGCTCGGCGGAGGTCGAGCCCTCGACGGAGCAGAGGACCTTGCCGTCCAGGGTGTCCGGCCCGGTGATGTCGGAGTTGTCCGTGGCGACGAGGAGGTCCTGGCCGGCCACGAAGTACGGTCCGGCGAAGGCGACCCGCTCCTTGCGCTCGTCGGTGATGGAGTAGGTCGCGAAGATCATGTCCACCGAGCCGTTCTCCAGCAACGTCTCGCGCTGGGAGGAGACGGACTCGACGAACTCGATGTCCTCCTCGGCGTAGCCCAGCTTCTCGGCGACGTACTTGGCGACGTCGACGTCGAAGCCGGTGTACTCCGACCCCTCCTGCAGGCCCAGTCCTGGCTGGTCGAACTTGATACCGATCGTCAGGCCCTCGCCCGAGCCGCCGCCCTCGGTGGCGGAGTCGCCGCCGGCCGGCTCGTCGTCAGACGTGCCGGGCTCGCCGCCCGAGCAGGCCGCCAGGGTCAGGGCAGCCACGGCGGTGAGGGCCAGGCCTGCCTTGCGTGTGCCTCGCATGTCGTCTCCTTCAGGTCGGTCCCCGGGACGGGGATCGGTGGGTGATCCATCGTGCGCTTGGTGCGTGGTGGTCAGTGGCTGAGCAGCTTGGACAGGAAGTCCTGCGCCCGGTGGGACTTGGGGTTCGTGAAGAACTCCTCGGGGGTGGACTCCTCGACGATCTGACCGGCGTCCATGAACACCACCCGGTCGGCGGCCTTGCGGGCGAACCCCATCTCGTGGGTGACGACGACCATCGTCATCCCCTCCTTGGCCAGGGCGGTCATCACGTCGAGCACCTCGGTGATCATCTCCGGGTCCAGCGCGGAGGTCGGCTCGTCGAAGAGCATCACCTTGGGCTGCATCGCCAGCGCACGGGCGATCGCGACCCGCTGCTGCTGGCCGCCGGAGAGCTGGGCGGGGTGCTTGCCGGCCTGGTTGGCCACCCCCACCCGGTCGAGGAGCTCCATCGCCCGCTTCTTCGCGTCGGCGGACCTGACGCCCTTGGCCTTGATCGGGCCGAGGGTGACGTTCTCGAGGATCGACTTGTGGGCGAAGAGGTTGAAGGACTGGAACACCATGCCGACGTCGGCCCGCAGCCGGGCCAGCTCCTTGCCCTCCTCGGGCAGGTGGCTGCCGTCGATGGTGATGGTGCCGGAGTCGATCGGCTCGAGCCGGTTGATCGCGCGGCACAGGGTGGACTTGCCCGACCCGGAGGGGCCGATCACGACGACGACCTCGCCGCGCGAGACGGTCAGGTTGATGTCCTTCAGCACGTGCAGCTCACCGAAGTGCTTGTTCACGTCCGACAGCACCACGAGAGGCTCTCCCGGGGTGCCGGCGGTGCCCGACCTCGCCGTCACGGGTGTGAGGGAGGTCTCGTTCGCGTCCGTCATGGGGGCCAACCTAACGTGCCATCGAGGGGAGTACCCGCGGCCGCCGGTAACAGTGTGGACACAAAGGTCCACGTGACGGGCGTGCCCGGGCAGGTACGACGCACGGTCTCGCCGGCCGGACGGGTGGAGGTGGGCATCCTGCCGGGGCGCGACCAAGCAGGTGCCCCGGCGAAGGCTCCGCTAGATCGCCGGTCGCCCGGGCTGCATACAATTCAGCCACGATGTCTTCCACCGCCGCACCCGCCGTGCTCCCCGCCGTGGCCGCGCCCCGCACGTACCTCGTGCGCACGCTCGGCTGCCAGATGAACGTCCACGACTCCGAGCGCCTGGCCGGGCTGCTCGAGGAGCGCGGCTACCGGCCCGTCGCCGACGTTCCCGAGGCCGCCGCGCGGGCGACGGACGCCGGCGACGGCGGGGCCGACGTCGTGATCATCAACACCTGCTCGGTGCGCGAGAACGCCGCCACACGACTCTTCGGCAACCTCGGCCAGCTCGCCTCGGTCAAGCGCGAGCGCCCGGGCATGCAGATCGCCGTCGGCGGCTGCCTCGCCCAGCAGATGCGCGCGGGCATCGTGGACAAGGCGCCGTGGGTCGACGTGGTGCTGGGCACGCACAACCTCGACGTGCTGCCGGCGCTGCTCGAGCGCGCCCGGCACAACGCCGAGGCGCAGGTGGAGATCGAGGAGTCCCTCAAGGTCTTCCCGTCCACCCTGCCCACCCGGCGCGAGTCCGCCTACGCCGCCTTCGTGTCCATCTCCGTCGGCTGCAACAACACCTGCACCTTCTGCATCGTCCCCCACCTGCGTGGCAAGGAGCGCGACCGCCGCCCCGGTGACGTGCTGGCCGAGGTCCAGGCCGTCGTCGCCCAGGGCGCCGTCGAGGTCACGCTGCTCGGGCAGAACGTCAACAGCTACGGAGTCGGCTTCGGCGACCGCGGTGCCTTCGCGAAGCTGCTGCGCGCGTGCGGCAGCATCGACGGCCTGGAGCGGGTGCGATTCACCTCCCCGCACCCGGCGGCCTTCACCGACGACGTCATCGAGGCGATGGCCGAGACGGACAACGTCATGCCGAGCCTGCACATGCCGCTGCAGTCCGGTTCCGACACGGTCCTGCGCGCGATGCGCCGCTCGTACCGGCAGGCGAAGTACCTCGGCATCATCGACCGCGTCCGGGCCGCCATCCCCGACGCGGCGATCACCACGGACATCATCGTCGGGTTCCCGGGCGAGACGGAGGAGGACTTCCAGGCCACCCTCGACGTCGTCGAGGCCTCCCGCTTCTCGTCCGCGTTCACCTTCCAGTACTCCCCGCGCCCCGGCACGCCCGCGGCCGACCTGCCCCCCGTGCCGCAGGAGGTCGTCACCGAGCGCTACCAGCGCCTCGCCGAGCTCCAGCAGCGCATCTCCACCGAGGAGAACGAGGCCCAGGTCGGACGCACCGTCGAGGTGCTCATCGCGGAGGGGGAGGGTCGCAAGGACGGCGCCACCCATCGCGTGACCGGCCGTGCGGCGGACAACCGCCTCGTGCACGTCGCGCTGCCCGTCGGGCTGGCGGAGGACGACCGTCCTCGCCCCGGGGACATGGTCACCGCCGAGGTCACCCACGGCGCACCGCACCACCTCGTGGCCGACTCCGCCCTCACCGGCGGCGCCTTCGCGCTGCGCCGCACCCGCGCCGGGGACGCCTGGGCCCGACGGGAGGGCCTCGCCGACGACCCGCACGGCCACGGTGAGCCCGTGCCGGGCGGCCCGGTCACCCTCGGCATGCCGAGCCTGCGCCGCTGACGTCACCGGCAGCCGGCCAGGACCACCGGCTCGCCCAGCTCTCAGGCGACCTCAGATCTCGGGCGACGGCTCGCGCGGCGGCGGCATGGACCCGCCGAGCGCCCGGAAGAACTGCACCCCGGAGGAGAGCCCGGCCTCGACGAGCTCGACGAGCTGACGGTCCGTGGCCCCGGCTCCGACGTCGGCCATCACCTCGGTGCGCACCGTCCGCTCGTCGCCCTCGGTGACGGTGAAGACCGTTGGCCAGATGCGGTCACGGTTCCAGTCGTTGACCGCCTGGGCGACGGCGCTGCCCAGAGCCTCCGGCACGGTGCGTCCCCAGGTGCCGCAGACGCTGAGGTACTCCTGGCCCTCGCCGGTCAGGCGGAGCTGGAAGCGGTAGCCGTCCCACAGCCCCGTCAGCGACGCGTCGGGCTCGCTGCGGACCACGTAGCCGCGGCCCTCGACGACGTCGCGCAGCCGGCCGGGCGTGACGATCTCGGTGCGTTCCTGCCGACGGCGGGCGACCGCCGGCGGCCGGGCCGGCGGTGTGGCCGCCGGCGTCCGCAGCTCCGGGTGCGACTCCGGCGGCGGCACGGCCACCCGCCTGCCCCACCACCGGCTCAGCCAGCTCATCGTTCCTCCGGCGGCCGGGCGGCGGGGTCCGGGTAGGTGGCCTCGAGGTCGCGCATCACCCGCATGCCCTGGCCCACGCCGCGCTCGAGGAACCGGGCGAGCTGGCGGTCGCTCACCCCGGAGGTGAGCGGCGTCGACGTCTCGGCGACGACGGAGAGGAACCCGTCGTCGAGGACCCGGACGTAGGTCTTGGGGCCGATGAACTCACGGTTCCACCGGTCGATCATCTCGAGCACCTCGCCGAGCCGCTCGATAGCCAGGCGACGGTGCCACGTGCCGCGCACCTGTAGGACGGACTCGTCGGTACCGAGCAGGTAGACGTGGAAGACGGCCTGCGCCCACATCGCGCCCAGGTCGCCGGCGGCGTCGCGGAAGAGGGGGTAGCCCAGCTGGGTCAGCGCCTGGGCCACCCGGTCGCGGGTCAGCGGCCCGATCACGTCGCGTGCGGCGGCGGAGCCCTCCGCGCCACCGGCCGGTGCCCGCGCGGGCCCGACGGGGCGACGGCCCTCGTCGAATCCTCCGGGCACGCCCATGGATCGAGCGTAGCCGTGTGCGCGGCCGACGGTCGTGCGCTGACGCGGCGGGTAGGTTGGCCGCCGTGCAGGATCTCAGCCCCGCCGCCCAGGTGGTCGCCGTCGTCGGCATGACGGCCACCGGCAAGTCGGAGCTCTCGCTCGACCTCGCCGAGGCGCTCGGGGGTGCCACCGCCGCGGAGGTGATCAACGCCGACGCCATGCAGCTCTACCGGGGCATGGACGTCGGCACGGCGAAGCTCGCGCCCGCGGAGCGACGCGGCATCGCCCACCACCAGCTCGACGTCCTGGACGTCACGCAGGAGGCGAGCGTCTTCGCGTACCAGGAGGCGGCCCGGGCCGACGTCGCCGCGGTCCGTGGCAGGGGCCGGCTCCCGGTGCTCGTCGGCGGCTCCGGGCTCTACCTGCGCGCGGTGCTGGACCACCTCGACTTCCCCGGCACCGACCCGGCCGTGCGCGCCGAGCTCGAGGAGCGGGCGGCCAGGCTCGGCACCCGTCCGCTGCACGACGAGCTGGCCGCCAAGGACCCTGCCGCGGCGGCGCGGATCGAGCCCCGCAACACCCGGCGCGTGATCCGCGCGCTGGAGGTCATCGCCGTCACCGGCAAGCCCTTCTCCGCGCGCCTGCCCGAGCACGTCTACGCGCTGCCGGCCGTCCAGCTCGCCGTCGCCGTCGCCCGTCCCGAGCTCGACGCGCGCATCGCCGCGCGGACCGCGCGGATGATGGCCGACGGTCTCGTCGAGGAGACCGAGCACCTGCTCCGCCGGGGCCTGGCCGAGGGAGTCACCGCGCGGCGGGCGGTCGGCTACGCCCAGGCCCGCGAGGTGCTCGCCGGCCGGATGACCGAGGCCGAGGCGGAGGAGGCCATCACCGTCGCCACCCGCCAGCTCGCCCGGAGGCAGGAGAAGTGGTTCCGCCGCGACCCGCGGATCCACTGGCTGCCCGCGGACGCCCCGGACCTCGTGGGAGCCGCGCTGCGTACGCTGCAGCAATGACCGCAGCCACCACCTCCCGCTTCGGCGTCCTGACGGGTCGCTCCCTGGTCACCGGCCACGGCACCGAGAACGACTTCGTGCTCGTCCCGGACCCCGACGGCACCCTGGCGCTCACCGCGGCCGAGGTCGTGGCCGCCTGCGACCGGCACACCGGCATCGGCGCCGACGGCCTGATCCGGGTGGTGCGCTCGCGGGCGCTGCCCGAGGGCCAGGCCCTGCTCGCCGACGAGCCGGCGGCCGAGTGGTTCATGGACTACCGCAACGCCGACGGCTCACTCGCGGAGATGTGCGGCAACGGCGTCCGGGTGTTCGTCCACTACCTGCGCGAGGCCGGCCTCGTCGAGCTGCCCGACGGCGCGGGGATCGTCGTCGGCACGCGTGGCGGTGCCCGGCGCGTGACCGTCGCCGGCGAGCGGTACACCGTCGAGATGGGCACCTGGGCGATGCCCGGAGGCCTGCCGGCGGTGGAGGCCGGGTACGACGTCGTCGTGAGCGTCCCCGGTCTCGAGGAGCCACGTGCCGGGCTGCGCGTCACCCTGCCGAACCCGCACACGGTGGTCGCGCTGCCCGACGAGACGACGCTCGACGCCGCAGATCTCGCCCATGCCCCCACCTACGACCCCGTGCCGCCGGAGGGCACCAACCTCGAGCTGGTCGTGCCGCTCGGCGAGGACCGGCTGGACGGGGAGACGGTCGGGACCGTGCGCATGCGCGTCCTCGAGCGCGGCGTGGGGGAGACCCGCTCCTGCGGCACGGGGACCTGCGCGGCGGCCCTGGCCGTCCGGGCCTGGGCGGGGGCCGGCGCCCCCGACACCTGGCGCGTGCTGGTCCCCGGCGGCGAGGTGCTGGTGCGGGTCGCCGGCGACCAGGTCTCGTTGACCGGTCCCGCCGTCCTCACCGCGGACGTCACGCCGCGCTGACGCCGGGTCGGCCGGGGAAAGGGGCCGGCGCGGCCGCGGGACGGATCGGTTCGCGGACGCCGGCTCGTCAGCCGCCAGGGCGGACCGTCAGCACCCGGAAGCCCTTGGCGGACGCGGTGCGCTCGACGTCCGTCCCCAGCTCGGCGGCCAGCCACCGGTGCAGGGAGTCGGCCCCGAGGTTCTTCTGCACCACGAGGTGCGCCCGCCCCGACGGCGCGAGCCGCCCGAGCCAGGTCCGCAGCAGCTCGTGCAGGGCCGACTTGCCGATACGGATCGGCGGGTTCGACCAGATCTCGTCGATGCCGGCGGGCGGCAGCGCGGCCAGCGCCTCCTCGGGCGTCAGGACCTCGACGTTGTCCAGCCCCAACGCGGCGGCGTTGCGGGCGGTGAGATCCCGGGCCCGCGCGTTGACGTCCACCCCCAGCACGCGTGCCCCGGGCGAGGCCTGCGCCATCGCCAGGGTGAGCGGCCCCCAGCCGCAGCCGACGTCCACCAGCGTGCCGGTGCCCGGCGGGTCGGCGACGGCGTCGAGCAGCACCCGCGTGCCCTGGTCGAGCCGGTCGCCGGAGAAGACCCCCGCCGCGGCCTGGACGCTCACCTCCGGGCCGCGCAGGCGCACCCGCAGCGTCCGCAGCTGGTCGGGGGAGGCCGGCTCGGCGGAGAAGTAGTGGTCGGGCGACGTCACCGGGCCACGATACCGGCCACCTCAGCGCCGTCGTCGGTGCGGTCGGATCCCGTGGCAGTGCCGCCGTCGTCGGCCGTCGTCCGCCGTCGTCGGCACCGGCGGACCCTGTCGTCCGCACGGTCGGCGGCGCGTCCGCACGACCGCCGTCCACCGCCACCCCGGACGGGTCGCCAGGCAGTGGATAAGCGATGGCCCCGGCCCGCGCGCCATGGGATCGTTAGGGGTAGCCCACGGAAGGACACCATGACCCCCACAGACCGCCAGATCCCGCCCGCCGCGCAGCACGAGCCGGTGCCCGGCGACCAGGAGGCGGCCGAGGACGTCGTAGCGCGCATCCTCGCCCGGGCCGGCAGCTCGGTCCGGTCGACGGAGGGCACCGCCCTCCAGGCGGGAGGGGACGCCGGGCACGACCTGGACGGCGAGCAGCTCGACCGCGAGGAGCGTGCCGCGCTGCGCCGGGTCGGCGGGCTGTCCACCGAGCTCGAGGACGTCACCGAGGTCGAGTACAGGCAGCTGCGGCTCGAGCGCGTGGTCCTCGTCGGGATCTGGTCGACGGGCACCGCGGAGATGGCCGAGGTGTCCCTGCGCGAGCTCGCCGCCCTGGCCGAGACCGCCGGGTCGCAGGTCCTGGACGGGCTCCTCCAGCGGCGGGTCACGCCGGACCCGGGCACCTACCTCGGCTCGGGCAAGGCCGCGGAGCTCGCCGAGCTCGTCGCCTCCTCCGGCGCCGACACGGTCATCGTCGACGGCGAGCTGTCCCCCTCCCAGCGGCGCAGCCTGGAGGACATCGTCAAGGTCAAGGTCATCGACCGCACCGCCCTGATCCTCGACATCTTCGCCCAGCACGCCAAGTCCCGGGAGGGCAAGGCCCAGGTCGAGCTCGCGCAGCTCGAGTACCTCCTTCCCCGCCTGCGTGGCTGGGGCGAGTCGATGTCCCGGCAGGCCGGTGGCCGGGTCGCCGGCGGTGAGGGCATCGGCTCCCGCGGGCCCGGTGAGACGAAGATCGAGCTGGACCGACGCCGCATCCGCACCCGGATGGCCAAGCTGCGGCGCCAGATCAAGGAGATGGCACCGGCCCGGGAGACCAAGCGCGGCTCACGCCGCCAGAACAAGATCCCGTCCGTCGCCATCGCCGGCTACACCAACGCGGGGAAGTCGTCCTTGCTCAACCGGCTCACCGGGGCCGGGGTCCTCGTGCAGAACGCGCTCTTCGCCACGCTCGACCCGACCGTGCGCCGGGCCACGACGCCGGACGGACGCGCCTACACCCTGGCCGACACCGTCGGCTTCGTCCGCTCCCTGCCCACCGAGCTGGTCGAGGCGTTCCGCTCCACGCTCGAGGAGGTCGCCGAGGCAGATCTGCTCCTGCACGTGGTCGACGCCGCCCACCCCGACCCCGAGGGGCAGGTCCGGGCGGTGCGGGCCGTCATCGCCGACATCCCGGGCGGGGAGGACGTGCCCGAGCTCGTCGTGCTGAACAAGGCCGACCTCGCCGCACCCGAGGACCTCGCCGCCCTGCGCACCAGGTACCCGGGCGCCGTCGCCGTCTCGGCCCGCACGGGCGCCGGCGTGGAGGACCTGACCGAGCGCATCGCCGAGATGCTGCCCCGTCCCGAGGAGGAGGTCGACCTGGTCGTGCCCTACTCGCGCGGCGACCTCGTCTCCCGGGCGCACACCGACGGCGAGATCCTCGCCGAGGTGTACGTCGAGGGCGGCACCCGGCTGCACGCCCGGGTCGCCCCCGAGCTCGCCGCGGACCTGCGCGCGGCCACGACGGCCGGCGACAGCGTCGCGCCCGCGGCCCGCTCGGCCTCCTGATGGCCGCGCCCGACACCGCCACCCTCCTCGCCGACGCCGTCACCGCCCTGGGCGGCAGCCCTCGCGAGGGCCAGCAACGCATGGCCGAGGCGGTGACACGGGCCCTCGAGGAGGAGAAGCACCTCCTCGTGCAGGCGGGCACGGGCACGGGGAAGTCGCTGGCCTACCTCGTCCCCGTCCTCGCGCACGCCGTCAGCACCGGCAGACGGGCCGTCATCTCCACCGCCACCCTCGCGCTGCAGCGTCAGGTCCTCGTCCACGACGCACCCCGCGTCGCGGACGTGGTCGCGGCCCGCACCGGCAGCCGGCCCGACGTCGCGCTCCTCAAGGGCTGGCACAACTACCTGTGCAAGCACAAGGTCGCCGGCGGCTACCCGGCGGACGAGGAGCCGGGGCTCTTCTCCGCCTCCGCCGCGACCGGCGTGGACCCGGCGGCCCCCACGCCCGACGTGCCGCAGCCCGCCGCGGCGGCCGCCGGGGACCGTGGCTCTCTCGGGGAGCAGGTCCTGCGGCTGCGCGCGTGGGCGGAGGAGACGGACACCGGCGACCGTGACGATCTCGTCCCCGGCGTGAGCGAGCGCGCATGGCGTCAGGTGTCGGTGACGAAGATGGAGTGCCTGGGCGGCAGGTGCCCCATGCTCGCCGAGTGCTTCCCGGAGGCGGCCCGCCAGTCCGCCCGCGACGCCGACGTCGTGGTGACCAACCACGCCATGCTCGGCATCGCGGCGTCCGGCTCACCGAACGTGCTGCCGGAGCACGACGTGCTCGTCGTCGACGAGGCCCACGAGCTGGCGGACCGGGTCACCGCCCAGTCGACCGGTGAGCTCAGCGCCGGCGTGGTCGAGCGCACCGCACGCCTGGCCCGCCGGCACGCCGGCGTCAACCTCGACAGCCTCGACGCGGCGGCAGCCGCCCTTCGTGCCCGGCTCGAGGTCGTCCCGGACGGCCGGCTGCCGGACGGGTTGCCTGCCGGGCTGCGTGACGCCGTCGTCCTGGTCGAGGCCGGCTCGCGAGAGGCGATCGGCGCGATGAAGCCTGAGGCAGGCGCAGGCGCCGACGACGCCGGCGCCCGGGCGATGGCCCGCTCCGCCATGGTGATCCTGCACGAGGTGGCCGAGCGGCTCCTCGGCGACGGCGTGGCGCAGCGCCGGGACGTGCTGTGGTGCGAGCGGCCCCGCGGCGGGATGGAGCAGCCCCGGCTGCGTCTGGCCCCGCTCGATGTCGCCGGCTCCGTCGCCGGCGGGCTGCTCGAGGGGCGCGCGGCGGTGCTGACCTCGGCCACCCTGACCCTGGGCGGCACCTTCGACCCGATGGCCCGTGCACTCGGCCTGCCGCTGGACACACAGACTCCGTGGACGGGGCTCGACGTCGGCTCACCGTTCGACTACCCCCGCCAGGGCATCCTCTACATCGCCCGGCACCTGCCGCCGCCCGGCAGGGACGGCACGAGCGAGCAGAGCCTGGACGAGCTCGTGGAGCTGGTGCGGGCCGCGGGCGGCGCGACCCTCGGCCTCTTCTCCTCGCGGCGGGCCGCCGAGGCCGCGGCCGAGCGGCTGCGCGCCGAGCTCGACACCCCGGTGCTCTGCCAGGGGGACGACCAGCTCCCCACCCTGGTCCGTGCCTTCGCCGCCGACGAGGCGACCAGCCTCGTGGGCACGCTGTCGCTCTGGCAGGGCGTGGACGTGCCCGGCCCCACGTGTCGCCTGGTGGTCATCGACCGCATCCCGTTCCCGAGGCCGGACGACCCGGTGAAGGCGGCCCGCTCCGAGGTGGTCGCGGCCGCCGGCGGCAACGGATTCATGTCGGTGGCCGCGACGCACGCGGCCCTCCTGCTCGCCCAGGGCGCGGGCCGCCTCGTGCGCACCACCGCCGACCGGGGTGTCGTCGCCGTGCTCGACCCCCGTCTCGCCACGGCGCGCTACGGCACGTTCCTCACCCGCTCGATGCCGCCCCTGTGGCGCACGCACGACGGCGAGGTCGCCCGCGGGGCCCTGCGCCGGCTGGCTGCCGCCACCTCCGCGCTCGCCTAGGGTGTGCTGAGGGCGACCGGCACGTAACAGTCAGGAGAGTGGTCATGGGGCAGACCGAGGTGGGTGGGCGTACCGAGCTCCTGGGGGAGGGGCGCACCACCGAGCGGCGCCCCAGCAAGGTCGCCATCGTCGGCGCCGGGGTGGTCGGGTCCACCCTGGCGTACGCATGCCTGCTGCGCGGGGCCGCCCGGGAGGTCGTCCTCTTCGACCAGAACAGGGCCAAGGTCGAGGCCGAGGCGCTCGACATCGCGCACGGCATCCAGTTCACCCCCATGGGAACCGTCGCAGGCTCCGACGACGTCGCCATCTGCGCCGACGCCGACGTCGTCATCATCACCGCCGGCGCCAAGCAGAGGCCCGGCCAGTCCCGCCTCGACCTCGCCGGCGCGACCATCGACATCATGCGCGACCTGCTGCCCCAGCTGGTCGACGTCGCCCCGCGCGCCACCTACGTGATGGTGGCGAACCCCGTCGACGTCGTCACGTACGCGGGGCTGAAGATCTCCGGCCTCCCGGAGAACCAGTTCTTCGGCTCGGGCACGGTGCTGGACACCTCACGGCTGCGGTATCTGGTCGCCCGTGAGTGCGGCGTCGCCGTGCAGAACGTGCACGCCTACGTCGCCGGCGAGCACGGCGACTCCGAGATCCCGCTGTGGAGCTCGGCCATGATCGGCGCCGTGCCGCTCCTGCAGTGGGGGCAGACGGTCGACGGCGGCCTGCTCGACGAGGCGGTCCGGGGCCGGATCGCCGCCGAGGTCGTGGAGTCCGCCTACCGGATCATCTCTGGCAAGGGCGCGACCAACTACGCCATCGGGCTCGCGGTCGTCCGGATCATCGAGGCCGTCCTGCGTGACGAGCACCGGGTGCTGTCGGTCTCGTCCCTGCTCGAGGACTACCTCGAGATCTCCGACGTGTGCCTCTCGGTGCCCAGCGTCGTCGCGCAGGACGGCGTCGGCCGCCGCCTCGTGCCGGTCGTCACCGAGGTCGAGCGGTCCGGCCTGCAGCGCAGCGCGGAGTCGGTGCGCGCGGTGATCAAGCGATTCGGGTTCTAAAGCGTGTCTCTCAATCGTGGTTGAGGGGCACCGCCCTTCTCGGGCGTCCGGGCTCAGACCGGTGTGGTGGTCTGGGGTCCGGTTCCCACGTCGTCCGGGCTGGTTTCGCCTGCGCTGGTGCGCGGGCCAGAGCCGTCCCGTCGGTGGGCGTTGGTCACGGGGCCGTCTGCTTGACGGTCCCCGGCCAGGGCTGCCGGGCCACGGGTGTGGTCGGTGGCCCAGGCGGCGAGGTTGGCGGCGGCGTTGAGGTCGCGGTCGATGACCAGTCCGCACACCACGCACCGGTAGACCCGGACGGCGAGGGTGAGGTCCTTGTCGTGGTGGCCGCAGCCGCTGCAGGTCTTCGACGAGGCAAACCACCTGTCCACGTGGAGGACCTGGCCGCCGGCCCAGGCCTGCTTGTAGGTGATCTGTCGGGCCAGCTCGCCCCAGGCGGCGTCGGAGATCGCGGCGGCGAGGTGGTGGTTGGTCAGCATTCCCGCGATGTTGAGGTCTTCGAGGGCGAGCCGGTCGTGGGTCTTGACCAGCGCACCGGAGACCTGGTGCAAGAAGTGGAGCCGACGTGCCCGCACGCGGGCGTGATGACGAGCCAGTCGGGCGGCCGCCCGGGCCCGGTTCGATGATCCTTTCTGTTTTCGAGCCACGGCCCGGGACAGCCGACGGGTCTGTCGTGCCGCGGTCTTGAGCGCCCTGGGGGCGTCGTCGACACGCAGCATCTGCTCACCCTCGGCGGTGGCGGCGACGACCAGGGCGGTCAGGCCCCGGTCCACGCCCACCCACCCCGAGGTGTCGTCGCCCGCCCGAGTGCGGTGCTGGACGTCCGGGTGGAGGTCGGCGGCCTCGACCGTGAGCGCGATCCACCACCGCCCCGCACCACGGGAGACGGTCGCGAACAGGATGCGGGCGCGGCCCTTGGCGATCATCCGACGCAGCCGCCGGGTGTCGTCACGGACGCGCAACGTCCCGATCTTCGGCAACGTCACCTGCCGGGCACGATCGCCACCGACCCGGATCCCGGCACGAGCACCGGAGACCTTGTTCCGTACCCGGAACGACCCGGTCGTGGTCTTCTTCTTGAACCGCGGGTGCCGGGCCCTGCGCCCCGCCCCGCCGCCCTGGCCGCTGTCGGTCCACGCACTCAGCGCGCGGCCCAGATCGACCGCAGCCTCCTCGAACACCTGCGCCAGAACCTCGGTCCGCCATGCCAGCCCGGTGGTCTCGACCTCGACCACACCGCCGGTGTCGACGACGAACCGGCGCCCGGCCCCGGGGGAGCGTTTCCACGCGTTGAACGCATTGATCAGGTCGAACCCCGACCACGGCACCGCAGCACCGACATCGGCGGCGTACTCGCCTTTGTGGGCGCCGCCACGACCTGCCCTGGCGTTGAGATGGAGCCGCAGACACTGGTTGTACGCGAACCTGGCCGCACCCACATGCCGCGACAGCACCCGCTCCTGCTCGACCGTCGGATCGAGACAGAAACGAAACGTCGTATGCCTACCCACACCACGAACGCTGCCAGGACCCACCCACAACACCGATCCGCTCTCCACACAGGCGGGCCCGACACCCAGTCCACAGGCCCCGCGCGAACCAGGACGATGACACGGCCCCTCCCCGAGCACGACGCGACGAGGACGGCTAAGGAGACGTGCCCTAGATCACAGGCTGCGCAGCACGGTCACGACGCGGCCGAGCACCTGGGCCTCGTCGCCGGCGATCGGCGAGAAGGCCGGGTTCTGCGGCAGCAGCCACACGTGCCCGTCCCTGCGCTGGAAGGTCTTGACGGTGGCCTCGCCGTCGAGCATCGCCGCGACGATCTCACCGTTCTCGGCGACCGGCTGGCGCCGCACGACGACCCAGTCGCCGTCGCAGATCGCGGCGTCGACCATCGACTCCCCGACCACTCTCAGCAGGAACAGCTCACCGTCGCCGACGAGCTGGCGCGGCAGCGGGAAGACGTCCTCGACGGCCTGCTCGGCCAGGATCGGCCCGCCCGCTGCGATCCGCCCGACCACCGGGACGTAGGTCGGTGCCCCGGCGGCGAGCCCCTCGCCGTCCACGACCCCGAGCGGACCGGACGCGACGTCGCGCACGCCGTCGGTCAGCTCGATGGCCCGGGGGCGCTTCGGGTCCCGCCGCAGCAGGCCCTTGCGCTCGAGCACGCCGAGCTGGTGCTTGACGGAGGAGGGGCTCGTCAGCCCGACGGCCTGACCGATCTCGCGCATGCTCGGCGGGTACCCGCGGTCGGTCACCGCCGTGCGGATCGTCTCGAGGATGAGGCGCTGACGCTCGGTCACCGCCCCGACGCCCGGCGCGTCCGGCTGCTCATTCGGGGTGTTCTCGACGCTGCTCACGACGGCGGTCCTTCCTGGCGGGGTCGCCCGGTTCGGGGAGGCGGCCCGGTCACGGATCCGCCGATGTCAGTGGTCGCTGATGTGCTTCGTGGTGCCAGCGTAGGAGCGATCGGCCGGGATGCCAAACATCTGTTCGACGGTGTGTCGACAACTCGGGGACTTGCCTCTACTGTGACGTACAGACGTTCTACGAACAGCAGTTCGAGGGAGATTGACATGAGTGCACTCGTGGTCCAGCCGACCTGGCAGCCCGCGCCTGCCCGCCCGACCCGCGGAAGCGCCGCCGGGGCGCCGGCGCGCGGCGCCCGGCGGGGCACCCTCCAGCTCGTCGGCCCCGGCTTCGTCCCGACGCCGGCACCATCCCGGGCACCCGTGGTCCGTCCGGTGCCCGCCGCTGCTGTCCGGACGGTCCCCACCTCCGCGCCGATGCGGCTGACGGTCCGTGGTCGTCGGGTGCTGGTCGTGCTCGCGCTGGTGATCGCCACGGCCATCTCGGTCGGCATCGGCGCCTGGATCGGCACCGCCGGTTCCTCCGGCTCCGCCGGTGAGGTGGTCACCGTGACGGTCGCGCCGGGAGAGACGCTGTGGACGGTCGCCGGTGCCGCGGCGGCGCCCGGCGACGACGTGCGCGACGTCATCGCCGAGATCGCCGAGCTCAACAGCCTCGTGGGCGCCGACATCCGCGCCGGCCAGCAGCTGTTCGTCCCGGCCGGCTGAGCACTGCTCCGGGCGGATCGAGCAGGTGCGCGGCGAGCGGGATCCACGGCTCACGCGGACGCCCGCCGTGCTCCGGACGGCTGCGCCACCGGCTGCTTGCGCGCCGGGGGCGCCCGGACCTACGGTGCCTCAGGCGTCCGATCCGGTCGGCGCCGAGCCTGACCCGCCGCACCGTGGAGGGCAGGCCCGGGGCGCGACGGACGCAGGGAGGAGCTTCTCGGTGCACTGCCCGTTCTGCCGTCACGCCGACTCGCGGGTGATCGACTCGCGCACCGCCGAGGACGGCTCGGTGATCCGCCGGCGACGGCAGTGCCCGTCCTGCGGGCGCCGCTTCTCCACCGTGGAGACGTCGAGCCTGACCGTCGTCAAGCGCTCCGGGGCCAGCGAGCCGTTCAGTCGCGACAAGGTGGTCGCCGGCGTGCGCAAGGCATGTCAGGGCCGTCCGGTCTCCGACGACGATCTCGCCCTGCTCGCGCAGCAGGTCGAGGAGGCCGTCCGTGCCTCCGGGGCCGCTCAGATCGACGCGCACGAGATCGGTCTCGCGATCCTGCGGCCGCTGCGCCGGCTCGACGAGGTGGCCTACCTGCGGTTCGCCAGCGTGTACTCGTCGTTCGCCAGCCTGGAGGACTTCGAGGACGCCATCGCTACCCTGCGCGCCGACCACGAGGAGCGTGCGGCGGGAGGCGACGCGGGCGCCGATGTCGACGCCGCGGGTGCCGACGCCGTGCATCCCGCCGGTGCCGTGGCACCGGGCGGCACGCACGACGCCGACGTCTCGGGCACGGGTGCCCGTGCCGACGGCCGTGCGGGGACCGCGCACCTCGAGGAGGCGTCGGACGCCGACCAGTCTGCGGGACGGGGTCACGGAGGTTCCGCTAGCCTGGGCGCAGCCGTCGAGCCCGACCAGGCTCCGGCGCACTGACTCCGTCGGTGGTGGCGGAGGGGAAGCCGCCACCACCGACGGTTAGCCCGACCGCCCCGTTCCGACCTGGCCCGGTGTGGGCACGTAGCGTTAGCGTTCGTCGGCATGGATACCCCGACAGGCCCGCAGACCGCCCGCATCGTCCTCGTGCCCGGCTTCTGGCTGGGGGCATGGGCATGGGACGAGGTGGCCCGGCTCCTGCAGGAGCAGGGCCATCAGGTCACCGCGCTCACGCTCCCCGGTCTCGAGCCCGACCACCCCTCGCCGGCCGACGTCTCGCTCGAGGACCACGTCACGGCGATCGAGCAGGCGCTCGTGGGCGACGGGCCGGTCGTGCTCGTCGCGCACAGCGGCGCAGCACTCCCGGCGACCGCCGCGATCGACCGCAACGTCGACCGCGTCGCGCGCACGGTCTGGGTCGACACGGCGCCGGTCGTCGACGGCGCCGCGATGGACTCCTCCCTCGAGGGGGACGAGCTGACGCTCGAGGCGCAGTGGGAGGACGAGTTCCAGCAGGGCTCGATGCGTGACCTCACCGACGCCCAGCTCGAGGAGTTCCGACGTCGTGCCGTGCCGCAGCCGGCCGGCACGGTCCGTGACGTGGTGCGGCTCACTGACGAGCGGCGTCTGGACGTGCCCGGGACGATCGTCTGTACCGCGTTCCCGGCTGCCGACTACCTCGCGTACGCGAAGCAGGGCGTGCCGTTCCTCGCCGGCCTGCTCGAGCATCGCGCCCTGACGCTCACCGACCTGCCGACGGGGCACTGGCCGATGTGGTCGAAGCCTGCAGAGCTCGCCGCGATCATCGGCGACGTGGCGACGAGCGCCGTCGCGCGCTGAGCCGAGCGCCCGGCCCGCCGCGCAGCCGGCGCGCTGAGCAACCGGCCCACGGACGTCGGTCTCGGTCAGAGGGTCGAGGACCGCGGCGCCCAGATGTTGATGCCGGCATCGACGGCATGCCGGTCGATCCGGTCGAGCTCGTCGTCGGAGAAGTCCAGGTTCTCCAGCGCGCCGACCGAGCTCTCCAGCTGGGCCACGCTCGAGGCGCCCACCAGCGCGGTGGTGACCCGTGGGTCCCGCAGGACCCACGCGATCGCCATCTGTGCGAGGGTCTGTCCTCGCTCGGTGGCGATCTCGTTCAGTGCCCGTACGTGCGTCAGCGTCCGCTCGTTGAGGAACTCCTGGCGCAGCGAGCCACCTCGGGCAGCCCGGGAGCCCGCCGGGATGCCGTCGAGGTACTTGTCGGTGAGCATGCCCTGGGCCAGCGGTGAGAACACGACCGAGCCGATCCCGGCGTCGCCGAGCACGTCGAGCAGGCTCGGCTCGCCCTCCTCGACCCACCTGTTGAGCAGGGAGTAGGAGGGCTGGTGGACCCTGATCTCCAGCCCGATGTCGTCGGCGATCGCCAGAGCCTCCTGCGTCCGCTCCGCGGAGTAGGAGGAGATGCCGGCGTACAGGGCGCGTCCGGAGTCCACGGCCGTCTTGAGCGCACCGAGGGTCTCGCGCAGCGGCGTCGTCGGGTCGAACCGGTGCGAGTAGAAGATGTCGACGTAGTCCAGGCCCATGCGGCGCAACGACTGGTCCAGCGAGGCGAGCAGGTACTTGCGCGAGCCGCCGTCGCCGTAGGGGCCGGGCCACATCTCGTAGCCGGCCTTGGTGGAGATGACGAGCTCGTCGCGCAGGTCCGTCAGGTCCTCGGCGAGCATCCTGCCGAAGTGCTTCTCGGCGGAGCCCGGCGGGGGACCGTAGTTGTTCGCCAGGTCGATGTGCGTGATGCCCAGGTCGACGGCACGCAGGACGATGTCCCGCTGGACCTCGTAGGGGTTCGCCTCGCCGAAGTTCTGCCAGAGCCCGAGGGCGATGGCCGGCAGGTCCAGGCCGCTGCGGCCGCAGCGGCGGTAGGTCATGGAGTCGTAGCGCTCGGGAGCGGGGGTGAACATGTCCCGACCGTAACGCGGGTCAGTCGCGTCCGCTGGGCCGGACCATCACGCGCAGGCGGAGGGTGTCCTCCATCTGGCGCACCGCCTCGACGGCCTCGCGCGGCAGCTCGGAGCTGATGTCGGTGACCACGTAGCCGATCTCGCCCAGGGTCCCGAGGATCTGCCCCTCGATGTTCGCCCCGTGCTCGGCGAAGGTCTGGTTGACCAGGGCCAGCACACCGGGGGTGTTGCGGTGGACGAAGGCGACCCGGTAGCGCGCCGCGTCGGACGGCTCCAGGGTCAGGCGCGGCAGGTTGACCGACAGGTCGGTGGCGCCCGCGCGGTAGTACTTGCTCAGCTTGCCGGCCACGAAGTGCCCGATGTTGACCTGGGCCTCCTGCGTGGACCCGCCGACGTGCGGGGTGAGGATGACGTTGGGCAGGCCGCGGAGCTCGGAGTCGAAGGGGTCGCCGTTCTTGCGCGGCTCGTCGGCGAAGACGTCGACGGCCGCGCCCGAGATCGACCCGTCCAGGATCTTCTCCCGCAGGGCGGTGTAGTCGACGAGGAAGCCGCGCGAGAGGTTGAGGAAGGCGGCGCCGTGCTTCATCTGGTCGAACTGCTCGCGCCCGAACATCCCGGCGTTGCCGGCGCGGCCGTCCACGTGCAGCGTGACGACGTCGGCGACGGCGAGGACCTCGGCGAGCGAGCCCATCCGGTGGGCGTTGCCCAGCGCGAGCTTCTCGGCGTTGTCGAAGAAGACCACCCGCATGCCGAGCGCCTCGGCGACGACGGAGAGCTGGGTGCCGATGTTGCCGTACCCGATGATGCCCAGGGTGCGGCCGCGGACCTCGTGCGACCCGGCGGCGGTCTTGTCCCAGACCCCGGCGTGCAGCGCCTTGTCGCGGACCGTGAGCCGGCGGGTCAGCGCGATGATCTCGCCGACCGCGAGCTCCACCACGGAGCGGGTGTTCGAGAACGGGGCGTTGAAGACCGCGATGCCGCGGCGTGCGGCCGCGCGCAGGTCGATCTGGTTGGTGCCGATCGAGAAGGTGCCGATCGCGGTCAGTCCCGGGTGCGCCGCCAGCACCCGCTCGGTCACGTGGGTGGTGGACCGGATCCCCAGCACGTCGACGCCGTCGAGGGCGGCGATGAGCTCGTCCTCGTCCATGGCGCTGGGGTGGCGCACGACCTCGAGCCCGGCCGCGGCCAGGATCGGGTCGGCGTCGGTGTGCGGGTTCTCCAGGAGCAGTGCGCGAGCCACCGGTCCATCGTCCGCCTGTCTCGGGATGCGGAGCAAGTGCGTCCATGTCGTGGACGGAGGCGTCCACCCGGCGACGCTCAGGAGGCCGGGAGACCCGCCGGGAGGTCGTCGGCGTGGACGACGTGGAGACGACGCGTGGGTCGGGTCATCGCCACGTACAGGTCACCCGGACCGCCCTCGAGGACCGCCGCCGGCTCCACCAGGACCACGACGTCGTACTCCAGCCCCTTGGCCTCGACCGCGTCCAGCACCGCGACCCGGGCACCGAGCGGGTCGCCGTCCGGGGCGGTCAGCGCCGCCCTCAGGCCGGGGTCCTCGGCCAGCGCCGGGAGGACGGCCGGCACCCGGCCGAGCGGGACGATCACCGCGACGCGGCCGGCCCCCGGGCCGTCGGTGTCGTCCAGGCCGGCCAGCTCCGCGCGCACCACCTCGGCGGTGGTCGCCACGAGCTCGCCACGGGCGGACGCGGTGACCGCCAGCGCCCCGGGCAGGTCGCGGGCGGCGCGGACCGGGTACGTGGGCTCGGCCCCCTGGGCCGTCATGACCGCCGTGGCCGCGTCCATCACGGTCGCCGGGGTGCGATAGCTCACGGTCAGCACGGCCTCGCGCACGTGCTCGCTCGCCGCCCGGCCGAGGACCTGGGACCAGGAGGCGGCCGGCCGGTGCCCGCTGCGCTGGGCCAGGTCCCCCACCACGGTCATCGAGCGGGACGGGCAGCGGCGCAGCAGGGCACGCCAGGCCATCGGGGAGAGCTCCTGCGCCTCGTCGACGACCACGTGCCCGTAGGTCCAGGTGCGGTCGCCCGCGGCGCGTTCCGCCGTCGTCAGCCTCGGGCCGGTGGCGGTGAACCGCTCGGCCAGCATCTCCGCGCTGACCATCCCCATGCCCAGGCCCTGCGAGGTGATCGCGTCCTGGGCGTAGCGCAGCTCCTCGGCGGCGCGCATCCGGGCCTCGGCCGCGGTCCGGTTCGACTCGGCCTGCTCGTGCGGGCCGAGCAGCTCGGCGAGCTCGTCGAGCAGCGGCACGTCGGCGACCGTCCACGCCGCGCCCTTCTCCCGGCGGAGCAGCGCACGGTCCTCGGCCGACAGGGACCGCGCGTGCCGGCCCAGGAGCTCGGGCCGGGAGTAGAGACGCTCGAGCAGACCGTGGGCCGTGGTGGGCATCCAGCACAGGTTGATCGCGACCTTGACGTCGCGCGCCGTACGCACGTCCTCGCGCAGGTACGCCCGGTCGTCGGCGTCCTCACCGTCGTCGCCGCCGCGCGCCGCCGCGTACTCGCGCACGAGGACGTCGAGCATCGCCAGGGCGAAGGTGTCCCGGGCCTGGTTGTGCGGCAGGCCCGTCCGGCGCGCCCGGGCCATCGCTGTGCGCACGTCCTCGGGGCGCAGGTGCAGCTTCACGCCCTCGACGTCGAGCTCCTGGACCGCCTCGGGCACCCGCTGCAGGGCACGCACTGCGCGCGAGAGCACCTGGGCCATGACGGTGCGGCCCTTGACCTCGGCCACCTCCGCGGGCTCGGACGCCGTCGCCCGGGTGCCGGGCAGGAGGTCGGCCATGGTGGTGGCCACCACGTCGGACTCGCCCAGCGACGGCAGCACCTGCTCGATGTAGCGCAGGAACACCCGGGACGGTCCCACGAGCAGCACGCCCGACCGCTGCAGACGCTCGCGGTGGGCGTAGAGCAGGTAGGCCGCCCGGTGGAGGGCGACCGCCGTCTTGCCCGTGCCCGGTCCGCCCTGGACCACCAGCACCCCGTCGAGCGAGGACCGGATCACGGCGTCCTGCTCGCCCTGGATGGTGGCGACGATGTCGCTCATCCGTCCCTCGCGGGCGGCCGACATCGCGGCGAAGAGAGCCCCCTCGCCGGTGAGGTCGTCGGTGATCCGGGCGTCGACGTGGTCGGTGTCGAGGAGCTCGTCCTCGACGGCCACGACCTTGCGGCCGCGGGTCATGAGGTGCCGACGGCGGACGACGTCGCCCGGGTGGGCGGCGGTCGCCTGGTAGAAGGGGCGGGCGCTCGGGGCGCGCCAGTCGACCAGCAGCTGGTCGTGCTCTGCGTCGGACATGCCGATTCGGCCCACGTAGCGGGGCTCGGCAGTGCCGTGGAGGTCGAGCCGGCCGAAGACGAGACGGTTCTCCACGTGGTCGAGGCGGGCGACCGTGTCCGAGTAGTGCGCGGCGAACGCGTCGCGCTCCGAGCGGTTCTGCGGGGAGCCGGACGGCCCGTCCCTGCGCACCTCGGCGAGGCGGGCGCCGTAGGAGGCGCGCAGCTCGTCCAGCCGGGCGTACACGACGTCGACGTAGGCCTGCTCGGCCTCGACGGCCGAGGCCGTCGCGACCGGCACCTCGACCTGCTCGGGCATCGCCTCTCCTGGCACACGCACTCCTCGTCCTGCTCCTCCGCCCGGGGACGGTCGTGCCCGTCGGCACGGCCATCCATTATCGGTCACCGCGGGCCTGCGTGCCGACCTGTTCGCCCCGGTCCCGGGCCGGGCCCCTGGGCGGACCGGACGCGGCCCGCCGGAGCGGTCGTGGAATGATGCCGCGGCCGGTGCTGTTATGAGTGACAGATACTTCGACCGACGTGAGAGGAGCGCCGAGCATGCGCGATCCCCAGGACCTGTACTCCCGCAGCCCAGAGGCATTCGACGCCGTACCGGTACCGGTGCTCGTCCACGCCCTGCGCGGCTCCCTGGACGCGGGCCACGCCGGTGAGGTGGTGGCACGTCACCTCCTCGACTCCCTGCCCGCCGAGCGGATCGTGACGTTCGACTCCGACGCGCTGGTGGACTACCGCTCGCGGCGCCCGGCGATGACCTTCGAGGACTGGCGCTTCACCGACTACGACGAGCCCGTCATCGCCCTTGACCTGCTGCGCGACGACGAGGGCACCGAGATGCTGCTCCTGCACGGGCCCGAGCCAGACCTGCAGTGGGACCGGTTCACGGCCGCGGTGGTCGACCTGGTCGAGGAGCTCGGCGTCCAGCGCACCATCGGGGTGCACGGGATCCCCATGGCGGTGCCGCACACCCGCCCGACCACGGTGACGAGCCATGCCACCCGTACCGGCCTGGTGGACCCGCAGCGTCACATGATGGGCAGGGTGCAGGTGCCGGGGAACGTCGCCGGGCTGATCGAGCTGCGTCTCGGTCGTCGGGGCCACGACGCGCTCGGCTTCGCCGCCAACGTCCCGCACTACCTCGCCCAGTCCGAGTACCCGCAGGCCGCCGCCGAGCTGATCCGGCAGATCGCGGCGAACACGGGCCTCGCGCTGCCGGTCGGTGAGCTCGAGGCCGCGGCCGCGGAGACGGCGCTCCAGATCGAGGCCCAGGTCTCCGCCTCGGAAGAGGTGGGTGCCGTGGTCCACGCGCTGGAGCAGCAGTACGACGCCTACATGGAGGCCGCCGCCCAGCCCAGCCACACCACGCTGCTGGCCGAGCCGGGCGAGCTGCCGACGGCCGAGGAGATCGGCGCCGAGCTCGAGGCGTTCCTCGCCGAGCAGCGGGGCGGCTCGCCCGAGGACGAGCAGGCCTGACGACGACGGCCGGGCCGGACGAGGTCGACCAAGCCTGACGACGACTGCCGGGCCCGACGAGGTCGACCAAGCCTGACGACGACGGCCGGGTCCGAGGAGCACGACCAGGCCTGACACAGCCGCGGCACAAGACCGCCGTCGGCCGTGGTCAGACCACCGGCAGGGCCGCGCCGCCCGTGTGAGCAGTCTCATGCGGTCCGCGGACCGGCCCCGTGCCGCGCATCACGTCGCCGACGGGGACAATGGCGGGCGTGTCCCCCTTCCACGCGCCGGCCCCCACCCGGGTGGCGCTGACGGTCTGGGGTGCCGGCCTGGTCGCCTACATCGTCGCCGTGACGGGCCGGACCTCGCTCGGGGTCGCCGGGCTGCAGGCCGCCGAGCGGTTCGACATCTCCGCGTCGACGCTGTCGATGTTCTCGGTGGTCCAGCTCGCCGTCTACGCCGCCGCCCAGGTTCCGGTCGGGATGCTGCTCGACCGGGTCGGCTCGCGCAAGGTCATCGCCGCGGGCGCCGTCGTCCTGGCGCTCGGCCAGCTGCTCCTGGCCGTTGTCGACACGCTCCCGCTGGCCCTCGTGGCCCGCGTCCTCGTCGGTGTCGGCGACGCCACCGCCTTCGTCTCCGTGCTTCGCCTGATCCCGGCCTGGTTCCCGGCCCGGCGCGTCCCGCTGCTGACGCAGCTGACCGGGATCATCGGGATGACGGGCCAGATCATCTCCGCCGTCCCGTTCATGGCGGTGCTGCTCGCCTTCGGATGGACGACGGCGTTCGCCTCGCTGGCCGGTGCGGGCGTCTTCATGGGCGCCGTCGCCCTCGTCGTGGTGCGCGACCGCCCGGCGACCACGGCGACGCAGCCTGGCCGCGCACCGACCACGGAAGCCCACCGGGCCGGCGGCACCACCACGGAGGTGTCGCCCGCCCCGGGGAGCCCGGACGCCGTCCAGCCGGTCGGCACCGGCGCGGAGATGCCGGCCGCCCCGGTGGAGGCTCCGGCCGCCGCACCGGTCCCGATGCGTGCCGTGCTCGCCGAGCCCGGCACCTGGCTCGGCTTCTTCACCCACTTCGTCTCGCTCTTCCCGACCAACACGTTCGTACTCCTGTGGGGCGTGCCGTTCCTCACGGCCGGCCAGGGGGTGAGCACGCGGGGCGCCAGCACCCTGCTGACCATCGCCGCGCTCGCGGGGATCGTCACCGGGCCCGTCACCGGCATGCTGCAGTCGCGGTACCCGATGCGCCGCTCCTGGCTCGTGGTCGGAGCGGTGCTGGCCACCATCGCAGTGTGGACCTCGGTCCTCGTGCCGTCCACCCCCCGGCCGATGTGGCAGCTCGTCCTGCTCGTCCTCGTGCTGACACTCTCGGGCACCGCCTCCAACATCGGGTTCGACTTCGCCCGCACCTTCGTCCCGCCGGTACGTCTGGGGGCGGCGACCGGCCTGGTGAACGTCGGCGGCTTCGTCGCGTCGCTCCTGTCGATCTTCCTCGTCGGTCTCGTGCTCGACCTCGTCAGGCCGGACGGTGCCTACGTGCTCGACGACTTCCGGGCAGCCTTCGCCACGCAGGGGCTGCTCTGGGTGGTCGGCCTGGGCGGCCTGCTCCTGGCACGACGTGCCACGCACGGGCGGATGGCCGAGGAGGGCGTCGTCGTCCCGTCGGTGCGCGACACCCTCGCCCGGGTGCGCCGGGACCGTCCGCGAGGACCCTCCTGAGCCTCGCGACCGCCCGAGCGGAGCCTGCCCGTGCCCGCCGTGCAGTTCCCTGGCACGGCCGACGTGACTTCTGCCATGCTTTGGGACGTTGCATCTGCGTTTCCCTGACGTGCGATCCGGGTGCCGCCTCGGCGGGACCCACGGGTTGCGGTCCGCCACCGGCGGACGTCGCCCGGGCAAGGAAGTGGGACGAGGTATTGCGGCACGACCAGGGTCGGCACCGGGCCGGCCCACCGAGTCCCGGAAGGACATTGCAAGATGGCACAGGGAACCGTGAAGTGGTTCAACGCTGAGAAGGGCTACGGCTTCATCGAGCAGGACGGTGGCAACGCCCCCGACGTGTTCGTCCACTACTCGGCGATCCAGTCCGACGGCTACCGCTCCCTCGAGGACGCCCAGCGCGTCGAGTTCGAGATCACGCAGGGCCCGAAGGGTCCGCAGGCCGAGAACGTCCGCGCTCTCTGACCTGATCGTCGGCCGGCACCCCGGCCGCCGAGGGGTCCGCACCACGACGGTGCGGACCCCTTCATCTGTCCGGCGAGTGGCACAGCCGGCGTCCTCGTCGTCAGGACGGCGTCCTCGCGCCTCCGTCGTCCGGTGCGGGCGGATCTGCCGCCGGCGCCGCCGTGCCGCGGAACGAGGACAGGTCCGGACCGTGCAGCAGGCGGACCGGGAGCGGCAGGCGGCGCAGGTCCCGCTCGAGCGCGGCGACCGGCAGCGGTGCCGGCGAGGCCGCCAGCACCACGTTCCCGTAGCGGCGGCCCCGCAGGATCGCCGGGTCGGCGATGGCGACGACGTGGTCGAACACCTCCTGGAGCGTCGCCACCTCCACCCGCGCCTTGTGCAGCGGCGGGTGGTCGGTGAGGTTGACGAGGTAGAGGCCGTCCGCGGTCAGCACCCGCCGCACCTCGGCCGCCGCCTCACGGGTGCGGACGTGCCGGGGCACCTCGGCGTGGTCGAACACGTCCCGGACCACCAGGTCCCACGCACCGTCGCCGAGCGTGGCGACGACGGCGCGCGCGTCACCGGTGCGGATCCGAAGGCGTGGGGAGCGGGGCAGGTCGAACCAGTCCCGGACCAGACCGGCCAGCACCTCGTCGAGCTCGACGGCCAGCTGCGTCGAACCGGGGCGACGGGCCTCGAGCGCCCGGGGGAGCGCGCAGCCCGCCGCACCCAGGTGCACGGCCCGCACCGGCACCTCCGGGCGGGCGGCGTCCAGCACGGCGACCATCTGCTGCATGTACTCGAACTCGAGGTACGCCGGGTCGAGGAGATCCAGGTGCGAGCTCTCCGTTCCTCCCAGCATCAGCGTCACGCGGTGCGGGGCGCCCGGCTCGCGGCGGATGCTCGCCGTGCCCAGCGAGGTGGGCACCGGCTCCGTGGGCAGGTCGGGGAGGGCCGGCCGGCGGGCTGCGGGGCGACGGCGACGGTCTGGCACCCGGCCACGTTAACCTGGCAGCGGACGTGTCGAGACCCGGGGGTGGCCCATGAGCAGGTCCCCGCGCAGCGCGGCGGCGCGCCGTTCCTGGGGCGAGGACGACGCCGGCTGCACCATCCTCCACGTCGACATGGACGCCTTCTTCGTCTCGGTCGAGCTGCTCGACCGCCCCGAGCTCCGCGGGCGTCCGGTCATCGTGGGCGGGGACCACCGCGGGGTGGTGGCTGCCGCCAGCTACGAGGCACGCGCGTACGGCGTGCACTCAGCCATGCCTGCCTCGCGTGCGCGGCTCCTGTGCCCGGAGGCCGTCGTGCTGCCCGGTCGGCACGACCGGTACTCCGAGGTCTCCCGCCAGGTGATGGACGTCCTGGCCGAGGTGACACCGGTGATGGAGCCGGTCAGCATCGACGAGGCGTTCCTCGACGTCTCCGGCGCGCTGCGCCGGATGGGCCGGCCCGTCGAGATCGCCCGGTGGATCCGCCGCGAGGTCCGCTCGCGCACCGGCGTGCCGGCCTCCGTCGGTGTGGCCGCCACCAAGCACGTTGCCAAGATCGCCTCCGCCCACGCCAAGCCGGACGGGCTGCTCATGGTGCCGGTCGCCGCGACGGTGCCGTTCCTCCACTCGCTGCCCGTCGGTGCGCTCTGGGGGGTGGGCGAGAAGACCCGGGAGGTCCTCGAGCGGCACGGGCTCGACACCGTCGAGGACCTCGCCCACACGCCGCTGCCCACCCTGCACCGCACGCTCGGCGTCGCCGCCGGCCAGCGACTCCACGACCTCGCCTGGGGCCGGGACGCTCGCGCCGTCCAGCCGACCAGGGTCGAGAAGTCGGTCGGCACCGAGACGACCTTCGCCCGCGACGTGACCGACCGGTCGCACCTGGAACGCGTGCTGCTCGAGCAGGCCCACCAGTGCGCCGCCCGGCTCCGCGCGGACGCGGTCCTCACCCGTACGGTCGCGATCAAGGTCCGGTTCGCCGACTTCACCACTCTGACGCGCACCCGCACGCTGCCCGCCGCGACGGACCTCGCACACGACATCGTGGCGGCCGCCCGTGATCTCCTGGCCGCCGTCGACATCCCTCCCGACGGTGTCCGTCTGCTCGGCGTCCGTGCCGAGCGGCTCTCCAGCGCGGTCAGCACGGGCGTCCAGGCGGCCCTCGACGAGGACCCGCACCAGGCGCTGGCGGAGCGCGCGATGGACGGGGTGCGAGCCCGATTCGGTCCGCAGCTGCTGCGGCCTGCCTCGCTCCTCGGACGGAAAGACCGCTCGGCTTCCCCGAGCGCGTCCGGGGACATATCCTGATCAGTACACCGCCGCCGACCGGCGGGCGTCGGGCGAAACTGGAGGTCCCATGCCTCTCTCAGAGTACGAGCAGCGCATGCTCCAGCAGATGGAGCAGCAGCTGCGCTCCGACGACCCCAAGCTCGCCAGCACGCTCGCTGACAAGCCGCGGCCCGACGTGCGTCGGCTGAGCCTCGGCGTCCTGCTCTTCATCGCCGGCCTCGGCGGGCTGGTCGGCGGGGTCGCGACCGGCCAGGTATGGCTCGGCATCCTCGGGTTCGTCCTCATGCTCGGTGGTGTGATGCTCGCCATCACCGGCCCGCGCGGCGGCGCCCGTCGCGGTCGCCGCGGCAAGAAGACGGCAGGCCCCGGAGCCGGTCCCTCGGCCGGTGGCTTCATGCAGCGCCAGGAGGACCGGTGGAACCGGCGCAACGAGGAACGCGGACGCTGACCCGCACCACCTGACGACCACGGCCCGCGGCACCTGCCGCGGGCCGTCGTCAGTCTCCGGGCGAGACACCGCCACGTCCCCGGCCCCCCACCTCGCTCCACCGTCCGGCTGAACCCTCCTCGCGCGGCAGCCTCCACCTCGCTCCACCTGCTTGCCGAACCCGACGCCTGGCTCGTCGTCTCCACCTCGCTCCACCGGCCGGCCGGGCACTCCTCCCGCCGCCGAGCTCCACCGCCTCCACTTCGCTCCACGATGCGGTGCTCGCCGTGCACTCATCTGCGACGACCTGCGGGATCACAAGGATTCTCGACGGCGTCGAGCCTGGCCGTCGAGCCGAACCCGCACTCGGACGAGGCCAGGCTCGCCAATTCCCTCCACCGCCCTCCCGCCGCGCCAGTCTGCGGATTTCTCGGGCCTCCGCACCCGAATCTCATGCATTCTGCGTTGACGGGGGAGTGAAGTGGAGTAATGTGGGGCGCACTGGTGACGGCCGACCGCGAGAAGGGGGTGCCGAGTGTTCCTTGGTACCCACGCGCCTCGCCTGGACGACAAGGGGCGGCTGATCCTCCCCGCGAAGTTCCGTGACCAGCTCGCTCCCGGGGTCGTCCTCACGCGCGGCCAGGAGCGATGCCTGTACGCCTTCCCCGCCCGAGAGTTCGAGGACATGCACAACCGTCTGCGCCAGGCGCCGGTCACGAGCAAGCAGGCCCGTGACTACCTGCGTGTCTTCCTCTCCGGCGCCGCCGACGAGGTGCCGGACAAGCAGGGGCGGATCACGATCCCCTCGCCGTTGCGCCAGTACGCCGGTCTCGAACGCGAGCTGGCCGTGATCGGCGCCGGCACCCGGATCGAGATCTGGGACGCGAGCGCCTGGGAGACCTACCTGGCCGAGCAGGAGCAGGCGTTCGCCGAGACGGCCGAGGAGGTGGTCCCCGGACTCTTCTGATCCGCCGCAGCAGCACCCGAAGCACCACCTCACCCCGCACGACGAGGTCTCTCACCGCGACTCTGACGCACTTCCCCGGCGTCAGAGCAGGCGGAGGGAGTCCTGGTCGGGCGGTGGAGGGCCCCCGACCAGCACCTACCAGCAGTTCCACGCACCGAGCGGACCAGGAGAGCCCATGAGCCAGGCGGATGCAGCGTCGCTGCACGTGCCCGTGCTCGCCCAGCGCTGCCTGGACCTGCTCGCCCCCGCCGTCGGGGCCCCCGGAGCCGTGCTCATCGACGCGACGCTCGGCATGGGGGGACACACCGAGGCCGCCCTGCGGCGCTTCCCCGGACTGAGGGTGGTGGGAATCGACCGCGACCCGCAGGCGATCGAGCTCGCCGGCGCGCGCCTCGCACCGTTCGTCGACAGGTTCACCGCGGTCCGGACCACCTACGACCACATCGACGACGTCGCTGCCGAGCACGGCCGCGGCGGCGCCGTCGACGGCGTCCTGATGGACCTGGGCGTCTCCTCGCTCCAGCTCGACGACGCGGGACGGGGCTTCGCCTACGCGCACGACGCCCCCCTCGACATGCGGATGGACCAGAGCGCCGGAATCTCCGCCGCCGAGCTCCTCGCCACCGCGGAGGAGGCCGAGCTGCGTCGCATCCTCAGGGTCTACGGTGAGGAGAAGTTCGCCGGCCGCATCGCCGCCGCCGTCGTCCGGCGGCGCGAGAGCGCCCCGCTCACCCGCACCGGCGAGCTCGTCGAGATCGTGCGGGAGAACATCCCCCAGGCCGCGCGGCGCACCGGCGGGAACCCGGCCAAGCGCACCTTCCAGGCGCTGCGGATCGCCGTCAACGGCGAGCTGGAGGTGCTCGAGCGGGCGCTGCCACGCGCCGTCGAGGCCGTGACGGTCGGCGGCCGGATCGTCGTGGAGTCCTACCACTCCCTCGAGGACCGGGCGGTGAAGGCGGTGCTCGCCCGCGGCGCCACCAGCTTCGCGCCGCCGGACATGCCGGTCGAGCCCGAGACGCACCGTCCGTACCTCAAGCTGCTCACCCGCGGCGCCGAGGAGGCCGACGCCGCGGAGCAGGCCCGCAACCCGCGGGCCGCCTCGGTCCGGCTCCGGGCCGCCGAACGCCTCAGACCGACCCCCGACCACCTCACGACGCCCCCGCCCCGCCCCCGGAGCCCCAGGAGGAATGCCGCATGAGCTCTGTGCCGGCGCGCGCCCCGAGAGCGACCGCCCCCCGAACCACCCCCGCCTGGCGTCCGCGGCTGGAGGTGGTGCCGAGCCCCTCACCGGCCCGCAGCCTGGTGCCCTACCTGCTGCTGTGCGCCGCCATCCTGGCCGCGGCGCTCCTGGGCGTCCTCCTGCTCAACACCCAGATGGCCGCCACCGCCTACGAGATCCATGACCAGCAGCGCGCGCTGAACCGGCTCGACGAGTCCGAGGCGTCCCTCCTCGCCCAGGTGGAGGAGGCGGGGTCCCCGGCCGTCCTCCAGAGCCATGCCGACGCCCTCGGCATGGTCCGCGCCGAGGACATCCGGTTCGTCCTGCTCGCCGAGCGCAGCATCCTGGGAGGCCCGGAGGAGGACGCCGGATGAGCGCCGGCGCGGCAGCGACCGACCGGGGCGCACGCCTGCGCCGCCAGTCCGTCCTCGTCTTCGTCCTCACGGTCCTGCTCGTCTTCGGCGGCCGGCTCGTGTACGTCCAGGCCGTCCAGGGGCCGGAGCTCGCCGAGCAGGCCCGCGACGACCGGACCCGCACGTCGCTGATCCGGGCACCGCGCGGTGACATCGTCGACAGCGACGGCGAGGTGCTGGCGACCTCCGTCGAGCGCTACAACGTCGGGGTCAACCAGCTGCTCGTGCGCAACTACCAGCTCAAGGACGACGAGACCGGCGAGGTCCTGTCGAGCGGCGCGGCCGCCGCGGCGGAGGTTCTCGCGCCGCTCCTCGGCCGGGACAAGGCCGAGCTCGGCGCGCAGCTGGTCGGGGAGTCGACCTTCGTCTACATCGCCAAGGGCCTCACGCCGGAGCAGTGGCGCGAGATCGACGCGCTGAGGATCCCCGGCATCGAGCCCGAGGAGACGACCGAGCGGATCTATCCCAACGGCACGACCGCCGGCAACGTCATCGGCTACGTCGGAGCCGACCAGGACGGCGACGGCGACGCCGACGGCATGGCCGGTCTCGAGTACTCCATGGAGGACGAGCTCACCGGCACCGACGGCTCGCTGACCGTCGAGATCGGCGGCACCGGTCAGGTCATCCCGACCGGGCTGCGCGAGGAGGTCCCGGCCGTGCCCGGCCAGACCGTGCACACCACCATCGACCGCGACCTGCAGTTCTACGCCCAGCAGGAGCTCGACGCCGAGGTCGCCAAGTGGGGCGCCCAGTGGGGCGCCGTCGTCGTCGAGGAGATCGGCACCGGGCGGATCCTGGCCATGGCGGACTCCAACACCGTCGATCCCGGCAGCTACCAGGACTGGGAGCAGGCCGACCGTGGGTCGCGGGCGGTCTCGGCACCCTACGAGCCGGGCTCCACCGGCAAGCTGCCGACCTTCGCCGCCGCGCTGGAGGAGGGGCTCGTGGAGATCGACACCGAGTTCACCGTCCCCGACCGGATCACCATGCCCAACGGGCAGAGCTTCCGCGACAACAGCGACCACGAGACCTTCCACCTCACGACCGCCGGCGTGCTCGCCATGTCCTCGAACACGGGAACGGTGCAGATCGGCGATCTCATGGACGACCGGACTCGGTACGACTACATGCGCGGCCTCGGGTTCGGCGAGCGGACCGGCATCGAGCTGCCCGGCGAGACGCCCGGCGTGCTGCGCGACCCGGACACCTGGGACTCGCGCACCCGGTACACGACGATGTTCGGCCAGGGCATGAGCGTCTCCCTGCTGCAGAACACCTCCATGGTCGCCACGCTCGGCAACGGCGGGGTGCGCATGGACCCGCACGTCGTCGACGGTCTCACGGACGGCGACGGCGACTTCACGCCCACCGAGGTCGAGCCCGGCGAGCAGGTCTTCTCCGAGGAGACCTCCGCCGAGATGATCGCCATGATGGAGAGCGTCATGGCGGACGAGGGCACCGGCATCGTCGGACGCGTCGACGGCTACCGCGTCGCGGCGAAGACCGGCACCGCGCAGATCGTCGACGGCGCCGGCGGGCTCAGCTCGCGCCTCGGGTCCTTCGTCGGGCTCGTCCCCGCCGAGAACCCGCGGATCGCGGTCGGCGTGGTGATGTACAAGCCGGCCGGGATGTCCTACGGCGGTGTCATCGCCGCCCCGGTGTTCCGCGACGTGGCGGGTTTCGCGCTCCACCAGCTCGGCGTGCCGCCCAGCACCGAGCCCGCCCCGGACCTGCGGCTCGACACGGACGAGGAGTGACCCGCCTCGCAGGGGAGGAAGCCGACGCGCCCAGGGGCAACAATGGGCCGGTGACGTCGGACCCCACGCCTACGCCCGCGCCCTCGCGCGCCGGGACGCCCTCGACCCAGGACTTGGCACCGCTGCGGCCGGTCGCCCCCGCCCCGCACTCCCTCAGCGAGGTCGCGGCCGCCTTCGGGCTCGTCTCGGTCCCTGAGAGGTCGGCGGGTGCCGGGAGCGCCGCTGTCCCCGGTAGCACCGCAGTTCCCGGGAGCCCCGCGGGTGCCGGGCGACCCGCAGTCCCCGGGAGCCCCGCAGTCCCCGGTGGCTCGACGGGTGCCGGGAGCGCGGACACCGACGTCCAGGTCCGCGGGGTGACCGCCGACAACCGTCAGGTCCGCGGCGGTGAGCTGTTCGCCGCCCACACCGGCGGCCACGTCCACGGCGCCCGCTTCGCCCGGGCCGCCGTCGACGCAGGTGCGGCGGCCGTGCTCACGGACCCCGCCGGGGCCGACCTCCTCGCCGCCGACGAACCGCTGGGTGTGCCGGTGCTCCTCGCCGACGACGTCCCCGCCCTGCTGGGGTCGCTCGCCGCCCACCTCTACGGCACGCCGGGCGAGACTCTGGGGACGTTCGCGCTGACCGGCACCAACGGCAAGACCACGACGGCGTTCATGCTCGACCACACCCTGCGTGCCCTGGGTCGGCGCACCGGGCTGATCGGCACCGTCGAGGTCCGGGTGGGGGAGCGGGCCGTGCCGGCGACCCTCACCACCCCGCAGCCCGCCGAGCTGCAGGCCCTCCTCGCCGCCATGGTGGAGGACGACGTCGACGACCTCGTCATGGAGGTCTCCTCGCACGCCCTCGCGCTGCACCGCGTCGACCCGCTCGTCTACGACGTCGCCGGGTTCACCAACCTCACCCCCGAGCACCTCGACTTCCACGGCACCGTCGAGGAGTACTTCGCCGCGAAGGCCTCGCTCTTCGCCCCGGCCCGGTCCCGGCGCGGCGTCGTCCTCGTCGACGACCCCTGGGGCCGGCGGCTGCTGTCGGAGTGCCGCTCGGCGCACCCGGGCCAGGTGCTGGGGCTCGCCGTCCGCGCCGACGCCGACGCCGACGTCGCCGACGCCGATCCCGAGTGGCGGGTGGTCGAGGCCCGGCCCGAGGGCACCGGCACGGCCTTCACCCTCGCCCGCCGCGACGGCAGCGCGGTGCGCACCCGCACCGCCCTGCCCGGCCACTTCAACCTCGCCAACGCCGCGCTCGCCGTCGCCATGGTGCTCGCGAGCGGTGTCGACGCCGCCACCCTCGAGACCGCTCTCGACGCGGCCGGCGGGGTGAGTCCCCAGGTGCCCGGACGCATGGAGCAGCTCGCCGAGCACCCGCGCGTGATCGTCGACTTCGCGCACAACACCGACGCCCTCGCCCAGGCGATCGCGGCGGTCCGCCCGGGCACCGTCGGCCGTCTCGTGGTCCTCTTCGGTGCCGCGGGCGAGCGGGACCGCGTCAAGCGACCCGAGATGGGACGCGTGGCGGTCGAGGGCGCCGACGTGGTCGTCGTCACCGACGACGACCCGCACGACGAGCCCGCCGGGCAGATCCGCGCGGAGGTCCTGGCCGGGACCACCGGGGCTGTGCCCGACACCACGGTGCGCGAGATCGCCGACCGGGCGGAGGCCATCCGTACCGTGGTCCTCGAGGCCGACGAGAACGACACGGTCCTCGTCGCCGGCCGGGGACACGAGACGGTCCAGGAGGTCGCCGGCGTGGCCCACCACCTGGACGACCGCGAGGAGGTGCGCGCCGCCCTGGCGGCGCGCGCCGGAGGACAGCGCCGATGATCACGATGACCCTTGCCGAGGTCGCCGCCGCGACGGGCGGCCACCCCGCCGCGCCGGTGGGCGACGGCGCGCCCGACGTCACCGGCGAGGTCGTCGCCGACTCCCGCCAGGCCGGCCCGGGCGCGCTCTTCGCCGCCTTCGTGGGCGAGCGGGTCGACGGCCACGACTTCGTGGTGGGTGCGCTCGACGCCGGGGCCGCCGGGGCCCTGGTGTCCCGGCCCGAACAGGTGATCCTCGCCGGGGCCGACGCCGCCCGCCTGGTCGTCGTCGACGACGTCGCCGCGGCCCTGGGCGCGCTGGCCCGGCACGTGCTCGCCGAGCTCCGCCGTCGCCGCGACCCGGCCGACCCGCTCCACGTGGTGGCGGTGACCGGGTCGTTCGGCAAGACCACCACCAAGGACCTCCTCGCCGGCCTCGTCGCACCCCTCGGGGAGCGCATCGCCCCGCCCGGCTCGTTCAACAACGAGATCGGGCTGCCGCTGACGGTGCTGCGTGCCCGGGAGAGCACCCGCACCCTCGTGCTCGAGATGGGCGCGGACCGGGTCGGCAACCTGGACTACCTCACGTCGGTCGCCCCGCCCGACGTCGCCGTGGTGCTGGCCGTGGGCCGCGCGCACCTGGGCGAGTTCGGCGGCATCGACAACGTCGCCCGCGCCAAGAGCGAGCTCGTCGCGGGGCTGGTGCCGGCGGGGACCGCGGTCCTCAACGCCGACGACCCGCGCGTGATGGCGATGGCGGGTCTCGCGCCCGGCCGGGTGCTGACCTTCGGGCTCGACGAGAGCGCGGACGTCCGCGCCACCGGGGTCACGGTCGACGACCGCGGGCGCGCCGCCTTCGAGCTGCACACGCCGGCCGGCACCGCCGACGTCGCGCTCGCGCTGGTCGGTGAGCACCATGTCCACAACGCCCTCGCCGCGACCGCCGTGGCGCTGCACCTCGGCGTGGACCTGGCCGCCGTGGCGACCGCGCTGGCCGGTGCCGGCGCCGCCAGCCCGCACCGCATGGACGTGCGTGAGCGGTCCGACGGCGTGACGGTGATCGACGACTCCTACAACGCGAACCCCGACTCGGTGCGGGCCGGCCTGCGGGCGCTCGTCGGCATGGCCGGCGGGCGTCGGACCGTCGCCGTCCTGGGCGAGATGCTCGAGCTGGGCACCGACTCCGCGGCCGAGCACGCCGCGGTCGGCGCCGAGGCCGCGCGGCTCGGGGTCGACATCGTGCTCGCCGTCGGGGCCGGCACGGCGGCGCTCGCCGCGGCGGCCCGCACACCGGCCGGGCCGGAGGTCGTCGAGGCGGCGGACCTCGAGGCCGCGCACGAGCACCTCGTGGAGTCGCTGCGCGAGGGTGACGTGGTGCTGCTCAAGGGATCGAACGGGTCGGGTGTCTGGCGGCTGGCGGAGAAGCTGCTGGCCGGGCCGCAGGGGGGAACCACCGCATGATGTCCGTGCTGATCGCCGCGGCCGTGGCGCTCGTGCTCTCGATGGCGGGGACCCCGCTCTTCATCCGCCTCCTGGTGGCCAAGAACTACGGCCAGTTCATCCGGCAGGACGGGCCGACCGCCCACTTCACGAAGCGCGGCACCCCCACGATGGGCGGCGTCATCATCATCGCCTCGACCGTGCTGGGCTACACGGTCGCGAACATCATCACCGGGCGGCTGCCCAACGCCTCGGGCCTGCTCCTGCTGTTCCTCATGGTGGGCCTCGGCCTCATCGGGTTCCTCGACGACTACATCAAGATCTCCCGCCAGCGTTCTCTCGGCCTGAACCCCAAGGGCAAGATCATCGGCCAGGCCGCGATCGGCATCACCTTCGCCGTGCTCGCCCTGCAGTTCTCGAACGAGAACTACCGCACGCCCGGCTCCACCGAGATCTCCTTCATCCGGGACACCGGGATCGACCTCGCGTTCGCCGGCGCCGCCGTCGGCCTGGTCCTGTTCGTCATCTGGGCGAACTTCCTCATCACCGCCTGGTCCAACGCCGTCAACCTCACCGACGGCCTGGACGGGCTCGCGACCGGCGCCTCCATGCTCGTGTTCGGCGCCTACACGGTCATCACGATCTGGCAGTCGAACCAGTCCTGCCAGTACCTCGTCGACCCGGGCCAGGGCTGCTACGAGGTACGCGACCCGCGCGACCTGGCCATCGTCACCGCCGCCATCGTCGGTGCCTGCTTCGGCTTCCTGTGGTGGAACACCTCGCCGGCGCAGATCTTCATGGGCGACACCGGCTCCCTCGCCCTCGGCGGTGCGCTGGCCGGCCTGTCGATCCTCACCCGCACCGAGATCCTCGCTGCCATCATCGGCGGGCTCTTCGTCATCATCGTCATGAGCGACGTGATCCAGATCGGCTTCTTCAAGGCCACCGGGAAACGGGTGTTCCGGATGGCGCCGCTGCACCACCACTTCGAGCTCAAGGGCTGGGGCGAGGTCACCATCGTGGTCCGCTTCTGGATCATCTGCGCCCTGTGCGCCGCAGCCGGGCTGGGCCTGTTCTACGCCGAATGGGTGTCGGTGGCATGACGTTCCCGCAGGATCTCGACGGCGCCCGGGTCGCCGTCGTCGGCCTGGGCACCTCCGGCCGGGCCGCGCTGGAGGTGCTCGGCACCACCGGTGCGCAGCTGAGCGGCCACGACGCCGCCGAGTCCGCCCTCGACGCCGCCCGGGAGAGCGGCGAGGTGCCGGCCGGCGCCGTGCTGCGCGCCGCCGCCGACCCGGCCGGGCTCGCCGAGCAGGTGCTCGCCGGCGCCCCCGACGTCGTCGTCGTCTCGCCCGGCATCCCCGCCGTCTCGCCCCTGCACACCAGGGCCGCGGCCGCCGGCGTGGAGGTGTGGAGCGAGGTCGAGCTCGCGTGGCGGCTGCAGGCCCGCCGGGCCGACGGCTCGCGCGCGCCGTGGCTGACCCTGACCGGCACCAACGGCAAGACCACAACCGTGTCCATGCTCGCCACCATCCTCGCCGCCGCCGGCGAGCGGGCCGCCGCCGTGGGCAACGTGGGCACCCCGATCGTCCGGGTCGCCGCCGGCGGGGGCGTGGACGTGCTCGCGGTGGAGCTGTCCAGCTTCCAGCTGCACTCCACCCACAGCGTCTCCCCGCAGGCCAGCGCCTGCCTGAACATCGCGCCCGACCACATCGACTGGCACGGCTCGTACGAGCGGTACCGGGCCGACAAGGCGCGCGTGTACGAGCGCACCCAGGTCGCGTGCGTCTACAACGAGGCCGACCCGCAGACCCTGGCGATGGTCGAGGAGGCCGACGTCGTCGAGGGGGCGCGCGCCGTCGGCACGACGCTGCGCACACCAGCCGTCGGCCGGCTCGGCCTCGTCGAGGAGTACCTCGTCGACCGCGCCTTCGGCCCCGACCGGCACCGCGCCGCCGTCGAGCTCGGCACCCTCGCCGACCTCGCCCACCTGGCGCCGGCCGGCGGCGACGTGCCCGACCACGTGGTGGCGAACGCGCTCGCCGCCGCGGCGCTGGCCCGGGCCCACGGCGTCGCGCCCGAGCACGTGCGCCAGGGCCTGCGCGACTACGCCCCCGGCGCCCACCGGATCGAGCTCGTCGCCACCGTGGACGGCGTCGCCTACGTCGACGACTCCAAGGCGACCAACGCCCACGCCGCCGAGGCCTCGCTGGGCTCCCTGCCTGCCGGCACGGTGGTGTGGGTGGCCGGGGGGCTCGCCAAGGGCGCCACCTTCGACGAGCTCGTGCTCGCCCGGCGTGACCGGCTGCGCGCCGTCGTCCTCATCGGCGTCGACCGTGAGCCGCTGCGCGGGGCGCTGGCGCGACACGCGGGCGACGTCCCGGTGATCGAGGTCGACGCTGGCGAGGATGGGGCCGTGATGACGCGGGCGGTCGCGGAGGCGGCTCGGCTCGCCCGGCCGGGCGACACCGTGCTGCTGGCACCGGCCTGCGCCTCGATGGACCAGTTCCGCAGCTACGCCGAGCGCGGCGAGGCCTTCTCCCGGGCCGCCCGCGCCCTCCAGGAAGGCACCCCATGACCACCCTCGACGGACTCCGGCGCCGGCCGCGCATCGCGCCCGCCCGGACGTCGTCGCGCACCGGCGCGGCCCGCGCACGGGGTCGGGGGAGCGACACTGCCGCCACCGAGGTGGCCGCCCTGAGCTACTACCTCGTCGCCGGTGCGGCGCTGCTGCTCCTGGCGCTCGGCGTGGTGATGGTCCTCTCGGCGTCCACCATCGACTCGATCCGGGCCAACGACGGCAACCCCTACGTGGAGTTCCTCAACCAGGCGAAGTTCGTCATCATCGGGATCCCGATGGCCGTGATCGCCTCCCGGATCTCGGTGGACTGGTACCGCCGTCTCGCCTGGCCCGCCTTCCTCGGCGCCCTGGCGCTGCAGCTGCTGATCTTCTCCCCGCTGGCGCGGGGCAAGAACGGCAACGTCAACTGGATCTACCTCCCGGGCATCAACCAGACGATCCAGCCCTCGGAGTTCCTCAAGCTGGCGCTCGCGCTCTGGCTCGGCCTCGTGCTGGCCCGCAAGGGCCGGCTGCTGGGGCAGTGGCGCCACGCGCTGATCCCGGGCGCCATCGGCGCCGCCCTGGCGACCGGGCTGGTCCTCGCCGGGCACGACATGGGAACCGTGCTGGTCATGGTCGCCCTCGTGGTGGGCTCCTACTTCGTCGCCGGGCTGCCGCTCCGCTGGTTCGCGATCCTCGGGGTGCTCGGCGCCGGCGCCGCCGCTGGGCTCGTCGTCTCCTCCGCCAGCCGCACCGCCCGGGTGCTCTCCTACCTCGGTCTCGGCGAGTCGGACCCGTTGGACGCGGGCTTCCAGACCCAGCACGGCCTGTGGGGCCTGGGCACCGGCGGAGTCTCCGGCGTCGGCCTCGGCGCCTCGCGGGAGAAGTGGTCCTACCTGCCCGAGGCGCACAACGACTTCATCTTCGCGATCATCGGCGAAGAGCTGGGCCTGCTCGGCACCCTGCTGGTGCTCGCGCTCTTCGGCGGGCTCGCCATCGGGATGTTCCGCATCGTGCGGCGCCACCGCGACCCGTTCGTCCAGATCACGACGGCGGCTCTCGCCAGCTGGATCCTGGCCCAGGCCCTGGTCAACATCGGCGTCGTCATCGGCCTCCTCCCGGTGATCGGCATCCCGCTCCCGCTGGTCTCCGCCGGCGGGTCGGCGATGATCTCCACCCTCATCGCGATCGGTGTGCTGCTGGCCTTCGCACGATCAGAGCCGGGCGCCGCGCAGGCGCTGGCCACCCGCAAGGGCGTGGTGCGCCGGTCGATGGCCGTCGTCGGCAAGGTCCGTCGTGGCTGAGGTGCCCGGACCGCCCCTGCGGGTGCTGCTCGCCGGCGGCGGCACGGCCGGCCACGTCAACCCCCTGCTGGCCACCGCCGCCACCCTGGCCGGCGACGACGGGGCCGAGATCACCGTGCTGGGCACCGAGGCCGGACTCGAGCACACCCTGGTGCCGGCGGCCGGGTACCCGCTGCGGATCGTGCCCCGCGTACCTCTGCCCCGGCGGCCCTCCGCGGACCTCCTGCGCCTGCCCGGCCGGCTGCGCGCCGCGGTGCGCGCCGCGGACGTGGCCATCACCGAGACGGCGGCCGAGGTGGTCGTCGGGTTCGGCGGCTACGTCGCGACGCCGGCCTACCTCGCCGCCCGCCGGCTCGGCGTCCCCGTGGTCGTGCACGAGCAGAACGCCCGGCCCGGCCTGGCGAACCGGCTCGGTGCCCGCTGGGCCGCCGTCGTCGCCCTGACGTTCCCCTCGACCGAGCTGCGCGCGGCGCGCGGGCGCACCGAGGTCACCGGCCTGCCGCTGCGGCCCGCCGTCGCCACCCTGGTCGCCGACCGGGCGACGACGGACGGGGCCACCGGGCGTCGCGTGGCCGGCGCCGCCGAGCTCGGTCTGAACCCGGACCTGCCCACCCTGCTCGTCACCGGCGGCTCGCTCGGCGCCCAGCGGCTCAACGAGGCGGTCGCAGGCGCCGCGAACGCTCTGGCCGGTGCGGGCGTGCAGGTGCTGCACCTCACCGGGCGGGGCAAGGACGAGGCGGTCCGCGCGACGCTGGCCGGTGCCGGTCGTGAGGCGGCGGACCGGTACCACGTCCGCGAGTACCTGCCGGCGATGGAGCACGCCTACGCCTGCGCGGACCTGGTGCTGTGCCGGTCCGGCGCCGGCACGGTCTCCGAGCTCGCCGCCCTCGGCCTGCCGGCCGTCTACGTCCCGCTGCCGTTCGGCAACGGCGAGCAGCGGCTCAACGCCGCCGACGTCGTCGCGGCCGGCGGCGGGGTCCTGGTCGAGGACGCCGAGCTCACGCCCGCCTGGGTGGCCCGGGAGGTCGTCGCCCTGCTGAGCGACCCGCAGGCGCTCGCCCGCCGCGGCGCCGCGGCCGCCGGTGTCGGGCCCCGCGACGGGGCCGCCCGGCTCGCCGCCCTCGTGCGCGAGGCGGCCCGGGGGGCCGGCCGTGGCTGAGCGCTTCCACCTGGTGGGTGTGGGCGGGGCGGGGATGTCCGCCGTCGCCGAGCTGCTCGCCGCCCGCGGCCACCGCGTCTCCGGCTCGGACCAGCGCGACTCCGCCGTGCTCGAGCACCTGCGCCTCGTCGGGGTCCGGACCTACCTCGGGCACGACGCCGCCCACGTGCCGGCCACCGGCTCGCTCGTCGTCTCCACGGCGGTGCGCGAGTCCAACCCGGAGCTCGTCGCTGCGCGGGAGCGCGGGATGCCCGTGCTGCACCGGTCGCAGGCGCTGGCGCGTGCCGCCGCCGGGCGCGACTTCGTCGCGGTGGCCGGAGCCCACGGCAAGACCTCGACGTCGGCGATGCTGGCGGTCGCGCTGCGCGGCGCCGGGCAGGACCCGTCCTACGCGATCGGCGGCACGGTGCTCGCGCTCGGCACCGGCGCGCACCTCGGCACCGGCCCGGCCTTCGTCGCCGAGGCCGACGAGTCGGACGGCTCGTTCCTCAACTACACGCCGCGGGTGGCGCTCGTGACGAACGTCGAGCCCGACCACCTCGATCACCACGGCTCCGAGGCAGCCTTCCGGCGCTCGTTCGAGGACTTCGCGGCCCGCATCGTGCCCGGCGGCCTGCTCGTGGCGTGCGCGGACGACGACGGCGCCCGGGACCTGGTCCACCACGCCGTCGCCGCCGGCACGCGGGTCGTCACCTACGGCGCCGGCGACGCCCCGGCCGGCGTCGAGGCGCACGCGCGGCCGACGCCCACGTCGATGACCGGCCACGGCTCTCGCGCGCACGTGCGGCGCACCGGTGCCGGCGGGGTGCTCGAGGCCGACCTCGAGCTCCGGGTCGGGGGCGCG
Organism: Georgenia subflava; assembly: GCF_009193155.1. Taxonomy (GTDB): domain Bacteria; phylum Actinomycetota; class Actinomycetes; order Actinomycetales; family Actinomycetaceae; genus Georgenia; species Georgenia subflava. Next base: position 87,150 of record NZ_VUKD01000006.1, read on the forward strand.
CACATGCTGCTCAACGCCGTCGGCGCCTGGTGCGCAGGCCTCGAGCTCGGTGTCGGCCCGGCCGAGATGGCGGCCGCGCTGGGTGAGTTCACCGGCACGGGACGCCGCTTCGAGCCGCGCGGCGAGGCCGCCGGGGTGCGGGTGGTCGACGACTACGCCCACCACCCCACCGAGGTGGCCGCGACCCTGGCCACCGCCCGTCTCGAGGCCGGCGAGGGGCGCGTCCTCGTCGTCTTCCAGCCGCACCTGTACTCGCGCACCCAGAGCTTCGCCGACGCGTTCGCCGCCGCCCTGGCGGCGGCCGACCGCGCGGTCGTCACCGACGTCTACGCGGCCCGCGAGGACCCGGTGCCCGGGGTGGACGGCTCGCTGATCACGCGCGCCATGGCGGCGCACGGCGCGGGGGAGCGGGCGACCTATGTGGCCGACCGGCTCGCCGCCGCGCGCGTCGTCGCCGACCTCGCCGAGCCCGGCGACCTCGTGATGACCGTCGGTGCGGGGGACGTCACCGAGCTCGGTGACCTCATCCTCGACCGGCTGCGGGAACGGGCATGAGGCAGCCGGCCGCTCCGAGGCCCCGCCGCCCCGAGGCCCCGCCCGCGCGCGAGCCGGCCGCCCGGCACGGCCGCGCGGTCACCGGTCGTCCTGACCGCCACCCGGGCACGAGGCCCGAGCGCGAACCCGCCCGCCCGCCCGCGGCTCGCAGGCCGGCGGGCGCGCCCGCCGGCCGGACGCCCGAGAGTGCACCAGCCACGCCGGCGGCCGGGTCGAGCACCTCCTCCGAGCCTCGGCCCGCCCGCACGGGGGCCCGGCTGGTCCTGGCCCGCCGCAAGGGCCGCGCCGAGGGGGAGGCCCCGGCGGCCGTGATCACGGGCCTCGCCGCCCGCATGGCCGAGCGGGCCGCCGCGGACCGCCGGCTCCTGCTCCGCCGCGGCGCCTGGACCCTCCTGGTGCTCGCCGTCCTCGCCGGTCTCGCGTGGGTCCTGCTCTTCTCGCCGCTGCTGGCGCTCGACGCGGAGAGGATCAAGGTCGACGGCGTGGCCGACCCGGTCGACCCGGCGACGGTGGTCGCCGTCGTCGAGGACGAGGTCGGTACGCCCCTGCTGCGGGTGGACACCGCCGAGGTGGCCGGCAGGATCGCCGAGATCCCCACCGTCCGCGAGGCGCAGGTGTCCCGCTCGTGGCCGGACGGGCTGGCGATCACCGTCGTGCCCCGGGTGCCGGTGGCGGCGGCGGCGGCGACCGACGGCGGCTGGGTCCTCGTCGACGCCGACGGCGTGCAGGTGGCCACGGCCGCGGAGGTCCCCGAGGGCCTGCCCGAGGTGACCGTGCCGCTGACCAGCTCCGAGGAGACCGCTCCGGCGCTCGACGCCGTCCTCACCGTGCTCGGCGTGCTGCCCGAGGAGCTGCTCGGGCAGGTGGCGCAGGCCGGCGCCACCACCCCCGAGCAGGTGATGCTCACGCTCGACGACGGCGCGACGGTGCGCTGGGGGAGCGCGGAGGAGAGCGAGCTCAAGGCCGAGGTGCTCGCAGTCCTGCGCGAGGAGCCGGCGGGCGTCTACGACGTCTCGGTTCCCCGTACCCCGACGACGAGCGCGTAGGCAAGATCCGCCGCGACACGCGCGACACACCACGACCGGTCGTTGCTCCGGGAACCCCACGGACCTAGCGTCACCAGTGGCAGAAAATGACATAAGTCTAACCCTGAGGTAGAGGTTGAGGGTTGGGCTCCGCAGGACGACGAGAGGGACCGACGTGGCGGCACCGCAGAACTACCTGGCAGTGATCAAGGTGGTGGGCATCGGCGGTGGCGGCGTGAACGCCGTCAACCGGATGATCGAGGTCGGGTTGAAGGGCGTTGAGTTCATCGCCGTCAACACCGACGCCCAGGCACTGCTCATGAGCGACGCCGACGTCAAGCTCGACGTCGGCCGTGAGCTCACCCGTGGGCTCGGCGCCGGCGCCGACCCGGAGGTGGGCAAGAAGGCGGCTGAGGACCACGCGGAGGAGATCGAGGAGGTCCTGCGCGGGGCCGACATGGTCTTCGTGACGGCCGGCGAGGGCGGCGGCACCGGCACCGGCGGCGCGCCCGTCGTCGCCCGGATCGCCCGCTCCCTCGGTGCGCTGACGATCGGCGTGGTCACCCGGCCCTTCACCTTCGAGGGGCGGCGCCGCGGCGTCCAGGCCGAGTCCGGCATCGAGGCCCTGCGCAACGAGGTCGACACCCTCATCGTCATCCCCAACGACCGTCTGCTCTCCATCTCCGACCGTGGCGTCTCCGTCCTCGACGCCTTCAAGTCTGCCGACCAGGTCCTCCTCTCCGGTGTCCAGGGCATCACCGACCTGATCACCACGCCCGGCCTCATCAACCTCGACTTCGCCGACGTCAAGTCCGTGATGCAGGGCGCCGGCAGCGCCCTGATGGGGATCGGTTCCGCCCGCGGCGAGGACCGTGCGGTCCAGGCCTCCGAGCTCGCGATCTCCTCGCCGCTGCTCGAGGCGAGCATCGACGGCGCGCACGGCGTGCTGCTGTCGATCCAGGGTGGCTCCGACCTCGGCCTCTTCGAGATCCACGAGGCGGCCCGCCTGGTGCAGGAGGCCGCGCACCCGGAGGCGAACATCATCTTCGGTGCGGTCATCGACGACGCCCTCGGCGACGAGGTCCGCGTCACGGTGATCGCCGCCGGCTTCGACGAGGGGGCCGGACCGGTCTCCGGGCGGCAGCAGCAGACCGGCCGTCCCGTCGGGCAGGTAGCCCCGCAGGCCGCCGCCGTCCCGCCGGCCCCCGCTCCCTCGCCGAGCTCGCCGGAGCCGGTCGAGGCGGGCGCCCACCGGGCCGCGCTGCCCACGCCCGGTGCCACGCCGGTCCCGTCGGCCGCCACGCCCGCCCCCGCGCCGTCGACGAACGGCAACGGCGTGCCGGCCTTCATCGGCGAGGACGGCCGGCCCAAGCAGCAGCGGGACTTCGAGGTGCCGCGCGTGTTCGACGAGGAGCCGGCCCGCGCGCGCCGTGACGAGGACCTGGACATCCCCGACTTCCTCAAGTGAGCCCGGTGGCGGACGGCACAGCACGCCTGCCGCTCCTGCCCGCCGAGCTCGGCCCCGGCGCGCGTGGTGCCTTCACCACGCGCGCCGGTGGCGTCTCGGCAGGCCCGTACGCGGCGTCGGGCCCGACCGGTGGGCTCGACCTCGCGCTGCACGTGGGTGACGACCCGGGCGCGGTGGCGGACAACCGTGAGCGGCTCGCGGCCGTCGTCGGCGGCCCGGTCGCGTGGATGGACCAGGTCCACGGCGCCACGGTGCGGGTGGTCGAGCGGGTTACCGGTGCCAGCGAGGGGGAGTGCGACGGGCTGGTCGCGGTGCGCGGCGGCGCTGAGGTGCGCAGCGGCGCTGAGCCGCCCGCCGTCGCGGTGCTGGTCGCCGACTGCGTCCCGGTGCTGCTCGCCGACACGGGCGGGACCGTCGTCGCCGCCGCTCACGTCGGCCGCCAGGGACTCGTCCGTGGCGTGCTCGGCGCCACGGTCGACGCGATGCGGACCCGCGGTGCCGGCGCCCTGCACGCCGCGATCGGTCCCAGCATCTGCGGTCGCTGCTACGAGGTGCCCGCGGCGCTGCGCGACGAGGTTGAGGCGCAGGTGCCCGGCACGGCGTCGTCGACCTCCTGGGGCACGCCCGGGCTGGACCTCGTCGCCGGGGTGCGCCACCAGCTGGACGCCGCCGGGGTGCGGCACGTGGACCACGTGGCGGCCTGCACGCTGGAGGACGAGCGGTTCTACTCGTACCGCCGGGCCGGTCGCGACGGGACGGGTGCCACCGGTCGGTTCGTCGGCGTCGTGCGCTCCGTCGCGGCGGGCGGACCGCCGGTGCGGGCGTGACGCGACACGCCGCGCCCACGTGCTCCGGCGGGTCCCGGCGCTGGTCTAGCGTCAGGCACAGCAGCAGGCCGCCCCACCGCGGGGCCGGTCAGGGATGAGCACCGAGGAGCAGCGATGGCCGGAACGATGCGCAAGATGATGGAGTACCTGTCGCTGGCGGAGCCGGACGACGAGTACTACGACGACGCCCCTGAGGACGCCTACCGCGACGAGGAGGAGCCTCGTCCCGAGCGTGAGCGCACGGAGCGTGCCGAGCGCACCGAGCACCGCGCGGAGGTCACGCCGATCTCCCGCGCCGCCGCACTGCACACCGAGGAGCCCGTGGTGACCGAGGACCTGCGCCGCATCGTCACCGTGCACCCCTCGACCTACAACGAGGCCCGCGTGATCGGCGAGGCCTTCCGCGACGGCACCCCCGTCATCATGAACCTCACCGGCATGAGCGAGTCGGACGCCAAGCGCATGGTCGACTTCTCGGCCGGCCTGGTCTTCGGCCTGCACGGCGCCATCGAGCGCGTGACCAACCGTGTGTTCCTGCTCTCGCCCGCGACCGTCGAGATCGAGACCGACCACGCCGACAACGACCAGATCCCCGGTCGCTTCTTCAACCAGAGCTGACTTTGTCTCTGATCTTCGGGGCGCTGGACCTGCTGCTGCTGCTCTACCTGCTCGTCCTGATCGTGCGCCTCGTGTTCGACTGGGTGCAGGTCTTCGCGCGCTCCTGGAGGCCGACCGGAGTGCTCCTGGTCGTCGCCAACGGGGTCTATGCCCTCACCGATCCGCCGCTGCGCTTCCTGCGCCGGTTCATCCCGCCGCTGCGGCTGGGCCAGGTCAGCCTCGACCTCGGGTTCCTCGTGCTGTTCATCGGGGTGTCCCTCGCCCGCAGTCTCGTGCGGTACCTCGCATTTCTTACGCTCGCGTGATCGCGGCTAATGTCAACGCAGGCACTTCCAGATTACGGTCCGCTACGGTTGCTCCCGTGAGCAGCGGGACCGAAGGCTCATGACCGACCGACACGACACCGAGGTGACGACTATGGCGCTGCTCACGGCAGACGACGTCCTCAACAAGAAGTTCCAGCCCACCAAGTTCCGGGAGGGCTACGACCAGGACGAGGTCGACGACTTCCTCGACGAGGTGGTCAACACGCTGCGCGTGGTGACCGGTGAGAACGAGGAGCTCAAGGCCAAGCTTGCCGCCGCCGAGCGCCGCATCGCCGAGCTGAGCCGCGGTGAGGGTGCCGGTGACGAGGCCCGCTTCGCGCCGGCCGCCGCCCCTGCCGAGGAGCCCACGGAGGAGCCGGTCGAGGAGCCCGCCGTCGAGGAGGCCCCGGCCCAGCCGGCTCCCCAGGCGTCCTTCGCCGCACCCGCACAGCCGACGGCCGCGCAGGCCGCGGCGGGTGGCGAGCCCGAGTCCGCGACCGGGATGCTCGCTCTTGCCCAGCGCCTGCACGACGAGTACGTGCGCAACGGCAAGGAGGAGGGTGACCGCCTCGTCTCCGAGGCCCAGACCGAGGGACAGCGCATCATCAAGGAGGCCGAGGACCAGCACAACCGGACCCTCACCCAGCTCGAGCAGGAGCGCTCGCTCCTGGAGCGCAAGATCGACGAGCTGCGCACGTTCGAGCGCGACTACCGCACCCGCCTGAAGAGCTACCTCGAGTCGCTGCTCAGCAACGTCGAGAGCGGTGCGCCCAAGGCCGAGGGAATCTGACCCCGGACCACCCAGCCGCACGGACGGCGACGACCCTCGGGTCGTCGCCGTCCGTCTTGTCCTCTCAGGTCCGCCGCCGCGGCCGAGCCTGCGGGTGCGCCTGCGTCGTCGGTCCTCGCGCGGGACCGTGGGAGACTGACCGCGATGGACAGCCAGCCCGAGACGCCGCAGCGTCGACGTGACCTCTACCGCGACCCGACCGACGACGCTCCCGTGACCGCGCCGGGAGGACCCGCGGCGACGACCGAGCCGGTGGCGGAGCCGGCTGCACCCGCGCCGGCGACGTCGTCGCGTCGTCGACGGCTGCTCGTGCTGCTGCTCTCGCTCACGGCACTGATCGCCGTCGTCGACCAGATCACCAAGTGCCTGGCCGAGGCCCGGCTCGAGCAGGGCGTGATCGTCCCGGTGCTGGGAGACCTGCTCGGCCTCCAGCTCGTCTACAACCCGGGTGCGGCATTCTCCTTCGCCACCGGGATGACCTGGGTCTTCACCATCATCATGGTGGTCGTCGCCGTGGTCGTGCTGAGGGTCTCCAGGCGCCTGGGGTCCCTGGGGTGGGCGCTCGCGCTGGGGATGCTGCTGGGCGGCTGCCTGGGCAACCTCTACGACCGGCTCTTCCGCGACCCCGGCTTCGCGCGCGGGCACGTCGTCGACTTCATCAACTACAACGGCTGGTTCGTCGGCAACATCGCCGACATCGCCATCGTCGGAGCGGCGATCCTCATCGCCGTCCTCGCCCTGCGCGGCCGGGAGATCGACGGCTCGCTCGCCTCGGACGCCGCGGAGCGGGCCGACGACGAGCGGGGCACCGATGCCTGACACGCGGTCGCTCCCGGTGCCCGACGGCCTCGCCGGGATGCGGGTCGACGCGGCCCTGTCGAGGCTCCTCGGGCTGTCCCGCACGCGCGCGGCCGAGCTCGCAGCCGCCGGACACGTGACCCTGGACGGCCGGGCCCTGGCCAAGTCGGACCGGCTCGTCGCCGACGGGTGGCTCGAGGTGACGCTGCCCGACGTCGCACCCGCCGCCGAGGCCGCGCCAGTCGCGGTCGAGGGCATGGCGATCGTCCACGAGGACGACGACGTGGTCGTGGTCGACAAGCCGGTGGGCGTGGCGGCCCACCCGAGCCCCGGGTGGGACGGGCCCACGGTGGTCGGCGCGCTCGGCGCCGCCGGGCACCGGGTGTCCACCTCGGGCGCAGCCGAGCGCCAGGGCATCGTGCACCGCCTCGACGTCGGTACCTCCGGCCTGATGGTCGTGGCGAAGTCCGAGCTCGCCTACACCGTGCTCAAGCGGGCCTTCAAGGAGCGCACGGTCGAGAAGGTCTACCACGCGCTGGTCCAGGGCCACCCCGACCCGTCCACGGGCACGATCGACGCGCCCATCGGCCGACACCCCAGCCAGTCGTACAAGATGGCGGTCGTCGCCGGCGGCAAGGAGTCCGTCACCCACTACGAGACGCTCGAGGCGATGGCCGGCGCGTCGCTGCTGGAGATCCACCTCGAGACGGGACGCACCCACCAGATCCGCGTGCACACCGCCGCGGTGCGCCACCCCTGCGTGGGTGACCTCACCTATGGTGCCGACCCCCGGCTGGCCGCCCGCCTGGGGCTGACCCGGCAGTGGCTGCACGCGGTGCGGCTGGGCTTCGAGCACCCGGCGACCGGCCGGTGGACGCAGGTGGGCAGCGAGTACCCCGAGGACCTCGCCCACGCGCTGGAGAGCATGCGGGAGGGAGCGCGATGAGCGACGTGCTCGAGAGCGGCGACGGCGTCACCGTCGTCCGCGTGGACACCCGGGCGGGGCTGGAGCAGGCCTGGGACGTCCGCCTGGAGGTCTTCGTCACCGAGCAGCAGGTGCCGCTGGAGGAGGAGGTCGACGACCTCGACACCGCCTCCACGACGACGCACGTGCTCGCCGTCGACGACGCCCGCGGACGGGCCCTCGGCACCGGACGCCTGCTGAGCGATCCCGGCCACCCGGGCGAGGTCCACCTCGGACGGCTGGCAGTGCGTGCCGAGGCCCGCGGGCGCGGCATCGGGGCCAGGCTCGTGGTCGCCATCGAGGCGCTGGCGCTGGCCGAGCACGCGGTGAGTGCCGGTCCCTCCGACGCCGGCGGCCCGGACACGCGGGCGCTGGCCGTCACCGTGGTGCTGTCCGCCCAGGAGTCCGCGCTCGAGTTCTACCGCCGGCTCGGCTACTCCGTCGTCAGCGGCGAGCGGTACCTCGACGCCGGCATCTGGCACCAGGACATGGCACGCACCATCAGCTCCTGAGCGCGCCGGTACGTCAGGCGCCGGAGGCGGCTGTTCTGCGACGACCCACTGGCCGGCCCGCCCGCGGACCACGCCGCCCCATGACGACACGCTGGACCCGACACGCCGGGCCCCGGCGACGCGCCGGGGCGGGCCGCGCCTGCCTGGCCGGACCTGTCGGTACCCCGACCTAGACTGGCCCCATGGCTGCCGGAGGATCTGATGACTTCGTCCACCTCCACGTGCACACCGAGTACTCGATGCTCGACGGCGCCGCGAAGCTGGACCCGCTCTTCGACGAGGTGAACCGGCTCGGCCAGAAGGCCATCGCCATGACCGATCACGGCTACATGTTCGGGGCATACGACTTCTGGTCGAAGGCACGCAGCGCCGGCGTCAAGCCGATCATCGGCGTCGAGGCCTACCTCACCCCGGGCACCGCCCGGGCCGACAAGACCCGGGTGCGCTGGGGCGACGACTCCCAGAGCGATGACGACGTCTCGGCGCGCGGCTCCTACACCCACATGACCATGCTCGCCCGCACCACCGAGGGCATGCACAACCTGTTCCGGATGGCCTCGCTCGGCTCCCTGGACGGGCAGATGGGCAAGGCGCCGCGCATGGACCGCGAGCTGCTCACCACGTACGGCCAGGGTCTCACCGCCACGACCGGCTGCCCCTCCGGCGAGGTCCAGACCCGCATCCGGCTCGGCCAGTACGACGAGGCCGTGCGCGCCGCCGCCGAGTTCCAGGACATCTTCGGCAAGGAGAACTACTACGTCGAGCTGATGGACCACGGCCTCGACCTGGAGAAGCGGGTCATCAAGGACCTGCTGCGCCTGGCCAAGGACATCGACGCACCCCTGCTCGCCACGAACGACTCGCACTACGTCAAGGCCGAGGACCACACCACCCACGACGCCCTGCTGTGCATCAACTCCGGGTCCGTGCTCGCCGACCCGAACCGCTTCCGGTTCACCGGCGACACCTATTACGTGCGCTCCGCAGCGGAGATGCGCCACCTCTGGCGCGAGCTGCCCGAGGCCTGCGACAACACGCTCCTGGTGGCCGAGCAGTCCGACGTCGAGTTCCGCACCGCCGCCCAGGGCGCCAACTACATGCCCGTCTTCGAGGTCCCGGCGGGCGAGGACGAGCACTCCTGGTTCGTCAAGGAGGTCGAGAAGGGGCTGCACTACCGCTACCCCGAGGGCATCCCGGACCACGTGCGCAAGCAGGCCGAGTACGAGGTCGGCGTCATCACCCAGATGGGCTTCCCCGGGTACTTCCTCGTGGTCGCCGACTTCATCAACTGGGCGAAGTCCCGCGGCATCCGCGTGGGCCCCGGCCGTGGCTCGGGCGCCGGGTCGATGGTCGCCTACGCCATGCGCATCACCGACCTCGACCCCCTGGTGCACGGCCTGATCTTCGAGCGCTTCCTCAACCCCGACCGTGTGTCGATGCCCGACTTCGACGTCGACTTCGACGAGCGCCGGCGCGGTGAGGTCATCGACTACGTGACCCAGAAGTACGGCGACGACCGCGTCGCCCAGGTCGTCACCTACGGCACGATCAAGGCCAAGCAGGCCCTGAAGGACTCCTCCCGCGTGCTCGGCTACCCGTTCGCGATGGGGGAGAAGCTGACCAAGGTGATGCCGCCGTCGGTCATGGGCAAGGACATCACCCTCTCGGGCATCTTCGACCCCAAGGACAAGCGCTACGCCGAGGCCGAGGAGTTCCGCCAGGTCCACAGCACGGACCCGGAGGCGCAGAAGATCGTCTCGACCGCCCAGGGCCTGGAGGGCATCAAGCGTCAGTGGGGCGTGCACGCCTGCGCCGTCATCATGTCCTCGGAGCCGCTGATCGACATCATCCCGATCATGCGCCGGCCCCAGGACGGGGCGATCATCACGCAGTTCGACTACCCGACCTGCGAGGGCCTCGGGCTGCTGAAGATGGACTTCCTCGGCCTGCGCAACCTCACGGTCCTCGACGACGCGCTGAAGAACCTCGAGATCAACGGCAAGGAGCAGGTCGACCTCGAGACCCTGCCGCTGAAGGACGAGAAGACGTTCGCGCTCCTCGGCCGCGGCGACACCCTCGGCGTGTTCCAGCTGGACGGCGCCGGCATGCGGACCCTGCTGCGGCTGATGCGCCCGGACGACTTCGAGGACATCTCCGCCGTCGGTGCCCTGTACCGGCCGGGCCCGATGGGTGCGAACTCGCACACGAACTACGCGCTGCGCAAGAACGGCCAGCAGAAGATCGAGCCGATCCACCCCGAGCTCGAGGAGCCGCTGCAGGAGATCCTCGGCACCACCTACGGCCTGATCGTGTACCAGGAGCAGGTCATGGCCATCGCGCAGAAGGTCGCCGGGTACACGCTCGGCCAGGCCGACCTGCTGCGCCGCGCGATGGGCAAGAAGAAGAAGGCCGAGCTGGACAAGCAGTACGCCTCCTTCGAGGGCGGCATGCTCGAGCGCGGCTACTCCGCCGCGGCCGTCAAGGCGCTGTGGGACATCCTGCTGCCGTTCTCCGACTACGCGTTCAACAAGGCGCACTCGGCCGCCTACGGCGTCGTGTCCTTCTGGACGGCGTACCTCAAGGCGAACTACCCGACCGAGTACATGGCCGCCCTGCTCACCTCGACGCAGGACAACAAGGACCGGCTCGGGCTGTACCTGGGCGAGTGCCGGCACATGGGCATCACCGTGCTGCCCCCGGACGTCAACACCTCGGCGGCGAACTTCACCCCGGTCGGCACCGACATCCGCTTCGGCCTGGCCGCGATCCGCAACGTCGGTGCCCACGTGGTGAAGGCGATCATCGAGACCCGCGAGGAGAAGGGCGAGTTCACCTCGTTCACCGACTTCCTCGACAAGGTCCCCGCAGTCGTCTGCAACAAGCGCACGATCGAGTCGCTGATCAAGGCCGGTGCGTTCGACACCCTCGGGCACACGCGTCGTGCCCTGGTGGCCCGGCACGAGGAGGCCATCGACGCGGTGGTCGACGTCAAGCGCAACGAAGCCGTGGGCCAGTTCGACCTCTTCGCCGCCCTCGGCGGGGACGACGGCGCGGCCGGCGGGTTCACCGTGGAGATCCCGGACCTGCCCGAGTGGGACAAGAAGCAGAAGCTCACGTTCGAGCGCCAGATGCTCGGCCTGTACGTCTCCGACCACCCCCTCGCGGGGCTCGAGCACGTGCTCCAGCGTGCGGCGGACACGCAGATCGCCTCGTTGCTCGAGGACGACGCCCGGCCCGACGGCGCCAACGTGCACGTCGCCGGGCTGGTCACCTCGCTGCAGCGCAAGATGACCAAGAACGGCAACCCCTGGGCGATCGCGACGGTGGAGGACCTGGCCGGGTCGATCGAGGTGCTCTTCTTCCCGCAGACGTTCGCCACCGTCTCCACGGCGCTGGCCGAGGACACGATCGTCACGGTCCGGGGCCGGCTGAACCGGCGCGACGACATCCCGACGATCTACGCCCAGGAGATGACGCTGCCGGACGTCTCGGACGCCGAGAACGGACCCGTGAGCCTCACACTCCCGTCGAACCGGTGCACGGAGCCGGTCGTTGAGCAGCTGCGCGGCATCCTGACCAACCACCCCGGCCAGGCCGAGGTGCGCCTGCGCCTGACCAGCCCGGGCCGGGCGACGGTGATGAAGCTGGCCGACAACCTGCGGGTGGAGCCCACCCCGGCGCTGTTCGGCGACCTCAAGGCGCTGCTCGGCCCCAGCTGTCTGGTGCACTGACGGCCGCCTCGAGGCTTCTCGTCCCCTCAGGCCGAAGGGTTCGTACCGATATCCGGTACGAACCCTTCAGTCTGTTCATGGCGGTACGCCCGGGGCTCAGCCGACCCGGGCGGACAGCATCCCCGAGGGCAGTGCGACCTGGACGAGCATGCCGGCGGCGAGCTGGCGGCCACGGCGGGTCTCCACCGCACCGTCGACGCTGACCTCGCCGTCGGCGATGAGGTCGCGGGCGTGCGCGCCGGACTCGGCCAGGTTCGCGAGCTTGAGGAACTGCCCCAGCCGGATGGTGCCCGTGGTCGGGACGGTGGGGACGTCGTCGATGCTCATACCCCGATCCTGCCAGCACGCGGGTGGACCGCCCGGCCGCCGACCTGGACCGGGCACCTAGGATCGAGAGCATGCTCAAGCGCACGGACCTGCGTGGTCAGTCCCTCACCGCTGCCGAGCTCGCCGCCACGCTGCCGCGGGCCGCACTGGACGTCGAGGGGGCGCTGGAGGCGATCCGGCACGTGCTGGCCGACGTGCGGGAGCGCGGTGCGGCCGCCCTGCGCGACCTCGCCGAGCGGTTCGACGGCGTCCGGCCCGAGCACATCCGGGTGCCTGCCGCGGCGCTCACCGACGCCCTCGAGCACCTCGACCCCGATGTCCGCGAGGCCCTCGAGATCTCCATCGCGCACAACCGCGCCGGTCACACCGCGCAGCTGCCGACGGAGACCAGCACCGAGATCACCCCCGGCGGCCACGTGCACCAGCGCTGGGTGCCGGTGCGCCGCGTCGGGCTCTACGTGCCCGGCGGGCTCGCCGTCTACCCGTCGAGCGTGGTGATGAACGCCGTCGCCGCGCAGGTCGCCGGTGTCGAGCAGCTGGCCATCGCCTCGCCGCCGCAGAAGGAGTTCGGCGGCCTGCCGCACCCCGTCATCCTCGCCGCCTGCGCGCTGCTCGGCGTCGACGAGGTCTACGCGGTCGGCGGTGCGCAGGCCGTCGCCATGCTCGCCTACGGCGCGGGTGTCGAGAACGACGTCGACCGCGCCGACCTGGCCGCCGCCGAGCTGGACGGCGAGCTGCTCTGCGAGCCGGTCGACGTCGTCACCGGCCCGGGCAACATCTACGTCGCCGCCGCCAAGCGCGCCGTGATGGGCACCGTCGGCATCGACGCCGAGGCCGGAACCACGGAGATCGCCGTCCTCGCCGACGCCACCGCAGACCCGGCACACGTGGCCGTGGACCTCATGTCGCAGGCCGAGCACGACCCGGCCGCCGCCTCGGTGCTGATCACCGACTCGCCCGACCTCGCGGACGCGGTCGACGCCGAGATCACCACGCGCGTCGCCGCCACGAAGCACGCCGAACGCGTGCGGACAGCCTTGACGGGCCCCCAGTCCGGCACCGTCCTCGTCACCGACCTCGACCAGGCCGTCGCCGTCGCCGACGCCTACGGTGCCGAGCACCTGGAGATCCAGACAGCCGACGCGGCATCGGTGGCCGGCCGGATCCGCAACGCCGGCGCCATCTTCGTCGGCCCCTACTCACCGGTGCCGCTGGGGGACTACCTGGCCGGGTCCAACCACGTGCTCCCCACCGGCGGGACTGCCCGCTTCGCCAGCGGCCTCAACGTCACGGCCTTCATCAAGTCGGTGCAGGTCATCGAGTACGACGAGACGGCGCTCAAGCAGCTCGCCGCACCGCTGACGGCGCTGGCGACGTCGGAGGACCTGCCCGGGCACGCCGAGGCCGTCAACGCCAGGTTCGAGTAGGTGGCTCGAGTGCCGATGAGGAAGATTCCGCGCCGTCTCGCCCGCGCCCCGATCTCGTTGTTCAAGGCCGGGCTCGGGTGGGTCTTCGGCGGTGTCCTGGTCATGGTCGAGCACACCGGCCGCACCAGCGGACTCCGGCGGTACGTCGTCCTCGAGGTCGTGATCCCGGAGGCGGGCGCGGTCGTCGTCGCCGCAGGTTATGGGCGCCGGTCGCAGTGGTTCCGCAACATCGTCGCCGACCCCCGGGTACGGCTGTGGCGGGGCGGAGTCGTCGGCGTGCGGGCGGTCGCCGAGGTGCTGCCGCCGGCCGAGGCACGGGCGCTCCTCGAGCGCTACCGGCGGGAGCACCCGCTACGTGCCCGGTTCGTCGCACGCGCCCTCGGCATCGAGGGGCTGACCTCGGCCGACCCGCTTCCTGCCGACGTCGGCGAGCGGGTGCCCCTCGTGCGCGTCGCCGCCGTGCCGAGGTGAGCGTCTCGGTCTGGCGGGTCCGCGGGATGCCGCTGCTGATCGCGATGACCGTCCTGGGTTTCTCCGGGTACGCCGCGCTCCTGCCGGTGGCCCCGCTGTGGGCGGTGCACGGCGGCGCCGGCGCGGGCGGCGCCGGCCTGGTCAACGGTGTGCTCATGCTGTTCACCGTGCTGACCCAGCTCGTCGTCCCCGGCGCGCTGCGCCGGTTCGGGTGGGCGCCTGTGCTCGTGGCGGGCATGCTCCTGCTCGGGCTGCCCGGGCTGGCGCACGTCCTCACCGACGCGCTGGGGCCGACGCTGGTGCTCTCGGCGGTGCGCGGCCTCGGGTTCGGCGTGCTCACCGTCACCGGCAGCGCCCTGGTGGCCGAGCTGGTCGAGCCGGCCCGGCGCGGGCAGGCGATCGGCGCCTACGGGCTCGCCATCGCCGGCCCGCAGGTGCTGCTGCTGGCCGGCGCACCGTGGATCGCCGAGCGGCTCGGCTTCTGGGTCGTATTCGTCGTCGCCGGCCTCCCGCTGGTCGGCGTCGTGCCTGCGCTCGCTCTCGCCCGGATGCTCGACCACGTCCCCGAGGAGCAGGAGCGGGCGCCGTACCTCAGGCTGCTGCGGCCCATGGTGCTGCTGCTCGGCGTGACCCTGGCCGGCGGGGCGCTCATCACGTTCATGGCGCAGATGAGCAGCAGCGCCACCCTCACCGTGCTGGCGCTGCTCCTCATGAGTGTCACCGCCGCCCTGACGCGGTGGCGGGTCGGGTCGCTCGCCGACCGGTTCGGCCCGCAGCCGTTCATCTGGCCGCTGGTGCTGGTCACCGCGGCTGGCATGGCGATCATCGCCTGGGCGGTGCGCGACCCGGCGCAGACCGACGGCCCGGCGCTCCTGCTCGGTGCAGCCGTGGTCGGGGCCAGCTACGGGGCGCTGCAGAACCTCACCCTGGTGGTGGCGTTCGCCTCGGTCAGCCGCCCGCACTACGGCCCGGCCAGCGCCGTGTGGAACATCGGGTTCGACGCCGGCACCGGGCTCGGCTCGGTCGTGGTTGGTCTCGTCGCCGCGGGGACGTCGTTCAGCACCGCGATGCTCGTGGCCGGCGCACTGTCGCTGCTGACGCTGCCGCTCGCGCTGCGGCGACCACGGCGGGCCCCGGTGATCTGACCCGAGAGCTCGCAGCCCGCCGCGGCCCGACCCGGACGACTCAGCGTTGGGCGAGCGTGAACGGGTAGACAGCCGCGGCGCCGGCCCGGCGCAGCAACCGGGCAGCGACCGTCAGGGTCCAGCCGGAGTCGGTGAAGTCGTCGACCAGCACCACGGTGCGTCCGGGCAGCCCGGCGAGCGCAGCGTCCGAGAGCTCCGGACGCAGCCGCCGCTGCACGCCGGCCAGCCGCTGCGCCGAGTTGACGTCGTGGCGACCGGCCGGCCGGTCCGGGTCCGGGCCGACCGCGCCGACAAGAGGGGCTCCGAGGAGGTGCGCGACGCCCTTCGCGAGATGTTCGACGAGCTGGGGGCGGCCGGCCGAGGCGATCATCACCACACCGTCGACGCCGGACGAGCCGTCACCGCGACGCAAGGCCGGGGCCCAGTCACGCAGCACCTCGGCCACCGGCTGACGCAGGCTGGTGGGCAACAGCCCGTCCCGGCCGCCGGCGGCCTGTCCTGCTGCGCCGTCGGCCGAACGTCCGCTGTCGACTGGACGTGCGCCGTCGTCCACGGAATGCTCGCCGGGCGCACTCTCGTGCGCCGGCTCGAGCAGCGCACGCAGCGGCACCGACCAGCCCAGGCCGTCCAGGCGGGCGAGCGCACGACCCGTCTCCGCGCGCTCGGCGTCGCCGATCTTGCCCTTCAGGTCCAGCCCGATGGCATCCATCCCGGTCGGCCACTGCCGCCGCGCAGAGATCTCGATCCCCGGCCGGTCCAGCGCCGCGCGCGCCTGCCGCACGGCGTCGGCGTCCACGTCGGCCTCCAGGGCCAGCCCGCCGCACAGGTCGCAGCGTCCGCACCGCCAGCCGTCGGTCAGGTCGGGGTCGTCGAGCTGGGCGCGTAGGTAGGCCATCCGGCAGCCGCCGGCAGGCAGGCGCTGGTAGTCGACCATCGCCTGCTGCTCGGCGGTGCGGGTCTCGGCGACCCGGGCGTAACGCTCGGCGTCGTAGACCCACTGGGTCCCGGTGGACTCCCAGCCGCCGCGGACCCGCCGCACGGCGCCGTCGACGTCGAGGACCTTGAGCATGGTCTCGAGCCGGTTGCGGCGCAGGTCCACCTGCGTCTCGAGCCGGGCGGTGGACATCGTGCCGCCCTCGGCCAGCGCCGTCAGGGTCTCGCGCACCGAGCCCTCCGGCGGGAAGGCCATCGAGCCGAAGTAGTCCCAGATGTCCTGGTCCTCCGCTCCGGGCAGCAGGACGACGTCGGCGCGGTCGACCCCGCGGCCGGCGCGGCCGACCTGCTGGTAGTAGGCGATGGGGGAGGACGGGGCACCCAGGTGCACGACGAACGCCAGGTCCGGCTTGTCGAACCCCATACCCAGCGCCGAGGTGGCCACCAGCGCCTTGACCCGGTTCTCCTTCAGGTCCGCCTCGAGCTGCTCACGCTCCGCCGTGTCGGTCTGCCCGGTGTAGGCCCGGACCTCGTGGCCGGCCTCCCGCAGCTGTTCGGCGACCCCCTGGGCGGCCGCGACCGTCAGCGTGTAGACGATCCCCGAGCCGGACCACCGGCCCAGCTGCCCGGAGAGCCATGCCACCCGGCTCGGCTGGTCCGGCAGGGCGAGGACGCCCAGGTGCAGCGAGGGCCGGTCGAGAGACCCGCGCAGGACGAGCACTCCCTCCTCGTGGCGTCCCACGCCGAGCTGCTCCGCGACGTCGGCGCTGACCCGGGCGTTCGCCGTCGCGGTCGTGGCCAGGACCGGGATGCCCTCGGGCAGGTCGCCCAGCAGCGTGCGGATGCGCCGGTAGTCGGGCCGGAAGTCGTGGCCCCAGTCCGAGATGCAGTGCGCCTCGTCCACCACGACCAGGCCGGCGCTCGCGGCCAGCCGGGGGAGGACCTCGTCCCGGAACGCCGGGTTGTTCAGCCGCTCCGGAGAGCACAGCAGGACGTCGACCTCGCCGGCCGCGATCGCCGCGTGCACCTGGCCCCACTCCGTGACGTTGGCGGAGTTGATCGTCACCGCTCGGATCCCGGCGCGCGCGGCGGCGGCGATCTGGTCGCGCATGAGGGCCAGCAGCGGGGAGACGATCACGGTCGGTCCTGCGGGCGGCCGGCCGGCGGCCCCGGCCCGCAGCAACGCCGTTGCCACGAAGTACACCGCCGACTTGCCCCAGCCGGTCCGCTCGACCACCAGGGCACGCCGTCGGTGGGCCACCAGCGCCTCGACGGCGGTCCACTGGTCCTCGCGCAGGCGGGCGTCGTCCCGGCCGACCAGGGCGCGCAGCGCCGCCTCGGCCCGTTCGCGCAGGTCGGTGGTGCCCGCGGCCGTCGTCGCGGGTGCGAGGTCCTCGCTCATGGGTGTCCCTTCGTCCGGCGCCCACGCTCTCACAGCATCGGCCAGGCTCTCGTGGCCCACCCACAGGCGGACCACGCCGGCCGTCCCGCAGGCGGTCCATGTCCCGACCGGCCAGCAGGCGGCGCACGTCCCGACCGTGATCCGGGCACGGCCGTCGGTCAGGTGCGCTGTGCGGACCGGCGGCCGGTACCCGCAGTCCGAGACACCGGCCGGGTGCCCGCCGAGCGCGGCCTAGACTTTGCTGCGTGAGCACCCCCTCCACCACCGACACCGCAACCGGTGGCGCCCGTCTCCCGCTGCGCCGAGGCCTGGAGGGCCTGACGCCCTACGGCGCCCCGCAGCTCGACGTGCCGGTGCTGCTCAACGTCAACGAGAACCCGTACCCGCCGTCGGAGGCGGTCGTCGCCGAGATCGCCGACGCCGTCGCGAAGGCGGCGCACGGCCTGAACCGCTACCCCGACCGGGACTTCCCCGAGCTGCGCGCCGAGCTCGCCGAGTACCTGCAGGTCGAGTCCGGCGTCGCCCTCGGCGCCGAGCAGATCTGGGCCGCCAACGGCTCCAACGAGGTCATGCTCCACGTGCTCCAGGCGTTCGGCGGCCCGGACAGGTCCGTGCTCTCCTTCGCCCCGACCTACTCCATGTACCCGGAGTACGCGCGCGACACCCTCACCGAGTGGGTGGCCGGCCGCCGCGAGGAGGACTTCACCCTCGACGTCGATCACGTCCGCGCCCAGATCGCCGAGCACCGGCCGGCAGTGATCCTCCTCGCGAGCCCGAACAACCCCACCGGCACCGCGCTGCCGCTCGACACCATCGAGGCGGTCTGCGACGCCGCAGCAGGCGCGGGCCCGTCCGGATCCGACGGCGCACCCACGGACGCCGTCGTCGTCGTCGACGAGGCCTACGGCGAGTTCCGTCGGGAAGGCGTCGCATCCGCGCTGACCCTGCTGGACCGCTACCCGCACCTGGCGGTCTCGCGCACCATGTCGAAGGCCTTCGGGATGGCCGGGCTGCGGCTGGGCTATCTCGCGGCGACGACGCAGCTGGTCGACCACCTGCGCGTGGTCCGTCTGCCGTACCACCTCTCCGCCGTCACCCAGGCTGCCGCGCTCGCCGCACTGCGTCATCGCGCCGAGCTGATGAGCCAGGTCGCGTCGCTGCGGGCCGAGCGTGACGCCCTGGTCACCTGGCTGCGCGGCCGCGGCCTCACGGTCGCGGACTCGGACGCCAACTTCGTGCTCTTCGGACTTTTCGACGACCGGCACGAGGTGTGGAATGGTCTGCTGGAGCGCGGCGTCCTGATCCGCGAGGTCGGTCCCGAGGGCTGGCTGCGCGTGTCGGTCGGGACGCCGCAGGAGACGGCCGCCTTCCGGGCGGCCCTGGAGGAGGTGCTGGGCCGTTGACCGAGCAGAGCGCACGGACCGCGCGGGTGACGCGCCGCACGTCGGAGTCCGACGTCGTCGTCGAGCTGGACCTGGACGGGACGGGACGCACCGAGATCTCCACCTCGGTGCCGTTCTACGACCACATGCTGACCGCGCTGGGCAAGCACTCGCTGATCGACCTCACGGTCCAGGCCACCGGCGACACCGACATCGACGCGCACCACACCGTCGAGGACGTCGCCATCTGCCTCGGCGAGGCCCTGCGCGAGGCGCTGGGGGACAAGAAGGGCATCGCCCGCTTCGGCGACGCGCTGGTCCCGCTCGACGAGGCACTCGCCCAGGCCGTGGTGGACGTCTCCGGGCGCCCCTACCTCGTGCACTCCGGTGAGCCGGCGGGGCAGGAGTACCACCTCATCGGTGGCCACTTCACCGGCTCGCTGACACGGCACGTGCTCGAGTCGATCGCGCACCACGCGGCCATCTGCCTGCACGTGCGAGTGCTCGGCGGCCGCGACCCGCACCACATCGTCGAGGCCCAGTTCAAGGCGGTCGCCCGGGCCCTGCGGGCAGCCGTCGCGCTCGACCCCCGCGTGGAGGGTGTCCCCTCGACGAAGGGAGCGTTGTGAGCCGGCCCGGCGACGACGTGCCGCGCGGCGAGGACGTGCCTGGCGACGGCGCACCCCGCGACGTGCCCGGCGACGACGCACCCCGCGACGTGCCCGGTGGCAGGGACGCTCGTGACGGTGACGCCCCGGTGACCGAGGAGGACGTGGAGCGGATGCTGCGCGCCCTCGACGCCGGTGTGCCCACCACGGAGGCGGGCGACGACGTCCCGGGCGGCGGCGGGACCGACGCGCGCACCGTCGAGCACGCCGACGGTGCGGCCGAGACCGCCGGCGTCCCCGCCAAGCTCGCGCTCGTGCTGACCCCGGTCGCCTCCGCACCGGCCCTCGCCGGCCTGTGCGCCATGGCGGGGATCGACGTCGACGTCGTGCCCTCCTCCTCGGGCGCCGTCGCCGCCCTGGAGGTCGCGGCCAAGGCGCCGGCCGACGACTGGGACATCTCCCAGCTGCTCGGCGGCGAGGACGGCGGCTTCCCGCCCGAGGCCGAGGAGCTGGCCAAGAACCTCTCGCGCCTCTCCCGTGCCGGGGTGGTGCTGCTCACCGCGGACCTGGCCACGGACGTCGGCATCGAGTCCGGGCTGTCCGGCCAGCTCAGCGCCCGGCGCTACACCGGCGGCGAGCCCGAGGGGGACGTGCCGGCCGGGCTGATCCTGGCCGGTGCCGACCAGGTGGTCGAGGACCTCATCCTCGGGCGGGTGCGCGCCGACGCCGTCAAGGGGCACCAGCGCTCCGGCACCCTGCCGCGGTGGAAGGCCGCCCGGATGTTCGGGCGCGGCCTGCGCCGGAGGAAGCCGTGAGCCCGCGCGTCGTCGTCCTGGACTACGGGTCGGGCAACGTGCGCTCGGCCGTCCGTGCGCTCGAGCGGGTCGGTGCCCAGGTCGCGCTCACGGCCGATGCGGACGCCGTCGCCGCCGCCGACGGTCTCGTCGTCCCGGGCGTGGGCGCCTTCGCAGCCGTCATGGAGCAGCTGCGCTCCGTGCGCGGGGACATGATGATCGAGCGGCGCCTCGCCGGCGGCCGACCGGTGCTGGGCATCTGCGTCGGCATGCAGGTCATGTTCACCTCCGGCGACGAGCACGGGGTCTCCACCGCCGGCCTGGACCAGTGGCCCGGCGAGGTCACCCGCCTGGAGGCCGACGTCGTCCCGCACATGGGCTGGTCCACGGTCAGCGCCCCCGAGGGCACCGTGCTGTTCGACGGCGTCGACGACGAGCGGTTCTACTTCGTCCACTCCTACGGCGTGCAGACCGACCCCGCCGCCGCCCTGACGAGCGACAGCCCGCTGGAGCCACCGCTGGTCACCTGGGCCGAGCACGGCCGCCCCTTCGTGGCCGCCGTCGAGAACGGCGCTCTGACCGCCACCCAGTTCCACCCCGAGAAGTCCGGCGACGCCGGCGCCCAGCTGCTGCGCAACTGGGTCACCGCCCTGGACCGTTGAGGAAGACACCATGAGCACACCCCGCCTCGAGCTGCTGCCCGCCGTCGACGTCGTGGACGGTCAGGCCGTCCGGCTCTTCCAGGGGGCTGCCGGGTCCGAGACCGCCTACGGCGACCCGGCCGAGGCAGCCGGCGCGTGGGTGGCCGAGGGGGCGGAGTGGATCCACCTCGTCGACCTCGACGCCGCCTTCGGGCGCGGTGACAACCACCAGCTGCTCGCCCGCATCGTGGCCGAGCTGGACGTCAAGGTCGAGCTCTCCGGCGGCATCCGCGACGACGCCTCCCTCGAGCGAGCCCTCGACTCCGGTGCCCGCCGGGTCAACCTCGGCACGGCCGCGCTGGAGGACCCGGACTGGACGGCGAAGGTGATCGCCAAGCACGGCGACAAGGTCGCCGTGGGTCTGGACGTGCGCGGCACGACCCTGGCGGCACGCGGCTGGACGCGTGAGGGCGGCGACCTCTGGGAGGTCCTGGCGCGTCTCGACGCCGACGGCTGCTCGCGATACGTCGTCACCGACGTCACCAAGGACGGGACCCTGCGCGGACCCAACGTCGAGCTCCTGGAGGAGGTCTGCGCACGCACGAGCGCCCCTGTGGTGGCCTCCGGCGGGATCGCGAACCTGCACGACATCGAGACGCTGCGTGGCCTGACCGACGCCGGGATCGAGGGTGCCATCGTCGGCAAGGCCCTGTACGCAGGCGCGTTCACGCTCACCGAGGCCCTCGACGTGGCCGGGTGGCCGTGAGCACGCACGACCACCATCAGCTGGGGCTCACCGACTCCGCCGGACAGCCCTGGGCGGGGCGCGCGCTGAAGCCCAACCCCTTCTCCGGCGACGACGGCGCCGTCCAGCCCGCCATGGCAGCGGCCCTCGGACAGGAGGACGCCGGAGAGCGGGTGGTGGCGGTCGTCGAGGCGATGCGCGACGGCCGCGTCATCGTCCCCGTGGTGGCCCACGAGCACCCGGGCCGCGACGCCGAGGGCAACGTGGCCGAGCACGCGGCCGACAAGTTCAAGACCGGCGACCGCTCCGGCGACGCGATGGCGTCCGCTGCGATGGTCTCCGTGCGCACCGCCGACGGCCGTGCCGCCCTGCCGGTGTTCTCCTCGGTGACTGCGATGCAGCGCTGGAACGCCACCGCACGCCCGGTCCCGGTCGAGGCCACCCGCGCCGCCGTGTCCGCGGTCGGGGAGACCGACTCGCTCCTGGTCCTCGACCCCGGCAGCGACGTGACGGTCCTGGTTCCACGGCCGGCCGTGTGGGCGCTCGCCCAGCAGCAGGCCTGGACGCCGTCGTGGGCGGATCCGGCCCTGCCGGCCGCCGCGGTCGACGCGCTGCGGGGCATCACCGAGCTGGTCGGTGTGCGCCTCGAGCGTGGTCGCACCGCCGAGCTGCGGGTGGTGGTCGCCGTGCGTGCCGGGCTGTCGGCGGAGGACCTGCGCGCCGTCGTCGGGCGGGCGAGCGCCGCGTTGTCCGAGCACGAGCTGCTGCGCGAGCGCGTCGACTCCCTCGAGCTCGCCCCCACGCCAGTCGCCTGAACGGGCCGCGCCGCACCGCCGGCTCCCGGCGGGAGGTGTGCGCCGGACCACGTCCGGGTCCTCGGCGCCGGGGGTGCGGCCGTGCTAACCTTGTCCACTGACCGACCAGGGAGCGATCCCTGGTGCGCAAGCGGAGATTCTCCCACCTTGGTCTCACACCGCCGGGAGGCGGAGCAGAGGCCGGGTCCTGGTCGACGAGGGTCCGCCCTCGTGCGTGCTCGCACGCGACGCTCCGGCGACGCCGCGACACCGACCTCGAGGCCTCCGCGTGCGACTGCACGACGGAGGCCTTCTTCGTCCCACGGCGGTCGAGCAGACACGAGGTAGAGGAGCACAGCATCAGCGAGCCCCGCATCAACGAGCGGATCCGCGTGCCGGAGGTCCGGCTGGTCGGCCCTGCCGGCGAGCAGGTCGGCGTGGTCCGGGTCGAGGACGCCCTGCGCCTGGCGCAGGAGGCGGACCTGGACCTGGTCGAGGTCGCACCCGACGCGCACCCGCCCGTGGCCAAGCTCATGGACTTCGGGAAGTTCAAGTACGAGTCCGCCATGAAGGCCCGCGACGCCCGGCGCAACCAGGCGAACACGGTCCTCAAGGAGATCCGTTTCCGCCTGAAGATCGACCCGCACGACTACGAGACCAAGAAGGGTCACGTCGTGCGCTTCCTCAAGGGCGGCGACAAGGTCAAGGTCATGATCATGTTCCGCGGCCGCGAGCAGTCCCGCCCCGAGATGGGCATGCGGCTGCTCCAGCGTCTGGCGGAGGACGTCGCCGACCTCGGTTCGGTGGAGTCCGCGCCGCGCCTGGACGGGCGCAACATGACCATGGTGATCGGCCCGCACAAGAAGAAGGCCGAGGCGATGAGCGAGCAGCGCCGCAAGCGCGAGGACGAGCGGACGGCCAAGAAGGCCGGCAAGTCCGCGCCGACCGATGCACCGGCCGCCGCGCCGGCGGCCGAGGCCGAGCCCAGCGCCTCGTAGCGCACACATACCTGGAATACGCCCTGGTCCTCACCGGGTCAGGGCAGGACAGATCTGCGCCCCGAGCGCAGACAACTGAGGGACGAACATGCCGAAGATGAAGACGCACTCCGGTGCGAAGAAGCGCTTCCGGGTCACCGGCAGCGGCAAGCTGATGCGTGAGCAGGCGAACAAGCGTCACCTGCTCGAGCACAAGCCGAGCAAGCGGACCCGCCGCCTCGCGCAGGACCAGGTCGTCGCCCCGGCCGACGTCAAGAAGATCAAGAAGCTGCTCGGCAAGTAACGCCGCCCAAACTGTTAGGAGACTGACGTGGCACGCGTCAAGCGGGCGGTCAACGCCCACAAGAAGCGCCGTTCTACCCTCGAGGCCGCCAGCGGCTACCGCGGCCAGCGCTCGCGGCTGTACCGCAAGGCCAAGGAGCAGGTCACCCACTCGGCGACCTACTCCTACCGCGACCGTCGCGCCCGCAAGGGTGACTTCCGGCGGCTGTGGATCCAGCGCATCAACGCTGCGGTCCGCGCGGAGGGCATGACCTACAACCGCTTCATCCAGGGCCTCAAGGCCGCTGGCGTCGAGGTGGACCGCCGCATGCTCGCCGAGCTGGCAGTGACCGACATCGCCGCGTTCAACGCGCTCGTCGCCACCGCCAAGGAGGCTCTGCCGACCGACGTCAACGCGCCGGCCGCCTGAGTCTCAGGCCCGGCTACCGCCGCCCGGCGCACGGGCGGCAGGATGTCCTGCATGACTGAGCGCCCGGACACCCCCGAGATGACCAACCCCCGCGCCGAGCGGGTGGCACGGGTCAGGGGGCTGTCCGGGCGCTCGGCTCGTTCGAGGCACCGGCAGTTCCTCGTCGAGGGACCGCAGGGGGTGCGCGAGGCCGTGCGCCACGTGCCTGCCCAGGTCCGCGACGTCTACCTCACGCCCGACGCCGCCGTCCGCCACCCGGAGATCGTCGACGCCGCCCGCGCCGGGGGCCGGTACCTGCACACCGCCTCGTCCGAGGTCCTGCGCGCGATGAGCACCGACGCCCAGGGCGTCCTGGCCGTGCTCGACGCCGCCGGCCCCACCACCTCGGCCGGCCTGGCCGACCTCGCGACGACGAACGACGGCGCCGGTCCGCGGCTGGTCGCCGTGCTCGCCCAGGTGAGCGACCCGGGCAACGCGGGCGCCGTGATCCGTGCGGCCGACGCCGCCGGGGCCGACGCCGTCGTCCTCGCCGCCGGCAGCGTCGAGGTGCTCAACCCCAAGGTCGTGCGGTCCACGGCCGGCTCGCTGTTCCACCTGCCGGTCGTCACCGGCGCGGGGCTCGAGGAGACCCTCGCCGCGCTGCGCCGCCCGGGCACCGGCGCCCCGGTGGTCCTGGCCGCAGACGGCGCGGGGGAGTGGGACCTGGACGACCTCCTCGACCGCAGCGACGGCCTGGCGTCCGTGGGCGCCGCGGAGCTGTCCGCCACGGCTCTGGTGGCGCCGGACCTCGGTGCGCCCACGGTGTGGGTCTTCGGCAACGAGGCGCACGGACTGAGCGCCGCCGAACGCGGCCTGTGCGACGCCGCCGTGCGGGTGCCGGTGCACGGGCGCGCCGAGTCGCTGAACCTCGCGACCGCCGCCACCGTGTGCCTGTACGCCTCCGCCCGCGCCCAGCGCAGGACTCGTCCGTGATCCTCGACGCCGGACCGCGGGACCTCGACGCGCTGGCGGCACGCATCCAGGACGTCCGCCGACGGGGCGGGCCCGACCGTGGCGGCCGCGCCCTCATCGGGATCGTGGGGGCACCGGGAGCCGGCAAGTCCACCCTGTGCGGCCTGCTCGCCGAGCGACTGCGGGCCGCCGGCACCAGCACCGTCGTCGTCGGCATGGACGGCTTCCACCTCGCACAGGCCGAGCTGGAGCGGCTGGGCCGGGCCGCGCGCAAGGGCGCCGTCGACACCTTCGACGCCGAGGGCTACGTCGCCCTCGTGCGCCGCATCCGCGTGCAGCGACCCGACTCCGCGACCGTGTACGCCCCGCTCTTCGACCGCGACCTGGAGGAGCCGATCGGCAGCGCCGTGCCCGTCCCGGCCGGCACCGACGTCGTCCTCACCGAGGGCAACTACCTCCTGCTGCGCGACGAGCCCTGGCACCGGCTGCGCCGGCTGCTCGACGAGACCTGGTACGTCGAGGTCGACGAGACCGCCCGCCGGGCCCGGCTGCTCGCGCGGCACCTCGCGCACGGGCGACCGCCCGAGATCGCCGCCGCGTTCGCCGGCGGGTCCGACCAGCGCAACGCCGAGCTGATCGCCACCACACGTTCCGGGGCCGACGTCGTGGTGCGCTGGCACGAGGACTGAGAGGCGGTCAGCCGCCGGTCACCGCCCAGCCCATCGCGCCGGGGAACCTCACCGACCTGCTGGCCGTCGCGATCCCGGCGGCCAGGGCGTCCACCCACGAGCTGCCCTCCGCCAGGGCCGCCGCCGTCGCACCGTGCAGCACGTCGCCGGCGCCGAGGGTGTCGACCACGTCGCCCACCGCGGGGACCGCGAGCTCGGTGCGCACGCCACCGGCGAGCACCGCGACCGGACCGGCCCCGTGCGAGCGCGCCACGAAGCTCGGACCGAGCTCGGCGACGGCGGCCAGCAGCCGGCCCTCATGGTCGTCCGGGCCAGGCTCGGCGAGGTCTGGCTCTGCGAGGTCGGGCGCGAAGGTCGGCTCGGCGCCGTCCGGCAGGGCGAAGTCCGCGGACAGCACCGCCAGGTCGACGTGCGCCAGCAGGCCCTCCAGCCCGACCTTGAAGGAGCCGCCGTCGAGCAGGACCGGGACGCCACGGCTGCGGGCCGCGGCCGCCAACGTCGTCTGCGCGGCGAGCAGATGGCCGTCGACGAGCAGCGCCCCGGCGCCGTCGAGCAGCGCGGTCGCCGGCAGTCGCACAGACCGGCCGACGGCGTTCGTCGAGGCCACCGCACGCTGGCCGGTGGCCGCGGTCACCAGCACCGTGGAGAGCGGAGGCTCACCGTCGTCGGCCAGGTCGACGACGTCGATGCCCTCGGCGCCGAGGCGGTCACGGACGAGCTCGGCCAGCGGACCCGTGCCCAACGCCGTGACGAGCAGCGTCGGTCTGCCGAGTGCGGCGGCCGTCCGGGCGGCGTTGGCGGCCGGGCCACCCACCTCGACGGCGGCGGAACGGGCCACGACCTTCTCGTCGGGGCCGGGCAGAGCGTCGAGCACCTGGGTGACGTCGAGCGTGGTGAGCCCGCAGCACACCACCCGTGGACCAGCCATGGTGCCGATCGTGCCACGGCGGCCAGGCCTGCCACGGCGTCACCGCGGGGCCGGGCGCCCCTGCTGGACGTAGTCGACGAGCTGGTCGCGCTCGTCCTGGAGCTCGTCGAGCCGCTGCTTGACGATGTCGCCGATGCTCACGATCCCCGCGAGCCGGCCGTCGACCACGACCGGCAGGTGGCGCACCCGGCGCTCGGTCATGGTGCGGGCGAGCGCCTCGACGTCGTCCTCGAGGCCGCACGTCGTCACCTCGGTCGTCATAATCGCGGCGACCCGCTCCTCCAGCGGCGGGGCCGCACCGCCGCGCAGGTGCAGCACCACGTCGCGCTCGCTCACGATGCCGTCGACCCGGCCCTCGCCGTCGGAGACGACGACGGCGCCGATCCGGTGCTCGGCGAGGAGGTCGAGCAGCTCCGCGAGGCTGGCGTCGCTGCGGATGGTGACCACCGCGTCACCCTTGCGTCGGACCACGTCGGAGATGCGCATACCTGACGGTACTGCGAGACGCCGGAGTGAGCCAGATCACAATGCCCGGAATTCCGGGAGCGAGAGGTCGTCTCGACGCGTCGGCGACGGTTTTCGCGCCGAAGGTATTTACGGCACGCCTGTGTGGCGTTATATGGTTAGGCAATGCTTACCTCAGTGTCGCGGCATGGCTCGCGCCCCGAGGTCGTCAAGGACGACCGACCCGCGTACCGCCCCTTCGTGGTGCGGGTGGCGCGGGTCCGCGCCCTGAGCCCGCACTTCACACGCGTGACGTTCACCGGGCCGGACCTGGAGTGGTTCGGCGCCGACCGTCTCGACCAGCGGGTGAAGATCGTCCTGCCGCTGCCGGACGGCCGCCTGTGCGACGTCGGCGCCCGCGACCCCGAGGCGATCCGCGCCGGCACCTGGTACGCGAGGTGGCGCGACCTGCCGGACGACGAGCGCAGCCCCTTCCGCACGTACACCGTGCGCGACGTGCGCCCGGACGCGGCAGAGGTCGACGTCGACATGGTCGTCCACGACGACGGGGGCCCGGCCGCCCGGTGGGTCGCCCGCGCCGCGGCCGGTGACGAGGTCATCCTCGTCGGCCCGGACGCACGCTCGAAGGACTCCCACATCGGCATCGACTGGGACCCCGGGACGGCGACGGAGCTGCTCCTCGCGGGCGACGAGTCCGCCGCCCCGGCGATCTGCTCGATTCTGGAGACCCTGCCGGCCGGCCGCACCGCCCGCGCGTTCGTCGAGGTCCCCGACCCGGCGGACTTCCTCGACGTCGAGCTCCCGCCCCACGCGCAGATCACCTGGCTGGCGCGCGGCGAGCGTACGCACGGCGAGCTGCTCGTGCCCGCGGTGCGCGACTGGGTCTCCGGCAACGCCACGGTGGTCGACGACGCGCTCGCCGTCTCCGAGCAGTCCCTCGACGACGTCGACGTCGACAGCGAGATGCTCTGGGACTCGCCGGTCGTCCAGGTGCTGCCGGTCGACCTGTGCGGCCGCGGCGGCGAGCGCTGCGGCAGCGACTTCTACGCCTGGTTCGCCGGGGAGGCGGGCGCCATCAAGACCCTGCGCCGCCTCCTCGTCTCCGAGACCGGCGTGTGCCGCCGCCGGGTGGCGTTCATGGGGTACTGGCGCCTCGGCCGCGCCGAGGCCCAGTGACCGCCCGCCGGTGACCACGCTCCTCGACCGGACGCCCGCAGCGCCCCCGACCACGAGACCCACGGGCCGTCGCGCCGCCGGTCTCCTCGGCGCCGTCGCGCTGCTCGCCCTGGTGGTGCTGGCGTCCCTCGCGCTGGGGGCCCGCGACATCGCCCCGGGTGACGTTCTCGACGCACTCCTCGACCGGGTTCCCGGCAGCACCGACCACGACGTCGTGATGGACCAGCGCGTGCCGCGCACCGTCGTCGGACTGGTCGTCGGGGCCGCGCTCGGGCTGGCGGGCACGATCATGCAGGGCATCACCCGCAACCCGCTCGCCGACCCCGGCCTGCTCGGCGTGAACGCGGGCGCGTCCCTCTTCGTCGTGCTCGCCATCACGTTCCTGGGCGTCACCAGCCCGGCCGGGTTCATCTGGTTCGCGCTCGCCGGCGCCGCGCTGGCCGCCGCCGTCGTGTACGGGGTCGGGGCCATCGGCCGCGAGGGCGCCACGCCGGTCAAGCTCGCCCTCGCCGGCATGGCGACGACCGCGGGAGCGACCTCGCTGATCACCGTGGTGCTGCTCACCGACACCGACGCCCTCAACAGCTACCGCCGCTGGGCGGTCGGCTCCCTGGCCGGGCGCGGCACCGACATGCTGCTCGCGCTGGCGCCGTTCCTCGTCGTCGGCGTGCTGCTGGCCCTCGCCACCGGCCGCACCCTCAACCTGCTGGCCATGGGGGACGACGTCGCCCGCGGGCTCGGCCAGAACATCCACCTGGCGAGAGTCGTGGCCGCCGTCGCGATCGTGCTCCTCGCCGGCTGCGCGACGGCGCTCGCCGGGCCGATCGTCTTCGTGGGGCTGGTCGTCCCGCACGTGGTGCGCCCGTTCACAGGTCCCGACTACCGGTGGATCCTGCCGTACTCGGTGATCCTCGGGCCGGTGCTGCTCGTGGCGGCCGACGTCGTGGGCCGGCTCGTGGTGCAGCCCGGCGAGCTCGAGGCGGGGATCGTCGTCGCCGTCGTCGGGGCGCCCGCCCTCATCGCCATCGTCCGGCGCGTCAAGCTGGCCGGGTTGTGAGGCCGCGATGACCACCCTCCTCGCCCCCGAGGCGGCCGCCCCCCTGCGCCACCGCACCGGCCACCGCAGCGCCGTCGTCGCCGTCCTGGTCGGGCTCGTGCTCCTGCTGGTCTGGCTGAGCCTGACGGTCGCCAGCCCGCTCACGGCGGGCGAGCTGCTGCGCACCCTCGTCGGGCAGGGCGACGGCGGGGGAGAGTTCGTCGTCTTCCGGCTGCGCCTGCCCCGGCTGCTCCTCGGCGCCCTGGTCGGCGTCGCGTTCGCGCTCGCCGGCGCCCTGTTCCAGACGGTGCTGCGCAACCCGCTCGCCAGCCCGGACATCCTCGGCATCGGCGGCGGCGCGTCGCTCGCCGCCGCGACCGCCATCCTCGTGGGCGGGCTCTCGGGGGCCGCCGTCACCCTCTCCGCGGCCGGCGGCGCCGTCGTCGTCGCCGCGGCCATCTACCTCCTCGCGTGGCGCTCCGGCGTCAGCGGCTACCGGTTCGTCCTGGTCGGCGTCGGCATCGCGTTCCTGGTCAACGCCGGGCTCGGGTACCTGGTCAGCCGCGCGGACCTCAACGACGTGCGCGAGGCGCTGGTCTGGATGGTGGGCAGCCTCGGTACGCCGCCGTGGCGCGACGTCGTCGTGCTGGCCGCCGTCCTGGTGGTCCTCGCACCGCTCGTCGCGGTCCTGGCCGGGCGGCTGCGGGTGCTCCAGCTCGGCGACGACACCGCCGGGGGCCTGGGGGTGCCGGTCGAGCTCACACGTCTCGCCGTCCTGGGCACCGCCGTCGCCCTGGCCGCCGCTGGCACCGCCTTCGCCGGACCGGTCGCCTTTGTCGCCTTCGTCTGCGCGCCCATCGCCCGCCGGATGCTCCCGACGGCGGGACTCGCCCTGGTCCCGAGCGCCCTCGTCGGCATCGTCCTCGTGCTGGCGGCCGACCTGACCGGGCAGCACCTGCTCGGTCTGCAGGTCCCCGTCGGCATCGTCACGGGAGTCATCGGCGCTCCCTACCTGCTGTGGCTGCTCGCCACCTCGAACCGGGAAGGACGGGGCGCATGAGCGACCACGGCCTCAGCATCGACATCCCGCGTCGCCCCTCGCACGAGCTCCGCGCGGAGGGTCTCTCCCTCGCGTACGACGGCGACCTCGTCGTGCGGGAGCTGAGCCTGCAGGTCCCCGAGGGGCGCCTGACCACGATCGTGGGGGCCAACGGCTGCGGGAAGTCCACGCTGCTGCGAGGGATCGCGCGGCTGCTTCGCCCGCGCGCCGGCGTCGTCCTGCTCGACGGCGAGCCCGTGCACTCGCTGCCGGCGAAGGACGTCGCGCGCGTCATCGGCATCCTGCCGCAGTCCGCCACCGCCCCCGAGGGGATCACCGTGGCCGACCTCGTCTCCCGCGGCCGCTACCCCCACCAGGGATGGTTCCGGCAGTGGACCAGCACCGACGACGCCGTCGTCCGGGCCGCGCTCGCCGCGACGTCCACGCTGGACCTGGCGACCCGCCGGGTGGAGGAGCTCTCCGGCGGGCAGCGGCAGCGGGTCTGGATCGCGATGGCGCTCGCCCAGGACCCGGACGTCCTCCTCCTCGACGAGCCGACGACGTTCCTCGACGTCACCCACCAGATCGACGTACTCGACCTGCTCCACGAGCAGAACCGCGAACGCGGCACGACCGTGGTGATGGTGCTGCACGACCTGAACATGGCGGCGCGGTACGCCGACCACCTGGTCGTCATGGCCGACGGCAAGGTCGTCGCCACCGGGCCCCCGGACGAGGTGCTGACCGCCGGGCTGGTCCGCGAGGCCTTCGGCCTCGAGGCACGCATCGTCCCCGACCCGGTGTGCGGCTCGCCGATGGTGGTCCCGGTCGGCCGCTTCCACGGCGTCGTCGCGAGCGGCGCACCGCATCCCTGACGGCGCGCCGCCCGGCCCCGCACCGCGACCCGGCACCCGCAGGCCGCACCTCGACGCCGCTCGCCGGCCCAGCGTCTGCGCTCCCGGCGTGCCGTCGCCCCACATCTGACCCCCTGAATCCACCGACCGCAGCCCCACACACCAGATGGAGACACCGATGACCAGAACCCGCACCGCCGCGGTCGCCGCGAGCGCGGCCGCCCTGCTCGCCCTCGCCGCCTGCTCCAACCCTGCCGACGGATCGGACGACCCGACCGCTGACGCCGGTGCCACTGGTGGCTCCGGGCCCGTCACGATCGAGCACGTCTTCGGCTCGACGGAGATCCCCGAGGGCGTCGAGGACGTCGTCACGCTCGGCTGGTCCAGCACCGAGGCGGCCCTCGCCCTCGGCGTCGTGCCGGTCGGTATCGAGCAGCAGGTCTACGCCGCGAACGAGGAGGGGCAGCTGCCCTGGGTGGCCGACGCCCTGGCCGAGGTCGGTGCGGAGCCGACGATGATCTCCCCGTCGGTCGAGGCTCCCGCGTACGAGGAGATCGGAGCGCTCGCCCCCGACCTCATCCTCGCGCCCTACTCGGGTATCACCGAGGAGCAGTACGAGCTGCTGAGCGAGATCGCTCCGACCGTCGCCTACCCCGACGAGCCGTGGACGACGCCGTGGCGTGAGGTCATCACGACCGTCGGCACCGCGCTCGGCGTGCCCGCGGAGGCGGAGGAGCTCGTCGCGGACCTCGACACGCAGATCTCGGACGCCGCGGCCGGCCATCCCGAGCTCGAGGGCAAGTCGGTGGCGGCGGTCTGGGACGTCGGCGGCACCTTCTGGGTGTACAAGCCGGCGGACTCGCGCGTGGACTTCCTCCTCGACCTCGGCCTTGTCGGCGCCGAGTCGGTCGACGAGCTCGCCACGGACGAGGAGAGCTTCGTCTACTCGCTCAGCTATGAGGAGACCGACCGGCTCGAGTCGGACATCCTCGTGAACTACGCGAGCACCGAGGCCGAGGTCGAGACGTTCATGGGCCAGTCCTACGCCCAAGCCATCCCGGCCGTGCAGGCCGGTGCGGTCGCGAACATCACGGGTGACGACCTCATCGCCGCCATGTCCCCGCCGACGGCGCTGTCGATCACCTACGGCCTCGACACGTACGTCGAGCAGATCGCCGAGGCGGCGGCAGCCGCGGAGTAGTCCGACTGTGCAGGAACCGCACCCGCGGAGTGGTTCGCGTGTGCAGGCACCCGGCAGCCGCGGAGTGGTCCGGCTGTGCATGAACCCGGCACCCCGGCCGCACGGCCGGGGTGCCGGGTTCCAGCATGTACAGGTAGAAGAATGCTCGCGCGCGTCGCGGAGCGGCCGGGGTTGGCGGCCCGCCATTGACGAAGTGGGCTCCCCGCGACGGCACACCGTCGACGAAGCATGCTCCCGTTGACGGCACGCCGACCGGAGGGGATCATCCGGGGATGAGCGTCGTGCCGCTGTCGCCGCGATCGCGCTGGGTCACCGACCCGCGTGGCGCCGGTCGCGGCGTCCGCATCTCCACCCACCCGGAGGCCGGTGTCCTCGTGCTGAGTGTGTGGAAGGCAGACGTGTGTGTCGCCACCACCCGCCTCCCTCCGCACGAGGCGGCGGAGCTCGTCGCGGCACTCGCGGAGAGTCTCGCCGAGCTCGCCGCAGACCCGGTCGGACCACAGGCCCCCGCCGGACATGGCGGGCGGCAGCGGACGGTGCAGCCGGCCGGCACACAGCGGACGGCGCAGCATGGCGGTCCGCAGGGGACGGCGCAGCATGGCGGTCCGCAGGGGACGGCGCAGCATGGCGGTCCGCAGCGGACCGTGCAGCCGGGCGGTCCGCAGCGCACCGCGCGACCCACGGCAGGTACCGGTCCGTCCCTTCCCGACGTCTGCTGACCTCGCCCGATGCGCCTGTTCGTCTCCCTGCCGTTGCCTGCGACCGTCCAGGACCATCTCGGTCTCGCGGTCAACTCGGTGACGGCGCAGGACCCGGTTCCCGACCTCAGTCGTGGACCGCGCGCACTGCGGTGGGTTCCCGCGGAGCAGCGGCACATCACGCTGGCCTTCTACGGCGAGGTCCCCGACGGCGCCCTCGGGGACCTCACGGAGCGGCTGACGGAGGTCACGAGCGGCTTCGCGCCGATGCGGCTGCAGCTCCGCGGCGCCGGGGTCTTCTCCCGACGCACGCTCTGGGTCGGCGTCCACGAGGGCAGTCGTGCGGCCGGCGGGCGATGGTTGTGGGACGAGGAGACCGGCGAGGGGCAGACCGGTCGGCTGGTCGACCTCATGGCGGCCCTCGAGGACGCCGGCGAGCCGTTCTCCCACGTCGAGCGACGCAACCGCCACCGCGCCCACGTGACCCTCGCCCGGCTCAGCAACCGCCGCCCCGAGGACGCCGAGCTCACGCGGCGCGCGCAGGCACTGTCGGTCTACGCGGGGCCACCGTGGACGGCCACCCACGCACGGCTCATGGTTTCCGACCTCGGGGCCGGCAAGGGCGGCGGACCGATCCACGAGACGATCGCGGACCTGCCTCTCGTCGGGGCGCCCTGACTCTGGGCGGACCTACTGACGTTCCGCAGACCTGCTCACGTTCGGCTGTGCACGCTCGCGCGTCTTTGGCTGTGCACGCTCGCACGCTCCGCGCGAGGAGGCCTTCGGTTGGGGTTGGGCACACCTCGATCCTGGATGTCGGTGGTTCGAACTAGTGTCTGGATCATGGTCAAGGACGACGCCGCGGGAGTCATCGGGGACGGGTGCCCGGTGTCGGTCGTGGTGCGCGCGAGCGACGACGGTCCGCAGCTGGAGCTGGTGGTGCCGGAGTCCGCGGTCGGGACACCTGAGGCGGACGTGGCCCGCGAGATGATGCGCCTGGAGATGGGCCTGCCGTGGTGGGAGTGCGAGCCGGGGCTGTCGGTGCGCGATCCGGACGCGTCGGTGGTGCGTGCGGCGGCGGGGGTGGCGGCGGCTGGGTTCACCTCGCCGGCGGCGCGGCTGCTCGCTTCGACTGCTCCCGGTCCGACGTTGGTGGACAGGTTGGACCGGACCTCGCTCGCCGATGCCGATGACGCGGCGGTGGTGGAGCTGGTCGCGGCGTGGGAGCGGATCGCCTCGTGGGCGGTGTCGCAGCAGGCCAGGGCGATCACCGAGCTCGGGGCGCGGCGGCGGGCGGCGAACAGCAGCGCGGGGGCGAGGTCGGCGGTCTTCGAGGTCGAGGCCAGGTTGGGGATCACTCAGTACGCCGCGGAGTCCAAGACCTCCCTCGCGCTGGGGCTGGAGGACTACCCGGTGGTGGCCGACGCGCTGAACAGTGGGCATATCGACGCCCGTAAGGCCGAGGTCCTCCTCCACGCCGAGCCGGGTCTGCCTGCCCGGGTGCGCCGGACGGTCCTGGACGAGCTGGTGCCGGAGGCGGACACGCTGACGGTGCCGCAGCTGCGGGAGAGGATCCGCGCGGCCGCCCTCGCGGCGGACGCGGCGACGGCCAGCCGGCGTCATGCCGAGGCGGTGGCCCGCCGGCACGTGTCGATCGAGCCGGCCGGGGACACGATGGCCTGGGTCAGCGCGTTCGTGCGCGCCGACCACGCCATGGCCGCCCGCACCGCCCTGGACGCCCTCGCGGTGGCCGCGAAGACCCCCGGGGACACCCGCACGCTGGACCAGCGTCGCGCGGATTCGTTCACCGATGTCTTCACCTCGATCCTCGACAACGGCGTCGACTTCTCGGGGCGGGCGTTGCCGGTGCTGCAGCGCCGCCGCCCGCACCTGCAGGTCACCGTCGCCGGTGGGACCCTGCTCGGGCTGGACGACCAGCCGGGCGTGCTGGGTGGGTACGGGCCGATCCCGGCCGAGCTGGCGCGGCGGATCGCGCAGGACGCGACCTGGCAGGCG
This sequence comes from Georgenia subflava, assembly GCF_009193155.1. GTDB lineage: Bacteria > Actinomycetota > Actinomycetes > Actinomycetales > Actinomycetaceae > Georgenia > Georgenia subflava. The sequence goes on from NZ_VUKD01000006.1 coordinate 122,154, forward strand.
TTGTTCACCGACGCCGGCACCGGTGAGTTCGTCGCGCTCGGGACGAAGGCGTACCGCCCGGGTGCGGACCTGACCCGCACCGTGCTCGCCCGCGATGTCACCTGCGTCTTCATGGGGTGCCGGATCCCGGCGTGGCGGTGTGAGATCGACCATCAGAAGTCCTACGACAAGGCCCTGGCCGACAGCGTCGTCCAGACCGATCAGGACAAGGTCGACACCAAGTGCCACTCCCACCACGACGTCAAGACCGCCAAGCTCTGGGACACCACCCGCGACCCCACCACCGGTATCACCTGGTGGAGAGCACCGACCGGACACCGCTACGCACGCAAGCCCGTCCGACCGCCCGGACCACCACCGACCGGCCCACCACCGGCCAGACCACCGACCGGCCCAGGTGCCGGGCGACCACCCGCGGGCCCAGCCCCGGGCCGACCCAGGAGCACACCGGCGACGGACAAGCCACCTGCCGCGGGCGGATCAACCGACCCCTGGGGCACGCCAGACGGGCGCCCGCCCTTCTGACCGCCGAGCGCACAGGTGCCTCCGCCGAGCGCCTCGCTCGGGCCGCGCGGTGACGTGTTCGGCCGGCAGCCCCGGCAGCGGCCGACGTGGCGCACGGGGGCGTGCCCGGCCGAGCGCACCGGCGCGACTACCTATCGCCGCACGTTCGTGGCGCACCTGCCCGTCGGCGGGATGTCCCGAGGTGGGGCGTGGCTGGCCATCGATGTTCCTGGACGTCCCCGGCTACCATGGGGTTCATGAGCGTCGCGATCATGCCGGCCGGCACGGCCAGGCGATTTACCGGGCCCGCCCTGGGCCTGGTCTGATCTGCGTCCCGAGACCGATCCGCGCCCGGGCGGGCGACCCACCTAGACTGTTCCGCTGGCAGCGGTCCGTGCCCTGACCCGGGCACCACCGTGCCGATCCCGACCCGCCCGGAAGGTAGGCATGACCTCCTCAGACCCTGCGCCGCTGTCCCCGCTGGACGAGAGCGCCATCACCGCCGCTGTCGACGCCGCACTCGCCGCCGTCGCCGCAGCCGACTCGCTGGAGTCCCTGAAGGACGCCCGTCTCGCGCACACCGGCGACCGCAGCCCGCTCGCGCTGGCCAACCGGGCGATCGGCGGGCTCGAGCCGAAGGACAAGGCCGTCGCCGGCAAGCTCGTCGGCCAGGCCCGCGGCCGCGTGAACAAGGCCGTCGCCAGCCGCCAGGTCGAGCTCGAGGCCGCGCGCGACGAGCAGGTGCTGCGCACCGAGGCCGTCGACGTCACGCTGCCGACCGAGCGAGCACCGCGCGGAGCACGGCACCCGCTCGAGACGCTCATGGAGGACGTCTCCGACTTCTTCGTCGCGATGGGCTGGGAGATCGCCGAAGGCCCTGAGGTCGAGCACGAGTGGTTCAACTTCGACGCCCTCAACTTCGGCCCGGACCACCCGGCCCGCCAGATGCAGGACACGTTCTACGTCGAGCCGCCGGCCGGCGCCGAGGGCGACCCGAACCTCGTGCTGCGCACCCACACCTCCCCGGTGCAGTCCCGCACGATGCTCTCGCGCGACGTGCCCATCTACATCGCGTGCCCCGGCAAGGTCTTCCGCACCGACGCCCTCGACGCCACCCACACCCCGGTCTTCCACCAGGTCGAAGGCCTTGCCGTCGACAAGGGCCTGACCATGGCGCACCTCAAGGGAACCCTCGACCACTTCGCCCGGGCGATGTTCGGACCCGAGGCGCGCACCCGCCTGCGTCCGAGCTTCTTCCCCTTCACCGAGCCCAGTGCGGAGATGGACCTGTGGTTCCCGCAGAAGAAGGGCGGCGCCGGCTGGATCGAGTGGGGCGGCTGCGGGATGGTCAACCCCCAGGTGCTGACCGCCGCCGGGATCGACCCCGAGGTGTACTCCGGCTTCGCCTTCGGCATGGGCATCGAGCGAACCCTCATGCTGCGCCACGGCATCGCCGACATGCGCGACATGGTCGAGGGCGACGTCCGCTTCTCCCAGCAGTTCGGCACCACCGGAAGGGGCAACTGACATGCCTTACGTCCCGCTGACCTGGCTCGCCGAGCACACCGAGGTCCCTGCCGGCACCACTGCCGCCCAGCTCGCCGCGGACCTCGTGAAGGTCGGGCTCGAGGAGGAGTCGATCGTCCCGCCCGCCGTCACCGGCCCGCTCGTCGTCGGCCGGGTGCTCTCCGTCTCGAAGGAGGAGCAGAAGAACGGCAAGACGATCAACTACTGCCGCGTCGACGTCGGGCAGGCGCACAACGACGCCCCCGGCACCGGCAAGGAGCCGTCCGACCTGCCCAGCCGCGGCATCATCTGCGGCGCGCACAACTTCGCCGCCGGTGACCACGTCGTCGTCGCCCTCCCCGGCACCGTGCTCCCCGGTCCGTTCCCGATCGCGGCACGCAAGACCTACGGGCACACCTCCGACGGGATGATCTGCTCCGCGCGTGAGCTCGGCCTCGGCGAGGACCACGACGGCATCATCGTGCTCGAGGAGCTGCTCGGCCCCGACGCCGTCCCCGCCCCGGGCGCCGACGCCGTCGCGCTGCTCGGGCTGGGGACCGAGGTCCTCGAGATCAACGTGACCCCCGACCGCGGGTACTGCTTCTCCATGCGTGGCGTGGCCCGCGAGTACTCCCACTCCACCGGAGCGGCGTTCACCGACCCCGGCCTGCCCGAGAACCTCCCGGGCCCGCTGCCCGCCGCGACGCCGGACGGGTTCGCCGTCGAGGTCGACGACGTCGCGCCCGTCAGCGGCACCGTCGGCTGCGACCGCTTCGTGACCCGCATCGTGCGCGGCATCGACCCGGCTGCCCCCTCGCCGGCGTGGATGGTCGAGCGACTGAGCCAGGCCGGCATGCGTCCCATCTCCCTGGCGGTCGACGTGACGAACTACGTCATGCTCGACCTCGGCCAGCCGCTGCACGCCTACGACCTCGCCACCGTCAGCGCACCGATCGTGGTGCGCCGCGCCGCGGCCGGGGAGACGCTGACCACCCTCGACGACGTCGAGCGACGCCTCGACCCCGAGGACCTGCTCATCACCGACTCGCCTGACGGTGCCCGCGGCTCACGCGTGCTCGGCCTCGCCGGCGTCATGGGCGGCGAGGACACCGAGGTCTCCGCGAGCACTACCGACGTCCTCGTCGAGGCGGCGCACTTCGACCCCATCTCGGTCGCCCGCACCGCCCGCCGGCACAAGCTGCCCTCCGAGGCCGCAAAGCGCTTCGAGCGCGGCGTCGACACCCGCCTCCAGGCCGTCGCGGCCCAGCGGGTGGTGGACCTCCTCGTCGAGCACGGCGGCGGGACGGCTGACCCGGCCGTCTCCGACCTCGACAGCACCGCGGCACCGGCACCGATCACCTTCGACCCGGCCGAGGCCTCCCGCCTCGTCGGCGTGGAGTACCCGCGCGAGCGGGTGCTCGAGCTGCTGCGCCGGATCGGCTGCGCCGTCGTCCCGCTGGCCGACGGCGAGACCACGGTCGCCGGTGACGGCGCGGACGACGCCTCGCCCGCCGTGCGGGTCACCCCGCCGACCTGGCGGCCGGACCTCACGGGCGGCGCACACCTTGTCGAGGAGGTCGCGAGGCTCGCCGGCTACGACGAGATCCCCTCGGTGCTGCCGCCGGCCCCCGCGGGTCGCGGCCTCACGGTCGCGCAGCGCCAGCGTCGCGACGTCGCCCGGGCACTCGCCGAGCACGGCCTGACACAGGTGCTGTCCTACCCGTTCGTCGGCGACGTCCACGACCGCCTCGGCCTCGACGTCGACGACCCGCGGCGCACCACCCTGCGCCTGGTGAACCCGATCGCCGACGACGCACCCGCGCTGCGGACCTCGTTGCTCGACAGCCTGCTCGACACCGCCCGGCGCAACGTCTCGCGCGGCGCCGCCGAGCTCGGCGTCTTCGAGATCGGCCTCGTCACGCGCCCGGCCGGCATCCGGGCCGGCGCGGCGCCCGGGGTCGACCGGCGCCCGAGCGATGCCGAGCTGGCCGAGCTGCACGCCGCCGTGCCCGCCCAGCCGCGGCACGTGGCCGGCGTGCTTGCCGGGAACCTGACCCCGGCCGGCGTCTGGGGCGCCGGACGGCCCAGCGACTGGGCCGACGCGCTCGAGGCCGCCCGGCTCGTCGCCCGCACCGTCGGCGTCGAGCTGACCGCCCGCGCCGGTGACCTCGCGCCGTGGCACCCCGGCCGCTGCGCCGAGCTCGTGGTCGACGGTGCTGTCGTCGGGCACGCCGGCGAGCTTCACCCGAAGGTGACGGCGGCCATGGACCTGCCTGCCCGCACCGTGGCCTTCGAGCTGGACCTCGACGCGGTGCTCGCGGCGAGCCCGGCCGAGCCGATCCAGGTGGCACCGGTCTCGACCTTCCCGCTGGCCAAGGAGGACGTCGCTCTCGTGGTCGACGCGAGCGTCCCGGCCGCCGACGTCCACGCCGCCGTCGTGGAGGGCGCGGGCGAGCTCGCCGAGGAGGTCCGCCTGTTCGACGTCTACGCCGGCGACCAGCTCGGCGAGGGCAAGAAGTCCCTCGCCTTCGCGCTGCGACTACGGGCGCCCGACCGCACGCTCACGGCGGAGGAGACGGCGGCGGTGCGCAAGCGCATCGTCAAGGTCGCCGGCCAGCGCGTCGGGGCGGTGCTGCGTGCCTGAGGCCGACGGCGGACCCGTGGGCGAGCGCGTGCCCGAGCACGACGGCGGACCCGTGGGCGAGCGCGTGCCTGAGCACGACGGTGGACCCGTGGGCCAGCGCGTGCCTGAGGACGACGGCGCACCTGCCGGCGTGCGCGCGGTTCCCGTCGCGCGCACGGCCCTCGTCACCGGTGCCTCGCGCGGGATCGGTCGCGCCCTCGCCGTCGGCCTGGCTCGTGCCGGGCTCGACGTCGCCGTCCTGGCGCGTGACGCCGAGATGCTCGCCGAGGTCGCCGCGGAGATCGAGGGCCTGGGCCGACGCAGCGTGGTCGTCGCCGCGGACGTGACCGACGCGGCCGCGGTCGACGACGCCGTCGCGCGGGTCGAGAACGAGCTCGGCTCGATCGACCTGCTGGTCAACAACGCCGGACGCATCGACACCGAGGTGCCCCTGTGGGAGGCCGACCGCGACGAGTGGTGGTCGGTGGTCGAGACCAACGTGCGAGGCCCCTTCCTGCTCGCCCGCGCCGTCGTGCCCGGCATGCTCGCGCGTGGCGGCGGCCGGGTGATCGACCTCAGCTCGGGCGCCGGCACGCGGGACACCGACGACGCGACGGCCTACAACGTGTCGAAGACCGCGCTCTTCCGCATCGGCGGGAGCCTGCACGCGGCCGGGTACGACCGAGGCCTGCGCACCTTCGAGCTGGCCCCCGGCGTCGTCGTGACGGACATGACGACGTCGATGCGGGCGCACGAGGACCGGACCGAATGGACCGACGTCGCGGACGTCGTCGAGCTGGCCGTGATGATCGCCCGGGGAGGCCTCGACGAGCTCTCGGGCCGGTACCTGCGCGCCGGCGCGGACACCCCGGCCTCGCTACGGTTCCGCCTCGGCATCGGTGACCCTGCCGATGCCACCCGGCGGCTGCGCGTGGCCGACTGGCCCGCCTGACGACCAACGCCTCCCGGCCGGTTCGCCGCCCGGCACGGCCCACGCACAACGCGCACGGCGGCCGACGAGTCCACCGACGGTCCGGCCCGGCCGGCGCGAGCGGCCCTCGGCTGACGACCCCCTCCCCTGTGCAAGGGCGCGTCGGCTCGAGACACTCTCCCAGTGAGGCGGGGCCGCACCGGTGCGGACCCGCGAGCTTCGGACGGGATGGCGATGGGCGGCTCACGGCAAGGCCTGGTCACGTGTGCTGCGCTCGCCCTCCTGCTCGCGGTCGGCGGGTGCGGGGCCGACACCGGGAGCGTGCACGTCTCGACCGCCGACGGTGACCCGAGCCCGTCGTCGGCGGCTTCCCTGCAGCCGGCCGGCACGGTGCTCTGCGAGAACCTCGAGCCGATCCGGGCGCCGGACTCCGCCTACCGGGACGAGCCGGTCTACGTCGGCAACGAGCAGCCGACCGGGCAGGTGCGCGCCTGGGCGCAGCAGCAGCCCGGCTTCGAGGACCTGTGGCTCGATCGCGGGCGCAACGGCTGGGTGACCGTCGCCTTCGCCGGCGACGTCGCGCAGCTGCAGGCGGAGATCGAGGAGCGCTTCCCCGACGACGGGGTCGTAGCCGTGGAGGTCGAGCGCACGACGGCAGAGCTCCGTGACGTGGCCGAGCGGGTCGCCCCGGTGATCGTCGACGTCGGCCTCGCTCACGCCGACCTCGACCCCGGTCATCTCGTCGACCTGAGGCACGGTGTCGTCTCCGTCGACCTCGGGTTCCTCCTCGAGGAACGCCTCGCCCTCCTCGAGCCCTTCGCGGCCGACCCGGTGTGCGCCCAGGGAGCCCCGGCGTCGGAGTACGTCCCCCCTGGCCCGCAGCCGACCGCCGGTGACGGGTGGCGGCTGCTCGGCGCGGACCGGACCGGCGAGAACTGGCGCACCGGCGTCGCCACGACCCCCGAACAGTACGCAGCGCTCTGGGCGCAGGCCGGGCTGACCGGCCGACCTCCCGAGGTGGACCTCGGGCACGAGATCGTGCTCTGGTTCGGCTCGGTCGAGAGCTCGAGCTGCCCGAACCGGCTCGACGACGTGGTCGTGTCGGGCGACCTCGTGCACCCCGACATCGTCGCGCCGACGGAGTCAGGAGGGTGCACCGACGACGCGGGCGTGCACGCCTATGTGGTGGCCGTGGAGCGTGCCGTGCTGCCGGTCGGCCCGTTCATGGTCCAGCTGGACGGCAGCCCGTCCTGGGCCAGCGAGCCCCTGGAACAGACTGTGGTCGACGTCGATCTCTCGGCTCCCGGCGCCACTGCTGCAGATGACGAGATCGGACCCGACGAGGACTTCCGGCCGGTCTACCCGCCGGCCGACACCGGCAGCTACGTCGAGGTCGGGCTCCCGGTGAACTACCTGCTCCCTGTCGACCCCACCTGCGGTGTCGAACGCCTGGGAGAGCTCAACGGGGTGCAGTGGCTGTCCGAGCAGGGCCGTGACGTGCCGGCGGCGTGGCAGGAGCTCGTCACCGACGGGGCGCTGACGGTGGAGGCGACGGTCGAGGACCTGCCCGCGACCCTCACCGCCACCGCCGGTGGGACGACGCTGACCTACCGGCCGCTGCGCTCGACCGACCCGGCGACCTGCGGCTGACCCGGCGGCGAGCGGCGCTGAGCGCCAGACCTTCGGACCGGACAACGGGGACATTGGTCCCGCCGCAGCGCGGGCAGCGGGCGGCACAGTTGAGACATGAAGATCCTCGTCGTCGTCGCCTCCAAGCACAACGCCACCGCCGAGATCGGCGATGCCATCGTCGAGGAGCTGCGTGCCGTGGGGCACCAGGCCCGCCGGGTCGCCCCCGCCGACGTGCGCACCCTCGAGGGGATCGACGCCGTGGTGCTCGGGTCCGCCGTCTACATGACCCAGTGGATGGAGTCCATGCGGGACGTCGTCTCGCGCTTCGCGGCCGAGCTGCGCCACCTGCCGGTGTGGGCCTTCTCCTGCGGGCTCGCGGGCGTCGCGGCCACGGGCAAGGTCCAGGACCCTGTGCGTGCCTCGGCGCTCCTGCAACAGATCGACCCGCTCGACTACCGGACGTTCGCCGGTCGCCTGGACCCGGCAGTGCTGGGCCTGCGAGAGCGCTCGGTCACCCGCATGGCCGGCGCCGCGGAGGGCGACCACCGGAACTGGGACGACATCCGGGGCTGGGCGCGGCAGATCGCGCACGAGCTCGAGGAACACCTGGCGACCGCGGGCTGATCCTCGCCGGCGACACCGGTGACCTCTCGCCCGCTCCGCGACCATCACTGCCGGGCCACTCGATTCAGCGGCTGATCGTAAGGGTCAGGCAGCACTCAGGGGACGAGCAGGACCTTGCCGGTGGTCGCGCGTCCCTCGAGCGCCTCGTGCGCCGCCGCGGCCTCGGCCAGCCCGAAACGCTCGCCGATCCGCACCGACAACGATCCGGCGCCGACGGCGGCGAACAGCTCGCCGGCGCGCCAGAGGAGCTCGTCCCGATCGGCGGTGTAGTCACCCAGCTTCGGCCGGGTGACGAACAGCGACCCGGCGTGGTTGAGCCGCTGCAGGTCGAAGGGCGGCACCTGGCCGCTCGCTCCGCCGAACAGGACGAGCGTGCCTCGACGGCGCACCGACGCGAGGGTGGCGTCGAACGTGTCCTTCCCGACGCCGTCGTACGCGACGTCGACGCCTACGCCGTCGGTCAGCTCACGCACGATCGCCGGCAGGTCGGCAGTCAGGTCGTCCAGCTCGGTGTAGCGGACGACCTCGCGGGCGCCCGCCTCGCGGGCGAGCACCTCCTTCTCCGCCGAGCCCACGGTGCCGATCACCCGAGCGCCGCGGGCAGCCGCGAGCTGGGTCAGCAGCAGCCCGACGCCGCCGGCGGCAGCGGTCAGCAGGACCGTCTGGCCGGCGCGGACCGGGAACGTCGACGCCACGAGGTAGTGAGCTGTCATGCCCTGCAGCGGCAGAGCGGCGGCGGTCTCGAGGTCCACACCGTCCGGGACCGGCAGCAGCACATCGGCCGGCACGACCACCTGCTCGGCGTAGGAGCCCGGCGCCGACGCCCATGCGACCCGGTCGCCCACGGCCACGCCGGAGACGCCCGGCCCTAGGCTGCTCACCGTTCCGGCGCCCTCGGTGCCGGGCACGTGCGGGAAGTCCATCGGGTAGACGCCACCGCGCTTGTACGTGTCGATGAAGTTGACGCCCGCAGCGGCGACGTCGACGACGACCTTGCCGGGCCCGGCCACCGGCGCGGGCAGGTCGACGACGGACAGGACCTCGGGGCCGCCGGCGGCGGTGGCGTGGATCGCGCGCATGTCCCACAGCATGCCCGCCGCCACCCACGACGGGCGAACCGACGTCCCGGCGTGACGACGCGGCTCGACGGAGCATTCATTGATCTGTATTGTTATGCAGGTGACTTTCACTGCAGCGGTGGCCGGTGCCTCCGGATACGCCGGCGGCGAGCTGCTCCGGCTCCTGCTCGCCCACCCCCAGATCGAGATCGGCGCGCTCACCGCGCACGCCAGCGCCGGGCAGCGGCTCGGCGCGCACCAGCCGCACCTGCTGCCCCTGGCCGACCGCGTGCTCGAGCCCACCGGCGTCGAGGCCCTCGCCGGCCACGACGTCGTCTTCCTGGCCCTGCCCCACGGCGCCTCGGGCGAGGTGACGGCAGCGCTCGCCGCCGCGGGCTCCGACGCCATCGTGCTCGACTGCGGCGCCGACCACCGGCTGACCGACGCGGCCGCCTGGGAGCAGTTCTACGGCAGCCCGCACGCCGGCGCCTGGCCGTACGGCCTGCCCGAGCTGATCGTCGACGGCGCCCGGCAGCGCGACACCCTGCGCACCGCCCGCGAGATCGCCGTCCCGGGATGCAACGTCACCGCCGTCACCCTGGCGCTGCAGCCCGGCGTCGCGGCCGGCGTCGTCGACCCCGCCGACGTCGTCGCCGTCCTTGCCGTCGGCTACTCCGGTGCCGGCAAGAGCGCCAAGACGCACCTGCTCGCTGCCGAGGCCCTCGGCTCGCTGGCGCCGTACGCCGTCGGCGGCACGCACCGCCACGTGCCCGAGGTGGAGCAGAACCTCCGCGCGGCCGGCGCCGCCGAGGTACGGCTGTCCTTCACCCCGGTCCTCGTGCCCACGTCGCGCGGCATCCTCGCCACGGTCACCGCACCGCTGGCCCCGGGGGCGTCCGCGGCCACCGTCCGGGCGGCCTGGGAGGACGCCTACGCCGACGAGCCCTTCGTGCACCTGCTGCCCGAGGGCACCTGGCCCACCACCGCGATGGTCACCGGCGCCAACACCGCGGCCGTCCAGGTCGCCGTCGACGAGCGCGCCGGCCGCGTCGTCGCCCTGTGCGCCATCGACAACCTCGTCAAGGGCACTGCCGGCGCCGCCGTGCAGTCGATGAACCTCGCCCTCGGCCTGCCGGAGACCACCGGCCTGACCACCGTGGGGGTCGCCCCGTGAGCATCACCGCCCCGGCGGGCTTCCGCGCCGCCGGCGTCACCGCCGGCCTCAAGGCCTCCGGGAACCCCGACCTCGCACTGGTCGTCAACGACGGTCCCGAGCACGTCGCCGCCGGTGTCTTCACCACCAACCGTGTGGTGGCCGCACCCGTCGTGTGGTCGCGCACCGTCGTCGGCGACGGCGTGGTGCACGCCGTCGTCCTCAACTCCGGCGGTGCGAACGCCTGCACGGGACCGGAGGGGTTCGCCGACACCCACCGCACCGCCGAGCACGTCGGCGCGGCGCTGGGCGTCTCCTCAGGCGACGTCGTCGTCTGCTCCACCGGCCTGATCGGTGAGCGGCTCGACCTGCCGGCCCTGCTCGGCGGGGTGGACGCCGCCGCAGCCGTCCTCTCGGCCGACGGCGGGGCCGACGCCGCCCGCGCCATCATGACGACCGACACGGTGGCCAAGGAGGCGCAGGAGTCCCGCGCCACCGCCGACGCCACCACCTGGACGGTCGGCGGCATGGCCAAGGGCGCCGGCATGCTCGCCCCCGGGCTCGCGACCATGCTGTGCGTGCTGACCACCGACGCCGTCGTCGACGCCGGGACCGCCGACGCCGCCCTGCGCGCCGCGACCGGCGTCACGTTCGACCGGGTCGACTCCGACGGCTGCATGTCCACCAACGACACCGTCGTCCTGCTGGCCTCCGGCGCCTCCGGTTCCCGGGTGGGGCTCGCGGAGCTGACCGAGGCGCTCACCGCCGTGTGCGGCTCGCTCGCGCGCCAGCTCGTGGCCGACGCCGAGGGCGCCAGCCACGACATCGCCGTCACCGTCAGGGGGGCCACCACCGAGGACGCCGCCGTCGCGGTGGCCCGCGCGGTGACCCGCTCGAACCTCTTCAAGGCGGCCGTCTTCGGCAACGACCCCAACTGGGGCAGGGTGCTCTCCGCCGTCGGGACCGTGCCGGTCGACGTCGCACCGTTCGACGCCGACGCCGTCGACGTCGCTATCAACGGCGTGACCGTCAGCCGCGCCGGCGGGGTCGGGGAGGACCGCTCCCTGGTCGACCTGGCCGCCGCCCGCGAGGTCCGCGTCGACGTCGACCTGCACGCCGGGCGGGCCACCGCGACAGTGTGGACCAACGACCTCACCCACGACTACGTCCACGAGAACAGCGCCTACTCCACATGAGCGACCAGCTGATCCCCGGGGTGCCGGACGACTACGTCCTCGACACCGAGACCGACCTCTACCCGCACCAGAAGGCAGAGGTCCTCATCCAGGCCCTGCCGTGGCTGCGGCGCTTCTCCGGCGCGCGCGTGGTCATCAAGTACGGCGGCAACGCCATGGTGGACGAGGACCTCAAGCGCGCGTTCGCCCAGGACGTCCTCTTCCTGCACCAGGTCGGGCTGCGGCCGGTGGTCGTGCACGGCGGCGGGCCGCAGATCTCCACGATGCTCGAGCGCGTCGGGCTGGAGTCCGAGTTCCGCGGCGGCCTGCGGGTGACCACGCCGGACGTGATGGACATCGTGCGCATGGTCCTCACCGGGCACGTGCAGCGCGAGCTCGTGTCCCTGCTCAACGCCGACGTCGCCCACGCCGTCGGTCTGTCTGGGGAGGACGGCCGGCTCCTGCAGGCCGTGCGCCGGCCAGCCATGGTCGCGGGTGAGCCGACCGACGTCGGCCTCGTCGGTGACGTCGTCGCCGTCGACCCGCAGGCCGTCGAGGACCTCCTCGACGCCGGCCGGATCCCGGTCGTCTCGACGGTGGCCGTGGACGCGGACGAGCCCACCCAGGTGCTCAACGTCAACGCCGACACCGCGGCGGCGTCGCTCGCCGTCGCCCTGGGCGCGGCGAAGCTCGTGGTCCTCACCGACGTCGAGGGACTCTACGGCGCCTGGCCGGACACGACCTCGCTCATCAGCACGATCGGCGCGGGGGAGCTCGAGGCCATGCTGCCGACGCTGGTCTCCGGGATGGTGCCGAAGATGGAGGCGTGCCTGCGGGCCGTGCGCGGCGGGGTGCCCCAGGCCCACGTCATCGACGGCCGCCAGGCGCACTCGATGCTGCTGGAGATCTTCACCGACGCCGGCGTGGGCACCCAGGTCGTGCCCGACCAGGAGGAGGACGCATGACGGACGCGACGACGACCGACCCGACGACAGGTTCGGCGACGGCGGACCAGCCGGCCGGCCCGGTCGCCGGGGCGACGACGGACCAGCCGGCCGGCCCGGTCGCCGGGGCGACGACGGACCAGCCGACCGGGGCCGGGTGGACCGAGCGGTACCGCGCCGCCGTCATGAACACCTTCGGCGACCCGCAGCGCGTCCTCGTGCGCGGCGAGGGCGCCTGGGTCTGGGACGCGGACGGCAACCGCTACCTCGACCTGCTCGGCGGGATCGCCGTCAACGCCCTCGGGCACGCCCACCCGGCCCTCGTGGCCGCTGTCGCCGAGCAGCTTGGCACCCTCGGGCACGTCTCGAACTTCTTCACCACCCCCGCCCAGGTGACCCTCGCCGAGAAGCTCCTCGAGCTCGTCGCCCCCGGTGGCGCCCCGGCCGGCTCACGGGTGTTCCTCGCCAACTCCGGCACCGAGGCCAACGAGGGCGCGCTCAAGCTCGCCCGTCGGCACGGCGGTCCCGCCCGGCCGCGCGTCCTCGCGCTCGAGGGCGCGTTCCACGGCCGCACGCTGGGCGCGCTGTCCCTGACCCACAAGGCCGCCTACCGCGAGCCCTTCGAGCCGCTGCCCGGCGGTGTCGAGTTCCTGCCCTTCGGCGACCTCGACGCGCTCGAGGCCGCCCTCGGCGACGACGTCGCCGCCCTGTTCCTCGAGCCCGTCCAGGGAGAGGCCGGGGTGCGGACGCTGCCCGCCGGCTACCTCGCCCGGGCGCGCGAGCTCACGACAGCCGTCGGCGCGCTGCTCGTCCTCGACGAGGTCCAGTCGGGCATGGGACGCACCGGCCGGTGGATGGCCCACCACGGCCTCGACGGCGGCGCCGTCGTGCCCGACGTCGTCACCCTCGCCAAGGGCCTGGGGGGCGGGCTGCCCATCGGCGCCGTGGTCGCGCTCGGCGAGCACGCCGCGACCCTGCTGGGGCCTGGGCAGCACGGCACGACCTTCGGCGGGAACCCGGTGGCTGCCGCCGCGGCGCTGGCCGTCATCGACGTCATCGAGCGCGAGGGTCTCCTCGGCCATGTCACCCGCACCGGTGCCACGCTGCGCGAGCAGCTCTCCGCCGTCGACGGCGTCACCGAGGTGCGTGGCGAGGGTCTGCTCGTCGCCGTCGTGCTCGACGCCCCGGTGGCGAAGGCCGCTGCCGCCGCGCTCCTCGAGGCCGGGTTCATCGTCAACCCGGTCCGCGAGGACACCCTCCGGCTCGCGCCGCCGCTGGTGCTGACCGCCGAGCAGGGAGCGAGCCTCGTGGCCGCCCTCCCCGCCGCGCTCGGTGCGGCCCGGGACGTGGCACCGGCATGAGCGTCGCCCCCGAGGGCTCCGTTGCCGCGACCAAGGCGGGCCGGCACGCCGTGATCGCCCAGATCCTCGCCCACCAGCCGGTGCGCTCCCAGACCGAGCTGCGCGAGGCTCTGTCCACGCGGGGGATCGCCGCCACCCAGGCCACCCTCTCGCGCGACCTCGACGAGCTCCGCGCAGAGAAGGTGCGTGGGCCTGGCGGCGAGCAGATCTACGCCCTGCCCGCCGAGGGCGGCACCCTGCGGTCCGTCTCCGCCGTCGAGGAGCCGGAGCAGATCGCCGCGCGCCTGCAGCGCTGGTGCGCCGAGGTGCTCGTCACCGCGGACACCACAGCCAACCAGGTGGTGCTGCGGACCCCGCCCGGCGCGGCGCAGCTGCTCGCGTCGGCCATCGACCACTCGGTCCTGCCCGGCGTGCTCGGGTGCATCGCCGGGGACGACACCGTCCTCGTCATCACCCGGGACGCCGGAGCCGCCGAGGCCCTGACCGAGCGGCTCCTCGACCTCGCCCGGCGCGGCCGAACCAGGCCCGGCCACGGGCCGGGCGAGCCGTACCCCCACTGAACCTCCGCCGACGCACGCGGAACGAACCCCGACGAACCTCCGCCGTCCCACGCGGAACGAACCCCACCGAACCCCACCAGAAACCCGCCGCAGGCCGCGGAACGAGAACCACCAGGAGAGACCGATGAGCGAGAACCCCACCACCACAGACGGCGCCAAGGAGCGCGTCGTCCTGGCCTACTCCGGCGGCCTGGACACCTCCGTCGCGATCGGCTGGATCGGCGAGCGCACCGGCGCGGAGGTCGTCGCCGTCGCCGTCGACGTCGGCCAGGGCGGTGAGGACCTCGAGGTCATCCGCCAGCGCGCGCTGGACTGCGGCGCCGTCGAGGCCTACGTGGCCGACGCGCGTGAGGAGTTCGCCACCGAGTACTGCATGCCGGCGCTGCAGGCCAACGCCATGTACATGGACGCGTACCCGCTCGTCTCCGCGCTCTCCCGCCCGGTCATCGTCAAGCACCTGGTCCGCGCCGCCCGCCAGTTCGGGGCCACCACCGTGGCGCACGGCTGCACCGGCAAGGGCAACGACCAGGTCCGCTTCGAGGTCGGCATCACCTCCCTCGCCCCGGACCTGAAGTGCCTGGCACCGGTGCGCGACCTCGCCCTGACCCGCGACGTCGCCATCGAGTACGCCAACAAGCACCAGCTGCCGATCGAGACCACCAAGCACAACCCGTTCTCGATCGACCAGAACGTGTGGGGCCGCGCCATCGAGACCGGGTTCCTCGAGGACATCTGGAACGCGCCGACCAAGGACGTCTACAGCTACACCGACGACCCCACCTACCCGCCGCTGCCCGACGAGGTCGTCATCACGTTCGAGCAGGGCGTGCCGGTCGCCATCGACGGCCAGGCCGTGACCCCGTTGCAGGCCATCCAGGAGATGAACCGCCGTGCCGGCGCGCAGGGGATCGGGCGGATCGACATCGTCGAGGACCGCCTGGTCGGCATCAAGTCCCGCGAGGTCTACGAGGCGCCGGGCGCGATGGCCCTGATCGCCGCGCACACGGAGCTCGAGAACGTCACGATCGAGCGGGAGCAGGCCCGGTTCAAGAAGACCGTCGGCCAGCGCTGGACGGAGCTGGTCTACGACGGCCAGTGGTTCTCGCCGCTCAAGAACTCCCTCGACGCCTTCGTCGCCGACACCCAGCGCTACGTCTCCGGCGACATCCGCATGGTCCTGCACGGCGGCCGCGCCACCGTCACGGGGCGCCGCTCGGAGCAGAGCCTGTACGACTTCAACCTCGCCACCTACGACACAGGCGACGCGTACGACCAGTCCCAGGCCAAGGGCTTCATCGAGATCTTCGGCATGACCTCGAAACTCTCCGCCGCGCGCGACGTCACCTTCGGCAACGGGGTCGACCTCGGCGCCGGGAAGCTGACCGCCGGCGCCTGAGCCGACCGGCCGGTCGGAGCGGCGCCTCCTGTCCCGAGGCCCGCCGGACCTGCGACCGCGTTGGCCGAAGGGTTTGTACCGATAGTCGGTACAAACCCTTCGGCCTGTTGTCGTTGTTGGGGACGTTGCCGGCACCGGCAACGCGCAACGGCTACCGGTACACCGGCGACCGGCGTCGGCCCGGGGCTCAGCCCAGGGTCGCGACCAGTACCGCCTTGATGGTGTGCATCCGGTTCTCAGCCTGGTCGAAGACCACCGACGCCGCGGACTCGATGACCTCGTCGGTGACCTCCAGCGCGTCCATGCCCGTGGCCTCGTAGATCTCCCGCCCGACAGCGGTCCCGAGGTCGTGGAACGCGGGCAGGCAGTGCATGAACTTCACGTCCGGGTTGCCGGTGGCGGCCATGAGATCGGCGTCGACCTGGTAGTCGCGCAGCCGCGCGATCCGCTCGTCCCAGACCTCCTTGCCCTCACCCATGGACACCCACACGTCCGTGGAGACGAAGTCGACGCCGCGGACACCGGCCGCGACGTCGTCGGTGACCGTCAGCCGGGCACCGGTCCGGGCAGCCACCTCCTGGGCCTGGGCGACGACTGCCGCGTCCGGCTGCAGACCCGCCGGGGCCACCAGCCGCACGTCCATCCCGAGCATGGCGCCGGATACGAGGAGGGAGTGCGCCGTGTTGAACCGCGCGTCCCCGACGAAGGCGAAGGCGATCTCGTCGTCGCGCTTGCGCCGTCCGCCGACCACCGGGGCGTGCTCACGCATGGTGAGTCCGTCGGCGAGCATCTGGGTCGGGTGCCACTCGTCGGTCAGGCCGTTGAGCACGGGCACACCGGCGAACTCGGCCAGAGTCTCGACGTCGGCCTGTCGCGCCCCGCGGTACTCGATGGCGTCGTAGAAGCGTCCGAGCACCCGCGCGGTGTCCTTGACCGACTCCTTGTGCCCGATCTGCGAGCCCGCCGGGTCGAGGTAGGTCACGTGCGCGCCCTGGTCGTACGCGGCGACCTCGAAGGCGCTGCGGGTGCGGGTGGAGGTCTTCTCGAAGATCAGGGCGATGTTCTTGCCGACCAGGCGGCGCTCCTCGGCGCCGGCCTTCTTCGCGGCCTTGAGCTCGGCGGCGAGGTCGAGCAGGTGCCGCCACTCCTCGCTCGTGAAGTCCAGCTCCTTGAGGAAGCTGCGTCCGCGCAGGTCGATGGTCACGCCGGGGTCCTCCAAGTCGGTCAGATTCCGTCTCGGATCGTAGGGCAGCTCATGCAGCGCGGGCCCCCGCGTCCACGGCCCAGCTCGGCCCCGGGCATGGTGAGGACCTCGATCCCCGCCTGCCGCAGGTAGTTGTTCGACGTGACGGTGCGGTCGTAGGCGATCACCACACCCGGCGCGACGGCGAGTGCGTTGCAGCCGTCGTCCCACTGCTCACGGGCGGCGGCGTGCACGTCCTGCTCCGCGATGAGGATCCGCAGGTCCGCGACGCCCATGGCGTAGGCGATCGCGTCGTGCATCTTCTCCGGCGCGTGGTCGGCGATGGCCAGGTCACCGGGCCCCGAGCCGGGCGTGATCGTGTACGACGGCAGCATGCCGAGCCCGGCGTACTTGATGAAGGACCGCTCGTCCACCATGGTCATCACGGTGTCCAGGTGCATGAACAGCCGTGACTTGGGCATGGCGAGGGCGACGACGCGGTCGGCGGACCCGGCGGCGAAGAGCCGGGTGGCGAGCCGCTCGACCCCCTGCGGGGTGGTGCGCTCGCTCATGCCGACCAGCACGGCCCCGCCGCCCAGGACGAGCACGTCGCCGCCCTCGACGGTGGCCGCGCCGTCGTCGAGCCCGTCGGACCAACGGTGGAAGTCGTCGTCGACGAACGAGGGGTGCCAGCGGTAGATCGCCTCGTAGGTGACCGACTCGCGCACGCGCGCCGGCATCCGCATCGCGTTGACGGCGACCCCGTCGTACACCCAGCAGGACGCATCGCGGGTGAAGAGGTGGTTCGGCAGGGCGGGGAGCACCAGGTCGTCCAGCCCCATCGCGTGCAGCACCACCGAGCGCGGCTCGTCGACGCGCTCGAGCAGCTCTCGCTTCGTCAGCCCGCCGATGAGCGTGTCGGTCAGCTCGTTGTCGGTCATGGCCTCGACGGCCGCGCGCAACGCCGGGGTCGCGGCGGGGCCGTGCACCCGCTCGTCGAAGGCGTGGTCGAGCACGAACGAGCGTGCCCCGGGCAGTGCCAGCGTCTCGCGCAGCAGGTCGGTGAGCAGCAGGACGTCGACCCCGGCACCGGCGAGCAGCTCGCGGAACTCGTCGTGCTCCTCCTGGGCCCGGCGCACCCAGAGCAGGTCGTCGAAGAGGAGCTCGTCCTTGTTCTCCGGCGTCAGCCGGAGCAGCTCCAGGCCCGGGCGGTGGACGATGACCTGGCGCAGCGGGCCGACCTCGGACCCGACTGTGCGCGGACCGGCTGCGGGCGTCGGCGCTGCGTCGGCGTGCATCGGCACACGGTCTCACGCCGCTCGGGGTCGGGCGAGACGTTCTCGGGTCGCCGTGCCGAGCCGGTCGCCCGGGGAACGCCCGGGGCGTCGCGCGGACCGGTGTGCGCCCGAGACCACGGACGCGGCAAGATCGACCCCATGGACAACACCGCCACCGGCCCCGACACCCCCGCGTCCACCGACGCGACCGCACCCGAGCACCTGAGCCTGTGGGGCGGCCGGTTCGCCGGCGGGCCGGCCGACGCGCTGGCGGAGCTGAGCAGGTCCACCCACTTCGACTGGCGCCTCGCCCGCTACGACATCGCCGGCTCCCGGGCCCACACCCGGGTGCTGCACGCCGCAGGGCTCCTCGACGGCGACGAGCTCGCCGGCATGCTCGCCGCGCTCGACCGCCTGGATGACGACGTCGCCTCCGGGGCGTTCGTCGCCGGGCCCGACGACGAGGACGTCCACACGGCGCTCGAGCGTGGCCTCATCGAGCGGGCCGGGGCAGGGCTCGGCGGGAAGCTGCGCGCGGGCCGGTCCAGGAACGACCAGATCGCCACGCTGGTGCGGATGTACCTGCGCGACTCGGCCCGTCAGCTGGCCGTGGGCGTGCTCGACGTCGTCGACGCGCTGGTGACCCAGGCAGCCGCGCACCCGGATGCCGTGATGCCGGGCCGCACGCACCTGCAGCACGCCCAGCCGGTCCTCCTCGCCCATCACCTGCTCGCGCACGCCTGGCCGCTGCTGCGCGACGTGCAGCGCTGGATCGACTGGGACGCCCGCGCCGCGGTCTCGCCCTACGGCTCCGGGGCGCTCGCGGGCTCCTCGCTCGGCCTGGACCCCGACGCCGTCGCGGCGGACCTCGGCTTCGCTGCGAGCGTGGAGAACTCCATCGACGGCACGGCCGCGCGCGACGTCGTGGCGGAGTTCGCGTTCGTCGTCGCGATGACCGGGGTGGACCTCTCGCGGCTGAGCGAGGAGGTCATCCTCTGGGCCACCAAGGAGTTCGGGTTCGTCCGGCTCGACGACGCCTTCTCCACCGGCTCGAGCATCATGCCGCAGAAGAAGAACCCCGACGTCGCCGAGCTCGCCCGCGGCAAGGCCGGGCGACTCATCGGTGACCTCACCGGTCTGCTCGCCACCCTCAAGGGCCTGCCGCTGGCCTACAACCGCGACCTCCAGGAGGACAAGGAGCCGGTCTTCGACGGCGTCGACACGCTCGACGTGCTGCTGCCCGCCGTCGCCGGGATGGTGGCGACCCTGACCTTCGACACCGGGCGGATGGCCGCCCTCGCCCCGCAGGGCTTCTCGCTGGCCACCGACATCGCCGAGTGGCTCGTGCGTCGGGGGGTGCCGTTCCGCGTCGCCCACGAGGTGGCCGGCAGCTGCGTGCGGGTGTGCGAGGAGCAGGACAAGGAGCTGTGGGACCTCACCGATGACGAGCTCTCCGAGATCAGCGAGCACCTCACGCCTGCCGTGCGCGAGGTCCTGACGGTCGAGGGATCGATCGCGTCCCGGGACGGCCACGGCGGGACGGCACCGGTGCGCGTCGTCGAGCAGCTGGCACGTGCGGCGGACCTCGCGGCGGACCTGCGCGGCTGGGCCGTGGGGGAGCCGGCCGAGGGCGGTGTCGACGAGCACGCCGCGGACGAGAACGGCACCGCCGGCCCGCGGCGATGACAGCCACGCCGGAGGGGGATAGCTCAGCGCCCTGGGCGGAGCTGCTGGGCCGGCCGGCGGTCGAGGCCGCGGCCGGAGTCCTCGGGTCGGTGCTGACCGTGCGGACCGCGCCTGCCGCCTCGCCGGCGGGCGACGGCGGTGGCGACGCGGCGCTCGACGGGGTCGTGTCGGTACGCCTGACCGAGGTCGAGGCGTACAGCGGTGAGGTCGACCCTGGGTCCCACGCCTTCCGTGGACCCACACCGCGCACCGAGCCGATGTTCGAGGCCGGGGGACGCCTCTACGTGTACTTCACCTACGGCATGCACTGGTGCGCGAACCTCGTCTGCGGCTCGGCCGGGACCGCCTCCGCGCTGCTCCTGCGCGGGGGAGAGGTGGTGGCAGGACACGCCACCGCACGTGCCCGCCGGCCGGCCGCCCGGTCGGACCGCGACCTCGCCCGCGGACCGGCCAGGTTGGCGCAGGCGCTCGGCCTCACCGGGGCTGACAGCGGCCTCGAGCTCGCGGTGGGAGGTCGTGCCGAGCTCATCCCCGGCGAGCCGGTCTCTCCGGCCCGGGTGCGCACCGGGCCCCGGGTCGGTGTGGCCGGCGAGGGTGGCGACGGCACGCTCTTCCCCTGGCGCTTCTGGGTCGACGGCGAACCCTCCGTCTCCGTGTACCGCCCCGCCGCTCCCCGCCGGCGCTGACGGACCGCGCGGCGGCCGTGCACGCCAGCCATGAGCGGCCCGACGGCGGACCGAACCGCCGTCGTAGGCTGATCCGGGGATCGGATCGACAGGAGGCGGAGAGTGACCCAGACGGCAGTGACCGGGACCACCGTGCCCGAGGTGCTGGCCGAGCTTGCCGCGCTCGAGGACCCCAGGATGCGTGAGGTCAACGCCAGGCACGGTGACGAGCACGGTGTGAACCTCAGCAAGCTGCGTGCGGTCGCCAAACGGCTGAAGACCCAGCACGACCTCGCACGTGAGCTGTGGGAGACCGAGGACGTCGCGGCCAGGCTGCTGGCCACGCTGATCTGCCGCCCGAAGGCGTTCGAGCGCGACGAGCTGGACACCATGCTGCGTGCGGCGAGGGCTCCCAAGGTCCACGACTGGCTCGTGAACTATGTGGTCAAGAAGAACCCGCACGCCGAGGAGCTCCGGCTGGCCTGGTCCGCCGACCCGGACCCGGTGGTCGCGAGCGCAGGCTGGGCCCTCACCTCCGAGCGGGTGGTGAAGGAGCCCGAGGGCCTCGACCTGCCCGGCTGCCTCGACGTCATCGAGGCAGAGATGAAGGACGCCCCGGAGCGACTCCAGTGGGCGATGAACACCTGCCTGGCGCAGATCGGGATCGAGCACCCGGCGCACCGGGCGCGGGCGCTCGACATCGGTGAGCGCCTGGAGGTGCTCAGGGACTACCCGACGCCCCGGAACTGCACGTCCCCGTACGCGCCCGTCTGGATCAACGAGATGGTGAGCCGGAAGAGCAAGTAGAACGCTCACGCTCACGACCGTCCCGCTGCTCCGTCAGGGCGGCGCCCCGGCGCGAACCAGACGGACCCGCGCAGCAACGCCCCCACGCGTCGCCAGGCGGACGCCGGACCGATGCCCAGGTCGGACACGGCACACTGGTACCCGTGCCCGGCACGAAGACCGGGCCGGAAGGAAGGCAAGAAGAGTGACCGACATCCTCGATGAGCTCCAGTGGCGCGGCCTGCTGGCCCAGTCCACCGACATCGACGCACTGCGGACGGTGCTGAGCGAGGGTCCGGTCACCTATTACTGCGGCTTCGA
Source organism: Georgenia subflava (assembly GCF_009193155.1). Taxonomy (GTDB): domain Bacteria; phylum Actinomycetota; class Actinomycetes; order Actinomycetales; family Actinomycetaceae; genus Georgenia; species Georgenia subflava. The sequence continues at coordinate 143,539 of NZ_VUKD01000006.1, forward strand.
CCCGACGGCGCCGAGCCTCCACCACGGACACCTCGTCCAGCTCGTCCTCATGCGGCACCTGCAGCGGGCGGGGCACCGTCCCCTGGCGCTGGTCGGTGGTGCGACGGGGATGATCGGCGACCCGCGCATGTCCGGCGAGCGCACGCTCAACGACAAGGACATCGTGGCCGGCTGGACACGCCGTCTCCGCGGGCAGATCGAGCGGTTCCTCGACTTCGAGGGCGCGAACCCGGCCCGCATGGTCAACAACCTGGACTGGACCGGCGAGCTCACCGCCATCGACTTCCTGCGCGACGTCGGCAAGTACTTCAGGCTCGGCACGATGCTCGCCAAGGACACGGTCGCTCGTCGCCTCGCCAGCGACGAGGGGATCTCGTTCACCGAGTTCAGCTACCAGATCCTGCAGGGGATGGACTACCTCGAGCTGCACCGCCGCTTCGGGTGCACGTTGCAGACCGGCGGAAACGACCAGTGGGGGAACCTCATCGCCGGCGTGGACCTGATCCGCAAGGCCGAGGGAACCGGTGTCCACGTCCTCACCACCCCGCTGATCACCAAGGCGGACGGCACGAAGTTCGGCAAGTCCGAGGGCGGCGCGATCTGGCTCGACGCCGAGATGCTCAGCCCCTACGCCTTCTACCAGTTCTGGCTCAACACCGACGACGCCGACGTGATCCGCTACCTGAAGGTCTTCACGTTCCGCAGCCGCGAGGAGATCGACGAGCTCGAGCGGGCGGTCGCCGAGCGGCCGCAGGCACGCGAGGCGCAGCGCTCGCTCGCCGAGGACGTCACCACCCTCGTGCACGGCGACGAAGCCACCGAACGAGTCCGTCGGGCCTCCCAGGCGCTGTTCGGACGGGACGACCTGCGTGAGCTCGACGCGCGGACCCTGCGCGACGCCGTCGCCGAGCTGCCCCGCGGCGAGGCGACGGTGGGGGAGTCGACGATGGTCGACCTGCTGCTGACAAGCGGGCTCGAGAAGGGGCGTTCGGCCGCTCGGCGCACGATCGCCAGCGGCGGTGCGTACCTGAACAACGAGAAGATCGACGACGAGGACCGCGTGCTCACCGACGGTGACCTGCTGGCGGGGGGACATGTGCTCCTCCGGAAGGGGCGTCGCAACCTCGCCCTCGTCACGACGGCCGTCTGACCGTCGACGACGGCTGCCTGGCCTGCCGCCATGAGGGGCGCGACACCCATCGGTGTCGCGCCCCTCGTGCATCCCGAGAACGGACACCGGGCGGGAGGTTGTGCGCGTGGTCGCGTGCGCATCTCCGGGACGGGTCCGCAAGGCGACGCGCAGGTGAACTTCTGTGGGTCAGGTCTCAGAGATCGCGTTGGCGGATCCAGGCCCTGTCGAGAGCCCTCGCCAGGGGTAAAACTGCAGGTCAGAGGCCTGCCGGCCGTGATGATCGGCGTAGTTGCGCGGGAGTTGACGGGCCTCCGAGCGGTGCGTAATGTACTTCCTGCTGCACCGGACAGGGAGGCACGGACACCGCGAGGTGGCCGGTCCCGCGGAGCGGAAACCTAGGATGCCAGCCGACGACACGATCGCCGGCAGCTGGTCATCCCAGGGGCCAGGAACAACGAGCCGGTCGGCGGATCGCGAGAGATCGCGGGAAGTTGACACGCTCGGGAAGACTGGTTAAGTTTGAGAGGTTGCCCCGGTCCGGGTTCGGGAGTGGTTTTCCTGGGTTTTCGGCGGTGTGTGTCTGTTTCTTGAGAACTCAACAGTGTGCCAAGTTTTTGATGCCATATGATTCTGGGTGTCGTCTGGTTCCTTGCCGTTGTGGTGGGGTTTTGGGTGGTGTCTGGGGTCTGTTTGTTTTGTTTTGGTATACATGCTGGCTGGTCTGCTCCGTCGGGCTGGTTGGTGTGATGCCTGGATTGGCTTCCTGGTCTGTTTGGTCGGGGGGTTTTCTCCGTATTGTTTGTTGGCTGCCTGCTTTGGTGGGTGGTTGGCGTTGTTTTTTAACGGAGAGTTTGATCCTGGCTCAGGACGAACGCTGGCGGCGTGCTTAACACATGCAAGTCGAACGATGATGCCCAGCTTGCTGGGTTG
>NZ_VUKD01000007.1 GCF_009193155.1 Georgenia subflava
GACCGTGGACGCTGCATAGACCCGCAACGCGCTACCCGTGGAGTGGACATCGAACCGCAACCAGTTCTGCGCGTCCTGCACCACAGTCACACCCTGGACCTGGAACTTCACCGCAGGCAAAGAATCGAAGCCCACCTCAGCGACCAGATCAGAATCCGGAGCCACCTGAGTGACCCGCAACCCCCGATTCACACCCCACGCGTCATAGTTCGCCCCCGCCGGCACCGACAACGACAACCCCGCATTCGAGGTCCCGACCCCCTGGAAACCCACCTCACCCACACCCGCCGGATCCGAAACCGACCACACCGCCGGATCCAACACACCCGAGCTGAAGTCATCCGAAACCAGCACCGCCGGCACGGCTCCAGCAGGTGCGGCCAGCATCGGCACTGCAATGATCGATGAAAGCAGCAGTACCGCCAGCCGTGTCAGACGGGTCATGAAGTACTCCTGGTTCCTGGGGCGGGTGTCTGGGTTCGGGGCGGATCGGCGGTCTTTCGGAGCAGGAGTTGCGCACCCGCTTCTCTGACGAGGGCGCGACGGTTGGTCACTGCCCACCGCGTCACTGGTACGAGAGTGCGCAGCCGCTCGCCTGCGGACGCAGGGCCTGTGAGGGCAACGCGTCCGTACTCGCGGAGCAGGCGCCACCGCGGGGCGCTGCGGCGACCCTCCCAAGCGGGGTCGAACCAGATGTTTCGCGCTCTGGGGTCGGCGTACTGACGCACAGAGCGACCACCGTGCTGCCGGTGCTGAAAGAGGACCTCTGGTACTTCGTAGAAGCGGCCCAACAAGGACAGCTCCAGGAAGAGGGTCCGGTCGGATCCGGTGTACGGACCGATGAGCGAGGTCCTGAGCAGTTGGCGCCGCCGGGTGAGACCGAACGACTCCATGCACGGAGACGGTTCGCGCAACACAGACGATGCTCGGGCCGAGGGCTCTGACTGCGTGGCGTACCCGGGAAGGCGGTGCGCGTAGACAACAGCACCCATCTCATCGATATCGACCGCACGGGTGTAGGCCAACGACACACCTGCGTCCTCGTCGAGGACCTCGACACATCGCCTTAGGAACGCCGGTTTGATGACGTCGTCGTGTGCGGCCCACTTGAAGTACTCACCCCGGGCGAGGTCAACCAGGCGGTTGTAGTTCCAGGCCGCCCCGTGGTTGACCTCGCTCCGGTGGATGCGTACACGGCTGTCCCGGGCCGCGGCCGAACGGCAGATCTCGGCGGTCCGGTCGGTCGATCCGTTGTCCGCGAGGAGTAGTTCGAAGTCCTCGAAGTCTTGGACAAGAACCGACTCGATCGCGGCCTCGAGATAGTTCTCCCCGTTGTAGACGGGAAGTCCGATCGTGACCCGGGGCGAAGCCATCGTCAGGAAGCCCCCTCCGGCGCGTACACGAGCACCGCGCCCTCGGGGACCTCGCCGCTGTCGTACTGCGCCACGACCTCGTCGGGCATGGCGGCCTCGTCGGACATCCGGCGGAAGTCCCGCAGGGATGTTCCTTCGGGGTGGGAGTCGGCGTTCGGGGCAGCCCGGCCCGCGCGCAGGTCCGCAACGTTGACGGTGCGGAAATCGATGCTGAACCGGCTGCGGCCGGAGGTGTTCGGCACCGTCGAGTGCAGCTGCTGGGCGGAGAAGACGATCAGACCGCCGGGTGGGACGACGAAGCGGACCTGCGGGTCGCGCGGGAGATCCTCGGGCGGGTGCGGTTGCTTGCGCTCGTCTTTGTGGATCTGACTGGCGGCCTGGGCGCGGCCGACGGCGTTCCACTCGTAGTAGTTGAACTCTTCGGAGTGGTTCTCCACCGGCTTGTCCCAGAACGCCGGATGGAACGCCATCGAGCTCTCGGACTCGAACGGGTAGATCGGCATCCACCAGTTGAGCTGGGCCAGCGGCGCGCTCCACCACGTGTCGCGGTGCATCGGGTGCGCGTACCCGACGCCGGAGCTGAGGTAGGCGTCCGATGTCACCCCGCGTAGCCGGGGGACGTCAAGGTAGGTCTCCTCCAGATCGCAACCGAGGCCGGCGAGCACCTCGCGCATGAGCCCCTTCGTCTTGGGGTGGTGGATGAACCGCGGCTTGCACGGGCCGAAGATCTCGACCCACTGCTCCACGCTCATGTCGAACTGCGCGGTGACCGGGTCGTACGGCGCGAACGCCTCCTCGACCATCTCGGCGGCGAAGTCGCGCAGCGCGCGGGTGGCGTCCGTGGCGGTATAGAGGAATAGCTGGCCGTTGTAGAGCCTCTCTCGCCGGACCTCGTCCGGGACGTCGGCGTCGACAAAGACGGTGTTGTTGGTAGCAGACATGACGACCTTTCTTGTTGGTGAGTGTTAGACGGGGACGACGTCCGCCTCGACCCCGAGGTCGGCGAGTCCACGCGCAACCTCGGAGCAGTAGGCGGGGTTGGTGACGACCACGAGCGAGACGTCCGCCCCGGTCAGGTCGCCGGGCAGGCTGATGTGGTGCCCGCTGCCCGGCAGATAGTGCCCCGCCTTGCGGGGGTTGAGGTCGACGACCCGCATCCGTCCGGCGGGGTCAACGGCGTTGAGGAAGTTGGCACCCTTGGCCCCGGCACCCCACACGGCCACGTTGCTCTGCGGGCGCTGCCCGAACGCCTCCCGCCAGCGCGAGACCGCCTCACGCCATCGCCGCGAGAAGCCAGCGACCAGTTCGAGGTGGGCGGAGACGTCCCCGGCCACCGTGGCGTCCCGCTCGCCTGGCCGGGCTTCCACCGAGAGGAACTGCCCGTGGAAGGACCGGCGGATCGACTCGATCTCGAAACCGCACCGACGGACCAGCGCGCTCAGCGAGTTCTCGGAGAAGTAGGAGACGTGCGGGTAGATGCAGTCCCATAGCCCGTCGGGCCCGAAGTTGAACTCGGCCGCCGGCACCTCCAGGTAGAACACCGCGTCCTCGGGGGCCGTCTCGCGCAGTGCGATCAGCAGGTCCGCCGGGTCCTCGAGGTGCTCCAGGACGTGGCGGCACACGAGCAGGTCGTAGTGCTCGAGGTGCTGACCGGGCCGGTAGTAGTCGGCGACCAGCGTCACGCCAGCGACCTCTGTGCCCGGCTCGACGCTCGGGTCGTACCCGGTGCCGGTGTTCTCGCCCCGCCAGGCGAGCTCGGCCAGGAAGTCACCCTTGCCGGACCCGACTTCGACGACGTGCCTGCCGCGAACGTCGTAGCGCTCGACCAGGTGATCGACGAGCTCGTCCGCGTACCGCTGGAACGCCGGCGAGAAGTGCAGGGAGTTGTCGTAGTTGACGTCGTACTCGACCAGATCCGGGTCGAACGCGGTGTTCTGCACGTGTCCGCACATGGTGCAGACAGCTAGCGCGAGGGGTCCCTGCACCGCATTACGCGCACTCTCCCGGTCCGGGAAGAGGGCACCGGTGAGGACCGGGGTGAGCCCGAGGTCGGCGACCGGTGTGAGATCCGCCCCGCCGCACGCGAGACACGTGGCAGTCACAACGCCTCCAGCTGCGCGTCGACGCCCAACGCGCTCAGGTCGCGTCCGATCTCACCGAGATAGGTCTCGTTCATGGCGACGACGAGCTCGGGCCGGATCTCCTTGAGCGTGGCCGGCGGCACGATGAGGTGACCGGTGCCGGCCATGTAGCGGTCGTGCTTGTACGGGTTGATGTCGACGGCCGCGTCCACCAGCGCGCCGTCGGCACCGAGCGCGGAGAGAAAGGCGACGCCCTTGGAGCCGGAGCCCCAGATGACGCTGCGCCCGCCGGCCGCGGCCACCTCGCGCGACCGGCTCCGCCAGTGGTCGAGCATCTCGGCGTGCGCGGCGGCGAAGCGAGCGGTGCTCGCGGCCAGCTCCGCCTGGTCGTCCTCGATGTCGAACGGCTCGCCGGGCACGGGCACCGTGGCCGGCCGCGCCTCGATGAGAAGGTACTGGTCGTCGTAGGCGCGGGACAGACCCACCACCTCGAAGCCGGTCGCCCGGAAGAGGCGGGCGAGCGAGCCGGCGGTGAAGTACGAGCAGTGCTCGTAGTAGACGTCCCAGAAGGCGCCCTCATCGAGCACCCGCCGGGTGTCCGGGAGCTCGAACAGCACGATCGTGTCGGTCCGCTCACCGATCGCGGCTCGGACCTGACGCATCCACTCGCCCACCGGGGCGATGTGCTCGAGCGTGTGCCGGCACACGACCGCATCGGCGTCGAGGTCGGGCAGGTCCTCGGGGAAGAAGCCCGCGATCCACTCGGTGCGGTCGCGCACGTCCTCGGGCACCCGCTCGGGGTGCACGCCGGGGTCGATACCGACGCCGCTGGCAGCGCCGGCGCGCACCATCTCGACGAGGAACTCGCCCTTTCCGCAGCCGATCTCGGCGACCCGCCGGCCGACGAGGTCGTACCGCTGGAGCCAGTCGGTCGCGAGCTCGGTGATGAACTGCTGGAAGCGCGCGGAGAACCCCTGGGTCTCCTCGTAGTCGGGAGAGTACGAGGTGAGCGCCGGGTCGAACAGCTGGTTCCAGACGAATCCGCAGCCCGGGCACAGCACGAGCGCGAGGTCACCTGTGGGGAAGCCGAGGGCGCTGTCCCGGTCTGTCACCAGCAGGCAGCTGTTCACGGGGATGCCGGACCTGCGGTAGAACGGCTCGACCGCGGGCGTCGCGCACGCCGGGCAGGACGTCGACGGACCGGTCATGACAGCACCGCCGGCACCGGGACCGGGCGGATGAACTGCCCGCCGCGCCGCACGTACTCCGCCTGCTGGCGGACGATCTCGTCGGTGAAGTTCCAGGCGAGGATCAGCACGTAGTCGGGCTGCTCCTCGAGCAGCGCCTCGGTCGGCCGGATCGGCACGTGCACGCCCGGCATGTACTTGCCGTGCTTGTAGGTGTTGCGGTCGACGACGAAGTCGAGCGTCTCGGTGCCCAGGCCGACGTAGTTGAGCATGGTGCTGCCCTTGGCGGCCGCGCCGTACGCGGCGACGCGTCCGCCGTCGGCCTTGACGGCCTCGAGCATCTCGCGCAGCTTCACCTTGGTCTGCTCCACCCGGTGGCCGAAGTCGGCGTAGAACTCGAAGGTGTCCACCCCGGCCTTCTGCTCGAGCAGGAGCACCCGTCGTGCCTCGCTGGAGACGTCCTCCTGCTTGCCGATGTGCCAGCGCAGGGTGCCGCCGTGCAGGTCGGGGAAGTACTCGACGTGGTTGAGGTACATCCCGTGGCGACGCACCAGCGCGTCCACCGAGGTGCAGGAGTAGTAGTAGAAGTGCTCGTGGTAGATGGTGTCGAACTCGCCGTTGTCGACGAGGTCCTTGACCCACGGGTTCTCCACCGTGACGAGCCCGTCGTCGGCGAGCAGCTCGGCGATCCCGCCGACGAAGTCGTTGAGCGCCGGGACGTGCGCCATGACGTTGTTGGCGACGATGACGTCGGCCGGGCCGTGCTCGGCACGCAATCGGCGGGCCAGGTCGACGCCGAAGAACTCCTCCACGGTGGTGACGCCCACCTCACGCGCCGCCTGCGCCTGGTCGGGCGCCGGGTCGACCCCCACGGCGCGGATGCCGTGGGACACGAAGTTCTTCAGGAGGTAGCCGTCGTTGCTCGCGAGCTCGACGACCAGGCTCGAGGAGTCCAGCTCGCGGGAGGCGATCAGCGTCTCGGCGTGCTCCTTGGCGTGCCTGAGCAGCTGGTCCGAGAACGAGGAGAAGTAGAGGTAGTTGTCCACGAAGAGCTGCTCGGGCGGGACGTCCTCGAGGATCTGCACGAGCGTGCACCCGGCGCAGAAGACGACGTCGAGCGGGAAGACCTCGCACGCCTGGCCGAGCCGGTCGGCGCTGACCAGCGCGTCCGGCAGCGGCGTGTGGCCCAGCGACAGGAAGGGCTTGAGCTCCGTGCTTTCGCACGAGCGGCAGGCGACGACGTCAGGCACGGGTCGCCTCGAGGCTCGTGACGCGCAGGTCGGACGAGACCCGGCCGTCGCCCTGCAGCTCGCGGATATGCTTGATCCGCTGCAGGTGCGGTCCGACGAGCTGCTCCTCGGTGAGACCACCCTGCAGGTACGCGTCGTAGAGCTCCTCGGCACCGGTACGCACGGTCCATCTCGGCTGGAACTCCGGCAGCTCACGTGCGATCAGCGAGCAGTCCACCCGGTAGTTGCGCTTGTCCGCGCCGGCGCCGTCGGCGAAGCTCACCGTCGCACCGGGCACGACCTCGGCGACGATCTCGGCGACGTCCCGGATCCGGTAGGTCTCGTCGGTGCGGCCGACGTTGTACGCCTTGAGGTGGACCAGCTCGCGGGGGGCCTCGAGGACGGCGAGGAACGCGCGCGCGATGTCCTCGATATGCACCAGAGGCCGCCAGGGTGTGCCGTCGCTCTTGAGCAGCACCTGTCCCGTGGTCACCGCGTAGCCGACCAGGTTGTTGACCACGAGGTCGCCGCGCAGCCGCGGGGAGACGCCGTAGGCGGTGGCGTTGCGCAGGAACGTCGGGCTGAAGTCGTCGTCGGCGAGCGGTGCCAGGTCACGCTCGGCGAGCACCTTCGACTCCCCGTAGGGGGTGACGGGGTAGAACTGAGCGGTCTCGTCCAGCGGCGCGTCGCCGTGCGCGCCGTAGATGCTGCAGGACGACGAGAACGCGAACCGGGACACGCCAGCCGCCTTGGCCATGGTGGCCACGTGGACGGTGGCGCAGTGGTTGATCTCGTAGGTCACCTCCGGGTTGAGGTCACCCAGCGGGTCGTTCGAGATGCCGGCGAGGTGGACGACGGCGTCGATGCCGTCGAAGTGCTCGGGACGCAGGTCCCGGATGTCCATCCAGAGCTCCGCATCGGCGGCGCCGGTGTCCGCCGTGAAGGCACAGTCCGAGAACAGGCCGCTGTCCACCCCGACGACCTCGTGCCCCGCCTGCTTGAACAGGGGGACGAGGCGGGTGCCGATGTAGCCGTCGTGGCCGGTGACGAGGACGCGCATGCTGTTTCTACTCCCAGGTCTTCCAGGGCGCCGTTTCGGTGCGCCAGAGCTCTTCGAGGATGTGCTTCTCACGGACGGTGTCCATGCACTGCCAGAACCCGGTGTGGTGGTAGGCCATCAGCTGCCCGTCCCTGGCCAGGTTCTCGAGGGGTTCCTTCTCGAACTGGGTGTCGTCGCCGTCGATGTAGGAGAAGACCTCGGGCTCCAGGACGAAGAACGCCCCGTTGATCCATCCCTCACCGATCTGGGGCTTCTCCGAGAACTCCACGATCGTGTCGCCCTGCGTGACGATGTGGCCGTACCGGGCGGGAGGGCGCACCGCGGTGAGAGTGGCGATCCTGCCGTGCGAGCGGTGGAAGGCGAGGAGGGCGTCGAGGTCGACGTTGCTGACGCCGTCGCCCCACGTGAGCATGAAGGTCTCCTCACCCACCCAGGGCTGGAGGCGTTTGATGCGGCCGCCGGTGTTGCTGTGCGGTCCGGTGTCGACGACGTCGACCGCCCAGTCCTCGCTGACGCCCTGCCCGTGCAGGCGCACCTCGCCGGTGCGCGGGCGCACGCTCACGTCGGCGGACAGCGTTGCGTAGTCGAGCATCCAGCGTTTGATGACCTCGCCCTTGTAGCCGACGGCGATCACGAACTCGTTGTGCCCGTACTGCAGGTAGTGACGCATGATGTGCCAGAGGATCGGACGCCCGCCGATCTCCACCATCGGCTTGGGGCGGAGCACCGTCTCCTCGGCGAGCCTGCTGCCGAGTCCCCCGGCGAGAATTGCCGTCTTCACTTCACTCCCCGGTCGTGGTTGTCGGTCTCGATCGAGATCCGCTGCATTTTTGAACGTAGGGCGGCCCGTTCCACCTCAGCGACGAAGTTCGGGTGATCGTCGGGGGACGACCCCGGGTGAGACCAGGGTGATGGCGGGCGGGGCCGTGCGGGCGGCGTCCGCACCCGGCTCAGGACGTACGTCGCGCGTGCCGGCCTCGGGAACGCAGGTGTCGCGGTGAACCGGCCACGGGCCGCGCCCGGAGTTGTTTGAATGGCTCCAGCCATCCGAGGACAGCAGGACCGGAAGAGACGAGGAACCCGATGGACGACGACGTCGTCGACTCGCTCGACCTGAAGGTCCAGGCGCGGTCGCAGCGCAAGTCGCTCGGGCGGCTCTCCCGCCTGATCGGGAGCAGCGTGGCGCTCGTCTGGTCCGCCGGACGTGGCCTGTTCGTCACGCTCATCACGCTGCAGGTGCTCGTGGCCCTGGCGCTGGCAGGCCAGGTGCTGGCCGTCCAGGCCGTGCTCGGCGCGATCCTCGAGGTGCCGGGCGGCGGGACGGGCGCCGACAAGATCGTCCCGCCGATCCTCCTGCTCGCCGGCCTGACGGCCGCGACGTCGATAGCCGGTGCCGTCCAGGGCCACTTGCAGCGGCTGCTCGGTGAGGCCGTCGCACGGGTGATGTGGGGACGGCTGCTCGACGTCGCCACCGGCGTGAGCCTCCGCCACTTCGAGTCGCCCCAGTTCTACAACCGGCTCAACCGCGTCCAGACCAACGCGCTCGTCCGCCCCTACCAGGTCAGCCAGGGGCTGCTGACGATGGCCGGTGCCCTGGCCGCGAGCATCGGCGTCGGGGCCGCGCTGGTGAGCATCTCCCCGGTCCTTCTGCCGCTGATCCTGCTGGGTGGGGTTCCGGTGCTGCTGACCAGCCGGCGCGAGTCCAGGCTCGAGTTCGACTTCTCGGTCCGTCAGACGCCGGCCATACGGCTGCGCACCTACCTCACGTTCCTCCAGACCGGACGGGACGAGGCCAAGGAGGTACGCGCGTTCGGGCTGGCCGGCTGGCTGCGTGCCCGGTTCGACGACATCTACAGCACTTACCTGGTGGATCTGACGGCTCACGTCCGCCGCAGGTCCGTGCTGAGCGTGATCGGTCATCTGGGGGCCGCGATCATGCTGGCCGCGACCCTCGTCCTCCTGGTGTGGCTGATCAGCGAGGGCACGATCGGCATCGCGGCCGCGGGGGCGGCCATCGTGGCGATCCGGATGCTCGCCGGCCAGGTGAAGGCCCTCTTCGGGGGCATGCAGACGATCTTCGAGTCAGGACTCTTCCTCGACGACCTCGCGGAGTTCCTCGCGCTCGGGTCGGCCACCACGAACGAGGAGGCTGGTGAGGAGGCGCCGACGAGCTTCGAGACGATCGGCGTCGACCACGTGACGTTCGGCTACCCGGGCTCGGACGCGCCCGTGCTCCACGACGTCACCATCGATCTGCGCGCGGGCGAGGTCGTGGCGCTCGTCGGGGAGAACGGGTCCGGGAAGACGACGCTGGCCAAGCTGATAGCCGGGCTGTACGAACCGGACTCCGGCCGCATCACGTGGGACGGGAGGGACGTGCGCGTCTTCCGTTCCGGCAGCGTCCGGGACCGGATCACCGTCGTCTTCCAGGACTTCGTCCGCTACGCCTTCACCGGGCAGGAGAACATCGCCGTCGGCCGCGTGGACCAGCCGGTCGACCGGGCACGGGTTCGCGACGCCGCCGACGCCGCCGGGGCCGCCGGGCTGCTCGAGCAGCTGCCGGACGGGTACGACACCATCCTGTCCAGGATGTTCACGGGTGGGCGTGACCTCTCGGGCGGTCAGTGGCAGCGCGTCGCGCTCGCGCGGTCGTTCTACCGCGACGCCCCGCTGGTCATCCTCGACGAGCCGTCCGCCTCGCTCGACCCGCGCGCCGAGCACGAGCTGTTCTCCACCCTGCGCAGCGCGCTGCACGGACGGACGGCATTGTTCATCTCCCACCGGTTCTCGACGGTCCGCGGCGCCGACCGGATCTACGTCCTCGACGGCGGCAGGGTGGTGGAGCAGGGCACGCACGAGGAGCTCATGGCTGTGGACGGGCGCTACGCGGACCTCTTCAGGCTGCAGGCCGACGCCTACGTCAGCCAGAACGGTGCCTCGACCATGACGGGGCCGGCCCCGGAGGCCGCACCGAGGTGAGCTCCGCGCAGCCGCGGGGATAGGCGCACGTGCAGGACGCCGGCACGACTCTGAGCCGTCCGCCCGCTCGGGCTCACTCCGCCTGCGCGAACTGGGTCTCGTAGAGCTCGGCGTACAGCCCGCCGGCGGCGAGCAGCTCGGCGTGCGTCCCCCGCTCGACGACCCGCCCCGCGTCGAGGACGACGATCACGTCGGCCCGGCGCACGGTGGAGAGCCGGTGGGCGATGACGATCGAGGTGCGCCCGACCATCGCCGAGTCCAGCGCGGCCTGCACGGCAGCCTCGGACTCGGAGTCCAGGTGCGCCGTCGCCTCGTCCAGGACGACCACCCGGGGCGAGCGCAGCAGGAGCCGGGCGATCGCGACCCGCTGCTTCTCCCCGCCGGAGAGGCGGTGCCCGCGGTCCCCGACCACCGTGTCGAGCCCGGCGGGCAGCCGTCGCACCAGCGGCTCGACGTGCGCGGCGCGCAGCGCAGTGAACAGCTCCGCGTCGGTGGCGTCCGGCCGGGCGTAGAGCAGGTTGGCGCGCACCGTGTCGTGGAAGAGGTGCGCGTCCTGGGTGACGACGCCGACCGCGTCGTGCAGGCTCGCCTCGCGCACGGTGCGCACGTCCAGGCCGCCCACCCGCACGACGCCGGCGGTCGGGTCGTACAGCCTGGCCACCATCGTCGACAGCGTGGTCTTCCCGGCACCGGAGGGTCCCACCAGCGCCAGCATCGAGCCGGGCTCCACCCGGAAGGAGACGCCCTTGAGCACCTCCTCCTCGGCGGGGCGAAGCACCGGCCCGGCGGCGCCGTCGCCGTCGTCGGCCGTGCCGTCACCCTCGTACCCAGTGCCGCCGTCGTCGCCCGTGCCGTCGGCGCCGGACCGCCCGCCTACCGTCCGCACGCCCTCGAGGGACGCCAGGGAGACCAGCTTCGCGCCCGGGTAGGCGAAGCGGACGTCGTCGAGCTCGACGGACAGCGGGCCGGTCGGCAGGTCCACGGCGTCGGGCGCGTCGGTGATGAGCGGGCGCAGGTCGAGGACCTCGAAGACCCGCTCGAAGCTGACGAGGGCGCTCATGACGTCGACCTGGACGTTGCTCAGCGCGGTCACCGGCCCGTAGAGCCGCCCGAGCAGGCCGGCGAAGGCCACCAGGGTGCCGATCGTGACCGTCCCGGCGATCGCCAGCACGCCGCCGACGCCGTAGACCAGAGCGGTGGCCAGCGACGCCATCGCCCCGAGCGCGGCGAAGAAGACACGGCTCGACATGGCGGTGCGGATGCCGATGTCGCGCACGTCGTCGGCACGGGAGGCGAACTCCGCCTCCTCGCGGGCCGGGGTCCCGAAGAGCTTCACCAGCAGGGCGCCACCGACGTTGAACCGCTCGGTCATCCGGTTGCCGAGCTCGGCGTTGAGCTCCATGCCCTCCCGGTTCAGGCGGGCCAGCCGCCTGCCGACCCGTCGGGCGGGCAGCAGCAGGAGCGGGACGACGGCGAGCGCCAGCACGGTGATCTGCCACGAGAGAGCGAGCATCGTGATCAGCACGACGACCACGGAGATCACGTTGGACACCACACCCGAGAGGGTCGAGGTGAACGCGCGCTGGGCACCGATGACGTCCGAGTTCAGCCGGGTCACCAGCGAACCGGTCTGGCTGCGCGTGAAGAAGGCGATCGACTGGCGCTGCACGTGGGCGAAGACGTCGGTGCGCAGGTCGTAGATCAGGCCCTCGCCGATACGGGTCGAGAACCAGCGCTGCAGCACCCCGAGCGCCGCCTCGGCGACCGCGACCACGGCCACCAGGCTGGCGAGGAGCACGACGAGGCGGCGGTCGCCGTCCGCGACGCCGTCGTCGATGATGCGCTGGAGCAGCAGCGGCGTCGCGACGACGAGCAGCGCCGCGAGCACCACGAGCAGCAGGAACCAGGCGATCTGGAGGCGGTAGGGGCGGGCGTAGCGCACCACGCGACGGGTCGTGCCGGGGGCCAGCCGGTGGTCCTTGACGGCGGAGTCCTGGCGCAGGGTCCGCCCGTACCCGCCGGGCCCGCCCATACCGCCGTGGCCCATCCCGCCCATCGACATCGGCGCCTCCGTCCCCTCGTCCCGGAGCCCGACCGGGCACACCGCCGCACCAGGCTAACCCGCCACGGTTCGGCGGCTTCACGGCGTCGCGAGGGCGCGCGGCCGGACAGCCGTAGGGCATCGGGCGGCGAACGGGCCAGCCGGTGTCACGTGCGCGGCGGGCTCCGGCACGCGGCGGGGCCGGGCCCGCGTCCTCGCAACCGGAACCGTCCCGAACCCGCCCGCCCGTCCGCCGTCGTGCGCGATGATGGCGGCCACCACGACGGCGTGCTGCGGGCGCGAGATCGAGCAGCTCCGTCGGCGCCCGATCGAGGAGCAGTCGGAGGAACCATGGCGCGCACCCGGCCCCAGGCACCCGACGGCCCGGCCCGCCGCATCGTCGTCGTCCATCCGTCCCCGGACGTGTACGGCTCGGACCTCCAGCTCGTGGAGAGCGTCGCCGGCCTGGTCGCGCACGGCTGGCTGCCCGAGGTCGTGCTCCCCGCCGACGGACCGCTGAGAGCGCTGCTGGAGGAGCACGGCGCCGGGGTGCGCATCCGTGACTTCCCGGTGCTGCGCCGGGCCCTGCTGCGCCCCCGGGCGCTCGCCCGCCTCGTCGCCGGCTCCCCCGCCACCGTCTGGCGCCTGCGCGGCGAGCTGCGCCGTTCCGGGGCCGCCGCCGTCTACGTCAACACGCTGACGATCCCGCTGTGGCTGGTGGCCGCCCGAGCCGCCGGCCTGCCGGTGATGTGCCACAGCCACGAGGCCGAGCTGGTCGCGCGGCCGCTCCAGCTCGCCCTCACCGCGCCGCTGCTGCTGGCCGACCGTGTGGTCGCCAACAGCGAGGCCACCCGGGCCGTGCTGACCACCACGGTCCCGCGCCTCGCCCCGCGCGTCGTCGTCGTGCCCAACGGGATACCCGACGCCGGGCCGCCGGCACCGCTGCGCCGTCGGCGGGCCGGCGACGAGCTCCGGCTGGCGCTCGTCAGCAGGCTCTCCCCGCGCAAGGGCATCCACGTCGCGGTCGACGCGGTGGCCAGGCTGCGGCACCAGGGGCGCCCGGTGACCCTCGACATCTGCGGCAGCACGTTCCCGGGCTACGAGTGGTACGAGCGCGAGGTGCGGGCCCAGGTCCAGGACTCCGGCCTCGCCGGCGCCGTGACCTTCCACGGGTACGTGTCCCCGACGCGGCCCCTGCTGGACGACGCCGACGCCGTGCTCGTCCCCTCGTTCGGGGAGTCCTTCGGCAACGTGGCGGTCGAGGGCATGCTCGCCGGCCGCCCGGTCGTCGCGTCCGACGTCCAGGGGCTCGCCGAGGTGATCACCGACGGGCGCTCGGGCGTCCTCGTCGAGCCGGGTTCGGCGGAGCAGCTGGCTGGTGCGGTCGCCGCCCTCGCCGACGACCCGGAGCGCGCCGCCCGGCTGGCCCGGGAGGGACGCCAGGAGGCGACGACCAGGTTTGGTGTCGACCCCTACCGTGCCCGCATCGCGGAGCTGGCGTCGCAGGTCGCCGGGCGCGACCACCGACAGGACGAGAACCCGCAGCGGCGGCCGGGCCGCCCGCTCAGCGTCGACCGGGCCAGGCCAGGTGCCGGAAGCGGGGCGAGTAGGCCGAGCCGTCGATGACCTCCAGCCGGCCGGCACGGTTCAGCGTGTGCAGCCGGCTGCCCGGCCACCCCGGCCCCGGCCGGAGGTTCGCGACCACCCGCTGCGCGAAACCCGTCTCGTCCAGGCGGGTGATCTCGGCCAGGGCGAGGGCGGCGCCGTACCCCTGACGTCCGTCCTGCACCGGGCGGACGAGGCGGCCGTCCCGGTGGACCACCCGGCCGGCCGGGCGCGCCGCCGCGATGTCGATGAGCACAGGGTTGCGCGGGTGCGGCGTCCACGGCCCCTGCAGCCGGTCGGCCCACCAGAGATGGAGTGCGTCGGACCAGGAGCCGCCGTGCCGGACCGTGGCGCTGAGCCACCAGCGTCCGGCGTGCCGGAACGGGGTCGCGTCACTGACCTCCATCCCCTCCAGCAGCACCTCTTCCAGGGCCCACCCGGCGGGGAACCCGGTCGCCCGGTACAGCTCGAGCGTCCCCGCCCCGGAGGTCTCCGGGATCATCCACAGCGCCCCGTCGTCCTCGAGCACGAACGGGTAGGACAGGTGGGTGCGGTGCTCGAGCACGGGCCGCGGGACGCCGGCCGGACCGTCGGCGCCGAGCTCGACGACGGAGACCACGCCACGGCCGAGCCGGTGGTCGAAGTCCTCGACGAACAGGTACGTCCGCCCGTCGACGACGATCGGGAAGGGGTCGGCGTAGAAGTGGAGGCCGTCGTCGGCGAGCTCGCGCCAGCCCGACGGCGGCAGGGCACCCAGGTCGACGACGTCCGGCCCGTCGACCCATCGCCACCCCACGCGCCAGTGCGGGGCGCGGTACAGCAGCCGGTACACGCGGTGCACGGCGGCCCGGGCGAGCGACCGGCCGGCATGCCGGAGGACCTCGCCACGCCCGACGGCGCCAGGTGCGCCGTCGTCGGCGATGTCCGGCGTGCGCTCACCGTCGAGCGCGGCGCCGAGGAGCTGCGTCGCCCCGGCGAGGACGTCCTCGAAGGCGGCCACCGTCACGCCGGGGTACTCACTGCCCGGGCGACCCGCGACGAGCGTGCCCCCGGCCAGGTCGACGACCCGCACGACCGGCACCCGCCCGGCCAGCAGCGCAGCCAGCAGGGCGTCCTCACCGGTGGCGCCGTCGAACGTCACCTGCCAGGTAGGGACGGCGGCGTCGACGTCACCGACGAGGTCGAGCACCACGTCGGCGTGCGGCCACCCGTCGAGGTAGGGCCCGAAGACGTCCGGGCCCACGGTCGCGGACCGGCCCCGCGGCAGCCCGTGCAGCACCCGCTCGAGCGCGAAGAGCCGCTCCACCTCGGCCGACGCCGGCGGCGGACCCTCGCGCCACCGGACACCGACCGCGAGGTCCGGGCGCGCGGCCAGCGCGGAGACGAGCTCGAGGTGCCAGTCGCGGACCGCGCGGCGGTCGAGTCGGACTGCGAGGCGCACGACGGACCCCCTCGGTGCAGCGGCGCCCGGGTGGGACCGGGAGGCCCATGCTAGAGGCGCGCACGTGCGACGGGAGGGCTTTCGTGCGCCGACTGCGCGGCCGTCCGACCGGGTGCGAGCCCGCGTCCCGGTCATCCCTCGACGGGACCTCGCGCTCGGCGCACAGATCGCCCCCGCGCCGCGCACGATCGGTCTACCTTGGCACCCATCAGCGTTCTCCCCGCCGTGCCGAGAGGGTGTGACGATGCTGCAGCGCCTGCGTCCGGCTCTCTCGCGCCTCCCCCTTCAGGCGTTCGGCGCGCTCGCGGGTCAGCTGACCCTCGCGCTCAGCAGCCTCGCCCTCCAGGTCGGCGCGAGCCGGGAGCTCGGGGCGGACGGGTTCGGCACCTATGCCCTCCTCTTCGGTGCGATCGTCATGGCGACCGCGCTGACGACCGGGCTGCTCGGCGACTCGCTCACGGTCCTGGACCGCCACGACCGCGCGATCCGCGTCGCGCTGCTCCGGCTCGCCGCCGTGCTCGTGAGCGTCCTGGCCGTGACCGGCTTCGGCGTGGCACGCACGGAGCTCTCGACCACCACGGCGCTGCTCTTCGCGCTGGCGCTGGGTGCCTTCGTCCTCGCCGATCTCGGCCGCCGGATGCTGATGGCCAACCTGCGGTTCTGGAGCCTCGTGCTGGTCGACGCGGTCGGGCTCGTGGCCATGCTGGCGTTCCTGGCCGTCTCCGAGCTCACCGGAGCACTGACTCTCGACAGCTTCCTCGCGGCCCTCGCCATCGGCCAGATCGTCGCGGCCCTCCTCGCCCTGACGCGGCTGCCGGTGGCCGAGCGCACCGTCCACGTGCGCGGGCCGGGGAACTACCGGGCGGTCGTGGCGTACGGCTCGTGGCGGGCGGTGCAGCAGTTCGTGCGGCCGACGATGCTGAACGCGGCCCGCGCGGCGGTGCTGGTCGTCGGCGGCGCGGCGGCCGTCGGCGAGCTCGAGGCAGCCCGCGTCTTCGTGGCACCGGCGATGCTGCTGGTGCAGGGGTTCGGTTCCTACCTGTTCTCCTCCTACGCTGCCGACCGTGCCCGGGGGCCCCGGACCCTCCTGCGGCGCGCCGACCGCGCCGCCGCGATCATGCTCGCCGGCGCGGTGGTCGTCGGCGGGGCTGCCGGCCTGCTCCTCCCCCACGTCGGGCCGCTGCTCACCGCCGGCAAGTTCGAGATCGCGCTGGTGGCCGCGCTCGGCTGGGCCTGCTACGCCGCGTCGTGCGCGGCGGTGCTCCCCTACGGGAGCCTGGCAGCGGTCCAGGGCCGGCAGCAGTGGGTCCTGGTCATCCGGGTCGCCGACTCGGTGCTGGCCCTCGGGCTCGTCGCCCTCGTGCTCCTTGGGCTCGGCGCCGACCCGGACCTGATGCCCTGGTTGCTGTCCGTCGGGTCGTTCGTCGGCGGGTTCCTGTGCCGTCAGCTGCTGCTGCGGCCGGGAGCGCGCATGGCCAGCACCGCGCCTGTCGAGGTGGCGGTATGACCACGCAGCAGCTCGACCGCACGGCGCTCGCACCCGAGCCCGCCGTCCGCGCGTTCACCATGAAGCCGTTCCTGCTGTTCCTCACGTGTCTGCTACTGGTCGTCTCCTCCGTGGCCTGGCGCCGGGGCACCTTCTACGAGGGCGGCATCGACGCCGTGGTCGTGGCCAAGGCGGTCCTCACCACGGCGGCCGCCGTGCTGGCCCTGCTGATGAGGCGGCCGCCCGGCGCGTGGGCCAAGATGCGCGCCGCCCCGGTCCTCTGGCTCGGGGCATACCTCCTCATCTCCGTCGTCGGCGGCGTCATCAACGCCGACGGGCTGCCGGCGGTCGTGCTGGCAGGTCGGCTCGCGCTCCTAGCGTTCACACTGGTGCTGATCACCGTCAGCTATCCGTGGCACGCGGTGATCAGCGCGCTGAGCAGCGCCATGCTCCTGCTGGCCCTCGTCGGGGCGGCCACCGGAGTCGCATCCGTCACGGCGACCGGACGGCTCTACGGCGGGATCCCGCCGCTGAACGCCAACGCGATCTGCCTCCTCGTGAGCGTCCCGGTCATCGTGCTGACCTGGAAAGCGGTCCACGGCGCCGCCTCTCGCCTCGAGCTCGCGGCGCTGGTACCTCTGCTCGGGCTCATCTGGTTGACCGGCTCACGGACCGGCCTCGCCGTGCTGATCTGCGTGCTCGCGCTGCTCCTGGTCGCGGCCCGCCAGGTCCCGGCCCTGGTCGTCGGCGCGGTCGCGCTCGCCGGCGCCGCAGTGGTGTTCGTCGGCGCGCTCACCCCGTACATCGCGGCCTACGTCGGCCGCGGGAACCTCGCCGAGCTCTCCACGCTGAACTCGCGCACCGTCGCCTGGCGCGCCGCCCTCGACTACGCCGACACCCTCTCGGAGCAGGTCGTCGGGAACGGGCTCGCCCTCAAGCAGATCCCCGTCACCGCGCTCTACCGCAACGAGCAGATCCTGGACAGCTCCTGGGTCTCGGCCTTGATCCAGGTCGGGTACGCGGGGAGCGTGATCCTGCTGCTGTTCGTGCTCGCCACCCTGCTGCGCGCATTCCGGCTGCCGCTGCCGGAGCGGCTGCTGATCGGGGCCCTCGCTCTGCTCGTCACGCTGGTGAGCGTGCTCGAGAGCGGGCTGTTCGACACGGCACCGGCGTTCATCATCTTCTTCACGACGGCGCTGCTCGCGCACCGGGTCGTGGACCCGCCGGGTGACGCCGTCGGTGCCCGTCCCGCATCCTCCACGGACTGACCGCGCCATCCGTTCGTGCTCGTCGCGCGACTCCCCTCGAGCCCGGCGGCACGCGACTTTGCGGTTCCCCGGGGAAGCGACGTCGTGGCCCGTCTACGCCGCGGCGAGGTGTCTCGTCACCGCGAGGGCGATGTTGCCGGTACGCGCCGGGGTCGGCGATGGTGCCGGAGCCCGCCGAGGCGAGGGCAACGGGGAGCCACGTCCGGGCACCGACGCCGCAACGTTCCTCGGGCGACGCGTCAGGTCGTCGCAACGTCCTCGGGCGACGCGTCAGATCGTCGCAACGTCCCCCGGCGACGCGTCAGGTCGTCGGGCTCAGCTCGACGTCGCGCGGGTCCGGCTGCGCCGCCCGGCGCAGCTCGCCGTCGACGGGACGGGAGCGACGCGCGGCGCGGCGGCGACGCCTGACCCCGGACCAGACCGTGCCGAGCAGCCTGAGGCGGTTCTGACGCACGATGCCGAGGCAGGCCTCGAGCTCGTCGCTCGTCACCTTTCCCGCACGGACGACCAGGACGAGACCATCCAGGCCACGCGCGAGGACGACGGCGTCGGAAACCTCGAGCAAGGGCCCCGAGTCGTAGATGACGATGTCGAAGCGCGAGCGCAGCTCGTCGATCACCCGCGCCATGGCCTCCGAGCCGAGCAGCTCGACGGGGTCCAGCGGCAGGTACCCGGCCGGGAGGACCGTCACGCTCCAGTCCTCCCGCTCGGTGAGCACCGTGTCGAGCTCGACATCTCCCACCAGCACGTCGGACAGGCCGACCGTGCTGTCGACGTCGAAGACCACCGAGGCCGCCGGGCGTCGCAGCCGTGCGTCGACGAGGCACACGGAAGCACCGGTCAACGCCCAGCTGACCGCCAGGTTGGCGGCGACGTCGGCCCCGTCCCCGGTCGGTGAGCTGACGACGAAGTGCCTGAGCTCACGGTCCGGGTCGGCGAGCTTCAGGGCAGTCTTGATGGTGCGGTACCGCTCCGCCTCCACCGACCGGTAGTCCAGCGCGACGAGCCGGTCGCTCCCCGCGCGCGGCACGAGGGTCGACCCGAGCGGCACGGTGCCGGTGAGCTCCTCGATGTCGCCGACGGACTTGACCCGGCGGTCATGGTGGTGCCGGAGCAGCGCGAGCACCAGCCCGACCGCGGCGCCACCGGCCAGGCCGAGCAGGAGGTTGAGCACGATCCGGGGCGACGACGGCTCCACGGGTGCTACCGCAGGCATGGTCATGGTGACCTTCACCGAAGACGCTGCGAGGCCCCGTGGCGTCTCGAGCTCCTCGATCAGGATCCCGAGCTGGCGAGACATCTCGTTGGCGATGTCCGCCGCGCGTGCGGGGTCGGAGTGCTGCACAGACACGTCGAGCATGACGGTGCCCGCCGGGCTGGAGACGTCGACCATCTGCCGCAGGCCGCGCGGCGAGACGCCGAGGTTCAGCTCCTCGATGACGGGTTCGAGCACGAACGGGCTCGAGCTGAGGGCCACGTACGACGCCATCCGCTGCACGGCGAACTGCGATCCCTGGAAGATCTCCCCCGAGCCGGCGGCATCCTCATCCGCGACGGTGACGAACGAGGTCGAGACCGCCGTGTACTGCTTCTCGGAGACGACGCTCAGCGCCAGCGCGGCCAGCAGCCCGATCAGGATCGCCGACAGCCAGATGCGCCAGCGCTTCTGCAGCAGCACCACGTACTCGAGGAACGACATGTCCATCCCCTTCGCGGGAGATCCACTCTGGCGCCGGCACGTCGTCGTGACCGAGCGGCTGGGTCCGTCCTGGCGTCGAGGCTACCGGCGCCCCCTTCGTCGCCGGGGGGAAATCCTGCGCGAATCTGCCGTCGCCGTCCCGGCCGTCCTCGGGCACGTTACGGAGCGCACCGACCGGTACCGCGGGCGCCGGCCGGTCCGGCACGAACCGCGAACGCCGCGAGCCGATGGAGATACGCTGCTCGTGGGAACGACGGAGTTGCCGGCTGGACGTGAGCAGGAACCTATGCCGCCAGGAGATCGCCGCACCGGCTCATCTGTGCGCAGGTGGGCCGCTGCACTCGCGTTCGCCCTCGTCCTCGGCGCCGGTCTGCTGGGTTACGCGCTCACCCGCGACGGCTCGGAGGGCGGTGCCCCGGCCAGTGCCGCCGTCGCCGACGTGCGCACGATCCACGTGGCCGTCGACGGTGACGACGCGGCGGAAGGCTCCGCCGCCGCCCCGCTCCGCACCCTCGAGGCCGCGGTCCGACGCTCGGACGACGGCGACACGATCCTGGTGCACTCCGGCACCTACCGGGAGTCGCTCAAGATCGAGGGGCGCCCGGGTCTGCGGCTGGTCGCCGCGGCGGGGGCGGACGTGTGGCTGGACGGCTCCGTCGTCGTGCCGGAGTGGTCCCGTGAGAACGGGCTGTGGGTCTCCACGGGCTGGACCGCCGAGTTCAACGCCAGCCCGACCTACAGCTGGGGAGCCCCCGACCACAGCCGGACCGGATGGAACTTCGTCGACCCCGCGCATCCGCTGGCCGCGCACCCGGACCAGGTGTGGATCGACGACGAGCGTCAGGTTCAGGTCGGCTCGGCGAGCGAGGTCCGCGAGGGGACCTTCTACGTCGACTACCAGAACGACGAGCTGGTTCTCGGGAGCGACCCCGGCGGCGCGACCGTCACGGCGAGCGCCCGGTCCCGTGCCCTGCGGGTGCGCAGCGCCGACGTGCTGGTCCGCGGCATCGGGATCCGCAAGTACGCGCCGTCGGTGCCGCACATGGGCGCGGTCACGGTGGAGGCGCCGGGCGTCACGCTCGACCGGGTCAGCGTCACGGACAACGCCACGACCGGTGTGCACGTGCTGAGCGAAGGGGTGCGGCTGCAGGACGTCGCCCTCGAGCGCAACGGGATGCTGGGGCTCAGCGCGACCGAGGCCGACGGCCTCGAGCTGGTGCGTCTGACGGTCCGCGACAACAACCTCGAACGGTTCAACCAGTCCCCCGCCGCGGGTGGCGCGAAGATCGGACGCTCCAGGGGCGTTCTCGTCGAGAACAGCACCTTCACCGGCAACCTCGCCAACGGCCTGTGGTTCGACGAGTCCGCGTACGACATCGCGATCGTGCATTCGCGCGTCCTCGACAACACCGGGCACGGCGTGTCGATCGAGGTCTCCGGGGAGGCCGCCGTCGTGGGCAACGTCATCGCGCGGAACGTCGGCAACGGCCTGAAGCTCAACGACACCGAGGACGTCGACGTCTGGAACAACACGTTCGTCGACAACAACAGGTCGATCAACGTCGTGCAGGACGACCGGGACCTGCACCCCCGCGGGACCTTCCGCGATCCCGACCTGCCGCTCACGTGGCAGACCCAGAGCGTCGCGTTCCGCAACAACGTGATCGTCCACACGGGCACTGCGGCGCTGCCCGCGAAGATGGAGTCGCGTACCTGTCTGCTGTGCGTCGAGGACTTCAGCGGCCGGTGGACCGCTGCCGAGATGGACGTGACCGCGGCCGGCAACGTCTACCAGCGGCCGGACGACATGTCTCCCAAGTGGCTCGTGGTGTGGTCACGCCGCGACAAGGACCCGCACGTGTTCCGCACCGTGGCCGACTTCCGCATCACCGTGCACCAGGAGGAGACCGGCGTCGAGTTCACGGGCACCACGGTCCTGTCCGAGGACCTGCAGCCCCTGCCGGTCCTGGAGGAGCTGTCCGGCTCGGTCGCCCTGCCCCTTCCCGACGAGCTCGCCGAGCTGGCAGACCGCACGCCGGGAAGCCGTCATCTCGGGGCGTGGACGGACTAACCTTCTCGGCGTCTGAGCACAGATCGTTCACCCGTCGTTCATCCTCCGGGTCATGCTGCGCTGCCTCTATGCTCCGCGGATCCTGACGGCGCACAGCGCGAGCACCGCCAGAGCCGTTCGAGCGGTTCCGCCGCTCCGTGCGACTCGACGCCTGCTCGAGACGGGGTGGCTGATGACGATGGATCCGACGACCTTGAGCATCGCCATGGTGGGAACGCGCGGGGTGCCAGCTCACTACGGCGGCTTCGAGACCTGCGTCGAAGAGGTCGGCAGCCGTCTCGCCGAGCGCGGGCACCGCGTCGTCGTCTACTGCCGAGGGACGGCCGACGCTCCCACGCCTGCGAGCAGCCATCTCGGGATGGACCTCGTGCACCTGCCCGCGATGCACCGGCGGTCGCTGGAGACGCTGAGCCACACCGCCCTGTCGGTCGCGCACCTGGCGCGTCACCGGACCGACGTCGCCCTCTTGTTCAACGCCGCCAACGCCCCGCTGCTGCCGGTGATCAGGGCGAGGCGCATCCCGGTGGCCACCCATGTGGACGGCCTGGAGTGGCTCCGCAGCAAGTGGGGGCCGGGCGGTCGGCGCTACTACCGTCGTGCCGAGTCGCTCGCGGTGCGCTGGTCTGACGTGGTGATCGCGGACGCACCCGGCATCGCGGACTACTACCGCAACGAGTTCGGCGCCGCGTCGACCCTGATCGCCTACGGCGCACCGATCATCGATCCTGGTCACGACCGTCTGTCCGAGCTGGGACTGGAGCCGTACGGCTACCACCTCGTGGTCGCCAGGTTCGAGCCGGAGAACCATGTCCACACGATCGTCGAGGGGTACCGCCACAGCGACGCTCGGCTGCCGCTGGTGGTCGTCGGCTCGGCACCGTACGCCGATCGCTACACCGCGCACCTTCACCACCTCGGGGACGACCGCGTCCGGTTCCTCGGTGGTGTGTGGGACCCCGAGCTCCTCGACCAGCTCTACGCGGGCTGCTTCATGTACATCCACGGCCACTCCGTCGGCGGCACCAACCCGTCCCTGCTCCGCGCGATCGGCGCCGGGGCACCGTGCCTGGCGTTCGACGTCCCCTTCAACAGGGACGTGCTCGGTAGCGCGGGGACGTACTTCGCCAAGGGCGCCGACGTCCGCGACGCCCTCCACCGGGCGGAGCAGGATCCCGCGGGTCAGCGGGTCCGTGGTGCCGCCGCGCAGGACCGGGCACGGACGTACCGCTGGGACGACGTCGCCGACTCCTACGAGCAGCTCTGCCGACGGCTGGTCGTGGAACCTCGCCCCCGGCGGGTCTCCGGGCGTCGGAGGTCCGGCCTCGCACAGCCCGCCGCACCAGCGCCTGCACCTGGACCCGTACCTGCACCTGCACCTGCACCTGCACCTGCACCTGCACCATGGGTCCCGAGCGCCCCGTCTGTGCCGAGGGCCTGATCGTCACGCGTGCGCCCTGCCGCCATACGTGCGGGCGGAGTGGGACCGCCTAACGCGTGCCCGGTACCGGTGAACCGAGCCGGGAGATGTCCCGGTACCACCGCGGCAGCGCCAGCAACAGGTAGCCGGCGGTGCCGAGCATGAGGATGCCGTAAGGGACCAGGAAGACCTGCGGCCATGCGAACGCGAAGAAGATGAGGCAGAGGATCCCGTAGTCGGTGGGGGCGGCCAGCACGGACCGGAGCACCGAGGGTCGGGCGTTCTCGGCCTGCGCGAGGGCCGGCCCGCTCGGCCGACGCAGGCTGTCGGTCAGGATGAACCCGAAGAACAGCACCGAGTCGACGATGCTGTAGCAGATCGGGACGAGCAGCAGGAGATCGGTGGGCAGGTCGGCGAACCGGTACATCGAGACCAGCACCGCGAGGTGGATGGTCGCCGTCTTCGCGCTGTCGCAGACGTGGTCGAGCCATCCCCCTGCCGGCGACCCGGAGCCGAGGAGCCGGGCCAGCTGACCGTCCGCCGCGTCCAGGCCGTAGCCGATCATGAGGAGCAGCGCGACCGTCGCGGCCGCGGCGGGCGAGGGTGGGACGAGGGCCACGAGCACGATGGCCGTGAAGGTGAAGATCGCGCTGACGCCGGTCACCTGGTTCGGGGTCAGCCCGACCTGGTGGGCCAGCGCGGCGAAGACTCTCCCGACCGGCCGGTTGACGAGCCGGGAGTAGATGGGGGCGCCCCGGTTGGACTTCTGCGCCGTCCTGAGTGCGCGGACGGAATTCGCGAATGACTTGGTCGTCACGTCCATGGTCAGCTCCGTGTCCGGCTCGGCGCGGGGGCCGTGCACCTCGTTTGCGCTGCACGCTAGGGGCTGACCGTCGTCGGCGGGACCGGAATTCTCGCGCCGGGCAGCCCGATCGGGCAATGGTGCGGAGATGTTGCGGGCCGGTGCGGACTCCGGTGCGGACCGAGGACCGGTGCGGGGCTGCCACCGGCGTGCCGGCGCCATCCCCGCGTGCGACTCCCGGTGCGCCAGTACGATTCCGGGATGGTCGACGACGGCGGGGCCGGCACCTCGCACCGGATCCTCGGTCGATCGGAGGAGCTCGACCGGATCGAGGAGATGGTGCAGCGCCTGGCGGCCGGGCGCGGCAGCGTCGTCGTGCTGATCGGGCCGCCCGGCATCGGGCTGACGACGTTGCTGCGGGAGTCGATCGTGCGGGCCGGGGACTCGGTCGCGGACCTGCGCGCCGTCCACGTCCCCAGCGGGCTGCTCGAGGGAGACGCCGGGGCCGCCATGTCGGCCATCGCCTCCGGCGGGGCGGGCGAGGTCTTCCGGCGCTTCGCCGAGTCGGCCGAGCAGACGTTGAGCGAGGCCGGCGCGGCGATGACGCTGGACGACCCGCGACTGATCCGCGTCGGGGTGGACGCCCTCCGGACGTTGAGCGACCAGCGTCCGTTGCTCGTGACCGTCGACGACCTCCCGGTGGACGACGCCTCCGTCTTCAACGCCCTGACCTCCCTGGCCGCGGGCATCGCGGACCTGCCGGTGATGGTGGCGGCCACCAGCCACGTCCTGCCGAGGAGCTCCTTCGAGGACAGCCCCGTCGGTCCGTTGTGGGTGCGCCAGGTGCCTCCCCTGGCCCACGCGGAGGCCGTCGAGCTGGCCCGTGCCGCCGTCGGCAGCCGGGTTCCGTACTCGGTGGCCGCCGACTTGGTCCGACGCACCGGAGCCGTCCCGGGCGACCTGCGCGCCGTGTGCGGTCTGCTCGGGCCGGACCAGCTCGCCGGGACGGAGCCGCTGCCCGCCCCGCTGCCCGGCACGGCCGTCACCTCGGCGACCTACCGTCGGTGGTGGCAGTCGCTCGGACCGCAGGAGCGGCTGCTGGTGCTCGGTGCCGCCGTCGCCGTCCGTCCGGACCGCGCTGCGCTGGAGGAGTGTGCCGGCGTGACGATCGACGAGGTGACCGGCCAGGACGGCGAGCCGGTCCTGCGCGAGGAGAACGGGCTCGTCACCGCCGACCACCCACGGCTGCTCTCGGCCGTCCACGCGCTGAGCACACCGCACGAGGTGCGAGCCGCGCAGTCCGCCCTCGCCTCGTGCTACCCGGAGGGCTCGCTCGACCGGCAATGGCTCACCCTCCGGTCGGGGGCGACCCCGACGCCCGAGCTGGTGAGGACTCTCGTCGACGGGGCCGGCACGCTCCTGGACCGCGGCGAGGCGTCCTCGGTGCAGACGCTCGTCGACGATGTGGCACAGCGTCTCGGCGAGACCGCCCCACCGGTCGAGCTGCTCCTGCTCGGCGGTGTCGCGGCGACGTACTGCGGACATCCCACGCGCGCCGTCACCCTCCTGACCGGCGCCGTCGGCGCGGCACCCGCCGCACTCGAGCGGACGTTCCCGCTGCTCCTCACCGCGATGACGCTCAGGGACAAGGGTGTCCCGCACCGGCTCGTGGCCTCGTCGCTGGACCGGCTCGCCGCACCCCAGCCCGCCGCGGCTGCCTCGATCGCCGCGCTGGCCGCCCGCCTGTGCGCGCGGTACGGCGACGAGGAGGGCTCGCGCCGCTATCTCGAGCAGGCGGAGTCGCTGCGCCCCGTCGGGGCGGACGCGACGCCGGACCTGCTCGCCGAGCTCGCCCTCACCGCCGCGATGGTGGAGCACCACCGGCCCGAGAGCGGCCCGTCCGACCCGCTCGCCGTTCTCGCGGTCAGGCGGCCCGGCCTCGACCTCACCGGCTGGATGCTCGAGCTCCAGGCACTCGCCCAGCTGATCGACTCGGGCGCCTGGGTCCAGGCACGCGGGGCCGCCTCGGACCTGTACGCACAGGTCCGGCCCGGCCAGGCACCGCTGCTCCGCGCGGAGCTCGCCATGCTGTCCGTGCGGCTGCACCTGTCGACGTGCCAGTACCGCCGCGCGCAGGAGGTGGCCGTCGCCGCCGCCGAGGAGGGCCTCCCGCTCCACGTTCCCGAGGGTGGGGCCGGGATCGGCCTGCTCGCTCAGTCGGCACTGCTCGGCGGGCACACGGCCGATGCCGAGCAGTGGTTGTCCGAGCTCGGCGAGCTCGCCCGGGGCTTCCAGACTCCCCCCGTCCTCTCGGCCGCACTCCACGAGGCCCAGGGTCTGCGCGCCCAGCTCGCCGGTGTCCCCGCCGAGGCGGCCGAGCACCTCGCGCGGGCGGTACGGGCGGGCCGGGTCCTGCCGACGACGCTGATCGACCTGGCTTCTCACCTGCACCGGGCGGGGCCGAGCAGCAGCGCCGAGCTGGTCGAGGTGGTGAGCACCAGGCTTCGGGCCGCGGCCGGTGACGCGGCGGACGACGTCGCGCCGGCGGCCACCCTCGACCTGCTCAGCGCTCCCGCCGAGGGGCTTGTCGCGGTGGTCGCCGCGGTGGAGCGAGCCGGTCGGGACTCGACCTTCCCCGCCCACGTGGCGCAGGTGCTGGAGCTCGCCGCCGACCGGCTGGGCGCACTGACGGCCGAGGAGTACGCGGCCCAGGCGCACGGCGACCCAGACCTGCCGACACAGCGGGACGCGTACCGGCTGCTGCTCCTCCAGCGGGCCCGGCAGCTGTACGACAAGTGCGCAGCGGCCGGCCGTGCGCAGGTGACCGACCGCGAGATCGAGCGGCTCGAGCGTGCGCAGGCACCCGCCGAGGCGGACATCACCAGCCTCACGGAGGACGAGCTGAGGGTCGCGCGGTTCGTGCACCGTGGCCTGACGAACGGGCAGATCGCCAGTGCGCTGTACGTCTCGGTGCGGACCGTCGAGCTGCGGCTCACCAGCACGTATCGCAAGCTCGGCATCCGTTCGAGGCGGGAGCTGCGTCAGCTGGCGAACCTCGCGACGACGGACCAGACGCCGTCCTAACGGCTGGCGGGCGCCGTCGCGATGGCGTCGGTGAGGAAGGCGCGAAGCATCGTGGACGACGTGCTGGGCGTGTAGGGCAGATACACCACTCTGGCCCCCACCTCCCGCATCTGGCTCTCCAACCGCTCGCCCTTGGGGGTCCCGAGCCAGTCCGTGCCCTTGAAGAGGATGTCGAAGCGGTTTGCGCGCCACGCGATCCGCTTGTCGACGTCGACGTCCGGGACGACGGCGTCGACGAACCTCAGGCTCGAGAGGATCTCCATCCGCTCGTCGTGAGGCACCACCGGCGCGGCGCCCTTCATCGCGACGAGGGCCTCGTCGGTGGCCACGCCGACAACGAGACGGTCGCACCGCGACCGTGCGGCACGAAGGATGTTGAGGTGACCGATGTGGAACATGTCGAAACCACCCGGGACGTATCCCACCTCGCCGACAGCCTGCTCACCCATCGCCTGCTCCCTGATTGAGAACTCATAGGTCTTCGCCTGTCCCCGCGAGACATCCTTCCCGGCGTCGAGGGCGTCGGGGTGCCGTCGTGGTCTTCGTTGCGGGAGCAATGCGGGAAATGCGGACCTACGGCCTCCGTGCCCAGACCCATACTCCTGGCAGCAGGGGGAGTTGGGGAGCAGGACATGCACACGCACACTTCGGCGCGGAGCCGCACCCGGCTCCTCGTCCTGGCGGTGGCCGTCGCGGCGATCCTCGGCCTGGTGGCCTGGGCCGTCTCGTCGGCCGTGGAGGGCCGGTCGCCGGGGACGGCCGGGGCGGACCGGGCGGCATCAGCCTCCGCCGCGCCGGAGGACCCGTCGACGGAACCAGCTGCACCGTCGACCGAGGAACCGGCTGAGGAACCGGCCGAAGAGCCGGCCGAAGAGCCGGCCGAGGAGCCGGCGGCGGAACCGACCGAGGCGCCCAGCGAGATGCCGGACGGCACCCCGATCCCGGCACCGAGCCCGGGGACGCCCGCCGCCCTCGGCGAGGGTGCCACCGAGGCGGTCGAGCCGGTCCCGGTCAAGGCGCCGGTCCCGCTCGACGAGACCGGCGACTTCGGCACCGGTGTCACGGTGGCCCTCACCGGCATCACCTCGGTCCAGGGGGTCGCCCGGGCCCCGGGCGAGATCTCCGGCCCCGCGCTGGAGGTGACCGTCGAGGCCAGGAACGACTCCGCCGAGGCGATCCCCCTCGACGGCGTGGTCGTCTTCCTCTCCTCAGGCGCGGACCGCACGCCGGCCAGCACCTTCCGCGAAGGCAGCTCGCCGCTGCAGGGTGAGCTCGCAGCCGGTGCGACCGTCACCGGAACGTACGTCTTCGCCGTCCCCGAGGACCAGCGCGACGACGTCCGCGTCGAGATCAGCTACACCGGCGAGGCCCCGACCGTGGCCTTCGCCGGCTCCGTCGCCTGACAGGTTCGACCTCCTGCGGCCACGGCCACCGGAGGGTCCTGCCCGGCGTGATGGCGTCCGGGTGCCAGCACTCACGATGTGGGGTTGATCGTCTTGAAAACGTCCAGCACACCGTCAGGGCGAGGTGCCGTGCGACTGCGGCTGCTCGTCGCCTACTGGTCCGCCGTCGTCATGATCGTGAGCATCGGCCTCGTCGGTGCATCGACGGCGCGGGCCGATACGGCGCCCGCAGACCCGGACGACCCGGCCACGCCGGTGACCGTCTCCGCCGACGCACTGCCCACGCCGCAGATCGACGGTGTGGTCTGGTCGATGGCCATGGTCGGCGACGTCGTCTACGTGGGAGGCGAGTTCACCACCGCGAGGCCGGCCGGATCCCCCGATGGTCAGGGCACCGTGCCGCGCTCGAACATGATGGCCTTCGACGTGACGACCGGGGAGCTGACTGCCTTCGCACCGGACTTCAACGGGCAGATCCTCTCGGTCGCGGTCTCCCCGGACAACGAGCGCATCTACGTCGGCGGCGAGTTCACGACCGTCGACGGGCAGACCCGCCAGCGTATCGCCGCCTTCGACGCCGACAACGGTGCGCTGCTGCCCTTCGCGCCGCCTGTCAACGGCTCCGTGCACGCCGTCGTCGCCACGAACTCCAAGGTGTTCGCCGGCGGGAACTTCGGCAGCGTCGGCAATGTCGACCGTGGCAGGCTCGCCGCGTTCACGGCGAGCGGCGACCTGCTGGACTGGGCACCCCAGGCGACCGACGGCATCGTGGCCGCGATCACCGTCAACCCGGAGGGGACCAAGGTCGTCGTCGGCGGCGGGTTCACCGCGTTGAACGGCTCGGACGATCCCGGGTACGGGCTCGGCATGCTCGACGCCGTCACGGGCGACAGCCTGCCGTTCGAGACGAACACGTGGGTCCGCAACGGCACCGACAACGGCTCGGTCGGCACGCTGACCACAGACGGGACCTACATCTACGGCGGCGGATGGACGTACACCGCCCGCGGCGGCAACTGGGAGGGCGTCTTCGCCGCGAGCTGGGACGACGGCAAGGTGCACTGGCTCAACGACTGCCACGGCGACACCTACGGCGTCCACCCGATCGGCGACGTCATCTACGTCGCCAACCACGCCCACTACTGCGAGAACATCGACGGAGTCCGACAGGGCGACGGCGGCGTCGGCGACTACCCGTACTACCGGGCGATCGCATTCGGCCGGGACGTCACCGGCACCGCCACCTGGGAGCCCGACCAGAACCGCTACGGCAACTACGAGGGCCAGCCGACCTCCTCGCAGCTCGGGTGGTACCCCAGCTTCAACGCGGGCACCTACACCGGGCAGTTCCAAGGTCCGTGGAGCGTCACGGGCAACAGCGAGTACGTCGTCATGGGCGGAGAGTTCACCCGCGTCAACGGCACGAGCCAGGAGGGCCTGACCCGGTTCACGGTCAGCGACAACGCCCCCAACGACGAGGGGCCGACACTGTTCAACGACACCTACCCGCTCAACGTGCGCTCCACGGCAGCGGGCGAGGTGCGCATCAGCTGGAGCACCAACCAGGACATCGACAACGAGTACCTCGAGTACCGGCTCTACCGGGACGTGATAACGGCGGAGGGCCGGATCCACACGCGCCAGGTCGAGGCGAAGTTCTGGAACCCCTTCACCATGGGGTTCACCGACACCGGGCTCGAGCCGGGCTCGACCCACCAGTACCGAGTGCAGGTCTGGGACCCCTTCGGCAACGTCGCGAACTCGCCGTGGACCGAGGTGACCGTCGCCTCCAGCGGGGCGGACAGCGACTACGTCACGGCCGTGTACGAGGACGAGCCCACCGACTACTGGCGCATGGGCGACGTCTCCGGCTCGACCGTCGAGGACACCACCGGCTTCCACCCCCTGACGACAGCAGCCGGCGTGACCGGCGGTGCCGGCGGAGCGATCGCCGGGGACGACGACGCGGCCGCCACCTTCGACGGCACGAGCACCGGCTACGCCACGACGAGCACGGTCGGCAACCCGCCGGACGTGTTCACGCTCGAGGCCTGGTTCCGGACCACGACCGACACCGGCGGCCGGATCGTCGGCTGGGCCAACAACTCGGAGCGACGAGCCAAGCACGACCGGCAGTTGTACATGGACGACGCCGGCCACATCCACTTCGGGGTCAAGCCCGCCGCTGACCGGCTGGTGGTCAGCAGTCCGGGAACCTACAACGACGGCACCTGGCACCATGCCGCCGCCACGCTGTCCAAGGGCGGCATGACGCTGTACCTCGACGGCGAAGAGGTCGGATCCCGCGAGGACGTCACGGTCGGCGAGCACCTCTCTCGCGGCTACTGGCGCATCGGCGGCTACACCGTCAGCGGGTGGCCCTCGGCACCGACGAGCGGGTACTTCGCCGGCAACATCGACGAGGTCGCGATCTACAAGACCGAGCTCTCCGCAGCCCGAATCGCAGCGCACCACGAGGCCGGGGCCCATGACGTGCCACCGCCCAACGAAGCGCCCACGGCCGCATTCACCAGCACGACCGACGGCCTGCGGGTCGACGTCGACGGCAACGGCTCCAGCGACCCGGACGGAGCCGTGGCCTCCTACGCGTGGACGTTCGGTGACGGCGGCGAAGCCACCGGCGCCACGGCGAGCCACACCTACACCGACGCCGGCACCTACCAGGTCACCCTCACCGTGACGGACAACGACGGCGCGACCAAGAGCCTGACCAAGGAGGTCACCGTCGTCGCACCGAACCAAGCCCCCACGGCCGCGTTCACCAGCACCGCCGACGGGCTGAAGGTCACCGTCGACGGCACCGGCTCGACCGACGCCGATGGCACCGTCACCGCCTACGCGTGGAACTTCGGCGACGGCGGCACCGCCACCGGGTCGACGGCGGAGCACACGTACACCGACGGTGGCACCTACGAGGTGACCCTCACAGTCACCGACGACGACGGCGCCACGGGCACCAGCACCGAGCAGGTCACCGTCGTCACCCCGAACGGGGCTCCCGACGCCGCCTTCGACACGGACGTCAACGAGCTCACCGTCAGCGTGGACGCCTCCGCCTCGACCGACTCCGACGGGTCGATCGCGTCCTACGCGTGGACCTTCGGCGACGGCAACACCGCAACCGGCGCCACGGTGGAACACACCTACACCGCCGGTGGAACCTACGACGTGACACTCACAGTCACCGACGACGACGGCGCCACCGACACCGCCACCGAACAGGTCACGATCGAGGCGCCGAACCAGGCACCCGACGCCGCGTTCGACTTTGACGTCGATGAGCTCACGGTGAGCGTGGACGCCTCCGCCTCGACCGACACCGACGGAGACGTCATCTCCTACGAGTGGGACTTCGGTGACGGCGCCACCGGCACCGGCGCCACGGCGAGCCACACCTACACCGCCGGCGACGCCTACGACGTCACCCTCACCGTCACCGACAACGACGGTGCGACGAAGAGCCTCACCAAGAAGGTCACGGTCGCAGCGCCGAACGAAGGCCCTACGGCTTCGTTCACCAGCACCATCGACGGACAGCGGGTCACCGTCGACGGCACCGGCTCCAGCGACGCCGACGGAACCATCACGGCCTACAGCTGGGACTTCGGCGACGGCGAGGATGCCACCGGCTCCTCCGCGCAGCACTCCTACGACGGCGCAGGCACTTACGTCGTCACCCTGACCGTCACCGACAACGACGGCGCCACCGCCACCACCACGGAGGAGGTCACGATCGAGGCCCCGAACCAGGCTCCCACCGCCGCGTTCGACGTCGATGCCGACGAGCTCACCGTGAGCGTGGACGCCTCGACCTCCAGCGACCCGGACGGGTCGATCGCGTCCTACGCCTGGACCTTCGGCGACGGCAACACCGCCACCGGCGCCACGGCGGAGCACACCTACACCGCGGCCGGCACCTACGGGATCACGCTGACGGTCGCCGACGACGAGGGCGCCCGCAAGACCCTCACCAAGCAGGTCACGGTCACGGCCCCCAGCCCCGAGCCCGAACCCGAGCCGGAGCCGGAGCCCGAGCCGGAGCCGGAGCCGACCAGGCCAACGGAGCCGACGTACGGGTTCTTCCTCAACGACGCCTGGACCACCAGGGCGAACCACGTGTTCATGTACGGCCGGCCGGCCGACGCGGTCCTCATCGGGGACTGGGACGGCGACGGGACCGACTCGATCACGGTCCGACGTGGAAACGTCTTCTACGTCAACAACGCACCCCGCGGCGGAGCCGCCGAGTCCGTCTTCGTCTACGGACGCCCCGGCGACACGGTGCTCGTCGGAGACTGGGACGGCGACGGCGTCGACACCCTCGCGGTACGGCGCGGCGCGCAGTACCACGTGAAGAACGACCTCTCCAGCGGCCCGGCGGACCAGGTCGTCGCCTACGGCCGCTCCGGCGACCAGGTCGTCGTCGGGGACTGGGACGACGACGGCAAGGACACCTTCGCGGTACGGCGCGGCGCGCAGTACTTCGTGAAGGACGCCATCGCACCCGGCAACGCCGACAGGGTCGTCGTCTACGGCAGGGCAGAGGACGTGACCCTCGCCGGGGACTGGGACGGCGACGGCAAGGACACCTTCGCGGTGCGACGCGGCGCGACGTACTACGTGAAGGACACCATCGCCGCTGGTGACGCAGACACTGTCCTGGTCTACGGCCGGGCAGACGACGAGGTCTACGTCGGCGACTGGAACGGGGACGGGAGCGACACCCTCGGCATCCGACGCCTGCCGTGACCACCTGCCGGCCGGGCCCCCGGGCCCGGCCGGCACCACCGAACCCGAGCGAGCTGGTGCGCCAGCCCCCACGGGAACCCTCGAATCGATCGGCCGGTCCGCCAGCTAGGCGGCCACCGCCAACCGGAAACTCCGCCCGCCGCAGTGGCGTCCGGGTTCCAGCACTGATGATCTGAGGTTGATCGCCTTGAAGACTTCCCCGAGCTCGGGACGGACCAGGACGAGGCTGCGCTCGCTCGTCGCCACCTGGTCGGTCGTCGCACTGGCCGTCACCGGCGTCAGCCTCGGCGGTGCGTCCCTCGCGCAGGCCGACACCGCCCCCGCCGACCCGTCCGACCCGGCCACGCCCGTGACCGTCTCCGCCGACGGGCTGCCGTCCCCCCAGATCGACGGCGTGATCTGGTCGATGGCCATGGTCGGCGACCTCGTCTACGTGGGCGGGGAGTTCACGACCGCCAGGCCGGCCGGGTCGCAGCCGGGGCAGAACACCGTGGCGCGCTCGAACATGATGGCGTTCGACGTCACGACCGGCGTGATGACGGACTTCGCGCCGACGTTCGACGGGCAGATCCTCTCGGTCGCGGTCTCCCCAGACCAGCGTCGCATCTACGTCGCCGGCGAGTTCAGGTCGGTCAACGACCAGCCGCGCGATCGGGTGGCCGCGTTCGACGCGGCCACCGGTGCCCTGCTGCCCTTCGCACCGCCGATGAACTACCACGTCCACGCCGTCGTCGCCACGAACTCCACCGTCTTCGTCGGCGGGAACTTCTCAGGCGTCGGCAGCGTCGACCGCGGCCGGCTCGCCGCGTTCGACGTGGCGAGCGGCGAGCTGCTGGACTGGGCGCCCGAGGCGACGGGCGGCGTCGTGGACTCGATGACCGTCAACCCGGAGGGGACGAAGGTCGTCGTCGGCGGCGGGTTCACCGAGCTGAACGGGTCGGACGACCCGGGCTACGGCCTCGGCATGCTCGACGCCGTCACCGGGGCCAGCCTGCCGTTCGAGACCAACCAGTGGGTCCGCAACGGCACGGACGCCGGCGCCATCCACACCCTGGCGACCGACGGGACCTACGTCTACGGCGGCGGGTGGACCTACGGCAAGGAGGGCGGCACCTGGGAGGGTGTCTTCGCGGCGAGCTGGGACGCCGGCAAGGTGCACTGGCTCAACGACTGCCACGGCGACACCTACGGCGTCTTCCCGATCGGCGACGTCATCTATGTCGCCAACCACGCGCACTACTGCGAGAACATCGACGGGGTCCGCCAGGACGACGGCCGCGTGGGGAGCTACCCCTACTACCGGGCCATCGCCTTCGGCCGCGAGCCCACGGGCACCGCGTCGTGGGAGCCGGACCAGGGCCGCTACTACAGCTTCGAGGGGCAGCCAACCTCCGCGCAGCTCGGCTGGTACCCCAGCATCAACGCCGGCAGTTACACCGGCCAGAACCAGGGGCCGTGGGCGGTGACCGGCAACACCGACTACGTCGTCATGGGCGGCGAGTTCACCCGCGTCAACGGCACGAGCCAGCAAGGGCTGACGCGGTTCACGGTCAGCGACAACGCACCCAACGACCAGGGTCCGTACCTCTTCGACGAGACCTACCCGCTCAACGTGCGCTCCACCGCCGCGGGCGAGGTGCGCATCAGCTGGAGCACCAACCAGGACATCGACAACGAGTACCTCGAGTACCGGCTCTACCGCGACGAGGTGGCAGGCGCGAACCGGATCCACACCCGCCAGGTCGAGGCGAGGTTCTGGAACCCCTTCACCATGGGCCACACCGACACCGGCCTGGTGCCCGGGTCGACCCACCGGTACCGCGTCCAGGTCTTGGACCCCTTCGGCAACGTCGCGAACTCACCGTGGACCGAGGTGACCGTCGCCTCGACCGGGACGGACAGCGACTACGTCACGGCCGTGTACGAGGACGAGCCCACCGATTACTGGCGGATGGACGAGATCTCGGAGAGGACCATCGAGGACTACGCCGAGCGCATCGTCGAGGACAACGTCGGCTTCCACCTCCTCGCCGCCTCGGCCGGGGCCACCGACGGCATCGACGGCGCGATCGCCGGCGACGACGACGGGTCCGTGACCTTCGACGGCACGAGCACGGGCTACGCCACAACCCGCACCACGGACAACCCGCCCGACCTCTTCTCTGTCGAGGCCTGGTTCCGGACCACCACCGGAACCGGCGGGCGGATCATCGGCTGGGCCAACAACTCCGACAGACGGCCGAAGCACGACCGCCAGCTCTACATGGACGACGCCGGCCACATCCACTTCGGGGTCAAGCCCAACGAGAACAGGGAGGTGGTGTCCAGCCCCGGGACGTACAACGACGGCACCTGGCACCACGTCGTCGGGACGCTGTCCAAGGCCGGCATGACGCTCTACCTCGACGGCGTGGCGGTGGGGTCCCGCGCCGACGTCACGGTCGGCGAGCACCTCTCGCGCGGCTACTGGCGCCTCGGCGGTTTCACGGTCGACGGGTGGCCCTCGGCACCGACGAGCGCCTACTTCGACGGTGACATCGACGAGGTCGCCATCTACAAGACCGAGCTCTCCGCCGCCCGCGTCGCCGTGCACCACGAGGCGGGCGCCGGGGACGAACCGCCGAACACGGTCCCGACGGCGGCGTTCACGACGGCCACCGAGGGTCTGCGGGTCACCGTCGACGGCACCGGCTCGAGCGACCCGGACGGGACGATCGCGTCCTACGCGTGGACGTTCGGCGACGGCGACGGCGCCACCGCCACCGGGCCGACGGCCGGCCACACGTACGCGACCGCCGGCACCTACGGCGTCACCCTCACCGTGAAGGACGACGACGGCGGGACGCGACGCCTGACGAAGGAGGTCACCGTCCCCGAGCCGGTCGAGGTCCCGAACCAGGCTCCCACCGCCGCGTTCGACGTCGATGCCGACGAGCTCACCGTGAGCGTGGACGCCTCGACCTCAAGCGACCCGGACGGGTCGATCGCGTCCTACGCCTGGGCCTTCGGCGACGGCAACACCGCCACCGGTCGGACGGCGGAGCACACCTACACGGCGGCCGGCACCCACGGGATCACGCTGACGGTCGTCGACGACGAGGGAGCCCGCAAGACCCTCACCAAGCAGGTCACGGTCACGGCCCCCAGTCCGGAGCCCGAGCCGGAGCCGGAGCCGGAGCCGACCAGGCCCACGGAGCCGACGTACGGGTTCTTCCTCAACGACGCCTGGACCACCAGGGCGAACCACGTGTTCATGTACGGCCGGCCGGCCGACGCGGTCCTCATCGGGGACTGGGACGGCGACGGGACCGACTCGATCACGGTCCGGCGTGGGAACGTCTTCTACGTCAACAACGCACCCCGAGGCGGTGCCGCCGAGTCGGTCTTCGTCTACGGGCGCCCCGGCGACACGGTGCTCGTCGGAGACTGGGACGGCGACGGCGTCGACACCCTCGCGGTGCGGCGCGGCGCCCAGTACCACGTCAAGAACGACCTCTCCAGCGGCCCGGCGGACCAGGTCGTCGCCTACGGCCGCTCCGGCGACCAGGTCGTCGTCGGGGACTGGAACAACGACGGCAAGGACACCTTCGCGGTACGGCGCGGCGCGCAGTACTTCGTGAAGAACTCCATCGCCCCCGGCAACGCCGACCAGGTCGTGGTCTACGGCAGGGCCGACGACATCACCCTCGCCGGGGACTGGGACGGCGACGGCAAGGACACCTTCGCCGTCCGCCGCGGGGCGACGTACTACGTCAAGAACTCCATCGCCCCGGGCAACGCGGACATCGAGCTGCGCTACGGCCGGGCCACCGACGAGGTCTACGTCGGCGACTGGAACGGGGACGGGAGGGACACTCTCGGCATCCGACGCCTGCCGTGATCACCTGCCGGCCGGGTCCCAGAGCCCGGCCGGCAGCACCGAGCCCGAGCGGCTCACCGGTGCTGGCCCCGCGGGACCGCACCGGCAACGAACGGCCCTCGACGCAGCGTCGCGTCGAGGGCCCCAAGAGCACAGGGTTGCGGTGGCGCTGCGGGAAATGCGGACCTCCCGCCTCGATGCCCCGTCCCATACTGCTCACACCCCGAGCGAGCTGGTCTACCAGCCCCCGCGGGATCCATCGAATCGATCGGCCGGTCCGTCCACCCGGCGGCCAACCGCCAACCGGGAAACCCCGCCCGCCGCAGTGGCGTCCGGGTCCAGCACTCACGATGTGGGGTTGATCGCCTTGAACACTCTCAGCACACCACCAGGGCGAGCCGCAACGAGGTTGCGGCTGCTCGTGGCCGCACTGTCGGCCGTCGTCCTGACCGTCAGCGTGAGCCTCGTCGGAGCCTCGACGACGCACGCCGACACCGCCCCCGCCGACCCGTCCGACCCGGCCTCCCCCGTCACCGTCTCCGCCGACGAGCTGCCTACCCCGCAGATCAACGGCGTCGTCTGGTCGATGGCCATGGTCGGTGACATCGTCTACGTCGGCGGCAGCTTCTCGAACGCGAGGCCCGCAGGATCGCCCGCGGGGCAGAACACCGTGCCGCGCGCGAACATGATGGCCTTCAACGTGACGACGGGACAGATGACCTCGTTCGCGCCGACGTTCAACCAGCAGGTGCGCTCGATCTCGGTGTCCCCGGACAGGTCGCGGATCTACGTCGGCGGCGAGTTCACGACCGTCAACGGCCAGACCCGGCAGCGGATCGCCGCCTTCGACGCCAACACCGGAGCCCTGGTGCCGAACTTCGCACCGTCGGTGAACTACCACGTCCGCGCCGTGGTGGCGACGAACTCCAAGGTGTTCGTCGGCGGGAACTTCAGCGGCGTCGGCAACGCCGACCGCCGGAACCTCGCCGCGTTCAACGCCTCCAACGGTGCGCTGCTCGACTGGGCGCCCCAGGCCACCGGCGGCATCGTGGACGCCATCACCGTCAACCCGCAGGGCACGAAGGTCGCCGTCGGCGGCGGCTTCACCGCACTGAACGGGTCGAGCAACCCCGGCTACGGGCTAGGCATGGTCGACGCCGTCACCGGCGCGAGCCTGCCGTTCGAGACCAACCAGTGGGTCCGCAACGGAACGGTCGACGGCGCCATCGACACCCTGGCCACCGACGGCACGTACATCTACGGCGGCGGCTGGACCTTCGGCAGGAGCGGCGGCACCTGGGAGGGCGTGTTCGCAGCGAGCTGGGACGACGGCAAGGTCCACTGGCTCAACGACTGCCACGGCGACATGTACGGCGTCTTCCCGATCGGTGACGTCATCTACGGCGCCGGCCACACCCACTACTGCGAGAACATCGACGGAGTCCGACAGG
Organism: Georgenia subflava; assembly: GCF_009193155.1. Taxonomy (GTDB): domain Bacteria; phylum Actinomycetota; class Actinomycetes; order Actinomycetales; family Actinomycetaceae; genus Georgenia; species Georgenia subflava. The sequence goes on from NZ_VUKD01000007.1 coordinate 38,307, forward strand.
GCGCCGGCGGCGTGGGCGACTACCCGTACTACCGCGGTGTCGCGTTCGGCCGGGACGTCACCGGCACGGCGTCGTGGGAGCCGGACCAGCGCCGGTACTACAGCTTCGAGGGGCAGCCGACCTCGGAGCACCTCGCGTGGTTCCCGAACCTGAACGCCGGCACCTACACCGGCCAGTTCCAGGGGCCGTGGAGCGTCGTCGGCAACAGCGACTACGTCGTCATGGGCGGCGAGTTCACCCGGGTGAACGGCACGAGCCAGCAGGGCCTGACGCGCTTCACGGTGAGCAGCAGGGCGCCCAACGACGAGGGCCCGACCCTGTTCAACGCCACCTACCCGCTCAACGTCAGCTCGACCGAGACCGGTCAGGTGCGGATCAACTGGCGCACCAACCAGGACATCGACAACGAGAACCTCACCTACCGGGTCTACCGCGACAACCAGAACGGCTCCGGCCTGGTCCACACCCGCACGGCTGAGGCGCGGTTCTGGAACCCCTACACCATGGGCTTCACCGACACCGGCCTCGCGCCGGGGTCCACGCACCGCTACCGCGTCGCCGTGACCGACCCGTTCGGGAACATCGCCAACTCGCCGTGGACGAACGTGACCGTCGCGTCGAGCGGGACGAACAGCGACTACGTCGAGGCCGTGTACGACGACGAGCCGACCGACTACTGGCGGATGGGCGAGGCCTCGGGCTCGACCGTCGCCGACGCGGTCGGGTTCCACCCGCTCACGACCTCCGCCGGGGTGACCCTCGGCGCCGGCGGTGCGATCGGCGGCGACGACGACACCGCCGTCACCTTCTCCGGGGACACCACCGGGATGGCCGTGACCACCACACCGGGCAACCCGCCGGACGTCTTCACGGTCGAGACGTGGTTCAAGACCACGACCACGGCCGGCGGCCGGATCGTCGGCTGGAGCAACCGGAACACGGACCGGACCTCCAGCAAGCACGACCGCCAGCTCTACATGGACACCTCCGGACGCGTTCACTTCGGCGTCAAGCCGAACGCCGACCGGGTGGTGGTCACCAGCCCGGGGACGTACAACGACGGCGACTGGCACCACGCGGTCGCCACCCTCTCCGGGGGCGGCATGACGCTCTACCTCGACGGCGAGCGGGTCGGCGCCCGCTCCGACGTCACCGTCGGTGAGCACCTGTCCATCGGCTACTGGCGCATCGGCACCGACACCCTCAGCGGGTGGCCGTCCGCCCCGGCCGGCGGCAGCTTCGCCGGTGACATCGACGAGGTCGCCATCTACAAGACGGCGCTCTCCGGGGCCAGGGTCGCGGCCCACTACGCGGCAGCCACCGGGGCCGAGCCCCCGAACGCGGCACCGGTCGCGGCCTTCGACGTCGCGACCGACGCGCTCGGCGTGAGCGTCGACGGGTCGGACTCGAGCGACGCCGACGGGACGATCGCGTCGTACGCGTGGACGTTCGGCGACGGCGGCACGGCCACCGGCGCGACCGCCTCGCACACGTACGCCGCACCGGGGACGTACGACGTCACCCTGACCGTCACCGACAACGACGGCGCCAGCAGGAGCCTGACGAAGGAGGTCACCGTGGCCGCCGCCGACGCGCCACCGGTGGCGGCGTTCACCACCGCGGTCACCGGCACCACGCTCGCCGTGGACGGCCGCGGATCGACCGACGACGGCACCATCGCGTCCTACGGCTGGGAGTTCGGCGACGGCGGCACCGCCACCGGGGCCACCGCCTCCCACACCTACGGCAGCGGCGGCACGTTCGACGTCACGCTCACCGTCACCGACGACAACGGCCAGACGGACGAGCTGACCCAGCAGGTCACCATCGCCGCGGCGAACGTCGCCCCCACGGCCTCGTTCACCACCTCGCCGAACGGTCTCACGGTCGGCGTCGACGGCACGGGGTCGGAGGACCCGGACGGCACCATCGCCTCCTACGCGTGGACGTTCGGCGACGGCGCCACCGCCACCGGGGCCACGGCGAGCCACACGTACGCGACCGCCGGCACGTACGACGTCACGCTCACGGTCACCGACGACGACGGTGCGACCAAGAGCCTCACCCAGGAGGTCACCGTGAGCGCCGAGGCGACGCCGCTCGCCCTCGACGCCTTCACCCGGTCGGTCAGCAACGGCTGGGGCAGCGCCGACCTCGGCGGCATCTGGACCCGGAGCGGGAGCTCGTCGAACTTCTCGGTCGCCGGCGGGACGGGCCTGATCCGGATGGGCAGCCCCGGGGCGGGCCCGGGCATGGTGCTCGGCGGGATCTCCTCGACCGACACGGACATGAAGGTCCGGGTCGGTGCCGACAAGGCGCCCACCGGCGGCGGGACGTACCTCACGGTGACGCCGCGCTACCTGCCGAGCGGTGACCGCTACTTCCTCGACACCCGGCAGACGTCGACCGGTCAGGTGATCGCCACCCTCGGCCGGCGGGTGGCGAACTCCGAGTCCTACCTGCAGTCGCGCACCGTGCCCGGGGTCACCGCGACCGCCGGACAGCTCCTCGAGGTGCGGGTGCAGGCCTTCGGGACCTCGCCCACCACCGTGCGGGCGAAGGTCTGGACGACCGGGACGCCGGAGCCCGACGCCTGGACGGTGTCCGCCACGGACTCCACCGCCGGGCTGCAGGACGCGGGAGGCGTCGCGCTGCGGGCCTACCTGTCCGGATCGGCGACGAGCGCACCGGTCATGGGGCTGTTCGACGACCTCTGGGTCGGTCCCACGCCGTGACGGGCGCTTACCGCCCGGCGTGAACACCGGAGCCCGCCCGGACCTGGTCCGGGCGGGCTCCGCCGTGCGTCAGCTCGTCGTGTGGAGCCGCAGCTGCGCCTTCTCCAGGCCGAGGGTCACGACGTCCTCGACGGCGTCGGCCGCCTCCTCCAGGGTCACGCCGAGGCCGGGCCGTTCCGCGGCGGCGAAGTCGCGCAGCACGTAGTCCGCGGCGTCCATGCGTCCGGGCGGGCGGCCGACCCCGACCCGCAGGCGGACGTAGGCCCGCGTGCCGAGCGCCTGGGAGATCGAGCGCAGACCGTTGTGGCCGCCCTCGCCGCCGTCGAGCTTGAGCCGCAGCGTGTCCGGCGGCAGGTCGAGCTCGTCGTGGACCACGAGGAGCCGCGCCGGGTCGGCGCCGTAGAACTTCACCAGCGCACCGACGGGGCCGCCGGAGACGTTCATGTAGGAGCCCGGCTTGGCGAGGACCACGCGCGGTCCGGGAGCCCCGCCGGGCAGCGTGCCGACCCTGGCGTCGAGCACCTGCGCGCGCGCCTTGTGCGCGGTGAAGGTGGCGCCCAGCCTGGCCGCGAGGACGTCGAGGACCATCTGGCCGACGTTGTGCCGGTTGCCGGCGTACTGCGGCCCGGGGTTCCCCAGACCGACGACGAGCCACGGGCTCATGCTGCTCCTTCTGCTTCGGCGGCGGGACCGCTCGAGGTCCGGACATGCACGTCGCGCCCAGGCCGAGTGGCCTGGGCGCGACGGACGGGACGGGAGGTCAGGCCTCCTCGGACTCCTCGGACTCCTCGGTCGGGGCGGAGCCGCCCTCGGCGCCGGCCTCGGCACCGGCCTCGGCGGCGGCCTCGTCGGCCTCGAGGTCCTCGGCGGTGGCGCGCGGGATGGAGATGATCACGACGGCGGCCTCGGGGTCGGCGTCGATGGAGGCGCCCTCGGGCGTGGGGATGTCGCCGACGCGGACGATGTGCCCGTCCTCGAGACCGTCGATCGTGACGACGACCTGGTCGGGGATGCGGGTGGCCGGCACGGTGACCGTCAGGTGCTGCAGCTCGAGCTGGTGGATCGTGCCGGGGGCGGACTCGCCCTCGACGTGCAGCGGGACCTCGACGGTGACCTTCTCGCCCCGGCGGACGACGACGAAGTCGATGTGCTCGATGGTGCGCCGGACCGGGTCGCGCTGGACGTCCCTGGCCAGGGCCAGCTGGTCCTTGCCCTCGATGTCCAGTGTGAGCAGGGCGTTGGCGTGGTCCTTCAGCGCGAGGAAGGTGTCGTGCGAGGGCAGCGCGAGGTGCTGCGGCTCGGTCCCGTGGCCGTACAGGACGGCGGGGATCAGGCCGGCGCGACGGGTGCGGCGGGCCGCACCCTTGCCGAACTCGGTGCGCTTGGTCGCGGTGAGCTTCGTGTTGTCAGCCACTGGGGTCTCCTTGGGGCAGTAGTTCTCGGTCGGCGGCGGGCCTCAGCGTGGGACGTCGTACGGACGGCGCAGCGAGGCACCACCGCGTCGATCACGGAACCGGGGGCGTCGCACGCGCTGTGCAGGTGGTGCGGCGCCAGTCGAGCCAGTGGCCCGTCCGGCGTCCCTCGCCGAGGCAACCTGTCCATCTTAACGGCAGGTCCGGGCAGGTGGAAACCAGGGCGGAGTCGCCAGGCTCACATGTCGCTCCGGCGCGGCCACCGGCACACTGGGCGGTACCACGGCGGAGCCCCGCCACGAGCAGACGAGAGGCGTGTTTCGATGAGTGCACCCGTAGCCGTGACCGTCCCGACCGTCGACGGGCCCATGCCGGCGCACCTGTGGGTACCGGCAGGCGGCCGCGGCCCGGGGCTGGTGCTGCTCCAGGAGATCTTCGGGGTGTCGGACTACATCCGTGACCGGGCGGGCGACCTGGCGGAGCTGGGCTACACGGTGCTGGCGCCGGAGATCTACTGGCGGCTCGACGGCACGGTCGACGAGTCCCGCGAGGACTTCATGGACCAGGCCATGGCGCTGGTGGGCCGCCTCGACTGGGACACGGCGGTCGCGGACGGCGTGGCGGCTCTGCGCACCCTCCGAGAGCGCCCCGAGACCAGCGGCCCGGTGGGCGTCGTCGGGTTCTGCTTCGGCGGCGGCCTCGCGTTCAGCGTGGCGGCGGCCGACGCCCCGGACGTCCTCGTCTCCTACTACGGCTCGGCCCTGCCGAACCTTCTCGGCCTGGCCGACCAGGTGGCGGCCCCGAGCATCCACCACTTCGGCACGGACGACTCCTACATCCCGCTGGAGACGGTGCTGAACATCCGGGAGGTCGTCGGCGGGCCGGAGGTGGAGTTCCACCTGCACGACGGCGCGGGCCACGCCTTCGACAACCCCCGGCCCGAGTTCCACCACGCGGAGGCGTCCGCCGCGGCGTGGCAGCAGACGACCGCCTTCCTGACCCGCCGTCTCCCCGTGCCGGGCGGGCCGTCAGCCCACTCGTAGCGGGAAGGGCTGCGCCCGGTCGACGCGGTCGACCGTCCGCGACATCGCCTCCCAGAGGTCCGCGGCCTCGAGAGCCTCGGGCGCGCGGGAGATCGCGAGGCCGCGCCCGTCGAGCTCGCGGGCGATCATGTTCTGGTGGTTGTCGACGTGCTCGTCGAGCTCCGGGCGACGGGGCAGCACGACCGGGCACCGGCCGGCGTCCAGGGCCGTGAGGCAGGAGCCGATGCCGGCGTGCGCGATCACAAGGTCGGCCTTGGTGATCGCCTCGTGCAGCTCGGCGGCCGGCACGTCGACGCGGGCGTTGATCGGCAGGTCGCTGACGTCGGCGACGCCCACCTGCCACAGCACCTCGGCGTCGGGCTCGAGCACCTCGGGCAGCACGCGGACGAGGTGCTCCACCGCGCGGCGGAAGCCGTAGCGCCGCATCGTGCCGAGCGTGACGACGACCCGACGGCCCCTCACCGGCGGGGCGGCGTTCGGGACGGCGCGGTAGCCGTCGAACAGCGACCCCGTGTAGGCCCAGTCCTCGTCCGACCAGGACTGGTACTGGGCGTAGAGGTTGATGCCGGGGATCCGCGAGATGAGCCGTCCGGTGAGGCTGGGCCCGTCGGCCCGAGCCGCGCTCTCGACGTAGTGGGCCGACACCCCGAGAGCCCTGGCGACCGGCAGGAACGCGAGGGCGATGCCGGCGCCGGTGCTGATCACCGTGCTGAAGGTCCCGCTCGCCAGCAGCCGGACGGCGGTGGGCACGGCACGCGCCACCTGGGCGTAGCCGCGGGGCGGGATGTACGGCACGTGGTGGACGATCTCCCCGGCCAGGAGCGACCGGGCCTGGGCGTCGTCGAAGGTCGCCCACTCCACGAGGCCGGTGGCCGGCTCGAAGCGGTGGCGGAGCCTCGAGAGCTGTTCCAGATGGCCGCCCGTCGATGCCACGAGCAGCGTCCGTCCGGTCTGTGCCTTCTGCAGCATTCAGTTCCCCAGCTCTCGTTCGGGTGGTGGGCGGCCGTGCACGACCGGTGGCGTCAGGCGGTCGGGAGCGGCGCGGGCTCGACCGGGCGCGGCGCCGCGGCAGGACGGCGCTCGGCGGCGGACGGCCCGGCGACGGCGGACTGGAGGTCGGCGGTGCGGTCGGTGCGTTCCCAGGTGAAGTCGGGCAGCTCGCGGCCGAAGTGGCCGTAGGCGGAGGTGTGCCGGTAGATCGGGCGCAGCAGGTCCAGGTCCCGGATGATCGCGGCCGGGCGCAGGTCGAAGACCTCCCGCACCGCGGCCACGATCCGCTCCACCGGCACCGTCTCGGTGCCGAACGTCTCCACGAACAGCCCCACCGGGTGCGCGCGCCCGATGGCGTAGGCGACCTGTACCTCGCAGCGCCGCGCGAGCCCGGCAGCGACGACGTTCTTGGCGACCCAACGCATCGCGTACGACGCCGACCGGTCCACCTTCGAGGGGTCCTTGCCCGAGAACGCGCCACCACCATGACGCGACATCCCACCGTAGGTGTCGACGATGATCTTCCGACCCGTCAGACCCGCATCGCCCATCGGCCCACCCACGACGAACTTCCCCGTCGGGTTCACCAACAGCTCATGCCCCTCGGTGACCAGGTCCAGGCCCGCGGCCGTCAGCACCGGGGCCACCACCTCGGCCGCGATCGCACCGGCCAACCAGTCCTGCCCGACGTGCTCGTCGTGCTGGGTCGAGACCACCACCGTGTCCAGGCTCACCGCCTTGTCACCGTCGTAGCCGATGGTCACCTGGGTCTTGCCGTCCGGGCGCAACCCCGCCACCACCGCCTCCTTGCGCACCAGCGCCAGCCGCTCGGCCAGCCGGTGCGCCAGATGGACCGGCAACGGCATCAGCTCGGCCGTGTCGTCACACGCATAGCCGAACATCAGCCCCTGGTCCCCGGCGCCCTGATGGTCCAGCTCGTCGAACCCACCGGCCTCGGTGCGCTCCTCCAACGACTTCGACACCCCGGCCGAGATGTCCGGGGACTGCTGCCCGATCGAGACCGACACCCCGCACGAGGACCCGTCGAAACCGATCGCCGAGGAGGTGTACCCGATCCGGCGGACCTCATCGCGCACCAGCTGCGGGATCTCCACATACGCATCGGTCGTGACCTCACCGACGACATGGACCAGCCCGGTGGTCACCACCGTCTCCACCGCCACCCGCGCCGCCGGATCCTGCTCCAGCATCGCGTCCAAGATCGTGTCCGAGATCCGGTCACACACCTTGTCCGGATGCCCCTCGGTCACCGACTCGGACGTGAACTGACGCAACGCTGCAGTAGCCATGCGGCGAGCGTATGACCGAGTCCGGGAGAGCGTGGGAGAAACGGGACAGGGAATTGTGCAATGCCGGCCCACATTGATCCGGTGGGCGTCAGCCGCCCGCCGGCCCGCGGTCAGGAGGGCACGCCGCAGCAGCGCCGGGCGCGTCTGCGCGGAGCGCCCCGCGCGATCGCGAGGCTCGGCGTCGGTCGGCCGGTACTGCGGTGGTCAGGCGTTCCCGTCGAACAGGGACGTCACCGAACCGTCGTCGAAGACCTCCCGGATCGCCCGTGCCAGGAGCGGGGCGATGGGCAGCACCTTCAGCTGCCGGAACCGCTTGTCGGCCGGGATCGGCAGGGTGTCCGTGACCACGACCTCGCGCGCGCCGCACTCGGACAGCCGCTGCGCGGCCGGGTCGGAGAGCACCCCGTGGGTCGCGGCGACGATGACGTCGGAGGCACCCGCGGCGAGGACGACCTTGACCGCCTCGGCGATCGTGCCGCCGGTGTCGATCAGGTCGTCGACCAGGACGGCGGTGCGGCCCTCGACCTCGCCGACGACCCGGTTGGCCACGGCCTGGTTGGGCTTCGTGATGTCGCGGGTCTTGTGCACGAACGCCAGCGGCACGCCGCCGAGCTTGGCGGCCCACTGCTCGGCCACGCGGATGCGTCCGGCGTCGGGCGAGACGACGGCGGTGTTGGCGGCGTCGATGCGGCCGCGGACGTACTCGGTGAGGATCGGCATCGCCCATAGGTGGTCGACCGGCCCGTCGAAGAAGCCCTGCGTCTGGGCGGCGTGCAGGTCGATGCTCAGCAGCCGGTCGGCGCCGGCGGTCTTGAACAGGTCGGCCACCAGACGGGCCGAGATCGGCTCGCGCCCCCTGTGCTTCTTGTCCTGGCGGGCGTAGGGGTAGAACGGTGCCACGACGGTGATGCGCTTGGCGGAACCGCGCTTGAGCGCGTCGACCATGATCAGCTGCTCCATGAGCCACTGGTTGATCGGGGCCGTGTGCGACTGCAGCACGAACACGTCGGAGCCGCGCACCGACTCGTCGAAGCGGACGTAGATCTCACCGTTGGCGAAGTCGTAGGCCGTGGTCGGCAGGAGCTCGATGTCGAGCTCGCGCGCGACGTCAGCGGCGAGCTGCGGGTGTGCACGGCCGCTGGCTAGCACGAGCCGCTTCTCGCCGTGGGTGATGATCCCCGTCATCGCTCGGTGTTCCCTCCGTCGGTGTGACCCGGGGCCTGGTGGTCCCGGGGAGTGCTGCTGTCCTGGCCGCGGGCACGCTCCGCCTGCGCCTGCTCAGAGAGCCCCGTGCCGTCGCTGAGGGCCTGCTCGGCCGCCCTGGCCGCCGCGGTGCCGGGCCGACGACGCACGACCCATCCCTCGATGATGCGCTGGGAGGCACCGGTGACCGAGAGGGCGCCCGGCGGGACGTCCTCACGGATGGTGGTGCCGGCACCGGTGTAGGCACCGTCGCCGACGGTGACCGGGGCCACGAACATGTTGTCCGAGCCGGTGCGGGCGTGCGCGCCGATGACGGTGCGGTGCTTCGCCACGCCGTCGTAGTTGACGAAGACGGAGGAGGCACCGATGTTCGTGCCCTCGCCGATGTCCGCGTCACCGACGTAGGTCAGGTGCGGCACCTTCGCCCCGGCGCCGATCTGCGCGTTCTTGGTCTCGACGAAGGTGCCGATCTTGCCCTTCGGCCCCAGACGGGTCCCCGGCCGCAGGTACGCGAACGGCCCGATGGTCGCGCCGTCGTCGAGCGTGGACTGCGAGCCGTGGGTGCGGACGACCGTGACGTCGGTGCCGACGGTGAGGTCCGTCAGGGTGGAGTCGGGACCGATCACCGACCCCTCGCCGATCGTGGTGCGGCCGTGGAGCTGGGTGCCGGGCAGGATCGTGACGTCCCGGGCCAGCTCGACGTCGACGTCGATCCAGGTGGTGGCGGGGTCGACGACGGTGACGCCCTCGCGCATCCACTCCTCCACGGTGCGGCGGTTGAGCTCGGCGCCCAGCGCCGCGAGCTGGGCGCGGTCGTTGACGCCCTCGACCAGCCAGGAGTCCTCGACGGCGATCGCCTGGACCCGCTTGCCGGTGCGGTGCGCCAGGGCGACGACGTCGGTGAGGTAGACCTCGCCCTGGTCGTTGTCCTGGCCGACCGAGCCGATGGCCTCGCGGAGCACGGCGGCGTCGAAGACGTAGGTGGAGGTGTTGATCTCGCGGATCTCGCGCTGCTCGGCGGTGGCGTCGCGCTCCTCGACGATGCCGACGACGGCGCCCTCCTCGCGCAGGATGCGGCCGTAGCCGTGCGCGTCCTCGACCGTGGTGGTCAGCACGGTCACGGCGTTGCCGTCGGCGGTGTGGGCGGCGAGGAGCTCGGCGAGCGTGCCGGCGTCGAGCAGCGGGGTGTCGCCGGCCATGACGACGATCGGGCCGGTCAGGACCGGGGGGGCGGGGTCGTGGCCCGGCGAGCCGGGACCGTCGTGGTTGGCCAGTGCGGCGGCGTGCGTGGCGGCGTCGAGCGCGGAGAGCGCGCACTGGACGGCACGACCCGTGCCGGGGACCGCGTCCTGGTCGACGACGAGGACGTCGCCGTCGAGCTCGGTGGCGTGGCCGGCGACGGCGTCGCGCTCGTGGCGGACGACGACGGCGAGGCGGGCGGGGTCGAGCCCGCGGGCGGCGACCAGCGCATGACCCAAGAGGCTGCGGCCGCCGATCTCGTGGAGCACCTTCGGGGTGCGGGACTTCATGCGGGTGCCCTCACCCGCGGCAAGGACGACGACAGCAGCAGGTTGGGTCAGGCTCACGCCAGCTCCCTCGAGTGGATCACCGCCCGGAGTCGCCCCAGGCGTCGTGCACGGATCACTCTAGCGTCGCGCGGGCGTCCGGCTGGCTCCGCCCCCAGGATTCGAACCCGGACCGCAAGGCACCAAAGGCCTGCGTGCTGCCGTTACACCAGGGCGGACCGCGCACATGCGCTGATCCAGTCTGCCAGGACCGGGGTCGGGCGACCGAACCGGCGCGTGCAGGGAGCGCGCACGCCAGCGTCGCTGGCCACACCCGGAGCCCGGTGGACCCGCACCGACCGCCCGCCGGCCCGGGACCATTCGCACCGCCCGCGCGCCGGTGCCGGTGGACAGGCACGGCATGATGGGGCCGGTGAACCCTCCCAGGAGCACCCCCCGGGTACGGATGACCGGCTCCGAGCGGCGTGAGCAGCTGGTCACGGTCTCCCGCGCGCTCTTCGCCGAGAAGGGCTTCGAGGGCACCAGCGTGGAGGAGATCGCCGTCCGGGCGAAGGTCTCCAAGCCGGTGGTGTACGAGCACTTCGGCGGCAAGGAGGGCATCTACGCCGTCGTCGTCGACCGAGAGGTCCAGCGGCTGCTGGGGATGCTCACCGAGCAGCTCAGCTCCGGTGGTCACCCCAAGCGGGTCGTCGAACGGGCGGCGCTGGCGCTGCTGGACTACATCGAGGCGAACACCGACGGCTTCCGCATCCTCGTGCGCGACTCCCCCGTGGCGCAGGCCACCGGCACCTTCTCCTCGCTCATCGGTGACGTCGCCAGCCAGGTCGAGCACCTGCTGGCCGCCCAGTTCCGCACCCGCCGCCTCGATCCGGCGGCGGCGCCGATGTACGCCCAGATGCTCGTCGGGCTCATCGCCCTGACGGGGCAGTGGTGGCTCGAGGCCCGGAGCCCCGAGAAGTCGGTGGTCGCCGCGCACATCGTGAATCTCGCCTGGAACGGCCTCTCGGGGCTGGAGCGTGACCCGCAGCTCTCGCGCCTCGATCTGGCCTGACCCGCGACCGCCAGGTTCCGGCGCACCCGGTGCGCATCCTTCCGCGGAGCTCAGGCGCAACCCTCCGGCGCAGGTGCGCGTCGCCGTCGGCCCCCGCCCGGACAGGACGCGCCGACCGGTCACCGCTGCCTGATATCTTCCGCCCAGGACCACTCCCCGTCAGCGCGCGGACGTCACGTCGCCACGCGCCACGGATGGCGCACCCCGAGGAAGGACACGCATGAGCGTGCTCGAGATCGACCGTCTCAACAAGGCGTACGGCAGTGTCCGGGCGCTGCACGACCTGACCTTCGACGTGCGGGCGGGCGAGATCTTCGGGTTCGTCGGCTCCAACGGCGCCGGCAAGACCACGGCGATGCGCATCATGCTCGGGGTGCTGGCCGCGGACTCGGGCACGGTCCGCTGGGACGGGGCGGAGCTCGACCTCCAGACGCGCCGGCGCGTGGGCTACATGCCCGAGGAGCGCGGCCTGTACCCCAAGATGAAGGTCGGCGAGCAGCTCGTCTACCTGGCGCGGCTGCACGGCATGTCGGCCGAGGAGGCCACGCGGGCCACCGAGGCGTGGACCGACCGGCTGGGCGTCGGGAGCCGCCGCGGCGACAACGTGGAGAAGCTGTCCCTCGGCAACCAGCAGCGTGTGCAGCTCGCTGCTGCGCTCGTGCACGACCCGGACATCCTCGTCCTGGACGAGCCCTTCTCCGGCCTGGACCCGGTTGCCGTCGACGTCATGAGCGACGTGCTGCGCGAGCGCGCGGCGGCCGGGGTGCCGGTGATCTTCTCCTCCCACCAGCTGGATCTGGTCGAGCGGTTGTGCGATCGCGTGGGGATCGTGCGCAAGGGGCAGATGGAGGCGCTCGGCACGATCGACGAGCTGCGGTCGACGGACCGGCAGCGGTGGCTCCTCGACATCGACGCACCGGCCGAGACGGTCACCGCCTGGGCGAGCAGCCGGGCCGGCGTGCTCGTGACCGGCCACGCACCACGCGACGGCGCCGTCGTCCTCGAGCTGACCGACCACGCCCGTGGTCTGGAGCAGGAGCTGCTCACCGATGCCCTGACGCTGGGAGCGGTGCGCGAGTTCTCCCCCGTGCGGCCGACTCTCGCAGACCTGTTCCGCGGGGTCGTGTCCTCTGACGACGACCCGGAACCACCGACGGAGGGACCGGCACGACGGCGACGTCTGGGCCGGCGCGGGAAGGAGGCCTCGTGAGCTCGCTGAGCACTGTCTGGCTCGTCGCCCGGCGAGAGGTCAAGACCCGCATGATGACGAAGGCGAACATCATCTCGCTGGCCGTGATGCTCGTCCTCATCGTGGCGGGCTCGATCGTGGGCAACTACTTCCTGAACCGGGACGCTGCCCCCGAGGTCATGACCGTCGCGGTCGCCGAGTCCGTCTCCGAGCTCACCCCGCAGCTCGAGGCGGCGGCGCAGGGGCAGGACGTGACTCTGGAGCTGCCCCGGATGACCGCCGACGAGGCCGAGGAGGCCCTCCGCGGTCCGGACGGCGAGGACCCGACGGCCGACGCGTTCCTCGACGGCGACCCCGCCTCCCCGGAGCTCATCTTCGCCGAGGGGCAGGACGCAGAGATCGTCGGCCTCGTCGCCTCCGCGGTCCAGGCCTACGTCGTCGACGCCCAGATCAGCGAGCTGGGTGGGGACCCGGCCGAGTTCGGTCAGGCGCTGGCGGCCGCGGCACCCCAGGTGCGGACCCTGGAGACGGCGGAGGACGACGAGTTCGACGGCGCCGCCTTCGGGGTCGCCATGGTGATGATCTCGGTGCTGCTCTTCGCCCTCATCGGCTCGGGGTCGCTGATCGCCATGGGGGTGGTGGAGGAGAAGACGTCCCGGGTGGTGGAGATCCTGCTCGCCACGATCAAGCCCACCCAGCTGCTCGCCGGCAAGATCCTCGGCATCGGCATCTACGGGCTGTTCCAGGTGGTCGTCCTCGGGGGCGCGCTCGCCGCGGCGGTCTGGGCGCTCGGCCTGACCGACGGCATCAGCGTGGACATCGGGGCCGCCCTGGTTTGGCTGATCGTGTGGTTCCTCCTCGGCTACGCCTTGTACGCCCTGCTCTTCGGCGGCTTCGCGGCGCTGGTCTCCCGCCAGGAGGACATCGGCTCGGTGACCACCCCGCTGATGTTCCTGCTGTTCATCCCGTTCTACGCCACCATGTTCCTCGTGCCGAACGACCCGGACGGCACGCTCGCGACGGTGCTCTCGCAGGTCCCGTTCTTCGCGCCGTTCATGATGCCGGTGCGCGACGCCTTCGGGGTGCTGGCTCCGTGGGAGATGCCCCTCGCGATCGCGATCGCCGTGGTCGTCATCCCGCTGCTGGTCTGGGTCGCGGCCCGCGTCTACCGGCGCGGCGTCCTGCACACCGGCGGGCGGATGAAGCTCACCGACGCCCTCAAGGGCTGACCCGGCCGCTCAGCCGCCTGCCGCGAAAGTATCTCGATGTCGAGTAATCTCGGGCCATGAGTGCAGCGCAGACCGCCGGGGGATCCGAGCCCCACCGGTCGGCCGCGCCCAGGGACGAGGTCGACCGGATCGTCGATGCGTGGCAGCGCGAGCGCCCGGACCTCCAGCCGCTGCCGCTGCACGTGTTCTCCCGGGTCTCCCGCCTGGCCCGGCACCTGGACCTCACGCGACGCTCCGCATTCGCCGAGCACGGCGTCGAGGCGTGGGAGTTCGACGTGCTGTCGGCGCTGCGCCGCGCCGGGGAGCCCTACGAGCTCACACCCGGCCGGCTCATCGCCGAGACCCTGGTCTCCTCCGGCACGATGACGAACCGGATCGACCGGATGGTCGCGCACGGCCTTGTCGTCCGCTCGGCGGACGCCACCGACCGCCGGGTGGTGAAGGTGCGCCTGACACCGGTGGGCAAGGCACGGGTGGACGCGGCGATGTCCGCGCTGCTGGACTCCGAGCGCGAGCTGCTCTCGGCGCTCCCGGAGGCCGAGCTGGCCCGGCTGCGGGACTCGCTGCGCACGTTGCTCCTGCCGTTCGACGACAGGGCCTGACGGTCCACCACGGACGCACTGCCGGATGACAACGGCCGCTCCGGTGCTTCGCGGTCGCCGGCTACTCGGCCGCCTCGGCGGCGACGAGCCACTCCTCCTCGAGGCTCCCGTGCTCCAGCTCGGCGGCACGCGTCTCGGCGGCCAGCGCCGTCAGCGTATCCACGTCGCCCGCGGCGGAGGCCTCGGCCAGCCTCGCGTGCAGGTTCTCGATCCGGGCGGAGGCCTTGGCGAGCTGCCGCTCGAGCCGGGCCATCTCCTTCTTCGCGGCCCGCTGGTCGGCCGGGCTCGCGGATCCTGGGGGCGCACCCGCCACGGCCGCCGGACTCCTGGTGGATCCGCCGTCGGCCGTGGCGGTCCGCGTCCCCGTCGAGGGGGCGGCCCGCGCGGCGTCCTGGGACTGGTGGCGCAGGCGGAGGTACTGGTCGATCCCGCCGGGCAGGTCGCGCAGCCTGCCGTCGCCGAGCAGCGCGACCTGGTGGTCGGTGACCCGCTCGAGGAGGTAGCGGTCGTGCGAGACGACCACCAGGGTGCCGGGCCAGCCGTCCAGCAGGTCCTCGACGGCGGCGAGCGTGTCGGTGTCCAGGTCGTTGGTGGGCTCGTCGAGCAGGAGCACGTTCGGCTCGGCCACCAGCAGGCGCAGGAGCTGCAGGCGTCGTCGCTCACCTCCGGAGAGGTCGCCGACCGGCGTCCAGGCCCGCTCACGGGTGAACCCGAGCCGTTCGACCAGCTGACCGGCGGTGAGCTCCTTGCCGCCGACCTCGACCCGCCCGCGCACCTGCTCCACGGCCTCGATCACCCGCAGGCCGGCGACCGCGTCGAGCTCGTGGGTCTCCTGTGAGAGCGTGCGAACCTGCACGGTCTTGCCGCGGCGGACGCGTCCGGTCGTGGGTTCCTGCGTGCCGTCGAGGAGCCGGAGCAGGGTGGACTTGCCGGCGCCGTTGACCCCGACGAGACCGACCCGCTCCCCCGGCGCGAGCCGCCAGGTGACGTCGTCCAGCACGACCCGGCCCTCGACGTCGCCGGATGCGTCGACTCCGCCGGCCCCGTCGACGGCGGAGGTTGCGCCGTCGGGCCGCTCGCCGGGACGCCAGGGATAGGTGACGGTGACGTCCTCGACGTCGAGCACGTCCTTGCCGAGGCGCGCGGTCGCCATGCGGGTGAGCTCGAGCGGGTCGCGCGGCGGCGGCTCGTCGGCGATGAGCGCGGCGGCGGCGTCGAGGCGGAACTTCGGCTTGGAGGTGCGCGCCGGCGCGCCGCGGCGCAGCCACGCGAGCTCCTTGCGGAGCAGGTTGTTGCGCTTCTCCTCGGCCACGGCGGCGGTACGGGTGCGCTCGGCGCGCGACAGGACGTAGGCGGCGTACCCGCCGTCGTAGGTCTCCACGTGGCCGGCGACAGGTGCGCGTCCGGCGGCGCCGTCGTGGCCGGGGACGACCTCCCACACCTTGGTGCAGACGGCGTCGAGGAACCAGCGGTCGTGGGTGACGACGAGCATCGCGCCGGTACCGCGGCGGTAGTGCTCCTTCAGGTGGCGGGCGAGCCAGTCGACGCCCTCGACGTCGAGGTGGTTGGTGGGCTCGTCGAGGATCAGCACCTCGGCGTCCTCGGTGAGGACGCGCGCGAGCGCGACGCGGCGGCGCTGTCCGCCGGAGAGGGTGGCGACGTCGGAGTCGAGGCCGACGTCGGTGAGGAGGCCGTCGTGGATGTCGCGCACCGAGGCCTGCGAGGCCCAGGCGTGCTCGTCGAGGCCGGGGTGGACGACGTCGCGCACCCTCGTGCCCGCCGGCAGCGCGTCGGCCTGGTCGAGCACCGCGACGCGCGTGTCGCCGGCGCGGGTGACCCGGCCGGTGTCGGGCTGCTGCGACCCGGCGAGCAGCTTGAGCAGCGTGGACTTGCCGGCGCCATTGCGGCCGAGCACGCCGACCCGCATGCCGTCGTCGAGGCCGAGGGTGAGGTCGGCGAGGATCGGGCGTGAGCCGAGGACGACGCCGACGCCCTCCATGCCGAGGAGGTGCGCCACTAGCGCGCTCCGGCGGGAGACTGGCGGCGGGACAGGGACGGACGGTGCACGTCCCCAGTCTCTCAGGAGCACCCGTCCGGCACAGAATCGGGCCGGACGTCAGCGGCGCACGAGCTCGCCGAGGACCTCGGCGTCCCGGTCGAGCAGGGTCAGCACCCTGCCGTCGAACGTGGCGCTCCGGGCGGTGGCGATCCAGCTCGGGACCGGTGCGCCCTCGCACCAGATGAGGGTCATCGGACCGGCGGTCGTCAGCAGAGCACCGGAGTCGTCCGCCGACCACCGGCCGCCCGCGGTGTTGCAGCCGTCCGACCCCACCCAGGTCCCGTCCGCGGCGAGCTCGAGGTACGGCGACGTCGGAGCCGACTCGGTCGGCACCCACGCCCCGACGAGGTCCGCCGCCGTCGCCGGCGGAAGACCGCCGGGCAGCGGCTCGGGCAGGCGGAGACGGTCACGCTGGTCGTCGGTGATCTCGGGCGGCTCGGCGTAGAACTCCGCGGCGGTGTCGATCGGTTCCGGGGCGCCGTCGATGGTCAGGGTCGCCACGGTGCCGCCGGTGCGGTCGATGAGCTCCCAGCCACCCTCAGCGGGACGGTACCCGGTGACCTGCTCCAGCCACGGGACGTCGAACCCGTCGTCGAGACAGCCGCCGCTGCCGCCGTGGATAGCGGCCAGGAACAGTGTGGAGGTCGCGGCCCAGCTGCCGTCGATCATCCCGCAGTCGCGCCAGAGCTGGAGTGCTCCGACGTCGATCCGCAGCCACGTCTCAGGCTGCTCGGTCGCCACGCCGCCCACGCGCCAGAGGTTCACCAGGCCCAGCGGGCCCGCCGAGGTGGCGCCGTCGCCGGACGGCGCCGAGTCCTCGGTGGTCCCGTCGTCGCCGGACGGCGTCGAGTCCGGACGGGGCGACTCGCCGTCGTTGCCAGGACCAGGGGACGCCGAGCTGCTCGGCGCCGCACCGGCGCACCCGCTCAGGAGCGCGGCGCCGAGCAGAACGACGCCGAGCGTCCTCCAGACGCCGAGCTTCCGGCTCCGCCGATGCATGGCACCCCGCTCCGCAGCAGTTTCGACCTGGTGCGAGGCTATCCGGAAGTGTGGGAGGGCGGGGACGTCCGGAGTCGTCGGAGGCTGCCCGGCCCCTGAGGATCAACGACGGCCGACGTGCTCCATGACGCGTGCGCCTGCCACCGGTCCGGTGACCGTGAGGATCTCTGCGGCCACGTCGGCCGCGCGCATCACGCCGGCCACCGAGTGCGCGTGCGGGCCGTCGAGCGCGAGGGCCGCCACGGTCGGGCCGGAGCCGGAGACGAGGGCAGCCAGCGCCCCGGCACGCTCGGCGGCGGCGAGCACGTCCGCCAGCTGCGGGCGCAGCTCGATCGCCGCCTCCTCGAGGTCGTTGCCGAGGGCGCGGGCCAGGATGAGCGGGTCGCCTCCGAGCAGCGCGGAGAAGACCTCCCCGCCGAGCTGCGGCAGCTCCTCGGCGTCGTCGGAAGCAAGCCCGTTCATCTCGTCCCACTGGCGGAACACCGCCGGGGTGGACAGTCCCTCGTCCTGGACGGCGAGGATCCAGTGGTACTGCCCGCGGCTCATCACGGGCGTCAGGACGTCCCCGCGGCCGGTCCCCATCGCGGACATCCCGGTCAGCGCGAACGGGACGTCGGAACCGAGCTCGGCAGCCAGCTCGGCGAGCTCCTCACGGCCGAGCCCGGTCCCCCACAGCTGGTCGCACGCCAGGAGGGTGGCGGCGGCGTCGGCGGATCCGCCGGCCATGCCGCCGGCGACGGGGACCTGCTTGGTCAGCGTGAGTGCGGCACCGGCCTCGGTGCCCGCGGTCTCGCGCAGCAGCGCGGCGGCCCGCACGGCCAGGTTGCCCTCGTCGGTGGGCAGGTCCTCCCCGCGGCCACGGATCGTGAGCGAGATGTCGTCGGCGCGGCGGGCGACGACGTCCTCGTAGAGCGAGACCGCCTGGAAGACGGTGGCAAGAGGGTGGAAGCCGTCGTCGCGCGCCGGCCCCACGCGCAGGGCGAGGTTGATCTTGCCCGGCGCGCGGACGTGGACCTCGCTCGCGCTCACCTGGCCAGCGTGCCAGAGGTGGTGGTGCCCCCGCCCGTCGGGCGGTGCTCGGCGATCCGGGCGAAGTCCGTGATCGCCAGACGTTCCCCGCGCAGCGTCGGGTCGATGCCGGCGGCACGAAGAGCCTCCTCGGCGCGGACCGGTGAGCCCGCCCAGCCGGCCAGGGCGGCGCGCAACGTCTTGCGCCGCTGGGCGAAGGCCGCGTCGACGACGGCGAAGACCTCCTCGCGGGTGGCGGTGGTGGGCGGAGGCTCGCGGCGGGTCAGCCGCACGAGGGCCGAGTCGACGTTCGGGACCGGCCAGAACACCGAGCGCGCGATCGTGCCTGCCCGGGCGGCATCGGCGTACCACGCGGCCTTCGCGGAGGGCACGCCGTAGGTGCGCGACCCGGGTGGGGCGGCGATCCGGTCGGCCACCTCTGCCTGCACCATGACGAGCACCTGCGTCAGGCTCGGCAGGTTCTCCAGGAGGGTGAGCAGCACCGGCACGGCGACGTTGTAGGGCAGGTTTGCAACCAGCTTGGAGGGTTCGACGACGCCGTCGGTGGTTGCGACGGGGACCGGGAGGTGGTCGGGACCGGCGACGCTCATCGCGTCGGCCTGGAGGACGGCGAGCCGCGGCGCGGCGTCGGGCATCCGCCGTGCGACGGTTGCCGGCAGCGCCTCGGCGAGCGGCGGGTCGATCTCCACGGCGACCACGCGTGCACCGGTCTCGAGGAGGGCGAGGGTGAGCGACCCGAGGCCGGGGCCCACCTCGAGCACGACGTCGCCGGCGTCGACGCCTGCCGAGCGCACGATCCGGCGGACCGTCCCTGCGTCGTGGACGAAGTTCTGACCGAGGGTCTTGGTGGGACGCACCCCCAGCGCCTCGGAGATCCGGCGCACGTCCGCCGCGCCGAGCAGCCCGGTTCCGGTGGCGGACCCCTCGTGCCCGGAGGGACGGGGTTCGGGGTTGTCGATCACCTCGGCGAGTTTAGTTCCAGACCTGAGAGTGACCGCACTCACCGAACCGGCACGGCGCCCCGACCCGGAGGGTGGGGCGCCGTGTCAGTGCGGATCGCCGGGAGCTGTCCCTGCAGCAGCGCCGAAGGTCAGCGCAGGCCGAGTTGAGCCGAGCAGGCGGGCCACTGGCCCCAGCCCGAGCGCGCCTGCAGCATCTGGGCACGCTGGGTCTGCTCGGCGGGCGACGCCTGGGACGGCAGGCCGGTGCCCCCGACGGACTGCCAGGTGCCGACCGAGAACTGGTACAGCCCGTGGTAGAGCCCGTTCGAGCTCACGATGGTCGGGTTGCCTCCGGACTCGCACTGGGCCAGCGCGGCCCAGACGCCACCGCTCGGCGCGGCCGGCGCGGGAGCCGGCGCGGGAGCCGGAGCCGGGGCGGAGCCGCCGCTCGGGGCAGGGGCGACCGGGGCCGGCTCGGGAGCCGGACGCTCCTTTGTGCCGACCGCGACAACCCGGTCCACGGCCTCGGTGGTGACCTCCTCGCTGCGCAGCGTGGACGTCACCTCCTCGCCGTCGACGGTGATGGTGTCGAAGATGCGGGTCAGCTCGCCGGGCTTGCCCTCCTGGACGACCTCGGTCTCCCCGACGTACAGCGAGGAGTCCGCGCGCTCGACGGTGGTGAAGTCGACCGCCTCGGTCTCGGCGCGCTCGGCACCGGCCACCCGGGTGACGACGACCTGGACGGTGCCGTCGTCGGCCGAACCGACCTCGACGCGGTCGGTTCGAGCGAGCTCGACGCCGGCGGCCTCGAGGGCGTCATCGACGTACGCGGTGCCCCCGAGCCCGACGCGGGTGGTCTCGCCGTCGGCGACGACGTCCACCTCGCCGTCGATCACGAGCGGCAGGTTCTGGGCGGTGCGGTCGAGCGAACGGGACGCGACGCTCACCGAGCGGCCGGACTCGAAGAGGCTGGAGACGAGCGCGCTCTGGGTCAGCGCCGTCGTCCAGACGACCTGCGGCTCGCCGTTGATGTCGACGGTGACCTGTCGCGCGGTGCGCACGACGACGTCCGTGCCGTCCGCCAGAGCAGAGTCGGGTCCGGGGGCGAGCAGGTCACGCTCGGAGATCTCGATGCCCTGCTCGGCGAGCAGCCCCTCGACGGAGCCGGCGAACGTGCTCACGGTGTGGCTCTGGCCGTCGATCTCGAGGTCCACGCTCTTGTGGGCGCTGGCAGCGACCGCTGTGCCGGCTACGAGCACGGGCGCGACGGCCAGTGCGAGCCAGCGGAGGCGACGCCTCTTCGGCGTCGGGGTCTCGTCCGCGGCGGCGGAGCTCTGGAGGTAGGGGTTCGTGGTGGTGTGGAGGGGGTTGTGCGCGCTCACGAGGGTCCTTCTCTCGTGCTGTCCGGGCACAGAGCGGTGTCGAGGCGGGCGACGAGGAACTTCTCGCGGCGATCGCGCCGGTGGGCGCGTCTCGACGGTCGGTCTGATCCGGCTGTCAGGCGGGCGAGGTGCGCCCGCGAGTTGGCCCATCGGTCGCGGGCCTGGACGACTGTAACCGATTCGTTATCTAGCGGTCTACATGACCCGGGCCACACGCCACCGCCGGATTCCGGCCGAAACTCGGGGTCGGCCGGGGGCCCGGGAACAGCGCGAGGCGGACCCTGCACCGCCCACCACGCGGCCGCCGAGAACGTCCGCACCGTTCGAACGGACGCACGAAGGACGCTCAGGACGTTCTCGGAGACGGCGGGGGCGGGGCGACCGACGGGGGCCGGCGACCAGCACGGGTGGACGCTCGGCTCAGTACCAGCCGACGCTCTGGGAGTGGCCCCAGGCGCCGCACGGGGTGCCGTAGCGCCCGGCGATGTAGTTCAGGCCCCAGGTGATCTGGGTCGCCGGGTTGGTGAGGTAGTCCGCGCCCACGCTGGCCATCTTCGAGGCCGGCAGGGATTGCGGGATGCCGTAGGCGCCGGAGCTGGGGTTCTTCGCGTACGGGTTCCACTGCGACTCGCGCGTCCAGAGGGCGTCGAGGCACTGGAACTGGTCGGCGCCCCAGCCGCGGGCGGCGGCCATGTCGCGACCGAGCGCACGCGGGTCGCCCGAGTACGCCGGGGCGGGCTCGGCCGCCGCGGCGGCGGGAGCCTCCGCCGCCGGCGCCGGGGCAGGGGCGGGTGTCGGCGCCTTCGTCCCGACCAGGACGACCTCGTCGACCTTCGTGCTGGCGACGACGGAGGCGACGACCTCGCGGGAGACCTCCTCGCCGCCGGCGGAGACGACGCGGTAGGTGGTGGTGGCGACGCCGTTCACGCCCTCGGTCTCGACGACGCGCTCACCCTCGGCGAGCGTGTCGTCCTCCTTCTCCACGGTGGCGAACTCGTCGACGGTCTCCTCCGTGACGTGCTCGCTCGTCGCGCGCAGCACCTCGACGGTCTCGCCCCCGGGCACGGCGTCGTGCAGCGGGGCGCTGACGACGTCGTCCGGGCCGAGGACGATGCCCGCCTCGGCGAGAGCCTCTGCCAGGGTCGCGGCCGTCGTCGTGATCTCTCGGGTCTCGCCGTCGACCTCGACGGTGAGGTGGACGGCGCCGTCGGCCTCGAGCGCCAGGCGCCCGGCGATCTGGGACCGCGACGCGGCGTCGCCGTCACGCAGGGCGAGGGTGCCCGCCTCGACGGCGGCCATGTCGACGGAGTCGGTGACGCCCGGCTG
The DNA here is from genome assembly GCF_009193155.1 of Georgenia subflava. Lineage (GTDB taxonomy): Bacteria > Actinomycetota > Actinomycetes > Actinomycetales > Actinomycetaceae > Georgenia > Georgenia subflava. Next base: position 60,333 of record NZ_VUKD01000007.1, read on the forward strand.
GGCACCACCCTGGGCGACGGCGAAGGCGCCGGTGCCGAGCAGCACCGCGCCGAGCACGCCGCCACGCAGGACGTGCACCGCCGGCCTGGGCAGGCCGGACGCACCGGGCCGTGCGCCCGCGGTGGCCTCGGCCTGCTGCTGGGCCCGCAGTGCGCGTCGGGTGCCCGGGGCGGGCTCGCCGGAGGCGGGAGTGGGCGTGCTGTCGGACGCGGACGCAGCGAAGCGTCCGGCTGTGTGTCGAGCCACGGAGGGATGTCCTGTCTGGAGGGGAGACGGGTCCGGCGTCGACCGTAACCGATTTGTTACCTGGTGCAAAGTCGAGGCTGACGATCTGTGGACGGGTGGTTGGTCACAGCAGCGCCGCCGGGCCGGCGCGCTGGCCGGCTGCCGTCGAGCCGTCCCTACCAGGTGCCGTAGACGGCGTCGGTGTTCGCGGTCAGCCGCTCGCACGTCTGCGCGAGCCCGAGCCCGAGCTGCTCCGCGACGGTGCGCACGGTGATCGGCATGACGTACGGGGCGTTCGGGTGCCCGCGGTACGGCGCCGGCGTGAGGTAGGGGGCGTCGGTCTCGACGAGGACGAGCTCGGGCGGCAGCGCGCGGAGGGCGGCGCGGAGCGGGTCGTTGCTCTTGAACGTGACCGGCCCGGCGAAGGAGGCGTACCAGCCGTGCTCGGCGCAGGTGCGGGCGAGGTCGACGTCGCCGGAGAAGCAGTGGAAGACGGTGCGTTCGGGTGCGCCGTCGGCCAGCAGGACGTCGACGACCTCGGCGTGGGCCTCGCGGTCGTGGATCTGCAGCGGCTTGCCGAGCTCCTTCGCCAGCGCGATGTGCTCGCGGAAGGCACGCAGCTGGTGCGCCCGGCCCTCCTCTCCGGTGCGGAAGAAGTCCAGCCCCGACTCCCCCACCGCGACCACCCGCACGTCCCGGGCGAGCTCGGCGACGGCGGCGATCGCCTCGTCCAGGCTCAGCTCGTGGTGGTCGCGCACCGCGGGGTCGAGGCCGTCGGGCGCGACCTCACGGACGCCGGCGTGCAGCGGCGCCTCGTTGGGGTGGATCGCGAGCGCAGCGGCCACCTCGGGGTGCGCGTGCGCGAGGTCCACCGACCCCTGCAGCGACGGCACGTCGCAGCCGACCGTGAGGACCCGCGCCACGCCGGTCGCGGCGGCGCGGGCGAGCTGCTGGGCCGTGCTCAACGGCGCCTCGCCGGGCGGCAGGGCGACGTCGAGCTCGTCGACGGGGGCGCCGTCGTCGTCGAGGACCGGCAGGTGGGCGTGGTTGTCGACGACCGGCACCGGGAGCGGCTCGGGAGCCTCGGGCCAGCCGCGGTGCTTCTTCTTGCTGCTCACGTCGGGGCCGGCTCAGCTCTCGCGCAGGCGGGCGAGCTCGGCCTCGACGATCTCCTCGTCGAGCTTGGTGAACACCGGGCTGGGCTTGGCCACCGGGGTGCCGGGCACCACCGGGCGCGGCCCCCACGCGGCCATGGTCTCGCCGACGCGGTAGTCGCCCGTGATCACCGGGTACGGGTCGCCGCCGTCGAGGTCCTCGACCTCCTCGATCCGGGGCATCGGCGCGATGGTCGCCGTGCCGCCGAGGACCTTCTCGACGTCGTTGGCCGAGTGCGGCAGGAAGGGGCTGAGCATGACGTTGAGGTCCGACACGGCCTGGGCGAGCGTGTGCAGCACCGTCGCCAGGCGCGTGCGCTGCTCGGGCGCCTTGAGCTTGAAGGGCTCGGTACGGGTGACGTAGGTGTTCGCCTCGCCGACCAGGCGCATCGCCTCGGCGAGCGCCGCACGCTGGCGGTGGTGGGCGATGAGGTCACCCACCGAGGCGAAGCCGCCGCGGACCTGCTCCAGCAGCGCGGTGTCGATCACCTCGGGCTCGCCCGGCGTCGGGATCTCGCCGAAGTTCTTCGCGATCATCGAAGCGGTGCGGTTGACGAGGTTGCCCCAGCCGGCGACGAGCTCGCCGTTGGTGCGGCGCACGAACTCCGACCAGGTGAAGTCGGCGTCCTGGGTCTCCGGGCCGGCGGCGGAGATGAAGTACCGCAGCGCGTCGGGCTGGTAGCGCTCGAGGACGTCCCGGACGTAGATGACGACGCCGCGCGAGGAGGAGAACTGCTTGCCCTCCATGGTGAGGAACTCGCTCGAGACCACCTCGGTGGGCAGGTTGAGCGTGCCGTACGTGCCGGGCGCTCCCCCGCTGTCGCCCTCGCCGTTGTGGCCGAGGAGCTCGGCGGGCCAGATCTGGGAGTGGAAGACGATGTTGTCCTTGCCCATGAAGTAGTAGGACAGCGCCTCCGGGTCGTTCCACCAGGCCCGCCAGGCCTCGGGGTCGCCGGTGCGCCGCGCCCACTCGATCGAGGCGGAGAGGTAGCCGACGACGGCGTCGAACCAGACGTAGAGCCGCTTGGTGGGCTGGTCCTCCCAGCCGGGGACCGGGATGCCCCAGTCGATGTCGCGCGTCATGGCGCGCGGGCGGATCTCCTCCAGGATGTGCTGGCTGAACCGGATGACGTTGGGCCGCCAGGTGCCGGAGGCGGCCCGGTCGTCCAGCCACTTGCCCAGCGAGCCGGCGAGCGCGGGCAGGTCGAGGAAGTAGTGCTCGGTCTCGACGAACTCCGGGGTCTCGCCGTTGATCTTGGACCGCGGGTCGATGAGGTCCGTGGGGTCGAGCTGGTTGCCGCAGTTGTCGCACTGGTCGCCGCGGGCGTCGCCGTACCCGCAGATGGGACAGGTGCCCTCGATGTAGCGGTCGGGCAGCGTGCGCCCGGTGGAGGGGCTGATGGCGGACTGGGTGGTGCGCTCGACCATGTAGCCGTTGTCGCGCACGGTGCGGAACATCTCCTGCACGACGGCGTAGTGGTTGCCGGTCGTGGTGCGGGTGAAGAGGTCGTAGCTCAGGCCCAGGGCGACGAGGTCCTCGACGATGACCCGGTTGTTGAGGTCCGCGAACTCCTTGGCGCTGACCCCCGCGGCGTCGGCCGCCACGAGGATCGGCGTCCCGTGCTCGTCCGTCCCCGAGACCATCAGCACCTCGTGCCCGGCCATGCGCATGTAGCGGGAGAAGACGTCGGAGGGGACGCCGAAGCCGGCGACGTGGCCGATGTGGCGCGGGCCGTTGGCGTACGGCCAGGCCACGGCGGAGAGGATGCGGGTCATGCGGGCCAGCCTAGTTGGCGGCTCCCGGCAGCCCGCACGACGGCGGCGCGCGCCGGCGCCTGCTCCCCTACCGCCGGGTGCCCGAGCGCCCCCGGCGCCGTCGGCGGGACAGGGCGCCGGGGTCGACGGTGGACCACCACAACGCCGTCACCGCCGCGGCGCCGAGCACGGCCCACAGCACGGCCGAGCGGCCAGGGAACTCGTACGCCTGGAGGACCACGAGCCCGCCGGGCAGCGGTTGGAGGACCACCAGTCCCAGCACGACGGCGAGGACCACCATCGCGACGGGCGCCCCCGGCTCGTCGTGTCCCAGGCGACGCATCCCGTCGGCGGCGGCGACCGCCACGAGCAGCACCCCCAGGCCGGTCACCGCGAGGGCCGGCCAGGACAGCGTCCCCCCGCCCGCGACGGCCACGAGCACGGTGGTCGACGCGAGCCAGCAGCCCGCGAGGACGGCCGGGACGAGCAGACGTTGTGCGGTGCGTCGCCGGCGGCCGGTCGGGGTGGGCGCCACCACCGCGGCCGACGGCTCGTCGAGGCCGCTGGCGGCCGCGGCCGCGAGCACCCCGAGCCCCAGCCAGACCAGCACGTCGCCCACGCTCTCGCGCAGGCCGACCGCCGCGACGAGCAGCACGCCGGCGACTAGTGCCTGCCCGCCGACGGCGCGCCACGGCACCGCCCGCAGCTCCCCCAGCCTCGTGCTCACCTCAGGCGCACCAGGTCCGGACCGGTGACCGCGCTGAGCACCAGGCAGGTCACGGTCACCGCCGCGACCACGGCCAGCACCCGCAGCAGCCGTCGACGGGCCTCCCCGTGGGCCCCGTGCAGTGCCGCGGCGATCGCGGCCAGCGCGCAGAGACCGGCGACGTAGGGCAGGCGCCACCCGAGGTTCCCACCGAGCACGTAGAGCTCGCCCTCGGTCGGACCGGTGATGAGGATCGTGTAGGGCGCCGACAGGTGCACGAGATCGATCGCCAGGAGCGTGGGGCCGATGCCCAGGAAGGACCAGACGATCAGGCCGACGGCGCCCACCAGACCGGCGGTCGGCCACCGCCACCACCGGGCGACCGTGACGCCGAGCAGCGGCCCGCCCAGGGCGGACAGCCATGCCGCGGCCAGGTAGGCGATGTGCGCCCCGGCGTCGACCCGCCCCGGGACCTCCTGGTAGGAGGCCGGGTCGGCGACGTACACGAGGGCGACGGCCACGGCACCAGCTCCGGCGATCGCCAGCGGCAGCAGGCAGGCCAGGCACAGGGCCCAGGTCTGGGTCGTCTCGCCGGCCGGCACGGCGACGACCGCGTCGGAGTCGCGCGTGGCGCCCGCAAGCCGGTTCATGGCGATGAACCCACCGATCCCGAGGCACAGGGCGATGCTGAAGGTGACGCTGTCAGTGAGCTGCCAGAGCTCGCGCTGCCTGGTGAGCACGAGCAGGTCGAGCAGGAGCAGGACATAGGCGGCCACACCGACGAGGAAGACCGGGTGGCGCGCGAGCCGGCGAGCCTCGACCGCGGCCAGGACGACCAGCGCGGTGCCCGGCCTGCGCTCGGAGGCGACCGGCGCGTCGCCGGTGGCGGTGGAGGCGCTCATGACGTCACCGCCGGCTCTGCCTTCGTCCCGCGCAGGAGCAGGTAGGCGTCCTCGACGGTCGGCTCCGCGAGCTCGGTGCCGACCGGAGCGTGCTGTCCCACCATCCGGAAGCGTCCCGTGCCGGTCCGCCACGAGGACAGGGAGTCCGGGGAAGGCTCGTCGGCCAGCCAGACCTTCCCGACGGCGGAACCGACCAGGTCGGCGACGGACCCGTCGTAACGGACCCGTCCGCCGTCGAGCACGATCACCCGCTCGCACAGCGCGGCGATGTCCTCCGTCTGGTGGGTGGCCAGCAGGACCGTGGAGCGCCGCCCGGCGGCGGAGAGCACGCCGCGCAGGGAGGCTCGCTGCTCCGGGTCCAGGCCGGTGGTGGGCTCGTCCAGGACGAGCAGGTCCGGGTCACCGATGAGCGCCTGGGCCAGCGCGACCCTGCGCTGCTGCCCGCCGGAGAGGCGGCGGAGGCGGCTGGTGGCCTGGTCGCCGAGCCCGACGAGGCCGAGGACGCGTCGTACCTCCGCGTGCCGTGCCCCCGTCTCGGTCCACTCCTTCAGCACCGCCAGGTAGTCGACGAAGCGGAAGGCGGTGAACCCACGGGGGAAGCCGTTGGCCTGCGGCAGGTATCCGAGCCGGCGGCGCACCTCGGTGCGGGCGGTGACGTCACCCGGGTCGCGCCCGAGCAGCCGGACCGTCCCGGCGGTGGGGGCCAGCACCGTGGCAAGGATGCGCAGCAGCGTCGTCTTCCCTGCGCCGTTGGGCCCGAGGAGCCCGGTGACACCCGGACCGAAGCCGAGGTCGACGTCGTCGAGGACGGTGGTGGCGCCGAAGCGCCGGGTGACACCGGACAGGGTCACGGAGGTGGTGGTCATGGCGTTCTCCCGAGGAGGGCGAGGTGGTCGGACCGCATCCAGAAGACTGCGGCGGCTGCGACGGCGAGCGCCGCGTAGACGGACAGCAGGGAGGGAGTGATGACGTCGAGTGGGGTGTGGAAGCCACGTCCGACGGCGCCTGCCGTGGCGACCCAGACCACTGCGACCCCGGCCGCGGCGATGCTGGGCCGGACCCACGTGGAGGCGGCGAGCGTGAGGCCGATGCAGGCGGCAGTGGGCAGGAGCCAGGCCACTGCGGTCCATCCCGGCCCCGGGAGCACTGCCGCTCCGACCGCGGCCACCGGCAAGGACGTGGCGACCACCGCGAGCGTGCGCAGCAGCACGAGCCGCACCCTCGGGTACGCGGTGGCCAGGCTCGTCTCGTAGGAGTCGTCCGCGTCGGGGCCGTAGGCGACGGCGACGCCGCAGACGGGGACCAGCGGAGCCACCACGAGGAACAACCAGGTCCCGCGGGACCCGGCGAATGCGGCGGCGGCGATCACGAAGAGCAGGACGAGCAGCGTGCCCGTCAGCCAGGATCGGCGCATCGCCGGGGCGGCGGTGATCAGGAGCGCATCCGTCTCGGGCAGCCCCAGCCGCGTCAGCACCCGCTCGAGCCAGGGCGTCGGGGCTTGGACCCGCTCCACGACGGCGGCCCAGGTGTCCTCCAGCCCGCCGGGTGAGGTAGCCGCGATCGTGGCCCGGCATGTCGCACAGCCGAGCAGGTGCTGCTCGACCGACGCGCTGACGACGGCGTCGGTGCGGCCGGCGACGTAGCGGGCGACGAGTTCCTCGCCGGCGTGCCAGGCGTGCGGTTCGGTGGTCATGCCGGACCTCCTGCGAGCTCGGCGCGCAGCTGAGCCTTGGCCCGGTGCAGGCGCGACTTGACGGTGTTGGTCGGGATGCCCAGGAGCTGGGCGGCCTCCCGGCTGGTGAGCCCGTCCAGGACGGTGGCCTGGACGACCGCACGCATCTCAGGGCTCAGGTGGGCCAGTGCCTGGCCGAGGTCGCCGTACTCCACGCCGAGCAGGACGGACTGCTCCGCGCTGGGCACCGCGTCCCGCTCGTCGGCCGCCAGCGGCACGAGGCGCGCCCGCGGGCGCGTGCGGAGCCGAGAGACGAGCCGGCGGACGGCGATGCCCCAGAGCCAGGCCGCGACCTCACCGTCCTCGCGCCACCGGCCGGCGTCGCGCCAGACCACGGTGAAGCAGTCCTGCAGCGCGTCGGAGACCAGGTCCGGGTCGTTGCACCGGCGCGTCAGCCGGATCGACAGCCAGGGGGCGTGCCGGTCGTAGAGCTCGCGCAGCGCGCCGAGGTCCCCGGCAGCGAGAGCCGTGAGCAGCTCCGCGTCCGAGAGATCCCCGTCGGTCTCCATATCACTACTGTCGCTCCGGAGCCGGGGATCGGTTCCTTGATCCGACGCGGAACATTGGGGTGCGCCTCGGCCTACCGCGGGACGCCGGCCTGCCTCGGCCCACCGCGGAGTGCTGGCCCCCCCTCGGCCTACCGCGGGACGCCGGCCTGCCTCGGCCTACCGAGGAGTGCTGGCCCGCCTCGGCGTACCGCGGGACGCCGGCCTGCCTCTGCCGGTTACGCGACACGGATCCCGTCGTCCTCGACCGCCTTGTCGTCGACCTCGGCAGGTGCGCCGTCGTCGACCTCCGCCGGACGGCGGACGAAGAACGCGGCGACGACGGCGAAGAGCGAGAGCACGGCCCCGCACAGGAACGCCGCCCGGATGCCGCCGGCGGTCGCCGCGACCTCGGAGGCGCCGCCCGAGGTCAGCGACGCGGCCCGGGTGACCATGACGACGACGAAGAGCGACGTCCCCGCAGCACCGGCGAGCTGCTGCACGGTGCCGACCAGGGCGCTGGCGTGCGAGTACAGCTCCGGCCGTACGGCCCCGAGGGAGGTGGTGAACAGCGGGGTGAACATCAGCCCCAGGCCGAGGCTGAGCACCAGATGGGAACCGAGGACCATCAGCGAGGGCGTGCCCTGGTCCAGCTGCGTCAGCGACCAGAGCGCGCCGCTGACGGCGAACGCACCGGGGATCACGAGCACGCGCGGACCACGACGGTCGTAGACGCGGCCGACGACGGGGCCGAGCAGGCCCATGAGGAGTCCGCCGGGCAGGAGCAGCAGGCCGGTGCCGAGAGGCGTGAGGCCGAGCACGTCCTGGGTGTAGATGGGCAGGAGGATGATCGTGCCGAACAGCGCCAGCATGAACAGGAACATCAGCGAGACGCCGACGGTGAACATGCGGGCAGAGAAGGTGCGCAGGTCGAGCAGCGCGTTGTCCGTGCGCTGCAGCGAGCGCTGACGCAGGACGAACACCACGAGGGCGCCGGTCCCGACCGCCAGGGGGATCCAGGGGTTGACCGCCGTGCCGCCCTGGACCGCGGCACCGAAGGCGCTGAGGCCGTAGATCAGCCCGCCGAACGCCACGGCCGAGACGAGCACCGACGGCACGTCGATCGCGTGCTTGCGCGGGCTGGAGACGTTGCGGACACGGACCGCGCCGAGCCCGAGGGACAGCAGCGCGATCGGCAGGACCAGCCAGAACATCCAGCGCCAGTCCAGGACGCTGAGGATCAGGCCGGAGACCGTCGGGCCGATCGCCGGGGCGACCGACATGACGATGCCGATGTTGCCCATCGTGCGACCGCGCAGGTGGGCGGGCACGAGGGTCATGATCGTCGTCATGAGCAGCGGCATCATGATCGCGGTACCGCTCGCCTGGACCACCCGGCCCAGGACGAGGAAGCTGAAGCCCGGCGCGATCGCGCACAGCAGCGTGCCGGTGCTGAACAACGACATCGCCGCCATGAAGATCGGGCGGGTGTTGTACCGCTGGAGGAGGAATCCCGTCACCGGGATGACCACCGCCATCGTCAGCATGAACGCCGTGGTGAGCCACTGCCCGGCGCTCGCCCCGATGGCGAGGCTCTCCATGACCCGCGGCAGCGCGACGCCCATGATCGTCTCGTTGAGGATCACGACGAACGACGAGACGAGCAGCAGCGAGATGACCAGCCGGGTCTCCGGCTGAAGACGCTCAGGGGGCGCGGGCCTGGTGTCGGCCGGGGCCGTGGTGCTCTCGGTCATGGTTCCTCCGCGTCCGCCGGATCTGTGGTGGTGTGTCGGTTGCTCTCACCCGTACGTCGATCGGGGTGGGCCGATCTCGACGTCGCAGCCGGTTCGTCGGCGAGGGCCCTGCTCGGCGACCACGCGTCCGTGCGGCGGAGACCGCTCGTAGTTGCGTGCTTTCGCGCCCGCGCCGCCCGCCTGACCGGCCCGTCAATTGTGTGCGGGTGAGAAGGTCGGGTGAAAGGGATTTATGCCCTCGCTGGTGTGACTGCGCCCACACCCGCGGTCGACCCTGGCCCTCCTGCTCGCGGGCCACCGTGGTGCCGCCCGGGCTCGTGTGCCGGGCGCGCTCGTCCGCCGCCACGCGGATGCCGCCCGACCCCGTTCGCGGGCCACCGGGATACCGCCCGGTCTCGTGTGCCGTCCGCGGCTCGTGCACGACTGCGCCCCCACCCTGGGAGAATGGTCGTCAGCAGTCCGGCAAGATCGGACAGAGAGAGGTTGAGGTCGGTCATGAGCGAGAACACCGAGTCGCGCCCCCGCGCGCTGATCCTGGTGGACGTCCAGCCCACCTTCTGCGAGGGCGGTGCGCTTCCCACCGAGGGCGCCAACGCCGTCTCCGAGCGCGTCGGCCGCTTCGCTGTCGACCGCCGCGACGACTACGCGATCGTCGTGACCACCCAGGACTGGCACATCGACCCGGGCGAGCACTTCTCCGAGACGCCGGACTTCGTCGACACGTGGCCGCCGCACGGCGTGGCGGGCACTCCGGAGGCCGAGCTGCACCCGGCGCTCGAGGGCGTGACCGTCGATGCGTCGGTGAAGAAGGGCATGTACGCCGCTGCGTACTCGGGCTTCGAGGGCACCGACTCCGACGGGCGCACCCTCGCGCAGATCCTCGACGCTGCCGGGGTGCGGGAGGTCGACGTCGTGGGGCTGGTGGAGTCGCACTGCGTGAAGGAGACCGCGCTCGACGCGAAGAAGCTCGGTCTGCGCACCCGCGTCCTGACCGACCTGACTGTGCCGGTGAGCCCGGAGCTCGGCGCCCAGGCGCGTCGGCAGATGACCGCCGTGGGGATCGAGCTGGCGGAGTCCGGCCAGTCCTGACGGATGTCCCGCCGGCCCGGCGGTCGGTAGGCGGGGCAGGCGGGCGGACGGGCAGCCGGACCGGCAACCACCGGCTCGCAGTCAGATCCGATCGGGCGCTCGCACCGTCCGAAGGGTTTGTACCGATAATCGGTACTAACCCTTCGGACAGTGGTACCAGCGCTGGCGCCGATGCAGCTGGTGACTGGCACCGCGCTGGTGGCGACGAAACAGGCGTATGGCAACCGCGCTGGCGCCGACGCAGCCGGCGACTGGCGTCCGCGCCGACGCAGCAGGCGTCCGACACCCGCGCTGGCGCCTAGGCAGCTAGCGACGGCGGCTCTGCCTGACGTCAGCCGCGCGCGTCGAGGGCGGCCTGATAGAGCTCGCGCTTGCTCAGGCCGGTCTCGGCCGCGACCGTCGCCGCTGCGTCCTTCAGCCGCGCGCCGGCGTCGGCGAGGGCGAGCACACGGCCCACATGGTCGACGACCGAGGCCACGACCGGCTCGGCACCGGCGACGACGATCGTGATCTCGCCCCGCACACCGCCGCTCGCCCAGTCGACGAGGGCGCCGAGGGTGTCGCGACGCACTTCCTCGTAGGTCTTGGTCAGCTCGCGACAGACGGCGGCCTGCCGGTCGGCGCCGAAGGTCTCGGCCATGTCCGCCAGCGTGGCCGCGAGCCGGTGCGGCGACTCGAAGAAGATCATTGTGCGTCGCTCGTCCGCCAGCGCTCTGAGGGCCCGCGCCCGGTCGCCGCCCTTGCGCGGGACGAAGCCCTCGAAGCAGAACCGGTCGGTCGCCAGGCCGGAGAGCGCAAGCGCGGTGAGCACGGCGGAGGGTCCGGGGAGCACTGAGACGCGCACGCCGGCGTCCGCCGCGACGCGCACGAGCCGGTAGCCGGGGTCGGAGACGGCGGGCATGCCTGCGTCGGAGACGACGAGCACCCGTGCACCGTCCTGGGCGGCGCGGACGAGGTCCGGCGCGCGCTGGTGCTCGTTGTGCTCGTGGAAGCTGATGACCCGGGCGGTGACCCGCACACCGAGCCGCGATGCCAGGGCGCGCAGGCGGCGAGTGTCCTCGGCGGCGACCAGGTCGGCGTCGGTCAGGGCCCGGCGTAGCCGGGGCGGCGCGTCGGCGGCGTCACCGATGGGCGTGGCGGCCAGCAGGATGACGCCCGGCGTCATCGAGGGAGCGGCGTCCTCGGCACGCGGATCGGCGCCGGATTTGGCGTCCACATCGGAGTCGGTGAGCCCGTCGGCGTCGGTGTCGGTGTCGGTGTCGGTGTCGGTGTCGGTGTCGGTGTCGGTGTCGGTGTCGGTGTCGGTGAAGGGATCGAAGTCGGCATGCGCTTCGGCGGCGTCCTCGGCACGCGGATCAGCGGCGACGTCTCGGGCGGAATCCTCCTGGTCAGGGGGCTGCGCGGGGGGACTCACCCGCTCAGTCTCCCCCATCGCCATACACTCGCCCGATGACCACGCCAGACCGGACGCCGCAGCTCGACGGCGCCGGCCCGACCGACCGGGAATGGTCTGGCGACGGTTCCGCCCGCACAGTCCTGCGCCGGTCCCTCCGCGACCGGCTCGACTCGTCGGCCGCGACGACGGACGACGACGCCGCGCACGCCGAACCGGACGCCGGACCGAGCGACGCCGCGCACGCCGGACCGAACGACGACGTTCACGCCCGACCGGGCGACGTCGCGCACGACCAACTGAGCGACGTCGCGCGAGCCGACGTCACCCACGGCGCACCCGGCGCCGGCCTCCGGGCGCCGCGCACCGCCGTCGAGATCGAGGACGACCTGCGCACCCGCCTCGGCCTCCGCGGCCTGGGCGAGCGGCTCGACCCCACGGCACGGCTGTGGGGCTGGCTCGGCCCGCTCGTCGTCACCGCGCTGGCCGCCGTCCTGCGGCTGGTCAACCTCAACCACCCGTCCCGCCTGATCTTCGACGAGACCTACTACGTCAAGCAGGCGTACTCGATGCTCACCCTGGGCTACGAGGGCGACTGGCCGGCGGAGGACGCCAACGACCGCTTCATCCAGGGCGACTTCTCCGACCTTTCCACCGAGGCGGACTACGTGGTCCACCCGTCCGTCGGGAAGTGGATGATCGCCCTCGGCCTGCGCCTGTTCGGCGCGGACAACGGAGCGGGCTGGCGGTTCTCCGCGGCCGTCGTCGGCACGCTCTCGGTGCTGATCGTCGCGCGGCTGGCCACCCGCATGTTCGGCTCGGCGCTGCTGGGCACGGTGGCGGGGCTGCTGCTCGCGATCGACGGCCTGCACCTGACCGAGTCCCGCACCTCGCTGCTCGACATCTTCCTCATGTTCTGGGTGCTGGTCGGCTTCTGGTTCGTGCTGCAGGACCGCACCGCGACGCGCGCGGTGCTCGCCAGGCGCGCCGCGGCGGAGCTCGCCGGAAGCCAGGCCGGCGGACCCGCCCGGCTCCGCGACGCCTGGGGCCCGCGGGTCGGACCGCGGTGGTGGCTGGTCGGTGCCGGCGTCGCGCTGGGGCTGGCGACCGGGGTGAAGTGGTCGGGCCTGTACGCGGTCGCCGTCTTCGGGATCATGGTGTTCGTCTGGGACACGTGCGCCCGGCGGGCCGTCGGGGCGCGGCTGTGGTTCGGCGGCGGCGTGCTGCGCGGCGGGGTGCCGGCCTTCCTCGCGTTGGTCCCCACGGCGGCGCTGACCTACGTGGCGACCTGGTTCTCCTGGTTCACCCACCCGACGGCGTACCGGCGCCAGTGGGCCGCGGACCTGCGCGAGAGCGGCGAGGCGCTCCCGCGCTCCTGGCTCCCGGACACGCTGAACTCCTGGTGGGAGTACCACCTGGTGATGTGGGACTTCCACAACGGCCTCGACTCCGAGCACTCCTACGAGGCGCACCCGCTCGGCTGGATCGTCCAGTGGCGGCCGACCTCGTTCTTCTGGCCGGACCCCGCGCCGCCGCCCGAGGCGTGCGGGGCGGACCGGTGCGTGCAGGCGATCACCTCGCTGGGCAACCCGGCGCTCTGGTGGTTCGCCGCGGCGGCGCTGGTGGCGCTGGTGTGGGTCGCGCTGCGGCAGCGGGACTGGCGGGCCTGGGCGATCCTCGCCGGGTACGCGGCGATGTACCTGCCCTGGTTCGGGTACGCACACCGCACGATCTTCACGTTCTACGCCGTCGCCTTCGTGCCCTACGTCGTGCTGTGCCTGACGTTCGTGCTCGGCTGGGCGACCGGGCTGCTGAGACCGGCGCGGCCCGAGACGCCGTCCGGGCCGGACCGGAGCGCGTGGCCGACGGCGCCCGGCGAGCCCTCCGAGCGGCAGTCCGACGGCGACGTCGAAAGCGCCCGGGAGAACGACGGCGACCGCGAACGCGCCATGGACGGCGATCGCGAGAAGAACGACGACAGCCGCGATGGGTCCGGCGACGGCCGAGATGGCGACGGCAGACCACGGCCGGCACCGCCGTCGCGCCTCGCGTTGTTCCTCTCCGACGACGGCACCGCCCGTCCGGGAGCCGCCGGCTGGGCGCTGCTCGGAGTCGTGGTCGGTCTGGCGGCCGCCCTCGCGGTCTTCTACTGGCCGGTGTGGACGGGACAGACCGTCTCCTACGACTTCTGGCGCCTGCACATGTGGCTGCCCAGCTGGATCTAGCCTCCGCCGTACGGTGGTGCCGTGACCGAGGACTTCCTGATCGCCCGCAACCCGGAGGAGGGCACCACGCTGCCCTACCTGCTGCGGATCCCGCTCGGGCCGGACGGTATCGTGCTCAAGGCCAAGGAGACCTGGCCGCGCACCAACAAGGTGTACTGCCACCGCGCGGTCGGCTGGCCGCGGGAGCCCGAGATCGTCGAGGCCGTGCCGGTGCGCTCGTGCGTGCGTCGCGGTGCGGCGATCGACCTCGTGCTCGACAGGGGCCGCGAGAACCGCTCCCAGTTCGTCCTGACGCGCATCCGCGGCGGGCGGGAGGCGATCTTCTGGCAGACCGCGCGCACGGCGAAGCAGGCCCGACCGGCGGTCGCCGTGCCGACCGCCCGGGCCGCGGGGATCAAGGACCTGCCGATCATCGTCGACAGCCACGAGCGCTACGCGTGGAAGTTCGCCGACCAGCAGCCGACCACCACCGTGCGCGGGCTCGCCGCCGGCGACTACGCGGTCGAGTGGGACGGACGCGTCGTCGCCTCGGTCGAGCGCAAGAGCCTGGCCGACCTCGTCGCTACGCTCACCGGCGGTCGGATGCGGTACCTGCTGGCCGACCTCGCCGAGCTGCCCCGCGCGGCGGTGGTGGTCGAGGACCGCTACTCCAAGGTGTTCTCCCTCGACCGGGTGCGCCCCGCCGTGGTGGCCGACGGGCTCGCCGAGTGCGCTGCCCGCTTCCCCCAGGTCCCCATCATGTTCTGCGAGACCCGCCCGCTCGCCCAGGAGTGGACCTACCGGTTCCTCGCGGCGGCGCTGCGCGAGAGCGTCGAAGAGGCCGGCGGTGACGTCCGGGTCGCCGACCTACGGCCCGCCACCGCCCCCACCGCCGGGGAGATCCGCCGCTGGGCGCGCGAGCACGGCTACACCCTCTCCGACCGCGGCCGGATCGCCGCCGAGGTGCTCGCCGCGTTCGAGCGCCGCAACGACTGAGTCCGCCCGGGCCGCGGGCCCGGACCACCCGCGGTTCCCGGTACGGGGCACTGGTCGCCGCCGCGTCAGGGAAGCCGGGGCGCCGGCGTCGAGCAGCGACTGCCACATCCGCACGGCGGAGGCGGGCCGGGCGGCCTGGAAGGATGGCCCGGGTGGTGGGCGCGCTCGCCCGTCACCCGTGTCGGAGGGGAGAACCTGTGAGCCGCACCGTCCGTGGCGCCCACATCGTCATCACCGGAGCCAACCGCGGCATGGGCCGGCTCTTCGCCGAGCGTGCCGCTGCCGAGGGCGCGGCCGTCCTGGACCTGTGGGGACGCGACGCCGACGCGCTCGCGGCGGTGGCCGCCGAGCTGGCCCGACCCGGCGTGGAGTTGCGCACGACGACCGTCGACCTCGCCGCCCCCGACGCCCTGGACGACGCCGCGGCCACGCTGCTCGCCGAGGGCCGGGTGCCCGACGTGCTGGTCAACAACGCCGGCGTCATCACGTCCAACGCATACTTCTGGCACCTCGCCCCCGACGACGCCACCCGCACGGTCCAGGTGAACACCCTGGCGCCCATGCGTCTCGTCAGCCGCCTGCTGCCGGCGATGATCGAGGACCGCGGCCGGCCGAAGCGGCTGCTCAACGTGGCCTCCGCCGCGGGCATCGTCCCGAACCCGCGCATGGCCGTCTACGCCGCGTCCAAGGCGGCGCTGCTCTCCTGGTCAGACACGCTTCGCCTCGAGCTCGCCCAGGCCGGGCACGAGCACGTCCGGGTCACGACGTTCAGCCCGTCCTACGTCGACACCGGCATGTTCGCCGGCACCCGGCCGGTCCTGCTCACCCCCGTGCTGGACCCCGGCCGCGCCGTCGGCCAGGCGTGGCGCGCGATGCTCGCGGGGCGGGCCCACGTGATCACCCCGCCCACGGTGCACGTGGCGCGGGCCGGCCGCGGCCTGCTCCCGTCGCGGGCGTGGGACGCCGTCGCCCGCACCTTCGGGGTGCACCGGTCGATGGACTCCTTCACCGGTCGGGCGGACTGACCTGACCTGGGACGCACCGGCCGGCGTCAGCTCGTGGTGACCCAGACCGCCTCGGCCGCGGCCAGCCCGATCTCCGTCGGCGCCGCCGAGCCGGCCACCTGCACCGTGATGGTCCCGGCGAAGTCGCGCCGCTCGAGCACGTCGAGCTCCGTGTCCAGCGCGACCCCGAGGTCGGTGAAGTAGCGCAGCACCTGCGGGTCGGTGTCGGAGATGCGCGCCACGCGCACCCGCACGCCGCCGTCGACCAGGTGCAGCTGGGCGGCCGGCGGGCTCGGCACCGCGCCGTCGCGGCTGGGGATCGGGTCGCCGTGCGGGTCCCGGTCGGGGTGCCCGAGGCGCGCGTCGAGGGCGTCGACCAGCCGGTCGGAGACGGCGTGCTCGAGCACCTCGGCCTCGTCGTGCACCTCGTCCCAGGCGTACCCGAGCTCGGCCACGAGGAAGGTCTCCAGGATGCGGTGCCGGCGTACGACGGCGACGGCGGCCGCGCGGCCGGCGTCGGTCAGCTCGATGGCTCCGTAGCGGGCGTGGGCGAGCAGCCCCTGACCGGTGAGCTTCTTGACCGCCTCGGAGACGGTGGAGGGCGAGAAGCCCATGCGCCGGGCGAGCGACGTGGTGGTGACGGGGTCGTCGGACCACTCCTGCGCCGACCAGATCACCTTGAGGTAGTCCTGGGTGGCGGCGGTCAGCTCGTCGATCACGGCTGTCACGCTACGCGACGGCGACCGCGGCGCGCCCACGACGACGCAGGAGCCCGCGGCGCGGGGCGAGGAGGTACGCGACGGCGAAGGCGCCGCCCTGGGCGAGGACGACCATCGGCCCCGAGGCGGTGTCGAGGTAGTAGCTGGCGTAGATCCCGACGACGGCGCAGCCGGCCGCGAGCGCCGGGGCGAGGAGCAGCATCCGGGAGATGCGGTCGCTGAGCAGGCGGGCGGTCGCGCCGGGGATGATCAGCATCGCGACGACGAGGACGACGCCCACCGCCTGCAGCGCGACCACGACGGTCAGCGCGAGCAGCACGAGGAGGAGCGCGCCGAGCCGGCGCGGGCTCAGCCCGATGGCGTGGGCGTGGGTGGGGTCGAACGCGTACAGCGTCAGGTCACGACGCCGGAGCAGCAGCACCGCCAGGGTCACCGCCCCGAGCACGAGCACTTGGGCCAGGTCGGCGGTGGAGACCCCGAGGAGGTTGCCGAACAGGATGTGGTTGAGGTCGGTCTGGCTGGGCGTGACCGAGACGAGCACCAGGCCGAGGGCGAACAGCACCGTGAACACGACGCCGATCGCGGCGTCCTCCTTGATGACCGAGCGGTCGCGCACCACCCCGATGAGGCCGACGGCGAGCAGCCCGAACACCAGCGCGCCGACGGCGAACGGGGTGCCGAGCACGTACGCGAGCACGACGCCGGGCAGCACGGCGTGCGAGACGGCGTCGCCCATCAGCGACCAGCCGATGAGGACCAGCCAGCAGCTGAGCACCCCGCAGACCACCGCCGCGACGACCGAGACGAGGAACGCGCGCTGCATGAAGGCGTAGGCGAGCGGCTCGGCGAGGACCTCGATCACGACTGCCCCTCCCGTCGGTGGTGGCCGCGCGCCGGCTCCTGGGCCGGGACCTCGGCGGGGTCGACGCCGAAGGCACGCGCGAGGTTCTCCGGCAGGAGCACCTCCCGCGGGTCGGCGTGCAGCAGCACCCGGCGCTGGAGGAGGACGGCGTCGTCGCAGAGCACGTCGAGGGACTGCAGGTCGTGCGTGGAGACGAGCACCGTGCGCCCGTCGGCGGCGAGCTCGCGCAGCAGGCGCGAGACGGTGGCCTCGGACCGCTTGTCGACCCCGGCGAACGGCTCGTCGAGGAGCAGCACCCTCGCCTCCTGCGCGAGGCCTCGGGCCACGAAGGCGCGCTTGCGCTGCCCGCCGGACAGCGCCCCGATCTGCCGGTGGGCGAGGTCGGTGAGCTCCACGCGCGCCAGGGCCTCGGCGACGGCGTCGTGGTCCGCCCGTCGCGGCCGCCGGGTCAGACCGAGGTGGCCGTAGCGCCCGGTCATGACGACGTCGCGCACGGAGACGGGGAAGGTCCAGTCGACGTCCTCGGTCTGCGGCACGTAGCTCACCGTGCCGCGCCGGCGGGCCTGCTCGGGCGTCATCCCGTGCACCCGGACCCGCCCGGAGTCCGGCCGCACCAGCCCCATGAGCGCCTTGAACAGGGTCGACTTGCCGGAGCCGTTCATCCCGACCAGGCCGGTGACCCGGGCGGGGGCGAGAGCGAACGTCGCGCCGTCCAGGGCGGTGACGGCGCCGTAGCGCACCACGAGGTTCTCGACCTCCAGGGCGAGCGGCCCGGCGGTGGCCCGTGACGCCGTCGGGCGCTGCGTCGTCGTCATGGCAGGTCCTCCCCGGTGAGACCGGTGACGATGGTCGCGGCGTCGTGGCGCAGCAGGTCGAGGTAGGTGGGGACCGGGCCGCCGGGCCCGGACAGCGAGTCGACGAAGAGGGTCCCGCCGTAGCGTGCGCCGGTCTCGGCGGCGACCTGGCGCTGGGCGTCGCCGTTGACGGTCGACTCGCAGAACACGGCTGGTACGTCCTCGGCGCGGACCCGGTCGATGACGGCGGCGACCTGGCGGGGGGTGGACTGGCGCTCGGAGTTGACCGGCCACAGGTAGGCCTCGGCCAGGCCGGCGTCGCGCGCGAGGTAGGAGAAGGCGCCCTCGCAGGTGACGAGCACGCGCTGGTCCGGCGGCAGCGCCCGCAGCGACTCGACGAGCTCGACGCGCAGCTCCTCCAGCTCGGCGGCGTAGGCGGCGCCGTTGGCCGCGAAGTCCCCGGCGTGGGCGGGGTCGAGGTCGCTCAGGGCCTCGACGATGTTGTCCACGTACACCTGCCCGCCTGACGGCGACATCCACGCGTGCGGGTTCACCACGCCGTCCTCCCCCGCGATCGCGATGGTCTTGACGCCGTCGGAGAGGACCACGTGCTCGGCGTCGACGTCGGCGACGAACTGGGCGAACCAGGCCTCGAGCCCCAGGCCGTTGTCCAGGACCAGGTCCGCCCCGGCCGCGCGGCGCAGGTCCTCGGGCGTGGGCTCATAGCCGTGGATCTCCGCGCCGACGTCGGTGATCGACTCCACGCGCAGGTGGTCACCGGCGACGTTGCGGGCCATGTCGGCCAGCACGGTGAAGGTGGTGAGCACGACCGGCCGGTCGTCGTCGACCGCGCTGTCCGTCGTCGGCGCCGCACCGGCGTCCCCCCGGCCCGACCCGCAGGCAGCCGCGCCGACGCCCACGGCGACGGCGAGCGCCGCCACGGTCAGCGGGCGGCCGAGCTGGCCCCGACGCCGGTCCACGACCGCGTCATGTAGGCGACCCCACGGGGTATTTTTCGGCACACCGAAACTTTAGGACGACGCCCCTGCCCCCACAAGCCGCAGCACGAGCAGTACGCCGGCGGGAGCAATGCTGTGCACCGCGACGGCACGGCTCCCGAGCCAGCAAGGGACCGCCGGCAAGGACCGGCAGTCACTCCGAGGGCGGCGCTCCGGTATCGGACAGCCGGGGCTCGGTCGCGCCGAGCCGTCCTGTCAGTCGCTCTCGACGGTGCCGTCCGACGCGGCCCAGGGCACCTCGACCGAGCGGTGGAAGGCCCAGTCCTCCCGGTGCCACAGCGGCTCCTGGGCGGCGAGCCGGCGGGCGAAGTCGTCGAAGCCGCCGGACGCGCGTCGCTCCTGCGGCGTCCATGCGACCTCGGCAGCGGCCACCAGCCGGGGCAGGAGCATGGTGAAGAGCTCGTCCCGGGTGGTCACCGTCTCGGTCCACAGGGCTGCCTCGACGCCGCGCACCCGTGCCGGGTCGAGCCCGTCGACCAGCGTCGCCGGGTCCCACTCGTAGGACCGGCGCACGTCGGTGTGCCCGGACCAGTCGAGCCCGAGGGGGAAGTCCGGGGTGTACTTCATGTCGAGGTAGACGTGGTCCGACGGCGAGAGTATGACGTCGTGCCCACGGGCGGCCGCCGCGAGCACCCCGTCGGTCGCCATTCCCGACGCCCACAGCTGCACGAGCGCGCCCGGCGGGAGGGTGGCGACGCCGGCCTCCTGCCACACCACGAGGTCCTTGCCCGTGGCGGCGACGACCTCGCCGAGGACCTCGATGAACTCGCGGTAGTCCTGGGGGTCCATCGTCTCGGCCTCGTCCCCGCCGCCGTGGACGTACCGGCCCGGCGTCATGGCGGCCAGCTCGCTGAAGACGTCGCGGACGAACGGCAGGGTGGCCGGCTCGTGGAGCGTGATCTTGGACCGGCCCACATGGGTGCCGTCGGCCACCTCGGCGGGCTCGCCCGACGGCGTGAGCTCGCCGTAGGCGTGCTGCGCGGCGGTGACGTGGCCGGGCGTGTCGATCTCCGGCACGAGGGTGACGCGCCGCAGCGCGGCGTACTCGACCAGCTCGGCGTAGTCCGCGGCCGAGAGGTATCCGGCGCCGCCACCGCCGACCTGGGTGGTTCCGGAACGCTCGGTGAGCAGCGGTCGGGACACCAGCTCGAGGCGCCATCCCTGGTCGTCGGTCAGGTGCAGGTGCAGGACGTTGAGCTTGTAGGTCGCGGCCAGGTCGATGACGCCCTTGAGGACGTCGACGTCGAACCAGTGCCTGACGACGTCGACCATCACGCCGCGCCACGGGTAGCGCGGGGCGTCCTCGACGTGCAGCGCCGGCAGTACCACCGGGCCGTCGGCGTCGGGCCGCACGGAGTCGAGGACCTGGAGGAGCGTGCCCGCCCCTCGGAACAGACCGATCGGCTCGGCGGCGGCGACCACGACCTGGTCGGCGTCGATCGTCAGCGTGTAGCTCTCGTCCGGGGCGGCGCCGCCCTCCCCCGTGCCGGTGAGGCGGAGCTCGACCGTACCGCTGCGGCGCACGTCCGGGCCGGGGTCGGCCGGGCCGACGATCGCCGGTCCCCCGGTCACCGCACCGAGCAGGTCACCCAGGTGTGCGACGGCGACGGCGTCGATGCGGTCGTCCGCGGGCACCACCACCCGCACCGGTGCCTCGAGGCGGAAGCCGGGGCCGTCCCCGAGGTCGAGGCGGGCGGGGGCTGGGACGAGGGACAGCATCGTGATCCTCCAGGTGCCGCCGAGGGGCGGTTCGGGCGCGGACAGACGGCGACCGGAGCGGCCGACCTGCACGAACGCTACCGGCGCAGACTGGAGACCGCGTAGTCCGCCCCGCTCCGACCAGAGGTGCGCCCGCCCGGAGTCACTCGCTCGGACGTGGCCATCGGTCCGCTGCGCACATCCGCCCGGGTCGGCAACCACTTGCTATGTGCCTGCGGGCCGGCAACTACGTGCTGCCTGCCTGCCCGGGCGCTCGTCTCACTCGGCCGACTGTGCCGACTGTGCGCTGACCGCCGAGGGAGCACTGACCGGCGACGCCGCCGAGACCTCCTGGGGGGCGGGCGCGGGAACCTGGACCGGTGCGGGGGCCGGTGCAGGCGCCGGTGCGGGCGCAGGGCCTGGTGCCGGTGCCGGTGCCGAGGCGGGGCTGGCCGCGCTGACGGCGGTGGTGGCGCTACCGGGGTCCGTCGCGGCGGGGTCGGTCGCCCGCCGGTCCATCTCGGCAACGGTGGCCGAGGCCGCGGCGAGCAGCGCGCTGCCCGGCACGGGCAGGTCGGCCGCGGTGCCGGCGTTGACCGCTGCAGCGGTCCCTGTGCCGGCCCGGGTCCCCATGTCTACGCCCTCGATCGCCTGGGTCTGCGGAGAGTCCGCCATCGCCATGGATATGCCGCCGACCACGCCGGCGGCTGTCAGCGATCCGGTGATCGTCCAGATCATGCGCGACTTCATCTCTTGACCCCTTCGGCGCCCGGTCACAGGCACCTCGTCCGACGTCCTGAACCTATTCTGGTCGGACCCGGTGAGAAAGCACGGAGAGGCAGATGAGAAGACTCTCATCTGCCGTTCACCTGCTGTTTGCCTGAGGTCGCGGTCCGGCACTGTCGGTCGAAACGCCGCCGAAGCCGGAGAGTCTCCGCCGAAGGGTCGCTAGCCGGGCTTCGGCCGGCGACCAACCTCACGACCCGTCGAGAAGAGTCGCCAGCCGGGCTTCGGCCGGCGACCAACCTTCCGACCCGCCGACCGGGACGTTGCTCTCGTGTCGTACGGTGGCCGGTGGCGGGCGACGTCCCGGACCCGTCGTACGGTGGTCCGTGGCGGGCGACGCCCCCATCCCCCGCCGCGGCTGCGTCGTCGTGCCGCGGCGTCCGCCATGAGCCAGGAGCCGATGCATGACCGTGTCCGACCGCAACGCGCGCCCGCTGTCGGCCGCGCTCCTTCTGGCGGGGATCCTGCTGGTCGCGATCAACCTGCGGCCCGTCATCACGTCGGTGGGCCCGATCCTTCCGCAGATCGGCGCGGACACCGGCCTCGGCAGCGCCGAGCTCGGCGTCCTGGCCGCCGTGCCGGTGATCGCGTTCGCCGTCGTCTCACCGCTGGTGCACCCGCTGGCGCGCCGGTTCGGGATGGAGCGCACGGTGCTGGTCGCCCTGCTCGTGCTCGGGCTGGGCACCCTGCTGCGCTCGTTGCCCGGCCCGACGGCGAACCTGTGGCTAGGCACGGTGCTAATCGGGGCGACGGTCGGGGTGGGCAACGTGGCGCTGCCGGCCATCGTGAAGAAGGACTTCCCGTTCCGGGTCTCGGCCACCACCGGCTGGTACGTGGCCACCCAGAGCGTCTTCGCGGCGATCGCGTCCGGACTGGCGGTGCCGCTGGCCGGCGTCGGCACCTGGCGACTCTCGCTCGGACTCTGGGCGGTGCTCATCGTGGTGGGGGTCCTGGTCTGGCTGCCGCGCATCACCCACGCGCGCCGCACCGGCGACCAGGCTGAGCGAACCCCGGACCTCGCGCGGACGATCCCGGCGACGAGGCCGGCGGGGATTGCAGGTCGCTCGGTGTACCGCACCCGGCTCGCCTGGCTGGTAGCTGCCTACATGGGACTGCAGTCGCTGGTCTTCTACACGCTCCTGAACTGGCTGCCGAGCGTCGAGCAGGACCTCGGGGTCGACGCCGCCACCGCCGGGTGGCACCTGTTCACGTTCCAGGCCGTCGCGATCGGGTCGAACCTGGCCGTGCCGTCGCTGATGCACCTTTTCGGTGACCAGCGGTTCGCCGCCTCGTTCGTCCCGACCCTCATGGTCGTGGCGATGCTCGGGCTCTGGCTGGCGCCCGGGCTGCTGCTCGTCTGGGTGGTGATGATCGGCCTGAGCACCGGCGCCGCCTTCGTGGTCGCCCTGTCACTGGTGGGGCTGCGCTCGGCCGACGCGACGACGGCGAGCCAGCTCTCCTCCATGTCCCAGGCGGTCGGATACGGCGTCGCCGCGCTGGGCCTGGTGGGGGCAGGCGTGCTGCGCGACCTCACCGGTCCGGGGCCGATGCTGCTCGTTTGCCTGGCGGTCGTCGCACTCGCGCAGCTCGTCGTCGGCCTCATGGTGGGACGTGAGCGGGTCCTGCAGGCGTGACCGCGACGTCAGCTGCCTGGGGGACGGGCGGACGTCAGCCCGTTC
Organism: Georgenia subflava; assembly: GCF_009193155.1. GTDB lineage: Bacteria > Actinomycetota > Actinomycetes > Actinomycetales > Actinomycetaceae > Georgenia > Georgenia subflava. The sequence goes on from NZ_VUKD01000007.1 coordinate 83,289, forward strand.
GAGCGGCCGGTCCCCCGGCGGGACGGTCGTCAGCCGTAGGGACGGTCGTCAGCCTTCCGAGCGGTCGTCAGCCGTCCAGACGGTCGTCAGTTGTCCGGGCGGTCGTCAGCCGTTCGGGCGGTCGTCAGCGGTTCGACCGGTCGGTGCGGCGCAGCCGAACGACGTTGTCGGTGCGGCCGGCGGCACCACCGTCTGGAGACCGCATCGCGACGGCTCGGCTCTCGGCCACCTCGACCGTCCAGCCGTCGAGGTCCAGCCCGGACAGCACCGCGTCGGCCCTCGGGTAGTGCACCGGCGGTGGCCCCTCGACCCACGACGGCGGCCCCTCGTGCCCGATGATCAGCAACGTCCCGCCCGGGGCGACCGCCGCGGCCGCCCGGGGCAGGATCCGCGCCCGCTCCAGCTCCACCGGTGAGTGCAGGTAGGCCGCAGTGACCAGGTCCCAGCTGCCCTGCGGGAAGTCCGCCTCGAGGTCGTGCCGCAACCACGTGATGCCGCCATCGACTCCGGCAGCGGCCGCCGCCGCACCGGCCTGGGCGAGCGCCTTCTCGGAGATGTCAATGCCGGTGACGGTCCAACCGTTGCCGGCGAGCCAGATCGCGTCCGCACCGGTGCCGCACCCCAGATCCAACGCCGAGCGTCCCGTGACCGGCCGCTCGGTGAGCTCTGCGACAAGCACCGCATTGGGCTCGCCGCTCCACGGGCCTGCGTCCCCGTAGAACTCGTCCCAGAACTGGGCGGTGGTCGAAGCATGGCGGTCGCCGTCGTGGTGGCGGTCGCCGTCGTGGTGGGGGTCGCCGTCGTGGTGGGGGTCGCCGTCGTGGTGGCGGTGGTCTCCGCCGCCATCGTCGTGGTCGTCGCCGTCGTGCTCGTGCTCGTGCTCGTCATGGTGGTCGTCGTGGCCGTCGCCCTCGCGCTGGTCGCGGTGGTGGTGGTCGCCACCGTCGCCGTCGTGATGACTGTCGCGATTGGACTGTCGGCGCGGAGTGGGACGTGCGGTGTCCGCGACGGCGCCTGACTCGACAGCCACCCGGGTCTCCTCCATCACCAGGTCGGCGTTGATCTGCGCCCCGGCCATGGCACCGGCAGCAGCGGAGGTGCCGACCTGTGCGCTCAGGTCCGTCACGTTGCCGGCCGCCCACACCCCGGACACCTCGGTCCGACCGGTCTGGTCGCAGGCGATGTGCAGCCCAGTGCCGCTCGGGTGCTCCACCGCGTGGAGACCCAACTCGGAGACGAAGCTCGCGCGCGCCTCCATCCTCGTCGCCACCACCATCGCGTCACGGGGCACAATCCGGCCGTCGGCCATGCGGACGCCGGCCAGCCTGTCGTCGACGACCTGCACGGATGCCACCTCCCCATCGACCACGGTGATGCGGCGTGCCGCCAGCTGCCCGGCCTGCTCGTCCGTCAGCTGAGAGCCGTTGGTGAGATAGACGACGTCGTCGCTGAGCTGGCTGAAGAGCAGCGCCTGGTGCACCGACATCGGTCCGCTCGCGAGCACGCCGACCGCCTGGTCGCGAACCTCCCAGCCGTGACAGTAGGGGCAGTGCAGCACGTCCCGTCCCCAGCGCTCGCGGAGCCCCGGCACCTCGGGCAGCACGTCCACCAGCCCGGTCGTGACGAGCAGTCGCCGGGTGTGCACGGACTGCCCACCGCTCAGGACCACTGTGAAGCCGGTCGCGTCTCGGCTCGCCCCGACGACCTCGTCGTCGACCACCTGGCCGCCGTACCGGCGCACCTCCGCACGGCCACGTGCCAGCAGCTCGGCCGGAGGTATGCCGTCGTGGCCGAGGAGTCCGTGCACACCGTCGGCCGGGGCGTTGCGGGGCGCGCCGGCGTCGATGACCACCACCGACCGTCTCGACCTGGCGAGCATCAGCGCACCGTTCAGCCCTGCCGCACCGCCACCGATCACCACCACGTCATAGCTGTCCATCAGCTCGTCGGTCATGTCGACCACCTCCGCGAACCAGCATGCGAGCCCGACATGCCATGCCGCAAACGTCCTTGCTGTTATGGCAAACTCGTTGGTGTGGACGACCTCGAGCAGATCCTGAGCACCATCGGTCCGCGCCTGCGTGCCCTGCGTCGCGAGCGCGAGATCACGCTCGCAGCACTCTCGGGCGAGACCGGGATCTCGGTCAGCACGCTGTCCAGGCTGGAGTCGGGCGAAAGGCGCGCGACGCTGGAGCTGCTGCTGCCCCTGGCGCAGGCGTACGGCGTCGCGCTCGACGAGCTCGTGGACGCTCCCCCGACCGGGGACCCCCGGATCCACCTGCGACCGGTGACGCACGAGGGCATGACGATGCTGCCTCTGACGCGACGACCCGGGGGCATCCAGGCCTACAAGATCGTGCTGTCCGGCGACCACCGGGAGCCCGAGCTGAAGACGCACGAGGGCTATGAGTGGGTCTATGTCCTCGACGGCCGGCTCAGGATGGTCCTGGGCGAGCGGGATCTCGTCCTGACCCCGGGCGAGGCGGCCGAGTTCGACACCCGGGTGCCGCACTGGTTCGGCCCCGCCGACGCCGAGCCCGTCGAGTTCCTCAGCCTCTTCGGCCAGCAGGGCGAGCGTGCACACCTACGCGCTCGACCCCGGCGTCAGCAGATCTGAGGAGGAGGCGCCCCGACCGTGATCGAGGCCGATCGCCAGCACGCATGGCACGCGAACGGGGCCGACGGAGCATGCTCCGTCGGCCCCGTCGTCAGACGTTCATCTCAGCGGGCTACCACTTGATCATCGTGCCGTTGGCGATGTTGTAGTACATGCCGATGTGCGTGTAGAAGTTCATCGCACCGAACAGGGCGAACGCGACGCCACCGATGGCGAAGGCCCACACGGCCCAGCGCAGCAGGTGCGGACGGCCGGTCCAGAAAGCGATCGCGAACAGCAGAGCACCGAGAGCCACGACGCCCCACAGGCCACCGAGGAACAGCGCCTCGATGAGCGGTAGGTGGCCGAAGCGGCCGGTGATGGGCTCCTCCGGCGGCGCCGCACCCAGCTGGTAGCGGACGAACGAGATCGCGATGACGGCCATCCCCAGACCGAGGACGCCGACGAAGATGCTGGCCGGCTTGAGGCCCTCCAACGTCTTGGCGTTCACGCCGTCGACGTCACCCGCGTAGAGCGAGCGGTGGCGCCACAGGTAGACCGCGGCGAGGAGCAGCAGCGCGCCGAAGCCGGCTGCGGGCTGACCGAACGCGATGTTGGCGTACTCGAAGCCGTCGCCACCGTAGGGCCAGGTCACCGTGGTGTGCAGTCCCAACACGAACAGCAGCAGGCCGGTGACCCCGAAGAACGCCGCCCAGCCCTCACTGTCGATCCGCTGCTTGCGGATGAGGTCCGAGAGGAACTTCGCGAATCCGAGGAGCCCCGCCCCCGCGGTGATGGAGATGAGCTCGTTGTAGACGACCACGTCTGGCGCCTTCCCTTCTTCCGCCGGCACGTCAGCGCCGATTGTTCAATGTTCAACTATCAAGATAACGGACGCGGACCATGGCCTATTCCAGCTGGCGGAGTGTCCAGTAGCACAGCAGCCTGACCACCAGGCGCGTTCGTCGACCAGATCTGACCAACACACGGCGCTAGAAGTCGGATCGGAGCGCTCGCTGAACCGTGCCGCCAGCTATGCCGCCGGTCAGCCCACCAGGTCCAGTGCCCGGCGCAGCATGTTGATTCCGCGGGTCGCGCCGGGGACGGCACTGTCGGTCTTGTCCTGGGTGACGCGGAAGATCATGTTGCCGAGGTACCGCCGGTCCAGCTTGGTGAGTTCCGCGCTGCGTAAGTCGGCGATCTGAAGCAGCGAGGCGAGCGTGGCGAAGTCGATCTGGTGTCGCTCGCGGGCGTGGTCGACAAGAATCTCGGTGGTGGCGGACTTCCCGACCAGCGCGCCGATCAGGTTCGGCCGGCGTACATGGCCCGCCCGTCCGGCGACCTCCACCTCGACCGTCTCGGTGCGGCTCAGCGCCTGCTGGGAGCCGGGCGCCTCGATAGTGGTGCCGCCGGTCGCGCCCGTCTTGCTAGCCCCCGCCTCGCCCAGATGTCGCGGGATCAGCACGTCGAACTGTGCACCGTCCTCGCGGACCCAGCGGTGTTGGTGGCCCTGGGGGCTCTCTCCGGCACTGCTGAACCCGATGTCGAGCAGCACCTCGGTGAACCGCCGGAGCACCTGCGGGTAGGTCCGCACGTCGAGGACCGCGTCGAGATCGGTTGTGGGCCGCGGTGGGGACTCGCCTCGCTCGACGCAGTGCAGATGCACGAGTTGCCCGCCCACGAGCGACCAGCCGTGCGGCATTCGCTCGGCGACGTCCAGCAGCGCGGTCCAGCCAGCCTCCTGCTGCGGCACCATCGTCGGCATGACGACAGTCACGAGACCCGCCCCAGCAGCGCCAGCCCGGCACGTGTCTCGCGCGGCCCACCGCGGTCGAACAGGTCGGCGGCACTGAACAACTTCGGCACCTCTTCCATGACGAGGTCCGTGACGTGCAGCAGGACGTTGGGGCGGTTCGGTTGATCATCGAGGCTCAGGAAGAGATCCTCGGCGAGCCCTGGAAGGTCCTCTTCGTTGATGTACCCCTCGACCTCGGTGCCGGAGGCGAGCCCGGCGCGAGGATCGGAGATGCCACTGAGCCGGATCCGTGCGTCCTCCCGCAGCAAGTTCAGATCCTGGGGATGGACCTCGAGATGGATACCGCGCGCCCGTGAAGCCAGCCACGAACTGACCAACCGGGGAACCTCCTCCACCGGATCGTTCTCGATCCGGGCCAGCCGCTCCTTCAGTCGCGCCCGCTCGGATGGACGGTGCGGGAACGCCCCTTCCTTCGCCTGGACCAGTGCCGTCACCATCGACGGGGACATCGGCCGGGAGACCCTGGCGGGGCGCATCTCAGCGCTATCGATGAGCCAGGTCGATCCGATCTTCTCGGCTCGCAGCGAGCCGTCCGCGATGCGCTGGTGCACCCTGTTCCGGGTCACCCCCAGACGCCGCGCCGCCTCGCCCACCGGGAGGAGTTCTGCCATAACACAAGCCTACACATCTACACAGGGAAGTGTGAGCTCGGCAAGGTATCCACAAGCACCTACGCAAAGCCGAGGCGTACGGCATGACGTACGGACATGGGGTTTCACCGTCCTTCGGTCGGTGTCCTCCCAGGCAAGCGAAAGGCCGTTGACCTGCACTTTCGTGCTGATCAACGGCCTCTCAGGAGTGGAGCTAGGGGGATTCGAACCCCCGACCTCCTCACGGTCGAAGGGAAGTCCCGTCACCCAGCCAAGACGGCTGATCTGGTTGTCTCACCGGGCCAGAAACTCCCGGGATCCCGCGGATCTCTGACCCTTCTGGCAAGTTTCGCAGACTTCGCCGACAACGCGCAATCGCACGCGAACACGCGCGTTTGGCCCGTGGCAGAACCGTGGCACGAACGGATTCCGTGGCACAACCGTGGCACGAACTCGTCCGCCGTCGGAGGGTTGGCGAACGCAAAAGGCGTTCAGGAGTTCCAGGCTTAAGAGTCGAAACTTCCATCCAGCCACCGATACCCAGGGCGATTCAACTGGCCGACGTCTACGAACAGTACGTGCAAGAATCAGACCCACCGTTGCCACCACCGGGGTGGGGTAGGATGTTGACCCCTGGATGCGGCGTTGCTCCCACAGCCGCCCCTGCTCGGTCCTGGCCGGGGCTCAAGCACGCCGCAGCTAGGGTGGCGACATGCCAGTTTCTCTCGCCCTCTCCTTGCCCCGATGACGGCACCACTACTGATCGCCGTCTTCCTCGGCGGACTCGCACAACGAGCCACGGGTATGGGATTGGTGCTCGTCTCTGCGCCGTTCATCGTCGTCGCACTCGGCCCCGCGCAAGGCGTGGTCGTCGGCAACCTGCTTGGTATCGTCGCGAGCGTTCTGGTGTACGCCCGTGTCCGGAACTCGGTGGAGTGGCGGATGCTCTGGGGAATGTTGCCCGCCGCCGTCGTAGGCGTTGTGGCGGGCACACTCCTCGCGGAGAAGCTGCCGACAGCGTGGGCCCAGGTACTCGTCGGCGTGCTCGTACTCGTGGCGATGCTCCTCTCATTCCTGATCGCGCGGATTCGGCACATTCACCGCGGCCCGAAGGTCACGGCGGTGGCGGGCGCGGCATCTGGGGCGATGGCTGCGCTCGCCGGGATCGGGGGCCCAGCCATGGCGGTGCTGCGTACCCTGACGCGGTGGGACCACGTGGGCTTTACAGCCACCCTGCAGCCGTTCTTCATTGGCATCTCCACTGTGACGGTGTTCGCTCGGGTGACAGCCGATCCGGAGGCATGGCCGGACCTAGGACTGGGATGGCTCGCGATCGGATTGGCGATGTTGCTGGGCGTTGCGCTCGGCGACGTCATGGCTCGACGCCTGCGTGCCCGAATGGTCGGCGCCGGGATCACGGTCGTAGCGTCGTTGGGGGCCGTGTGGACGTTGATCGACGGCATTGCCGCTCTCTGATCGCGAAGCGCGAGCGGTTGGCGGTCACACCTCGGCCTGGTCAGAGCTTAGCCAAGGGAACGCCCCTCACCACCTGTGGTTCAGGGCTGCCGGCGAGGGCTTCATCAGCACCGTCGCCTTGCGCTCCTGCGCCGGTATCCCCTGGCTGCTCGGGAGCACGCCCGCCAGGTCACGGCGCCCAGGACGGACGAGGACAACACCGCATGGCGTGTTTGGAGTGCTAGAGCCGCTGCCGGAGGTGCCGAGGACGACACGTTCAAGCACAGATGTCATGCTCTACTGACTGATCCGTGCGTGATTTCGACTTTCCGCGCGTCCGGGAAGTGGTGGACAGTAGCCGCTGAGGGCGAGCATGGCGAGCGCGATCAGGGCGCTGGCATCGCCGGCCGGGATCAGGCCGCGCGGGCGGGAGGGACCGCCGCACCGAGCAGGCGTCTAACGCGAGGGTGGAGATCGTGTAGACGCCACGGGCGACCAGGGCGTCGATCTTCATGACGCGCATCCATTCCGGTGCGCGAGCGGCCCCATGTCTCAACGACGTCGTGCGGGGCGATGGAGCCGGTATGCGTACCGGCCGACGCAGTCCTGACCTCCATCGCCCACCTCATCGACCAGATCGAGTAGGGTCGCTGCTCCCTTTCCCTGTGTCTATGTGGGGCCCGGCGGCAGCGGCCTCCCTGTGCCGTTCTTCAACGGTTCTCCGCCCGGATCTGTCAGGTGACGGCTCTCAGCCTGGCAACACACGGGCTATGGCTACCGCGATGCCCCGGTGGAGCACCCCTCGGCTGACCGATCCGAGCAGGAGGTTAGCCAAGCCGCTGTGCCCGCGGCTTCCCACGACGACGAGGCTCTCCGCCCCGGCCACGGCGAGGATGGCATCGACCGGGTGCCCGGCCAGGTGCCGTACGTCTGCCGGAACACCGTGCGCGGCGGCGAGCTGGTCGACGATCCGGCCAAGGTCCTCCTTGTGCTCGTCGGCGATGCGTGCGAGCAGCGTGGTCGCGTCCGGGGAGTACAAGAAGGCCGCGTGGGGCGGTGTCCCGGCGGCGACGACGACCACGGCGACATCCCGGCGAGCACCTTCCTGGAACGCGTACGCGAGCGCCTCGACCGGCGGGTCCGCCGGATCCGCCCCGACGACAACCGGTCCGGGCATGCTGGCCGGTGCCTCTTCGCGGACGACGACCACCGGACCGTGTGCGTGAGCCGCGACCTTTTGGGAGACCGACCCGAGCAGTGTGCTGGTGAACGGGCCGCGGCCACGCGCCCCGACCACAACCAGAGCGGCTCGTCGCGAGGCCTCGACGAGGACCACCGCCGCACCGTCAGGCACAGCTGCGCCGGTTACCGGCACACCCGGGTGCTCCTCGCGCACCCGGGCAACCTCCTCCTGGACCATGCGTTCACCCAAGGCTGTCAGCTCCGCCACGGAAACCGGGCGCGTGCCCCCGACGCCCAGCACGGTCCACTCAGGCGAGTAGATGATCACCAACCCGGTTCCACGGCGGTCGGCCTCCTCGACGGCCCAGTCCACGGCACGCCGGGCCGGTGCCGACCAGTCGGTCCCCACGATGACCGCGCCCACCGGCACATCCAGTTCCAACGCCATGACGCACCATCCTCGTCCGCTCGCAAGCCTGGTACCACGACACCTGCCGGGACGCACCAACCCGTACGAGTGGTCCAGCGCGACGCCGCGTACCTGCTGCACATCCAAGCTCCGCCCCCGGCGCGTGGCAAGCCGCTGGACACTGCCGGCCCGGCCCCAGAGCCCCTCGATCCCAGCCGCTGCGGCCACCGCAGAGGGGCCGGTCCGACCCTCGAGTGAGCGGTACCTAGAGGCTCAGTACCGCCTTGGCGATGAGGAAGTAGATGATGAGCCCGGTGGCGTCGACGAACGTCGTGATGAACGGGTTGGAGAACACCGCGGGGTCGGCGCACACAGTCTTCGCTGCCAAGGGCATCAGTCCGCCGACCGTGGCGGCAAGTGTGCAGATCGCCAGCAGTGTCAGGCCGATCACGGCGCCGACGGACGGGTCGTAGAAGAGCGCTGCCAGAGCGAAGCCGGCGGTGCCCAGCACAAGGCCCAGGCTCATTCCTGTCCAGGCCTCGCGGACAGGGACTCTTCGAAAGTCACGGGGCGTGACATCATCAAGTGCCAAGGCCCTCGTGATGGTCGTGGCCGCTTGGTTTCCGGTGTTCCCGCCTGTGCCGATGAGCAGCGGGATGAACACGGAGAGGACCACCATCTGCGAGATGGTCGCCTCGAAGACTTCGAGGACCTGGACGGTCAGCGTCGCGCCGATGGCGAGGACCAGCAACCAGACGAGGCGTGAACGCACGATCGCGTGTACTGGCGTCGAGAGATACGGCCGGCGTAGCGGCTCCGACCCGGCGATGCGTGCCTGGTCCTCACTCTCGGCGTCCTCGAGGATCCGCAGGGCGTCGTCTACCGTGAGGATGCCGACCAGGAGTTCCTCCTCGTCCACGACGAGCAGCGCCAGCAGTTTCAGGTCGGCGCAGCGCCGCGCCGCGGCCTCGGCATCCGAGCTGGCCAGGACGGAGTAGGGCGGTCGCATCAGTTGGTCGACTCGTGCATGGTCGGGCTCGGCGCGCATCAGGTCGCGCAGGCTCATGACACCCACCAGGCGACGGTCGTCATCGATCACCGGCACGGTGTACACCGTCTCGGCGTCCTCGATCCTGGAACGAACCCGGTCGAGCGCCACTGCCACGGACATCTCCGCGTGGACGGCGACATACCTGGGGCTCATCCGTCGTCCGATCGACCCCGCTGGATAACCGAGCACTGCCGCGGTGCTCCCGCGCTCCCCCTGCGACAGGCCTTGCAGGAGGCGGGTGGCGACGGTAGCCGGCAGCTCGTCTAGCAGGCTGACACGGTCGTCCGGCCCGAGCCGGGCGAATATCTGGGCCACGTCCTCGTCACCCAACCCGCGCACCAGACCGCTCTGAAGGGCCGGACCCAGCCCCTCGAAGACCTCCACCGCAAGGTCTTTCGGCAGCAATCGGTACACGACAGCTCGGTCTCGTTCGGAGAGGCGCTCCAGAACCGCGATCACCTGCGGAGCCCTCAGCGGAGCGAGCATCTCGGTCAGCTCAATCAACGCTTGCGCACGAAGGGCCCGTTTGCTGAGTCTGGTCGTGGCTTCCAGGTCCGAATCGCCGACGCTCACCATGCCCACCACTCCTCATGCTTGTGCGACAACCCACCCAACACCATGGGTCTGACCACGAGGTCCGGATGACTTGCGCCCCTGTGGCGTGCGGGGCGGCAAGACGCCGCCACGACCTTCTCAGGACGCGAAGAGTCGCCCCTCCCATCGGGCGTGGTGCTCGGCCCCGACGTCGATCAGCGGAGCGCCGGAGGCAGGCAACTGGTCCGGTGCCGTGGTGGCGTAGTCGGCGGCGGTGCTCGCGAGCTGCTCCAGCGATGGCATCAACCGGACGAGCGCAGCATGGATGCGGAACGGGTCCAGGGGCAACACCTTCGCCGCGGCATTGGCCGGCCCGGTCACCGAGTCGTACAGCGCGGCGAGGGCGGCGTCGCCGGCGGCGAGGCCCAGGGCGGCGGCTGCGCCGCCGAGCGCGATCGGATGGTGCGGCGCTGGCGGCAGAACGGTCAGCTTCGGGTGTGGCGCGATCGTGTTCACGGCGCGTAACAACTGGCGGCCTAGAGCTCGTGAGACCGCACGGAGGGCGGGTGAGGGGGTCCGGGCGTCGAGCTCGTCCTCCAGCAGCTGGAGCCGGTTGTCGTCTTCGCTCGCCGTTGCGGCGCAGGCGGCTGCCGCAAACGATGCGACGACGACACCGGTGGTATGGACGCGGCCGCGCAGAAAGGACTCCAGTCCGGCGACGTCACGCACCCGCCCGGACTGTACGCTCGCCTCCAGCCCCGCGGAGTGTGCGTACGCACCGGTGGGGAACCGGCCGTCGGTGAGCAGCAGCAGCGCCGCAGTTGTCATCGCCACGGCCTCAGCCGTCCCGTTGCCGATCTGGCCAAGTGCTGGCGCCCGCCATCTCGCTCCAGCCGTGGCGTGCGGCCATCCCGCATCTCCCGGCCGTGCGACAAGTCGGGGCTTATCGACATGATCATGTCGTCCCTGTCGTCGCCTGACTGATGTCCGTCCGTGGTGGCACGCTAACCGGTATCCGTGCTGGGCGCCCTTCACCGACCGCCGCAGTACCTACGACCGAACGATTGACGCGATCGGTTCAGAGGCCAAGACTGACACTCCTGCCAGGCTCACCCGGAAGGGACTCGTCATGATCTCAGATGTGCCCGAACCGTTGTCTGGACCGGCACCGCGTGCCGGTATCCGTGCCCTGCGTCTGGGGGTGGCTGGTCCGGTGGGTACGGGCAAGAGTTCTGTTATTGCCACCTTGTGCCGGCAGCTGGCAGACCGGCTCAACATCGGGGTGATCACGAATGACATCTACACCGACGAAGATGCCCGCTTCCTTCGCTCGGCCGGGGTCCTGCCCGCCGAACGGATCCGGGCCGTTGAGACGGGCGCCTGCCCGCACACCGCCATCCGTGACGATGTCACCATGAACCTCATCGCCGTCGAAGATCTGGAGGCGGACTTTGCCCCGCTGGACCTGGTCCTGGTGGAGAGCGGCGGGGACAACCTCACCGCCACCTTCTCCCCCGCCCTGGTGGACGCCCAGATCTTCGTGCTCGACGTCGCTGGCGGCGGAGACGTGGCCCGCAAGGGTGGGCCGGGGATCGCAAGAGCCGACCTGCTGATCGTCAACAAGATTGACCTCGGCCCGCACGTCGATGTCGACGTCGAACGGATGGTCGCTGACGCCACCGCCGCCCGGGATGGTGCGCCGGTGCTCGCCTTGTCCCGCAAGCGCCCCGACACCGTGGAGCGGCTGTGCGCCTGGGTGCTGTGGCTGCATCAGCAGCACCTGCACGGACAGCACGTCCCCACCGACCCGGGCCCGATGGCCCCGCACTTCCACGCCATGCCCGGCGGCGGCTACGTCCACGCCCACGATCAGGACAGCGAGCACGAGCACACCCCTCGATAGCAGACCCGTTCGCAACGCCTGGGCCCGGATGCGGTGCCGGCAGAACGGGACGCTGCGCCGTCGAGAGTCGACGGACGGGATCGTGGCAGGCGGCGAGAACTATCGCGGTTCACGCGACGTCGACCCTTTGCTCGCGCAGGTTGACGCCACCGTCGCGCCGCCAGAGAGGGTCCGGCATGATCGATGCCCTCGCATGCAACGCCACGACAAGGGGACGCCGATGTTGAGCCGATCAGTGGGGTGGGACGCCGCCACCCGTCGTTCCATGGCGGGGATGCTGGCACAGCCGTGGCGGGCCCGATGGTGCTGGGGTGGGGAATGGTCTTCGCCGTCGTCCTGCCAGGGCACTACGACGTGGGCGACGGCGCCCTGCTCGGGCTCGGCATGGCGTTCACCGCGTTCATCCTGGGGCCCTGACCCTGGTTCGTGGACACGCTGATTCCCGCATCGCGGGAGAGAGCGAGAATCTAGAACTATGGCCCGTAAGAACTACTCCGATGAGTTCCGTCGGCAGGCCGTCGATTTGTACGAGTCCACTCCGGGCGCGACGGTGCGGGGCATCGCCGATGACCTGGGCGTCGAGCGGGGCACGTTGCGCCACTGGCTCGGCCTGTACGGGACCGGCAAGAAGACCGCCGCCGACGGCACGCCCACCGCCAGCCCGCTCAAGCCTGCCCAGCCGGAGCCATCGCCGGCTGTGAAGGAGGAGACCGACGAGCAGCAGATCGCCCGGCTTCAGGCCCGGGTCAACGAGCTGGAGGCAGAGAGGACCAAGCTCACGACCGAGCGAGAGATCCTCAGGTCGGCGGCGAAGTATTTCGCCGGGGAGACGAACTGGTGAGCCGCTTCCAGTTCGTCGCCGACCACTCCGGCACCTTCGAGGTGAAGCGGTTGTGTGAGCTCGTCGAGATCGAGCGCTCGTCCTACTACGCCTGGAAGGCCGGGGCACCGGCGCGGGCGGCCCGGGCCGCGGCTGATGCCGAGCTGGCCGAGAAGATCCGGACCATCCACAACCAGGACAACACCGTCGGGGCTCCGCGGATCACCGCAGAGCTCAACGATGCGGTCGCGGCCGGGGAGCGGGTCAACCACAAGCGGGTCGCGCGGGTGATGCGCGAGCACGGTATCCGCGGCTACCGCAAGCGCCGGCGGGTCCGGACCACGATCCCGGAGCCGTCGGGGCAGAAGGTGCCCGACCTGCTCAAGCGAGACTTCACCGCACAGGCGCCGAACCAGCGCTACGTCGGTGACATCACCTACCTCCCGCTCGCCGACGGGCAGAACCTGTACCTGGCCACGGTGATCGACTGCTACAGCCGTCGATTGGTGGGCTGGTCGCTGGCCGATCACATGCGCACCAGCCTCGTCGAGGACGCGCTCACCTCCGCAGCCGCGACCCGCGGCGGCGGAAGAGCGCTGGCCGGCGCCATCTTCCACTCCGACCACGGGTCGGTCTATACCTCCAAGGACTACGCCCGCCTGTGTGCCAGGCTCGGGGTGACCCAGTCGATGGGAGCCGTGGGCACGAGCGCTGACAACAGCCTGGCCGAGTCGTTCAACGCGACCCTCAAGCGTGAGGTCCTCCAGGACGAGAACGTCTGGCCCGACGAGGCCACCTGCCGCCGCCAGGTGTTCCGGTGGATCGTGCGTTACAACACCCGCCGACGGCACTCCTGGTGCCGCTACCAGTCACCGTCCACCTACGAAACTCACCACACTGCTACCCTCGCGCCAGCAGCGTAATCCCCACCCCGTGTCCACGTTCCGGGGGCAAGGCCCCTGGGTGTTCGGCACGCCTTCGATGCCGACCACATCGCGGCGATCGACAACACCACCCGTGCCTTGGTGCGCGAGAGTGGACGACCGACCGTCTCCGTCGGGTTCTGGTTCGCGCTCGGGCACTCCACGGTCGTGGTCGCGGCTGTGGGGCTGCTGGCGGCCGGAGTCAACACCCTGGCCGCCCAGATCAGCGCGGACGACTCGGTCCTGGCTTCCGTCACCAGTGTCTGGGGGCCTCTGGTCTCAGGCGGCTTCCTGATCCTGATCGGGACGGTCAACCTGGTCTCCTTGGTGGGGATCTGGCGCGTCTTCCGTCGCCTGAGCACGGGCGAGTACGACCAGGACCAGCTCGATGAGCAGCTACACCAGCGAGGCGTGCTCGCTCGGGCCTTGCGTCCCGTGACCCGGCACATCGATCGCCCGTGGAAGATGTATCCGGTGGGGCTGCTGTTCGGCCTCGGGTTCGACACCGCTACGACGATCGGGCTCTTCGTTATCGGCAGCGGAGCAGCCGTCAGTGCCCCTTGGTACGTGGTCCTGGTCCTGCCGGTGCTGTTCACCGCGGGAATGACGCTGTTCGACACCTTGGACGGGATCGTGATGAGCCGGGCCTACCGGTGGGCTTTCGCCCGGCCGGTGCGCAGGGTGTACTACAACCTCACGGTCACCGCGATGTCGGTGGGGGTCGCATTCTTGGTCGCCGCCGTGACCCTGGCCGGGCTCCTCACAGCAGACACGAGGGCCAGCGCAGCCCCGGTGGCGTGGCTCGCCGAGCTCGACCTTGAGAACTTCGGCCTCGTCATCGTCGGGCTCCTCCTGCTGACCTGGCTGGGTGCGGTGGCGTTCTGGAAGGTCGGCGGCATCGAGGCACGCTACTCAGGGGAAGCGTGATCGGTGGCGTTGCCGGTCCCATCTGGCCCGAGTAGATTCGGCAGGCCAGCACGTGACGGCGCGGTCGCCTGGTTGCTACAGCTCGGAGGACACCGATGTTCTTGACGACGTACGAGCAGGAACGGTTGCTTGTCTATACCGCGGCGAAGCTGGCGGTTGAGCGCAAGGAGCGAGGGCTGAAGCTCAATCTCCCCGAAGCCACCGCGATCGTGACCGCCTACCTGCTGGAGGGAGCACGCAACGGGGACTCCGTCGCCGATCTGATGGAGTCGGGCCGGGAGATCCTCACTCGTGACGACGTCATGGAAGGGGTGCCCGAGATGCTCGCGCAGGTTCAGGTCGAAGCCACCTTCCCGGACGGCACGAAGCTCGTGACCGTGACAGGACCGATCCAGTGAGGGTGACCGAGAACCCCTTCGGCCGGCCACGTCGCGCTGGGGAGGACCGCGATCCCAACTACTCCCACCCAAGCGACAACCCGGGCTACGACACCGGAGTGGTGTACAACCACAAGACCAAGCACCCCTCCTCGGGCCCGGGCACGCTCAGCCAGCCGCGCCGGCCGGGGTCGAACGAGCGTCAGGCACCACAACGGCAGAGCGGCAAGCAGATCCACGCCTACGAGGCGGTCATCCCCGGCGAGATCTTCTGCGACGACGACCCGGTCGAGCTCAACGCGGGCGCACCGGTGACCACCGTGCGAGTGGTCAACACCGCCGACCGCCCCGTGCAGATCGGCTCGCACTACCACTTCGCCGAGGTCAACGCCGCGCTCGACCTCGACCGGACCGCGGCCTGGGGAAAACGGCTGAACGTGCTCGCGGGCGGCTCCATGCGCTTCGAGCCAGGGGCTGTCGAAGAGGTCGAACTCGTCCCCATCGGCGGTCAGCGCATCGTCCGAGGTCTACGCGGCCTGTGCGGAGGGCAGCTCGATGACACGAATCCCCCGTTCTGAGTACGTCGCCTCATTCGGACCGACCACCGGCGACCGCATCCGTCTTGCCGACACCGACCTGCTGATCGAGGTCGAGGAGGACCGCTGCGTGGGCGGGGACGAGGCCGTCTTCGGCGGCGGCAAGTCGGTGCGCGAGTCGATGGGCCAGGCCGCCGCAACCCGGGCCGAAGGCACTCCCGACCTGGTCATCACCGGCGCCGTGGTCCTGGACCACTGGGGCGTGGTCAAGGCCGACGTCGGCGTGCGCGACGGGCGCATCGTCGCCCTCGGCAGAGCCGGCAACCCAGAGACCATGGACGGGGTACACCCCGACCTCGTCATCGGCCCCTCGACCGAGGTGATGTCCGGCAACGGCCTCATCCTCACCGCGGGCACCATCGACACCCACGTCCACTTCGTCGGCCCCGACATGCTGGCCGTCGGACTTGCGGCAGGGACCACCACAGTCGTCGGCGGCGGCACCGGACCCACCGAAGGTTCGAAGGCCACCCTGGCCACCCCCGGCTCCTGGTGGATGCAGAAGATGCTGGAGAGCATGGAGCCGTGGCCCCTCAACGTCCTCTTCCTCGGCCGGGGCAACACCATGTCCCACGAAGCCCTGTGGGAGCAGCTGCGCGGCGGCGTGGCAGGGTTCAAGGTTCACGAGGACTGGGGTGCGACCCCAGCCGTCATCGACGCGGCCCTGCAGGTTGCTGACGCCTCGGGCATCCAGGTGGCGATCCACAGCGACACCCTCAACGAGGCCGGCTTCGTCGAGGACCTCCTCGCAGCCGTCAAGGGCCGCACCTTCCACGCCTTCCACACCGAAGGTGCCGGCGGCGGGCACGCCCCGGACATCATCCGGATCGCGGGCGAGCCCTACGTCCTGCCGGCCTCGACAAACCCCACCCGCCCGTTCACGGTCAACACCGTCGACGAGCACCTGGACATGGTCATGGTCGCCCACCACCTCAACCCGCAGGTCCCCAACGACCTGGCGTTCGCCGAGAGCCGGGTACGCGCCGGGACCATCGCCGCCGAGGACGTCCTCCAGGACCTCGGCGCGCTGTCGATCATGTCCTCCGACGCCCAGGCCATGGGGCGGATCGGGGAGGTAGTCATCCGCACCTGGCAGACCGCGCACCGGATGAAGCGGCTGCGCGGATCCCTGCCGGGCGACACCCGGGCCGACAACCACCGAGCCCGACGCTACGTCGCCAAGTACACGATCTGCCCGGCCGTCGCGCACGGCCTCGAGCGCGAGGTCGGCTCCATCGAGCCGGGCAAGATGGCGGACATGGTGCTGTGGCAGCCGGCGCTGTTCGGCATCCACCCCACGGCAGTGTTCAAAGGTGGTGTCGCGGCGGTCGCGGCCCTGGGCGACCCGAACGCCTCGATCCCTACACCGCAGCCGGTCTTCGAACGGCTCGGGTTCAACGTCGGCTCGCGCTCGGCGGCCTCCACCTCGGTGGCGTTCGTCGCCCCGGCCGCCGTCGAGGACAACCTGGCTGGGCGCCTGGCCATCAACCGTGAGCTGGTCGCGGTGGAGAACGTTCGTGGACGTGGCAAGGCGGACATGCCCGAGAACACCGCCCTGCCGCGAATCGAGGTCGATCCGAACACCTACGCGGTCAAGGTCGACGGCGAACTGATCGAGCATGAACCCGCCACCGAGCTCCCCATGGCTCAGCGCTATTTCCTCTTCTGAGCGCCCCGTCCACGGCACAGTGACGCAGACCCAGGCAGGCGCTACCGCGGCAGGCCGGACGCCCCCGCCCGCGCCGCCACGCGAACCGGGCATCGCACCGCGTGCCGCGATGCACGCCCGCGCGGCGGTGAGCACGGCACGCTCAGGCCCTCCGGAAGGAGGTCCCACAGGTCGCACGCGGCTCGTCCGGATGCGCTCCCAGGCACCGCTCGTCCTCCGGCCGACCGTCCTCGTACGGGACGAGCCCGGCGCGATCGCCGGTCCGCAGCCGGCGCGGGTGTCCGTGGCCGCTGGCGCCGCCGGGCCGATCGGCGGTGACCACCTCTCCCTCGACATCGACGTCGGTCCCGGCAGCACCCTCGTACTCGGCGAGATCTCGGCGCGGCTGCTGTTGCCCGGACCGCACGCAGAGCAGTCCCGCTCTACGACCACTGTCCGCGTCGACAGGGGCGGCACACTGATCTGGCTCCCACAGCCCATGATCGCCGCCACCGGCTGCCGGCACCTCAACGACGTGCACGTCGAGCTCGCGGAGGGTGCCCGGCTGCTGCTGCGTGAAGAGGTGGTGCTCGGCCGGCACGAGGAAGTGCCCGGCACCCTCGCCCAGCACGTGCGCGTGCGGCGGGCCGGCCGCCCCCTGTACGACCAACGTCTTGACTTCGGCCCTGAGGCCATCGGTTGGGACAGCCCGGCAGTCGCCGGCTCCAGCCGGGCGCTGGGCTCGGTTCTCGTCGTGGACCCCTCCTGGGCCGACGCAACACCACCGGCTCAGCCCCTGGGCGAGGATGCCGCCGTGCTACCACTATCTGGTCCGGCAGTGCTGATCTCAGCTACCAGCCCGGACAGCCTGACACTTCGACGCGCCCTCACGACCGGCCTACGCTCCCTCGGTCACCCCTGGGCACCATCGGTATGAACCGATCTGACTTCGCGACGGCCTCCGGCTGCCCTTGACCCCGGAGCCTCTACGACCCCGCCCGCGAGCAAGGACGCGGGCACGATGCCCACTAACCAGGTCTCCACGGTTCCAGGGGATTGCCACTGGAACCGTGTTGGGATACGAGCGGGTCGCCCGCATGGGATTGGTCGTTGGTGCCGTTCGGCTCCTACGCGCTTGGGATGTGCATCGACTCGAGTAGGTCAATAACGCGGGACCGGATGTCGTCTCGGATGCGCCGGACCGCCTCGAGGTCCTGGCCTGCGGGGTCATCGAGCGTCCAGTCCTCGTAGCGCTTGCCAGGAAACACCGGGCACACGTCACCACACCCCATCGTGATCACCACGTCGGAGGACGACACGGCGTCGGACGTGAGGATCTTGGGCTGCTGGGTGGTGATGTCGATGCCGACCTCACCCATGGCCGCCACGGCGACCGGGTTGACCTGGTCTGCCGGCATCGAGCCAGCCGAGCGGACCTCGACGAGGTCGCCGGCGAGCTCACGCAGGAAGCCGGCCGCCATCTGCGAGCGGCCAGCGTTGTGCACGCACACGAAGAGCACGCTCGGACGGGGCGACACGGTCATCGGTCGGTGCCCAGCACGGCACCAAGAGTGCTCTGGACGAGGTCCCGAGCCCCGGGAGCGACGGCGAAGTAGGCCCACTTGCCGCGCTGCTCCCGGGTCACCAGCCCGACCTTTGCGAGCGTAGTCATGTGGTGGGAGACCGTCGGCTGGGACAGCCCGACGGGGTCAGTCAGGTCGCAGACACACGCCTCACCTTCGGCGCGGGCCGCGATGAGCGACAGCAGCCGCAGCCGCGTTGGATCGGCTAGGGCCTTGAACACCGCAGCCGCATCCCGCGCCGAGTCCGGGGCCAGGGCCTCGGTCGCAGGTGAGCAGCACCCGGCCTCCTCGGTGGTGACCAGCGGGAGCAGTGTCGTCATGACACCGATCATGACACACGTATTGACAGACGTCGATGGGAAGAGGACTCTCAGACGCATCGAAATTCGTCGATGCATATTGAGGAGCGGGTCATGAGCGTGAACGAGCGGATGCGCGAGCTGGTCCGCGCCAGGTACGCCTCCGCGGCACAGTCGGCGGCCACGGGCGTCTCCGCCGGGGACGACAGCTGCTGCGGGTCCGGACCGAGCTGCGGCACGCCGGGACAGGGGGCGGCATTCGGTCCGGGGCTGTACGACGTGCCGGACATCGACGGCCTGCCGCAGTTGGCAGTCCTGGCCAGCCTGGGGTGCGGCAACCCAACCGCAGTCACCGAGCTGCGCGAGGGGGACCGTGTCCTCGACCTCGGCTCCGGCGGCGGGATCGACGTCCTGCTTTCCGCGCGGCGGGTCGGCCCCACGGGCTTCGCCTACGGCGTCGACATGACCGAGGAGATGCTCGAGCTCGCACGAGCCAACGCTGCCCAGGCCGGCGCAACCAACGTCGAGTTCCGCAAGGGCACCATCGAGGACCTGCCCCTGCCCGACGACACTATCGACGTCGTCATCTCCAACTGCGTCATCAACCTCTCCACGGACAAGCCCGCCGTCCTCGCCGAGATGTATCGTGTCCTCGTCCCCGGAGGACGCGTCGGAGTCTCCGACGTCGTCGCGGAAGACGAACTCAGCCCCGCCGACCGTGCCGAGCGTGGCAGCTACGTGGGCTGCGTCGCCGGCGCCCTGTCCCGCACCGAGTACCTCGACAGTCTCGCCGCGGCCGGATTCGTCGACACCGAGGTGGAGTTCACCCACCAGATAGCCGACGGCATGCACAGCGCGATCATCCGCGCCACCAAGGTCACCCGAGCAGAGTGACCGCAACCTTTCGGCGAGGCAGGTCCGGGTGCTAGAACCTCGCATCCCTATTAAGGGTCCCTTGCCGGCCGCCTCACGAGCGTCGCGAAAACCTGGCGCCTATCGCCGCCGTCGCCATCAGTCACCTCGAACCTGTGGCAACCCCCAGCTGGGGTTCTGCATTGCCATGAGCGGCGCGTGCCCGCTGCATGGTCGAATCCCGAGCGAAGGCACGAGGTGCCGCCGCAAGTCAGGTAACCGTCCGCTGGCACACCATGAGCGGGTTGCCGTCGGGATCGCGGAACTGGAGGAACATGACGCTGCCAATGTCTTGGACCTCGGAGTCGAACTTGACACCGAGGTCGCGCAGGAATGACACGGTGACCGCCATGTCACTTGTCCAGAAGAAGAAGCGCGGCGGCCCGGACGTGTCAAACTCAGGCCGGTTCGCGTCGAGTGCTAGGCGCGTCTCGCCACTGGTAGGCAGGTCGTAGATCGTCGCGCTGTGCGTAGGCTCCGCCTCCGGTAGTCCCAGCAGCGTGGAGTACCACCGGGCGGAGCGGGCCATGTCCCGCACCGGGATGAAGACCTGACCGATTCGGTTCTCGATGGGGCTCGTCGTCACGCACGGCAACCTACCCAGCGCGCGCCGGCGATGCACTCGACCGTTGGCGACGCCTGGCAGAGCTCAGGTGAGGCGGCGTGGGAGATCACCGTCGCGCAGTCCTGTGTGGTCACCAGCGGAAAGATCCGCTGCCTCACATCCTCGGTCCCGTAAAGGGATCCGTCTGCGAGACCCCGCTGCTCATGCAGCAGACGGACGGGCTATTTCGGAGAATCGTCCAGCGGCCGGCCTAGGGTGCCACCATGAATTTTGATTTCTCGACGTTCGAGGATCCCAGTCCAGCCTGCTCTGCGGTATTTGATGCGCATCGTGCGGTTGTTCATCACCATTGTGGTCATATCGTCACCGGGCGGCACAACAAAACCTCCGCAGAACCCGCGTTGTTCGTGGAGCCCTATCTGATGAGGGTGCGCACGACACGTGCTGGCGAGCCGACGACGACTGTGTCGTCCGGCACGTCCGTGGTGACCACAGCCGCGGCCGCTACGACGGCGTTGTTCCCGTCCTGACGCACGCCAGGATCGTCGCGTTCGACCCGATCCAGACGTTCTGGCCGATGACAACAGAGGCTGGGTGCATGTCGGCGCGCCGGCTGGGGGGCGAGGTCGTGGTTGAGGGTGGCGATCACGGTGTTGTGCCCGATGAGGCAGCCGTCCCCGATCGTGATGCCGCCCAGGTTCTGGAACTTGCAGCTGGAGTTGATGAACACCCGGTTGCCGAGGGTGATGTTCTTGCCGAAGTCGGAGTGGAACGGTGGAAAGATGGTTACCGACACGTCGATGGGACGGCCGGTCAGCTCGGCCAACAGTTCACGCACGGTCGCGGGTTCGTGATATGAGCCGTTGAGCTTCGCGGTGATGCGCAGCGCCTCTTGGCTGGTGCGGTGCATGACCTCGTGGAGCGGCAAGCTTCCGGCAATGGGCCGGCCGGAGTTCAGGGCCCGGAGGAGGTCAGAGAGAGCCACGCCGGCTCCTCCCCTCGGACGGACCTGGGTACGTCCGGTGGCATGCGCGGCAGCGCCGGCACGCAGGCAATCTGGCTCAGGGTTTGTCAAGGACGGCGAAGGTCGTCTCGGACAGGTCGCGGTTGGCGGTGAACAGCTTCATGGTCGCGTCGGTGATCCCGAAGCTGCCCAGACGAGCGGTGTGTTTCTCCACGTAGCGCGTCGCCGACTCCTCATCGGCGAACAGGTACACCCCGCCGGCCTTGTCGTCCTGAGGGTTCTCCGTCCACACCTTCCAGACCAGCCCTTCCTCCGCGGCGATGTCGGCCGCGAGCTCGGCGTACGCCGTCGCTGCGTCGCTGCCGAAGGGCCCGTCGGAGGAGAACTCGACGTAGAGCAGAGTGGTGGTCATGGTCAGGCCGTCCCGAACGGGTTGTCGATGACGAAGCGCCACCCGCCGTCGGCACCCCTGCGGGCGACGTCGGAGGTGGCCCCGGCGAGGTCGACCTCGTTTCCGTCCGTAGACGTGCCCTTGATCGTCCAGTCGTAGATGAGCAGGGCGATCTCGTCCACGACGAAGCTCTGACGGAGCGTGAGGTTGATCGGCAGGCCCATCGCCACGAAGCCCTCGAGGCCCGCGCGATAGTCCTCACCGAAGACGAGCGTGCCAGGCTGCGGGACGAAGCCCGAGCCTTCCTCGGCCAGGGCGAGCATGCCGTCGACGTCGCCGGCGTTGAACCGCTCACCCCAGGCCGGGTGGAGGTCGGTGGCATTCTCGATGAACGGGGTGGTGGACATACCGGGCTCCTCTGCTCTGTACGTGTCGCGTCCGCGCACGCCCCGAGGGTGTCGCCATCTGATGTTGTCGAACCTCACGGTACTGGCGTCCTGTCCGGTCGGCTCGACAGGGCGCCCGCGCAGCGCTCGGCCATCGGCCGCGTCTGGCGCGCGCCGATTCATGAGGAACGTGGAGGTGTGGGCGACCGCGTGAGAAGGGCGTCGTGGCACGCGGCGAAAGTCGCCGCCAAGGACGAGCTGGCCGGCGCCCAGGCCGGCCACGAAGGCCGTCAGCGTCAGCTGCACGCCCGAGGCCGAGGTCTCAAGGTCACTGGTGATCTGCGGGAACGCCGGCAGATACATGTCGGTGGCCAGCGGTGAGACCGCCGAGAGCAAAGCCAACGTCCCCACGAGCAGCGCCGTGAGCCTGGGAACACCGACGAACCGTGACCTCACGGCCACCCCCGCTTCGCGGCCCGGGCCGATCTGCCGCCCGGAACTATGTGGTGACGAACGAGCTCGGGCACTGGACCGGTCCGGGCCGCTGGCCGTCTCATGGTCCGGTGCGGATCATCTCGGTGATCTCCGATTCCCACCCCTCACTCGTCGGAGACGGGCTGTAGACGAGCCAGGTGGCGCCGGCCTCGGCGTACTCCTGGGCGGGGATGCCCTCGAGCCGGTGGACCACGATCTCCCAGCCCGCACGAGGCGGGGACTCCAGGCGGGCGAGGTGCGCGGCGAGCTCGTCGGGGGTGAGATGGCGGCCGGGTGCCACAGGGGCCACTCCGTCCCAGCGCAGGGCACGGGCGAGGGGCTTACGGTTGGGCACCACGCCGGCTACCCAGATGGGTCGGCGGGGCCGCTGCACCGGCCGCGGATGGAGGTCGGCCTTGATCCGGTAGTGCTCGCCGGTGAAGTCCGTGGGTACGCGCATGAGCTGGTCGATCAGCTCGAGTGACTCATCGAGCATCGCAGCCCGAACCCGCGCATCGACCTCGTCACCCAGGTCGCCGAAGTCCCGGTCCACTGGCTCACCCAGCCCCACCCCGAGGACGGCGCGGCCGCCGCTGAGGTGGTCCAGCGTGGTCAGGTGCTTGGCCACCACGTGCGGGCAGCGGCGCGAGAGCGGGGTGACGAGCGTGCCGAGCCGGACCCGTTCGGTGACCTGGGCGATGGCGCCGAGCAGCACCCACGGGTCGAGCGGTGCCACCCCGGGGCTCCACTGAATGTGGCCACAGGAAGGCGCCGTCCCAGCCGGCCGCCTCGGCCTCGCGCGCCCAGCCCACCACGGTGGCGGCGTCGGTGAACGGGGGAACGTTGACCGCATGCTTGATGCCTCGACCATCCTTCGATTCGGTGCGTGGGGGTCAGGGGCGGATGAGGACCTTGAGGGCTTCGCGCGAGTCCATGAGGCGGTAGGCCTCGACGATGTCATCGAGCCCGAGCCTCCGGTCGAAGACTCGACCGGGCTGGATCTGTCCGGCGAGCACCTGGGGCAGGGCGGCCTCGAGGTAGCGGCGCTGGGCGGCCGGGCCTCCGGTGAGGGTGGCGTTCTTCCCGAACAGCGAGGCCATCCCGACGGGGGCCTCCTCATACTGCGGCACGCCGACCCGGCTGATCGTGCCGCCGGGCCGGAGGACGCCGTAGGCCTGCTCGTAGGCGGGCAGGTGGCCCACGGCGTCCACCACCACGTGGGAACCGTCACCGCCGGTGAGCTCCATGACCTTGGCGATGCCTTCCTCGCCGCGTTCCGGGACGACGTCGTCGGCGCCGAACTCCCGGCCCAGGTCGGTGCGGTCGGTGTGACGGCCCATGAGGATGATCCGCTCGGCACCCACCTGCCGGGCGGCGAGCACCGTCAGCAGGCCCACGGCCCCGTCCCCGATCACGGTGACCGTCTTGCCCGGGGACACCCCGCCGGTGTAGGCGGCGTGATAGCCGGTGAGATAGACGTCGGCCAGGGTCAGCAGCGAGGGCATCAAGGACTCGTCCGTGCCCTCGGGGATCACCACGGCGGTGCCGTCGGCCTGGGGAACGCGCAGCCTCTCGGCCTGCGTCGCCGAGGGGGCGCCATCGAAGAAGCCGCCGTGCACGCAGGAGGTGTTGAACCCCTCCCGGCAGTACACGCAGGTGTTGTCCGACCACGAGAACGGCACGATCACCGTGTCGCCCACGGTCAGGGCGGTGACGTCCGCACCGACCTCCTCGACGACGCCGACGGCCTCATGTCCCATCCGCCTGCCGTTCTGGCTGGGTGCCATCGAGCGATAGGGATGCAGGTCCGAGCCGCACACACTGGCGTAGGTCACCCGGACGACGGCGTCGGTGGGCTCATCGATGGTGGGGTCGGGGACCTCCTCGACGCGGACGTCGCCGGGGCCGTACATGACTGTTGCGCGCAAGATTCGTCTCTCTCTGTTCGTTTCGTGGTGCGGGATCTTTGGTATGTCAGGTTGCCGCGCTCATGACGGCTGGCGCCGTGCGCGGTGTGCGGGAGCGCTGGCTGATGGCCAGTGCACTCGTGGGGACGAGGGTCAGGGCGGCCAGGACCGTGGCCACAACGACGGGGCCAACCGGCCCGAAGCCAGATTCCAGGGCGATACCACCGACCCAGGACGCGGCCGCGGTTCCGGAGTTGAACGCCGCCACGCTGAGCGAGGAACCCAACATAGGGGCGTGACCTGCGTAGCGCACCGCCAGCGCGATCAGGACCGGGTTCGCGCCCAGGCCGAAGAGTCCGAACAACACGATGAGGAC
This sequence comes from Georgenia subflava, assembly GCF_009193155.1. Classification (GTDB taxonomy): domain Bacteria; phylum Actinomycetota; class Actinomycetes; order Actinomycetales; family Actinomycetaceae; genus Georgenia; species Georgenia subflava. Next base: position 107,973 of record NZ_VUKD01000007.1, read on the forward strand.
GACGGTAGGAAGGGGCGAGCCGGAGACGAGGACGAGGGCCAGCAGGATCAGTGTCGTGGCGGCGGGCGCCACGATCGTGACCGCGTGGGGACGGGTGTCACCGAGCCGGCCGCCCAGGACCGAGCCGGCGACCGAACCGAGCCCGAAGCCGGCGAGCACCGGCGCGATCAGACCAGGAGAGATGCCCGCCCGGTCGGTGAGCAGCGGCGCGATGTAGGAGTAGGCCGCGAAGACGGCACCGGTCGTAGCAGCACTGGCGCCCAGCACCAGCCACAGCCGGCCCGAGCGAAGCGCGCCCAGCTCGGAGCGGATCGAGACCGACTGGTTGCCCGGATCGTTGTGGGGGACCTGGCGCGCGATGAGCACCACCGCGGCGACGGCCAGGACGGCCAGGGCCCAGAAGATGGCCCGCCAGCCGATGACCTGGCCGGCGAACGCGCCCACCGGCACACCCAGCACGGTCGCCAACATCCCCCCGGCATTGACGATCCCCAGGGCGCGTGAACTCGCCCCTGGGCCTGCGAGTCGGGCGGCGGTCACGGCCGCGACGGCCCAGAACGCCCCGGTGGCCAGCGCGGTGACGAATCGCGCGGCCAGCAGCACCGCGAAGCTCGAGCCGATGGCGACGACCACATGCCCGAGGGCGAAAACGACCAGGGCAAGCATCAGCGTGCGGCGCTGCGGGATGCGCCGCGTGGCCAAGGCCATGACCGGCGCGCCCACGACCATGCCGATCGCGAAGACGGTGATCAGCAAGCCAGCCTGAGCAAGGCTGACCTCGACGTCGGCAGCGATCTCCGGAAGCAGGCCGGCCACCACGAACTCCGTCGTGCCCATGAGGAACAGGCCCAGCGCCAGGGCGTAGACCGCCGAGGGAAGACCGGCAGGGCCGCTGCGGCCGGTCGCGGACCGAGCGGAAGCCGGAAGGGCTTCATCGTGCATGGGAGTGCCTCGCATCGTGTCGACGAACCCGGTCAACGGACCGAGGGGCTTGCTGTCGTGATCGAGTACACCGCCCGGCACCCATGCGTGGAAGGTTGAGCTTGCGGGGGTACAAGCTCAACCCCCCTCACCCGTCGGTACGGCTCTTATCGTGGAGGCCATGGACAACCGGGCATCGATCAAGGACTTTCTCGCCAGCCGCCGCGCCCGGCTGTCCCCGACCGAGGTCGGCCTGCCCACCAGCGCCCGGCGCCGCGTCCCGGGCCTGCGCCGCGAGGAGGTCGCGGTCCTGGCCGGGGTGAGCACCGAGTGGTACACCCGCCTGGAGAAGGGCCACATCGCCGGCGTCTCCGAGGACGTGCTCGACGCCGTCGCCCACGCGCTGCGCCTGGACGACGAGGAACGCACCTACCTGTTCGACCTCGCCCGCGCCGCCCGGCCCACCCGCTCCATCCCTACTCGGCGGCGCGAGGTCGCACTGGGACCGCCCGTCCACTGGATGCTCGACTCGATCACCCTGTCAGCCGCGTTCGTGCGCGACGGGCGCCTCGACGTCATCGCCACCAACCCCCTGGCCAGGGCCCTGCACGCTCCGATGTTCGCCAGCCCGACCACCACCGGCCACGGTCGCGCGAACTTCGCGCGCTACCACTTCCTCGACCCGGACTCCCGCGGCTTCTTCATCGACTGGGACGACGGCGCCAGCGCCACCGTCGCGCTGCTGCGAGCCGAGGCCGCACGCGAACCCCACGACCGAGCGCTACGCGAACTCATCGGCGAGCTGTCAACCCTCAGCGAGGAGTTCCGCGCCCTGTGGGCGGCCCACAATGTGCGCATCCGCCACGAAGGCACCAAACGACTCCAGCACCCCGACGTCGGCGCGCTCGAGCTGACCTACCAGTCCGCCAACCTCCCGGCTCCGGGGCGGACCGTGCACGACCTGTCGCTCTACACCGCCGAACCAGGCACCGAGCACGAGGAACGACTCAAGCTCCTCGCCAGCCTGGCGGCACCCAGCCCGCACAGCCGACCAGACGACCCCGCCCGATCACGGGCCCCACGTCCGAGACCGAGAGGCACGACAGCACCGTGAGCACCTGAACTTCCGAGCAGCGGCAGTCGATCGGCCAGGCCGACGAACTGCTGCTCGCCCCGCGCCACACCGCCGAGACCCTGCGGCGCTACGTCACTATCTGGGTCGTCGAAGTCGGCGGCGACCTGTACGTGCGCTCCGCAGCCGGATCCGGCGGGACCTGGTACCGCCATGCCCGGACCACCCACGAGGGCCGCATCCGCGCAGGCGGCGTGGAAGCCGACGTCACGCTCCAGGAGGCGGGCAACAACACCCCTGACCTGACCGATGCCATCCAGACCGAGTACCACCGCATATACGACCACCACGGCCCCGACATCACCCGAGGTGCCCTCTCCCGCCGAGCGCAGAACGCCACCTACCGGCTCCTGCCTCGCTGACCCGCACCCCAGCACGCCAGCACACCGGCCTGCGGGCCGGCGACCGGCTGCTATCCCCTGAATGGAGAACGACGTCATGGATGTCTCGACTCTCACCCTGAACAACGGCGTGCCCATGCCGCGTCTGGGCTATGGACTGTTCCTCACGCCCCCACAGGACGCCGCTGAACTGGTCAGCGAGGCACTTCGTGCCGGCTACCGCCTCATCGACACCGCCGCCGCGTACGGCAACGAACGCGGCGTGGGCGAGGCGATCCGCCACTCCGGCCTCGACCGGTCGGAAATCTTCATCGAGACCAAAGTCTGGATCAGCGACTTCGGTTACGACGAGACTCTGCACGCCTTCGACAAGAGCGCGACCAAGCTCGGCGTAGACCCGATCGACCTGCTGCTGCTCCACCAGGCGCTGCCCAGCCACTTCGACCGCACCATCGACGCCTACCACGCCCTTGAACGGCTCCTCGACGAGGGACTGGTGCGCGCGATCGGCGTCAGCAACTTCATGGCCGAGCACCTGGACCGGCTCCTCGCCGAAACCTCGATCGTGCCCGCGGTCAACCAGCTGGAGCTGCCTCCGTACTTCCACCAGGCCGAGCTGCGTGCCAAGGGCGAGCAGCTCGGCATCGTCTCCCAGGGCTGGTCCCCCATCGGTGGGGTCATCAACTACGAGGACACCGCGTTCTCCAGCCCGCTGGAAGACCCGGTCATCCTCGACATCGCCGACGCTCACGCCAAGAACCCCGCACAGGTGGTGTCGCGCTGGCATCTGCAAACCGGCCGCTCCGTCATCCCGAAGTCGACCAAGCCAGAGCGCATCGCGCAGAACTTCGACGTCTTCGACTTCAAGCTCACCGACGTCGACATCACTCGCATCGACGCCCTGGCGGCGAGTGCGCTGAGGTCGTGCCGGCAACTCAGTCGGGCAACGGCGTGCGGGTCGTCGTGGAGAGCCGCTCCTTCACGTCCAGTACAGCGAGGGATCGACGCCGCCCGTGACCTCGGCAGCTCGAACCGCCCGTGCCGGAGTCGTCGTCAGGCGGCGCCGCGGGGTCAGCTCGTGGCGCGCTGGCGCCGTTCCTGCTCGCGGCGGCTGTAGGTGGCGGCACGGATCGCCTGGTCCGAGTCGAAGTTGGAACCGATGGCGCCTCCCATCATGCCCAGCGATGCGGCCAGCCATGTCAACCGCAGGTGGTCGAGAACCGATGCCGGACGATGCAGCTGGCTGGTGAGGTATTCGGTGGTGATGATCGTGAGCGCAGCCCCGAGCAGCACCAGGTAGAGCACCACGTACATCAGCGCCACGCTCAGCAGGACCGTGATGACGGTGGCGGCGTTGTCGGACCACGGGTTGCCTTGGTCGTCGATGCCGCGGTCGGTGGTCCACATGCCGTTGTAGAAGATCAGCCAGAACGACAGTGCCATGATCACCGCGACGCTGATCAGCGCGAGCCGTGCCGGCGGTAGCGAGTCCGCCATCGTCCAGATGGTGGCGTAGAAGATGCCGAACGCGCCGGTGCCGACGCCGGCCGCGCCCGTGCTGGAGAGGGCGGCCAGGAGGCGTCCGGGCCGGTTGTTGCGCACCATTCCGGCAAGGAGCCGCATCCGATCCATCCAGCTGGGCCGGATCAGGTACCGGGGGCTACCGGAAGATGTCGGCTCGGCCGTGCCGCCGGCTGCGCGGACGGCCGCGGCCGCGTCCTCGTTGCGGTCCATCAGGGAGTGGATGAGCGGCACCAGCAGGGCACGGGTGCGGGCGGTGACGCGCCAGGCGCCGAGCACCGGCAGAGAGACGAGGGCGGCGCGTGCTTCTGGGCCGACCTCGGCCAGCATCGGTTCGGTGTCGTGCCGGCGCGGCAGGTCGGTGAGGTAGACGACGGCATCCCAGCCGTGGTCCTCGAGCAGGCGCGGGGCGTGCTCGACCAGCGGGATGTCGCCGGCGGCCGTGAGCGGGAGCGTCCCGCGACTGATCTCGATCCGCCAGGTGGCCGACCCCTCGAAATCGCGCGCAAGCTCGCGGCCGAGGTCCCCCGCCAGGTGCTCGGCGACCTGCTCGGGCAGTCCCGGGTCGGCGATCAGGCCGACCGTCACGTTGCGAGGCACGATCACCTGTTTCTCCGGCTCCGTGTGCCGGGTAGCGGGTGGACCACCAAGCCTATTCTGGGCCGGCCCGACCCGCTGTCGGGCCTGAACTCGCACCCGCCGCCTCGAAGCTGCTACCGCTGGCAGGTCGGTCTCTCCGAGAGCTTCGTGCACCTACAGTTCTCTCCTTCCGTGCACTCCCCCGCCCTTCACGACCTCGTGGGCTTCCTGCGCCCTGTTACCGTGACCCGACTTTAGGGGGTGAGGCACGTCAGGAGGCGAACACACGCTCCCCTCCCCGTAGGGCGTGCTGCTCGGCACCGATGTCCAGCGGGGCGCACCGCGGGGAGGCAGCTCGGGCGGCCGTGTCCGCGAGGTCTGGAAGCAGGGTGTGGCCGATGCCGCAGCGCTCTTGGGGCACACGATCAACGCTGGAGCTGCGCCCGGAGGTTCGGGATCCGGCGACACTGCCGAGCATCGAGGCGATGGCGAAGATGGTCACCGTCGCCCAGTCCAGGTCGGTCGCTGTCCACACGCCCGCAAGGCCCGTGAGCAGCCCGCCCGTTGATCCCGCGGTGGGGACAACCAGCACCCGACCCATCGGGCCGTGACCACCGAGGCGATGGCCCACCCACATCCGGGGGCAGGCCCGGAGAGCCCGGTGGATCCGCAACCGGCTCCGTGCTCGGCGCCTCTTCGGTGACGTCGCTCCGTACCGACGCGCCGGCCGCGTGGGTTGGGCGTCGTCGTGCGTTGCGCAGCATCAGCGCCGATACCACCGCGAGCAGGCCGGCGAAGGTGAGCATCAGGGCTGCCGGATCGACGGTGGCCAACAGACACGAGGCGAGGAAGGACCGTGCGGCACCGAGCACACCGAAAGCGGCGCCGTGGGTCCAGCTGATGTTCCTCGCCCGGGCATGGGAGATGAGCGCGCCGGCCGACGTCGCGCCGACGATGGCGAGCGAGGCGGAGGCGGCGTCGTACGGGGCGTGGCGAGGCGGTAGACGAAGATCGGGACGGTCAGGATGCGACGATGCCGAGGCCAATCGTCATGCGATGGATGGTCGGCGATGAGGCCGACGAGCGGCGAGAGCGCATACATTCCAGCGACGTGCAGGCTGATCGTGATCCGATGATGGTCAGCGAGCCGCCCTGGTGGCGAGATGCGCCGGCGTCATGGTCATGATCGAGACAATCACCACCTGGGCAGTGAGTATCGCGATCACCGCGAACCTGGCTCGCCGATTCGCTCGCAGCTCCGCATGGACAGCGCGAATACGTCCCCGCTGCGCGCCGCTTGGCGTCGCCTGAGACGTTGGGGCCGGTTGCCCCAGGACAAGGAGCGGGTCCAGGCGCAGCAAGAGGAAGATGATGGGGCCGGCTAGCGCGAGCCAGATCGCCGCGATGAGGAACGCGCCGTCATAGACGGTCAGCCCGATCGCTCGGTTGAGGATCTCCCCCGGCACGCCGAGGTTGGGGCCAAGGACCGAACCCAAGGTCCCCACCCAGACGACAAGGGCGAGCGGGCGAGCCTTGTGGTGGGGTTCGGCAAGGTCCGTCGCGGGCGCGACACCGACGCCCACGGTGCCGACGATCTGGGTGATGACTAGCACGAGCATCGTGCGCCGTTGGATGGCCCCGATAGCCGAAGGTCTGTCGCGGACGCGGATCGAGTGGCTCCGCTACTTCCCCGGGCTGGTCATAGCCCCGCAACTGGACAGATCTCAGCCCGTTCGCCGCCCTCGACAAGTTGCGGCGGCTCGTCCTCCGACACGTCGTCGGCACCCGACCGCTGAACCGCTGATCGCGCCAGCAAGCCAGACGGCATGTACCCCTCAACGGCGGGCCGGTTTACATGATGACGGCGGGCTGATTACTACTGGCCGGGAGCATTTAGACGCTGCTACGCCGGCGGCGTTGGCCACCCACCAACGTCGATCACGCGGTCGGCACGGCGCTTCGTGGTTGCAATCAGTTTGGCGTTCTGTTGGTCGCTGCCATGTGCATGTTCGTGAGCCGAAGCCGGGTCTCGACCGAACTCCATGTGTCGGGCGATGAGTCGATCGAGCCGGGTATCCTCGTCTAGCTCCACGTACCAGCAGTCCGTCAGCATCTGGCGGATCCCCGCCCATGGCTCGTGGTCTACGAGCAGATAATTGCCCTCCACCACTACGAGGGGGATGTCGCGGGGTACGGCGATCGAAGCGGCGATTGGTTCCTCGATCTCGCGATGAAACGCCGGTGCGTACACGACGTCCTCGTCAGCTCGATGCAGCCGCTGCATTAGGCGGGCGAATCCGCCGGCGTCGAACGTGTCGATGGCGCCCTTGCGATCTGTCCGGCCAAGCCGTTCCAGCTGGCACTGTGCGAGGTGGAAGCCGTCCATCGGCACCACCATTGCGTTGGCGCCCACAGCCTCAACGACCTGCCGGGCGAGTGTGGATTTTCCTGACCCCGGGGGCCCGACGATGCCGAGCATCTGGCGTTCACCGGTAGCGGCCAGTTCACGGGCTCGCGCCGCTAGTTCATCGAGGCCGTCGTGGAGTGCCGTCATCGCAGCTGACGCAGCGCGGCGCGAGCGCCACCGGTGTGCATGGCGTTGAGGGCCTTGAGGTACGGCTCGACGAAGGCCGGCTGGTCGGCCAGGTCACCGAAGATGGCGCGGTTACGCAGGAAGGCGAGAGGGTCGGTGTGTTGTTCACTGGCCCGGCTCATCAGTTCTTCACGCAGGGGGTCGCGCACGTCGATCTGTTCGCCGTTCTCGCCGACGCCCTCTGCGTAGCGAGCCCAACTGGCGACCACGGCGGCACACACTTCGACCGATCGTCCGTGCTGGAGCTGGGTGAACGCGGCGGGCAGGAGAAACTTCGGGATGCGGTCGGAGGTGTCCTCGCAGATGCGCGTCAGGGAGTCGCGGATCTGGGGGTTGCCGAACCGCTCGAGGACTGTGCGCCCGTAGGCATGGAAGTCCGTGCCGTGAATGGGTGTGAGAGTCGGGATGGCCTCGTCGTCGATGTAGCGCAGAAGCATGGCTTGGATATCGGGATCGGCGATCGCCTCGTGCACGTACTCGTGTCCTAGCAGGGTGCCGAAGTAGCACAGCGCCTGGTGAGTGCCGTTGGCAAGGCGCAGCTTCATCAGCTCGTAGGGGACGACGTCAGGCACGACCTCGACTCCGGCCTGTTCGTAGGGTGGCCGGCCGGCTACGAAGTTGTCCTCGAGGACCCACTGACGGAACGGTTCAGCGGTGACGGGCCAGCGGTCGGTGAGGCCGTACTCGTCGAGCAGGTGCTGGCGATCGGCGTCGACGGTGCGGGGGGTGACGCGGTCGACCATGGAGTTGGGGAAGGTGAGGTGGTCCTCCATCCATTTCGCCATCTCGGGTTCCTTCGCCTGTGCGAAGCCGAGGAAGGCGGCGCGGGCGACGTGGCCGTTGCCTTGGACGTTGTCGCAAGACATGATGGTCACGCCGCCGAGGCCCTCGGCCCGGCGTTTGCGCATGGCCTCCAGCACGAGGCCGAAGGCGCTGTTCAGCGGCCGGTCGGCGGCGAGGTCGGCGCGGACGAGGGCGGAGTTGCCGAGGAACTCACCGGTGAGGTCGTCGACGTCGTATCCGCCTTCGGTGATGGTCAGGGACACGATCCGGGTGGCAGGGTCGGCAAGGCGGTCGATGACAACATCGGGGTCGCCCGGGGCGTGGTGGTACCGGTGGATGGCGCCGATGACGCGGCTGTCCCACTGCCCGTCGGCGGTCTTCTCGGTGAGGGTGTACAGCCCGTCCTGCGCTGCCAGGGCGTCACGAATGTCAGTGTGGTCGGGAATGATGCCCACCCCCGTCACCGCCCAGTCATGCGCATCGCCCCGATTGAATAGGTCGTCGAGGTACAGGGCGTGGTGGGCGCGATGGAAGTGCCCGACGCCGATGTGCACGATCCCGGTACGCAACTGGCTGCGGTCGTAGGACGGGACGGTGACGCGGGCAGGTACCTGCGGCAACGTGGCGTTACTCAGTTCCATCGGGAGATCTCCTTGGTGCGTGAGGCAAGCGGTGTGGCGGGCGCGGGGCTGCGCGGTAGTAAGGGCCCGGTGACCTGGCAGGTGGCCCGGGCCAACGCCATGGCGTCCGTCAGGGCGCGATGCCAGTCGCTCAGGTCTTGGCCTGCGTTCTCGGTGACCAGTTCAACGAGGAGGCGGGCGAAGACGGCGTCACCGGCGCCCATGGTGTCGACGACGGGGCTGTTTAGTGAGGCGGCAGGGACGTGGAGGGAACCTTTGGTGGTGTGCACCGTGGCACCGTCTTCGCCGTCGGTGACCACGACGGCGGCGGTGCCGGCCGAGCGGAGTTGAGGAACGGCATCGTCAGGACTGGGGAAGAGCAGTTCGATGTCCTGCCGGCTCGCTTTCACCAAGGTGGCGACCTCAGCCAGGCGTAGGACGTTGGCGCGGTAGCGATCCCGGTCGCCGAGCAGGGTTGGCCGTACGTTTGGGTCGACGGCCAGCGGAAGGTCGCAAACATGGGCCACGTTGATGAGGGCTTCCACCTGGTCGGCATCCCCCAGCGGGAAGGAGCTGACGGCCAAGGCGCGGGCGGTGCGCAGCTGGGCGACAGCATCCGGGGGGTAGGTGTACTGGCGATCGTGGACGGCGGCAGAAAATGCGTAGTTGGGTTCGCCGTCGATCCGGCGTGATCGAGCAGTTCCCGATTCGGGCCCGCTGGGCAGGGCGATCACTTCCACAGCCTCGGCGTCCAGGGTCTCCCGGAGCCACCGCCCGGGATCGTCGGGCGCAGCGGGATACGCAAGCTGCGCCCGCATGCCCTGGCGGGCAATGCCGATGGCGACGTTGAGCCCGGCGCCACCGGGGTGCCAGCTCTCGGTGGCGTCGTCGTCCTCAACGATGTCGACCAGCGCATCCCCGATCACAACGACGCCGTCGCGGTCCTTGAGCCCTTTGCCGGTGCCGCGCTCATGCCCGGTCGTCACAGGAAGTTCGTGTGGTTGTACGCCATCGTCTCGGCAGGGACGCCGCGGCGGTGCATCTGGTCGAGAACGATGCTGTCCAGCACGATAAGAGCGGACTCTTCGAACAGGGTCCCGCCGAACTGGGTGCTGCCGGCTACGGGTAGGACGAGGGCGGCGTCGGCGACCTCACGCAAAGGGCTGGAGTCTTGGTGAGTCACCAGGAGAACCTTGGCTCCCTCCGACTTGGCGACCTCCGCGAAGTTCAGGCTCACAGGCGTCTTGCCGCTGCCGGAGACCAGCACGAGGGTGTCGCCGTCACGGACGGAGGGTGCGGTGGCCTCTCCGACGAAATGCGCGGGTAAGCCCATGTGCATGAAGCGCATGGCGACCATCTGAGCGGCCAGCCCGGACCGGCCCTGGCCGGAGAAGAACAGGCGGTGCTCACTGTTGAGGGTGTCGAAGTGCTGCGCGAAAGTGTCGTACTGGGCCAGGTCAAGATCCTTACCCACGCGAGCGAGTTCAGTGGTGGCGATCAGCCACGCGCCTGCGCGACCGTTGTACTCAGCCACGATGCCTCCTTCTCAGGGTTTGCTGCTCCGGTGACGCTGGAGCCGATGACGATGACGTCGGGGGCGACGGCCAGTACCTTCTCCAGGTTGGTGCGGCCGATGCCGCCGGCCAGGGAGACGCGGCAGCCGCGCTGGCGTCGGTCGGCGACGCGCGCGATGTGATCCTCGGTGCCGTTGCCGGCCAGGCGGGCATCGGACGGGGCATGCAGGGCGAGCCACAGCTCGTCCTGGTCGAGGTCGGCCAGTGTGGCGACGTCGAAGGTGCCGTCCAGGATGGTGTCGAAGATGACCGTGCCGCCGTGTGCGCGGGCAACCTCCAGGGTCGCCGTCCGGGTGGCGGGGCTCGCCTGCGCGAGCACGGTCATCGCCGAAGCACCAGCACCGAAGACCATTGCCGCCTCGAGCGCTCCACCGTCGACCGTCTTGGTGTCGGCGAGGATCTCCGCCCCGCCGCTGAGCTCGGCGACGGTGGTGATCGCGGTCAGGCCGAAGCGTTTGAGGACCGGGGTGCCGACTTCAATGATGTCGAAGAACGGCGTCAGGCGAGGGACGAGCGCGAGATGTTCCGGCGCGTCCAGGGCCAACTGCAGGCGCACTGGTGCTCCCTTTCGTGGATTGTGGGTCGGTCGGGTCCGCCGTCGTGCGGTGACGTGGTCGCCACCGTCGGCCCGGGTGCGGGCCGACGGCGGTTCTAGGGGTCGGACTGCCAGCCCTTACGCGGCCGGGCTGTCAGCAAGGCCGGTGATGACCTTCAGCAGGCTGTCCGGGGTGAAGTTGGCCGTGGGTTCGTCGGCCACCACCTGGCCGAGCCGCAACACAACGACGCGGTCGGTCACTTCGAGGATGTGCGGCAGGGTGTGAGAAATGAAGACGACCCCCAGGCCGTTCTCGCGGGCCCGGCGCATGACGTTCAAGACTTCACCGGCCTGACGCGCGCCGAGGTGGTTGGTTGGCTCATCGAGGATGATGACCTTTCGCGCCCATGCCACCGCTCGACCGATGGCCACGGCCTGACGTTGCCCGCCGGAGAACTCGTTCACCGTGCGACGTACCCCGGCGAAGCCGATGCCGGCGCGGTCCAGGGCCTCGCCGGCTTCGACCTCCATGGCGGGCTTGTCCAGGAAGCCGAGCTTGCCAAGCAGGCCCGGTCGCAAGCGTTCGCGACCGAGGAAGACGTTCCCACTGACCGTCAGATCCGGACATAGACCCGAGTCTTGGTAGAGAGTCTCGATGCCTGCTTCGAGCGCTTCGCGCGGAGAGCGCCACGAGCGCTCGTCCCCATCGAGCCGAATGCTCCCACCATCGGGTTGCAGGGCACCGGACAGGATCTTGACCAGCGTGGACTTCCCGGCTCCGTTGTCTCCGACAAGTCCAACGATCTCGCCGCGGCGTACCGCCATGCTGGCGCCCTCGAGGGCCACCACACTGCCGTAGGACTTTGAGACCCCGACGGCCTCGTACACGACGTCGTCAGCCATGTTTCGCACCTCTCGATCGCCCGACGTTCACGTGCTGCAGACCCACGGCAACGGCGATGAGGACACCGACCACCACCTGCTGCCAGTACGGCGCAACACCGATGAGGATCAGCCCGGAGAGCACCGCAGTGGTGATCAGGGCACCGAGGAAGGTGCCGATCATCTTGCCGGTGCCACCGAAAAGGCTGGTCCCGCCGATCACGGCCGCGGCGATCGCGTTGAGCTCGAAGCCCAGACCCGATGTCGGTGAGCCGGAGCCGAGCCGGATATAGACGAACAGTCCAGCCAGGGCCGCCATGAACCCTGAGAGCATGTAGACCTTCACCAGATGGCCACTCACGTTGATACCTGCGGCCCGGGCCGCGAAGTCGTTCGAGCCGATGGCGTAGGTCCAGCGCCCGAACCGGGTCTGCTCCAGTGCCACCCAGGCAATGACGAGGACTAGCAGCACCCCGATCAGCGGTGGTGTGAGCACATCCAGGATGCGGGTGTTCCCAATCGTGATGACCTCGCGCGGGCCACCCGCGATCTGCACACCGCGGGTGACCACGAGGGTCAGCCCCGCCCCGGCACCCATCGTCGCCAGGGTGGCGATGAAGGGGGCCAGCTTTGCCTTGACGATCAACAGTCCGTTGACCAACCCGACAGTCACTCCGACCGCGATCGCGACGACGAAACCGGCGGTGATCGCCATCGCGGGTGAGGTGCCACCTTCGGTCAGGGCCCGAATGGTCAGCGCTGCGCTGACCCCCGACAGGCCGAGCGTGGAGCCGACGGACAGGTCGATGCCTGCCGTCACGATCACGTAGGTCTGCCCGATCGCTAACAGCATCACCGGTGCCCAGTCCTGCAGGACGTTGCCAAGGGCGTGGGTGGAGAAGAACAGCGGGTTCAGTACGGTGAAGAAGGCGACCATGGCCACCAGGACCCCGAAGAGGATCGTCTCCTGGCGCAGCAAGACACCCTTGACCTGGCTGCCGGAAGCACTCGCGCCTCGGCCTGTGCCGGTGGACGCCGATCCGGCGCGTGCCGGCCCGTCACCCTGCGTCATACGCTGCCTCCCACCCCTCGTGCGCCGCCCGTCAGCCTCAGCTGGGGTACTGGTACTGCTTGGTCTCATCGAAGTTCTCCTGGGTGATGACCACGTTCTCCATCACGACGTCGGACTCGACAGCCGAGTCGTCGCCATTTATCGCCGCCACGATGTACTCCAGCGCGAGACCAGCCATGTCGCCCGGCTTCTGTGCCACCAGGGCGGTGAAAGCGCCGTCCTGCAGGTCGGCGACCTGGTTCTCGTATGCGTCATAGCCGATGAGTGCCACCTCACCAACCTTGTCGTTGTTACGCAGGGCAGCCACCGTGCCAGTCCCCGAGGTGCCATCCACCGCAAAGATTCCCGCAAGGTCCGGGTGCTTGAGCAGCACCGTGCTCACGGCCGACGTCGCGGCCGCAGGCTGGGAGTTTGCGTACTCCTTGCCAACCAGTTCGATGTCCGGGTATTCCTCGAGCGCCTCCATGAAGCCCTGCTCACGCAGGGTGTTGGTGGTCGCCGTCGGGGAGCCGGACATCAGGAAGACCTTGCCCTCGCCGCCGATCTGCTCGGCGAGCGTGTGGCCGGCCAACCTGCCACCGTCGACGTTGTCGCCGGTGATGTGCGAGACCAGGTCGCTCTGGTCCGTGACGGTGGTGTCAACGGTGATGACCGGGATGTCCATCGAGACCGCCTCTGCCACGCTGGGCTGCAGCGCGTCAGGATCGGTCGGGACGATGATCAGGCCATCGACCTGCTGGGTGAGCATCGTGTCCACAAACGGAATCTGGGACTGCGGCGAGTACTCGTCCGGAGCTCCCTGCCAGATCAGCTCGATCCCCATTTCTTCAGCCTTGTCCTCGGCGCCCAGCTGCATCGCCAGGAAGAAGGGGTCTGAGGCGATTCCCGGCACGAAGCCGATCGTCAGAGCGTCCTCAGTTGCGGGCGTTGTACCACCCGCCCCGGTTTCCTGGCTCGCGGGTGCTCCCGACCCGCCGCTGCAGGCGGCGACGAGTGCCAGGGCGCTCGCTGCGGCGACGCCAGCCACTGCTCGTTGAATGCGCATGATCTCCGTACTCCCTTGTCGGTGACTGATGTGCCGAGAGCGGAACTCTCGGCGCGGGCACCCGGTGGAGGAGGGGGCCTGTCGCCGCAGGCTAGGCCAAAGCCAAGCGCTTGCGCAAGCGCTTGCGTGCTACCGGCGTGCTTCTCTACACTTTGTCCGGAAAGGACGCGACGCTGCGGTCCAGATACTCAGGGAGGGCTCGCTTGACCACGATGGCCGACGTGGCCCGGGTAGCCGGCGTCTCAGTCACGACTGTCTCCCACGTCATCAACCGCACACGAAACGTCGCCCCGGAGACCGCAGAAGTGGTTCTCGGGGCCGTTGCCAAGACCGGCTACCGACACAACCTGGCAGCACGCGCCCTCGCCACGTCGTCAACGACGACGATCGGGCTCGCAATGTCGATCGTGACAAACCCGTACTTCGGAGCGTTGGCACACAGCCTTGAAGAACGCTTCCGCCAGGCCGGCTTCTCACTGGTCCTCGCCAACACCAACGACGACCCAGTACAAGCCCTCGACGTGATCGAGGACCTCCAGGCGCGACGAGTCAGTGGCATCATCGCCGTACCGCTGGAAGGCAGTCCAGAACTGACGGCAACGTTCAATCATCTCGTCGCCGCCCGATTCCCCCTTGTCTTCCTCGACCGCCGGTCAGAGATCGAGGTCGACCAGGTGTACTCGGAGAACGAGGGGCCGGTTTACGAACTCACTACTCATCTTGCCGAGTTGGGTCACCGACGCATTGGGCTCGTTACCGGTACCAGCGAGACCATGAGCGCCAAAGACCGACTCACCGGCTACACACGTGCTGTCACGGAACTAGGCCTTGATGCCGACCCTTCACTCGTAATCAGCGGGGAGTCCGACGAATCCGTGGCGCACACGGAAGTGAGGCGACACCTTGAGTCCCACGCAAGGGCTACCGCCCTCGTGGTCGCCAACAACCAGATGGCAATTGGTGCATTGCGCGCCGTCCGCGACTCTGGCCTCAAGGTACCCCGCGACATCGCCATCGCCAGCTTCGACGACTTCGAAGGCGCCGACCTGCTCGATCCCGGTCTCACAGTGGTCCGGCAGGACACCGCAACTCTCGCGTCATCAGCCGTCAGCCTCTTGCTACGCCGCATCACCAACCCGAGCCGCCAAGCTAGAACGGTTACCGTGCCGACCACGCTCGAGCACCGAGGATCATGCGGCTGCGGTCGCAAGCGCTACAGACAGCTCTCCGGGTGAGCGTTACCCTCCTACCAAGGAAGGTGTTCCTTGTCGGTGAGGACGCCCTGGAATAACGAAGGCCGCTGACCTGCGCATCCGTGCGGTTCAGCGGCTTTCGCCGGGTGGAGCTAGGGGGTTCCAACCTCCGACCTTCTCCCGCCGGTTTACAACTCCCGGCACTCCCCGAAGCCCGTCCGACCGCCAGCAAAATGTCCGTCATACCGTCGTGTTCCTCGTCGGTCATTGTGGCGTCGCAACGTCACACCTCAATCGCCACGTCTCCCAACGAGTAGGGCGAGCCGCGCGCGGATGAGACGCCGAACCAAGTCCAGAAGGCATTTACTCCACAACGGCAGGCTGGTTACTGGCGTCTCATAACCCCTTCGGCGTACCGCACGTGCTGACGGACCTCCGGTCGGGACACCCCTCTTGCCCTTTCGCAGATCTGGTCCTACTGTACATGACTAGACAGGTATAGATCGGAGGAATCATGTTGATTGCGATTGGCAGTGACCCCAATGCGCACGGCCTTAAGGATGCAGTGGCCGAGTATCTGGTCGAACTTGGACATGAAGTGCACGATTTCGGCGCGAACGACCCGCTCTATCCGAAGACTGCGATAGCGGTAGCCCAAAGCGTTGCGAATGGCGAGGTCGACCGAGGAGTCGTGATGTGTGGTACCGGTATCGGCGTCTCGATCTCGGCGAACAAGGTGCCCGGCGCGCACTGCGCGTTGCTCACTGATGCGTACCAGGCTGAACGTGCGCAGCTCAGCAACAACGCGAACATGGTTGCATTCGGGGCACAGGTCACGGGGGTTGAGTCGGTGAAGCGGCTGCTTCGCGACTATCTTTCGGTGTCCTACCTCGAAAATGACCGTAGCGCCCCGAAACTTGCTGTGTTGCACGAGTACGACGTCGGGCGGCCGACGCGCTCATGAACACCCGCGAATTAGTGACCGAGGCAACTCTGGCTCGCTTGAACGTGCTCCGGATGATCCGGGCTGGGAAGTCTGGCCATCTCGGTGGCGCTTTCTCGTGCATTGACATCGTCACTGCGCTGTATTTCGCGGTGCTGCGCGTGGAGCCGAGCGATCCGGCTGACCCCGATCGTGATCGGTTCCTACTCTCGGCCGGTCACAAAGCGTTGTCCCAGTACGCCGTGTTGGCCCGACGCGGCTTTTTCCCGGAGGAGTGGTTGGACACGTACGGGTCGGTGAGCACCAAACTTCCTGGGCACCCAGACATGCACAAGCTTCCCGGGGTGGAGGCAAACACTGGGGCGTTGGGGCACGGCCTGGCGATCGCGGCCGGGATGGCGCTGGGTCTCCGGGCCGCCGGCAACGGTGGGCGAGTGTTCACGATCCTCGGTGATGGAGAGTTGCCAGAGGGGTCGAACTGGGAGGGTGCGTCGATCGCTTCGCATCACAAGCTCGGCAACCTGGTCGCGTTCATCGACGTCAACGACCTGCAGATCAGCGGGCGGACGGCGGACGTGATGAACATGGAGCCCATCGCCGACAAATTCCGCGCATTTGGGTGGCGGACGACGACTATTGACGGCAACGACATCGACAGCATCCTCGGTTCTGTCAGGTACGCATCGTCGGACCCGTCGGCACCGACAGCGGTGGTTGCGCGCACCACGAAGGCGAAGGGCATCAGCTTCTTGGAAGGCACCCTCGCTTCGCACTACTGGAAGCCATCCGCGGATGAACTCCGCGCTGCGGAGAGCGAACTGCGCGCGGCCTCGGGGCTGCTCGTCGGAAAGGAGTGATTCATGACAGTCGACACGTTAGTCGATCCGAGAAGGACCCTCGGTGAGGCCGTCACGCAAGCGGCTGCGCAAGATGAGCGGGTCGTCGTGCTTTCTGCCGACAGTGGCTTGTCGTCCGGGTTTCGGGCGTTCCGAGAGAAGTACCCGGATCGCTATTACGAGTTTGGGATCCAGGAGCACGGGGTCACAGGCGTCGCCGCCGGTCTTGCGACAACCGGGAGGATCCCGGTGTTCGCGGCGATTGCCGCGTTCGTGACGAACCGCAACTTCGAGGCGTTCCGCAATGATGTGGCTTACATGGCGCAGAACGTGAAGATTGTCGGCAGGAACGGCGGGATGACGTACTCCGACCTTGGGCCCACACACTATTCGCTCGAGGACTATGCAATCATCCGCATGCTACCCGGCGTGGTGGTGCTCTCACCACAGGATCCGGGCGAGATCCGGGAAGCCGCTGCGGCGATGATTGCCCACGACGGTCCTGTGTACATGCGCATCGGTGGCCCGGCGATCCCGGATCTCTTCCCTCAAGAGAAGTTTGTGATCGGTGATGGACGTACGATTCGCCACGGCGACGCCGCCACGGTGGTCACCACCGGCACGATCACCCCCCAGGTAATCCGGGCGGTCGATCAACTCGGCGAGCTAGGCATCAGTGTCGATCTGATTGGCATGCCGACCATTGAACCGATCGACGAAGCCTGCATCGTCGAGTCAGTTCGCCGCACGGGGCGGGTCATCACGATCGAGGAGCACTATGTCCGGGGCGGCCTGTCCGCGGCCGTCGCCGACGCCCTGGCCCGGCTCGCAGTAATACGCGACGCGATCGGGCTGCCGCATCAACATATCGTCACGGGAGACTACAACGCGCTTTTGGCTAAGTACGGCCTGGACGCGGAGGGCTTGACAGCCCGCCTCCGCGGCATCCTCGCCAGCGGATGAGACTCGCCGGTGGATGAGTAGCAGAACGACGGCCACCACCAGTAACCGTCGTCTTCTTCTCCCAGTTCCAGGAAGGTCTCCAGCGATGTCCCGTCAGGGGACGTCGTGTCAGACGCGCTTGTAGTCGAACTTCAACCGCATCGTGTCCCCGCGGAACACGATCGTCGAGTACTCAAACGCGGTTCCGGCACCGTCGGAGATCACGTCTGTGAGATGTAACGCCGGGTCACCTTTCCGCAGTTCGAGCAGTTTCGCGTCCGCTCCTTCGACCGCGACGGCCTCGAGATCCTCCTCGACACTGTGCATCGGAAGGGCGAAGTTCTCCTCGAGGACTACGCACAGCTGCTCGTTGACCACGTCGAGCGTGTCAAGGTCTGGCGCGAGCCGTGCCGGCACGAACGACCGGTGTACGCTCAAAGGCTTGCCGTCCACTGAGCGGAGTCGCACGATCGCGTAGACGTCGTCGTCCGCTTCGAGGCGCAGTCGCTCACTCACACGGGTAGGCGCCGTCGTCCGCTCCAGTGCGATCAACGTCGTCGAGGTGTGGTACCCAAGAGCCTCAAGTTGCTCACGGATGCCCTTGTAAGCAGGGGAGACAGCGCTGATCTTTCTCTGTGCGACGAAGGTTCCTTTGCCGGCCACTCGATTGAGGAGGCCGTCGTTGACCATTCTAGTCAGCACCCCGCGGACGGTCATTCGACTCAACCCGTACGTCTTGTGCAACTCGTTCTCGGACGGGATGCGCTGACCCGGTGACCACTCTCCGCTGGCGATCTTCGCGTGGAACATGGCCTCCAGTTGCTGGTAGATCGGTACGGCGGACTCCCGCTCGATCAGTTCGGTCATGACGCTCCTCCCGGGGGGCGAATCGTACCGCGTCCACTCAACAGCATGTGGTCTTGTATAGCACGGTATGTACATGTACAGTACAACGTAGAGCGGAACAGCCCAGGATCCTGCCCATCGGCGCCTCCCGACCCCGCTGGCGCAAGGAAGCGAGACACGAGTTATGCCTGCCATATCGACGACATTTCTTGCCAGGACCGCACGTGAACGAGGTTACGCAGTCCCGGCCGTTAACGTGTTCGACGAGATCAGCATGCGTGCGGTAATCGATGCGGCGGTCCGTACGAGTTCGCCGCTGATCGTCCAGATTTCGGTCAAGACGGTGCGCAGTTCCGGGACCGCATTCATCACCAGTCTTTTTCAGGCCCTCACCCGTGACGTCGAGGTGCCCATCGCGCTGCACCTCGATCATTGCCCGGACCGGGGTGTGATCGATGACGTGGTCTCCGCAGGCTGGTCTTCCGTGCTGTTCGACGCGTCCAATCGCGACTTCGATACCGCGGAGCGCGAGACCGGCGAGGTCGTCACGCAGGCGCACGCCGCCGGTATTGCTGTGGAGTCGGAGATCGAGAACATCCTCGGTGTCGAGGACGGCGTGGGCAGCGATCACGTCGAGCGTGCATACTCGGTCGAGACACTGGCAGCTGTGGCGGAGCGCACGGGAGCGGACCTGCTCGCACCCCAGCTTGGCACCAGCCATGGCCTTTTCAGATCGCGGCCGACGTTGCTACCCGAGCGCGCGCGTGAGCTGGTCAGCCTCACGGATCGTCCCATAGTCCTTCACGGCGGGACCGGGCTCGAGCCCGGTGAGTTCCAGGAGTTCATCGCTGCAGGTGTGTCGAAGATCAACATCTCCACAGCCGTGAAGAACTCGTACATGCGCGCTTCCGCCGAGCACCTCGACTGGGCCCGCGAGCACGACGAGTGGGATCCGCCGAAACTCTTCGCCGCAATCGCCGCCGCGGTCACCGACTCGATCGCCGAGCACATCATCTGGTTCGGCTCGGAGGGGAAGGCAACCAGGGTCGCGGAGGCTGTGGCGCGATGAACAGGGCGCTGATCTTTGACTGCGATGGCGTCCTCGCTGATACCGAACGCGATGGACACCTCCCCGCGTTCAATGAAACTTTTGCGCATTTCGAACTCCCTGTCCGTTGGAGTCAGGACGACTATGCCCGCGTGCTGCGGATTGGCGGCGGGAAGGAGCGTCTCGCGTCCCTGCTCACGCCAGCGTTCGTAGAAGCCGCAGGCCTTCCAAAGGACAAGGCTGCACACCAGAGGTTGATCAAGCGGTGGCACAAGGAGAAAACCGGCCGCTACACGACGAAGGTCAGGGCGGGCGAGATGCCCGGACGTCCCGGGATTGCACGCATCGTCAGTGAGGCCCATGACGCTGGTTGGACGCTGGCGGTCGCTTCCACCTCCGCCGAGGAGTCCGTCCGTGCTGTTCTCGAACACGCCGTCGGGCGCAACGCTGCGGCGTGGTTCAGCGTCTACGCCGGCGACATCGTCCCACGTAAGAAGCCGGCGCCAGACATCTACCTCCTCGCGCTCAATGAGCTCGGGATAAGCGCCACGAATGCCATCGTCGTTGAGGACAGCGCGAACGGGCTGCGCGCGGCACGCGCCGCTGGGCTCACTACCGTCATAACGGTCAGTAGTTACACCGGCGATGAAGACTTCACCGGCGCCGCGCTGGTCGTGGACTGCCTTGGCGACCTGCCGGAGTCACCCGCGCGCTTCATTGAGAACCCGCACAAAGTCGAGAACACCGGTCAAGTAACCCTAGACACTCTTGTCAACCTTTCCGCCCGCTAACCAATACGGCCCCGAGGAGAACTCATGAGCAACGAAGCTGTCTCTGTCCGTAACGGCACAACCCGTCTCGAGAGTGTGGTGAGGCTGATCGCACAAACTTGCGTAGACAACGAAAAGTACTTCAGCGACCTCGACGCAGTCGCCGGCGACGGTGACTTCGGCTACTCGCTCGCCCGCGGCTTCGAAAATGTCCTCTCAGAATGGGATGCCTACGACCGGAGCGACCTCGGCACGTTCCTTCAGAAGGTCGCGACGAGCATGAGTGGCCGCATCGGTGGCACTTCGGGCCCGATCTGGGGAACTGCGTTCCTCCGTGCCGCACTGGTCCTCAAGGGTAAGCAGACGCTCGCGAGTACGGACGCTGTCGAGATGCTCCGCGCTGCGATCGCAGGCATCAAGAAGCGCGGCGGCGCGGACGTGGGTGACAAGACCCTCCTTGACGCACTGGTTCCGCTCTGCGAGTCAGTCGCAGTCGACGTTGAGCGCGACCTCGACGCAAAGGTGATTGTCGCGAATGCCGCGCGGGTCGCTCGCGACGCTGCAGAGGACACCGCACGGCTCGAGGCGCGCCGTGGTCGCGCCTCATACACCGGTGAGCGGAGCATCGGCTCTCCCGACCCGGGTGCGATCGCCGTCGCTGTCCTCGCCGAGCGCATCGCCGGCGAGTGGTGACCCCGTCGACAAGCACAAAACTCCAGCTCGTCCATCCACAAGGAAGTGAGACACCACTATGAAGAAGTTCATCAATGACCCGAAGGCGTTTGTCCCCGAGATGCTCAAGGGACTTGCCCTGGCCAACCCGGACACCCTCACCTATGACTCTAATTTCAATCTCATCGCTCGCGCCGACTCTCCTCGCAACGACAAGGTGTCGATCGTCCAGGGCTCCGGCTCTGGTCATGAGCCGGCACACGTAATGGTTGTCGGAAAGGGCATGCTCGACGCTGCCTGCCCTGGCGATGTGTTCGCCGCTCCGCCCGCCGACTTTGTCCTCGAGGCGGCCCGCCGCGTCAAGAGCGACAAGGGAGTCCTGCTCCTCGTCAACAACTACACCGGTGACAAGATGGCGTTCGAGATGGCCGAGGAGCTTGCCGCTGCTGAGGACATCAAGGTTCGCACCCTGTTCATCGACGACGACGTCGCGGTGAAGGACTCCACGTACACGATCGGACGACGCGGCGTCGCTGGCAACTTCTTCGTCATCAAGGCAGTCGGCGCCGCCGCGGAGGCCGGAGCCGACCTCGATGAGATCGTCCGCATTGGTGAGAAGGTCAACTCTGTCACCCGCACCATGGGCGTCGCGTTGACCGCGTGCACTCCGCCGTCGAAGGGTTCGCCCCTGTTCGAAATCGACGACGACGAGATCGAAGTGGGCGTCGGCATCCACGGTGAGCCTGGCCGGCGTCGCGCCAAGCTCGTCAGCGCAAACGAGATCGTGGCGGAGCTGCTCCAGAGCGTGGTTTCCGACCTCCCGTTCTCGCAGGGCGACGATGTCGCTCTCATGATCAACGGCCTGGGTGGCACCCCGATCAGCGAGCTTTACCTTCTGTACGGCATCGCTCATGAGGGCCTCACACAGAAGGGCATCACCGTCGGCCGGAACTACGTCGGTGAGTACTGCACCTCTCTCGACATGGCCGGCGCCTCCCTCACCCTCGTGAAGCTCGACGACGAGATCCGCGAACTTCTCGCAGCTCCCGCCGAGATCCCTGTTCGGGTTTTCTGACACCACGGTGCGGCGCGACCGGTTGACACCGGTCGCGCCGCATAGCCTATTCCATAGGTGCACCGCCGCAGGGGCCCGCTTAGGCGAAGACATAGCCGCGCGCACGAGTGGATCCCAGGGCAGATCAGCGGCTACCTGCGCGAGAATCATCCCGAGCACGAGCCGCACCCCACGTTTGCACGCCCGCTAGCCGGTGCCAATTCCACCCCCGACGCAGCAAAAGGGCTCTTCAGCATTGAGGGTGAAGAACTGGCTGGCGAGTCGGTCGCCGGATAAAGGTCGAGGCCTTCCGATGATGGGATTCTGACCCTGCCCATCTGGAGGACCTCGACGTGCCTGACGCTGCCTTCGCTCGCGCTGGCCCGACCTGACCACATCCAAGGTTGTCGGGCAACGGGTCGAGCCCGATCGCGCGGTCCTGGCCTGCCGCGTCGTCGAGGCGGATGGCTGGTGTCGACGCTACCGGTGTGAGGGCGCCCTTCGCGACACCGTTACCCGGCTGCTGGCGCATGGGCCGCTAGGCTGGCGCCCCACGGTCTTGCTCGTCACGGTCCGGCGCTACCGGTGCACCGGGTGCGGGCCACGTGCGGCGCCAACACCGCGGTCCCGGACGAAGGGCGAGCGGTGTTCCATGAGACGCCGAGCCCCTGCCAAACGATCCCTTCCAGTGCCCACCGCGGGTGAAGCTCTCCCGCTGGGGAGGCTGCCAGGACACCTCTGACGGCGGCCGCAGGAGACTGCCCGGAGGCGGCCATGTAGCTGCCCGGTGGCGGTCATGGGAGTTGCCCGCCGGCGGTCATGAGAGTTGCCCGACACGACATTCGTTGCCTCGTCGCTTGTGCGGTTCAGGGCCCCTCCTCGGGTGCGATAGCGGTGCTGAAGCGCCCATCGCCCCGAGGAGGGACAACATGAAGTCTGCCGAGGTCATCATGGAAATTCTTGAAGCGTTCGATCTGACAGGGTCTTACCGCGACGCCGGCGAGCTCGCCGGGGTCTCCCACCACACCGTCGCTCGTTACGTCACGGCCCGGGATGCCGGGCGGTTGAGCGAGAGGCCCGCGGCCCGTGCGCAGCTGGCTGATGAGTACTTGCCCAAGATCGAGGAGTGGGTGGAGAGGTCCAACGGCAAGGTCCGCGCGGACGTGGTCCACGACAAGCTGCTCGCGCTGGGGTTCACCGGTTCCGAGCGCACGACCCGCCGCGCGGTCGCGGCGGCGAAGACGTCCTACCGGCGGGGTAAGACGAGGGTGCATCGGCCGTGGATCACCGAGCCGGGCCTGTGGCTGCAGTACGACTTCGGTGACGGGCCGGTCATCGACGGGGTCAAAACGGTGCTGTTCTGTGCCTGGCTGGCCTGGTCCAGGTTCCGCGTCGTGCTCCCGATCCGCGACAAGACCGCCCCGAGCGTGTTCGCGGCGCTGGATGTCACGCTGCGGCGCCTGGGCGGGGCACCGACCTATGTGCTGACGGACAACGAGAAGACCGTCACCGTCGAGCACGTCGCCGGCATGGCGGTCCGCAACCCCCAGACGGTCTCCTTCGCCAGGCACTACGGGGTCACCGTGCTGACGTGTGAACCGGCTGACCCGGCCAGCAAGGGCGGGTCGGAGTCGACGGTCAAGGTCGCCAAGGCCGACCTGGTCCCGAAGGAGACCAATTTGCTCGAGCAGTACGCCTCGTTCGCCGACCTCGAGGCGGCGTGCGAGGCGTTTGGCGAGCAGGTCAACGCCCGGGTCCACCGGGTCACCCGGCGGGCGCCGGTGGAGATGCTGACGCAGGAGCGCGCCCGACTGCACGCCCTGCCGCAGCACCCGTACACGGTCGCGCTCGGGACCACCCGGGTCGTCCCGGCCGGCTCGCCGATGGTCACGTTCGAGTCCGGGCAGTACTCCGTCCCGCACCACCTCCTCGGCGAAACGGTGTGGGTGAGGGTCCACGGCGCCGGCGCGAGGGAGCGGGTCGTGATCGTCCACGTCGGCGCCGACGGACCGGTCGAGGTCGCCCGGCACCCGCGCGCTACCCGGGGTCCCCGCAGGTCGATGACGCGCACTTCCCGCCCGCGCCGGCCGGGGCTCTTCACCGCCAGCCCAGAGCCAGGAGTGCCGCGGAGGCGGAGTTCCTCGCTCTGGGCGAGGGCGCCCGGGTGTGGCTGTCCGAGGCCGCCGCCGCGGGGACGAGCAAGATGCGGGTCAAGATGGCCGAGGCGGTGTCCCTGGCCAAGCTCTTCGACCCCGGCGAGGTCGACTGGGCCCTGGGGCATGCCGCCGTCCACGCCCGCTTCGCCGAGGCCGACCTGCCTTCGATCCTCAACCGGGCCTTACCCCCGGAACGTGGACACGGGGTGGGATTACGCGGCTAGCGCGAGGGTAACAGCGTGGTGAGTTTCGTAGTTGGACGGTGACTGGTAGCGGCACCAGGAGTGCCGGCGGCGGGTGTTGTAGCGCACGATCCACCGGAAGACCTAGCGGCGGCAGGTGGCCTCGTCGGGCCAGAGGGTCTCGTCCTGGAGGACCTCACGCTTGAGGGTCGCGTTGAACGACTCGGCCAGGCTGTTGTCCGCGCTCGTGCCCACGGCCCCCATCGACTGGATCACCCCGAGCCTGGCACACAGGCGGGCGTAGTCCTTGGAGGTATAGACCGACCCGTGATCGGAGTGGAAGATGGCGCCGGCCAGCGCTCTTCCGCCGCCGCGGGTCGCGGCAGCGGCCTTGAGCGCGTCCTCGACGAGGCTGGTGCGCATGTGATCTGCCAGCGACCAGCCCACCAATCGACGGCTGTAGCAGTCGATCACCGTGGCCAGATAGAGGTTCTGCCCGTCGGCCAGCGGGAGGTAGGTGATGTCACCGACGTAGCGCTGGTTCGGCGCCTGCGCGGTGAAGTCTCGCTTGAGCAGGTCGGGCACCTTGAATCGCCCCGGGTTTGGTGGAGGCTCGGTTAGTTGGTTCCGGCCTCGATGAGGACGCGGTTGTCAGGGTAGTGCTGGTCGGGTCTGGTGGCCCAGAACTCCGTCTCGTACTCGGCCGGCGGGACGTGGCCGAGCTCGCCGTGCAGGCGCCGGTGG
>NZ_VUKD01000008.1 GCF_009193155.1 Georgenia subflava
GATCTCCCCGCCGGCCACCCGTGATCTGCGTGAGCTGGTCCGGCACCGGGCCAAGCTCGTGATGATGCGCTCGAGCCTGAAGGCTCAGGTCCACGCGGTGGTGGCCAAGCGTGGCATCGCGGTGCCGTTCTCGGACCTGTTCGGCGTCAAGGGCACCAAGCTGCTCGACCGGCTCGAGCTGCCCGAGACGCTCGCTGCCCGGCTCGCTTCTCAGCGGCGCCTGATCCAGACGCTGGAGGTAGAGATCAGCCAGTTCGACCGGCTGATCAGCGACCGGCTGCGACAGGATCCTTCGTACGCGGCCCTGCGCACGATCCCGGGCATCGGCCCGGTCCTGGCGGCGGTCCTGATCGCCGAGATCGGTGACATCACCCGCTTGACCCGGGCCGAGCAGCTGACCTCTTGGGCGGGACTGACTCCTCGCCACCACGAGTCCGACACCAAGGTCCACCGCGGCCGGATCACCAAGCAGGGCTCGCCCCTGGTGCGGTGGGCGGCGGTGGAATCGGTCCAGCTGCTGCCCGCGAGCTCCCGGGTCGGTCGCTACCGCGACCAGGTCGCCGACCGGCGCGGACGCAACATCGGCGTGATCGCAGCCGCCCGCAAACAACTCGAGTTCGTCTTCTACGCCATGCGCGACGGCCGCGTCCGCGCGCTGGCCCCGGCGGCATGAGTGCCACCGAATCTCGACCGGGACGCGGGACCGAGAGTGACATGACCCCCACCACCTGGTGGCGCGGCCGTCATAGTGATTGATCCCGTCCCGGTCGAACCTGCGAACCCCATCATGCCGCCCCTTCGCTCACTAACACTTTCACGCGAGGGGAACACCGGCGAAGGGATGACCGAGCAGCCCCCGGGGGCCTGCACACCCGCCCACAAACGGCGCTGATGAGCGAAACTGACACAACTCCGGAACCACCACACACCCTGGGAGCACACACCCGTTGAGCTTCTCCGCTGGTTGAACATCGTGGCCCGGCACGGCGCCGGCCTCAAGGCCCTATGGCCGCTGCGCGGTCGCGCTCCGCGCGAGCCTTGACCCCGACGCCTCAACCGAGCGCACCCAAAACCCAGCCGGACAAGCAAGAAACAAGCCTGAGCAGACTCACCACACCCCCTTGACTCACCACCGCTCCTTCAGGGATGCCACTCGGCGCGCTTCCCCCACCGAGCGGCACCTTTCGCACCGTCCCGCCGCCCGCGACACCGCCATGACGTGCCACTCGGCGAGCGGCGCCGTCGGACGCAGGAGCCCCGGCCCACGTAGGCTGGCAGGTATGACCGAGCGCAGCGCGTGGGGCCATGGACTGGCCACGATCACGGACTCCGGCGACATCCTCGACGTGTGGTATCCCACGCCTGCGCTGGGCCACGCGCCAGCGGACACCTCGGCCCCGGCGGAGCTGACCGCGCTGGAGCGCACCGACACCGACCGTGCCGTGCGCACGGAGGTGGTCCGCACCGAGATCGACCTCGACGCCGCTCCGGCCGACGCCGCCGACGCCTACCTGCGCCTCCACCTGCTCTCGCACACGGTCGTCGCCCCCAACACGATCGCCCTGGACGGCATCTTCGACCGGCTCACCAACGTGGTGTGGACGTCCGCCGGCCCGTGCGCCGTCGACGGCTTCGAGGCCACCCGCGCCCGTCTGCGGGCCACCCACGGCCCGGTGACCGTGCACGGCATCGACAAGTTCCCCCGCATGGTCGACTACGTCCTGCCCGTCGGCGTGCGCATCGCCGACGCCGACCGGGTGCGCCTGGGCGCCCACCTGGCGCCGGGCACAACGGTGATGCACGAGGGGTTCGTCAACTTCAACGCCGGCACGCTCGGACGCTCCATGGTCGAGGGGCGGATCTCCCAGGGCGTCGTCGTCGCCGACGGGGCGGACATCGGCGGCGGAGCCTCGATCATGGGCACGCTCTCGGGCGGCGGGGCGCAGGTCATCTCCATCGGGCCGCGCTCGCTCCTGGGCGCGAACGCCGGTCTCGGCATATCCCTCGGTGCCGACTGCGTCGTCGAGGCGGGCCTCTACCTCACCGCCGGCACGAAGGTCTCGGTCCTGACGGGCGGCGGCACCCGCCCGGACCACGGCCAGCTGACCGAGCCGCGCGTCGTCCCGGCCCGTGAGCTATCCGGCCACGACAACCTCCTCTTCCGGCGCAACTCCCTCTCCGGCGCCGTCGAGGCGCTCCCGCGCAAGGGCACCGGGGTGGAGCTCAACGCCGCCCTGCATGCGTAGCGGCCGGTCCACCCGCCCGCGCCCCGCGCAGCGTGGCCGCGGCGCCGGTCGCGGGTGCGCCGGCGGCGTGGCCGTCCTGCTCGGGGCCACGGCCCTCGCCACCGGTGCCGTCGTGCTCGTCCTGAACCTGCTCACGACCGACGGCGCGTCCGGCGCCTGTGTGGTGACGCTCGACGACGGCTCGACCGCCACTATGGCCGCCGACCAGGCGGACAACGCTGCGCTCCTGGGGGCGGTCGCCATGCACCGGGAGCTGCCCGCCCGCGGGGTGACAGTCGCGATCGCGACGGCGCTGCAGGAGTCCAAGCTGCGCAACATCGACTACGGCGACCGCGACTCCGTGGGCCTGTTCCAGCAGCGGCCGTCCCAGGGCTGGGGCACCGTCGAGCAGATCATGGACCCCGTCTACTCCACCAACGCGTTCTACGACGTCCTGGTGACCGTCGAGGGCTGGGAGGCCAAGGAGGTGACCGACGCCGCCCAGGACGTCCAGCGCTCGGCCTTCCCCGATGCGTACGCCCAGCACGAGGGCAGGGGCCGCGCCTTCGCCTCGGCGCTGACCGGGTACTCCCCCGCGGCACTGGTGTGCCACCTCGACGCTCCCGAGGACGGCGAGTCCAGCACCGCCACCGGTTCGGCCGGTGGTGCGCAGCGGCTGGCCGTCGTCGAGGACCGGCTGACCCGGGACTTCGTGTCGGTGGCCACGGCGGTGGCTCCCGGCGGCGTGCTCGTGGTCGACGCCACGTCGGTGCCGGCCGGGCTCGACGCCGACCCCGCTCGGCGTGCCTGGGCGGTGGCCCAGTGGGCCGTGGCGGCCGCCTCCGAGACAGGTGCGAGAGTCGTGGCGGTCGACGGGCGCGCATGGGTGCGCGACGACGGCGAGGATGCCGCCTGGGTGCCGCTCGTCGAGGCGGACGTCCCCGCCGCCGTCACCGAGGCCGCGGCCGGCGCCGGACCGGGCGCCGTCGTCATCAGCTGAGGACTGCGTCATGGGCTGAGGCCCGCAAGACATGACGCGGCGAGCGCAGCCGGAAGTGAAGACCGCAACCATCGTCGGTCGGCGCGAGCTGCGGGTACCTGGGAACCTCGACCGTGGCCGCCGCTCGCGAGAGGGGCTGAGCGCGACAGAGACACGGAAGCCCCGGCCGTGGTGGCCGGGGCTCCCGCGGTGGTCAGAGAAAAGTCAGCGCTTCTCGACCGGGACGAAGTCGCGCTCGGGCGCACCGGTGTAAACCTGGCGCGGGCGACCGATCTTCGTGCTCGGGTCCGCGATCATCTCGCGGTACTGGGCGATCCAGCCGGGCAGGCGACCGAGGGCGAACAGCGGGGTGAACATCTGGGTGGGGAAGCCCATGGCCTTGTAGATCAGGCCAGTGTAGAAGTCGACGTTCGGGTAGAGCTTGCGCTGGATGAAGTACTCATCGTTGAGGGCGATCTCCTCCAGCCCCATGGCGATGTCGAGGAGCTCGTCGTTCTTGCCGAGGCGCGCGAGCACGTCGTGGGCGGCCTCCTTGACGATGGCCGCACGCGGGTCGTAGTTCTTGTAGACCCGGTGCCCGAAGCCCATGAGGCGGACGCCGTCCTCCTTGTTCTTCACCTTCTCCATGAACTTCTCCACGGAGTAGTCGGCGTTCTGGATCTTGCCGAGCATCTCCAGCACGGCCTCGTTGGCGCCGCCGTGCAGCGGGCCCGAGAGCGCGCCGACGCCGGCCGCGATCGAGGAGTAGACGTTGGCGTGGGCCGAGCCGACCATGCGCACCGTCGAGGTGGAGCAGTTCTGCTCGTGGTCGGCGTGCAGGATGAGCAGCATGTCGAGGGCCTTGACGATGGCCGGGTCGACGTCGTGGCGCTGGTAGGGCAGGCCGAAGGTCATCCGGATGAAGTCCTCGACGTAGGGCTTCGACGCGTCCGGGTAGAGCAGCGGCAGGCCGTTCGCGCGCTTGGCGATCGCGGCGATCATCGTCGGCACCTTGGCCATGAGCAGCACGGTCGAGAGCTCGCGCTGGTACTCGTCGTGCGGGTCGAGGGTGTGCTGGTAGTAGGTGCCGAGCGCGGCGATGCCCGCCTGCAGGATCGACATCGGGTGGCCGTTGGCCGGGAACGCGGTGAAGAACGCCTTGAAGTCCTCGTGCAGGATCATGTGCCGCTTGATGCGGCGCGCGACGGCCTCGAGGGTGTCGGCGTCGGGCAGCTCGCCGTAGATGAGCAGGTACGCGGTCTCGAGGAAGTTCGAGCCCTTCGCGAGCTGGTCGATCGGGTAGCCGCGATAGCGCAGGATGCCCGCCTCGCCGTCGATGTAGGTGATCGACGACGTCGTCGACGCCGTGTTCACGAACCCGGGGTCGAGCGTGACCAGGCCGGTCTCCTTCAGCAGCGACGAGATGTTGACGCCGTCGCTGCCCTCCACGGCGGGCACTCGATCGAACCGGAGCGTCTTCCCGTCTACTTCGAACGTTGCCGGGCTCTGCTCAGCATTCGACATGTGGTGCCCTCCTCGGGATGGTCGGCCCTCGGGGTACGAGCGCCTCGTTGCGTGTCCGGGCGCGTCGCGGCGCCGGGGATGTGGTGGTGATCCGGTACACAAAGATATGCCATGGTGCGGACAAACCCCGAACCCGCCCACGTCCTGGTCCGCGGCCGACCCCTAACCGAGCAGCGGACCGCCCTCGGCCAGCCGGCGGGCCGCCTCCGCGATGCGTTCGTCCGTGGCGGTCAGGCCGATGCGGACGTAGCCCTGGCCCTGCGGGCCGTAGAACGTCCCGGGCGCCACGAGGATCCCCCGTGCGGCCAGGGCGTCGACGATCTCCCACGAGCTCGCCTCGCCCGCCGCCGGGCGCACCCACAGGTACAGCCCGGCCACCGACTCCGGGTCGAGAGCCAGTCCGGCGCCCTCGACGGCGAACAGCAGGGTGGCCCGCCGGGCGCGGTAGTGCTCGCGCTGGGCGGCGACGTGCGCGTCGTCGCCCAGGACGGCGGTCATGGCGGCCTGGACCGGTGCCGGCATCATCATCCCGGCGTGCTTGCGCACCTCGGTCAGGGCGTGCACGATCCGCTGGTCGCCGGCGATCAGCGCGGCCCGGTAGCCGGCGAGGTTGGACTGCTTGCTCAGCGAGTACAGCACCAGCAGGCCGTCGTGGCTGCCGCCCGTGACCCGCGGGTCGAGCAGGGACGGCACGCCGTCAGTGGCCCATGGCTCGTCCCAGGGCAGCTCGGCGTAGCACTCGTCGGCGGCGACGACGGCGCCGCGCTCACGGGCCCAGGCGACGACAGCGGCGAGCCGCTCCGCGGACAGCACGTGGCCGTCCGGGTTGCCCGGGGAGTTCAGCCAGACCAGCTTGGCGTCCGGCCAGCCGGCCGGGTCGGCGTCGATCGGGACCGGGGTGGCCCCGGTGAGCCGGGCCCCGACGTCGTACGTGGGGTACGCCGCGCGCGGGTGCAGGACGACGTCGCCCTCCCCCAGCCCGAGCAGGGCCGGGAGCAGCGCCACCATCTCCTTGGAGCCGATCGTCGGCAGGACGGCGTCCACGCCGAGGTCGGGCACCCCGCGCCGACGCGCGAACCATGCGACGACCGCCTCCCGCAGCGCCAGGGTGCCGACCGTCGTCGGGTAGCCCGGGGCGTCGGCCGCCGCGGTGAGGGCCGCCGTCGCGACGGCCGGGGTCGGGTCCACCGGGGTGCCTACGGACAGGTCGACGATCCCGCGCGGGTGGGCGGCCGCGCGGGTCTTGGCGTCCGTCAGGGAGTCCCAGGGGAAGTCCGGCAGGGCGCCGGCGTGCAGCACGCTCCTAGGCCTGCGGCGGGAGCGCGGCGACCATCGGGTCGTCCTTGTCGATGACGCCCATCTTCGCGGCGCCGCCCGGGGACCCGAGCTCGTTGAAGAACTCGACGTTCGCCCGGTAGTAGTCCGACCAGATCGTCGGGGTGTCGTCCTCGTAGTAGATGGCCTCGACCGGGCAGACCGGCTCGCAGGCGCCGCAGTCGACGCACTCGTCGGGGTGGATGTACAGCATCCGCTTGCCCTCGTAGATGCAGTCGACGGGACATTCGTCCACGCACGCCAGGTCCTTGACGTCCACACAGGGCTGGGCGATGACGTAGGTCACGAGCACTTCCTTTCGAGCGGGCGACGACGTGGCGCACACCTGGGCTGCGACGTCGACCCTAGTATCCCTCGCGTGCGCGGGGATCACGAACGCGGCCGCCCGCCGGGCTGAGGCAGCATGGGGTGCGTGGAGCACGACGACGACCGGACGACACCCGACGAAGCGCCCGAGGCCGAGCGCGACGCGCCCCCGCCCGGCGAGCCGCCCTGGCTGCGGTGGCAGGTGGGTGAGCGGGTCGTCGTGCGCTACCGCCTCGAGGAGGCGGACGACCCGACCGGCGGCCGGCCGCGTCTCAGCGATGCCCTCGGAGACCTGGTCGCGGTACGCGCCGACGGCGTCGTCGTCAGGACCCGCCGCGGCGACGTGCACGTCCCGGCGGGCGCGATGGTGACGGGCAAGCGGGTGCCCCCGCCGCCGGACCCGGCCCGGTACCGCAGGACGCCTCCGCCGTCGGCCTGAGGCGGCCAGGCCAGCCGTGGGTGGTCAGCCGTCCGAGGCGGCCAGGCCAGCCGTGGGCGTCAGCCGTCCGAGGGCGGGTCACCGCAGACGACGCGGTGCCAGGGACGGTAGGTCCAGGTCCAGCTCTCCTCGTCGAAGACCTCGCCGGCCTTGGACCGTTCCCGCGTGTTGGTGACGGTGAAGCCGTCCGGGCCGAAGCCCTCCGCGACGCAGTCGTCGGCCGGGTTGTACACGGTTGTGGGCTTGACGATGTTGTAGTGCCCCGAGCTGGACGTCTCGACGTCCCACACCGGCGTGCTCCACAGCCGTGTGTGCACCGCGTCGCCGGTCACCCACGCGTGGACCATGACTCCGTAGTCGGTGTTGTTCCGCCAGATCATGTCCACCGTCGGCACCCACAGGGTCGCCTCTCGGCCCGCCGGGTACCGGTCGAACCAGCGCGAGTGGGGCTTGTGCTCGATGTCGTCGTAGCCGGCGAGGTAGCCGACGTTGTACATGTTCGTCGAGAGCTGCGAGAGACCGCCGCCCAGCGCCACGGAGGAGAAGCCGTTCTCCACCACGCCCGAGGAGACGAAGCCGTGCGCCTCGTCGATCGGACCGAGCTCCTCCAGCAGGGAGAACTCCTCCCCCGGCATCACCAGCGTCCCCGTGACCTTCGCCGTCCCGACGCGCAGGTTCTCGGTGCGGACCGGGTCGTAGGGCATCGGGGTGGAGAAGTCGACGATGATCTCGTTGACGCCCAGCGCCTCGGCGTCGGCGGTGGAGAACTCCGGCTCGGCCTCGACCAGGGACACCTCGGCCGTGCGGTTCGCGGAGGTTGCCGCAGTACTGACCGCGGCGGCGAGCTCCTGGGGGTCGACGCCGGTGCCGTTGGTGGACGGGATGATGGTCGGCTCGTTGTTCTGGAGCACGATCTGGGCGTCCTGACCCGTGACCACGATCTCGGGGTTCGCCTCGACTACCGCGTCGGCGAGCGCCTCCCCGTCGAGCTCGAGGACGAGGGTGCCGCCGTCGTCGACGAACGTGGCGTTGGCGGCGAGCTGCTCGGGGGTGAGCTCGGCGAGCTTGCCCTCGACACTGACGCTGACGGGCGCCGAGACGAGCGGCTCGGCAAGGTTGTCCAGGGCGTCGGCGACGGCGTCGGTGCCCACGGCGGGCTCGACGGGCTGCGTCGGCAGCTCGATGGGACGCTCGGCGGTGAGCCACTCCTCGGGCAGGAGCGCGGTGGCGGCGTCGACGTCGACGGCGGTGCCCGGCTCGGGCTCGGTGACCTCCGGCGTCGTCCCGGCGAAGGTGATGACGCCCTCGACGGGGGCAACGTCGAGCTCGGTGGCCGCCGACTGCAGCGCCTCGCGCAGCGCCGGCTCGTCGACGGTGGAGACCGGCGGGACCGCGCCGAGGCCGAACACTCGGCCCCAGAGCACGCGCGGGTCGAGGGTGAAGCCGGTGAGGTCGTCCAGCGTCGCCTCGACGTCGAGGGTCAGCCCGACGGCGGCAGGGTCGACGCTCGAGATCGCCTCGCCGACGCTCACCGGGATCTGCTCCTCGGCGAGGGGGGCGAGCTCATCGGCCAGGCGCTCGCGAGCGTCCGCCGCGGAGAGACCGCCGATCGGCACGCCGGCGACGGTGGCACCGTTCGGCGTGCGGTCGCCGAGGAACCAGGCGCCCGCGCCGTAGGCGGCGGCGAGCAGGAGGACGACGACGGCCGCGATCACCAGACCGCGCCTGCTGCGCCGCCTGGGCGGCTCGGCGGCGAACTCGTCGAACGGCGAGGGCATGCGGTCATCCTTGGGTTCGGGGTCGTCGTAGGTCGGCGAGTGCGGCGTGGCGGCTGGGAATACCGCGGCGCTGTCAGGGTCGTGGCGGACCGCGGAGACCTCGAGGTCGTCGTGCCGCTGGGCCGCCGTGCTGGGCTCGACGTCATCGAGCTCGTCAGCCGGGGCGGGGGCGCCGGCTTGGGCGGATGCCGAACTTGGCTCGTCTACCGGGGCGGGTACGGAACCTGGCTCGTCTACCTGCGCGGGTGCCGGCGCCGGCTCGTCGGCCGGGGCGAGGCTACCGGCTTGGGCGGATGCTGCCTCGTCGGGAGGCGCGGGTGCCGTACCTGACTCGTCGCCCGGTGCAGGTGCCGGACCGGGCTCGTCGGGAGGCGCGGGCGCCGGACCCGGCTCGTCGGCCGGGGCAGGTGCACCGTCCGGCGGCGCCGGAGCAGGACCGGCTTCGTTCAGCCGGCGGGCCAGGACGGCGTCGAGATCGTTCATCCCGCCGGTCGGGGACTCCAGGGACGGTGAGGAGGCCCGGCCTGCACCGTGGCTCTCCGGCCGGTGCTCGGGCACCGGGCCGCGCATGAAGTCCTGTGTCACTGGCTCGCGTCCTCTTCCCCCAGGGTTGCCGCCGCGTGCGACCTTCAGAATGGTAGTCGCGGGAATTGGGGGAAAACGGTCGGCATGAGCAACGTCACCACATCGTTATTGACTTGCGTCTGCGCGCGCACGTCGACGCTGGGGCCTCGGAGAGCCTGGCCAGCTGACCGTCACGCCAACGGCCGGACCCGGCCGAGGTGGTGCACCAGTCCGCCGATCCCGGTGGTCCCGATCCGGGCGTCGAGCACCTCGCCGACGACGACGTCGTGGTCCCCGGCGTTCTTGATCCACGCCGTTCGGCACTCCACCCACCCCTGGGCGGCATCCACCAGTGCGGCACCGGAGGTCTCGCCACGGTGGTGCGGCACACCGGTCAGCTGACCGAAGGCCGGCCGTCCTGGCATGGCGAGCCGTTCCGCGGCGACGGCGGCCGACGCGTCCAGGAGGCTGATCGCCCAGGTGTCGACGTCGTCCAGGGCCTCGCGCATCCGTGCGTCGGAGTAGACGCAGAACAGCACCATCGGGGGCCGCAGGGAGACCGACGCGACCGCGGTGGCGGTCATTGCCAGGTCAAGCCGTCCGTGGCGCACCGATACCACCGAGATGCCGCCCGGCAGGCGGCCCATCGTGGCGCGGAAGCGCTCGACGAGCTCCTCCGGGTCGGCCTCGCCGGTCGTCGTCCCAGGACTCGCGGCCGGGTCGCCGGGGCTCATCCGTCCACCGCGTGCCGGGCCGCCGGCGCCGGCCGGTCGGAGTACCACGACCGCGGAGTCAGTGCGACGGCGGCCGTCACCAGCGGCAGTCCGACCAGCCAGACGTAGCTGAGCACGTCGTCGGTGACCAGGACGTCACCGCCCGGGCCGACGAAGGTCAGGACCTGCGCGGTGACCAGGCCGGCGAGACCGAAGAGGAACACACCGGTGCCGTCGGACACCGAGCGGGCGAACACCGCACCGACGGCGACCCCCAGGAGCGCGAGCGCCATCCCGGCCGGCAGGTCCGCACTCTCCCAGCGGTGCACCAACGTCCCGCCGATCGCGACCACCATGCCGGCGGCGACCGCGACGAACGCCGCTACAGCCCGGCTGACACGGTCGGGTCGGTCGAGCCGGTCTTCGCTGTCGGAACGGTCGCTTCGGTCGGGACGGTCGCCGTCGTCGGGACGGTCGCCGTCGTCGGGCAAGGCCGGATGGTCGAACTGGGCCGGACGGTCAGTCCGGTCATAGCCGTCTGGACGGTCGCCGCTCACGCCGTCACCGTGCCGCCGACGAAGGCGGCGAGACGGTCGCGTCCGGTCCAGCCGGTCAGCCGGTCCCGGGTCAGGCCGTCGATGGTCCGGAGATGGGTGAGCTCGTCGACCCTGTCGTGACCGGGGGCGAGACGCAGACTGGCGGTGCCGAGGATCGGCAACAGGAGGCCGTTGCTGACGGCGAACCAGCCGCACACGGCCTGCCCGCGGTTCTCCGGCTGCGTGAGGTCGAGGAGGTGGATCCCCTGGACCTGGGAGCGGTGGGCGCGCATCGCCGCCGCCACCGCCGGGAGCACCGCGGTGATGTCAACGGTCAGGTCGACCTGGTCGGCCGGCACCACCATCGAGGGCATCTCGCTCGTGGCGGGGATCGTGGCGAGGACGTCGCCGCGGGTGCCGAACTGGGGGTGGTGCTCGAGCCTCGTCTCGAGCCAGTGCAGGGCGGCCCGGTAGCGCTCCTCGGACTCGACGACCCAGCCGACGACCGGCACGTCCCACGGCTCGAGCCCGGTGAGCGGGTCGTCGTCGTCGTCCACGGGCGAGGCGTCGGCGGCGAGCTCGACCGCACGCATGGTGACCTGGTGGGCGTGGACGTGGTCGGGGTGGCCGTACCCGCCGTGCGGCTCCTCGGTCACGACCATTTGCGGGCGGGCCTCGCGCAGCAGGACTGCGAGGAGACGGGCGGCCACCTCGACCGGGACGGCCGAGAAGGCGTCCGCACCGGCGTCGGTGCCCGGCCCGGCGAGACCGTGGCGCAGCCAGACCATGCCCGAGTCGGTGAAGTGCCGGGCACGCCGCTCCGCGAGGCCGGGGACGGCGTCGAGGAACCGGTGGGAACGCACGCCCAGCGCGGTGAGGGCACGTGCGAGCTCGTGCTCGCGGTGGTGCGCCAGGGAGGGCCGGTCGTCCTCCAGGTGCGCCAGCTCGGCCGGGATGACCTCGCCGAGCTCACCGCGGTTGCCCGTCACGACCGCGACCCCGACGCCGGCGCGGGCAGCGGCGGCGAGCAGGCCGCCGGCGCCGAGCGTCTCGTCGTCGGGATGGGCGAAGACCCCGAGGAGCCCGCCCGTGGGCAACGGTGCCTGGGAGATGGCGTGGAGGTCGGTCATATCCCCATCATGGCCCTCGTCGTCGTCGCCCGCAGGTAGAGCTCGCGTCGAGCTGAGGACTGGGCGGGCCGTCACGACGGCGCCGCCCCGTCCGAGCCTCAGGCCTCGGCGCGCCGGGCCCGCGACGCGCTGCGGAAGCGCTCCTGGGAGTCCAGGATCACCTTGCGGATCCGCACGGACTCGGGCGTGACCTCCACGCACTCGTCCTCGGCCGCGAACTCGAGGGACTCCTCGAGGGTGAGCTTGCGCGGCGGCACGAGGTTCTCGAAGTTGTCCGCCGTGGAGGAGCGCATGTTGGTGAGCTTCTTCTCCTTGGTGATGTTGACGTCCATGTCCTCGTTGCGGGAGTTCTCCCCGACGACCTGGCCCTCGTACACCTCCGAGGTGGGCTCGACGAAGAACGAGCCGCGCTCCTGCAGGTTGATCATCGCGAACGGCGTCACCGCGCCGGCCCGGTCGGCGACCATCGAGCCGGTGTTGCGCATCTCGATGGTGCCCTGCCACGGCTCGTAACCCTCCGCGATGGAGGAGGCGATGCCCGTGCCGCGGGTCTCGGTGAGGAACCGCGTGCGGAAGCCGATGAGGCCGCGGGCGGGGACGACGAACTCCATGCGCACCCAGCCGGTGCCGTGGTTGGACATCGTCTCCATGCGGCCCTTGCGGGCGGCCATGAGCTGGGTGACGGTGCCGAGGTACTCCTCGGGGACGTCGATGGTCATGCGCTCCATCGGCTCGTGGCGCCTGCCGTCGATCTCGCGGGTGACCACCTGCGGCTTGCCGACGGTCAGCTCGAAGCCCTCGCGGCGCATCTGCTCCACCAGGATGGCCAGCGCCAACTCGCCGCGGCCCTGCACCTCCCAGGCGTCCGGGCGCTCGGTGGGCAGCACCTTCAGCGAGACGTTGCCGATGAGCTCGCGGTCGAGGCGGTCCTTGACCTGGCGCGCGGTGACCTTCGCCCCCTTGACCCGGCCGGCGAGCGGGGAGGTGTTGATCCCGATGGTCATGGAGATGGCCGGGTCGTCGACGGTGATCATCGGCAGCGGGCGCGGGTCGTCCGGGTCCACGAGCGACTCGCCGATGGTGATGTCCTCGATCCCGGCGACGGCGACGATGTCGCCGGCGTGCGCGACCTCGGCGGGCACCCGGTCGAGGGCCTCGGTGCGCAGCAGCTCGGAGATACGGACGCTCTTGGTGGTGCCGTCGGCACGCGCCCAGAGCACCGACTGCCCCTTGCGCAGCTCGCCGTTGTGCACGCGCAGCAGCGCGAGCCGGCCGAGGAACGGGGAGGCGTCGAGGTTGGTCACGTGCGCCTGCAGCGGCGCGCCCTCCTCGTAGGAGGGTGCGGGGATCTTCTCGATGATGGTCTCGAAGAGCGGCTCGAGGTCCTCGCTGTCGGGGAGCGTGCCGTCGGCCGGCTGCTCCAGGCTGGCGCGGCGGGCCTTCGCCGACGCGTACACGACCGGGACGTCGAGGATGGCGTCGAGGTCGAGGTCGGGGACCTCGTCGGCGAGGTCGGAGGCCAGGCCGAGCAGGAGGTCCTGCGCCTCCGACACGACCTCGCTGATCCGGCTGTCCGGCCGGTCGACCTTGTTCACCAGGAGGACGACGGGGAGCTTCGCGGCCAGCGCCTTGCGCAGCACGAAGCGGGTCTGGGGCAGCGGCCCCTCGGAGGCGTCGACAAGGAGCACGACGCCGTCGACCATCGACAGCCCGCGCTCGACCTCGCCGCCGAAGTCGGCGTGCCCGGGGGTGTCGATGACGTTGATGGTCAGGCCGTCCTCGAGCCCGGCGGCCTGCGCAGCGGGACCGCGGTAGTGCACCGCGGTGTTCTTGGCGAGGATCGTGATGCCCTTCTCGCGCTCGAGGTCACCGGAGTCCATGGCCCGCTCGTCCACGTGCTGGTGCTCGCCGAAGGCACCGGACTGCCACAGCATGGCGTCGACCAGGGTGGTCTTGCCGTGGTCGACGTGGGCGACGATCGCGACGTTGCGCAGATCTGAGCGCAAAGGCATACGCGGGTACTCATTTCATCTCAGGGGCTGCCCGCGCACCGGTGCTGGCGATGGTGTCGCCGAGGGGCAGGCACCCTGTCCCGGGCGGGCAAGCACCCTGTTCTGGGCGCCAACCGACGATTCTACTGCCGCAGGCGGTTCCGGCGTCACCCCTGGCGCCTGTGCGCAGGGTCACGCCGGCTTCGCGAACGCGCTGGTGACGCCTTGCTCAGTGCGCGGCCGTCCACACGGCACGAGCCGTCCCGATACGCGCCGTCCTCACCG
This sequence comes from Georgenia subflava, assembly GCF_009193155.1. Lineage (GTDB taxonomy): Bacteria > Actinomycetota > Actinomycetes > Actinomycetales > Actinomycetaceae > Georgenia > Georgenia subflava. The sequence goes on from NZ_VUKD01000008.1 coordinate 13,806, forward strand.
CACGAGCCGATCACGATGGGCCGCCGCCGTCCTCACCGCACGAGCCGATCACGATGGGCCGCCGCCGTCCTCAAGGCACTAGCCGGCCGGAGACGTGCCGACGCACCCCGCCCGCGACGGCTGGGGTGCACAGCCAGCACCGCCGGCTCAGTGATGATGGGGGCATGGGACCGACGATCGTCTTCCGCACGACCTCCGCGCGCGTGTACGCGGTCATCTTCTGGGTGGTCGCGGTCGTGCTCCTCGTAGCGTTCGCGACCAACGGCGGGCTCGGTGAGCTCCTGCAGTACGGGGCGGTGCCCCTCGTCCTGGTGGCCGTCGGTTGGGCGGTGTTCTGGCAGCCGCACGTCGTCGTGGCACCCGCCGGTGTCACAGCTGCGAACGTGTTCACGACGGTCGACGTCCCGTGGCTCACGATCGACGCCGTCGAGACGCGGTGGGGGCTGCGGCTGGAGACGGCGGACGGCCGGGTGAACGTGTGGGCTGCACCGGCGAAGGGCGGGATCTCGAACCGTCGGCGGGAGCCAGACGTGCCAGGCGTCGACCTCCTCGACACCGAGGGCACCGGACGCCTGTCTGCCACCGGTGACTCGCGCCTCGTCGGGCAGGTGATCGAGGCACGCCTCGCTGCGGCGCGAGCAGGCGGCGTCGGGACGACCGGCCGCACCGGTGAGCCGGCGGCTCCGACCCAGGTGCGCAAGCGGGTCAACGCGGTCTCGATCGGCCTCCTCGCCGGAAGCCTCGCGCTGGCGGTGCTCACCGCCACGACGCTGGGCTGATCCGGCTCGAGCCCGCCCCAGCCCGTCCGGCTGGAGCCCGCTCCGCCCGTCTGGCTCGAGCCCGCCAAGCTCGTCCGGCACGAGCCCGCTCCACGCCCGGCCTGCTCGAGCCCGCTCCAGGCGCGTCCCGCTTTAGCCCGCCGGGCAGCTCGAGCCGTCCCAAGATGACCCGGCACGAGTCCGACCGAACAGCCTGAACGGTTCGTACCGGTTATCGGTACGAACCCTTCAGCCTGACGCGGACCTGAGCCCAGGCCGGGAGCCGGGAAGTCAGGGGCGCGGGCCGGGAAGCCGGAGACCGCGGCGAGGGCCGAGGAGCCGGGCCGCGCGCCGGGGTCCGGGGCCAGAGCCGGGCCAGAGCCGGGCCGGGGCCGGGCCGGGGCCGGCGCACGATCGCTGGGCACGGCACAGGGCCGGTGGTTACCCACCGGCCCTGTGCGTGCTACGTGTGCTGAGTGCCTCAGCGAGTGATCATCACTCGGCGACGAAGCCCCAGTTCTCGGCGCGCGTGGTGCTGAAGCCCGTGGCGCCGAAGTTGGCGAGGTTGCTCACCGTGGCGACGAGCTCCGGACGCTGGTACAGCGGCAGCGTGTGGCCCGACTCCCAGATCATCTGGTCGGCCTGGTTGGCCAGGTCGACGCGGGCGTCGTTGTCGGTCTCGACGTCGATCTGGTCGATCAGGGCGTTGAGCTCCTCGTTGAGGAGGTTCGCGTAGTTCGACTCGTTGGTGGCCGGGTCGCCGTAGAGCTGCGACAGACCGTTCATCGGGTACGGGGTCCCGATCCACGAGAACGCCATGATCTCGAAGTCGCCGTTGGACAGGGCCGGCCCGAACTCGTCGACCGGGGTCTGCACGAGCTCGAGGTTGACGCCGATCTCCTTGAGCTGCGCCTGGGCGAGCTGACCCTCGTTCTCCGACACCGGCACGCCGGTGAGGACGGAGAACTTCACGGTCAGCGGCTCGCCGTCGGCGTTCTCGCGGATACCAGTCTCCTCGTTCATGGTCCAGCCGAGCTCGTCGAGCTGGGCACCGGCGGCCTCGGGGTCGTAGCCCCACTCGCTGCCGTTGTCCACGAAGCCAGCCTGGTTCTCCATGAAGATGTGGTTGTTCAGCGGCTTCTTCTCACCGGGCAGGCCGGCGAGGTCGGACTCGGCGATCGCCTGGCGGTCGACGCCGCGGGCGATGGCCTGGCGGATGCCCTGGTCCTGCAGCAGGCCGGCCTCCGAGTTGAAGGTGAAGTGGCGCCAGTTCGGGCCCTTCGCCTCACGGATCTCGGCGCCCGCGACGGTCTGGGCGAGCGCGTAGGCGTTCGGGTCCGGGCCGACGTCGAACACGTCGATCTCGTTGTTCTGGAAGGCCGTGCCGGTGGCGTCCGGCGCCACGACGCGGAACTGGATCTCGTCGAGCAGCGCCTCGTCGCCCCACCAGTTCTCGTTCGGGACGAGGGTGAGGACCTGCTGCGCGTCGTCGATGTTGTCGACCATGTACGGACCGGTGAACCAGTCCGCCGGGTACTCCAGCCAGCCCTCGTTGAAGGCGGCGGCGTCGGCGACGCCCTCGGCCGGGGAGACGCTGGAGACCGTCGCGCTCCAGTCGGGGTAGGTCGACTTGTAGGTGATGACGACCTGGAACTCGTCCTCGCCCATCTCGACCGACTCGATCTCCTCGTAGGGACCGGTCTGGACGCACTGGAACTCGGCGTTCTCACCGTTGCAGGCGGTGAGGGTGGCCTCGTAGTCCTCCCAGTCGATCGGGTCGCCGTTGTTCCACTTGGCGTCCGGGTTGAGGTTGAGGGTGATGACCTGCTGCTCGCCCTCCATCTCGTCGGTGAAGTCCACGAGGTAGTTCTCGTTCGGCGTGGGCTTGCCCTCGCCGTCGTAGTCCCAGTTCGCCACGCTCAGCGCGTCGCGGATGTCCGTGTAGTCGGCGTTGTTGCCGTTCACGTGCATGGGGTTCCACTGCGGAGGGAGCTCGGCGACGGCGCGACGCAGCGTCCCGCCCTGCTCGAGCTCGTCACGCGGGGTGGCGTTGATCTGGAAGAGCTCCCCCTCGCCATCGGCCGTGCCGCCGGTCTCACCGCCGGCGTTGGTCTGGCCGTCCGACGTCTCGCCGCCGTCGCCGCTGTCGCTGCAGGCCGCGAGGACCAGCGCAAGCGCTGCGCCAGTCGCCAGGACTGCTGCACCCTTCTTCGTGCGCACTGTTGAACCTCCATCAAGGTGTGTCGAGAACGTCGGCGGTACCCCGCTTGATTGGCAGACATCGGTCTGCGGCACGTTCTGGTCAGTACTGAACCACGGCCGGTGTGACGCACGGCACCCCGACAGGGTGTCGGGATTCACTTGTGACCCAATTGAGACCGCGCGGTGATGTAAGACCGCTTCACGAGCGCTCCACGGCGGTGATCTGCCCGTTTACGTCGTCCGGTCCGGGCGGCTTGTCGCGGCTGGAAGGAGTCCCCGGACCGGCCCGGCCGCGAGCCAGGGCAACGCCCCGTCGGGGCGCAACCGGTCGCAGCGACAGGCGTGCCGGCACGACGACGGCACGGGCCGCCGGCCGCACGACGACGCACGGACCGGCCGGGGTCGCCCCCGACCGGCCCGTGCTCGTCGTCGTCAGAAGACCTCGACGGCCTCCGCGTAGTGGCAGGCCGACTTCTGGTCGGTGCCCATGGGGTACAGCGGCGGGTCCTCGGAGATGCACCGGGACTGCTCCCCCTCGCTGAGGGTGAGGAACTTCGGGCACCGCGTCCGGAACCGGCAGCCCGACGGCGGGTTCGCCGGCGAGGGCAGGTCCCCGGAAAGGATGATCCGCTCCCGCTTCCGCTCGAGTGCGGGGTCCGGGATCGGGATCGCCGAGAGCAGCGCCTGCGTGTACGGGTGCGTCGGCTGCTCGAACACCTTGTCGACCTCGCCGACCTCCACGATGCGGCCGAGGTACATCACGGCCACCCGGTTCGCGATGTGCCGCACCACCGACAGGTCGTGCGCCACGAACAGGTAGCTGAGCTCGAGCTTCGCGCGCAGCTCGTCGAGCAGGTTGATGATCCCCGCCTGGATGGAGACGTCCAGCGCGGACACCGGCTCGTCGAGCACCAGGAGCTTCGGCTCGAGCGCGAGCGCCCGGGCGATGCCGATGCGCTGGCGCTGCCCGCCGGAGAAGTGCTGCGGGTACCGGTTCGCGTGCGAGGGCTCCAGGCCCACGAGCTTCATCAGCTCGCGCACCCGCTCCTCGGCCCGCTCCCCCTTGACCCCGTTGGCCTCCAGCGGCTCGGCGATGATGTCGAAGACCGGCATCCGCGGGTCGAGCGACGCCATCGGGTCCTGGAACACGACCTGCAGGTCGCTGCGGACCTGCTTGCGCTCGCGCCGCCCGCTCAGCTGCCCGACGTCCTTGCCCAGCACCACGATCGTGCCGTTGGACGGTGCCTTCAGGTCGAGGATCTCCAGCAGCGTGGTGGTCTTCCCGCAGCCGGACTCCCCCACGAGGCCGAGGGTCTCCCCAGCCCGGATGTCGAAGCTGACGCCGTCGACCGCGTGGACCGTGCCGACGCGGCGCTTGAACACCGAGCCCTTCATCAGCGGGAAGTGCCGCTCGAGGTCCGTGACCCGCAGGACCTCCTCGCGGTCCTCCCGCGGGACGGCCGCCAGCGGGTGCTCGATGATCCCGGGCAGCGGGTAGATGTCCTTGAACGTCAGGCCCTGCTCCTCGATCTCCTCCTTGCGGTGGCAGGCCGAGACGTGCCCCTCGCCGAGCGTGGCCTCCAGCGGCGGCTCCACCTGCCGGCAGATATCGATCGCCATCGGGCAGCGCGGCGCGAAGGGGCAGCCGGTCGGCAGGTTCAGCAGCGAGGGCGGGTTGCCCTCGACCGGCGCCAGCGCCGTCTTCTCGTCCGCGTCCGGCCGCGGCAGCGACCCCAGCAGCCCGATCGTGTACGGCATCGTGGTGCGGTAGTAGATGTCGTCGACCTCGCCGCGCTCGACCACGCGCCCGGCGTACATCACGGCCACCCGGTCCGCGATCCCGGCGACCACGCCGAGGTCGTGGGTGATCATGACGACGGCGGCACCGGTCTCGCGCTGGGCGGTCTTGAGCACGTCGAGGATCTGCGCCTGGATCGTCACGTCGAGCGCCGTCGTCGGCTCGTCCGCGATGATCAGGTCCGGGTCGTTCGCGATGGCCATCGCGATCATCGCCCGCTGGCGCATGCCACCGGAGAACTCGTGCGGGAAGGCCCGGACGCGCACCTGCGGGTTCGGGATCCCCACGAGGTCGAGCAGCTCGACGGCGCGCTCCCAGGCGGCCTTGTCGTCCATGTTGCGGTGGATCTGCAGGGCCTCGACGATCTGGTCGCCCACCGTGTAGACGGGCGTCAGCGCGGAGAGCGGGTCCTGGAAGACCATGCCCATCCGCTCGCCGCGGATGCGCGACATGTAGGCGTCCGAGCGGCCGAGGAGCTCCTCGCCGTGCAGCTTCACCGACCCGGCCACGCTGGCCGACTCCGGGAGCAGCCCCATGACGGCCATGGAGGTCACGGACTTGCCGGAGCCGGACTCGCCGACGATGCCGAGGACCTCGCCGGCCCCGACGGTGAAGCTCACCCCGCGCACGGCGTGCACGACGCCGTCCTCGGAGGGGAAGTCGACCGTGAGGTCGGCGACGTCGAGCACGGGCACGCCCTCGGCGCGCGAGGGGACGCTGTGCCGGGGTGCGGTGGCGGTGCCGCCGCCCCGGTTCCTGCTGCGGCTGACGATGTTCACGCACGGCCTCCGGACTTGGACGACGGGTCGAGGGCGTCGCGCAGCCCGTCGCCCACGAAGTTGATGAACACGAGCATCAGCGTGAGCGCGGTGGCCGGCGCGAGGAAGATCCACGGGTAGGTGGAGGCCATGCGCTGGCCTTCGGCGATCAGGGTGCCGAGCGAGGTCTCCGGCGCCTGGACGCCGAAGCCGAAGAACGACAGCGAGGTCTCGGCGAGCACCGCCGCGGCGAGCGCCAGCGTGGCGTCGATGATCAGCAGCGAGGAGATGTTCGGGATGATGTGCCGGAAGACGATCCTCGGCGTCGAGACCGACATGTACTTCGCCGCGGTGACGTACTCCAGGCCCTTGATGCCCAGCGTCATCGAGCGGACGACGCGGGCGGAGAGCATCCAGCCGAGACCCGCCAGCAGCAGGATCAGCATGAGCACCGACCCGCGCGAGTCACCGGTCTGCACCGAGATGATGGCGATGATGAAGAACGCCGGGACCACCAGCAGCAGGTCGATGATCCACAGCGCGACCTTGTCGAACCAGCGGCCGTAGTAGGCGGCGAAGGAGCCGATGCACGCGGCGATGAACGTCTGCAGGGCGGCGACGCCGAGACCGATCATCATCGACTTGCGCAGGCCCTCGGCCGTCAGCGCGAAGACGTCGCGCCCGGCCTGGGTGGTGCCGAGGATGTGGGCGTCGCTGGGTGCCTGGAGGAACGCGGTCTGGTCGACCTGCGTGTAGGTCCACGGCGACAGGTACGGCCCGACGATCGCGAACGCGGCGAGCAGCACGATGCCGACGAGCCCGACGACGGCGGTCTTGTTCCGCAGGAACCGGCGGAAGATGATGCGTCGGCGGGACAGTCGCCGGCTGCTGAGCTCCGGCGAGTCGCCCTGCGCGACCTCGGGGATCTCCGAGCGCAGGTTGATGTTGGGGTCGCCGATGTCGTGGTCGAGCGGGATGCCGGCCGGCCCCTGGTCGCGCTTGTTCTTCACGTCGCGCTTGTTGTTCGTCGTCGTCATCTCAGCTCACCCTCACTCGCGGGTCCAGGGCGGCGACCAGCACGTCCGAGAGCATGGCGCCCACCAGGACGCACACCCCGCCGAACGCGGCGACGGCGACCGACCCGTTGACGTCGTGCGCCGTGATCGCCTGGACGCCGTAGATGCCCATGCCGTGCCAGCCGTAGATCAGCTCCACGAAGGTGGTGCCGAGCACGAGGGTGGCGATGGTGAAGGCGAAGTACGTGCCGGTGGGGATCAGCGCGGTGCGCAGGGCGTGGCGCGACAGTGCGCGGCCCTTGCGCAGCCCCTTCGCCCGGGCGGTACGCACGTAGTCGGCGCCGAGCGTGTCCAGCATGAGGTTGCGCTGGATCCGGCTGTAGGAAGCGATGCCGTTCAGGGTCAGCGTGATCGTCGGCAGCAGCAGGTGCTGGAGGCGGTCGAAGAGGGGGTCCAGCGCGCCGTCGCCGTGGCGTCCCGTCTCACCGAGGAACTCGAAGAACTGGGACCCGGTCGCCTGGTTCACCTGGATGGCGAGGATCTGCAGCACGACGGCGATGACCAGCGTCGGGGTGGAGATGATGATCAGGGAGATCAAGGTGACGGCGCGGTCGGAGATCTTGTACTGCCGGGTCGCCGTCCAGGCGCCCAGCGCCACGCCGAGCGTGATGCCGAGCAGGGAGCCGAGGGTCACCAGCCGCAGCGAGACCCACACCCGCGTGCCGATCTCGTCGTTGACGGAGTTGCCGAAGGGGGTGCGTCCCCAGTCCCACGAGGTGATGACGCCGGTCAGCCAGGTCCAGTACCGCTCGAGCACCGGGGTCTTGTCGTTCAGGTTGTACGCGGTCAGCGAGTTCTCGATCGACACGGGGTCGATCGGGGGGTTGCGGAGCTCGTACAGCGAACGGGGCTCGAGCTGGGTGGCGGCCAGGATGTACGTGAGGCTGACCGCCAGGAAGAGCAGGACCAGATAGTTCAGGAACCTGCGGGAGAGGTACGGGAGCATCGGCAGACTTTCGGGGGCTGGCGGACCGGGCAGACGATGAGCCACCCACGGGGGTGGCTCGTCGACGTCCCTGTCCTCTGGTCGGACGCCACGGGCACAGGTGTGACCTGGGTCATGATGGCGTCTAGTCAGAGTACATGGTTGGTCATGCCGTCAAGGTTGCGATCCGGTCTCGACGCGGCCGGATTCTGCCGACGTCGCGGCGCACGGCGACACCCGTCCCGCCGACGGCACCCGACGCGCCCCAGGACCGCAGTCGGCTCGCGACGCACCCCAGGGACCGCCGTCGGGATGCCCGAGGCGCGGCCGGGCCTACGACGGCGCACAAGCTCCGCCGTCGGCCCTGCTGGCCTCGTCAGCCCTCGAGGTCGGGGACCTCGGGACCGATCTCGAGCTTCGAGCCGGGGATCGCCTCGAGGAGCTCGCGCGTGTACTGCTGCTGGGGGTGGTCGAAGACGTCGTCGGTGCTGGCCTGCTCGACGATCCGCCCCTTCTCCATGACGGCCACGTGGTCGGCGATCTGCCGGACGACGGCGAGGTCGTGGGTGATGAACATGTACGTCAGCCCCAGCTCCGCCTGCAGGTCGTTGAGGAGCGTGAGCACCTGGGCCTGGACGAGCACGTCCAGGGCGGAGACCGCCTCGTCGCAGACGACCAGCTTGGGCTGCAGCGCGAGCGCCCGGGCGATGGCCACGCGCTGGCGCTGCCCGCCCGAGAGCTCGTTCGGGTAGCGCCGCATCGTCGACTTCGGCAGAGACACCAGCTCCAGCAGCTCCGCCACCCGGCTCGCGCGCGACTTCTTGTCGCCGATGCCGTGCACCCGCAGCGGCTCCTCGACGGTCCGGAAGATCGAGTACATCGGGTCCAGCGAGCCGTAGGGGTTCTGGAAGATGGGCTGGACCTGGCGACGGAACCTGAACAGGTCGCTGCGGCTCAGGGAGCCGACCTCGGTCCCCTCGAACACCACTCGGCCCTCGGTGGGCTCGAGGAGGTTGAGCATGATGTTCGCGACGGTGGACTTGCCCGAGCCGGACTCCCCCACCAGCGCCATGGTCGATCCGCGCGGGATCGAGAAGGAGACGTCGTCGACGGCCTTGAACTCCTTGCCGGCGCCGGGCACCGCGCCGCGCAGGTGGAACACCTTCGTGAGGTTCTCGACCTCGACGATGTTCGTGCGCTCGTCGGTCTCGTGGGCGAGCAGCTCCTCGGACTCGATCCCGCGCTCCTTGGCGCTCTGGATGCGCCGCGAGGTCAGGGACGGCGCCGAGGCCACGAGCCGCTGCGTGTAGGGGTGCCGGGGGGCCGCGAGGATCTGTCGCGCGGGACCGGACTCGACGATGCGGCCGCGGTGCATCACCACGAGGTGCTCGGCCCGCTCGGCGGCCAGGCCGAGGTCGTGGGTGATGAAGAGGACGGCGACGTGCCGCTCCTGGGTGAGGTGCTCGAGGTGGTCGAGGATCTGCCGCTGGACGGTGACGTCGAGCGCGGACGTCGGCTCGTCGGCGATGAGCAGCTTGGGCTCACCGGCCAGACCGATGCCGATCAGGGCGCGCTGGCGCATGCCGCCGGAGAACTCGTGCGGGTACTGCTTGGCGCGGTGGGCGGCGTCGGGCAGGCCGGCCTGGGCGAGGACCTTCTCGACCTTGGCCTTGGCGTCGGCGCTGCCCTTGGCGACGCCGTTCGCGACGAGGGCCTCCTTCACCTGGAAGCCGATCTTCCACACCGGGTTGAGGTTGGACATCGGGTCCTGGGGCACCAGGCCGATCTCGCGTCCGCGCAGGTGCTCGATCTCCTTGCGGGAGGCGCCGACGAGCTCGCGGCCGGCGAACTTGATCGAGCCGCCGACCACCTTCCCCGTGCCGGGCAGCAGGTCGATGATCGCGTGCGCGGTGGTGGACTTGCCCGAGCCGGACTCGCCAACGATGGCCACGGACTGGCCCGGGTAGACGGTCAGGCTCGCGCCGCGCACGGCGGGCACCATGCCGGTCGAGGACCGGAAGGCGACCTCGAGGTCACGGATCTCGAGCAGCGGCGCGTTCGGGTCGACGTCCGGCTCGAGCAGCGTGGCGCCGGCGGTGGAGGCGGAGGTGAGGTTGTCGGTCATCGGGTGCGCACCTTCGGGTCCAGGGCGTCGCGCACCGCGTCGCCCATCATGATGAAGCCCAGCACGGTCAGCGCCAGGGCGCCGGCGGGGTAGAACAGCACCGTGGCGTTGGACCGCAGGGAGGCCTGCGCCTTGGAGATGTCACCGCCCCAGGACGTGATCGAGGGCGGCAGGCCGATGCCGAGGAAGCTCAGCGTCGCCTCGGCGACGATGAAGATGCCCAGGGCGACCGTGGAGTACACGATGATCGGCGCTGCGGCGTTGGGCAGGATGTGCTTGGTCAGCGCGGACAGCCGGCTCACGCCGAGGGACTCCGCGGCGGTGACGTAGTCGTTGTTCTTCACGCTCATGACCGAGCCGCGGGTGATGCGGGCGATCTGGGTCCACCCGAAGGCTGCCAGGACCGCGGCCACCGTGAGGGTGTTCCGGTGCTGGCTGAAGACCTGCATGATCACGATCGCGGCGAGGACCAGCGGGATCGCGAAGAAGATGTCGGTGATGCGCGAGAGGATCGTGTCGAACCAGCCGCCGAAGAAGCCGGCGACCGCACCGATGATCGTACCGATGATCACGACGGCGATCGTGGCGAGGACGCCGACCGTCACCGACGCCCGGGCGCCGTAGATGGTGCGCGCGTAGATGTCGCAGCCCTGCCGGTCGAACCCGAACGGGTGGCCGGCCGTGGGGCCGTCGAGGCTGTTGCCGAGCTCGCAGAACCGGGGGTCCAGCGAGGTGAAGAGCGTGGGGAAGGCGGCGACGGCGCAGACCAGCACGATGATGAAGGCCGAGACCCAGAAGATCGCCCGACGACGCAGCTTCTTCCACGCCTCCCCCCACAGGCTCGAGGGGGCGCCGGAGTCGTCGACCGCGTCGACGGCACCGAGGCCGGTCTCGTCGAGCTCGGCGAAGAAGTGCTCCTGGTGACGGCGGGCCGCGACCGGCTCGGGGCCGTGACCGGTGCCGGTGTGGGTGATGTCAGGCATAACGGATCCTCGGGTCCAGGGCCGCGTACAGCAGGTCGACCAGCAGGTTGGCCACGATGTAGACCAGCACGAGCACGGTGGTCAGGGAGACGACTGTCGCGGACTCGCCCTGGAGGATGGCCCGGTACAGGGTGCCGCCGACGCCGTTGATGTTGAAGATGCCCTCGGTGACGATGGCGCCGCCCATGAGGGAGCCGAGGTCGGCGCCGAGGAAGGTCACCACGGGGATGAGGGAGTTGCGCAGGACGTGCACGTTGATCACGCGGCCGCGCGAGAGGCCCTTCGCCGTGGCGGTGCGCACGTAGTCCGCCGTGAGGTTCTCCGCGACGGAGGTACGGGTCAGGCGCAGCACGTAGGCGAAGGAGACGGCGCCGAGCACGACGGCGGGCATCAGCAGGTCGTAGAAGGACCCCTCGCGGCCGACCGTCGCCGGCAGCCAGCCGAGCTCGACCCCGACGAAGTACTGGAGCACGAAGCCGATGACGAACGTCGGCACGGCGATGACGAGCAGGCTGACCACGAGCACGGTGGCGTCGAAGAAGCCGCCCTTACGCAGCCCGGCCACGAGCCCGGCGACCACACCGAAGACGGCCTCGAAGATCAGCGCCATGACCGCCAGGCGGATCGTCACCGGGAAGGCCTCCTTGATGACGTCGATCACCTCGCGGCCGGAGAACGTGATTCCGAAGTCGAGCGTCAGGATGCCCTGCAGGTAGAGCAGGTACTGCACGAAGAACGGCTCGTCCAGGTTGTAGCGCTCACGGATCTGTTCCTGGACCGCCTCGGGCAGCCCGCGTTCGCCGCCGAGCGCCGCCACCGGGTCGCCGGGCATGAAGAACACCATGAAATAGATGAGCAGCGTCGCCCCCAGGAACACAGGGATGACCTGCAGGACCCTGCGCCCGATGTACCGGAGCATCAGGTCGCCTCCTCGAAGAAAATGTCAGTACGCCAGACGGTACGGCGTCAATGGTGCGCGGGACGACGATACGTCCTCCCGACTCAGGGCACGAAAGCGGGGGCGGGACCGTGAGGTCCCGCCCCCGTCTCGGTCAACGGCTCGTGGGTGAGCTCGTCACTCGGCCTTGGTGATCTGGTAGTAGATCGGCACGCTGTTCCAGCCGAACTCCACGTTGTCCACCGTCTCGGCGGAACCACCGGTCACGTTGGAGTACCAGAGCGGGATGGCCGGGAGGTCCCGGAAGAGGATCTCCTGCGCCTGGTTGTACAGCTCGCTCGACGCCTCGACCGACTCCGCGGACGCGGCCTCGGCCAGCAGCGCGTCGAACTCCTCGTTCGAGTAGTCGCCGTCGTTGGAGCCGGCGCCCGTGCCGTAGAGCGGCCCGAGGAAGTTACCGAGACCCGGGTAGTCGGCCTGCCAGCCGGTACGGAAGGCGCCCTCCATCTCCCGGTTGGTGACGTCGGTGCGCAGGTCGGCGAAGAGGGCGTAGGGGTTGCCCTCCGCCTCGATGCCGAGCGTGTTGCGGATGGAGTTCACCGTGGCGTCGACCCAGGCCTGGTGCCCGCCGTCGGTGTTGTAGGCCAGGGTGAAGGTGCCCTCCCAGGGGGCGATGGCGTCGGCCTCGGCCCACAGCTCCTGCGCCCGCTCGGGGTCGTACTCGAGGACCTCGTTGCCGGGGATCGAGTCGGACCAGCCGTCGATCACCGGGGAGGTGAAGTCGCTGGCCGGGGTGCGGGTGCCCTGGAAGATCGTCTCGGTGATCTCCTCGCGGTTGATGGCGTGGGAGATGGCCTGACGGCGCAGCTGCCCCTCCTCACCGGCGAAGTGCGGCTCCTCCATGTGGATGGTGAAGGACTGGAAGATCGCCGCGGGCTGGTTGACCGCACGGTCTCCCAGCTCGTCCTCGAACGTGGCGAAGGAGGAGTCCGGGATGGCGTCGATGACGTCGAGGTTGCCCGAGAGCAGGTCGGCGTAGGCCGCGTCCTGGGTCTCGTAGAACTGCAGCGAGATGCCGCCGTTCTGCGGCACGCGGTCACCGCTGTAGGACTCGCTCGGCACGAGGTCGATGCCGATGTTGTGCTGCCAGGCGCCCTCGCCGTCGAGCATGTAGGGGCCGTTGCCGATCGGGTTCTCGCCGAACGCGTCGGGGTCCTCGAACGCGGCCTCGGGCAGCGGGAAGAACGCCGAGTAGCCCAGGCGCAGCGGGAAGTCGGCCTCGGGCTGCGTGAGGGTGACCGTGAAGGTCTGGTCGTCCACGACCTCCAGGCCGGTCAGCTCGGAGTCCTCCTCGTAGCTGAAGCCCTCGATGGGCTCGAAGAAGTAGCTCGAGAGGTGGCCGTTGCTCAGCAGCGCGCCCTGGTTCCAGGCGTCGACGAAGCTGGAGGAGGTGACGGGCGAACCGTCGGAGAAGGTCAGCCCCTCCTTGACGGTGATCGTGTAGGTCTGGTTGTCCTCGGTCTCGATGGACTCGGCGGCCCCGTTGTGCACGGCGCCCTCGGAGTCGTAGTAGACGAGACCCTCGAAGATGAGGTCGAGGATCTTGCCGCCGCCGACCTCGTTGGTGTTGGTCGGGATGAGCGGGTTCTGGGGCTCGTTGCTGTTCGCGGTGATGATGCCGCCGGTGGCCGCTGCGCCCTCGGTGCCCTCGGTCTCCGTGGTGTCGTCACCGTCACCGCCCGAGCTGCACGCGGCAAGCACGAGGGATCCGGCGAGGATCGAGGCGGCCACGCCCGCCATACGCCTGGTCTTCAATGTTCCTCCTGGTGAATGAGCAGAAGTGCTCCCCTCGCAGCAGCGAGCGACCCCGGGCCGCGCGTCATCGCTGTCGAGATGCCGAAACGATAAGTCTCGGTCCCGCGCGTGATGAAACCCACGACCCGATCGTTACGTGATCGTGACCGCATCGTGAGACGTCTGTCACATAACCTGAAGGGCGCGGTATGGCCGGATCCCGGCGTTTCGCCGGGCCGCAGTGCGCGATGTCCGCTCGCACGGTCGGCGCGGAAGCGACAGGCGCGCGGAGGGTGATGGCGCGGAGGTGACTCAGCCGTCATCGGTGAAGATCCGATGCGATAGAAGCATCGAACCCTCACCAATGCGTGGGCGGGCCAGGTCCGGCGCCCGGGTGGCCAGACGGGCCGGCGACGCGGGGTCCGGGTGGCCACACCGGCCAGCGATGCGGCGCCCGAGTGGCCAGACGGACCGGCGGTGCGGCGCTCTCGGGTGGCCAGACGGGCCGGCGATGCGGCGTCCGGACGGCGATGCCCAATGCCCGAATGTGCACCGGGACTACCGGCGCCGCTTGCGCAGTGCCCAGGACAGCGCGACGACGGCGACCGCCATGAGAATCTGTCCGCCGAGGGCCATCCGGTTGACGTCCAGCGCGGGCTGCCACTGGACCTTGCCCTCGCGCACGACGTAGACGCCTGCCGGCTTGGCGCGCACGCCGAACCCGCCGCCACCGCCGGCTCCCTCCTCTGTCCCGGCCGCCTCGTCCGTCGCGCCACGGGCACCGTTGCCGTAGCCCATCCCGGAGCCGCCCATCACCTTGGCGACGGGGATGACCGTGACCTCGCCCGAGACGTAGGGCTCGCCGAACACCCGGCGCACGTGCAGCGCGTCGCGCGCGCTCTCGGTGACCAGGTCGACGCTGGCGTCCTGCTTGTCCATGGTGGTCTCCTCTGTGCTGGCTGCCACGCGGCGCTCCGCCGATCCATCCACCCTAGGACGGGTGCCGACACGCCGGAAGATCCGACAGCGGGCGATCGGCACCAGGCTGCCGGTCCGGCTGGGATCAGGGGACGGCGCCCGGCGTTGCGGGGTTGCGTCCGGCGGGGAGCGCCGCGCACGGTGGTGGGGTCCGAGGCGCGTGCGGACCCGCCCTGCGAGGTGGTCGTAGGCGTCGCGCCGGTTGCCCAGCCGGCTCCCCGCACCGAAGACTGAGGGAGAACCATGCTCACCCTGACCGAGAACGCCCAGGCCGCCGTCAAGGGGCTGACCACCGAGGCCGGCCTGCCCGAGGGCGGCGGCGTGCGCATCGCGCTGACTGCCGCCAACGACCAGCTCGAGCTCAGCCTCGTGCCCGAGCCGCAGGCCACCGACCAGGTCGTCGAGACCGAGGAGGCACGCGTGTTCGTGGCCGAGGAGACCGGTCCGCTGCTCGAGGGCCAGACCCTCGACGCCGGCCAGACGGCCGAGGGCGTCGGCTTCACGCTGCGCCCGCAGGAGCCGCAGGCCTGACGGCCTGAGCACCAAGTACGACGGCGCCCGTCCCCACCCGAAGGGGGCGGGCGCCGTCGTCGTCCGTGGTGGCGTCGTTGCCGAAGGGCGGGACGTAGCGTCGTCGGCGACGGCGGACGTCGGTGGCGCGGCCGCGACCCGACCCGACCAGCGGGGGTGGTGTCGTCGTTCCGAGGCCGTCGGCTCGGTTGGCGTCGGCGTCAGCGCGGGTGGACGGTGAAGCGCCGGTTGACCAGGGACGGGTTGCGCTCACGCACCGCCGCGATCTTGTCCGCCGAGACCTCGGCGACGGCGACGTCCGGCTCGTCGCCGAGCGTGACCAGCACCTCGCCGCTGGGGTCGATCGCTGTCGAGCGCCCGGTGCGGTGGCGTCCGCACTGGCCGCTGGCGAGGACGTATGCGGTGTTCTCGATCGCCCGCGCCCGGGCGAGGACCTCCCAGTGCGCGGCCTTGCCGGGACCGGCCATCCACGTGGCGGGCACTGCGAGGACGTCGGCCCCGGCGTCGACGAGGTAGCGCGCCATCTCGGGGAAGCGCAGGTCGTAGCAGGTCATCACCCCGACGTGGAGGTCGCCGACGGCGAGCACCAGCGCCTCGGGCGCCGACTGCCGGAGCCGCTCTGACTCCCGGTCGCCGAACGCGTCGTAGAGGTGGATCTTGCGATAGGCGCCGATCAGCTCGCCGTGCGCGTTGAGGGCGACAACGGTGTTCGCCGGAAGGACCGAGCCGTCCGCCGGCCGTTCCGTCATGCCGGCGATGAGGGTGACGCCGTGAGCGTGCGCCGCGGCGGCGAGGCCCTGGACGAACGGGCCGTCCAAGGTCTCGGCGTCCGCCATGAGGGACTCGGCGTCGGCGCGCGCGTCCCAGGACATGGCGTACTCGGGCAGGACCACCAGGCCGGCACCGGCGTCGGCGGCCCGCGCGATCAGGTCGGTGGCAGCTGCCAGGTTCGCAGGCTTGTCGGTAGTCGCGCTCAGCTGCGCCAGTGCCATGAGCATGAGTTGAGCGTACGGCCCGCCGCGTCGGGCGTACGACCCGCGCCTAGGCTCGCCGTCATGGCGACGATGGACACGCGGGTGGCTTGCTACGGCGTCGTCGTGGACGACGGCCGGATACTGCTCGCCCACTGGGCCGGCGCGAACGGAGCGGGCTGGACGCTCCCAGGCGGCGGGATGGAGCCGGGCGAGACGCCGCAGGAGACAGCGGTGCGCGAGGTGCTCGAGGAGACCGGCTTCACCGTGACACTCGACGACCTGCTCGGCGTGACGAACTTCTGGATTCCGGTCGAGGAACGGCAGGACGGCGGTGGCCCCGGCCCGCTTCAGGGCTTGCGCGTGATCTACCGTGCCCGGATCACCGGTGGGGTGCTCACGGCCGAGGCCGACGGGTCCACCGACGACGCACGCTGGTTCGACCTCGACGACGTGGCGGCGCTGGAGCGCGTCTCGCTCGTGGACGAGGCAGTGGCGCTGTTCCGGCGGGCCACCGGTCGCTGAGCCACCACCTCACGGCCGTTCTGGGCGGATTCCACGACGTACAAAGGTGGCGCCGTCGCAGGGCGCCCGTAGCCTGATCGGGTATGGGACCTCTCACGCGGTCGGCCGATCGAGCGATCTGCTTCTACCAGCGGCGCATCTCGCCCCGGAAGGGCTGGTCCTGCGCCCACCGGGTGGCCCACGGTGGGGCGTCGTGCTCGCAGGCGGTGCGCGAGCTCGTCATCGAGCGTGGTGTCCTGCGTTCCGTGCCGTCGACCGTCGCGCGCTTCTTCGCCTGCTACCAGGCGGCCGCGCTGCTCATGGCCGCGGACGTGCAGGGCGTGTGCTGCTGCGGTGGGATACCTATCCCATTCCGGTTCGGCGGAGGGCGGCGACGCTGAGCGAGGATCCTTCGTGATGACCGACGACGGCCCGGTGCGGGTGCTGCTGCTCGCCGACACCCACCTCCCCGTCAGGGCGCGTGACCTGCCGACCGAGGTGTGGAACCAGGTCGAGGCCGCGGACCTGGTCATCCACGCCGGGGACTGGGTGACCGCGGCCCTGCTGGACGAACTGACAGCCCGGTCGCGCGCGCTGCTGGCGTGCTGGGGCAACAACGACGGCCCGGAGCTGCGGGAGCGCCTGCCGGAGGTGGCCCGCGCCGTCGTCGCCGGGGTGCGGGTCGGAGTAGTCCACGAGATTGGGGCGAGCACCGGGCGGGAGCGCCGGATGCGGGCGGCGTACCCCGACCTCGACCTGCTGGTCTTCGGCCACAGCCACATCCCGTGGGACACCGAAACCGACGGCCTGCGGCTGCTCAACCCCGGCTCACCGACGGACCGACGCCGCCAGCCGCACTGCACCTATCTCACCGCGACGCTCCGCGCCGGTCGGGTGGATGCGGTTGTCCTCCACGAACTGCCGCCGCGCACGCCTCGCCGTATTCGAAGGCTCTGAGCACTGGCGCGCCCTGGCGGCCGTGCGACCCAGTCAGACGTTGAAGCGCAACGATTCCGCCGGTTTTTGGCTGGTCGCGGTCATCGTCGGAAGACGCCGAAACCCTGGCCTGACCTGCACGAACGTGACTGTCGGACCGTTGGGTCTCGTTGGTGCTCATCGGGCTCCGGCGGACTTCTTGCGGACTGTTTGCGGACTGCTAGGTGTCGGCTCGCACGGGCGCGGTCGTCCATCTCGCCTACCTGGCTCGCAGGCAAGGAGGCCAGGAGGACTCCCACGACGGCGAGCATCTCGAGCCGGGTCCTCGCCGACGAGGTACACGGCAGTCTGCGGGAATCGCCTGAGCAAAGCAACGACCTGCGCTCCACCCGCCCCGGCTTCGGGCCCCACCCCGCCAACGTCGTCGGGTGGTCGAGCTCGACCTGGACCACATCCTTGGGATGCCGCTGATCGGAGACGTGCCACTGGTGCAGTGAACGTCGCGGGCACGCAGCAACCAATCGCCACCTGTTCGGTTCGCCGGTGCTAACGGGACTGGCTCCGGACGTCCGGCGGATCACCGTCCGGCGCCAATTCGCCTCCAGAAGTCGTCGCGCTACCCGGCCGCCCGTCCGCCGGCGCGCAGGACGCCGGGTAGGCGCGGACAGCTTTGGGCCGTGACGGGTCGGCCGTTTCAGTTCGCGGAGACGCCATCGTGCGACACCCTGATCGCACCTCGGCGAGCAGAGGGTGAGATGGGCCGGTATGACAACGTCGCGCGCACGGCGAGCGACGCGAAGCAGCGTGGGCCCCAGCTTCAGCGGGAAACTCTCGCCCGGACGCTGGAGCACAACGTCGCGAAGATCGAGTCGATGCTGGTCGACGCCGCTCGCGCGTTTGTCCGACCATGGCGTCGAGCTGACGCCTCTCGACCGGGCGACGGCGACGTGGCGGCAAACCTGGTTCTCCGGGTACAAGCTCACCGGCCGACGAAGCGTCGCTCTACGCGGCCTTGGGCGGCCTCGGCGTAGCAGCGTGTCGATGAGTTCGTTGAACTCG
The DNA here is from genome assembly GCF_009193155.1 of Georgenia subflava. GTDB lineage: Bacteria > Actinomycetota > Actinomycetes > Actinomycetales > Actinomycetaceae > Georgenia > Georgenia subflava. The sequence continues at coordinate 32,102 of NZ_VUKD01000008.1, forward strand.
TCGACGGCGTGATCATTCACCCACTCGAAATCGGTGTGCCCTGGTGCGGGCGTCGAGCAGGGATCGCCCTGACGATTTCGAGGTTCTCTGGCGTCTTCCCGTCGGCTGTATGGAGTCCATGAGCCCTGGCACTAGAACCTTCCTCGCACTACGCGCCCTGGCGCGCCATCCTCCGCCGCTCGAGCTTGGCATTCGGCGTCGCTTAAGGCGAACTGGCGGCGGGCGACCGGCGAAGCCGGGTGGCAGTGCTTCGCTCGAGGAGTCAGTCGAGTGGAGCGCCACGGGTTGACCTCACTATCGGCGCTTGCGGGTCTTCGACTTCCCTCTGCGCTTCTTAGCGCGCGTGTGATTGTGCTGTGAGGCACTGGCGTTGGAACTTCGACGTTTCGCTGCCAGCACTGACATCTTCTCGAGACTATCGACGGGCCGCAGGCGACTGAGCTCATGGTGCAGGCGCGGCTCAAGTTCGCCAACGTAGCCGTCGTAGTACACATCGTCGACTTGCCTACTGCCTTCGTCATAGACGAACACCGCGCCACGGGTCAAGCGCATCTGATACTTCTTTGCCCGCAGATAATCACGAGACTCTCGCTCGAAGTTGTCCGAGTCCTGGCCGACCGGACGCGTCATCCAGACCAGGAGCCATCCGTCGCCTTCACTGCTCGCGAACGGGATGGCGGCGCTCCTTCCTCGGCCGTCGTCCCGTGGCTCAGCAAGCAATTGGAACGGAAGCCGCGCCATTGCAGCCTGGGCGCTTGAAGCGCTGGACAGAAGAGTGGCGCCGATGCTTTGCCACGCGAAATCGTGGCGCGCATGGAGCGCTTCGATCAGGGATTGAAGCGGGCTGAGAGTCATCCTCGGCTTAGGTGTCGCTGTCTGGATCTTCTCCGTTACCTCGCCCGACACCGACTTAGTGGGCCCTGCGTCCTCGTCCTTCCCTGGGACTTGCTGATGCGCGCCAACGCGCGAGGCTACCTCGTGTGGTGTTCCGGTTCTGGCCGCGAGCCTCGAGTAGTGCCAGGCGTCGAGGGGATCGGTGCGGCTCGTCAAGAAGACCGGCACTTGCTCTTGGAAGCGCCTCTTCTCAGCGGCCGTGGGCGGTGGAAGGAAGTTGTATATTTCCCTGATCTTGTGTGGGTTCGGTTCCACATAGAGGCCGGCCTCGAAGAAGTACAAGAAAAGGTCGAGTTCGTCTGCCGCTGTGAACATCGTGGTTACGTCCGGGTGCCGGCGCCGACGCAAGTACAGAAGGAATTCCGCGGGAGCTTCGATCAGCTCCGTGATCAGTTCGAGGTCGTGGAGGGAGACTGTCCATGGGATGTGGTTCGAGTCGAGTAGGCCGGCGTTGACGAGGTCGGCCGTGGTGGTCGACGCGGCTGCCAAATCGTCGAGGCTCACAGCGATCGTATGAATCTCTCGCACATGAGAGAGGTCTAGCCAGTCGCCTTTGTGGAGTCGCATTCCGCCGTCTTGCTCGATCCGCTCCTCGAGGCGTCCAGCTTGCTCGGATGCTCTCTTGAGGATACCGGTAAGGTCACCTCGCAGACGCCGGGTGTCGCCCGCTCGAGCGAGCGGTGAGACGGCGACGGCCTTGTCTTCGACGATCACGGCGACGTCATCTTGGACGATCAGGTGGTCGCCTTCCACTCTCTTTGTGTAACTACTGGGATCAGCATGACTCTCTTCCGCTGTGGCTGGCACGTAGTATTCGAACCCGTGCCAGGACTCGGCTCCAGGGAAGACCCGCTGCATAGCATCTTGCGTACGACTCTCTAGCAGGTTCCCCCGCATCTTTTGGTAGATCTCCCAGCGCGCGGTTCCCTTGAGGTGCTGCTCCAGGCTTTCCCGCACCGCGACCAAGTTATGTGCGTTATGGACGAGCATCACACGGCCGTCTGAGTGATGGATGACAGGATTTGTTCGCAAGGGGTTGTTGCCGCTCACAAACTCGTCGATAACTTGGCGTGGGCTCCACTGGCCTACGTCGAGGCGGAAGTGGTTCAGGACTGAGGTGACGGTTCCCTCAGGTAGATCACAGTGGGCTGCGAGATCCGCCGCTGCGACCGTAACCTCGTGCGCCTCCGCGTCCCATGCCGCAGCCCATTGCCGGCGAGCCTCCTCGAGAGCTGTCCGCTTGGGAGCATCTGGAGTGCCAGAGGCGCTCGCGCGGTCGATGCTGCTGACCATGCGCTGCATTCGGAGGTTGAGCTTCTCCACCTGTAGGTCGTGGCAGGAGTCGAGTACCAGAATCGCTTCGTTCGCGTCGAAGCCCAGTTCGGCGCGCAGTAGCGCCTGAACCTGCGAATCAGAAAAGAGTTGACGCACGGTTCGGGCGACCATGTCGGGGTAGGAAGTGTTGCGTACCCACACCTCGTTTCCACGCATGCGTGCCGCGATGAGGGTGAGCGGATCTACCTCTGCGGTGGTCATGAGGTCTGACCTGAGTTTGGTCACTGCGTCGCGTTTCGCAATCGAGTAACTCGCTGACCTGCGGTGATGGGCGCGTCAGGGGCGGTTCTGAGGCACTAATTGGTGCTCTACCGTGGACCCCGTGGCGTGGATTCGGCGGGTACGGACGGCCTCGGGAGCGACGGCCGTGCAGATCGCTGAGTCCGTCCAGGGCCGTCGGCGGATCGTCGCCCATGTCGGTTCTGCGCATACCGAGGCCGAGCTCGGGCTGCTCGTCGAGCGGGCGCGGGAGCTGCTGGACGACCCTGGGCAGGGCGAGCTCGACCTCCGTCTCGAGCCGGCAGCGCCCAGGACGCCGCTGATCGGCCGGGCCGGGGTGCCGGCACTCTTCGGCGAGCCGGGCTCTGCGGTAGGTGAGCGTGGCCCGGTCGCACCGCCGCGGGTGGTGGGGACCTCCTCCCGGGTGCTCTACGACGCCCTTACCGCGGTGTACTCGGACCTGGGGTTCGACGCCCTGGGTGACGGGGTGTTCCGGGATCTGGTGATCGCCCGAATCGTGGAGCCGACCTCGATCCTGGACACCGCCCGAGTGCTGACCGACCTGGGGGTCCGGCCGGCGAGCGAGAAGACGATGCGCCGCACCCTGGCCCGGGCCGCGGCCGGTGAGGGCCCGGGCGCGTACCGGGACAAGGTCGCCGCGTTGTGCTTCACCCACGCGGTGACCAGCGGGGATGTCTCGCTCTGTCTCTATGACGTGACGACGTTGTACTTCGAGGCGGAGAAGGAGGACGACCTGCGCAAGGTCGGCTACTCCAAGGAACGCCGCGTCGACCCGCAGATCGTCGTCGGGTTGCTCGTCGACCGCCACGGGTTCCCCCTCGAGATCGGCTGCTACGAGGGCAACCAGGCCGAGACGGCCACGATCGTGCCGATCGTGAAGCAGTTCCAGGACCGGCACGACGTCGAGGACATGGTCGTCGTCGCCGACGCCGGCATGCTCTCCGCGGGCAACCTGACCGCGCTGGAGGAAGCGAACCTGCGCTTCATCGTCGGCTCCAGAGTGACGAAGGCGCCGCTGGACCTGGCCTCGCACTTTCGCTGGCACGGGGACGCGTTCACCGACGGGCGGATCATCGACACCATCACCCCGAGGACCGGGCGCAAGCGCAGCGAGAACAACGACGCGGTCCGGGCCGAGCCGGTCTGGGACCGCGACCAGCATCCCGGGTCGTGGCGGGCGGTCTGGGCCTACTCGGCCAAACGGGCGGCGCGGGATGCGAAGACGTTGACGTTGCAGGAGAACCGGGCCCGGGCGGTCATCGCCGGGGAGAAGGCCGCCCGCACCCCGAGGTTCGTCAAGACCACCGGCGACGCGCGCAGCCTGGACGAGGCCGCCCTCGCCCGGGCACGGCGCCTGGTCGGGCTCAAAGGGTACGTGACGAACATCCCCGCCCAGCTGATGCCGGCCGGTGAGGTCATCGGGTCCTACCACGAGCTCTGGCACGTCGAGCAATCGTTCCGGATGTCCAAGACCGACCTCGCTGCCAGGCCGATGTTTGTCCGGACCCGAGACGCGATCGAGGCCCACCTGACCATCGTGTTCACCGCCCTGGCCGTCTCCCGCGAGGTCCAGGCCCGTTCCGGGCTCGCGATCCGCAACGTCATCCGCCAGCTCCGGCCGCTGCGCTCGGCGACCATCACCGCCAACGGCGCCACCCAAACCCTCCCGCCCCAGATCGACCCCGACCGACGAGCCATCATCGACGCCCTCATGACCGAGAAATCTCAGGCACTAAGCGAATGACCAAACTCAGGAGAAAAGAGTTGACGCACGGTTCGGGCGACCATGTCGGGGTAGGAAGTGTTGCGTACCCACACCTCGTTTCCACGCATGCGTGCCGCGATGAGGGTGAGCGGATCTACCTCTGCGGTGGTCATGAGGTCTGAGGCTTGTGCTAACTGCAGGATGCGCTCGATCCGAGGGAGCGCCTCATTCACCATGTTGGTGATCGGCTGAACGGAGGGACTGGGCGCATGCTCCGCGACCTGTGAGCCTGTTCCTGTGCCCGCCGCGATACTGTGGTGGCGCGGCGAAGGGGCGAGGTCGGTGTTGCGGTTTGGGCTCGGTCCGCGCTGCCCTTGCTCCGCGACGTCAGGGGCGAGCGGACTCCGGATCGGGTCTCTTCTGGCGGGTGTCGAGTCGCTGTCTGGAGCGGCGAGCGCGAGGAGAGATATGACCTCAGCCCGCGTCGGTCCACCGTCGGCTCCTGGCCGCCCTATAGGTGATTCGCCGGCTGTTGACCACGGCAAGCATGCGAGCCGAGCGACCTCGATTACGCGAACTGCGGCGATTGTCGAGAACCACGCTGAAACTTCGTCGATGACCTCATTGAGCTTTGCTATCGCTGCCTGGGCTGGGTCATTTTCTCGCCCGATCTCGTCCACGATGGCAGCGGTGGCGCCGATTGACTCAAATATGATTCTGGCGTGAGGGTCGATGGCGCGCGTCCGGTTGCCCGACCTCTGTCGCGCGCGTCGTCTCCGACGCTGTGACTTCGATGACATAACCGGGACACTAGCGGTCGTCCGCGGCATACCGATCCAGCGATTCCCACGACCATCGGCCGACGTAGATCGCGGGCCTTAGCTAGAGCCAGCGATGCGCCGCGGCAACTGCCCCGCGAGTACGCCCGTGAAAGGCGGTGGGTTCAGGTCCAGGCTCCTACGTATGGAAGCCAGGTTGCCAGACCGCGTTGATCGATTGCCACAGTAGTGCTTCGTACGAGTGACGATTGCCCGCCTCCAAGGGCGCCAGAGCCGTCGGCGCGCGGGGATATGGTCCCGTTATGGGTGTCGATGACCAGCCGAAAGACCGCGGTGGCTTCTACTTCGTGGTCGGATCCCGCACGGGCCCGTGGAGCCACACCTACCGTGTGTGGACGAGCAAGACGTCCTTCTACATCAAGCCCCGCGACCGTGCGCTGAGCGCGATGAAACTCAGCTTGCACGGGCCAGACCCTCGCGGCATGAGGCCCGGCTGGAAGCTCGAGTTCGACGGCCCGCGGCCCCAGTCCGGCGTGCTCGTCGGTGAGGACGGGGACAAGCCGAAGTGGTACGACAGCGAGGAAGTGGCTGACGGCGTGCGGCGCGTCCTGCGTGTGCGGGTGCCCTGGTACACGCTCGACGGATCGCTCCCGAATGGCCTCGGCGCGAAGACCTTCAAGGGTGAGTTCGTGGGTGCACTGGTCCCGCCGCCGCAGCCGCTGAATGCGGTCGACGTCGACTTCTACGTTTCTGACTCCGAGCCCTACTGGCCCACTGTGGACCCTGTCCGAGAGAACAACGCCGGCATGGGCCCGCTTGTCCACGAGTCCGGCCAGGTGCTCACCGCCGTGAGCCACCACCGCTCCCTCGCGAAGTTCCCCACCCCCGAGGGCGCCGACCGGATCGAGCCAATGAGCCCCGAGGACGCGATTCGCGGGCTGTTCCTCGCCGTCGAGAAGCCCAATGGGTTCGCCTGGGTCGTGGAGACCCCCGTCCCTCGCGCGGCATTCACCGACCTGTCCACGTACCGCAGCCCGCGCGTGTCCTCGGAACTGCTAGGCACCCCGCTCAGGCAATCGACCAGTCACCTTGTGCCGAGGCACATAGCCGAGGTGATGCGGCGGGCGCGCTAACCGTGATCGAGCGACTCAGGGGTGGTCCGGTCGCGCGACCTCTCCCCCTTCGTGTCCATCGTGGTCGAGGCCCTCGCCCGGCTTCAGCCGCGGATCGGTTTGGACATCTTCTTCGTCTTCTTCGAGGTCTTCATCGTCTTCAACGACTCCGCCGAGAGTCGGCCGACTCGTTCACGTACCACGCTCCAGGCCCTGTCGCCCACACCGGGGTGGTCGGATGGGGAGATCTCGTCAAGCGCCGCCGCGAGGCGCTCGAGTGCTTGCGTGACGATTCGCTGAGCCCGGCGCTCCGGAATCGGCCATGAGGCCGCTTCTGCGACCAGGTCGGCGGCGGTGATGGCATCCATGTCGGACTTGCCGTTGATCTCGATCGCACTGCGCCCGTCATGGCCGTTGGGCTCGTGCATGTGCATGGCGCTGTCGTACACAGGCGCCACCTTGATGGAGCCGTCCTGGCGGCGTAGGAACGAGACGTTCTTGGCGTGGAAGTCGACGTCGCCGACCGCATGCTTGAACGTCACCAGCCGCAGCAGGCCGTCCGGTTCAGAGAACGAGTCGGTGAGCACCGCTGCCAGTGCCCGCCAGGAGGGCAGGTGGCGCCCGCCGCGCTGGAACTTCCGGTCCGGGTCGTCGGTGTTGAGTCCAAGCGCCTGTGCCCCATCCTCTTGGTGGATGCGGCTGACGCTCTCCCCTGCCATCTTGCGGTCGAACCGCTCTACAACGATGGTCCGGGCCCCGGCGAACAACTCGATCCACGCCCGCGGGGCCTCGAATCCAGCTCGGCGAGCCAGGTCGAGCACGGCGACCTCGGTGTCGATGACGTCGGCCGCGACGGTGTCGGGCCCGGCGCCGAGTTTGATGATATGAGTCGACAATGCTCCGCCACTCGGAAGGGACCAACCCCTCGGCGTGAGCGTGAGCCCCACCTTCGGTTGCAGACCGGGAAGCGACGTCCGCGATCCACGGCCGTATATGCCAGCCTTCACATCAGGAGAGCTCGTCAGCAATGCGCGGATCTCGTCCTCCGAGGCGGGGCGCAACTGGCCGGCATCCTCCGGCTCGTCCGGCCGGCGGATGTCGAGGGCCCCAATCGTGTCGCGGCCGTAGTGGTACAGCAGGCCGAAAAGGTCGTCGGCGACGACGCCTGCACGCTCGGCATGGCGCACCCGCTCTCGACCTTCCGGCAACAGCCCGGCGAAGAAGGTGGCGGCGAGGCGACGGTGCGGGGCGTCCTGGCTCGTAGGCAACTTATGCCCCACGACGCGAGAGCCGATGCCCCAGCGTCGAAGGGCGGCGTCGGTGAAGGTGAACGCAGGCAGTCGGTCGGTGTCGGCGATGTCTCCGATGTGGGTGCCGTATAGGTGCACCTCCAGGTGGCCGCGACTCACGCCTCGCCCCAGCGCGCTTCGAGGCGTACACCGAGCAGCCGGAGGCAGCTGAACAGGCGGGTGACGTGCAGCGAACTCTTGCCGCTCTCGAGCTGGGAAATGTACTGGCGCGAGACGCCGAGCTCGTCGGCGAACTCCTCCTGCGTTATCTCCGCCTCAAGCCGCGCATCGCGGATAATGCGGCCCAGGTCGGCCGGGGTGTGTACGGGTCCATGCTTCACCATGTCAGCATATCGTGACACCGGGCCCGTGTCGCGAAATCGTGACACGAGTCGGTCTGTCCGGATATTCGGACATGCAGCCCGGCCCACCGACACCCTCGCACCTGAGGACATCGCCTACATGGTCAGAACGCCGTTCGCGGGGAAGCCGATAAAGGAGGTCCGCCGCTCCGACGTCGAGGCCTGGATCAAGCAGATGAACGCCGCGAGCCTCGCCCCCGGCACGATCAAGACACGGTGCGTCAACGTCAGGTCGGTATTCCGCGCCGCCCTCAAGGACAGGGTGATCGGCTCCGACCCTACCGACGGCGTGCGCCTCCCCCGCCGTCGTCGGGCGGACGTCGCCATGTCGATTCCCACTCCGGAGGAGGTGGGACGGCTGATGGCCGTGGCCGAGGAGCGGTTCCAACCCTTCATCGCCCTATGCGCGTTCGCCGGCCTGCGGCTCGGCGAGGCCGCCAGGGTCCAGCTCGGCGACGTGGACTTCCTGCGCAAGACGCTCAAGGTCTCCCGACAGGTCCAGCGCCTCAACGGCGGGGAGATCGATGTCCGAGCGCCGCAATATGACTCTGAGCGCGTCGTCTACCTCGCCGATGGCCTGGTCAACGTGCTCGCCAAGCACGTCGCCAACTACGGCACCATCGGGAAGAATCGCTGGCTCTTCAGCGGCGAGGATGAGGGCCCGCCTCACCAGAACAACGTGGGCTACTGGTGGCGTAAGTCGCTCCGCGACGCCGGACTGTCCGGGATCAAGCTGCACGACCTACGGCACTTCTACGCCTCCAGGCTGGTCGCGGCCGGGTGCGACGTCGTGACCGTACAGCGCTCGGTCGGCCATTCGAAGGCGACGACGACCCTCAACACTTACGCGCACCTCTGGCCCACCGCCGAAGACCGTACGCGTAAGGCAGCGGAGTCGATCATGTCCGCGTCACTCGGCCAATCTGCCGCGGCATTTACCGAGCTGGCGGCGGATACTAGTGATTGAGCCGAGTGAACCGCCCTGGATCTCCCGGAGGGTGCTGATCTAGCGAGGGAGACTGCAGGCATGTCAGCACCGAGGAAGTATGACCAGGAGTTTCGTGAGCGGGCGGTGCGGATGTACCGCGAGCGGCTCGCGGAGGGAAACGATTCGAAGCTCGGGGCCCGACGGCACGTCGGGTCGCTGTTGGACCTGAACCCGGCGACGTTGCGGAACTGGGTCGAGGACGCCGAGCGTGCCGAGGGGACGCGGGCACCGGCCGCGGCGGCCCGGTCGGGGGACAGCGAGGAGGTGCGGGCGCTGAAGAAGAGGGTCACTGAGCTCGAGCGGGCGAACGAGATCCTCAAGACCGCGTCAGCGTTTTTCGCTCGGGTCGTTCCCAGCGCGGGCGGCGAGATCTACGAAGAATCCGGGACCACCACGATCAATTGGCGGAATCTGCCTTCATGCTGGCGAGCAGACATTCGCTGCAATCAATAAGAAGATCGAGACCGGAAGCACCCTCCTTGGGCAGGCGCTCGTGACGTACAGCCTGGACGAGAAGGGGCAGACCTGCGAGAGAAGAGTTTCAATCGGACGCATCGCCGTTGATTCCCTGTAGGTCCGGCGCACGCCACTGCCACTATTCGCACGTTCCGGTCGGTGCGTCTTCCCGCCGCGACTGTCCCAGGATCGAGTCGGACGCAAAGCGATCACGGCATTGGCTCGTAGCGGAAGTCGACACCAAACTTGCAGCCAGCATCGTTATAGCCTTCGACTGAGGCGTCCGTGGAATAGACCAGGAGAACAGACGGCGGATCTGCGGGCACCGTCAATCTGGGCCACGAACGAAACGCGGTTGGTCGGTCTTGTTGCAGAAAACTCAGTTCACGTCGAACGCCGAGCGCTGCTCGAGCCATAACCTTCTCGAATCCGGTGTTCTTGCACTCAATACCGAGGACTACCTCGTCATGACCTGGGTGACCAGAAACCCCGTCCTTGACCACGACTATGTCAAGTTCGTGTCGATGCGCCTGAGACGGCTTACCCGTCTTCCCCGACATGGCGTAGCTCAGGGTTGCGAACTCGACATCAGTCCAGACGTTGTAGTGGGGCCCTCCCGCACGGGCCACCCGGAAATGCGGGTAGTTGGTGTTGATAGGCCCAGGCGAAGATTTCAGGTGCACTTTGGTGCCTCCGACCAGCATCACGTGAAGGCCTTCGACCTGCTCCAACCGATCGAGCACTACCGAGAGCACCCACGCCTCGTAGACCTTGCCTGCCTTCCAGTCCTCCCCAACGAGGCTACTTGCAGTGCCTGCAGAGTCGTATGTAGCGAATATTCCGTTCACCTTGGCGATTACTGACTCTAAGGCGAGACTCATCGAGCCTCGTCTCCTTGCAACTCCCTTATCAGTTCGTCTATCTGGCTCACGGCCTCATCAAGCTGGGTGCTACCCACCAGGTCGACCGCAACGACACCGAACGCCGCTCGGTCCTCCTCGTCTATGTCGACGACTATTCCGTCGATCGGAGTGCCCGACTCGGTAGGAAACCTGCGGAGCCGCCGCATCGACTCTCGGATCACGGCCTCCCCGCCTAGAGACATCTCGTCACGCAGCCCTAACAGATACCCGATGACCGCCTCTCGTGCTCCTTCGGCATCGCTAACACGCGAGTTCATGAGTAGGCCGTCAAGGTCGGCTCTGCCGCTGTCGTGGGTCCGCTGTCGCAGAGTTCGAAGAAGGATGCCGTATTCGTCCTCGTTCACATGCCCATTTTGGAGCCAGCAGGCGGCGACGTCGAGTTTGCCTGTGCGCGAGCGCGCCGATCCCCTCGTCGCCCGGGCGGCCGGACCGCCGTCCGAAGACAACCTGCGTCATACCACCGCCAAAGAGTCACCTCACGGGAGGGTCACTGGCGGCACCCGTGGTCCGGAGATCGGTCCTCCGAACGGCCAGATCGAGTCCATCAGGCCAAATCTCTTGCGGACTGTGTGGGGACTGGAAGCCCCGGCCCGGGCTCTGACCTGCACAAATGCGCCGATTCACACGTTGAAGCGGAAGTCGACCACGTCGCCATCGCGCATGACGTAGTCCTTGCCCTCCATGCGGACCTTGCCGTGCGCCTTGGCCTCGGCCACCGAGCCGAGCTCGATCAGGTCGTCGTAGGAGATGATCTCGGCCTTGATGAATCCGCGCTCGAAGTCGGTGTGGATCACGCCGGCCGCCTGGGGCGCCGTCCACCCCTGGTGGATCGTCCAGGCACGGGCCTCCTTCGGCCCGGCCGTGAGATAGGTCTGCAGGCCGAGCGTGTGGAAGCCGACGCGGGCCAGCTGGTCCAGCCCGGCCTCGTCCTGCCCCGACTCGGCGAGCATCTCGGCGGCCTCGTCGGGCTCGAGCTCGACGAGCTCGGACTCGAACTTCGCGTCGAGGAAGATCGCGTCTGCGGGGGCGACGAGCTCGCGCAGCTCCGCCTGCATGGCCTCGTCAGCCAGCCCGGCGTCGTCGGTGTTGAAGACGTAGATGAAGGGCTTGGCGGTCATCAGCTGGAAGGTGGCGAGGATCTCGGGGTCGAGGCCTGCCTTCTCGGCGCCGGCGGAGAGGAGCGTGCCCTCCTCGAGGAGCTTCTGCGCCCCCTTGGCGGTCTCCAGGACCTCCGCCTCGACCTTCTTGCCCCGAACCTCCTTCTCGAGCCGCGGGATCGCCTTCTCCAACGTCTGCAGGTCCGCGAGGATCAGCTCCGTGCTGATGGTCTCGATGTCGTCCTTGGGATCGACCTGGCCCTCGACGTGGACGACGTCGGGGTCCTGGAAGACACGGGTGACCTGGCAGATCGCGTCGGCCTCGCGGATGTTGGCGAGGAACTGGTTGCCCAGCCCCTCCCCCTCGGAGGCGCCCTTGACGATGCCGGCGATGTCGACGAAGGACACGGTGGCCGGGACGATCCGCTCCGAGCCGAAGACCTCCGCCAGCTTCCCGAGGCGCGGGTCCGGCAGCGGGACGACGCCGATGTTGGGCTCGATCGTCGCGAACGGGTAGTTCGCCGCGAGCACGGTCGCGCGGGTCAGCGCGTTGAACAGGGTCGACTTGCCGACGTTCGGCAGTCCCGCAATTCCGATGGTGAGGGCCACGTGGGCCGAGTCTACGGGCTCCTCCGGGCCCACCGGCTGTGACGTTGCCCGCCCCGGACCCACCGCCCCACGGATCGACGCAAAGCGGGTCGCTGCGTCCCGGTGTGGGTGGGCGCTGGCAAGGTGCAGGACATGGAGACGACAACCGCGCTGCTCATGGTCCTCGCCCTGCTGATCGGCGTCGGCCTGGGACTCGCCGTGGGTACCGCCAGGACCCTCGCCCGCCGCGCGACGCAGGACGCGACGGCGATCGAGGAGCTTGCGGCGCTGCGGACCCGAACCGCGGGTGCGGAGGCCCGTGCCGAGCGCCTGGCAGAGGAGGTCGAGGCACTGCACACCCGTGCCCGCCAGGACCAGGACGTGCTTCGCGCGCTGGCGCCGGTGCAGTCGACGCTGGCTCAGGTCGGCGAGCACGTCGCACTGCTCGAGCGCGAACGCATCGAGCAGTTCACGGTCCTGACTGAGCAGCTGCACCACGCGCGGCGCACCGACGCCGAGCTCCAGCGCACGACGGCGCAGCTTGAGAGTGCCCTTCGTTCGACGTCGGCCCGGGGCCAGTGGGGCGAGGTCGAGCTCCGGCGCGTCCTCGAGATCTCCGGCATGCTGCGCCACGTCGACTTCACCGAGCAGCGTGCCCTGGGGCCGGCCGGGACGGGCGGCCCCGGTCGCGCTGGCGGCGGGCGTCCCGACGTCGTCGTGCACCTGCCCGGTGAGAAGTACCTCGCCCTCGACGCCAAGGTCCCGATGGACGCGTACCTGGAGGCGAGCGCGCTCGGTAGCCACACCACCGGCGAGGAGGCCGACCGGCGGGAGCGCCTGCTCGCAACGCACGCCAAGGCGCTGCGTAGTCACGTCGACGCCCTGGCCCGGCGGCGGTACCACGAGCACCTGCCCGGGTCGCCGGAGCTGGTGGTCATGTTCGTCCCCTCCGAGGGGCTGCTGGCGGCAGCGCTCGAGGCGGACCCCACGCTGCTCGAGCACGCCCTGCGGCAGGGCGTCGCCCCGACCGCACCGGCCTCGCTGCTCGCGCTCATGCGCACCGTCGCGTCGATCTGGTCGGCGGAGCAGGTCACCGCCGAGGCAAAGGAGCTGCTTGCCCTCGGCCGGACGCTGTACGAGCGGCTGGGCGTCGTCGCCGGACACCTGGGCAGCCTCGGCCGCTCATTGCGCTCGAGCGTGCAGCACTACAACAAGGCCGTCGCCTCGGTCGAGCAGCGCCTCCTCGTCACCGCCCGGGACTTCGAGTCCCTGGCCGCGGGCAGGGACCTGGCCGTCCAGCCGGTCGACGCCGACGATGCCCAGGTCCGGACCTTCACCGCCCCGGAGCTGACTGCCGAGGACCAGCTCACGCTCGACGAGCTCGCGGAGCGCTCTGCGTAGCCGTCCGCGTACGGCGGAAGCGCGGCATACCGCGAGACGCCCCGGCGTACGGCGTAACGCGCGGCGTCGGGGTTTGCGCGTTCGCGCACTGAAGTCGGGCGCCACGAACCACGGTTGCGCCTTCCCCGTTCCCCTCGTGCTCAGGCCCGGGTTGTGGCGCTGGCGGCTACCGAGGCTGGTGGCGGCTACCGAGGCTGGTGGCGGCGCTGACGGCTACTCAGGCGGCCTGAGTTGCGACGCTGGCGGCTACTCAGGCCTGGGTGGCGGTGGTGGCGCCCGCCGCGGTGCGAGGCCGGCGCGCCCGGTGAGGGCGGTCGGGCTGCTCGCCTGCGCCCTTCAGGTCCGCGCGCAGGTTCTTCGGCAGCGAGAACATGATGTCCTCGGTCGCCGTCCGGACCTCCTCGACGCCCGTGTACCCGAGCTCCTTGAGGCGGTCGATGACGTTGCGCACCAGGATCTCCGGAACCGAGGCTCCCGAGGTCAGGCCGACCGAGGTGGCGCCGTCGAGCCAGGCGGGGTCGATCTCGTCGGCCTTGTCCACCCGGTAGGCCGCGCCGGCACCAGCCTCCAGCGCCACCTCGACGAGGCGCACCGAGTTGGAGGAGTTCGCGGAACCGACCACGATGACGACGTCAGCGTCAGGGGCGAGCTTCTTCACCGCGACCTGGCGGTTCTGGGTCGCGTAGCAGATGTCGTCGCTCGGCGGGTCCTGCAGGTGCGGGAACCGCTCGCGCAGCAGCCGCACGGTCTGCATGGTCTCGTCCACGGACAGCGTGGTCTGGGAAAGCCAGATGACCTTCTGCGGGTCGCGCACCTGCACCTGGTCGACCTCGTGCGGGCCGTTGACCACCTGGATGTGCTCGGGCGCCTCGCCCTGGGTGCCCTCGACCTCCTCGTGGCCGTCGTGGCCGATGAGGAGAATGTCGTAGTCGTCGGTGGCGAAGCGCACGGCCTCCTTGTGCACCTTCGTCACGAGCGGGCACGTGGCGTCGATCGTGGCGAGGTTGCGTGCGGCCGCCTGGGCGTGCACGGCCGGGGAGACGCCGTGCGCGGAGAACACCACGCGCGCACCCTCGGGCACCTCGTCTGTCTCGGACACGAAGATCGCGCCGCGCTCGGAGAGCGTCTCGACGACGAACTTGTTGTGCACGATCTCCTTGCGCACGTACACCGGCGCCCCGTACAGGGCGAGGGCCTTCTCGACGGCGTCCACGGCGCGGTCCACGCCTGCGCAGTAGCCACGCGGCGCGGCGAGCAGGATTCGCTTGCCGTCGGGGGCGGGCACCGACTCCACGGAGGAGGGGAAGGCCGATGCACCTGCCAGGGACGAGGTCACGGGCAGAGCGGTCCGGCCGGCGGGAGCGGTGGCGTCGATCGGTGCGGAAGTCACCCTGCCAGGGTACGTGGGGCCGCGTCGGAAGGGCCATCGCGGTGTCCGATGCCACACGGGAGAGCCGCCGTGGCGTGTCCGGAGCCGCCCGACGAGACCCGTGACGATGTCCGGAACCGCCCAGCGAGACCTCGTGACGGTGTCCGGCAACCACACCGGCGGCACACCCTGTCACCGGAGAGTGCCACCATGGGGCCATGCCCACGAACCTGCTCGGCCCCGAGCCCGTCCGCCTCCCCGACGACCACCCCGACGTCACCGCCCGCGCCGCCCTGGAAGCCGGCGAGGACGCCCGCGACGTAGCCACCCGCCTCCCCGCCTCCTCCCTGGCGTGGGCCACCCTCGCCCGGACCGCGCTCGACGACGGCGACGCGGTCGTCGCCTACGCCTTCGCCCGCACCGGCTACCACCGCGGACTGGACTCCCTGCGCCGGGCCGGCTGGCGGGGCGCCGGACCGGTGCCGGCCGACCACCTGCCGAACCAGGGCGTCCTGCTCTCGGTCCTCGCGCTGGCCGACGCCGCCCAGGCGATCGGCGAGACCGAGGAGCACGAGCGGTGCATGACGCTACTCACCGACTCCGACCCGCGGGCCCTCGAGGTGCTCGGGGCGCGGTGAGGACGTGGGCACCGTGAGCAGCGACCACCACGCGCCAGCCCCGCGGCAGCTGGCCGCACGCGCGCTCGAGACCACCGCCGAGAACCCGTGGCCGCTGCGGCTGCTATCGTCGAAGATCACCGAGTACGTCAACCGCATGTCCCCGCTGTGGGTCGAGGGGCAGGTGGTGCAGCTCAACCGCCGCCCCGGCGCGAGCCTCGCCTTCCTCACCCTGCGCGACACCGACGCCGACATGTCGCTGCCGGTGACCGTGCAGGCACGGGTCCTCGCGGCCGTACCGACGCCGCTGTCCGAGGGGGCGCACGTCGTCGTCCACGCGAAGCCGACGTTCTGGCCCAAGCGCGGCACGCTGCAGCTCCAGGCCGACCAGCTCCGGCCGGTCGGGGTGGGTGAGCTCCTCGCCCGGATCGAGCACCTCAAGCGGGTGCTCGCCGCCGAGGGCCTCTTCGACGCGGACCGCAAGGTCCCGCTGCCGTTCCTGCCGCGCACGGTGGGACTGGTGTGCGGGCGTGAGTCGAAGGCCGAGCACGACGTCGTGGTCAACGCCCAGGCGCGCTGGCCCGCGCTGCGCTTCGAGATCCGCGAGGTGGCCGTGCAGGGCGCGAACGCCGTCACCGAGGTCACCGCGGCGATCGCCGAGCTGGACGCCGACCCGGCCGTGGAGGTCATCGTCGTCGCGCGCGGCGGCGGCTCGGTGGAGGACCTGCTGCCCTTCTCCAACGAGACCCTGGTCCGGGCGGCCGCCGCCTGCCGCACCCCGCTGGTGTCCGCCATCGGCCACGAGACCGACAGCCCGCTGCTCGACCTCGTCGCCGACCACCGCGCCTCGACACCTACCGACGCCGGCAAGCGCATCGTGCCCGACGTCGCCGAGCAGCGACGTGGCCTGAGCCAGGCACGCCAACGGATGCACCTCGCGGTCACCGGCCGGCTCCGCCACGAGCAGCACCGCCTCGACTCCCTCCGCTCCCGCCCCGTCCTGGCGGACCCGCACGCCCTGGTCGACCTGCGCGAGGAGGAGCTGCTGCGGCTCCGCACCGCCGCCCGGCAGTCCTTCTCGTGGCGGACCGAGCGGGCGAGCGGCGAGCTCGCGACCCTGCACGGTCGCCTCGTCGCCCTCTCCCCCGCCGCGACGCTGGCCCGTGGCTACTCGGTGCTCCGCACCCGCGACGGGCAGGTCGTGCGCGCCGCCGAGGAGGTCACCGCCGGCGACCGGCTGGAGGCGCTGCTGGCGTCGGGACGTCTGGGCGTGGAGGTCACGGCCACCTCCGCGGAGTCCGTCGCTGCGGAACTCTGAGGGCTCTGGGAGACTGACGAGGTGAGCCAGAACACGACCGACCGTCCCGACGTGTCGACCCTCAGCTACGAGCAGGCCCGCGACGAGCTGGTCGAGGTGGTCCGCCACCTCGAGGCCGGCTCCACCTCCCTCGAGGACGCCCTGGGTCTCTGGGAGCGCGGCGAGGCGCTGGCGGCCCGCTGCCAGACGTGGCTCGACGGTGCCCGCGAGCGCCTCGACGCCGCGCGGGACGGCACCGAGGCCCGCGCGGCGGGCGTCCCGGCCTCCGCCAACGGCGCAGAGGGGGCAGGCGCCGACCGCGAGGCCGCCCTCGACGACGCCGCCGCAGCCCTCCCCGCAGAGGAGAACGCATGAGCACCCGCGACGCCGCCCGCGGCCCCGTCGAGCCCGACGGCGCCGTCCCGCCCGGGCAGGCGGGCAACGCCCCCGGCGGAACCGAGCCCACCGTCCGCTCCGCCAAGGCACCCGCCCAGCACGACCCGTTCCGCCGCCCGAGCGACGACCCGACCCTCGGCGACGGGGCCAAGCCGCCGACGAGCGAGGCCTGGGGAGCCACGCAGGGCCTGCCCGACGACGCGGCGACCGCCGGCTCCGCCCTCGTGGTCGGCGAGGCGCTGGTGGACATCGTCGAACGTCCGGGCGAAGAGCCGGCCGAGCACCCCGGCGGCTCGCCGGCGAACGTCGCCGTCGGGCTCGCCCGCCTCGGCCGGGACGTCGAGCTCGTGAGCTGGTTCGGCGCGGACCCGCACGGCTCGCTCCTGCGCTCGCACCTGGAGCTGGAGAACGTGCGGCTCTCGGCCGCCTCCGCCCGCGCGGGCAGGACCTCCACGGCTCGCGCCCGCCTCGACGACGCCGGTGGCGCCACCTACGACTTCGACCTCGAGTGGGCGCCGCCGACGCCGGAGCCGACCTCCCAGCCGCGCATCCTCCACACCGGGTCGATCGCCGCGGTCCTCGAGCCCGGTGCGCAGACCGTCACGGCCGCCGTCGAGAAGTACCGCGGCAGCGCCACCATCTCCTACGACCCCAACGTGCGCCCACCGCTGATGGGCGAGGCCGAGCAGACCCGCGGCGTCGTCGAGGGGCTCGTCGCCCGCGCAGACGTCGTGAAGGTCTCCGACGAGGACCTGGCCTGGCTCGTCCCCGGGGCCGAGCCGCTCGACGTGGCCCGCGAGTGGTTGCGGACCGGCCCCGCGCTCGTCGTCGTCACCCGCGGCGCGCAGGGTGCGTGGGCCGCGGCGGCCGACGGGACCGAGCTCACCGCGGCGGCCCGCGAGGTCGAGGTCGTGGACACCGTCGGCGCCGGCGACTCCTTCATGGCGGGGATCCTCGACGGCCTCTGGTCCGCCGGACTGCTCGGCGCAGACCGTCGCCAGGCCCTGCGTGAGATCGACGCCGGCACGCTCCAGGGCGTGCTGGACCGGGCAAGCACCATCGCGGCGATCACCGTCTCCCGCGAGGGCGCCAACCCGCCCACCCGCGCCGAGCTCACCACGGACTGACACCTCAGCACCGCGACCGGCCACCCAAGGGCGTCGCTGGTCACCACGAACAGCCGGAAGGGATCAGCGACGGCGCCACCGCCGTCCAGCGCGACGGCGCCACCGCCGTCCAGAGGCCCGTGACCTCCGTCCAGCGGTACGTGACCTATGACCTCGCTCAGCTGTCCACGCCCGCCCGCGCCTCGGCCCGCTCCGACCGTTTCCTCGCCCGTTCGAGGGCCCGGCGACGCTGCTCCCGGGCCTCCTCCTCGAGCTGCTGCGCCCTGTCCTCGTCACGCGTGAGGTTGGTGCCACCCTCGGGGTCGAAGATGTGCAGCGACGCCGGGTCGAACCACAGCTCGGCCGTGTCACCGGCCCGGATCCTGCTCATCGCCTCCAGCGCCACCACCAGCTGAGGGCGCATCCCCTCACCGTCCAGGTCGCGGTCCAGCTCGTCCAGCTTCTCCCGCACTGCCTCGTGGGTCTCGAAGGGGACGTAGGCGTAGAACACCTCGCCGAGCCACTCGGTGACGTCGACGTCGGCCTCGAAGCGGACGCCTGCGTCGAGCTTCTCGGCCGAGAGCGTGTCGGCGTCCTCGAAGGAGTCCGGACGGATGCCGACGATGACGACCTCGCGGTCCCCGACGGCGGCGCGGAGACGCTCGTCCAGGGGCACCCCGGCCACCGGGAGACGCAGCGTGTCGCCGTCGACGATCCCGGGCAGGAAGTTCATCGGCGGAGACCCCATGAAGCCGGCGACGAAGAGGTTGAGCGGCTGGTCGTACAGCCCCCGTGGGCTCGCGACCTGCTGGAGCTCGCCCCGCCGCAGCACCGCCACCCGGTCCCCCAGGGTCATCGCCTCGGTCTGGTCGTGGGTCACGTAGACGGTGGTGGTGGCGAGGTTGCGCTGGAGGCGGGCGATCTCCGTACGCATCTGGCCGCGCAGCTTCGCGTCGAGGTTGGACAGCGGCTCGTCGAAGAGGAATGCCTGAGCCTGGCGCACGATCGCCCGGCCCATCGCCACACGCTGGCGCTGACCGCCGGAGAGGTTGGCCGGCTTGCGCTCGAGGTGCTCGTCCAGCTCGAGCAGGCTCGAGGCCTTCCGGACGCGCTCGTCGATCTCCTCGTCGCTGAACTGGCCCTTGGTCAGGCGCAGCGGGAAGGCGATGTTCTCGTAGACGCTCAGGTGCGGGTACAGCGCGTAGTTCTGGAACACCATGGCCAGGTTGCGGTCGCGCGGCGCCTTGTCGTTGACGACCTGGTCATCGATGCGGAGCTCGCCGGAGGTGATGTCCTCCAGGCCCACAATCATCCGCAGCAGGGTGGACTTCCCGCAGCCGGAGGGGCCGACGAGGATCACGAACTCGCCGTCGGCGATCTCCAGATCCACGCCCTTGACCGCCATGAAGCCGTCCGGGTAGGTCTTGACCACGTTGTCCAAGGTGATGGCAGCCATGTTTGCTCCTTGAGTATCGGGACGTCAGCCCTTGACGGCACCCTGGGTCAGGCCAGAGACGATGCGCCGCTGGAACAGCAGGACGACGATCACCACCGGCACCGTCACCACGATGGCGGCGGCGGAGATCGCGCCGGTGGGCTCCTGGAACTGGGAGGCGCCGGTGAAGAAGGACAACGCCGCGGGTACCGGCCGGGCAGCGCTGGTGGACGTCAGCGAGATGCCGTAGACGAAGTCGTTCCAGGCGATGAAGAAGGCGATGATCGCCGTCGTGAAGACACCGGGGGCCGCCAGCGGGACGACGGCCTTGCGGAAGGCCTGGAACGGCGTCGCGCCGTCGACCTGGGCCGCCTGCTCGAGCTCCCAGGGGATCTGCCGGAAGAACGCCGCGAGGGTCCAGATCGAGATCGGCAGCGTCAGCGAGAGGTACGGGATGATCAGGCCGAGCCAGGTGTCGTAGAGGCCGATGATCCGCCAGAGGTTGAACAGCGGCGTGACGATGGAGACCACCGGGAACACCGAGACGGCGAGCGCGGTGGTGAGGATCAGCCTCTTGCCGCGGAAGTCCAGCCGGGCGATGGCGTAGGCGCAGAAGGTCGCCAGCACGACCGCGATGAGCGTGGCGATGAGGGAGATGCCGATCGAGTTGCGCAGCGAGGGCAGGAAGAGGTCCTGGGCGCTGCCGCCCGGCGCGAGGATGGACTCGTAGTTCTCCAGCGTCCACTCCGGCGGCAGCAGGGTGCCGGAGAAGAGACCGGACTGCGTCTTGAACGACGTCATGAGGATGGAGAAGACCGGGAAGAGTGACCACACGAGCACGAGCAGCGTGATCGCGAGCCACCCGACCTTCTGCTTGGTCGTCATCCCACCCATCACTTCTCTCCTCTCGTGCCGGCCAGGTCCACCTTGAAGCCCTTGATCGCGATGAAGCTGATGATCAGCACGCACAGGAACAGCAGGACCGAGATCGCCGAGCCGAGCCCGATCTCCAGCCGTCCGATCGAGGTGTCGTACGCGAGCAGCGAGAGGACCTGGGTGTTGTTGGCGCCTGCCGTCATGATGTAGACGTTGTCGAATATCCGGAACGCCTCCAGCGCCCGGAAGAGGACCGCCACCATGATCGCCGCCTTCATGTTCGGCAGGATCACCTTGCGCAGCACCTGCCAGGTCGTGGCGCCGTCGACCTTGGCGGCCTCCTCGAGCTCGCCCGGCACCTGAGCCAGGCCGGAGAGCAGCAGCAGGGAGATGAACGGCGTGGTCTTCCACACCTCCGAGGCGATGATGACGAACAGCGACGTCCCCTGGGCCGCGAACCAGTTCAGGTTCGGCTCGATTCCCGGCACCCAGTCGAACCAGTTGTTGATGTACCCGCCGGAGTTGATGTCGAAGGCATAGAACCAGGCGAACGCGGAGACCACGGTGATGATGCCGTAGGGCACCAGGATCGCGGTGCGCACGAGGCCGCGCAGCCGGGTGGCCGCGCGGTGCATGACCATGGCCAGGGCGAAGCCGAGCACCAGCTCGATCAGCACGGTGACCACCGTGATGAACAGGGTCACCCGCAGGCTCTGCCAGAACGCCGGGTCGCCGAGCACGACGCCGTAGTTCGCGAACCCGATGAACTCGGTGTCGTCCGGCGCGGTGAGCCGCAGGCTGAACAGCGAGTCGTAGATCGCCTGCAGGATGGGGTAGAGCGTCACGGCGAGCATGATCACGAACGCCGGGCCGGCGAGGTACCAGCCGAGCCTCGCCTCGGAGCGCGACCGGTCCGACCGTCGCCCCGTGGCCGCGGGGCGACGCTCCGAGCGCCCCGCAGGCCGCCCGGGCTCGGGCCGCCCCGACGCCTCCTCGTCCGGCCGACGACCGGCCGCCGGCCCGCCGGCCGGAATCTGGGAGCTCATAGCAACCTCTCCCCTCGCAGGACCGCGATGATGAAGTCGGCGGACTGCGCCGGCGTGCTCTCCGGCTCGACCGAGCGCGGCGGGTGCCAGGTCTCCTGCAGACCGAGCGAGACCTCGTTGTAGTACGGGGTCTGGGGCCGAGGGACGCCCTGGTCGAGAGAGTCGCGGATGGTGTCGGCCATCGGGAACTGCTCCTGCACGCTCGGATCGTCGTACGCCTCGATCGACGACGGCGGGTTGCCGTTGGTGACGAAGTACTCCGCCTGGTGCTCGGGCTGGACGATGCACGCGACGGCGTCGTACGCCAGGTCCGGATGCTCGCTGAAGGCGCCGACGCCGAGGTTGATCCCACCGACCGGGGGCGCAGCCTCGGTGCCCTCGTCGACCCGTGGGTAGATGGTCCAGCCCAGGTCCTCGATGACCTCGGGGTTCGCCTCGGACATCGCCGGCCACACGAACGGCCAGTTGACCATGAACGAGCCCCGCTCGCCCTGGAAGAGGTTCATCGAGGCGTTCTCGTCCGCCGTCGGCAGCCCGGCGCCGCCGAGCCCCTCCTGCCCGATGTAGCCGATGATCTCAGCCGCGCTCCGGCCGGCCTCCGACTCCAGGCCCAGCTCGACCTCGTCGGCCGCCGCGTCAGGGTTGACGACGATCTCCCCGCCGGCGGATGCCACCAGCGCGTTGATCCACACCGTGAGCGACTCGGCGCGCGCCCCCTGGACGCCGAGAAGCTTCTCCTGGCTCTCTGCGGCCTCGATGACCTGGTCCCAGGTCACGGGCTGGCTCATGTCGAGCCCGGCGGCCTCGACCACGGACTCGCGGTACCACAGCAGCTGGGTGTTGGCCCAGAACGGGACGGTGACGAGCTCGTCCTCCCAGGTCGCGGACTCGACGGCGCCCTGGACGATCCCGTCGGTGGTCTGCAGATCCTCGGGAACCGGGGCCAGGAACCCCGGCTCGGCCAGCTCGGGGATGAAGGGCGGGTCGAGGCTCATGATGTCGATGGAGTCGTCGGAGGCGGCCAGCCGGCGCGCGAGCTGCTCGCGCTGAGACGCCGCGTCACGCGGGAGGAGGGACGTCTCGATCGTGTACTCGCCACCGGCCGCCTCGGTGCACAGCCCGGCGATCTCCTCCTGCCCGCCGTCGTCGGGATTGATGTACCAGGTGAGCACCGGCGGACCGGAGTCATCGGCGCAGGCCGCGAGCACGGCGGTGGTCATGCCCAGCACCGCTGCCGCGCCCACCAGACGACGTCGTCGCACGTGGCCCTCCTCGGCTTGCAGGTCCCCGGTCCTCCACGACCGTGGTGGACCCAGGGAACACCGGCTGCGGCCGGTCCGCATCCGGAAGGCCGGCTCACGACCTCGGGCGGACGACGCAGGACCGTCGCGCCGAGGCTGCGTCTCGCACCCCCGGCCGACGACGGAGGGTCGCCGTGGCCAGGCGCCGACGCCCCCGGGCCGACGACGTAGGGCCGCCGTGGCCGGGCGCCGCCGCACCCCGGGCCGACGACGCGGGCCGCCGGGCGGCAGCGGCTGCCGCACTCCGGGCCGCCGACGCGCGAGCACCAGGCGCGGGTGCAAGATGTCCGGATGAGCACCTCCAGCGCCCCACCGTCCCCGTCCGTCCCGATCACCCCGGCCGAGGCCTGGCGCAGGCTGCAGGAGGGCAACGCCCGCTTCGTCGCAGACGCCATGGAGCACCCGTCGCAGGGTGCCGCGTCCCGTTCGGCGCTCGCCCGCGAGCAGCACCCCTACGCCGTGCTCTTCGGCTGCTCCGACTCCCGGGTCGCCGCCGAGATCATCTTCGACCAGGGGCTCGGCGACCTCTTCGTGGTGCGCACCGCCGGGCACGTCGTGGACACCACCGTGATCGGTTCGATCGAGTACGGCGTGGACCTCCTGAACGCCCCGCTCGTCGTCGTGCTGGGGCACGACCACTGCGGCGCGGTGGGCGCGGCGGCCCAGGCCCTGCTCACCGGCCGGATGCCCACCAGCTTCGTGCGCGCCGTCGTCGACCGGGTCATCCCCTCGCTGCTCACCCACGCCGAGCTGGCGGACGACGCCGGAGCGCCGCGCGACGCCGGGGCGGGGCCCGAGTCCCGGACCCTGCAGCTGCCCGACGACGACGAGCTGCGCCGCGAGCACGTGCGTGCCACCGTCCAGATGCTGCGCGACTACTCCAGGTCGCTCGCCACGGCGGTGGCCGAGGGCCGCACCGCCATCGTCGGGGTCGAGTACACCCTCGCCGACGGCACCGCCCACCTGGTCGACCACATCGGCGAGATCTGAGCGCGCCTCGTCGGCGGCTCGGTGCTGCCCGGGCGGGTCACGGCAGGAGCAGGTAGACCGCCGAGACGATCGTCAGCACGAGCACCAGCCGCTCGAACAGCCGCTGGTTCACGTGCTTGGCGAGGCTCCGGCCCGCCAGTGCGCCGACGACGACGGCGGGTGCCAGGACGAGGTCCGTCAGCAGGGACTGTCCGTCGATCAGTCCGAGGCCCACCGAGAACGGGGTCTTGGCCAGGTTCACCGCGAGGAAGAACCAGGCTGCGGTGCCCAGGAACTGCTTCATGGAGAACCGTGAGGCCAGGAAGTACAGCGACATCACCGGCCCGCCCGCGTTCGCGACCATCGTGGTGAAGCCGCCGAGCACGCCGTACGTGCCGGTCTCCAGGCGTCGGCCCCACCGGCGCGGATCCGCGCCGCCGTCGTCGCTCTTGCTGCCGACCCCGCTCTCGCCGACAGAGCTGTTGCCGACCCCAGAGCCGTCCGTGCCGCCGGTCGCCAGGACGTCGTCCGCGCCGCTGCCGGCCGTGCCGCCCTCACCGCTGCCGCGATGCTGTCGGGGGCTCCGCCCCCACCGCGCACGCACCAGCGTCACCGCGACGAGAACCAGGAGGATGAGGCCGATCGTGCGGCGCACGCCCTCGTCGCCGACGAGCGCGAGGAACGCCGTCCCCACGAGAACGCCGGCGAGGACCGTCGGCACGAGCCGGCGCAGCGTCGGCCAGTCGGCGTGCGCCCGGTAGATCCGGACGGCGAACAGGTCCCCGAGGATCAGCAGGACGAGCAGCGCACCGGTGGACTCCCTGGCCGGCAGGACAGCCGCGAACAGGGCCACCGAGATGGTGGCCGCACCGGGCAGTGCGGTCTTGCTGAGGCCGACGAGCAGCGCGCCGACGGCGAGAAGGGCCCAGGCGAGTGCGGAGAGGTCAGGCACCGCCCGAGCATGTCACCTCGCCGCCGGCCGCGGCAGCGTCGGCCGGTGTCAGAGCTCGATGCCCTCCAGCAGCTCGGTCACCAGGGCGGAGACGGCGGAGCGCTCGGACCGCGTGAGCGTGACGTGGGCGAAGAGCTCCTTGCCCTTGAGCGCCTCGACGACCGCCGCCACGCCGTCGTGCCGGCCGACCCGCAGGTTGTCGCGCTGGGCGACGTCGTGGGTCAGCACCACCTTGGAGTTCTGCCCGATGCGCGAGAGCACCGTCAGCAGCACGTTGCGCTCCAGCGACTGCGCCTCGTCCACGATCACGAACGCGTCGTGCAGGGACCGGCCGCGGATGTGGGTCAGCGGGAGCACCTCGAGCATCCCGCGGGCGATGACCTCGTCGAGGACCTCGGGGCTGACGAGCGCGCCGAGGGTGTCGTAGACCGCCTCGGCCCAGGGGTTCATCTTCTCGCCCTGGTCGCCCGGGAGGTAGCCCAGCTCCTGGCCGCCGACGGCGTAGAGGGGCCGGAACACGAGGACCTTGCGGTGCTCGCGGCGCTCCATGACCGCCTCCAGACCCGCGCACAGCGCCAGCGCGGACTTCCCCGTGCCCGCCCGACCGCCGAGGGAGACGATGCCGACGTCGGGGTTGAGGAGGTGGTCGATGGCGATGCGCTGCTCGGCGCTGCGGCCTCGCACGCCGAAGACCTCCCGGTCGCCGCGCACCAGCTGCAGGGTCCCGTCCGCCGCGGTCCGGGCGAGCGCCGAGCCGCGCGGCGAGTGCAGCACCACCCCGGTGTGCCCGGGAGCCGTGGCCAGGTCGCCGGGCGTCGCGAGGTCGCCGACGACGACGTGCCCGTCCTCCCAGAGCTGCGCCATCTCCGACTCGGTGAGCTCCGCCGTCGTCATGCCGGTGTAGCCGGAGTCCACCACCTGCTGGAAGCGGTACTCCTCGGCGTGCAGGCCCACGGCGGACGCCTTGACCCGCATGGGCAGGTCCTTGGAGACGACGGTGACCGCGTGCCCCTCGGCGGCGAGGTTCGCCGCGACGGCGAGGATGCGGGAGTCGTTGTCGCCGAGGCGCAGACCCGATGGCAGCACCTGCTCGTTGGAGTGGTTGAGCTCGACCCGCACGGTGCCGCCGTCGTCGCCCACCGGGACGGCGTCGTCGAGGCGGCCGTGCTTGATGCGCAGGTCGTCGAGCAGCCGCAGCGCGGAACGCGCGAAGTAGCCGAGCTCGGAGTGGTGGCGCTTGGCCTCGAGCTCGGTGATGACCACCACCGGCAGGACGACGTCGTGCTCGGCGAAGCGCAGGACCGCGCGCGGGTCGGAGAGCAGCACGGACGTGTCGAGCACGTAGGTGCGCAGCGCGGTGCCGGTCGGCTCGGCGACGCCGAGCACGGCCGCGACGTCGACGGCGGCACCGGGCCCGGCTGCCTGCTCGACGGCGGTGGGCTGTGCGCTGATGGTGCGGTCGATGCTCACGAGGGCTCCCTCCGGCGCCGTGGCGCCGTGTCAGCTGCTCCGCCACGCCGTGCGCGGCGCGCACGACCCGGCGGTGGTGGGGCGGTGGGCCGGCCCCGAGAGGGACCGGCGGCCCCTCCCGTCCGCAGCTGGCTGCTGCATGGGCTGACCTCCCGGAGGGCGGCGGGTGTGCCGCCCGTCACACGT
This sequence comes from Georgenia subflava, assembly GCF_009193155.1. Taxonomy (GTDB): domain Bacteria; phylum Actinomycetota; class Actinomycetes; order Actinomycetales; family Actinomycetaceae; genus Georgenia; species Georgenia subflava. The sequence continues at coordinate 58,291 of NZ_VUKD01000008.1, forward strand.
GACGCTAGGGCCGCCGCCCCGGCTCGGGGCCCACGACACGCCAGCTACGGGCATCGCCCCGAATGTTCACCGTGCCGCTCCCTGCCGGACACGTTGCGTCGGACGCACGAGCGTCAGCGTCCGAGGCGGCGCTCGCGCTGGGCGTAGTCGCGCAGGGCCCGCAGGAAGTCCACGCGCCGGAAGTCGGGCCAGTATGCCTCGCAGAAGTAGTACTCGCTGTGCACCGACTGCCACAGCAGGAAGCCGCCCAGGCGCTGCTCCCCCGAGGTGCGGATCACGAGGTCCGGGTCGGGCTGGCCCTTGGTGTAGAGGTGGTCGGCGATGTCGTCGACGCTCAGGGCCGCGGCGACGTCCTGGAGGCTCTGCCCCGCGGCGCCGCGCTCACGGAGCAGGGACCGTACGGCGTCGGCGATCTCGTCGCGCCCGCCGTAGCCGATGGCGACGTTGACCTGCATCCCGGGGACGCTCTCGCTGCGGGCCTGCGCCGCGCGGAGCCGATCGGCGATGGCGTCCGGGAGCAGGTCGAGCGAGCCCACGACCCGCAGGGACCAACGGCCGGAGTCGGCGAGGGTCTCCACGGCCTTGGCGATGATGTCGAGGAGGTCGGCCACCTCGCCGGCGTCCCGCTTGAGGTTGTCCGTCGAGAGCATCCACAGTGTCACGACCTCGACGCCGGCCTCCTCCGACCAGTGCAGGAGCTCGGTGATCTTGTCCGCACCGCGACGGTGCCCGTGCACGGTCGGCGTGCCGACGGCCCGTGCCCAACGACGGTTGCCGTCGAGGATCACACCGACGTGCCGTGGGACGCGCTCGCGGTCGAGGCCGGCGACCAGACGCCGCTCGTACAGCTGGTACAGCAGCTCCGGCGATCGCATGTCCCCCGGCTCACTCCTCTCGGTACGGCGGTGCCCACGCCGCCATGGTCCGGCAGGCACCGCCCGCCACACTGCTGGGGCGAGGCTACCGCCGTCGCCGGGCGCCGCGCTGCGACCGCCCAACCTACGGTAGCGTAGGTTCGGGTTGCCCGGCTGCCGTCGTCCACCCTCCCCATACCGCACGACCCACGTCACGGAGCCCGCCATGGCAGACCCGCCGAACGCCAGCCCACAGGGCCAGGACGACACCTTGGCGGCCGCCGTGAAGCCGCGCCTCCGTGGCTGGCTGCACGCCGGCACCGCACCGCTCGCGCTCGTCGCGGGCATCGTGCTCGTCGCCCTCTCCCCGACGTCCGCCGCCCGGTGGTCGACTGCGGTCTTCGCCGTCACGGCCGTGGTCCTCTTCGGGTGCTCGGCCGTCTACCACCGCGGGACCTGGTCACCGCGCGTGACGGCCGCGCTGCGACGCCTGGACCACTCCAACATCTTTCTGCTGATCGCCGGGACCTACACCCCGCTGGCGGTGCTCCTGCTGGAACGGTCGACGGCGACCGTGCTGCTGCTGGTGGTCTGGGCCGGCGCGATCCTGGGCATCCTCGCCCGGATGGTGTGGCTCAACGCTCCGCGCTGGGTGTACGTCCCCATCTACGTGGCGCTCGGCTGGGTCGCGGTCGGCTTCCTCCCGCAGTTCTGGACCGCCGGCGGGCCGGCCGTGTTCTGGTTGGTCGCCGGTGGCGGGCTGGCGTACAGCCTCGGCGCCGTCGCGTACGGCACCAAGTGGCCGAACCCGAGCCCGCGCTGGTTCGGCTTCCACGAGATCTTCCACGTCGGCACGGTCATCGGCTGGGCGTGCCACTACGCCGCGGTCTCGGTCGCCGCCTACTGAGACCGCGAGGAGAGCACGTCGCGGCGTCCGTGCGGCCGTGCGCTCCGCTCGCGGCACGTCGGGGATGGCGTCCGGGTTCTCCCGCGAATCCCCACCGCCGGGCGGGCCGCCGGTCTAGTCTTTTCGTGACGCATCGGTGGCAAATGCAACCGGAAAGTTCGGGCGAGGGGTTCTCGGATGCCACTGACAGCAGCGGGGGTCGACGCGGCTCGCGAACCACGACGGGCCTCCCCCCGGATTCGGCGAGCGGTCTCGACGGACCTCGTGACGATCGCCCGAGGCGGTGGCTCGGTGAACCCGTCCGACGAGCCGGAGGCGGTCATCGACCTTGTCCTCGCGGCCCGTCACCACCGGGTGGCTCCACTGCTGCACCGCGCGGTGCGCGGGTCCGCCCCGGCGATCGCCGCGCTGGTGGAGCCCGACCGTCGGCTCGCCATCGGACACCACCTCGGCGCCACCCTCATGCTCGAGGAGTTCGCCGCCGTGGCGGGCTCCCTGCCGTGGGTGACGTTCAAGGGACCGGTTCTCTCTGAGCTGGCTCATCCGGTACCCGGAATGCGGACCTACAACGACGTCGATCTCCTCGTCGACCCGCGGGACCTCCGTGAGATCACCAACCGGCTGCTCGACGCCGGGTGGACCGTCGGCGACTACCAAGACATGCTGCGCAACCCTGACACGCCGGGCGAGATGCACTGGTTCTCTCCGACCGGACTGGCGGTCGACCTGCACTGGTCGATGATCAACATGGCGGTGCGCCGAGCGCAGTTCGCGGTGTCCACGGAGGAACTGCTCGCGCGCCGCGTCCAGGTAACCCTTGGCCTCAACCGCGCCTGGACGATGGATGCGGCGGACGCCCTGGTCCACATCTGCCTTCATGCGGCCCTGACCGGGGCCAACCGGCTGCTCCTGCTCGTCGACGCCGACCGCATGGCGGCACGGGTGGACGACTGGGACGACGTGGCGCGTCGAGCCAGGGCTTGGCGTGCAGCACCGCACGTCGCGCTGGTACTGGCCCGCGCCCGCCGCGTCCTCGGCACCCCGCTCCCGGCGAACCTCCCGCGGATGCTCGGCGCTACCCGGCCGTTCCGGATCCTCACAGCAGCGTTGGACCTTGCCGCACCCGTGCCTGCGGCTCGCCAGGAGGCCGGCCCGGCGCGGCTCGTGGCCAGAGCCGTACAGCCTTGGGCGGCACGGACGGTCGTGGCCTCCGGCCGGAGCTCGGCACGTGCACTGCGTGAACGCCTGGGCGCGCCCACAACCCGACCACCGAGAGAGCGGCTCCCCGCGGATCTGGAGTCGTTGTCGGTCTATCTGGCGGGTGTGGAGTCATCCACGCGTGGATGACGCCGTCGCGGGAAGCCTTTCCCCTCACCCTCCATCACCCTCACCGGGTGCTGCGAATGACCCGCCGGATCATCCGCCGAGGATCACTTACAGCCACTACCGCCCCATAACCTCCAGAGAACTGCCGAGCGATCCGCGCTGGTAGCCAGCGGTAACCGGAAACGTGAGAGGAGAACCAACATGGCACAGTACGAAACGCCCACCCTGCGAGAGGTGGGCTCCGTGCGCGAGCTGACGCTCGGCCTCGACTCCTGGAAGGAGTGGAAGGACGAGACGTACTTCTGGGGGCACAAGATCCCGCTGCCCGGCACGGGCACCAGCTGAGACAACCACACGGCGCTGCGCGACGCACGGTGCGTCGCGCAGCGCCCTGCGGTTCTGACGCCATGAGGTCACATCCCGCCCCCATGTTCGCCCGGCTCACCGAGCTGGAGGCGAACGTCGCCAACCCGCTCGGCGCCGATGACACCGCCGCGCTGCCGGATCCGGGCATGAGCACGAGAGCTGCGCTGGAGCAGACCGTGCTGCCGGCGGTCACTGACGACCGCTGCTACGTGCTCTTCTCCGGTGGCCGGGACTCCTCGCTCGTGCTCGCCGTGGCGACCGCCGTCGCGCGGCGGGTCGGTGCGCCCGACCCGATACCGGTCACGGCGGTCTATCCCGGCGATCCGGACGCCGACGAGTCCTCCTGGCAGGATCTGGTCCTCGAGCACCTGGGCATCGACGAGCGCATCGTGATCCCGGTAACCGCCGAGCGCACCAATCTCGGCCCGGTGGCACGCCGTTCGCTGCGGGCGCGCGGGCTGGTCTGGCCGCAGTCCGTGCAGACCCAGCCCGTGTTCTTCGAACAGCTCGACCATGGCTCGCTCCTCAGCGGCGAGGGTGGCGACGGATTCCTCGAGGCGAAGAGGATCACGCCTCTGACGCTCCTGCGGCGCGACTGGCGAAGGCCATCGCCCCAGCAGGTGGGGGCTGCGCTCGGCGCCCTGCAGCCTTCTCGGTGGGCCGGTGCACGCGAGCGTCGCGAGCTGCTCGCGTCCGAGCGACTGTCCTGGTTCCGCCGACCCGCCCGCGAGCTCATCGCCCGTGACTCCGCCGACGCACGCGGCCCGTTGCGCTGGGACGAGGCCACCGCCTTCCTCCTCAGCCGGCGCACGACCACGCTCGGCCTGGGGAACACGAAGGTGGGCGCCGCGGAGTTCGGCCTCACCATGAGCCATCCGCTGGCGGAGCCCGTTGTCGTCGCCGCGTTGGCGCACGAAGGTGGCCGGTGGGGCTTTCCCGGACGCACCAACCTCTTCCGGCGCCTCGGCGCCGACCTGCTGCCGGACGCGATCCTGGCGCGCCGGACGAAGGCACGGTTCAACGCGGCAGCCTGGGGGGCGGACGAGCAGGAGTTCGCACGGGGCTGGACCGGTGGTGCGTTCTCACCCGAGCTCATCGACGAGGACGCACTCCGCCGCGAATGGCTGAGCGACAGTCCGCACCCGATCACCTACCTGCTGCAGCACGTCGCGTGGCTACATGCCCAAGGCATCCCGCTCAGCCCCGAGCACGCTCCCGTCTCGACAGCGGAGTGATCCCCCGGCGGCCTGGCGGCGGTCCAGTGCTCGCCCTAGCCGGCTGCCGGAACGGGGTGCCCGCGAGCGCTGGACCGCCGACGACCGTCGACCGCACGCACCGTGTGACCCGCCATCCCGTGGAGCGTGCGCCCGCTCAGGCGTTGCTCGCATGGACCAGTGAGAGGCCCGCGAGGACGTCCCGCGCCAGCGTCGCGGAGAAGGGCGGTCCCCACGGGAGTCTTGCGGCATACACCGGCACCGAGTCGACGATCGCCCCGAGCTCCTGGAACTGCTGATCGAGGACGCTCGGATCCTCCCACCCGACGATGCGCGGGAAGCGCAGCAGCGTGAATATCGCCTCCTTGGGCCCGAGCCGTACGAGCTCCGGGCCGGCGAGGTCGGCCTCGTGCTGCGGCACTGGGATCACGATGGCCCCGAGCGGCACGAGATCGTCCGTGGCCGGCACCATGGCGAGGGCGTCGCGGCCGTCGCCGGTGACGCGGCGAGCGGGCGTGTCGTCGAAGAGCGCTGAGAGGTCTCCGGCCGCCTTGCGCAGCCGCAGCGCGGTGGCCCCGAGACGGCACCGTGGCGGGCCGTCGCCGAGGTCGAGCCGCAGCACATCGTCGGTGATCAGCCGGCCGCCTTCGGCGCACAGCAGCGTCGCCATGGTGGACTTGCCCATCCCCGAAGCACCCACGAACGCAACCGCGACGCCGCCGACCTGCACCGCGCTCGCGTGCAGCACCGGATGCCCGCGCATCGCGAGCACGAAGGAGAGCAGGGTCCCGGAGACCAGGACGCCGAGGAGGTCCGCATCGGCGCCGTCGACGGCGCGCACCTCGACCTCCGTGAGCGTCGGGTCGATCAGGAAGTCGCAGGTGCCGTAGAAGCGTAGGACGTAGCCGTCGTCGACCTGGGTCGCCGTGAACAGCTGCCTCTCGGGGATGTCGAGGTGCAGGAGGACCCGTCCGTCGGGTCGCTCGTCCGTCCGGGCGATCCGAGCCCCGCGGCGCACCGTGATGTCAGGCGGCCCTGCTGCCGGGCGGTCCTGGTGGAGATCGATATCGCTGTCGACGGTGAGCCCGTAGAGCGAGATGCGGGTCATGCGTCCTCCGGTGACGGGCCGAGCGTGACGTAGGACCGGGCGGCTGCGAGCGGGTCGTAGAGACGTGTCCCGTCGAACGCGAGCCACGCGTGCGCCTTGATCTCGCCGTCGACCTTCGCGACGCCGACCACGAGCTCCGGGTGCAGGCGCCGCAGCCGGTGTCCGGTCACCAGTGCGTGCCGAAGGCAGGTGTCCCCGAAGGGCCAGTGGCGCATCACGCGCCGAACGGCTCGTGCCTGGCGGCGCCCGTGCACGCCGAGCTCGGGCTGCGACCGGCTCCAGGCGTCGTCCCCGGCGCCTTGTCGCAGCGGCGCCCCCACCGCCCGAGCCAGCCGGGGCAGCCGCATCGTGCGGATGCCGACCTCGACGGCGCAGGCGACCACCAGAGCTGCGGCGACCGCCGGGTACTCGCGAACCGGGATTATCATCGACCGACCTGACGCACAGTGCCGGCTAGCCGGCGGCCTGCAGCAGTCCCCGGTCGCTCAGCTGCTTGACGAACACCTCGACATCACCGGTCGCCCGGTCGCGCGAGATGTCGAACTCGTCGACGAGGGCGTCGGCCAGCTCGTCGGTCGAGCGGTCCGCGGCGAGCAGCTGGAGCAGCTTCGTCCCGACGGCGTTCGCCGTCAGGTACTTGGACGTCCTCAGGTCGAGAATGACCATCTCGCCGTCGATCTCACGCCAGGTCACGTCGTTCTCACGCAGCTTCAACCCGAACCTCCACGGGTCACGGCGGTGCCGAGGGCCGGCTCCGCGTCATACCTTGGAATCTAGGCCAACCGCCTGCCCGGGGCTGGCGTTTCGGCCGAGTCATTGTCGGAACAAGGACTGGCCGTCACGCGGCCGGCGGGGGTCACCGTCCGTGCGCAGGCACGGTCACCGTCGGCTGCTCTCGTCGCGGAGCCAGGCGGTGTCGCCGCGCCGGACCGCCCGACGCCCCAGGAGCTTGGCGACCGCCGCGGTGGCGAGGAAGACCCCGGCGGCACCGACCAGCCGCGGCTCCTCCCGGACGATCCGGGCGATCGCCGGCAGGCCCGCACCGGAGCGACGGACCGCGGGCGCGCGCGGGTCCGCAGCCATGCGTGCGTTGCCGGTCATCGCCCGCACGCGCCGTCGCAGCAGGTCGCGGTAGGACCTCGGCGGCATGATGACGACCTGCGCGTCGGCGACCACCCGACGCTCGGCCGGGGCGAAGCTCATCGCCATTTGGAGGTCGTCCGACATCGTCTCGGGCCAGTCCCGCAGCCTCTCGTGCCCGCGCTCGCTGACCACGACGACGCCGCGTCCGTACAGCTCGCTCCGGACGCCGTCGAGGCGCTGCCAGATCTCGTAGTACCACCGGACGGCGCGTGGCACTCCCTCCATCGGCAGGACCCTGGTCGGCCCGACTGCGTGGACGCCGTCGCCGAGCGCGTCGCACAGCGCCGCCACGTCGCTTCGACCGAGGACGACGTCTCCGTCGACGTAGATCCGCGGGAACGTCGTGGCGCTGCGGTCCCCGAGGGCGAGCGCCCTGATCTTGGACGGCACGGGGGTCTCGATCACGGTCGTCCCAGCCCGCCGGGCGACCTCCGCCGTGCCGTCGGTGCAGCCGTTCGCGACGACCACGACCTCCATGGGCGACGTCCCGCCGGCCTCCAGCGCTTCCAGCAGACGCGGCAGCACCCGTTCCTCGTTGTGCGCCGGGATGATGATCGAGACCACAGGCCGAGTATCTACGGTGCACCTGTCGCTGTCAGCGGAGTTCGCGGCCGTCCCTGCGAACCGGTGCGGGACAAGCCGCCGGCCCCGGCCCGCGGGCCGGCGCTCGGCTCCAGCACTAGTCTCGGGCCACCAGCCGAGCGAGAGGAACACCATGGCCGACGTCGCCGAGAACCTCTGGACCGCACATCCCACCCACACGCTGCGTGCCGGCACGGACTTCGACCTCGCCGCGTTCGACCGCAACGGCACCCCGGGGTGGGCCGGTGACAAGAGGCAGGCGAAGGCCTTCATGGCCCAGCGCGGCAAGCTCCTCTCGGAGCTGCAGGAACGTCTCTTCGCCGACGGCCGCACCGGCGGCGACCGCTCCGTGCTGCTCGTGGTGCAAGGGCTCGACACCGCGGGCAAGGGCGGCATCGTCCGTCACGTCCTCGGGATGGTCGACCCTCAGGGCGTCTCCCTCCGCTCGTTCGGCGTGCCGACCGCCGAGGAGAAGCGCCATCACTACCTGTGGCGGATCCGCCGCGCGCTGCCCGAGGCCGGCCGCATCGGCGTCTTCGACCGGTCGCACTACGAGGACGTGCTGGTGGTCCGGGTCGAGGACCTCGTCGACGAGGACGTGTGGTCGGGTCGCTTCGACGAGATCAACCGATTCGAGCAGAAGCTCGCCGACTCCGGGACGACGATCATCAAGGTCGCCCTGATGGTGTCCTACGAGGAGCAGGGTCTGCGTCTCATGGAGCGCCTCGACCGCCCGGACAAGTACTGGAAGTTCAACCCGGGCGACGTCGACACCCGCAAGAGCTGGGACGCCTACCAGGCCGCCTACTCCGACGTGTTCGCGCGCACCAGCACTGACGTCGCTCCGTGGCACGTCATCCCGGCGGACCGGAAGTGGTACTCCCGGCTGGCGGTGACCGAGCTGCTCACCAAGGCGCTGGTCGATCTCGACCTCGACTGGCCCCGGCCACGCTGGAAGGTGGAGACCCAGAAGCGTCGGCTGGCCGCGACGATGAGCGAGGCGTCAGTGGCCGAGGCGGAGGCGAGCGCCGGGCAGACCCTCGCCGAGGTGCGGGCCGCAGAGGCGCAGTTCGACGCCGCCGTCGCTCGCGCGGCAGCTCTCGCCCAGCGACCGCCGGCGCAGACGCCCGCGGCGGCGAGCGGCGACCGCCCGGGGCCGACGGACGAGACGGTCAAGGACGAGGTGAGCACCAAGGACAGAGCGGACGACGCCGACCAGACGGCTGCCGGAGACGGTCGCCGGCAAGCCCAGAAGCGCCCGAAAGCAAAGAAGAGCGCGGACGGGCAGAAGGCGAAGAAGGGCAAGGACCGACGGCGGTCCAAGAAGGGCGAGAAGGCAGCGAAGACGAAGAAGGGGAAGAAGAAGGCGTCAGTCGGCAGGTGAGGCGGCCTGCCCCGCGGCGGGTGACGCAGCCTGCCCCGTGGCGGTCGCCGAGGGCGCTGTCGTGCCCTGACCGCCCGAGTCGGCCGTCCCGGGCGAGCCGGGCGAGCCGGCCGTCCCGGGCACCGCGGCCCTCCTGCCGTCGTCGCCGGTCTCGGCAGCCTCGGCCTCGGCCCGTTCGAGCACCCGCTGGTTGTGGTCCACCTTCCGCATGTGCTTGATCATCGACCGGAACAGCGGGATGCAGGCAAGGGCCAGCACGAAGAACCCGAGGACGAACCCCTCGATCCCGGGTGTGACCTCCCACAGCTCCATCTCGGTGGGGGTGGGTGCCGGCGACGGGGTCGCGGCCAGCAGGAGCATCGGGGTCATAGCCCCAGCCTGCCATCTCCGCGGGGCCTGCTGCGGACACCGTCCGCGGCGCCGTCGCCGGCCGCCAGCCCCTCGGGGACGACACCTGTGAACAGGTCGTCCTCCATCGTCTCCCCGACCTCGACCCGCGAGCGGGCCAGCTCGAACTCCTCGAACGGCCACACCTCCGCCTCGATGTCGCGGGGCATCTGGAAGAAGAACCCGTCCGGGTCGATCTGCGTGGCATGGGCGCGCAAGGCGTCGTCCCGCTGGGGGAAGTAGGCCGCGCACTCGACGCGCGCGGTGGCCCGACGGCGCGGCCGGTCGCCCCGGCGTGAGATCCAGCCCTCGAACGGCGAGACGAGCCCGCGGTCGGTCATTGCCTTGTCGAGCGCCTCGATGCGGTCCACCGAGAACGAGACGTCGTAGTAGAGCTTCTGCACCGCCCACGGCTCACCGGCGTCCGGGTAGGCCGTCGGGTCGGCGGCCGCCTCGTACGCCGCGACGGCGATCCGGTGGCTCATCACGTGGTCCGGGTGGGGGTAGCCCCCGTTCTCGTCGTAGCAGGTCATCACGTGCGGACGGAACGTGCGGACCTGTCGCACCAGGGCACCGACGGCGACGTCGAGGGGCACGAGCGCGAAGCACCCCTCAGGCAGCGGCGGGAGCGGATCACCCTCGGGCAGCCCCGAGTCCACGAAACCCAGCCACACCTGCTCGATCCCCAGCGCGGCGGCGGCAGCAGCCATCTCACGACGCCGGTAGCCGGGCATGTCGCGCAGTATCTCCGGGTCGTGGGCGAGCTTGGGGTTGAGCACGTCGCCGCGCTCGCCGCCCGTGCAGGTCACCACCTGCACGCGGTGCCCCTCCGCCGCGTAACGCGCGCTGGTGGCCGCCCCCTTGCTCGACTCGTCGTCGGGATGCGCGTGCACCGCCATGAGCCGAAGCGACTCGGTCACCGTCATGTTCCTCCACCTCACCGTCCGCCGGCGCGGACCGCGTGACGTCCTCTACGACATTTTCCAGGGACAATGGTCTCTCATCCGTGCAGGGGTGGCTACGTCCGCCCCGGCGGGCCCGGACCGAGGAGGCTGTGGCAGTGACCGATCGTGAGGCACCCGAGGGAAAGGTCCCGCGCGGGGGCGACCCGGCCATCATGGCCGCCCGGTACGGCGAGGCGCCGTCTGCGCAGGCCCGCCGTCGGGGCTTCGTCGCGGCCGCCGTCGTCGCCGGTCTCCTCATCCTCGGCGGGGTCGCCGTGCAGGCCGCCAACCTGACCCAGCCGGTTGTGACCACGGAGAACCTCGGTTTCACCGTCAACGACGCGACCAGCACGACCGTGCGGTTCAACGTGCGCACGGACCCTGGGACCTCCGTGCGGTGCACGCTCGTCGCGCTCAACGACGGATTCACCGAGGTCGGATTCCGCACGCTCGAGCTCGGCCCGGTGGACGAGCGGGTGAGCTCGCACCAGGTGGACGTGCCGACGACGGAGCTCGCCACGACGGGCAGCGTCGACAGCTGCGAGATCGTCGACGCCGGCTGACGGCCGGCGGTGGCACGGCCACCAGCACAAACGGGCGTGACAGGCTCCGCATGGAGCGAACGGGGGCAGAGCGGGACTCTCGGCACGGGTCGAGGCGGTGGCATGGCCACCCCACCGAAGAGGCGTGACAGGGCGCCGCAGGGAGCGAACCGCAGGGCGGAGCGGTGGGCAGACCGGGGCTGCCGGCACGGGCCTAGCCGGCCAGAGGAATCACGGCGCGCCGTCCTGTTTTTGCGGTGGGCCGACCGCCAGTTGCTATAGTTGCTGCTTTACACGCCGCCCCGGAGCGGCGCACGTGGTGCGAGCGCCCGGGCGGAAGACGAGTAGTTTCCCCTTTGCCTCGGCCGCTCGTGCAAGCGACCGGGGCACGAATGTATGTGGAGGAGGAGCCGTGACACAGACGAGCACCACCTGGCTCACCCAGGACGCGTACAACCGTCTGAAGGCCGAGCTCGAGCACCTCACCGGCCCTGGTCGGACCGAGATCGCCGAGAAGATCGACGCTGCCCGCCAGGAGGGGGACCTCAAGGAGAACGGCGGTTACCACGCCGCACGCGAGGAGCAGGCCAAGCAGGAGGCCCGCATCCTCCAGCTCACCCAGCTGCTCCGTGACGCGCACGTCGGGGAGGCGCCGCCGGACGACGGCATCATCGAGTCCGGCATGGTCGTCACCGCCACGATCGCGGGCAAGAAGCGCACGTTCCTGCTCGGTTCGCGCGAGGGTGCGCCCGAGCTCGACATCGACGTGTACTCCGAGAGCTCGCCGCTGGGCGCCGCGCTCGTGGGCAAGACCGTGGGTGACACGGTCACCTACGAGGCTCCGAACGGCGCCTCGATCGAGGTCAAGGTCAGCAAGGTCAAGCCCTTCAAGAGCTGACCCCGCAGAGTCTGACCGACGGGCCGCCCTTCGGGGCGGCCCGTCGTCGTCTCACCGGCTCTCGGCCGGGTAAGTTCCTCACCGGCCCCGGCCGAGCCGCGGCGGACGCCGAGGGTCTCGGACAGGAGCCGCGCGGTTCGAAGGTCTAGCGCGCACGCCTCGGACGGGCCGCGGCCCGAGGGCCTCAGGGCCGCAGGATCGTGTACCCGTGCCCGCGCAGACCGCCGAGCACGGCCTCGCAGTGCTCGGGCCCCTTGGTCTCGAGCTCGACCGAGATCTCGACCTCGTCCACCGCCAGCCCGGCGGACGTGCGGGTGTGCTCGATGTTCACCACGTTCCCGCCGGAGGCCGCCAGCAGCTGCAGCAGGCCCGCGAGGTTCCCCGGCGTGTCCTGGACGAGCACCCGCATCTGCAGGTATCGCCCGGCCGCCGACATGCCGTGCCGGATGATCCGAAGCAGCACCAGCGGGTCGACGTTCCCGCCCGAGAGCAGCACGACCACCGGTCCCGTGAAGGCCGCCGGCTCGGCCAGCAGCGCCGCCACGCCGGCCGCCCCCGAGGGCTCCACCACCATCTTGGCGCGCTCGACCACGTGGAGCACCGCCCGGGAGAGCTGCTCCTCGCTGACGGTGCGCACCTCGCCGACGTGGTCCGCGATCAGCCGGAACGGCACCTCGCCGGGCAGCCCGACGGCGATGCCGTCGGCCATCGTGTGGAGGTCGTCCAGCAAGACTGGGTGCCCCTGGGCCAGCGACTCCGGGTACGCGGCCGCGGCGGCCGCCTGGACGCCGACGACGGCCACGGACGGGTCGACCGAGTGGACGGCGGCCGCCACCCCGGCGAGCAGGCCACCGCCACCGGTCGGCACGATGATCGTGCGCACGTCCGGCACCTGCTCGAGGATCTCCAGCCCGATGGTGCCCTGACCGGCGACGACGTCGGGATGGTCGTACGGGTGGATGAGCACACGGCCGGACGAGGACGCCTCCGCCGTCGCCTCCCCGAGGCAGTCGGTCAGGCTCGCCCCGGTGAGGACGACCTCGGCGCCGTACTGCCGGGTGGCGGCCACCTTGGGCAGGGCGGCGTCGGCCGGCATGAAGATCTTCGCGGAGATGCCCAGCTCTTGGGCGGCGAGCGCCACGCCCTGGGCGTGGTTGCCGGCGGAGGCGGCGACCACCCCACGGGCCTTCTCCTCGTCGCTCAGCCGTGCCATGCGCACGTACGCCCCGCGCACCTTGAACGAGCCCGTGCGCTGGAGGTTCTCGGCCTTGAGCAGCACCGGCGCGCCGACGACGCGGCCGAGGGTGGTGGACTCCTCCACCGGGGTGCGGTGGGCGATGCCTGCGATGACCTCGGCCGCCGCCGTGAAGGTCGCGTGGTCGAAGACGGGGGCGCTCACCGGCTCTCCCCCGGCGTCGTCCCGGTGCGCCCCGCGTCGGCGCCGTCGGGGTCGCCGGTCCCGGCGTCGTCGGAGTCCTCGTCCTCCGCGCCCTTGTCCCTGTCGGCGATGTGGTCGTAGGAGTGCTCGATCGAGGCGAACAGCGCCCCCGGCGGGCCGCCGGGTCGGTGCCAGTCGGTCGCGAGCGAGGGGTATTTGTCGTGCCCGTACAGGTAGAGCACCACCGTGTTGATGGTGGCGACCACCGGGACCGCGAACAGCGCGCCGAGGATGCCGGCGATCCCGGCGCCCGCGGTCACCGCGAGCAGGATCGCGATGGGGTGGAGGGACACCGCGTTGCCCTGGAGCCACGGCTGCAGGACGTTGCCCTCCAGCTGCTGCACGAGCAGCACGATGCCGAGCATGATCAGCGCCGTCACGAAGCCCTGGTCGACCAGCGCGACGACGACCGCGACGGCGCCCGAGATGAAGGCACCCACGATCGGGATGAAGGAGAACAGGAAGACCAGGATGCCGATCGGCAGCGCGAGCGGGACGCCGAGGATCGCCGCACCGGCCGCGATGCCGACGGCGTCGACGAAGGCGACGAGGATCTGGGTGCGGGTGTAGCCGCCGAGCGTCATCCAGCCGCGGATACCGGCCTCGTGGATGCGCTCGCGGGCGACCACGGGCGCCAGGCGGACGAACCAGTGCCAGATCCGCCGCCCCTCCTTGAGGAAGAAGAACAGGACGAAGACCACCAGGACCGCGCCGGTGATGGCCGAGGTGGCCGAGCTGGTGAGCCCGACGACACCGCTGACCAGGGATCCGGTGTTCGCCTCGAGCTGTCCGCCGATCTGGTCGATCCACTCGTTGATCTGAGCCTCGTCGACGGCCAGCGGGCCGTCGGCGAGCCAGTCCACCGCCTCGTCGAAGGCCACCCCGACCCGGTCGGCCAGCGCGCCGAACCCGTCGACGATGGACCGGCCCGCCAGCACGAGGAGACCGCCGACGACGCCGATCAGCCCCAGGAGCGCGGTGAGCGCCGCGAGGGTCCGCGGGAAGTGCAGGACGCGGCGCAGCCACGTGGCGACCGGCTCGAGCAGGACGGCGAGCAGCAGCGCGATGAGCAGCGCGACCACGATCGTCTTGAAGACGATCACCAGGTAGATCAGGATCGCCAGGGCGGCGGCCACCACGAGGATCCGCCAGGACCAGCCCGCCGCAGTCCGCAGGGTGCGCGGCACGCCGTTCTGCATGCTCTGGGCTCCGGCCGTGCGGGGCGCGGTGCTCGTCGCCGACGTCGGCGCCTGCGCAGGCGGTTGTCCGTGGGCCGGGTCGTGGCCGGTCGCCGCGCCGCGACCCAGCGTCCACCGGCCGCGCCTGCCGGTCCCCCCGCTGCTCTGCTCAGGCATGTTCCTCGCAATCGTCGTGAGACGGTTGTCCCGGGCACAGCCTACGGGGCGACGACGACGCGGCGGCGCTCGGCACGACGCCGTACGGTGACTTCGCCCGACGTCGGACCTTGGCATCGCACGACGCCGCACGGTGACTCCACAGGAGCCCGGACGGTGGGCTTGCCTCGATGCCGGACGACAGGCTTCCCTCGGCGTCGGACGATGGGGCTCGCACGGCGTGGGCGCGAACCCCTGGGGATTATCGCGGTACCCGCCCGCGTTCCCCATGGTGGAGCCGCAGGACGCTCCACGGTTTGAGCAGTCGACAGGAGGACCGCAATGTTCGGACTTGGCCGCAGCACGCAGATGGTGTCCGAGGAGCAGGCGCTGCCAGGACGTACGGCGCCGACCTTCGCCGTACCCGAGACGCACGAGGTCCTCGGCACCCCGATCCAGGGCCCGTGGCCCGAGGGCTCGGAGGTGCTCTACATCGCGATGGGCTGTTTCTGGGGCGCCGAGCGGATCTTCTGGCGCCAGCCCGGCGTCGTCTCGACCGCCGCCGGCTACCTGGGCGGGTTCACGCCCTACCCCACCTACGAGGAGACGTGCACCGGCCGGACGGGGCACACCGAGGCGGTGCAGGTCGTCTACGACCCGTCCCTGACCTCCCCCGAGCTCCTCCTCAAGGAGTTCTGGGAGAACCACGACCCCACCACCGCCAACCGGCAGGGCAACGACATCGGCACCCAGTACCGGTCGGCGATCTACTGGACGACGCCCGGGCAGGAGGCTGCCGCTCGCGCGACGTTCGACGCGTTCCAGCAGGTGCTGACCGAGCACGGGCACGGCACGATCTCCACCGAGCTGCGTCCGTTCACGGAGGCCGGGCCCTTCTACTACGCCGAGGACTACCACCAGCAGTACCTCCACAAGAACCCGGGCGGCTACTGCAACCACGGTCCGAACGGGCTGACCTGCCCGGTCGGGCTCGTCCGCCAGGACCAGGTCCCCGCGCAGGTCGACGTCGCACCGCCCACCGACTGAACGACCCTGACATGCCGGCCACCTGACGGGTGTGGCAGGAGGGCTACACTCATGCACATGACCACCATCGCGTCCCGGGACCTGCGGAACCACACAGCCTCCGTGCTGAAGCAGGTCGCGGACGGCGCGGAGGTCACGGTCACGCTTCATGGCGAGCCGGTAGCCCTCATCACACGGCCTCGGCGCGCGCGACGCAGCGGCATGCCTAGGGCCGAGTTCCTGGAGCTTCAGGCCGGGCAAAGTCTGGACGACACCTTGGCTGCCGATCTTGCGTGGATCACCGACGGGACCACCGACGATCTCGGTCCGGTCCGGTGACAGAGGCAGTTGTCGACACCAGCATCTGGGTGTCGGCCGAGCTGGGCAGAACTCTGGACAGCTCGAGACTGCCGGACGTGCTACGGGTCAGCGTCGTCACGCTCGCCGAGCTGCAGGCAGGGGTCCTGGCTGCTGGTGATGCCGCCTCGGCCTCTGCACGCATGCGCACGCTCGAGGCTGCCCAGTCCACCGAACCGCTCCCCGTCGACGCCGCCGTCGCGCGCGAGTGGGCTCTGCTCCGCGTAGAGATTGCTCGGGCGGGCCGCCGCGTCAACGTCAACGTCAACGACCTGTGGATCGCAGCGACGGCCCGAGCGAATCGGTTGGCCGTCGTCACCCAGGACGACGACTTCGACCCGGTCGCAGACCTCGGCCTGGTCGAGGTCATCAAGGTGTAGCGCGACGCGGCTCGACGACGGTAGGCCGACGTCGTGGGGCGCACCAGGTCGTCCGCCGCCGACCGGCAGGAGCGGGCCGGCCCCACGCGCCGTACCCTGGTCCGGGTCCGGCACCGTGCCGGGTCCCTACCGAGAGGAACCCATGAGCAACGAGCTCCCCACCGCCTCGGGCAGCTTCGGCGACAAGCCCGAGCTCGTCTTCCCCACCCCCGACGCGCCCGAGGGTCTGCAGATCGCCGTGCTCGAGCAGGGCACGGGCGCGACCGTCGAGGCGGGCGACACCATCGTGGTGAACTACCTCGGCCAGACCTGGGGCGGGCACGTCTTCGACAACTCCTACGACCGTGGCGCCTCGATCTCGTTCCCGATCGGGATGGGCGTGGTCATCGGCGGCTGGGACGACGGGCTCGTCGGCCAGCAGATCGGTTCCCGCGTCCTCCTCTCGGTGCCGCCAGAGCACGGCTACGGCCCCAACGGCGTGCCGCAGGCGGGCATCAAGGGCGACGACACGCTGGTGTTCGTGGTCGACGTCGTCGGCGTGGAGTGACGTCGGGCGTGCGGTGACGTAGTCCCTCCGGAACGACGACGGCGTGCGGTGACGTAGACCCCTCCGGCAACGACGACGGCGGCCGCTCTCCCCAGGAGAGCGGCCGCCGTTCGTTCATCGGCAGCACCGGCTGCCGTGCGGCAGGGTCAGTCGCTGCCGCGCAGGATCGCCAGCAGACGCAGGAACTCGATGTAGAGCCACACCAGCGTCACGGCCAGCCCGAAGGCGGCAGCCCAGGCGAAGCGGCCGGGGACGCCGGCCTCCACGCCACGCTTGATGGAGTCGAAGTCCATGATCAGGCAGATCGCGGCCAGGCCGACGGCGAAGACGCCGAGCAGCACGCCCAGCGGGATGCCGAAGATCTCGACGCCGGTGCGCAGGCCCCACGGGTCGTCCGAGACGCCGGTGAGCATCAGGACCACGTTGACGACCGAGAACAGCGCGTAGCCGACGAGCGCGATGAGCACGAACCGCGTGAGCTTGGGCGTCACGCGCACGGTGCCGGACTTGAAGAGGAACAGCGCGGCCACGAACGTCGCGGTGGTGCCGAGGACCGCCTGGAGCACGATGCCCTCGAACTGGGCGTTGAAGACGGCGGAGATACCGCCGAGGAACAGGCCCTCGGCCGCCGCGTAGGCAAGGATCAGCGCCGGGCTGGGCTCGCGCTTGAACGCGTTGACCAGACCGAGGACCAGTCCGACGATCGCACCACCGATGGTCAGGAGCATGCTCGGGCCGAACAGCAACCAGTTGGCCGCGGCGGCCAGGATGATCACGCCGAGGACGACGCCGGTCTTGACGATGACGTCGTCGTAGGTCATCCGGCCCGTGTCGGCCGGGGCGGCCGACGGCTGGCGGTAGGCGTGCTCGAGGTCGTTCACCTGGTAGCCGGCCGGCGCCTGACCGGGCGCCTGCTGGCCGTAGCCGGCCGGAGCCTGGCCGTAGGCTGCCTGGCCGGGCTGCGTGTAGCCCGCACCGGCCTGCCCGCCCGGGGTGTAGCCCGGGTACGCGGGATAGCCCTTGGGGGTGCGCTGAGCGTTCGCACCGAAGTACGGGCTCTTCTCGAAGACGGGGTTGCTCACGTATGTGCCTCCTGGTCGCGGCGTCCTTGACCCGCGTGTTCGGGTTCGGACCGGTGTCGCTGGCCTGTCCTCATCGTACGGGCACTCTCCCGCCCGCACGTCATGGGACTTGCTGACATATTCAACGGGACGGAGCCCGTCCGTGTTCCCGATCACAGCGCCGAGTTTCCGTGCGGGTCCTGGGCTACCGCGGCCGCGACCGCCTTCCGGTCTCATCCCTCAGGAGGACGCGCTCCGCACGACGGCGGAGGCAGGCGTCCCCACGAATCGGTCCCACCGCCGATCCGGCGTCGCCGGCGGGGCGCCTACCGTGGGACCAGCACGACGGCACGGCCCCGCAGGGCAGCACCGACCGGCACAGACGCAGAAGGGCACCACAGATGATCGAGGCGCACGACCTCACCAAGCGATACGGCGCGAAGACCGCCGTCGACGGCATCAGCTTCACCATCGAGCCGGGCACCGTCACCGGCTTCCTCGGCCCCAACGGCGCCGGCAAGTCCACGACCATGCGGATGATCGTCGGTCTGGACCGTCCGACGTCGGGCTCGGTCACGGTCAACGGCCGCGCCTACGCCCAGCACCGGTCCCCGCTCAAGGAGGTCGGTGTGCTGCTGGACGCCAAGGCGGTCCACACCGGGCGCTCCGCCCGCTCGCACCTGCGCACCATGGCCGCCACGCACGGCATCCCCACGAAGCGGGTGGACGAGGTCATCGAGATGACCGGCCTCGCGGACGTCGCCAAGAAGCGAGTCGGCGGGTTCTCCCTCGGGATGGGCCAGCGCCTGGGGATCGCCTCCGCCATGCTGGGCGACCCCCGCACCCTGATCCTCGACGAGCCGGTCAACGGCCTCGACCCCGAGGGCGTGCGCTGGGTCCGCAACCTGGTCCGCTACCTCGCGAGCGAGGGCCGCACCGTGTTCCTCTCCTCGCACCTGATGAGCGAGATGGCGCAGACGGCGGACCAACTCCTGGTCATCGGCCGCGGCAAGATCATCACCGCCGGGCCGGTCCAGGACGTGATCGACTCGGTGACCGGCACCCTCGTGCGGGCCCGCTCCCCGCGCGCGAGCGAGCTCGCCGAGCTGGTGCGGGCCGCCGGCGGCACCGTCACCTCCACGGAGGCCGGTCTGCTCGAGCTGCACGGCGTCACCGCCGAGCAGGTCGGGGACACCGCCGCCGCGCACGGCATCCCGCTGCACGAGCTCACCCCGCAGCGGGCGTCGCTCGAGGAGGCCTACATGAGCCTGACCCAGGACGCGGTCGAGTACCGCTCCGAGACCACCCCCGTCGCCACGCAGGAGGGCGAGAACCGATGAGCACCGACGCCCCGACCCTGGACCGCACCATGAACCCCTCCCGTCCCCCGTCCGCCGTCGACGCCCGCCTCACCTTCGGCGGCGTCCTGCGCGGCGAGTGGATCAAGCTGCTCTCCCTGCGCTCCACCTGGTGGACCCTGGGGATCACCGTCGTCATCATGACGCTCTTCGCCCTCCTCCAGGCCACCTCGGTGCAGTTCCTCATGGACCAGCCGGAGATGGCGGGCATGGAGGAGTTCACCATGCACGGCGCCGAGGTCGTCACGGCCGGCTACCAGTTCGGCATGGTCACGATCGCCGTCCTGGGGGCGCTGCTCATGACCGGGGAGTACTCCACCGGCATGATCCGGTCCACGTTCGCCGCCGTCCCGGCCCGGCTGCCGGTGCTGGCCGCCAAGGCGATCGCGCTGACCGTGGTGACGATCGCCGTCGCCGTGGTCTCGCTGGCGCTGTCCTACCTGGTCTCGATGCCGATCCTCTCCGGGTACGACCTCGTGCCGGCCCTGGACGACCCCGACACGTGGCAGGTCTTCGGCGGCATGGTGTTCTTCCTCGTCATGGTCGCGCTGCTCTCGCTCGGCCTCGGCGCCGTCCTGCGGCACACCGCCGGGACGATCACGGCGGTCCTCGGCCTGCTCCTGCTGCTGCCGATCGCCCTGCAGTTCATCAGCCTCGACTGGGTCCAGGACGTGCTCACCTACCTGCCCCTCTCGGCGGCGACCGCGTTCCTCGCCGTCAACCCGGCCTTCTCGATGTCCGGCGAGCTGACCCCGTGGCAGGGCGCCGGGATCGTGGCCGCGTACACCGTGGTCGCGCTGGTGGCGGGCGCGATCAGCCTGCGCCGCCGGGACGCCTGACGTCCGATGCCCGCCGGCCGGCCGTGAGCATGCTCGGCCGTCGTGCGCCGCAGGACTCTCCTGCGGCGCACGACGGCGTCCCCGCCTCCTCCCCCGCCGTCCCGGAGCCCGTCGCCGCCGCGTCCCGCCCGCTCGCGTCGGCCGGCGCCCCCACCTTCTCCCCCGCCGTGCAGCCCGGCGCGCCCGTCGCCCCGCCGGCACCGCCCGCCGGACCGACCGAGGCGATCAGCGAGGCCTCCGCGCGGCGCGCTGGCCCGGTGCGCCAGTTCTTCCTGCGCCACCCCAACCTCGTCGACGCGCTGGTGGTGGCCTGGTACCTCGTCCCGGCCGTGCTCACCGTGGCGCTCCCCGCCTTCGTCGGCGGCCTCGCACAACCCGAGCTCTCGGCGAGCGAGAAGGCGGTCACGGTCGCCGTCGTCGTCCTCTCGGCGACGGCGCTGGTCTGGCGCCGTCGCGCCCCCGTGACGGTCCTGGTCGTCACCACGGTGCTGCTGGCCATCTCGCTGGCGGTCACGGCCAACACCTCCGGGTGCGAGCTGTCCACCGTGCTCGCGCTGTACGCCGTCGCCGCCTACCGTCCCGCGACGACCGCGTGGCTCGCGCTCGCCGGCCTCAACGTCGTCACGGTGACGGCCTCCTACCTCTGGCTCGACCCCACCGCCGGCGGCACGGGGGTCACCATGACGACCGGCGACTCCGAGCAGATCACCGGCGCGATCACCACCCTCCAGCTGGTCCTGATCGTCTCGATCACGACCCTGGTCCTCTCGGTCGTCGCCGTCGGCGTCGGGACCGCCGCCCGCGGCCGGCGGCTGCACGTCGAGGGGCTCGTGGAGCGCACCCACCAACTAGTGCTGGAGCGGGACCAGCGCGAGCAGATCGCCGTGTCCGCCGAGCGGGCCCGCATCGCCCGGGAGATGCACGACGTCGTCGCGCACTCCCTCTCGGTCATGATCACGCTGGCCGACGGCGCCTCCGCCGCCCTGACCCGCAGCCCGGACCAGGCGCGCGCCGCCCTGGACCAGCTCGCCGAGACGGGCCGCTCGGCCCTGGCCGACACCCGCCGCATGGTGGGCGTGCTCCGCGAGGACCACCACGGCCCTGCCCCGGCCGGCCCCGGGGACGACACCGACCCCGACGGCGTGCCGCTGGCACCGCAGCCCGACGCGCACGACGTCGCGGACCTGGTCCAGCGCTTCCGCGCCACCGGGCTGCCGGTGCGGCTGTCCGAGTCCGGCCCGTCGCTGCCGTCCGACGCCGGTCTGCAGCTGGCGGTGTACCGGATCGTCCAGGAGTGCCTGACGAACGTCCTGCGCTACGCCCGGCTCTCCCCGCGCATCGACGTCGCGATCGAGCGCGGCGCCAGGTCTGTCAGTGTCACGGTGGACAATGACTCCGGCAGCGCGGGAGACGCGCTGGTCGGCAGCGGGCGTGGCCTGATCGGCATCCGGGAGCGGGTCGCCGTCTACGACGGCTGCGTCGAGGCCGGCCCGACGGCGTCGGGGTGGCGCGTGCGGGCCGAGCTGAACTTCGAGGAAGGACGACGATGAGCGTGCGGGTACTGCTCGCGGACGACCAGGCGCTGCTGCGCATGGGCTTCCGCATGGTCCTCGAGGCCGAGGACGACATCGAGGTGGTCGGCGAGGCGGCGGACGGCACCTCGGCGGTGCAGATGGTCGCCGCCCTGGCGCCCGACGTCGTCCTGATGGACGTGCGCATGCCGGGGATGAACGGCCTCGTGGCCACCGAGCACATCACCGCCGACCACCCCGGCACCCGGGTGCTCATCCTGACGACCTTCGACCTGGACGAGTACGCCTTCGCCGGGCTGCGCGCCGGGGCCAGCGGCTTTCTCCTCAAGGACACCCGGCCGGGCGACCTCGTCCAGGCCATCCGGACCGTGGCGAGCGGGGACGCGGTGGTCTCGCCGCGGATCACCCGCCGCATGCTCGAGCTCTTCGGCCAGCACCTCCCGAGCGGCGAGGGCGCACCGGGGACGGGCGACGACGACCCGCGCCTCAGCCGCCTCACCGCACGCGAGCGCGAGGTGCTGGAGCTGGTGGCCCAGGGGCTGTCCAACTCCGAGATCGCGGGCCGGCTCATGGTCTCCGAGACCACGGTGAAGACCCACGTGGGCAACGTGCTCGGCAAGCTGGGCCTGCGCGACCGGGTGCAGGCAGTGGTCCTCGCCTACGAGACCAGGTTGGTCCGCCCGGGCTGATCGGGTTGGTCCGCCCGGGCTGATTCGGGTGGGTACGCCCGGGCTGATTCGGGCTGGGTCCGCCCGGGCTGATTCGGGTGGGTCCGGGCCGACTACTGCTTGCCCGAGGGCTGCTTGCCGCCGGGGACGGGGGCCTGCTCCTCGGACTTCGCCGGCTTCTTGCCCGACGCCGCCGCGGCCTCGAACGCCGCCCGCGGGGTCTGGAGGGAGCCGAGCGAGACGAGCTCGCGCCGGAAGAAGAGGGCCTCGGTCCAGTCGGCGAGGATGCGCACCCGGCGCTCGAAGGAGGGCATCGCGAGCACGTGGTAGCTGCGGTGCATGAACCAGGCGAGCGGGCCGCGGAACTTGTGCCCCATGATCTGCGCGACGCCCTTGTACAGACCGAGCGAGGCCACGGTCCCGATGTTCTCGTGGCGGTACTCCTCGGGCTCCTCGCCGCGCAGCACGTGCACGAGGTTCTTGCCGAGCTGCTTGCCCTGACGCACCGCGTGCTGCGCGGTGGGGGCCGTGGTCTCGCCCTGGGCCCCGGTCAGGTCCGGGACCGCGGCGCAGTCGCCGGCCGCCCAGGCGTTCTCGACGACGGTGCCGTCCTCGTGCGCGACCTGCAGGGTTGCCAGCGTGCGCACCCGACCGCGCTCGTCCAGCGGCAGGTCGGTGTTCTCCAGGACCGGGTTCGCCTTGACGCCGGCGGTCCACACGACGGTGTCGGCGTCGAAGGCCTGGCCGTTCGAGAGCTCGACGTGGCCGTCGACGCAGGAGTTGAGGAAGGTGTTGAGGTTGATCTCGACGCCGCGCTCGCGCAGCTGCTCGAGGGCGTAGCCGCCGAGCTCCTCACCGAGCTCGGGGAGGATGCGACCGGCGCCCTCGACGATCACGAAGCGCAGGTCCTCGGGCTCGATGGAGTCGTACTCCTTGGTGGCGGCGACCGCCATGTCCTGGACCTCGCCGATCGCCTCGATGCCGGCGAAGCCGCCCCCGACGAAGACGAAGGTGAGCATCCGGCGTCGCTGCTCGGGGTCCCACGTCGAGGCTGCGTGCGCCATCTTGTTGAGGACCCGGTTGCGCAGCGCGGTGGCCTCTTCGATGTGCTTGAAGCCGATCGCGAATTCGGCCAGGCCGGGGATCGGGAGCGTGCGAGCGACCGAGCCGAGCCCGACGACGAGGTGGTCGTAGGTGACCTCGTAGGCCGGCTCGTCGTTCTCGGGCTTGATGACGGCCTTGCGCTCGGCGTGCCGGATCTCGGTGATGGAGCCGGTGAGCACGGTGGTGCCCTCGAGCTCGCGACGCAGGGACGTCACCACGTGACGCGGCTCGATCGAGCCGGCTGCCGCCTCGGGCAGGAACGGCTGGTAGGTCATGTACGGGCGCGGGTCGACGACGGCGATCTCGGCGTCCGCGCGCCCGATGTGCTTGCGCAGCGTGAAGGCCGTGTACAGGCCGATGTACCCGCCGCCGGCGATCAGGATCCGGGGCGTCCGGCCCCCGTGCAGTACAGGGCGCACTTCCTCGCGCGCCTGTGCCGCTCGGGCGGCGAGGACTCCGGCGCCCGCGAGTGCGGCCACTGAGGAGCTGACGGCGACGGTGCGCAGGAAGGAAGCCATGCGCCCCATCGTAAGAGCCGCATCCCGGACCGGCCCGGCCAAAAGGGGCAAATCACCCCGTGATACCTGCCACTTGGGAACTCATGGCCCGTCCGTGACGTTCCGGGGTGCCGAAGAACGCGCGCGGACACTCCGGCTCCGCGAGGGTCCGCTCGCCGACGTGGTGGCTCCACGAGGGGCACGCTCGCCTGCGCCGTGACTCCACGAGAGGCACGCTCCCCGGCGCCGTGACTTCACGAGGGCACGCTCGCCGCGCGTTACAGCTCCACGCGGACACCTTCGCGGACGCTTCGGCTTCACGAGGGCACCAGGCTCGTGCCCCCAACGGGGGTCGAACCCGTACTGGGCCGGGTTTAAGCCGGCTGCCTCTGCCAGTTGGGCTATGGGGGCCCACGCCCGCCCATCCTGCCGCAGGTGCAGCCGAGCGGCCGAACCGGCAGCCGTCCGCCCGGGCAATCCATGACAACAGCACGGGCTGTCGGGCCACAGCGGCCTAGGCTATCCGGGAGCTATCCGGTTCCCGACGCACAGATGCGGGTCGACCGGCCACCCGCACCGCCGCTGGGAGCAGCATGAGCAAGGACACCACCTCGGTCGAGCGAGGACGTCGGACCGGCCTCCTCGGCACGTACCGGGCGAAGCTGGAGAACGAGACGTTCGCAGGGATGGTGCTCCTGGCCGGCGCGCTCGTCGCCCTCGTCTGGGCGAACTCCCCATGGCGGGAGAGCTACTTCTCGCTGGCGGGGTACGTGGTCGGTCCGGAGTCGCTGCACCTCGACCTGTCGATCGCCGCCTGGGCCTCCGACGGGCTGCTGGCCATCTTCTTCTTCGTGGTCGGCCTCGAGCTGAAGACCGAGTTCGTCACCGGTGCGCTCCGCGACGTCAAGCAGGCCCTCGTCCCGATCCTCGCCGCTGTCTTCGGCATGATCGGCCCCGCCGTCGTCTACACGGTCGTGCAGGTGGTCTCCGGCTCCGGCGCGTACGAGGGCTGGGCCATCCCGGTCGCCACCGACATCGCGTTCGCCGTCGCCGTGCTGGGCATCTTCGGCCGGGGCCTGCCCTCCGGGGTGCGCACGTTCCTGCTGACCCTGGCCGTCGTCGACGACCTGCTCGGCATCACCGTCATCGCGATCTTCTACACGGAGGAGATCCACTTCCTCTTCCTGCTCGGCTCGTTCGCGGCCATCGCGCTCTTCGCGGTGCTGGTGCAGCGGCGCGTCACAGCGTGGTGGGTGCTCGTCCCGCTCGCGGTCGTCGCCTGGGCCCTCATGCATGCCTCCGGCGTGCACGCCACGATCGCCGGCGTGGTGATGGGCATGACCGTTCCCGCCATCGCCCGGGCCAACGAGGACAAGGCGCTCACCCATCGCTTCGTCGAGAGGATCTCGCCGCTCTCCTCCGGCCTCGTGCTGCCCGTCTTCGCCTTCTTCGCCGCCGGCGTCTCGGTCGTGGACTCCGGTGGCCTCGGCGAGATGCTCGCCGACCCGGTGGCCATCGGCGTCTACGTCGGACTGCCGTTCGGCAAGCTGCTGGGCATCTGGGGCGGCGTGGCCCTGCTCGTCACGTTCACGAAGCTGCGCCTCGGGAGCGGTATCACCCTGGCGGACATCTTCCCGGTCGCGATCGTCGCCGGCATCGGCTTCACGGTCTCCCTGCTCATCGCGAGCCTGTCCTTCGACGCCGCCGACCCGCACTCGCCCCACGCCCGCGTGGCCGTGCTCCTCGGCTCGCTCATCGCGGCCGTGCTGGGAGCCATCGCGCTGCGGGTGCGCGCCAGGATGCGTGTGCGCGCTCTCGGGACCCACGGCCACCGCTGAGCAGAGCCCGGGGCCTGTGGCCGGGGGCCCCAGGGGCCACCACCACCGGCCCAGAGAGCACCCCTCTCGCTGCGGCCAATCAAACCGAACGGTTTGTACCGATAATCGGTACAAACCGTTCAGGCTGACGCTGACTGCCGCCGGGACATGCTGCGTGACGGCGTCGGACGGCGGGGCCGTGCGCCGCAATCCCGCTGCGGCGAGCACGCCGGGCGGGTAC
Organism: Georgenia subflava; assembly: GCF_009193155.1. Taxonomy (GTDB): domain Bacteria; phylum Actinomycetota; class Actinomycetes; order Actinomycetales; family Actinomycetaceae; genus Georgenia; species Georgenia subflava. The sequence continues at coordinate 84,145 of NZ_VUKD01000008.1, forward strand.
GGCCAAGAGGGCGGGCCGGTCAGCGGGCCACGGACAGGGCGATGCCGTCGAGGATGTCGTGCTCGCTGGTCACCGCCGTGCCGAGCGTCCCGCCGTCAGCAGCGACCTCGGCCGCGACCCGCGAGACGATCTCCGACCACACCAGCGCGCCGGCGCCTATGACGTCGACCCGGCCGGGATGCATGAAGCCCAGCGCAGCCCGCTCGGCACGGGACATGTGCAGCAGCTCGTCGCACGCTGCCAGCACGCGGGGCACCTCCAGCTCGGCACCGTGGATCGCCGCGGGGTCGTAGGACTCCAGGGCGAGCGCGTGGGCAGTGACAGTAGTGACCGACCCGGCCAGTCCGACCAGCGTGCGTGCCCGCCCGAGCGGGACGACGGCGGACGCGGCGTCGAGCATCGCCCGCACGTCGGCTCGCGCGGCCGCCTCCTGGTCCTGGCTGGGCGGGTCGTCGGACAGGTGCCGCTCGGTGAGCCGCACGCAGCCGACATCCATCGAGTACGCCGCGGTGGGAGCGGCGCCGCCGAGCACGAGCTCGCTGGAGCCGCCGCCGATGTCGACCACCAGGGTCGGACCGGGGTGCGCCCGGTCCAGCACGCTCACCGCGCCCGCGAAGCTCAGAGCCGCCTCCTCGTCGCCGGTGATGACCTCGGGCTCCACGCCCAGCGCGTCGACGACGCCGTCGACGAAGTCCTGCCTGTTGGCGGCGTCGCGGGTCGCGGAGGTGGCCACGAAGCGGGTGCGGGCGACGCCGTGGGTCCGGCACAGGTCGGCGTACTCCCGTGCGACGGAGAGTGTGCGGCTCAGCGCGGCCGGGTCCAGCCGCCCGGTGCGGTCGACGCCCTGCCCGAGTCGCACGACCTCCATCCGGCGCACCACGTCGGTCAGCGCCGTCTCGTCCCCGCCGTTCCCGGAGACGTCGGCGATGAGCAGGCGGATGGAGTTGGTGCCACAGTCGATGGCCGCTACGCGAGTCACGGGACAACACTGCCACGACCCGCCCACGCGGCCTGTCTCTCGCCGCTCGCCGAACCGGTCGCGCTCGTAGGGTGGTAGCCATGAGCGAGGAACGGGCGGTCGCTGCCCTGGAGCAGGCCGGGATCGACTTCACCATCACGAGGCACGGCCGGGTGCGCAGCCTGGAGGAGGCGGCCGCCGCCCGGGGAGTGTCGCCGTCGGCCATCGTGAAGACGATGGTGGTGCGTCGCAGCGAGGCGGACTACATCTTCGTGCTGGTGCCCGGCGGGCGGGCGATCTCGTGGCCCAAGCTGCGCGCCCTCCTCGGGGTGAGTCGGCTGTCGATGCCCGACGCCGAGACCGCGAAGGAGGCGACGGGGTACGAGCGGGGCACGATCACGCCCTTCGGGTCCACCACGGCGTGGCCCGTCGTCGCCGACCAGAGCATCACCGGGACCGTCTCGGTCGGCGCCGGCGCGCACGGCGTCGCCGCCACCGTCGACGCGAAGGACCTCTTCGACGCGGTCGGCGCACAGGTGGCCGACGTCACCGAGCCCGAGTAGCCCGCCGGGGGCTCACCGGCCGCGTCCTCCGCGGCCGCGTACCCGGACCCGGGCACGCAGGCGCAGGGTGATCGCGCCGAGCACCGCAGAGATCACCGAACCGAGGATGACGGCGAACTTCGCGTGGTCGCCCTCGGTGCTCGCGCCGAAGGACAGGTCCGCGATGAGCAGCGAGACCGTGAAGCCGATGCCGGCGAGCATGGCCACGCCGAGCAGGTCGGCGAGGTCCACGCCGTGGCCGAGCCTCAGCCGGGTGGTCCTGACCAGGATCGCCACGCCGCCCCAGATGCCGAGCGACTTGCCGAGCACCAGGCCGGCGATGACGCCGATGGCGACGGGGTCCGACACCACCTCGCCGAGGCCGCCGGAGTCCACGACCGAGACCCCCGCCGCGAAGAAGGCGAACACCGGCAGCGCGAACCCCGCGGAGAGTGGCTGGACCTTCTCCACGAAGGCGTGGGTGAGCTGCTCGTCCTCGCCGCGGCGGCGCCGTGCCGGGACGACCATGCCCATCAGCACGCCGGCCACCGTGGCGTGCACGCCGGCCTCGTGCATGAGTGCCCACGCGACGACGGCGACCGGGACGAGGACCCACCAGGCAGTGATCCGCCGCTGCACGAGGGACGCGAAGACGCCGATCAGCGCGAGCGAGCCGAGCAGGAAGAAGAGCTGGATCTCCTCGGTGTAGAACACCGCGATCACGGTGATGGCCAGGAGGTCGTCGACCACCGCGAGCGTCAGCAGGAACACGCGCAGCGCGGGTGGCAGACCGCGGCCGAAGATGCCGAGCAGGGCGACGGCGAACGCGATGTCGGTGGCCGTCGGGATGGCCCAGCCGGACGTGGCGCCGGAGCCTGTCGCCAGCTGGACGCCGGTATAGATCAGGGCGGGCGCCGCCATGCCCAGGACGGCGGCGATCATCGGCAGCAGTGCCTCGTCGAGCTTGCGCAGCGAGCCGGTGACGAACTCGGTCTTCAGCTCCAGCCCGACGACGAAGAAGAAGATGGCGAGCAGGCCGTCCGCCGCCCACGTGGACAGCGAGAGGTCCAGGTGGAGCGCGGCCGGACCGATCTCGAGCCCGGCGATCGCGAAGTAGGTCTCCCGCCACGGGGAGTTCGCCCACACCAGGGCCAGGACGGCAGCCCCGAGCAGCAGCGCGCCGGAGAACGTGTCGTCCTGCAGGCGCCGGGCGAGGCCGGCCCCCGTCCTCGACAGGCGGGCGGGAAGGTTCGGTGGCGCGTGCTGCGGCATTGGTGGCCCCTCGGGTGGGTCGGCAAGGACATCTGCCGACCAGACTTCCCGGCGCACCGCGGTCCACCGTAACCGATCCGGCCGCCGTCGCCGCACGCCGGCCACTGCCTGGACGCCGCACGCCGGGCGGTGGCTGGACGCCTCGCGACCGGGCGGTGGCAGGACGCCGCACGCCGGGCGGTGGCAGGACGCCTCACGACCCGGGCAGGGCCGGCACGCGCCTCAGCAGGAGCAGCGGGTGGGGCTCCAGACGCCCTCGAGCAGGTGCAGGGTCTCGTCGCCGAAGGGGTTGACGCCCTCGCCGACGGCGAGGGTGTGACCGAGCAGCGCGTGCAGGCACTTCACCCGGGTGGGCATCCCGCCGGCGGAGACACCGTCGATCTCGGCGACCTCACCGAGCTCGGCACGCCGGGCGAGGTAGTCCTCGTGAGCGGCGCGGTAGCGGGCGGCGAGCTCGGGGTCGGCGGCGAGCCGCTCGTTCATGTCGACCATCACCTGCTCGGCCTCGAGGGTGCTCGCGGCCTTCACCGCCGGCGGGCAGGTGAGGTAGTACGACGTCGGGAACGGGGTGCCGTCGTCGAGGCGCGGCGCGGTACGCACCACGATCGGGCGGCCGCACACACAGCGTGCCGCCACCTCCACCACGCCCCGGGGCACCCGGCCCAGCTGCTCGGCGAGCACCTCGAGGTCGCGCTCGGTCACGGTCGTTCCAGCGTCAGTCACGCAGCCATTGTCCTATGCCGCTCGGGTGTGACGCGTCCCGGCCGTCAGGGCGTCGCGCCCTCGGTCGGCACCGTCAGGCCGGAGGGGTCCTCGCCGCCGGTGACCGACTCGCCGGCCACCTGGACGGAGTCCCAGACGCGCATGTACCAGGGGGTGGCAGCGGCGCGAGCGGCCTCCCGCTCGGCGGCCTCCGTCTCCGCGGCGCTCTGACCACCGACGACCGTCTCGGGGTCGACCACCACGTACGGCGTCTCCCCCGGCATGACGTAGCCAAGCCGGTCGCGGGCCTGGGCCTGCACGTACTCGGGGTCCTGCCACCGGGCAAGCTGGCGCTCGAGGTCGGCGTTGCGTCCCTGCGCCTCGCTGACCCTGGAGTTGAGGTCGCGCAGCTGCTCCTGCTGCGTGACCGCGAAGCGCATCGTCGGGGCCAGCACGGCGAACGCGATCAGAAGCACCAGGAACAGGCCGAGGGCGCGCAGGCTCACGGTGGGCCGCGCCTCGCCGTCTCGGCCCGGCAGCCCGAAGCTCACTGCCCGACGCTGCCTGGTGGCGCTCGGGTGGCCGGTGGCGCGGGTGGCTGTGCGTGCGCCGCCCGAGCGTGCACCGGCGCGCCCGGTCCCGGCGGGCCGTGCGGAGCCGCCGGGACGTGCCGAGGCGCTGGACTTCGTCGAGGCGCCCGTCTTCGACGTGCCGGGCCTGGCCGCGGTCCCGGGCTTCGCCGAGCTGCCGGACCTCGCGGTGCCGCCCGACTTCGCAGCGCCGCCGACCTTCGTCGTGCCGCCCGAATTCGCAGCGCCGCCGACCTTCGTGGTGCTGCCGGACTGTGCAGGAGTGCCCGTCTTCGCCGAGCCGCCGGACCTGGCGCCGTCGCCGGACCCTGCCTGGGCGGACGTCCGCTTCTCCCCGGTCCGGGCGCCGCTGCGTCCGCCGCGGCCCGACGGCTGGGCCGGGGTGCGCTTCGCCGTCGTCCCCGGGCGTGCCGCCGGGCCCCGGGGCGCGGCAGGACGACGGCTGGTCATGAGGTCATGTTCTCCCATCGGACGCGCGAACGCCGGGAGCCACGGCGCGTGAGTCGTGCACGCGCGGGCTCCCGGCGTCCGGGTGGTGCCGCCCGGCGACCGGGCGGCCTCGGGTCAGGCCTGGGCGCGGGGGAAGGCGCTGCGACCGGCGTAGACCGCCGCGTCGTCGAGCTCCTCCTCGATGCGCAGGAGCTGGTTGTACTTGTTGATGCGCTCGCCGCGGGCCGGTGCACCGGTCTTGATCTGGCCGGCGTTCACCGCCACGGAGAGGTCGGCGATGGTGGTGTCCTCGGTCTCGCCGGAGCGGTGCGAGACCATCGCGGTGAACCCGTTGCGCTGGGCCAGCGTGACGGCGTCGAGGGTCTCGGTGAGCGAGCCGATCTGGTTGAGCTTGACCAGCAGCGAGTTCGCGGCACGCTGCTCGATGCCGCGCGCCAGCCGCTCGGGGTTGGTGACGAACAGGTCGTCGCCGACGATCTGGGTGCGATCGCCGATGGCGCCGACGAGCTGGGACCAGCTGTCCCACTCGTCCTCGCTCAGCGGGTCCTCGATGGAGACCAGCGGGTAGGCCGCCACGAGCTCGCTGTAGTACGCGATCATCTCCTCGCCCGTCGTGGCCTTGCCCTCGAACTGGTAGGCGCCGTCGGAGAAGAACTCGGTGGCGGCGACGTCGAGGGCGAGCGCGACGTCCTCGCCCGGCTTGAGGCCGGCCTTCTCGATCGCCTCGATGATCAGGTCCAGGGCGGCGCGGTTGGAGTCCAGGTTCGGGGCGAAGCCGCCCTCGTCACCCAGGCCGGTGGCCAGGCCGCGGGCCTTGAGGACCGACTTCAGGGAGTGGTAGGTCTCGGTGCCCCAGCGCAGCGCCTCCTTGAAGGTCGGGGCGCCGACGGGGGCGACCATGAACTCCTGGATGTCGACGTTGGAGTCGGCGTGGGAGCCGCCGTTGAGGATGTTCATCATCGGCACGGGCAGCAGGTAGGCGTTCGGGCCACCGACGTACCGGAACAGCGGCAGCCCGGCGGACTCCGCGGCCGCCTTGGCGACGGCGAGGGAGACGCCCAGGATGGCGTTCGCGCCGAGCTTGCCCTTGTTGGCGGTGCCGTCCAGGTCGATCAGGGTCTGGTCGATGATGCGCTGCTCGGTGGCGTCGATCCCGAGCACCTCGGGGGCGATGGTGTCGATGACGGCGTCGACGGCGTTCTGCACGCCCTTGCCCAGGTAGCGGGCCTTGTCGCCGTCACGGCGCTCGACGGCCTCGAACGCGCCGGTCGACGCGCCGGAGGGAACGGCCGCGCGAGCGACGGTGCCGTCCTCGAGCGCGACCTCGACCTCCACGGTGGGGTTGCCGCGCGAGTCAAGGATCTCGCGGGCTCCAACGGCCTCGATGCTGGCCACAGGGGACTCCTTCAGTAGGTGATCAGTCCGGTTCGGAACAGGGTCCACCGTAGTACGGGGCAAACCGTGCAGCGAGGGACCATCCGCCCGGTGGGAGGCCCGAGGACGGGCGCTGTGACCGGTGCCACGCGGCGCTCAGCCCGCGGGCTGAGCGGCCTCCCCGGTGGGCTGGGCGATCCACTCGTGGGTGGTCGGAACGATCGAGCCCTCCTCGGTCAGCTCGCCGTAGCGCGGGTTGACCTCGAGGTCCGCCTCGGTCAGCTCGGTGCCGAGCTGGGTGAGGACCGCCTCGGCGTCCGGGGACGAGGAGACCTCGTTGTACTGCATGAGGAAACGGCCCAGGTCGATGAACGCGTCGGAGCTGTTCTCGGGCAGCTCGGCGTTGCCCAGCATCACGGCCTGCTCGAGGAAGAACTGCTCGACCTCGGCGTCGGACACGGCGTAGCCGGCCTCGTTCGCGATCGGGGTCAGCAGCTCGGCCTGCACCAGGGTGTTGAGGATGACGACCGGGGCGGTCTCCTGGCCGGAGAAGGCGACGTACTCGCCGGTGGCGTCGTCAACGGCGTTCTCGCTGATCGTGACGCCGTTGACGGTGGCCGCGGTGCCGGGCTGCGCGGCGCAGCCGGCCAGGGCGAGCCCGGCCGCGGCGGCCGCGACGACGGGACGGAGCAGGAGCGTGGGGCGCAAGGTGGCCACCGGTGAACCTCCGAGGTCTGCCGGCGCCGCGTCACGGCCCGGGCTGGGCTGGTCGAACCGCGTCCATCGTAGGTGCTACGCGGGACGTCGCGGTGCAGGTGTCCTCAGCCGCGGCTGCGCCACGCGTCCGCGAGCGCGTCCAGGCTGAGCCCGACGTCGGCGAGCCCCAGCCGGTCGGCGAGCTCGACGATCGCCGGCCGCGCCAGGCGTGCGGTCGCCATGGCGGCGCTGTCCGTGAAGATCTCCTCCGCCCGCCCCTGGGTGACCACGCGCCGCTCGGCCATGACGACGACGCGGGCGAAGTGCCGGGCGACGAACTCCATGTCATGGGTGATCGTGACCACGGCCCGGCCCCGGCCGGTCATCACCTCGACGATCTCGGCGATCCGGTCCAGCCCGGCCTGGTCCTGCCCGGCCGTGGGCTCGTCCAGGACGAGGACCTCGCAGTCGACGGCGAGCACCGCGGCGATCGTGACGAACTTGCGCACGGACAGCGGCAGGTCGTGCGGGTTCTCCTCGAGCCGGTCGCCCAGGCCGGTGAGTGCGGCGGCCTCGTCGAGGCGCCGCTCCGACTCGCCGGCGTCGAGCCGCAACCGCTTCAGACCGTAGGAGATCTCCTTGGCGACAGTGGTGTTGAAGATCTGGTCGTCCGGGTTCTGGAAGACGTAGCCGACCCGCCTGGCCACCTGGGCGGCGGTGCGCCGGGCGGTGTCCTCGCCGCCGATCAGGACGCGGCCGGAGCTCGGCTTGAGCAGGCCGTTCATCAGCTTCACGGTGGTGGTCTTGCCTGCGCCGTTCTGGCCGATGATCGCCAGCGACTCCCCCGCGTCGACGCGCAGGCTGACGCCGTCCACGGCGAGCACCCCGCCGGGGTAGGTGTAGCTGACGTCGGCGAGCTCGACCAGGCTCATCGGGCCACCTCTCCCGGGGCGCCGAGCGCGTCTGCCAGCGCGGCGACGGTCAGCGGCCGCCCGGGCACGTCCACCCCGCGCTCGCGCAGACCCTGCGCGAGCACGACGGCCTGCGGGAGCCGGGCACCGCGGTCGGTGATGGCCGGGTCGGTGAGCACCTCGGCCGGGGAACCGGTGCGCACGACGCGGCCGGCGTCCATCAGCACCACGGTCGTGGCGTGCTCGGCCACCTGCTCGATCTTGTGCTCGACCAGCACCACCGTGCGCCCCGCCTCCCTCATGGCCGCGATCAGCTCGAACACCTCGTCTGTCGAGGCCGGGTCGAGCTGGCTCGTGGGCTCGTCGATGACCAGGACCGGCTGGTCCATGATGAGCATCGAGGCCAGCGCCACCCGCTGCTGCTGCCCGCCGGAGAGCTGGAAGGGCGGCCGGTCGCGCAGCTCGGTGATCCGGGCACGCTCCAGGGTCTGCTCCACCCGGTCGCGGATCTCCGGCGCCGGGACCCCGAGGTTGCCGAGGCCGAACGCGAGCTCGTCGTAGACCGTCTCGGTGATCCCGCTCATCTGCGTGAACGGGTTCTGGAACACGAACCCGATGGTGCGGGCCAGCTCGTCCTCGTCCGCCGTGGGCACGTCCTGCCCGGCCACGGTGACCGACCCGGTCAGCTCCCCCTTGTAGAAGTGGGGCACGAACCCGCGGATGGCGTTGCACAGGGTCGTCTTGCCGGCCCCGTTCGGGCCCACGATCGCGCACAGCTCCCCCGTCCCGACGGCGAGCGAGACGTCCCGCAGGCTCGGCTCGTCCGCGCCCGGGTAGGTGTACGTCAGGCCGGAGACCTCGACGGCGTGCGCGGCGCCCGCGTTCACCGCGCCCGCGGCCCCCGGACCTGCGGCTCCGGTGCCCGTGCTCTCCGCACCCGCGTCCCCCGCACCGGTCTCGTTCACAGCACCCACAGCAGGATCCTTCCGACGACGGCGAGCGCGAGCACGGCCCAGAGCACCGCGCGCAGCACCCGGTCGGTGCGGGTGTCGACCACCGCGTACAGCGACGTCCGCGGCCCGGTCAGCGTGAAGCCGCGTGACTGCAGCGCGAGGGCCTTCTCCTCGACCGAGAGGATCGAGCTGAGGATCAGCGGGATCAGGCTCGGCAGGAACGCCCGGACCCGGACGAACCAGTTGGCGTCGGTCTCCACGCCGCGTGCGCGCTGGGCGTCCATGATCGCGTCGAGCTGCTTGCGCATCTCGGGGATGAGGTTCATCGCCGCGACGACGACGTACGTCGCCTTCGGCGGGACCCGGCGCCGCTCGAGCTCGAGCATGGAGCGCCGCCGGTCGCCGAGCTGGACGGCCAGCACCAGCGGGGTGGCGACGCCCATGATGCGGGCGGCGAAGGTGGTGCCCCGCTCGAGCCCCTCGGCGGTGCCGTCCAGGATCCACCAGCTGAACAGGATCGTCGGCCCCTCGATGAACAGCGTCTGCAGCGCGACGATCACGACGCTCAGCAGCAGCACCGTGGGCGCCCAGGCGCGCAGGAAGGCGCCGAGCCGGCGGGCGATGAGCGCGATCAGCGCCGAGACGAGAACGACCGCGCCGACCGACCACAGTCCGAAGAGCTGGGAGATCACCGCCAGGACGACGGCGAGGACGACGTGCGTCGTGGGGTTGAGGTTGCGGACCGGGTTGGCGTGCGAGACCAGGCTGACGCCCGCCGGCAGCGTCACGACGCGGTGCGCGCCGCCGGACGGTCCTTCTTGCGGGCGTCGACGAAGATCTCGCCGTGCGGGAACCGCAGCAGCGCGCGCTTGGACATCGAGCGGACCACGAGCGTGGCGATACCCACCGCCAGGAACTTGTCGATCAGCTCGGCCGGGACGTGCGAGGCGACGACGGCGAGGAACAGCGGCAGGTCGGAGTAGTCGTTGATGGCTCCGGTAAGGATCGACACCCCGGAGGTCGTGAACCCGCCGTAGAGGAAGTAGCTCAGCAGCACCGAGACCGCCACTGATATCAGTGTCACGATCAGCGCGCTGATCGCCGCCCGACCCCAGGTGTTGAACATGCCGCGCCGGGCGAGGACGCCGACGAGGAAGCCCATCGCCGCGGCCAGGATCGACCACGGCGCCATGGTCGCGTCGCCGAGCGCGAGCAGCAGCACGCTCAGCGCGCCTGTGACCAGTCCGATCCACGGCCCGGCGAGCATCGCCACGATGAAGGTGCCGATGGAGTCGAGGAAGATCCACAGCTGCAGCGTCTTGGCGAGCTGACCGCCGACGAAGTTGATGGCGACGGCCACCGGGATGAGCAGGATGGCCATCAGCGTGAAGTCACGCTTGATCGAGTCGACCAGACCCATGTGGAGCTCCTTCGTCCGGCTCGTCCGGTTCCTCCCGGGTGCGAGCGCCTGCCGTGGCATCACGGCCGACGGTGCCACAGGTTCCCGCAGCCCGGCACGGATTGGCAACTGGCGCGCAGCTTCCGTCACCGGATCGAGACGTACGACGACGTCGCGCCCGCGCCCCGCACCGCGCGTGGTTACGACGCCGCGGTGCCCACCTTCGCCGCGGCCGCCACCGACGCGGAGATCACCGAGTCGATGAGCTCGTTCACCCAGTCGAGCAGGGCGACGTCGCGCAGCGGCTTGCCGCCCAGGCGCGCGGTCATCGGGTACGGCACGAGGATCGCCCGGACGGCGGGCTTCAGCACCGTGCCGGGGTAGAGCCGCTTGAGGCGCAGCTCGGCGGACTCCGGCAGCTCCACCGGGGCGAAGCGCAGGTACTTCCCCTGGGCGGTGATGTCGGCCAGGCCCACGTTCCGGGCCTTCTCGCGCAGCGCGGCGACAGCGAAGAGCCGCTCGACGGGCTCGGGCACGGCGCCGTAGCGGTCGACCAGTTCCTCCCGGACCGCGGCGATGGACTCCTCGTCCCCGGCGGCGGCGATCTTCGCGTAGGCCTCCAGCCGCAGCCGCTCGTGGGCGATGTAGTCGTGCGGCACGTGCGCATCGACGGGCAGCTCGATCTTGACGTCCGCCTTCTCCGCCTCCTTCTCCCCGCGGAACTCCGCGACGGCGTCGGAGACCATCCGCACGTACAGGTCGAAGCCGACCCCGGCGATGTGGCCGGACTGCTCGCCGCCGAGCAGGTTGCCGGCGCCGCGGATCTCGAGGTCCTTCATCGCCACCTGGATGCCGGCGCCGAGGTCGGTGTGCGCGGCGATGGTGGCGAGGCGGTCGTGCGCGGTCTCGGTCAGCGGCTTCTCCGGCGGGTAGAAGAAGTAGGCGTAGGCCCGCTCGCGACCGCGCCCGACCCGCCCGCGCAGCTGGTGCAGCTGGGACAGGCCGAACGCGTCGGCTCGCTCGACGACCAGCGTGTTGGCGTTGGAGATGTCCAGGCCGGTCTCGACGATCGTGGTGCACACGAGCACGTCGAACTCCTTGTTCCAGAAGTCCTGGATGACCCGCTCGAGCTGGTGCTCCCCCATCTGCCCGTGCGCGACGGCGACGCGCGCCTCCGGCACCAGCTCGGCCAGCCGGGCCGCGGCCTTGTTGATGGACGAGACCCGGTTGTGCACGTAGAACACCTGGCCCTCGCGCAGGAGCTCGCGGCGGACCGCGGCAGCGACCTGCTTCTCCTCGTACGCGCCCACGAACGTCAGGACCGGGTGGCGCTCCTCCGGCGGCGTGGCCAGGGTCGACATCTCCCGGATGCCCGTGATGGCCATCTCCAGGGTGCGCGGGATGGGCGTGGCCGACATGGCGAGCACGTCGACGTTCGTGCGCATCTGCTTGAGCGTCTCCTTGTGCTCGACGCCGAAGCGCTGCTCCTCGTCGATGATCACCAGGCCCAGGTCCTTGAACCGCACCTCGCCGGTGATGAGACGGTGGGTACCGATGACGACGTCGACGGTGCCCTTGCGCACGCCCTCGCGCACCGCCTCGGCCTCGGCGTCGGACTGGAAGCGGGACAGCGCGCGGACTGTTACCGGGAAGCCGGCGTACCGCTCGGCGAAGGTGTCCAGGTGCTGCTGGACCAGCAGCGTCGTCGGGACGAGGACCGCCACCTGCTTGCCGTCCTGCACGGCCTTGAAGGCGGCGCGCACCGCGATCTCCGTCTTGCCGTAGCCGACGTCGCCGCTGATGAGGCGGTCCATCGGCATCGACTTCTCCATGTCCGCCTTGACCTCGTCGATGGTGACCACCTGGTCCGGGGTCTCCATGTGCGGGAAGGCGTCCTCGAGCTCACGCTGCCACGGGGTGTCGGCGCCGAACGCGTGCCCCTTGGTGGACATCCGCGCCGCGTAGAGGCGGATGAGCTCGGCGGCGATCTTCTTGACCGCCTTCTTGGCGCTGGCCTTGGTCTTGGCCCAGTCGCCACCGCCCATCTTGGACAGGGTGGGCGACTCCCCGCCGGTGTACTTGGTCACCTGGTCGAGGGAGTCGGTGGGCACGAACAGCCGGTCGCCGGGGTGCCCGCGCTTGGAGGCGGCGTACTCGATGACGAGGTACTCGCGCGTGGTGGCGTCCGGCCCCGTGCCGACCGTGCGCTGGACGAGCTCGACGAACCGGCCGACGCCGTGCTGCTCGTGCACCACGTGGTCGCCGGCGCGCAGCGCGAGCGGGTCGACGACGTTGCGCCGCTTCGACGGCATGCGCCGCATGTCCCGGGTGGAGGTGCCGGCCCGGCCGGTGATGTCGGCCTCGGCGAGCATCGCGAGCTTTAGGCCCTCGTGCACGAAGGAGCGTCCCGAGCTCGCCGTCGTCACGAGGACCACGGACGACGGCGGCTCCTCGGCGACCTCCTCGACGAGCCGGGCGGGCACGTCGCCGGCGGCGAGCTGCTCGGACATGCGCCGGGCCGGGCCGGGCCCCTCGGTGGTGAGGATGAGCCGCCAGCCCTGGTGGACGAGGTCGGCGAGATCCTTCAGCGCCCGCTCGACGTCGCCGTTGTAGCGCTCGACGTCCCGGGCGGCGACGGCGAGCGCCCGTCCCGTCGTGCCGTCCTCGGGTGCGTCGTCGTCGACGAGCTCGGTGTCGGTGGGCAGGGAGGAGAACGCCCACCAGCCCAGGCCACGGGTGAGTGCGAGCGCCCGGGCCTCGGCGAGGTCGGCGAAGGAGGCGGCGCGCAGGTCCAGCGGGGTCTTGCCGCCCTGGGCGGCCGACGCCCAGGCGGCGGCGAGGAACTCCTCGGTGGTGGCGACGAGGTCGTGGGCGCGACGGCGGACGCGCTCGGGCTCGGAGAGGACCACGAGGGTGCCGTCGGGGACGAGGTCGAGGACCGGCTGCATGCCGTCCACGAGCACCGGCGCGAGGGACTCCATGCCCTCGACGGCGATGCCCTGAGCCATCTTCTCGAGCATGTCGGCGGCGCCGGGCAGGTCCTCGACCAGGCGGTGCGCCCGGGCACGGACGTCGTCGGTGAGCAGCATCTCGCGGCAGGGCGGGGCCCACAGGCCGTGCTCGGCGAGCTCGAGGGAGCGCTGGTCGGCGACGGCGAACCAGCGGATCTCCTCGACCGTGTCCCCCCAGAACTCGATCCGCATGGGGTGGTTCTCGGTGGGCGGGAAGACGTCGAGGATGCCGCCGCGCACCGCGAACTCGCCGCGCCGCTCGACCATGTCCACCCGGGTGTACGCGGCCGCCGCGAGATCGGTGGCGACCTGCTCGAGGTCGGCGTCCTCGCCCACGGCCAGGGAGACCGGCTCGAGCTCGCCCAGGCCCTGGACCACGGGCTGCAGCAGGGCCCGCACCGGCATGACGAGCACCTTGATCGGGCCGGACTGTCCGCCGTCGGCGGTGGGGTGCGCCAGGCGACGCAGGACGGCCAGGCGCCTGGCGACGGTGTCCGAGCGCGGCGAGAGCCGTTCGTGCGGGAGCGTCTCCCAGGCGGGGAAGACGGCGACGTCGTCGTCGGGGAGGAAGTGGCGCAGCGCGGCGGCCGCCTCGTCGGCCTCGCGGCCGGTGGCGGTGACGACGACGAGCGGGCGGCCCTTCTCGCCGGCCGTGAGCTCGGCGGCCAGGGGGGCGCGCACGCCGACGGCCGCGTTGACCTGCAGCTGCGGGGCGAGGACCGGCTCGTGCGCCGTCTCGATCGCGGAGGCGACCGCGGGGTCGGTGCGCAGCAGCGGGAGCAGTCCGGTGAGTTTCATGGGTCCTTCGCGATGGTGGACGGCGGGGCGGCGACGGCGCGCGGGGTTCGCGGCGGGCCGGGCAGCACACGAGCCCCGCATCCAGCAGGAGGCGGGGTCCGCGGAGCAGTCTACGACCGGCCGCGCAGCCGGGCGAGGCGCCCGCCGACGGCGAGGCTGCGAGGCCCCTCAGGTCGAACGGGTGCCCGAGCGCGTGACGACAGGGCTCGCCGGCAGCCCCTCGGTGGCGAGCCAAGCCTGCTGCAGGAGCAGGGCCGACGTCGTCGCCGGGCGCTCGCGGAGCCACTCGGCGCGCAGTGCCGCCGGGTCGACCAGGCGCGGGTCGACGCCGGTGCCGTCCCACGTGCGGGCGAACTCGCGCTCCCCCTCGCCGAAACGTGTCCCGTTGAAGAGAGCCTTGGTCGACCGGGCGAGGAGCGCGTCGGGCAGGAGGTCGGCGAAGAGCGCACGCATGAGGTGGGTGCGGCCCGGATAACCCCAGCCGCCGCCGTCGCGGGCGAGAGCCGAGACGAACTCCGCCGAGCGCAGCGGGTGCGAGACCGTCACGTCGTGGTCGGCGGCCACCGCGGCGTAGTTGTGCTCGAAGACGGCGATCGCACGCGTGGTGAGCATGGCCCTGGTCTCCCGCTCCCAGCTGAGCGGCCGGCGGAGCAGGTCGGCCTGCGCGGCGGCGAGCGCGCGGGTGGCGCGGCCGCGCAGCCACGGCTCCGCGGGGCGGACGAGTGCGGCGGCGCGCATGGCGGCGGCACGTCCCGTGGCGGGGAGAGCGGCGCGCAGCGCCGCGGCCAGCAATCCCCGGTCGGGGCGGCGGCGCTCGCGCAGCACCAGGGAGAGCGGTGTGACGCGGTGCGGACCGAGGACGGCGTCACCACCTTCCCCGGTGAGCAGCCGGCCGCCCGCCATCTGCGCGAACAACAGGTCGTCGAGGTGGACGGCAGCGGGCCAGAGCAGTCCGCGGCGCCGCAGCGACGTCCGGGCCGGCTCGCCCAGCCACCGCTGCTCGTCGTCGATGGTGAGGACGATCCGCTCGGTGAGCCGCAGGTGCGACAGCACGAGCTCCTGCCACTGCGACTCGTCCGACTCGGGCACGCCGGGGAAGACCGCGGTCACCGGTACCGGCAGCGCCAGGCCCTCCCGGCGAGCGACCTGCGTGGCGACGGCGAGCACCGCGGAGGAGTCGCGGCCGCCGGAGAACGTCACGAACGTGGGGCCGGGCGCCGCGAGGCTGCGCAGCACGACGTCCTCGAGCACCTGGCGCGCGGTACCCGTCACGTGGGCGGGCTGTCGGTGCAGGCGCCCGAGCGGCCAGGAGATGGCCGCCTCGACCTCGGTCACGCGCGCGAAGCGGTCGTCCGACGCGTCAGCCACCGGCGCACGACCGACGGCACCCCGCGACGGGAGGGCTCGTCGCGGGGTGCCAGCTGCTGGGCGCGTGCGGGTGCTCAGGAGTAGAGGCCGGTGTGCGGAGCCACCTGGGAGGGGTGGAGGTTGTTCAGCTTCCAGTCGGCGTTCCCCTGGAGGGTCTCACCCAGGGTGAGTCCACGGACGGTCCCGACCTCGGTGATCTCCGGAGGTGCGTACTGCGCGGTGCTCGACAACGCGTCCATGACGGATGCCTTTCGACGTGATCCAATCGGTCAAGCGAGAACCTAGCGCTCCGCCGCGCCCCCGGTTGCCCGTTCGGGCTGAACTCGCGGGTGAGGCGGGACGGTGTGCGCGGGGTGAGGCGGAGATGGGGCGAGGGCCATGCTGCGGACCACGGACCACGGCGAGGTTCGTCGCGTGCCCACCTACCAGGGCTCGACCCACGAGCGCAGCATCTGCGCCGGCACCCCCGCCCACGTCTCCCCCGCCGGGACGTCCCCTACGGCTGCGGCGCCCATCCCCAGGACGGCGTCGGCACCGACGCGAGTGCGTTCGCGCACACTGGCGTTCATGCCGAGGTAGGCCCGACTTCCCACATGGACCTCTGCTCCCACGCTGACGCCGGCGGCAAGAGTGGCGAAGTCCTCGAGCACGTTGCCGTGGTGGAGCACCGTGTTGGCCATGACCAGCACGTGCCGCCCGACCCGCACGTCGCCTGCCAGCGCCACGTGGGCGAGCAGGACGGTGCCCGCTCCGAGGAGGCAGCCGCGCGGCACCTGGACGCTGGGGTGGCACACCGTGAGGTAGCGGTTCTCGGCGATCCCGAGCGCCGCGAGGCGACCCGCCAGCGACGCGCGAGCCCCGCCGCGGCTGGCGCAGAGGACGAGCCCGGCGTCCGGGTAGGCCCTGACGTGGTCGAGCGAGCCGAGGACCGGCACCCCGTCGAGCCAGGTGCCGTGCCGGTCGGCGTCGTCGTCGACGAACCCGACCGGCTCGTGGGAGCCGGCAGCGCGCACGGCGTCGAGCACCTCCCTCGCCATGCCGTTCGCTCCGATGAGGAGGATCGGGCGCTTGCCCGGGGGCACCTCGCGCGGCGCGAGGCGGCTGCGGCGAACGGTCATGCGGCTCCTCCCCGGCCGGAGGACGTCCGGGGAGCTGCTGCGTCACAGGCGTTCCCCATCGCGGCCACGGTGCGGCGATGGGAGCAACCTTAAAGCGTGGGCCTCAAGGCGCGCACGGCTTTTGACGCCTGTAGATGGTGCCGAGGGCACGTCGTGACAGCGGTAGGCGGGCGCGCTACCCGGGGCCGCCGCGCGGCGGTCCGGGGGCCACGAACCGCCGCGCGGACCGGCGACCGAACGCGGTCGCCGGTCTCAGAGCTGGTGCGGGGCGACCTCGATCGACACCGGTGCGGTGGCGGCGACGTCGCCCCACACCGACCGGGCCCCGCTCTCGCCGACCCGGTAGACGTGGAAGCCGGTGGCCAGCGCGGCGAGCACCGTCAGGACGGCGAGCACCGTGGCCAGCCCGCGGCCCGACGGGGCTGGTGGCCGGTCGGAGATCCGGGCCGTGGTCCGCGCGCCGGTCGTCTCTCCGCGCGCGGCCGTCCCGGGCCCGGGTCGGGCGGTGGACGCTGCGGCGGGCGGGGCCGCCGCAGCGGCCCGCCGGACCCGTAGGTCGGCGAGGACGAGGAGCCACACCAGCACGGTCAGCGCCAGGGCGTACCAGATCATCTGCCCGCCGAGCTGCTGGTGGTTTCCGGCCGGCGCGCCCTGGCGGAGCATGAAGGCCTCGCCGCTGCGGGTGGCGACCGGGACCATCGCAGTGCCCGCGGTGGCGACCAGCGCGACGAGCACGCCGAAGCGACGTCGCCACGGCGGGATCACGGCGATGGCGACGGCACCGGCGGCGGCGAGCGGCAGCAGCACCACGACCGCGTGGACGACGAGGGGGTGCAGGGGCAGTCCGTCGATCAGGTCGAACATGTGCGTTCTCCTTCGCTGCGGTGCAGGAGATCCTGCGAGGGTCGCGGCCACGCGCGTCCGTCTCCTTGTACGGGCGACGGCGTGCCCGGGATTGCCCCGCGCTCCGACGACCCGTGCTCGTCAATTCCTGCCCGGCCCCGTCGCGGTACGACGAGACTGTCGCCATGACGAAGGTGATTGTTGTCGGCAGCGGGATCGTCGGCCTGGCCACGGCCGCACGGCTCGCGGCACGTGGTGACGATGTGACGGTGCTGGAGAAGGAGCGCGACCTGGCGCTGCACCAGACGGGACGGAACTCCGGCGTCGTCCACTCGGGCCTGTACTACCCGACTGGCAGCCTCAAGGCGCGGATGGGGGTGGCAGGCGCCGAGAGCATGGTCGCCTTCGCCCGGACGCACGGCGTCGCCGTCGAGCAGTGCGGCAAGCTCGTGGTCGCGGTCAGCGACGACGAGTTGCCGGGCCTGCACCGTCTCGCTGAGCGGGCCGTGGCAAACGGTGTACCGGCCCGCCTGATCTCGGCCGCGGAGGCGCGCGACCACGAGCCGCACGTGTCGTGCGTGGCGGCCCTGCGGGTGGAGAGCACCGGCATCGTCGACTACCGGGGCGTGTGCGAGGTGCTGGCCGAGCAGGTGCGCGCGGCCGGGGGTGCGATCCGGTTCGGCGCGGAGTTCTTGGCCGCCCGCACGGAAGGGACCAGGGTGCGTGCCCGGTTCACCACCTCGGCCGGCGAGGAGCAGCTCGCCGCCGACGCGCTGGTGGTCTGCGGGGGTCTGCACGCGGACCGGCTTGCCCGCGCGTGCGGCCTGGAGCCCGAGGCCCGGATCGTGCCCTTCCGCGGCGAGTACTTCGAGCTGACCGATGCCGCGGTGCCGCTCGTGCAGGGGCTGATCTACCCGGTGCCCGACCCCCGCTTCCCGTTCCTGGGCGTCCACCTGACGAAGATGGTGCACGGCGGGGTGCACGCCGGCCCGAACGCGGTGCTCGCGCTCGCTCGGGAGGGATACCGCTGGCGCGACGTCGCCCCGTCCGACGTCGCCGACGCGCTGCGCTGGCCGGGCCTGTGGGAGCTGGGACGCCAGAACTGGCGACCCGGCGCCCGCGAGGTCGCGAGGTCGGTGTCCAAGACCCTCTTCGCGAGGAGCCTGGCCAGGCTGGTGCCGGAGATCCGCCGCGAGCACCTGCTCCGCGCACCGGCGGGGGTACGCGCCCAGGCCCTGCGCCGGGACGGGTCGCTGGTGGACGACTTCCTCGTCCAGCAGGCTCCCGGGCAGGTGCACGTGCTCAACGCGCCCTCCCCGGCCGCGACGGCGTCGCTCGAGATCGCCGCACACCTCGAGCGGCAGGTGGACGAGGCCCTCGTCACGAACCGCTGACGGTCGCGGGGCCGGCCGAGCACCTGCGCCGTGGCCGATGCCACTCGGCACACGTGCTCGGCCGCGCCCCACCGTGTCGGCCTGTCCGCGTCTTCAGCGCACGCCGACCGTGACCGAGCTCGGCTGCCCGAGACCCGCGCGCACGGTTCGGGTGGCGGCGACCAGGTTGGTCAGCGCCGCCGTCGTCTCCTCGTAGCGCCGGGTCTTCAGCCCGCAGTCCGGGTTGACCCACAGCTGCCGCGCCGGGACAGCGGCGACGGCGGCGGTGAGCAGCTCGGTGATCTCCTCGACGGAGGGCACCCGCGGGGAGTGGATGTCGTACACCCCCGGGCCGATCTGACGCACGAAGCCCGCCGCACGGATGGCGGGCAGGATCTCCATGCGCGAGCGGGCCGCCTCGATGCTGGTCACGTCCGCGTCCAGGCCGTCGATGGCGTCGATGACTTCGCTGAACTCGGAGTAGCACAGGTGGGTGTGCACCTGGGTGCGTGCGGCGGCCGACGACGTGGCGAGCCGGAAGGCCCGGACCGACCAGTCCAGGTAGGCGGCCTGGTCGGCGCGGCGCAGCGGCAGCAGCTCACGCAGCGCCGGCTCGTCCACCTGGATGATGCCGATCCCGGAGTCCTGCAGGTCAGCGACCTCTGCCCGCAGGGCGAGCGCCACCTGGTTGGCGGTCTGGGCCAGCGGCTGGTCGTCGCGCACGAACGACCACGCCAGGATCGTCACCGGCCCGGTGAGCATCCCCTTGACCGGCCGGTCCGTCAGCGACGCGGCATAGCTCGCCCACGCCACAGTCATCGGCGCCGGCCGGGAGACATCGCCCCACAGGATCGACGGACGCGTGCACCGCGAACCGTAGGACTGCACCCACCCGTGCTGCGTCACCGCGAACCCGTCGAGCAGCTCGGCGAAGTACTGCACCATGTCGTTGCGCTCGGGCTCACCGTGGACGAGCACGTCCAGCCCCAGCTCCTCCTGCAGACGCACCACCTTCTCGATCTCGGCGCGCATGGCGGCCTCGTAGGCCGCGTCGTCCAGCTCGCCGCGCCGGTGGGCCGCTCGCACGCGCCGGATCTCGCTGGTCTGCGGGAACGACCCGATCGTCGTCGTGGGCAGCACCGGCAGGCCCAGCTCCTCCTGCTGCGTGACCGCACGGCGGGCGTATGGCTCGCGGTCGAAGGCCGTCTCGTCGAGCCCGGCGAGCTCCGCCCGGGTCTGGGGACGGTGCACGCCGGGGTGCGCCAGCCGCGCGGCGCGGGCGTCGGCAGCCTCCGCGAGCTCGGCGGCGATCGCGCCGCGCCCGCGCTCGAGACCGTCGGCGAGCAGGAGGACCTCGCCGACCTTCTGGTCCGCGAAGGCCAGCCAGCCGCGCAGCTCTAGAGACAGGTGCACCTCGCGTTCGACGTCGTGCGGAACGTGCTGCAGGGAGGTCGAGGTGGAGACGCAGACACGCCCGTCCGGTCCGACGGCGTCTCGCAGCCGCTCGAGGAGGTCCAGGGCGCGTTCGAGGTCGGTGCGCCAGATGTTCCGCCCGTCGACGACGCCGGCCGCCACGGTCTTGCCGGCGAGCGTCGCGAGCACGTCTGCGGAGGGCATCTCACCGCGCACCAGGTCCAGGCCGACGGCCTCCACCGACGACGCGGCGAGGACGGGTAGCGCGTCGCCGACGCTGCCGTACGGCGCGGTCAGCAGGATCGCCGGGCGGCGGGAGCGCGCCAGCTGCCAGGACAGGACGTCGTAGGCGTAGTCGGTGGCGGCGAGGACCTCTTCCCTCGAAGCGTCCCAGGTGTCCGCCACAAGGGCGGGCTCGTCGATCTGCACCCAGGGCGCACCTGCGGCGCCCAGCTCGCTGAGCAGGTGCGCGTAGGCGCCCACCACGTCCTCGAGACGGTCCATAGGGCGGAAACCCTTAGGAGCGCCGACGGCCGCCTTGCTGAGCAGCAGGAAGGTCACCGGGCCGACGAGCACCGGCCGGGTCGTGCTGCCCTCGTCGAGCCCCTCGCGGAACTCGCGGACCATGCGGTCGTCGACGTAGCGAATGGTCGTGTCCGGGCCGATCTCCGGCACGAGGTAGTGGTAGTTGGAGTCGAACCACTTGGTCATCTCCAGCGGTGCCTTCTCGCCCGCTCCGCGGGCCAGCGCGAAGTATCCGGGGAGGTCCACGCTGCCGTCCGCGGCAACGAGACCCGCGAACCGCTCCGGTACCGCACCGAGCATCGTCGCGACGTCGAGGACCGGGTCGTAGGCCGAGAAGGCCGCCGGGACGGCTCCGTCGGCGGACAGCCCGAGCGCGGCGAGGTGCCGCCGCGTGCGGCGACGCAGTGCCCGGAGCTCGTCGTCCAACCGGTCCGGCTCGGCGCGGCCGGCCCAGTATGCCTCGAGCGCCTTCTTCAGCTCACGGTCGGGCCCGTTCCGGGGATACCCCAGGATCGTGGCGGCGGGCAGGGCGGGCGCGGTGCTGTCGGTCATGTGTGGTCCTCGGGGCTGGTGAGTGGTTCGGACATGGGCGGATGCCTCAACGGGCGACAGGCGACAGGACGGTGGCCCCGGGCGTTGCGCGGGGCAAAGGGGCCGAGCCGGTGGGCATGGCGGCGCAGCCGGGCTGTGCTCTGGACAGCGCCGGGTTCCGCAAGCCCCTGTCACGGAGGTGCTCGACGACGTCCAGGGCCGGCCGGTCCTGGTTGAACGTGTACAGGTGGATCCCAGGAGCACCCACCGCGAGGACGCGGTCGATCAGCGCCACGGTCGCGTCGATGCCTCGGCGGAGCCGCTCGGCGTCGTCCTCGACAGAGAGCAGCGCCTGGAGGCTGCGCGGCACCTCGACGCCGGAGAGGCCGGCGAGCCGCTGCAGGCGGCGCGCGTCCGTCATCGGGATGATTCCCGGAAGGATGGGCAGCTCGATGCCGACGTCGCGGGCGTCGGCCACGAGGGAGGCGTAGGCCTCGGCGTCGTAGAAGACCTGGGTGATCGCGAAGTCGGCTCCGGCGTCCTGCTTCTCCCGCAGCGCCGCCAGCTCGGCCGTGCGCCCGTGGGCGGCCCCGGAGGGGTAGGTGGCGACCGACACCGAGACGCTGTCGGCGGCGCGCGCCCCGAGGTCGAGCGCGACGACGCTCGGTGGCTCCGTCGTGGACCGGCCTGTCTCGCACGGGCGTCCCAGGTGCTCGGCCTGGATCTCCCTGATGAGCGCGACCAGGTCGCTTGCCCGGTCCAGGCCGCCGGCGGTGGGCCGCCACACCTGCTCGCCGACCGGCGGGTCCCCGCGCAGGGCGAGGAAGTCACGGACACCGGCGTCGAGGAGGGACCGCACCATGCCCGCCAGCTCGTCACGGGTGGCCCCGACGCACGTGAGATGGGCGATCGGCCGGACACCGGCCTCGGTGATGAGGCGCCGCACGAGCTCCGCCGAGGCCAGACGCGAGGTGCCGGAGGCGCCATACGTGACGGAGAAGAAGTCCGGGCCCGCGGCGGCCATGCGCAGCACGCGTTGCCAGATGACCTCGTCGAGCTCGGGCCGGCGGGGCGGGAAGAGCTCGAAGGAGACCGTCGGCTGCGTGACCGTCGTGGGTGGGAAGACCGCCGGGACCATTGCTCACACTCCATCGGTCCTGGCGTGAGCACCACCCCGACGTCGGGAGGTTGCTGCGGCGTCGTCGAGCCAGGTCTCTCGGCCGCTCTGGATGGGCGTTTCCGACAGTAGCGCCGGCGTCCAGAACGCGGACCCGAATGAGACACAGATGTTGAGGTACGCGGTCCGGCACTCCGGAGCGCTGTTCAGCGCACGGCGATCAGAGACTTGGGGAGGCCTGCGAGACGCTCACGAAGGATCGTTGACGAGGGAAAGTAAGCCTGCATCTCCGTCACACCGACAAGCTCGGTCCACAGGACCGAGCTCCTGGCGCCCTCGTACGTCTTGGGTCTCGTGTGGACGAGGGGCCAGTGCCGAGCGATCGCGACACGTGCCTTGGTCGGTGCGAACTGCATCCCGGGAAAGAGCCAGTGCGGTTCGACGGGGAAGTACCGGTAAGGCGTCTGCACCCAGTGACGGGGCGCCAGCGCATCGATCTCTCGCGCCAGGTCAACTCGGCGAGCATGTCCCCCGACATGCTCGAGCAACGAGTTCGAGAACACCAGGTCGAACGAGGTGTCCGACCCGGCGGACTCAAGGGCACTGCGCGCAGCGCAGGCATCCCCGGCGACCGGAACGACGCTGTCGTCCCGCGACTCACCAGGCTCGAACAGGTTGAGCACCGTGACCCGACGTGGCGTGACTGGCGCCCGTTGCCACGATTCCACCGTGCCGCCGAGGTCGAGGACACTCATCTCCGTCACATCCGGGAAGTTCGCACGGAACAGGTCCCAACGCCTGAGGCGAGCGCGCGCACCGAGCGACGTCGGAGACTCCACCAGCAATCGCCGCATCACCTTGCCACCGCGGGTTGTGGCGTCGGCAGTCGTCTTCGTCATTGATCCTCCTCGGTGCGAATGGGCCGAGCGTATGGCTGGCGGAGGACGCAGAGCACCGCTTTCGGCGCGCAAAAGTGCCAGGCCTCGTCTCGCCGCGCCAACAGTGGTAGCGCGTGTAGCCGGTAGCCGACTTGCCCGCACCCATCCGCGCGACCGAACGCTATGGCGCACGGCCCGGAGGTATCGGCCGGGTATCCAGAGACTGTGGTCAGATTCGTCCACCTGGGGCCACGCGCTATGCCACGCTTGCTGTGCGATCCGGCTCGAACGAGGAGGACCTGGACGTGACATCTCGTCCCACAACCATTGGGCAGGTCGTCGCTGCCGACCTGTGCAGCGGCTGCGGACTGTGTGCGGGCCTGATGCCAGAACGCCTCGAGATGGTCGACCGCGTCGACCTCGGTCTGCGCCCGCGGATGAAGGACGGACATGACGACGACGAGACGACGAGCGCCGCCGCCGTGTGCCCTGGAGCGACAATCACGCGCCCCCCGGTGGCCGCGAACGCCATCACCGAGCTCGCGGACGGTTGGGGCGACGTCCTCGAGGTCTGGGAAGGCTATGCCTCTGACCAGGAGGTCCGGTTCGCAGGCTCCAGCGGCGGCGTGGTGACCGCCCTCGCCGCCTGTGCCGTCTCTAGCCGAGCCTTCGCCGGCGTCCTGCACACCGCCGCGCACCCCGACGCCCCGCTGACGAACGAGACAGTGCTGAGTCGGAGCCGGGACGCGTTGCTCGCGGCGGCGGGCTCGCGCTATGCACCGGCCGGGCCCTGCGACAGGCTAGACCTGGCCGAGTCCGCAGGCGGGCCCGTCGTGATGATCGGCAAGCCCTGCGACATCGCAGGGGTTTGGGCTGCGCGTCGGAACCGTCCCCAGCTCGACGCCGCCATCGGCGTCACGATCGCGGTGTTCTGCGCGGGCACACCGAGCACGCGGGGCACCCTGGAGATGCTCTCGGCCATGGGCATTCATGACCCTGACGACGTGACGTCCCTCCGTTTCCGGGGGATGGGCTGGCCCGGCCACGCCGTCGCGACCACCCGCAGCGGGCAGGAGGGGCGACTCGACTACGACGGGTCGTGGAACACGGTGCTGCAGAAGCATCGGCAGTGGCGCTGCCGACTGTGCCCCGACCACACCGGCGAGCTCGCGGACCTGTCCGTCGGCGACCCGTGGTACCGCCCGGTCGAGCCTGGCGACACCGGGCGCTCGCTCATCCTGGTGCGGACCGACAAGGGCCGAGAGCTGCTGCGATCCGCTATCCGATCGGGCGCGATCATCGCCGAGCGTGTCGCGCCAGGGGTGCTGCCCGCCTCGCAGCCGAATCTACTGCGCACGCGCGGGGCCGTAGCCGCCCGGATCGCCAGCCTCCGGCTCGCTGGCTACCCGTTCCCCCGCTTCAGAGGCTTCCCCATGTGGCGATTCTGGTGGAGCGAGCTGCCGTTGACGGAAAAGCTGCGCTCCACCGTCGGCACGCTACGGCGGGTCCGCAGGCGTGGCAGCCGGGCAATGGATCCTGGCTTCCGCGAGGCGAACCACGGATAACAGCCTCATGACCAGGCTGCCGATCTTTCGTCAACCGTCATCCGCCGCGCGCGCGGCGTGCCTTGTCCTTGAGTTCGGAATTCGCTCTACGTAGCCTTGCTTTCAAGTCAGCGGTAAGAGGGGTGTTGACATACTGATCCCCGGACTCTCGCAACTGCATCGGTAGCCTCGGCGAAATCGACTCAACTCGCCAGAGTGCACCGACCGCCCCGACAACGATAAAAACAACCCCAACAAAGGTCGCGAATGAGAACGAGTCGAACGTCCCGCTGGCGAGGAAGGCGGCGGGCATGACGACCGCTAGCGCTTGGCCGAGGTGCCGGGTTTCCTCATCTGCCCCACGCAGACGGACACTTCTTCCCAGGAAGAATGGCACAGCAAAGAACGCGATCAGCGCAGCCACTCCCAGCACACCACCCGCAAGCAACGAACCATAGAGTTGGTTGTCTAGGAGGATGTACCGATCCGGGAGCACGGTCCCAACCCCGCGTCCGAGCCACGGCCGCTGCGCCCACAGCTCCATCACGTACGCTCCGTCAGACAGTCGGTTCTGAATGCTCGGATCGTTATCGACATTTGTGAAGAGCGCCTTGATCGTTCCCAGCACACCACGATTGACGACGTGAAAGGCTGCCGTGGCGACGATAGTGGTGACGAGCACGTTGTAGCGGCGCCGCCACGGCCAGACGACAGCCATGAGCGTCATGGCGAGCGCCACGGTCAGGATGGCGGATCGCGAGATAGACAACGGGATGCTGCTTCCGATGAGGCCGACCATGAGCCATCGCACGATTCGGGTTCGTCCCGGTGGCGAGAAGAACGCGTAGTGCATCGCGATCGGTAACACCAATGAGAGCACCACACCGAACTCGATGTAGTGGTTGGCCGTGCCGGCCACACGCGCGAAATCGCCGTCGCCTCGCGCCCCGACCCCGATCAGCGCCGAATTGCGGGACAGGCCCGGAATACGTATGTACTGCGTCAGATCGACGATGCGAGTGAACTGGAGGATCCCGACCGCCGCCATCACCGAGGAGAAGCCTACGAGCGCCACAAGGAATCGATCCAGCTGGCGTCTGCTTCTGATTCCATCAGCCACCGCCAGAGCAATGCCAACCATTGCCACATTGAAGATCATCCAGCGGTCAGCGCCGCTCGCTTCGTCATCCGGCAGTCGCCGGTCATATCCGGCTGCGTAGCCGACGAGTTGGACCGCAAGGTAGCCTGCCATCAGCCACCTGACGGGCTGTTTCTCCGGCGGAAGCCCGCCCCTCAATGCAAATACGCACCACAGGAAGATCAGGAGAATTCCCACCGCGACCGAAGGCCGTCCGACTGCTCCGAGGCCCGCTATGACAAGGCGAGCTGGAATCAGAAATTGCAATGCCAGGAAGGCGACGAGAATCGTGAAGAGGTCGATCGGTGATGAGTTACGGGGGCGAAGGACAACAGGCTCGGGGTCGGATCGCGCGACTTTCAGCGCCGTAGGGCTTCGAATCAGCACAGGCTGCCAGCCGTCCGCCCCAACATCCTTCGTGGCCAGTCGATCCGCACTCTTCTCGCGACGTCCGGCGCCGGGTGTGCGCCTCATCCCGCGTCCGGACAATGTGCGGCGTCCGTCATGTCGACGCTACCGAAGTCCGATCATGTCCGCGCAGCGGTCTCCGAGCGAGCTCGGATCGATCAGATGGCAGTGTCTCGTCTCCTAGCGACTCCCTGATCGTGACAGGAATGGCATCAGCTGGCTGCGTCAAGTAGGCACCGTCCCGAAGGTCCGACCGGCTAGCGGCGACGGTCTGCCCTGATCCGGGTCTCGGACCGACGGACGGACGGCTCTCACTATGCTTCCGCCGGCGGCGCCTGGCAAGGCCGACGATGTCGTCGAAGAGGATGGCAGTGAGCAGCGCTATGCCGGCGCCGAGCACTCCGACCACTGCCTGGATCTGTGCTTTTCCTTCGTAGGTGATCGCTGTGACCTCTGGCGCACCAAGGACTTGCAGACCGAACTGAGCGGCCGTGTGCACTCCGGCAGCACCCTGTCGGGCGGCCAGCTCGTCGCGGATCTCGGCCACAAGCGCGTGGCCGGTCTCGACAGCCACGTCCGGAGATCCGGAAGTAACCGAGATGCTCATGATCGCGCTTCGGGCCTGCGCGCTGACGGTGTACGTCGAACTGAGACCCTCCGCTTCGAGGCCACGTCTCGTCTCACTGCTGTTCAGCACAATAGCCACGGCGGCGCTGCCTTGTTCGAGGTTGCCATAGGGGTTGGGCACCATCGCCGGCTCCCGCCCGGGCGTCATGAGCGTCGAGGCGCTCACCTGGTACTCGGGATTGACGCCCTCGCCGACCCGGAGCACACCGAGCGCCGTCAGTGCGAGCAGCGGCACGAAGATGTACCACCGCCGCAGGGTGGCTAACGTGATCCGCCAGACGTCCACCGTGCGCCTCCTTCCCCGGAACCTGTGTCACAACAATCGTGACACCGTGGTCGAGAACCCACAGAGGATTCGGACACGAAGTTCGGACAGAGCACCGAGCGCTCCCCCATACTTCGGATGTGACGGAACTTCGACTCGTGCTCGCCGGTGCTCTGGTACGCAACGACAACCGTGGGGTCGAGGCCCTCGCGCGCTCTGTGCTGGACGCCATAGCACTGAGAGAAGCCAGTACATACCTCTCGGTTCTCGACGACGGCTGGGGAGTGCGGAGAGACGGGGACAGCTCCGGCTTGAGCCTCGAATTCGTAGGTGTCCGCCTCTCGAGGCGGTGGCACCGTCCAGAAAGCTGGGCTCAGATTCGACTGGCCCAGGCCCTGCGGAGCAGGATCAACCCAGCGGCGCAGCGCATCAGTCACGCAGATGCGCTGCTCGACATCAGCGGTGGCGACAGTTTCACCGACCTCTACGGCCAAGCACGACTGGATGCAATCTGCGCTCCCAAGGAAGCGGCACTACGGGCGGGACGCCCGCTCGTGCTCCTCCCTCAGACATTCGGACCGTTTACCGGTCAGGCCTCACGCCGTCGCGCCGAGCGAATAGTGCAGCGCTCGACCGTTGCCTATGCTCGTGACGCCCTCAGCTACGAGCGTCTCCTTGAGCTCGGTGGACCCGACGCTGACACGGGCCGGTTGCGTAGTGGCGTCGATGTCGCGTTCGCTCTCGAACCGCGCGAACCCAGCGGCGAGGTGGTACGACTTCTGGGCGACCACCCAGGTGAGGTCCTCGCAGGGGTCAACGTCTCAGGGCTACTCGTCGAAGAGAGCCGAGCCGCCCGCTTCGGCCTCAGGGGCAACTACCTCGCGACGATGACCTCGCTCGTTCGCGAGCTCATCGGCGTCGGGGCACGACCGGTCCTCGTACCGCATGTGCACGGCGCGGGAGGCGAGAGCGATCTCGCGGCTGCGCTGGCCGTTCGGGATTCGCTCTCGCCCCACGAACGAGACGCGGTCATGATCCTTCCTGCGGAGCTCCGCGCCGCAGAGCTGAAATGGTGTATCGCTCAGCTCGACTGGTTCGCGGGTAGCCGCATGCATGCCACGATCGCATCACTCTCATCAGGAGTTCCGACGTTCGGTTACGCATACAGCGACAAGGCCGAGGGTGTGTTCGCTATGTGTGGCTCGGGAGCGCACCATGGTGACGCGCGGCAGACGACCGGTGCGGCGGCTGTCGAGATGATGATGCACTCCTTCGATCAACGGGAGCGAGCGGCATCCGACCTCGCGCGGACGACGCCTTCCGTGGTCGCCCTCGCGCGGCAGCAACTTGCCGACCTCCTCAGTGAGATCGCTTCATGGCACGGCTCTCCAATGCCGATCGGAACAGTCGCATGACGCTTCTGAGCACCGTCGGCCGTTCTCACCTGTCTAGGCTCTTCAGCCCGCGCCCTCAGCTGCACGACGGGGCACGATGAGTCGCCGGGCAGACATCCTGATGATTACCTACCGCAGTGCGGGCTACATTCACCTCAGCCTTCCCCGTCTGCTCGACACACTCGGCCAGCAGGACCGTGTGTGGCTATGGCACAACGGCGACGACGAGGCGACGATCGAAGCACTCCGTCCATACAGGGATGATGCGCGCGTCGCGCGCTACCACCACAGCCGCGAGAACGTCCGGCTGCGTGAGCCGACATCCTGGCTCTGGTCCGAGTCCGAAGCTCAGTTCGTCTCCAAGGTCGACGACGACTGTCGCGTCACCCCTGGCTGGCTCGACACGTTCGCCGCCGCTCATGAGTCCAATCCGGAACTCGGGGTTGTCGGAAGTTGGAGACATCCAGACTCGGACTTCCATCCGGAACTCGCCGAGAGGAAGATCCAGACCTTAGCGGGCGGCCATCGAATCATGCGCAATCTGTGGGTACAGGGCAGCGGTTACCTGTTGCCGCGCCGGCTCATTGAACGTCAGGGCATTCTCAACGCGGACGAGTCCTTCACGCAATACTGCGTGCGACTGGCCAGAGCAGGAGCAGTGAACGGCTTCTACTTTCCATTCGTGCGGGAAGACCATATGGATGACCCGAGGTCCTCACACACGCTGATCCGCACCGACGCCGATCTCGCCACCCGCATGCCCCTGTCGGCACAGGCAAACAACGTCGTGACCGTTGCCGCTTGGGTGGCT
Organism: Georgenia subflava; assembly: GCF_009193155.1. GTDB lineage: Bacteria > Actinomycetota > Actinomycetes > Actinomycetales > Actinomycetaceae > Georgenia > Georgenia subflava. The sequence goes on from NZ_VUKD01000008.1 coordinate 113,154, forward strand.
CAACTCGAACAAAGCGCACTCGTCCTGCAGAGCGCGTCGCTGGACCCGCGGGCGTACGTTGGATGGCGTCGCAAGTGGCGGGACATTCAGCGGCGCGCGGCGGCGCTCGCAGGTAGGCCCGCACGGTGGTAGCCGTCCAGGCTCCTCACGGGCTCGTCGCGCAGGACTTGGTCGAGCCGCAGGTCACCGTGCTGACCGTGACTTACAACAGCCGTGACGTCATCGCGCCCCTCTTGCAGGCGCTTCCGGCGGCACTAGAAGGCGTCGACGGCATCCGGGTGGTCATCGTCGATAACAACTCCGCCGATGACACAGTCGCACTCGCTCGACGGCTCGCGCCCTGGGCAACGATCGTCGAACCTGGGCACAACGGTGGATACAGCGCAGGAATCAATGCCGGATTGGCGGGTGCGCGCCCGGTCCGAGCTGCCCTCATCCTCAACCCTGACACAGTCCCGGATGCCGGGATGCTCCGGCGTCTTCTCGATGCTGTCACGGCCGATCGCGACATTGGCATCGCGGTTCCAGTTCTGCGACGGCCGGACGGGGCATTGCACTTCTCGCTGCGACGCGAGCCAACCCTCCTCCGCTCGCTCGGGACCGCGGTACTCGGTGGACCGCGCGCATCGCGATTTGCTCTCCTCGGCGAAGAGATTAGAGACGTGGGTCCGTATCTTCAGGGAACAACTGCCGATTGGGCGACCGGTGCCGCGTTCCTGATCACGCGTACCACGATGGAGACTATCGGAGACTGGGACGAGAAGTTCTTCCTTTACAGCGAAGAGACCGATTACGCATTACGAGCGAGAGACGCAGGGTTGAGGCTCGAACTCGTGCCAACCGCGGGTGTGACACACCATGGCGGCGATCTCGCGGTTTCCAGCCGGCTCTGGAGCTTGATGACCGTTAACCGAATGCGTCTATACCGGAAACGACATGCGACCATTCCAAGCGTCTTCTACTGGATGCTCCTGATCTTTCAGGAGGGCCTCCGCACGCTTATCGGGCGCCGACGCAGCCGTGCCGCCCTGCGAGTACTCCTTCGTTCCGGAATACCCACGAGGCGGCACGGACAACGCCTGAATGTTTAACGCTCGCGGCGTTTCAATCGGCCTGGTCAGCGCACCGGCTGGCCGGTGGCGGCCCACACGTTGGTGGAGTCGAAGTTGCTGTTGTGGATGTTCCCGACGGCGGCGTAGCGGTAGTCGGGACCGAACTCGTTTCCGCTGTAGCGGGCGCTGTCGACATCACCGCTGCGACCACCATTGATCGTGTAGTTGCCGCCGTTGAACAAGTTGTCCTCGACCACGAAGTTGCTGATCCGGTCGTCCCCGAGCAGCGAGCCGATCTGGATCGCGGCGTTCATCGGGTCGTCGGTGGAGGCGTTGTACGCCTGGAAGTTGTTCCCCCGCAGCGTGACATTGTCACCCTTGCGTATCTGGAACGCGTCATGGTGCCCACCTGGCTGACGGTGCAGGTCGTGGACGTAGGAGTCCTCGACCGTGACGTCATCCGCCTCGACCCGGATACCGTCCTCAGCCGAGTGGATATCCGCCCGACGCAGCGTGCCCGAACCACCGCTGAAGAACACCCCGATGCCGGTGCCGTTGAGGTTGTCGACCTCGACATCCTCGATCAACGCTCCCGTCACCCCCGCCTCGACCTTGATCGGATACTGCGGCGTCGCCGACTCCACCAGACTCCGGCGCACCGTCACGTCGTCCGCAGCGATCGTGATTGTGCCCTTCACGTGCACGGCATCGATCACGGTGCCCGGCTCCGTGATCTTCAAGCTGCCCGACACCGTCAGGCTGGTACCCACCGGCACACCAGTGCTCGACGCGTCCGGGAACCGTCCGTCCGAGACCTCCGAACCGGGTGCTGGCTCCGGCGCCGGTGTCGGCGCGGGCACGGGCGTCTCGCCGGGAGTGGGCTCGGGGGTCGGCGCGGGACTGAGGCTCGGCGTCGCGTCTGGTTCCGGGGCGAGCTCCGGAGCCTCTTCCAACTCGTCTGCAGCGTGGGAGAAGAACCCGCCGTCGATCGAACTGTCGACGATCACAGCGGGCGAGCTGCTACTGAACATGAAGTCATTCCGGCAGTCCTCCAGCGCAACGTCGACCGCAGTGTAGTTGCCGAAGACGATCCCGTTGGTCCTGGCGCCCACACACTCGACGGTCGTGTTCTCGATGTGAGTACCTTCGGCCCCTGGGAAGATCCGGATGCTGTGGTAGCCACCGTAGGTAACCTTACTGTTCTTGATCGTCACATCGTCCGCTTTGACGTTGATCGAGCCATTGACGTGCCGGCCATCGATGACAGTCCCCGGTTCGGTGATCGTTATGGTCCCCGAGCTGGTGAGCGTTGCGTCAGCGGCTCCCACCCCGGCGGCCTGGGCCGGGAGTCCTGCGCTCACCACCAGGCCGGCGCCGAGCGCCAGCGTGGCACCGACGGTCACAAGCGCACTGGTCGGTCGTACCAAGACATGCTTGGTCATAGTGAAGGGTCTCCTTATGGATGTCTGGGAAACGCGTCCGTGCGGCCGGGTGGCACGTCTGGACGGTGCGCGCAGGCCGGGCAAGAACTGCCCCGAGCACGTCGTCTGCTCGCCCCCCTATGGCTGACGGCCCCACACGAAAGAGAGGCGCGTCAGACCCACGCTGCCACCGACCGTAACAATTCGATAACGAGCCTGCAACGTGACCTACGGCATGGCAGCCGTTACGCGGTCACTCGTCTACAGGATGCGTCGTGCCGTGCCAGGTGTTGGAGGAGTCGAACGTGCTCGTGGAACCGCTGCTGAAGACGCCGTAACGGTAGTCGGTACCGAACTCGTTGCCCCGGTACACCGCACTGTCCACGGCATCCCCGCCGGCATTGATCGTGTAGTTGCCGCCGTTGAACAAGTTGTCCTCGACCACGAAGTTGCTGATCCGGTCGTCCCCGAGCAGCGAGCCGATCTGGATCGCGGCGTTCATCGGGTCGTCGGTGGAGGCGTTGTACGCCTGGAAGTTGTTCCCCCGCAGCGTGACATTGTCACCCTTGCGTATCTGGAACGCGTCATGGTGCCCACCTGGCTGACGGTGCAGGTCGTGGACGTAGGAGTCCTCGACCGTGACGTCATCCGCCTCGACCCGGATACCGTCCTCAGCCGAGTGGATATCCGCCCGACGCAG
>NZ_VUKD01000009.1 GCF_009193155.1 Georgenia subflava
ATCCTTCCTCGCGTCCATCGCCATCCGCGTCGCCCGCTCCTGCAGCTCGACGCTGTACTTCCTCGGTGCTGCCATGACTCTCATCCTTCCGTGGAATGAGAGCCTCCATCAGACCCGGGGCGATTCAGGAGCTGTGGCGCCAGATCTGGTCCAACAACCCCAACGAGCGCCTCAACCGCGAGATCCGCCGCCGCACCGACGTCGTCGGCATCTTCCCCGACCGGACCAGCATCATCCGCCTCGTCGGCGCCGTGCTCGCCGAGCAGCACGACGAATGGGCCAGGGCCGACGCTACTTCGGCCTCGAGACCCTGGCCAAGGCCCGCCTGACCCTGATCGACACCGAGACCATCAAGGAGGACAGCCCCGTCATCGGCGCCATCAGCGCCTAACACCCCCGAAGGATCACGCCCAACCTCGTACACCACCCCACCGGACTTGACCGCAGAGACGGGGTGGTGACCCGTGGTGAGGCAACGGCTGAAGCCCGGAGAGCACGGGGAGATCTTCGTCTACCAGACTCCGGACGGGAGATGGCGGGCGAAGACCCGACTGCGGTTGATGGATGGCAAGGAGACGCAGGTGTCGCGGGTCGGAAAGTCGGCCGAGGCGGCTCAACGTCCAGGCTGCTCTGGCGGAGCGGCTGGACCTGCCCAAGGGGTCGGAGCTCTGATGCCGGACAGCAAGGTGGGGCTCGCTGCGCGGCAGTGGATCAACGAGCTGCGCGAGCAGTCGACATGGCCCAACCCGCCGATCCTTCCGCAGACGGTCGATGAGTACGAGCGCCTGCTCGCCAACCACCTCGTCCCGCACCTGGGGCAAATTGCGATTGAACGAGCTGACCCCCGCCGTTTGCCAGGACTGGATCAACACGCTCATTCAGAAGGGCAAGAGCGGCGCACATGACCTCGTCGTGACCACGACTCAGGTCCGAGGCGCGTTGAACCGCCCCAGGTTTGATGCTGCATCTCTCTGAGTCGAGGAGGATGTGCACCATGCCGAAGAAGATCGAGCCCGCCGTCAAGGAGCGGGCAGTGCGGATGGTGAAGGACCACCGCGCGGACTACGAGTCACTGACCGCGGTGTGCAAGGTCGTGGCCGAGCGCCTGGGCCTGGGCCGGGAGACCGTTCGCCGGTGGGCGGTGCAGGCCGACGTCGATGCCGGGACCCGGCCAGGTGTGACGAGCGAGGAGAACGCGGAGATGAAGCGCCTGAAGGCGGAGAACAAGCGGCTGCGTGAGGACGTGGAGATCCTGCGCGCGGCGACAACTTTCTTCGTGGGGGAGCTCGACCCCCGCAACCGTTGATCATGGGGTTCATCGACACCATGCGGGCCCAGGGCCACGCGGTCGAGTCGTTCTGCCGGGTCCTGCGCGAGCAGGGCTGCCAGGTCGCCGCGCGGACCTACCGGATGTGGAAGCAGCGCGGCCGGCGCGTCGCGGCCCGTACCGTCGCCGATGCCCAGGTCCTCGACGCGGTCCGCGAAGTCGCCTTGACCATCGCCCGGGACGGCAGCGGCAAGTTGACCCCGGAGGGCCTGTACGGGCGACGCAAGATGACCGCCTACATCCGTTGCACTCGTCTGCCCGAGGCGTCCTTCGGTTCGATAGACCGGGCCATGCGGGCCTTGGGCCTGAACGGTGTGCGGCGAGGCAAGAAGGTCCGCACCACGATCCCAGCCAAGGACGGCCACCGGGCCGGTGATCTGCACAACCGCAACTTCACCGCCACGGCGCCGAACCGAGTGTGGGTCACGGACTTCACGTACGTGCGCACCTGGGCCGGGTTCGTCTACGTCGCCTTCGTCCTGGATGTCTTCGCCCAGCGGATCGTGGCCTGGCACGCCGCGAGCTCGATGGTCACCGACCTGGTCATGACCCCGCTGCGCATGGCGCTATGGCAGCGCGACCGTGAGGGCCGCCCGGCCCTGCCGGGCGAGCTGATCCACCGCTCCGACGCCGGCTCGCAGCTTAGGTTCAGGGGTCGATGCAACACCGCCCTGTAGAACAGAGCGTAGGTGCTCATCGAGGGCTTCGGCGGGTGTCCGGTAGTCGAGGGTCTTCCTGGGTCTCGCGTTGAGTGTGGAGGCGATGGCCTCTAGATCGCTCGGGCTGTGCCGGGAGAGATCGGTGCCCTTGGGAAAGTACTGGCGTAGCAGGCCATTGGTGTTCTCGTTCGTGCCACGCTGCCACGGCGAGTGCGGATCACAGAAGTAGACCGCCACCGCTGAGTCGATCCGCAGCTGAGCGTGCTGGGACATCTCCGAGCCCTGGTCCCAGGTCAACGACCGACGCAGCTGCTCGGGCAATGTGCCGAGCTGGGCGGTGATCGCGTCACGGACGGCCTCGGCGCCGTGGCCGGCCAATGGCGGACCGTTCTTGACCCGCTCGATGGTGCCCTGCCCTCCATCCGGGGTAGGTGCAGCAGCATCGTGAACCGGGTCGTGCGCTCGACCAGGGTGCCGATCGCGGACCGATTCAGACCGATGATCAGATCCCCTTCCCAGTGGCCGGGAACTGCCCGGTCGTCGGCCTCGGCGGGACGTTGGCTGATCAGCACCTCGGCGGTGACGAACTTCTTGCCCCGCCCGCGGGTGCGGGCCTGCGGCACCCGCAATGCGCGACCGGTGCGCAGGCACGCGCTCAGTTCGCGTTTGAGCGCGCCGCGGCCCTGGACGTACAGGGCCTGGTAGATCGCCTCGTGCGAGATGCGCATCGACTCATCATCGGGGAAGTCGATCCGCAACCGGCGGCTGATCTGCTCCGGGCTCCACGCAGTGCCCCAGCGCCGATCCGCGCGGCGTCCGTGGCGCCGGCCCTTCCAGGGCACATTCGGGCCGGGGATCGGGCGTCCGTCGGCATCGGTGACGGCCCCGGCGAGCCGCTGCTGGACGTAGTCCCGCAGCCGGTCGTTAGTGGCGAGCTTGGCGATCTTCGGTCGCCGGGCAGCCAGCTCGGCCTTCCACTGCGCGACCGATGCCCGGTAGACGAACTTCCCGCCTCTGGTCGCCGCGTTCCGGCGCAACTCACGAGAGATTGTCGACGGGTGCCGGCCCATCCTGCGACCAATCTCGCGGACGCCGAGGTTCTGAGCCTTCAGCAGTCCGAGTTCCTCACGTTCGGCGAAGGACAGGTACCGGCCTGTGGATTCGGCCAAGCTGATCGGTGGCATACCGCCACCGTGGCGGAACCACCGTGATCCGACCGGCGCCGACACGCCTACGGCAAGAGCAGCATCTTCGCTCGAAACACCCGTAGTGATGTGCCGCCAGAATTCCCTCTCAACCTCACGCGGCGGCGGCGGCCGCCCCGGCGACCGCATCGCCGGACGACCCGTGTGCCGCGTAGTCCGATCCTTCGGCCATGCCATCGAACATACCTCCATCATCGAGGTGTTGCGACGGCCACTGGAATCCGCCCAGTACACCTCGATCCGGTACACCGAGCACCTGGCCCTGGAGGAGATCCGCCCCTCGATCGGCACCGTGGGCGACGCCTACGACAACGCGCTGATGGAGACGGTCAACGGCCTGTACAAGACCGAGTGCATCGCCACCACCGTCTTCCACGACGGCCCCTACAAGACCCTCGCCGACGTCGAGTACGCCACCGCCGGCTGGGTCGAGTGGTACAACAACCGCCGCCTGCACGGCACCCTCGGAATGGTCCCGCCCACCGAGTACGAGCAGGCCTACTACGCTGCCCTCAAACCCGAGCCGCAGCCCGCATAACAGCGGCAGAGAACCTGGGGCGGTTCAGACCAGGTAGATCATGAAGTAGGCCTGCAGGGTCGGGGCCAGCGAGGTCATCGCGGCCTCCTGTCGTGGCGGGCGAGCCGGTCGGCGGCCGCGGCGAGCAGTTCCGGGATGGGCGATGAGGTACCAGTAGGAGTCGCTTGGCTCGGCGTGCCCGAGCCAGGTCGACAGGATCGGCAGGACGAGGGCCGGGTCCGCGCCTGAGTGGTATGCCTCGAGCATCGTGGTGACGGCGAAGGTATGGCGCATGTCGTGCAACCGGGGAGCAGACCCGCCGCCTGGTGCGGGTGCCAGCCCGTTGGCCTGGCGCGGGCCGGCGAAGGTGGCGTGCGCGATGCTCGGGCTCAGCCGCCGCCCGGTGCTGGAGATGAGCAGGGCCGGGCACGTGTTCGCCGCCGGCAGCCGGTCTCGCTGCTGCAGGTACCCGATCAGCCCGCCCGGAATGGGTGTGACAGCCTGAAGTGGCCCCGGTTGGGCAGTGTGTGATGGCTTGAATTGGCCCCACCCTCGACCCCTCCGGCCCTAGCGTCCGGATCGTCTGCCAAGGCGATTCGGATCAGCGAAGGGGCTGGTTGTGAAGGAGATGTCGAGAGTGGAGCAGTTCGAAAGTATCCGACGAGATGCCCGGGATGAGGGTTTGTCGATCCGGGCGCTGGCTTCGAGGCACCGGGTGCACCGTCGTACGGTGCGGCAGGCGTTGGCGGACCCGATGCCGCCGGCGCGGAAGGTCCCGGACCGGGTGGCCCCGGTGCTGGGCCGTACGTGGCCACGGTGCGGGCCTGGCTGGTCGCTGACCAGCAGGTCCCGCGCAAGCAGCGCCACAGCGCCCGCCGGGTCTGGCAACGCCTGGTCGAGGAGGAAGGAGCGAAGGTGGCCGAGTCCTCTGTCCGGGCGCTGGTGGCCGAGCTGCGCCGGGAGATCGGGACGAAGACGGCCGAGGTCGCGGTTCCGCAGACGCACCCGCCGGCGGAGGAGGCCGAGGTCGACTTCGGTGAGTTCAAGGCGATGGTCGGCGGGGTCTGGATGAAGTTGTGGATGTTCGTGCTGCGCCTGTCGCACTCGGGCAAGGCGGTCCACATCGCCTATGCCAACCAGGCTCAGGAGTCCTTCCTCGACGGCCACGTGCAGGCGTTCGAACGCCTGGGCGGGGTCCCGACCGGGATGATCCGCTACGACAACCTCACCGCCGCGGTGGTCCGGGTCGCGCTGGGCCGTGAGCGGCTGGAGAACGAGCGCTTCGTCGCGATGCGATCGCACTACGGCTACGACAGCTTCTTCTGCCTGCCCGGTATCGACGGCGCTCACGAGAAGGGCGGGGTCGAGGGCGAGATCGGCCGGTTCCGGCGCCGACACCTGGTCCCGATGCCGTCCTTCGCGACGCTGGCGGAGCTGAACGAGCACATGGCCAGGGCGGATTCGAAGGACGACTACCGCTACATCACCGGCCGGGCCGAGACCGTCAAGACCGCCGCCGCCCGCGAGCTGCCCGGGCTGCGGGCCCTGCCAACATCGGGGCCGTTCGACGCCGCCGCGACGCTGTCGTGCCGGGTCGATGCCAAGGCGCGCATCTGCGTGCGGCAGTCCTACTACTCCGTCCCGGCCCGCTACGCCGGGCGGCGCCTGCAGGTGCGTCTGGGCGCGGCGACGATCACGGTGATCGCCGAGGGCAAGGTCGTCGCCGAGCACGTCCGCTCGCTGCACAAGTACACCGAGGACCTGACCCTGGACCACTACCTCGAGGTCCTGACCCGCAAACCCGGCGCGCTGCCCGGGGCAACCGCCCTGGTCCAGGCCCGTGCCGCAGGCACGTTCACCAAGGTCCACCAGCGGTTCTGGGACGCCGCCCGGGCCGCGGACGGGGACCGGGCCGGCACCCGGGCCCTGGTCGGGGTCCTGCTCCTGCACCGGACCCTGCCCACGGCCGCGGTCCAGGCCGGCATGCACGCCGCCTTGACCATGGGCCGTTTCGATCCCGACCTCGTCGCCGTCGAGGCCCGCCGCCACCACCAGCCCGGCGGCGCTGGCGTGCCGGTCAAGGTGGCGGACACCGTGCCGGTCGATGCCCGACCGGCCCCGTCGCTGGCCGGCTACGACGACCTGCTCGGAGTCGGCGCATGAGCGCGACCACGGCGGCTGCGGCTCGTCCGGCGGTTACCGCCCTGTCCGAGCAGGCCGCCGCCGCGGCCGTCACGGCCGCGTGCCGGACCCTGGCTCTGCCGACGGTCCGGTCCCAGGCCCATGAGATGGCCCAGGCCGCCGCCCGTGACCGGCTGACCCACAGCGCCTACCTCGCCGAGGTCCTCATCGCCGAGTGCGACGACCGAGACGCCCGCCGCCGCCTGCGCCGGGTCAAGGAGGCCAAGTTCCCCCGGACCAAACGCCTCGAAGACTTCGACGCCACCGCGATCGCAGACCTGCCACCGGCGACCCTGGCGCACCTAGCCACCGGGGCCTGGATCGACGCCGGCGAGCCCCTGGTCCTGCTCGGGGACTCCGGCACCGGCAAGACCCACCTGCTCATCGCCCTGGGCACCGCCGCCGCCGAGCAGGGCCGCCGGGTCCGCTACGTCACCACCGCCGCCCTGGTCAACGAGCTCGCCGAGGCCGCCGCCGACCATCAGCTCTCCCGCGTCGTCGGCCGCTACGCCCGCATCGACCTGCTCTGCCTCGACGAGGTCGGCTACGTCCACCTCGACCCCCAAGGCGCCGAGCTGCTCTTCCAGATCATCACCGAACGCGAGGAACGCGCCTCGATCGCCTGCGCCTCCAACGCCCCCTTCTCCGAGTGGGGTGCAACCTTCACAGACCCACGACTGGCGGCCGCCGTCGTCGACCGACTCACCTTCAACGCCCACATCATCAACACCGGCACCACCAGCTACCGCCTGCGCACCACACGGGCGAAGAAGGGAGCCGCCCCGAGCTGAAACCCCTGCCCCCCGAGCCGGAGCCCCCCCACGAAGGGTGGCGTCACGGCACCCAGCAGCACGACCCTGGGTGGGGCCAGATCAAACCAGCACAGTGGGGCCAAATGGGGTTGTCATTCCCACCGGAAGCCGGGGTGCAGCGGCAGCACGCGGATCTTGCCGTACTTGCCGGTCACGGTAAGGGTGTTACTGGTCAGGTCGAGGTCGGTGACGTCGAGGCCGAGGGCCTCCCCGGTGCGTATCCCGGTGGCGGACAATCAACGCGATCAGGGTGTGGGAAGCTCGCGGCCCGGATCTTTGGGCGCAAATGGTCGGCCGCCCGCAGCAGCGCACTGATCTCCTCGCCGGCGTAGATGTACGGCACGGCCCGGGTCCGGCTTGCCGGCAGCAGCCGGCCCGGGGTACCTCGATGCTCGGGTCGATGGTGCTCGTCCACCGGGTAAAGCACGGGATCGCCGACAGACGCAGCGCCCGGCTGCGGGCCGACAGCTCCGCTAGCGCAGTCGCGCACGCGAGGGCGTGCTCGACGGTGACGGTGTCCGCGTGCAGCGCTGGGAGATGGTCGACGAACCCGTCCAGCACGCGCTCAACCCCACGCAGTGTATGCCCCAGGGCACGACGGACCCGCAGGTAGTCCCGGACCGTCTGGCGCAGTTAATGGCTCATGACTCGGCCTTGCTGCTCGGCCACGGCCGGGCCCGCATGGCGAGCCGGGCCTGGCCGGTCTTGGCGTACACGCTTGTAGTCGTCGGGCTGGCAAGGCGCAACAACTGCGCGACGTCGTCGAGGCTGGCGCCATGAAAACGACGGAAGCGAACTGCCTTAAGGGCTTGACCTACCGGTACGTACCTGTATAGTCAACGACCACGGCAGCCCATCGTCTCACCTCGACTTCGGTCAGCAAGGGAGTGGCAATGCTCGTCTCGAACGCAAGGCTCACTCAGCACGCTCAAGACCGCCACTGCCCGGATCGAGCCACGACTCATCAGGCGCATTGCGCTCACTTGTCGCTGGTGCTCTCCGAGGCAGAGAACCATGGCCTACCACGTGCCAAGCGGGAGACCGTGGAAGTCGTCAGGACAGCGCATGCAGTCGGCGCCACCGTGAAATCAAAGATCGAGAACATCATCGGCGTTGAAGACGCCGTCAACTCTGCTATTGCATTCCAGGCATACCCGCCCGCTGGGTTGCCTGCGGTGGCAGACCGAGCCCGGAGTCTTGCCGACGAGATCGTCGGGCTGGATGCGCCTGCGCCCCCCCTATTGCGCGCATTTGAAAGGCTTCACCGGCCAGCGAACAAGGTCTCCGAACAGTTCGTCGGAACGAGGACACACCAATAAAGGGAATGAGGAGGGAGCAAAGGTGCTTAACTCAGATACACTGAAATCTCGAGAAATGATTTCGCGTCTCACCCCGGAACGGGGCACTGAAAGCTATCTCGAGAAAGTGCCAACTAGGCTACTTTCAAAAGCGCTTAGCGCCAGCGGTGTAGGCGTTACCACCCAGTTCAGAGAAGTGATTGATCTATTTGGCTCTGATGACGGCACGCCCCCTGGATTTCGAATTGAAACCATATTCGATGTTCAACAGGACGTCATTCACTACGACCTCGTCCGAGACATCGGCTACGCGTCAAATGGCCTGGCCCGTCCGACCCCGCTCCTATTTTCCGTTGATTCGGCGAACCCTTACGAGGTCGAACCGTGCGCGGGAATCGTAGCGAATTTGACGTGCAACCCGGGAATCGTCTACGACCTGTTCCTAAATAATCCGAAGGCCAACGTTAGGAACGAATTCAAGACGATCGAGGAGGTTGTCGGGCGCCTGGCTGACATTCTCGGTCCAGGGAGCGACATCTCGGTGGAGCTTCACAATCCCTTCGACAATGACTTCGGGAGGATTCTTGATGAAATCGCCCGGTATGAGGAGATACTGACTAAGCACCGCCTCGTCGTCAAGGTCCCGCACACGGGCCCAGTTAACGCTTCTAATGTGTCCCAGTTGTTGAGCGGTGACGGGCGTCTAGACCGTCGATATGACCAAGGCAACGCCGCAGATTACCTACACGGGCATCGGCTTGCTTCGAGACTCCAAGAAGCCGGCTACCGAATCAACTTCACCCTCATGTTTGAACCATATCAAGTACCGTTGGCGCTTCAAACACGGCCATACTTTATCAATGCGTTTATCCGACATCGCGTGGCCGCAACAAGGCGGATCCAGGGGGCCTTAGCGGCGTTTGATGCGACGGAAGACATCCAGTTCATCGAAGAGTTGCGCTCGTTCCTATTGAATGCCGACTATCTGGCCCCCTCGGACGAGCACATGGACCTATTGCAGGTCCTACAATTGGCGCGTTCTTTGTCAAGATACCGGTCTCGAAACAACGATGATGGTCTCGATACGGCGCGAAGTGCGCTTCGGTGGCTGCAGACCGCGAACCTTCCGGACACTCGTTTGATCATTTGCTCCATGGAGGGCCACGAGATGTTCCCGGACGTCATGTCCATGCTAACCGAAGATGAATTCATGCCGATGCATAACCGCGTGGTAGTAACTACTGAGCCAGACTATCTGTCACGCTGGACCAGCACGCCACAGGTCGTTAGTTACCAGCGGCGTTTCATGAAAGCTGCGGAAGGTGTGAACGCGGCAATTCGTCAGCCAGTGGCAACCGGACCTTCAGGCGAGGTTGTTTGAGTCGCAAGCCAATCTGGCCACAATTCCCGCTGAGCGTTAATTTCAACCCGACGATAGGAGACAGCAAGTGAACAATAGTGACATTGTAAGGGCATCGATTGATGCTATCTGGTGTCGTGGAGAACTCGATCGTATTCCCGAGTTCTACACAGAGGACTTCGTTTCCCACCAGCCCGCCACACCAGGCTTTCATTGGCCGCCCGGCCATGAAGGCGTCAGGGAAGTGGTGGCTCGAATGCGCACCACCTTCCCCGACTACCACGAATCGCCCAAATTTGTAATCAGCGAAGGCGATCTGGTGGCTGTTCATCAATTGAATACGGGAACGAACACCGGCGACGGTCCTTTTCCGCCCACCGGCAAGCGTTTTGAAGCGATCGACGCAATGGTTTGCAAAATGCGCGACGGCAAAATTGCGGAACAGTGGGGCCTCCTGGACCTATACGCAATTGTTGTCCAGCTGGGCGTGAGGGAACCGGTCCCTGGGCTTATCAACTAGTCGAATTCGAGAGGCGAACCGTGAACTGAAGGAGCTAGAGATGTAGCGGCGGCGTCTCCTAGTTGGTCGCCGTGGCCGGCCCCGACTCCCTTACGGGGCCGGCCGAAAACTCCCAGACACGCGAAAACGAACAAGTCGGCTAGAGCGATCGCAGCGGGCCGTCGGACTACCCGATCCATCACCACGGGTTTGACACAGACAACGACTATTAACGGAAGATGTGAGACATCGATGAAGATGACACATGGAGTGGTCGCAATCCTGAGCGCTTCAGCTCTTGGACTCGCTGCTTGCACAGGACCAGCTGAGGGTGAGGGCTCTGCCGTCGCAGAACAGAAGCCTGTCAGCGAGGACGCTATCGTCATTGGTATCCCTGTTGGCTTGACAGGGTCAAACTCTACGATCGCTCCTTCCATTGTTCAGGCGTCCCAGGTTGCGATTAATGAAATCAATGAATCTGGCGGCCTTCTAGGACGCGAGGTGGCGATGCGTGTCTACGACGACCAAAGCGGCGCCGAAGGAGCCGTGAAGGCTTTTACGAAAGCGATACTTGACGATGGCGTCACCGGGATAGTGGGAATGGAAACGAGTGCGGCACGCAATGCCGGACAGCCTATCGCCGCGCGCGAGAATGTTCCCTATATCTATACCTCGAACTACGAAGGCGGGGCATGCGCTCCGAATCTATTTATCCCAGCGCCCGTACCGATCCAGGTCTCTGAGCCGGCAATTGACTACGTCCAAGAGCAGATGGACGCAGAAACATGGTTCCTCGTGGGGAGCGATTATGCCTATGGAAGAGGTGCGGTCAACTTCTTTTCTGAACTCCTCACAGATAAGGGGTACGAGGTCGTAGGCACGGAATTTAATCCAATCGACGCGCCCGATTGGACTAGCGTTTTGCAGAGTATCCGTGCTGCAGAGCCGGATGCCGTGGTGAGCGCGTTCGCCGCAGGCGCGCCCCACGTCACCTTCTTTCAGCAGTGGCATGAAGGGGGATTTGACATTCCTCACGTCAGTCTGACTGTGGACGAGCAGACGGCAAAGGACCTTGGTGAAACCGTTGAGGGATTGCTGTACCCCAGCCCCTACTTTACTGAGCTGGACAACGACGGTAACGACGCACTGCTCGCGGCACTAGAGGACGAATTTGGAGAAGAGGCACAATTGCCCAATTACCTGTCTGTGCCTCAGTACAACGGAGTGCGCCTCCTAGGAAATGCGATCGAGCAAGCAGGATCGACAGACAGCGAAGCCATCATCGAGGCACTCTCGCAGGTTGAGTTTGAGGGGCCGTCAGGAAGAGTGGCAGTCGACAAACAGCACCATGCTGCCCTGAACATCTGGATGGGCGAGGTGCGGCCAGATGGCACGACCGCCGTCGTTCATGACTTCGGCCTGATCGAACCGGGCGACCAGTGCCCTGGCTTGAACTGAAGCGACTTGATTTACCTTTCAGTATCTGACTCGCAGTGAGGAGACGGCGGTGGGTTGTATGTGTACCTTTAATGAGAGCGGCTGTGCATCGTGAGCGGCCTCGCTTTAGATTCTATCTCCACCGGGGCCATCCTGATTGTGGTTGTTTCGGGTATGTTGCTCGTGTTCGGGATGATGAGAATCATCAACTTTGCACACGGCGCCTTTATGACGATCGGCGCGTACGGCACTGTCGTAGGCGCACAGATTGGCTTGTCATATTGGTGGGCTCTCTGCCTCAGCGTGGCTGGGGCAATGGTGGTCGCTATGGCTGTCGAGCCAATCATTATCCGACGTCTTTACGGTCGCCCCCTAGACATGATCCTTGCGACCTGGGGTCTGAACCTGATCATCGTACAGTTGCTGGTGCTCTACTTTGGCAGAGGGACGTATGTATCAGGATCACCAGGTATCGGCGCAATTGACTTCGGAGGCGTTACCTACTCTGGATTCCGCCTCGTCCTTGTCATAGCGGCACTAGCTATATGTGCTATATTCATGCTGGTTCTAAAGCGTACGCGAGCCGGACTTTTGGCCCGGGCTGTAATCATGGATGAGCATCTCACTGAGTCGTTGGGTATCGATTCTAAGATGGTGCGATTTGTGACGTTCACTCTTGGCTCGGCAATGGCGGGCCTAGCGGGTGGCCTCGTGGCGCCGCTCCTCAGCGTCGACCCAACGCTTGGAAACTACTGGCTTTTGATTGCCTTCATGCTGTCACTGCTGGTCGGCGTATCTATTCGAGGCCTGTTGTTGACTGGGCTCGTCTTCGGTACAGCTCAGGTCCTGGTGGGGACACTGCTCAACGCAACGGTAGCGACGCTTGTGGTGCCTCTCTTGGTAGTCACTGTCCTGAGGTTCAGACCTGCCGGCTTCGCCAGGCAGGCAACGACGTTCTAGTCCAGATCATTTCATTGTTATAGGGATAGCTGAGGATGGTTCCGATGAGTGGTAGCAGCAGTGTTGCGTTACCAAAAGCCAGGGTGGTGCAGCCGGCCCCTGACGAAAGGCGAAGGCAGCCCCGGTCATTTGTGAAGTTCCTACTAGGTGCGAGTGTATTACTCGCTCTTGGGCCCGCCATGGATAGCTACACTCAAAGCGTTCTCGCTGTAGCGTTCCTATTCGGTGTAACCGCAGTCACGGTTGATCTGTTATGGGGATACACTGGCATTCTTAGTTACGCACAATCCGCATTTTTCGGGCTTGGTGCATATGGAGTCGCAGTCGCCGTCAGCCAAACAGGAGCCTATACCGTGCCAATGGCGCTTCTGGGGGCCGCAATAGGCGTTATTTGTGCTGTGGTGACTGCGTTCATTTTTGGAGCTCTCTCATTCCACTCAAAGGCGAATTGGCTCTATATCGCGGTTGTCACGTTCGCGGCACCGTTTATCTTCCAGAGGGCTATGCTTTCTGGCGGGACGTTTACGGGCTCGAGTAGCGGCTTAGCGGGATTCAGCCCGGTCGCGCTCTCGCCTCTCTCTTGGTACTGGCTTTGCGGTGCGTTTCTAATCGTCGTGCTCGTGTGTGCGTATGTATTCACGAAATCTGACATGGGCACCGTTCTGCGAGCGATTCGAGATAACGAGACACGGTGCCGATTCGTTGGTGTCAGAGTGCATCGAATCAAACTCTATCTGTTCGCTGCACTGAGCGTCGTGTCAGCATTGGCGGGAGTTCTATACGCCTTGTCTCAAAATGTAGTGGCGCCGGACATTGGTTCCTTCGAGCTGGCCACGCAGATGATTATTTGGACCGCTGTCGGGGGACGGGCGACGTTGTTTGGTCCGGTTGTAGCTGCGATCGGCGTGAATTGGGCTACAGCCAGCCTAAGTGGTGATCTACCTTTCCTATGGCAACTGCTTCTTGGAATCGTCTTCGTGGTTGTCGTCATGTACTTCCCCGCTGGTGCAGCCGGAATGTTGAAGCCACTATGGCAACGACTGCTCCGTAAGAGTGGTACGCAGGCGCCGACCGACCAAGTAGTCCTCAGGGCCGCCGACAAGGGAGATAACGCCGCCGACAAGGCAGGTGGACTAGAACTCGATGGGGTAGTTCTCCAATATGGTGCCGTTCGGGCGGTGTCGGGCCTGTCGTTTCAAGCTGTCCCCGGGGAGTTGGTCAGCATTGTTGGCCCCAATGGCGCCGGGAAGACATCGGCGATGCACTGCATCAGCGATGGACGTAAAAGGACTTCCGGTACCGTTCGCGTGTCAGGCACTGATACAGGCAACCTGCCGCCCGAAGAAGTGTCATGGCTCGGCGTTGGCCAGAAGTTCCAGCACGCGAGTGTCTTCTCCACCTTGACGGTGGGTGAAGCACTTCGCGTGGCGCGATACTCCAAGGATCGGCCATCTCTTCTTCGAAGGGACGAGGAACTTGAGTTGCCCCAGCTCGCGATCGAAGTACTGGAGGCGACTGACCTAACAGATCAACTGCGTACGGTCGCAGGAAATCTCTCGCATGGCGAGAAGCAGGCACTCGAGTTGGCCTTGCTACTCGCAACAGATCCTTCTGTGGTCCTCCTCGATGAACCGACTGCTGGCTTGTCTCACGCAGAACGATTGCAACTCGGCCGCATTTTCCAACAGATCGCGAGCGAGTTCAAACGAGTCGTGATCCTTGTTGAGCACGATCTGGAGTTCGTTCGCAATGTAAGTTCGCGAATCATTGTGATGAACAATGGTGAACTCATCCTCGACGGGAGTGTCGCAGACGTTGTTGAGTCAGACGTCGTGAGGGAAATTTACACTGGATCGGTAGAGGAGGCAGACGAGTGAGTGATGGCTCGGAGATCAAAACCGTCGCCCGCGATAGAAGTAGGGCGACAGTAGCGCTGGCAGTAAGCGGACTTACAAGCGGGTACGCTGGAGCAAAGGTCCTGCATGGCGTAAATCTCGAGGTGCCCACTGGTGGTGCATCTTGCGTGGTTGGTCGCAACGGGATGGGCAAGAGTACTCTGCTAAAGACCATCTTTGGCCTTGTTCCCCGGATGGCCGGCGAGGTAGAACTCTTTGGCTCCGCACTAGACGCCAAAACACGACCGCACTCGATAGCTCGACGTGGAGTCGCCTACATCGCGCAAGAACAAGCGCTATTCGGAGACCTAACCGTTGAAGAGAACATCTCTGTGGCGCTCAGAGAGTCGCTAAGCGTTGAGGAGGGTATGGCTCGCGTTACCGAGTTGTTTCCAAAGTTGGGGGAACGACGCGCCCAAATGGCTGGCACC
Source organism: Georgenia subflava (assembly GCF_009193155.1). Taxonomy (GTDB): domain Bacteria; phylum Actinomycetota; class Actinomycetes; order Actinomycetales; family Actinomycetaceae; genus Georgenia; species Georgenia subflava. The sequence continues at coordinate 14,582 of NZ_VUKD01000009.1, forward strand.
TTAAGCGGGGGAGAGCAAAAAATGTTGCTGCTCGCGCGGGGTTTGGTAAATCGACCACAACTGCTCATCTTGGATGAAATTACGGAAGGTCTACAGCCTTCGGTGCGACATCTACTACGAGAGGTCCTCGCTGACCAGCGTGAGAAGTACAAGACTACCGTTCTGGCTGTAGAACAGGATCTTGAATTCGCCTTCTCCTTAGCAGATGACTTTGCAGTAATGAGCGTGGGTGAGATCGTCAAGACAGGTTTCACCCGCGAACATAGGTGGAAGGACGTCGCACTCGAATTCGTATCCGTCTGAGAGCGGAGTTGATTGACCGCCCGTCTGGGCGCGGCACGTGTCACAGACGGCGAAACTTCATCTGGGGCTTTGTGCACATGTCAACGACACGCCGAACCTCGGGTCGGGCAACGGGAAAGCTTGTTTTCGCAATGAAGCGGGGTATAGCCACATGAACGATCGAGGTAAACGCGTTTCCGATTTGGTTCGTAGAGTTTCGGCACTCGAACGATCGGTTGAAGTGCGAGCAATGATCACTGCTTATGGGGAAGCGTGCGATGAAGGTCCTTATCAAATCGCTGGCCTCGAGAAGTACTGGTCTCGCAACGCACGATTCGCGAGCAACGGTGATGAGCACGTTGGTCACGACGATATTGCCGCCTTCTTCAAGCAGCTAGTCGCACCCTTCACCCTGCACTACTTTACTAACATACGGGTGACCGGTCTTGGCGATGATACCGTCCAGGTGCACTGCTATGGGTGGGAAACGCCTGTAATAGGAACGGCATCCGCCGTTGGAGCGTTTACGCACGATGTCGCGCTAGCGACTGACTGGCAGCAAAAGTGGCGGTGGAACGAATGGCAGCAGTCCGTCCATTTCATTAGCCCACACGATCGCGGGTGGGCGCCAGCCACGAGAGTGATTGACCAAACGTCCACGGGTGAACTACCCACAGCTGAGGAGTGAACGCAATTGGCTTCAGATCGCAGGTATCCGCCGGGTGATGCAACAGAATTGGAAGCGTGCGATCACCGCCTTGCGCTCTTAGAAGATCGCAGAGATATTGAGGACGCCAAGCTGCGGTTCGTCGAGTCGTTCGACAAGGCCACTAATGGCTCCAGCGAATTCGCCGCATCGGATTTCCCGATTGCCGATACGTTCTCCTGGACCGGCGAGCAGTTCGGTATTTACGAGGAGGTGAACGGCCTTAACAGGCTTGTAACGCAATTTCGGGATGCGTTCGACATGTCCCTCCAGTATTTGAGTTTGGTCAACATTGTGATTGAACCTGGAAGGCTCGCCGCGTCGGGGACTTGGTTGGTCTGGCACCCATTGGCGATAAGGGGCGAACCATGGATCCTGGCAGGTAGATACCATGACGGCTTTATACGGTATAACACCACCTGGCTCGTGAGTTCTGTTCGACTCGAACTTGAACTCCTTGTGCCATGGCGAACCGGGTGGGCGGCCGAGCGATTTTCCGATAGTTGGAAATGGCCTCCTAACGTCAATCTGTGATTCGTTTCGGTCTACTTACAGCAATCTCGGCGCTCGCCTTCGACGGCGGTGCCACCAGTGTGCCGGGCGGAATGCATATTCATTTCGGTCGCTACATTCCAATCGTACGAGAAGAGAAGGTGAGCGCGATGGAGTCGACAGTCCTTCCGAGCAGTCCGGGTTCCCCGCCGCCGGGACAGGCATATTCGAACGCAGTCCCAAAGAGTCCGGGCATCCCCACTCCTGGCTGGATAGCAGCAGGTTTGGTGCCCAAGAGTCCCGGCTCACCGCCGCCGGACACGGCGGAGCCTGACGTTGTACCGATGAGCCCGGGCGCTTCGCCACAGAGCTATGGGCGACTTCCCGCTCTGAATGCGACATCGTTCTCTCGGAGAGGGTGATGGGACGGGCGCTACTCCATATCCGAACGAGTCTCACGGACCTCACTCACCACGCACACCGCGGAATTGGGCAACGTCAACCCGTCAATCACCGGCATAAAGTTCATGAGGCGGCACAGACATCCTGTTGGGAATGATGGGAGGAAAGGCTATTGGTGGTAAAGAAGAATCGCGCAAAGCTGCGCGCATTTGATCGCAAGACGGCCCTGCTGTGTATTGATTTGCAGAAATTCTGCTGCACCCACACCGGTGGGAGTTTCGCCACAATCGATCTTCATCATCCGGCTAGTGGTGGCTACCGCATGTACTTCGACCGGCTGAACGAGGTCGTCGTTCCGGCAGTATCGCGCCTTCAATCGACCTTTAGGAATGCCGAGCTGGAGGTGATTCATCTCCGTATACAGTCCTTAACGCGTGATGGTCGCGACAGGAGTGCTCAGCACAAGCGCCTTGGTTCGCTGGTGTTCCCTGGATCGCTCGACTCTCAGTTCATTGAAGGGGTCGAACCAGTCGGCGACGAGATCGTCATTAACAAGACATCTTCTGGCCCGTTCAGTAGCACGAACCTCGATTACGTGTTAATGAATCTTGGAATCCGAACTCTTGTGATGACTGGCGTCGAGACTAGCGAGTGTGTGGAGTCCACCGCGCGGGCGGCTTCGGATCGAGGGTATGACGTAGTGGTTGTCGAAGATGCCACAGCTGCCGCTTCACCCGTAATCCAAGAGGCTTCCATCGAGTCGATGCGGTACACCTATGCTGAGGTACTCAGTTCCGAAGAGGTCGTATCATGGATGCGTGGGGCAAAAGCGTCCCGAATAACTCCTGACATGGGGGCAGTGCCAGGGTCGTAGTGGTTCTTCGCTCGGGAGGTACGCAGTCCGATATGGGGCGTCGCGGCTGAAAACCAAGCCCCCTGCCTGGCCGCGGCTCCGTCGTCGACCCCGAGCTCGGAAGCCTTTGAAAGAGGTCGAGCCCTCAGCCGCGGCACATCAGTTTTACCCATTGCGCTTCTGGGTGCGGTGAGGTCGCGACGAGCACGCACAGTTCTGTCCCCCGATCCGGGAGTTCGCGATCGCGACGCCTGCTGCGGCGGACTTCGGTGCTTGCTCTTCAGAATTGAGGGTGTAGGAGGGCTTCTGAATCCGCCGGCCTCGAGTAGAGATTCTGGCGATGTAGTTGGTGCGTTTTGGAATCCGAGGGCGGAGCCGCGGACGTGGTCGGACCGACCAATTGATCGCCGTGGTAGGGCCGTTGGACGCACCAGGGCGGTCGAAGAAGGCCAGAACATCGGCAGCGCGACGCTGCCCTAGGCAGCCTCGACCTCGACAAGGCGTCCGGTGCGAAGAGTTCTTGAAGCCGCTGGGTCTGCCGGTCGGTGAGCAGATCGGCGCCGGTGTACAGGGTGCGCGGCGTCCCCGACCATCCCGGACGACGTGGGAAGGGATCCATCACCGCGACAGCGTCGGGCGCTGGACGAAGTGCCGCTGCCGCGTCCTGCTGGATACTCGCGGTCACCGCGGCCGCAAAGGGCGACTCGCTCTGCTCCGACGGTGACGTAACTTGGCGCCGCGGCGGGTGTGGCGCCACACGTGCACATCGACCCCGACCACTGTGACGCCATTCAAACCGCTGCGCGTCATCGATGAGGACCCGTCTCGGCGACGCGGGCCACGGTCAGGCGCTTCGGCTCGGCCGCCTGGGAGGTGTGTCAAGGGACAGTGAGGACTGCCCAGGGGCGGTCGTGAGACCTGCCCGGTGACGGTCACGAGATCTGCCCGGTGATGGCCATGGGATCTGCCCAGTGCTGGCCATCACCGGCCTCGTTGGTTAGGCCAAGGCCTTCACTCCTCGTCCGGTCAGTGCCTGGGAGAGGCGGACGGACTCGCCGCTGGTCTGGCAGACGTGGGCGTGGTGCAAGAGCCGGTCGACCGTGGCGGTGGCGATGGTCTTGGGCATGAGTTCGTCGAAGCCAGCCGGATGGAGGTTCGAGCTGATGGCGACGGCCCGTTTTTCGTAGGCGGCGTCGACGAGGCGGTAGAGGCCCTCGGCGGCGTCGGTCGCGACGGGGAGCAGGCCGATGTCGTCGACGATGATCAGGTCGGCGCGCAGCACCCTGGCGATGGCCTTGGTGACGGTGTCGTCCGCGCGGTGGCGGCGCAGCACGGCGCCGAGGTCTTCGAGGGTGAACCAGGAGACCTTCAGCCCCTGCTCGACGGCCTGCTGGCCCAGGGCCTCGAGCAGGAACGTCTTGCCGGTGCCGGAGGGGCCGCAGAGGACGAGGTTCTCCTTGCGGGTGACCCATTCCAGGGTGCGTAGTGCCTGCTGGGTCGGGACGGGGATCGAGGAGGCGGCCTCGTCCCAGGCGTCGAAGGTCTTGCCGGTGGGGAAGCCTGCCGCGGTGCGGCGGGTGGCCAGCGCGGCGCGGTCGCGGCCGGCGGCCTCCTCGCTGAGCAGGGCGCGCAGGACCTCGACGGGTTCCCAGCGTTGGGCCTTGGCGGTGGCGATGACCTCGGGGGCGTGGGTGCGGATGTGCGCAGCCGTAGCCGGCGCAGCAGCGTTTGGAGGTCCTCCGGCAGCGGCGGGGCCGCCGGGACCCGAGAGTCGGCACTGCCGTGGTCGCCGCGCTCATGAGGCCACCTCCTCACCGGTGGCCGCGTCGTCGCCGTGCTGGTGGCCCAGTGCCGCCCAGGCGCTGGTGCCCTGGGTGAGTGAGCGGTCTTCTCCGGCCCGGGGGGTGGCACCGGGCCGGGCGCTGGCGTGGTGGTGGGCCCTGACCCTGGTTCGTGGACACGCTGAATCCCGCAATCGCGGGAGAGAGCGAGAATCTTGAACCATGGCCCGTAAGAACTACTCCGATGAGTTCCGTCGGCAGGCCGTCGATTTGTACGAGTCCACTCCGGGCGCGACGGTGCGTGGCATCGCCGAGGACCTGGGCGTCGAGCGTGGCACGTTGCGTCACTGGCTCGGCCTGTACGGGACCGGCAAGAAGACCGCTGCCGACGGCACGCCCACCGCCAGCCCGCTCAAACCGGCCCAGCCGGAGGCGTCGGCGCCGGCTGCGAGGGAGGAGACCGACGAGCAGCAGATCGCCCGGCTTCGGGCGCGGGTCAACGAGCTGGAGGCTGAGAGGACCAAGCTTACGACCGAGCGAGAGATCCTCAGGTCGGCGGCGAAGTATTTCGCCGGGGAGACGAACTGGTGAGCCGCTTCCAGTTCGTCGCCGACCACCAGGACACCTTCGAGGTGAAGCGGTTGTGTGAGCTCGTCGAGATCGAGCGATCGTCCTACTACGCCTGGAAGGCCGGGGCACCGGCCCGGGCGGCTCGGGCCGCGGCCGACGCCGAGCTGGCCGAGAAGATCCGGGCCATCCACGCCCAGGACAACAACCTCGGGGCCCCGCGGGTGACCGCGGAGCTCAACGACGCGGTCGCCGCTGGGGAGCGGGTCAACCACAAGCGGGTCGCGCGGGTGATGCGCGAGCACGGCATCCGCGGCTACCGCAAGCGCCGGCGGGTCCGGACCACGATCCCGGAGCCGTCGGGGCAGAAGGTGAATCGCCCCGGGTCTGATGGAGGCTCTCATTCCACGGAAGGATGAGAGTCATGGCAGCACCGAGGAAGTACAGCGTCGAGCTGCAGGAGCGGGCGACGCGGATGGCGATGGACGCGAGGAAGGAT